>NZ_SPUW01000009.1 GCF_004959925.1 Pseudooceanicola onchidii | reverse complement strand
GCTTGATTTGATCCAGAAGAAGACAGGCCATTTAGGTTGGCAAGTCGCGGTCATATGCGGGCTGGTTCGTCCGCTGACCTCTGTTCCGGATCAAAAGCATACTATCCCGCTCGATCCGGATCGGATCGAACTTGTCACGTCTTGCGACGTGATTGGTTAGTGTACTTGACTTGGACAACTGTTGTTCTTTTCGAAGGGTAAACCGATGTAGGGCTTGGCGTCCCTCTTACGGCGTGCCCGAAGGCGCCCAACGTTCCTACTGACCACTGTCAGCGGAAACAACGTTGTTGATTTCTCTCTATACGATGTCAATTCGTCCGGATTGGACGGTTAAGAACCCGAAGGTGCTTAACGATCAAATCCAAATTCAAACGCGCTTGGGATAGGCTCTCGTGCGATTTGACTTTGTCAAATCCACTGTCGCCCCAGCTTTCTGCGAAAGCTGGTAGTTGGTGGAGCCTAGGAGGATCGAACTCCTGACCTCCTGAATGCAAATCAGGCGCTCTCCCAGCTGAGCTAAGGCCCCACATGGTGGGTCGAGGAGGACTTGAACCTCCGACCTCACGCTTATCAGGCGTGCGCTCTAACCACCTGAGCTACCGACCCACGACTTTTGCAGCACGCTGCAAAAGGTCGAGTGCGCGTCAGGGCATTCCGAAGGAATGGCCCGAGAGCGTCACCCGGTGGTGAGTAGCGCAAATGCGCAGGCTCTCAATGATTGCTGCGCAATCATTTGCCGCGATAACTGGCACCTAGCGTGTGCGTCGTTGGTTTCCGAACACGTTCGAAAACCCTTGTACTGAAGAGATATGAGGACGGCCTGGTCCGTCTGATATAGACCGGCAAAGGTACCGGTCTGTGCTAAGTGTTTCACGAGATCAGCCAGGCTGACCTTCCAGAAACATCCTTAGAAAGGAGGTGATCCAGCCGCAGGTTCCCCTACGGCTACCTTGTTACGACTTCATCCCAGTCGCTGAGCCTACCGTGGCCAGCTGCCCCCATTGCTG
>NZ_SPUW01000008.1 GCF_004959925.1 Pseudooceanicola onchidii | reverse complement strand
CTGACCTGCTCCCCTTCGAGTCCGCGTTTATAGGTTAGCTCTGTTCAGGGTTTGGTCCTCTTTCGACCTTTGGTGATACTCCCACGGGGTGAGCCCGTCGAGGCTCGTGTGGGGGCGGTGATGGTTGTAGTCATCACGCCACGCCGCGATCAGACTGCGGGCATGACGCAGGTTGGCGAACAGATGCTCGTTGAGGCATTCGTCCCTGAGGCGGCCATTGAAGCTCTCGACAAAGCCGTTCTGCATCGGTTTCCCCGGCGCGATGTAGTGCCATTCGACCCGGCGCTCTTCCTGCCATTTGAGGATGGCGTTGCTGGTCAGCTCGGTCCCATTATCGCTGACTACCATGCAGGGATGGCCTCTGACCTCGGCGATCCGGTCCAGCTCCCGGGCGACCCGGATGCCGGAGAGCGAGGTGTCGACGACCGCAGCCAGACATTCCCGGCTGAAGTCGTCGATCACGCACAGGATCCGAAAGCGGCGGCCATCGCTGAGGCTGTCCGACACGAAGTCGAGGCTCCAGCGCTGGTTCGGCCCCTGAGGGATCGCCCCTCTCGGCGATTGCAGGCAATCGCCTGCCGGGCAGGGATCGGCGCCCTGGTTCCCAGTGCCCGCTTGCGACCGCCCCGTTTACGGACGGTTAAGCCTTCTTCCCGGTAGATCCGGTAGAGCTTCTTCCAGTTCAACGCCCAGCCCTCCCGCCGCAGCAGGATGTGCAGACGCCGATATCCGAACCTCCGCCTCTCGCCCGACAACTCCCGCAGCCGCTCGCGCAACTGCCAGTCCTCCGGCCTGGTCGGCTGCCGCCGATACACGCGCGGGTCAATCCCGACCAGCGCACAGGCCCGCCGCTGCGAGTAGCTCTTCTCCTTCATGGCCCCCCTCTCGGCAGATTTGGCTTTGCCAAATCGCCTTCCGGGCAATGGTCCACGGCACGCCGCCTCGAACCGGGCCTCAGAAGTTTTTTCCCAACATCTCCTTCAGCGTCGCGACGTCGAGCATCTGTTCGGCCAGCATCTTCTTCA
>NZ_SPUW01000006.1 GCF_004959925.1 Pseudooceanicola onchidii | reverse complement strand
CTGCGCAACAGGTTTGGCGACAGCCCCCCCCCAAACGCCGAACGCCCCGGCCTTTGGGGCGCGGGGCGTTCGGTGTTGGTTGCGGGAGTAGGATTTGAACCTACGACCTTCAGGTTATGAGCCTGACGAGCTACCGGGCTGCTCCATCCCGCGACACTTTTGTTTGGGCTACCGCGCGGAGCGCTACTTGAGCCCAGAGTTTGGCCTATTGCGCGGAGCGCTACTTGAGGCCGGGGTTGGGCTACCGCGCGGAGCGTTGTTGGCCCGTGTTTGGCCTACCGTGTCGAGTGGTTGGCCGGAGTGGCATCGCACGAAGTTTCGTGTGAGGCCGATGCCCTTGGTCACGTGTGATCTTGGGCTGATTGGTCGCCCTTTTGGGCGCATCGTAGAGAGAAGAGAGGGGCTTTTTAGGTCTGGCGGTGACCTACTCTCCCACGTCTTAAGACGCAGTACCATCGGCGCGACAGCGCTTAACGGCCGGGTTCGGGATGGAGCCGGGTGTTTCGCTTGTGCTATGGCCACCAGACCAAAAAAGACCCTCTCACTCGTGCTGGGCACGAGCTCAACATGTTGTCCAAATCTTACTGATACACATTGGTGTGTATGCTTTTGATTGTCCGTATTGGCCAGGTCCTGGCTTCTACTGGATCAAATCAAGCCTATCGGGCAATTAGTACTGGTCAACTGAATGCGTTACCGCACTTACATCTCCAGCCTATCGACGTGGTGGTCTTCCACGGCCCTCAGGGATACCTTGTTTTGAGGGGGGCTTCCCGCTTAGATGCCTTCAGCGGTTATCCTGTCCGTTCATAGCT
Organism: Pseudooceanicola onchidii; assembly: GCF_004959925.1. Classification (GTDB taxonomy): domain Bacteria; phylum Pseudomonadota; class Alphaproteobacteria; order Rhodobacterales; family Rhodobacteraceae; genus Pseudooceanicola; species Pseudooceanicola onchidii. The sequence goes on along the minus strand of NZ_SPUW01000006.1, from coordinate 2,088 downwards.
ACCCAGCACTGCCGTTGGCACGACAACTGGTCCACCAGTGGAACGTTCACCCCGGTCCTCTCGTACTAGGGGCAACTCCTCTCAAGTATCCTACACCCACGGCAGATAGGGACCGAACTGTCTCACGACGTTCTAAACCCAGCTCACGTACCTCTTTAAACGGCGAACAGCCGTACCCTTGGGACCTGCTCCAGCCCCAGGATGAGATGAGCCGACATCGAGGTGCCAAACACTGCCGTCGATATGGACTCTTGGGCAGTATCAGCCTGTTATCCCCGGCGTACCTTTTATCCGTTGAGCGATGGCCCTCCCACTTGGGACCACCGGATCACTATGGCCGTCTTTCGACTCTGCTCGACTTGTCAGTCTCGCAGTCAGGCTGGCTTATGCCATTGCACTCAACGAGCGATTTCCGACCGCTCTGAGCCAACCTTCGCGCGCCTCCGTTACGCTTTAGGAGGCGACCGCCCCAGTCAAACTACCCGCCACACAGGGTCCCGGAACCCGATAAGGGATCGCGGTTAGACATCAAGCAATGCAAGGGTGGTATCTCAAGGGAGGCTCCACCGAGACTGGCGTCCCGGTTTCAAAGCCCACCACCTATCCTGCACATGCATGGCCTGATGCCAGTGTGAAGCTGTAGTAAAGGTGCACGGGGTCTTTCCGTCTAACCGCGGGAAGCCTGCATCTTGACAGGCAATTCAATTTCGCTGAGTCGATGTTGGAGACAGCGGGGAAGTCGTTACGCCATTCGTGCAGGTCGGAACTTACCCGACAAGGAATTTCGCTACCTTAGGACCGTTATAGTTACGGCCGCCGTTTACCGGGGCTTCAATTCGGAGCTTGCACCCCTCCTTTTAACCTTCCGGCACCGGGCAGGCGTCAGACCCTATACGTCGTCTTGCGACTTCGCAGAGCCCTGTGTTTTTAGTAAACAGTCGCCACCCCCTGGTTTGTGCCCCCAGCCACTAGTTGCCTGGTAACTGGGCCTCCTTCTCGCGAACTTACGGAGGTATTTTGCCGAGTTCCTTCAACATCGTTCTCTCAAGCGCCTTGGTATTCTCTACCAGTCCACCTGTGTCGGTTTGGGGTACGGTCTCATGGAGGGCTATTTCCAGGAACCACTCAGCAGCCCAATCAATCCGATAAGATTGAACTACACCTGTGATCCGTCACCATCTCCTGGCCCAGGAATATTAACCTGGTTCCCATCGACTACGCCTTTCGGCCTCGCCTTAGGGGCCGGCTTACCCTGCTCAGATTAGCTTTAAGCAGGAACCCTTGGACTTTCGGCGACAGGGTCTCTCACCCTGTTTGTCGCTACTCATGTCATCATTCTCGCTAGTGATCTCTCCACCGGATCGCTCACGCGCCGGCTTCATCGAAAGAACTGTTCCTCCAATTTCCCCGAAGGGATCAAGGAGGAGCTGTTCTATGTCACACTACGCTCCGCTACCATGCACTACGTGCATCCTCAGCTTCGGCTCATGGCTTGAGCCCCGTTACATCTTCGCCGCAGGACAACTTGATTAGACCAGTGAGCTGTTACGCTATCTTTAAAGGATGGCTGCTTCTAAGCCAACCTCCTGGTTGTTTTGGTCGTCCCACCTGCTTTCCCACTTAGCCATGAATTGGGGGCCTTAGCTGGAGGTCAGGGTTGTTTCCCTCTCCACGACGGACGTTAGCATCCGCCGTGTGTCTGCCATCTAGTACTCCCGGGTATTCGGAGTTTGGTTAGGATCAGTAAGCCTGTGGGGCCCCATTACCCATCCAGTGCTCTACCCCCCGGGGTATTCGGATGACGCTCTACCTAAATAGATTTCGCGGAGAACCAGCTATCTCCGAGTTTGATTGGCCTTTCACCCCTAGGCACAACTCATCCCGACCTTTTTCAACAGGTGTGGGTTCGGACCTCCAGTAAGTGTTACCTTACCTTCATCCTGGTCATGCCTAGATCACTCGGTTTCGGGTCTGATCCATCTAACTCAACGCCCTATTAAGACTCGCTTTCGCTGCGCCTACACCTAACGGCTTAAGCTTGCTAGATAGACCAAGTCGATGACCCATTATACAAAAGGTACGCCGTCA
>NZ_SPUW01000005.1 GCF_004959925.1 Pseudooceanicola onchidii | reverse complement strand
ATCACACTCCAGATGCCCTCCGTGCCGCTACCTGCGGGGCTCCCGCTGCTTTTGATGAGTCTCGGCGGGCTGATGACGCTGCGGCGCAGGGGCTGACAGTCCCCTCAGTCAGAACGGCAGGTACTGCGGCAAACGAGACAACCCCCGCTCCATCAGCTTCTGCAGCCGCGCTTCCGCCAACGCCTCGCTCTCACCCGGGGCAATCGGCGTCACGAACCGAACCAAAGCCCCATCCGTCCGGCCGCGGGTAAAGCCGTCCTTCAGCACTGACAGCTTGGCCTTGAAGTCGTTCGTCATCCGCTTGCCGCGCTGTTCGAACCAGTAATAGACCAGCTGCTGCGTGGTGCCGTTCTGGATCACCGCGCGGTTGACCTCGAAGCTGCCATAGGCGGTTTCAGGAAAATCGACGCGCTTCTGCTCAAGTGAGAAGATCTCCCAGCCGCCGGCGGGCAGGCAGACTTCGGGGGAGTGGATGCCCTGGCCCTCGGTCTGCTTGTTGTAGAAGGCGATGAACATGTTCACCGGCGCAAGCTCGGCGTGGGAGACGAAGGTCGCGTTGAGATAATCGTCGGCCGCCAGCACCTCTTCGATGTCGGGCTCCAGCTTGCGGGTGGTCGAGGACCAGTCGCCGAGCCGCGAGGGGAAGAGGGTGAAGCTTTCGCGCTCGACCGGCTCGGGGTTGCCGCTTGGGCCGATCAGCCAGACGGCGCTGACCATGGCCGTCACCAGGGTGATCACCGCCAGCGCGCGCGAGGGCTGGATCTGGCGGACCCAGCCGATGATCGGGCCAAGCCCGCTGGTGTCCAGGTCGATCGCCTCGGACAGCGGCCGCGGCTCGTCGGTCAGCTTCTGCAGGGCCCAGGCCATGGCGAAGAGGATCGCGATGCAGGACAGGAAGATGATCCAGCCTTCGAAGAAATGCAGGAAGCCTTCGGCCTGTTCGATGCCATAGCTGTTCACCAGCACGCCGATCATGCCGATCCGGAAAGAGTTCATCAGAACCGTCAGCGGCGCCGCCGCCAAGAGCAGCACCGCCTTGTGCCAGACCGGCCCGCGATAGAGGATCGCGAAGAGATAGGAGAACGACAGGATCGGGAAGAGGTAGCGCAGCCCGGAACAGGCCTCGGCCACCTGCAGCTTGTAGACACCGAGGTCGATGATATTGCCCTCGAGATAGACGGAGACGCCCGCCATCCGCACGAACCAGACCCCAAGCTCGGAGCTTACGCCCTGCAGGTAGGTCGTCAGCTGCCAGTAGACGAACTGCGGCAGGGGCAGCATGAAGATCAGGTGGAACACCGGCAGCATGTGCAGGCGTCCGCGCTGCCAGCCAAAGAGCGTCAGCACCATCCCCGCGACCCAGACGATATAGGCGTAGGTGACGATATCCGGGATCCGCGCCAGGTTGCCGACGCTGGCGATGACCAGCGCCAGGACGGTGACCCAGATCCCGATGCCGCGGTCCGTCACGGTCGCGGGCAGGGGGGGATACTGGCGCAATTCCCTCAGGAAGAGGTACATCGAGATCACGGGGATCAGCGGCCCGTGAGAATATTCGGCTGTCGACCAGGCCTGCGCGAGCGAGACGAAGCCGATCCAGAAGATCGGGATCGCGGCGAGGTTCAGGGCCACGAACCACCAGAAGCCGGGCGTCAGCGCAGCAAGGGACCAGCCCGGGCGGGCAGAGAGGGACGAACCGGAGTCGGCGGGCATGAATGAAGGCTCCGAGAGAAAATCACTTAACGTTGTGCGGACCATAGCCCCAGCCGGGCGATCCGCCAATGCCTCGGGGCCGGGCAATGATCACGTTCCGGACAGGTGCGGCGGAAACACACTGTTGTTTACTCTAGAATGGCCTAGCAGGGCGTGACCGGTGGATCGAGATTGAACTTTCCGGTGCAAGCATAGAGGATCAACTCTGCTGAACCGGACCGAACGAGGCCAAAAAACATGAGCAGTACAGACCACCGGGACCGGCAGGATTCCGATGGAGAGCCCGACGCGCGCGATCTGTTCTTTGATGTTTCGGCCCTCAGGGATGGTTTGTCCGGCACGGCGGGTCATTCGACCATGATGGTGCTCGGATTCTCAATAATGAAGATCCTAATCGCGCTCGGTTCTACCGCCGTCCTGGCACGGCTGGTCCTGCCTGCGGAACAGGGGCTGGCCGCCCTGGCCATCCCTTTTGTCATGGTCGCAGCCGGTCTGTCGGAGTTCGGCCTTGCCCAGGCTGTGGTTCAGCGCCGCCACATCACGCATCGCGAGGTCAGCACGCTATTCTGGATTGGCATGCTGATCGGTTGCTGTGTGACGCTGATGTTCGCGCTTATCGCCACGCCGGTCGCCCGGTTCTTCGACACGCCAGACTTGGTGCCGATCTTTCGGGTGCTATCGCTTTATGTGCTCTTTTCGGTTCTGGCGGCGCATTACGTGTCGATCCTCAGACGCCGCATGCAGATCCGGATGATCGAGGTGTCGGGCTTCGGCGCCGCTCTGGCCAGCGCAGTCTTAGCGGCGGTCGCCGCCTGGATGGGGGCGGGGGCTTGGGCGCTGCTAATCCAGCTTCTGGGGGCCGAGGTGCTGAATTTTGCTACCCTAGCGATTCGATCGAAATGGTTACCTTCGTGGCCTGACAGGGCCTGGAGGCGAGATCTTTCCACAGCCCGTAGCGCGCTTAATTTTGGCGGTTTCCTCGCTGCCGAACGGGTGGTTATGGAGGTGATGCACAACTTGCAGACCGTGCTGGTCGGGCGGGTGTTTTCGCAGCTAGAGGCGGGGCTTTTCTTTCGCTCACAGACCATTTCGCGGATGCCACAGCGGCGGGTGGTGAGCCCGATGTCAGGGGTTTTCCTGCCGACGCTCAGCCGGGTGCAAGACGATCCGGCGGGCTTCCGCGCCATCTACCACCGCCAGGTCTCGCGCGGCAATTTGGTGATCGTGCCGCTGGGACTGATCCTGTGCAGCTGCGCCGATGTCATCTCAGGCTTCCTGCTTGGACCGGACTGGGCTGCTACGGCGCCGATTATGGCGGTGATGGGTGGCAATGTGGCGACGTCCCTGTCGCTGTCCAGCCTGGCTTGGTGCTTGGTCGCAACCGGGCACAGCAAGCAGTTCTTCCTAGCGCGGCTGCTAATAAACACCTTTTTGGTCATCGCCATGGTGCTTGGCCTGCAACAGGGGCTTCTGGGAATGGTGACCTACCACATGATCGCCGCGACTTTCGTCCAAGGGCCGATACTGGCGGTGGTCGCCGTCTGGCTGACGCCACTGACTTGGGGGGCTATCCGGCAAACGCTGCTTGTGGATTCGCTGGTCGCGGTCGCCGCACTTCTGGCCATGCTGGCGCTCCGTGCCACACTCGAGCTGGATATGGTCATTATCGAAGCGGCACTGGCAATCGCGATCATGATGTTGATCTACGCGGTACGGATCGCCTTGAATCCTGGCATTCGGAAAGATGTGCTCAAGGCCCTGCGAATTGGCCCGGGACGGCAGGCCCGTACGCGCTAGATGCGGACTCATAATACCTGACCCACAGTCTCAAGCACGCGATGAGCACCGCAGCTAGATAGTTTGTCGCGGATTTATCTTAAAGGGTGGCGATTTTGCGGAAGTGTTTGGGCGTGTTGAAGAACCGCTCGACGCAGTTGCACTTTCGGTAGATCGCTGGATCGACGGACTGCTGGGTCGGAATGTGTTCCCTTCCGCATGCGCGGCGATGAGATGGAGGATGGCCCGGGCATCGGGGCCTCGGTCGGTGAAGACATCCCCCGGCGACAGCGTGATCTTCAACGGCAGGCCTGATGATCGAGCATCGCGTTGACCTTGGTGCTCAGTCCGCCACAAGAACGGCCAAGGGTATGATCCGCCCCCCCCTTTTGGGGCTGCTGCCTGCTGGTGCGCCCGGATGATCAAGGAGGCGATGAACTGCATGCTGTTGGGCGACTTTTTCGCTTGGGTTTCGAAGACCTCGAGCCAGACACCCGCCTTCGCCCATCTGTTGAACCGGTTATAGACGGTCGTGTAAGGGCCATAGCGCTCGGGCAGGCCGCGCCACGCAGACCCAGTCTTTGGGCGATGTCCGTCGCGCTCAACTTCACCAGCCGCCAGCGTTCGATCTGGCGTCTGTCGGTAAATGTGAGGTGGCTAAATTTGCGTTTCATTCAGGATGTCTTTTAAACTCTTAACATCCTGTCACCATACAAAAGTCGCGTTTGATTTTAGCGAGTACCCTCCGCGCCACCCATAGCACCTAGAATCATTATTATGTATTATTATTGGCAGTTAGTGCATTGCTTCCGCTGCCTTGCCGGGCAAGCCACGGGGTGTGGCGCGAGTGGATGATCGACGGGTTCTGAATGGCATCTTCTGGGCGCCGCGAACCGGGTCTTCGAAAAGCTGGCAGAAAAATCCCCCGATAGCATGCAGTTCATCGCCTCCTTGATCATCCGGGCGCACCAGCAGGCGGCGGCTCAAAAATGTTGGCGGATCAAACCCTTGGCCGTTCTTGTGGTGGACTGAGCACCAAGATCAACGCGATGGTGGACCACCGGGACCTGCCGATTGCGATCACGCTGTCCCCCGGGCAGGCTTCGGACGAGGCGGCGGTCGCTGACCTGCTTGCCGCCCCCGGAGATGTCGTTGCGGATCGGGGATACGACGCCCGCGCGATCCTCGAGCTACTCGTGGCGCGCGGCGGGCGGCGCTACATCCCGACGCAACGCGACCGAAAGATTCAGCGCTCGGTCGGTCCCGCACTTTATCTTCAGCGCAACCTCGTCGAGCGGATCTTCAACAAGCTCAAACACTTCCGGAAAATCGCCCAAAACTACCTTGCCGCAGTCCTTATCCCCTGCTCTTGCCTCTGGGTGAGACATTATGAGTCAGAATCCTAGGGGCAGCGGACCTCAAGCAGAAAGCCGGGACTGCGGACGGTCCGGAAATTGGCCACAGCCGCATAGCTGCACAACCGCGCGTCGAGCTCAGCCTGAAGGTCTGCGGCCCGCCTATCCGTCCCCACCTCGTCCCAGAGCACATGCAGCGCGACGATATGAAAAGGGATATTATCCGCAGGCGCGGCATCCAGAACGAACCGGGCCAGGGGGCGGAAATCTTGCCTGAGCCGCAGCAGGACGCTCATTTTGATCCAGCCGTGTGGATCATTGGCGAGGATCGCCTGCATCTTGTCCGAGACGCGCGTCGCCTCCATCTCCATCCAGTCAGGGTTGAAATAGGCTGGGTCGAGGGGGCCGCTCAGCAGGGAAACGGCAGGGGCATAGCTATGCTGCCCAATCTGGGTGCCCCGTGCCAGCTCCAGTGGAATCATCCGCAGCGCGCCATAATAGGTGATGACCGTGGAGGGCGGTATCTTGGCCAAGGCTGTCACTAGGTGGCTGGTCGCGCCCTCGGCGATTTGCGGCGGCCATTTGCTGACTTCGCGCATACCGTTCGCAGCCAGCACACCGCCCAGCAGCACGGTCCCGGCTATGGCTGGGATTCGCCGTTCGTCGACCCAGAGCTGCAGCAGTGTGCACAGGGCGACCCCGGTAAGGATACTGTAGACTCCCAATATCCAGACCAAGTGGCGTATGGTCGAGGCCGGGTATTTCCCGATCGCCGCAAGGCCGATGAAGACAACGGTTATAAGAGTTGCAAAAAGCATCACCCCTGCCAGTTGCGACTGGGCGGTATCCCGTAGCAACATGACGCCGGTCAGTAGAATGGCGACCACGACCAGAAGAACCGCCGCCGCCTTCAGGGTGAGAAGCTGCCACAAAGCGTCAGCGAAATTCAGCACGGCCGCCAGTGAGCGGGCGCCATAGGCATCTGGAAAGGAAGAGAGCTGAAGCGCCGTGGCATACCGGATCTGCAGATAATATCCGACCGCGAACAAACCCAGCAGCCCGGCGATCAGAACCTCGCGCAGGCACAGATCGCCCTGCCCGAGACGCAGCGCCAAGAATAGGGCGACCACGATGCAGGCGCCGACAATGGTTGAGATGCCGAACAGCATGCCCGCCAGCAGGATAAGCGCGTCGCCAGGACCCAGTGGGGACGTCCGGCGGCGGGCGTAGATCCAAGCGGTGAAAATGGCAAAGCCCGCGATTTCCAGCCCGTAAAACTTAAGCATGGTCGCCTGTTCAAGAAATCTGGGGTGGCTAAGCAGGACAAATAACCCCGCCGTTATCTGCAGAGGCCTCGGGCCATACGCAGCGAGCATGGCGATCAGCACCACGCTCAGCGTCACTGCTACCATGGCGCTGCGCATCACTTCGATGGACAGGCCCGACACGGCATGCAGCAGCAAGTTAAACAGCGGCGGCGCCGCCTGCTGTGCCCTAGGCAGCGGACCAAAGGCTTGAGCCAAGTTATCCAGCGGCGCATTGAGAAGCTGTGAGACCTCGTCGATCCATAGGCTGCGGCCATTCCAGAACTGCAGTTGCACGGCCCCAAAGACCAGTACCAGCCCGAGAAACAGCCAAGGGACCATCGGGAGGATCCCTTTAAAGCGGCCCGCGGCCAAATCGTTCTGCCATGTCGCGTGCGCCCCTTTCAATGACTTCCGCTCATGCCAGGTCATGGGTTGAAATGGCCGAAGGCGGCCGCAAAGGTCTGCCTCAGCATCGACAGCTTGCCCCGCATACCGTCGATTTTTGTCGGCACGGCGGCATTGGGAGGATAACGGCGCTGAACCGGGACCTGGCAGACCTTCAGGCCGATTTGGCCGGCCCGGACCGTCAGGTAGAACAGCAGCTCGTAGCGCTGAAAGATATCCCGGAACGGCTGTACCCGCGCGTCAAGCAGATAGCGCCGGGAATAGCCGCGAAAGCCATTGGTGGTATCGGTGAACCAGTGCCGCCCCGCTAGGCTCAGCAGCGGGGCATGGATGCCACGGTTGGCCAGGGTCCGTTCCAGCGGCGTGTGTTCTGCCACCCCGCCGGCCATGTAGCGTGATCCCTGCACGTAGTCATAGCCCTCCTCAAGCCAAGCCACCATCTGCGCCACCGCCTCGACCCCGTCCTTGCCGTTGCCATCGATGGTGACGATGCCGTCGTAGCCCTGGCGCAGGCACCAAGCATAGGCCATGCGCAGCTGCGCGCTAAGCTTGCCGGGACCGGTCTTGGTAAGCTTGGCGCGTACCCCAACATCGCGGATGAACCCGGCCTCCAGCGATCCGTCGGTCGAACCGCCATCCGCTACCACCACATCCACCGGCAGCGCCGCCGCCTGGATCCGCTGCAACTGGCAACGGATGCGCTCTCCCTCGTTGATCACCGGAATAACCAAGGCGTATCTATGCTGCCTCTCGTCATAGAAGGCCTCATCAAAGCTGGGCAGCTGCCATGTGCTGTCGTCGTAATCGGAATCGCGGGTCTGGGTCATGATTCAGACTTTCCTGAAGCTGTTCCTGCAAAGACCAAGAACTTGCTGAGAGCGAAATTGACAAAGAACGATACCCCGGCGCCGACAATTAGGATTGCCAGTGACCAGTCAGGGCCAAGAGTCCGCTCAAGCGCGGCGACCACTGCGAGGCGCATCAGCAGGGTGGTTAGCGCGGCTCCGAAATACTGCACACCGCGTCGCCCGGACAGCTTGGCATTCTGCTGACGAAAGGTCCAACTCTCATGTAACGCATAATTGCTGACTGCTGCTAGGGTGAAACCGATAGCAGCACAGAACCAGAGCGGCAGAGCCAGTGTAACCGACAGGAACCAAGCAATCCCGATATCAATTAAGACACCGACTAAAGAGACTATGAAAAAACGGATCAATTCCATTGATCTTGCCTCAAATACCATAAGCTGCGGCACCTCTCACCTCGGGACATCAACCCATCCTGTTATTTTGCCGTCGCGGTCGTATGTATCGATACGCCGGATAGCCGGAAGGTCTCCAAGATGTCCGTAAACCCGTTCCAGTGTTAGGAAAGCAAAGCCACAGTAATCGGGATCAGAAGCGATTATCTTACGCAGGGATTCGGGATCGGTCTTTTCGACGATATCACTTTGGAATAAAAGGTTAATATAGCCTCGTACACTCGCTGAAGCACCTAGAAGAAGGCAGGGGCTGTCAAAATTGTTCGAGAAATCCGTAGCGAAGATTTCATTGCGTACGATGGTGGCGGGCCAGGCTCGATGCATTCGGTTATCACGCAGGTAGAGAAACAGGTTGCTACCGACTACCGACAGTAACCCTAAGGTGACTACCAGCCGTCGGTGTCGCCACGATGCAGTCACGCAGATCAAAGTCGTGACCAGCAGCATTGGGACTGCCAGTTTGAGCCGGTCGAAAGGGAATTGGAACGCGTGTTGCAGCATGATTGCATTTTCAATCATCGGGAAGGTCGCAACCAAAAGTGTTAACCAGACCCCGCGGCTCTGCGTTTGCTTCAGGCGCCCGCGCAAGGCCAACCCGGCCCAAACAGCCAATGGTGCAAGAAGTCCGAAAGAAACAATGTAGGCGGGCCATATCCGTAGAGCCGCGCGGCTGCTCGCTCCTCGTGCCTCAGCGCGTTCCAGTAAGGCAGTCAGAAATGCGTCGCCTCCAATTGCCATTGAGAAGTGAACGATGATGACGAGCCCTGCTAGGCCCGATGAAAGTAGAGGTAACAGGGCATCTCCAAGCCGGACCCCCTCCAGTTGCCCTTTCCAGGCCAGCAGGGCAGCGATCGCCACACCGCCAGAAAAAACGAAGCCGGTCCATTCTAGGGATGGATAGCAGAAGCAGGTCAGAGCCAGTAGCGCCCGGGTGCGGTCACCCGCCCGGCCACTAAACATGTGTAGCGTTAGCCAAGTGCCAGAAATCAGTGTGATTTGTGACAGCGAGTGTGGCCAATACACGGCACCATGGTCAAACAGAGTTTCGCGCAGAAGCAGATAGACAGAGGCCACAATGGCAAAGATGCGCCAGCCTTCTGTCGGGGATAGGCGCGACGCTGCGAGCCATGCCGCATTTTTCGCTAGCCCTCCCATAGCAAGTGCGGCCACGAAGCCGAACATACTGTTCAACAAGGATAGTCGTAGGAAATCTAGTCCTTCAGGGATCAGTCGGGACACTACCCAAGGCACTAAAAAACCAAGCGGCGGAAACGAGGTGTAGACATAGCTACCACCCGGCGTTGCCACCGTGGCCCCCCATGCGAAAGGAACTCCACGTGCAGGATCTAGCGTCACCGTAGGCAGGAAAACATGGCTCGAGATTGGTCCATGCTGCAATGCCTCGACGGTCCAGAGTACGTGATAGGTGGCTTCGACGCCTAAGGCGCCCACAGTTTCGGTGAACGTACCGATGCGTAGGATTAGCGACAGTAGGTATACCAAAGCTACCATGAATATGGCGCGGAACGGCGCTGGTACGCGGAACCCCGCTCTCATGCCATTTCCTCACCCTGGCCTAGGACCAGCGAGTCACTGGCGTCGGCAAATTCCGCACTGGTGTGGCGAACAAGCTCGAACAAGTCGTAGATATTGTCGATCTTGCCCCCGAGGATCGAAATGACCCGACAGTCGGCCGGTTTCTGCTGATAGAGGATCGGCCGCCCGTCATCCTGTTCGTTTTTGATCAGCACCGTTTTCACGTCGAAGATCGAATGGCTGTAGCGGCTGTCTGCGAGGCAGGGCATGTAGCGCTGCGCATCACGCAGCATGTAGGGATAGCGCGTTTCCAGACTGCGCCTATCTAAATAAGCATGGGGATCGCGGGTTCTGTCGGCGGTGTCGGCCCAGCTTTCATGCGGCGTATAGCGTACGTGGGTCAACGAATATAGGTTTTCAGATGGGTAGGGCATGCAGGAGAAGAAGGGCCCATCCATGACGGTCACACCGGTCCTCTCCAGTTCCAGTGGGGGCGTGATCAGCGCCAGCTCCGCCAGTTCATGCTTGAGCTGCGCTTCGGGCAGCCCGGCCGACCCCAGGATCGTGTTGATCTGCGAATAGGTGATATTGAAGGCGTAGCGCCCGGTGATTTCCGTGCCGTTGGACAGCTGGACAACGACATCGTCCGGTCGGTCCGAGACCGAAACCACCCGTGTCGACAGGCGTAGATCAATCCCGGAGGCGGAGAGCCGTTCCGACATCAGTCGTTCTAGCACGGAATAGTCGAAAGCTACCTCGAAACAGGCAAAGGCCGCCTCGATCATATGGTTGTCGAACAGGGCCATCTGGTTGGGGCTGGCTGGTTCGATCGGTGCGCCCATGTCCCGAAACATACGGTAGAACTTCTTAGCCGTAACCTTGGAGCGGCGCCGGGCAATAGCGTAGAGCATCTGGAAGTCATCAACCACCGCCTCGGGAAAGTCGCGCAGGAACCGTCGGTGTAGCAGCATCGACTTGACTGCGGTCACCGCAGACCGGGGGTAGTGAAAGCCGGTATGGACCCGCGCTTGGTTGACCCGCGACGCCCGAGTCATCAGTCTGCTTGAGGCCTCTACCAGCAGAACCCGTTTGGACAGGGACCGCAGGTATAGCGCCAAACAACAGCCGTAGAAACCACCGCCGATAATGATGTAATCGAACTGGGTTCGAGCTACGGCCATCAGGGAGCCTGACGCGGCGCGGGCAGCGCCTCGCTTTCCAGTTCGACATTAAGATCAGAGGCGACTTTCCGAAACAAGTCGACCCGGTTGATCTCGTCGCCCACCCGCTCCACGTAGCCTTCGTGGCGTTGGTTGAGAAGCTGCTGCAGGCCGAGGCTCAGCCCAAGCATCGAAAGCCCCATGAAGGCAGCACTCAGGCTCAGCATCACCGATGTGGTCAACCAGCCCGGCGCAAGCGTGTCGACAACGAGCCAGGCTCCAGCGACATAGGCAGCATAGCAGATACCGATCACGGCAAGAAGACTCGACGAGATGGAGACAATCATCAGTAGCGTCGGCGCCAGATAGATCAGCAGTTTCTGCAGTAGCTGGATACGGCGGGGAAATGTTCCCAAGCCGTTGCGCGAGGGCAGGATTTTGTCCACCGTGCGAAAGCTCATCGGGAAGCGCGGATCTCGGGGCGGGAAGCGTAGTGCCAGCTCGGGCACGCTGTGCGAGACGAGCTGATTGAGGAGTGTACGGGGCATGGCAATGCTCTGAATATCGTTGGGATTGACCTTGAACCTAGCCAAGCGCCCTAAAAGGATGATCGGAGTCGCCAGACCAGTCTGGAGGCGGCGGCGCATAATGCGTGTTGTCACGACGATCGAATTCGTTTGTTCCGCTTGCCTCAGCAGCGTCGGCATATCTACATATCCCATCTCGTCGGCACAGCCGATCAGGACGATATCGCCGATCGCCTCTTCGGCAGCGATAACGCGGCGGTCGTAATAGCCACTGCCCGGCTGCGCGGTGAACAGCCGCAGATCCGATACCCGCTCGAGTAGCGGTAGGTAACGATCCCGTACTTGTTCGTCGACGACTAAGATGATTTCGCGGAAGCGGTACAAGGCATCCAGCTGCGTGCTGAGGGCACAGAGCGCCTCAAAGGCTTCCGGAGTGGCGGGCAGATCTGAAAAACAGACCGAAACAACAATGTCCTGGCGCAGGTTCCCCGGTGTGGTGGCTAACGTATCGGCCGTGGCAAGACGACTGTCAGACATGATCCGCCCCCGCAGCTTTACAAGCCGTCACTAGTCGGCAGAGGGCCGCTTCGACACCCCGGAGACCGGTGTCGGGACGCTTCATCTCGATCGAGATCGCCCTGTCATAGCCCTGAGCCTGTAGGGCCCGCAGCACCGGAACAAGCGCCTGTGTCTCGGCGGGGGCTGGGGCGAGGTTGGGCTCGCTTACATGTACATGGTTGAGATGCGGCATCAGACTGGGCAAAATCGCGGGAAGGCAGTCACATGTGCCGTTCATATGTATCGCGCCAAGATCAAGAATCGTGACAATGGCCGGGTGATCGGCCCGTTTCACGAACCCTGTCACCGCCGTGAGTGTGGTGAGGAAATTCGTGTCATAAGCCTCTGGGTTGGCTTCCACCGCGATCACCGTGTCAGCGCGCTGCGCTGCATCGCCCAGCCGTTGGAAGACCTCTGCCGCCTCGTCGAACGCCTGCTCCATGGCCATGTCCTCGGGCACCCGGCGCTGTCGGGGAGAGCCAAATACGAGATTAGGAATACCGAACCGTCCGGCCAAGCCAATAGCCCGGATCATCCCCGCTTCGAAGGCGGCGCGAGCCTCGGCCCCTTCGAACAGCCCTGCGCCGGAAACGCCGAAAAGAAGAGACTGCATCGACACCAAGCTCAGCCCGGCCTCGGCAATCTCTGTCATTGCTGTCCGTGCCACGGCAGGGTCAGGATTGAATGGGTCTTCGGCAGCATGAAAGAAAAGAGCCGGCGCGATCTCAAGCCCGGTCAGCCCGGCCCCGGCCAGCGCGGAATAGGCGGCGCCCCTCTCCTCCGGGGTCCAAGCAATATTTGACATTGAAAGTTTCATACAGCCTGCCGCTCCGCGTTGTAGAAGTCCGCCAGCCGGTCCAGCACATGCCCAGCATCACTCAGGTAATGTCCTTGTCGCCCCCAGAGACCGGCATGCCGGGTCCGCATATCCTCGTGATGAAGGCGCGCTCCGGTTTCAGGCATCGGGCGGCCTGTCAGTCGCTGGTAGATCCGGGCAGCCCCGAGCGGTTCGGAAACAAGGTGGATATGGCTGAGCCCGGCCGCCACCGCCATACCGATATCGGACCAAAGGCGGGTCAAGTCGTAATACTGGTAGGTAGTCTCGGGATTGTGAAATTGGGTAGCCGAAAAGCCCAGGTCGGACACTGCTGTTTCCAGCGCGGCGCGGCGCGGATCGCCGACCAGGGACGCGCGATTGATCTTGTACATACCGGTCACTAGGTCATGGCTGTAAAGCACCCTGAGCCAGCCCGCCAGCGCCGGAGCCAGCGCCAAGGACAGCGCCTCAATCCTGTCAGCAGTCAGCATCGAAGGGACCGGGTTCAACAGGTCGAAGATGAAATTTTTGCGCAGGCCCTGGCCGAACAGGGCGGGCAGCCGGACGATTAGCCCCTGCCTGAAATGGGTTTCGGTAAAGGCCTCCAATTCCCGGCGATGGCGGCCATAAGCCAGATCTTCCTGGAAGGCGGTGGTGGTCTCATCATCACCATTGGCGAAATTCGCCAGAACCGCAATGGAGGAGATGAGGATGAAGCGCCGCGCCTTGAGGCTCGCGAGCCGCTCGATAAGGCAATGGATCTGACCCCGGTCCCGGTCGGGAAACTTATTCGCCTCGAACATCGATCCTGGCGCGGCAGCACAGACCACCGTGTCAAAGCTTTGTCCGGCGACATCGGAAATGGTGCGACTATTGTATTGGGCTGAAAACCCAGCCTGCCGATTAAGGGTTCCGCCGACAAATCCTGTATGGCCGATCAGGCAGCAGCGATCACCAAAAGGGGTGTTACTCATCATGTCTAAACTCTATGGCCGTCAAATTCGAAGCTATCTCAATCTATAGTATCTGCCCCAGCGCCTATATGTCACCGCAACAGCCTTAGAACGCTTGTCGCTTATACTCTGTTTAGGACTTTTCGCCTACTCTTAACCGGAAGCCTCACTTCCAAATCGGCGCTATATTTTGCATATTGTGTTTTTTAGTTGCATTTTCGATTTCTCCCAAAATAATTTCTCAGTCAGCCTTGAAGGCGTGCCAACAAATTTAAGGGCCGGAAAGGCAGGTGACAAAAAGCTCAAAGATTCATCTAAATGTGTAAATTTCCCATATCTTCAAAATCATCAATGGTGATTGAGTTGACCTTCGCATAAGGTCTCCTTAGTTGATTGCTAGATTATCCCTGACCTCGGCGCGAGAAGTGTCGTTGCGAAGCGGCAGGATCTGCCTGGGACAGCCAAGAGGCGAAAGCCGCCACCTGGTGGTGAGGGCAACAGAGCGCCTCCCCGAAAATCGGGCAGTGACGGAAGCTACGACCTGACGTCTGCGGATCTCCAAGAACGAGGAGATCAGAACATGTCGAAACGCAGGAACCATGACGCGGGCTGCAAGGCTCGTGTAGCGCTGGAAGCAGTGAAGGGCGAACGCACCGTGTTGGAGTTGGCCGGGGAATACGGCGTGCATCCGACGATGATCCATCATTGGAAGAAAGCTCTGCTCGAGGGAGCGGCGGGAAGAAGAAGGCCCAGGTCGACGAGGAGTCGGTGCGGTCGCTGCACGCCAAGATTGGAAAGCTGGCCGTCGCCAACGATTTTTTGTCAAGAAAGCTCAAGCCTTGGACCGGAAAGCGAGGCGCGAGATGATTGAACGTGCCCACCCCTCGTTGTCGGTCGGGGCGCAATGCCGCCTTCTGTCGATCTCGCGCTCGTCGTATTAGTACCCGCCGCAGGGCGAGACCGAGATGAACCTGGCATTGATGCAGATGATCGACCGGCAGTTACTGGAAACCCCATTCTATGGCGTCCAACAGATAACCTGGCACTTGCGGAACGAGGGCCACGCCGTGAACGTGAAGCGCATCCGGCGGCTGATGCGCTGGATGCCTATCTACCAGAAGCCCAGCACGAGCAAGCCGGCCAAGGGGCACAAGACCTACTCCTACCTGCTGGGTGGCCTGCGGGTCGATCGGCCCAACCAGGTTTGGTGCGCCGACATCACCTACCTGCCGATGCGACGAGGCTTTCTCTACCTGGTGGCGATCATGGACTGGTTCACCCGCAAGGTGCTGACCTGGCGCATCTCGAACACGCTGGAGGCGGACTTCTGCGTCGAGGTGCTGAATGAAGCGATCCACCGCTTCGGCCCGCCCGAGATCATGAACACCGATCAGGGCTCGCAGTTCACGTCCTTCGCATGGACCGACCGGCTGAAGCGCATCGGTAGCCGGATCTCAATGGACGCAAGGGGTGCTGTCTCGACAACATCTTCATCGTCCGCCATGCTCTACTTCAACCAGATTGAAACCGATCAGAAGGGGCAGAGAATAGCTTAAATTACGCCGGATCCTGCCCAAAAGACGGGGAGTCGCTCGGACCAGTCGAAACAGGACGAATTCCGCCGTCAGGATCACACCGGTCAACAGCAGCGGAGACACTGAGATACAAAGATCGGAGGTGATGACAAGCTGACCCTTGAGAAACGCAATGGAGATTGCCTGCGAAGCGCGGGGTCATTGTGGGAGGGATGCGGAAAAAGCCCGTGATCTGCCATCACTATTTCGGGAAACCAGCGCGCGCCAGTCGGGCGCAATTCGCGATGTCAGTCGCCCTCATGAATCAGAAACATCCCCATCACCCAGACCCCAGCCAGAAACCCGCCCAAGTGGGTCTGCCAGGCCAGCAGGCCGTCCATCGCGTAGTACATGATCACGTTCAGAAGGATCAGGCCGCCCGTGGGCAGGACCAGCAGGCGCCAATCGTGAGTGTCCCACCAAAGGTCCAGGATCAAAGCACCGGCCAGTCCGAAGAGTGCGCCCGAGGCGCCGACCATCGGGGATGACACGGGCCCGAACAGGGTGAAGGCCAGGGCGCCTCCGATCATGGAGCCGATGTAGAGCACCAGGAACTGGCGCTGGCCGACCTGCGTGCTGAGAGACCGCCCGAGCGAGACCAGCGTCACCATGTTCAGCCCCATGTGCCAGGTGCCCGCGTGCAGGAAGCCGTAGGTCAGGAACATCAGGATCGGCTGGCCGGTGTAGTTCGGGCGCCAGTTGTCCAGAAGGCCGGGCCAGAAGGCGCCGTATTGCAGGCCCAGGGCGCGCCAGGTACGGTCCCCCCAGTACCCGACATCCGCGCCGAGAAAGACCAGTTCGGGCAGGACGCACATCACCAGAAGCACCCAGATGATGGGCAGCGTCGGCTTCACATCCTGCAGGTCGGGCTGCTCCGGAGCCGGGCGGGCGGACCACACTGGTTCCTGATCCGCGGGGTCCTTCATGGGTCAGTAACGGTAGGAGAAATCGCGGCCGATCGTCACGAAGATCGCGTTCGAGCTGGCATCGGGCTGGCCCTGACGCTCGGCGACCCGGTGCTGCAGGCCGCTGCTCAGCGTCCAGTCCTGCGTCAGCTGGTAGTCATAGCTTACGCCCAGGGTGGTGCGGCTGGTGTCGGTTCCGCCCGGTGCGGAGGTGTCCACCGCGCTGTAGCTGGCATTGACCCCGAACGAGGAGCTGCCGTTGATCTGGTGGCTCCAGGCGGCGCTGAGCTGTGTCGTGATCTGGTCGAACCCGGCGTCCGAGGCGCTGACGGCCCGGCTGGCGGCGAGGGTGATCTGCCCGTCCGGCAGGGCATGGGAATAATCGATTGAGGCAACCAGCCCGCCATCCGACTGCGCCGACTTGGCATAGCCGATGGAGCCCGAGAGCTTGCCGCGCGGCAGCTCCATGCTGCCCGAGAGGGTGAGCCGGTCACGGGTGCCGTTGTTGTCGAGGGTGCGATCATAGCTCAGCCCCACCTGCCCCGTGGTGACCTGCCGGGTCACGCCAAGGGCAAAGGTCGCGCCGTCGCGGTTGCGCAGGGTGGCGGCGCCGCTCTGATCGATGCTGGAATAGCCCAGTGAGGCATTCAGGCTGGTGACCTGGTCCAGCTCGTAGGACATCCCGAGCCGCGCGGTGCGGGTTTCGCGGCGGGTGCTGACGGCATCCTGTGCCTCGTAGTCGGTGTAGGACAGCGACGGGGTCAGCGACAGGACCGGGCTCAGACGCATCCGGGCGCTGGCCTCGACGGTCAGGGTGTCGCTGTCGGCATAGCTGGGCGAAAGGGTGTTGTAATAGCGCGCGCCGCTGCGGGTCAGGGCCAGCCGGGTCTCCAGCGGCCCGTCCCGCCCCGCCTCCAGCGCCGCGCCAAGTGAAAAGCTGCGGCGGCGGCCCGGATCCTCGACCGTCAGAAGATCGCCGGTGATCGGGTCGACCAGGGTCGACAGGTTGCTCAGGTCACTCTCGCTCACCCGGGCCTGCAAGGTCAGCTTCGACCGGGCCGCTTCCTTTTCGAAATAAAGGCGCAGGCCCGACAGTTCGGCATCCGTCGTGGTGCCCGCAGGGGTGTCTTCGAAAAAGACGGCGCCGCTGGTGCTGAAATCCAGCAAGCTGGTCGTGGTCTGCCGGGTCAGGCCGAAGCTCAGGTCCGTCGACAGGCGCGTCGTGCTGCCCGGGGCCGG
Source organism: Pseudooceanicola onchidii (assembly GCF_004959925.1). Lineage (GTDB taxonomy): Bacteria > Pseudomonadota > Alphaproteobacteria > Rhodobacterales > Rhodobacteraceae > Pseudooceanicola > Pseudooceanicola onchidii. The sequence goes on along the minus strand of NZ_SPUW01000005.1, from coordinate 37,117 downwards.
GGTTGCGAGGCGTTCGTTGGTCTCATGCCGCAGGGATGTCGAGATACCGAAGCGGATTTCGTTGGCGGTATTGGACTGCTGCGCCAGCAGGACCGAGCCGCTGGCCAGAAGGGTGGTGCCGCAGAATACGGCCAGGGCCGTCTGCCTGCCGATGCCGGTGCCGGAAATGCGCACTCTCGTATCCCCCATCTGCCGGACCTCTCTGGGTCTTTGCGGCATTTCGCCCGGCACAGATCCCCTGCCCCGGGCGTGTCTGATCCGTCCGGCTGCGCGGGGCAGACCGGTGTCGTGAAGCTTACTCGAACAGGCGCCGTTCGGGAACGACGATCACGTCGCCGGCCCGCAGCGTCGTTGCACCGGAAATCCCGCCGCCTGTCTTGTAGTTGTAGATGTAAACCTGTTCGCCCTTCTGCGTCGGACGCCGCAGTTCGATCCGCTTGGTCGCGGCAAACCGGGTGAAACCGCCGACCTGTGCGATCGCCTGAAGCAGGGTGATGCCTTCATCGCTGAGGATCTCGACCTTGCCGGGGTTGTTGATCTCGCCCATGGCATAGATGCCGAACTTGTCGATTTCCACGGCGCCCATGGGCGCTTCGGGCGCCTTGAAGAGAGGGCCTGCGGTGACGAAAACGCTCGGCGGCGTGGCGAAGTTGCTGCTCAGCCGTTCGACAAGGCTGTTCTGCACGGCCAGCACGCTGCGCCCGCCGGCCCGGACCTGGCCCGCGAAGGGAAAGGTGAAATTGCCGTCCGGCAGGATCAGCACCGACCGGTTGAGGCTGGGGTCTTCCAGCACTTCGATGTTCAGCTGATCGCCGGGGCGGATCTTGTAGAGCTGCTGGGCAGAGGCGGGGACCGCCAGCAGGGCCAGGGCGAAGACTGCGGCGATCCAGCCGATCAGTCCGCGACATTGCGAGAAACGGGTCATGGTCTGTCCTTTTCTACCGGGTCTGGGCCTTCCCCTGTACGGGGGCCGCTTCTGCTTGTCGGCCCGGCATATACTGCCTTACTCGCGCGTACCATAAGCGAAACAGGACGTTCGGCAAACGTCCTGTTTCACGGTTTATGTCAAGCGCGGCAGGAAAGACGCAGGGCCATGGCCTTACTGACCTGTCTGGGCCTCACCCTCGGGCAGGGCCGCCAGCTTTTCCGTCACCACATCAACCAGGCCGGGATAGGTCTTGCCGCCTTCTTCCAGCAGCTGCAGGGCCCGTTCGAAAGCCTCGCGGGCGTCTGCGGTCTTCTCCTGTTCGGCATAAAGCGCGCCGACGTGGTACTGGACCGAGGGGTCGTTCGACAGGGCCTCGGCCGCCGGCACCAGGTGCGCCTCGGCCTCTTCGATCTCGCCGCGGCGCAGGGCGATCCAGCCGTAGGTGTCCTTGAAGGCGGGCACGTCGAGCTGGCGCAGGCGGCGGGCGACCGTGTAGGCCCGCTCAAGGCTTTCGGGGTCGTCGCGTACGGTCGACAGCAGGCTGGCGAGGTTGTTGGCGATCACCGGCAGGTTCGAGTTCTGGGCGTACATTTCCTCGTAGACCGCGATGGCCTCCTCGGGCTGGCCCAGGGCCTCGTAGTGACCGGCCTTCATCCACTTGGCGTCAAGGTTGTCGGGCAGCGCGGCATTGACCTTCTCGACGGTCTCGGCGGCGGCCTCCATCTGCTTGTTGCGCATCTGGATGCTGTAGATCGACCGCCAGACAGACAGGGCCTTGGGCTCTTCCTCGGCCAGGGCCTGGAACAGCTCGAGCGCCTGGTCGTCCTGGCCGGAATAGCTCAGCGCAGAGGCGTAGAGGAAACGGGCCGCCGGGGCCTCGGGGTCGTCCTCGTAGTAACTTTTCGCCCTTTCCAGGGCCTGATCGACCTGGCCGGACATGACGAGGGCGCGGATCACGTTGGCCTCGCCGTTGCGGTCGCCTTCGGACAGGCTTTCGACAAAGCCGATCAGATCGTCGGTCTTGCGCTGGTTCAGCAGCAGCTTGGCCTCGAGATCATCGGCCGCCCCCTTGGATTGGGGACTGTCGAGCGCGCGCAGGCGCTTGATGTCCTGATCGACCCGGCCCCAGTCGTCCATGCCGATATGGACCTGGCCCAGGGTGTGCAGCAGCTGCACGTTGGCGCTGTCAACGCGCAGCGCTTCGATCAGCACGTCCTCGGCGCTGCGGAACTGGCCGTTCTGGATCAAGGACTTGGCCAGCTGGATCGACGGCCCGGGGGCACGGCCCGAGGCATCGACGGCACGGCTCAGCATGTCGGTCATCAGCTCGCGGCTGCCTTCACGTTCGTAGGCGCGCGCCAGCAGGGTCAGGGTCGCGGTGTCGTTCGGTTCCTGGTCGAGCGCCTCGCGCAGGGTGTTGATCGCCTCGCTGGTCTCGTCGCCGTCGATCAGCCAAGCGGCCTTCATCTTGAGCGCGCCGACATTGGTGCGGTCGCGTTCCAGAACCTCTTCGACCAGGGCACGGGCACCGACATTGTTGCCGGTCTGCTCGCGCATCTGCGCCAGAGAAATCTTGACGCGATCCAGTTCCTCGCCCGGCTCGCCGGTCTCGACCAGCTCTTCCAGGCGCAGCATGGCGGCCTTCTGCTCGCCCATGTTGAACATCAACCCGGCGCGCAGGGCGGTGAAGGTCCCTTCGTTCGCAGCGATATCGGCGGGCATCGGGGTCTGCGACATCAGCTCGGTGATCTCGTCCAGCGCCGCCTGTTCGCTGCGGAACCGGGTCAGGAATTCAAGCAGCACCAGGCGGGCCTGCGGGTTGGGGGTCTGGGGGTCGATCCGATCACGCAGCCAGTCCTCAGCCTTGTCGATTTCACCGCGGCTCAGGTACCAGCGGATCAGCATCTGCCCGGTGGCGGGATCGTCCGAGAAGCGCCGGGTCATCTCGATCAGGGTCTTCTCCAGCTCTTCGGTTTCGCCCATCTGCTCCAGCGCGGCCAGCCGCAGACGATAAAGCTGTTGGGCCTCGGGCTGCACTTCAAGCGCGGCCTCGACCTCGCGGCGGACCTCGGGCCAGTCGCGGTCCTGCATCAGCTGCGTCAGCACCACCTGGCGGGCATAGATCAGCTCGGGGTCGGCCTCGATCAGCTTGCGGGCCTTGGCCAGCGCGGCGGTCCGGGCCTCCTGTTCATTGCTGGCCCGCGAGGTGGCATAGGCCACCAGCGCGTCCATCGACTGCATCTCGGTATTGTCGGGCTCGGCTTCCAGCACGCGGGCAATGTAGGGCTTGGCCTGTTCGATCTGACCGGCCTCCATGGCCAGCCGGGCCAGGGCGCGATTGCCTTCGATGTCGTCGGGGTATTGTTCCACCAGCAGACGGAACTGACCAAACGCTTCCTGGGCCTTGCCCTGCTCCAGCACGGTCTGGGCGTAAAGGCGCCGCGCTTCCTGGTGCTGGCCGTTCAGATTGAACACGTTGCGCAGTTCGATCAGCGCCCGGGGCACATCCCCTTCCTCAAGCAGCGACAGGGCCGTCTGGTAGTGATTTTCGGCACGTTCCTCGGCGGTGTCGCAAGCGGCAAGAGCCAGTACAAGGCTGATCGCAATAACAAATTTCTTCACTGTTCAAATCCGGTTCTGGGCTGATCTGGGTCCTGCGGACCTTAACAAATGCCGGGGGACTTGTCTTGTCCCCCGGCATGAGGTGCAGCCGAATGTTGGTAAATAGTAAGTGTCCGATCAGGAAACCCCGGCGCCGGGACGCCGCAGAGCTTCGATCAGCAGCCGGTGCCGCGCAGCACCACACCCACGGTGCGCGCCAGGATCTTCAGGTCGAACCCGAAGGTCAGGCGGTCGCGATAGCTGTCGTCGAACCAGGCCCGGTCCGCAAAGCTTGAATGGTTGCGATCCGACACCTGCCACAGGCCGGTGATGCCCGGACGCATGTCGTAATAGGCGCGGCCCGGGTAGAGCTTGGCCTGGTCGACCATCATCGGACGCGGGCCGATCAGGCTCATGTCGCCGCGCAGCACGTTCCACAGCTGCGGCAGTTCGTCGAGAGAGGTCTTGCGCAGGAACCGACCGACCGGGGTGATCCGGGGATCGTTGCGCAGCTTCTGGTGGCAGTCCCATTCGGCCTTGGCCTCGGGATCGCTGGCCAGGTGTTCGATCAGGCGCACCTCGGCATTGGTCACCATCGTGCGGATCTTGAGCATCTGGTAGACGCGCCCGTTCCGGCCGATGCGGGCCTGGCGGTAGATCGGGGAGTGACCGTCCAGGGCAACCAGCAGCAGCGACATGGCCAAGAGCGGGATCAGGACGGGGGCGGTCAGGAGGACTAGGGCAATCGTGAGAGCCAGGTCCACCGGACGCTTGAAAAGGCGTGCATAGATCCGGGCGGGGCGGCGGGGGCCACCTGTCTCGACCGCGGAGGACACTGGGACGTTGGAATTCGAAACGAATTCCGAGTTGCTAAGCAGCATGAGAAAGTCACTTTCTCCAAATGGATGCCCGAGCAGACGGGCGCGATGTTCAGTACTAACAATTGGGGTCAGCACCCCTAAGTTCGACTCAAATTTCCTTCCGTCGCCCCCTGGCTCAGGCGGCCGCTTACAGCCTCGGAGCCGGAACTTCTGTCCCGAACATGCTGTAGCGTAGCATAAATCTAGCTGTCACCCCCGCATATTAAACCCCCGGGGGGGCCACATAAAAGCCATTTCTTGGCCATCACTTCGTTAAGATACTGTTATCAACTACTTAGAGCAGTGCCCCGGGGTGTGTTTCCGGGAAAAAAGTCCGAAACTCCGCCTCGGGCGCCACAAAATTTGGCTATATAAGTCAACAATATAGAGGTTATCGGGTGGTTTTCCGCGTATCCGGTCAACAATCGCCGCTTCCGCGAGGGAATGCCGCGATTCGCAGCAGTTGGGGCCCCGCGTCGGCGGTCCGTTGCTGCATTGCCGCATTGCGCCGTCTTTTCACCCCGGACGCGGAAAAAGTCACGCCCGCCGCCGCATCCGGGGTTTCTCCGCCCGGCCCGTCTGCCTATACCTTGTCGCCAGAGCAAGACGGCCAGAAGACCGAAGATTACATTCTTGCGCCATCCGACGCGGCGGAGGTCCATTCTGCCCCCGTCCCCCAGTCGCAGGACCCGGCCCCCGCGCCGGCAAGGAGCACCATGGCGACCGAAGCGATGTACGCCGATCATTTCGGGCTCACCGAACGACCCTTCACCCTGCTGCCCGATCCCGGTTTCCTCTATTGGTCACCGCAGCACAAGCGGGCCTTCTCGGTGCTGGAGTTCGGCCTGCTGTCGCGCGCGCCCATCACGCTGATCACCGGCGAGGTCGGGTCGGGCAAAACCACCCTGCTGCGTGCGCTGCTGGAAAAGATGGACGCCACCCTGACCATCGGTCTCATCTCCAACGCCCAGGGCGGGCGGGGCGAGCTGATGCAATGGGTGCTCAATGCCTTCGACATCCCCCTGCCCGCCGAGCGATCCGACTACGTGCAGCTTTTCCAGGCCTTCCTCGACTTTCTCGTCGAGGAATACGGCGAAGGCCGCCGCGTCGTGCTGATCATCGACGAGGCGCAGAACCTCTCGGTCGAGGGACTCGAAGAGATCCGCATGCTGACCAACGTCAATTCCAACAAGGACGAGCTGATCCAGCTGGTCCTCGTCGGCCAGCCCGAGCTGCGCGACATGGTCCACAAGCCCGAAATGCGCCAGCTGGCGCAGCGGGTGGCGGCGAACTTCCACCTCGGGCCGATGAACGAAGAGACTGTTGCGGCCTATATCGCGCACCGACTTGTGACCGTCGGCGGTACGGGCCAGGAGTTCACGCCCGAGGCGATTACCCTTATCCACAAGACAACCGGCGGCGTGCCCCGGCTGGTGAACCAGCTCTGCGACCTCTCCATGCTCTATGCCTGGAGCGACGAGGCGGCAGAGGTGACGCGCACCGCCGTGGACGCCGTTCTGAACGATGGCGTCTTCTTCGGCGCGGCCAGCGAGCCGTCGCGATACGCCAAACAGGAGACCTGAGTTAGATGATTTCCCTGCGGTATTACCTGTCGATCTTCCTGCGGCGCCTGCCCTGGTTCCTACTTGTGGCCGGCGTGATCTCCGGCGTGGCGATCACGGTCGCCCGCACCCTGCCCCCAGCCTACGTCAGCTCGGTCCGGCTGCTGGTGGAGAGCGAACAGATTCCCGGGGATCTTGCGGCCTCGACCGTGCAGGTGTCTGCGCAGGAACAGCTGCAGATTTTCCAGACCCGGTTGCTGACCCGGGCGAACATGCTGGACATCGCGCGCAAGACGCAGGCTCTTGCTGACTTGGCAGAGATGACCCCGGACCAGATTGTCGATGCCATGCGGGCACGCACCGACATTAGCACCTCGGCTGGACAAAACCGAGCCACTTTCATGAACATGTCATTCGAGGCGGGCGATGCCCGCAAGGCCGCAGCTGTCCTCAACGAATACCTGACACTGATCCTGCGCGAGGACGCCGAATACCGCGTCAACCGTGCGGGCCAGACACAAGACTTTTTCCAGCAAGAGGTCACCCGGCTCAATGATGAGCTTGGCGCACAAAGCGCCCGCATCCTGAACTTCAAGAACGCCAACTCCAAGGCTCTGCCCGATAGCCTGGATTACCGCCGCGGCCAACAACTGAGCCTGCAGGACCGCCAGATCCAGGTCGATCGCGCCATCGCCAACATGACTGAACAGCGCGCCAAATTGGTGGAGATTTTCGAGACCACGGGCCGGGTCGACGCCGGTCCTTCGGCCAGCCCAGTGCAGCAACGCCTGACACAGCTCGAGGCCGAGCTGAACCAGGCTCTCACCGTGTATTCCGAGAACAACCCCAAGATCCGCATCCTGCGCGCCCAGATTGCCCAGGTACAGAGTCAGCTCGAAGCAGAATCGGGGGCCAATGGCACTGATGGCACCGACCCGGCCCGCGCCATGTTCGAGTTCCAGCTGTCCGAGATCGACACCCAGATCTCTCAGTTGCAGGAAGAAAAGACCCGCATCGAGACCCGGCTGGACGACCTGACCACCAGCATCGACGCCACGCCGGCAAACTCCATCGCGCTGGAGTCACTGGAACGCGATTACCGCAATATCCAAAGCCAGTACAATCAGGCCGTTTCAAGCCTCGCCCAAGCCTCGACCGGCGAACGCATCGAGACCCTGTCGCGCGGCCGCCGCATTTCGGTCGTCGAACAGCCCACGACACCCTCCCAGCCGACCAAGCCCAATCGCCTGATGATCGCCGGCGGCGGCACGGCCATCGGGATCCTCGCAGGTCTTGCCCTGATCGTCGGGCTCGAATTCCTCAACCGCACCGCGCGCCGCCCGGTGGATATCGTCAACAAGCTCGGGATCACCCCGATCGCCACGATCCCCTACCTGCGCACCCGCCGCCAAAAGGTGATGCGGCGCGCGTCCCTCGTGGCCATGATCCTGATCGTCATGGCCGTGGTGCCCGCCACCATCTATGCGCTGCACACCTATTACATGCCGCTCGACCTGCTGGCCGACCGCGTGATGAACAAGATCGGCATCCGGGGCTGAGCCCCGCAGACCCGGAGCAAGGAGACCGCCGAGCATGGAAAGACTGCAAACCGCCCTGGACAAGGCCCGCAAGAAGCGCGCGGGGGAAATCACGGAGGATCCTCAGGTCCTCCGCGAAACCAGCGCCCCGTCCCTCCCGGTCGGCGTCTCAGAGGCCTGGAGCAATCTGGCCGAGATCCGGCTGGATCGCAGCCTCCTGCAGCACAATCGCCTGGTCGCCATGGACAGCAGCGGTGAATCCTCGGCCTACGACCTGCTGCGGACAAAGCTTCTGCGTCTGAGCCGCCAGCACGGCTGGAAACGCATTGCCATCGTCTCGTCCGCCATGTCGGCGGGCAAGTCGACGACGATCACCAACCTGGCCTTCTCCTTCGCGCGGCAGACCGACGTCCGCGCCATGGCCTTCGACTTCGACCTGCGCCGGCCCTCGATGGCCCGCCTGCTTGGCCAGCGGCTCTCCAGCAACATGGGCCAGGTCATCCGCGGTGAAGTGCCGTTTGAACACCACGTTATGCGACATGGCATGAACATGGCCTTCGCGCTCAACGACACGGCCTCGCGCCATTCGTCGGAACTTCTTCAGAACCACGAAACCGCCGATTTGCTGACGGCGGTCGAGGAAACCTACGCCACCGATCTCATTCTGTTCGACATGCCGCCGCTGATGGCCGCCGATGATGCCCATGGCTTCCTGCGCTCGGTCGATGCCGCGCTGATCGTGATGGAGGCCGAAAAGACCCCGATCTCCCAGCTCGACGTGATCGAACGGCAGGTCGCGGAGCTGACCAACGTGGCGGGCGTCGTGCTGAACAAGTGCAACTACACGGACGAGCTGTATGGAACGTCTTACGGTTACTACTGATCCGGAGGTGCTGCGCATGACTGACACACCCCGCGCCGCGGTCATCATCCCACACTACAACGACACGGTGCGGCTCCAGCGCTGCATCTCTGCGATGATCAACGAGGCCGAGCCCGGCAGCCTCGACGGGGTCGAGATCCTCGTCTGCGACAACGGTTCAACCGAGGACGTGGCGGCCGTTCTCGCCCCTTGGCCCCAGATCCGCCTTCTGGTTGAACCGCGCAAGGGCGCGGCCCATGCCCGCAACCTGGGCGTGGCAGAAAGCACCGCACCGCTGCTGTGGTTCATCGACGCGGATTGCCTGCCTGGCCCCGGCTGGCTCGCCCGAGCGGCCGAGGTCTGCGACCGGGCTGATATCGTCGGTGGCGCCGTGCCGGTCTTCGACGAAACTCCACCACCGCGAAGTGGCGCCGAGGCCTTTGAAGCTGTCTTCGCCTTCAATATGCGCGATTACATCGAGTGTCAGGGCTTTGCCGGCGCCGGCAACACGCTGACCACCCGGGCCGTCTTCGAACGTACGGGGCCGTTCATCCACGGTGTCCCCGAGGACAAGGACTGGAGCCGCCGCGCAGTGACCAAGGGAGCAAGCATGGTCTATGCGGCCGAACTGATCGCATCCCACCCCTCCCGCTCGGACTGGACGGCGCTCCGCCGGAAGTGGCGACGCCTGACCGACGAAGCTTGGGGCGAACGGGACCGCACGCTGGCCGCACGCCTGACTTGGGTCGGCCGCGCTTTGGCCGTCGCGCTGTCGGGGACCGCGCATCTGCCGCGCGTACTGTTCTCGGACCGGCTGGAGGGAGCAGGCGAACGGTTCCACGGCGGCGTCACACTACTGCGACTGCGGTTTCTTCGATGCGGCTGGATGCTGGGCCAAGCGCTGAAGGCTGCTTCGCCGCCACAAGGACGGCAGGTGATATGACTGCGCCCATCCGCCATCTCTCCCGGTGCCGCACCAGCCGGATTTACCTTCAGGCAAGAAAGGGTCTCTAATGCTTGCCGTCCGTCTGGGCCGGAAAATCCTGCCCGCCTCTTTGCACCCGATCGCTGGGAAAGTCTTTCATACGCTGCGTGTGCGCAGCCGGATCGGCATGCTGACCCTGCGCAAGGAGACGGCCGACCGATTGATCCTGTCGCATACCTTGGGCCGCCGCCTGCATTACCGCGTGACCTCGGGGGCCTTCGCCCGGGAACATGCCGCGGTCGCCGCTGGACGGATCGCCTATCGCCGCGGACTGCAGAAACCGCGGGAGCAAAGCTACCTGCTGCGCCGCAACGTGCACCGGATCGAAAAAGGGCTAATCATGCCCAACCGGCGCGCGGTTTTTGCGCTGGACTTCATCGGCGAGACCGTGAACGAGTTCGATGCCGTCGCCTGCGGCTATCGTGCCGCCCATCCGACCGCTCCGCTGTCGAGCGAAGTGCAGTGGGCGCATGACGTGCTAGCGCAGTTTTTCGCGGTCACCGATCCCGACCATCCCAAGCTGCGCCGCTTGGGCGAGCAGTTTGCTCGGGCTGCGGCCAAGCTGTTTCCCGAGGGTGCCGTCACCGAACGCCCTGCGCCGCGTCGACCTGGCGATCTGCAGTTCGCCCCGTTCCTCCGCGACCTTTCCCAGCCCCCGGTAGGTATCGACGATTTGCGCAACCTAGCGCAGCGCCGCCGCTCGGTCCGCTCCTACCGTCCCGATCCGGTCCCACGCGAGGTGATCGACCGGGCCATGGCCGTGGCCGCGGAATCGCCAAGCGCCTGCAATCGCCAGCCCTTTACCTTCCGCATCTTCGACGATCCGGAGATCGCCCGCAAAGTGGTCAGCGTCCCCGCCGGCACCGGATCCTTCGCCAAGGGCGTGCCGGCCGTGGCGGTGCTGGTCGGCCATCTCAGGGCATATCCTCGGGAACGCGACCGGCATGCGATCTTTGTCGATGCCTCGCTCGCCGCTATGGCATTCATCTACGCGCTCGAAGCACAGGGCGTCGGATCCTGTGCCATCAACTGGGCCGACGAGGAGCCGGCCGAAAGCCGCATCTTCCGAATGCTCGGCCTTGAGACGGACGACCGGGTGGTGGTCATGATCAGCTTCGGCTGGCCGGACGAGAGCAGCCCCGTGCCCTATTCCGCCAAACGGCCCCTGTCCGAGCTGCGCAGCTACAATACCGGACCCGTCGCCGACCAGAGTTCTGGCCCCGCTTCCGGAACCGTCCCGCCGTCTTCCTCCTGATCCGCTTCTACCGAGAGATCCCATGACCCCGCTCACTGTCCAAGTCCTCGGCATCGACCCGGCCAACAAGGGCGCCTGCCTGATGCTGGCAGCGATCCGCGACCAGATCCTGCAACGCTTTCCCGGCGCCCGGGTCGCGGTCGACATCGCCATGCCCTTCGAAGACCGGCTGCGCATGGGGGTCTGGGCCGTCACCCCGGCGGACTGGTCCACCGGGCCTGTGCTGAAACGGCTGAAGGGTCAGCTGACCAAGTGCGGCCGCAGCCAGCGCGAGAAACTGGGCCTGCTGCATAGTTCCGAAATCGACGTCATCTTGGACTCCTCGGGCTTTGCCTATGGGGATTTCTGGGGCAACGCCAAGATGGAGCACCAGATCGGCCGGTTCATCGACCTCTGGAAGGCTGAGGGCAAGGTGGTCATCGCCCTGCCACAGGCCTGGGGGCCCTTCACCGAACCAGGCTTCGCGGCACACCTTTCCGAGGTCCTGAGCAAGATGGATCTGGTCTTTGCCCGTGACCGCCAGAGCGCGGGTTATCTGCGCGAGGTTGGCGTCACGACCGCGCGGGATGCGCCGGATTTCACCAACCTGCTGCAGCCCACCCTACCCGAGGCCCGGGCTCATCTACGCGGCGCGGGGTTCATTGTGCCGAACAGCAAGATGCTCGAGGCCTATGGCGATGCGGCTCACGATGGATACTTGGATTTCCTGGTCCAGGCGGTGGCCTGCCTGCGCAGGGTGACCCCCCGGACCTGTATCCTGGTCCATGAGGGCCATCGTGACATGACACTCGCCGAAGAGTTGAACAACCGGCTAGATACCCCGGCCGAAATCGTCGATCCCGCTGATGCAGTCGAGACCAAGGCGATCATTGGCGCCGGTGGCGCCCTGATCTCCTCGCGATTCCACGGGCTCGTCAGCGGCCTGTCGGCCGGTGTTCCCAGTCTCGCCTGCGGCTGGAGCCACAAATACGAGGAACTTCTGGCGGATTATGGTATGGATGCGCATCTGGTTCGGATCGACGCGCCTCAGGACTGGCCCGACGCCCTCGCGCGGTTTGCCGCCGAAGCACAGGATCCGGAGGCCCGGGCCCGACTGGCCACAGCCGCGCAGAAGGAAAAGGCCCGCGCCAAAGAGGCCTGGCAGACAATCGACGAGATCATCCGTCGCCGTCCAAAGGCAGGCTGACCATGTCCGAGCCCCCTGCCCGCGCCTGCATCGTCATCCCCTGCTACAATGCCGAGACATGGATCACCCGCACGGTCGGCTCGGCTCTGGCGCAGGACTGGCCCGGCCTCGAGGTGGTCGTGGTTGATGACGGCTCCTCCGACGGATCGGTCGCGGTGGTCGAGGCGATGAAGGATCCGCGGCTGACCCTGCTGACGGGGGCCAACTGCGGTGCCTGCCATGCCCGCAATCGAGGCCTTGCCTGGGCCACAGAATGTGGCATGGATTACGTCGTCTTCCTTGATGCCGACGATTATTTCGAGGGCGACGTGCTGGGCGGCGCTATGCGCGTCGCGCTGGCCCATGAGGCCGACATGGTGCTGTCGAACCTGCATGTCGAAGAGGGCACCGGCCCGCGCGTGATGCGCCATCTCTACCAAGGACAGGTCGCGCCTGAGGCCTTCTTCCGGGGCTGGATGCAGGGTGATTACGTCAGCCCGCCGGGTATCCTGTGGCGGGTCGCCTTTCTCAATTCCGTGGGCGGCTGGGATGAAAGCCTTGCCCGGGCCCAAGATCTCGAGGTCACGCTACGCGCGCTGCTGTCGCAGCCAGTGATCTGGAAGAACGAAGAGGGCGCGGCAGTCTATGACCGGGCCAATCCCGACTCGATTAGCCGCAGCCAGTCGCGCAAGGCGCTCGACAGCCGCTACCGGGCGGTTTCGGGCCTGCTGTCCAAGATCCCCGGCACCTCGTTCGCCGACAGCGCGCCGTTGCTGAGCCGCGAGCTCTACCACATTGCCCGCGCCGCCTTTGTCGCGGGCTATACCGATCTGGGCCGCACGGCACTGATCGCCGCCCGGTCGACGGGCTACCGCGACCATCCCGGCACCAGGCTGCACCGGCTGGCGGCCCGGCTTCTCGGGCTCGAGACCAAAATCAGGCTCTGGAAAAACTAAAACCAAGGCCCGGTGCGGGAGTTCGATTTGGGGGCAGTCCAGCAGGTCTAGCGCGTGGCCGATGGCTCGCACCATCGGCCGCAGAGCCAAGACCCGGCCTGGCAGGGTCTGCGGTCTGGAAAAGAGCACCACCAGCGCCATGCTCAGGACCGGAGAGACAGTGCTCACCCAGACAAAACCTAACTGCGAAACGCTGCTCACCCGCGCCGGAGGCGTCAGATCAAGACTGCTACCCTGTTATTGGGGATCATACTACCGCGCATTACGTGCCCCGCGCCGCACTCAGCGTTGCCGCCATTCTCCCGGGGAGAAACCGGGCACTTGGCGCAGGCTGCTGTCAGGTCTGAGCTGATAGTCGAAATGGCTGGGGTCGACGAAATCGCGGGCCGGAAACTTGATCACAGAATTCGCCCGCAGTGGCCCGGGGACGAATTTGTAGGCCATAGCGATATTTCCCTCGACCCGGTTGCGAGCATTAGTCAGGCCGTTCTTCTTATCGCCCAGCATGATCCAGGGCTGGGACGCGGGTTGGCCCGAAATATGCACCACCGTGTTGCTCAGGATCTGACCATCGACCCCGCCATAGAGGGAGATACCGTGATAGGCGCTGACCGCGACTAGGTTGTCGCGGATGACGGGCCGCCGATAGTAACCGTCGAACAGGCCGATGCCCTGCAGCGAACAGCGCAGCGGATGCGACGGCGGCCCAGTCCACTCCAAGATAACGTTTCGCAGGATTTGTAGGTCCGTCACCACCTTGCGGCCGTTGTAATCGCCCTTGGATGCCCAGGACTGAAAGCCGTCGGCATGGTTGCCGTCGACCTGGACGCAGTTCTCAACATGGTTGCCGATGAAACGAGAATTGTCGCCGATGCCACGCAGCGCATCGCCGCTGAACCCCTCGACTTGGTTGCCGATGATTTCTGCCCGGTCACCCATGGCCTGTATACCGAAGGCAACACCCACGACTCGACTGTCGATCATGGCATTGTCCGCCCCCCTGAGGAAGGCTCCATGCATCCGCCGTGTCTGTGTCCAATCTTCCTTAGTCCAAGACATGTAGGTTCTGGGCGCATCCTCGCCAGCCCGGAGATCAAGCCCCTCGAGCCGGACTCGCGAGGCATTGCCCGCGGTCGAGACGAGAGGAGGGGGGGCCTCCAGCGGGAAAGGTCCGTCCGGCCAAACCGCTAGGTTCTCTAAGGTCAGTCCCGACAAATGCACCAACTCGATATGACTGAACCGCGCGGCCCGGGGATTCTCGGACCGGATTACCAGCGGCGGGTCGAAATCGGGCCTTTTCCCAAGCTTGTAGCCGTTCAGGACAAGTTCGCCATGAAAGCCATCTCGTAGGATCAACCGGTCACCACCGCGCAGCCGACCGCTGCGCAACGCCGCCTTGACCGACCTGAAAGGCGATGCGGCGATGCCCTCACCCGAGTCGGCGGCGTCGACCCCGGCCGGTACCACCCAATAATCTCTCGCCCCAGCGCCCGGAACCGGTAGGACCAGCCCCGCCACAAGGCTGCAAACAGCGATGATCTGTCGGATCATGAACGCCCCCCCTCTCCCTTATCGCCCAAGCCAGGCCACAGCAGGGCCAAGGCTGACAGACGGATCATGTTGACCAAATATTTCGGCTGACCCGGAGCCGCGGCCCAAGCCCCCCGGGCATGGGCCGCGGCACGGGTCATGTCGCCCAGCATCCGGTACCCACCCGCCAACCGATGGTGGTGAAAGGCCAGCATACCGGGAAACCCCGTGATCGTCTCGCGGTGCCGCTCCAAGATCATCTCCTGCGCGGCCACCCGCCGCCGGTCGGAGCGGGTGATCGAATTGGTCGACATCCGCTGGATCACCAAGTCCTCGTCCAAGAATGCCACCGGCCCCTCCATGGCGATCCGCAGCATCAGCTCCCAGTCTTCAAGCGCGGGGAGATTGGTGTCGAAGCCATGGACAGCCTCGAACACATCACGCCGGATGACCAGAATCTGGGTTGAGAGATAGCTGCTCCGGATCAGGCTCGGCAGGATATGCCCCGACAGGGGAGCGATGGCAGGATCGGGATGCCGGTCGATAATCGGCGTTCCCGGGTCGGCGTTTTCCTTGACCAGCATGCCACAATATCCAGCGACGAAATCACTACCTTTCAACTGCACCATCTGTTTCGAGAGCTTGCCCGGCAGCCAAACATCGTCGCTGTCCTGAAAGGCGATCCAAGGCGCGCAGGCCAGACTGGCGCCATGATTGCGGTTTGAAGCCGCGCCACGGGGCCCGGGATTACGCACCGCTCGGAAGCGTGGATCCGAGATGGTCTCGAGTGTCGTGAAGGTGTCATCTGAGGAATTGTCGTCGACCGCGATCACCTCGATATCGCTGAAATCCTGGGCCAGCACGCTCTCTATCGCCTCGCGAACACTGCCCTCCCGATTATAGCACGGGATCACCACACTGACTTGAGGGATCGTCATTTACGCCCGGGTCCCTGCTTGGCAGCGCGACGACGCACCAACCCCAGGCGCTCCTGTGTCTCGTTCCACCCGCGACTGTAGCTGGAGCTAAGGCCGCGTGCGGTCTGCAACGCGTCGGCGCGGGCTGCGCCCCCCAGATCAGGGCGGCCCCGTCCGGGGTTCGGCGTTTGGACAAAGCGGCTATAAGGCGAGGTGGCCTGCTGCGGTCCCTCCTCTTCCGGATCAGGCATATCCGGGTCAATATCGAGTTGAGAGGTATAGAGCCACGCCCCGGCGCCCATGTAGAACATGATGAAGACGCCAACAGCGCTCCAGACATGCACCGTCGCCAAGACGAAGAAATGCGTCGAAAAGGCAATCAGGTGACCGATCCGCAACCGGTTGGTATCGAGGTTGGAAATTGTCAACCGACTGGCCAACCAAAGATGTGAAATGAAGGCCAACATGACCGAAACGACAGCAATAACGCCGTAGCGCACGGCCGAGACCAGCCAGAAATTATCGATCGAGGCGTTGACCCAAGAAGGGCGTGGCATCTCGTTGAAACCGATCCCGAACAGAGGGTTGTTGCGCACCGACTCCATTCCCGCATCGAACTGCGCGATCCGGGTCCAAGCGCTGAGTGAATTGAAGGTCAGGTTGCTAATCAGAATGGTCACTGGTGTCCGGTTGGACGCCATATCGACCCCGACATAAAGGATGATCGACAGGATGATCAACAGTTTCCAGCGCCCCTTCATAATCCAGTTCCAAGCCAGCAGAAAGAGCGACAGAAAACAGGCAAGAAGCGGACCGGAAGACAGCGACGTCATGGTCAGCCAGAGAACAAAGATAGCCGCGAACCAGCGCAATACGCCCCGGCCATGCAACAGCATGACGAAATTCGCCAGCATGGTCACGCAGAACAGCCCCCAGAGGATCGGGTGATCGAAGACCATCTGCACCCGCTCCATCCCCATGCGGCCACGGGCGCTACGGTCCCGCGTCGGGGTGTCAAAAATTCCTCGGAAAAAATCAGGGATAATCAGCTTGCCGGTAAGGCTTTCGATTAGAACCAGTGGTGCCAAACAAAGTAGCACAACAAAGATAAAGCGCAGGAACCAGCGGTAATCCTCGGCATCGCGCACTAGTACCCGGCCGGCGAAATAGCCACCCACTAGTTCGACCACGGTGATTCCGGCAAAAGGAATCCGCTCAGTCCCGTGCACCGCGATCAGCGCCACAAAGACCCAGAGACCATGCAGCAGCATGAAGCCATCGACCCAAGTGAATCGGCCGATCTGTCCAGACACCAGTTTATACAGAAAGGGCAGCATCGTCGCGAGAAGAAACAGCCGCGTGGGTGTCAGCGCCAGGCCGCCCACTTCCCGCAGGAAAGGCATAAAGAGGCATAGCAGAAAGATCATCAACGGCAGCCGCGATTTCTGCACCTTGATCGGACTCAGCCTTTCCCCGCCAAGGCGGCCGTACCACCCCTTGCCCCGTGTTTGGTCGGCTGCGACCACGCTCACCTCGTTTCGCTTGGCTCTCATGCCAGTCTCACCCCTTTAGCATCGCCAAGAGAGGCTGCAAAGTCGAGGCGAAACAAGGGGACTGCGCCAATTCGCCGACAACCGGAGCTGGACAGCATCAGGGGCGCAGTTGGCATTTTCCAAGCTGCCCCTGGCCGGGGCTGTCAGCCCCACCGCCTAGCGATAGGCCTCATCGTTGTGCGAACCGCATCCGCCAGTCGCCAGTCGCCAGTCGCCAAGGCTGCAACAGGCGCTCCCGGTCAGGACAACTGTTTCCTAAATGGGCTACGGATCGTTAGCATCAACCACGAGGTTCACTGGGCCAGGCCGATCCGGCGCTTGGCCTCGTCCGACAACCGCGCCCGTACCGCCGCAGGCGGCGCCAGGCCGAAGGATCCGCGCAGTAGCGCCAACGCCTCGGCCCGGTAGCCCCTAAGCATGTATTGGCCGGCCTTGCCCAGGGTCCAGGCATGAGCGATCAGGCGGCTGCCGGGAAAGAAGCGGTGAAGGAACATCCGCCGCGCCCGATGCTTGAAATACAGAGAGAAGGGCGCCGCCGGCCGGTCGAGCGTGGGTGATCCGATCGAGGCTCCGGCCCGGTGATAAAGCAGCGCGTCGGGACAGAAGGCGAGCGGCAGGTCCCCCCGGCGCAGCGCCCAGTCCACCTCCTCGTAATAAAGGAAGTAATCCTCGCGCATCGGCCCCACGATCTCATAAAAGCGACGAGAGGCGACCATACTGGCGCCGGTGATGAAATCGAACCCCGACGCATCGGGCAACGGCGTCGCCACATGGCTGGCGCCAAGGTTGACATTGCCGGTGATGCCGCTGCCCGGATGCACATAGCCACCGTCGATCTGGATCATGTCCGGATCGTGCATATAAAGCACACGCCCCCCCATCAGGGAAAACCCACCGTCCGGTTCGGGCGCTGTGGCAAAGGCACGGGCGGTGCCGGGCGGCACGGCGCTGTCAGGATTGAGTACCCAGAACCGGTCGATCCCGGGCTGCGCCGCCAGCACCTCCAGCCCGCGGTTCACCCCGCCGGCAAAACCCGCATTCAGCCCAGTATCGAGCAGCAGGAGCCGGTGCCCCGCCGCCTCGGCCGCCGCCGTCCAGTCGGCGGGATCCTCGCTCAGCGGGATCGGCTTGTACGCGGCGGTGCAGGCAAAGGGCAGATCCGCCGGTGCCATCCAGTCCTGTCGCCCCGCCGCCCAGTCGCGCAGGAGCTGCGGCGTGCCGTCGGTCGAGCCGTTGTCGACCACCACCACGGTCAGCCGCACCCCGTCCGAGGCCCAGAGGCTTTCCAGGCAGTCCAGCAGCACATCCGCGCCATTATAGGACACGACGACAACACCAAGGTCTGGCAAAGGCATAAAAATTCCATTCAAAAATCAGGCGCGGGACGGTTGGCGCCACGATAGCCACCGGGCCCGGAGGATCAATGCCCCGCCCCGCCGCCGCGCTGGAAAAAGCGGCTCTGCAGCGCCCGGGTGATGACATATCCGCCCCAGACCCCCGCGACATTCAGGATCAGGTCGTCGACGTCGAACTCGCGATAGGGACAGGGAAAGAGACCGAATACCCCGGTCAGTTGGGTCAGTTCCACCAGCCCCGACAGGCCAAGACCCAACCCCGCCGCCTGGACCGGCCGGTCCATAAACGGCATAAGGGCGGCGCCGATCAGGCCACAGATCAACAAATTGGCCAACCCGGTCATCACGGTCCGGTCGGTTAGTGCGCTGTCCCCCCGAGCCTGCAGGTCAAGGAAATGCAGCACGAAACGGAATGGCATTAGGTTGACCTTGGCCTCAGGCCGCGGACAGATCATGGTGGCGGGATCAGGCATTGGCAGCTGCGTCAGCAGGATAAAAAACAGGAGCAGAAAGAGCGCCGGCAAGGCCCGCAGTGGCACCCGCCGCCCGGCGAGGCGGGACAGGATCAAAGCCGCGGCAAAGGCGCAGGCCGTATAGGCCAAGGTCTTTCCGGCAAAGCTCAGCGCCCATGAGAGCATCTCTGTCACCTCCAATTTGCGGCATCTGGGCCTCTGCCATTGAGCATCCGGGAGATTTGACCATACTCGCCCAGCGCTTTGCCGCCGGACTTACCAGACCAGGACATTATGCCCACACGCTTTTTCGGACGATACGAAGTCACCTTTATGCGGGCGGTGCGCCGCTATGGCCTGTTGCCAACGCTACGGACGCGCCTGCGGGATGTCGTGCTGCAGCTGCGCTGGCTGTATTTCACCCGTGTCTGGGGCATGGACCTGCATCCCTACACACTGATTTCAACCAAGGCAAAGCTGGACCGGACCTATCCCCGCGGCATTCACATTGGCGAGGGCACGGCAGTGAATTTCGGCGCGGTGATCCTGACCCATGACCTAGTGCGGGAGGAGTATCGCGACACCCGGGTTGGCCGCAATTGCATGATCGGCGCGCATTGTATCCTAATGCCGGGTGTGACGATCGGTGACCATTCCATCGTCGGTGCCGGTGCTGTGGTGACCAAGGACGTGCCGCCGAACAGCTTGGTCGTGGGCAATCCGGCGCGGGTCATCCGCATTAATGTTCAGACCAAGGATTTCGGCCGCATGCTGGACCCTGGCACTGCGGTTGCAGAGGCACCGCAATGAAAAGCGCCACCGGTCGACCGCGTCGGATCCTCGCCATCGCTTCGGGCGGAGGGCACTGGCAACAGCTCATGCTGCTCCGACCCGCTTTTGAAGGGCATGAGGTGCTATTTGCTACCACCCTGACCGGGCTGGCCGCAGAATTCGATGCCCATCCCTATGTCACCGTGCCCGACTGCAACCGCAATAAGAAGATTGCTATCCTGAGATCGGCGGCGACAGTTACCACCCTGATACTGTGGAAAAAACCCGATATCGTCATCTCGACCGGGGCTCTGCCCGGGGTCATAGCGCTGGCTATCGGGCGGCTCATCGGGGCCCGCACCGTCTGGATCGACAGCATTGCCAATGCCGAGGAAATGTCGATGTCGGGCAAGCTGGCGCGCCGGTTTGCGCATCTATGGCTGTCACAATGGGAACATGTCGCGGCTGAGACCGGTGCGGATTTCGCGGGGGCGGTGCTGTGATTTTCGCCACGGTCGGAACTCAGTTGCCCTTTCCCCGCCTGATGAACGCGCTCGCCACGCTGGTCATCGATTTGGACGAGCCGGTGATCGCCCAGACCGGGCCTGATCCCACGCGCTACCTCGCGCTGGATCAGCGCGAGACCCTGGCCCCGGCCGAGTTTTCAACCCTATTCCAAGAAGCGCGGATAATCGTCGCTCATGCCGGAATGGGAACAATCCTGTCGGCCCGGCGCTGGCACAAACCGCTGGTCATCTTACCGCGCCGCCACGATCTAGGTGAACACCGCAACGATCACCAACTGGCCACTGCGCGTCATGTCGCGGATCTACCAGGTATTCACGTTGCGTGGGAGGACGCGGAGCTGGCCCCGTTGCTGCGCAGACAGGACCTGCCGTCGGCCGATGAAACTCCTGGCCCGGGCCGCGCCGCCCTCATCGGACGGCTACGAGACTTTATCGCCAACTGAGCCAGATCAGAAAAGCGCGTCGCTCTGCCACATCAGAGACGCATCCGGCAGGATCAGGTCGAACCCGCCGTCATAGGTGCTGGCAAGGTTATCGGTGACGACGGCATAAGCGCTCACCGCGTGATCGACGACGATGAAATCGTCTATCGTACCTTGTAGGCTGTCGCTCCAGGCGTGTCCCAGCACCAAGTCCTGCGCCCCAGCGCGGTTCAGCGTGCCCGAAGCCTCGGTGTTACTACCTACCAGTTCGCCGTCGACATAGAGGTGCAGTCCGCCGCCCGTCTCTCCATCATAAGAGACCACCAGACGGTGCCAGTCGGCATCGCTGATCTCCCGGGCGTCGCTAGTGACCGCGTAGCTGCCTTCAGAGGTCGTCATGCGGAAGCTGACGGTTCCGTCGGCTAAGATCTCTGCGTTGAGCTCGGCGTGCATGTGCAGGAAGGTTCCAGCTTCACCGCCCAGATCACGCTGCAGCGACATACCGAAAGTGAATGAGGCCAGATCCTGAATCTGCTTTGCCGCATTGTCGATATGGAACTCGTTCTGACCGTCGAGGTGAAAGCCGCCGCCATGTCGGCCCTCTGCCACACCCGACGCTCCCTCAACCCAAGCTCCGGTTTGAAATAGGCTCTGATCACTAGCCTCCGTATCGAAATCGAACTTCAGCAGCGTCGCTTGGGTCAGTTCTTTCGGCGTTAGGTCGATATGCGGCTCTTCGCTGACAGGCTGGAGCGGTTCCGGCAAAGAACCTCCCGCAATATGCTGCAGCGGGCTCTCCTGCCCGGCCAGCGCTGCAGCATTGTCTTGGGCCGCGTCCGCCTCGGTGGCGGCACCTTCAACGATAAGCAGATCATCAACAGTGCCTTGCAGGCTGTATGACCAAGTCTGGCCGAGGACCAAGTCATAGTTCCCGGTAGAGTTCAGAGAGCCATTGGCAGATGTATTTTCGGCCACCAGTACACCGTCGGCAAAGAGCTTCAGCCCGCCTTTGCTATCATAGGAAATCGCTAAGCGGTGCCAGTCGCTGTCCGACAGTAGACCCTTTTCGCTCTGAGCCTGGAAGCTGCCGTTCGTCGTGGCGATCTTTACGTCGAGGCGGCCGTCCGACGTGATCTTGGCGTTCAATGTGCCGTGCTGGTGCAGGAAGGTACCGACAGCACCGCCGACATCGCGTTTGAGGTCGAGAGCGATGGTGAAATCTCCCAACCCCTGCAACTGACCGTTGGACCCGTCGATGATCAGGTCATTCCAACGCGACAGATGGTAACCACCAGCGCCGTTCAAGCCCTCTCTACCGGAACTGCGCAGCTCCGATTCGTACAGGCTCCGATCCGCGAAATCCGTGTCGAAGTCCAGCTTCAAGAGGGTCGATAGGGTGTTTTTTGAGGTATCAGGCGTGTCGAGAACAATGCCCTCTGCTCCGCCCCCAGTAGATGCCGGCATATCAACTTCGGAGAAATCCAGTTCTGGCGTCGGTTCCGGTTCTGGAGTTGGACCGGGCTCCGGGGCTGGTTCAAGAGATAGTTCAGGACTGGGCTCGGGGGTCGGCTCGGGCTCCGACGCCTCGCCAATGGAAACCAAGTAATCCAGCTCGGCCTCATCGCTGTCCATCGGCTCTGCGATCAGCGAGATCCCATCCAGTCGGCCCTGCAGACTATTGCCCCAAGTATGACCGAAGACTAGATCCCAGCCACCACCAGATTTCAGCGCGCCCGAGGCCTCGGTCGTCTCAGCCTGCAACACTCCATCAACATAGACCTGAAGGCCGCCACCCGTCATGCCGTCATAGGAAATAGAGATCCGGTGCCAGTCAGCATCGCTGACCAAGCCAGCTTCCGTCGCAGCCGAGAAGCTGCCATCGGATGTGCTCATGCCAACGTAGACAGCACCATCATCCGTTATCTTCACGTTCAGACCGCTGTGGATATGTAAGAAGGTGCCTGCCGCACCGCCGACATCCCGGGCGAGCGAGAGGCTAAGCGAGAAATTCATCAGGTTCTTCAGATGGGATTCACCGCGGTCGACATGAACCTCATTGGTCCCGTCGAGATGGAATCCGACCCCAGATTGACCCTCTGCCGTGCCCTCGGCGCCTTCGACCCAGATCTTGGCGCCGTGTGAGCTCACATCCGCGATCCCGCCCTCGAAGTCGATCTTGAGCAGGTTGGTATCCGCGACTTCGGTTGTGCGCAAGATCGAGGCGCTCGTACCGCCATCGCTGACAGTCAATTCGACACTGTATTCGCCCGCTTCGGCGTAGTCACGGGTAACTATGCGCCCTTGCATCACGACACCGTCGGAGAAGGTCCAGTTATAGGTGGTCCCAGTCGGATCCAGTGCGCCATCGGGCCCGTAGGAATAACCGGCATCATAGCTGATGAGCGAGACATCGCCCGGCGTGACCTGCTGGGAGATAACCGCGGTCAGGTCGCCGCTCTGCTGGCCGCCTTGGGTCGCCTCGGCGCCATAGAGGCCGTTCCATTCGCTGTCCGGGGTAAAGCGCAGGTCGCGCAGATCGACATCGCCCTGCCCGGTCCAGTTGACTAGGTGGTTGCCGATATAGTTTGCAGCCGCCGGATTGTCATAGTTGATCAGGATATTGTCCGTGACGACATGGCCGTCGGCCCGGATGAGGGTGGTCAGGTTGCCCGTAACCACGCCATCGGTGACGCCGTAGAGGTTAATCGTCGGTGCGCTGTTCGACCCGGTGCTGTTCGCGGTGGCGTACATCAGGGAATCGCTGTTCTGCAGCAGCGTGTTGTCCGAGACCTGAACCCCGACCGTGTCATAGATCGTAATGCCGTGGCTGTGACCGTTGTAGATCACATTGCCCTCGATCACGATGTTCTCGTAGGCGACACCGGTCTGGCTGTACACCTCGTTCTTGATAAAGATCGTCTGGGTCGCGGCGCCGTCGCCGCTGTTAAAGTAGTTGTCCCGGATGGTCAGGTTCTCAGTGTTCTGGGTATTGTAGGGCGCCGACCAGACCTGGATCATGTCATCGTGGTTAGCGGCGCCGACCGAGCCGTAGAAATCGTAGAAGCTGTTGCCCTCAATCAGCGTGTCCTGAACCCCCGAAAGGCGAACTGCATCCGCTGTCAGTTTGGTGAAATCGTTGCTTGCGATCTCGCTGCCCGTGGCATTGATCACCGTGATGCCCTGGTGAAAGCCGGTGACCGTGTTACCCGAGAAAGTCAGGTCGTCGCTGTCCCGAAAAAGGGCAAGGCTGTGCCCGACAAGGTTCGTCCCCAAGCCGTCGTTCAGCCCGTTGGAGTAACTCGCAAACGTGTTGTTGATGAAGGAGATGCCGTCGCTTTTCAGAATCGTCAGATCCGTCTGGTATCCCTCAACATCGGCGCTGCTGTCGAACTTGAGGCCCTCGAACGAAATATTCTGGCTGCTGACAAGTTTCACCAGATCGAACTGGGGTGGATCTTCCGGGTCTGCGGCAACGATACGGATGACGCCCTCTGCACTGCCCGCCATGTATTTTTGAACCGAATAGGCTTCTTCGGAGTTATGAACGAGAATGGTCCCGCCACCAGCTTGGCTCAGCTTGTTGATGGCCGAGGAAAGTTCGCTGTTTGTGTAGACCGAAATCGCTTCGTTGGTTGTCACGTCGTGGCTCCTGACGCCCGCAGCAGGGCTGTTTTGAGAGGCTTGTTGGTCAAAGCGGCTATGATCCGCAGGGAGGAATTAACTTCTCTGCGCTGGCAGTATCAGGGCCGCATTTGGACGTTTTGTTGGCGGAACGGTCGGCTGCTTCACTTATTGGAAACGTTTTTTAGGTATCTTTTAACGACCATTTCCTTCGGTCCGTTTCCCCAATCCAGACCTGTCGGCAATGTCGTCGCAAGCCGGTCGTGATGCTGGAAACGGCATGCTTAGCTCATCCTCAAAACACTTGCTCTGACTGCGCGTGACAGCTGGGTCCAGCTTTGCTACCCCCTTGTCACAAAGAGGTGGCCCAGCCGCCCCCATTGGAGCATGTGATTTGAAAGTAGAAACTACCGCTCTCCCCGGGGTGCTGATCCTCACGCCCCGGCGGTTCGGGGATGATCGAGGGTTCTTCTCAGAAAGCTGGAACCGTCGCACCCTTGAGGAGGTGGGCGTGCACCTCCCTGCGTTCGTGCAGGATAACCATTCCCTTTCGGCTCAGCCCGGCACCATACGCGGCCTGCATTTTCAAGCGCCGCCGCATGCCCAGGGCAAGCTGGTGCGCTGTGGGCGTGGGCGTCTGTTTGATGTCGCAGTGGACATCCGCAAAGGTTCGCCCACATACGGACTTTGGATCGGAGAGGAACTGTCATTCGAAAACGGCCGCCAGATTTGGATCCCGGCCGGGTTCCTGCACGGCTTTGCCACCATCGAACCCAATACCGAAATCAACTACAAGTGCACGGACCACTACACGCCTGCGTGTGACGGTGCAGTCAGATGGGATAGTTGCGGCATCAAATGGCCATTTTCCGCCGAAACAGAGCCGCTTTTGTCGCAAAAAGACGCCGAAGCCCCCACCTTTGACGACTTCGACAGCCCCTTCACGATGGAGCCCTCATGAAGATCCTCGTCACCGGCGGTGCCGGCTTCATCGGATCCGCCGTCGTTCGCCTCGCCATCGCGCGCGGGCACCAGGTGGTGAACCTCGATGCGCTGACCTATGCGGCCTGCCTCGACAACGTGGCGATGGTGGCGGACAGCCCCGACTACGCCTTCGAGCAGGCTGATATCCGCGATCTGCCCGCCCTCACCCGCATCTTCGAGACGCATCAGCCTGACGTGGTCATGCACCTCGCCGCGGAAAGCCATGTGGACCGCTCGATCGACGGCCCCGGCGCCTTTATCGAGACCAACGTGATGGGCACCTACAACATGCTGGAGGCCGCGCGGGCCTACTGGGTCGCCAAGGGCCGGCCCGAGAGCTTCCGCTTCCACCATATCTCGACCGACGAGGTCTTTGGATCGCTGCCAAATGACCCGTCCGTGCAGTTCACCGAGGACACCCCCTACGACCCGCGCAGTCCCTATTCCGCGTCAAAAGCCTCGTCCGACCACCTGGTGCGCGCCTGGGCTGAGACCTACGGCCTGCCGGTCGTGCTGACCAATTGTTCCAACAACTACGGGCCCTACCACTTCCCCGAGAAGCTGGTGCCGGTGGTGATCCTGAACGCGCTGGCCGGCAAGCCGCTGCCGATCTACGGCAAGGGCGACAACATCCGCGACTGGCTTTTCGTCGAGGATCACGCCGATGCGCTGCTGCTGGTGGTCGCGAAGGGCGAGCTAGGGCGCAGCTACAACATCGGCGGCGAGAACGAACGTACCAACCTCGAGCTGGTGCAGACGCTCTGCAAGGTCTTGGACGCGAAACGCCCCAAGGCGAGCGGCAGCTACGCCGACCAGATCACCTTCGTCACCGACCGCCCCGGCCATGACGCGCGCTATGCGATCGACCCGAGCCGCATCCGCGAGGAACTGGGCTGGCGGCCGTCGGTCACGGTTGAAGAAGGGCTGGACCGGACGGTCCAGTGGTACCTCGACAATGAGGATTGGTGGCGCGCGCTGCAGGCGCGGGACGGGGTCGGCAAGAGGCTCGGCACCGGATGACCCTCCTCGTTTTCGGCAAGACCGGCCAGGTCGCGACGGAACTGGCGCGCCTCGCCCCGGACGCGATCTACCTGGGCCGGGATCAGGCGGATCACGCCGATCCAGAGGCCTGCGCCACACAGATCCGCGCGCACACCCCCACGGCCGTGATCAACGCCGCCGCCTGGACCGCCGTCGACAAGGCCGAGGATCATGAGGCCGAGGCGACCGTGATCAACGGCGACACCCCTGCCCTGCTGGCGCGGGAATGTGCTGAGCTCGACATTCCCTTCGTCCATATCTCGACCGACTATGTCTTTGCCGGCGACGGCACCACGCCGTGGCGGCCGACAGACCCTGTTGCGCCGCAAAACGCCTATGGCCGGTCCAAGTTGAAGGGTGAGGACGGCGTGCGCGTCGCGGGTGGTCGCTTTGCCATCCTGCGCACCTCCTGGGTCTTTTCGGCCCATGGCGCGAACTTCGTGAAGACCATGCTGCGGCTGTCGGAAACCCGCGATGCGTTGACGGTGGTCGGCGACCAGATCGGCGGCCCGACACCGGCAGCGGATATCGCGCGGGCCTGTCTGACCATCACCGAGACGCTGAAGACCCGGCCCGAGACCGCAGGCACCTATCATTTCTCGGGCGCGCCCGATTGCAGCTGGGCCGATTTCGCGCGCGAAACATTCCGGCAGGCCGGGCGCGCGGTTAAGGTGACCGACATCCCGACCGCCGACTACCCGACCCCGGCTGCGCGGCCGCTCAATTCCCGGCTCGATTGCACTGAAACAGAGACTGTTTTTGGCCTTCCCCGCCCCGACTGGCGGGCGGGTCTGACGGCCGTTCTGAAAGACCTTGGAGAGTTCCATGAAGCGTAAAGGCATCATCCTGGCCGGCGGCTCCGGCACGCGGCTTTATCCGATCACCATGGGCGTCTCGAAGCAGTTGCTGCCGCTTTATGACAAGCCGATGATCTACTACCCGCTGTCGGTGCTGATGCTGGCCGGCATCCAGGAGATCCTGATCATCACGACGCCGGACGATCAGGCGCAATTCCAGCGGCTTCTGGGCGACGGCAGCCAATGGGGCCTGTCGCTGAGCTACAAGATCCAGCCCTCCCCGGACGGCCTCGCGCAGGCCTATATCCTGGCCGAGGATTTCCTCGATGGTGCGCCTTCGGCGATGGTCCTGGGCGACAACATCTTCTTCGGCGTGGGCCTGCCGCGGCTGATGGCGAAGGCCTCTGAAAAGGACGTCGGCGGCACGGTCTTCGGCTATCACGTGGCCGACCCCGAACGCTACGGCGTGGTCGCCTTCGAGACGGACGGCACGGTGAAGGAGATCATCGAAAAGCCCGAAGTCCCGCCCTCGGACTACGCGGTGACGGGTCTCTATTTCCTCGACGGCACGGCGCCGGAGCGCGCGAAAGCGGTCCAGCCCTCGCCGCGGGGCGAGCTGGAGATCGTGACGCTCTTGGAGATGTACCTGGGTGAGGGCACGCTGTCGGTCGAACGGATGGGTCGGGGGTATGCCTGGCTGGACACCGGGACGCATGGGTCACTGCTGGATGCGTCGAATTTCGTGCGGACGCTGCAGCTTCGGCAGGGGCTGCATGTGGGCAATCCGGACGAGATTGCGCACGAAAACGGCTGGATCAGTGACGAAAAGCTGCTGGAGCGGGCGAAGCTGTTTGGGAAGACGGAGTATGGGAAGTATCTGGCGGGGATGGTGAAGTAGGACCCTCCCTCCCCGTCGATGTCTGCTTCGCCCCGTTTCGCGCGCGAAACGGGGCGTTTAGCCTTTAGAATCCAGCATCACGTACCGCGGCGGATCAGCCTGAGACCGGTCAACCCGGCCAGCAAAAGTGGAAAACCCGCGGGCAGTGGCACCTCGGGCAATGGCGCGCCGCCGGGATATCCAAGGGTCATGTAGTCGATGCTCAGCGCCCCTTCCACGTAGTCGAACGCGTCTACCACAGTGCCATTGTAAACCTCTTCATAGGTCTTCAGAGGCAGCGGGGCGCTCAGGTAGACCGAAAGCTGCAACGGGAATTCCGGATATGTGTCCGTGCGCGGGCCGAAGGCGGCAAACGGCTCTTCGTATTCGACGGTCACGGTGCTGCCATTGTCGGTGTAGTTCGTCAGATCCGGCAGGATCAGGACATCGAAGACAAGGTCCCCTGGCCCCGTTCCGGTGAAGGGGTCGAAGGGATACCCGCCCCCCGTGGTGCCATCGATCAACCAGTCGCCCGTGGCCGAGGTGCTGAAGACATGCGTACCCAGGGTGAGGGTCCCGGTCCCCGACACCGGATTGGTGTCGAAGCTGAAGGCCAGCCCGTCGGCCGCGTCCCAGCCGACGGTCGAAGTCACCGTGCCGTTGAGAGTGACCGACTTGACCCCCGAGGGGATGCTGAATTGGAAGTTGTCTAAGATGAACCCGGACCCTTCGATAACGGCAAAGGGCTGTCCGACCGGGGCGGCAGAGGCGATCGTAGTGGACAGGGCGAAGACAGCGGCACTGGCCGCGAGGGAAAGATATCCCATGAACCTTTTCTCCAAATGACACTCAGTATGCAGTTAAATTAACAGAGAGATGACCCTAGGGAAACATGCTCATCACGGATGCGCGGGTCTGCGCATACCTTCGCCCCGTTTCGCGCGCGAAACGTTTGGGCACTCCGTCCCACCAGCGGCCATAGGATACGACGCGCGAACCGGGACAATCGGGGACGATTTTCATCACGTTTCATCATACCACCCCTCCGTCCCCTTTGTTTTAAGGCAACTAGCCGAAATGCCCTGCCCCAGACGCGTTCCAAACCGGGCCTCAAATTGGACGATCTGTCCAACGTGCCCGCGCTGAAGCAGTCGGGGCGCTAAACCGGGCCTTGTGAGCGCGAATATCGACAGACATCGACATTTGGCGACCGGCACCGCCCTATAGACAAGGCCCTCCCACCCGCATCACACCGCAGGTCAATGCAGGATCTGCGACCCAAATTGGACGATCTGTCCAATCCGCCCCGGGGGAACGGATAGGGCGTGTCACCTCTTGAAAGACCGCGGGCCACAGAGTCCGGAAGGATCATTGCAAAGGCCGCTGCCCCTGGTCCGGGGCAGCGGCCTTGTCTTGGTGTCGCGGCAAAGGCGGCGGTTATTCTGCCCGGGCGGCCAGCCAGTCGGCGAGGTCGCGGGCGAGCGTCTCGGACACGCCCTTGCCCTTGATCACCACGCGGCCTTCGCGGGCCTCAAGCGTGATGCCTGCGGGCAGGGGACGGCGGGGCAGGGAGAGTTCTGCCGCGCCCTCGCGGGTTGGCCGGGGGGGCTGGGCGGCGCGGGTCAGCGCGTCGTTCAGCAGGGTCACCTCTGCCGCTGCATCGGCGGGCTTGTAGTAGGCGAGCCGCAGGCGGATGTCCTTGAGCACCGTGTCGTTCTGTTCGATCGCCTTGATCAGCGCCAGGCCCAGCCGTTCCGGGATGGCTGAGGCGAACCGCAGCTGATCATCAAGCGCGGCATAGAGCCGGACAAAGCTGCCGATCTTGGACCGCTTGGGTCGACTGGCGGATGAAAACAGGCTCGAAAGCGCACTTTCGGGACTGTTGAAGACGCCTTCCTCGGCTGCGCGGGCGACGATGCGGGCGCGTTCGTAATAGCTCAGCCCGACGCGGATCTCGTTTTCCTCGACCATGGCGCAATAGGCATCCGAGGCGGCCTCGGGCCGGCGCAGCAGGGCCTGGACGGTGGCAAAGCGGTCCTCGCCGGTTTCGGCGTGCAGGCGACTCAGCGCCTCGAGCCGACGCCAGCCCGAGATCAAACCGTAGCGACCGTCGTCCAACGCCACCACCTCGATCGGGGTCTGCTGACCGCGCGCGCGCAGGCTGTCGATCAGCACCTGCATCTCGGCCTCATCGGCGGTGATCCGGTCCCGCACGAGGTAGTCGCGGTCGATCACCTCCAGCGGCAGCGCCTGGACCATGCGGCCGCTGTCACGGGCATCGCGCAACTCGTCCGAGAGGCGGGCGAGGGCGGCCTCGGATGAGGCCGCGCCGGCGACATGGGCGATTGGCGGGGTGGTGCGGGCAAAACCCGAAGGGGACGGCGTGGCGCGCGGGTCGGGACCGGGCGTAACAGGCTCTGTTTCGGGCGAAGTGAAGGCGCGGGCGGGGGTAAGGCGTTTACGTTTGGCCATCACGCGGCTCCTTTTTTCGTCGGGATCTGGGGCAGGGTGGAGCGGCCAAGATTACGCCCCTTGGGATAACGGGACGTGAGGGCGCCGCGCGGTGCCATCGAACCAGAGGCGGGGCAGGGATGTTTCGCGCGCGAAACAGTAGACGCGTCCCGTGGCCGGTGTGTGGCACCAGGCCGCGTCGGCCGCCTGGCCCCGAGGGGCGCGGCATGCGCCCGCAGGGGCGCGCCTGGCCTGCTGTCGGGGACGGGCCCCCCGGTCATTCCGCCGCCTCCTGCGCCGCGGCCTTTTCCTCGCGCCGCCAAATACCAAGCAGCAGCTCCTTGAAGCCGGCATAGGTCTGGTCGAAAGTCGCGCGGCCCCGGGCATAGGTCTCGCGGTTGAAATCGCGGTAGTCGGCCTCGTAGATGCCATTCACCGACTCGCCGGCCTGGCCGATCAGCGCGGTGAAATCCTGCCGGTGCGGCGACAGGGTGCGCCCCATGTAGGCCTGGATCAGCCCGGCCATCTCGGCCTGCTGGGCACCGTCATAGCGGGTGATCATGGCGCGCACCGCATCCCATTCAAACGACAGTTCGGGCTGGCCCAGGGCGCGGGCAGCGATGTTTTCGCCCTCTTCGATCGAGGCAAAGGTGGAATGCAGCATGTCGAAGAAGCGCCCCGTCGAATCGAATTCGAGGAAGGAGGCGCCGAAGGGCACCAGCAGGATGTCCGCTGCCGACAGCCCGTTGATCGTCAGATAGCCAAGCGCGGGCGGGGTATCGAGGAAGACGAGGTCGTAGTCGTCCAGCACGCCGTCTTCTTCCAGCACCTCGGCCAGCGCATCCCAGAGCTTCCATCCCCGCGCCTGCATCCGCCAGACCGGGATTTGGAATTCCGACCAGTAGAGGTTCAGCTGCGCGCCGATCAGGTCGATGTTGGGCCAGTGCGTCGGGCGGATGATGTCCTTAGTGCGGACGCCCATGGCCTCGGTCAGGGTATCGTCAAGGGGCAGGGGGGCTTCGCCGCGCGTCTCGCGGCGGCGGTTCTCGGTCCGCAGATGGGTGCCGTAGTGCCGCGCCAGCAGCGGAAAGACCGTGTCCCATTCGTCCGCCACCTTGCCGCCGAAGATCGAGGTCATCGAGCCCTGGCTGTCGAGGTCGATCATCAGCACCCGGTAGCCGTCAAGCGCGGCCGACATGGCCAGGTGCGCACAGGTCGAGGTCTTGCCCACGCCGCCCTTGAAGTTCGCCACCGCCACGATCTTGGCCGGCAGGCCGTCGGGACGATAGGGCAGGTATTCCTTCGATTTAGAGCCTTCGGCACCGAAATGCGCACGCAGACGCAGCACCTCTTCGAAGGTGAACCATTTGGCGCCGCCCTCGGTTTCGCTGGTGCCCTGGGGCAGGTCGGGATGGGCCTTGAGCACGCGCCGGAAATGCGCCTGGGCTACGGGGATCAGATAGCGCGTGATCTCCCACGTCGAAAAGAGCCGCAGCTGACGGGTGCCGGCCTCGTCGAGGCCCCGCGAGGCCAGGTCGTCACGCCCGGCCTGGCAGGCGCGGGCGATGGCGTCGAACTTCGCGGTGGTGCCGGGGGCATCCAGTGCCGATTCTGCCGCGTCCGGATCGATGTTGAAATAGGGGGGCAGGGGGTCGTGTCCCACCTTGGTGCCACCCTTGGCCCCGGCTTTCGGGGCCTGCTTGCTGCTCTTCATTCCGCAACCTCATGTGCGCTGTTTTCGCCAGTATACGCAAAAAGGCAGCATGTGGAAGAATAGTTGGCAGATCAGGGGAGGGGGCCTTCTTTCTGGGCCGAGAGACCGTGGTGGCCAAGCCCCGTCCGCCTGGCATGCCGGGGATCCTAACTCATTTGCCCCAAAATGGCCCCTTTCCAGTCATGCGGACGCCCTGCCCCAAGGGTGGAGTGGGCACAGGACGTTATGGAAAGGACGCACAATGATCGGTCTTCTGCTGGTAGGCACCTTCGTGGGATACCTCTGTGCCGGCGCCGCCTGGATGATGGGCGCAACCTTCATGCAGGCCCTGGTCGTTCTGTCCATCACCGGCGTCACGGCGACCCTCGCGCTTGGTACGATGCGCCTGCGCAGCGATGTCGACTGCGAAGAGCAGCGCGTCACCGCCTGACCCCTCCCCGATCCTGCCTGTCGAAGCGTCCCGATCCGGGGCGCTTTTTCGTGTCCGACATCCTTTCGGGGCCCTCAGCCCGCAGGGCCGTCCAGCGCGGCCTCTGCCAGCTTCTCCCGCCAGACCTCGGCCATGAGCGCATGAACCGCCGCTTGGATCGCATCCGGGTCACGGCGCAGGGCGGCATGGCGATCGCGCCCGACCGTCCGGTAATCCAGCCCGTAGATCGTGCCGGGTCCGTCGGGATCCGCGAGAAGCGGCACCGCCTCTTGCCGGGGCATCAGAAGGGTTTCTCCCATCTGCGTCTGGATCCCCGTGGCCGCCCGGGTCTGGGTGGCGGGGTCGAAGCGGGTCAGCAGGGTACGCAGGGCCGACCAGGTGAACCGGCGCGGGGTCTCGCCCAGGGCCCGGGCCGCCAGGCCTTCGCGGGTCTCGATCGCGGCGATTTCGCTGCGCAGCAGGGTCAGGCCCCGGCTGGTCGCTGCGATTTCGGCGGATGTGGCGGCGAAGGGCATCAGCAGGATGTCGGCCGCGATCACCGCCGACAGTGTCAGGGGCCCAAGCGCGGGCGGGGTGTCGATGAGGATCAGATCATAGCCTGCGTCCGGTGAGAGCAGGGCGGGCCCGTCCGAGGGGGCAAGGTGCCCCGCCGCATCAAGGCCTGCGCGCAGCGCCTCCCACGGGCGCCAGCTGCGGATCAGGTGCTGCCAGCCGGCGATCTTCTGGTCCGCTGGCGCCAGGGTCAGCCCGCCGCCCAGCAGGTCGACGCCGGCCCAGGCCGTGGGCGAGGGCGCGCGCACCTCGGCCCCGTCAAGATCGGCGTCGGGCGTCAGCACCGGCTCGCCGCGCGACAGGCGCAGGCGGTTTTCGTCACGCAGGTGGCGCGCCGCCTGGGCCGCCAGAAGCGGCAGGGCAGGGGCCGGATCCGGCGCCCCCAGAAGCTGCGACAGCCGACCCGAGGGTGCCAGGTCCAGCACCAGCACCCGGTAGCCGGCCATCGCCGCCCCCTGCGCCAGATGCGCGGCCGTGGTCGTCTTGCCCGTGCCGGGCCGGGGATGCACCAGCGTCAGGATCAGCGGCGCCCCGGGCGGGCGGTCGGGCAGGTGGCGCGCCCCGCCCGAGGCGGCAAAGGCGCGGCGCAGGGCATGCACCTCGTCCAGGGTGAACCAGCGCAGTCGGCCATCTTCTTGGCTCCGGCCCTGCGGCCAGTCGGGATTGGCCCGCAGTGAGCGGCGCAGGTGATTGGGCGCCATCGGCAGGATCCGGTCGGTGATTTCCCAGGTGGAAAAGAGGCGGGCCGGCGCGGGCCCGGCCGATCCTGGCCGGCGCGCTGCAGAGCCGGTCGATTCGGGACCGAGGGTGCCCGCAAGGGCCGCAAGGGCATCAAGATCCATAGGGCTATCCTGAATGTATCGTTAAAATAAGGATGATATAAAATTAAAGATACATCAAGTCATTTACGGGCAAATACCCGATTTTCCTTTGCTTTCTTTGCCATGTCCCAAGATCCCCCTTGGACCAGAGGGGGTAATTTTGCCAGGTCCGTTCTGACCAGCCTAGTTATTTCTGGTTAGAGTCAGTGTTATGGGTTCAGGAGCCTCTTCATAACGCATTGGAAATCAAAAATAAAACAGCTTCCCGAGATGTCGAGTGATTCCGGAACCACGATCAGGTGACTCTGAAACCCCGACAAAGCGACTCCGGTCCCCCGAAAGATCCGCGGGCATCGCTGGACGTGCGCTGTGGATAACTTTACCCTGAGTGTCACCGAAACCACGTTCATCCCGACACAGATCAGGAGCCGTGGCCGGACGAGCACATAAAACCGCCGACAGATCGGCGAGACAGGCACATGATGACACTCTCTCACGGGGCAGCCGGGCTGCTGCCCGATCGGCACCCTCAGGGCGATCTGTTCATCTGCGACATCTTCGATGCCATCCCCAAGGGTGACCTGGCCACGATGGAGCATCCGGTCTTCTCGCTCTCGACCCGGCCAGACACGCGGATCCTGCGTTATGCGCACAATGACGTCGAGATCGAGGTGACGCCAAGCGTGAAGGGCCTGGCGACGATCCACGACAAGGACATCCTGATCTTCTGCATCAGTCAGCTGATGGCGGCGGTGAACGCGGGCCGCACGGTCAGCCGGACGGTTCGGCTGAAGGCGCATGACCTGCTGGTGGCGACCAACCGAGAGACCAGCGGCGACGCTTACCGTCGGCTGCGCGACGCTTTCGAACGGCTGGCGGGTACACGGATCACCACCAATCTGACCACCGGCCCCAAGGAGGACCCGGTCGAGGTCACCCGCGGCTTTGGCCTGATCGAGAGCTGGGAGATCCTGCGCCGCGCCCGGGGGGGGCGCATGATCTCGGTCGCGGTGACGTTGTCGGAGTGGCTGTACCGGGCGATCCTGTCGAAATCGGTGCTGACCCTGTCGCGCGACTATTTCCGCCTGCGCAAGCCGCTGGAACGGCGGGTCTACGAACTGGCGCGCAAGCACTGCGGCCGACAGGAGAGCTGGCGCATCTCGGTCGACACCCTGCTGAAGAAATCCGGGTCCGCTTCGCCACGTCGGGTCTTTCGCAAGATGCTGCGCGACATGATCGCCGCTGACACCCTGCCCGATTACGCCATGAGCGAGGAAGAGGGCGACCTGATCCGCTTCACCCGCCGCGATGCGGTGATCGAGCCCGAGACCCTGGGCCAGGCTGCGGATCTGCCCCTACTGGATGCGGGCACCCTCGCCGCCGCCCGCACGATCCTGCCCGGCGCGGATGTCTACGCGCTTGAGGCCGAATGGCGCGGCTACTGGCTACGCACCGGCCGGCCCAGGCTGGCCGACCCCGCCCGCGCCTTCCTGGGCTTCGTGACCCGGCGGGCGGCGGGGTGAGGGGGGCTGCACCACAGCGTTTCTGTCATGGGGCCGGTTTGCCGGGCTTTTCCCTTGCCCCGGGCCGTCGCTTGCCCATGATGCCGCAAAGCAGAACCGGAGCCCTTCGGGTGCATCTGGCCGTATTTGCAAGGAGTATTTGAGAGATGAAAATCGCCGTCGCCGGGATCGGCTATGTGGGCCTGTCGAACGCCGTGCTGCTGGCGCAGCACAACGAGGTCGTGGCGGTCGATATCTCGGACGCGCGGGTCGCGGGGGTCAACGCCCGCAAAAGCCCAATCGTGGATGCGGAGCTTGAAGACTACCTCGCAACGAAGCCGCTGAGCCTGACTGCCACGACCGACGCCACCACCGCCTATACCGGCGCTGACTATGTCATCGTCGCCACGCCCACCAACTACGACGCCGAGACGAACTACTTCGACACCTCGTCGGTCGAGGCGGTGATCCGCCAGGTCATCGCGACCAACAAGACCGCCACCATCGTCGTCAAATCCACCATCCCCGTCGGCTTCACCGACCGCATTTCCGCTGATTTAGACACGGATCAGGTGATCTTCTCTCCGGAATTCCTGCGCGAGGGCAAGGCGCTCTACGACAACCTCCATCCGTCCCGCATCATCGTCGGCGAGGACAGCCCCCGCGCCCGCACCTTCGCTGACCTGCTGCTCGGCGGGGCCATCAAAAAGGACGCCGCGGTGCTCTTCACCGGCGCCGCCGAGGCCGAGGCTATCAAGCTTTTCGCCAACACCTACCTCGCCATGCGCGTGGCCTATTTCAACGAGCTCGACAGCTACGCCATGGCCGCCGGGATGGACACGCGCCAGATCATCGAGGGCGTCGGCTTGGACCCCCGCATCGGCACCCACTACAACAACCCGTCCTTCGGCTATGGCGGCTACTGCCTGCCCAAGGACACCAAGCAGCTGCTGGCGAACTATTCCGAAGTGCCCCAGAACATGATCCGCGCGATCGTGGACGCGAACACGACGCGGAAGGATTTCATCGCCGCCCAGATCGTTGCGCGGGCGCCTAAGGTGGTGGGGGTCTACCGCCTGGTGATGAAGGCGGGGTCCGACAACTTCCGCCAGTCGTCGATCCAGGGGATCATGAAGCGCATCAAGGCCAAGGGGATCGAGGTGATCGTCTATGAACCCGCGCTGGAGGAGGACGAGTTCTTCCGGTCACGCGTGGTGCGGGATCTGGAGGCGTTCAAGCGCGAGGCGGATGTGATCGTGGCGAACCGCGGGACAGATGAGCTGGCGGATGTTGGGGCGAAGGTGTTTACGCGGGATCTGTTTGGGGCGGATTGAAGCAAGCGTGTTCGCCCACTAGGGTAAAATCATTGTTGAAGGTCATCAAGCGGATAAAGTCGGTGCGTTGATGGCTCCATTCAGGAGAGTTTTATGAAGGTTATTCTTACGGCCACGGTGGCCGGTTGTTTCGTCACCATGGCTCAGGCCGAGACGATGGGATTTGATGCTCTTCCGGATTATTTCGTGGATCCGTCAAATCAATCCTATTCCGAGAATGGGATTCAGGCATCAGCCCCTGGGGGTCACGGCACACTGGCAGCCTATTCCACGTTGCAGGCGGCGCACGTCGACGACAGCGGCAGCGATTTGACCGATCGCATCGTTTTTACCATGTCCGGGCGGTTCAGTGCGGTATCCTTCGACATTTTGCCGCTTTCTTCGGACTATTATGTGATGACCGACACCTATGATTTCGTGTCCGGCACCTACGACAACGTCTTTGTGGAAGGATGGCGGGCCGGGGCTCGTGTCGCATATGACAGGTTTTCAATGGGCACGGTAACCTGGACTTACAGCTTTGGAGCGACCTTCACGGACCTCGACAGCCTCATCATCGGCGGCCGCACCGCTGACCTGAGCGATCCGGGCGAATGTTGGGGGGCGCCCTGTGCGCATTTCGACATCGACAATATCACACTCCAGATGCCCTCCGTGCCGCTACCTGCGGGGCTCCCGCTGCTTTTGATGAGTCTCGGCGGGCTGATGACGCTGCGGCGCAGGGGCTGACAGTCCCCTCAGTCAGAACGGCAGG
>NZ_SPUW01000004.1 GCF_004959925.1 Pseudooceanicola onchidii | reverse complement strand
CCTCCCTGCCGAAGAGGTTGCGCAGGAAGGCGACCACCTGTTGCTGCGGGCCGTCGTTCGGCTCCATCCGGTTGATGAGGAACCGCAGGAAATCGTAATCCATCGTCGCCCCGGCGTTGTGGACGACATCCAGAAGATCCGCGCTCATCTGCAGGAACTGCGACATCGACGCCACGTCGAGCATGTTGGGCACGACCGTGATGAACAACCCCGTCGAGGCACAAAGCGCCGCCATGGTCAGATAGCCCAGTTGCGGCGGGCAATCGAAGAGGATCAGGTCATAGTTTTCCTCGACCTCGGCCAGCGCGGCCGAGATGCGGGCGAAGAAGGCGGGCTGGATGTTGTCCATCAGCGCGCGGGGCGTTTCATGTTCGAATTCCTGCAGCATCAGCCCGGCGGGGGCCAGGTCGATGCCGTGGAAGAAGGTCGGCGTGATGATCTGCGACATCGCGACCGGATCGTCATAGGCGATGGCGTCATAGATCGTCCCGGTATCAAGGAAATCGACCTCGGGACGGTAGCCGAACAAGGTGGTTAGAGACGCTTGCGGGTCGATATCGACACACAGGATGCGATAGCCCTTGAGGGCAAGTCGCTGCGCGGTGTGGATCGTGCTGGTCGTCTTGCCCGAGCCGCCCTTGAAGTTCAGGAAGGACAGGACCTGTACCTTGTCGCCGGGCCTGCGACCCCGCAGATAGGTGCCCTGAACTTTGGCCGCCCCGTCCAGGTGGTGGCGGATGTTCGACAGGTCGGTCGCGCTGTAATAGCGGCGCCCGCCCGTGGTGGTGTGCACATCGGCGATCTTGTTCTCGAAATGCAGCTTGCGCAGGAACGAGGCCGAGATCCCGAGAAGCTCGGCCGCTTCGCCAGCCGAAAACAGCCGTAGTTCCTTGCGGGCATCCGGGGCGAAGGCCGTGGTCATGTGGTTTTCAAGCGCCGCGGCGAGGTTCTCCGCATTGATGCGGACGCGTTCGTTGATAAGGATCGAATTCTCGCCCATAGTTCACCTGTTACGGCTCAGGGGTCGGAAGGCCATCCCCCTGCACTGTCCCGCTTGGTAACGCTGTTTTGCGCCATGCTCATTTTTATCGTTTCTATAGCGATCTTCTGGACCTTCGCGCAAACGGAATCTGGCCGCAGCGTCATCTGGCGGTCGGGTCTATATCTTGTGGTGGGGCAGGGTGGTCTGCGCTGAAGGACCGTAGGCCTCTGTTTTCCTGTGGATAATTCTGTGGAATACCGCCTCGGGGCCGCCGTGCACGGGATCGCCCGCGCAACAGTGCCCCAGGTCATCCTTCGCGGAAAAATTAAGGAAAGCGAAACCTTTCGCCCCTCTCGGGGATTCGCGAATGCCCGGAGGGAATCGGCCGGACCGGACCTTCGCGCGGGGTTCAGGCCGGGGTCGTCATGGGTTCTGCCCGGAACCGGGCGGTCGCCGGATCGACGGAATAGGGGCGCATCAGACCGTCGGCCCTGCGGGCCAGGTCATCGACGGCGGCGATGATCGTATCGACCTTCTCGTCGCTCATCAGGGCCGAGAGGTTGAGCCGCACCCAGCCCGGTTTTTCCGTCTCTTTGCCCTGCATCAGAGCCGCATAGGTGGCCTGCGACCCGGCCCGGTCGAGCCCGAGAAGCCGGTGCGCATACGGTCCGGCGCAGGCGCAGCCGCCGCGCGCCTGGATGCCGTGATGATCGCTGAGCATCCGGGTGAAGAGCTGGTGGTGGATCATGCCGCCATGGCCGTCCCGCACCCGGAACGAGAAGATCGGCAGGGCAGGGGCCTCCAGTTCGCCAAGCAGTTGAAGGTGGGGGTTCCGGCGCCAGACCGACAGGGCCCGCGCCCGCAGCGCCGTCTGCCGATCGGCAAGCCAGGTCTGGCCTAGCGCCTCTTTCACCAGCATCGCCAGCGCCACGCGGATGTCGCCGGTGACATTTGGGGTGCCGCCTTCTTCTCGGGCCGACAGGCTGGTCGCATAGGCATGATCCCAGGGCGACACGAAGGACACGGTGCCGCCGCCGGGCAGGGTGGGGGTGCGGCGCCGCGCGATGTCGGTGCGCAGCACGGCCACGCCCGACGCGCCGGGGCCGCCGGGGAACTTGTGCGCGGAAAAGACGATGGCGTCCTTGGCCACATCGGTGCCGGGCTTCATGTCCATCGCGCAATAGGGGCCGGCGCAGCCGTAGTCCCAGATCGCCAGCGCGCCATGCGCCTTCAGCATCCGCGTGATCGCGTCGACATTGGCCAGGATGCCGGTGACGTTCGAGGCGGCCGAGAACGTGCCGACGATCATGTCCGCCCCCTGTTCGGCCGCAAGGGCCTGCGCCAGCGCCCGCAGGTCGACACCGCCCCCGGGGGCCTCGGGGATCTCGACCACGGCGGCGCCGGTTTCGCGCCAGGGCAGGATGTTGGAATGATGTTCGTAGGGCCCCGTCAGCACGACGACCCGATCGCCCCGCGCAACCGCCCCGGCGATATCCAGAAGTCCGACGATCCGGTTGATCCCGGCGGTCGATCCGGCCCCGGCGAAGATCACGCTGCAGGTGGCGTCGGCCCCGGTCAGCCGCGCGACCTGCGCTCGGGCGGCTTCGCGCAGGCGGGTCATGTATTCGCCGCAGAAAGAGGCCTGCGTGTGGGTGTTGGCATAGTAGGGCAGGACCTCGCGCAGCATGAACTCCTCGACCTGCATCAGCGCGCGGCCCGAGGCGACGTAATCAGCATAGATCAGGGGCTTGGGTCCGAAGGGGCTGTCGACCACCGCGTCCTCTCCGATCAGGCCGCGGGCGATGTTGCGGGTCGGGGCGTCGGTGAGGCTGGCGGCGAAACGGTCAAGAGGCGACACTGGCGGCATCCTTTGCTGAGGTTTCGCCAAAAATGACACATCAGGTGCGAGGATAATCACTCAATGTTGTTGTTGGATCCTGCATTTTCGTTCATATGAACGATCATGGATCAGAAATTGGATCAAATCGACTACCGCATCCTGTCCGAACTTCAACGGGATTCGGGCCAGTCGCAGCGCGACCTTGCCGACCGGGTGGGGCTGTCGCAGAACGCGGCCTGGCGGCGGCTGAAGGCGCTTGAGGCCGGCGGGGTCATTCGTGGCCGGACCGTCGTGCTGGATCGCGAAAAGCTGGGCGCGGGTCTGGTCGTCTTTGCCATGGTCAAGACGCGCCACCATTCGGCCGATTGGCTGGATACCTTCCGCCGTCACGTCTCGGCCATCCCCGAGGTGATCGATTTCTTCCGGATCGGCGGCGAATACGACTATCTGCTCAAGATCGTGGTGCGCGACATGGCCAGTTATGACGGTGTCTACAAGCGCCTGATCTCGAAGGTCGATCTGGAAACCGTCACATCGTATTTCGCGATGGAGGCGATCGAGGAACAGCGCCCGGTCCCCCTGGGGTAACCGGGCGCCGGTCGGGGATCAGTCTGGGGTCAGGACCGCAGGGTGCGCACGATGCGCTGCGCGGGCGGGAAGCTTTCGTCGTGCGTCATCAGCTGGTGCACCAGCCGGCGGCGGTGGTTCAGCGTGCCAATGAAGGTGATCGCGAAGACCGACAGGGCGATCACCACCACGAGGATCGACAGGCTGTTTGCGCCAAGGCCTCCGGCCTGGTGTTCGATCTCGGTCAGGGTGACGCTGGCCATGGCGGTGAAATGAAGCCCGCAGACACCGCCCGAAATCCCGATCGCCTTCTTGATCAGGCCGCTGACCGTGCGACGCGACTGTTTCAGTGCCCAGGCGAAGAAGACCATCGAAATGGTGACCGCAACGCCCATCATGGTCGGGCTGAAGGTCGGCAGGCAGTTTTCCAGCGCGCTCATTCCC
The DNA here is from genome assembly GCF_004959925.1 of Pseudooceanicola onchidii. Classification (GTDB taxonomy): domain Bacteria; phylum Pseudomonadota; class Alphaproteobacteria; order Rhodobacterales; family Rhodobacteraceae; genus Pseudooceanicola; species Pseudooceanicola onchidii. The sequence continues at coordinate 153,872 of NZ_SPUW01000004.1, read as the reverse complement.
GTCAGGTGCATGGCGGTGACGCCCAGGCCGGCGACGCAGCCCAGAAGGCGGCTGTTCTTCCAGCCCCGGAAAAATTCGCTGGCGGCCAGCGGCAGACCGATGAAGAGAATGCCGACCAGGATGGAAAACAGGGTCATTCGCAGATCGTAATAAAGCGACGCATCGGGCCGAAAACCGATCATCGCGACGAAATGCGTCGTCCAGACCCCGACACCGGCAATCACCGCGATCCAGAAGGCGCCATAGGCCCGTTGGACCTTGGTCGTCTTGTCGGAATGCCGCATCAGCAGGACCAGCGTGCCGGCGGTCAGTCCGCAAATCGCGCCCGCCGCCAGAACATAGTTCGGTGCGGTTTCGGTGAATTTATATAGGATCTCTGCGATCATCCCAATTGTGCCTCGATACGTGGTATTGTTGCTTTGGTTTGCAACTTTAAGTTTATTCCCCTTTCACCTGACGGCGAATTGGACCGTTTTTGTGGCAATCGCGATTGCCAATTCACAACCACGCCTTTGCGCAATTGTGGATCGGGTCGCGGGACTGAATGGGTCGGTTTCAGGCGCGCAGGGTGGGCAGATGGCGGCTGACGTGGTCCAGGAAGGCCACGGCGGCGGGCGACAGGGATCGCCCGGACTGGCGGACAAGGCCGATGCGCCGCTTGGCCCCGAAATCGGGGATGGGGCGCTGCACCAGGCGATCCATCGGCAGCACCGGCAGGGTCAGCGTGGGCAGCATCGACACGCCCAGCCCGCCGGCCACCAGCGCGCCGGCCGTGGCCAGATGCGCGACCTCGAACCGGGGGCTGAGCGGCGAGCCGATGCGCAGGCAGGCCCCGTCCAGCAGTTCGCGCACGCTGGTGCCGGCCTCCATCGCGATGACCGGCATCCGCACCAGTTCGGCCAGGCCATAGGGTCGGTCTTCGGCCAGCGGTCCGCCGGGCGCGCCGACGGCGACGAAGTGGTCGTCCATCAGCGGCTGGAACGCCAGGCGCAACCGGGCCGAGATCGTGCCGGCGGTGAACCCGATGTCCGCCCGCCCGGTCTCGATCGCCTCGATGACGCTGCCCGAGAGCGCGTCGATGATCCGCAGGTCGATGTCCGGGTGTTCGTCGGCAAAGCTGGCCAGCAGCCCCGGCAGCAGGCCGGCGGTGACCGAGGGCAGACCCGCGATGGTCAACCGCCCGTGGCTGGCCGACATGTGGGCGTCAAACTCGGCCATCACGTCTTCGGCCGTGTTGAGCATCCGCTCGGCCAGCCGACCAAAGGCGATGCCCGAGGCCGTGGGCGCCACGTTGCGCGTGTCGCGATCGAAAAACCGGGTACCCAGACGCGCCTCGAGCGCGGCAAGCTGCCGTGACAGCGCCGAGGGGGACATGGCCAGTTCGTCGGCGGCGGCCCGGAAGGACCCGAGCGTCAGAAGGGTCTGGACCAGCCGGAAGTCGGCCAGGGTTGGACTATTGCTAATCATGCAATAATTATCGACAACATTGCACTTAACGCAACAGCCATCCTGAACAATGATGCAGCAGCCCGCATTGCGGGGTATAAGGGAGGACATCCATGAAACATCTCGTTCACGCCCTGTTGGGCGCAACCCTGCTTGCCGGTCCGCTGGCGGCACAGGACAAGGACCTGCTGATCGGGTCCACATCGGCCTCGTCCAGCCATTACGGCTATTTCGTCGCGGTCGGCCAGCTGATCAACGACAATGCCGAAGGCGTCCGGGCCTCGGTCGTGGAAACCGGCGCGACGATGGACAACATCCGCCGCATGTCACGCAACCAGGTCGACCTGGGCCTGGTGACCACCAACGTGGCGCAGCACGCGGCCGCAGGCACCAACGAATTCGACGGCAACGCGCAGGATCTGACGCTGCTTTGGGTCTATACCGGGGCGCCGCAGAACGTGGTCATGCGGGCGGATGCCGGCGTGACGGACCTGGCCGGGCTGGACGGTGTGCGGTTCAACCCGGGCATCAAGGGATCGGCCACCGAGGCCACCACCGAAGCGGTCTTCACCACGCTTGGCCTGACCGCCGATTACGTGCGCGGATCGACCACCGACGTCGTCGACATGATCAAGGACAACCGCCTTGCGGGCTATGTCAAATCCGGCGCGGGCAACAAGCTTGACGGGTCGACCATGGATATCGCGACCTCGACCGACATCGCGATCCTGGGGCTGAGCGCCGAACAGGCCGACACGCTGCGGGCCAAGATGCCCGACATCTCGGTCGTGGACATTCCCGAAGGCGCGGCCACCGGTGTTCCGGCCTATACCACCTGGAGCTTCGGCGTCGGTGTCGGCGCGCCTTCGTCGATGGACGAGGAAACGGCCTATCAGATCGTCAAGGCGGTCATGGAAGATACCGAGGCGCAGGCCAATGCCATGGCCAGCCTGAAAGGGGCGAGCCTGGCCGACATCACCCTGCAGTTCGGGACCATCCCGCTGCATCCCGGTGCGGCGCGCTGGTTCGAAGAGCAGGGCATCGACCTGCCCGCGAAACTGAAACCGGCCGAGTAAGGGCAGGCAGATGACAGCAGAGCGCGTTCAGAGAGGGCTGGCGATCGTCGTCGGACTTTTCGTCCTCTACACGGCAGCGACTGGCCCCTTCGAGGGGCTGATCCAAAGGGCGCTTTTCCTCGCGCTCGTCTCCTGCCTCGGCTTCGCGCTCTATCCCCTGGGCGCCGGGAAACCCTGGCGCCCGGTCGGGCTGGCCATCGACCTGGGCCTCAGCGCCGTGTCGGTGGCGGCCTGCCTTTACGTCGTGGTGAACTACGACAAGATCATGACCACGCTGCCCTGGGCCACGACGCTGGACATGGCGCTGACCGCCGGGCTGGTGGTGTCGGTGCTGGAACTGGGGCGGCGGACCGTCGGCCTCATCTTCCCGATCCTCGTGATGACCGGGCTGGGCTATGCGCTGTTCGGCAACCTGCTGCCGGGGCCGCTGCGCCACCGGGGCTTTGACACCGCCTTCGTGACCGAAACGATCTTTCTGGGTGACCTGGGCATCTGGGGCATGCTGACCGGCGTCGCCGCCACGGTGATCGCCGCCTTCGTGCTGTTCGGGGCGCTGCTGCTGCACACCGGCGGCGGGCAGGCCTTCATGGACCTGGCCATGCGGCTTGGTGGGCGTCAGCCGGGCGGTGCGGCCAAGATCGCCACCATCGCCTCGGGGCTCTTCGGGATGATCTCGGGCTCGGCCGTGGCGAACGTGGCCACGACGGGCAACTTCACCATCCCGATGATGATCCGCCTGGGCTATCCGCGCCCCTTCGCGGCAGCGGTCGAGGCCGTGGCGTCGACCGGCGGCCAGATCGCGCCGCCGATCATGGGGGCCGCGGCCTTCGTCATGGCGGAAATCCTGGGCGTGTCCTACGTCACCATCATCGTGGGCGCGATCCTGCCCGCCGTCATGTTCTACCTGTCGGCCTTCATGACGGTGCATTTCGTCGCGCTGCGGCGCGGGCTGGCCGTCGTGCCCGAGGCCGAGATGCCGGTCTGGTCGACCATCCTTGCCCCGCGCCGGGTCCTGCCGATCCTCGCGGCCCTTGGTGGGCTGGGGCTGGGCATATGGCTGGGACGGTCCATCGCGACCTCGGCCTTCTACGGCATCGTCGGGCTGCTGATCGCCTTTGTCGCCACCGAAGCCGGGCGCCTGAACGTGCGCCAGATGGCGGCCAAGCTGCTGGACGGGCTGGAAGATGCGGGCAAGGGGCTTGTCATCATCGGCGTGCTGCTGGCCGGCGCGCAGGTGCTGGTGTCGATGATCAACCTCACCGGGATCGGGGTCACCCTGTCATCGCTGATCGTGTCGGTCGCGGGCGATTCCGTGGTGCTGGTGGCGCTGATCGTGGGGGCGGTCTGCCTGATCATGGGCATGGGCCTGCCGACCACGGCGGCCTACGTGCTGGTCGCGGCGGTGCTGGCCCCGGCGATGACGGCGGTCGGGATCGACCCGCTGGCGGCGCATCTCTTCGTCTTCTACTTTGCGACGATTTCGGTGATCACGCCACCGGTCTGCGTGGCGGTCTTCGTCGGGTCGGGCATCGCCAAGACCAATTGGCTGCCCGCCGCTGGCGAGGCCGTGCGCCTGGGCGCGGTCACCTACATCGTGCCCTTCCTGCTGCTGCTGTATCCCGGGATGCTGCTGGGCGGTGGCCCGCTGGATATCCTCGAGGCCGTGGCGGCCGGCCTGGCCCTTGTGCTGGCGGTGCCGGCGCTGCTGGCCGGGGCGCGGCTGACCCGGTCGCGCGGGCTGGACGTGGCGATCTATCTGCTGGTGATCGCGCTGGCGATCTATCCGCAACCCGTCACCCCCTTCCTCGCGCTGGCGATCCTGATCGGGCTCTACCTGTCGGGCCGCAGTGGCCGGAGGGCGGTCGCATGATGGTGCGTATCGGGGCAGGGGCCGGGTTTCAGGGCGACCGGATCGACCCGGCCATCGATCTGGCCGAACGCGGGGCGCTGGATTACCTGGTGTTCGAATGCCTGGGCGAACGGACCATCGCGCTGGCCCAGCAGGCCCGGATCGAAGACCCGGCGGGCGGATATGACCCGCTGCTGGATCGGCGGATGCGGGCGGTCCTGCCCGCCTGTCGGCGCAACGGCACGCGGATCATCACCAACATGGGCGCCGCCAACCCGGTGGCCGCCGCCCGCAAGACCCGCGCCATCGCGCAGGAGCTTGGGATCACCGGCCTGCGGGTTGCCGCCGTCACCGGCGACGACGTGCTGGACCGGATCGGCACCTACGTGCTGGATGAAACCGGCGCGACGGCGGCGGCGCTTGGATCGCGGCTGGTGTCGGCCAATGCCTACACCGGGATCGGCGGCGTGGTCGCGGCGCTGGATGCCGGGGCGGACGTGGTGATCTGCGGCCGTGCCTCGGATCCGACGCTGTTCCTGGCGCCCTTGGTGCACGAATTCGGCTGGGCCCACGACGACTGGACCCGCCTTGGGCGCGGCACGCTGATTGGGCACCTGCTGGAATGCGCGGCGCAGGTGACGGGCGGCTATTTCGCCGACCCCGGGGTCAAGGACGTGCCCGATCTGGCGCAGGTCGGCTATCCGCTGGCCGAGGTGTCCGAAGACGGCAGCGCCGTCATCACCAAGCTGCCCGGCACCGGGGGGCAGGTCACGCGGGCGACCTGCATCGAACAGCTTCTTTATGAAATCCACGACCCCGCCCGATACCTGCAACCCGACGTGGTCGCCGATTTCTCGGGCGTGCAGTTCGACCAGATCGGCCCCGACCGGGTGGCGGTCTCGGGCGCCGGGGGGGCAGCGGCGACGGGGCTGCTCAAGGTGTCGGTCGGGTATCGCGACGGCTGGCTGGGCGAGGGGCAGATCTCCTATGCCGGGGCGAACTGCGTGGCGCGGGGACAGATGGCGATCGATCTGGTGCGGGCGCGACTGGCACCACTGGCAGACCGGATCGATGACAGCCGGGCCGAGCTGATCGGCGTGAATTCGGTCTGGACCGGCGGGGCAGGGGGGGCGCAGAGCCCCGAGGTGCGGATGCGCTATGCCGCGCGCTGCCACGATATCGACACCGCGCGCCGGATCGGAGAGGAGGTCGAGGGCCTCTACCTGACCGGGCCGGCCGGCGGCGGGGGCGCGACCAAGCACCTGCGCGAGGTGCTGGCGATCGCCTCGACCCTCGTGCCGGCCCGCGACGTGCCCACGACATTCCAGATGGAGGAGGTGCAGGATGAGATTGCATGACATCGCCCACGGCCGGACGGGCGACAAGGGCGACATCTCGAACATCTCGGTCATCGCCTATGATCCCGCGAACTGGGACACCCTGCGCGACCTGCTGACCTCCGACCGGGTCGCCGCCCATTTCGGCACCTTCCCGGCGGCCAATGTCACCCGCTACGAGCTGCCGCAGCTGCATGCGCTGAACTTCGTCATCCAGGGCGCGCTGACGGGCGGCGTCACCCGGTCCCTGGCGCTGGACGCACACGGCAAATGCCTCGCGTCGGTGCTGCTGGACATGGAACTGCCGGGGGTCGCGTAACGCACGTCAGGCATCTGGAGCGGTGGTCTGCCAACCGCGTCTTCGCTGCCCGGGTGCAGAGCGCACCCCCGACGGTCAGACGCGCGTCGCCGAAAGGATCCTGTTCTCGGCATCCTTCAACCCGCGCCGCGCTGATTTGCCATTGAACACGATGTCATGGATTTCTTCGCCAAGGGTCCGTTCGATCAGGTTGAACTGCGGGACCGGCGGGCGCGCCCAGGTGACCAGCTCGTTCTTGCGGGCCATCCGGTCCACCATGCTGACGATCGGCGAGGACGCCAGCGCCTCGGGGTCGGCACAGACCGAGAAGCGCGGGGCGACGGGGAAGCCGTTCTTGACGTGCTCTTTCATCGCTTCGGGTGAAACCATCCAGGCGATGGCGTTGATGATCTGCTTCTGGCGGACCGGATCCACGTAGGACGGGATGGTCAGCAGGAATCCCCCGACCGGAGCCGAGACGCGGCGCATCCGGCGGGATGGCGGCGGCAGGTAGGCGACCCGGCGGGCCACCCGCGAACTGAGCTCGTGTTCGAACCTTGCGGCACGCATCGTCCAGCAATAGGCAAGGGCGGTCTGACCGGACATGAAGTAATGGATCCGCCGTTCCCAATCCATCGTCGCGATGTCCGGCGGCGACACCTCGGCCAGTTGCTTCATGTATTCGATCACCTCGAGCGCGTCCTCGGTGTCGATCTGCAGCTTCAGCTCGTCGAAGGTGTCGAAGCTCCAGCTTTCTTGGTTGCGCAGGGGCATGTCGATGACCGTGGTCCGGCAGGCCGCAAGGAAGAACATGAAGGAATTCGCGATCGGCATCCCGCGTTGGCCGTTCCAGGCGATGCCGTAGAAATCGTTCGCGGGGTCGTGGAAGTCCCGTGCGGCCGCGATCGTCTCGTCGAAGGTGCGGGGGAAGGCCATGCCGCGGGTCTCGAACAGGTCCTTCCGGGCCGCGAGGATCTCGATCGTGCAATAAAGTGGGATGCCGTATTGCCTGCCCTTCCAGTTGCCCGTGCCCCAGACCGAAGGATGGAAATCCAGCGGATTGATCGCCGCGTCCGACAGCAGGTGATCCAGCGGCGCCAGCTCTCCGCGTTCGGCGAATTCACCCAGCCACGGCATGTTCATCGCGACCACGTCATAGCGCGGCGCAAGTTCCGAGAAGGTGCGCCGGGCATTGGCATAAAGGTCGGGCAGGCGCTGCAGGTCGAAGCTGCTGCGTTTGCCGAAGTCGTTGCGGAAATCCGACCACATGTTCCGCATCGCGATGAAGTAATTGTCATCGTTCAGCAGGAACTTGATGTCGCTGAGGTTCAGGCCCGAGATGTCCTCGCCGCGGACCGGAGAGATGATCTGCGACGCGAAGTAGCTGCCGCCGAAGTAGTATTCCGAGGTCTCCGTGCCCTTTCGCAGGCCGAAGGTCTTGGCCATGTGGCCCTTCACGTGACTGGCATAGGCCATGAATGAATTCAGAAGCGTATCCGAAGGTTCGAGGAAGTGCGTCTTGAGCCCGTTGCCGCGCGGCACCTGCCGGATCAGCCCGTCTTCGATCATCTTCTGGATCATGCGGTTGCCGGTGGAATAGGGCACGTCGGCCAGGCTGATCAGACCGGACTTGTCGATCGGGCTGACACGCAGGTGCGCGTCAACCAGTTCGAGCGTGATGTTGAGGTAGACGTCAGGTTTGGCCCCCGGCATCTGCAGGTCGAACGGCGCCCGCAACCGTCGCAAGAAATCGACGATCCGGGAAAGTTCGTGGCTGGTCAGTTCCGCGTCTTGGGGCTGCATCGCATCCGGATGCTGCCCGGCAGCGCTCACCTTGTCGACAATTTTTCCTGCCATTTCACCAATGCGAAGAAATCTTCGTCCTGCATACCCGCGTTCGACGCGCTTCTGTAAAGCTCGAGGATCAGCCCCGTGGTCATCAGCGGCACGTTGTTGCGACGCGCGGCTTCGCTGATCAGGGTAAAGTCCTTGATCATCTGCGATACCGTGAAGGCCGGTGCGTAATCGCCCGAGACGACGGTTTCCTGTTTGTATTTGAGCAGCGGCGAGGCGACAGCACTTTCACAGATCACCTCCATCATGTCCGACCGGGTCAGACCGCCGCTGGCGCCGATCGACAGCGCCTCGGACAGGATCGCCGAAGACGCCCCGACCAGCGTGTTCAAAACCAACTTCATATAGCGCGCCTCTTCCCCCTCGCCGAGGTAGAACTGACGCGCCGAGAGCTTTTCGAGATAGGGCAGCACCTCGTCCCATCCCGAACGGTCACCCGAGGCCAGGACGGTCAGCGAAGCCTTTGCTGCAAGGTCGGTACTGCCCGACAGGGGCGCGCGGACATACCGGACGCCGGCCGTTTTCAGCCGGGACGCCACCAATTCCGAACACTCCGGGGACACCGTGCTCATCTCGACCAGCACGGCCCCTGCGGGCAGGGTATCGGCCAGGCCGGGCGTCTGCGGATCGGACTGCCGCAACACGACCTCAAGCAGGGCCTGATCGTTTGGCAGTGTCGAGAAGACTATCGTCGTCGACGCGAAATCATAAAGCGACCCGGCCGCCCGTGCGCCCAAGTCGGTCAGCTGGTCGCGACTGGCGGCAACGGGTTCGGAAATCATCAGCGGGATATCGGCCTGCAAGAGGTTCCGGGCCATCGGGCCACCCATCTTGCCGGTTCCGATCCAGCCGACAGTGGGGGCGTCCTGCGTTGCGTGTCGTGTCTGGCTCATCGAAAAATCTCCGCCTGCGTGCATGGGCAGATTACGTCACCGAACCGGAGGGGGCGGGCGTAATTTTTCCGAAACGGAGATTTTTAGTCAGCGATATCCGGATCGGTTTGTTACGAATCGTCCTGACCAGAGTGGTGATCCCGCTGTCGGCCAAGGGGCCAGGTTCGGTGGATCACGTGTTTGGAAGGGAGGATACAGACTTGAAAGCCGTACGTTTCCACGGAGCGAAGGACATCCGCGTCGAACAGGTTGCCGAGCCGACGGACACCCTGGCGCATGACGACGTGCTGATCGCGCCGATCATCACGGGCATCTGCGGCACCGATCTGCATGAGTATATCGCCGGACCGATCGTGACCCCGGCCGAACCGCACGTCTACACCGGCGCCACCAACCCGCAGATCCTTGGCCACGAATTCTCGGCCCGGGTGCTGAAGGTCGGCGATGCGGTGTCGGATGTCTCGGCGGGGGACCGCATCTCGATCCAGCCGCTGGTGGCGCCCCGCAACGATTATTACGGCAAGCGCGGCCTTTACCACCTGTCGCCCGATCTCGGCTGCGTGGGGCTCAGCTGGGCATGGGGCGGCATGGGCGAAAAGGCGGTGATCAAGGATTACAACGCCCAGCCCGTGCCGGACGGGATCACGGACGAACAGGCCGCGATGATCGAACCGGCCGCCGTCGCGCTTTATGGCGTGGACCGGGGCGGGGTGACCGCGGGGTCCACCGTGCTTGTCTCGGGGGCCGGGCCGATCGGCGCGCTGACGGTCCTGTCGGCGCATGCCGCGGGGGCGAGCACGATCATCGTTTCCGAGCCGAACCCCAACCGCCGCCGCATCATCAAGGACATCGCGCCCTACGCCCATGTCGTCGACCCCAGGGGCGGAGATCTGGACCAGATCATCGGCGACCTGACCGAGGAAGGCGTGGGCGTCGATGTCGCGCTGGAATGCGTCGGGCTCGAAGCGTCACTGAACGCCTGCGTCAACGCGGTGCGTCGACAGGGCAGGGTGGTGCAGGTCGGCCTGCACATGAAGCCCGCCAGTATCGATGCCATGCTGTGGGCTCTCAAGGACATCACGGTCGAGGCGACCTGGTGCTACCCGACCCAGATCTGGCCGCGCATCGCCCGCATGGTCGCCGCAGGCAACTTTCCGATCGAAAAGGTCATCACCGCGCGGATCGCGGCCGAGGATGTCGTGGAAAAAGGGTTCGAGGCGCTTCTCGACCCCGCCGGAGAGCATCTGAAAATCATGGTCACGACCTGAGCTGACCCAACCAACGAAAGCGAAAGCTTATGACTGACAAGAATATTGCGCTGATCGTAGGGGCCACCGGATTGTCCGGTAGCTACACGGCGCGCGAACTCAAGGCCCATGGATGGACGGTGGTGACCGTGTCGCGCAGTGACGTCGACCTCGAGTGGTCCGACCGCCACATCGCCGCCGACCTGACCGATGCGGGCACCAGCGCCGAGGCGCTGAAAGCCGCGCAGGACGTGACCCACGTGTTTTATTGCACCTGGGCGCGCCAGGCCAACGAAGACGAGAACGTCCGGGTCAACGGCCTGATGGCGCGCAACCTGTTCGAAGGGATCGCCGGTGCGCCCGTGAAGCACGCAGCGCTTGTCACGGGGCTCAAGCATTACCTCGGGTCCTTTGACGATTACGCCAAGGTCACGCCCTACACGCCGTTTCTGGAAAGCAGCCCGCGCCTGCCGGGGCCGAACTTCTACTATGCGCAGGAAGACGTGCTGTTCGAGATGGCCGAGAAGCACGGGTTCACCTGGTCGGTGCATCGCCCGCATACGATGATCGGCTTTACCGTCGGGAACTACATGAACATGGCCGTGACGCTTGCGGTCTATGCGTCGATCTGCAGGCACACCGGGCAGAAGTTCCTCTATCCCGGCTCGCCCGAACAGTACAACGCCGTGACCGACGTCACCGATGCCCGCCTGCTGGCCAAGCAGTTTCACTGGGCCGCGACCACGCCCGAGGCGGCGAACACGCCGTTCAACACCGCGAACGGTGACGTCTTCCGCTGGACCTGGCTGTGGCAGCAGATCGCCGACTACTTCGGGATCGAGGTCGCCGACTACCCCGGCCACCCGACCCCGCTGGAAGAACAGATGAAGGACGCCGACGGCATCTGGAAAGAGATCGTCGCGAAGCACGGCCTGCAGGACATCCCGGTGAACCGGCTGGCGTCGTGGTGGCACAGCGATGCCGATCTGGGGCGCGAGCTTGAGTGTTTCACCGACATGACCAACAGCCGGAAGCTTGGCTTCACGGCCTACCAGTCGACGCGAGACAGCTTCACCGATGTCTTCGACGAGTTGCGCGCGCGCAAGATCATTCCGGCCTGAGGAGGGGACCAAGATGCATTACGTGATCCATTGCCTCGACCACGAGGGCGCCGTCGATACCCGGCTGGCGAACTATGACGACCACAAGGCCTATCTGGCATCGGCCCCGGTGAAGACCGTCATATCGGGCCCGCTTCTGGCCGATGACGAGGAAACGATGATCGGCAGCTGCTTCGTGCTGGAAGCCGACAGCCTGGCCGAGGTCGAGGACTTCAACCGGAACGATCCCTTCGCCAAGGTCGGCCTGTGGAAAACCGTGTCGATCCGTCCGTTCTCCAAGCGCGTGGACAACCGCTGATGTCGGGGCCGGTCAAAATCGCCCTCGTCGGGCTGGGATGGTGGGGGCAGAAGATGCTCTCGGTGCTCGAGGCCGCGCCCGGGGACATCCGCGTCGTCCGGGCGGTCGAACCGAATGCCGACGGCGTGCGCGACCTTTGCGCCGCCAAGGGGGTGGCCCTGTCGACCGACTATGCCGATGCGCTGAACGACCCGCAGGTCGAGGCGGTCGTGCTGGCGACGCCGCATTCGATGCACACCCGTCAGATCGCCGAAGCGGTGACGGCGGGCAAGCACATCTTCTGCGAGAAGCCCTTGGCCCTGACGGCCGAGGAAGCCGCTCGGTCCGTGGCGCTTTGTGCGGATGCCGGGCTGGTGCTGGGCATGGGCCACGAACGCCGGTTCGAACCGCCGGTGGCCGAGATGCTGGCGCTGGCCGACGCCGGAGATCTGGGCCGCATCCACCAGATAGAGGCCAACTTCAGCCACGACAAATTTGTCACCATCGACCGCGACAACTGGCGCGTGAAGGCGACCGAAGCCCCGGCCGGCGGCATGACCGCGACCGGCATCCACCTGCTGGACCTGTCGGTGCGCCTGCTGGGCCGCGCGGAAAGCGTGCTGTGTATCTGTGAACAACTGTCCTCTGACCTCCCTCAGGGTGACACGGTCGCCGCTTATGTGAAGTTCACGGGCGGCGGCACGTCTTACGTCTCGGCCTCGCTGGCCAACCCTTTCATGTCCCGGTTCACGGTCTACGGCTCGAAGGGCTGGATCGACATCCGCGACAAGGCGCATGTCGAGGCGCCGGACGGCTGGGTCGTAACCCGCGCCATGGCCGGCGGCCCGATTGAAACAGAGGAGATCGGCAAGGCCGAACCGGTCAAGGACAACCTCGTGGCCTTCGCCCGCGCCGTGCGGGGGCAGGCGGATTACCCGATCACCGGCGAACACCTGGTCAACAACATCGCCCTGCTCGAGGCGATCTTTGCCTCGGCCCGCAGCGGCCAAATCGAAAAGGTGGCCCAGCCGGTCGCCGCAGAAGTGGAAGCCTGAGATGAAAGCCCTGATCTTCGATGAACCGAACAAGCCCGTCGTCACCCAGGTCCAGACGCCCGGCATCACGGATAACGAGGTGCTGATCCGGTCGCGTCGCGTCGGCATCTGTCATTCGGATTACGAACTGCTGGCCGGCCAATACATCATCCCGATCTCCTATCCGGTGACCCCCGGCCACGAATGGGTCGGCGAGGTCGTCGAGGTCGGCAAGAACGTGAAGGGCCTGACGCCCGGCGACCGCGTTGTCGGCGAATGCGTCATCAATACGCCCGAGCGGATCCACCACTTCGGTTTCTCGATGGACGGGGCCGATCGCGAATTCTTTGCTGCCCGTCCGGAATGGCTGCACAAGCTGCCCGATGCCGTCGACGACGCCAAGGGTGCGCTGATCGAACCGTTCACCTGCGGCTACTATGCGGTACTTCGCCATGGCGGTGTCTGCGCGGCCGATACGGTCGTGATATCGGGCGGTGGCACCATCGGCCTGGTCTCGGCTGCGGCCGCCATCGGCATGGGCGCACGGGTGATCGTCGTCGATCCGGTGCCGTTGCGCCGCGACATCGCGATGAAGCTGGGCGCCGATGCGACGGTCGACCCGACCGACGGCGACCCGGTCGAGGCGATCACCGAGATGACCGGGGGCGGGGCCGATCTGGTCGTGGAATGCGCCGGCCATCCGTCGTCGCTTGCCAACGTGTTCGAATATGCTCGCGAAGAGGGCGACGTTTCCATGGTCGGGATCAACATCGGCCAGAAAATCAGTGTCGATCTGGGCAAGATCCAGATCAAGAACCTGAACGTGAAGGGCTGTATCGGGTCGCCCGGTGTCTGGCCCGCCGCGATCCGCTTCCTGGAACGCACCGGACTCGACCTGTCGCCGATCCAGACCCACAGCTACCGGCTGGACGATGCGCTGACCGCGTTGGATCTGGGCAAGTCGCCGGACAAGGCCGTCAAGGTCACGCTGGAAATCAGCTGAACGCAAGCGCAGGGGGTAGGAGAGACCGATGGCTGACACCACACCACAAGGCTTCGCAGGTCCGTCCGGACTGTCCTCGATCCCGGTGGCCAAGGGCTTTGCAACCATCGTCGTCTCAACCCTCGGGCTGATCCTGCTGTGCGCCCTCTTCGCGCCCTCTGCCGTCACGGCGGGGTCGCTGATGGGCAGCCTCCCCTTCGCCGCGGTCCTCGGGATCGTCGGCCTGGGCCAGATGCTGGTGGTGCAGCAGGGCGGGTTCGACCTGTCGGTGCCGGGGTCGGTCTCACTGGCGGTGGTGATCGCGACGCATATGCCGAACGGCAACGATGCGATGCTGTTTCAGGCCGTTGTCGTCGCAGTCGGCTTTGCGCTGGCGGCAGGATTTCTCAACGGGGTCATGATCGCCTACTTCCGTCTGAATGCCATCGTGGCGACGATCGGGATGAACGCGCTTCTTTACTCGGCGGTCTTCGCGATCTCGGGCGGGGTGCCGCGGATCACGACCAAGGTGCTGGCGGCCATCGCCGGAGGACAGACCTTCGGCATCCCGCATTCAGTCATTTTCGCGGTCGTCATCCTGGCCATGGTGTCCTTTGCGCTGAAGAAAACCGTCGCGGGTCGCCGGTTCGAGGCGATAGGCGCCAACCGGGTTGCCGCCCGTGCCGCGGGCCTGCGGGTCAAGCGGTACGAGGCGATGGCCTATATGATGGCGCAGCTGCTGTACTGCACCGCCGGCGTGCTGATCGCGGGCATCACCCGTGAACCGACCGCCTTTCAGGGCAACGCGCTTCTGTTGCCTTCGGTTGCGGTGGTGGTGCTGGCGGGCACGTCCCTGCTGGGGGGACGTGGCTTTCCGATCTCGGTCGTGATCGCGGCCTTCTTTCTCAACCAGCTCAGCCAGTTCGCCCTGTCGATCGGCGTGCCGTACTCGGCTCAGACCATCGTTCAGGCGCTCGCGCTCGTCTTCGGGATCGGGGTCTACTCGATCGACTGGACGGGCCGTTTCAAGATGAAGACGAAAAGTCCTAAGGAGGAGGAAACCCATGAGACTTTCGATGCTTAAGGGGGGCGGGGCCGTCGCGGCGCTCGGCCTGGGAATGGCCCTGACGGCCGGTGCCGCCACGGCGCAGGACACACCGTCGTGGTGTGGCCCGAACGAGGCGACGCTGGCGCTGCTGGACGGTTTCGGCGGCAACAGCTGGCGGCTGGTCACAACAGCCTCGGGCAAGCAGGAGGCCGAAAAGTGCCCCTCGATCACCGAGTACTTCTATGCTGATGGCCAGGGGGACACCCAGAAGGCGATTTCCGATATCAACTCCATGGCCGCGCGTGGCGTGGACGCGATGGTGGTCTTCGGCGACGCGGGCCCGGCCGTGCTGCCCGCCCTGACCAATGCCTACCGTGCGGGATCGGTGGTCGTGCCCTACCGCGTGAACGTCGGCGGCGAAGCGGGCCGGAACTACACCCGTTTCATCGGTGCGGACTTTGTCTATGACGGCGAAAGCTGGGGCACCTGGATCAAGGAGAACTTCCCCGACGGCGCCAACATCCTGTTCCTGTCCGGCCCCGCCGGCAACAGCCAGGGCCTGGACGAGCTGAAGGGGATGAAGAACATCCTCGACGACAAGTACACCTTCCTGAACCCCGACCCCTTTGCGGTCACCAACTGGGATCCGTCCCTGACGCAGCAGGTCCTTTCGGCGGCGATCGCGCAGCACGAGGACATCGACGTGATCGTGTCGGACTTCGGCCCCTCGCTGGTCGGTGCGCTGCCGGTGTTCAAGAACTTCGACCGGTCGATCCCGGCGCTGGCGACGTCGGACGGCAATTCTCTGGGCTGCTTCTGGCATGAGAACCAGGCCGACAACCCGGACTTCAAGCTGTTCACCGTGGCGACCGGCAACGACAACGTGCGCCTCGCCGTGCAGTGGGCCATCGCCGAGGCGACGGGCGGTACCCCGCCCGAAGCCGAGATCTTCGAGGCGCCCAACTTCGAAGACTCGACCGATGGCGACCCGAGCGAGGTTCAGTGCCGCGATGACCTGCCAGGCGCGATCTACCTGTCCTCGCAACTGTCCGGCGACGACCAGGCGAAGGCCGTCGGCCAGTAAGATCCCGGTTCCGGGCGGTGAAAGCCGCCCGGGCGACCGACCTGCCCCCATGATCTGCGGAAAACGAACGGATGATACCCTTGGCTGATATCGCACCCGACCAGACCGCCCGGGATGTTCGCACACCGGCACCTGCACGTCCTTTGGTCCGCCTGTCCAACGTGTCCAAGTCCTTCGGCGCCGTCCGTGCCCTGGTCGACGTCAGCGTCGACATCCACGCAGGCGAAGTACACGCGATCCTGGGAGAGAACGGGGCGGGCAAGTCCACCCTGATGAACATCCTGACCGGGGTGCTGCAGCCCAGCACCGGCCGGATCGAGTTTGACGGTCGCAACGTCATGCCGCTGACGCCCGAAACCTCGGCTGCGCTTGGCATCGCGATCTCCTATCAGCATCCGGCGATCCTGCCGGACATGACCGTGCTTGAAAACCTTCAGGTCGCCCTGCCCGCGTCGATCTTCGCGGGGGACCGCGACGACCGGATCGGGCGCCGCCTGCTGGATGACGTCGGCCTGCACGCGCCCCTGGCCGCGCGCGTCGACACGCTGACCATCGCGCAGAAGCACCTGCTTGAGCTCGCCAAGGCGCTGGCGGTCAATCCGCGGGTTCTGATCCTGGATGAACCGACCGCGGCACTGGATCAGGATGCGACCGACATGCTGTTCGACCGTATCAGGACGCTGAAGGCCCAGGGTACGGCCGTCATCTACATCACGCACCGGCTGGCCGAACTGCGCCAGATCGCCGACCGCGTCACCGTCCTGCGTGACGGTCGCCATCGTGGCAGCGCGCTGGCGAGCGAGATAAGCAACAGCGAACTGCTCGACATGATTGTCGGCCGAACGCTCGCCTCGGCTTTTCCGCCGAAATGCGACGCCACCGATCCAGAGGTGAACTTCGCGGTGGCAGGCCTGAGCGGGCGCAAATTCTCGGACGTCTCGTTCGAGGTCGGGCGCGGCCAGATCATCGGTGTCGCCGGCGTCGAGGGGAACGGCCAGGCCGACCTGATGCGCGCCCTCGTCGGCCTGCAACCCTGCACCGGGGACATCACGCTGGCGGGACGCAGGCTGGCGCCGGGCGACCTGAAGGACATGGCCGCCTACATGCCGTCGGACCGTCACGAGGAGGGCCTTGCCGCCGAACTGACCATCCGCGAGAACGCGACCTTCGCCTCGCTCGACAAATACGCGACCGGCGGAATCCTGAGCCGTCGTCAGGAGCACGAGAAGGTGCGCGAGGTCTTCTCTGCGCTGGCCGTGAAGGCGGCGGGACTGGAGGCCAAAGTCTCGTCCCTCTCGGGGGGGAACCAGCAGAAGATCGTCATGTCCCGTGCGCTGCTGGCCGATCCGGGCTACATCATCGCCGACGAACCGACGCAGGGCGTCGACGTCGGTGCAAGGTTCGAGATCTATCGCATCCTGCGCGAGGTGTCGGATGCGGGCACTCCGGTGATCGTCAATTCCTCTGATGCTGCCGAGCTTGAGGGGCTTTGTGACATCGTCATCGTCATGTCGCGCGGCCGTGTCGTGCAGACCCTGCGCGGTGACGATATCACCGAGGCACGCATCGTCGGCGCCGCCGTCGAGGCGGACACCCATGCGCATCAGGTCGCCGAAACCTGCCGCCAGTCCGCCGGGTTCGGAGCCAGGTTCCGCCACTTTGCCCAGACCGACAACGCGACGATCGTGCCGCTCGTCATCGTCGCCGTGGCACTGGCGCTATTCGTCAGCGGGCAGAACGAAAACTACCTGTCGGCCTTCAACCTCTCGAACATCCTGATCCTTGCAACCGCGCTTGGCTTCATCGCGCTAGGACAGACGATCGCGCTTCTGATGGGCGGGATCGACCTGTCGGTCGGCCCCCTTGCCGGATTCCTTGTTGTCATCGGGTCGTTCTTCATCAACGACGGCAATCCGGCGACGACCATGGCACTTGGCTTCGCGCTGATGCTGGGGGCAGCGGTTGTTGTGGGGGCGATCAACGGCCTCCTGATCCGGTTTGCCAACTTCACCCCGATTGCCGCCACGCTGGCCATGTTCATAGGCCTGCAGGGGATGAGTTTCGTGCTGCGCGACGGACCGGGCGGATACATCTCGTTCGACGTAATCGACACGCTGACCTACCGGATGGGCCCGGTGCCGGTGGCGTTCCTTGTCATGATCGGCCTCGCCGTCGCGATGGAGCTGGGCCTGCGCCGCCTGCGTCCCGGCTGGCAGCTGCGCGCCATCGGGTCGAACGAGGGATCGGCCCGCCGCATCGGCGTGCGCACCGACCGTGCCTTTATCCTGGGCTACATCGCCGTGTCCGTCCTGACCGCCCTTGGCGCAGTCATGCTGATGGCGCAGATCGGCGTGGGCGACCCGGCGCAGGGTGTGAACTATACGCTTGGCAGCATCACGGCGGTGGTGTTGGGCGGCACCAGTCTGCTGGGCGGGCGTGGTACCTTCATCGGGTCGGTCCTGGGGGCGATCCTGCTGACCGAGGTGCTGAACGCCGTTTCCTTCCTCGGGCTGTCGCAAAGCTATCAGTACGGGTTCCAGGGCCTGCTGATCCTTCTCGCGGCGCTGATATACACCACCGCCCGCCGCCGCCGCGAAGAGTGACGGCCAACCAGATCTTATCAGCATGACCGCCTCTGTCCGCAGAGGCGACCGGAGGAACCATGCCTGCACCATTCATCCATGCCTCGACCCCCGGCCGCGTGGTCTTCGGCCCCGGTACGCTGGCCACCGTCGGAGACGAGATCGCAAGGCTTGGCTGCCGCCGCGCGTTGGTCCTGTCGACAGACTTCCAGGCCCCCGAGGCCGAGAGGCTGGCGGACATGCTTGGCGACATGGCGGCAGGCACCTTCACCGAAGCCGCCATGCATACACCCGTCAGCGTCACAGAAACGGCGATGGCGCAGTTTGAAGACACCGGCGCGGACTGCGTGGTCGCCATCGGCGGCGGGTCGACCATCGGACTGGGCAAGGCCATCGCCTGGCGCAACGACGCGCCGCAACTGGTGGTCGCGACGACCTATGCGGGGTCCGAGGTGACGGACATCCTTGGCCAGACCGAGAACGGTCGGAAGACGACCGTCCGCGACCCCAGGATCCGGCCCGAGACGGTGATCTACGACCCCGATCTGACCCTTGGCCTGCCCGTCGCCATGAGCGTGTCGAGCGGGCTGAACGCCATGGCGCATGCGGTCGAGGCGCTGTATGCGCCTGACGCGAACCCGGTGACGTCGTTGATGGCGGTCGAGGGTCTGCGGGCGCTGAAATCGGCCCTGCCCAAGATCGTTGACGCGCCAGACGACCCCGCGGCCAGGGGCGAGGCGCTTTACGGGTCGTGGCTGTGCGGTATCGTGCTTGGAGCGGTCGCGATGTCACTGCACCACAAGCTGTGCCACACGCTTGGCGGCGGCTTCGACATGCCCCATGCGGAAACGCACGCCATCCTGATCCCGCACACCGCCGCCTACAATGCCGCAGCCGCCGGGGATCGGCTGGCCCCGGCGGCCGCGCTGTTTGGCGGTGACCTTGGCGGTGGTCTTTACGACTTTGCCAGATCGATCGGCGGACCGCTGTCGCTGTCGGACCTCGGGCTGCGCCAGGGCGACCTGACGCGCGCCGCCGACATGGCCGTCGAGAATCCCTACGAGAACCCGCGCGAGGTGACCCGTGATGGGATCCTCGCCCTGCTGAGCCGCGCCCATTCCGGCCAGCGTCCCGCCACGACCTGAGCCCGCCACGAACCGAGAGGGGACGACCTGATGACCCAGCCTTCCGACATCGCCTATTTCACCGAGGCCGCCTCGGTCGAGACCGTCAATGACCGCGTTTCAGACATGGCCGACGCGCGGCTGAAGATCGTGATGAACAGTCTCGTCCGGCACCTGCATGCCTTCGTCAAGGACGTGGAGCTGACGCAGGACGAATGGGGTGTCGCCGTCGATTTCCTGACCCGCACCGGGCAGATCTGCGACGGGAACCGGCAGGAGTTCATCCTGCTCTCTGATGTGCTGGGCGTATCGATGCTGGTCGATGCGATCAACAACCGGCGGCCCTCGGGTGCGACCGAAAACACGGTTCTCGGCCCGTTCCACGTCGATGGCGTGCCGGAATACGAGATGGGCGCGAACATCACCCAGCAGGGCGGGCGCGAAACCTGCCGCTTCGAAGGGCAGGTGACCGACCTTGACGGCACCCCGATCAAGGGCGCGCGCATCGATGTCTGGAGCGACAGCGAAGACGGATTCTATGATGTCCAGCAGCCCGACATCCAGCCGCGCCACAACAATAGGGGCGTATTCACCACTGGGCCGGACGGCCGTTACTGGTTCGACGGGATCAAGCCGGTGTCCTACCCGATCCCGGACGACGGGCCGGTCGGACAGATGCTGGGGCATCTGGGTCGTCATCCATACCGGCCCGCCCACATGCATTTCATCGTCAGCGCAGACGGCCACGAGACCGTCACGACACACACCTTCGTGGCAGGCGACGACTACCTGACGTCGGATGCGGTCTTCGGGGTCAAGAAGACACTGATCGCCGACTTCGAGCCGGTGACCAACGGCGAGACGCTGTGGCGGTCGAGATACGATTTTGTCCTGACGCGGAAAGAGGGAGGAGCAGGGGATGCAGACTGAGGATATGGGAGGGGTCGTCGTCACCGGCGCGGCCCGGGGCATCGGCTTTGCGATCGCCCGACATGCGGCAGCGACAGGCCATGGCGTGGTGATCGCCGACATCGACGACGCTGCCGGACAGAAGGCCGCAGAGGCGATCGGGGCCGAGGGCGGACAGGCGCGCTTCTTCCGGGTCGATGTCACCGACCGGGCGCAGGTCCGCGCCGCCATCGACGCGTGCGTGGCGGCCCATGGGCACCTGCACGGCATCGTCAACAACGCTGGCTTCAACCGCCCGCAACCCTTCCTCGAGACGACCGAGGAGAACTGGTCGCAGATCATGACGGTCAACGGGCTTGGCGTGTTGATCGGGATTCAGGAGGCCGCGAAGGCCATGATCGCGACTGGCACCGGGGGCAAGATCATCAGCACTGCCTCTATGGCCGGGCGCGCGGGATTTGGCGATTTCGCGCCCTACTGCGCCAGCAAGGCCGCCGTCATCAGCCTGACGCAGGCTGCGGCCCGCACCCTTGCCCCGCACGGGATCACCGCCAATGCCTTCGCGCCGGGCGTCGTCGAAACGGATCTCTGGACCACGCTCGACCGGGACCTGATGGATATGGGGGCCTCCTCCGAACCCGGTGAGGCGCTGAAGACCTTTGCCGCCGGGATCCCGCTTGGCCGTACCTCGACCCCCGGCGATATCGCGGGCACGGTCGGGTTCCTGCTGTCTCCGGCCTCGGACTACATGACCGGCCAGTGCCTGCAGATCGACGGCGGGATGATCATGCAATGACCGGTTCCGGATCGCCCCGTATCGCCTTTCTCGGCACCGGCGCGCAGGGGGCCTCGATCGCGGCCGACTTCGCCCTTGCGGGGCTTGACGTGACCTTCATCGACCAGTGGCCCGCCCATGTCGAAGCGATGCGCGCCAAGGGCCTGACGGTGAACCTGCCGACCCGGTCCCTGCACACGCCCGTGAAGGCTCTCCACCTGTGTGAGATCGCCGAGATCAGGCAGCCTTTCGACATCGTTTTCATGGTGGTGAAGGCCTATGATACCAGATGGGCCGCCGAGATGATCAAGCCGGTCCTGGCCGAGGACGGCTTTGTCGTCGGGCTTCAGAACGGCATGACGCACGAGGAGATCGCGGACGTCGTCGGCCCGCACCGGACGATCGGCGCGGTCATCGAGATCGCCTCGAACATGTGGGAACCGGGGATCACGACGCGCCAGAACGACACCGACGAAAGCTGGTTCGCCATGGGCGCGCTGGATCCCGAACAGCAGCCGCGCGTTCATGCGGTGGCGGATCTTCTGCGCCATTCCGGCACGGTCGAGGTGGTGGACGACATCCGGTCGGCCAAGTGGATGAAGCTGGTCGTGAACGCCGCCGAACTGATCCCCTCGGCCATTATCGACACGGCCCTGAACGATGCGGCGCGCGATCCGGCCTTCCTCGAGGTGATGCGCAAGGCCGGGTACGAGGCGATGGAGGCCGCGCTGGCCGACGGGGCCACGATCATGCCGATCATCAACATGCCCCCGGTGATGAGCAACCACCCCGAGCGCTACGTCGACCAGATCTTCGAAAAGGTGCTGAGCACGTTTTCGCGCGACGACACCCTGACGACGTCACTTCAGGACTGGCGCAAGGGACGACGGGCCGAGGTCGATGAGGTCAACGGGCTGGTCGTCGATATCCTCGCCGCCCATGGCAGGGACGCCCCGGTCAACCGGATGGTGGTCGACATCGCGAAGCAGATCGAACGCGGCGCCCGGCGCCCCGAGCCCGGCATCGCGACCGAGATGATCGCCGCGCTCCGGGGCATGTGACCAGGTAATGCGCGGGGACATCTGGCGCGGGGCGGTCGCGTTGCGGGATGGCTTTTTCGTTCAGAAGTCCAGCCCAAGGTCCAGGACCTGCGCCGAATGGGTCAGTGAGCCAGAGGAAATATAGTCCACGCCCGTCGCCGCGACCTCGGCGATGCGGTCCAGCTTCATGTTGCCCGAGGCCTCCAGCACCACCTGACGAGCGGTCATGTCCACCGCCTTCGCCAGCATTGACGTGTCCATGTTGTCCAGCAGAACAACGTCTGCGCCACCCTCGGCCAAAACCTCGGCCAGCTGGTCCAGGCGGTCGACCTCGATCTCGCAGCGGATCATGTGGGATGCCCGCGCCTTGACCGATTGCAGCACGGGGCGGATGCCACCGGCGGCGGCGATGTGGTTGTCCTTGATCAGGATCGCGTCGGACAGGCCGAAGCGATGGTTGAACCCGCCGCCATGCAGAACGGCCTGTTTTTCCACGATACGCAGGCCGGGGGTCGTCTTTCGGGTGCAGGTCACGCGGGTGTCGGTGCCGCGCGTCTCGGCCACGAAGGCGGCGGTCAGCGTGGCGATGCCGGACAAGCGCCCGGCAAAGTTCAGCGCGACCCGTTCGCCCGACAGGATCGAGGCCGCGTCGCCCGAGATCTCCATCAGCAGGTCGCCCGGCGCGATCACGTCGCCGTCGGCCTTGTGCGTGGTGATCTGCAGCGCGGGATCGACCAGCCGGAACGCCAGCGCGGCAATTTGCAGACCCGAAACCACGCCCGGTTCGCGGGCATTCAGCCGCGCGGCATAGGTGGTGCCGACGGGGATGACGGTGCGGGTGGTGATGTCGCCGTAGGTGCCCAGATCCTCCATCAGCGCGGCGCGGACCAGCGGTTCAAGGATCAGGTCGGGCAGGGGGGCCATTGTTGCGCTCTGGTTCATGCCGGTTCCTTTCGGGTCATGGTCGCGCGGATCGCCAACGCGTCGGTCAGGGTCATCAGCGACCGTATACCGGTTGCGCCGTCGGGGTGGGGAAAGTCCGACCGGAAATGCGCGCCCCGGCTTTCGCGGCGCTCCAGCGCGGCGGCGGCGATCAGCGTGGCGGTGGCCGTCATGTTGAGAAGCGCGTCGCAAGCGGGTTGCGCGGCTTCGATCGCGGCGATCTCGGTCAGCGTCCGGTTCAGGCCATCTGCGGTACGGATCACGCCCGCGCCATCGGTCATCGCCTGCCGCAGCCGGGCGACCAGCGCGGGGTCGGGCGTTTCGGCGGCGGGAAGGTCGGGCAGGGTGACGGGTGCGGCAACCGTGGGCGCGGGCAGGGCCGCGTCGATCGCCAGCGCACAGCGACGGCCATAGACCAGCGCCTCGAGCAGCCCGTTCGACGCCAGACGGTTCGCGCCATGCAACCCGGTCGAGGCGACCTCTCCACAGGCCCAAAGGCCGGGCAGGGTGCTGGCCCCGTCTGCATCCGTCGCCACGCCCCCCATGTGGTAATGCGCGGCGGCGGCCACGGGGATCACTTGGGTCACCGGGTCCAGCCCGGCCTGCTGGCAGGCGGCGGCGACGGCGGGGAAATCTGTCAGGATCTTCGTGCCCAAGGCCGCGCGGGTGTCCAGCGCCGGGGCCAGCCCCCCTTGGGTCTGGGCATAGACGGCGCGGGCGACGATATCGCGCGGGGCCAGTTCGGCGTCCGGGTGCGCGTCCAGCATGAAGCGTTCGCCGTGACGGTTGACAAGGATCGCGCCGTCCCCGCGCAGCGCCTCTGTCGCCAGAGGCGCGGGGTCCGTGCCGCAGGCGATGGCCGTGGGATGAAACTGGACGAATTCCGCATCGGCAATATCGGCCCCCGCGCGGGCGGCCATGCCGATCACCTGCCCCCGGATGCGTGGCGGATTTGTGGTGAGCGCGTAAAGCCCGCCCGATCCGCCCCCGGCCAGAAGCACCGCAGGACTGATGAGGATGACGCTTTCGCTGAGGCCCTCGTCGCAGCGGGCAACGGCCACGCCCGCGACCCGGCCTCCGTCCATGTGCAGTGCCGTGGCCATCACGCCTTCGAGCATCTGGATATGGTCCGCCGCCCGCACCTGGGCGGACAGGGCGCGCATGATCTCTGCGCCCGCCTGATCGCCTTTCACCCGCACCACGCGGGCGAAACTGTGCGCGGCCTCACGCGACAGGACATACTCCCCCGTTTCAGTCCGGTCGAACGGCGTGCCCAGTCCTGTCAGGTCGAGGATGTGGCGCCGCGCCTCTTCGGTGACGGAGCGGGCGACGGTGGCGTCGACGGTGCCGGCCCCGGCGGTCACCGTGTCGCGGGCATGCGCCTCGGCGCTGTCGGCGGGGTCCATCGCGGCGGCCACGCCGCCCTGCGCCCAGGCCGAGGACGCGCCGGTTCCCAGAGGTTCGGGCGAAATCATCAGCACCGGGCGTGGCGCGAGCTTGAGCGCGGCATATTGAGCCGCCAGCCCGGCCCCCACGATAATGACGCGGGACGTGTGGATGGGCGTCATGGCCCTAGCCGGCCATCTTGGCAGACAGGTCGATCATGCGCTGAACGGCGACGCGGGCCTTGTCGGCGATCTCCGGGTCGACCTCGACAGCGCCTTCCATCGTGTGCAGCGACCACAGTACCTTTTCCAGCGTGACCTTCTTCATGTAGGGGCACATGTTGCAGGGGCCGACGAAGTCCACGTCCGGCAGCGCGTCCGAGATGTTCGAGGCCATCGAACATTCGGTCACCAGCATCGCCTTTTCCGGCCGCTGCCGTGTCACATAGTCGATGATCCCGCTGGTCGAGCCGGAGAAATCGGCCTCGGCCACCACGTCCGGCGGGCACTCGGGATGCGCGATGATCCGCGTGCCGGGGTTCCAGTCGCGGAAATCCCGCAGGTCCTGCGCGGTGTATTGTTCGTGCACGATGCAGGCACCGTCCCACCAGACGATATTTTTCTCGGGCACCAGATTGGCGATGTTCTGCGCCAGGTATTTGTCTGGCGTCATGATGACGGTTTCCGCGTCCAGCCCGCGCACGATCTGCACCGCGTTCGAGGACGTGCAGCAGATGTCGGACGCCGCCTTCACCTCGGCCGTGGTGTTCACGTAAGTCACCACCGGCGCGCCGGGATATTGGGCGCGCATCTGGGCAATACCCTCGGCGGTGATGCTTTCGGCCAGCGAACAGCCCGCGTCCATGTCGGGGATCAGCACCGTCTTGGACGGGTTCAGGATCTTCGACGTCTCGGCCATGAAATGCACGCCGCACTGGACGATGACGTCGGCTTCGACCTTCGTCGCCTCGATCGCCAGCTGAAGGCTGTCGCCCACGACGTCCGCAATCCCGTGATAGATCTCGGGCGTCATGTAGTTGTGCGCCAGAATGACGGCGTTGCGTTCCTTCTTGAGCTTGTTGATCGCCGCCACGTAGGGCGCATAGATCGCCCAGTCGGGGGGCGACACGACACGGTCCATCCGCGCGTGTATATCGGCGGTGGCGGCAGCGATGTCGGTGGAAGGGGCAAGATCGTAGTGATCGGCGAGTTCGGCGCGCAGCGCGATCTGGTCGAGCAAGTGCGGGAATTCCTCAGGTCAATTCGGGCCGCCGCAACGGGCGCGGCCGCACGCAGAGGGCGGCGACTGAGAGGTATCTACGAAGTGGATGACGCAAGGGCAAGTGGATGCAGGCCCAATATTTCAATGACATACGCTAACATGTGCGGATAGCCGCCGTGACGCGATGCTCGGGCACGTGTCGGCGTGTGGGCGAGCCCTGCGGTCGACAATTATCGGGTTCCGAGCAAACGACGGACCCGACCGTTAGGATCATTGTCTTGGTCATTGGATCAAACGTTAGGGGCGCGTGGTCACTCAGCGTTCGAAGTGCGGTTTCAAGCTTGCCCGGGACCGGAGTTGTGCGGGCCGGTAGGGTTTGACCTCACCACTTTGCGCGACTTGATCAGCTTGCAGGCGCGCCTCCACGGACGGGTGGAGAGGGAAGTCATCACCTACGTCCCGGGGCTTATTTTTCCATCTTATCCGGAGGGGGCCGATAGCGACCATTGCGTCTTCTTGAATAGCCCCGTGTATCGTGGACGCCTTCTTTGCTAATTTTGAGGTAAGCAGGCGATGATGAGCAGCACCAAGTTCAGCGATGATTTCAAGCGAGATGCAGTCGCGCAGATCACGGAAAGAGGCTACCCGGTCAGGGAAGTTTAGGAGCGTCTGGGGGTCAGCGCGTATTCCCTCTACGCCTGGAAGAAGACGTTCGCGAAGGCGTCATCCGGTGACGCTGAGAAAGAGGCCGAGATCCGTCGGTTCAAGCGCGAGCTCCTAAGGGTTGCGGAGGAGCGGGATATCTAAAAAACCATTCCGGGCCGCAGCCCGCCTTTGCGCGGTAGCAACAGCCTTATGGTATGCTCTTGGAGAAGGGCGGTTTCCGCTCTTCTTCTCGCCACGCGATTTTCGGAGGATTCTCGTACCAAAAGTTCTAGATTCGAGACAGGATGCGGCTGGCGAGTTTTTGAGTTCGTCCGCCCTGAGAAGGTCTGGCAACATGTTCTTATGACGGAAACCGGCGATGCACACCGCCTTCCGAAAGACATTGCCATACGGATCTCTGAGCGTAGTATTACCGGCGCGGCATACACCGAGTCATTGACGCTCGTGTGTGCGCTTCGGGAGTAGTGGACCGGCGACACAGACGCGGCATTCGAGTGGTTCTCTGATCGGCCTCTTCCATCGTTCAGCGTGCGGACCGCGGCGGACCTCGTTCGAGAGGGATGCATGGATGCATTGAACGACTATGTTGAACGCATCGCCGCCGGAGGGTTCGCGTAACCGAAGATGCCAAGCAGCTATTACCGCAGTAGCTCGAGGAGGGTAGAAACCGGGGGCGTAGAGCCGGTCAACGAGGGTAACTTCGAAGACCTGCGAGAGCGGGCTCGGTAATACGGCGATGCGAAGTGAGAAAAGTTCACTTCAGCAGAAGCGCTGGAGCGAGAGCTAGCCTCGTGGGGAGTCCAAGAATGAGCACCCGAAATAGGAACAAGAATCAACATAATGTTGATTACCCGAAGGTGCGTTGTGGGCGGGGCACATTCTAAACTGGGTTGCGACAAATCCCCTATCTTCTTGGAATGCAAGGAGACGGAAGATGGCCCACACAGAATTGGATCTGGTCGAACGGCGCGGGATCGAGGACATGCTGAATGCGAAGATGCCGATCCGGGAAATCGCACAAGAGCTCGGTCGGCACCGGTCAAGCATCTACCGCGAGATCTAGCGGAACGGCTTTGTTGACGAGGAGCTGCCGTATCTCAGCGGTTACTACGGAATGGTGGCCCAGAAATCGGCCATCGATCGACGCGCCAGACGGCGCAAGCTCGCTCGGCATCCGGATTTGCGACAGTCAGTTATCACGCAGTTGAAGGTTGGCTGGTCTCCAGAGCAGATTTCAGGACGCCTGGCATTCGAAGGTCGGACCATACGCGTCAGTCACGAGACGATCTACGCTTTCGTTTACGGTCCGGACGGCCGGTCCGAAGACCTCGCGCGGCACCGTCCCACGCGGCGGAAAAAGCGCCAGCCGCGTCACGCCCGCAGGCCGCGAGGTCTTGTTTTCCCGCCAGAAAGGTCAATCCACGAACGCCCGGACTATGTGAAGACCCGCGAGACGTTCGGGGATTGGGAAGGTGATCTGATGATCTTCGAGCGCGCCCAGGGCAACGCGAACATCGCCTCGCTGGTCGAGCGCAAGACCCGCTTCGCCGTCCTGTTCCGCAACAACGACCGGAGCACCACGCATCTGATGAACCGGCTCATGGCGGTGATGGATCCCCTGCCCCAACCGGCGCGCCAGTCGATCACCTTCGACCGGGGGATCGAGTTCCGCAGCTGGCGCAAGCTCAAGCCCGGGATCGGCACCGAGGTCTGGTTCTGTGATCCCCAGGCGCCCTGGCAGAAAGGGTCAGTCGAAAACCTGAACAAGCGGGCCCGGCGCTACCTGCCACGGGACACGCCCGTGGCGGCGCTCTCAAATCGCAATATGAAGGCGATTTGCGACCGCCTCAACGGAACCCCGAGGAAGTGCTTGGGATGGAGAACCCCGATGGAAGCCTTCAGGGACGAAACGATGAAGCTGAGATAGCGGAGCTGTCGCAACCGACCTTGAGCCTACATGCAAAGTTAGAATGTCCCACATGAGCAAAGTAGAAGTGTCACACTTCCCTGTCAGTGCAGGAATGGAGCGTGGCCGTGGGATGGATTGCAATGAGCGAGCGCGAGTTGAACCGGATCGAAGTTTTGAGCCAGGTGACGCAGGGTCGGATGACGACAGTTGCGGCTGCGACTGTGCTTGGACTGAGCCGTAGACAGGTACAACGTTTGCTGGGCGTGTTCCGGGATGACGGCCCGGCGGCGATCCGTCATAAAGCGCGCGGTCGCGTGTCCAACAACCGGATCGACCCGGCTATCCGGACGTTCGCAGTGGAGATCGTCCGGGAACAGTACACCGACTTCGGCCCGACCTTTGCCGCCGAGAAGCTTGAGGAGGATCACGGCTTGAAGGTCTCACGCGAGACGCTGCGCAAATGGATGCAGGACGCGGGTCTCTGGCTGCCGCGCAAGTAGCGCAAGGCGTTACATCAGCCGCGCCTGCGCCGGGAATGCCTCGGCGAACTGGTGCAAATCGACGGCTCGGACCATCGTTGGTTCGAAGATCGCGGACCACCTTGCACGCTGCTCGTCTTCATCGACGATGCGACCAGTCGGTTGATGCACCTGCGCTTCGTGCCGTCCGAGAGCACGTTCAGCTGTTTCGAAGCGCTGGATCATTACCTGGCCGACCATGGCCGCCCGGTCGCTTTCTACTCCGACAAGCACTCCGTCTTCCGGGTGGCGAAGCAAGGTGCGAAGTCCGGCCATGGGATGACCCAGTTCGGTCGGGCGCTGAACGAGCTGAACGCGGAGATCCTCTGCGCCAACTCCTCCCAGGCCAAGGGTCGGGTCGAGCGGGCGATCCGGATGTTGCAGGACCGTTTGGTGAAGGAGCTGCGGCTGGCGGGTATCTCGGACATGGAGACGGCCAATGCCTTCCTGCCGACATTCATGGACGTGTCCAACGCCCGCTTCGCCAAGGCCCCGCTGCGCTCTGACAACCTGCATCGGCCGCTGAATGTCGAGCCTGACCGGCTGCGCGACATCCTCTGCCTACGGGACGAACGCTATGTCGGCAACCAGCTAACCTTCTCCTACGACCGGCGCCGGATCATCCTGGCCGAGACGGAGGTGACCCGTGCCCTGCCCGGCCAATACGTGGACAGCTACGAGTTCCCGGACGGTCGCGTTGGAAAGGTGTGTCCCTGCCCTACACGGCGTTCGACAAGGATCAGCGGGTCACCCACGCGGCGGTGACGGAGAACAAGCGGCTCGGGGCCATGCTGGACTACATCAGGGTCGAGCAGGAGAAGGCCCCGCCGAAACGGCGCCGGGCGGGCAAGCAGGCAAACGCCTATGTCCCGAACGGACGACGCAACACCGAGGGCTGGAACTCCAAACTGGCCCGCCGCGCCAAGACCCGCGCAGCCGCGCAGGCCTCCGATATCTGAGGTCTCCGCCCTGCCCAGCTGCGCTTGCGACGGCGGCAAGAACGACACTTCTACTTTGCAGAGCCGGCGACATTTCTACTTGGTTGCAACATAAGGTGTGAGCGGTACGCGCTAACCTCAAATGCGACTTTCGGAACGTGACAGGATGTTAAAAGCTGAAAGGATATCCTGAATGAAACATAGATTTAGCCACCTCACCCTCGCAGACAGACGTCAGATCGAACGATGGCGGCTGATGAAGGTGAGCGCAACGGACACCGCCTGAAGGCTTGGTAGACATCGCTCGACCGTATTCCGCGAGTTACAGAGAAACCGACACCGCGACGCTGAAACCCAGCCAAGGCCAATGATCGCAAGACGCCACTCAACACCGTCGCGCATGGACTGGCCGCAGCCTTGGCACGGGCAACCCGGAGGTTGAGAAACCGGCCTTTGTCACGCCCATCACGACGTTGACGCTGGCCGAAATCCTGCACGAGGCCGGGGCTCCGCTTGGGATACGCGACGTTCTTGTCGGCTCGGGCTTGGTCGCACAGACCGCGATCGAGGATCCGCGCGACCGGCTTTAGAGGTTTGACCGATGTGGGCCGCATGATCCAAAGCTCTGCCGGGTTGCGCCGCAATCAGGTTGAGCTTTGCTTCGTCGCCTTTACCCTCGTCGGGTGCCGGAATCTCTCTGCCCATGTCGCTTGGTGTTCTGGCTGGCCGCTACCCTGACGCTGGTGCTCAGCGGGGTGGGTCCCCGCCGGATCACCGGCGGCAGGTGTCAGGGCCTTGGCGACGCCAGTTCTGGACGCAACAGCATGAGGGTGGGGGGGATCAGCGCTGCACAGGCCGTCGCCACTGCAAGCATGACCCACCCTGAACTGATCCCGTAGACGTCGGCCACCCGACCAAAGGAAAACGGTCCGATCACGGCGCCAACGAAAAGTGCAGATTGGACGACGCCTGATGCCCGGCCCGGCGCCCTCGGGTTCGCCCTGACGATGGCAAGGATGGACAAACCGGCCCAGCCCCAGCCCATGCCGAATGCCAGGGCGGTCGCAAGCAGGATCATTGGGAATGCGAACGTCGCCGCAAAGATCGCATAGGCCAGGGCACCGCCCGCCATGAGAACCGAGACGGCGGCAAGAAGGGGAAACCGGATCAAGTCCGACAGCCAGCCAAAGATGATACGCAGAACGACCGACACGATACTGCCACCTGCCAGAAGGTAGCCCGCGGTCGCGTAGTCGATCCCTCGGGCCTCCAGCGTCGTGACGTAGAAGCCCGCCATCGCATTCGCCGACCCTGCGGCCAAGCCAGACATGATACCGAGAGCGATCAGGACGGGCATCGACCAGTCGGGCAAGCCCCGCGACCCGCTTTTTTCCCGCTGACGTTCGGCCCCGCGCGGCAACAGCAGGACAACCGTCACGGAAAAAAGTGCTGCCAGCCCGAAACAGATCCGCCAGCCGGCAACCAATGCAATCGATGGCACGGCCAGGCCCGCAGCCATCGTCGCCAGGGGAACCGAAGCCTGTTTCAGACCGAAGGCAAAGCCCTGTCGCGCAGACGGCACGGCCCGCGTCAGGGCAACATTGGTAGTGGGTTGCACTGTCCCGTTGGCGATCCCCGCCAACGCGATGAACATCGTGAACAGAAGGGCGGTGCCCGCCAGGGACGCCAGGGCGGCAAAAGCCGAGGCTGCGGCCAGCGACGCCCGCGCAACGCTCCACGGCCCGTACCTGTCAGACAGACCCGACAGGCTGGCCGACCCGAAGGCGGAACACCCGAAAAACAGCGCGACCGTCATCCCAAGATCGGCCGCGGACAGCCCGAGCGTATCGCGATAGAGCGGAAACAGGCTTCCAGCCAGGAAAACCGGCAGCATCGTTGCGATCTGCGTCGCCATCGCGAGGGCGACGGGCAGGATGGATGCGGCCCCGGACCGTGCGGCAAGGCTCTCGGACATGTCAGATGATTTGCCGGGCAAGGGCGTCGGGCGTCAACGGCACCGAAATCGACGACAGGCCGAACAGGCGTCGAACCGCAGTGGCCAGTGCTGCTGCCACCGGGCCCTGCGCAATTTCACCTGCGCCAAGTGGGGGCGACGCCGGGTCGCCGATCAGCGCGACCTTGATCTCGGGGATCTCGGAAAACCGCAGGATCGGATAGCTTTCCCAGTCTGAAACCGCGGGCGCACCCCCGATTATGGGCACTTCTTCCTTCAGGCTCCAGCTGAGTGCCTGGATCGCACCCCCTTCGATCTGCGCCACCACGCCATCCGGATCGATGGCTTCTCCCACGTCCGCGACGGCCCAGAGGCGCGGCACGGAAAGGCTCTCGCCTGCCATGACTTCGAGGACGACCGCGCAATATCCGGCCTTGTTCTTGTAGCGCGCGAACCCCAGGCCCATGGCCGAGTCGCCGTCCGTCTCCGTCGCAAATCCCGACAGATCCACCACCCGCCGGATGACATCCCGAGCACGGGGATCATCCAGCGCCGCCTGCCGGAACGACACCGGATCTTGCCTGGTCTCTTCGGCAGCCGCATCCATGGCAAGCTCGATGGCCGCGACATTGGCATAGGCCCCGAGAGCGCGCATCGCCGATGTCCGCAACGGGATATCGTACGCCACACGTCGGGCAACCCGCAGCGCGCCCGACCGGTACATCGGGACACCGTTCCTATCAGATCCTCCGCCATTGGCCGGCGGGGGCTCGCTCGCCGGAGCGGGCAGAACGGGCTTGTCCAGCAACGGGCCTGCCGCAAAGTTGGGCTTGCCCGGGCCAGGACGGCGCTGGTGCGGGGCACTGACGATATCTAGGTCAAAGGCGGCAATGCCCCCGTCGTCACCAAGCGTGATCGTCGCACGGCTGCGCATCGCCGGGGCGAGCGGCCCCCGGGTCAGTTCATCGGCCCGGCGCCACGCCAGCCGGATTGGCGCGCCCGGCCGCGCACGCGCCAGCAGGGCGGCTTCGAAGGCGACGTCGTCAGCACCGTTGTGGCCATAGCACCCGGCACCGGGCATATGGATCACGTCGATCTGGTCTTGCGCAAGCTTCAGGGCATGCGCCAGACCGGCTTTCAGCTGGAACGGACCTTGGGCATGGCTCCAGACATTCAGCCTGTCGTCATGCCACTGCGCAATTGCGCAGCATGTCCCGATCGAGGCGTGGGTCAGGAAGGGCCGTGCAAATTCACCGGTGATGCGCCGGTTTCCGGTCACCGCATCAACGCCCGTATCTGTCATGACTTCGGTCTGTGCCGTGCCTGCAAGCAGGTCGTCGGCTGTCTGAACGCCCCCGTCGGGCTGGTCCCAGTCTGCAAGGGAGTCGGCGCGTGCGACAGCGCTCATGACTTCGGCCTCGGACGCAGCGAGGATTGCGGCAAAGCTGCCGTCTCGATGGACGGCAAGCACACCTGGCATGGCTTCAATCTCGGCTAGCGGCAGATCAAGCAGCCTGGCCTGCGGGTGTGGCTGCGTCAGGACTCTTGCGTGCACGATGTCGGGCAACCGCAGGTCATGAATGTAGCCGCCGCCAAGGATACGGTCACGTATGCTTTCGGATGCGGCAACCGACAGATCCAGCAAGAGATCGGGTTCCGCCTGTGGCGTGTCGGGCAGGTTATCCCGGATCGGGACATCGAAACCGCCAGAGGCCGCAATGGCCCAGAAATCCCCCTGCCCCGCGACGGCCCGCGCCGCCTGCCCCGCGGCCCGCAGGGCCAGGCCACTCAGTTCGACCGACATGCTGCCGGCGGTATAATTCTCGTCCGGGCCGCTGCGGGTATCCCCAGCAACAAGGTCGATCTGCGCCATTGGCAGGTTCAGCGCCCCTGCTACGATCCGACGTAGCGCAAGCGAGATGCCCTGACCGATCTCGACACGGCCGGACCGGACCGAAACACGCCCCGGCTCGGGAAATTTGAGCCAATCCGATATCAGCGGATAGTTTTCGAGGCTTTTCGACAGTTTCATCCCAGTCATCCGCGCAAGTCCTCGGCCGCCCGCGCCACGGCGCGTAGGATTCGCGGATGTGCTCCGCATCTGCACAGGCCCTCATCGAGAGCGGCGATGATCTCGGCCCGGTCCGGATCCGGGGTGTTGTCAAGAAGCCCCTTCGCCCGCATCACAAGACCCGACAAGCAATATCCGCACTGGCCTGCCCGCTCGGCCGCGAAGGCTGCGATCAGGGGGTGATCGCCCAGACCTTCGACCGTTTCGACGCGCCGCCCTTCGACCGCCCAGAGCTTGAGGGAACACGATGTCTCGATCTGGCCGTCGACCAGAACCGCGCAGGCGCCGCAAGATCCCTCACCACATCCGAACCGTGCGCCGGTCAATCCAAGCCGATTTCGAAGCGTCCACAGCAGGGGTTCAGCCTCGGGCGCCTCGATCTCCACCGGTTCACCGTTCAGCGTGAAACTGACACGTCCGTCGCTCATGACCGTGGCTGCGCGAGATCGTGTTCGGACAGGTGGCGCACGGTCTCGCCCGAGCCGGCGAAGGTGCGCGTCACCTCGGGCGCGGCGTAGATAAACAGCATCACCACCGTCTCGTCACCGACATTGTGGAAGCAATGCACCTCGCCTTTGGGGATGAACGCCACCTCCATCGGGCCGATCGGGAAACGCTCACCCCGGAATTCGGCTTCTGCATGACCTTGCAGGATGACGATCTGTTCATCGCAGTTGTGCGAATGAAGCTGGACGGATCTGCCGACGGGTAGGGTCGTGGTCCCGGTCGTGACCTCGGCCCCGCAGCGTTCGCCCGAGCAGAACAGCTGTGTGACAACACCGTTGCCGCGATCATAGGAGCCGATCCGGTCCTTGGTGAAGACAAGCGGGGTCTTTGTCATGTTCTGTCCTCCAATGCGGCAATCCCGGCATCCTTGGCGACACCGCGCAAGCTTTCCAGCAGAACCGGTGAACAGGGCACACCGGTCTCGGCCCGGTCCCGCCGCAGGCGCATGGCACGATCGCCCGGCAGCCTGATCTCGTCAAAGCCTGGCCGCAACCGCGAGCCCAGAATTTCGGACCGCACACGGTCGATATCCCGCTTGAACGACGCGGGATCGCCAAGCGCTTTGAGGTCAATGACAAGGATCGATTGCCCGGTGTTGGTCGGTGTTTCGTCATCGGCGTTGAAATCGACGACCGCCTTGCCCATGGCGGCGGTGTTGAGCGTGCCTGCCAGAAGCCCGATCATCAGGGCCAGCCCATAGCCTTTGGCCCCGCCGATCGGCAGAAGGGATCCGCCGGACGACTGCTTTGGGTCGGTCAGCGGGTTGCCATCCGCGTCGATCATCCAGTCCTCGGGCATGTCGCGGCCTTGGGCGGCGGCCATCTTGACCTTGCCGTAGGCCACATTGGTCGTCGCCATGTCGAGGAGGACCGGCCCGCCCTCACCGCCGGGAACGCCGATGGCGATCGGGTTCGTGGACAGAAGAAGATCCGCCCCGCCCCATGGCGCCATGTGATTGGCGCTGCCGACGGCCATGTAGATGCCGATCATGTCCTGTGCCACGGCCCGCATGGCCCAGACGCCCGCCGCGCCGGCGTGGTTCGAATTGTGGCAGCCGACCCAGGCGACCCCGTGGTCGCGGGCCAGCGAGATGGCTTCATCAGTGCAGCGGCGGACGACCAGGTGACCCATGCCGTCGTCGCCGTCGATCCGGGCCAGCCCGCCCTTTCGCTTGTCGACCCGGATGTCGGGATTGAGGTTGAAGCCGCCGGCCTTGAGCCGGTCGATGTAACGGGCCAGCCGGAACAGGCCGTGCGCGTCACTGCCATGAAGGTCCGCCTCGACCATGGCTTCGCCGACGATCGCTGCGTCCCCCTCGGGCATTCCATGGGCAACAAAGACGTCGCGAACGAAGGCGCGCAGCGTATCGGGGGCAATCGTAAGGGGCGTCGTGGCGTCCATGGGTTCGTCCTTTTCGTCGTCTCAGGAACTTGCAGGGCCGACCCATAGGGTCTTGGTGTTGGTGAATTCGCGGATACCCCAGGCGCCTAGTTCGCGGCCGTAGCCCGACTGTTTTATTCCACCGAAGGGCAGCCGCGGATCCGAGGCGACCAGGCCGTTGACAAAGACCGCCCCTGCCTCGATCCGGCGGGCCAGCGTCCGGGCCCGGTCGAGGTCTGCGGTCCACAGCCCGGCCCCCAAACCGAATTCCGTCGCGTTCGCCTGCGCCACGGCGGTGTCCGCATCGGGCACGCGGACAATGGCCGCGACGGGTCCGAAAGTTTCTTCGCGAAAAACCGGGTTGTCCGGGGTGACATGATCTAGAACGGTCGGCTGATAGAAGGCACCTGGCCCGTCCAGCGGCGCGCCGCCGGTGCGCAGCGTCGCGCCGTCGGTCAGGGCGCGGGTAACCTGGTCGTGAAGTTCGTCACGCAGGTTGGCGCGGGCCATCGACCCCTGGGTGTTCGAGCGGTCGAAGGGATCACCGACTTTCAGCGCCGCGGCGCCCGCGGTGAATGCATCGGCGAAACGGTCGGCGATGGCATCGACGACGATAAAGCGCTTGGCCGCGATGCAGCTTTGCCCCGTGTTCTGAAACCGGGATTTGACGGCAACGGCGACGGCGGCATCGATATCGGCATCCTCAAGAACGATGAACGGATCCGAACCACCCAGCTCAAGCACCTGTTTCTTCAGCAGACCCCCGGCCTGGGCGGCGACCTGCGCACCAACTTCGGTAGATCCGGTGAGGGTCACCGCTGCGACGCGAGGATCAGCCAGAACACCGCGCACAGCCCCCGACCCTATCATGAGCGTGGCCGTCAAGCCCTCGGGGGCCCCGGCAGCGGCCATGACATCGGCAATCGCCAGGGCACATTGCGGCACGTTGCTGGCATGTTTCAGCAGGGTTGCATTCCCCGCAGCAAGGGCCGGTGCGGCAAAGCGGAAGAACTGCCAGAACGGATAGTTCCAGGGCATGACCGCAAGAACCGATCCGAGAGGATCGAACACGACCTCGGAGTGGCTTGCCCCCGAGGCAATGACCTCGCCTTTCAGATAGGCCGCGGCTTGGTCACGGTAATGCTCGCAGCACCAGGCGCATTTCTCGATTTCAGCCTCGGCCTCGGCGATCGGTTTGCCCATTTCCAGCGTGATCAGACATGCGTAGTCCGCCGCACCGGAGCGCAACGCCTTGGCCATCCTGTCAAGCAATCCGCAGCGCTCTTCGATCGTCAGCCGCGCCCAGTCAGACTGTGCAGCAGCGGTGGCGGCAAGCTTTGCCTCGATGACCGAGGCGCTGTCGGACGAGAATTCGGCCAGCGTCTCTCCGGTCGCGGGATTGATCGACAGGATCGGCGGCGTGGTGCGTGTGTTCATGATACGGGTTCCTCAAGGTTCGCCGAGGTGGAATTGGCCTGTTCCGCCCGTCGCATGCGCATCAGGATGACCACGGCGACAAGCGTCAGGATTATCAGCACGACCGAGGCAGGGCGGCTCAGCAGGTCGCCGATCCCGGACATCGAAGCGAAGGAGACGGCGAGCTGGTTTTCGAGCGTCCGGCCCAGCACGAAGGCCAGTGCGCAGGGCAGGATCGGGATACCGGCCAGAAGCATCACGGTGACAACGCCAGTCCCACCCAGAAGAACGAATACAGAGGTCAGACTGGTCCCGCTGGCATAGCTTCCGAAGATCGCGGCAGCCGTAACGAATGTGGCGATCAGGCCCTTGGGAAGCTTGAGTGTCAGTGCGAACTGACGGGCCAGCAGCACGCCGACGATCATCATCAACACGTTGATCACGATGAACCCTGCGAAAAGCGCATAGATGACTTCGCCGTTGGTGATGAAGATCAGGGGGCCGGGGGCCACGTTGTGCATGGTCAGCGCGCCCAGCATCACGGCAGCCGGTGCGCTGCCCGGAATGCCCAGGCCGATCAGTGGGATCAGCGATCCGCCCACAGTTGCGTTGTTGGCGCTTTCTGCCGCGATCAGCCCATGTTCACTGCCCCCGCCGAACTTCGGATCCTTGCTGAACCGTTTTTCCATCGTATGCGCCAGGATTGGCGAGGTTTCGACCCCGACGGCCGGCAGGATGCCGATCCCCAGCCCCAGGGTCGAGGCCCGCAGGACGGACCACTTGTGCCGGAACGTCGCGGCAGCGGTTCCGAAAAAGCTGAGGTGATCGGTCGTCTCAACTGCCGTCCGGGTGCCGTGCAACGCATCGACGGCCAGGCGAATGACCTGCGGCGCAGCGAAGAAGGCCAGAAGGACAGGCACCAGCGGCAACCCGCCCCGCAATTCGGCGATACCGAATGTCAGGCGCTCTCCCACGGCGACGGGGTCGTAGCCCACCATCGCGAACATCAGCCCAAGCGCCGTCGCGCCGAATCCGGCGAAGAGGTTCTGCGGTGACATCAGGATGACAAGCAGCAGGCTGAAAACGATCAGCAGCGAGAATTCGGAAGGGCCAAAACTGAGCGCCACGCGCGCCAGTGCAGGCGTCATCGTCACAAGCGCGATGGCCGAGAGCAGACCGCCCAGTCCCGACGCAAAGGCAGAAATCTGCAGTGCCCGGTTCGCCTGGCCCTGCCGGGCCATCCCGTAGCCCTCGACCGCTGTCATGACAGAGGCGGCAGTGCCGGGAATGCCCAGAACCACGGCCGATATTGACCCCCCGTAAATGCCAGCCACGTAAAGCGCGCTGAGAAGGATCAGCGCCGCGTCGGGCGGCATCAGGAATGTCACGGGCAGGAAAAGCGCAATGGCGAGTGTTGCGTTGAGGCCCGGAATGGCGCCGAAGATGATGCCGACGATCACGCCGCCCACTGCCGCCAGAAGGCAATCCGGACGCAGCGCGACGGCCAGGCCATCAATGAGATGCTCGAAACCGCCCATAGGTCAGCCTTTCGGAATGCTCTGGATGACCAGCCGGTCCAGCGGACCAAGTGGCAGGCCGACATAGAGCACCCTCTGGAAGAAGATGAAGATCAGCACCGCGATGATCGCGGCAATGGGAAACGTCAGCCAGGGGCGCGCACGTGCAAGCGCGACCGCCGAAACTGTCATCGCCAGCGTGGCGGAGACCAGGAACCCGACCAGCGGAAGGACAAGCCCGAAGACCAGCCAAGTCGCCGCGAACAGCCCCAGCCGCATCTTGTTCGACCGGCTGAGCGATCCGGCGAGGTTTTCGCCCCAGTCCGGTGACGGCATTTTGACTGACCGGATCAGGGCAGGCCCCGCAGTCAACGCGGCGAACGCGACGACCAGAAGCGGGAAGCCCTGATCGGGCCATCTTCGCACCCCTTCCGTGGCAAGAATGTCTTTCAGCAGCACCCCGGCAAGGGCGAGGATTGCGACATGGGCCGCAATCCTCACGATCCGGGCGGCTGCGGACGGGACGGACGCACCGTCCGGTATGTCCGTCCGGTCGGCCATCAGCCCTTCGCCGCCGCGAGCAGGTCTTTCACAATCGCCTCGAACTCACCGTACTTGGCCTTGGCGGCCTCGTGACCGACGGGATCGACGCGGATCGTCTTTTCAAGGAAGATCTCCTTGCCCTTCTCGCTTTCCATGACCTCGGTCATGGTGTCGGCGATACAGCTCTTGATGTCGTCCGGCACGGCCGAGGGGACCAGCACCACACGATAGGACCCCCAAACGTTGGTCGGGAAATCGTAGCCTTCCGCACCAAGCGCGGGAATGGACCCGTCTGCCCAGTAGGGAACGTTGTTTGCAAATCCGATCGGCACCATCACGTCACCGTCGAAATACTGCTTGGCC
This sequence comes from Pseudooceanicola onchidii, assembly GCF_004959925.1. Taxonomy (GTDB): domain Bacteria; phylum Pseudomonadota; class Alphaproteobacteria; order Rhodobacterales; family Rhodobacteraceae; genus Pseudooceanicola; species Pseudooceanicola onchidii. The sequence goes on along the minus strand of NZ_SPUW01000004.1, from coordinate 114,565 downwards.
TCGCCATAGAAGCTGGGCGCGATATCAACGGACCCGTTGAGCAGGCCGCCGAGCCGGTTGACGCCACCCGACAGAGGCACGCGCGCCATTTCATAGCCGTCCTTTGCCTGCAGCTTGTCGCCCATCAGGCCCTGCTCTGAACCCGGACTGAACGCGTAGCGCAGTTTTCCCGCCTTGCCCTTTTCGGTCAGGCTTTCCAGGGTTTCACCCTTTTTGGCCACGAACAGCCACGGATCGAAGGCGATTGTCTCGACCACTTCGAGCGAACCGGGCTCGAGCGAATTGCGTTCGTCCTGATCGTTCAGCACGGCTGCCATCAGCGGCATGACCCCGATCGTATAGCCGTCAGTGGGCGCCTGGGACGCCAGGTAGTCCTGACCTGTCACAGTGCCCGCGCCGGTGCGGTTCGCCACCCGCAGGTCCCAGCCCGCGACGGCCTTGACCGCTTCGGCCAGGGTGCGCGAACTGACATCGACCGCTCCACCCGCACCATAGGGCACGACGACTTCGATCGGACGTTCGGGGAAACTGCCGCAATCCGCCGCGACTGCTGCGGATGTGGCCAACGCCGCGACGGCGGTTGCCGCCATTGTAATATGTAGTTTCATCTTTCCTCCCACGGCCGGTCACCGGCCTCTCTTATAACTCTTATATAAGAGATATATGACCTATAGAACAACGAAAAATGTTTACTTGAAATCAGTGGCTTATAATATCATCCGCGATCAATGCGGTAATCGTGGCCCGATGTGTCGCAGAGACTGACTCGCCATTCGACGGGCCGCCGGTTCATCGCGTACGCAACCCGGTCAATCTCAAGCAATGGAGCACCTACAGGCATGTCGAGAAGGTCCGCTTCCTCTTCTGTCACGGACGCGGCCCGCAAGCTTTCGTCCGCTTCGACGACGGTGACGCGATACTCTGTCTCATAGTACCGAAACAGGTGGTCAGGAGGCGGCGCGTGCCGGGCCAGTCCGGGAAGCACGGCCTCGGAAACGACAAGTCGTTCGACAATCGTCGGACGTTCCCGGAACAGGCGCAGGCGCGTCAGACGCCGGACCGGAGAGCCCACGGTAATCGCCAGTTTGCGCGCTTCGATGTCTGTCGCCTGCCCGTCGACGGCCTCGATCAGGCGCGCGGCGGGCATTTCCTGCCGACCGTCATGGGCCACCATGTTGAAGAACAGGAACAGGGACCGCCGGTCTTCCATCTCGGAAACGAAGGTCCCAAGGCCCTGGCGCCGGACGACCAGCCCCTCGGCGACAAGCCCGTCAAGCGCCCGGCGCACGGTGCCCTGGCTTACGCCCAGTTCCTTGGCCAGCTGCATTTCGCTCGGCAGCATGGCACCCGGGGGATAGACGTTTTCGACCAGCCGTTTGCGGACGATGCTGTCGACCATCTCGTAAAGCGGTACATCGCGCGGAGAACGCGACCGGCGGGCGGCCTGGCGGGCCACTACGCGGGCACCTTTCCGAACGCGCCGGGCAAAAAACGTTCGATCGTATCGGTCATGACCGCAGCCCGTACCGCAGGGGCAAGCCCCAGACTGTCCACAACTGGCACCATGTCATATTGCCCCATGTCGAACGGATAATCCGTGCCCATCAACACCCGGTCCTCGCCCACGGTGTCCAGCAGGAACCGCAGCGGTTCGGGCGCGTGGAGGATAGTGTCATAGGTCAGCTTGTCCAGTGACGCCTGCGGGTGACCCTTCAATCGTTTCCTGGGCTCGTCCCGGACGTTCCAGCCGTGCACGAACCGACCCGCCTGATAGGGCGTGAAGCCACCGCCATGGGACATGAAGAAGGTGATGTTGGGGAACCTCTCGATAACCCCGCCGAAGACAAGACAGGCGGCCGCAATCGTGGTGTCCAGTGGATTGCCGATGATGTTCTTCATGTAGTAGTCGCGCTGCCGGTCGATGCCCGCCACGTGGATCGGATGCACCAGGATGAAGGCGCTCAGTTTGTCCGCCGCGGCCCAGAAGGGATCAAGCGCGGGGTCGTCCAGGTTCTTGCCGCCGATGTTGGTGCCGATCATCGCCCCACCCAATCCCTTTTCGCGCATGGCGCGGGTCAGCTCGGCGGCGGCAAGGTCGGGCGCCTGCATCGGCGCGGTGGCCAGCCCGGCGAAACGGTTGGGATCGTTAGCGCACATCTTGGAAATCTGATCGTTCTGGATGCGGGAAATGGCCAGCGTGCCGTCCGGATCGGACCCGTAGAGAAGTGTTTGCGGACAGACGGCGACCACCTGGCGGTCGATCTTCATGCGCGCCATGTCCGCCAGCCGCCGCTCCAGATCCCAAGCGCCCCGCGGGAAGGGATTCTGGACCACGTCGCCCATTTCCAGGATCGCGCCCTCATCGTCGATCGGCGTCAGTTTCGGCGCAAGCTCAGGCACTTCGCGTTGCAGGATTGCGACGGTTTCAGACGACAGGACATGGGAATGGGCATCGGTGACAACAGTGTTCGGCATGGGTTCTCCGTTGGCATCGTCGTTGCGATGCATATCTTGTAACTCTTATATAAGAATTACGCCGACGGGTCCGAAAGTGTCAACCGCAGACCGCAGACCGTCGCCGCTGATGCAAGGGTATGGCGGATGTCGATGATCTGCTCGCCGAGCTTCGTATATTGGTTAGCCGGGAAACCGTGCGCAGATGGGGGACCGATTTTGTCAGAATCCCGAAGATTGCAATAAGCTTGACCGGCCCGCTGCGGGAGATAAGCGACATCTCGATGAAGTTGTCCTGCCGGTCATCGACACAAAGTTGTGGCTGTGGCGGGCTGTGGATCGGAGCGGAGATGTGCTAAACGATCTGGTGCAGCCAAGGCGAAACGCCAAAGCGGCCAACCGTTTCTTGCAGTAGCTAATTGCCCGTTTTGTCCAGCCACAAGCTGTCGTTACGGACAAGTTGCGCAGCTGTATCAAACCGATCTGTCAGGTGTCCCCGGTCTGGCCGAAACGCTTGTCGGGCAGGCCCTTTGCCCCAAGCCTTTCGACGGCGAAAAGATGACCTCCGAGGGGATGGTGGGAAACGGCGCGCCCGGTGCCCGAATCCTTGATGGACGTAACGTACAGCACGTCCATAGAAGGTCCTCCGAAGGCCACGCAGGACGGCAGGTCCGTCGGTGCGGCGAAACTGTCGATCAGGCGACCCTGGGGATCGAAACACCCGATCCGCGCGGTATGGATCAGTGTCGCCCAAAGGTTTCCGTCGCGGTCGACGGTCGCACCGTCGGTGCCCGAGTTCAGCGCAGAGGTGTCGATGTGAACTCTCGGCGCTTTCGCCTCTCCGGTTCTGATGTCGTAATCGCAGGCGTAGACCCTGCGCGCGGCCGTATCCGAGAAATACAGCGTCTCGCCTTCGGGGCTGAAGCAGACGCCGTTGCCGACCAGGATGCCTTCGTGCAGAATCCGATGTCGCCCGTCAGGATGGATTTGATGAACCTGCCCGGTCGGCTGCCGATCGGTCGAGATGTCGGCAACGATGAAGCGACCCTGGCGGTCTGTCGTGCCATCATTCAACCGCAGCGGTGACGCCGGCGGACCTAGATCGAGGACCACCAACTGTATCGGCTCGCCCGGGCGAAACAGCACAACGGACCGTTCCAGCGCGACCAGGACACAGCCGTCTTCCGCCAGCGCTATGGACCCGACGTGGCCCCTGAACCCGAAGCTTTCGGGTTGCGGATCCTTGTCGGTGACCGTCATCCTGCGGACCTGCCCCGCGGCACCGTCGATCCACCACAGGCAGTCCTGATCCGCGTCCCAGACCGGTGTTTCGCCCAGAAGGTCAGGCTTTCGCGTCACCTGCGTGAAACGGATGATCGGCGCCTGATCGGCATGGCCAGGTTGCGCGAGCTCAGACATTGTGGCTCTCCGCAGAGACCATCTTGCGACTTAGAACTTTGCGCAGGCCCTGCACGACGTAGTAGCCGATGATCAGGAACGTCGCGACCATGATGGTTCCCGAGATCGGCCGCGCCAAAAAGGTCGATACCTCTCCGTTGGAGATCACCAGCGCGCGGCGGAAGTTCTCCTCCATCATGGGCCCGAGCACGAAGCCCAGGAGCAAAGGCGCAACTTCGAAGTTCAGCGCCTTCATGCCCCAGCCGAGGAAGCCGAAAGCCAGCAGGACGAACAGGTCCATGACCTGGTAGTTGACTGAATAGATGCCGATGCAGACGAAGGCGACAATGACGGGAAACAGCAGGTTGTAGGGGATCGACAGGATCCGCACCCAGATTCCGATCAGCGGCAGGTTCAACACCAAAAGGAAGACGTTGCCGATCACGAAGCTGACCACCAGCCCCCAGAACAGGTCGGGGCTGTCCGAGATCACGCTTGGCCCCGGAAGAATGCCGTGGATCATCATCACGCCCAGCATGATGGCCATGACCGGGTCACCGGGAATGCCAAGTGACAGGGTCGGGATGAAGGCGGACTGGACCGCTGCGTTGTTTGCGGCTTCGGGGGCGGTGACGCCTTCGATGGCACCCTTGCCGAACTCCTCGGGATGTCGCGAAATCTTCTTCTCGGTCGCGTAGGAAATGAAGGTCGCCACGACGCCGCCGGTTCCGGGCAACGCCCCGAAGAACGACCCGATCGCAGACCCCCTTAGCATCGGCATGGCCGTCCGTTTCCATTGCGCGCGCGTCGGTAGCATCGATCGGAAACTGATGTCCTTTGCGCTGGCAGAGGATCGTACCACCCTGCCCGCGTTCGCGATGATTTCGGGCAGACCGAACAATCCGATCGCAATGGCGACCAATGGCAGGCCATCGAAGAATTCAGGCATGCCGAAGGTGAACCGCGCGACGCCAGAGTTCAGGTCAAGCCCGACGAGACCAAGCGCAAGCCCGAGCGTCACGGCGGCCAGGGACCGGATCGAGCGGCCGGAGCCGATCAGCGATGCCGCGATCAGCCCGAGGAACATGAGCGCAAAGTATTCCTGCGGCCCGAACTGAAGCGCGACGCGCGCCAGTGGCACCGAGAACAATGACAGCAGAACCACCCCGAACATCGATCCGAAGCACGATGCGATCGCGGTGACGAACAACGCCAGGCCGGCCTGCCCCTTCTGTGCCATCGGGTATCCGTCAATGCCGGTGACCGCGCTTGTGGCCGTTCCGGGAAGGTTCAGCAGGATTGATGCCGTGGAGCCGCCATAGGCCGCCCCGTAATAGATGCCCGCCAGCATGATCAGCGCATAGTTCGCGTCCACGTGGAAGGTGATGGGAAGCAGCATCGCAAGCGTCGCCATGGTCCCGATCCCCGGCAGAACGCCGACCAGGGTACCAAGGGTCACGCCAAGGAAACAGTATCCCAGGCCCGCCATCGACGCCGCGACGCCAAGCCCGATTCCGAGGTTGTGAAACAGCTCCATCATCACACGAACGCCTTGATCTGAAGGCCAAGCGCAAGGTTGAAGATCAACCAGCAGGTTCCGGCAGTGACCACCGCAAGGATGACGGCGGTCACCAGGTTTGTGGCCCTATTGGCCAAGGCGGACAGGAAGACGGCCAGCCCGACGGCAGGCACTAGCCCCGCCCTTTCGATCAGCACTGCGAAGGCGAGGAAGGCCGCCGTTACCATGACAACGCCGCGCTTGTCTGCAAATTGCGACTTGTCGGTTTCGCCCTCCGCCGGCGACGGTTCCGACAGAACGACAAGCAAGACTCCGAGGACGCACATGCACATGGCCAGCAGCATCGGAAAATACCCCGGGCCCATGCTTCGGACCGTGCCCAGGCGATAGCCCACGGCTTCGACCAGGATGAACGCCCCTAGGCCCGCGGTTACAGCGCCGGCAATCAGGTCCTCTCGTCTGTCTTTCAGCAGTTGCATGTCAGATCCTCCTCCCGACAGCTGTGTCGCTTGTGTGGTGTCCAGCCTGCGGCGGCAGGTCCTGTCCCTCAGCCTTCGGCCCCGGCGCGGATCAGCTGACCCGTCACGTAGCCCGCAGCACCTGACGTCAGGTACGCCGCCAGCCCGGCCAGGCCGTCCAGGCTGTCACCCGACCAACCGATCGTGTTGACCCGATATCCCCGTGACCCCCATTCGATGGCCAGCAGCCGGGCCATCATGTCCATCGCAGCGGTGACGACAGGGTCCGTCGCGCGGACCGACATAAGAAGTGTGAACCCCCTTGGCGGGGCAAGCTCTTCGATCTGCCCCGCGATGGCCCGTGCCCGGGCGAGGGCCGATGCCGTGTCCATCGCTGTCAACCCACCAAGATCGATCACCGCCGAAGCCGACCTGAAGGTCCCGAGGTCCGCGACCGTTTCGACATGCGATGCGTCATCCAGGGTGTCCGCGACGCGGGCCGCGTCAGACGACGCGCCGATCACCACCAGCCTGCCGCCCTCCGGAGCGTCCGTGTATCCCGCGTCCTGCGGTTGCACGGTGGCGCCTCCGGACGCACCGGTCCCACCATCGACGGCCAGGCATTTGCCCGCCATCACGGCCCCTAGCGGAGAGGCAAGGAACGCCACGCCCTGCGCGATATCCTCGGGCGTGCCAAGCCGACCGAGCGGTATGGTCGACGCCGCGACGACCGGATCCAGCCGACCGTTCGCGATCAGGCTTTCAACCAGTTCGGTGCGGACATACCCCGGCGCCACGGCGCAGACCCGCTGTCCTAGCGGCCGCGCCCGGCTGTTCATCATTTCCGTCAGTGCAACGACCCCCGCCTTCGTCGCGCTGTAGGCGCCGCGCAGCGGCAGGGCCCTGTAAGCCGCGCCCGAGGCGAGGTTGACCGTCACGCCGCCCTGCCCCAGTACGACCTGACCGGCCCGGCAAATCGCTTCGACACTTCCCAGGTTCACCGCGACGAGCCTGTCGAAATCCGTGTCGGGGATCTCTCCGATTCGGCGTCCCGACGTGTCGGTGATGCCGGCATTGTTGACGATGACATCGAGCCCGCCAAGCGCCTGCGCCGCCCGTTCCGGCAGGGTCGCTGCCGCCGACAGATCGGACAGATCGACATCCAGCGCGACATGCCCCTGACCCAGCTCCGCGACCCGGTCCCGGGCCGCAGCGATGTTGATGTCCGCAAGCGCGATGGTCAGGCCCTGCGCTGCCAGCGCCCGACTGATGGCCCAGCCGATCCCCGTCGCACCGCCGGTCACAAGCGCGCGGCGGGGATGAGCGTGTTTATCTGAACGGTTCGCGGACATGGGCGGCCTCAGAGGTTGGCGCTGAAGATCCCGCCGTCGACCAACAGCACCTGACCGGTGATGAAGTCGCTTTCGGGGGCGCAAAGATAAGTCACCGCACGCGCGATGTCGTCGACGGTGCCCAGGCGGCCAAGCGGCGTGGCGGCGATCCGCTTTGCATCAAGCTCAGCATTGCGGTGCTTCTGGGTGCCTTCGGTCGGAATGGCCGACGGGGCCACGGCGTTGACGCGGATCTTGCTTGCGCCAAGTTCGGCCGATGCCGCGCGGGTCAGGCCGGTGACCCCGGCCTTGATGCCGCTGTAGACCAGCGAACGGGGCGCGGACCGGAAGGCCGCCGCAGAGGCGACGTTGACGATCGCGCCACCACGCGCCGGGTCCATGACCTCGGCCGCGGCCTGAATGCCCCAGATGATCGAGGTGAACCCGATCTGCACCATCCTCTCGACCGTTTCCGGCGCGATATCCGGGATCGCCTGATACCGCACCCAGGCCGCGTTGTTGACCAGAACATCAAGCTGCCCGGCCTCTTGCATCACCTTGTCCACGGCTTCACGCACCCCGTCACGGGTCGCAACGTTCTGGACGACCGGAATCGCCTTGCCGCCCATGGCTTCGATTTCGGCCACGGTTTCTTCGACGAACTCGGGTTTCAGGTCGTTGATCCCGACGGTCCAGCCGCGGGCAGCCATGAGCTTGGCGCTGGCTTTGCCGATGCCGTGCCCGGCACCGGTGATAAGTGCGACGGTCTTGTCAGCCATGGGCCGGCTCCTTTTCCTTGTCCTGACCCGACAGCAGCTGCTGCATCACGTCTTCTTTCAGTTCTGCCGCTTTCCCCTGGGCTGCCAGCGTGCGGGCAAACCGCAGGTGACGGTGCAGCGGCACGTCCCAGGTAAAGCCCATGCCCCCGTGCACCTGGATGGCATTTTCAGCCACGAAAGCCCCAAGGTCGCACGACCCGACAAAGGTTGCCCGGGCCGCGGCGACGGGGGTCTCGCAATGTGCGGACAGGCTGCGTGCAATCGAATTGCGGATGGTCTCGACCGCCAGGCACTGGCGCGCGAGGTGATGCTGGACCGCCTGGTAGGCCGACAGGGGCTTGCCGAACTGGACCCGTTCCTGTGCATAGTCGGCCGCCCGTTTCAGCGCATCTTCGGACGCGCCGAGGATCAGGGCCGACCGCAGGATCTGCGCCGCGTGCAGCAGTGCCTTGACCTGCGTCGCGTCAAGCGTCGGTCCGTTGACGTCCTTCACCGTGATCGTGGCTTCGGGACGTTCCAGATCGAGACTGTCGTCCGCCTGTGCCTCGGCCCCGTCTCCGAGCGTGACCAGAACCGCAGTTCCATCGGTGCGGAACACAAGCACACTGGCGACCTCGGCCCCAAGCGGCGCGCGTCCGACGACACCACCCTGGCCCGAGATTTCACCGACCCAAGCGATGGTTGCCAGGGTCTTTCCCCCGGCGATTTCAGCCGCGACATCCTGGCCGGCAAAGGCGCGGGCCAGCAGCATGGTTTCCAGCAGCGGCGCGGCAAGGAAACCGGCCCCCGCCTCGCGCAGGACGGGCACGGCGTAGTCCAGTGCAAGGCCCATTCCCCCGTCATCCTCGGGTGCAAGGATCCCGGTCAGGCCGGCCTCTGCAAGAAGGGCGATCCGGGCGGGCAGATCGGCGGCGGTTGCGCAGGCTTCCATCACTGCGCGGGCGGTATCCGAGAAATCCTCGGGAGAGAAATCGAGATCGGACATCGTCACTTCCCCTGGTTCAGTTTCAGGATGCGCTTGGCGATGATGCCCAGCTGAATTTCGGTTGTTCCGGCATAGATCGTTTCGGCCCGCGCCTTCATGTAGATGTCCTCCATGCGGCGACGTACGGCGCGCAGCGGATCGGACATGTCCGGCGGGAACCGCGACACGATCTCAAGCGCGAGGGTGGCGAAATTCTGGTGTGCCTCGCTCCAGAACAGCTTGGGCAGAGATCCACGGGGACCGATTTCGTTGCCGTCGATCAGCGATCCGACCAGCGTTTCGACGTGGCCTTTCAGCAGATCGATGTTCACCGACACGTCAGCCAGCTGCCGGGCATAGTCGACCTCGACCAGCTTGCGGGTGGCCGGATTGGCCGCACAGGCCGACACCAGGTGGTTCAGCTGATTCTCGAACCGCCAGGACCGGTGCATCCGGTTGGTGGCCCGTTCTATCGACAGCACACGGGTTGCCGCGGCCCAGCCTTCGTCCGGCGACCCCAGCATGTCCTCTTCCGGGATCACGACGTTGTTGAAGAAGACTTCGCAGAAGGATCTCTCTCCGTCGATCGACTGGATTTCCCGGATGTCCACGCCGGGCGTGTCCGTGCGCAATGCGAACAACACCAGCCCGCGATGCCGGTCCTCGACCGATCCGGTCCGGGCGAGAAGCAGGCAGCGGCTGGATTTCGACGCGCCCGAGGTCCAGATCTTCTGGCCATTCACGACCCAGCCATCGGCGGTCTTTTCTGCCTTCGTGCGCAGCCCGGCCAGATCCGACCCGGCGTTCGGCTCGGAAAAGCCCTGGCACCAGATATCGCGCATCTCGAGAATCGCGGGCAGATAGTCCAGCTTCTGGTCCTCGCGACCCACGGCCATGATGATCGGACCGGCAAGTTCCTTGCCGATCGAGTTCACGCTTTCCGGCATCGGGGTTCGGCCGATCTCGCGGCTGATGTCGAGATGCGCACGCAGGCCAAGGCCGCGCCCGCCATAGGCCTCGGGCCAGGTCGATCCGACAAGACCCGCCTTGTGCAGCCTCGCTTCCCAGTCGCACAGGTCGGCGACCGTCGGCTTATTGTCCTGCAGCATGTCTTCGCGCAGGGCGTCAGGCAGGTTGGCATCCAGCCAGGCCCTGGCTTGCGGGCCGACAGATCGGGTTTCGGAAGGCGCGACGGCCAGGGCGGAGGTCTGGGTCATTCTGCGGCCTCAGCAGTTTGGTCCGCATGCGGCACGATCAGGGCGTCAAGGGCAACGGCGCCCTTCCCTGCGTCCCGGACGAGGAGCGGGTTGATATCAATCTCGGCAACGTCAGCAGCGTGACGCACGGCAAATTCGGACAGCGCGACGATCGCCTTTGCGGCGGCCACGACATCAGCCTTGGGCCGGCCGCGCGCGCCGTCAAGAAGGGCGAAAGACCTGAGCGAGCGCAGCATGGCAATGGCATCCGCCTCGCTGACAGGGGCGGTGCGCAGGGCCGTATCCCGGAAGACCTCGGCATAGATTCCGCCCAGGCCGACCATGATGACCGGACCAAAGATCGGGTCGGTCGTTGTCCCCAGGATCAGTTCGGTGCCCCCCGTGATCATCGGCGCGACAAGCACGCCGTCGACCTTGGCCCCGGGCGCGTTTTTCGCTGCGGCGGCCATGATGCGGTCATACGCCTCGGCGGCTGCCGCGCCGCCGGTGACGCCCAGTTCGACGCCACCGATGTCCGACTTGTGCTGGATTTCCGCGGACAGGATCTTCATGGCGACGGGTTCGCCCATCCGGTCCGCTGCCGCCGCCGCATCTGTGGCCGACGTCACCGTCACCTCTTCGGGGAAGACGAGCCCGGCCCCGGAAAGCGCGGCCTTTGCACCCGCCTCATTGCGTACCGAAGCGCGCGACAAGGCAGCCGGTTCGATCTCGGGGGGCGACACGTGGTCGGCCTCGCGCTGTGCGGTCAACGTGCCGAGATGCGCGAGCCCCTCCATCATGGCGTCGATGGTCGGGAAGGTCAGCACGCCCATGGCGTTCACGATCCGAAGCGCATCGTCCGGACCCGCGACACAGGCTGCGATGACGCGATCAGGATGCGCCGCGCGCGCACGTTCAAGGGCCGAAAGGTAGATGTCGCGCAGGCGTGGCACCTCAAGGCCAAGCGCCATCATCACGCAGGCTACCTCGTTCGCATCATCCGAGATCACGGCGTTCAGCAGGGTCTCGAAGGTTTCGGGATTGGCGGACATCTGCGCGGTGGCGTCGACCGGGTTCACCGGCGAGGCAAGCGGCAGGACTTCCAGGATCTTCGCCTGCGCAGCCGCACCCGTGCGGTTCAGCACCAGGCCGAATTCTTCGGCGGCGTCGGCCATCATGATCCCCAGCCCACCCGACGCTGCGATCATGCTGAGCGAGGCATTGGGGCTGACACGGCGACCCCCAAGCGCGGCAGCGGCACTGCCCAGCTGAACCAGCATTTCCAACGAACGGACCCGAACCGCGCCGTGTTCTGCAAAAACCGCATCAAAGACCTTGTCCGATCCGGCAAGCCCGCCCGTGTGCGACAGCGCCGCGGCCTTGCCCGCGTCCGACGATCCCATCTTCAGAACGATGACCGGTTTGCCCGACGCGCGGGCGGTATCGAGCGCCCGGGTCAGCCGATCGGCATCTCGACAGGTCTCGAGGCAGACAAGGATGACCCGCGTCGCGTCATCTGTCGCAAGCCACGCGATCGCATCCGCGATATCCACGTCGCATTCGTTCCCCGATGCGAGGAACCGGCTGATCCCCGCTCCGCCGCGCCCCAGCATCTTCATCGCCAGGCTGCCGACATTGCCGCTTTGCGACACGATGGCGACCGGCCCTTCAGCTGGCATCTCGGTTTCCAGGGCGACCGAAAATGTTCCGATCGCCTTTTCCGGAACGCTGACCGTGCCCAGGCAGTTCGGCCCCAGGACCCGCATGCCCGTATCGTCCGCCAGGGCCCGCAGGGCGTGCTGGCGCTGCGCGCCTTCCGGCCCCTGCTCGGCGAAGCCCGCCGACAGGACGATCACCGACGGCACGCCGCGCGCGGCACAATCGCGGGCCGCCTGCAGGGCCCCTGCGCCCGGAACCGCGATCAATGCCAGGTCCGGGGTTTCAGGAAGCTCGGAAACGCCTGTGAAGCCGGGCAACCCCTGGATGTCACCGCCCTTGGGGTTCACCGGAAAGATCCGGCCCTGATATCCGTGCTTCTTCAGCAGGTGCACCGGCCGACCGCCCGTCTTGCGGGCGTCGGTGGATGCACCGATGATGGCGATGGAGGACGGACGGAAAATACTGTCCAGCCCCCGGCCCAAGGTCCGATCTGCAGCCATCTCAGCGCCCCGTGAATTTCGGTTCGCGCTTTTCAAGGAAAGCCATGCGCGCTTCCTTGGCGTCCTCGGTCTTGGACAGGGCCATGGTGTAGTTCTGTTCCATCCGGTAGGCATCGCGCTGCGGCATGTGTTCCACGAGGGTCAGCGCCTGCTTGGCATAGCGGATCGCAAGCGGGCTTTTCGACGCGATGTCCTGCGCGACGCCCATGGCTGTCGGCAGCAGGTCTTCCTGCGTCGTCACGGCCTCGATGATGCTTCGGTCCAGAAGTTCGGCCGCGGTCAGCCGCACCCCGGTCATGAACATCCGGCGCATGGTCGACCGGCCGAACAGGGTGTTGAGCATCGAGGCGCCGCCGGCAAGGCCGACGTTGATTTCCGGCATGCCGAAGGTCGCGTTTTCGGACGCGTAATAGATATCACAGGCGGCCATCAACCCAAGGCCCGCACCCAGTGCAGCGCCGTTCACCGCGGCGACCACCGGCTTGGCGCATTCGCGGATGGCATTGCCCGTTTCACGGGTGATGCGGTTGTGTTCAAGGAAGTCGCCGGGAACGTCCTGATCGGGCCGATCCTTCAGGTCCGCACCGGAACAGAACACCTTCCCGTTCGCGGTCAGCACCGCGCAGCGGATATCATCCCGGGCGGAAATTTCATCGAAGGCAGAAATGATTTCGGCGCGCGCCTTCCGGTTCAGCGCGTTCACCGGCGGGCGATCGAGCGTCACGACAGCCACATGGCCGTCCAGATCGAATCGCAGCGTTTCGTAAGTCATGTTTTCTCCTCCGCTAGGGCTCTCCATACCCTGACTGACCAGCCGGTCAGCCCAATAGGTAGCACCCGGCAAAATGGCTGACAACAGGAAATTCAAGATTGACTGACTGTCCGGTCAGTCCTAGCGTCTATGCATTCATCCGTGGCAGCTACCTACGGAGAACGGGTTTAAAAGCCTGAAAATGGAGGAGAAATTATGTTCAAACTGACTCGCCGTGCCGCGATTGCTGCGGTTGGCGCCACCGTCGCGCTTGGCCTACCCCAGGCTTCAGTCGCCCAATCAGACGAACCGATCACCCTTGTCGTGCCCTATGGCGGCGGCGGTCTAATCGACGGAATCGTCCGGCAGGTTGCCGACATGATGACCACCGAGCTCGGTCAAACCGTCCTGGTGGAAAACAAGCCCGGCGCGAATGGAATCATCGGCGCATCCTATGTCGCCGCGGCCAAAAACGACGGTCTGACCTACCTGATCGGGGCAACCGGCCCGATCTCTCTCAACATCCTGCTGCGCCCGAACCTGCCCTATGGGTTCGACAGCTTTGAACCTGTGGCCACGATGCTCAGCGGTCCGCTGACGGTGACAGTACCGACCGCGATCGGCGTGGACACGATCGAAGGTCTGGCCGATTACGCCAAGCAGACCGGCAAGCCGCTGCGCTACGCGACGCTTGGCCCCGGCAGCGTGACCCACCTGTTCGGCCTGACCCTGAAGAAGGAACTGGGCGTCGAGATGAACGATGTCGCCTACCGCAACAACCCGTCAAGCCTTGTCGATATGATCGGCGGCCAGAACGAGCTGAACTTCTCGTCCCCGATTTCGCTGCTCGAACATCAGAAGGCCGGCGACATCAAGATCCTCGCAGTGACCACGCCCGAGCGGATGGAGCAGTTCCCCGATCTGCCGACGACGACCGAACTCGGCTTTCCGAGCCTGGTGTCGTCCTTCTGGTTCGGCGTGATGGCACCGGCCGGATCCCCGGACGAGATGACCTCCAAGGTCAGCACTGCGGTCCAGAACGCGATGCAGGATCAGGACCTTCAGGACAAGATGTTCAAGGTCGGGATGACCCCCCAGGTGGGTGGTGCGGACGCCCTTCAGGCCCAGTTGGACAGTGACAAGGAGTTCTGGGGCAAGGTCGTCACGGACAACAACATCACCCTAGAATGACATCTGATACAAAGGATCGCGCCGGGGCAGCCCGGCGCGCACCATCATGAGCTGGCTGAACCTCGAAAACCGCATCGCCTTCGTCACCGGCGCCGCCGGCGGCATCGGCAGTGCCATCGCCCGCAGCTTCGCCGCCGAAGGCGTGAGGCTTGCGATATTCGACCGCGACGCCGACGGCCTTGCGCGCACGGCCGAGTCCCTTGGGCCCGGCCATGTCGCGCGGCCCCTTGATCTGTCGGACACCGCGTCCATCGCTCCGACACTCCGGGCCGCAGCCGAAACCTCAGGCGCCCCGACGATCCTGGTGAATGTTGCCGCGATGTCCCTGCCATCGGCGCTGGCCGATGTCAGCGAGGCGGATTTCAACCTCCAGATGACCGTCAACATGACGGCGGCGTTGCTGACGGCGCAGACGTTCCGCAAGCTCCGCGCACCCGGGCAGCCCGGCGCAATCGTCAACATCTCGTCCATCGCGGCCACGCACGCGGTTCCGCTTGGGTCCGCCTATTCGCCCGGCAAGGCGGCCTTGTCGATGCTGACCCAGCAACAGGCCGTGGAATGGGGGCCCGAGGGCCTTCGCAGCAACATGGTCAGCCCTGGGCTGATCCTGACGCCCCTCAGCGAACGGTTCTACGCCGACCCCATGGACAGGGAAGCCCGCGAGAACGTGGTGCCGTCCCGTCGGATCGGAACGCCGCAGGACATCGCGGACGCCGTGCTGTTCCTGGCCAGTGACCGGGCCGATTACGTGAACGGTGCGGAAATCCTGGTGGACGGAGGCTTTACGCGAACGCTGATGACCCACATCCCTCGGAAGCGGATGGCGGACTAGCGCTTTGCCAGGCCCTGCAGCAGGATGCCGAAGTACGCGTCCACGATCTGCGCTGCGGTCATTTCCTTCTTCGGGTTGTACCAACGGTGCATCCAGTTGATACCCGACAGGATCAGACGGCCGGTCATGGCGGGATCGATCTCGTTGAACTCGCCGTTGTCGACGCCCTCGCGGATCAGGTCCCGCAGCGTGTGTTCCAATTGGGCCCGCCGTTCCATGCGTTCGGCCTGGCGGTGCCGGTCCGGATCATTCCAGAATGCGGTGCTCGCCGCGATCCAGGCCCATCTGTATTCCTGGAAGAACTCGGCCATGGCGATCATGAACGCACGGACCTTTTCGGCCGCCGTGCCCTGCTCGGGAATGCGTTCGATGACAAAATCGTTCAGACGCCGCGCCGACCGCGTCGCGATCTGGGCAAAGAACTGATCCTTGCTTTCGAAATGATGGTACAGCAGCGCCTTCGACACGCCCGAGGCCTCGGACACGTCCCGCATGGTCGCGGCGTCGAAACCCTTTTCTGCGAAAATGCGCGCGCCGACTTCGAGGATTTCCAGGACGCGGGGGCTGTAGGCAGGTGCATCACCTTCCCCGGATATCATGGATTTCGGATCGTCCTTCATGCTCAGCAGCCCTTGATCGCAACGGTCAAAACAGCTTACGGCGTGACTGACCGGGCGGTCAATGCCGCGGCGCAACATTATCGGTCAGCCCCGCAAACCGTTGCCACGAGGCAGCAACAAAATCGAGGTACACGCGCAGTTTCGTGGGGACCTGGACGGTTTCCAGGAAGGTTGCGAAAATACCTTCCTCGAATGTTGCGTTTGTCACGCGGACGTCCGGAAGTAGGCGCACCAGCCGACCTTCCCTCAGGTCTTCGGCCACCGTGTATTCGTCGAGAAGGGCGATGCCATGCCCGCGCCTTGCGGCTTCAAGGATCACCTGGCCGTTGTTGGATGCAAAAGCCGCCGAAATAGCGATCTCTTCGATCTCGCCGCCTTTCATGAACCGCCAGTATGCCGTGTCCGGTCCCAGGATGTAGGGCAGGCAGGCATGGTGCCGGATGTCGGAGGGCGCAGTCAGCGTCGGCGCCTGCGCCAGATACTCGGGCGACGCAATCAGGACCCTTTCGCTGGCGAAAAGACGACGGCGCATCAGACCGGCCTCCTGCGGCGGCGCAATCCGGAAGTCGAGGTCGAATCCGTCTTCCCGCAACCGGGCGGGCCGTTCCGACAGGTGAAGCTCCACGGTGACCTCGGGATAAAGCGCGGCGAAGTCGCTTTGCAGTTTGGCCAGGACCGCGATGCCGAACATCGTGCGGGAATGCACCCGCAAGACGCCACGCGGCACATCCTGAAGCGACGCGGTGTCGGCTTCGGCGGCGCGGATGCTGGCCAGGATGCCCTCGGCGCGCGCGACGAAGGTTTCCCCTGCCTCGGCCAAGGTCAGGTTCCGTGTGGACCGGTGCACCAGCGTCACGCCAAGATGCGCCTCCAGGTCCGACACATGCCGGGAGACGCTGGCTGGAGACAAGTTGAAGCGACGGCCGGCGGCCGAAAAACTGCCGGTTTCCGCGGTCGCCACCAGAAGCTCCATCGCTCTCAGCTTGTCCATCGCTTTTCCATTTTACGAAAAGGTGTTGATCGATATTACCTTATTAAGGCGAATTTCAAAAGAAGTTACCTTGGGTCCGACAGTTGCACCAAGGGAGGAATCGCAATGGAGTTCGGTGTTTTCACACTCGCGCAGCAGCGCAACTACAAGCAGAGCTCGAAAGAGGTCATCGACAACTCGGTCGAACAGACCGTGCTTGCCGAGCAGGCAGGCTTCGACGCCGCCTGGTATGCCGAGCACCACTTCAACAACTACTCCCTGTCGCCTTCGCCGCTGATGACGGTGGCGCATTGCGCAGGCAAGACGTCGAAGATCCGGCTGGGCTCTGCCGTCTGCATCCTGCCGCTCTATCACCCTGCGCGTTTCCTGGCCGAGGTCGGCTTTGTGGATACGGTATCGAATGGTCGGCTCGAGCTTGGCATCGGGTCGGGCTACCAGGAATTCGAATTCGAGCGCTTCGGCACCAACCTGGCCGAGGCCGGCCCGATGTTTCAGGAATACATGGACCTGATCCCGCTGGCCCTGAAAGAACACATTTTTGAATACCACGGCAAGTACCTCGACATCCCGCCCAGCTCGATCTCGGTCCGCTGCGTGCAGGATCCGATGCCGCCGATCTGGGTGACCACCGGCAACCCCAAGGTGCGCGAGCGTGCGATGAAGGAAGGGCACAACCTGTTCGTCACCGTTCTGCATGGCGATCTGGACGCGATCCGGGGCCTGCGCGACAAGCTTCAGGACTCTGCAGACGCCGCCGGTACCAACCTTGATGACACCAAAGTTGGCTTCCTTCGCTGCGGCTATGCGTCGGACAACAAATCAGAAATCGAAAGCTACCTTGACAGTGCCCGGTTTGCCCGCCGCCTGTCGGAAAGCCTGCGGGACCGCCGCCAACAGACCGATGACGGTTATCTTATGCAGGAGGTGCCGCTGAACAAGGAAATGAGCCTGGACGAAATGGCCGCCAACCTGCCCGTGGGCAGCGTGAATCAGGTCATTGACCGGATGCTGGCCGAGATCGAGATCCTCAAGCCAAAGCACATCGCGCTTCAGACCCAGCTGGGCGATTTCGACCAGAAGACCATGCTCAAGCAGATCGAGCTTTGGGGCGACACGATCATCCCGGCGATCAAGAAGGCGCTTGGCACTGAAACTGTGACGGCCAAGGCCGTCAACGCGTGACGCCATGCGCATCGTCCTGATGAAAGATACCCCGCCGCGTCTCGAGGCACCGGAGGACTTCAAGCAGTTCTCCATCGCCCTCGACGAACGGCTAAGGTCCAGCGCGATCGCCGCGCTGGCCCCGGTTGCCGAGCCGACGTCGGACGCCGTGACCCATGCCTGGGTGCGACCAGACGCAATCCGCGCCCTGTCGTCCATGGCCGGGGATCCGGCCTGGACCGAGGACTTTGGAAAGATGTGCGCCTATGCGGAAAGCAAGGGCTGGACAGGACCGAAAGGGGCGATCAGGGCCCATATCGACCTGATCCCTGCAACCCATCCCGTCAGCCCCGACGACTTCCGCAATGCGATGCGCAAGTTTGCAAGCGGCGTCTGCATCGTTGCCAGCGGCGAAGGGGACGACCGGCGGGGCATGACCGTCTCGGCTTTTACCTCGGTCTCGGCCGAACCGCCGATGGTTCTGGTCTGTCTCAACCGGTCGACGTCGTCGCATGACCCGATCAGCACCGCCCCGGTGTTCAGCGTGAACATCCTGAGCGGGCTGCAGGAAGACGTCGCCCTGACCTTCGCCGGGCGCACCGGCCTGCGCGGGGCAGACCGGTTCGACGACCAGTGGACAAGTTCAGAGACGGGCGCGCCTGTGCTGACGACCTCGCACCAGACCCTGGTCTGCACGCCGATCTCGGCGCAGATCGCAGGCACGCATACCGTGCTGATCGGACAGGTCATCGCGACCAGCGACGCCAGCGAAGGCCCGGCGCTCATGAACTATGACGGGGTGATCAAGGCGACTTCTGCGGCGCCTGCGACCCTGCAATGAACGAAGCGCGTTCCCTCCCGTTCGCGCAACGTAGCGAAGGCCGATCCTGATCCGGCCTTCACATGTCACAGCCCCGCCCGGCCTACCGGGACGGGGCTGTTTCTTGTCCTGAACCGTAAAAAATGGCGGACAGGACGATGCCTGCCCGCCAGTGTCGTACAGATTACGACAGGGAGGATTCGAGTTCCTTTTCGAAGGTCAGGCCGGGATAGCCGGCGGCCTTTGCCGCCTGGCAGTGGGCGCGATAGTTGTTGAAGCCGCCGATATACATCGACAGGCCCGTCGGCTTGCCCTTGACGTTCGATCCGACCCACCACGTCTGGGCCTTGCGGATCAGCGACGGCTCGGCCAGGCGGAACACCTCGTCCATCCAGCTGTCCACCGCCTTCTCGGTCACTTCGACCGAACACAGGCCTTCACGCTTCATGTGGCCGACAAGGTCCGCGGCCCAGTCGACGTCGTTCTCCGCGATGGTGATCAGGTTGGCCAGCGCGGCAGGGCCGTTCGGCCCGCTGGTCGCGATCATGTTCGGAAAGCCGTCGACCATCATGCCCAGGTAGGACCGCGGACCCGAGGCCCACTTGTCCTTCAAGAGCGCGCCGTCCCGTCCGACCACCTCGAACGCCAGCAGGGCACCGGTCAGCGCGTCGTAGCCGGTGGCGAAAATGAGCATGTCCAGTTCGGTTTCGCCAGACTCGGTCCGGATGCCCTTTTCGGTGATCTCGACGATCGGATCCTTCAGGCAGTCCTTCAGGTGCACAGTCGGCAGGTTGTAGGTCTCGTAATACTCGGTATCGAGACAGGGACGCCGGGCGAAGATCGGATAGCCCTTGGGCTTCAACGCCTCGGCGACCTCGGGATCCTCGACGATCTGGCCGATCTTGTCGCGCACGAAATCCGAAACCTGATCGTTGGCGGCCTGGTTCGACAGCAGATCCGAGAAACAGGCGAGGAACGTGTGTCCGCCGTCCTGCCAGGCGTGCTCCATCACGTCTTTGCGCTGCGACGGCGGCAAAGAAAAGAAGGGGCGTGTCGACACGGGCCGCGTGCCGCCCGTCGGGTTCATCTTCATGGCCTGCCGCATGGCCGGATAGTTCGCCTTCATCTCGGCCAGGTAATCCTCGTCAAGATCGTGGTTCCGCATCGGCAGCGTCCAGCTCGGCGTGCGCTGGAAGACATAGAGTTCGCCCGCCTTGCGTCCGACTTCCTGGGTGATCTGGATGCCGGTGGACCCGGTGCCGATCAGGCCGACGCGCTTGCCGGTAAAGTCGATCTCCTCGTGCGGCCATTTCTGGGCGCGATAGATCGGCCCCTTGAACCTGTCGATACCGGGGATGTCGGGATCCTTGGGGATCGACAGCGGGCCTGTCGACATGATGCAGAAAGGTGCCTCGAGCACCGCGCCGTCATCGGTCGTGCAACGCCACAGTTTCTGTGCTTCGTCCCACTTCGCGCTGGTGACACGGGTGTCGAAACGGAAGTCCTTGCGCAGGTCCAGCCGGTCGGCGACGAAATTGGCGTAGGCCAGGATTTCGGGCTGGCCCGCGAATTGTTCCGACCAGCTCCACTCCTGCTGCACCTCGTCCGAGAAGCCGTAGGAATAGTCGACCGACATCAGGTCGCAGCGCGCGCCCGGATAGCGGTTCCAGTACCACACGCCACCCACGTTGCCGCCGGCCTCGATGCCGACGACGTTGTAGCCTTCCTCGCGGAATTTGTAGACGGCGTACATGCCGCCGAAGCCCGCACCTACCACAATCACGTCGACGCGTTCCGCGCCCTGACTGGTCTTGCTCATGATCTGCTCCTCCGGTCTGATCTGAACTGCGCCTGCCCGCCCTACTCGGGGGCGATGCGACGGAAGAACCCGTCGCGATAGAGCAGCGCATTGGATTCCGTACTCGTGACGGCCACGACGCGGCCGAACAGGACTTCGTGCGTGCCATGCGTCAGCGACTTTTCCAGCACGCAGTCGAACGAACTGACCGACGACGCGAGGATCGGGACACCGGTCTTCAGCGTGGTCCAGCTTGCCGATCCCAGCCGGGTCTCTCCCTCAAGCCCATGGGTCGAGAAGGTGCGGGCAAGGTCTGACTGCTGTTCGCTGAGAAAGTTCACCGCGAAGGTGCCGCTCTCCTCGATCAGGCGCAAAGCCCGGGCCTGGCGGTTCACGCACACCACCACTGTCGGCGGTTCGGTCGTGGCCGAACAGATCGCGGTTGCCGTCAGCCCGTTGCGGGCGGTGCCCGACCTCGCGGTGATCACGGCGACGGGCGACACGACGCGACGCATCGCGTACTTGTACTCCGCTTCGGAAACCGCGTCCTGCATATGTGCCGCTCCGGGTGAACTCATACCGCTAGCTTCGTGTCGGCCAGATCGCGTAGATCGGATCGTCGGGATGGTCACCGCCGATCGGTGTCCGCGGACCGAACCGTTCTGCTTCGCCCTCTGACGGGGGCTGCTGATGATCGACCCAGTCATAGACGACCGTCCGTTTCAGCACCCGCCACTCATCTTTGCGCTTTTCGAAAAGATCGCAGTACCGCCCGCACAGCAGGACCTGACGTTCGACGCCGTCGGGCCCCGTCCCGCGCTGATAGGCGATAAAATAGGTCTCGACCGCCGCTTGCCCGTTCCCGATGAACTCGATCAGGATGTTGCCGACGTTGTGGATGTTGCGCGGGCCACGAGCCCAGGTCGCGCGCACCTGTTCGAAAAATCCCGATACCGGGCCATCGTAGGCCCCGTGGCTGTCGTGCGCATCGGGCCAATAGGACGACAGCAGGGCCGCTTCGTCCGCGCGGTCGATGCCACGGCAGTACCGGTGGATGCAGTCGCGGATCGCCTCCTTGTCGAACAGCGCTTCGAGTCTGGGATCGCTCATGCCCCCTCCTCCGGTTTCAAGTCCATCAGGGCGTCCAGCGCCATCACGCCCTGCCCGTCGGGAAGGACACGCACGGGGTTGAGGTCGACACCCGCGATCCGGTCCCGGTGTGCCGACGCAAAGCGGGACAGATCCGACAAGAGCTGCGCCAGCGCCTGGATGTCCGCCGGTGCTTCGCCCCGGACCCCTTCCAGCACCGGATAGCCGCGGATCTCTCGGATCATGCGGTGCGCCTCGGCCAGGCTGAAGGGCGCGACGCGGAAGGTCACATCCTTGAGAACCTCAACGAAGATCCCGCCAAGTCCGAACATCACCACCGGTCCGAATGTCGGATCATCGTGCACACCGACAATCGTTTCGACCCCGCCCTTGATCATCGGCGCTACCAGCACGCCCTCGATCCGGGCCGAAGGCACCTTTGACGCGACCCGCTGCAACATCTCTTCCGCCGCCGCCCGCACCTCCTCGGCCGAGCCGAGCCCGAGGGCGACGCCGCCGACTTCGGTCTTGTGGGCGATATCCGGGGAACAGATCTTCATCGCAATCGGGAACCCGAACCCCGAAGCTGCCTCGGCCGCTTCACCGGGGGTGGTCGCCAGACGTTCGTCTGCAAAGCGCAATCCGGCCCTTCGCAGCACCGCCTTGGCCGTGGCCTCGCTCAGCGGTCCCTCCGGCAGGTCTATCGGATCGACCGGGTCGATCCGGTCACCGTCCTGGGCGAAGGACTTGCCGAAACTGACCAGCGCCCCGAAGGCCCGCGCCAGTTGCGCGCCGTCCTCGTAGACAAGGAACCCGTCGGCTTCGTAGTCCGCCACCACGTCGCGCGGTGCGGACATGGTCAGTCCGCGAATGCTGTCGCCACGGGTCGACAAACCCTCCATCAGAGCGTCGCGCAGCGGTTTGGCAAAGCTCTGGCTGGACGGGCCGGTTCCAAGGATCGCCGAGAACATGTCGTATCCGCCCTTCTCCATCATCGCCTTCACGAAAGCAGTCAGGATCTCCCAGTCGCTGACCGCCTGGGCAGTCGCATCCACCGGGTTGACCGGAGAGGAAAAGGGCAGCAGCGCCTTCAAGTCGGCCTGCGCCGCGTCGGGCATCGGGGCCACGTCCAGCCCCGCGTCCGAGCAATCGTCGGCCAGCTGGATGCCGAAGCCGCCGGACATGGTGAAGATGCCCACCTTGTTGTCTGTCGGAAAGCGTCCCTGCGCGGCGGCATAGGCGATGTCGATCTGTTCGGCCGTGGTGCGCGCGCGATAGACCCCGTACTGGCGCAAGACCGCGTCGAATACGGCGTCCGACCCGGCCAGCGAGGCCGTGTGAGACGCAGCCGCCTTGGCCCCCACATCCGTCCGGCCCGTCTTCATGAAGACGATCGCCTTGCCGGTTTGCCGCGCCCGGTCCAGCGCCGCGCGGAACCGGTCACCATCGGCGATCCCTTCCGCATAGGCCATGACCACACGGGTTTCGGGCTGAGCGATCGCGTGCTCCAGCGCCTCGGCCAAGGTGATGTCCATCTCGTTTCCGGTGGTGATGAACTGGCTCAGGCCCAGCCCACGCTCCCGTGCGAGATGCGCCAGGTGGGATCCGTAGGCACCGCTTTGCGACACGATCCCGACCGGCCCGGGCTGGATGAATGCGCCGTCCAGGATCACCGAAAAGGTGCCATAGTAGCCAATCCCGGGGTTCATCACGCCAAGACAGTTGGGCCCAAGCAGCCGCATCCCGCCGTCGCGGGCAACCGACGCGATCTTGTCCTGCAGGTCGGCCCCCACCTCGTCGGCCTCGGCAAAGCCGGCCGAGAAGACAACGCCCGATCGAACGCCGCGGGCGACGCAGTCTTCGACCGCCTTCAAGGTCGCCTGCGCAGGCAACGCCAGGATCACCGTGTCCGGCACTTCGGGCAGGTCCGCGACCGAGGCATAGGCCTTTAGCCCCTGCACCTCGTCGCGTTTCGGGTTGACCGGATAGATCGCCCCCGCAAAACCGGCCTCGCGCATGTAGCGCAACGGACGGCCACCGATCCGGCGGACGTCATCCGACGCGCCGATCACCGCCACGCTTCTGGGTGAGATCAGCGACGCGAAAGCGCCAGAGACCGGGCGGACATCATCCATCAATCTTGAACCTCGGTTCGGGAAGGCCGGTCACGCCCAGACCTTCAAGTGCGAAAAGGTGACCCCCATAGGGGTGCCGCGAAATGGCCCGTCCTGACCCCGAATCCTTGATGGACGTCATGTAGAGCGTGGTCATCTCCGGACCTCCGAAGGACACGCAGCTTGGCATGTCGACCGGTGCCTCCACGAGGCGGTCGAGCTTGCCATCGGGGGCGAACCGCCCGATCTTGCCGGCGTGGACCAGCGCCACCCAGATGAAGCCTTCGGCATCCACCGTGGCGCCATCGGGTCCAGACCGGTAATCGCGCGTGTCGATATGCGCCCGCGGCTCGGTCAGGGGGTCATCGGAGGCGGAATAATGGTAGGCCCGGATCTGCCGGTCCAGGCTGTCCGAGAAATAGAATGTCTCGCCGTCGGGGCTGAAACAGATCGAATTGGAAATACGGATGCCCGAGGCCAGACGGTCGGTCACGCCCTTGCCCGTCACCCGCACCAGCTCTGCCACCGGGTCTGCCTGCACGCCCATGGTGCCGCAGACAAAACGCCCCTGTCGGTCGACCTTGCCGTCGTTGAAGCGGACCCGATCATCCATCGGTTCGGGACGGTACAGCGCATCGACAGCGCCGGTCGCCACGTCAGCCAGGTAAATGCCGTCGCGCAGCCCGGTGATGACCCGGCCCACGTCCTCGGTCAGCCCGACGCAGCCGACCATCGACGGCATCTGGATCTCGCCGATCGTGTTCTCGGCATAATCGAGGTACCGGATCAGCCGCCGCACGCCGTCGACCCAGTACAGCCGACCAATACGGTCATCCCAGACCGGGCTTTCGCCTAGCATGTCGGGCGTGTCGGCGACGCGGGTGGCAGTGATTGTCAGGGTCATGGCAGCACCGTCTTCTGGAAGTGCGCGGCCCGGTTGTCCGGGCCGCGCAGCGCCGATCACTTGTTGACCAGCGGGCACGCGCTGTCGGACAGCGGGGCCCAGACGTCTTCGGCAGGCAGGTCGCCGATGACCTTGTAGTAATCCCAGTCCCCCGAGGATTCCGCCGGGGTCTTCACCTGGACCTGCACCATGTCCCGGTAGATCACGCCGTCTTCACGGATCGTAGCCTTGGTGAACAGGTCGTCGATCGGGATCTCACGCATCTTGGCCATCACGTCTGGACCTGCGTCCGACCCTGCGGCCTCGATGGCCTTCAGGTAGTGGTTCACGGCCGAATAGGTCACGGTCTGCGACTCGTTTGGCTTGCGGCCGTTCATCTCCGCGCTCCACTTGTCCGAAAACGCGCGGGTTTCGTCGCTCTGGTCCCAGTAGGCCGGGGCCGACGCGATCAGGCCCTGCATCGTTTCAAGCCCGATGCCGTGCACGTTGTTGACCTGCATGCCAAGCGGCGCAAGCTTCTGGCCCGCCTCCGCGATACCGAACTCCTTGGCCTGCTTCAGCACGTTCGCCAGGTCGGAGCCGGCGTTGGCGATGCCGATCACCTTGGCCCCCGAGGCCTGAGCCTGCAGCAGCTGCGACGAGAAGTCGGTCGCGCCAAGCGGATGCAGGATCGACCCAAGCACCTTGCCGCCATTGGCTTCGATGAACTTCGTCGCGTCTTCCTGCCAAGCCTTGCCGAAGGTGTAGTCGACGGTGATGAAGTACCACTCGTCCAGCCCTTGGGCGAGCTGCGACATCACCGACCCCTTGGCCAGCGTGTAGGTATTGTAGGCCCAGTTGGTGTTGTAGGGCGTGCACTTGGAGTTCGTGGTCTCGGTCGTGGCCGTGCCCGCGATCATGTAGGGTTTTTCATGCGTCGCCATGACGTCGGTCACGGCCAATGCAATGGACGATGCCGAACAGCCGACGATCGCATCGACGCCTTCGGCCTCGACCCATTTCAGCGCCTGCGCAACGCCGATGTCGGGCTTGTTCTGGTCGTCGGCGATGACGACCTCGACCGGCATCCCGTTGACCGACCCGCCGTGATCGGCAATGGCCATTTTCACCGAAGTGACAGAGCCCGCGCCGCAGTTGTCGGCGTAGGGCCCGGACTGGTCGTTCATCACGCCGATCCGGATCACACCATCGGAAATTTCGGCATGGGCCTGAACGGATGTCAGCGCCGTGGCCGCAAGCAGGGCTGCCGACAGCCCGCCTTTAGTGAAGTAGTTCATGTCTTACCTCCCAATATTGTGGACGGCCCTCCTCTTGGCCGCCCTGTTTGCCCCGCCTATGAAAAGGCGTAGGTTATTCCTCCGTCGACGAAGAGCATGTCGCCGGTGATGAAAGACGCCTCCTCCGAGGCAAGGAACACGGCCGCGTCCGCCATGTCGGACGGCTTGCCGAGCCGACGGATCGGGATGCGCTCGCGCCGCCTCTCCCACCCGTCCTCGGTGACGACGCGCATGGCACCGTCGGTCTGCGTGGGTCCGGGGGCTATGGCGGTGACACGGATGTTGTCTGGTCCGAACTCTGCAGCGCCCGACCGGGTCGCAGCTGCAACTGCCGCCTTGATGGCGCTGTACATGATGCCATCCTTCATCGCGATCACGGCTGACGGCGAGGCGATGTTGACGATCGCACCGCCCCCGGCCTCGCGCATCTGCGGAATGACCGCCTGGTAGCCCCAGATCACGCCCTTGAAGCCGACGTCGATCATCAGGCCGATGGTCTTTTCGTCCTGCGCTTCAAGCGGGCCATACCGGTTGTACATCGCGTTGTTGACCAGCAGCGTGACGGGTCCGAATTCCGCCTTCAGCGCGTCGGCCGCGGCGAAAATGTCGGTGCGTTTTGCCGCGTTCCCGACAATCGGCATCGCCCGACCGCCCGCGTCGCAGATCGTCCTGGCGACGTCATCTGCGATCTCGGTCTTGAGGTCGAACACGCCGACCGCGGCACCTTCGCGGGCGTATGCTTCGCAGATGGCCCGGCCGATACCCATGCCGCCACCGGTCACAAGTGCCACTTTGCCGCGCAGCCGTTCAGACATAAATCCTCTCCCTTCGCAAACGCGTGATGCGCTGCGATATCTTGCTTCCAATTCGTGTCAAAGTGCGGGTCTTCGGGGCCTCCGACCCCGGTCCGGCCTGTCGCCGGCGAACCGCCTTCTCCCGGGGCTTCCTCGTGCCCCTCCTGGACTCCAGCTTCTCACGCCCGGTTGTGCGAGACCATTGTTTTGTGTATGTGGATATGACTTTCACATTTCTGAAATTCAGAACGAAGCCACCCCCATGAGCGATGCTACAGTCAAGTCCGCGGCCCGTGCCTTCGAAGTCCTCGAACACTTCCGGATCGGCCGTCAGCCACGCTCCATGTCGGAAATCGCAGCCTCGCTCGACTACCCGCTTTCCAGCACCACCGTCTTGCTCAAGACATTGGTAAAGCTGGGGTATCTGAACTACGACCGGCGCGACCGGGTCTATTTTCCGACCACGAAGGTTTCGACCCTCGGCGAGTGGATTCCCAAGGTCCTCTTCGGCTCCGGCCAGGTGCTGGATGCAATGTACGACCTGCACGCCGAAACCGGCGAAGGGGTGTTCCTGGGCGCGAAGAACGACGTCTACCTGCAATATATCCAGACCAAGCCGTCGATCCATGCCCTGCGATTTCATATCGACGAAGGCACGATCCGCCCGATCACCAAGTCCATCGCCGGTCTCGTCCTGCTGTCCACCATGCCCGCCGAAAAGCTTGAGAATACCGTGCGACGCGCCAACATCGCGACCGCCGAACCGGCGAGCCGCATGAAACTGGCGGACATCCAGGCCGAGATCACCAAGATCCGTACGCAGGGGTACGGTTATGTCGAGGACCTTCCCTTCGAAGGCGGTGCGACTCTGGCCATGCTGCTGCCGGTTCTGGTGCAGGGTCAGCCGATCACGCTGGCACTTGGCGGTGTGACGGAAAGGTTTCGACGCCACCAGGACCGGTATCTTACAGCGCTGCACAAGGCCGTCCGGTCGATCCGCACCGACCCGGATTTCGATAACCCGGTGCAGATCGAACTCTGACGCACGGCGCGGCATCACTTGGCGCGCCTTGCCTTCATCCTCCGGACCAGGGCGCCGGCCTCGCCGACCACGCCACGCCTCAGGAAGAGGATGACGAGGATCAGGATGATCCCCTGCGCGATCAGCGCCCATTCGCCGAACTGCGCCAATTCGTCGTTCATCAGGATGATGATCCCCGCCCCGACCATGGGACCGGTCAGCGTGCCCAGACCGCCCAGCAGGGTCATCAGGATGACCTCGCCCGACACGGTCCAGCTGACATCCGTCAGCGTCGCGAACCCGAAGACGGTGGCCTTCAGCGCGCCGGCGAACCCGGCCAGGCCGGCCGAAATCGTCATGGCGAGGATCTTGAACCGTTCGGGCCGGAAGCCCAGGGATTCCACCCGCGGCTCGTTGTCCCGGATCGCCTTGAGGATCTCGCCGAAGGGCGAATGCACCACGCGATAGACCACGAAGATCGCCAACACCGTCATCGCCAGCACGAAGTAGTAGAACGTTCGGCTGTCCGAGATGTCGATAATGCCGAACAGATGCGTGCGCGGGATGCCCTGCATGCCGTCCTCGCCGCCGGTAAACTCGGACTGCAGCAGCAGGAAATAGACGAACTGCGCGAAGGCAAAGGTGATCATCGCAAACTGGATGCCGGACCGGCGCACCGCGACGAATCCCACGAAGGCACCAAGCGCGGCCGAGACCAGAGCCGCGGCCATAATTGCCAGTTCGATCGAGATGCCGGTGGTCTTCAGGATCTGACCGGCAATGTAGGCCGACAGGCCCAGGAACATCGCCTGCCCGAAGCACAGCAACCCGACATAGCCCAGCAGCAGGTTGAACGAGGCCGCGAAGATCACGAAGCACAGGATCGTCATCAGCAGCACGGGGTAGACGAAGAACGGGGCCGCAAGCGCCAGCGCCGCTCCGATCAGGATGAGGGCGATCCGCATCAGTTTTTCCCCCCTGAGAACAGCCCCGACGGCCGGAAGATGAGCGCCAGGAGCATGATGAAGAAGATGACGAGGTTCGCGCCCTCGGGGTAGAACACCTTGGTCAGCCCCTCGACGATGCCCAGCAGGTAACCGGTCAGGATCGCGCCAAGGATGGACCCCATCCCGCCGATCACGACCACCGCGAAGATGGTGATCATCAGGGTCGATCCCATGGAGGGCGACACCTGGTAGATCGGCGCCGCCAGCACGCCCGACAGACCCGCCAGGCCGACCCCGAAGGCATAGGTCAGCGTCACCATCCGGGGCACGTTGATGCCGAAGCTTTCGACAATCTCGGGCGACTGGTTCGCCGCGCGGAGGTAGGCGCCCAGCTTGGTATGTTCGATCAGAAGCCAGGTGGCGAGGCAGGTGACCACCGAAAACACCACGACCCAGAGACGGTACCAGGGCATGAACATGAACCCGAGGTTCACGCCGCCCGGAAGCGGCGAATTGTAGGGCAACCCGGTCGATCCATACTGCTGCCGGATCAGCCCTTCGATCACCAGTGTTGCGGCATAGGTCACCAGCAGCGAATACAGATGGTCCAGATTGGCGATCGGTTTCAATATCAACCGCTCCATCACCAGGCCGAAACAGGCCACGACCACCGGCGCGATGACCAGGGCGCCCCAGTAGGGCACGCCCAAATAGTTCAGCAGCAGCCAGGCGACGAAGGCCCCCAGCATGTACTGCGCGCCATGCGCAAAGTTCACCACGTGCATGAGGCCAAAGATGATCGCCAGCCCCATGGCCAGCATCGCGTAGAAAGAGCCGTTGATGACCCCGATCAGAAGCTGACCGAACAACAGCTGCGGCGTGATCCCGTCGAACATGGTCACACTCCCAAATAGGTCTTCACGCGGGCCACATCGGCCGCGAGTTCATCGTTGGTCAATTGATCGACCACCTGTCCGTGTTCGATCACGACATGCCGGTCGGCAATGGCGCGTGCGAAGTTCAGGTTCTGCTCGACCAGCAGGATGGTGTAGCCTTGGTCCTTCAGCCGGCGGATCTGGTTGCCGATCTCCTTCACGACGACCGGGGCGAGCCCCTCGGACGGCTCGTCCAGCAGCAGAAACCGGCAGCCGTTTCGCAGAATGCGCGCGATGGCCAGCATCTGCTGCTCACCCCCCGACAGCTGCGTGCCGCCGGAAGATGCGCGGGCGCGCAGGTTGGGGAAGCTGGTCAGCAGGTCCTCGTCCGTCATGCCGCCCTGCACCAGGCGCGGCGGCAGGGTCAGGTTCTCTTTCACCGACAGGTCGGCAAAGATCCCGCGTTCCTCGGGGCACCAGGCGATGCCCTTGCGCGCGATCTGGAAGGTGCGCAGTCCGATCAAGTCTTCCCCGTGGAACCGGATCGATCCCTTGCGGTTCTTCACGATACCCATGATCGACCGCAGCGTGGTGGACTTGCCGGCGCCGTTCCGCCCGATCAGCGTGACCAGCTCTCCCTTGTTGACTTCGAAGCCGACGCCGTGCAGTGCTTGGCTTTCGGCGTACCAGGCCTTCAGGTTCTCGATCTTCAGCAGCGGTTCTGCGGATGACGTATCAAGCGGCATCGTCGACACCCCCCATGTAGGCTGCAATCACCCGTTCGTCCGAGGAGACCTCGGCATAGGTGCCCTCCATCAGCACCTGCCCAGCCTGCAGCACCGTGATCCGGTCCGACAGGTCCGACACGACGGACAAGTTGTGTTCCACGATCAGGATGGTCCGTCCCGCCGACACCTTGCGGATCAGCGCGGTGATCGGTTCGATATCCTCGTGACCCATGCCCGCCGTCGGTTCGTCCAGCAGCATCACCTCCGGCTCCAGCGCCAGCGTGGTCGCGATCTCGAGCGCGCGCTTCTTGCCGTAGGACAGCTCGGCCGATGTCATGTCGCGCGCGGCAGACAAGCCGACCTGCTCCAGCAGCTCTTCAGCGCGCTGGTTCAGCGAATAGATCGACCGGATCGGGCTCCAGAACCGCCAGGCGCTGCCATGGCCGGACTGCAGGGCAACCCGGACGTTTTCCAGTGCCGTCAGTTCGGTGAAGGTGGCGCTGATCTGGAACGACCGCGCCATCCCCTTGCGGGCCACGTCCGAAGTCCGCAACTTCGAGATATCTTCGCCATTCAGGATGATCTGCCCGGTCGATGGCTGCAACGTCTTGGTCAGCAGGTTGAAGCAGGTCGTCTTTCCCGCCCCGTTCGGCCCGATCATCGCGTGGATGGACCCGCGCCTGATCTGCAGATCCACGTCCTTGACCGCCCAGAAGTCGCCGAACCTCCGGCCTATCCCCTTGGCCTCAAGGGCAAATTCACTCTGTGCCATCCGTCTCCTCCCCTCGTGCTCGATCTACCCCGGCAGACCAAGCACCCCCTTTGCAAGAACGCCCCTCTGGATCTCGTTCGAGCCGCCGAAGATCGCAGGCGCCCGGCTGTCGAGATACAGGTTCATTGCATCCACATCGCCCTCTCCAGTGGGCAGGTCGTCCCAGTACCGCGCATCCTCACCCGCGACGGTCAGCATCTCTTCGGTGATCCGCTGGTACAGCTCTGAACAGAAGATCTTGAGCACCGACACGTCAGGGCCAAGTGTGCCGCCGGCCCGTAACACCCGCGCAAAGCGTTCGAAAGCAGACCCCAGATCGTAGAGATCCAGCCGCAGCTTGGCATAGCGCGCCACGAACCCCGCATCGTCGAAGGCGCCACGGTCGCGGGCCAGCCGTTCAAGCCGCCTGATCGCGTATTCCGGACGGGACGGCGCACCAAGGAAGATGCGCTCGTGCCCCAGCACGGCCTTGGCCAGGGCCCAGCCCTGATCCACCTCGCCCACCACGTTGGCGGAGGGGACATGCACGTTGTCGAAGAAGACCTCGCAGAAATCCGTCTCCTGCCGTAGGTTCGGGATCGGGCGGACGGTCACGCCGGGCGTGGTCATGTCGACCAGCATTACCGTGATCCCGTTCTGCCGCTTCGGCCCGTCGCTCGACGTCCGGGTCAGCAGAAGGATCCAGTTCGCGCAATGCGCCAGGGTGGTCCAGATCTTCTGCCCGTTGACGATGAACCCGTCGCCATCCGCCACCGCCGAGGTCCGCAGCGACGCAAGGTCCGACCCGGCGTTCGGTTCCGAATAGCCCTGGCACCAGACGTGTTCACCGCTCAGGATCTTGGGTAGGAAGAAGGCCTTCTGTTCCGGCGTCCCGTATTGGATCAGCAGCGGCCCGGTCAGGCCGATGCCATGGTCGGGAATGCGCGGGCAGCCGAGGCGCGCCCATTCCTCGACATAGACGATGTGCTTGCCCGCATCGAGGCCCATGCCGCCGTATTCCTGCGGCCAGACAGGCGACAGCCAGCCCTTCTCAGCCAGCAGGTGGTACCACTCGGCCACTTCGTCGAAGACAGGGCGCTGCTTGCGCATGAAGCGCAGCCCGGACGGACAGTTCGCGTCCACCCACTCCCGGAAGATCTCCCGGAAGGCGTCGTCGCTCAGTGCGTTCCAGTCCTGCTGCGCCTCCATGGTCATTCGTCCTGGAAAACGGCCGGACGCTTTTCAAGAAAGGCCGCCATGGCCTCTTTGCTGTCAGCGGTGCCGGTCATTTCGACGGTCAGGTTCTGTTCGAACCGGTAGCCGTCCTTCAGGCCCATGGTCTCGACCGTGTTCAGCGCGCGCTTGGCCAGCTTGATCGCCGTCGGGGATTTCGAGGCGATGTTCCTCGCCATCTCCATCGCGGTGTCCAGCAGCTCTTCGGGTTCGACGCAGGCTTCGATCAGGCCACGGCGGTACAGCTCTTCGGCCGGGACGCGATAGCCGGTCAGCACCATGCGCCGGGTCAGGCCGATCGGGAAGACGCGCATCGTGTGGCGCACGCCGCCCATCAGGCCGATGTCGATCTCGGGCAGGCCGAAGACGGCGTTCTTTGACGCCACGATGATGTCGGAACAGATCGCCAGACCCATGCCCGCACCAAGCGCCGGGCCGTTCACGGCGGCGATGACGGGGATGTTCATCTCCATGATGACAAAGCCCACTTCGCGGGCGCGGCGCAGGTGACGGTTGATGTCACCGGGGGCCCAATCACTCTGCTTGGAACGGCCCTTGATGTCGGCGCCGGCCGAAAACACCTTGCCTTGGGCGGTCAGGACGACGCAACGCACGCCCTTCTTGTGGTTCAATTCGTCGAAACAGGCGATCAGCTCTTCCATGAAGTCCTTGGACTGCGCGTTCACCGGCGGAGCATCCAGCGTGATGACCGCGACGTGATCCTTGATCTCGCATTTGATCATGTTGTTTTCCATGTCCTGTCCTTTCAGGCCGCGACGCCTTCGCGCGCCACGAATAGCAGGCGCAGCTCTTCCGGCTGGCCCAGGGTTGCATTCAGGGCCACGGCCCGTTTCATGAAAAGCCCGATGTCGCAGGCGTCGGTGAAACCCATGGCGCCATGCAGATGGATCGCCCGCCGGGTGATGGTCACCGCCGCGTCGCCGGCCCGTGCCTTGGCAGCCAGGATCGCCAGATCCGCCGCCTTGCCTGGCCCGTCCGCCAGCGTTTCGACCGCGTTCACCACAGCGGCCTGGGCGAATTCCGCATCTGACCACATGTCGACCAGCCGATGTTGCACCACCTGGAAGGACGCGATCGCCTTGCCGAACTGCACACGGTCGCGGGTATAGGCGACGGTGCGGTCGATCGCTTCGGCCGCGATGCCTGCCATTTCGGCCGCCAGCGCCAAGCGGGTCGTCGCCACGGCCGCCTCGAGCGCCGCACGGGCCGAATTGCCCCGCGCCAGCACCGCATTGCCCGGAACCTTGACATCCCGGAACGTCAGTTGGCCCAGCTGGGCCCCGTCCAATGTCGGGGCCGCATCCACGCTCAACCCGCCAGCCCCGGCCGGAACCGACAGCAGCATCCAGTCACCGCCCGCCTCGGCAAGCACGACGAAATCCGTCGCCGATACAGGCGCGCTGACATGGCAAAGGGCGCCGGTCAGCACCGTGTCCTCGCCATGGACCCGCGCCACCAGCGGGGCCGGAGCGCCATCACGCCCCTGCCAGGCCGGCGAGACGATCGCGGTCCCGGCGATCAGCCCGTCAGCCAGCCGGTCCCGTTCTGCGCCGTCGCCCTGCGCAAGCAGGACACCGGCAAAAACACTCAGCTGCGCCAGCGGCTCTGAAATCAGCGCCCGGCCAAGCGCCTCGCTCAGCACGGCCTGCTCGGCCACGCCCAGCCCGGCGCCGCCGATTTCCTCGGGCAGGTGAAGACCCAGCCATCCAGCCTCGGCCATGGCGGACCAGACCGTCCGGTCCAGGTCCTGCCCGGCGTCGCGGCGCGCGCGAAAGCCCTCGGGTCCGTCAAAGCGCTCGGCAAAGCCCGCCACGCTGTCGCGCAGCATTTCAAGCGTGCCGTCGGGATCGTCCAGCATCAGCCCGCTCATTCCGCCGCCCCCCGGTTGCCCGTTGCCACGTCCGGCAGCACGTATTCCGCATAGGCTTTGCGCAGCACCATCTTCTGAAGTTTCCCCGTCGCCGTATGCGGCAGTTCGTCGACGAACACGACATCGTCCGGCAGCCACCAGCGCGCCACGTAATCGGTCAGGAAATCGCGCAGCGCCGCCTTGTCCGGCGCGTCGCCCTTGGGCACGACGACCAGCAGTGGCCGTTCCTGCCACCTGGGATGCGGCACGCCCACGACGGCCGCCTCCGCCACCTGCGGATGCCGCATCGCCGCGTCTTCGAGGTCGATCGAGGAAATCCATTCGCCGCCCGACTTGATCACGTCCTTCGCCCGATCGGTGATGCGCACAAAGCCGTCGGGATCCACCGTCGCGATATCCCCGGTCGAAAACCAACCCTCGGCATCCGGACCCGTCCCCTCGCCTCCGAAATAGCCCGAGGTGACCCAGGGACCCCGAACCTGCAATTCGCCCGGCGTGTCGCCGTCATGCGCCAGCACCCTGCCCTCGTCGTCGATCAGCCGAAGCTCGACCCCGAACATCGGGCGCCCACCCATGCAGCGCAGGTCGAACCGCGCCTCTTCGCTCAGCGCGTCGTGTTTCGGCAGGGCATGGGCGACCGTGGCCACCGGCCCTGTCTCGCTCATCCCCCAAGCCTGGAAGGCGTGGATGCCCAGATCGTCCAGCTTGCGCATCAGCGACTTGGGCGCGGCCGATCCACCGACGATCAGCCGCTGCATCATCAGCTCGGACTTCGCATCGGCACCGGTCTTTTCGATATGGTCCAGGAACCCCATCCAGACCGTCGGCACGCCAAGCGAGAAGGTGCAGCCTTCGGTCTTGGCCAGCTCGTAGAGGCTTTTCCCGTCAAGGTTCGGCCCCGGCAGCACCAGCTTGGCCCCACACAGAGGAGAGCCGTAGGGCACGCCCCAGGCATTCACATGAAACAGCGGAACGCACAGCAGGGTCGCGTCACGGCTGGACAGCGCCAGACCGTCGACCTGACACAGCATCATCGCGTGCAGCAGGGTCGAGCGGTGCGAATACAGCACGCCCTTCGGATTGCCCGTCGTCCCCGAGGTATAGCACAGCCCGGATGCGGTATTCTCGTCGAAGACCGGCCAGTCGAATTCGGTCGGCTCGGCGGCCAGCAGGTCCTCGTAGCACAGCGATCCCTCTGGCATTCCGGCCATGTGATCGGCATCCGTCAGGGCGACATAGGTCTTTACATGATCCAGTGTCGGGCGCAGATCCGCGACCAGCTTGTCAAAGGTGATGTCATACATCACGACCTTCGCGCCGGCGTGGTTGATGATGTAGGTCAGCTGTTCCGGAAACAGTCGCGGATTGACCGTGTGCAACACCGCCCCGATGCCGGAAACCGCGTAGTACAGCTCAAGATGGCGATGCGTGTTCCAGGCCAGCGATGCCACGCGGTCGCCGGGTTTCACGCCCATGCGGATCAGGGCATGGGCCAGCTGCCGCGAGCGATGTGCAAGCGTACGGTACGTATCCCGGCGAAGGCGGCCTTCGCAGGTCCTGGACACGATTTCCCTGTCAGCGTGATAACAGGCCGCGTGTTCAAGCAAACTTGAAATCAGAAGCGGCCGCTCCTGCATCAGACCAAGCATATGGCCTCCTCCCTATGGGGGCAGCCTCCGCTCCGCCCCTGGGTCGATTTCGTCACGCCTCGGGGTAGGAGTCAAAGAAAAACCCTTATGTGAACCCGAACTTCACACCTGTGAATTTCTGGACGAGACGCTTCGCTGCGCCTGCACGGTCCTGAGCCGTGTGCGGTAGGTCACGAAAAGCCCATAGACCAGCAACAGCGCCGAAACCCCGAGACAGACCTGAGAGATCGCGCTGCCCGCAAAGGCCGTGAAGTCACCGCCGTTCAGCAACAGGGTCCGCCGGAAGTGCTCCTCCATCATCGGGCCCAGCACGAAACCCAGGATCAGCGGCGCGGCCTGCATCCCGAGGTATCGCAGCAGATAGCCGAATGCGCCGCAGATCAGCACGACCCAGACCTGTATCTCGTCGTTGTAGGTGGTCAGGACACCCATCACGATGAACATCAGGATCGCCGGGTACATCAGGTGGAACGGAATGCGCAGCAGCCGGACCCACAGGCCCACCATGGGGATGTTCAGGATCAGCAGCATCAGGTTGCCAACCCAGAAGCTCATCACCAGGCCCCAAAAAAGGTCGGGCTGGTTGACCACGACCATAGGCCCCGGCTCGATTCCGTGGATGATCAGGACGCCCAGGATGATCGCCATGGTCGGCGAGCCCGGGATGCCAAGCGTCAGCGTCGGAATAAAGGCGGTCTGGTCGGCGGCGTTGTTGGCCGACTCGGGCCCCGTCACGCCTTGGATGGCGCCCTTGCCGAATGTCTCTGTCTTGCCGACCCGCTTTTCCGTCGCGTAGCTCATGTAGGCCGCGATCAGGCCACCGGTTCCGGGCAATGCACCGAAGAACGACCCGATCATCGACCCGCGGATCATCGGCATCCAGCTGTCGCGCATCTCCTGCCTGGTCGGCAGCATGGCGCGGAACGACAGGTCGTGGTTCGCCTCACCCGCCTTCTTGATGTTGAGAACCGAATGGATCACCTCGGTCACGCCGAAGATGCCCATGGCCAGCGCGATGATCGAGATGCCTTCGAACAACGCCATTTGTCCGAAGGTGAAGCGCAGGGTCCCGGTATAGACGTCCGATCCGACCAGCCCCATCAGGATGCCGATCAGGACCATCGCGATCCCCTTCAACATCGACCCCGAGGCGATGGTCGACGCGGCGATCAGGCCCAGAACCATCAGCGCGAAATACTCTGCCGATCCGAATTGCACGGCAGAGGCGGCAATGACCGGCGAAAAGCCCATCAGCATGATGATCCCGACCGACCCGCCGAAGAAGCTCGCGACGGTGGTCATGAACAGCGCCGTGGCCGCCCGGCCCTTCTGCGCCATCGGATGCCCGTCCAGACAGGCCACCGCCGACGACGGCGTGCCCGGCACGTTCAACAGGATGGCCGAGGTCGACCCGCCGTAGGTCGTGCCATAGTAGATGCCTGCCAGCAGCACCAGCGCGGCAACTGGTTCGACATGGAAGGTGATCGGGAACAGCAGCGAGATCGAGACCAGCACACCGATGCCCGGAATGACGCCAAGGATAGTTCCAAGGAAGACCCCGAGGAAGCAGAAGGCAAGGTTGTAGGGCTGAAAGGCGACGCCCAGTCCCAGCATCGCATTGTCAAGAATGGTCGACATTTACCAGACCCCCGCGATGACAGGCAGTCTGACGCCGAGGATCATTGTGAACAGGACCACCGCGATGACCGTCACGATCGATGCCAGCAGGACCTTGTTCTTCAGGGGCAGCTTATTGTCGGAATAACTGCTGATGATCACCATCAGAAAGACGGAGGGCGCGACCCCGGTCACGGGATACGTGACGGCAAAGACCGCGATGGCCCCGAGGATCAGGATGAACGGGCGCCAGGCGAACCGGACGTCTTCGGGCGCGGTCCCCTGCATCAGCGCCTGGATCAACAGGCCGACGCCCACGACCGCCAGAACGCCGGATACCAGGACCGGGAACAGGCCGGGTCCCGGAGACCTGAAACTGCCGAACTTGTAGTGCCCCTGCGCGTAAAGCAGAACGGCCACGCCCAGCACGATGATGAGCACGGCCGTCGCCACATCTTTTGACCAAATAGAACGCATCACCCTCAACCTTTTCCTTTTTCAGTCAGAAACCCCGGCGCGATCGCGCGCCGGGGTTTTGACACATGTTACTGGGGGGTCAGTCGGCCCTTGGCGACAAGCTCCTTGAGCTGGTCGAGTTCCTTGGCCACGATCTCCTGGAATTCGGCCTGGGTCCGGCGGGTGGTGTCCATCCCCTGCTTGTTCAACAGCGCCTCGGTCTCGGGGACATGCAGCGCGGCATCAAGGGCGGCGAAGATCTCGTCCTGAACCTCTTGCGGGGTGTCCTTGGGGACGTAGAAACCGAAGATCGTCCCGAAGACGAAGTCGATGCCCTTTTCCTTGAAGGTGGGAACATCCGGCAGCGACGGGTGACGTTCCTCGGCGGCAAGGGCGATCGCTTTGATGTCACCGGATTCGACGTAGGCCACCGAAGAGATCCCGTCCATCATGCCGTCCACCCGGCCCGCGATCACATCAAGGCGCGACGGCGCGCTGCCCTGGTAGGGGATGTGCAGGAAGTCGAAGCCCGCGACGTTGGCCAGCAATTCTGCCGCGATGTGCGGGCTTGCCCCCACGCCCGAGGACGCCAGCTTCAACTCACCCGGATGCTCCTTGGCCCAGGCGACGATGTCGGTGATGTCGTCCATCGGGTAGTCGGGACGCATGATCAGCATGTTGGACCCGCGGCCCAGCATGTAGACCGGCGACAGGTCAGCCAGGTCGAACGGGATGTCGGGCATCAGTACTTCGTTCGAAATGACGCCATAGGCCGTCATCAGGATGCGCGTCCCATCCGGATCCGCACGGGCGACATCCATCGCCCCGACCATCGATCCCGACCCCGGCTTGTTCTCGACGATGACGGTCTGGCCCCATCTTTCCTGCAGCGCGGGCTGGATCATCCGGGCATAGCTGTCGGTGACGCCACCTGCGGAATAGGGCACGACGATGGTCACGGTTTCGGCGGGGTAGTCCTCGGCCTGAACGGCAGATGCGACAAGGCAGGCGGCCAGGGCCGCGACGATTTTCTTCATGGGTTCCTCCTCCACTACTGGCGGCATCCACCGCCGCTGACCAACCGGTCAGTCAGCCGCAGGATAGGAAGCTCTCCTGCACCGATCAACATCTATTTGGTGCAAAGGCGGACTGTCACATATGTGAAAACGGTCGCGCCGCGGTGCCGGTGGCGCAATCTTCTCTTTTTGATTTTTGGAGGATATATGAGCGTCATCAATTGGTTGTGACGGACGTGGCGCGTAAATGCGTCTCGACGGCTCACCCTGCCTGACCACCATTATCCTATGCGGGCATCGACGGGATGAAACCGCCAGCGCCCGTCACCAAGATCAGGCCAGAGCCGGTCCATGTGCCGATCATGGAACTGACCGCACAGGACGGACCGGGCCCCCGCGCCGGGTCTGCGCGCGCTGGAAGACCAGCCGCGATTTACGACGGATCATGGGAGGCCCGGGGCACGGGACAGCCGGGCCCGGGCGCGGCGGACGCCTGAGCGTTTCGGGAGATCTGCCGTCCGCACATGGCGCACCGGAGCCCCATGTCGTGGCGGTCAGCGTCCCCCGCCCGCAGCTTCACGGCGCTGCATCTGCTTGACGATGTTCAGCTGGTGAATCTGGCTTGTGCCCTCGTACAGGCGGAACAGTCGCACGTCGCGATAGTACCGTTCGATCGAGGAATGGTTGGCGACAAATCCCGCGCCACCGAAGACCTGCACGCAGCGGTCGGCCACCCGGCCGCACATCTCGGACGCGAAGTACTTGCAGATCGACGCCTCCAGCGCGATGTCCTTGCCGTCGTCCCGCGACCGGGCGGTGGCGAGGACCAGCTGCTTCGCGGCCTCGATCTCGGCCCGGCAATCGGCCAGCAGCGCGGCGACCAGTTGAAAGTCGATGACCTTCTGCCCGAACTGTTCCCGTCCCGAGGCATGATCAAAGGCCATGTCAAGCATCCGGATCGCCGGACCGGTGCAGAGCGCGGCAAGGTGGATGCGCTGCTTGTTCAGCACCTTCATCGCGGTCCTGAAGCCCACGCCCTCGACCCCGCCGATGATGTTTTCGGCGGGCACGATGCAGTTGTCGAAATGCACCTCGCCGACAGGCGAGCCGCGCTGCCCCATCATCCGGTACCCCTTCGAGGTGCTTAGCCCCTTGAACCCGCGCTCCACGATGAAGGCGGTGACGCCCCTGGCCCCCTTGGTGCCGTCCTCGGTCCGCGCGAAAACGGTAAAGAGATCCGCGATCGGGGCGTTGGTGATATACCGCTTCATCCCGTTCAGGACATAGTGATCCCCCTCGCGGCGCGCGGTCGTTTCGATGTTGCTGGCCTCGGATCCTGCGTTCGGTTCGGTCAGCGCAAGGCAGCCCGTCGCCTCGCCCCGTGCCATCAGAGGCAGGTACTTGCGCTTCTGCTCTTCCGTGCCGTCGGCGACCAGCGCCTCGGACCCGATGCCGGTGTTGGTGCCGACCCGCGCGCGATAGGCGACGGCACATTGCGACAGCTCCATCGCGCCCATCACCAGCTCTTCGGTCGTCAGGCCCAACCCGCCGTATTCCTCGGGGATCGACCAGCCGAAATAGCCGCGCTGCGCCATGTCCTGCACGATGTCGGCGGGCACCTCGTCCAACTCGGCCACGCGGTCCTCGTTCGGATGTGCCACGTTGCGGACCCAGTCATGCACCTCGCCCAGAAGCGCGTCGAGTTTTGCCTTGTCCCTGATCATGGCTTACGCCTTTCCTGCGAAGTCAGGTTTGCGCTTGCCCAGGAACGCGGCCAGCCCTTCGGCGGCCTCGGCCCCGAACCGCGCGGTGTTGATGCCCCTGGCCTCAAGCACCAGCTGGGTCGCCAGGTCGTTGTGCGGCGCGGCGGCGATTTCGGACTTGATAAGCGCCATCGCCCCCGACGGACCAAGGGCCAGTTTTCCGGCCATCTTCTTGGCCGCCTCGATCGCCTCGCCCGCAGGGACGACCGCGTTCACGACGCCAAGGGCGTGCAGCCGCTCGGCCTCGACCGGGGTGCCGGTCAGGCACATCTCGCTCACCAGCTGGCGCGGCAGGCCCTCGCTCAGGAAATGCGTGACGCCGCCGTCGGGGGCGAGGCCCACCTTGACGTAGGCGACCACGAACT
Source organism: Pseudooceanicola onchidii (assembly GCF_004959925.1). GTDB lineage: Bacteria > Pseudomonadota > Alphaproteobacteria > Rhodobacterales > Rhodobacteraceae > Pseudooceanicola > Pseudooceanicola onchidii. The sequence goes on along the minus strand of NZ_SPUW01000004.1, from coordinate 73,653 downwards.
TCGCGCCCTCGTCCGCGACGATCATGTCACAGGCCAGCGCCAGCGACATGCCGGCCCCGGCCGCGCCGCCCTCGACCGCGGCGATCACCGGTGTCGGACAGGCCCGGATCGACAGTATCATGGCGTTCAGCGCATCGGTGTTGCCCGACACCTCGGCCATGGTGCTGTTCGCGCTTTCCTTGAGGTTGTTGATGTTTCCGCCCGAACTGAAGAACCCGTGCAGCCCGCACAACACGATCGCCCGCACCCCGGGATCCTCGCCCGCCGTGATGACCTGCGTCTGGATCGCCTTGTAGACGGGGGGGCTGATCGAATTGCGCGACGACGCGCCGTCCAGCGACAGGATCAGGACCGCGCCGTCACGTTCGACGCGCAGTTCGGTTGCAGGGGTACTCATGCGACATTCTCCTTCAGGTCGTCTGCGGGCGCAGCCCGGTCGGCGGCGCGGGTTTCCTCCGCGATCAGCCGGGCCAGACGGGCCCCGTGGTCATCCGCGCTGCCGTTCAGCAGGTCCGCGACGATCACGCGTTTCACATAGCGTCCAAGCGCGTATTCCTCGGTCACGCCGATCCCGCCGTGCATCTGGATGGCCGAGGCTGCGGCCCTCCGCATCCGCCCACCCAGATAGCGTTTCAAGGCCGACACCGAACGCAGGCGCATCGCCACGTCTGGCCCGTCGCAGCACCGTGCGGCCAGATGGACCAGCGACTGGAAATGTTCGATGTCGTGATAAAGATCGACCATCGCGTGCTGCAGCGCCTGGAAGGATCCAAGCGGCCGACCGAACTGCCTGCGCTCTTTCAGATAGGCCTGCGTCATCTCGCGGATCGCGTAAAGCGCGCCAAGCGCCTCGGCGGCGTAAAGCGTCACGGCACTGTCCTGAATCGCCCCGGTCAGACCCGGCACCGTGTCGGTGATCGTGGCCCGTGCCCCGTCCAGCCGCACCTCTGCGGCGCCCCGCCCGTCTACCAGAGCAAATGGCACGACCTCGGCCACGGACAAAGGTACCACGGCCAGACGGTCGTCCGGCAGGCACATGACCAGCCTGTCCGCCACATCCGCCCCGGGCACCACCGGCAGGACGCCTGTCAGCCGGTCATCGTCGATCCGCACTTCGGCTTCCGGGTCCAGGCATGCGGGTCCTTCGGCCCAGATCCCGGCACGGGTCAGCGCCAGCCCCGGCAGAAAGGCCGCGCCGATCACCGGGGCCTGTGTCGCCGCGCGGCCGCATTCGACAAGCGCCGGGACAAGGTCGGCCACGCCCGCGCCAAAGCCGCCCGTCGCCTCGGGATGGGCCGCCAGCAGCAGGCCCAACTCGTCCAGCTCGGCCTGTCCGCCGCCGCCCTCGAAGACCCGGGCAAAACTGTCGGCGATCATCCGTTGGTCGTCGGTCGGTGAGAAATCCATGGCCATCTCCTCAGAATCCCAAGATCTGCTTGGCGACGATGTTCTTCATCACCTCGCTCGATCCGCCGAAAATGGTGAAGGCCCGCGAATTCAGCCAGCCATGCATGCCGTAGTCGTCCGTCCGGGGCCGGTCCGCTTCGCGCCACGGCGCGGCCAACGCGCCGGTGGCTTCCATCGCCAGTTCCTGTATGCGCTGCTGGATCTCGGATCCGCGCAGCTTCAGGAAGGACGACAGCGCACCGACGTCCTGACCCGGCCGGACCTGCGACAGCATCCGCAGGTTGGTCACCTCCTGCGCCAGGAAGTCCGCCTCGAGGTCCGCAAGCTTCATGCCGAAGACCGGATCGTCGATCAGGGCGACGTTGCCCCGCTTCCGGTTTGCTGCCAGCCGTTTCAGCAGCGCCAGCTCGGCCTTCGACTGCCCGACGTTCGCGATGCTGACACGTTCGTTGCCCAGCAGGTACTTGGCATAGGTCCAGCCCCTGTTCTCCTCTCCGACCAGCAGGTCGGCGGGGACGCGCACGTCTTCAAGGAAAACCTCGTTCACATGGTGATCACCGTCGATCGTGATGATCGGACGCACCGTCACACCGGGACTGTCGAGGGGGATCAGCAGCATCGAGATCCCCTGCTGCGGCCGCTCGGCATCCGGGTCCGTACGGACCAGCGTGAACATCCAGTCCGCATGCTGCGCCGTTGTGGTCCATGTCTTCTGACCGTTGACGACATAGGCGTCGCCGTCCCAAACCGCGCGGGTCTTCAGTGCGGCCAGATCGGACCCGGCGCCGGGTTCTGAAAAGCCCTGGCACCAGTAATCGTCAGCGCTCAGGATGCGCGGCAGGAACCGCTTTTTCTGCGCCTCGGACCCGAACCGAATCAGCACCGGGCCGATCATCTTCAATCCAAAGGGCCGCAGGCGCGGCGCGCCGGCCATCATCGCCTCACTGTCGAAAATGTACTGCTGCATCGGGCTCCAGCCCGTGCCGCCGTGGTCCTCAGGCCAGTTCGGCGCGACCCAGCCCTTGTCGGCAAGGATCTTGTGCCAGCGGATCATCTGGTGCCAGGAATGGCGACCGTATCCGAAAAAGGTGCCCGAGATATCCTCGGGCAGCGCGTCGTCCAGATAACTGCGGACCTCGTCGCGGAAGGCGAGGTCCGCGTCGGAATAGAACAGCTCCATGGCCGGCCTTTCGTCTTGATCACGACCCGCGGCGCCCCGCCGCGGGCCCCGGTTCATCACTTCGCTTCGGGCGGGATCAGGTCTTCGGGCACGTCGACGCCGATTTCCTTGTAGTAGCGGTAGGCGCCCACATGCAGCGGAGCGTTCATCTGGTTCAGCGCCGTCTCGGGGGTGATCACCTCCATCCACTTCGCGGCGGCGACGAAATCGTCGTGATGCTCGAAGATGGACTTGGTGACGTTGTAGATGACCTCTTCGTCCATCCACTTGTTGGTGCCCAGGCCGACGATCGAACTGACCATCCGCACCGGCGTGTCGTTGACAAGGTTCTTGTATGTGCCTGGCTCGAGCATATCGAACTCGCGCCCCGGAACCGCGGCGGCCGCCTTTATCGACGGATCCTCCAGCTTGTCATCCGGAATACCCAGAACCCGGAACGGACCGATTGCGGACAACTGCTGAAGTTCGGCGCTCGGGATCGGGGTCGGCACGAAATAGGCGTCGACCTGGCGGTCCTGGAAAGCCTGTTCCGCCGAAGCCCAGTCCAGGTTGACCGGTTCGAAATCGGTGTCGGCCTCATAGCCGGTGACGCCCTTGATGACCTGGCTGATGACGGTGCGCCCGGCGCTGGACGGCGGGCCGATATAGACCTTCTTGCCCTTCAGGTCGGCCATGCTCTCGATCCCGGAATCCGCCCAGGTGATGCCATGATAGGCGCCAAGCGGATAGTTCACGATGGACCGGATGTTGGTGAACAGCTCTTTCGCATTCGGCAGCTTTTCATACATCCGCGTGCCGTCGCGCAGGTAACCGTTGATCGACACGGCCGTCATGAACAGGTCAAGCTGCTGGTTCGAGGCGTCGACGATCATCCGGGTGCCGACGGCGCCGGTGGTCAGCTGCGTGGAATACCCGTGGTCCTTCTTGATCGCCTGGCTCAGCGCGATCGAAAAGACGGTGGTCGGCGATGCCTGACCAAGCGACGCCATGCGCAAGCTTTGCGCCTGCGACCCGCCTGCAACCAGCGCCATCCCCGCGGCAAGCGCCAGCGCCCTTTTCCTGAACGTCATGAGTCCCATCAAATTCCTCCCTTGGTTTCTGTGACAGGTGTGTGTGAGGCCGTGCCCGCCCGCTTGCGGCCAGGCAGCAGAAGCTGGGCCAGCGCCGCGACGATCAGCACGTATTGCAGCGTCGCGATCTGGATCACGAGGCCCCCAGCCAGCGCGATCCGCAGGCCACGATGCGCCAGGCCGATCCGCGTGCCCGCGTAGCCCACGATCCCGGTGTTCAGAAGCCAGATGGCCAGGGCCAGCGCGACGCAGACCCGGACGAAGGCTTCCGGGTGAAACTCTCCGATCAGCAGCAGCGACGGCTCGTAGATGAAGATGAACGGAATGATGAAGCCAACCAGCGCCAGCCGTACGGCGACAAAGGCCGTCTTCATCGGGTTCGCCTCGGCGATCGGGGCGGCCGCGAAGGCACCGATGGCGACCGGCGGCGTGATGGCCGAAAGCACGCCGAAGTAGAAGACGAACATGTGCACCGCCAGCATGTCCGCGCCCAGCTTGGTCATTACGGGCCCCAGGACCAGCACGATGATCAGGTAGGCTGGCAGCGTCGGCATGCCCATGCCCAGCACCAGGCAGGCAAAGGCGGTGATCACCAGCGATCCGAAAAGCCAGGTCTCGGAATAGGATGAGATCACGCTGGCAAAGGTCAGCCCGATCCCCGTCAGGTTCATCACGCCCAGGATCACCCCGATGCACGCCACCGCCACAAGGATCGAGGCACAGGCCTTGCCCGCCTTGACCAGCGCATCCCAGTAGACGCGCGGATTGGCGCGGTTCTGCTTGCGGAAGAGGCCCAGGATGACCGACAGCACCACCGCGACAAAGCCGGCCATGGCCGGCGACCGGCCCATGATCAGCACGGCCACGATGGCGAGGATCGGGATGACGAACTGCAGGGCATGCAGATAGTCGATACGGGTCAGTTTCACCCGGTCCTCGACCGGGATTGGCTCGATCCCCGATGCCGCCGCTTGGACGGAAATCGCCGCGAAGAGTGACCCGTAGTAGAACAGCGCCGGGATCAGCGCGGCCACCGCGATCGTGGTGTAAAGTTCTCCGGTCAGGTCGGCCATGAGGAAGGCCGCAGCCCCCATCACCGGTGGCACGATCTGCCCCCCGGTCGATGCCGCGGCCTCGACGCCGCCCGCCATCGCGGGCGAAAAGCCGCGCCGCTTGATCATCGGAATGGTGAATGTGCCCGAGCCGACCACATTGGCCGTCACGCTGCCCGACATCGACCCGAAGAGGGCCGAGGCGACGACCGCCGAATGCGCAGGCCCGCCGCGCGTCCCCCCGGTCAGCGCGACCGAGGTCCGGATCAGCGCATCGCTGGCCCCGGTGCCTTCCAGGATCACGCCGAAGACGACGAAGACCAACACGACACGGATCACCACGCCCGTCGGCATGCCGAAGACGCCCTGATAGCCATACCACACGTTCTGCATGGTGCGGTTCAGATCGACCCCCGCATGGCCCAGGAACCCCGGAAGGTTCGACCCGAACAGGCAGTAGACCAGCATCAGCCCCGCGATGATCACGATCGGCAGGCCGAACAGGCGCCGCGTGGCTTCCAGCACCACAAGGACCCCGGCGAACGCCAGCCATGTATCGAATGCGGAGAAGATGTAGAAGGTGATCTCGTTGAGGTGCTCGACAATGGTGAACCGGGCGCAGGCCGCCACGACCACCGCGATCAGCACCGCATCGAAAACCGTACCGGCCAGTCTCGAAAGGCCCGACACGTCGCGCGACCCGAAGACGGGCCGCAACAGCAGCACGATGACCACCGCCGCACCGATCAGCATGTTGCGTCCGAAGGCGATGTCCCAGGGCCCCGAATAGGCCACCCAGACGGACTGGCCGGCCAGCGCGACCGAAATCAGCGCGGCCAGAAACAGCCCGACATTGCGCAGGTCGAACTCCCGTGTGCTCATTCCGCGGCACTCCTGACAGGCTGGGCCACGGCGGGCACGGTGACATAGGGGCTGTCGGCGATGCTCCATCCCGGCTGCGGTTCGGTGCGGAAGATCTGGCGCAGGTGCACCTCGTCCGGGCCATCGCCGATGCGGAACCAGCGGGCATAGGCAAAGGCGTGGTGGATCGGCACATCTGCCGTGCCGCCCATTGCGCCGAAGATCTGAAGCGCGTGATCCGCGATCCTTTGCAGCATGTTCGGCACCGACACCTTGATCATCGACACCGGACGCCAGCTGGCCCCGTCGCCGCCCTGGTCCAGCAGCCAGGCGCAGCGCTGCACGGCCAGCCGGTTCAGGTCGATGTCGACCCGCGCCTCGCCGATCCAGCGCTGCACGGTGTCGTAATCGATCACCGACCTGCCAAAGGTCGTCCGTTCCCGGGCCCGCGCGATCATCAGCTCGACCAGCATCTCGGCTAGCCCGATGCAGCGCATGGCGTGATGGATGCGGGCCGGTCCAAGCCGGACCTGCGCGCCCTTGAAGCCCCTGCCCCGTTCGCCCAGCAGGTTTTCGACCGGCACCTCGACCCCGTCGAAGTCGATCTGCGCGATCGGGGCGACGTGGTCTTCCCAGCCCAGGTAGCTCAGTTCCCGCGTGATGGTGACGCCGGGGGCATCGGTCGGCACGATCACCATGCTTTGACGTTCGGTCCGCACGGCCTCGGGATCGCTGACGCCCATGACAATCAGGAACGAGCAGTCGGGGTGCGCACCGCCCGTGGCAAACCACTTGCGACCCGTGACGCGGATACGGTCACCTACGAACTCGATCCGGGTCGCGATGTTCGACGCGTCCGAAGAGGCCACGTCGGGCTCGGTCATGGCAAAGGCAGACCGGGTCGTGCCCTCCAGCAAGGGCGTCAGCCACCGGGCCTTCTGCCCTGGCGTCGCCAGCGCCTGCAGCATCGCCATGTTCGGCACGTCCGGCGCCTGGCAGTTGAAGACCTGGCTTCCCCAGGGAAGCTTTCCCATGATCTCGGCCAGCGGCGCGAATTCCAGGTTGGTCAGCCGTGTCCCCGGTTCATCCTCTGCCAGCTCGGGCAACGCCAGGTTCCAAAGCCCCTGCGCCCGCGCCTTGGCGCGCAGCGCGGGCAGGAAGTCGGCCTCGACTCCGCCGCGCTGCACCTGTTCGACCCAATCGCGATGCCGCGGCAGGATCTCGGTGTCGAAGAACGCGGCGACCTGCGCCAGGATCTCTTGCGATCTGTCTGTGGGTTCGAAGTGCATACCCCCTCCCAAGGTTCATTATTTGCGCTTCTTGACCCTCTTGTTTCAAATATCGTAACACATGTCAAACGAGTTTCATGATTAGGAGCATCCATGACCGCCACAGACACCGGGTCCGGCCCCCTGGCCGGGCTGAAAGTTCTCGATATCGCGACCATCATTGCAGGGCCTATGGCCGGGTCATTGCTGGCAGATTTCGGGGCGGAGGTTATCAAGCTCGAACTCCCCGGCGTGGGTGACGGCCTGCGCGGTTTCCCCCCGTTCAAAGAGGGCAAGTCGCTGTGGTGGAAGGTCACGAATCGCGGCAAGCGCCACGGCACGCTCGACCTTCGGACACCCGAGGGCGGCAAGCTGTTCCTCGACCTGATCTCCGAGGTCGACGTGCTGATCGAAAACTTCCGCCCCGGCACGCTGACCAAGTGGGGCTTCGACATCGACACCCTCTGGAAAGCCAACCCACGGCTCGTCGTGCTGCGCGTTTCGGGGTACGGCCAGGACGGGCCGATGGCCAAGCAGTCCGGCTTTGCCCGCATCTTCGAAGCCATGGGCGGCCTGACCCATATCACGGGCGATCCGGACCGCCCGCCGATGCACACCGGCTATCCGCTGGCCGATTCCATCGGCGCTGTCTTCGGGGCCTTCGCGATCTGCGCCGCGCTGGTCCGCGTGGTCCGATCCGACCGTCAGGAGGGCGAGGAGATCGACCTTGCCATGACCGAGGCCGTGTTACGTCTGCTGGAGTCCCTCGCCATCGAATACGACCAGCTGGGCGACGTACGTGAACGCGTGGGCAACAAGAACACCTACTCCGCCCCGTCGGATGTCTACATGACGGCGGACAAGCGGTACGTGTCGCTTGCCGGATCGACCAACAGCACCTTCGGCTACAACGCCTCCGCGATCGGCCGACCCGAGCTGGTCGAGGATCCCAGGTTCAACTCGAACGCCGGACGGGTGAAGAACGTGGCCGAGCTGGACAAGATCTTTGGCAGCTGGATCGCTGCGCACACGCTGGACGAAGTGCTGGAGGCCTTCCGCAAGACGGGTGGCACCATCGCGCCCATCTACGGCATCGACCAGATCTTCGCAGACCCGCAGTACAAGGCACGCGAGGCCATCGTGTCGGTCGAAGACGAAGATTTCGGCCAAGTCCGCATGCAGGGGTTGGTGCCGCGCTACCGCAACGCGCCGGGAAAAATCAGATGGGCCGCCAAGGCGATTGGAGCCGACAACGATTACATCTACAAACAGGTCCTGAACCTGAGCGATCAGGAGATCGAGGCTTACAGGGACAAGGGCATCCTTTGAAAGACGGCAAGACTATCCTCAGCCAGTGGGCCGATGACGGGCAGTGTGACCTGACCATCGATACGTCGACCGACCAGGCCCTGTCATCCACGCTGATGCGCGGGCTCGAGATCCTCGGGCTTTACAGTGACACCGAGGATCGTCTGTCAAATTCGGAAATCGCGCGCCGCCTGGGCCTGAACCGGGCGACCGTGTCCAGGCTGTGCAAGACGCTGGTGCACATGGGCTATCTGCGGCGCGATCCTAAGGGCCTGTTCCGGCTGGCCCCGCAGATCCTGTCGCTGGCCTACCCCGTTCTGGCCGCCACGCGCTGGCGGCACCGCCTGATCCCGCCGATGCGAGAAATCGCAGAGATGAGCAATGGCAACGTCTCGCTCTGCGTGATGTCGGATGACAGGTTCGTCCAAGTCCAGCCGGTCGGCGATCCGGCCTCTTTCCCGCACATCCCCGAACCCGGCATCACCGGCCCGCTGCTGCGCTCGGCCAGCGGCAGGTCTTTGCTTGCGCTGCTCGAGGGCCAGGAGCTCAACGACAAGCTGGCCGAACTCCGCATGCGCTTTCCCGAAGATTTCGACAAGTACGCAGAGCCCACATTCGCAGCCATACAGCGCTGCCGCGAGGAAGGGTTCTGCGTGGCTTACGGCGAATGGCGGCCAAATATCGTTGCACTGTCGACCCCGCTTGGCCAAACCGAAGACGGGCTTTACGTGGCGCTCAGCTGCGGGTTGCCGCGTTTCCGGGCGCGCGAGGACGTGATCGAGAATGACCTGGGTCCGCGCATGGCCGAGGCGGCCAATTCCATCCGGATGATGGGCGTGTTCCGCGCGCCCTCTTTCGCCAAACAACGGGCCTGATCGCGGGCCCAGGCGTCACGCAGACCAGACACCTGCCCTACGTCCCGATCACGGGGCCGACATCGTCAGCGCGCCTTTCAGCTTGGCGGGATTGACCGGTTTCATGCAGGTTTCCGCCCCCGGATAGCGGCGCGAGATCTCCCGGTCGTCGACGTGGCCCGAGTGGAAGATCAGTGGCACGCCCTGCTGCATCAGCACGTCGGCAAGGGGGAAGACCTGGCCATCGCGAAGGTTCACGTCCAGCACCGCGATGTCCGGCACGCCGACGTCGAGGGAATGCTTGGCGGATTTCACGTCGGCGAAGGGTCCGACGACATCGAAGCCCATGTCTTCGAGCATGAACTTCAGATCCAGCGCGACAATCGGCTCATCCTCGCACAGCAGAACCGTCTGTCTAGGTGCGGGATCCTTCGGAGTTGGGGACATATTCCAGGGTCATCCTTCGAGTGTTCGCGTCGATCGTCGTCTCGAGGCGTCCATCCAGTTGCATCGCGGACAACTGGACAAGCGTCGACCCGAAGCCGGCTTTTTCTTCCGATCGGACAACGTCCTGGGCCATCACTTCGTTCCACGTCAATGTGATGCCCTTGGACTCGTTCTTCGCCCAGGTCACCGCAAGGCGCCCGTCCCGTGCGCCAAGTGCACCGTATTTGGCCGCGTTGGTGGCCCATTCATGCAACAGCAGCGACAGCGCGGTCAGTTCGCTGACGTCCACCGCGACCTCGGGGCCGTCGATACTGATCTCGGAATGCGCGTCGTAGGGTTCGACCGACGCCGCGACGACATCCGCCAGGGTCAGCGCCTCGCCGGCGGGGGCGCGTTGCGTCATGTCGTGCGACCGGGCCAGCGCGGTGATGCGCAGCTGCATCGCCTCGACCAGATCCGCGACCGAATTGGCTGAACGACCGACGATCCGCAGCATGCCCGAAATGATCGCGAACATGTTCTTCACGCGATGGTTCATCTCGCGCAGCATCAGTTCGCGCACGTCGCGGTCTTCCTGTTCGCGCGTAACGTCGAAGACGACGCCAAGGACGCGGGCGGATTTCCGGCTGTGCATGCGCTGGCCGACGATCTGGCAGAACCGAGAAGTCGCATCGTCCGACCTGGTGCGGAACGTCACATCGATCTGGTCGCCGTCGCCCGATGCGGCACGGAAAGCCTGCTTCACGCGGTCGCGGTCATCGTCGTGGACGCAGTCGTAGAAGTCCTCGGCCGACGGATGTTCGGTCGCAAGGCCCAGAATGACCGCGCCGGTCGGGTCGATGCGCACCGTCCCCGCCACCGGGTCGAATTCCCAGACCGACAGGTTCGACACGTCGAGGGCAAGGCGCAGGCGTTCGCTTTCCTGTTCAAGCGCATCTTCCAGCCGCACCGCGTCGGTGAGTTCCGAGAAGACCAGCGTCGCGCCGTCCAGCTGACCGTCACGGGACCGGTAGGGCGTGATGACCAGCGACCAGATGCGTTCATCGTTGCGGTCCCAGACCCGCAGGTGCCGGACCTCGCCGTCGCGCATCACCTCGCGGGTGGCCTCCAGCATCTCGGAGTCCTGCCGCAGGGCGCTTGTCACCTCGGTCAGCGGGCGGCCCCGGTCGGAATTGCGGAAGGGATAGATGCTTTGGATCGCGACCGTGTAGTTGCGGATCGCCATGTCGGCATCCACGACGACCAGCGGCAGCGCGGTCGAGGCAAAGAAGTTCGACAGGTCCGAATTGGCGACCGAAAGCTCGTCAACCTTGCCCTTCAACTCGTCGTTGACCGTCGAAAGCTCCTCGTTCGTGGACTGGAGCTCCTCGTTCATCGACATCATTTCTTCGTTCGAGCTTTTCAGCTCTTCGTTCGCGGTCTCGAGTTCCTCGACGGTGGTGTGCAGGCGGACGCGGGTCGACCGCAGCTCGTCCTCAAGGCTTTGGACATGGCTGTCCATCGGCAGGACGGATTCGAAATCCTCGTCATCGCCGAAGGTGAAGCGGTCGCTTTCACGGAAGACCAGAAGGAAGGACCCGTCCGGCAGCGGCTCTCCGATCAGGTCGAAGTCCTGCGTGCCGAATTCGGACTGCGCGGTCAGATCGCGCGATATGGTGCGTTTCTTGTTCCGGCTGACCTGCCGGATGATGGCCGAGATCGCCTCGCGCACGCCGGGACGCGCGATCGAGGGTGCGAACCGGTTCGAATCCCCACCAATGCTGTAATCCAGGTACTTGCCCAGCCGACCGGTGGATTTCAGGATCTCGCCGCTGGCCGTCACCCGCAGGGTTGCGGGGGCATAGGCCGCCAGGATCCGGTCGGTCGCGCCGCCATCGCCCCATTCCAGCCGCTTCGAGGGTTCTTCGTCGTGCTGCGGCCGACGCCGGTTGGTCGTGGCCGTGGGTTCCTGATGGCGCAGGTGCAGGGGGTATTCCGGCCGGCTGTCGTTGCGGCGGAAGACGCGCGCGGACTGGTCGATCGCCTGGAAGGCATGATCGAACCGGCCCACGGTTTCCGAGGGGCCCAGAAACAGGATGCCCCCCGGCTTGATCGCATAGTGAAAGATCGGCATCGCCGCCTTCTGCAGCTGATCTCCGAAATAGATCAGAAGGTTGCGGCACGACAGCAGGTCGATGTTCGAAAACGGCGGATCGCGCACGATGCTGTGGACCGAAAAGCGGATCATGTCGCGGATCTTGGCAGAGACCTGGAAATGCCCGTCGCGCCCGATCGTGTAGGCATCGCGCATCTGTTCGGGAATATCGCCAAGCGCGGCCTGGGCATAGGTGCCTTCCCGGGCGATCCGCAGCATCTGTTCGTCGATGTCGGTGGCAAAGATCTGGACGTTCACCGACCGTTTCTGCAGGCGGCATTCGTCGGCGATCATCATCGCGATGGTATAGGCTTCCTCGCCGCTGGAACAGCCGGGCACCCAGATCCGGATGTCATCCTCGTTGCCCGAATTCTTGACCAGCGGCCGGATCGCCGTTTTGCGCAGCACCTCGAAATGGTCGGCATCGCGGAAGAACCGCGTGACGTTGATCAGAAGGTCGCGGAACAGAAGCTCGCATTCGCGGGGGTCGGACCGGATGTGCTGCAGGTACTGCTCGGCATTGTCGAGGTTCAGCACCTGGACCCGCCGCTGCACCCGACGCACCAGCGTGGACTGCTTGTAGCCGGAAAAGTCGTGGCCGACGAAATTCCGCACCACCGCACAGATGTCGGTCAGGTTGGTTTCGATCGTGCTGGCCAGCTGCGTGTCGGTCTTGCCCAGGAACGAATGGGTGTAATAGGACCGGATCGCCTCGACGATGTCAGAGGGGCGGCGGACGAAATCGACCAGCCCGGTATTCTGCGCCGAAGTCGGCATGCCGTCGTACTTGGCGGATTCGGGATCCTGCACGATGCACAGCCCGCCATGTTCCTTGATCGCCCGAAGGCCCACGCTGCCGTCCGCGCCGGTCCCCGACAGGATCACGCAGGCCGCGAACCGGCCCTGGTCGATGGCAAGGCTTTCGAAGAAGTCGTCGATCGGACGCCGCAGGCCGCGCGGCTGGGAAAAGGCGGTCAGGTCCAGCACGCCCTTGCTGACCGACAGACCCACGCCGGGCGGGATGATATAGACGTTGCCGCTCTGGATCTTTTCGCCGCCCGACACCTGCCGGACCGCCAGATCCGTATGCCGCGCCAGAAGCTCGGCCAGAAGGCTTTCGTGGTTCGGGTCAAGGTGCTGGATCACCACGTAGGCAAGGTTCGCATCCGGCGACGCCCCCGCCAGCATCTCGCGGATCGCCTCGAGTCCGCCGGCCGAGGCGCCGATGCCCACGATGCACAGCCGTTCCGTATCGCCGTCGATCTGCTGGGGATCGTTGCTTTCCTGATCGCGCATGGTCTGTCCGAAGCTCCCTGTCCGCTCAGGTTCGCGACAAGGAAAGCCGCGCCATCATGGCGACCGAATCCGCCAGCAGCTTGGCCGATCCGATCATCGCGAGGCCGTATTCACGCCCGATCTGTTCGACATCGCTCAGCGTGTCCCGCAGCGTGTCGTCGTTCGACTGGATCTTCGACCGCTTCACCGCCGAGGTCATGTCGAACTGCGAAGCCAGGATGTACCTGGCCTTGCCCGCGTCATCACGAAGGCGGGACATGAAGACATAGTTGTGAAAGGGCGTGCCGTCCTTGCGGTAATTGAGGATCGGGAACCGGCCCGCATCCGCGCCCACGCCGTGGACGAAATCATGCAGCGGCTTGCGCATCTCTTCGGTCGTCGCCTCGCCCTGCAAGAACCGGCAGTTCTGATGCAGGACGTCTTCTTCGTCGTATCCGGTGAGATCACAGAAGGACTTGTTGACCAGGACAAGCGGCGCATCCTCGGACGTGTCGGACAGGGCCAGGGCGATATTGGATCCGCGCAAGTAGTCTGTCAGCCGCTGCGGCACCGCCAAATCCGTTTCCCTTCCCGGTTCTCAGGTCTCTGAATACCGGTATATGGACTGCCCCCGGGCCTTTGCAAGCAAGGTAAAACAGTACCAGATCAACTTTTGGCCGGGAAATCAGCGATATGGTCGGGCTGACCCTTTTTGCGCCCGGCAATAGGGCGCACGGGCGCTGGCATGCCAGTGTCTATCTTGGTGCGCCGATCGTCACCCGGGAATGCGGCCCGTCGACAGGATGTGGTCGACCCCGCTGCGGATGTGGCGGCCCAGCAGGTCGACGGCGGCGTCGGTCTTGCGGGCAATGACCAGTTCGCGCAGTTCGGCGTGCTGGTCGGCGGCGGGGCGGCCGCGGAATTCCAGCACCAGCATGTGGTAGCGGATGAACCGGTCGAAGGCCATCGAATGCGCCGCCATCAGCGCAGGCGAATTGCAGGCCGAGATCGTGGCGTAGTGGAATTCCCAGTCCTGCTGCACCCAGTCGTTCACGATCGACCGGTCGCCCGCGATCAGCTTCTCCTCGACCGTGGACAGCATGTAGTGGGCGCGCACCACGTCGGCCTCCCAGTGCATGTCGCCGGTTTCGATCGACTGGCGCAGGGCCTGTTCTTCCAGCAAAAGCCGCAGGCGCCCCACGTCGCGCAGCCCTTCGGCGGTGACCGGGGCGACCTCGAACCCCTTCTGGCCTTCGGCGACGACCAGACCCTCGACCCAGAGACGGGTCAGAATCTCGCGCACGGTGCCGGCGCCAAGGTCGTAAGTCTTGCGCAGTTCATCGATCTTCAGCTTTTTCGACGGGGCAAGCCCGCCGCGCAGGATGTCGGACTTGATCCGCCGATAGCCGGAATCTCCGACGGTATCCGTCGTCTGCGCATCGAAGAAGGTCTTTCGGATCATAGGATGAAATCCACTTTGCCTTATGACGTCTGATTACCCGGTTCGTGGCCGCTTGCCTACCGCCGTTTGCCAGATGGGTCAGACCGGCTTTACCGGTTTTGTATTTCAGCATATGTTTTCTAAATCATCCGATAGAATCAAAACTATCGGTTAACTGGAGGAGAAAACATGCTCACACTGACCCGACGCCTGATGATGGGCGCCGCCACGGTCGGCCTGCTTGCCACCGCGCTGCCCGCGTTGTCGCAGGACAAGGTCGAACTGAACTTCTCGGCCGTATTCTCGCAGCAGGACATCCGGGCCGAGATGATGCAGAAGTTCGCCGAGGCGCTTGGCGACGGCTACACCTTCAACGGCTACTACGGCGCGACGCTGTTCAAGCAGGGGACCGAACTGGTCGCGCTGCAGCGTGGCAACCTCGAGATGGGCAACATCGCCCCGCAGGACGTGTCGAACCAGATCCCGGCCTTCTCGATCCTGACCTCGGCTTATCTGTTCCGCGATGCCGACCACCTCAAGACCTTCTGGGCGTCGGACGTGGGCGCCGAGATGAAGCAGATGGCCGAGGACCAGCTGGGAATCCACATCCTGGGCCCGACCTATTTCGGCACCCGGCAGGTCGGCCTGCGCACCGACAAGGAAATCAACACGCCCGAGGACATGGCCGGCATCAAGCTGCGCATGCCCGGCGGCGAAAGCTGGCAGTTCCTGGGTCGCGCGCTTGGGGCGAACCCGACGCCCATGGCCTATCCCGAGGTCTACACCGGCCTGCAGAACGGTGCGATCGACGGGCAGGACAACCCGCTGCCGAACGTCGAGAACATGAAGTTCTACGAGGTCGAGAAGCAGACCGTCCTGACCTCGCACCTGATCGCCTATGACCTGCTGGTCGTGTCCAAGACGGTCTGGGACAAGCTGGACGACGCGCAGAAGGCCGAATTCCAGGCCGCAGCGGACGAGGCCATCGCCTGGTCGACCGAACAGCACCTGGCCCGCGAGGCCGAGCTGGTCGAATTCCTCAAGGGGGAGGGCATGACCTTCCACACCCCCGACGTAGACGCCTTCCGCGCCTATGCCCAGAAGATGTACCTTGACTCGGACCTGTCGAAAGACTGGCCCGAAGGCATGCTGGACCGCATCAACGCGCTTTGATCCCTGCGGGGGCGGCCCCCGGGTCGCCCCGTTTCCCAAGACCCCGGAGACCGACATGACCCGTAGCATCCACGTGCTCAACGGCCCCAACCTCAATCGCCTTGGCCTGCGCGAACCCCAGATCTACGGCCACACCACCCTGGCCGAGATCGAGGCGATGTGCCGTGGCGCCGCCACCGACGACGAGATCGTCTTTCGCCAGTCCAACGCCGAATATCAGCTGATCGACTGGATCCACGAAGCCTGCGACACGGGCGATGCGCTGATCATCAACCCGGCCGGCCTCAGCTTTCGGTCGATCCCGCTGCTGGACGCGCTCAAGATGTTTTCCGGGCCGCTGATCGAGGTGCATATCTCGAACATTCACCGGCGCGACGAGATCTATCACAAATCGCTGGTCTCGACCGTCGCGACGGCCGTGATCGCCGGGCTGGGCGCGCGCGGCTATGTCCACGCGGTGACGGCAGCACAGGATATCCTGGCCGAGGCCTGACCCGACCCCGTCGCAACGAAAAACGCCCGCTTGGACAAGCGGGCGTTTTCCATGTTGTCACCTGACAATCAGAGCGCGTTGATCGCGTCCAGCATGCCCTCGGGCCAGTTCTTGGACAGGTCCGACTCCAGGTACATCTTCTGCGCGTGCTCCTGGAAGGCCTTCACGTCGGGGCTGTAGACCTTCAGGCCCTCGCCTTCGAAAAAGGCAACCAGTTCAGCCTCTTCCGCCAGGTACTGTTCATCGGACCAGGCGGTCGCCTTGTCGGCGGCGGCCTGCATCGCGGCCTTCTGGTCATCGCTCAGGCCGTTCCAGACCTGCGACGACACCAGCAGCATGCCGAAGCCGACGTTGTGGTTGGTCAGGACGATCTGGTCCGTGACCTCGTAGAACTTCATCGCCTTGTCGTTCGGCAGCGGGTTGTCCTGGCCGTCGACGACGCCGGACTGCAGCGCGGTGTACAGTTCGGTATAGGGGATCGGCACCGGGTTCGCGCCAAGCGACCGGCCCAGGAACTGCCAGCTTTCGCCGCCGGGCATCCGCAGCTTCACGCCCGACAGATCGGCCGGGGTCTGGACCTGCATGTCGCCCTTCAGGTTCACCTGGCGGGTGCCGTAGTAGAAGGTGCCAAGGATCTCGACGCCCAGCTTGTCGCGGGCGATGGCCTTCAGCTGATCACCGACCTCGGAGTTGAAGATCGCCTTCAGATGCGCCTGGTCGCGCACGACATAGGCCGCGCCGAGGATGTCGAATTCGGGCGCCTGCTGCGCCAGGTCCGACGGCGGCAGGCCGGCCATCTGGATGTTGCCGCGCTGCAGGCCGACAAGTTCGGTCCCCTGCTTCATCAGCGTCGCGCTGAAGTAGGGCTGGAAGTCGAAGCTGTCGCCCAGTTCGGCGGCAAAGATCTCGACCATCGCCTTTGACCGCGGCACCTCGGGCGGGTTCACGTCGGAAAAGATCAGTTCGACCTTGTCCTGTGCTGCGGCGGGCAGCGCGACGGCGGTCGCGGCGGCCAGCATCATGGCCTTGAGTGTCAGTTTCATGGGGGTCCTCCCTGTGGGTCAGATATTGAATAGGTTTTCGGGCATCCCTTGCCCCGCGCCGTGAATGGCCAGGACGGACCCGGCCAGCGGTTCGGTCGCGCGCTGCTCGGGGGTCAGGAATTTCGTGGCGCTGGTGACGAACAGCGTGCTCAGGTCCGGCCCGCCGAAGCACAGGCAGGTCGGGTTGGTCACCGGCAGCGCGATGTCGCGGTCGATGCGGCCGTCGGGCGCATAGCGCACCACGCGCCCGCCCCCGAACATCGCCTGCCAGAGACAGCCGTCGGCATCGACGCAGGCCCCGTCCGGGCGGCCACCCGAGGCACTGTAATCGGCCCAGGGGTCGCGCCCCGTCACGGTGCCGTCGGCGTC
This sequence comes from Pseudooceanicola onchidii, assembly GCF_004959925.1. GTDB lineage: Bacteria > Pseudomonadota > Alphaproteobacteria > Rhodobacterales > Rhodobacteraceae > Pseudooceanicola > Pseudooceanicola onchidii. Next base: position 56,278 of record NZ_SPUW01000004.1, on the reverse strand, counting down.
CAGATGGATCTTCCAGGTCAGGTGCCGCCGTGTATCGGTGAACCACATCCAGCGGCCCTGCGGGTCGAAGGCGATGCCGTTCGACACGATCACGTCACCCAGCACCGCGGTCATCGTGCCATCGGGGTCGACCCGGTAGAGATGCCCAAGCCCCCGGTGCAATTCGTTGTCCATCGTCCCGATCCAGAGCCGCCCCTGCGCGTCGACCCGGCCATCGTTCAGGCGGGTGTCGGGCATGGCCTCTCCGGGCGTTTCGGCCAGCACGCGGACGTCGCTGCCGTCGGCGTCACAGGTGATCAGCGTCAGGTCGCGGGCCAGCAGCTGCCGCCCCGACCGGGTCAGCGCCTGGCAGCCAAGGTAGGTGCCGGGATGCGCCACGCTGGTCGTCGCGCCGGTGGCGGGGTCAAGCGTGTAAAACCGTGGCTGTTCGATGTCGATCCAGCCCAGCAGCCCGGTTCGGGCATCCCACAGGCAGGTCTCGCCCAGCTGCGCCTCGGCCCGGTGCGCGAGGTCGATCTTCACGTCGCTCATCCCTTGTACCCCAGCAGGCGCGGCAGCCAGAGCACGAAGTCCGGCACGAAGGTGATGATGCCAAGCGCGATGAACAGCGCGATCAGGAAGGGCAGCAGGTCGCGCACGATCCGCATCAGGGGTTGCTTGGTGATCGACGACACGATGAACAGCAACAACCCGTAGGGCGGCGTGATCAGCCCCAGCATCGCGTTGACCACGCAGACCACCCCGAAGTGCACCAGGTCGATGCCAAGCGCCTGCGCGGTCGGGATGAAGATCGGCACGATGATCAGCAGGATCGCCCCGGATTCCAGGATGCAGCCCAGCACCAGGAACAGCAGGTTGATCGCGATCAGGAACTGCACCGGGCCAAGGTCGTACTGGCCCAGCCAGTTCGACAGGCTGACCGGCACGTTTTCGCGGGTGATCACGTATTGGAAGGTCAGCGCGCCGGCGATCAGGATGCCGATCGTCGCGGTGGATTTGGCCGAGGCCAGCAGCGTCTGATAGAACTGCCCCGCCGTGACCGACCGGTAGAAGGCCGCCGACACGAACAGCGCATAGAAGGCCGCGACCGCCGCTGCCTCGGTCGGGGTCATGACGCCGCCGTAGATGCCGCCCAGCAGGATCACCGGCAGCAGCAGCGCGGGAATGGCGCGGAAGGTGACGCCCGGCATCTCGCGCAGCGGAATGGCGTTGTCGGTCGGGAAATCGCGGCGATAGGCGATGATCACGTTCATCACCATCAGCACGACCGCCATCAGCAGACCCGGCAGCATCCCGGCCGCAAAGAGATAGCCGACCGACTGGTCCGAGACGAGCGCGTAAAGCACCATCGGGATCGACGGCGGGATGATCGGCCCGATCGTGGCCGAGGCGGCGGTGATCGCGGCGGCATAGGACGCGGTATAGCGACCATCCTTGGTCATCATGCCGATGATGATCTTGCCCATGCCGACCGCGTCGGCCACCGCCGATCCGGACATGCCGGAAAAGATCAGCGACGAGACGACGTTCACATGCCCCAGCCCGCCCTTGAACCGGCCGACCAGCGCCTCGGAAAAGCGCAGAAGGCGGTCGGCGAGAGAGCCGATGTTCATGATGTCCGCCGCCAGGACGAACAGCGGGATCGCCAGCAGCGTATAGCTGTTGAACAGCCCCTGCAGCAGGGTTTCCGACGCGATCGAGGGATCGAACCCGCGCATCATCAGGTAGACGGTCGAGGCGCAGATCATCGCCAGGCCGATCGACAGGCCGCCGATGGCCAGGAACGCCAGAAGCAGGATGGAGGCGAGGAAGGGATCAATCATAGTCGTGGGCCTCGGCGTTGATGCCCGCGATTTCCGCCGGGGCCGGATTGACGACGGCGTTCCAGATGGTGATGGCGCAGCGCGCGATCACGGCCAGGGCGAAGGGGATGTAGATCGAGAAGACGTAATCGAACCGGACCTTCATGTAGGCGGTCTTTTCGATTTTCATGAAGGTGACGTAGTCCCAGACCTTCGGCAGCGTCCAGGCGAAGATCGCGATGCAGATGAGCGAGGTCACGACATCCAGCACCCGCCGCGCCAGTGGCGGCAGCAGGGCATAGAGGATATCCAGCCGGATCACGTCCCGCTCGGCCACGACGAAGGCATAGCCAAAGAGGATCCCCCACAGCCAGGCGATCGCGACGAATTCGACCGTCCAGCCCAGGGGCAGGTTCAGCAGATAGCGGAAGACGATCTGGATCAGGAAACTGGCGAACAGGGCCGCCAGAACCAGCGCCAGCAGGTTCTCGGCCCGTCTGTGCAGCCATGTGAATGTTGACGCGATCATGCGCTCCTCCGCGAAAGGGGACCCGGCTGTGGCGCCGGGCCCGATGTCATGTGTCCGGTCTTGTCCGGTGTGGGTCGTCCGCCGTCACAGCCCGTTGATCTTGTCGATCAGCCCCTCGGGCCAGACCTCGGAGTATTTGGAGTTCTGAAAGTACTCCAACACGTGGTTGCGGAAGGCTTCCTTGTTCGGCTCGTAGACCTTCAGGCCCTCGCCCTCCATGAAGGCGACCAGTTCGGCCTCCTGCGCGATGGTGTCGTCGGACAGGGCGGTTTCGAATTCCTTCGAACAGCTTTGCAGCTTGGCCTGCTGGTCGGCGGTCAGGCTATCCCACTTGGATTTCGACACCGAAAAGACGTTGGCCGCGATCAGGTGGCCGGTCAGGATGATCTGGTCCGTGACCTCGTAGAACTTCATCTGCTTGTCGGCGGGCAGCGGGTTGTCCTGCCCGTCGATCGCGCCGGTCTGCAGCGCGGTGTAGACCTCGGTGAAGGCCAAGGGCGTCGGGTTGGCGCCAAGCGCCTCACCGACGAACTGCCAGCCTTCGCCGCCGGGCATCCGCAGCTTGATCCCCGCCAGGTCGGCGGGCGTCATGATTTCCTTGTCGCCCCGGATGTTGACGTGTCGGGTGCCGATGTAGGGCCAGGCCAGGATCTTGATGCCGGTCTTGTCCTCGATGCTGGTCAGCAGCGGCTTGAGCTCTTCGCTGTCATAGACCTTGCGCATGTGGTCGACGTCGCGGAACAGATAGGCCGTGCCCAGGATCGCCGCCTCGGGCACCTGGTTGTAGAAATCGAAGATCGCCAGCGCCCCCATGTCGAGGTTGCCGCGCTGCATCGCGGTCAGTTCGGTCCCCTGCTTGAACAAGGTCGCGCCGAAATAGGGTGTGAAGTTGAAGCCATCGCCCAGGCAGGTCGAAAAGGTTTCCCGCAGGATGCGCGACCGGCGATCGGTTTCCTGAACGGTGTCGGAATAGGTCAGTTCGACCACATCCTGCGCCATGAGGCTGGTCGCCCCCAGCCCCAGTGCCAGCGCCGCGACGGCGCCCTTGAGTTTCGTTCCGATAGTCATCCGCATGGTCTCCTCCCAGTGAATGCGAAGTCAGGTCATCGTCTCGGCGGCCTCGAACGCGGACCACATGCGCTTTGGGTCCGGGGTCTGGCCGGAAAACAGGTTGAACGCGCGGACAGCCTGGTACAGCGCCATGCCCGATCCGGGCAGGACAGCGCAGCCAAGGGCGCGGGCGTGTTTCAGCAGGGCCGTCTCGAGCGGGAAATAGATGATGTCGCCGACCCAGTGGCGCGGCGTGATCAGGGCGGCGTCGATCGGCATCCCCGGCAGCTTGGCCATGCCGATCGGCGTGGCGTTCATGATGCTGTCCGCCTGCCCCGCCGCTGCCGCCAGGTCGGTCACGACCGAAGCGCGCACGCCCAGACGGGCCACCAGCGCCTGCACTCTGGCGGCGTCGGTGTCGTGGATCATCAGCTGTCGCGTCCCTTCGTCCAGCAGGGCCTGGGCCACCGCCCCCCCTGCCCCGCCGGCCCCGATCAGCAGGACCCGGTCCTTGCGCACGTCGGGCAGGCCAAGGCGCAGGCTTTCGCGGAATCCCCAGTAGTCGGTATTTTCACCGATCCGTACATTTCCCCGCAGCAGGACCGTGTTCACCGCCCCGACCGCCGCGGCGCTGGCCGCGATGTCGGTGAGATGCGGAATCACCGCCTGCTTGTAGGGGAAGGTCACGTTCAGGCCGTCATAGCCCGCCGCGGCCAGGCGGGTCAGCAACCCGTCCAGATCCAGCGGACCGTCCAGAGACTCGGTGTCGATCAGTCGGTATTCGTAAGGAATCCCAAGCGCTTCGCCCTCGGCCATGTGCATGCCCGGTGTCCGCGACGCCTGAATGCCCTGGCCCAGGAGGCCGATCAGGATCGCCCCGTCTTCCCCGGATTTCGGGGCAAAAACGCTGTCCAGAACTGTCGCCACGCATGCCTCCCCACTGCGGTCGTCATGATCATTGTACTGTGTGGTTAATTCTGTCAAGATCAAGTAACCAAACGGTTCAATTGCTGCAGGTGCAAAAAGCTGGAATGGTCCGCGTCGCGCCGGAACGGGACACCCCCGCCCGGCAGGAGAGAGGGCGAGGCATGGGTGAGAAGATCGATGTGACGGGAACCGACGACGCAGGCGCCGACGGGTCCCGCAAGGGGTGGAAGCAGGATCCCGACGCGGTGCGCGCCGATATCCTTGCGACCGCGCGCCGCGTCTTTGCCGAGGCCGGGTTCTCGGGGGCGCGGGTCGATGACATCGCCAAACGGACGGCGACCTCGAAGCGGATGATCTATTACTACTTCGGGGACAAGGAAGGTCTGTACCAGGCCGTGCTGGAAGACGCCTATGCCCGGATGCGCCATTCCGAGGATGCGCTGGACCTGGCCGAGGTTGCCCCGGTCGAAGCGCTGCGCCAGCTGGCCGAATTCACCTTTGACCACCACCGCCGCAACAGCGACTTCATCCGGCTCGTCATGATCGAGAACGTGCATGATGCGCGCCACATGTCGCGCTCTCACCAGATTGCGGCGCAGAACTCCTCGGCGATCCGCCACCTGGAAGACATCTATCGCCGGGGCTGCCAGCAGGGCCTGTTCCGGCGCGGCCTGACCGCGCTTGAACTGCACTGGCACATCTCGGCGCTGTGCTATTTCAACGTGTCCAACCGCGGCACCTTCTCAAGCATCTTCGGCGACGCGCTGTTTCAGGACATGGGCCAGCAGATGCTGCGGCGGCATGTCGGCGACATGATCGTCCGCTTCGTGCTGCGCGACGGTGCCGCCCCGCAAAGACATCAGACGGCTGAGGAGGAAACCCGCATGATCAACCCCGATATCCACCGCTTTCTCGAGGTATGGGACGGCAAATGGGCGGGCCTGCCGCCGAATGCCACGGGCGCCGACCGGCGGCTGCGGTTCGAATCCATCGCCCGCGACATGCGCCTGCCCACCCCGGTCGGCGTCGACACCGATGAAGAGCACTGGATCGAGACCGAGGGCGGCCCCGTCCGGGTGCGCCTGTTCCGCAAGGAGGGCCAGGATCCGCAGCCCGCGATGATCTACATGCACGGCGGCGGCTGGATGCAGGGCAGCCCAGAGACACACTGGGACATCACCGCCCGGATCGCCGACTGGACCGGGGCCTGCGTGATCTCGGTCGACTATGCTCTGGCCCCCGAACACCCCTACCCCGCCGCCTTCAACCAGTGCTGCGGCGTGCTGAAATGGGCGCATGACACCGCCGACACCCTTGGCATCGACCCGGCGCGGATCACGGTCGGGGGGGACAGCGCGGGCGGCAACCTTGCGGCCGCCATCGCCATCTGGGCCCGCGAGACCGGGCTGCCCGTCAAGGCGCAGATGCTGATCTATCCGGCCTGCGATTTCGACCGCAGCCGCCCGTCCTGCATCGAGAATGCCGAAGGCCCGCTGCTGAAGGTCGCGGGCATGGCGCAGACCAACGCCTGGTATTCCCCGGACACGGACCGGCTGCATTCGGACCCGTATGTCGCGCCGCTGGTGGCGGCGTCGCACGCCGACCTGCCGCCCGCCTTCATCGGCGTGGCGCAATACGACCCGCTGCGCGACAGCGGCCGGGCCTATGCCGACGCCCTGACGGCGGCCGGTGTCGCGGTCACGCTGGACCAGGGCGAGGGGCTGATCCACGGCTACATGCGGTCGATGGAATATTGCGCCGATGCCGAGGCCAAGCTGCGGGCGATGTGCGACTGGCTGACCAAGGCGCTCGCCTCGGATTAGGCCAGTTCCGTCCCGCGACCGGGCCGCGCAGGTCCGGTCGCACCACGCCGGGCGGGTCAGTCCTTCTTGGGCTTGGCCAGGGTCGACCAGGCCTGGTCTCCCGGCGGGGTCGGCAGCGGCCCGCAGTTGCCCCGGTGGATGATCACCTTGGCAAAGAAGTTCGCCGACACCGGGGCGGTCGTGAACAGGAAGGCCACGATCAGAAGTTCGTGCACCGACCCTTCGCCCTGACCGAAGGACACCAGCATCGAGGCGATCAGCAGCATGCCGATGCCGATGGTGCCCACCTTGGTCGGCGCATGCAGGCGCGTCATCGGTTCGTTGAATTTCAACAGCCCGATCACCCCGACGATGATGAAGAAGGCCCCGATCAGCAGGCTGGCAGCGGCGGCATAGGTTGCGATGGTTTCGATCGTCATTCGATGATGTCCCCCCGAAGGATGAAGCGCGCCAGGGCGACCGTGGACACGAAGCCCAGCATCGCGATCAGCAGCGTCACTTCGAAATAGACCTTCACGCCCTGCTGGATGCCCAGCACCACCACCAGGCCAAGCGCGTTGATCACCATGGTGTCCAGCGCCAGGATCCGGTCGCCGGTGGTCGGGCCGATCATCAGCCGGACCATGGACATGATCTGGCCAAGCGCCAGCGTCACCAGCGCGATGCTGAGCGCGATGTCGAGAAGTCCTGCGGCATGGGTCATGAGAAGATCCTCAGCAGTCGGCTTTCATAGCGGGTCTTGATGTCATCGCGCACGGCGTCCGGATCGTGGGTGTGCAGCACGTGCACCAGCAGGCAGTTGCCCTGGTCCGACACGTCAGCCGTGACGGTGCCGGGCGTCAGCGTGATGGTCCCCGCGAGGGTCGAGATCGCCTCGGGGTACTTGAGATCCAGCGGCACGACGATCCAGGCGGGCTTGAGCTTGGAGTTCGGCACCGTCAGCACGATCCAGGCGACCTGGATATTGGCGACGACGATGTCCCAGACGACCAGCAGGGTATAGGGCACCATGCGCAGGATCCGGAACTTGGGCGTGTCGGGCCACCAGATCGAGGTCAGGCGCGGGATGATGATCCCGAGGATCAGCCCGAAGACCGCCATACCGGCGGTGGCCTTGTTCTGCAGCATGATCCACACGATGGCGAGGATCGCGGTCAGGTAGGGGTGCGGCAGCAGCCAGCGATAGGCGCGCATCAGCATGTCAGTGGCCCTCACTTGGTTTGCTCAGCTTGCCGGGGGTGTCCAGCACGATCGAATTGTAGGCCTGCGGTGCAAAGAGGTCGCGGGCGATGTCGGTGGTATAGCCATGCACCTGCCCCGCAAAGACCGTGTGCAGCACCAGCAGCGCAAAAAGCCCGCCGATCGCCACGTAGGACAGGATCGTCGGAGGCGTCGCGACCTCCTTGTTCTCGTCCGTGTCCAGATCGGGCAGCGTGCCGTGGGATTTCCAGAAGACCGTGCTGCCCGCGCGGGCAAAGCCCACGACGCTGATCAGGCTGGATATCAGCACCACCGCCCAGACCCAGACCACCAGGTCCGCGCTGACCGATGCCTGCAGGATCAGCAGCTTGCCCAGGAACCCCGACAGCGGCGGCAGGCCCGCCATGGCAATGGCGCCGGCAAAGAACATCCCTGCCGTCAGGAAGGTGCCGGCCATGGGGATCTGCGCCGTGACATCCACGTTGCCGCGTCCGGTGCGGATCAGGTCCGACACCAGGAACAGCACCGCCGCCGCCAGCGTCGAATGGATGATGTAGTACAGCGCCGCGCCGATGCCCTGCGGCGTGAAAAGCGAAATCGCGATCATCACCATCCCCATGGAGCCGACGACGGCGAAGGCCACCAGCCGGTCCATCTTGCGCGCCGCCAGAACCCCGATCGCACCGATCGCGCAGGAAATCAGGGCGGCGGGCAGGAACCATGTCTCAAGCAGGTTGGACGTGACATCGAGGTCGGGCGGGAAGATCATCGTGTAGACCCGGATGATCGCATAGGCGCCCACCTTGGTCATGATCGCGAACAGGGCCGCAACCGGGGCGGGGGCCTCGGCATAGCTGGACGGCAGCCAGAAGTGCAGCGGCACCAGCGCGGCCTTGATCGCGAAGACCAGCAGCAGCAGCACGGCGGCCACCCGGATGCCCACGGTTTCCTCGGGCCCGATCTCGGCCACGCGGCGGCCCAGGTCGGCCATGTTCAGCGTGCCGGTTTCCGCATAGATCGCGCCAAGTGCGAACAGGAACAGGGTCGACCCGATCAGGTTGTAAAGGACGTACTGCGTCCCCGCCTTCAGCCTGTCGTTGCCGCCCGCGTGGATCATCAGCCCGTAAGAGGCGATCAGCAGGACCTCGAAGAAGACGAAAAGGTTGAAGAGGTCGCCGGTCAGAAAGGCGCCGAGGATCCCCATCAGCTGGAACTGGAACAGCGCGTGGAAATGATCCCCGCGACTGTCCCAGCCGGACCCGATGGCATAGAGCAGCACGAAGAGCGCCAGCACCACCGTCAGCAGCACCATCATGGTCGACAGCCGGTCGCCGACCAGCACGATGCCGAAGGGCGCGGCCCAGTCGCTGAGGCGATAGTAGATGACCGTGCCGTCCGCGACATGCCACGCCAGCCCTGCGGCCAGCGCGATCAGCAGCAGCACACCCACGACAGAAAACACCCGCTGGATGCCGATGTGGAACCGCGCGGCCAGCACGATGAAGGGGGCCATAAGGGCGGGCAGGACGATCGGAAGAATGATCCAGTGGCTCATGACTGCTGCTCCGCGTCCGCGCCCTGGGGCTGATCGTCGACATGGTCGTCATCGGACCCGAGGAAGGCGCCCAGGCCGATCATCACCACCACGGCCGTCATGCCGAAGGAAATCACGATGGCCGTCAACACCAGCGCCTGCGGCAACGGATCGGTATAGGTGGTCACGCCATCGCGCAGGATCGGTGGCGCGCCGATGGTCAGCCGGCCCGAGGCAAACAGGAAGACGTTCACCGCATAGGTCAGCAGCGACATCCCCAGGATCACCGGAAAGGTGCGCAGCCGCAGGACAAGATAGATCCCGGCAGCGGTCAGCACGCCGATGGCAGAGGCAACAAGAACTTCCATGTCAGTGGGCCTCCGGTTCGGGGGTACGCAGGTCGGGCGACGGCTTTTCGCGCGACGGGTCGATATCCATCGGGTGGTCGCTGTCGGGCATGTCGGCGCGCCGCGCCAACCGCGAGAAGCTTTCCAGCGACAGCATCACCGCGCCGACCACGGCCAGGAAGACGCCAAGATCGAACAGCGCGGCGGTGGCCAGTTCGAATTTCTCGAAGGGTGGGATGCGGACATAGGTGAAGTCCGAGGTCAGGAAGGGCTTTTCAAGGAACCATGACCCCATGCCGGTGAACCCCGCCACCAGCACGCCCGCGCCGATCACCCCGTGATAGGGATACTTCAGCCGCGCCGCCGTCCAGCTGAACCCGCTGGCCATGTACTGCATCACCACGCCGATCGACACGATCAGGCCCGCGATGAAGCCTCCGCCCGGTTCGTTGTGGCCCCGCAGGAAGATGTAGAAGCCGACCATCATGACCACGGGCATGATGACCCGGGTCAGCACCACCATCATCATCGGATGGCGGGTGCCCGACTGCGGCTGGTCCGGCGTGCGGTTCAGCAGCCGCCGCCGCACCGGCCCGTCCAGCAGCGTCTCGGTCAGCGCATAGATCAGCAGGGCGGCGATCGACAGGACGATGATCTCGCCGAAGGTGTCGAAGCCCCGGAAGTCGACAAGGATCACGTTGACGACGTTGGTGCCGCCCCCGCCCTTGTAGGAATTGGCCAGGTGAAATTCGGAAATCGGCGTCGCCACCGCGTCGCGCAGCAGGTAGTGCCAGGCCAGCGCGGCCGATCCGAGCCCGCCGGCAATCGCGACCGTGGCATCGCGGAACCGCCGCAGCGTGGTGCTTTCCACCGGCGTGCGGTTCGGCAGGAAGTTCAGCGCCAGCAGCAGCAGGATGATCGTGACGGCCTCGACCGTGAACTGGGTCATGGCGAGGTCAGGCGCGCTGAAGAAGACAAAGGCGATCGACACCATCAGCCCGACGATCCCCATCAGGATCAGCGCCAGCAGGCGGTTGCGGTGGAAGAAGACGATGCCGAGCGTCGCGGCCACCAGCATGGCCCAGCCCGCGATGGCCACCGCCCCGGGCGCCTGCATCTCGCGCGTGGGCACGCCGACGGCGCCGGTGATCCAGGCGTGATAGCCCGCCGCCAGAACGGTCACGACGGCGATCATGGCATAGCGTGTGAACGACCCGTTGTGCAGGCTGTGCATCACGACGCGCGCGGCGCGGACCGCGCCGTTGATGATCGCCTCGAAGATCACCTTGGCCTCGGGGCGCGGCGTGGATTCCCACAGCCGCGACAGGGGCGCGAAGACCAGCATCATCAGCAGGCCGCCCGCCACGGCAACGATCGACATGTAAAGCGCGGGCACCAGACCGTGCCAGATCTTGATGTGCGCATCCGGCACCTCTCCGGCCGAGCCAAGCAGAGAGGCCGTGACCAGCTTGACGAAGGGTTCCGCAACGAAAGGCGCGACACCGATCAGGACGACCAGCGTCACCAGGATCGCGGGCGGCAGCCACATGCCCGCGCCCGGATCGTGGGGGGTGTGGGGATAGTCGTCGCGCACCGGGCCCAGGAAGGTATGCCCGATGAACCGGAAGCAATAGGCGGCCGAGAACAGCGATCCGACGGTCGCCATCACCGGTACCAGCCAATGGCTGCCGAAAAGGACGGTGTGGTGCGCTTCCTCAAGCATCATCTCTTTCGACAGGAAGCCGTTCAGCAGCGGGATGCCCGCCATCGACAGCGCCGCAAGCGAGGCGATGGCGAAGGTGATCGGCATCAGGTGCCGCAGCCCGCCCAGGCGCCGGATGTCGCGGGTGTGGGCCTCGTGATCGACGATGCCCGCCGACATGAAGAGCGCCGCTTTGAAGGTCGCGTGGTTCAGGATGTGAAACACCGCCGCCATGGCCCCGAACGAGGTGCCGGTGCCCAGCAGCATGGTGATCAGGCCCAGGTGCGACACCGTCGAAAAGGCCAGGAGCGATTTCAGGTCATGCTTGAAGAGCGCGATCACCGCGCCCAGCACCATGGTGATCAGCCCTGCCGTGGTGACGATCATCACCCATTCCGGCGTGCCAGACAGCACCGGCCAGAGCCGCGCCATCAGGAAGATCCCCGCCTTCACCATGGTCGCCGAATGCAGGTAGGCCGACACCGGCGTCGGTGCGGCCATGGCGTGCGGCAGCCAGAAGTGGAAAGGGAACTGCGCCGACTTGGTGAAACAGCCCAGCAGGATCAGGATCAGCGCGGGCACGTAAAGCGGGCTGGCCTGGATCAGGTCGCGGTTCTGCAGGATGTCGCTCAGGTCATAGCTGCCCGCGATCTGGCCCAGGATCAGCATCCCCCCGATCATGGCAAGGCCGCCCATCCCGGTCACGGTCAGCGCCATGCGCGCGCCCTGGCGGCCTTCGGGCAGATGCTTCCAATAGCCGATCAGCAGGAAGGACGACAGCGAGGTAAGTTCCCAGAACACCAGCAAAAGCAGGATGTTGTCGGACAGCACGATCCCCACCATCGCACCCTGGAACAGCAGCAGGTAGGTGAAGAATTCGCCCATGTTGTCATCGCGGGACAGGTACTGCCGGGCATAGGCGATGATCAGAAGCCCGATCCCGAGGATCAGCAGCGCAAAGAAGAAGCCCAGCCCGTCCAGCATCAGGGTCACGTTCAGCCCAAGCACGGGCATCCAGTTTATGCCGTTGGTCACCACTTCTCCGTTCAGCACGGCGGGCAGGTTGGTCAGCAGGCCGACAAAGGCGGCAAGGGTGATGGTGAAGGTCACGCCGGCGGTGGCCGACCGCCCGGCCGGGTTCATCACGCCAGGCAGAAGGGCGCCCAGAAACGGCAGAGCGACGATAAGAAATAGTGACACGTTGGCAGCCCTGTTCTTGTCCCGTTGACCCAGGCTTCGATGCGACCTGAAGGTATTCCTCTCAAGGTCGTGTCTTCAGCCTGAAAAATCAAACCAACCGTATGGGGTGACGTCGGGTCCGGCAAGGGCCGCGACCTTGTGCCGCCAACAGCGCGCAGGGCGTTTTCGCAATGAAATTTGGGGGCCGGGGGTCGGGGACCGCGCGGTACAGCGATCCGATGAGGTGCTCACGTACCTTCACAAAACCGCGAGACGCGCGTGATGCGCGCCCCGCCCCGCGCGACCCGGACCGCGCTAGATCCCCAGATAGGCCTTCCGGATGCGGTCGTCGTTCGCCAGATCCTTGGCCACGCCTTCGAATTCGATCTCGCCCGAGGACATGACATAGGCGCGTTCGGCGCTTTCCAGCGCCAGCGACACGTTCTGTTCGACCAGCAGGACCGACACCCCGCTTTCGTGGATCTCGTGAAAGCGGTCGTGCATTTCCTCGACCACCATGGGGGCCAGGCCAAGGCTGGGTTCATCCAGGATCAAGAGCTTCGGGTCCAGCATCATGCCACGCCCGACGGCGACCATCTGCTGTTCGCCGCCCGACAGGGTTCCGGCCAGCTGACGCCGCCGTTCCTTCAGGCGCGGGAACAGGTCGAAGACATGCGCCAGCGTGTCGCCGATCGCGGCATCCGTGCCACGTGCAAAGGCGCCGGCGATCAGGTTTTCCTCGACCGTCATGTCGGGAAAGACATGCCGCCCCTCGGGGACATGCGCGATACCAAGCGACGGGATGCGATGCGACGGCGTGGCGGTCAGGTCGGTGCCGCGAAAGGTGATGCGGCCCTCGACCTTGGGCATCAGGCCCGAAATCGCCTTGAGCAGGGTGCTTTTCCCGGCCGTGTTGGCGCCGATCACCGACAGGAATTCACCCTCCTGCATGACAAGCGACACGTCGCGCAGCACCCAGGCCCCGCCGTAGGAGGCCGAGAGGCCCTCGACAGCAAGAAGCGGGGCGGGCGCGGTCTGGGGATCGGGGGTCATCATGCGGTCTCCACGGGCTGGGATGCCTGCTTCTTGGCGAAGTTCGCGCCAAGATAGGCTTCGATCACCCGGTCATTGCGAGAGATTTCGGTCGGCGTGCCATCAGCGATCAGCTCTCCGAAGTTGAGAACCAGAAGGCGTTCGCACAGCTTCATCACCGCCTTCATGTGGTGTTCGACGACGATGAAGGTGGTGCCATCGTCGCGCAGGGACCGCACGAGGTCGATGACCTCTTCCATCTCGGCGGGGGTCAGGGCGGCCATGACCTCGTCCAGAAGCAGCAGCTTGGGTTCGGTGCACAGGGCACGCGCGACTTCGACCCGGGCGCGTTCCGGGAACGACAGGTCGCCCGCGCGGACATCGGCGATGGCCGACAGGCCGACCCGGTCCAGGATCTGGCGGGCCTTGTCGCGGGCCTCGGGCAGCGCGTTGTTCAGCAGCCCCCCGGTCACCACGTTGTCGAGCACCGAGGATTCCATGAACAGGGCGACGTTCTGGAAGGTCTTGGTCATCCCGCGCCGGGCGATCTTGTGCGGCTTCAAGCCGCCGCTCGCCTCGCCTTCCAGCCGGATGTCGCCCGAAGACGGCGGATAGACCCCGGTCAGCAGGTTGAACAGCGTCGTCTTGCCGGCGCCGTTCGGGCCGATCAGGCCCACGATCTCTCCGGCGTGGACGTCGAAGGTCACGTCGTTCACCGCGATCAGCCCGCCGAAGCGGCGCGTGACGCCCCTGACCTCAAGCAACGGAGCGGTCATGCGAGCCCCCTTTCCCGGTGAAACGGTCCCGAAGCTGCGCGAACAGCGCCGTCAGCCCATGCGGGTTGAGCAGGATGACCAGCACAAGGATCGCGCCGTAGGCGAACTGCGACAGCCCGGCGGCCGAGCTGCCGAAATAGCTGTTGGCCATCTCCTCCATCGGGATGATGAAGGCCGCGCCGACCAGAGGCCCGGACAGGCGCCCCACCCCGCCAAGGATCGCGATCAGGGCCATCTTGACCGAAATCGTCGCCACGCCGAACACCGTGTCCGGATCGAAGAAGAACTGGAACTGCGCATAAAGCGTGCCGAGGAAGGCGGTGATCGCGGCCGAAACGCAGGCGGCGATCAGCTTGGAGCGGTAGGTGTCCACGCCGATGACCTCGGCCGCCTGTTCGTTTTCCTTGATGGCGCGCAGACGGTAGCCCAGGGCGCCGGACTTGATCTTCCAGAACACCAGGCAGATCACCACCAGCGCGGCCAGGAACAGGTAATAGTTGGGCAGCACGGTCGAGAACTGCATCATCCACAGGCTGCCGTCGGGCAGGTAGGGGACCGAAATCCCGACAGGTCCGCCGGTGACATCGGCCCAGCTGTTGGCGATGACGCGGATGGCCTCACCGGCCGCGAGGGTCGCCAGCGCATAGTAATGCCCCTTGAGCCGCGCGGTCGGCAGGCTGAGGAGCAGGGCAAAGGCCACGGCCAGGATCATGCCGATCACGCCGCCCAGCCAGGGTGACAGCGAAAACAGCTTGAGCAGGATGGTCGAAGTATAGGCCCCGATCCCGAAGTAGGCCGCGTGACCAAGCGAGATCTGGTTGGCCAGCCCGCCGACGATGTTCCAGGCCTGGCCAAGCGATGCGAAAAGCAGCGTGATGCACAGGATCCGCATCTCGTAGCCGCGCGGATCAAGCCCGAGCGGGATCAGCGCCAGGATGATGACCCCGGCGAACAGAAGGACGGGAAGAAGTCGCTGACGGGTCATGCGCGCCTCCGGGCGGTCAGGCCTTCGGGCCGGAAGGCCAGGACCAGGATGAAGATGACGAAAAGCGTGAGGTTCATCAGCTGAATGGGCAGGAACAGGGCCGAAAACGACTGGATCAGCCCGACCATGATGCCACCGACCACAGCGCCGGCGACCGAACCGAGACCGCCCAGGACCACGGCCGTGAACATCAGGACGACGAACTGCGACCCGACCGTGGGCGAGGCGGTGATATAGGGCAGGATGACCGCGCCGCCGAAGGCCGTGGTGCCGACCCCCAGCCCGAAGGCGATCATGTACATCTTGTCGGTGTCGATCCCCATCAGGCGCGCGGCCATCGGATCCTGCGCCGTGGCGCGCATGGCGCGGCCCCATCTTGTCCGGCTCAGGAAGTACCACAGCGCCCCGCCGCTCAGCAGCGCCATGAGGAAGGCGTAAAGCTTGTCCAGCGGCACGAAAAGCCGCCCGGCCTCGGTCGACAGCAGGGTCAGCGCCTGCGTCTGGTAGCCCGTCGAGACCGACCGATAATCCGCCCCGAACAGCAGCAGTGCGCCGTTTTCCAGCGCGAACAGCAGGCCGACGGTCAGGAAGATCTGCGACACCTGCGGCGCGTGCAGGATCGGCTTGATCATCGTGCGCTGCATCAGCATGCCCAGGACAAAGGTCACGGCCAGCGCGATGAAGGCGCCCAGCATCGGGTCGATCCCGGCGTAATTCCAGGCAAACCAGGCGATGAACATGCCGATCATCAGAAATTCGGCATGGGCGAAATTGACGATGTGCATCACACCGAAGACAAGGCTAAGCCCAATCGAGATCACGGCATAGACGCCGCCGATCAGGATGCCGTCGATCGTCGTCTGCAGGAGCGTCAGAAGATTTTGCATTCGAAGTATCCGGCCTCAGAAAGGATTGCCCGAAGCGGTCGTGCCGCTTCGGGACGGGATCGGGCAGCGATCAGCTGTTCCAGACGACCTCGGCCTTGGCCAGTTCCTTGGGATAGACCGTGGCCAGTTCGCCGTTCTGCCACTGGACCATCAGCGGCGAGGCATGGGGGTTGCGCCCCTTGTCGTCGAATTCGACCTTGCCGCCGGTCATTACCGTGGCCCAGCCTTGATCGAAGACATCGTTCTGCAAGTGCTCGCGGATGGCGTCGGGGTCAGCCTTGCCGGCCGATTCCAGCGCGGCGTGCAGGCAGCCCATGCAGGCCGCGTGTTCCTGCGCCTCGTGCACCATGAAATAGCCGAACTTCTCGCGGAAGCGTTCGGTGTATTCGGGCGCCTGGTCATAGGCGGCGGGCGAGATCGACAGAACGTTGTCGGCCAACTCGCCCAGACCGTCGCGGAAGTCGGGGATGATGTAACCGGCGGCGCCGCCCACGGTCGGGATGGTGATCCCCTGCTGGCGCATCGCCCGCACGATCAGCAGCGAATCGTTCAGGTAGGACACCGGGAAGACGACCTGTGCATCGGACCGCCGCAGCTGGTTGATCAGCGGGCTGACGTCGGTGATGCCAAGGGGATAGGCTTCGTCCATGACGACCTCGATCCCGGCGGCAGCAGCGGCCGACCGCAGGCCCGCGGACTGCGAGGTGCCATAGGCCGTGTCCTCGTACATGATCGCGATCCGCTCAAGCGTGGTGCCCGCCTGTTCGGCCAGCGCGCGGGTGTAATCGAAGGTGGCGGCGCCGATCTGGCTGCCGACCGAAACGATCTGGAACACGTTGCGGAAACCGCGGTCGGTGATCTGGTCCGAAAAGGACATGGTCAGCAGCGGCACGCCCCGGCGTTCGGTCACCTCGGAAATCGCGAGGGTGAGCGAAGAGGCAAAGGCCCCCAGCACCGACACGACGTTGTCCTGCGACATCATCCGCTGCGCCACGGTCGCGGCCTGTGTCGGGTTCGAGGTCGCGTCGGCGATGACGAGGTTGATCGGCGCGCCGCCCATGGACTTGATGCCGCCGTTTGCGTTGATCTCGTCCGCGACCAGCTGGATGCCGTTGCGCGAGTTGATCCCGAACTGCGCGTTCGGCCCCGACAGCGGCATGATCACACCGACATTCACCGCATCCTGCGCAAAGACGCGCCCGGTCAGCGCCGGGGTCGCCAGGGCCGCAGCCCCCGTCGCCAGCACGGCACGACGGCTCAGACCCGTCGCACGCTGAGCCTCAGTTCCAAATGATTTCGACATGATCTCCTCCATCCAGTCGATTTCGATTTGGCCAGAGCGTAAGGTGGGGGCGGATCACATGTCAACCTGATTGACAGATTGTCTGACAATATGATTGAAGAAAGACGGAGGACGGAGAATGTCATCGAAATACGCGCTGAACCGCGACAACGTCACGCTGAGCTCCCGGCTGGTCACGAGCATGCGCAGCGCGATCCTGGCCGGTGACCTGAAAGGCGGAGAGCGCCTGTCCGAACGCGCCATGACCGAAATGTTCGGGGTCAGCCGCAGCCTTGTCCGCGAGGCGATCCAGGTGCTTGCGGTCGAAGGGCTGGTGACGGTGGTGCCACACAAGGGGCCGACGGTGACGCTGCTTGATCAGAAGGCGGCGGCCGATCTCTACCGCGTGCGCGGGTCGCTGGAAGGGCTCGCCTGCGAGGAATTCACCCGCCACGCCAGCGAAGATCAGCGGCAGGAGCTTTTCGCCATCTTCGACCGGCTGAAGGACATGCTGGGCCGCGAGGACGCCGACGACCTGATCGAGGCCAAGAACGATTTCTACCGCTGCCTGCTGACCGGCGCAGACAACGACGTGCTGGAACAGATGTTCACGCAGCTGAACAACCGCATCGTCCAGCTTCGGCGCTTCACCCTGTCGGCCTCGGGGCGGTTTCCCGAGACGCTGAAGGAAATCGGCGCGATCATCGACGCGATCCGCGACGGCGACGGCGCCTCGGCGCGTCTGCTGGCCGAGGCCCACGTCGCGGCCGCTGCGGCCGTGGTCATCCGCAGGTTCGCGGAACTGGAAAAGACTTCTGAACTTTAAGCGAAAGGATCCAATCACATGGACAAGGCGACCTACGACAAAGGCATGGAAATTCGACGCGCGACCCTGGGCGATGCCTATGTCGACAAGGCGGTGGACGGCATGGTCGATTTCACCAAGGACCTGCAGGAACTGGTGACGACCTATTGCTGGGGCGAGGTCTGGGGCCGCGAAGGGCTGGACCGCAAGACCCGGTCGACCATCAACATCGCGATGATCGCGTCCCTGAACCGCCAGCACGAACTGGCCGCCCATGTGCGCGGTGCGATCAACAACGGGCTGACCCCGGACGAGATCAAGGAAATCCTGCTGCAGGTCGGCATCTATTGCGGCGTGCCCGCCATGGTCGACAGTTTCCGCATCGCGCGGGGCGTTCTGGAAGACATGGAGGCGATCTGACGTGGCCACGATCGGATTTGTCGGCACCGGCACCATGGGCGCCCCCATGGTGCATTGCCTGGCCGAAAAGGGTTTTGCACCGCTGGTCTACGACGCCCAGCCTGACGCCGCCCGCGCCGTCGCCGACCGCGACGGCCTGCAGGTGGCCACCACGCTTGGCGACATGGCCGGATGCGAGACCGTCCTGCTGATGCTGCCCAATTCGGCCATCGTGCGCGCGGTCTGTCTTGATGACGGCGGGCTGGCGGCGACGCTGAAGCCCGGCGCGGTGATCGTCGACATGAGCTCGTCCGACCCGGTCGAGACGCGCAAGATCGGCGCGAGCCTGGCCGAGCGCAACATCACCCTGCTGGATGCGCCCGTGTCGGGCGGCGTGCGCAAGGCGATCAGCGGCACGCTGGCGATCATGCTGGGCGGCGACGACGCGGCGGCGATGGACAGGGTCGACCCGATGCTGGGCGCCATGGGCAAGGTGTTCCGCGCCGGTCCGCTGGCCGCCGGTCACGCGACCAAGGCGCTGAACAACTATGTCTCGGCGGCGGGTCTTTTGGCGGCCTGCGAGGCGGTGATCGTGGCGCGCGACTTCGGGCTGGATCCCGAACGGATGACCGAGATCATCAATGCCTCGACCGGGCGCAACAATTCGACCGAGAACAAGGTGGTGCAGTTCATCCTGTCCGAGAAGTTCCGCGACGCGGGCTTTGCGCTTGGGCTGATGGCCAAGGATGTCGGGCTGGCGGCGGCACTGGCCGGCACGACCGGCCGCCCCCTGCCGGGGGTCGAGGCGATCTCGGCGGTCTGGTCCCGCGCCCAGCAGGATCTTGAGCCCGGCGCGGATCATACCGAGATCTTCCGCTATCTCGACGGCCTGCAGGGATCATGACGGGTCGCCTGCACGAATGGCTGTCCCGCGCGGCGACCGACCCGGTCTTCCGGTTTTCGGCGCGCGGGCTTGACTGCACGATCTCGGTCGCGGAGCCCGGCACGAACCCGGGCTCGGGCGCGGCGCTTCAGCTGGGGCCCGACCCGCAGCTGTGCCCCGGTGCCAAGGGCGACATCACCCTGAGTGCAGGGGCAGAGGTTTGGGATCGCGTTCTGTCCCCCCTGCCCCCGCCGGGGTATCATTCCTTCGGCGCCCTGCTGCGCAAGTCCGACGGGCCGGTGATCTCCGGCGATCCGGTTCTGATGGCCCAATCGCTGGCCGCGCTGGAACGGCTGATCGAACTGGCCCGGCCCGATGCGACACCATTCGGCGGCTTTGGCTTTCCGCACGATCCGGCGACGGTCGTCGGCCAACGCCGCCAGATCACCGGACCCGGCGGTCACCGGGCCACGCTGCACTGGCTTGAGGCCGGAGAGGGCACCCCGGTTGTCTTCCTGCACACCGCCGGCGCGGATGCCCGGCAGTTCCAGCACCAGGTTGCGGACACCGAGCTGCAGGCCAAGCACCGGCTTCTGGCCTTCGACATGCCCTGGCACGGGCTGTCCTCGGGCCAGGACGATTGCGAGACGACGGCAGACTACCTGCTGACCGAGGCCGCCTACCTGGGCTGGGTTTCGGCCTTTATTGAGTCGGTGGTGGGCGGGCCTGTCATCCTTGTCGGCTGTTCCATGGGCGCGGCGATCGCCATGGCGATGGCGGCGCACCGGCCCGACCTGCTGCGCGGGGTCATCGCGCTTGAGGCGCCGTTGCGGTCGCCGGGCCGGAAAAGCGATTTGCTGACCGATGCCCGCGTGGCAAATGGCCTGCACAACCCGGCCTATGTCCGCGCGATGCTGGGCCCCGCCTGTCCACAGCGCCAACGTGACGAGGCCTGCGCGATCTATGCCCAGGCCCGACCCGGGGTCTACATGGGCGATCTGCACTACTATTCCGAGGAATACGACGGCGCGGCCCTGGCGCCCGCCATCCGGGACGGCGCGGTGAAGATCGAACTGCTCACTGGCAGCTACGACTATTCGGCCTCGCCCGAGAACACGCGCAGCCTGGCCCGCTTGCTGGACCCGGCCAAGGTGACCTTTACCGAGATGGAGGGGCTGGGCCACTTTCCGATGATCGAAGACCCCGACCGGTTCCGCGATCATGTCCTGCCCGCGCTCGCCAGACTGGAGACGCCATGACCAACCCCGCGACATCCCCCGACACCTGGGAGGCCTATGCCGTCCAATACGCCCGCTCGATCCGGCCCGTATCGGATTTCTACATGGGGGCCGATCCCCACGACGGATCGGAGCCGATCTTCTATTACGTCTGGGTCCTGCGCCGGGGCGAGGAGGTCATCCTGGTCGACACCGGCTTCAACGCCGCCCGCGCCGCGGCCCGCAAACGCGAGCTGATCCGCTGCCCGATCGAGGCGCTTGCCGCACTTGGGATCGCGCCCGGCGACGTGGATACGGTCGTCATCACGCATCTGCATTACGACCATGCCGGCAACATGGACAAGCTGCCAAACGCGCGGTTCGTCCTGCAGGACGAAGAGATGCGCTTTGCCATCGGGCGGCACATGCGCCACGACCTGATGCGGGTCCCGTTCGAACTGTCGGACGTGCAGCTGATGGTGGCGCTGAACTATGGCGGTCGCGTCGATTTCGTCGATGGCGATGCCGAGCTGACGGATGGCGTGCGGCTACACCATGTGCCCGGCCATTCGCTCGGGCTGCAGGCGGTCACGGTGCGCACCCGTGCGGGCTGGCTATGCCTGGCGTCGGACGCGGCACATTTCTATGGCAACATCGACCGGGGCCGCCCCTTCCCGATCGTGGCCGACGTCGCGCGGACCCTGGACGGGCACGACCGCGTCACCCGCCTGGCGGGGGACCGGTCCCGCCTGATCCCCGGCCATGATCCGGCGGTGGCCGAGCGGTACGACCCCCTGCCCGCCGATCCGATGATATTTGACCTGACCCGGCCGAAAGCCCCTGCGGCCTGAGCGATCAGCCCAGGGACCGCAGCAGATCCAGCGCCATCCGGACCGAGGTCACCGCAAGGAACAGCCCGAAGAACAGGCGCAGCACGCGTTGCGGAATGGCATGGGCGATCAGGACGCCGACGCGCGCGAAGACCGTGGTCAGCGGGATGATGACCGCCGCCGCCACCAGGTTGACGTAGCCCAGGGAAAACGGCGGCAGCCCGTCGACACCCAGCCCGGTCAGCACGTAGACCACCGTGGCCGGCAGGCCGATCACCAGCCCGATCGCGGCCGAGGTGCCGACGGCCTTGCGGATGTCATAGCCCAGGAAGTTCAGCAGCGGCACGCAGACCGTGCCGCCGCCGATGCCCATCATCGACGACACCGTGCCCGCAAAGACGCCAAAGCCCGCCCAGACGGGTTTCGAGAAACTGCGCGGCGCGGTTCCGTCGGACTGGCGCGAAAAGATCATGTTCAGCGCCACGATGGCGGCGATCACCGCGAAGACGCCCATCATGATGCGCCCGTCGATCAGCCCCCCGGCGGCGGACCCGATCAGCACGCCGACCAGGATCGATGGCGCCCAGAGCCGGAGCAGCGCGAAATCCACCGCCCCCTTGCGATAGTGCCCGCTGGCCGAGGACAGCGAGGTGAAGATGATCGTGGCCAGCGACGTCCCGACCGACACCTGCATGATCAGCCCCGGCGCCATGTCGGTGAACGACAGCGCGAAATAGAGCGCGGGCACGATGACGATGCCGCCACCGACGCCCAGAAGACCGGCCAGGATGCCGCCCGCGATGCCCGCGCTGACCGCGATGGCGATCAGGGTCAGAAGGGTGCCCTGGTCCATCTCAGCGCCCCACGGCGTAGGCTTGCATCAGGCGCGGCGTGGCGCCGGCGCGCAGCAGGCCGTCCTCGTCCCGGATCGCGGCGGTCAGGCGACCGACGGACCAGGGCGCCGACACCGTGACGGTATGGCCGCGGCCGCGCAGGTCGGCGATGACGTCGTCGCCGATCGCGGGTTCGATCATCATCGCGCCGGGGTTGGCCTTGCGCGGATAGAACGACCCCTGGAAGTGCTGCGAATGGAACAGCGGGGCGTCGATGCCTTCCTGGATGTCCAGCCCGTGGTGGACCAGACGCAGGAACCAGATCAGCTGCCACTGATCCTGCTGATCGCCGCCCGGCGTGCCCATGACCAGCCAGGGCTTGCCGTCCTTCTTGACCAGCGAGGGCGTCAGCGTGGTGCGCGGGCGACGGCCCGGGGCCAGAGACGAGGGCAGCCCGTCCTCAAGCCAGAACATCTGCGCCCGGGTGTTCAGCGGAAAGCCAAGGCCCGGCACGACCGGGGCGCTTTGCAGCCACCCGCCCGAGGGCGTGGCGCTGACCATGTTGCCCCACTGGTCGATGATATCCAGGTGCACCGTGTCGCCCTTGCGTTCGGTCAGATGCGCCATGGTCGGTTCACCCACGCTGGCGCCGGTGCCGGCCTTGAAGTCGCGCGCGGCGCGGGCAATGGCGGCGTCGGCCCAGTGTTCGAAACCGGGGATGCGGCCCGGCCGCTGGTCGGTCGACGCCGTCTTCATGTCGATCAGCGCCGCGCGGTCGCGGGCATAGTCGCGCGACAGCAGCGTCTCCAGCGGGATGTCGGTGAAATCGGGATCGCCGTAATAGGCCTCGCGGTCGGCATAGGCCAGCTTCATCGCCTCGACCACCAGGTGCACGAAATCCGCGCCCATGGGGTCCATCGCCGCCAGGTCGAAGTTTTCCAGGATCCGCAGCCCCTGCAGCAGCACGGGCCCCTGCCCCCAGGGGCCGGTCTTGCAGATGGTGTACCCGTGATAGTCGATCTCGACTGGCGCTTCGTAGTGCGCCTCCCAGCCTTCGATGTCGGCGCGGGTCAGCAGGGCGCGGTTGCGCGACCCGGTGACATCCGCGACCTCGGCGGTGGCAAGGTAGTCTTCGATCGCGTCGACCACGAAGCCGCGCCGCCACAGATCGCGGGCGGCGTCGATCCGGCCCTCGCGGGTGTCCCCCGTCGCCTCGTCAACCAGCCGCTGGTAGGTCGCGGCCAGATCGGGGTTGCGGAACAGCTCACCGGGGGTCGGCACCTCTCCGCCCGGGGTCCAGACGGCGGCAGAGGTCGGCCATTCCTCGGCCATGAAAGGCGCCACGCCCTCGATCGCCTTGGAGACTCCTGCCAGCATCGGGTGGCCATCGCGGGCATAGGTGATGGCGGGGGTCATGACCTGGCCCAGTTCCATCGTGCCGTGATCGCGCAGCAACTGCATCCAGCCGTCAAACGCCCCGGGCACCACGCCGGGTAGCAGGCCCGAGCCGGGGATAAGCTCAAGCCCCAGCTGTTCGAACACCTCGATCGTGGCGGCGGCGGGGGCGGTACCCTGGGCGCAAAGCACCTGCGTCCGGTCCGTGGTCGCGTCGTGGAAGATCACCGGCAGATCGCCCGCCGGCCCGTTCAGATGCGGTTCGACCACCTGAAGCACCAGACCCGCCGCGACGGCCGCATCAAAGGCGTTGCCGCCCTGTTCCAGGATGCCGAACCCCACGGCCGAGGCGATCCAGTGCGTGCTGGTCACCATGCCAAAGCTTCCACGGATTTCGGGACGGGTTGTAAAGCCACTCATGGCGGATCCTTTCGGAATTGGGGGGTGGGATCAGGCCCGGCGGGCCTGACGCACCATGCGGATCAGAAGGAAGGCCGACAGCGCCAGCATGCCAAGGGCAATGGGCGATTTCAGCAGGAAGAACGGATCGCCGCCCGAGGCGGTGAAGGCGCCGCGCACCAGCCCTTCCAGCGTCGGTGCCAGCAGGAAGCCGATGACGAAGGGCAGGATCGACACGTCGAGCCGCCGCAGCCCATAGCCGATCAGCGAAAAGACCGCCGCCGTCAGCAGGCCCAGATAGCCGCCGTCCTGCGTATAGGCCGCGGTCAGCGACACGGTCAGGATCACCGGCAGGATGATCGACTTGGGGATCTTGACCAGATGGCCCAGCAGACCCATTAGCATGCCGCCAAGCGTCCAGTTCCAGAAGTTCGCGATGACCATCATCGTGAACATGCCGAAGGCCGTGACGAGGCCCGCGTTCATGATGGTGTCGAAACCCTCGATCTCGCGGATCGGGGTGAACTGGAAGACCTGCGGACCGAAGGCGAAATCGCCGATGGTTTCCACCGCGAGGATGATGAAGACCGCCGCCGAATTGCCCGGGATACCCAGGCTCATCACCGGGATCAGGTTGGCGCCCGACACGGCGGAATTGGCGGATTCGGTGGCGACGACCCCTTCGGGCGTGCCCTTGCCGAACTGTTCGGGGTGCCTCGAGGCACGCCGCGCGCTGTCATAGCTGAGCGTCGCGGCGGTGGTCGTGCCGATCCCCGGCAGCGCGCCGATCACCGTCCCGATGGACGCGCCGCGCAGGATGCCGGGCAGCATCCGCGCCCGTTCGCCCCAGGTCAGGCGCGGCCCCATCTCGGGGCGCTTGGTCGGCCCCTCGGTCCGGCCGGACCGGTCGTTGCGCATATCCTCGATCGACACGAGCACTTCGGAGATCACCAGCACCCCCAGCACCGCCGAGGTCAGCGGCAACCCGTTGCCCAGTTCGGGCATGCCGAAGGTCAGGCGCGGGCCGTTGCCCGACATCGACGACCCGATCAGCGACACGAACATGCCCAGCAACCCGCCCAGAAGCCCCTTGAGCGGCGCCTGCCCCACCACGGCCGCCATGAAGCACAGCGACAGGATGATCAGCGCCGATTTCTCGGGCAGGCCAAGGATGCGTTCGACCGCCAGCGCGATGGCCGGCGCCGCGATGAACAGCACGAGGTCGGAAAAGTTGTCGCCCAGCACGGAGGAGAAATGCGCCGTCTGGATCGCCTTGCGGCCCAGCCCCTTCTGCGCCATCGGATAGCCGTCAAGCGTGGTCAGAAAGGCATCCGGCGTGCCGGGGGTGCGAAACAGGATCGCGGGCACGGCCCCGCCCACGGTCGCGCCCTTCATGATGCCCAGCAGGCAGCCCAGCACGGGATAGAGCGCCTCGTTCCCATAGCCGAAGATCGACACGAGGATGGGCAGCGCGATCGCCATGGCGAAGGGCCCGGACATCCCCGGCACCGCGCCGATGATGATGCCCACCAGCACGCCGATCAGCACCATGCCCACGGGCAAAAGCCACAGCCCACCCTCGGGGCCCTGGAAGACCGACGACACGCCAAGGCCGATATATTGAAACAGCAGATCCATACGGGGGCCTCAGAGGTCGGCGTTCGGGGGCAGCTGGATGTCGTTCAGCAGGCCGTCGAATAGAAGGATAAGTCCCGCCACAACGGCCATGGCGACCAGGATATGGCGCAGGCCAAGCCGGTGACAGGTGATGCGGATGAACCCGCAGGTCAGCAGCACGCCGCCCGCGAAGAACCCCGACACGTCGAAGGGAAAGGTGGCCGAGGCCGCGCGGTAGCCGCTGAACGCGGTCAGGCCGATGGCATTGGTCAGCGCGACCAGCCCGGTGCCGGCCCAGTTCATCGCCATCAGCGACACGCCGGTCAGCAGGATGATCTGGCCCAGAAAGCCAAGGTTCGACAGGCCGATATGGCCCACGGGTTCGCCCGTCGATCCGGCGCGCGGGCGCAGTTGCGACAGCACCAGAAGCACCGCCAGCGGCACCATCAGCCCGACCAGCAGCACCGGAAAGAAGGCATCCCCGGGCACGGTGCGCCCGGTGAGGTTCTTTTGCAGAAAGCCACTGCCGATGTCCCGCGGAAACCAGACCAGCAGACAGAGCACAACGAAGGCAAGCGTGCCGAGGCCAAGCCAGAGGTTCCAGCTGCCTCCCTGGCCCGGTGTGGCCTGTCCTGTGTCGGCCTGATCTTCCGCGGGACGGCTGGTCATTCCGCGAGGGCCTTCATCATGTCGACGTTGGCGTCATAGGTGGTCAGGATCTGCTCGCGCAGCGCTGCTCCCTGGGTGACGATCGGCGCCGGCGGGTACTGCTTTTCGATGAACTGGCGGGTTTCGCTTTCGGGATTGTTCAGGATCTCGGCGACGACGCCGGCGATCTCGTCCCGGATCTCATCGGGCAGGCCCGCGGGGGCGGTGATGATGTACTGGTAGCCGAGGTTCAGATCGACACCCGCATCCTTGAGCGTCGGCTTTTCAGGCGCCAGCGCCACCGGGGTGGTTTCGGCCGAGGCCAGGATGTTCAGCACGCCGGCTTCGACCAGCGGCTTCTGCACGCCACCGCCCCAACCGACATTCGCGTCCATCGACACCAGCGCGTTCAGCGCGCCCTTGCCGCCCTTGGTCCGCAGGTGGTTGACGGTGATGCCAAGCGCGCGGGCCACGATTTCGGCGCCCGCTTCGACCTGCGTGCCCCAGTTGGCCCAGACGATCTGTTCGCCCGCATCGGCCGCAGCCTTCAGGTCTTCCAGCGACTGCCAGCCGCTTTCGGCACGGGCCAGCACCGCCATCTGCGACCCGGCGGTCGTGGTGATGTAGGTGAAGTCCTCGGGTGACAGGTTGTCGCTGTTCATCGGCGCGAAGTCGTAGGTTGTGGTGATCGCGAAGCCCAGGGTCTGGCCATCGGCGGCTTCGCCCTTCAGCTGGGCGGACATCACGGTGCCGTCTTCGCCTGCCTTGTTCTCGGGCAGGACCTTCCAGCCGCGCAGGGCCTCGATCTCTTTCGCCAGGGTCCGGCCCTGAACGTCGGTGCCACCGCCGGCGCCATAGCCGATCCACAGGCGGATCGGCCCGTCGGGGTTCCATTCGGCAAAGGCGGGCGCGGCCAGAAGCGACAGGGCCGCGGTCATCATCAGGGTCTTTTTCATCTCAGTATCTCCACTGTTGTTGTTTGTAGGGGATGGTCCGTCACAGGACCGACTTGCGTTCCACCAGTTGCATGGGCCTGTGCCCACGCGGCAGTTCGAACCGCTGCACGATCTGAAGCCGATCATCGCGGTCAAATTCATAGGCATCCCACAGCATCCCGACATGCGGCGCCGCCAGGTCGAGCGCATCGCAGGCGGTGCGCGACAGAAGATCGGCGCAGGCGGCGTGGCGGACCCGGGCGATGCGGATGCCATAGCGTTCCCACAGGATCCGGTGATACGAGGCGCCGTGCAGCGTTTCAGTGCGTTCGTCGGGCATGTCCTCGGTGTGTTCGCACCGGATGAAGAAGCTGCTGAAGGCCGGGGATTCGCCCGTCACCCAGACAAGCCGGTCGATCCGCATCACCTCGTCCGCGTCGAAATCGGCCAGAAGCGGACCGAAGGATGCCGTCTGGACCCGGCTGACCCGCAGCACGCGGGTGAAGGGCATCATCTCTTCACCCGTGGCCGGATCGGTAAAGCGGTAGATGTGGACCTCGGGCACCTGGTTGCTGGCCTCGGCGATGAAGCTGCCCAGCTTGCGCCGCCGCACCACCAGCCCCTCTTCGACCATCTGCGCCAGCGCCTTCTGCACCGTCGACAGGCCCACGGGCAGGGCGGCGCAGATCTCGGTCTCTTTCGGCAGGTGGCCGCCGGGCGCATAGGCGCCGGACCGGATGCAGGCCGCGAAGGCCTCGGTCAGGCGCTGATACTTCACCGGCCGGTCCTCGGCGGCTTCCCAATGGGCCAGCAGCGGCTCAAGTGACAGTTTGTTGGGCGTCATGCTCATATAACAACGCTAATATCTCAGCTTTCGACTTGTCAACTACGTAGTTAACGATCTAACATCGGAAATATATCAACAAGAACGGGCAGCGGAACCGAAAGATGAAGACTTGGGCAGTTGCCACCGGGCACCCTCTGGGAACGCAGGCCGCCGAACGGATCCTTCGGGCGGGGGGCAATGCGGTGGATGCCGGGGTGGCCGCAGGACTGACCCTGGGCGTGGTGCAGCCCGACCTCGTGTCCGTGGCAGGCGTCGCGCCCATCATCATGTATGACGCGGCGACCGGCGCGGTGACCACGCAGGACGGCGTGGGCGGCTGGCCCGCCGCGGCGGATGTCGACCGGATGCATCGCGACCATGGCGATCACGTGCCCGAAGGCATCCTGCGCACGGTGATCCCCGCCGCGCCTGCCAGCTGGATCAAGGCGCTGTCCGATCACGGCACGATGACCTTCGCCGAGGTCACGCAAGAGGCCCTGGCCGCCGCCCGCGACGGGTTCGAGGTCTATCCCCTGCTGGCCGATTTCATTGCCTCGCGGCACGAGAAATACGCCCGCTTCCCCTCGACCTCCGCGATCTTCCTGCCCGGTGGCACCCCACCCCGCGCGGGCGACATCTTCGTGCAGGCCGACCTCGCCTGGACGCTGACGCAGATGATCGACGCCGAAGCCGCCTGCCCCGGTGACCGCCGCGCCGGGCTGGCTGCAGCGCGTGCCGCCTTTTACGAAGGGCCGGTGGCGCAGAAGATCACCGCCTTTCACGCCGAAAACGGCGGGTTGCTGACCGCCGCCGACCTGGCGGGCTATGCGGTGCGCAGCGAACCCTCGCTGCCGATTTCGTTCCGGGGCGCGCAGGTGCATTGCTGCGGCGCCTGGTGCCAGGGGATCTCGATGGCCGAGACACTGGCGATGATCGAAGCCGCCGGGCGTGACGCCGCGCGGCGCGACGGCCGGTTGAACCTGCACTTCCTGCTCGAGGTGCTGAAGCGTGTCTTTGCCGACCGCGAGGCCCATGTCACCGACCCCGACTACATGCAGATCCGGCCCGAGGCGCTGCTGGATCCCGGGTTCCTGGCCGACCGGCTGGCCAGCATCGGTGACACCTCGGACCCCCTGCCCGCCCCCGGCCCCGCCACCGGGCCCGATGACGACAGCGCCGCGCCCTTCCGCGTCGGCTGTGCCGATACCACCCATGTCAGCGTGATCGACGGCGCGGGCAACATCTTTTCCGCCACGCCAAGCGATCCCAGCTACGACACGGTCGTGATCCCCGGCACCGGGCTGTCGGTGTCGTCGCGCGGGTCGCAGTCGCGCAGCATCCCCGGCCACCTGAACGCGCTGGCCCCGGGCAAGCGGCCCCGGCTGACGCCCAACCCGATCCTGGCGCTGAAGGACGGCAAGCCCTGGCTGGCGCTTGGCACCCCGGGCGGCGACGTGCAGGTGCAGGCGATGATCCAGGTGCTGCTGCATCTGCTGGACGGCGGGATGACCGCAGACGAGGCCGTGCGTGCGCCCCGCGTTGCCACCTATGCCTTCCCGGGCAGCTTTGCGCCGCACAGCGTGCACCCCAACCGGGTGCTGTTTGAATCCGACCTCGACCCGGCGCAGGTCGCGGATCTGCGCGCGCGCGGCCATGACCTGGAACCCTGGCCCGAGATGACCTGGATGGCCGGCGGCATCTGCCTGGCCATGCGCGACGACACCGGCGCCACCGCCGTCGCCGATCCCCGCCGTGCGGGCACTGCGGCCACCGGCCAGTCCTGACCCCAACCGGAACCCCCACATGACCGACCTGCTTCCCCTGTCCGACCCCTCTGTCCCGCTGGACGATGCCTATGCGATCTGTAACGACACGATCGACAACGGCCTTTTCACTGCCATGCGGTTCCACCCCGACACGATGGAGGTCGAACGGCTTTATTCCACGAACACCGCCGCCTATCCGGTCAGCGGCCGCAAACCCAAGCGGTCTACGCCCTGGGGCGACAAGGTGCTGATCGCGCAGGAGCACAACTGCGGCTACGGCCCGATCGACATCGCCTGGGCCTTCGACGATCACGAAAAGATCCTCGATCTGGGTCTGCTGGCGGTGCTGAACCTGCCCGTGGTGGCGCAGGGCCGGACGCTTGGCACGATCAACTACCTGCGCAGCGGCCCGCCCTTTTCCGTCGACGAAGTCGCCACCGGCCTGACCCTTGCCGCCGCACTGGCGAAACGCGGCACGCTCTGATCAGGCCAGGACGATGCGGGTGTTGGCCGCCGCGCAGGCGCGGGCCAGATCATCCGGGATCGCGCTGCCGCAGACGACGGTATCAAGATCGCCCAGGTGGCCCATGGCAAAGCCCGCATCGCGCCCGATCTTGGCATGGTCGATCACCAGGATACGGTGCGTCGCACAGCCCGAAATCGCGCGGCGCGCGCGGATTTCATCCATGTTGAAGTCCAGCAGATCGCCTTCGGCCGAGACACCGCCGACACTGAAGACCGCGAACTGCATCCGCAGCCCGTCGTAGAATTCACTGGCCTCGGCGCCGATCAGGTCCAGGTCGCGCATCCGCACCTGACCGCCCGCCAGTGATACGGTGATGCCGGGGGCCGCGCGCAGGGCCAGCACCGCGTGCAGGTTGTTGGTGGCGACCGAAAGCCGGGCATGACCGGCCAGCGCCCGCGCCACCGCCTCGACCGTGGTGCCGGTGCCAAGCGCGACCGAGGCGCCCTCGGGCAGCAGGCCCGCCACCGCCGCGCCGATCCGGTCCTTTTCGCTGCGCGACACGGTCATGCGGGGCAGGTAGCCGATGTTTTCCGCTGGCACCGCCAGCCGCGCACTGCCATGACGGCGACGTACCAGCGCGGCGTCATCCAGGGCGCGCAGGTCGGCGCGCACGGTCTGGACCGTCACGGCCAGCATGTCGGCCATGGCCTTGGCCGACAGCTCTCCGTAGGCGGACAGCAGGTTGACGATCTGGTCGCGGCGGCGGGCGCCTTCATCAATGGTCATTTCGTTCGAAAACCGATTGGCGTCTGTGATTGCCCCAAGGATGGATCGGCGTTGCCCGTCCTGTCCAGCGTCAAAACCCCAAGATCGCCATATATTTATGGGTTCATGAGAGTTACGCAAATCCGTCACACCGCTGTTACGCGGCATCCGTAACAGGGCGTCGACGAATGGCACGAAGCCGTTCGTTTTCGAACGAAAGTGAATCCTTCAGGAGTTCCCCATGCTTCGTCCCCTCCTCTCTCTGTCCTTCGCGCTGGCCCTGCCGCTGGCCGCACAGGCCGAAAGCCTGACGCTCTATACCTCGCAGCCCAATGCCGACGCCCAGTCGACCGTGGATGCCTTCATGGCCGCCAACCCGGGTGTCGAGGTCGAATGGGTGCGTGACGGCACCACCAACCTGATGGCCCGCCTGCAGACCGAAATCACCGCCGGTGACCCGCAGCCCGACGTGCTGCTGATCGCCGATACCGTGACGCTCGAGGCGCTGGCCCAGGACGGTCAGCTGGCCGCCTACAAATCCCCCGAAGCCGAGGCCTATGACCCGGCGCTCTACAGCGCGGACGGCTACTATTATTCGACCAAGCTGATCACCACCGGCATCGTCTACAACACCGGCGCGGCCGAGGTTCCGACCTCGTGGAAAGACCTGGCCAAGCCCGAGATGAAGGGCATGGTCGCCATGCCGTCGCCGCTGTATTCCGGCGCCGCGCTGATCCACCTGGCCACGCTGACCGGTGACGAGACCCTTGGCTGGGACTACTACCAGGCGCTGGCCGACAACGAGACGCTGGCCCAGGGCGGCAACGGCGGCACCTTCAAGGCGGTCGCGGCGGGTGAAAAACCCTATGGCGTGCTGGTCGACTTCATGGCCCTGCGTGCCAAGGCCGAAGGCTCTCCGGTCGAGTTCGTCTTCCCCGAGGAAGGCGTGTCCTACGTGACCGAACCCGTCGCCATCATGAAGAAGGCCGAAGGCAACGCGACCGCGCAGAAGTTCGTCGACTTCCTGCTGTCGCAGCAGGGCCAGGAACTGATCGTGACGCAGGGCTACATCCCCGCCCGCAACGGCGTCGCCAGCCCCGAAGGTTTCCCGCAGCGCGGCGATATCACCCTGATGGCCTTCGATCCGGCCAAGGCACTGGCCGACACCGAGGCCAACAAAGACCGCTTCGCCAAGACCTTCGGCGTCGAATGATCGCCTCTCTCACGCACAGGAACAGCAGCCGGTCGGAAGGCCGGCTGCTGTCGCTACTGCTGGTGCCGGTGGTGCTGATCGCGCTTGGCCCGGTGGTACGCCTGCTGCTGGAAGGCGTGGGCGTCGGATCCGGGCTGACCGGCGATCACCTGGCCACCGTCCTGACCCGTGACAGCACCCGCACCGCGCTGATCCATTCGCTGGTCACCGCCGCGGGCGGCACGCTGATCTCGATCCTCATCGGGGCGGCCTTCGCCTTTCTCGTCGCGCTGACCGACGTGCGCGGCAAGGCGGCGCTGGTCTTCTGCCTGATGGTGCCGATGATGATCCCGCCGCAGATCACCGCGCTGGCCTGGATGCAGGTCATGGGGCCGTCGTCCGTGTTGCTCAGGATGCTGGGGATCGCGCCGCCGCTTGGATCGCCGCAGCCGCTGCATTCGCCCGGCGGCATCATTCTTCTTCTCGGCATCCAGCATGCCTCGATCGTCTTCCTGACCCTGCGCGCGGGCCTGCGCCAGATCCCCGCCGACCTGGTCGAGGCCGCCCGGATGTCCGGCGCGCGTGGCCTGAAGGTCTGGGCGCAGATCGTGCTGCCGCTTAGCCTGCCGGCCCTTGGCGCGGGGGCCGCGATGGCCTTTGTCACCGCGCTTGGCAATTTCGGCATTCCGGCGATGCTGGGCATTCCCGCCCGCTATTCCACCCTGCCGACGCTGATCTACCAGCGGCTTGTCGGACTCGGCCCTTCGGTCCTGCCCGAGGTCGCGGTGCTGGCGCTGATCATCGGCGTGGTCGCGATCCTGGGCGTTCTGCTGGGCCGTTGGCTGCTGGCGCGGCGGTCCTACGGGCTGGTCGGCCTGTCGGGCCAACCCCTGTCGATCGTGCTGAAAGGCGGCCGGCTTCCCGTGGAAATCGCGCTGTGGGCCTTCATCGCGGCGATCCTAGTTCTGCCGCTGACCGCCCTGCTGTTCACCTCGCTGATCCCGGCCTACGGGGTGCCGCTGACCTTGGACACGCTGACCTTCAAGGCCTGGGTCGAGGCGCTGTTCGTCCAGCCCGTCACCCGCCGGGCCTATGTGAACTCGCTGATGCTGGCCACCGCAGCGGCGGCGATCCTGATGGCCGTCAGCCTGCCGCTGGCCTGGCTGATGGCGCGGCGTCCGTCGCGGCTGACCCGCAGCGTCGATGCGCTGGTCGACCTGCCCTATGCCCTGCCCGGCGTGGTGCTGTCGATCGCCTGCATCCTCGCCTTCATCGACCTGCCCTTCACCGACCTGACGCTCTACGGCACGATCTGGATCATCCTGGCCGCCTACCTGGCCCGGTTCCTGGTGGTGATGCTGCGGCCCGTCCAGGCCTCGGTCAGCCAGCTTGATCCGGCAATGGAGGAAGCCGCCGCCGCCGCCGGGGCCCGCCTGGGTCGTCGCCTGCGCACCATCGTGCTGCCGCTGGCGGCCCCGGCGGCAGCGGCGGGGGCGATCCTGGTGTTCCTGACGGCGGTCAACGAACTGACGGTGTCGGCGCTGCTGTGGTCCTCGGGGACCGAAACCCTGGGCGTCGTCATCTACAACCTCGAAGACAGCGGAGAGACGGTGATGGCCTCGGCCCTCGCCATGTCGATCGTCGTCCTCATCGTCTGTCTCATGGGCTGCGTGCAACTGGCCGCGCGCCGCCTGCCGAAAGGAGTCGTGCCATGGCAGAGCTGATCTATTCCGGGCTGACCAAACGCTTTGACGGCACCGCCGCCCCGGCGCTGGATGCCATCGACGCCCGCGTCGGCGAAGGCGAATTCGTGGCGCTGCTGGGGCCGTCGGGCTGCGGCAAGACCACGTTGCTGCGCCTGACGGCGGGGTTCGAGGAACCGACCGCCGGCACGCTGCACATGGGCGCCGACATGGTGGCCGGACCGGGCCGGTTCGTGCCGCCCGAGGACCGGGGTGTCGGCATCGTCTTCCAGTCCTATGCGTTGTGGCCGCACATGAGCGTGGCAGGCAACGTCGCCTATCCGCTGCAGGTCCGGGGCCTGAAACCGGCCGACCGGCGCGCCCGCGTCGCCGAGGCGCTGGCGCTGACCGGGCTGACCGACTTTGCCGACCGCGCGCCGTCGCAGCTGTCGGGCGGGCAAAGGCAGCGGGTGGCGCTGGCGCGCTGTCTTGTCGCCGAACCCCGGGCCGTGCTGCTGGACGAACCGCTGGCCAACCTCGACCTGGCGCTGCGCGCCTCGATGCAGGACGCCTTTGCGAATTTCCATCAGCGCACCGGGGCGACGATGCTGTATGTCACCCACGACCAGGGCGAAGCCCTGGCGCTGGCCGATCGGATCGCGGTGATGGAAGCGGGCCGCATCCGCCAGTTCGCCGCGCCCGAGGTGCTGTATTCCGAACCTGCCGACTGCTTTGTCGCCGGGTTCCTTGGCGACGGCGCGGTGGTATCGGCGCAGGCTGCCGGGCCGCTGGCCGGGCGCGATCTTCCGGTCGTGGCCATGGGCCAGACCCTGACCGCCCGCGCCCGGACCGGCGCGATCAGCCATCTCAGCATCCGGCCCGAGGATATCACCCTGCTGTCTGAAGGTGGGGTGCGGGCCAGCGTGCTCAGCTGCACCTACCTCGGCGGGCGGTTCCGGCTGCGGCTGGACACCGGGGGCGAAGACCTTGTCGCGATGTCGCCGCAGCGCGCCGCGCCCGGCGATCACGTCGGCCTGCGGATCACCGCCCCCTGGGCCTTCCACGATCCCGCCAGCCCCGCCGCCCCCGCGCGCGAGCCCGCCCATGCCTGACGCCGGACAGCTGCACACCCCCTGGGTCGAGGTCCTGTCGGGCCTGGGCGAAAAGGGCCCCGCCTGCATCCGCGTCTGGACCGGGCAAGAGCTTTGGCTGCTTGATGTCGGCGCGGGCCCCGAGGCGTCGTCGCCCTTCGATCCCGCCTGGCTTGCGGGCGCGGACCGGGTGCTGATCACCCATGACCACATCGATCATATCGGCGGCGCGGGCTTTGCGATCAACGCGGGCCTGCCGATCCACTGCACCGCCACCACCGCGCGCGCCCTGCCCCCCGGGGCCGATCTGCATCCCCTGCCCGACCATGGCACCACGCGGATCAGCGGGACGGTCGTGACGACCGGGCGCAATGGCCATGCCCACGGCGGGGTCTGGCTGCACCTGGCGCTTGGCGGGGGGCTGTTCTTCTCGGGCGACTGGTCCGAGGAATCGCACTGGTTCGCCTTCGATCCGCCACCCCGGGCCGAGGTCGCGCTGATCGACTGCTCCTACCATCTGGGCGATGTCCCGCAGGCCGACCGGCGCGCCGCGCTGGACGCCGCACTGGATGCCAGCACTGCCGAACAGCACCTGTTTCCCGTCCCCCCTTCGGGCCGCGCCGGGGAACTCGCGCTGCACCTGGCACCGCGCGGATCGGTGACGCTGGACGACACCTGCCGCGCCGCGCTGGACGTGATGCTGCGCAGCGGGGGCATTGCCGACGGGGCCGCGGCCCTGCGGCCGCTGATCGACGCCCCCTTTGATCCCGCGGCGCGGTTCCTGATCTGCGACACGCCCAATGCCGACGCCGGAATGGCCTGGCGACTGGTGCAGGGCTGGCGCGACACCGGGCGCCTGGGCCGGGCGGCCACCGTGATCTTCACCGGCCACATGACCGCCCACGCCCGCGCCATCGCCGCGCACGGCGGCCAGTACCTGCGCTGGAACGTGCACCCGCCGCTGCGCGACCAGATCGCCATGATCGACCGGCTTGGCGCGCGGCATTTCGCGCCGCTCTTCTGTGACCGCCCCGAGGACTACCTGCTGGAATCGCGGTTCCGGGCGCGCCTGCTGCTGAACGAAAGGCTGCCGCTATGACCCTGCCCCCTCGCCGCTTCGTGCTGATCCGGCACGGCGAAACCGACGCCAACCGCGACGGGCGGATCGCCGGGCGGACCGAAGCACAGCTGACCGATGCAGGCCGCGCGGGCGCTGCCGCCCTGGCCAACCGCCCCTGGCCCAAGGTCACGCTGTTCGTGTCACCGCAGGATCGCGCGCAGGATACCGCGCGCCTGGCCTTCCCCGGACGACCCGCCGTGACGCTGGCGGATCTGCGCGAACGCGACTGGGGCGATTTCGAAGGCCTGCCGGTTGCCGATCTTCCGCCCCGTGCCAGCACTCCCAAAGGCGGCGAAGGCTGGCCCGACATGATCGACCGCGTCGCCCGGGCGCTGAGCCACGGGCTGACGCAAACCGACCAAGACCGGCTGCCGGTCTTCGTCGCCCATTCCGGCGTGATCCGCGCGACCCGCCACCTGCTGGGCCACGACCCCTTCGGCCCGTCCCCGCGCAACACCACCCCGATCCTCTTCGTGCCCGTCCCCGGGGGCTGGCACGAGGCCGACCCGACAGGAGACCCCGATACATGGCCAAAGACAGCGACCACGACATGACCAAAGACAGGGCCCACCCGATGGACTGCGTGATTTTCGACATCGACGGAACCCTGGCCGAATTCGACGCCGACCGCCTGGGTCACCTGGTGCATGGCGAAACCAAGAAGTGGGACGACTTTCACGATGCCATGGCCGTGGCGCCGGTGATCGAACCCGTGGCGCGGCTGCTGTCGCGGTTGAAGGCGCAGGGCGATGCGATCGTTCTGTGTTCGGGGCGACCCGAGGGCTGGCGGCACCGCACCCTCGACTGGCTTGAGACCATGGGCATCGCCCACGACGCGCTTTACCTGCGCCGCCCCGAGGAAGACCGCGACCCCGACCCCGAGGTCAAGCGCAGCGCGCTGGCCCGGATCCGCGCCGACGGCTATGCCCCGTGGCTGGTCGTCGACGACCGCCGGTCCGTCGTGGATTTCTGGCGCGCCGCCGGGCTGACCTGCCTGCAATGCGCCCCGGGCGACTTCTGACCGTCAGTCCTTGATCGCCATTTCCCAATAGGATCCTTCCTTGCGCCCGATATGGGCGCGCAGGATGGACTGGGCCGTTGCCTCGTCGCCGCGCGCGATGACCTCGCACAGCTCCTGGTGTTCGCGATAGGATTTGGCCATGTGGTCGGGATGCCGCCCCAGCCTGTTGCGCAGGGCGGCCATCTTTTGCGCGATGGTCTGGTAGGCGTCGGTCAGAAACCGGTTGTCCGAGCATTCCATCAGGATCTGGTGGAATTCGGAATCGAGCCGCAAGTAGAGCGGCACGTCATCCGCCGCCCGGGCGCGTGACATCTGGTCGACACAGGCCGACAGCCGGTCGGCCAGACGTGGCGCATCGGCCTGCATCGCAAAGCTCAGCGCCGCCGATTCAAGGCTCAGCCGGGCATCGCAAAGCTTGGCCAGTTCCTCCGGAGCGAGCGAGAAGACGAAGGTGCCGCGCTGCGGTTCGACCGTCAGCAGCCCCTCCATCTCAAGCCGGTTGATCGCCTCTCGGACCGGGGTGCGGCTAACCGACAAATCCTGCGCGATTCTGGCCTCCGACAGCTGGCTTCCCAGCTCCATATCGCCCGAGATGACCCAGTCCCGCAGCGCCTCGGCCACTGTTTCCGTCAATGATTTCGGTCTGATAAGCGCTTTCATCTCAACTCCTCGGCGGCCTGATCGGAATAGCAAACTGGCATACAATATACAATGATTGACACACTGGCATACAGTATGCCAGTTTCGATTCTGCATCGAGATACCGCTAGGGGAGGAGCGATTGGCCCGTGCAGAAGCCATACTGGTTGTCCTGAACCGCGTGCTGGTCGCGCTGGTCCTGGCCGCCGTCTTTGCCATCGTCTTTGTCAACGTGGTCGGCCGCTATGGCTTCGGGCAGTCCTTCGCCTGGGTCGAAGAGGCCGCACGCCACCTGATGATCCTGGGTGCCTTCGCAGGGGCCGGGCTGGCGCTGCGCGAAGGGCGGCTGGTGGCCATCACCACGCTGCATTCGCTCGGATCGCCCGCCTTTGGCCGGGCGCTTCGGTGGCTGGCCGTGGTCATCATGTTCGTCTTCATGGCCACGATGTTCTGGCTGGGCGTGGAATTCGTGCAGTTCGGCTGGAACAAGGAAACCATGTCAACCGGCATGCCGCGCGGGGTCGCCTACCTGTCGATCCCGATCGGCTGCGGGCTGTTCCTGCTGCACCTCGTGCTCTTCGCCGCGCGCTTCGTCCGCGAGGAGTTCGAGTTCCTCGCCGATGCCGCGCCCGATGACACCCCCGTCCCGACCCCCGACAAGACCGCGTGACCATGGCGAAGACCCTGATCCTTCTGTTCTTCGCGACCCTGATCCTGGGCGTGCCCGTGGCCTTCACCATGGGCGTGGCGGGCATCGCGGCGATCTTCATCGAAGGCAGCCTGAACCCGCTGGTCGCCACGCAGCGCATGTTCGCGGGCATCGACAGCTTTCCGCTGATGGCCGTGCCCTTCTTCATCCTGGCGTCGGAACTGATGACCGCCTGCGGGCTGACCCGGGCGCTGCTGAACTTTGCCAACGCGCTGGTCGGCCACCTGCGCGGCGGGCTGGGGCATGTGAACGTGCTGGTGTCGATGCTGTTCGCGGGCATTTCCGGATCGGCGCTGGCCGATGCGGCGGGGCCGTCGGCCATCGTCATGCGGATGATGCGCGAGGCGGGCTATGACAAGCATTACGCGGGCGCGCTGTCGGCCGCGACGGCGACGATCGGGCCGATCATCCCGCCGTCGATCCTGGCCGTGATCTTCGCGATCTCGACCAATGGCGTGACCGTGGCGGGGCTGTTCCTGGCCGGGATCGTGCCGGGGGTGCTGCTGGGGCTTGCCCTGGCACTGGCCAACCACATCGTGTCGACGCGGCATGGCTATCGCGGCCGTGACACCCGCGCGGGCAGGGCTGAACTGTCGCGCAGCGCGCTTGCCGCCCTGCCCGCGCTGGTCATGCCCGCGATCATCCTGGGCGGCATCATCTTCGGCGTCTTCACCCCGACCGAGGCCGGCGCGGTCGCCTCGGCCTATGCGCTGCTGCTGGGGCTGGTGCTGCGCGCCTATTCCCTGCGCGGCCTCTACGTTGCCTTCACCCGCGCCGCGATCATCACTTCGTCGGTCTTCCTGATCATCGCGATGGCGTCGATCTTTGCCTGGCTGCTGACCTATCTGCAGATCCCGCAGGACCTGGCCCGGATGGTCGCCTCGGTCACCGACACGCGGCTGGGCGTGCTGTTCATCCTGGCCGCCTTCGCGCTGGTCTGCGGGTTCTTCATCGACACCCTGCCCGCGCTGATCATCCTGACGCCGGTGCTGGGCCCGATCGCCTATGGCGCGGGGATCGACCCGCTTCAGTTCGGCATGATGCTGGTGCTGAACCTGACCATCGGCATGGTCACGCCCCCGGTCGGCCCGGTGCTTTTCGTGATCGCCAGCGTCGGCCAGCTGCGCCTCGACGCGCTGTCCCGTGCCGTTCTGCCGCTTCTCGCGGCCGAGCTCATCGTGCTGCTTCTGGTCATCCTGGTGCCAGGCATCAGCACCTTTGTCCCGACGTTCTTCGGGTTCTCAAACTGACATGCAAGGGAGGAAACCAATGAAAACCATGTCAAAACTGCTTACCGCGACTGCGACAATCGCCCTGACCGTGGCCGGGCAGGCCGCCGTCGCCAAGGATCTGAAATACGCGCACTTCCAGTCGGCCGACCTCAGTTCCCCGAAACACGCCGCGGCGCTGGCCTTTGAAAGCTGTGTCGAGGGCAAGACCGCCGGGTCGATCGATGTGCAGATCTTCCCCGCGGGCCAGCTGGCCGGCGACAACGAGGTGATGGAGGGCCTGCAGTTGGGCACCATCCAGATGGCCGTCGTGCATGACGGACCGATCTCGGCCATGTACAAGCCCTTCTCGGTGCTCGCCCTGCCCTACCTCTTCGACGATCAGGCGATGGCCTGGTCGGTGATGGACGGCGACTTTGGCGACGACCTGGCCGCCGACATGCTGGACAAGACGGGCATCCGGATGTTCGGCGCGGCCGACAACGGCGTGCGCAACTTTACCAACAACATCCGCCCCATTGCCGAACCCAAGGACATGGAAGGCCTGAAGATGCGGGTCATGACCGCGCCGGTCTGGGTGACGCTGGTGGAAAGCCTTGGCGCCTCGGCGACCCCGGTGCCGTGGCCCGAACTGCCCGGCGCGCTGCAGCAGGGCGTGGTCGACGGTCAGGAAAACGGCGTGACCAATATCGTCAACGCCTCGCTCTACCAGAACCAGAAGTACGTGTCGCTGGATGGGCACGTCTTCAGCTGGCACGCCTACCTGATGTCCGACGACTTCTACCAGGGGTTGACCAAGGCCGAACAGGTCGCCGTCACCCAGTGTTCGGACATCGCCAAGACCATCCACCGCGGCATGACCGCCGCACAGGATGCCAATGCGACCACCATCCTTGAAGAAAAGGGCATGACCGTCGTGGCCGTCAGCCCCGAACAGAAGGCGATGTTCCGCGAAAAGGCGCAGCCGGCGGTGAAGGAATTTGTCGTGGGCGAGATCGGCGAGGACTGGCCGAACAAGCTGGACGCTGCCGTTCAGGCCTATCGCGACCAGTTCTGATCCATGCGGGACCGTATCATGACCACGCCGACCATCGCCGTTCTGGAACCCGGTTACGCGACCTATGACACGGAAACCTCCGTTCTGGGCGCGGCGGGCGCACGGATCGTGGCGGTTGGCGAGGGCGTGGATGCGGTCCCTGCCCTGCGGGATCTGAACCCGCAGGGGATCCTGGTCCGCGAACGGACCATCGGGCAGGCCGAACTTGCGGCCTGTCCGGACCTTCGGGTCGTCGTGCGCTATGGCGTCGGCACCGACAATATCGACCTGGATGCAGCCCGGGACCGGGGCGTCTATGTCGCGAACGTCCCCGACTATGGTGCCGAGCATGAGGTCAGCGATCACGCCCTTGCGCTTTATCTGTCGGTGCAGCGCCGCGTCGTCACCCGCGACGCCGAAGTGCGCGCCGGGCACTGGGGCATCGGACAGGCCGCGCCCATCCCCGATCGTGACGGCGCGGTGCTGGGGCTGATCGGCTGCGGCCGGATCGGGCTGGTCACGCTGGCCAAGTTCCGCGCCTTCGGCTTTGCCCGCGTGCTGGTCCATGACCCCTTCATGTCGGAAGACGCCGCATGCGCCGCCGGGGTCAAGCTGACCGATATGGACACGCTCTGCGCCACCGCCGATGTCATCAGCCTGCACGCGCCGCTGACACCCGACACCCGCCACATCCTGAACGCCGACCGGCTGGCCCGCGTCAAACCCACGACCATCGTCATCAACGTCTCGCGCGGGGGGCTGGTGGACGAAGCCGCCCTGGCCGCAGCCCTGACCGAGGGCCGCCTGTTCGGCGCCGGCATCGACGTCTTCGAGGTCGAACCGATCCGCCCCGGCAACCCGCTGATGGCCGCGCCGAACACGCTCTTGTCGGATCACAACGCCTGGTATTCCGAACGGTCGGTCGCGCTCTTGCAGCGCAAGGCGGCCGAGGAGATCGCCCGCGTGCTGTCAGGCCAGCCCCCCGTCAACTGGGTGAACCGCTGGTCCCCCGAACCCTGAACTCAAAGGACATGACCATGACACTTGAAGACCTGATCGCCGGATTCCGTGGAACCGCCATCGCCTCGGTCGCCGATGCGGTGGACAAGGTGGCGGGCAAGCCCGGCTTCCTCAACCACCAGATCCGCCCCCGGATCAACGAGACCAAGATCGTCGGCCCTGCCGTCACCGTGCTGGAAGGCCCGACGGACGAAGCCCTTCCGCCGCAGCACGCGCTTGACGTGATCGACGCATCCGATCCCGGGTCGGTCATCGTGATCTCGACCAACCAGAGCATCGATGTCGCCGTCTGGGGCGGCCTGATGACCGCCGGGGCCGTCGCCAACAAGCACGAGGCTGCCGTGCTGGACGCCGGTGTCCGCGACATCGTCGAAATCCGCCGCGACTATGACTTCCCGGTCTATTCCCGCACCGTCTGCCCCGGCACCACCGTCGGCCATGCCAAGACGCTGGCCGCGAATGTCGAGGTCGACATGGGTGGCGTGATCGTGCACCCCGGTGACCTGATCGTCGGCGACATCGACGGGGTGGTCTGCGTGCCGATCGCCCATGCCGAAGAGGTGCTGAAGATGGCGATCGAGATCGACGAACGCGAAGCCGAACAGGCCAAGCTGATCATCGACAGCGGATCGCTGAAGGAAGGTCTGGCAAAGTACGGCCGGATCTGAGGGCGCCCGCGATGTCTGCCAAGATCCTCTGCCTGGGCGAACCGATGCTGGAGTTCAACCAGCAGCCCGACGGGCGGTACCTGCCCGGCCACGGCGGCGACACGTCGAACTGCGCCATCGCTGCTGCCCGGCAGGGCGCCAGCGTCGGCTATGTCACCCATATCGGCGCCGATGCCTTCGGCGACAGCTTCATGGCGCTTTGGGCTGACGAAGGCATCGACACATCGACCGTGCGACAGGTGACCGACGCGCACACCGGGGTCTACTTTGTCACCCACGGCGCGGATGGCCACCAGTTCAGCTATTTCCGCGCCGGGTCCGCCAGCAGCCGCATGGGGCCCGACGACCTGCCCCGCGTCGCGTTGCAGCAGGCCGGGGTGCTGCATGTCTCGGGCATCAGCCAGGCGATTTCCGACCGCGCGGCGGACGCGGTCTTTGACGCGATCGCCGTCGTTCGGGCGGCGGGCGGCCGGGTGTCTTACGACACCAACCTGCGGCTCAAGCTTTGGCCGCTGGACCGGGCGCGGGCGGTGATCCACGCGGCCATGGCCCAGTGCGACATCGCCCTGCCGGGATACGAGGATGCGCAGCAGCTGACCGGCCTGGACGATCCCGACGCCATCGCGGATTTCTACCTGCACCTCGGGGCCGGGATCGTCGCGCTGACCCTCGGGGCCGAGGGCACGCTGGTCGCCACGCCCGACGATCGCCGCCGCATCCGGGGGCGCCAGGTGACGGCGGTGGATGCCACCGCTGCGGGCGACACCTTTGACGGGGCTTTCCTGGCGCGGCTTGTGGACGGGGACGATCCCTTTG
The DNA here is from genome assembly GCF_004959925.1 of Pseudooceanicola onchidii. Lineage (GTDB taxonomy): Bacteria > Pseudomonadota > Alphaproteobacteria > Rhodobacterales > Rhodobacteraceae > Pseudooceanicola > Pseudooceanicola onchidii. Next base: position 13,216 of record NZ_SPUW01000004.1, on the reverse strand, counting down.
CCGCCGCACGCTATGCCAACGCCGCCGCCGCCCTGTCGACGCAGGGCTACGGGGCCGTCGCCCCGATGCCGCGTCGCGCGGCGGTCGAGGATTTTCTAAGCAAGGACACCGCATGAATCACGCAGTCATCATCGGCGGCACACGCGGCATCGGGGCGGGCATCGCGGCCACCCTACAGCGCGACGGCTGGCGGGTCACCGCCACCGGAGTCAGCGAAGACGAGGTCGCCGCCTTCCGCGCCACCCGGCCCGAGGTCGCCACCGCCGTGCTGGACGTGACCGACACCGCGCAGGTGGGCGCCTTTTTCGACGGGCTCGACAGCCTGCAGGGTCTGGTCAACTGCGCGGGCATCCTGATGCGCGGGCGCGAATACGAGATCGAGGTCTTCGAGAAGGTCATCGACGTCAACCTGACCGGAACCATGCGCACCTGCCTTGCGGCGCACGACCTTCTGGCCGCGGGCGGCGGGGCGATCGTCAACACGGCCTCGATGCTCAGCTTCTTTGGCGGGCCGCTGGTGCCGGGCTATTCGGCCTCAAAGGGCGGGGTGGCACAGCTGACCAAGGCGCTCTCGGGCAAGTGGGCGGCGGACGGCATCCGCGTCAACGCCATCGCGCCCGGCTGGATCGCGACCGAGATGACGCAGGCCCTGCGCGAGGATCCCGCCCGCAACGACCCGATCGTCACCCGCACGCCGCTGGCCAGGTGGGGCGAGCCGACCGAGGTTGGCGAACTTGCCGCCTGGCTGCTGTCGGACCGCGCGTCCTTCGTCACCGGCAGCGTCTATCCCGTGGATGGCGGCTATGCCGCAATGTGAAAGGAACCCCCATGCCCGTTGAAACCGCCGACGCCGACGCGCGCACCCCCTACCAGCTGCCCTTTCCCAAGGACGCACAGGAAGAGATCGTCATCCCCAAGGCGATCCCCGAGGACGAACGGATCTGGGTGCCCCAGGCCGAAAACGTCGCCTTCCGCCCGCTGTGCCTGAACCGCAGCCAGGGTTACTGGATGAACCTGCTGCGCGTGCGCAAATCGGGCGTGCTGTCGCGCCACCGGCATCCGCAGGCGGTGCATGGCTATGTCATCAAGGGGCGCTGGCATTACCTGGAACACGACTGGATGGCCGAAGAGGGCGGCTATGTCTTCGAGGCGCCGGGCGAGACGCATACCCTTGTCGTGCCCGAGGACGTGGACGAGATGATCACCATGTTCCAGGTCAACGGCGTGATGCTCTATGTCGATCCCTGGGGCAAGACCATGGGGTTCGAAGACGTCTTCACCAAGATCGACATGTGCCGCGCGCATTACGAAAAGGTCGGCCTGGGGGCGGATTTCGTCGACCAGTTCATCCGCTGACCCCACGGGCCAAGGGCCACGCCGCACCCGCCGCAGGTGTGGCCCGATCCGTGCAATCCCGACTTATCCACGGAAAACCTGTGGCGATATATTGACAGCCCAAGGCCACCAACCCCAATATGCAGTTGCTTTGGTGCTCGCGAGGTGACTCGTGCGCTAAGAGGGAAGTCGGTGTAAATCCGGCACTGCCCCCGCAACTGTAAGCGGCAAGTTCCGGTCCGGATCCACTGGTGTCACAGGCACACCGGGAAGGCGGATCGACAACGTCCGAGCCGCAAGTCAGGAGACCTGCCAAGGCATGAACGACGACCGCGGCGGAGGGCCCGGACGCGCGGACAGGCCTTCCGGCCGGTCTTCGTGTCCCCTTCGCCCAGAGGCAAAAAATTGGCAAAGGGACCACCATGAGCATCACCGTCTATTCCAAGCCCGCCTGCGTGCAGTGCACCGCGACCACCCGCGCCCTGACCGCGCGTGGCATCGACTATGACATCATCGACCTGACCGAAGATGCCGCCGCCATGGAACTGGTCACCGGCCTGGGCTACCGCCAGGCGCCCGTCGTCGTGGCCGGCGACGATCACTGGGCCGGGTTCCGCCCCGACATGATCAGCCGCCTGAGCTGATCGGGATGGGCGGCCTTGCCTATTTCTCAAGCGGGTCGGGCAATACCGCGCGCTTCGTGGACCGGCTGGGCCTTCCCTCTGTCAGGCTGCCGCTGCGCGGCGATGCCGAACCGCCCCGGATGACCGCGCCCTTCGTGCTGATCTGCCCGACATATGCGGATGGCCAAGGGCGGGGCGCTGTGGCAAAGCCCGTGATCCGATTCCTGAATGTCGAGGCGAACCGCCGCCTGCTGCGCGGCGTGATCGCCGCCGGCAACCGCAACTTCGGGGAAACCTTCGCGATGGCCGGCCAGGTCGTCGCGCGCAAATGCAACGTGCCCGTGCTGTATCGTTTCGAACTGGCCGGGACCGACACCGATATCGCCCGCGTCCGCGACGGGCTGACCAAATTCTGGGGGACAGAATGCTTGACGCCAGCCTGACGCAGGGCCTCGACTATCACGCGCTGAACGCGATGCTGAACCTCTATGACGAGGACGGCAACATCCAGTTCGAAGCCGACCGGATGGCCGCGCGGCAGTACTTCCTGCAGCACGTCAACCAGAACACGGTCTTCTTCCATTCGCTCGAGGAAAAGCTCGGCTATCTGGTCGACGAGGGCTATTACGAAGCTGCGGTGCTTGAGCAGTATTCCAAGGACTACCTGCGCAAGATCTGGGACGCGGCCTTTGCCAGGAAATTCCGCTTTCCGACCTTCCTGGGCGCGTTCAAGTACTACACCTCGTACACGCTGAAGACCCGCGACGGGAAACGCTACCTTGAACGCTATGAAGACCGCGTGGTGATGAACGCGCTGGCGCTGGCGCGGGGTGATGAAACCCTGGCGATGCAGCTGATGGAGGAGATCCTGTCGGGCCGCTTCCAGCCCGCCACGCCGACCTTCCTGAACGCGGGCAAGACCGCGCGGGGTGAATTCGTGTCCTGCTTCCTGCTGCGACTGGAAGACAACATGGAGAGCATCGGGCGCGGCATCAATTCGGCCCTGCAACTCAGCAAGCGGGGCGGCGGCGTGGCCCTGATGCTGACCAACATCCGCGAACACGGCGCCCCCATCAAGGGGATCGAGAACCAGTCGTCCGGCGTGATCCCGGTGATGAAGCTGCTGGAAGACAGCTTTTCCTATGCCAACCAGCTGGGCGCACGTCAGGGCGCCGGCGCGGTCTATCTGAACGCGCATCACCCCGACATCCTGCGGTTCCTCGACACCAAGCGCGAGAACGCGGACGAGAAGATCCGCATCAAGACACTGAGCCTCGGCGTGGTGATCCCCGACGTGACCTTCGAGCTGGCGAAGAAGAACGAGGACATGTACCTCTTTTCGCCGCATGACGTGGAAAAGGTCTATGGCTGCGCCTTCTCGGAAATCTCGGTCACCGAGAAATACGCCGAGATGGTCGACAACCCCAAGATCCGCAAGACCAAGATCAACGCCCGTGCGTTCTTCCAGACGCTGGCCGAGATCCAGTTTGAATCAGGCTATCCCTACATCATGTTCGAAGACACGGTGAACAAGGCGAACCCGATCGCGGGCCGCATCACCATGTCGAACCTGTGTTCCGAAATCCTGCAGGTGAACGAGGCGTCCGAATTCAACGACGACCTGTCCTATGCGCAGATGGGCACCGACATTTCGTGCAACCTCGGGTCGATGAACATCGCCCGGGCGATGGACGGCGGCGATCTGGGCGCCTCGGTCGCGACAGCGATCCGCGCGCTGAATGCCGTGTCCGAGATGTCGGCGATCGACTCGGTCCCGTCGATCCGCAAGGGCAACGACGAAAGCCATGCGATCGGCCTGGGCCAGATGAACCTGCATGGCTTCCTGGCACGCGAACGCATCCACTATGGCAGCCCCGAGGGGGTCGAGTTCACCAGCGTCTATTTCGCCGCCGTCCTGTTCCACGCGCTGACGGCCTCGTGCAGGCTGGCGCGGGAAAAGGGGCAGACCTTCAAGGGGTTCGAAAGCTCGACCTATGCCTCGGGCGCGTTTTTCGACAAGTACACCAGCCGCAGCTGGCGCCCCGAACTGGGTGAGGTGAAGGCGCTGTTCAAACGGTTCGGCATCGACCTGCCGACCAAGAAGGACTGGGCCGCGCTGAAGGCCGACGTGATGGAACACGGGCTTTACAACCGCAACCTTCAGGCGGTGCCGCCGACCGGGTCGATCAGCTATATCAACTATGCGACCTCCTCGATCCACCCGATCACGGCGAAGATCGAGATCCGCAAGGAAGGCAAGATCGGCCGGGTCTACTATCCCGCGCCCTACATGACCGGCGAGAACCTGGAATTCTACCGCGACGCCTATGACATCGGGCCCGAGGCGATCATCGACACCTATGCGGCGGCCACCGAACATGTCGACCAGGGCCTGTCGCTGACGCTGTTCTTCCCGGCCGAGGCCTCGACCCGCGATATCAACCGGGCGCAGATCTATGCCTGGAAGAAGGGGATCAAGACGATCTACTACATCCGCCTGCGCCAGGCCGCGCTGGAAGGCACCGAAGTCGAAGGCTGCGTGTCCTGCACGCTGTGACGTGACGGTGCGTGCAAGCACGCACCCTACACCAACCCGTAGGGTGCGTGTTCACACGCACCGCTCACCCGAAGGACCGATACGATGAAAGATACCCCCTTCACCCGGCCCGTCCCCCGCGCCATCAACTGGAACCGGCTGCAGGACGACAAGGACCTTGAGATCTGGAACCGTCTGACGGCCAACTTCTGGCTGCCGGAAAAGGTGCCGCTGTCCAACGACATCCAAAGCTGGTCGCAGCTGACCGAGGCCGAACAGACCCTGACCATCCGCGTCTTCACCGGCCTGACCCTGCTGGACACGATCCAGAACACCGTCGGCGCCCCTGCCCTTATGCCCGACGCGGTGACGCCGCATGAAGAGGCCGTGCTGACCAACATCGCCTTCATGGAGGCGGTGCACGCGCGGTCCTATTCCTCGGTCTTCTCGACGCTGTGCCAGACCGCCCAGGTCGACGAGGCCTTCCGCTGGTCGGCCGAGAACGAGCATCTGCAAGCCAAGTCGCGGCTGATCCTGGATGAGTACGATGCCACGTCGAACCCGCTGCGCAAGAAGATCGCCAGCGTCTTCCTGGAAAGCTTCCTGTTCTATTCCGGCTTCTACCTGCCGATGCACTGGTCGTCGCGCGCGCGCCTGACCAACACCGCCGACCTGATCCGGCTGATCATCCGGGACGAGGCGATCCACGGCTATTACATCGGTTACAAGTTCCAGCGCGCGCTTGAACGCCTGCCCGAGGCCGAGCGGACCGAGCTGAAGGATTTCGCCTTTGCGCTGATCTTCGACCTCTACGACATCGAGGCGCGGTATACCGAGCAGCTTTATGATCCGCTTGGCCTGACCGAGGACGTGAAGGCCTTCCTGCACTACAACGCCAACAAGGCGCTGCAGAACCTCGGGTTTGAATCGCTCTTCCCCGAGGAAGCCTGCCGGGTGAACCCCGCGATCATGGCCGCGCTGTCGCCCGGATCGGACGAGAACCACGACTTCTTCTCGGGCTCGGGGTCGAGCTACGTGATCGGCAAGACCGTCGCGACCGAAGACGACGACTGGGATTTCTGATCCCCCGGGGGGGCGACCTCGCCCCCCTCCCCTCCCCTGCCCGTCCGGGACCGGCAGATTTGCGCCGCAGGGTGCCGCGCCAGCGGAACAGCGGACGTGGGCGCGGCGTTTCCTTCAGGTAGTGCGATAACCCTGAGGAGAGGGCCATGACTGCGACCATGACTGCATCAAGCAAGACCAACCTGATTTCGTCGTCCCGCGTCGAAGGGTCCGATGTCTACGGCGTCGACGGCGCCCACATCGGCCATATCGACCACCTGATGATCGACAAGCCGTCCGGCAACGTCGCCTATGCCGTGATGGGCTTTGGCGGCTTCCTGGGGCTGGGGGAAGACCATCACCCGATCCCCTGGCAGAAGCTGCGGTATGACACCCAAAAGGACGGCTATGTCACCGACATCACCGAAGCCGACGTCAAGGGTGCGCCCAAGCGGACCGAGACGTGGGCGTCGGATCGCAACTGGGAAGAACGCACCCACCAGTATTACGGCGTGCCGACCTACTGGATCTGAGATCTGAAATTGCAGGGGCCCCGGTCATGCGCCGGGGCCTTTTGCGTGCGGTCGGGGGATACCCCCCTGCCCTGCCCCGCCGGTCCCGTGGGGTCCACTTAGAACAGCAGGTCCGGCAAAAACAGCGCGATGCCCGGAAAGGCCGCCAGCACCGCGATGGCCAGCAGGTGGATGACCCAGTAGGGCACCGTCGCGCGCGCCACCCGGCCCAGGCTGACCTCGTTGTTGGTGAGGCTGGCCAGCACCGAGAGGTTCAGGCCGACGGGCGGCGTGACCTGCCCGATCTCGATCACGATGGTGATCATGACGCCGATCCAGATCGGGTCATAGCCCAGCCCGACCAGCAGCGGAAAGACCACCGGCAGGGTCATGATCATCAGCGACAGCCCGTCGAAGAAACAGCCCATCACCAGGTAGATCAGCACCACCAGCAGCAGGATCGTATAGCGGTTCAGCCCGCTGTCGGCGACGACGTTCAGCACCTGCTGCGCCACGCCCAGGATGCTGACCGACTGCGCCAGGATCGTCGCGCCCATGACCACGAACCCGATCGAGGCGAAGAGCAGCGTGGCGTGGAAGATCGCCGCGCACAGCGACGCCAGGGTCAGATCGCCCCAGATGAAGGAAATCACCGTGGCGATGACCACGCCCAGGGCGGCGGCTTCGGTCGGGGTGGCGATGCCGCCGATGATCGACCCGATAACGGCAACGATCAGCAGCAGCAGCGGCCAGACCTGCCCCATGCCGCGCAGGATCGCGATCAGCGGCACGTGGACGTCTTCGCGCGGGGCGACATGCGGGTGCCGCAGCGCCTTGATCATGATGTAGACCATGAAGGCCGCGCCGATCAGCAGACCCGGGATGATCCCCGCGATGAAGAGCCGCCCGATCGAGGTTTCGGTCAGCGCCCCGAAGATCAGGAACGACAGGCTGGGCGGGATCAGCAGGCCAAGCGTGCCGCCCCCCGCAAGAGAGCCGACGATCACGTCACGGTCATAGCCGCGGCGCGTCATCTCGGGGTAGGCGACCGACCCGACGGCGGCGGCGGTCGACAGGCTTGATCCGCTGACCGCGCCGAAGATCGTGCAGACCGCGATATTGGTGTGGAGCAGCCCGCCCGGCACCTTGCTGAAGACCGGCGCGAAGGCTGCGTAGGCGCGGTTGCTGACCCCGCTGCGCAGCAGGATCTCGCCCAGCAGGATGAACAGCGGCACCGCGCTGAGCGTGAAGGAATTGAACACGTTCCAGATCGCGTCCACGGCCAGCCCGGTGGCGCCGTTGGAGAAGACCTGCAACAGCACGAGCCCGGTCAGCCCAAGCGCCGCGCCAAGCGCCACGCCCGTGGCGGCCGAGGTCACCAGGATGCCGATCAAAGTGGTCCAGAACATCGATCAGCTGTCCCTGTCGTTCGGGTCGGAGGGGGTGGGCGCGATGGTCGTGCCCTCTTCGGGGGCGCTGTGGTGTTCACGGTCCAGCAGGCCGGTCAGACGGCCGGCAAAGATCACCCAGGTCAGGCCCACGGACAGGGGCAGCGCCGCCATCCAGGGATACAGCAGCAGCCGCGCCGTTTCGGTCTTGAGGTTGCGCTTCCACGCGAATTCAAGCCAAGGCAGCGCCTTGAGGAAGATCCAGCCGAAGAAGACGATCCCGACCAGCATCGCCGCGACATGGACCAAGCGACCAAAGCGCGGGTCCAGCGCAGTCGCCACGATCGACACGCGCACGTGCTGCGCCCGGATCGTGACCAACGGCAGGCCCAGGAACAGCATCGCCGTCAGCAGCAGGCCGACCACGTCTTCGGTGATGTGCAGCGGCGTCCCGGCAAAGCGGCGCAGGATCACGCTGGTTGTCACCAGCCCGACGATGGCCACCATGCAGGCCGAGGCGCAGAGCGCCAGCGCAAGGGCCAGGTGATCCAGCCCCTGCGCAAAGGTGTGACGGATCCGCATGACCCGGGTCTTAGCGGCCCAGGGCCTTCAGCATGCGGGCGCGATAGTCCAGCGCCTCGCCACCGGCTTCTTCCGCCAGCATGGCCCAGGTTTCGGACACGGCCGCGACGAACTGTTCGCGGTCGGCCTGCGGGAAGTCCTCGCCCCAGGTGATGCCCTGTTCGACCAGCTTCTCACGCGCGGCCAGTTCGTTCTCGAGGTCGGCGTCATACTGGTTGGTGCGTTCCCACAGCGCATCCGCCGCCGCGGTGATCGCATCGCGGATCTCGGGGTCGGTGTTTTCCCAACGGTCGTCCTGCACGGCGATCGTGTAGGGCGCCGAGGCCATGGGGTAGAGGAACGACGCGTATTTCGTCACCTCCTGCAGGGAAATGGTGTGGGCATAAAGCGCCGGGTACAGCGCGCAGTCGACCACGCCGGTGCGAAGGGCGACATAGACTTCTTCCTGCGGGACGATCTGTGCCGCGACGCCCAGCTTGGTGAAGGTCTCAACCTGTTCGCGGGCCCAGACGCGCAGCTTCACGTCGCGCAGGTCTTCCAGCGTGTTGATCGGCTTGTCGCGGCAGAAGACCGACACCGACAGGGTGGGGATTGCCACGAACCCGACGGTGGTAATGTCCCAGTCGTTGTAGGCTTCGGTGTAGATCTCTTGCGCGACGGGCAGCACGGCCTTGAGCTCGTCCACGGTGCTGATCGCGCCCTGCACGAAGACCGAGCCGAGTTCCGGCGCGTCACGGCCCAGATAGTTCGACCACATCAGGCTCATCTCGACCGCGCCGGTCGGGACCACACGCAGCAGGTCGGTGTTGGGCAGGCCAAGCGACCCGCCGTGATACATCTGGATCGAGAAATCCTTGTCGGCCAGCGCGGTGTTCACGTCTTCGGCGAACTGGTCCAGCTGCGCGGACTCGGGGCGGGTCTCGGGCAGGAAGTTGTTGAAGCGCCATTCCTCGGCCAGGGCAGGACCTGCAAACAGGGCGCCGGCCACGAGGGTCAGGGCAGTTTTGTTCAGAAGTGTTTTCAAGGTCTTGTCTCCTATTGAGCCAGAGGCATGAGGCCATCCGCGCATATGTCGGCACCCTTATTTTGCTTTGCCCTCGTGCGGTCAAGCCGTCGAAGGCCCCTGCTGTGTACCACTTGGGCGCACATTCGAATATGCACAAATACGGACGTGGGATGTGGGACTGACGCGCCGAAATTCCCTTAATTGCCTGATTTTCAATGATAATTATGGGTATTCAGGTCGTTAACAGGCAACAAGGTCATGTGTCAGCCGGTTCATCGACACCGGACCGTTGTCGGTGATCTCGACCTGGTCCTCGATGATCATGCCGCCCACGCCGGTCACGTAGATCGGCGTCTCGAAGGCCAGGACCATGCCGCTTTCGATCCGCGTGTCGGCATCGGCCGAGATGAAGGGCCATTCCTCGGACCCCGGTCCCGTGCCCAGGCTGTGCCCGAAATGCCCCCGGCTGTAGCCCCCAAGCCCCCTGCCCCGGATCGCCGACTGGGTGGCGCGGTGCACCTCGGACAGGGGCGTGCCGGGGTGCAGCAGGTCGAACCCTGCGCGGAACCCGGTCATGAGCGCCGCGTGCATCTCGGCCTGAAGGCGGCGCGGCTGACCCACGACGAACGTGCGCCCGCTGTCCGAGGTATAGCCGCGCATCAGGCAGCCGACATCGACTTTGACCAGATCACCCGGCGCGGCGATCGCATCCCCGCCCCAGGGATCCGCCCCGACCGAGATGTATTCCCACTGCCCCGTCATCGGCCGCCCTGCCCCGGCCTTCGCCACGGTGGCGGACCAGACGGCCGCAAGATCGCTGCGGGCCACGCCGACCGAAATGGCGTCGCGCACGGCACTGATCCCGACCTCCGCGACCTCGACCGCGCTGCGCAACAGGGCGATCTCCTCGGGCGATTTCATCGCGCGCAGCTGCCGCGCGACATGGGTGCCGTCGGTCAGCGTGGTGGGCGCGAGGGCGGCGGTCAGGGCGTCGATCCCATTGGCGGCGACGGCTGACAATTCGACCCCGACCCGCCCCGCGCGCAACCCCTTCTCGGCCAGCGCATCGCGCAGGTGGCCATAGGTGATCGCGGGATCGAAGGTTTCGGGTCTGCGGTTGCCGACCGGCCTGCGGGGTCCGTCCCACAGATCGCCAAGCACCGACAGGTCACCATCGAGGTCCGGTGCCTCGATCGTCATCGCCTCGACCCAGATGGGGCTTTCGCGGATATCCCGGATATGGCTGTCGCGCCGCAGGTTGGCGGCGAAGAGATCGCTGATGACGACGGTTTCGGGCTGGTCCGGATCGGCCGGAACCAGGACGGCCACCGCCCCTTCACGCCGCCACATGGTGGCGACCCCGGGCGCGGCCCCGGTGGCATGGGCGAAGCCTTCGGCCGACAGGATCAAAAGCGCATCCATCCCTTCGGCCTGCATCATGCGCTGCGCTGCCTTGCGGTTCAGATGGGCCATGTCACGTCGTCCTTTATCCCGGTGGCGGCTTTTGGCGCCTGATTGCGCGGGCTGTCAACCAGTGGTGTGATCCACTGGTTCGGGGAAAATTGTCAGCTGACAATTTCTGCCGGTGGTCGGTTGGCGGACGGTCGAGGCATCCCGCCATTCGAAAAATTGTCAGCTGACAATTCCGGGCGTGCGACCTCGGTCGTCCTCAGCAATCGCGCATAGTCCAGCTGTCCAAGACGCGCCGTCTGGGTCAGGCGCCGCAGGTAGCCGCCCGGGTTTCTCAGCGTCTCGAACCGTTCCAACAGGCAGAAGATGGCCAGAGGGGCAAGCCGTGGCCCCATGGCAGCGCTGGCCTCGTCATAGACCTGCATGTCGATCCCCATCATCGGCACCAGCTGACGGGCATGGGCGGTGACCTCGTGCCAGTTGCGGGCCATATCGGGGAACAACAGGTGATACTGCCGGAAGGGCATCAGCTGATCAGGCATCTCCTGGGTCTGCGCGTTGTCCACAGGCCGGGGTGTCTCAGAATCTTTATGTATCCCTTTATGTTGGTGCCGCTCATTTCCGGTGTCACTGCCGCCCGTTTCGGTGGTGTCGGCAAGGGTCTTCCGGGCGTTTTCCAGATCCTCGATCAGCTGCCGCAGATCGTCCACGTTGTCCTTGCGCCGCAGCATCAGCCGGGCGCGTCCGATCAGCGGGGACTGCGGGTTCGGTCCCTCGGGGTCGATGCCCTGCGCACTCATCGCCTGGAACAGATCCTGACGCGCGACAAGGGCGGCGCTGCGCAACACGGCATGTTCCTCGGCCCGGCGTTCGGCGGCGCGGGCAAGGGTGCCGATATCGCGGGCGATCATCGCCAGCGGAGCCATGTCGAATCCAAAGGCGCAGCCCAGACCGGACCCCAGCCTCCGGGCATAGCGTTTGCGGTTCGGGCTGTCGCACCGGCTGACAACACCGCAGGCGACCAGTGCGGCCAGATGTCGGCGCAGGGTGCTTTCAGGCATGCCGCCCAGACGCGCCGACAGCGTCGTGTTCGAGGCAAAGACAATCGCGCGACCGGGCAGGGCGGTGAGGGTCCGATCGGGCAGGAAAGTCAGCATCGCGCGCAGGACGGCGACGGACCGATGCGACAGCCCCAAATCGGGGGCGGCCAGCCTCAGGTCGTCGACCAGGGCCCACTTGTCGAAGGACATAGGTCCATTGTCGGGCGCAGCCGATACCGGCTGGCCCTGAAAACGGGTGGTTTGTGCGGTCATGAAAGTTCACGCAGGACGCAAAAAGTTGCCCCCTGTCCGGACGACAGAGTTGACGGAGTCGCGGAAGAAAGATATCCCGTAGGTGCTAACGACGAGAAAGGCCTTCCATATTGCTTGGGGGGCTTTTCTTATTTGGGGGTCCCTGTCTGTGCCTCCTTGGTCTGGTTGCGGGGATCTGGTTGCGGGTCTTAGTCCTGGTCCGTGGCCTGCGCGGATTGCCAGCGGGCAAACCATTCGTTCAGCAGATCATCGGCATTCTCTTCGATCCAGCGGTCGAACCCTTCGGTCCGGACCGCCAGATTGACGCCCTTGTCACTGGCGCTGAGCGTGGCCAGCGGCGTGCCGTCCGGCGTGGTGATCGAAGCCTTACGCGCGGGCACCTTCGGGGCAGGGGCCTTGGCGTCGGGTTGTTTTTCGGCGATGCGCAACACGGCGTCGAACCGGTCGTCGGTTCCCAGAACGGCGAATTCGGGCCGGTTCATGAAGGCCGTGGCCCGGTTCCGCGCGCCTTCGTTCTTGAATTTCTCCACCAGCGTCATCCAGCGGTCCCGCCCGACGGAAGGGGCGCGGCCGATCTGGCGTAGGAAGGCCAAGTCGAACGCCGTGCCGACCTTGAGCATTCGGCTGACCATCGGCATGTCCATCGCCAGCGCCGCCGCGATTGTCTGCCGGTCATAGCCCGCGGCATCCAGCTGCGCGGCAAAACTGGCCTTTTCGATAAAGCTCAGGTCGGTGCGTTCGGTGTTTTCCTGACCCTGCGCCATGACCAGCGCGTGATCGTCCAGCTGCCGCACCATGGCGCGCACCGGCATGCCCAGATCGCGCAGGGCGGCCAGCCGGCGGCGGCCATAGACGATTTCATACCGTCCCCGTGCCGTCGGATGCGGACGCAGCAGCACCGGGACCTGCTGACCATAGGCCTTCAGGCTTTCCTTCAGGCGCTTCTGTTCCTCGTTGTAGAACCCCAGCCGGTCTTCCATGCCGGCCATGTCGATCAGCGACGGATCGATGTCCTGCACCGCATTTTCCTGCAGTTTCGACAGGCTGCTTTGCAGGGCGCCCACGGCCGCCGCCGGGCCTTGCCGTCGCGGGGCAGGGGTGTCGGTTCTGGGCGTGATGTTCGGCGTCAGGATACCTTTGCGTGCCATCTTAGCGTCCCCATGCTGACTGGATCAGGGATTCAATCTCATCATTCACACCATTGAGTGAATCGACCGCGCGGTCATAGGTGTTGCGGTTGAACTGGCTGCGCTCGACCTCATAGATCGTCTGGTGCGTCAGGCCCGCGTCCGAAATCGCGGTGGATTTGAGCATGGCGTTCACCATGACCTCCCTGCCGAAGAGGTTGCGCAGGAAGGCGACCACCTGTTGCTGCGGGCCGTCGTTCGGCTCCATCCGGTTGATGAGGAACCGCAGGAAATCGTAATCCATCGTCGCCCCGGCGTTGTG
>NZ_SPUW01000003.1 GCF_004959925.1 Pseudooceanicola onchidii | reverse complement strand
CAAATCGCCTTCCGGGCAATGGTCCACGGCACGCCGCCTCGAACCGGGCCTCAGAAGTTTTTTCCCAACATCTCCTTCAGCGTCGCGACGTCGAGCATCTGTTCGGCCAGCATCTTCTTCAGCTTCGCGTTCTCGGCCTCCAGCGCCTTCAGTCGGCGGGCGTCCGACACCTCCATGCCGCCATATCTCGAGCGCCACTTGTAGAAGGTCGCGTCGCTGATGTTATGCTTGCGGCACAGCTCCTTCGCGCCCAGCCCGGCCTGGTGCTCCTTCAGGATGCCAATGATCTGCTCTTCGCTGAACCGGCTTCTCTTCATCGTCTGTCTCCTCGTCTGGAGAACAGGCTAACCTCAAAACGAGGACATTTCAGGGGAGCAGGTCACGTCTTCTTGCATACCCCGAGGAACCAGAGCTCCGGAACGAAGCTATTCTTGTCTGTGAGGAGAAGATCGAGGATTGGTTTGAGAAGAAGAAATCTCGCGAGCGTGCACCCGAAGCTGGCGCATCTGTGCGATACGAAGTGCTCAAAGAAGCTGGCGGCAAGTGTCAACTATGTGGCATCGCAGCGGAAGTCCGCCCGATCGACATAGACCATATCGTCCCACGCTCAAAGGCCGACAAGCATGGGAAGGTGCGCCTGAACGGCCAACTTATAGAAGTAAATGATCGCGAGAACTTGCAGGCGCTGTGCTTTGCGTGCAATCGAGCTAAGCGCGCCAGCGACGATACGGACTTTCGACGTCGTGGGAAGCTAGTGCGTGATCAGATCCCGCAAATTATCGAAGCCTCAGGCCGGGTACCCATAATCTCGGAACTCAAGAAGCAAGCCTTGCTCGCCGCGCTCTAAGACAAGTTAAGCGAAGAACACGCCGAATTCCTTCGCGCCACGAAGGCGGCGGACAAACTCAATGAACTGGCCGACATTATTGAGGTCGCGCTGGCTTTAGCAGCTCAGTACGACGCGAACGAGGAAGAAATGCTGGCGTTAGTCCGTGAGAAGCGAAAATCACGCGGCGGCTTCTCAAAAGGCTACTACTACAAAGGCGACCACTAGGGTCGGACGCTTTCAATCCGAAACAGAAAAATCGGCCGCCTTCAAACCGCGTGGGATCAAGCGGGTGCCAGATTTGCGCATCTCAAAGATCGCACGTGCATGCTGGGGTCCAATGCTAACGTGCAGCGGCCTATCAGTTCCATAAAGGTAGAGCCGGTCAAATGGCACCGTCGTGACAAGGAAGCGGGCCACAACTATCGACGAGACCCCTGGCACTCGAAAGTCTGCCGCTTGACCAAGCCTGGGGCAGATAAATTCACCGGAAACGCGCCGTTCATGTCCCGCATGTTGATCGAGCCGTGGTGCAATCCGACCGTGTACTTTTCGAGTGAGTTTCGGACCTGCAAAACCATATGTGAGAGTAATCGATCCGAATTCCGCCTCTACCGGCTCAAGCACTTTCTTGCAAAGCTCAGCGATGGCCCGGTAGGTTTCAAGTGCCTGTGGAGCGTTTTCAATACCTGTTCTGCGCCAAGTCTCGCTGCAGTGGCACAAGTCCGCATATGTGAAATGTGCACTCGCCAACTCGTGCAGGTCGGGCAAGTCCGCCACGTCACGCCGCCGCGGGAGCGTCGACCTCGTCCAGCTTTCGGGCCAAGCCACCGATTGACCGGACGCTTCGATCCGACGCAAGGTAACCGAGCCCACGATGAAGATGCAGTCGGAACTGCTCATGGACCGTCGCCTGGTCAAGCTCTAGACCGTCTCGCAGGCAGCGTTGCTTAAGCAGAGCCAAATAAATCTCGTGATGTACGCCGCCGAAGACACGCCATGCGATTTCGACCGCTGGCTCACCCTTAAACTGGCGGGTTGGCGGCTTCGTCGGCTCCGCGAGGGACCCGCAAAGGGCCCATCGGCAAAGAACATTCCAGGTCTCGATCCCGGTATGCCGCTTCAACCTAATCAGCTGTTCGCGACCCTGTTCGTCGATCCGGACAGTTTCAATCGTTATCATGCTGCCTCCAGTCCAGCTTTGCCGACAAAGGCGTAGCCAGGCTTTACCTGGCTACCTTTGCCATCGGTGTCGTAGGTTATCGTAAAGCTTCTAGAAATATGTGGAGCCAGCTTTTGATAAAGTCGCCCGTCAATTTCTTCGTCGGTAGATAAGAGGATCACTTGTTCTCCAGCATACGGGAAGTAGCGTTCTGCAAGGCGTGTCCGATGTTGTGAATCCAATCGCCCAAGTGGCGTGTCGATCACCGTCGGGGCTGCCTGACCCGATGCTTTTGCCAAAGCCCAAAGAAGAGCAATGGCAAAAAGCTGGCGTTCTCCTGCTGAGAGCTGATCTGGGGCTACAACTTGCCCATCGCTCCCGCGCAATTCGATTGCAAATGTCTTTGGATCTATAGTTACCTCGGCGACTAGATCATCCTTCCGGAAAAGCGCTTGCAGCCCCTCAAGCATATGACTCTCAATTCGCTGAATGTGATGTTGGATAACTTGCGTCGCAAAAAGCGAGAGTGTTTGACGAACTGCGGCCGAGTGTCGAAACAACCGGCTAGCGTCTTCGCGCTGAAGTTGAAGATTGATCAGTTTTTCCAGTTTAGCCTTGTAGCGCTTTCGAACAGCCGCCGCGTCTCGATCCGCGGCGTCACGAGCCTGAATGCGCCGATCGAGCTCGATGTCAGCCTGTCGTTGCGCGCCTTCTGCGTCCGATACAGCCTTAACCAGGGGTGCAACGCTTTCAGCAGCCGGAACAGAGGCAAGCCTCCGCTCCAGGTCATCCCGTTTATCTTCCAGAGCATCGAGACGTTCGAGCAGAGCCTTCTGCGTATCAAGCGTCCTAGCACGCCCTTCGCCACAAAGTGTCGCCAGCGTCGTTCGCGCAGATGAACTCAAAAATAGATGCATTTTTTGAGACGCCGTCTG
This sequence comes from Pseudooceanicola onchidii, assembly GCF_004959925.1. Classification (GTDB taxonomy): domain Bacteria; phylum Pseudomonadota; class Alphaproteobacteria; order Rhodobacterales; family Rhodobacteraceae; genus Pseudooceanicola; species Pseudooceanicola onchidii. Next base: position 786,222 of record NZ_SPUW01000003.1, on the reverse strand, counting down.
GCCCAATCGCTCACGGTCCTTCATGAAAAACGTTTTGACCTCTTGGATGAGATCATCCGCGGCACCAAAATCTTCGAACTTCGAAATCGCCAACTTATCGCGGTCAGCAAGAAGCGTCAGGAGCGCTCCGCTTGCTTCAATTTCAGTTTCCTGCTCGGACTGCTTCGCGGCCGATTGAAGAAGCTCCGGAACAAGGAGGAGCGGCGCTCCCTCCCCGGCCCAAGACCTCAGTTCCTTGCGGGCATGCTCCAACCCCTCGTCAAGTCGCGCCCGCTCTACCGTAAGCGCTTCCCGAGAAGCGAAGAGTTCGCCGCCCTCGGATTCGAGCGCCGCCTGAGCGCGCTCCAGCATTAATGCGCTCCGCTCTGCTTTCACGCGAACGCTCGCGACGCTATCATTCTCCGATCGAGCGCGTTGCTCGGCCTCCCGTAATTCGGCCTCTGCCATCGAAAGCTCTTCGCGGAGATCCACACTACCGTTGTCGCCGAGCTTTCGAGCTTCGAGCACCTCGAGGTCGACCTGCAGTCGCTCAACGATATCGAGGCCCAGTAGAGCATTGATACCTGTGCCGATGATTTCGGATGACCGGTCAAGATCAGCAAAGTGTTCGATCTTCTCGCCGTCAAAAAAGAATAGCGGTGCTATGCGTGGAGGAAGCAACTCATCGACGAAATCGTTCCACTGAGAGGTCAGGACCCGATCGAGCTTTCCATCCACTACCACCTCGAAAATCTCGCGCACACGGGCGGCCCTCGCGGACCAGGCGCGGCGAATCTCAAAGAGCTGCTCTTGACCATCCATCGTTCGTCGGAACTTCACCTTGACCTCCGCCCCATCGCCCGATGGGGCATTCCTATTAATCGCTCCCCGCAGGTAGTCTTCGTACGCGCCAGTTCCCCGTAGCTGGCCTCTTGCCAGCTTTCCGAAAAATGCAAGCTGAAGAGCTTCTAAAAATGTTGTCTTCCCAGCGCCGTTTTGCGCACCAATAAGAATGATCGGCTTTTCAGCTGACACTGGGGTCAGTTCGAACTGATGCCGCCCGCGATAGACGCCGAAATTGTGTAGTACGATTTCGTCTAAGATCATTTCGCGGCCTCCGATTTTTGACCTTCTGAAAGCTCTTCGAGTTCTCGTTGAAGTGCTTTTGCGGCAGCCTCGCCGTCATTGCCGATCTCGCCGACAGTTTCCAACAAGGCGCCAAGATCGCGTCGGCGCGCGGCGCGTTCGGTTGCGTCTTCGACGTCATTGTAGAAGCCGCGTTTGAAAGCTTCCTCTAGACGCTCGAATAGCTTCGCACGCCGACTTGACGTGCGGTAGCTTCGCTGGACCTGCAAAAGTTCACGAACCAGTTCGAAATGAATTTGATCCTCCCCCGCAGCATTTTTCAGAATTGTCATTTCCTCCGCCCCGAAAGGTTGCGTATCGTCCAGCCTTTTCGCGGCAAAGCTCCGACCTGTCGCTTCGGCATAGATCGTAGGCAAACGGTCTTCGACTTCGTACTTTTCGGCGACCCAGATCCTACGGATTTCATGGAGCTCGTCCTGGGTTACAAGTTCGATTCCGCGAACCTCCTGCGGGGCCTTGGGGTGATTGCGGACGATCTCTTGAGCGGCAAGCAATCGACGTAGCCAGTCCTCTCGCGTACCCTGTGTGTATGGACCGGGGATAGGGCGTTTGTCATTGTTGAAAATCTGCACCGTCCCGCTCATCCTGCGGAAGTCACGTTTGTCGTGGTCAGGCTCATCGAGTGCGTTACGAAGCTCTAGCAACGGAGCCATCCACTCCTTTTCTTCGTCATTCTGGATCATCGCCGACATCGACTTATCTTTTTCGACGAGTGTGCAAACCCAGCAGCCAAAACGGCTGTCACCGCAGCTCGGCGTTGACGTGTCGAGAACCACGGGACACTCAGCGTCCTGCGAAGCGCCTTGATACATGCTCAGAAGGGACTTGTTATCATGGCCCCAAGGGTTCTTTACCTGAAGCAGGAACAGCCATACGTCGTCATTCGTCCACTCCGCGATCGGACTGTAGATGAATGCATTCGGGAGCGAACTATGGGAGCTCAGGTTTTCACGGAAACGCCCCTCGTCATTCGCCGTCATGCGCGCCGCGCGAACTGAACTCTCAGCCTTGCGCGTTCCGAGAACGACGATTGCCTCACCATTCTGCTTGACCACGTCGGAAATGAAGGCATCCGCCGGACGGATCTTCATTCTCTCGGTGCACCAACGGAACTTTGGCCGTGGGGCGGGATAGCCTCGCCCGATCAAATTGACCCAAAAAGTATTCTGGACGTCGGGCGTCAGCTTGTGGGGGGATATTGGCAGACCTAACTGGGCCGCGTTTTCACCCATGACTTCATGAGAGCGGTCGACCCACGCGGCGACCACTGGATTCTCCACTAGAGTGTCGGTCGAAATGACGTGAACTGTCTTCCGACGATCTTTGGGTGCAAGCTTTGAAAGGGCCAGCCATACCAGCTGCAACACTGCTGTTGAGTCTTTGCCCCCGCTGTAGCCGATTACCCATGGGATCTGGTCCGAAAGGTACGTCTTCTGAATCTGTTCAATCGATTGGGAGAGTGTTTCCTTAAACCCCGCAGACTTAAAGATGGATTGCCTTGCTGATTTAGGTGTTTCGCTCATGGTCTCCCCGCTCAAATGCGTCCTCAATGCGCTGGTCCTCTGGTGACAGCTCAAGTCCGAGGCTTTTCTTGATGTAGTTGGATGTAAGAGTAACGTTCTGTGTTGCCTTCGAGAGACGACCATTGACTACCGCACGACCTGCCCATGTCGGACTATTCCGCGACCAGTCAATTTCTGAGAGTGCCCTCAAGCGCTTCTTCCAATCTTTCGGTGCCTCGCGCAATAGTGCCGCGCCTGCCTTGCCAAACGCCTGAAGAACCACGCCATGCGAATGAATTAGATCTTGGCGCACCTCGCCTGATGCCAGGCGGCCACGACGGACTTGGTTCCACTCCGGCAGCTGTTTCCCAACTTCTTCCCAGTAGGCCTTCGCTGTCTTAAGGCTCGCTTCCGAGTCGTCGCTCGCATCGGCCAGGAGTGCGTTGGTTGCATGATAAATCGCGCTGAACGTGAACAGTCGCCGCGAGCGCGCGGAGAGGGTGCTGCGCTCCATCTCTACCAGATCACGAAACGGCTCAGCTTCAAGAACCAGACGCCGTGTCATCTCAGCACCGGTATCGCGGTGGTCATAGAGCAGGGAGATCGAGGTTGAGGGGCGGATCGCATAACGGTTTAGGTCTGCGAACATCTGCTGAGAACGTGCCAAGCCGACATCACTGAAGAAGACGACGGCGATGCTCTCTTCGCCAAGCTTTGGGTTCAATTTCAGCGCCGCCTCAATGGCTGCCCGCCTGTGCTGTCCGTCGTTGATAATGAAGGTGCCTGCCATAGGGATCCGAAGAACCCCCAAGCGGTCGTTTTCTTGCGAAACCGGCTCGAACACAAGCTCAGCATCGACCGACGCAGTAATGGCCGAGAATACGTAGGTGTCTTCCTGCTCGGTAAGGTATCGTGTCATCTCCGGAATCCGCGCCTTGTTCAGAGTACGTTGAGAGCGTAACTCTGGGGTCAGCTCCTCCTCATCAAAGAGAAAAATCTTCGGAATCAGGCGGAGCGGGCACATTGATACGTAGTATTCGCGGCCAGCTTGAACGCCGCGAATCGCAGGAAAAGCGTAATGAAATGCGTCGTCCATGGTCCCTCACAACTTGTCCGGGTTTTGCCAAGTCACAAACAGTTTGTCAAATGGAATAACAAACAGATAACATGCAATTTGAACCGCAAGGAACAACCTGCTAACCCCTCTTGGCAGGCACACTGGAGCTGACGAAGAAGATGCCGATCTACCTAGACAACAATGCCACGACGCCCCTTGAGCCTGAAGTCCGCGAAGTCATGCTGCGCTACTTCGACTTGGAGTATGGCAACGCCGGGAGCCGCACGCATGAATTTGGCTCCCGCGCCAACAAGGCGGTGCAGCTTGCGCGAGAGCAGATCGCTACCTTAGCCAGCGCGGCCCCATCCGAGGTGATTTTTACGTCCGGAGCCACCGAGGCGAACAACCTGGCCATCCTTGGCCTTGCCGACCATGGTCGCCGGACTGGGCGGCAACACCTTGTGACCACAGCAATCGAACACAAGGCGGTCCTCGAGCCAATGAAGGTGCTGGAAAACCAAGGTTTTGAGCTGACTATCGTTGGTGTTGGGAAGTCAGGGCGTGTGTTGCCGGAGGACGTTCTTGCGGCGGTTCGGGACGACACACTGCTAGTCTCTATAATGCACGCAAACAATGAGACAGGCATTCTGCAGCCAATTGGCGAGATCGCGAGCGGTCTAAAGGACCATACCGCCTACTTTCACGTGGACGCGGTTCAAGGCTTTGGCAAGGATCTCGAAGGTCCGCGGCATGCTCGGATCGATATGCTTTCGGTCAGCGCTCACAAGTTGTTCGGCCCCAAAGGTGTAGGTGCCCTCATCGCACGGCGCAGAGGATACGAACGGCCTCCACTTAAGCCACTAATGTTTGGTGGAGGTCAGGAGCGAGCGTTAAGGCCAGGAACACTGCCCGTTCCCCTGATAGCTGGATTCGGTGCCGCAGCCGCCATTGCAATGCGGGATCACTTGTTGCGGCGGAGCGCGTCCTTCACGGAAAGACAATTAGCTCTAAAGGAGTTTGAACCTCTCAAACCCATTCTCATAGGTGATCAATCCCATGCCTTGAGCCATGTCCTGACCCTAGGGTTCATGGGCGTAGACTCCGAGGCTCTCATGCTTGCCCTGCGGGACGATGTGGCAATCTCAAGCGGGTCTGCGTGCACGTCTGCGCGGCGTGAGGCCTCTCACGTTCTGACCGCCATGGGGTTAGATCAAGAAACGATCGAATCGATCGTCCGGCTTTCGTGGAGCCACTTGCAGCCGTCAACGCCCTGGCACGAACTCGCAAAGGCGATCAGGGGTTTGAACATACTGGTATGAATCGGCTCGGGAGTTCGAGGCCCGCGACATGCTAACCTAGCCCGGTGTCCGCGAAGTCGTCAGCAGGCCATCCTGCACTTCCGAAGGCGGATCCACGGCAGGACAGCATCAAGGTTTCTTCTGTCCATGAACATAGGGTGACCCGGGTCCACACTTAGATCGCGAGTCCAAAAAATGCCCTGCACATCATTTTAAGCTATACAAGCGGATTTGGACGTGCTTAAAGACCAGCAGCCAGCCCGGACGGGGTGGCGGTAACTGAAATCTGCCGGAAGGCGGGTTGGAATGCAAAAGTAGGCTCTACAAGCGCCCCGATGCTTCGACCCGTCTCCTGCGAACTCGCAAGGAGACTTTTTTATGTCTAGCGTAATTTTGAAGATTAACGAACCAGCGCACCAGAACCACGGGCTTCGGAAGCTTTTGGGAACGGTGAACCTCTCGAGCCTTGTCGATTTGCTCACAGAGTCAAATCTCGAAGCGAATCCTCGCCTCTCGAAAACCACCAATGTCACTAAGGATATCGAGGAAAGTCTGGAAAAGCAGGGCGAGCTCTTTCACTTCATGTCGAAAGGGATGCTTATCGCAAGTAGCGACGTCGAGGAACTTGAGCGGAACCGCTTCCGATTGACGTTCGACGATCCGGAACTCGAAGGGATTCTCGACGGCGGCCATAATGCACTCGCTGTAGGTCGGTTCATCATTCGCACGGTGGTCAATGCAGTCGAAGGCGAGGAAGCAGCCGAAAATGCCGTAAAGCCAATCAAGAACTGGTCTACTTTCAAGGAACAGTGGGACGTCCTACTGCCGATGATCAAGGATAATAGGGATAAGATTCCCGAGAGCCTCATGCCAGTTGAAGTTATTTTCCCTGCCGATGGACCAGGTGGTTTCGAATTCTTCCAAGATCATATCATCGCAATTAGCGCCGCGCGAAACAACAACGCGCAACTTACAAGTGCGACCATGGCAAACCGGAAAGGCTATTACGAGGAGATTAAAGAAAATCTCGATACCGCACTCATCGATCAGGTCGAATGGAAGTCGAATGACGGTGGTCGCATAAAGGCGCCAGATCTCGTATCTCTGGCGTTGATCCCTCTGTCAAAGCTGGACAATTTTAAAGCATCGAAACGTGTTGCGCAGTCTCCGGCAGTGCTCTTTTCATCTAAAGGTCAATGTGTTGAAATTTTCAACGATCTGATGGCGGAAGATGGCGTCGTAAAGGATGTCAAAGGCAAGATTGTCGAGATCGTGGATCCTGGCGTTAAAAGCGCGCTTGCGCTGATGAAAGACATGCCACGCCTCTTCGACCTCATCTATGAGAAGGTGCCTGAGGCCTACAACGGAGCCGGTGGACGGTTCGGAAAGATCAACGAGGTGAAGAGGCCGAAAACTAGCGTCAAGTTCAAGACCCACTATTATAGGAATCCTTGTGAGTACAAATATGGCGATGGCTACATGTACCCGTTGGTGTACGGGTTGACAGCTCTGATGAAAGTAGAGGAAGGCGAAGTGAAATGGATCACAGACCCTGACGCCTTCGTCAAAGAGAACCTAGAGCGGGTAATGAAAACTTTCAATTCCATGATTTCTGGACAGAACTTTGACCCGGCAAAAGTTGGCAAAGCAAATGGCGCCTATAACGTCGCCGTCAATGAGTTAGCATCCGCCTACAAGGATGTACTTCTTAAAAGTCTCGGCTACTAAACTTGACGCGGTTGGCGCCCAGGCAATAGCTTGGGCGCCTTGCTATTTGCGACGTCATTTAAACTTGCGGGAGGCCATCACTGCAGGCAGGGCCCTTGCCGAGCGCTTAAAGTGAGAAGAGCTGGGCGGGGCTCTTGAACACCCCTTGATATAGGGTTGTCATATGGCCGTACGGGTGTTTGATTATGCAGGTTTGGGCTCGGCCTTGGCCCCTAACATGGCAAACTGCATACAAGCACGCCATAGGCTGAACTAGCACAGGAGATCAGCGCATTGCGCATCAATGCATGATAAATGCATGGGTAAATGAGTTCATTTACCAGAAGTCACAATCACAAATCGCCTTCGGGAAAAACCGCAGATGCTCCCGACGAGATCGGAGGCCGCAGACAGCCCATCACTCCGACCGAAGCCGAAAGAATCTGCTGCCTCAGGTCCAAACATGTAAATAGCGTCACTGGTTGCTGGTGAAGAGTTCAAACGAAGTGAAACTAAACCTCCGACAAGTCAGTAATTTCACTGAGGATGCTGTCATCTTTTTGCTCCTCCAGTACGAGCCTAATCAATCCATCTTCAAGATTAGCCCCCCCCTGGACTACCTCATGGTTAATGATTTCGAGTCCACCACAGGCGTATTCCTCAAAAATCCGAACTCGTTCATCACTACGTTCCGTCGCCATAATCATAGGATCGTCATCTGATGCCGAAATTCCAATTACATCGATCGTCATTTGATCGAATTCATCCCCAAAAGTCTGCATATTGATTGGCTCGGAAGTTTTATCAAATGACACACGTTTATCTCGGCTCAATCCCAAGCAAGCTGCAAACACAATAGCGTCTTTGAGCGTTGGAAAGATGTTCGTTTGCTCCTTCAGCAACCTGAGCAATTCATCGTACTGTTTGGGCCTCCGCACTCGATCAGCCATGATACCCCTCCTCAACTTTTGTATACTCATATTCTGATCCTGGCCGAGCGTAATATGAGTCCAAACCCTCACGAACTTTCGGAGCAAAATAGATTAGAGATTGATGCTTCCCGACACGCTTCTCACATTCTTCCTGAACTTCTCCGTCCCATTGTGACTTTGAAACGAACAAGATAATTTGCTGTGCCAACTCCGGAATGTGCCTCGCAATCAACGTACGATAGTCTGGGTCGAGTGCGCCAAATGGTGAGTCCATAATAATGGGAAAGACGCCACCCTTAAAAAAAGTTGAATCTTTCAAGGACTGTTCATGTGCCAAGCTCACAATGCTTGCAACAAAGCTTAAACTCGTGACTTGGCTTTCTCCAGTCGACTTTTCGTGCACAATCTGAGGACCTACACCGGGTACGTCTTTAATCACCCTAAGGCAATAATCGTCGTCAATTTCCGCTCTGTAATCCTTCTTAAGAATATTCTGGAAGGTTTGGTTTACGCGTTTGCTCAACTTCTGTTTCGTTTGTTCAGCTAGTGCATCGTGCAGTTCTTCCACAACTCGTGCAGTCTCTTCAACGACAGTGTGTCGTTTGGAGGCCAAAGCAACTTTTCCAGACTTTTCTTCCTGGTCTTTTCTTTCCTTTTGAACTTGCTCCAGCTCGGTTTTCGCCTCTTCAAGCCTTCCTCGCAGAAGCCCTCGATGCCCGACGGCGTTGTCACGGTCGATTTCGCATTGTCTCCGACGAGCTTCAAGTTGGGTGACATCTTCAAGTTCGGAATCAGAAACCTTACCACTGATTTCACTCAGGGCGCCTTCGAGTTCCTCTCTTGTGTCATCCAGACTTTTGCGGTCTGCAAGAAGACCCAAAAGCGACTGATACATGTCGTTTCGCGCCCAGCCGAACTGACCTAGAGCTCCGGATGTCCTGGTGAAAGCCTCTTCAATTCCTTCGGGTGAAGCCTTGTCTCGATACCTGTGGACATTTTGGTATGGCTCTTCGCCCTCCACCAAATCGGTGCTACAGATACAGCTCCCCTTATCAAGTAGATCGTCAATAAATTGTCTCTTGATCGCGTATGGAAGCTCACCTTTCTGACGGCGCTCCTCCAAAATTTCGCTCACATGAGGTGCTGCGTCATGCAGGAAAGCCAAGAATCCCCGGGACCCTATAACCTGCTTGATTTTTCGAGAGGCCTCCTGGAAAGCCTCCCTATTTGACGACAGACTTTCATTCAGTCGATTTCGTTCTTCTTGGAGCGCCGCCACGTCCTTGATCGATAGCAACCGCTTTTCGACCACCTGTATAGTATCTTCAAAACCGGTTATATTGTCATCTTCCGAAGTAATATCATTCTTGATTTTCTCAATTTTCTCATCCAGCAAACCTTCCTTCTCTATCAAATCCTTTAAAAGTCCGGATGCTCCTTCACTCATCTGCTTATTAAAATGTTTTCGAACACGTCCGCTCAGATGTGTGCGGCCACGCTCCATAATCTCCAAACCCATCAAATTCCGAATTGCATCTCGGATTTCATGAGAGGCACTCTCATAGGCAAGCTTTTCAATCCGTTCGCCGTTGAAAAAGAAATAGCTGTGCATTCCTTCGGGCAGAATTTGATTGATTTGCGTGCCAGGGTTCTTCGACTTTTCGAAACCACCTCCGGCCGCAATCCAGGATAACTCGAAAACATTACCACCGACTGGTTCAACACTATTGTTTCCCAGCTTCCTATACTCCTGAGATCGATCGGCTTTGTAATTTCGCCCATCGTGCTCGAATTCGACTATAACCCGCAACGAGATAACGCCGCCATCATCATAGGTTGAAATGGCATGCTCGTTTAATATATTTTTCTCACCCGTATCAAAGTCCGTCCTGCCGTAGAAACACCACTTGAAAGCGTTGAGAATTGACGTCTTTCCAGCACCATTTTCACCATGAACAACAGAAATGTTCTCATGCTCATCAACGCTAAAGCTCAACTTCTGCGAACCAACAAATTGTCGGAAATTGGTGATGTCTATCGAGGAGATCTTCAACTTTTTACCTCCTTCTCGACCAAACTAATGATACGATTGCAGATATCGCTTTCCTGGGTGGAGCTAAGCTTTCTGAAGTGCTGATACTCCCTCTCATTTTTCAGTACTTGCTCAACAATCGACCTTATCTGAGGAGTAGTTTCACTAAGGATTTCTTTTGGTGATTTGCTCATGTCATTCTCACAGATGTAGGAGGTGTAGCTTGGACTTTATGTCATTCAGCTGGCTAAGTGCTTCACCTTTGTTTAACGCCATATTGGCAAATTCGTTTACTCGGTCCATTTCTTTGGCCACCAAGTTCCTTTCTAATTTTGAGACCGCACCGTTGCCATCTCTAAGTTCTTCAAGATCCGGCACAGCAATGAAGTCGTATATTGCAGCCTCAGTTTTTCCCGGAGATTTCCTAAGCACTCGCCCTCTTCTTTGGATAAACTGCCGAGGATTTGTCGAAGATGCCAGAATGTAGGCGGTTTCTGTCCGGGGCACGTCAACACCTTCATCAAGGCATCGAATGGCGGCGAGCACTTGAAGCTCGCCGCTGGTAAACTCTTCGAGAAGGACCTTGCGTTCGTCCGTGTTTTCGTCGGCAGTAAACTTGTTTGCCCGCATCTTAAGATCACGACCAACGAGCCTAACCACTTGCTCGATCTGCCGCTCTCCATCCTCTTTGGCATCGCCACAATAGACCAAATTGTATGAAGAGTCAGACCTCTCTGCGAGCAAGCCTTTGAGCAAATCCGTTTTGCTACTTAACTTTGAAACAAGCCTCGCTCTTTTTATCAAGAGAGTCTTGAGAACGTCATTTAGCTCATTGTCGTCACTCGCGCTTCGAGCGTATGCTTTCGCGATCTTATCAGATAAGTCTTTGTACTCAGCCATTTCGTCTTCAGAAAACGGCGAAAGAATCGGATAGTAACGATATGGACAAAGAAATCCACGGCCAATGGCATCCCTCAGACTAAACTCGAAAATTGGTTTTCCAAAGAAGTCTTCAATGGCCTTTGTTCCCACCTCGTCTCCATGGCGAACCGGCGTCGCAGACAAACCCATACGAAACGAACAATTTTCTGGCAGGTGTTGGCTGTAGTAGGGCGCGCCTAAATTGTGAACCTCATCCGCGATCAACAATGAATTTCGAGGTAGTTTTTCGAGAAGTTCTTGAAAAGCTAGGCTTGAAAATGTGTCGTTAACGGCGACAAATACGACAGTGTTTTCAAGATTGGCTTTTTGATTTATGATTTTTTTTTCGGCAGCCCGGATCCATTTATTCACCCCCCCGTAGCATAGAACTGGTGAAAAATTGAAACTTCGTGCCTCCTCGATCCATTGGTCGGCCAAATGCTGATAAGGGACTGTTATGACAATAGCCAAACTATTTCTCGTATCTTCCGCTCGGTTGGCGATACGGGAAGCAGCGGACAGAGCCGTAACAGTCTTTCCTGAACCAGTTGCCATGGCGAACAAGCCGCGCCCCTTGTTTTTTAGCCAAGCATCGACTGCATCTTCTTGATAGTCGCGCAATTTGTCATGTTCGTCTAACAAGTAGCGCGGGGGGCCATAGTGCGGCCAACGTTCTGATCTTATACGATACGGCCTAGATGCCGAGTGGGTATGCTCAATGTATTTTGAGAGCACCTTCTCTGAAGCCAAGTAGATTTGAATGTTAGGGTCCAGTCCAGACCACATATTCTCGAAGTCTTGCTCAATCTCTTCGATCCGCGCAGTAGCCTCTTCAGACCTCTGTCCATCGTATATGTCGATTTTTTCCCAATTGGTTTTTGCAGCAGCGGTGTGGTTATAGCTTCCGCTGAACCCGATTTTGCTACCTTGAGAGTCCGAGAACACCCCCATCTTTGCATGCATCATTCCAGAGAGAGATGATTTTGGGATGGCCACTCGAAATTCCATAATGTAGTCTCGTATCATCCAGGAGATCACGGACCGAGTATCCGATTGGAGCTCTTCAAAAAGGCGCTCAAACGATTGTTCGATAAGACTCTCAGTGTGCGCTTCAGAGTTCCCCGTCTGGAGAACGGAAAAGTCTTCTTCACTCAGAATTGGAGAGACTATCCATCTTACTTTTCCTCCATTTAGCGCGAATTTCGCTATACCGGCTGCAGCATCTCGCACCCAGTTGCTGGAGAAAAAGCCTACCGCCACGTCGTAGGTTTGCGCACACGACAGCACTGGATTGAAGAACGTCACTATTGGGTCCGAGCTGGTCGTTCGAACGGACAAGGGAAGCTGCAGATCTTGAAATAACCGATTGCTCATTCAAAATCCGACAAAATATCCGAAATTAGATCCAGTTCCCCGTCGACAACGTCGCCAGAACTATCCCACTCTTCGCGAGGCATCTTAAAGCGAAAATCGACTTTCTTTAGGCGCTTCTCAAATTCCGAAAGGTTGCTTTCGGCGAGTAAGCTCCCTGAAAAGCTTCCGTTGATTTGGTCCTCAATTGCGTCTTGAAACTTTCGCTCGTACGCAAGCGTAAGCTCATCTACGTCAAGCAGGCTAATCCGGTCTTCGTTTCTAGATATGCAATGTTGTTTTTGAACGAACGAGATCAAAGTTGGCATTGGTATATCGATCCCGATTGAACGCAAGCGCACATTCAAAACAGGGAATGTAGTCTCCCCAGGCAAGAGAGATAGTATGATTGCATTGAGCAGTTTGGTTGCTTTCTCCTCACCTCCCAAGACACGGTCTTGCATGTCAAAGTGCCCACGCGATGAAGCAATAATTTCTGGGTTTTTAATAAGCGAGAATGAAATTGATGTATCCATAACCTCGCGAGTTGACGAAATTCGCCTCTTTATTTCTGAGATGGATAGTGGGCCGTGCGTTCTGACTAGATCTTCGATGGTGTCATCAAGAAGCTCAAACTGCCCCTGAAATTGTGGGTCGAGAAGCCCAATCATTAGGCCACGACGGCAATCAAATCTCTTGTCATCTTGGCAGATGCCTAGAAGCATATAGGGACTTAACACGTTGCAAATTTGATCATCCATGCGCGGCAAAATTAATCGAAACAAAACCTTGGCTGAAATGAAATTGTTTTCCCCTAGAAGAACAGCTTCGCTTGCATCTCGGACTTCTACAATTTCACTGGGCGAGAGTTTGATGTTTTCATAGAGATCATAGGCCCCTCTATCTACGATAAGAGCCTCTTCTAATCTTTGGAGTGACGCGCTTATCGCATGTACGGATATTTTTTCTCTGAATACAATGTTGTGTCGGGCTTCTAGTTCATTCAATTGCAGTGCATGTCCGGCGGTGCGCAACAAGATGACGAGACGGGTAGAGGCGGACAAGCCTGATATTTTTTCAATTTTGTCCCCGAATATTACTGCATTGAAGTTAGTCTGCAATTCTCTTTGAATGGCCTCCCTCGACAAATGTGGGAGGACATTGCTTAGGTAGGTCACGGTGATCGGCCACTTCGCTCCTTGGATTGCCTGCTTAATGCCTTGACTAACTGAGACATCAAGGGAGCTATGTTTCGAAAGATCAGAAACGGCTTCCTCAACCTCGTCCTCAGTAAGTTCAGAAGAAACCCAGATGAGAAGACCACTGGGGAGAGTGCGTTGAGTGGAAAACGCCTGAAGGTATTTTTCAATCTCGTTGAAGACAACGTCTATGGCCAATATCGTTCGGCCAGACAGCTTCCACTGCCAACCTTGTAGCATCTGCTCGGTGACAACATCGCCTGAAGTAGAGAGCTCATTCCAAATACCACTTGACTTAATCCCCAAATACAATTGCATGGCATAAACAATCGCGGGCGTTTCTAGCTTGTGCTTTGCTTTAACTTCAATTTGCCGTATCCTTTCTCGTGTGACGTCATACCGCTCGGCAATTACTTCCAGTGTTTGTTTGGATTGGGTTCTGATGCCAAACCTGCTTTCAAGAATGTCCAATTCTCTGTTAGTCAGAGCATCGTTCAATAGCCTGTCGAAAGTGGCGTTAGGGCGTTCGACCAGTTCAGTATGAACATCATAATCAAATGACGCACGCTGAGCTACTTCGAGGGTTGAGATTTTTCCGTCTTCCCACGCCCGCGAAACTTTGTTTGCTGCGTCCTCAATGATGTCTGGGCTTACACCTGTCGCACTGTTCAATATGATGATTTCGCAGAGCACTTCTGATTGGTCGTCATCAATTCCAACCAATCTGAACACTACAGCGACTGCCTGTTTTACGCGACTTTTCAATTCCCTGACAGTAGACCTTCCGGTACCTTGATGCTGAAGAGCTTGATGCTCTAATTCATTGAGATTTCTAATTGCCCAACCAAGACCTCGATTGTAAGGGGCCAAAGTTTCATCCATTTTTTTTAGGAGCGTCTTAAGTCGTGGTGAAGATGGGGTGCTACTTACTAAATGCAAAAAATCAAATGAATTTAGGGATTTCATCAGGCCTTCAACATTTCCTGTTTCCCGCGCCCCTCCTGCCAGAAGATGAATTTCCCGTTCAGAATCGGCGGCTGGGGTTGGGATGAAATTCGTGAGGACCTCCTCGAGCTCATTGACGGATCTATTGCCTATGTTCTTCAACCTTCTGAAACGCTCGCGACGTACCGATGGTGGTAAATTCAGATAATCCTCCACTGTGCTTACTGGAAGACTGTTCGCATCCGAGGCGAGATTCAACGCATTGCTAAGCCGTACGGACACTCCGTATGCGAGCACATACTCCAGTAGGTTTGTATTTCTATCCGTTTCACGCGGACAGGATGAGGCATCAGGTTTCATTACCCGTTCATTTTGAAAATTTTCCTCAAGTTGATCTCGCTTGTCGTGTTCAGCATCGATTGCTCTTTGGGGCTGAATTATACTAGCGGCCTCACCAGCTTCTTTTTCCGAGGCCTTTCTTAAGATTTCGACCGTGGCCTCGTCTGCCTCGCAAAATACCCTATCTTGATCTTCCAAAGGGAGAGCAGTCGTCACTTGAGCAACATGTTCTCCTTGGATGAGATCACCTCGAGCGGATCCCGGCGCTTCGTCACGAGTGTGGCAGTCACCTACATTTGTCTCGTTATCATCAATTTCCTCCGGGTCCCCAGCATATGATTCAGCAGCATCGAGTATTTTCCTCACGCGCATGCGGAGCTCGCGCGCTCGTATAGTTTTGCGGTTTTCCAGTTCTTCAAATAAGGTTTTGAGCGTTTTTTTATCGCCCTGAATGGTCGGCAGTAGTCTCTCGAGATCTTCGATCTTTTTGTTAAAGAAAGGGCGCGATGGCTTGTCTGGTTCGACCACCTCATTGGCGGTCCGTATGTGGGCGTGAGTGCTTTCTGCCTTCTCACCCAAGGTCGAAGAGCTTTCAGATTTCCTGATACCAAAAATCCGTTTCCAAGCCTTCAAGCGAGCTCTCCTTAAGTGCCTTCCTTCCACTAAACTACTTCGTCGTCAGCGAAGGTGCCTTGATCTACTACAAGTAACCCACAAGTGGTTGGGTCGCTACCGCATTTTTTTGCCAACTTTCTGGTGAACATATCATTTTTTCCCTTCTGCCCTTGACCTAGTATCAGTGCGTACTGAGTTCAGCTGGATGGCGCCGATCCGGCGACCGAAGCTAGATGCTTTCATGGATCATATTGATTATTGGCTTGCCGCGGATATCCACGGCACCCACGCACCTGTTCTCGCAAGACAGCGTAGTCACCCATCATCTCGACGAGAGCCGACTCCTCCGGCAGCGTCACAAGATCCTCGGCCGCACGCGCTTGAAACACCCTGCTGTATTCCACAACCGGCGGACACGCTGCCACGCCAACAGCATCAAAACCCGCCGTTGCGCAGCCGGTCAAGCAGCTCGTTGCGTTTACGAGGACGGCGAACCGCCGCCCCGAGCGTCTGAAAGCAGGTCGACTCCATTCTTCAGATACGCCACAGATGCATCAGCGACTTCAGTTTCGCTCAGTTCGCCTGTTCGTTTAATTGCAGATCCAGGCTTGGCGATCCACGCCGTAAGCTGATCATCTTCACTCATTTTTTTCATTTCTGGTTAGCCTGCGTACTGGATGCAATTTCTCGATGCTTAACCACTGCAGAGCGAGGTAGCCTTTAGTCATAGCTAACCGCTTGTCATAAGCGCTGCCAAGATTGCATTTGGGAAAAGACTGATTTCGTTTAGTTCCGCAGTCCCGATCTCCGACATGCACGCCCTCCTGCGCAGGAACACGACAACTCGTTGTTTTAACTTGAAATCCCTTCCGCATCGCGGCCACCACCGGACAAAACAGCTCCTGAGGTTCGCCCGCCATGCCAGACACCAACGTCAATTTTGCCCCGCCAGCTGAAACGCTCACCACCAATGAGCGGCTAGCGGAACTCGCCCAGATCCTCGCTGCAGCCGTGGATCGCGCCAACCCTCCGACAATAAACGACAATTCTGCGAACGACGGAGACAGTTCGCTGGACATTCTCGCCCCTGTTCGCCGTCGTCGTCACCAGTTGCGAACCCGAGTTGGATACGAGAAATGACGAAAACCAAAACGAAATCAGTAGGAAAGAAAGCAGGCTTTGGCCCTGCGCAGGTCCGCGCTGTCCTGGCGGACTTGGTAGCGCTGAAGGCCATGACCGTGCCGAAACTGCGCGAGAAATGGGCGGCGATCTTTGACTCGCCCGCGCCAAATACAAGCCGCCAGAATCTCGAGTTGCGGCTGGGCTACCGCATCCAAGAACTGGCCCTTGGCGGCATAGGACGCGATGCGCGGCGGACGCTGGTCGCTCTGGCATCGGAGGTGGCCTCCGGCGAACCCGGACAGATGGTGTCCGATCCGCGCCGCCCAATGCCGGGCACCAAGTTGGTCCGCGAATGGAACGGTGTCGAGCACACCGTCACCGTCTTGACGAAGGGCTTTGAGTGGCAGGGTCGCCGATTCAAATCGCTTTCCGGCGCGGCGCGAGCCATCACCGGCGCGAACTGGAATGGCTAGAAGTTCTTCGGCTTTACCCCACGCCCGAGGATCAGCAAATGACGCGCCAAACACAGCCACAATCGCCCCGTCGCCTGCGCTGCGCGATCTACACCCGCAAGTCCAGCGAGGAAGGGCTCGACATGGAGTTCAACAGTCTCGACGCCCAGCGGGAGGCTTGCGAGGCCTATATCGCCAGCCAGAAGGCCGAGGGTTGGGTCTGCCTGCGCGACAAATATGATGACGGTGGCTTCTCCGGCGGCACGCTGGAGAGGCCCGCGCTGAAGGACCTGATCGCCGACATCGAGGACGGGCTAATCGACATCGTCGTGGTCTACAAGATCGACCGCCTCAGCCGCGCGCTGATGGATTTCTCCAAGCTTGTCGAGATCTTCGACAGGCACGGCGTCACCTTTGTATCCGTCACGCAGTCCTTCAACACCACGACGTCCATGGGACGGCTGACACTGAACATCCTGCTCAGCTTCGCCCAATTCGAACGCGAAGTCATTGGTGAGCGGATCCGCGACAAGGTCGCGGCGTCCCACAAGAAGGGCATCTGGATGGTGGTCCGGTGCCGCTGGGTTACTACGTGAAAGACCGCAAGCTGATCGTGGACCCGGACGAGGCCGAGGCGGTGCGGACGATCTTCGCGCTCTATGCCCGGTCCATTTCCACGGCGCAGGTGGTCCGCGAGTTGGACGCACGCGGGATCCTGACAAAGACCGGCAGACCCTACGACAAGACCTCGCTGCTCAAGACGCTGCACAACAAGGTCTATCGCGGCCTCGCGGTCCACAAGGGCACCGCCTATCCCGGCGAGCACGACGCGATCATCGACGAAAAGCTCTGGGACGAGGTGCATGCGGTGATCGCGAACAACCGGTATCTTAGGAAGGCTGCGGCTCAGGAACCTTCACCGGCGCTGCTGCGCGGGCTGATCTTCACCGAGACCGGCGTGGCCATGACTCCGCATCACACCAAGAAAGGCACGCGCCGCTATCGCTACTATGTCTCGATGGACGTGATCAAGAAACGCCCCAAGGCCGAGCTCCGTGGACCGCAGCGGTTGCCGGGCGGCATGGTCGAGGATGCCGTGGTCGGCGAAATCCGCCGCCTGCTGCGCACGCCAGAGGTTACCGCGCGGGTATCGCGGACCCTGCGCAAGGATCGGCCAGACCTCGGCGAGGCGGACATCAGCGCCTCGCTCACCCAGTTCGACGAGATGTGGAACGCGCTGATCCCGGCCGAGCAGGCGCGCGTGGTCAAACTTCTGGTGACCCGGGTCACCGCCAGCGAGGCCGGATTGGCGGTCGACCTCCAACATGAAGGCTTGGGCGCGATTGCCGCGCTGATGGCCCCGGCCAAGCCGGAGGTGGCGTGATGGCAGAGCCAGAAACCCTGCGCGTCCACATCCCGCTCACAATGCGTAATCGCGGCGGCCGCCCCCGCATCCTGCCGCCCAAGGAGATCGAGGTGGCCATGGATCGCGGCCAGGACGCCCGCCTGCTGCGCGCTATCGGCCGCGCTTGGGCCTGGCGGCATAGGCTCTAGTGCGGCGACGTCAACACCATCGCCGATCTCGCCAGAGAGGAAGGCATCTCCGACCGTTATATCAGCCGCGTGATCCGGCTGGCATGGCTCGCACCCACCGTGCTGGAACGGCTGGTCCTGCGGCGCGAACCCACCGTGCTGTCGATCTTCGACCTCTGCAGCGTCGCGGAACTGCCATGGATTGAGCAGCCGGAAAAGGTTTTCGATTGAGGGCCACCCGCTCTAACTGATCGCCGGATGCACCCGGATCTTGTCCCTCGAAAGCGGTCGGGCCGGGTCGGACAGATCATAAGACACCAATGGGCCGTCCTTACCTGCAGAATAGTCGAGACAAAGCGCATTCGACGCCTGCAGGACCGGGTTGCCACTCAGCCAGTAATGCCCGAAGAACACCGGTCGCGCAGTGGCTGGATAGGTCTGTGCCGAAAGCGTCTCCGGCAAGTTTTCGTCAGGCAGGTCCTCAATTGATGGCACAGAGATCGCCATGTCGCGCCAGGTGCGAGCGGTCGCGTTCCACCATTGCAGGCGCACATGATACCGCTCCGTCCCGTCCTTGTCCGTGAACGACCAGCCATCGGGTAGCTGCTGCTCCGGCCCTTTGGTGATTTGCTCAGCCAGTAAGAACATCTCGTCGGCCTCTTTGCGATCTGCAGCCCGGATCAGCTGATCCTCGGTCAATACACCATTCCCGGTCAGCGTCTTGAGCCGATCCATTGAGGCGTCAATCCAACAGGTGTGCACGGCACGAAACCCCTCCACCTCCAGAAACAGAGGCAGGCTGCGCATCCAGTCCAGAACGTCACGCGTCTGCGGATCGCCGGGCGGGAACTGGTCTAGGAAAGTCTTATGCTGTCTGATGTTCTTGGGCGAATGCGCACGAAGCGGTTGGCCATCGTCGGGGTGCGTCGTGTGGAAATTCAGCGCGTTGAGTTCATGATTACCCATGATCGCCTTGGCCTTGCCAACATCGACAAGTTCACGGACGGTCTTGAGAACAGCCCGATTGTCCGGCCCACGGTCGATGAAGTCTCCAAGAAAGACAATCTGTCGATCCGGCTCCGGATGGGTCCATCCGAGCGAGCGCCGCCGCCACCCCAGTCCAGCGAGGGCAGCTTCGAGTTTGGCGGATTGGCCGTGGGTGTCTGGAATGATGTCAAATGGGTTCATGCGGTCATTCTGGGATTGTTCTCGGCTTTTGGTTTGGCGCAGCCTCCGCATCGACCTGAACCAATCTGAGGTTCTTGAACGCTAGCGGTGCCAAAATCGTTTGTCATCAGCGGTTTCGGTGAGTGAATGGGATGCGAACCAACCCCAGCAATCCGCCTGCTTACGCTGGCATCCCGAGCAACGCGCCTACCGCGTGTTCCGTCTACGTTGCCATTGTTACCTTTCGGATCGCCGATTTGGGTTTTGGCGGGGCTCAGAAGCAGGTCATTGAAAAGTGATGGCAAAAATGGACCGAACCGGAACGGGCGAGTTTCGCCCAAACTGAGACTGAGGGCCATTCTGAGCCCTACTTCGGCCATGCCGCTCGTCTATGAGGTTCGGTCGGTTCCCGCAAACCCCTTTGATAATACGGAAAAATCCGTGCCCGTCAGGGCGGTGTCACTGGTTCGCAATGTGTATAATGGCGGAGAGGAAGGGATTCGAACCCTCGAGACGGTTCCCCGCCTACACACTTTCCAGGCGTGCGCCTTCGACCACTCGGCCACCTCTCCGACGCCGCTCTTACACAAAGCGCAGCAGGGGGTTCAACCCGATTTTTGCCCCGATCGCCCAAAGTGACAAAAAATATTCATGCAAGGCCGCGCGCCCTTCGGCCAACCTGCCCCCGTACACCAAAAAAGGCCCGCCCCCCGGGATGGGGACGGGCCTTCGTCATGGTGTCAGCCAGGTTTACCGGACGACTTGAACGATGGTGCGGTCCTGGTCGACCAGCACCGGGTTGCCGTTCAGGTAGACATAGCGGTAGTCGCTGTCCGGCACGGTCACCAGCTCGACCTCCTGCGGGATACCTGCGCCCACAGCGACTTCACCGTTGACGTAGACGGTCGGCGTCGGGTTCGAGGTGACGTAGGTCACGGTCTTCTCGGGCACGGTCGCCGCGGCCAGCGCGCCACCAAGTGCGGCGGTGCCGGCAACGGCGACGGGGCCACCGATCACGGACATGGCCAGCGCGCCGGCGGTCAGACCACCAATGGCAGCGGCCTTTTCACGGTCGCCTTCGTTCACTTCGACGGTCTCCACGGCGATCTTGTCGACGTTGTCGTAGATCACGACGGGCTGGCTATCCAGCGACGCGGTCAGGTAGGGGCTGTAGGCCCAGCCCTCGGTGCCTTCGTAGTTCACCTTGCACCAGGATGCGTCGGTCGTGCATTCGTTGACCTGGACCATGGCTTCGGCCGGGATCACGTCGACGATTTCGCCGCGGACGTCGGGCAGCGACCGCAGGTTCAGGTCGGTCGTGGCGGTTGCGTCGGTGGACGCCAGGGCCGTGGTGGCGGTCAGGATGGCGGCAGTGCTGAGGCCGGCGATCTTGGTATACATGGGTCTTTCTCCTGTTCTGATGCGGCACGCGGGGGGCGTGCCGGGCGCGGGCCGCAGCCCGTCGCGTCTGGCCTGAACAACCGGAGAGAGTGGCGGAAGTTCCGGAGAAAACTTTTCTTTTCAAGGCATGAGCAGAGTTCGGCTCATATCGGCAAGGCCACGTCCGCCAAGGACGGAACCCCGCGGATAAACCGATTTTCGCAATAAGATCAGAATACTAATATGGCCAGCCGCCAAACAGATGCCCCGCGGCGCCGCATGGGATGTCGCCGGACACACCGAAAACCGACGTGCGCCTAACGGTCGGCGTCACCGCCCGCATCGCCTGAATCCCCGCCCTGCCCCGGCAGATCTTCGGGCGACAGCTGCGCTTTCGCAGCGCGTACCTCGCTTGGGGCGGGCGGCGTCGGATCCGAGGGAGGCGGCGCGCCGCGCAGCGCCTCGGGGTTGCGCAGCCAGAGGTCGTGCTGGGCAAACGGGATCTCGATCCCCTCGGCCGCCAGACGTTCGTAGATCTGGTGGTTCATCTCGGTCTGCACGACGAGGATCGCGGTGACATCGCGCAGGATCGCCCGGACCTCGAAATCCAGGCTCGAGGCCCCGAACCCCTTGAACAGCACGAAGGGCGGCGGATTGAGCAGAACCTGCGGCTGCGCCTCGGCGACCTCCTGCAGGATCTGTTCGACCTTGCGGGTGTCGACACCATAGGCCACGCCCACGGGCACGATGATCCGCCCGACCATGTTGCCCCGGGTCCAGTTCGTGACCGTGCCCGACACCAGATCGGCATTCGGTACGATCACGTCGGTCCGGTCGAAGGTCTCGATCCTTGTCGAGCGGACCGAGATGTCGCGCACGAAGCCCATCTGGCCGCCGACCTGGATCCAGTCGCCGATGGCGATCGGCCGTTCGATCAGAAGGATGATGCCGGAGACGAAGTTCGACACGATGTTCTGAAGGCCAAAGCCGATTCCGACCGACAGCGCACCGGCGACGATGGCCAGCGACGACAGGTCGAGCCCCGCAGCCGTCACCGCGATCAGCGCGGCGATGAAGATGCCCACGTACCCCATGCCCGAGGCGACGGCATTCTGCCCCCCGGCGTCCAGCCGCGTCTTGGGCAGGACCGAGGTGCGCAGCGCGCTCTGGATCAGGCGGGTGGCGACGTAGCCGATGGCGAAGACGATGACGAAGGTCAGGAAATCCGCCGGGCTGATCCGCGTGCCACCGATGCTGAAGCCTTCGGTGAAACGCGACCAGATCTCGATCAGATCCGTGACCCGTGCGCCCCAGATCAACGCGAAGACCGGGATCGACAGCAACACGATCGCAAAGCCTGCCAACACCGGCGTCAGCGCCTCGTTCACGCCTTCGCGGTTGCGGGTGAAGAGGATGTAGACCTCGTTCACAAGGCGCTGCAGCACGACGATCAGCGCCAGAAGCATCAGGGTCGAGATCGTCGGGAAGACCAGTGCCTCGCCCGCGTTGAAATAGCCGATCCCCGCCAGCACCGGCCCGGCAATGGCCAGAACCACCACGCCGCGCGACAGCAGCGACAGGATGCGCGACCGGAAATCGGGCTCCTCTCCGTCCGTTCCGTCGCTGCGGGCGTGCCGCATCAGCAGCAACGCCAGCCGGACCAGCGCGACACCGGCCAGAACGATCAGCGGAAAGTTGACGACGCTGATGACCTCGGGTGGCCAACCGGCCTGATCGGCGATCGACCGGACCGGCACCGACAGGAACAGCACGAAGCCCAGCATGGACGCGTGGAACCGCCCCTCGACCCGGCCCGCGCCTTCGACAGCGATCGGACCCTCGTAGACGGTGGTTCGGGGGAACATGCGCCCGCCCAGCCAGCGGGCCGCGAAGAACAGGAAGCCGGCCGCGGGCAGCGCCTGCATCAGGGTCTCTCCGCGTCGTCCAAGCATCCCGGTCATCTGGGCGGCCATCGACAGCAGCAGAAGCCCGAGAACCGGCAACAGGATCTGGCCAAGCGACACGGCCAGACCGGCCAGCCAGCGTTCGGCGGTCCGTTCGCGTTCCTGCAGCCGCGTGGCCAGCGTTTCGACCCAATGGCGCCCGCGCAGCACAAGAATACCGGCAAGCACCAGAAGCCCCAGGACCATCGGCAGGTTGCGCTGGAACAGCGTGCGGCGCGTTTCGGTCGTCCAGTTCGACCGGATGTCCGTCACCATGCGGTAGAAATAGTCGACCACCGCCTCGGCCGAGGACGGCCAGTTCACCGGGTTCAGCGGCGACGGTCCGATCTCGAACAGCTGGTTGGTCTGGCGTTCGCGCAGCACCTTGTCGATCTGCTGGATCAGCGCGTCCGCCCGGCTATAGGCGACCTCGGCCCGCTGCACCGGGGCGCGCAGGTCATTGAGCCTGCTGGTCAGCGTCTCGCGCTGCCGTGCGGTTTCGGGCGGTTCGTCCCCGGTTTCCGGCTTTTCGCCAAGTGCCGCGATCTGGGCCTGCGCCGCCGCGATCTGGGGCGCGTTGACCGACTGGGCCGCCTGAAATCGGCCGCGCCAGGCATCCAGATCGGCCCGCAGAGCCTCGAACGCCTGGTCCGAGGCCTGGGCGTCTTCCACGGCACTTTCGGCCCGCAGCGCGACGGTATTCCAGGCGTCGTAATCCGGGGTCGTCTGCGCAAGAACGGCCCCCGTCAGGAAAACGAGGGCCGCAAGAATTTGGAAAAGCCGGAGAACGGCGCGCATCATTCGGAAAAGACGCCGGGGATCGACTTTGGCGACTGGGTCAGCCAGCCCGGCACCGGAAGGTTCTTTTCGCGCAGGAACGACGGATTGAACAGCTTGGACTGATAGCGCGTGCCATAATCGCACAGGATCGTCACGATCGTGTGGCCCGGCCCCATCTCTTTCGCCATCCGCACCGCGCCTGCGATGTTGATGCCAGAAGATCCACCGACGCAAAGTCCTTCGTCCGACAGCAGGTCGAAGACGTAAGGCAGCGCCTCTTCGTCCGGCACCTGGTACATCATGTCGGGCCGGAAGCCTTCGAGGTTGGCGGTGATCCGCCCCTGCCCGATGCCTTCGGTGATCGACCCGCCTTCCGGCTTGGCCTCGCCGTCGCGGTACAGCGAATAGACCCCCGACCCCATGGGATCGGCCAGCCCGACCTTCACGCCCTTCGGCTGAAGCGCCATGCCGACGCCGGCCAGCGTCCCACCAGACCCGACCGAGGCGACAAAGCCGTCGACCTTGCCGCCGGTCTGATCCCAGATCTCGGGACCGGTGCCGTCGATGTGGGCCTGCCGGTTCGCGGTATTGTCGAACTGGTTGGCCCATACGGCGCCGTGCGGTTCGGTCTTGGCCAGTTCGGCCGCCAGCCGTTCGGAATAGCGGACATAGTTGTTGGGGTTCTTGTAGGGCACGGCCGGAACCTGCACCAACTGCGCCCCGGCCAAGCGGATCATGTCCTTCTTTTCCTGGCTCTGCGTTTCCGGAATCACGATCACGGTCTTGAACCCCATGGAGGCCCCGACCAGCGCCAGCCCGATCCCGGTGTTCCCGGCGGTGCCTTCGACGATGGTGCCGCCCGGTTCCAGCTGACCCTTGGCGATGGCGTCCTTGATGATCCACAGCGCGGCGCGGTCCTTGACGGACTGGCCGGGGTTCAGGAACTCCGCCTTGCCCAGAATGGTACAGCCCGTTTCCTCGCTGACGCGACGCAGCTTGATCAGCGGCGTGTTCCCGACGGCATGAGCCAGATCCTCGGCGAATTGCATGGACTGTCCTTTCCAGATCATATGCAAAAACACATAGACTTAGCCCGAAGGCAACTCAACCCGAGGCGCGCAGATGAGGACGTTCGCGCGAAAGCCAGGTCAGGGCAAGAACAAGCGGAATGTTGTTCGCCTCTCCTCTGGACAGAAGGTCCTCGGCCTGCGCCCAGGTCAGAACATGGGTCCGGATGTCCTCGTGCTCCGTGGCCACGCCATGGCGCCCTTCGGACCCGTCGGGTAGATCACACAAGCCGCAGTAAATGTGGAAATATTCGGTCGAATAGCCCGGTGTCGGATAGCCCGACCCGATCTTGATCAGGCGACCAAGCGTGATCCCGGCCTCTTCCTCGGCCTCGCGGCGCATGCAGTCCTCGGCACTTTCGCCCGGATCGATCCGTCCTGCGACGGGCTCCAGCATCCAGGGATAGCGCGCGCCCCGCGCCCAGGGCCCCATGCGGAACTGTTCGACCAGCAGGATCCGGTCGCGCACCGGGTCATAGGGCAGCACGATGGCCGCATCGGCCGACAGGAAGACCTCGCGGGTGATGGCGTCGGACATGCCGCCAGAAAACGTCGGATGCCGCAGGTTGACCGTCTCGGTCACGAAATACCCCGCATGATCCGCAGCCCGCTGGTTGACCACGACCTGATCCCCGGTCTGATCCCAGCCGACCTTCGGCGCAGACATCTGCCCCGCATCGACCCGGCCATGTGCCCGCGCCTCGACCTGGCCGCGTCGGAACTGCAACGCAGGTCCGGCGAAACGCCCCATGTAGCCCATGATCTCGGCCGCGCCAAAAATCGCCCGGGCCGACGCCTTTTCGACCCAGGTGTCCAGCGACCATTCCCCCGCGGGCGACCAGTCCTGCACCTCGGGCACGAACAGTTTGGCGGGATGGTCCGCCCCGTCGATATGCACGGTGACATCCCGCAGGACATAACCGAAGGCATCCTCGTAATGGACCAACCGGTCCAGCACTTCGGGCGTCACCTCAACCACTTCGCCCTGGGCGACCTGTCCGGGTTCTTCGATCAGGATGGGAAAGACCTGCCCCGCGACACCATGCACCTGCCACCCTGGCAACTGCGCGGGACGCGTCGGCACCGCCTGCCCCGCCACCGCCTCAAGCAGCGGAGGATGGCGCAGCGTTCCGAACAGGAAGACCCTTACCGGCCCGGCCATTTCGACCCTGCCATATGCGCGATGATGCCGGTGATCGCGCCGCCGAAGACCAGCCAGACGATCACGTCGGTGTCGGACATCGTCTGCAGATGTTCCGTCACGATCGGATACAGGCCATAGATCACCCGCATCGGGTCATGGAAGGTCCGGTGCATCGCGATCTCAAAGCTTTCCCAAGCCGACACGATCAGCAGAACCCAGAACACCGTCATTGCCATGGCCGACAACCCCACGCCGATCGCATTGGCATAGCCCAGCCTTCCGCGATCCGCCCTGAGACCCAGGATCTTCCAGCCGCAGAGCGCGCCGACCACGACACACAGCGGCACGAAGACACCGAAGTCGGGCTCGTCAGGCATGAGTTGTTTGATCAGACCGCTTACAACCCAAGCGATAAAAGCGATGCACAGGGCAGAGATGATCCGCGCAGCCGTTGGCATTGTGACCTCTTTGGTTCGGAGGGCCTGGCCAGGCTGCTCGGGGCCGGATCAGGCGGGGCGTGTTATGGTTATTTGTGTGACATCACAATTACCTCCCTCGAACGCGGCCGCGCAAGAGGTAAGGTAAAAGTTCCACATCCGCCGGAACCGGTCATCGAATCCCAGCTTCTGGATCCCGTCCCACTTCTGGTTGAACGTCTCGTGCCACCGGCGCAGCGTCTGCGAATAGCTGGGCCCGAATTCGATGGACTTGACGACCTGCATGCCCGCCCGCTCGACCTCGGCGCGCAGAACCTTGGGACTGGGCAGCATGCCGCCCGGGAAGATGTATTTCTGGATGAAATCGACACCCCGGCGATAGGTTTCCCACCTGCGGTCCTGCACGGTGATGATCTGCAAGGTTGCCGACCGCCCCGGCCGCAGCCGGTCGCGGACGGTTTCGAAATAGACGGGCCAGTACTTCTCGCCCACGGCCTCGAACATCTCGATGCTGGCGATGCCGTCATAGCTGCCGGTTTCGTCGCGATAGTCCTGAAGCTTGAAATCTACCATGTCGGAAAGCCCCGCCTTTTCAATGCGGTCCCGGGCATAGCTCAACTGTTCCTTCGACAGGGTCAATCCGGTGACCTTCAGCCCCCGTTCCTTGGCCGCATATTCCGCAAACCCGCCCCAGCCACAGCCGATCTCAAGCACATGATCGCCCGGCTGAACGCCCATCTGGTCGACCATGCTTTTGTATTTTGCGATCTGCGCCGCCTCAAGGCTCTCCTGCCCGGTGCTGAACAGAGCCGAGGAATAGGTCATCGTATCGTCCAGCCACATCCCGTAGAAATCGTTGCCGAGGTCGTAGTGGTACGAGATGTTCTTCTTGGCCTGCGCCCGCGTGTTCGAATTCATCCAGTGCCGCAGCCGTTCATAGGCCCGCACCAGGCCCATGCCCGGGAACCCGTCGTAAAGTTCGTCATTGCCTGCATGCAACAGGTCGAGAAAGGCCTGCAGGTCCGGGCTGGTCCACCATTCTTCCAGGTAGGCATCGCAAAACCCAAGGTCGCCCTCGCGGACAAGCCGCGCGAAGATCTCGGGGTTGTGCACGTGCAGCTCGGCCACGGGACCGGGGCGCGCGCCCTCGGCCCGAAAGATGCGACCGTCGGGAAGATGGAAATCCAGCCGCCCCACGGGCATGTCCGAGGCCATGTCAAAGACCCGCGCGAAGTAGCGGGGAAGGTCTTTCTGGCCGGTTGTTTCGGTCAGGATCATCGCGGGAACTCCCTGATTATTGGGAAAAGTGTACCCCGATCCACTGTCCGGGCAAGCTTTTGGTTAAGAATTCGTGAATGTGACAGGCGTTCAGTCTGATTTCAGGGCCCCGTAAGCCTCGAGCGCCCGCTCGCGGCCCACGTCCAGCGCAACGACCGGATCGGGGTAGTCGTCGCTGGCCGACATGCCCCAGCTTGCCGGGATGGCGTCGAAATAGCTCAGCGCGGTCTCGGTCGGGCTGGTGTCGCCCTCGGCGATCCAGCGGCGGCGATAGACGCCCTCGGGGTCGAACTTCTCAAGCTGCGTCGCGGGGTTGAATACGCGGAAATAGGGCGCCGCATCCGGGCCACATCCCGCCACCCACTGCCACCCCATGGCGTTCGACGCCGGATCCCAATCAGTCAGGCAGTCCTCGAACCACGCCTGCCCGACGCGCCAATGCACCATCAGATGCTTGGTCAGATACGACGCCACGACCATGCGCGCACGGTTGTGCATGCGGCCGGTCACATACATCTCGCGCAGCGCCGCATCGACGAAGGCCACCCCGGTCCGCCCCTGCTTCCACGCCTTGACCTCGCGCTTGCGCTCATCCTCGTCCCAGGGGAAATCATCCCACTCCTCGCGCCAGTTGGCCTCGACGATCCGGGGGGTGTGGTACATCAGGTGATAGGCGAACTCGCGCCAGACGACCTCCTTGCGGAAATGCTCGGCCCCCGCCTTGCCATCGGCTTCGCCACGCAGCGCGGAATGCCACAGCTGCCGGGGCGATATCTCTCCATAGGTCAGGTATTCGGACATCCCCGAGGTCGCCTCCTCGCCCGGGAAATCGCGCCGTGCCTTGTAGTCCTCCATCCGGTGCGCCGAAAACGCCGACAACCGCGCCCGCGCGCTCTGCTCTCCGGGGTCGCAATGCGCCGCCACGATCGCCGCCCCCCGCCGCATCGCAGCCCCCATGGCCCAATCGTCCAGCGCGTCGCTGTCGGGCCAGCTCTCTGGCGCCTGGAGCTCCGGCGCCGACAGAACCGCCGGAACCTCACGATCCTTCACCGACCGCCAGTAGGGGGAATAGACCTTGTACATGCCACCCTGCTGCGTCTCGACCTCCCAGGGTTCAAAGATCAGGTGGCCGGCAAAGCTCTCGGCCTCGATATCCGCCTCGCGCAGCGCCGACTTGACCCGGGTATCCCGTTCGATCGCCTCTGGATCATAGAGCCGCGACCAGTAGACCGCGCCCGCGCCCGTCTCCGCCACCAGCTCCTCCAGAACCTCGCGCGCCGGACCCCGCCGCAGGATCAGCCGCGATCCCGCCGCCTTAAGCGCCGCCGCAAAGGCCCCAAGCCCCTGCCCCAACCGCCACTTCGGGGCCGCGCCAAGGTTGGCCACGCTGTCGTCATGGATGAAGACGGGAATCACCGCGCCGCGCTTTGCCGCCGCAACAAGCGCCGGATGGTCGGTCAGCCGCAGATCGCGCCTGAACCACAGGATGGTCGGGGTCATTCGTCGTCCTCTTTATCATGGTACGTAGCCCGCCTCGGGCCGGATCAACGAAAAACAGGGGGCACCTGGCCCCCCGCTTCATCTTGCCGGAAATACTCCGGGGTGCCGGGATCGAAGGTCCCGGCAGGGGCAGAGCCCCTTCGCCGGTTTGCCTCAGCTGCGGCGTTCGGACATGAGCCCACGCCAGATCGCCCAGCACATCAGCAGCAGCACGATCGTGAAGGGCAGCCCCGTCGAAATCACCATGGATTGCAGCGACGAAAGCCCGCCCGCCGACAGCAGCAGCACGATGGCCACCGCGCCTTCGAAGACGCACCAGAACACCCGCTGCGGCACCGGCGCATCGACCTTGCCGCCTGCCGTGATCGTGTCGATCACCAGCGACCCGGAATCCGACGAGGTCACGAAGAAGACGATGACCAGGATGATCCCGATGAACGAGGTGATCGAAGCCAGCGGCAGTTCGTCCAGCATCTTGAACAGCTTCAGCTCCAACGGTGCATCCTGCGCCGCGGTGTAGCCGTCCTGCACGACCTGCTGGATCGCCACGCCACCGAAGACCGACATCCACAGAACGCAGACGAGGCTCGGGATCAGCAGCACGCAGATCACGAATTCCCGCACGGTGCGGCCCCGCGACACGCGCGCGATGAACATGCCCACGAACGGTGACCAGGAAATCCACCAGGCCCAGTAGAACGAGGTCCAGCCCTGCATGAAGTTGACGTCCTCGCGCCCCACGGGGTTCGACAGCGCCGGCAGGTATTCGACATAGGCCACCAGGTAATCGGCAAAGCCCGTCAGGATGGCCAGCGTCGGCCCGGCGATCAGCACGAAGATCAGCAGCAGGAAGGCAAGCCCCATGTTGATTTCCGACAGCACCTTCACGCCACCGTCCAGGCCCCGCAGGACCGAGATCAGGGCGATGGCGGTGATGGCCGAAATCAGGATCACCTCGGTCGAGGGGCCGACCGGCACGCCGAACAACTCGTTCAGACCGGCGTTGGCCTGCGTCGCCCCGAAGCCAAGCGACGTCGCGAGGCCAAAGAGCGTGGCAAAGACCGCCAGCGTGTCGATGACGTGACCCCACCAGCCCCAGACGCGATCCCCGAGGATCGGGTAGAAGGCCGACCGGATCGTCAGCGGCAGACCCTTGTTATAGCTGAACAGGGCCAGCGCCAGCGCCACGACCGCATAAATCGCCCAGGGGTGCAGACCCCAGTGGAAGATCGTCGCCGCCATGCCCAGGCGGATCGCCTCGGCCTCATCGCCAGCCGCCGCGCCAAGCGGTGCCCAGTCGGTGCGCACGCCGCCTTCCGAGGCGACGCCGCCCAGGGAGGAGGAGAAGTGGCTCATCGGTTCGGACACGCCGTAGAACATCAGCCCGATGCCCATGCCGGCCGCGAACAGCATCGCGAACCAGCCGATGTAGGTGTAATCCGGCGTGGCATCCGCCCCGCCCAGCCGCACCGATCCGACGGGTGTCACGATCAGCAGCAGGCAGAACAGCACAAAGATGTTGGCCGCGCCAAGGAAGAACCAGTCAAAGCCCTTCGTCACGGCGCCGAACATCCACGAGAACGCCGCCCCCGCCTGTTCCGGCAGCGCCAGCGTGTAGAAGACAAAGGCCACGATGGCGAGGCCCGAGACAAGGAACACCGGGTTGTGGATGTCGAAGCCGAAGGGCCCGACCGATCCACCGATGTTGTCCTGTCCTATTTCGTAATCCGTCTCGATGACATCCGCCGCGCCCTCTGGCGCGGGTATGCCCTGAGCGGTGGTTTCCTGTTCGTCTGACATTGATATCCCCAGTTCCACCGGGACTATGCCCGGAATGTTTGGTGCCCAGCCCGGATCTCTGCCCGGGTCAAAGGGCCTTGCGGACGGCCCCGGAACAGGGCCGACCGCACCGGGAATGCTAGGGCAAAAGTCCCTGATTTCACAGGTGAGAGCGGCGAAAAACGGCGATAAAGCGACATTGCATGTCGCAACTAGGACACAACATCCGGGCCCGCGCGCAGCTGCATCAGCGGGTCACGCGTCCTAACAAGACGCCTTAAAACCGAACCACAAATATCTGATCTAAAACGACATTCAAAGATCAGGCATCAGGAAAAGATCGGTCGCTTCCGTGGTCACGCCCGCCGCCGTCAGCATCGCGTGGATCTGCCCGCGGTGGTGGGTCTGGTGATTGAAAAAATGCGTCAGGATCAACGCCATGGGCTTGCTCAACTCGGCCTTGGCGGCCCCGGAATACCACTGCAGGTTTCCTTCAAGGTCCACGCGCGTCAGCCGTTTCGCGTAAAGCGTCAGGCGGGCGTCCACCCGGTGCCGTTCGGCCGCCCAGGCGGCATAGGTCGGGCACAGGCGCAGCCCCTCGGCCGCGGAACAGCCCGGCCCTTCGCCGCCGTCGAGCCGGGCGAGCCAGGTCAGATCACCCCACAGAAGGTGGTTCGCCGTCGCCAGGATCGACCCGAAGAAAGCGCCCCTGTCCTCGGTCAGCGCGGCGGCCGGCAGGCTTTCCATGCCACGCGCCATCGCCGCGTTCTGCCAGCTGTTGTAACGGGCCATCATGCGGACCCAGTCGGTCGTAATCAGGCTCATTCCGATCCCCCTGTTCCCGCGCAGTCTGCCCTTGCGGAAACGGATCTGGCAAGCCTCAGTGACGGGCAGAGAGTTGATCTTGCAGCACTTGCACAACCATGTCGCGCGGCGCCCCCTTGGTCACGAAGGCATCCCCGATACCCCGCGCCAGGATGAACCGGATCTCTCCGTCGACCACCTTCTTGTCCTGTCCCATGAGGTCATAAAGCGTCTCGGCCGTGGGCAGATCGCCGGGGATGTCGGCCAGATCGACCTTCATGCCCATGTCCCGCAGGTGCGCCCGGACCCGCGACGGATCTTCCTGCGCGCAAAGCCCCAACCGCGCCGACAGTTCGAACGCCAGCGCACAGCCGATCGCCACCCCTTCGCCATGCAGCAGCCGGTCGGAATAGCCCGTCGCCGCCTCGAGCGCGTGACAGAAGGTATGGCCCAGGTTCAGAAGCGCCCGGTCGCCCTGTTCGGTTTCGTCCCGCGCGACGATGTCGGCCTTCATCTGGCACGACCGGGTGACCGCCGCGATCCGCGCCGTCCTGTCCCCCTGCGCCATCGCGGGCGCATTGCCTTCAAGCCAGTCGAAAAACCCCGCATCGCCCAGAAGTCCGTATTTAACGACCTCGCCATACCCGGCAAGAAAGTCCCGCCTGGCCAGGGTTTCCAGCGCCCCGGTGTCCGCCAGCACAAGCGAGGGCTGGTGGAACGCGCCGATCAGGTTCTTGCCCTGGGGCGCGTTGATTCCCGTCTTGCCGCCGACCGAACTGTCGACCTGCGCCAAAAGCGTCGTCGGCACCTGCACGAAACGCACGCCCCGGCGCAGCACGGCGGCGGCAAATCCGGCCAGATCCCCGATCACCCCGCCACCAAGCGCGACCACGACATCGCGACGTTCAATCTTTTGCTCAAGCAGCCATTCGACCGCGCGCGAAAACTGCGGCCAGCCCTTGGTCGCCTCGCCCGCAGGCAGCGCCAGCGCGACCGAGGCGATGCCCGCCGCCTCAAGCCCGGCCTGAAGCGCGGGCAACTGCGCCTGCGCCACGGTCTCATCCGTCAGGATCGCAACCCGGGGGCGCGGCAGCAGCGGCGCGATATGCGCCCCCGCTTCGGCCAGCAGCCCCTCGCCAATCAGGATGTCGTAGGATCTGTCACCCAGATCGACATGCACGGTCTCTCTCATGCGTCCTCCATCACGTCGGCCCGGGCCTTGATCGCGGCGATCACCTTGTCGGCCATGTCCTGCACGGCCAGCCCGGGTTCCGACCGGACCGTCAGATCGGCCTGCGCATAGACCGGCACTCGGGATTCATACAGCGATTTCAATGTTCCGTAGGGATCGGGCGTTTTCAGAAGCGGTCGGGTCTCGCGATGTTTCACCCGGCTCCAGAGCAGGTCGAGATCGGCATTCAGCCAGACCGCCAGACCGCGTTCGGTGATCAGCTTGCGGTTCTTCGGCGCAAGATAGGCCCCGCCGCCGGTCGACAGCACGCAGGGCGCGCCATCCAGAAGACGCTGGATCACTTCGCTTTCCCGGGCACGGAAAAAGGCTTCGCCATCGCGTGCGAAGATCTCGGCGATGGTCATGGCCGCCGCCTCTTCGATCTCGTGGTCGCTGTCCAGGAAAGGCACGTCCAACGACGCGGCCAGCGCGCGCCCGACAGCCGTCTTGCCCGCCCCCATCATGCCGACCATGACAATGGTTTTCTTAAGCCGTCCGCCCATGACCGCCCGGTGTGCCTCCTGCCCCTGTCCGCAGCAATTTCCGCAGTTCACAGTTGAATGACGTGATCTTGTGGAAAAGGCCAGCTATATTGCCGGAAAAAGACCGGGCGAAAGAGGCAGTCCCATAATGCTTAGAATACTGAAGTGGTTGTTCTTTCTGATTGTTCTCGGGGCAATCGGCCTGACCGGCTACGCCTATGTCGGCCCCTACTTCGGCGTCGACTTCACCCCGGACAAGGTCGAGATTCGCGAACCGATGGTTCTGGATGCGGAATAGATCGGCAGCAATCCACCGATACGCCCCGGCCCTTGTCCTTGCCATGCTGCTGGCCCAATCGCCGATCGCGGTGCAGGCCGAACAGCCGATGTCCGCCATCGACTGGCTTGAGCCCGGCGCAGGCCTGTCGGCCCTGTCGGCGCCGCCCCGCATCACGGGTCCGGGCACCGATGAACCCGCCGTGGCGGAATCGGTCACGATCCCGCAGGTGACGACCTCGGCGCTGGATGCGCCCCGTATCGGTGCCACCGGGCTTCTGCCACGTTCGGTCACCGGCCTGCCCGCCGACCTCTGGCAGGCATCGCAGGGCGCGCGGCTGGCCCGCCTGCTGGGTCGCATGGACGTCGCCCCCTATCCGGCGATGCAGTCGCTGTTCTATACCCTGTTGCTGGCCGAAGCCGATCCGCCGATGGACGATGGCGACGGCCTGTCCTTCCTGGTCGCACGTATCGATGCGCTGACCGTGCTGGGTGCCGTCGATCCGGCCCTGGCCCTGGCGGAACGCGCCGATCCCCTGTCCGACCCGCTGCTTTTTTCGCGCTGGTTCGACCTCACCCTGCTCAGCGGCGATGAAAACCGCGCCTGCACCGCCATGACCGCCCGCCCGACGCTTGCGCCGTCGGTCGCCGCGCTGGCCTTCTGCCGCGCGCGCCTGGGCGATTGGGACACCGCCGCGCTGACCTTCGGCAGCGCCGCGGCCCTGGGCGACATGCCCCAGGCCGAGGAACGCCTGCTGCGGCTCTATCTCGATCCCGACCTGGCCGAGGAAACCCCGCCCCTGCCGCCGCCCGCGCGCATTACGCCGCTCGCCTTCCGCCTGACCGAATCGATCGGCCAGCCCGTGCCCTCGACCGGGCTGCCGCGCGCCTATGCCATGTCGGACCTGCGCGGCATTTCCGGCTGGAAGGCCGAGATCGAGGCCGCCGAAAGGCTGGCCCGCAGCGGCGCGCTGGCCGAGAACCGGCTGCTCGGGATCTACACCGCCCGCGATCCGGCCGCGTCAGGCGGCATCTGGGACCGGGTCGACCTGGTCCAGAAACTTGATGCGGCGATCGGCGCCGGGGATCCCGCCCGCATCACCGAGGTCCTGCCCGACGCCTGGGCCGCCATCGCCGAAGCACAGCTTGAGCTGCCCTTCGCCCGGCTCTGGGGGGCCCGCCTGGCTGCTATGACGCTGGACGGCCCCGCCGCACGGACCGCCTTCGACATCGCGCTGCTCAGCCCCGAATACGAAACCCTGGCGCGCAGCCTGACCCCCGCGACGGACCGCGACCGGTTCCTGCTGTCCCTGGCCGCAGGCACACCGTCCGAGGCGACGGACAGCCAGTCGGCCGCCGTGGCACGGGGTTTTTCTGCCGAAACTGACGTGCCGCCCTCGCTGCGCCTGACCATCCAGCAGAACCAGCTGGGCGAGGCGATCCTGGCCGCCATGGACCTTTACCTCTCTGGCGCCCGCGGAGAGACCAAGGACATCGCCCCCGCACTGGCCACCCTGCGCGCCGTCGGGCTTGAGGACGCCGCGCGCCGGGCCGCCCTGCAACTGCTGATCCTGGAACGTCGGGCATGAGCGCGGACCGCTGGATTTCCACCTTCCTCGAGGCGCAGTCGGCCGAGGCCGGGGCCGCCCGCAACACCCTGCTGGGGTATGGCCGCGACCTGACCGACTATGCCGGATGGCTCGATCACCGGGGCGGCTGCGTCACCCGGGCCGTGCGCGCCGACGTCGAAGCCTACCTGACCGATTGCGACGCCCAGGGCCTGTCCGCCGCAACCCGCGCGCGGCGGCTCTCGGCGATCCGCCAGCTTTACCGCTTCGCTTTCGAGGAAGGCTGGCGCACCGACAACCCGGCCATCGAGATCCGCGGCCCCGGCCGGGCCAAGCGCCTGCC
This sequence comes from Pseudooceanicola onchidii, assembly GCF_004959925.1. GTDB lineage: Bacteria > Pseudomonadota > Alphaproteobacteria > Rhodobacterales > Rhodobacteraceae > Pseudooceanicola > Pseudooceanicola onchidii. The sequence continues at coordinate 750,914 of NZ_SPUW01000003.1, read as the reverse complement.
CAAGACCCTGACCGTCGAAGAGGTCACCCGGCTGCTGGACGCCGCGCGCAACCAGGGCCGGACCGAGGCCGACCGCCTGCGCAACACCTGCCTGATGGAACTGCTCTACGCCACCGGCATGCGCGTGACCGAGCTTGTCTCGCTGCCCCTCGCCGCCGCCAAGGGCGATCCGCGGATGTTGCTGATCCGGGGCAAGGGCGGCAAGGAACGCATGGTCCCCCTGTCGCCGCCGGCCCGCGATGCACTGGCGCAATGGCTCGCCGAACGCGAGGCGCAGGACGATGCCCTGCCGCGCGGCGCCCAGCCCTCGCGGTTCCTGTTCCCGACCAGCAGCGCCCAGGGCCACCTGACCCGCCACCGCTTCTACATCCTGATCAAGGAAATCGCCGTCGCCGCCGGGGTCACCCCCGCCAAGGTCACGCCCCACACCCTGCGCCACGCCTTCGCGACGCACCTTCTGGAAAACGGCGCCGACCTGCGCGCGATCCAGACTTTGCTTGGCCACGCCGACCTCGCCACGACCGAGATCTACACCCACGTTCTGGAACATCGCCTGAAGGAACTGGTCGAAACGCATCATCCGTTGAACCGGGGGGTACCATGATCCGCCGTCACCTACTCCGTGCCGCTTTCGCCGCTCTTTTTCCCGTGACGGCTTTGGCCGACACTGGCGAGCTACGGATGTTCGGCTGTGTCGTGAACGGCCGAGCCGAAACCTTCGCTTTTCACGAAACGGCGGGAAAACCGCGCCTGTACGGCGCCCCGCAGGCCATCGTGACAAGCGAGCACGGCACTTTCTCGGTGATGGACGGGTCGACACTCATGCAGATTGAGGGCGCGGATCTCTTGGTGATCGACGACGGCGAACCAATGCGGGGAACCTGCGCCGAGGTCACAGGGCTGTTCGAGAAAATTTTTTTAGAGAAGCTTGTTCAGGCTGCGGCGGGTGAAGGGCCGGATGCGAATAGTGCCATGAATGTCTTGGATCGACTTGCGAGGCTAAGAGCCTTCAACCGACGGCTAATGAGCCAACTGGACACGCTTCGAGAGCAGAATGATACCAAAGAGACTTCAAATGCATCGCTTCTGGCAGAACTCGCAATTCTGGCTGATAAGCATCTAGATGAAATTGCGCGTAAAGACGCGGAGATCGAACGCCTACGTGACGTCGGCTCTGCACCCGCCAATTGCGGATCAAACTTTCCAGAGATCCTCAGGATGATTGAAACGAGCGTTGCTGCCAGTCTTCAAGGTGAACCTACCCGCTCCAAGTCGGAAACCACGGCTGCGGCAGTCCGCCGACAGATCGACAAACTTCGCGACACTTGCAGCTGAGGTGTCGTAACCACACTTGTCGATACCTCCCGAATTGAGGCATCTAAGCCCCGACCCACCACTCCAGCGCGAATGATCCCAATGACCCCGACCCTCGATTCCGCATTCTGGTTCACCTCCGGCGCGATCATCTTCCTGTTGATCCTCTCGGCCTTCTTCTCGGGCTCGGAAACCGCGCTGACCGCCGCCTCGCGCGGGAAGTTGCGCGCGCAGGCCGACAAGGGATCGCGCGGGGCGCAGCGCGCGCTGGTGATCACCGAGGACAACGAACGCCTGATCGGATCGGTTCTTCTGGGCAACAACCTGGTCAACATCCTGGCGACCTCGCTGGCCACGGCGCTTTTCACCCGGGTCTTCGGGGATGGCGGCGTGGCCCTGGCGACGCTGGTGATGACCGCGCTCGTGCTGATCTTCGCCGAGGTGCTGCCCAAGACCTATGCCATCACCAACTCGGAAAAGGCGGCGGCGGGCGTCTCGGGCCCGATCAGCCTGATCATCACCATCTTCGCCCCGCTGGTCAGTGCGATCCGCGTGCTGGTCCGTGCCGTGCTGCGGGTCTTCGGGGTCAAGACCGATCCCGACAGCCATATCCTGGCCGTGCGCGAGGAAATCGCGGGCGCGCTGCAACTGGGTCATTCCGAAGGCGTGGTCGAAAAGGAAGACCGTGACCGGATCCTCGGCGCGCTCGACCTCAGCGACCGCTTCGTCGAAGAAATCATGCTGCACCGCTCACGGATCGAGATGATCGATGCCGATATCCCGGCGGAAGAAATCCTGTCGCAGTGCCTGCAGTCGAACCACACCCGCCTGCCGATCTACCGGGGCGACCCGGAAAACATCATCGGGGTGATCCACGCCAAGGACCTGCTGCGCGCGCTGCACAAGCTGTCGCAGGAAGCCAACCGCCCGCTGGTCGAGGCCTTTGCCGACTTCAAGGTCACCGACGTGATGATGAAGCCCTATTTCGTGCCCGAGACGACCACGCTGGACGAACAGATGCGGCAGTTCCTCAGCCAGCGGACGCATTTCGCCCTGGTCGTCGACGAATACGGATCCCTGCGCGGCCTGCTGACGCTGGAGGACATCCTGGAAGAGATCGTGGGCGAGATCACCGACGAATTCGATCCCGCCGCCGAACACGCCGTGCGCCATACCGAGGATGGCCAGTACGTCGTCGACGGGGCCATGACGATCCGTGACCTGAACCGCGCGATGGACTGGTCCCTGCCGGATGAAGAGGCCAACACGATCGCCGGCCTCGTCATTCACGAGGCGCAGACCATCCCCGTGCAGGGACAGGTCTTTTCCTTCCATGGCTTCCGGTTCGAGGTCATGGCGCGCAAGGACAACCGCATCACGCGCCTGAAGATCCGCCCCCTGAAACCCGCGCTCGCCGACTAGGCCGCGGATCAGGCCTCGGCCATCATGGCCGCATGGGCCGGGCGCGCCTTCAGCCTGTCGTGACAGGCCTTCAGGTTACCCGGCACGGGCACCTCAAGCCGATCGGCCCAGTTCAGCAGGAAGAACAACGCGGTATCGGCAATCGAGAAATCGCCCAGCAGGTAGTCGCGATCACCCATGGTGGCCGACAGCACCTCGAACCCCTTCGCGATCTCGGCCCGGCCATAGGTGGCCAGATCCGCCTGCATGGCCTCGTCCGGGTGGAACCGCTTGGGCACCAGCACGAAGGTGAAAGCGCGCATGTGCACGGTCGCGATCAGGTAATCCAGCATCTCCTGCAGCCGCATCTGCGCCATCATGTCTTCGGGCCAAAGCCCGGCCTCGGGATGACTGCGCGCCAGGTACTGCGCGATCACGGGAAATTCGGTCAGCGTCTGACCATCATCCAGCACCAGCGCCGGCACCTTGCCCTTGGGGTTCATCGCCTTGAACTCCGGCGTCTGCCCGTCGCCCTTGGCCAGCGTGATGGTGTTCAGCGTGAACTCCGCCCCCAGCTCGTGCAGCAGATAGAGGATGCCATCCGAACAGCTTCCCTTGGAATGATAGAATGTGAGCATGGGCCCTCCTCCGACCTTGGTGTCGCGGGGAAGATTGACCATCCGCCCCGCGTCCGCCAGCGAAATCGGCGGGGTCGGGGAAACGGGGGCGCTGCCCCCGCTTGAGGCCTGCGGCCTCAATTCACCCCCGGGATATGAAACCAGAGGAAGACCGGACCCGCCGCCCGCTTCCTCTGGTCGCGTATCCCGGGGTCTGGGGCAGAGCCCCAGTCTGCCCTGTCCGCCAGACGCAGATGCGAAAAAGGCGCGCCCCCGGGGGACGCGCCTTTCGAAAGGTCGTGGTGCCGGGATCAGCCGCGGGCGCGGCCAACCAGCTTCCAGGCCAGCGGCAGGATCAGCGCGGCCAGGGCCAGCTTCAGCGCATCGCCCAGGATGAAGGGCGTCAGGCCCCAGGCCAGGATCGGCTTGTCCCAACCATAGAGCGTACCCAGCCACAGCAGGCCGGGGATGTAGAGCAGCACGTTGCCCGCGAGCATCGCCAGCGCCATCCACAGGACCGACCGGTCCCAGCCGCGCTGCGCCAGCACGCCCAGCAGCGCCGTCGCCAGAACATAGCCGACCAGGTAACCGCCGGTGCCGCCCATCATGTAGGTCAGGCCGTTCAGCTCGTTGGTCGAGGACTGGAAGATGTCGAAGCCCAGCATGCCGATCAGCATGTAGCCCATGATCGTGACAAGGCCGAGCCGTGCGCCATAGGCCGCGCCGATGCCGAGAACCGCGAAGGTCCCCATGCTGACGGCGACCGGCGATCCGGGCACCGGAACCTTGATCTTGGCACAGATGGCGAGAAGCGCGATGCCGGCGATGACGAGCGCCGCCTGCTTGAGGCGCAGGGCGGCCCCTTCGGTCGGCCCGATCGCGTCGGTCAGGACGCGTGCAGTCATGGTCTGGGACATAGAAATCCTCCGATCCCCGTAATGTTCATTGGCACCTGTGATGCCCCAGCCCGGCTTGAAGCGCAAGCGGCACGATCGGGTCAGCGGACGGGAAGTTGCAAATTCAGATTTTGCAAACCGCACCTATTTGCAAAGCCGCAAAGCCAGTGTCAGCCGCGCGTGAAGTGGCTGTGCATGGCGTAATCCTTGCGAGGACCGGTGACGCGCCAGACCGACGACCACACGGGCCAGCCGCTGAAGTCATAGGAGACGCGATAAAGATCCGGTGCGCAGTCGTGGCGGTCAGCGGGCCGGGTGTCCGGCGCGATATGGTGAAAGTACCGGCCATCGTCGAAGAAAACGTCAATGCCCGTCGCGGCGGCCCGCCACAGGTACCGGCGACTGGCCCGCATCGGTGGTGCGCCGTCCATCCGCATCTCGCCCTCTTCCTCCATCAAAAGGCCATCATCCCTGGCCGTGAACCGCGCCGTGCCCGTGAACACCGCATCCGGCCCGACCGCATTGGTGATGCGCCGGTCGATCCGCCAAAGCCCCTCGAAATCATTCAGATCCATTTGCGCCCGCCCCGCGACACCTCACCCGCTTGCCCCCCTGATGCCCCGGCGTTAAGAGGCGCGCAACCCGTGCACACAGGAGCCTGACATGATCCCGCGCTATTCCCGCCCCGACATGGTGGCCATCTGGTCGCCCGAAACCAAGTTCCGCATCTGGTACGAGATCGAGGCCCATGCCTGCGACGCCATGGCCGATCTGGGCGTGATCCCGCGCGAGAATGCCGAGGCCGTCTGGAAGGCCAAGGACGTCGAATTCAACGTCGCCCGCATCGACGAGATCGAGCGCGAGACCAAGCATGACGTCATCGCCTTTCTGACCCACCTGGCCGAACATGTGGGCAGCGACGAGGCGCGGTTCGTGCATCAGGGCATGACGTCTTCGGATGTGCTGGACACCTGTTTCAACGTGCAGCTCGTGCGCGCCTCGGACATCCTGATCGAGGATATCAAGGGCTTGCTCGCCGCGCTGAAGAAACGCGCCTATGAACACAAGGACACCGTCCGCATTGGCCGGTCCCATGGCATCCATGCCGAACCCACCACCATGGGCCTGACCTTCGCGCGCTTCTACGCGGAAATGGACCGGAACCTCTCTCGCATGCGCGACGCCCGGGCCGAGATTGGCACCGGCGCGATTTCCGGCGCGGTCGGCACCTTTGCCAACATCGACCCGGCGGTCGAGGAACATGTCTGCGACAAGCTGGGCCTCGTGCCCGAGCCGATCAGCACCCAGGTGATCCCGCGCGACCGTCACGCCGCCTTTTTCGCCACGCTCGGTGTCATCGCATCGTCGATCGAGAATATCGCGATCGAAATCCGCCACATGCAGCGCACCGAGGTGCTCGAGGCAGCTGAGTTCTTCTCAATGGGGCAGAAGGGCTCTTCGGCCATGCCGCACAAGAAGAACCCGGTGCTGACGGAAAACCTCACCGGCCTGGCCCGTCTTGTCCGCATGGCCGTCGTGCCGGCGATGGAGAACGTGGCGCTCTGGCACGAGCGCGACATCTCGCATTCCTCGGTCGAACGCAACATCGGCCCCGACACCACGATCACGCTGGATTTCGCCCTGCACCGCATGACCAACGTGATCGAGAACCTGCTGGTCTATCCGCAGAACATGCTGGACAACATGAACAAGTTCCCCGGCCTCGTGATGTCGCAGCGGGTGCTGCTGGCCCTGACGCAGGCCGGTGTGTCGCGCGAGGACGCCTATCGCCTGGTCCAGCGCAACGCGATGAAGGTCTGGGATCACCGCACCGATTTCCGCGAGGAACTGCTGGCCGATGACGAGGTCCGCAAGGCGCTGAGCGAGGATGAAATCAACGAGAAGTTCGACCTTGGCTACCACACCAAGCATGTCGACACGATCTTCGCCCGGGTCTTCCACGAGGATTGACCCTACGGAATGGCGCCGGATCATGCTAGGATCGCCCCGCAACAGGGAGATCGCCATGATCCGGACGCTATTCGTGACTGCCCTTCTGACCCTTCCGACACTCGCCACGGCGCAATCCACCTGCGCCGACAAGCATCAGGCCCAGACCTGTGCCGAAGGCCACCAGTGGAACACCGAAACCGGGGCCTGCGAACAGATCGTTTCAAGCTGATCTTTCGCCCGGGCTTCAGCCTTTGTTCACCTCTTCAGGGTTAACTGCCGGGAACCGAAGGCAGAAACCCCGGGTAAGACATGGGCACACTCACTCCGCTGGCGCAGATCGCGCCCTCGGCGCAGGGCCGCATTGGCCTGACCAGACGCCAGAAAGCCGCGATCATCATCCGGCTCGCGCTCTCCGAAGGGGCGGACGTGTCCTTTCAGGACCTTCCCGATGACCTGCAGGCCGATCTTACACGGATCCTGGGCGACATGCGCCCGATCACCCGCGACACCCTGAACGAGGTGGTCGAGGAATTCGCGCAGGAGCTCGAATCGCTTGGCCTTACCTTCCCGCGTGGCGTGGCCGGGGCGCTGTCGGTGCTGGACGGCCGGATCAGCCCGCATACCGCCGCCCGCCTGCGCAAGGAGGCCGGGGTGCGCCAGACCGGCGACCCGTGGGAACGCATTCGCGGGCTGGACCCGCAGAAGCTGTTGCCGATCGTCGAAAGCGAAAGCCTCGAGGTCTCGGCGATCATCCTGTCGAAGCTGGATATTTCCAAGGCGGCAGAGCTGCTTGGCCTGCTGCCCGGCGACAAGGCGCGGCGCATCGCCTATGCCGTCAGCCAGACCACCGGCGTGACGCCCGACGCGCTGGAACGTATCGGTGTTTCGCTGGCCACGCAGCTGGACAGCCTGCCCATTTCGGTCTTTGACCAGGGGCCGGCCGAACGGGTTGGCGCGATCCTCAACTATTCCACTGCGGCGGCGCGGGATGACGTTCTGACCGGGCTGGACGAACAGGACAAGGATTTTGCCGACAGCGTGCGCAAGGCGATCTTCACCTTCGTCAACATTCCCGACCGCATCGCGCCGCGCGACATCCCCAAGGTCGTGCGCGTGCTGGACCAGTCCGATCTGGTCCTGGCCGTCGGCGGGTCGGTATCCGAGGCCGAGAAACGCGCCGCCGAATACGTCCTGTCCAACATGTCGGGTCGCATGGCCGACGCCATCCGAGAAGAGGTCAAGGACGGCGGCAAGGTGAAAGCCAAGGACGCCGAGGCCGCGATGACCAATATCGTCAGCGCCGTCCGGGAAATGGAGGCCAGCGGAGAGCTGCTGCTGATCGCGGGCGAGGAGGAGGATGAGTAGAGATTGCGTACTGTGAGATATGTGATTGCGCAACGGGTGAGGAATAGTCTGCAAGCCACTGAAAATAGGTAAATTGAAGCCAATCCAAAGCCCTGTCAGGTCGACATCCACAACTATCGCCTGCCGGGCCTGACCGCGACGCCCCCCGCGATCCCCCGGTTGCGCACACCCGCACCGACCCGCCCGCGCTATGGACACCGCCAACGCGGCCTCCTAATGCTCTGGCCATGACCCATTGCCTGCCCCCCGTCGGACCCGCCTGAGATGCTGGCCCGGATGACCCAGAAGAACCGTGCGATCGTCTACATGATCGGCGCCATCTTCTTTTTCACCTGCATGGATGCCCTGGCCAAGGGCATCAACCTGCGATCCGGCCCCGCCATGGCGCTTTGGGCCCGCTACACCGGTCAGATGGTCTTTGTGCTGATCCTCGTGGCGCCGCGACTGAAGACCGTTGCGCGCACCAAGTATCCCGGCTTCCAGTTCCTGCGCTCGATGTTCCTGTTCGGCGCGACCGCCAGCTTCTTCACCGGCCTGGGCTACATGGGCCTGGCCGAGATCACTGCGATCATGGACATCAACCCGGTCCTCATCACCCTTGGCGCGGCGATCTTCCTGGGCGAAGCGCTTGGCCCCCGCCGGATCCTGGGCATCGTCGTCGCCATGATCGGTGCGATGATCATCATCCGGCCCGGCACCGGCGTCTTCTCCTGGACAGCGATCTTCCCGTTGATGGCGGCGGTCTGCTATTCCGCCTACAGCCTGGCGACGCGCCACATCGGCAACCGCGAGGACCCCTGGACCTCGCTTCTTTACGCGGCGCTGCTGGGGTCCGTGGTGACCTCGGGCATCGTCGTCTGGAACTGGCAGACACCCGATCTGGTGGCACTGTTGCTGATGCTGGGCCTGGCCATGGTCGGCACGATCGGACAGCTGTCCTTCATCCGGGCCTTCACCGAAGGCGAGGCCGCGATGCTGGCCCCCTTCGCCTATACCGGGCTGATCTTCGCCACGCTCTGGGGCGCGTTGATCTATGACGAATACCCCGACCTCTGGACCGTCGTCGGCGCGATCGTCGTGGTGGGCGCCGGCCTTTACGTCTGGTACCGCGAAACCAAGACCGCCCCGGCCGTCGCCGAGGCCAAGGGCCAGGATCCTGTCTGATGGAGCCGAAGGACCTTCCCCTGCCGACCCGCATCGGCCAGTACCTTGTCAATCTCGTGCTGGGCGGGATGGTGAAACTGGCGCTCGCCCTGCCCTACAAGGCGCGGCTGGCCCTGATCGGCGGGTTTTCGACCCGGGTCCTGTCGCCGCTGGCCGGCTGGCCCAGGCGTATCCGCGCCAACCTGGCCCACGCCTGGCCCGACCTGCCCGAGGCCGAGGTCGACAGGATCGTCCGCGCCGTGCCCGACAACGCCGCCCGCACCCTGATCGAGATCTATTCGGGCGAGGAGTTCAAGGACCGCCTGCGCGACATCACCCCCGAAGGCCCCGGCTGGGCCGCGCTGGAAGACGCCCGCGCCAAGGGCCGCCCGGTCTTCCTGATCTCGGGTCATTTCGGCAACTACGACGCGGTGCGGGGCTTCGTGTCGATGAAGTTCGGCGATGTCGGCGGGCTCTACCGGCCGCTCAACAACGTCTATTTCAACCGCCACTACGTGCGCGCCATCGTCCAGACCTCTCCGCCGGTCTTCGAACGCGGGCGGCGCGGGCTGGCCGAGATGATGAAATTCGTGCGTGAAGGCAACATCATGGCCATGCTGTCGGATCAGCACTTTGGCCATGGCGCACCGCTGACCTTCTTTGGCCAGACCGCCTATACCGCCCTGTCCGTTCCCGAAATCGCGCTGAAGTACGACGCGCTGATCCTGCCGTGCTATGGCATCCGGCAGGACGATGGCGTGTCGTTCCGGCTGTGGTTCGATGATCCGATCCCGCACACCACGCCCGAGGTGATGGGACAGCAGCTGAACGATTCACTGGAACGGATGGTGCGGCAGCACCCCGGGCTGTGGCTGTGGCTGCACCGCCGCTGGAAGGACGACCAGGGCCGGTCCGAAGCCTAACGCAACCGCGCCGCCGCCTCGATCGGGCCCGGGCCCTTGTGCTGGATCAGGACGACGACGGGCTTTTCGCCCTTGGCGGGCACTTCGGCCTGGAACGGCGCCGAGGCATCCCATTCCCCCAGCACGCGCCAATCGGTCACGACGTTGGAATAGGTCAGTTTCTGGCCCGCGTTCTCGCCCCGTGTGATGTCGACGTGCGCTTCGGGATCATAGCGGATCAGCTGGATCACCAGCGGTCCGCCCGGGTTGCGCACGGCCTTGGCCGAGATGCGGATCATCCCGTCACCGGCCCGCTGCAACTGCAGCAGCACGTCCTGCGGGACCTCGCGATAGGACGAAATCAGGTCGGTCACATCCATCGGGTGGGTGCCGACCACGTCGCTGTCGCCCTGCACGATCATCTGCGGCGTATAGATCGACCGCCGCCCTGCGGTCCGGGCATAGCCCTTCTGACGTGCCGAAAAAGCGGGCGACCCGAAGACATCCCGCCAGCCGATGTAATCCCAGTAATCGACATGGAACCCCAGGGCGATCACATCCTCACGCTCGGCCAGAAGGGACAGGAAGGCATCGGCCGGCGGGCAGGATGAACACCCCTGAGAGGTGAACAGCTCAACCACCACGGGCGGCTCCTGATCGGCCTGCGCAGATGCGCCGACGCTTAGAAGCCCCAATGATATCAACGCGGCAATCCCGATCCGAGCGAGCATCGTCACCTCTGTCCCTGCATCTGTCCATCATAGCTAGAGGCGGCGGCATGAAACAACCAATCAAGGTTTCGCGACCACCCGTAGCGTGCCTTGCCTGCCGCACCACATGAGGTATACAATTGCATACAATATCGCCGGATCTCTTGATCGCCCCCTTGCAATCGGGCAGAACCGGGACAGCTATAACCCTCATGATTATGGAAGGGAGCCACAATGCCCATTACCGTCGGACAGGATACCGCCGAGGCGCGCCGCACGCTGAAGGTCGGATCGTCAAGCTACGCCTATTATTCCATCCCCGCCGCTCAGGATGCGGGTCTGGGTGATTTCGCCAACCTTCCCGCCGCGCTCAAGGTCGTGCTTGAGAACATGCTGCGGTTCGAAGATGGCAAGACCGTCACCATCGACGACATCAAGGCCTTTTCCGAATGGGGCAGGAACGGCGGCAAGAACCCCGGTGAAATCGCCTATCGCCCCGCGCGCGTGCTGATGCAGGATTTCACCGGCGTCCCGGCCGTGGTCGACCTGGCCGCGATGCGCGACGGCATCAAGGGTCTGGGCGGCGACGTCCAGAAGATCAACCCGCTGAACCCGGTTGACCTCGTCATCGACCACTCGGTCATGATCGACGAATTCGGCAACCCCCGCGCCTTCCAGATGAACGTGGATCGCGAATACGAACGGAACATGGAACGCTACCAGTTTCTCAAGTGGGGTCAGGGCGCGTTCGAAAACTTCCGCGTGGTTCCCCCGGGCACCGGCATCTGCCACCAGGTGAACCTTGAATACCTCGCCAAGGCCGTCTGGTCCGACACCGACCAGAACGGCGACGTGGTCGCCTACCCCGACACGCTTGTCGGCACCGACAGCCACACCACCATGGTCAACGGTCTTGCCGTCCTTGGCTGGGGCGTCGGCGGGATCGAGGCCGAGGCAGCCATGCTGGGCCAGCCGATTTCCATGCTGATCCCCGAGGTCATCGGCTTCAAGCTGACCGGCAAGATGGTCGAAGGCACCACCGGCACCGACCTTGTGTTGAAGGTCGTGGAAATGCTGCGCGAAAAAGGCGTGGTGAACAAGTTCGTCGAATTCTACGGCGACGGGCTGGACGCCCTGCCCCTGGCCGACCGTGCGACCATCGCCAACATGGCGCCGGAATACGGCGCGACCTGCGGCTTCTTCCCGATCGACGCGGAAACCCTGCGCTACCTGCGCAATTCCGGTCGCGACGAAGACACGATCGCGCTGGTCGAAGCCTATGCCAAGGAAAACGGCTTCTGGCGCACGCCGGACTACGACCCGATCTACACCGACACCCTGTCGCTTGACATGGGCACCATCGTGCCCGCGATCTCGGGCCCCAAGCGCCCGCAGGACTACATCGCGCTCGACCGCGCCGCATCGGAATTCGGCAAGTATATCAAGGGCCTGCGCGCAGGCAAGGATGCCTCTGCCAAGGAAGAGGTCCGTTGGGAAGGCGAAGGCGGCGCGCCCGAACCCCGCGACATCCCCGGCGACGAGGGCAGCCACAAGAAGGGCTGGTACCAGGCCGAGGACGCGGCCCATCAGCTGCACGACGGCTCTATCGTGATCGCGTCCATCACGTCGTGCACCAACACGTCGAACCCCTACGTGATGATCGGCGCGGGCCTTGTCGCCCGCAAGGCGCGTGAACTTGGCCTGAACCGCAAGCCCTGGGTGAAGACGTCGCTCGCCCCCGGCTCGCAGGTCGTGTCGCACTATCTCGAGGCCGCGGGCCTTCAGGAAGACCTGGACGCCATCGGCTTCAACCTCGTGGGCTACGGCTGCACCACCTGCATCGGCAACTCCGGCCCCCTGGCCGAGCCGATCTCGAAGGCGATCAACGACTACGACCTGGTGGCAACCTCGGTCCTGTCGGGCAACCGCAACTTCGAAGGCCGCATCAGCCCCGACGTCCGCGCCAACTACCTCGCCTCGCCGCCGCTGGTGGTGGCTTATGCGCTGGTGGGCGACATGAACGTCGACATCGCAAACGATCCGATCGGCACCGACAAGGACGGCAACGATGTCTACCTGAAGGACATCTGGCCCAGCCAGAAAGAGATCGCGGACCTTGTCGAAAAGACCGTGACCCGCGAGGCCTTCCAGTCGAAATACGCCGACGTCTTCAAGGGCGACGACAAATGGCGCGGGGTGGAAACCACCGACAGCGAAACCTACGACTGGCCGACCTCCTCGACCTATGTCCAGAACCCGCCCTACTTCCAGGACATGTCGACCGAACCCGGCACGATCGAGAACATCGAGGGCGCCAAGGTCCTGGCCGTGCTGGGCGACATGGTCACCACCGACCACATCAGCCCCGCCGGGTCATTCAAGGATACGACGCCCGCCGGCCAGTACCTGCTGGAACACCAGGTGCCCGTGCGCGAATTCAACTCCTACGGCTCGCGGCGCGGCAACCACGAAGTGATGATGCGCGGCACCTTCGCCAACATCCGCATCCGCAACGAGATGCTGGATGGCGTCGAAGGCGGCTACACGCTTGGGCCGGATGGCAAGCAGACCTCGATCTACGACGCCGCCATGGCCTACGAGGCCCAGGGCACGCCGCTGGTGATCTTCGGCGGCGAACAATACGGTGCCGGATCTTCGCGCGACTGGGCGGCCAAGGGCACCGCACTTCTGGGCGTGAAGGCCGTGATCGCCGAGAACTTCGAACGCATCCACCGCTCGAACCTCGTGGGGATGGGTGTGATCCCGTTCGAATTCACCGGCGGCGACACGCGCAAGACGCTTGGGCTGAAGGGGGACGAAACCGTCTCGATCTCGGGCCTCGACACCATCAGGCCGCTGCAGGAGGTCCCCTGCACGATCACCATGGGCGACGGATCGACCAAGGAGATCACGCTCAAGTGCCGGATCGATACCGCGATCGAAAAGGAATACATCGAACACGGCGGCGTGCTGCACTACGTGCTGCGCGACCTTGCCAAGGCGTCGTAACCTGCCGCCAAGAACGACAAAGGCCGGTCCCCGTGACCGGCCTTTTTCAATGGGGGCTCTGCCCCCGGTACTGTCATTGGGGGCTCTGCCCCCGGTGCTTCGCACCTCCCCCGAGGTATTTCAAACCAGAAGAAGCACACACGCCGCGCGCTTCTTTTTGCTGAAAATATCCCGGGGGAGTCCGCAGGACGGGGGCAGCGCCCCCTACTCTCCGCGCGCCTTGGCCAGCGCCGGGCGGATGTCATTGTCGATCACCCGCTGCGTGATCGGACCGGCGAAACGCAGAACGACATTGCCATCGCCGTCGATGACATAGGTCTCGGGCACGCCGTAGAGGCCCCAGTTCAGCGCCATGCGCCCCTGCGGATCGGCTCCGACAGCGGCATAGGGATTGCCAAGCTCCTCAAGAAAGCCAAGCGCATTGTCGGGCTGGTCCTTGTAGTTCACGCCCAGCACGGTGATGCCCTCCTCGGCCAGGGCGGTCAGATTGGGGTGTTCCACCCGGCAGGGCGCGCACCAGGATGCCCAGTAGTTGACCAGCTTGACCTCGCCGTCGCGCAAGGCGGCATCGTCGAACGCCGGCAGATCGCCAAGCGACGTCAGCGCCACGGCCGGTGCGGGCCTGCCCGCAAGCGCCGTCGGCAGTTGATCGGGGTTCTCGCGATAGAGGCTGACATAGAAGGCCCCTGCCAGACCGGCGAAGATCAGCGGTGGCAGGATCATGAGTGGCGAGATCCTAGCCATTGCGCTTCACCCTCTCCTCGACCTCGCGCAGCGCCTGTGCGGCGCGACGGGACCGCCAGAGGCTGACCGCCACCAGCAGAACGATCAGCGTGATCGACACCGCGTAGGACGACAGAACCGCGCCCGCGTATTTGCCCAGATCGGGGATCATGTCATCCGTTCCCTCGCCAGAAGCGCCCGGGTCCGGCGGGCGCGGATTTCGGTCCGCGTGCGCAGCAGAACCAGCGCGACGAACAGCAGCACGAAGCCCCCGATGCACACCAGCAGCGGGAAATAGAAGACGTCCGCCACGTTTTCTTCCTTGTCCAGGCTCAGCGACGCACCCTGGTGCAGCCCCTGGTTCCAGAAGTTCACCGCATAGCGCGACAGGATGGCGAACACCGACCCCACGAGGCACAGCACCGAGGTCAGGTCGGCGGCAGTGTCGTCGTTTTCAATCGCCGACCAGAGCGCGATGTAGCCCAGGTAGAAAAGGAACAGGATCAGGAACGAGGTCAGCCGCGGATCCCAGGCCCACCAGGTCCCCCACATCGGCTGGCCCCAGATCGCACCGGTAACCAGCGCAATCACCGTCATCACTGCGCCCACGGGGGCCGCCGCACGCGCGGCCAGCGCCGAGACATGGTGCCGCCGGATCAGCCAGATCAGCGACGCCACCAGCATCATCAGCCAGGCATTGATCGCCAGCAAGGCGGAAGGAACATGCAGGTAGATGATCTTGACGGTCGAGCCCTGCTTGTAGTCGTCCGGCGTGAAGAAGAAGCCCCAGACAAGCCCGGTGACCAGCGCCAGCACGGCCAGCACCGCGACGGGTGGCAGCAGCACGTCCACCGTGCGGGTGAACTTCTTCGGATTGGCATATTCCCAGATCGAGGCCATGCGTCCTCTCTACCTCCTCCGCGAGGGGCGGCAAATCACGTTACCGCAGGTTCATCCTTAGTACCGCCGCCGAGGCGAACGGCAAGAGCGCCACCGTGACGCAGGTCACCGCGCCCAGCAGCACCAGCGGGGTCTCGACATCCAATCCGGTGGCCCCCGCCCGCGCGACCTCGGCCCCGAAAATAAGCGTCGGCACGTATAGCGGCAGCACCAGCAGCGACAGCAGCAACCCGCCGCGCTTGATCCCCACGGTCAGCGCCGCGCCGAAGGCCCCGATCGTCGACAGCGCCGGCGTGCCGACCGCCAGAGAAATCACCAGCCAGCGGAAGCCCTCGACCGGCAGCGACATCAGCACCCCCAGCACCGGCGCCGCCACCACAAGTGGCAGGCCGGTGGTGATCCAATGCGCCAGCGCCTTCATCGCCACCACCCCTTCGAGCGGCACCGGAGAGGTTGCCAGCAGGTCGAGCGAGCCGTCCTCGCGATCAAGCGCGAAGATCCGGTCCAGCGACAGCAGGCAGGCCAGAAGCGCGCCGATCCACAGGATCCCCGGCGCGATGGTCGACAGCAGCCGCACCTCGGGCCCCACGGCGAAGGGCACCAGCACCACGACGATCAGGAAGAACGCAAGGCCAAGGCCAAAGCCCCCGCCCGCACGCACCGCAAGCCGGATGTCCCGGGTCAGGATCGCGATCACAGGAAGGCCTCGTCATAATCGCGCGATACCTTGGCGCGGGCGCGATAGGGGGTGAGGTCGATCACCCGCACCTCGAGCCCCATGTCGATATGGCTGGCGATCACCGCCGATCCGCCCTGCGCCAGATGCGCACGCATCACGTCTCCGAACAGCGTGACCGAGGCCTTGTCGAGACTGACGGTCGGTTCATCCAGAAGCCAGATCGGCCGCCCGGTCACCGACAGCCGCGCCAGCCCCAACCGCCGTTTCTGCCCCGCGGACAGGCTGCCCGCCGGGCGGTCGGCCAGGTCGCGCAGGTTGAAGGCCTCCAGCGCGCCGTCGATGCCGTCGGTGCCATGGATCTTCGCCCAGAACATCAGGTTCTCGGCCACGCTCAGCACGGCCTTGATCCCGTCGGCGTGGGCGGCATAGGTCATCGCCTCGGGGTCCGGCACGACGATCTTGCCCCCATAGGCCGGTTGCAGCCCCGCAAGGGTGCGCAGCAGGGTCGTCTTGCCGACGCCGTTCGGTCCGGTCAGCACGATGGCCTCGCCCGGATCGACGGCGAAATTCACGCCCTCGAGCACCGGCACGCCGCCCCGCGACACCCCAAGATCCAACACCTTCAAAGTCATGAATTTGGCCTAACCGATTTGACGGATTACCGGAAGCGGCAACTTGGTCGGAGGGGTCCATGGGGGCTTTGCCCCCCGCCCTGCGGGCTCCCCCCAGGATATGGGAACCAGGGGAAGATCAGACCGGCAGCAGCGCGGCGGCCACGCGGCGCCCTTCCGAGAGCAGCACGTTGTAGGTGCGGCAGGCGGCGGCCGAGGCCATGGGTTCGACGCCGATCCCGGCGGTGTCGAGGGTGGTGCGGAACGCGGGCGGCAGATAGGCCATCTCGGCCCCGGTGCCGATGAACAGCACGTCGATCTGGCCCGCCAGCGGCAGCAGCGCGGCGGTGTCGTCATACCCGCCCCAGGCCTGCGCGCGGTCAGCCGTGATCAGGGCCGGGCCGGTGATGACCTCGCCGCCGATCCGGAAGAAGCCGGGGCCGTAGCCCTCGATCGGGCGGGCGCGGCCATAGTCGATCTCGTTCAGCTGCATGGGTACCTCAGGTGTCGAGCGGCAGCCCGAGAAGGACCGCCAGGGCAATCAACGCATAGGCCGCGCCACGGTAGAGCCCTTCGAATTGGGGCCGGAACAGCCAGTGGCCAACCTGCGTGCCCAGACCGTAGGGCACCAGCATGGCAAGGCCAAGGGGCACAACCGCCCATGTGATCAGCCCCTGCGCCGCCATCAACGGCAGGATCAGGACCGAGCTGACGGTCAGGAAGACCAGGGTCGTGGCCCGGCTGCGCGCGGCGCTTTCGGTCCCGGCCAGTTGGAAGATCACCACCGCCGGGCCCAGCAGACCGACCGCGCCACCGAAGAACCCCGCCAGCAGGCCGACGTAGCCGCGCATGCGCAGGGTCGGTTCGGCTTTCAGCCGCCAGCCCGCGATCAGCGCGATCAGCGTCGCGGCAATCAGCAGTACCATCGCCCATTTCAGCCAGGTCACGTCGACCGTCCGCAAGACGAAGATCCCAGCCGAGGCCGACAGGCAGGCGCAGAGGATCTGTACCCAGACGGCCCGTCGGTCGACCTGCTTCCAGGCCTTGGGGACAACCGTGACAAGCGAGGCGACGGCAGACAGGTTGAAGGCGGCAATCGCGACCTCAAGCGGGACGACCCGCGCCGCGACCGGCAGGAAGATCAGCGCCGCCCCGAAGCCTGCGAAGCCATAGACCACGCCGGCCACGAAGACGGTCACCAGAAGGACGATCAGCCCGAAGGAGGAGACCCCCTCGGGCAGCCAGTCAGGCATCGATATTGGCAAACTGGTTGCCGGTCGTATCCGTGGGCTTGGACCAGTCACGCTTGACGCCCATCCACAGCACGATGTTCTTCGCGACATAGACCGAGGAATAGGTGCCGATCACGACGCCCCAGGTGATCGCGAAGACGAAGCCCCGGATCACGTCGCCGCCCAGCACCAGCAGTGCGATCAGCGCGATCAGCGTGGTGCCCGAGGTCATGAGGGTCCGGCTGAGGGTTTCGTTGACCGAAAGGTTCATCACGTCCTGCAGCGGCATGGTCTTGTACTTGCGCAGGTTTTCGCGAAGTCGGTCAAAGATCACCACGGTGTCGTTGATCGAATAACCGATGATGGTCAGCAGCGCCGCGATGGTCGCCAGGTCGAACCGGATCTGCAGCAGGGAGAAGATACCGATCGTGACCAGCACGTCGTGGAAAAGCGCCACGACCGCCCCGACCGAGAACTGCCATTCGAACCGCAGCCAGATGTAGAAGAGGATCGCCGCCAGCGCGGCCGCCACGGCCAGCACGGCGGTGGTGATCAGCTCTCCCGAGACCTTGGGGCCGACGGATTCGACCTGCGTGAAACGGATCGTGTCGTCGATCGATTGCAGCGCGGCCTCGACCTTGGCGATGGTGTCGCCCGAGGCGCTTTCCTCACCGTCCTGAGCCTGGATGCGGATCATCGCCACGTGATGGTTGCTGTCGAACGAGGGGTCGAACACTTCGGAGATCGACACATCGCCCAGTTGCAACGGTGCGATCGCATCCCGATAGGCGCCGACATCGACCGAGGATTCGGACTGGGTCCGGATCGTGGTGCCGCCCCGGAAGTCGATGCCGAAGTTCAGCCCGACCGTCAGCCAGATCGCCAGGGATGCGATCATCAGGAAGACCGAGAACCCGAAGGTTGCGTAGCGGTACTTGAAGAAATCCCAGTTGGTGTCCTGGGGAACCAGTTTCAGCCGCATCTCAAACCTCGATTGTCTTGGGCCGCGCCCGGTCGAACCATGTCACGATCAGCAGGCGGGTCACCCAGATCGCGGTGAAGACCGACGTGATGATCCCGATACCAAGCGTGACCGAGAACCCGCGCACCGGACCCGAGCCCAGCACGAACAGGATCAGCGCGATGATGAACGTGGTGATGTTCGCATCGACGATCGCCGACAGCGCCCGTTCATAGCCCAGTTCGATCGCGCGCGCCGGACCCTTGGCGGTCTTCAGCTCTTCGCGGATGCGTTCGAAGACCAGCACGTTGGCGTCGACCGCCATACCGATGGTCAGCACGATGCCCGCGATGCCCGGCAGGGTCAGCGTCGCCCCGACCAGGCTGAGCAGCCCGAAGATCAGGCCGACGTTCAGCACCAGCGCGATATTGGCGAAAAGCCCGAACAGCCCGTAGGAGGCGAACATGAACAGCAGCACCGCCGCCCCGGCCACGATACAGGCGATCTTGCCCGCCTGGATGCTGTCCGCGCCCAGTTCCGGCCCGATCGTCCGTTCCTCGAGGAAATCGAGGCCCGCAGGCAACGCACCGGCCCGCAGCAGCACGGCCAGGTTGGTCGATTCCTCGACCGTGAAATTGCCGGTGATGATGCCCGAGCCGCCCGCGATGTGGCTTTGGATGACGGGGGCCGAGATGACCTCGTTGTCCAGCACGATGGCGAAGGGGTTGCCGATGTTGTTGGCGGTATAGTCGCCGAACTTGCGTGCGCCGCCGGGATTGAACCGGAAGCTGACCGCCGGGCGGCCGTTCTGGTCGAAGGACGGTTCGGCATCGACCAGTTCCTCGCCGGTGACGACCGGCGTGTCCTCGAGGACATAGAACTGGCCTGCATCGTCCAGGGCGGGCAGCACGGCCTCGCCCGGGCGGGCCACGGTCTGATCGTCGGTGGTGCGGCGGATCACCGGCTGGAAGGTCAGCTGCGCGGTGGTCCCGATGATGGCCTTGAGCTCTTCTGCCGATCCGACGCCAGGCACCTGGATCAGGATCCGGTCCGCGCCCTGGCGCTGGATGGTGGGTTCGCGCGTGCCGACCTCGTCGATGCGGCGGCGGATGATTTCCAGCGACTGGCGCACGGTGCGGTCGTCGGTCGACAGGCGCTCGGCCTCGGACAGCTGGACGATCACCACGTCGCCTTGCGCGCTGACCACCAGATCGGTCTGACCGGCCCCGGTCAGGCTGGTCACGGGCCTGGCGATTTCCCGCACGATCCGGACGGCTTCATCGATGGCGTCGGCGTTGCCGATCTTGACCCGCAGTTCGTCTTCGGGCCCCTGTTGCAGGCGGATGGTGCCGACGGTGTCGCGCGCATCACGCAGGCGGGTCCGCACGTCGGGCCAGAGGCCCTTCATCCGCGTGGCATAGACCTCTTCGACCTTCACTTCGGCCAGAAGATGCGCCCCGCCCCGCAGGTCGAGGCCCAGGTTCACAAGCCCGGACGGAAGGTAGTCCGACCAGCCCTCGGCGGGCTGACCGGCCGCGACGGCGTCATTGTACCGTTCGACCTTGCCATAAAAGAGGTTCGGCGCGGCCAGCAATAGGCCAAGCACGACGGCACCCCAGATGAGAATTCGTTTCCACAGCTCGATCTGCAGCATCGCGCGGCCCCTTCGCGGTCTTGGTTCAGCTGGCTTCGGCCGGTTCCGTCTTGGACTTCACGTCGGCAAGCGTGGACTTGATCACCCGGATTTTGACGCCATCGGCGATCTCGACCTCGACTTCACCGTCTTCGCGGACCTTGACCACTTTGCCGATGATCCCGCCCTGCGTCACCACCATGTCACCCCGGCGCACGGCATTGACCATCTTCTGGTGGTCCTTCAGCTTCTTCTGCTGCGGACGGATCAACAGGAAATACATGATCGCGAAGATCAGGATGAGGGGGAGAAACTGGGCGATTGCGCCACCTTCCATGGGGGGATTCCTTCTTGTATGGCGGGCGTCCCGCTGAGTTTGGCGGAACCTATGAGCGCGCCGGGGGGATTGCAAGACCATGTGGCCGCGCGCCGCACCGACCTATCCCTTGTCATAAGGCCCGCAACTGGCGCGCTTGGGCGTCACGTCAGGACGCTGACGTTCACGTAAGGTCACACCAAACGTGCAACGCCGACCTCTCGGAAACATGCATTCCAAGGACCTGTTATGTTGGATATTAGGGTCAGCAAAACATACCTATAAAGAATGCAGGCAACTTCAAATGATCGGACTTCTTCTGCAGGGGATCCTTGAAACCAAGGTGAACTTCATCGCAGCCGCCGGGGCCGTGTGTCTTCTGACCGCCGTGACCCTTGCTCTTCTGACCCGCAACCTTCAGCGCGCGACCGCCGCGCAACGCCGGTACGCGGCCTTCTGGGTTGCGGTCGTATCGGGCGTGGGCGTCTGGACCACCCATTTCGTCGCGATGATCGGCTACCGCCCCGATGCCGCGCTGACCTATGACTTCCAGCTGACCGGGATCTCGATCCTCGTCGGCATTCTCGCCGTCGGCCTTCCGGTGGCGGGCAGCGTCTTCTTCAGCGACACCAAGATCCGCCTGGGCCTTGGCGTCATCGCGGGCTTTGGCGTGGCGGCCATGCACCTGACCGGCATGTCCGCGATCGAGAACTGCCTGGCGACCTACAATCCCTTCGTGCTGCTGCTGGGCATCATCGCGGGCGTGCTGGGCTTTGTCGTGGCCCTGATGCAGGACCCAACGGACCCGACCCGCAACCTGCAGCGCGTGCTGGGTTTCGTCGGCGGCGTCTGCAGCCTTCATTTCGTGGCCATGGCCGCCGTGTCGCTTGAACGTCTGAACGGCACCGAACCGGGCATCGGCGGGTCGTTCCTGTCGATCATGGTGGCCGTCGTGTCGCTTGGCGTGCTGTCGGCCTCGGTCGTGGCGACGTTCAACCACCGCCGCCACCTGGCGCAGCAAAGCCTGATGGCCTGAGCACCACCATTCCCCGATGCATAAGGGCGGGCCACAGGGCCCGCCCTTTTTCATGGCTCAGCGCCGGGTCCAGGCCCAGAGGCACAGGATCTCGGTCGCGACATGCGCGCCCGCGACGGCCGTAATCGCGCCATGATCGAACGGAGGCGAAACCTCGACCACGTCACCCCCCGTGAGGTTGACCCCCGCGATCCCGCGCAGGATCGCCGCCGCCTGCGCCGAGGACAGGCCGCCCCAGACCGGCGTGCCGGTGCCGGGCGCATAGGCCGGATCAAGACAGTCGATGTCGAAGGTCAGGTAGGCCTTGGCGTCCCCGACGATTGTCTTCACCTTCTCCGCCACGGCCTCGGGTCCGGTCCGGTGCACCTCGGCCGCGTCGATGACGTGGATGCCGCAATGATCGTCACAGGTGGTGCGGATGCCGATCTGGACCGATCGGTCCACGTCGATCAGCCCAAGCTTTGCGGCCTTGTAGACAAAGGTTCCGTGGTCGATCCTTTCCATGTCGTCGTCGGCCCAGGTGTCCGAATGCGCATCGAACTGGATCAGCGCCAGCGGCCCGTGCTTCGCCACATGCGCCTTCAGGATCGGCAGAGTGATAAAGTGATCGCCCCCCAGCACCAGCGTGCCCACGTCCTGCGCCAGCATGCCCGCGATATGCGCCTCGACCGCGGCGGGAAATTCCCAGACCTTGGCATAGTCGAAGGCCAGATCACCGTAATCCGCCACGGCAAAATCGCTCAGCGGATCGAACCCCCAGCCATAGGGCGGATCATAGGGCTGCAGGGTCGAAGCCTCGCGGATCGCGCGCGGACCAAAGCGGGTGCCGGTGCGGTTGGTCACCGCCTGGTCGAAGGGCACGCCGGTCACCGCAAGGTCGATCCCGGTCAGATCCTTGGTGTACTTGCGCCGCAGAAAGGACGTGGCCCCGGCAAAGGCGTTTTCATACGACAGCCCCCGGGGATCGGTCCGGGTGAAGGCGTCGTCGATCTTGGTCTTTGCGTCTTCCAGTGCCATGTTCAGCCCTCCACCGGTTGCGCGGTTTCCACCAGCCGCACGAAATAGGATGCGCCGATCGGCGCGATGTCGTCGTTGAAATCGTAATCGGGCTGATGCAGTCCGGCGCCGTCCTCGCCCGCGCCAAGAAAGATGAACGCCCCCGGCCGCGCCTGCAGCATGTAGGAAAAATCCTCGGCCCCCATCTCGCGTCCTTCGCGATAGACCACCTGCCCCGACACGCCCCGCGCGACCTCGGCCGCGAATTCGGACTTGGCGACATCGTTGACGGTGGCGGGATAGTGGCGGTCATAGCGCAGCACGGCCTTGATCCCGAAGGACGCCGCCTGCCCCGCCACGATCTCCTCCATCCGACGATTGACCATGTCCTGCACCTTCGGATCGAAGGTCCGTACCGTGCCGTTGATATAGACCTTGTCCGGCACGATGTTTTCCGCCGACCCGGCGTGGATCTGCGTGACCGAAACCACAAGGTCGTCCTGCGCATAGTGGTTGCGCGACACGATGGTCTGGATCGCCTGCACGATCGACACGGCGCAGGGGATCGGATCGCTGGTTTCGTGCGGGTTGGCGGCATGGCCACCGATGCCCTTCACGTCGATATGGAAGGTGTCGACCGCCGCCAGCACGGGCCCCGGCCCCGTAACGAAGGTGCCGACGGGAAAGCCCGGCGCATTGTGGATGGCATAGACCTGATCGATGCCGAAGCGGTCCATGATCCCTTCGTCGACCATGACACCGCCGCCGCCGCCTTCTTCCTCGGCGGGCTGGAAGATCAGCGCGACCGTGCCCGCGAAATTCCGCGTCTCGGCCAGGTGGCGCGCGGCGCCCAGCAACATGGTGGTGTGCCCGTCGTGGCCGCAGGCATGCATCTTGCCTTGGACGGTCGAGGCATGCTCGGCCCCCGTTTCCTCGATGATCGGCAGGGCGTCCATATCGGCGCGCAGCCCGATCACGCCGCCTTTGCCGCGCCCGTGGATCAGGGCCACAAGCCCTGTCTTCGCGATGCCTTCGTGGATCTCGTCCACGCCGAAGTCGCGCAGTTTTTGCGCAACGAACCCGGCGGTTTCCACGCAGTCGAAGCCCAGTTCGGGGTGCTGGTGCAGATGCCTCCGCCAGGCCGTCATGTCCTCGGCGAAGCCTGCAATTGAATTGATCACCGCCATCTCTGGACTCCTTGGGTCTTGCTCGTCACCTTGGCACCAAATCCGAAAGAGAGAGAGGCCGCAATGCCCCGCGACCCCATTCATGACCTGCCCGAGGGCATGGAGCAGCTGCTGACCATCATGCGCCGCCTGCGCGATCCCGACACCGGCTGCCCCTGGGACATCGAACAGACCTTCGCCACCATCGCCCCCTACACCATCGAAGAGGCCTACGAGGTCGCCGATGCCATCGAACGCGGATCCCCGCAGGAGCTGAAGGGAGAGCTGGGGGACCTGCTGTTCCAGGCCGTCTTCCACGCGCAAATGGCGGAAGACCAAGGGCTTTTCACATTCCAGGACGTGGTCGCCGAAATCAGCCGCAAGATGATCGACCGGCATCCGCATGTCTTCGGCGACGAAAGCCGCGACAAGTCCGCCGATCAGCAGACCGTCGACTGGGAAACGGTGAAGGCCGCCGAACGGGCCGCCAAGGGCGCACAGGGTGTTCTGGATGACGTGGCGGTAGGCCTGCCGGCCCTGCTGCGCGCCCTGAAGCTGCAAAAGCGGGCCGCCCGGGTCGGGTTCGACTGGCCTTCGACCAACGAGGTGCTGGCGAAGATCCAGGAGGAAGCCGCCGAACTGGTCGAAGCGCGCGACACCCTGGGCCTTGACGAGATCGAGGACGAGATGGGGGATCTGCTGTTCGTCATGGCCAACCTCGCCCGCCACATGAAGGTCGATCCCGAAGCCGCCCTGCGCCGCGCCAATGCGAAGTTCACCCGCCGCTTCGCCGCGATCGAGGCCGGGCTGGCAGCGCGCGGCAAGTCACCCGCCGACAGCACGCTGGATGAGATGGACGCGCTGTGGAACGAAGCCAAGGCTACGGAAAAAGCCCGCACAGGTTCTTGAGCAAAGAAATCAGGTATTGACCCGACAAAAACCGTCAGCTTTAAGCGCCGCAAAGTGTCAACCCTGAGGAGACCTCCATGACCTTTTCGTTGCGCAATTCCGTCTTCGCAGCCACCGCTGCCCTGACCGCCCTGCCCGCCATGGCGCAGGAAGTGAACCTCTATTCCTATCGCCAGCCCGAACTGCTGGCCCCGCTGACCGACGCCTTCACCGAAGAGACCGGCATCAAGGTCAACGTCGCGCACCTTGAAAAGGGCATGGTCGAACGCCTGCAGGCCGAAGGCGACCGGTCGCCCGCCGACCTGGTCTTCACCGTCGACATCTCGCGCCTCTCGGCCGTGGTCGAAGCCGGGCTGACCCAGCCGGTCACCTCGGACGTGCTGACCGCCAACGTGCCCGCCGCCTACCACGACCCCGAGGGCCAGTGGTGGGGCCTGACGACCCGCGCCCGGATCGTCTATGCCTCCAAAGACCGTGTCGCTGACGGCGAAGTCACCACCTACGAAGACCTGGCCGACCCCAAGTGGAAGGACCGGATCTGCATCCGCTCGGGCACCAACGCCTATAACGTCGCGCTGGTCGCGGCGATGATCCACCACCACGGTGAAGAGGCCGCGAAGACCTGGCTGGAAGGCGTGAAGGCGAACCTCGCCCGCAAGCCGCAGGGCAACGACCGCGCGCAGGTCAAGGCGATCTGGGCCGGCGAATGCGACATCTCGGTCGGCAACACCTACTACATGGGCAAGATGCTGGAAGACGAGGAACAGAAGGCCTGGGCCGACAGCGTCCGCATCGTCTTCCCGACCTTCGAAAACGGTGGCGCGCACGTCAACATCTCGGGCGTGGCGATGACCAAATCCGCCCCGAATCGCGACAACGCCCTCAAGCTGATGGAATTCCTTGTCTCGCCCAAGGCGCAGGAGATCTACGCCGCCGCGAACTACGAATACCCGATCGCACCGGGCACCGAAGCCATCGACCTGGTGAAGAACTGGGGCGAATTCACCGCAGACGACACCAACCTGATGGACCTGGCACAGCTGCGCCCGCAGGCGCTGCAACTGATCCAGTCGGTTGATTTTGACGGCTGATCTCGTCGGCTGAGTCCGATCCATCGAGCCCTTGGCAAGGCGCGTGCCCGGCACGCGCCTTTTTGCGTGCCCGGTGGCCCCTTGCCTGACCCGGCAACACCCATGGACATCCGCGCCGCCCCGGGCCACTTTGCAGCCCGCAACTTAAAGAAGGCCGCCAATGCCCCGCAAGATCATCATCGACACAGACCCCGGTCAGGACGACGCCGTCGCCATCCTCCTCGCGCTTGCCAGCCCCGAAGAGATCGAGGTGCTGGGCATCACCGCCGTGGCGGGCAACGTGCCACTGGATCTGACCGAGAAGAACGCCCGCATCATCTGCGAACTGGCGGGCCGCACCGACACCAAGGTCTATGCCGGGTGTGACGTGCCGCTGCAGCGCAAGCTGGTCACGGCGGAACATGTCCACGGCAAGACCGGGCTGAACGGCCCCAAGCTGCCCGATCCCAAGATGGAGCTGCAGGAAAAGCACGGCGTCGACTACATCATCGACACCCTGCGCGACCATGACCATGGCACCGTCACCCTGTGCCCCCTGGGCCCGTTGACGAACATCGCGTCCGCTTTCAAGCGCGCGCCGGATATCATTGAAAAGGTGCAGGAAATCGTCCTGATGGGCGGCGCCTATTTCGAGGTCGGCAATATCACCCCGGCGGCCGAATTCAACATCTACGTCGACCCCGAGGCCGCCGCGATCGTCTTCCGCTCGGGCGCGCCGATCACCGTGATGCCGCTGGATGTGACGCACAAGGCGCTGGTCACACCGGCCCGCAACGATGCCTTCCGCGCACTTGGCACCAAGGTCGGTGTCGCCGTGGCCGAGATGACCGATTTCTTCGAACGCTTCGACAAGGAGAAATACGGATCCGACGGCGCGCCCCTGCACGATCCCTGCGTCACCGCCTACCTGATCCGGCCCGAACTGTTCACCGGCCGCAAGATCAACGTCGAGATCGAGACGATCTCGGACCTGACCCTCGGCATGACCGTCGCCGACTGGTGGGGCGTCACCGACCGCCACAAGAACGCGATGTTCATGGGCGATATCGACGCGCAGGGATACTTCGACCTCCTGACCGAAAGGCTGGCCCGCCTGTGACCGCGCTGACCCTCGCCAAGCCCGACGACCTCGATCGCCTGCTGCCGCTGGTGCGCGCCTTCCACGAAGAAGGCGCCATCGACGTGACCGAAGACGACCGGGTCGCGGGTCTCACGCCCCTGCTGGAAGGCTCGCCCTACGGCGGTGTCTGGCTGATCGGCCCGCCGCGCTCTCCGATCGGCTATATCGTGATCAGCTTCGGCTGGGCGGTGGAATTCGGCGGCATGGACGGCTTCGTGGACGAACTCTACATCCGCCCCTCGGTCCGCGGCCGCGGCATCGGCACCGAGGTGATGACCAACCTGCCGAAACAGCTGTCGAAAAACGGGCTGCGCGCCATCCATCTCGAGGTCTCTCGCGTCGCCGTGCGCACGCAGGAGGCCTACAAGCGCGCCGGTTTCAAGCCCCGCGCCGACTACATGCTGATGACCCGCAAGCTCTAAGGGGCTGGACCCGGGGGTCCTGCGCCCCTACCTCTGGCGCATGACCCTGACCATCCCCTTCGACAACACCTACGCCCGCCTGCCCGGTACGCTCTTCACCCGGCAGGCGCCGACCCCCGTGCCCGCCCCCCGCCTGCTGGCCTGGAACGACGCCCTGGCCGATCAGCTGGGCATCACCGGCACCCCTGACGCAGCCGTCCTGGCGGGCAACACCATCTCCGAGGGCGCCGATCCGCTGGCGCAGGCCTACGCCGGGCACCAGTTCGGCGGGTTCTCTCCGTCGCTCGGCGATGGTCGCGCGGTCCTGCTGGGCGAGGTGATCGACCAGACCGGCCAGCGGCGTGACATCCAGCTCAAGGGCTCGGGCCGCACGCCCTGGTCGCGCGGCGGCGATGGTCGCGCCTGGATGGGCCCGGTGCTGCGCGAATACGTGGTGTCCGAGGCGATGCACGCCATGGGCATCCCCACCACCCGCGCCCTCGCCGCCACCGCGACCGGAGAGGACATCCTGCGCGAAACGCCCCTTCCCGGCGCCGTGCTGACCCGGGTGGCCGCGTCGCACCTGCGCGTGGGCCATTTCGAATACTTCGCAGCCCGTGGCGACACGGACTCGCTGCAGGCGCTTTTCAACTATGCCGTCGACCGCCACGACCCGGGCGCGACCGACCCGCTGAGCTTCCTGAAGGGCGTCATAGCCCGCCAGGCCCGCCTGGTCGCGCAATGGATGGGCGTAGGCTTCATCCATGGCGTGATGAACACCGACAACACGTCGATCAGCGGCGAAACCATCGACTACGGCCCCTGCGCCTTCATGGACGGCTACAACCCCTCAACCGTGTTCAGCTCGATCGACAGAAACGGGCGCTATGCCTATGACAATCAGGCGAAAATCCTGCCGTGGAACATGGCGCAACTGGCCTCGGCCCTTCTGGCGCTGATGCCTGACCCCGAGGCCGCGATCCCACCCTTCACCGAAGCCGTGCACGCCATGCCCGACCTGATCGAGGCCGAACGCCTGCGCACCTTCGCGGCAAAGATCGGCATCGCAAGCCCGCGCGCCGGTGACACCGCCCTGATCGACGACCTGCTGGCGCTGATGGCAGCAGGCCGGTCAGATTTCACCAACACCTTCCGCGCCCTGCCCAGCAACGACGCCAAGGACCATGTCGCGGACCGGGACGCCTTCCTCGACTGGGCCGACCGCTGGCACGCCCGGCTTGAAAGCGAACCCGACGCCGCCGCGCTGATGGCCCGGACGAACCCGGCCGTGATCCCGCGCAACCACCGGATCGAACAGATGATCACCGCCGCCGTGGCGGGCGACATGGCGCCCTTCCAGACACTGATGACCGCTCTGGCCACGCCCTATCAATACCCGGTCGACCAAAGCCTCACCCGGCCTCCGTCACAGGACGAAGTGGTGACCGCAACCTTCTGCGGCACCTGAAAAATCCCGCCTTCTTCTGGTCGAAAATACCTTCGGGGGTCCGGGGGCAGACAGCCCCCGGGCAGCGGGCCTCAGCGCGCCCGGCGGTTGATCAGCAGGATGCCCGCCGACACGAAGCTTAGCGCCAGCAGGACCGACAGGTGCAGCTCCTCGCCCAGCACGGCCCAGCCCATGAAGACCGCCAGGACCGGCGTCAGGAAGGAAAAGCTCGCCACGATGGCGGCCGGGTAGGTCTTCATCAGGTAGAACCACCCCAGGAACCCGAAGCTTGCCACCAGGAAGACCTGGTAGCCCATCAGCCAGATGTGTTCCGTCCCGAAATCGCGCAGCAACGGCCCGAACAGCGGCGCCACGGCAAGCAGGGCGACGGCCGAGAACGACAGCTGCCACAGCTGCTGCGCCTCGGGAGGGGCCTCGGAAATCCGGGTGATCCGCACGATCAGCGCGATGGTGGCCCAGCCGATCGCCCCCAGCCAGGCCAGCAGGTCACCCGCAAGGCTTGCCTCTCCGCCCGGCCGGTCCAGCAGCACGATGACCACACCTGCAAAAGCGCAGATCAGCCCCGCGATCTTCACCGGGGTCAGCCGTTCGCCCGGGATCAGGAAATGCGCCGCCAGGCTCAGATGCATTGGCATCGTGTAGAAGATGATCGAGGCCCGGGCGACGGTCGTCATGTCCAGCGCGTTGAAAAGCCCGATGAATTCCAGCGAAAAGGCCACACCCATGGCCAGCCCGGGCCAAAGGTCACGCCTGAGCGACCCGAACCCGATCCCCCGCACCAGCATCCAGATCAGGATGATCGCGCAGGCAAACAGTGATCGAAGCCCCGCCTGAAACACGGGCGACAGCCCGGTCGAGGTCAGCTTCATCACGATCTGGTTGCCCGCCAGCACGGTGGTAAACAGCAGAAGTCCGGCAAACCCCGGCAGGTCGAGCGCATCTTTTCTCATGCCGCGCAGTCCATGCCCGACCATACGCCACCGTCAACGGCTATCTGCGCCACTTTCGGAAGAACCGGGGATTGCGCCGAACGAAGTCTTCGATCACCCCCGTCATCCCGCCCAGCTGCTGCCCCCTGAGATAGGCGTATCCAGCACCCGCCCCGATCATCGCGCCGATGCAGTCGACGATCAGATCGCCCATGGTGTCCATCAGCCCCGATTTCTGCATGTTCATCCCAAAGAGCTGGTCCATCGTGAACTCGAAGATCTCCCAGATCGCGCCGATCGCCACCGCAAAACAGAAGGCAAAGACCGCGATGGCCGACGGCGGCGCGGCGAACCGGTCACCCTGGAACATCATGAAGACAAGCACGAACCCGATCAGGCCGAACCCCACGGCCGACCCGCCGTGCATCATCATGTCCCACCACCAGAGCTTGTTGTAGAAGTCATAGACCTCGCCCAGGAACACCGTGCCCGCGATGAAGACGACGACGGCCAGCACGAATCCCTTGGGCACCTCGATCGCGGCCCATTTGGCCACCAGCGCCGGCGCCATCGACAGGGCCAGCGTCACCAGCGCGATGAAGGCCAGCGAAAACCGCAACTCGACGATGGCCAAAGTCGCATCGGCGACCAGGGCTATCCATATCGCCTTGGTCAAAAGCGTCTGTTCGCGAAAGAAGGGTGACAAGGGGCGCTCCTGGATCAATCTATACCCTTATGAAAGCGCGCCACCTCACGATAGCAACCTGGAACCTGCAGAAATGTGTCGGCATGGACCTGCGCCGCAATCCAAGCCGCAGCCTTGACGTGCTGGCCGACACCGGTGCCGCGCTGGCCGTGTTGCAGGAGGTCGACAAGCGCCTGCCGCCCCGGCCCGCCGCCCTGCCGCGCGCCATGGCCGAGGCCGCGGACTGGCGGGTTCTGGACGTGTCGCCCCTTGGCCCCGGCGGACCGTCGCTTGGATGGCACGGCAACACCATCCTCGCCCGCCCGGGGATCGACATCGAGACGTTGGATCACATCGACCTGCCCGGCCTGGAACCCCGTGGTGCGATCCGGGCCGACCTGACGACCCCGATCGGCCCGCTGCGGGTGATCGGCACCCACCTGGGCCTGATCCGGCGCGACCGCATCCGGCAGATGGCCACCCTGTCGCGCTGGCTGACCACGATGCCCCCCCGCCCGACGGTGCTGGCGGGGGACCTGAACGAATGGGGCA
Organism: Pseudooceanicola onchidii; assembly: GCF_004959925.1. Lineage (GTDB taxonomy): Bacteria > Pseudomonadota > Alphaproteobacteria > Rhodobacterales > Rhodobacteraceae > Pseudooceanicola > Pseudooceanicola onchidii. The sequence goes on along the minus strand of NZ_SPUW01000003.1, from coordinate 720,196 downwards.
CGATCTCGGTGCTGGCCCATGCCATGCCGCAGCTGCGCGTGCTCGACAGCCCCCGCACCTACCCCGCGCCCCGCCCGCTTGGGCGGCTTGACCGGTTTGCCCTGTCGCCGGAGCTGACGGCTTCCGCGCCGCGCACGCACACCGCGCAACCCGCCCGGATAGCATCGGACCACCTGCCGCTGCTGGTAAAGCTCAGCCAAAGGGACAAGGCACCATGACCCGCTGGATCGTCCTGCTGCGCGGCATCAACGTCGGCGGTCACGGCAAGACCCCGATGGCCGTCCTGCGCGAGGCCCTGACCGAGGCCGGAGCCGAACAGGTCGCCACCTATATCCAGTCCGGCAACCTGGTCTTCGACCACCCCGGCCCCGACCCCCGCGCCATGGCCGACTGGACCTCTGCCCTGATCGAGAAGCACTTCCACCACCGCCCCCCCGCGCTGGCCTTCACGGCCCAAGAGATGTCAGAGATGGACGCCGCAAACCCCTTCCCGGACGACGCCGATCCACGGCGCCTGCACTATCACCTGTTCCGCGATCCGCCCGCAGCGGACGCGCTGTCCAGGCTCACCCCCCTTCTCTATCACGGGGAAGAGCTGCGCCTGTCGGATCACTGCCTCTATCATTGGCCCCCCGCCGGGATCGGCACATCCAAGGTCGCCCAGAAAATCGCCACGGCCCTTGGCGTGACCACGACGGCGCGCAACAGGCGCACCATCCGCGCGCTGTGCGACATGGCGTGATTGGCCTGCGGCCAATGCCTCCGGCGGGGATATTTGAAGCAAAAAGAACTGCGCACCCCAATTCTTCTTGCCGAAAATATCCCGGGGGAGCCGCAGAGCGGCGGGGGCAGAGCCCCCTTTGCATCCGCCCCACTGGACACCGCCTTGGCCGCTGGTACGCTTCGCGCGAAAGATCAAAGGAGCTTCCATGTCCCTCGACGCCACCCTCGCCCGCATCGACGCCGATCTGGGCGCCGCGACCGATCGCCTGATCGACCTGCTGCGCATCCCGTCGATTTCGACCGACCCGGCCTTCAAGGCCGATTGTGACCGTGCCGCCGACTGGCTGGTCGCGGATCTGCAATCGCTTGGCGCCACCGCCGAAAAGCGCCCCACGCCCGGCCACCCGATGGTCGTGGGCCATATCGGCGAAGGCAGCCCGCACCTGCTGTTCTACGGCCACTACGACGTGCAGCCGGTCGATCCGCTGGACCTGTGGGACCGTGACCCGTTTGACCCGCAGCTTGAGGACACGCCGGCGGGCAAGGTCATCCGCGGCCGCGGGTCCTCGGACGACAAGGGGCAGCTGATGACCTTTGTCGAAGCCTGCCGCGCCTGGATCGCCGAGAATGGCCAGCTGCCCTGCAAGATCACCTTCTTCTTCGAGGGCGAAGAGGAATCCGGCTCGCCCTCTCTCATCCCCTTCATGAAGGACAACGCCGACGAGCTGAAGACCGACATCGCGCTGATCTGCGACACCGGGCTCTTTGGCGACAGCACCCCCGCCATCGTAACCATGCTGCGCGGTCTGCTGGGCGAAGAACTGACGATCACCGCCGCCTCCAAGGACCTGCATTCCGGCATGTACGGCGGCCCGGCGATGAACCCGATCCGCGTGCTGTCACGCATCATCGCGGGCCTGCACGACGACCAGGGCCGCATCACCGTGCCGGGCTTTTACGACGGCGTGCCCGAGCTGCCCGACGAGATCCGCGCCCAGTGGCAGAACCTGGCCTTCGACCACGCGTCCTTCCTGGGTGACGTGGACCTGTCGGACCCGGCCGGCGAACAGGACCGCACCCCGCTTGAGATGATCTGGTCGCGTCCCACCTGCGAGGTCAACGGCATCAAGGGCGGCTACACCGGCGACGGCTTCAAGACCGTTCTGCCGTCCAAGGCCAGCGCCAAGATCAGCTTCCGTCTTGTCGGCCAGCAGGATCCCCATGCGATCCGCGAAAACTTCCGCGCCTATGTCGAAAGCCAGTTGCCCGCCGACTGCGAAGTTGACTGGCATGGTCACGGCGCCAGCCCCGCCAGCCAGATGCAGATCGACCACCCGGCCTTCGAAGCCGCCCGCCTGGCCTTGTCGGACGAATGGCCGAACCCGGCGGCCTATGTCGGCTGCGGCGGGTCGATCCCGATCGCGGGCTATTTCAAGTCGATCCTCGACACCGACGCCATGCTGATCGGCTTTGGCAAGGATGACGACCAGATCCATTCCCCGAACGAAAAGTACGACCTGTCGTCCTTCCACAAGGGCATCCGCAGCTGGGCACGAATCCTCGACGCGTTAAGCTGAGGCAAGGCCGGGTTAAGCTCTCTGTGGCATCCTCCCTGACGGTCGCACGCAACGGGAGGGTGCCATGGCCCTTGATATCGAGGCGGAAATTCATGCCCGCATTGCGGCGATGGAGGCCGAACCCCAGGCCTCGGTCGCCCCGGAAGACGTCCGGCGCGAGATCCTGTTCGTGCACGACGCCGTGCACACCACCGGCGTCGAATCGCGCGGTGGCCTGCGGCCGCTGACCCAGATCGAACTCTCCGGCATCGCCACACCGTCGTCTTTCGCCCGGCGCGGCATCCTGCGCTTCCGCGCCACGGCTGACCTGAAACCGCCCTATTACAACGATCTGGACCGCACGATCCGCGTCTGGCTGGACATCAGCCATCTCGATCACGTGCTGTATCAGCTGAACCACCGCAAACGCTATCTGTGGATCGGAATCTGGCCTGACGGCTACACCTATGCCGACCTGCACAGCAGGCCCTGATGTGGGTATGGGGGGGGGAAAGTGGCGCGGTTGACGGGGCTCGAACCCGCGACCCCCGGCGTGACAGGCCGGTACTCTAACCAACTGAGCTACAACCGCGCGTGAGGGGCGGGATAGGCCAAGGCCCCGGCCCCGTCAAGTCAGAAATCACCCCTTGATCGCCAAGATCTTCCGGCACCGGGAAAATCCCCCGGAAACGCAAAAGGCGCCCTCCCGAAGGAAGGCGCCTTTCATTCCGTCAGTGGCGCGGTTGACGGGGCTCGAACCCGCGACCCCCGGCGTGACAGGCCGGTACTCTAACCAACTGAGCTACAACCGCGCATCTGACGTGGCGGTGGTACTAGAAGGGGACGCGGGCCTCGTCAAGCGGGTTTTGCACATCGCGCGCAACTTCCTGTCGATTGGCCGGTGTGACGCATTTGCGCCCGGGGCGGGGCACAGTATCTTCGCCGTGCAGTGCAACGACAGGCCCCCGATTGATCACCCCCCCGACACCCCAGACGCCCTCGGGCCGGGCCGCCCCCTGGGGGCCGGTCTTCGCGGTACTGGCCGGGCTGGTCTGGCCCTGTCAGGCCGCCGTGATCGCCTGGACGCTCGGCGGCTGGATCATTGGCACCGCCGCCCTGTCGCCCTGGGTCGCGGCGCTGGCCGTGGTCGCCCTGACGGGGTTGCGGGTGGTGCTGGACGCCGCCGCGCATCTCCGCCTGTCCGCCCAGGCCGAGGCCCGGATCGCGGCCCTGCGCGAGGCGATCATCACGACGGAAAGCTCGGCGGCCGATGCATCAAACCTGGGCGGCGGTGGCGCGACCGCCGCACTGGCCTGCGAGAAGGCCGAGGCGCTGCGGCCCTACCTGCTTCGCTACCGGCCCGCGCGTTGGCGGGTGGCGGTGGTGCCGCCGGTGATCCTTGGGCTGACGGCCTGGCACAGTTGGGCGATCGGGGTGGTTCTGCTTGTCGCGGGCCCCTTGATTCCGGTCTTCATGGCCCTTGTCGGCTGGGCCGCCCGAAGCGCCAGTGAACGGCAGATGGAGGAGATCGGCAGCCTGAGTGACCTGCTGGCCGACCGGCTGGCGGCGCTGGCGGACTTGCGGCTGATCGGCGCCGGGCCGGCATTGGTCGACGGGTTCGCCGACGCCTCGGACCGGCTGCGCGACCGCACCATGGCGGTGTTGCGCGTGGCCTTCCTGTCGTCGACGGTGCTTGAGCTGTTCTCGGCGCTCGGCGTGGCCATGGTGGCGATCTGGACCGGCTTCACCCTTCTCGGAGAGCTGGACTGGGGCGCCTGGGGCCGCGACCTGTCGCCTGCCGCCGGGATCTATCTGCTGCTGCTCGCCCCCGAATTTTTCCAGCCGCTGCGCGATCTGGCCGCCGCCTGGCATGACAAGGCCGCGGCAGAGGCCGTTGAGGCCGACCTTGCCCGCTGGACCGACCAGTCCAGAGAACAGAGGCTGGGCACCGGGGCTTGCGTCGCGCCCGGCCGAATGCCCCGACTGTCTACGCGCAACCTTACTGCGCGGGGTATCCGTTATCCCGACATCGACCTTGGCCCCGGGCAGTCCCTGGCCATCACCGGGCCAAGCGGCAGCGGAAAGACGACCTTGCTGCGCCTGCTGGCGGGGCTGGAGGGGCCGGACAGTGGGCAGATCCTGCTGGATGGACAGCCGCTTGTTCACGCGACTGCGGACCTCTGGCGCGCGCAGATCGGATGGATGCCGCAAGCGCCGCACTTCCTGAACCAAAGCCTGCGTCACAACGTGACCTTCGGCCCCCCGATTTCGACCGAAACCGCCATAGCGGCCCAGCTGACCACGGTGATCGCCCGCCTTCCCCGCGCCGACCAGACCCTGCTTGGCGCGCGCGGCGCCGGTCTCTCGGGCGGAGAGGCAAGACGCGTGACCCTGGCCCGCGCGCTGCACGGCACCCCCGGGGTGATCCTTGCCGACGAGCCGACCGCAGATCTGGACGCCGAGACCTCCGCCGCCGTCACACGGGCGCTGCTGGGCTACGGCCGTGCCGGCGGGACATTGATCGTGGCCACGCATGACATGCAGCTGGCCAGCCAATTGGACCGGACGGTCCAGCCGATCGGGGACCGCCCATGATCCCCCTTCTGCGCATCCTCAACCGCATTGCGCGGCAGGAACGTCGGGCGCTGCTGCAGGGCCTGGCGCTTTCGGCGCTTGTCCTGGGGATGGGGGTCGCGCTGCTGGGCATCTCGGGGTGGTTCATCACGGCCACGGCGCTGGCGGGGCTCGCAGGCATTGGCATCCTGTTCAACGTGTTCATGCCCTCGGCCGCGATCCGCCTTCTGGCGCTTGGCCGCACCGCCGCACGCTATGGCGAGCGGGTGCAGACCCACGACGCCACGCTCAGGGCCCTGTCGCGGCTGCGCATCGACCTGCTGCGGGGGCTGATGACGCGCCCGCAGCGCCGCCTGGAACGGATCCGCGCCGCCGCCATGATCAACCGGATCACCGCCGACATCGACGCACTGGACGGGGCGCTGCTGCGCCTGATCCTGCCCGCGCTGGCGGGCTGGGGGGTGATCGCGCTCACAACCCTGGTGCTGTGGCTGCTGGTGGATCCGCGCCTGGCGCTGGCGGTCGGCCTGTGCCACCTGGTCCTGCCCACGGTGATCTTCGGCCTTGGGCAACGGCTGGCCCGTCGCCCTGCCCGGCAGACCGAGGCCGCGCTGCAGGCCGGACGCAGCCGCCTGATCGACCTGATCGCGGGGCGGGACGATCTGACGGTCTATGGCCAGCTTCAGCGCAGCGCAGATCATTGCCGCGACGCCTTCCGGCGCCATGCCCTCCACCTGCGCAGGCTGGATCGGCTTGAGCGGCGGATGGGCGGCGCGCTCGACCTGTCGACCGGGCTGGCGGTGGCGCTGGCCATCGGCATCGGCGGGCACCTGGTGACGCAGGGCACGTTGGACCCGGCCCGCGCCGCCATCGCGATCTTTGCCGCCCTCGCGCTTGGCGAAGCCACCGCCCCCGTCCGTCGCGCCCTGTCCGAGGTCGGACGGATGACCCAGGCCGCGCGCCGCATCTGGCCCGACCTGCCCGCGCCGCCCGTCGTATCCTCCGCCCCCTTGCCCACGGGAACCTTGCACCTGCAAGGCGTGACCTACCGAATCCCCGGCTCGGGCCGCGACGTGATCGCCCCAGTAGACCTCACCCTCGCCCCCGGAGACTGCGTTGCCCTGACCGGCCCAAGCGGCAGCGGCAAGAGCACACTTCTGCTGCTTGCCGCGGGGGCGCTTCAGCCGACGACTGGGACGATCACCTTGGGCGGTCGTCCACTGACCGACTGGTCCGCCGATGCCCTGACCGGGCCGATCACCCTGGTGCCGCAGCGCCACGCCCTGATCGGCGGCAGCGTGGCCGACAACCTGCGCCTTGCCGCACCCGGGGTCGGGGACGCCGCGCTTTGGCACGCGCTTGAAATCACCTGCCTCGCCCAGACGCTGCGCGACCGGGACGGGTTGGACACGCGGCTTGGGTTTCGCGGCGCGGGCCTTTCGGGGGGCGAGGCGCGCCGCCTTGTGCTGGCCCGCGCCGTGCTGCGCCGCCCGCAGATCCTGCTGCTGGACGAACCGACCGAAGGGCTTGAGGACGCGCTGGCCGACACCGTCTTGCACAACATCCGCCGCGCCCTGCCCGACGTCGCCATCCTCATCGCCGCACATCGCGCCGCCGACCGGAATGTCGCGGAACGAAGTGTCGCGTTGAAGCCGCCCGTCTGAACCCGCAGGATAATCCATGTGCCAGACTCGCGTTTGGCCTGTTATGGTCCTGACCGCAGACCCGCGCGGTCGGACACGTGGTGAAACCACAAGGGAGCCCCAGGATGGACTTCGACATCGTTGACCTGTCGCGCCTGCAATTCGCGTTGACGGCCATGTACCACTTCCTTTTCGTGCCGCTGACGCTTGGCCTGTCGATCCTCGTCGCGATCATGGAAACCGTCTACGTCATGACGAACCGCCCGATCTGGCGGCAGATGACCAAGTTCTGGGGCACGCTTTTCGGCATCAACTTTGTCCTGGGCGTCGCGACCGGCATCACCATGGAATTCCAGTTCGGCATGAACTGGTCGTATTACTCGCACTACGTGGGCGATGTCTTCGGCGCGCCCCTGGCGATCGAAGGGCTGATGGCCTTCTTCATGGAGGCGACCTTTGTCGGTCTCTTCTTCTTCGGCTGGGACAAGCTGTCGAAGGTCGCGCATATGATCGTCGCCTGGCTGGTCGCCATCGGGTCGAACTTCTCGGCGCTGTGGATCCTGATCGCCAACGGCTGGATGGTGAATCCGGTCGGCGCCGAATTCAACCCCGACACCATGCGGATGGAGATGACGTCCTTCTTCGACGTGGTCTTCAACGAAGTCGCGCAGGCGAAATTCGTGCACACCGTCTCGGCCGGGTACGTGACGGCGGCGATCTTCGTGCTTGGCGTCTCGGCGCTCTACCTGCTGTGGGACCGGCATCATGAACTGGCCCGCCGGTCCATCGCGGTCGCCTCGTCCTTCGGACTGGCGGCGGCGCTGTCGGTCGTCGTTCTGGGCGACGAATCGGGCTATTCGGCCAGCCACACGCAGAAGATGAAGCTCGCCGCGATCGAGGCGATGTGGGAAACCCACCCCGCGCCCGCGCCCTTCACGCTGATAGGCGTGCCCGACCGCGCGGCGCGCGAAACGCACTATGCCATTGAAATCCCTTACGTGATGGGTCTGATCGGCACGCGCTCCCTGACCGAGGTGATCCCGGGCATCAACCAGCTGGAAGAGGAATCGGTCCAGTACATCCGCGACGGCATCATCGCCTATGACGCGCTGATGACCATCCGCGAGAAGCGCGACGAAACACCGGATGAGATCCGCGCCACCTTCGACATCTATTCCGAACACCTTGGTTACGCGCTGTTGCTGAAGAAATACGTCGACGACCCGCGCGAAGCGACCGAGGAGCAGATCCTCATGGCCGCCGAGGACACGATCCCCGGGGTCTGGCCGCTGTTCTGGGCGTTCCGGATCATGGTCGTGCTGGGCTTTACCTTCATCGCGGTGATGCTGTTCTTCTTCGTGCGCGCCAACTTCTACGGAATGCGCTTTCCGCGCTGGTCTCTTTACGGCGCGGTCGCGGTCATCCCTGCCCCCTGGATCGCGGCCGAGATGGGCTGGATCGTGGCCGAATACGGCCGCCAGCCCTGGACGGTCGACAGCGTGCTGCCGACGGCGCTGTCGGCCTCGCACCTGACGGTGATGGACCTGCTGATCACCATCGCGGGCTTCATCCTGTTCTACACCATCCTCTTCGTGATCGAGGTCAGGCTGATGGTGAAATACATCCGCAAGGGCCCGACCCAGGATGTCGAGGAATCCGAAGACTGGATGCGGCGCCACAAGGCGCGGCTGCAATCGATGCCGGGCGAACCCACGGCCTCGGCCACCCCGGCGGAGTAAGCGACATGATCCTGTCCGAGTTCATTGATTTCGACACCCTGCGCCTGATCTGGTGGGTGCTTCTGGGCGTGCTGCTGATCGGCTTTGCCCTGACCGACGGCTTCGACATGGGGGTCGGCGCGCTTTTGCCTTTCGTCGCGAAGACCGACGTGGAACGTCGCGTGGTCATCAACACCATCGGCCCGGTGTGGGAGGGCAACCAGGTGTGGTTCATCCTGGGCGGCGGCGCGATCTTTGCCGCATGGCCGCCACTTTATGCTGTCAGCTTCTCGGGCTTCTACCTGGCGATGTTCGCGATCCTGGCCGCGCTGATCGTCCGGCCCGTGGCCTTCAAGTACCGGTCCAAGCGCGAAGACCCGACCTGGCGCACAAGATGGGACTGGGCGCTTTTTTGCGGCGGTGCCGTGCCCGCGACGCTTTTCGGTGTCGCGGTCGGCAACGTGCTGCTGGGCGTGCCCTTCTACCTGACGCCGGACCTGATGCCGATGTACGACGGCAACTTCGCGACCAAGTTCCTCGGCCTGCTGCGCCCCTTCGCGCTGCTGGCGGGGATCGTGTCGATGTCGATGCTGCTGATGCACGGCGCCGCCTGGCTGTCGGTGAAGACCGAAGGCGTCATCAAGGACCGTGCGCGCCGCATCGGATCCATCGCGGGGCTGGTCGCGGCGGCGGGCTATGCGCTTGGCGGGGTCTGGCTGGCCATCGGGATCGACGGCTATGCACTGGCCAGTGAACCGGTGACCGACGGCCCGTCCAATCCGCTGTATTCGCAGGTCATCCGCGGCGGCAGCTGGCTTGTCGCCTATTCCGACCGGCCCTGGATCTGGGTCGCCCCCATCATGGGCTTTGCGGGCATCGCCCTCGCGGTCCTGGGCCTGCGCGCGGGCCGCGAGGTCACGACGCTGCTCTTCTCGAAGATGGCAATCCTTGGGATCATCTCGTCCGTGGGGCTGGTGATGTTCCCGTTCATCCTGCCGTCGAACGTGGCGCCGGACAGCTCGCTCACCGTCTGGGATGCCTCGTCCTCGCATCAGACGCTCTTCACCATGCTTGTGGCGACGGCGATCTTCCTGCCGCTGATCCTGATGTACACCGCCTGGGTCTACCGCGTCCTCTGGGGCAAGGTGACCGAGGACGACGTGACCGACAACGCCGAAACCCTGTACTAGGAGCCCCAGCCATGTGGTATTTCGCCTGGATCCTCGGCCTGCCCCTCGCCGCGCTTTTCGCCGTGCTCAACGCCATGTGGCTAGAATTGCGCACCGACGCCCACCTGGCCGAAGAAGGCGACAGGGAACGCGAGGCGGCCGGAAAGTAAAGCTAATACTGGGGAGGTGGTGGGTGATGAGAGACTCGAACTCCCGACATCTTCGGTGTAAACGAAGCGCTCTACCAACTGAGCTAATCACCCGTCCGGCTGCCCATAGCAAAAGCCGTGCCATCCCCGCAAGGCCCTAATGCAAAAGCCCCCCCTTATCGTCTTTACCGACCTCGACGGCACGCTGCTGGATCACCATGACTACAGCTGGCAGGCCGCCGCACCCGCGCTGGATCGTCTGAAGGCGCATGGCATTCCGCTGGTCATCGCGTCGTCCAAGACCGCCGCCGAAATCGCCCCCCTGCGGGCCGAGCTTGGCTTTGCCCATTGCCCCGCCATCGTCGAAAACGGCGCGGGGTTCCTGGCGGGCGACAGCAATCCGACGGACGACACGGGCAGCTATCCCCGCCTGCGCGCCGCGCTCGACACCCTGCCCGCGCCCCTGCGCAAGGCGTTCCGGGGGTTCGGGGACATGTCGGATGCCGAGGTCGCCTCGATCACCGGGCTGTCGCGCAAGGCCGCGCGGCTGGCGCAGACGAGAGCCTTTTCCGAACCGGGACTGTTTGAGGGCGACGAACCCGCACTTCAGGCCTTTGTCGAGGCGCTGAGCGCCCAGGGCATCAAGGCTCGGCGCGGCGGGCGGTTTCTGACCCTGTCCTTCGGCGGCACCAAGGCTGACCGCATGGCCGATATCGGCGCGGAGTACGGCGCGCCCTATTCGATCGCGCTTGGCGATGCCCCGAACGATGTCGAGATGCTGGAGGCCGCCGATCATGGGGTCGTCATCGCCAACCCGGCTGGCCCGCCGCTGCTGCCTTTGCCAAGCGAAGCGGCAGGTGGCATCAGCCGCAGCGAAAAACCGGGCCCAAGCGGTTGGAACGACAGCATCCTCAGGCTACTTTCCGATAAAGGACTGACCTGACAGGAGAGCATCGGTGGCGGATTTTCATCAGAACGGCAATATCGCCACCCTTCACAACCTGCGCACCCGGACGACCGAAGACCTGACGAACGAGCTGGTCAGCTTCTCGGCCACCCGCAAGATCAGCCTGATCCTGCCCTCGCTCTATTCCGAACTCGAAGGCGAGGCTCTACCGAAGATCCTCGATGAGCTGGCGCAGGTGCCCTATCTGCACCGCATCGTCATCGGCCTCGACCGCGCGGATGAGGCCCAGTACCGCCACGCGCGCGACTTCTTCTCGGTCCTGCCGCAGAACCATGTCGTCATCTGGAACGACAGCCCCCGGATGAAACAGATCGAGGCGCGGCTGGATGGCCTGGGCCTTGCGCCTTCGGAACCCGGCAAGGGCAAGAACGTCTGGGGCTGCCTTGGTTTCCTGCTGGCCTGCGCCGACAGCGACGTGGTGGCGATCCACGACTGCGACATCGTCACCTATGAAAAGGACATGCTGGCACGGCTGGTCTACCCGGTGGTCAACCCGAACTTCCCCTACCAGGTGGCCAAGGGCTATTACGCCCGTGTCGGCGGCGGCAAGATCAACGGCCGGGTCGCGCGGATGCTGGTCTCGCCCCTGCTGATCGCGCTGAAGAAGGTGATCGGGGACCGCGACTACATCGATTACCTGCGGGCCTTCCGCTATTCACTGTCGGGCGAATTCGCGATGCGGACGTCGATCCTGGCCGACCTGCGCATCCCCTCGGACTGGGGCCTTGAAATCGGCGTTCTGTCCGAAGCCTGGCGCAACCTTGCCCCCAAGTCGGTCTGCCAGGTCGAGATCTGCGATCACTATGACCACAAGCACCAGGATCTCTCGGTCGAGGACAAGTCGACCGGGCTGTCGCGCATGTCCATCGACATCTGCAAGGCGATCTTCCGCAAGCTGGCCGCCGATGGCACCGTCTTCAACGAAGAGGTGTTCCGGACGCTGAAGGCGACCTACTACCGTTCGGCCCTCGACCTGCTGGAAGGGTATTACAACGACGCCAAGATGAACGGTCTGACGGTCGATCGCCACACCGAGGAACGCACGGCCGAACTGTTCGCCGAGAACATCATGGAGGCCGGGCGCGTCTTCCTCGACAACCCGTCCGAGACCCCCTTCATCCCGACCTGGAACCGCGTGCATTCCGCCGACCCCGGCCTGATGACCGACATGCTCAAGGCCGTGGCGGCGGATCTGAAGGATTACGCCTGACCCCTAACCGTCGCGGCGCCAGGGCTTTTCCAGTGTGGCAGGCTGCGGTGTCGCAAGGTACGACTGGATCAACTGGTCGATCGCCCGCCGCGCCAGCCGTCCGTGGTCGGCGGTGTAGCCAAGGGTCGACACAAAGCTCCAGTGCGCGTGCATCATCGACACGAACAGATACGACAGTTCTTCGCAGGCGGCGGGCGACAATTGCGGATGCGTGATCGCCAGCTCGTGCACGATCACTTGCCCAAGCGTCTGATATTGCGTCCGCATCCGGTCACGCACCACATCCGAGCCCACGGAATAGGCGACCATGGAATCATAGGCTTCAAGGTGCGGCGGCATGGGGTGGCCTTCGGTCAGCCCGAAGAAGAAATCGAGGAAGAAATCCAGCCGCTCGACCTCGCGGATCTCGACGATGCCCGACACCAGCATGCGCTGATAGACCGTCGCCAGATGGTCGCACATGTCTGCCATCAACGCATCCATGTCGCTGTAGTAGTACCGCAGCAATTGCCGGGAAATCCCTGCATTCCTTGCCACATTTTCGAATGACAGCGCCTGCAACCCCGACTGCGACAGCACCGTCGCAGCCGCCTCCAGGATCTGCGCTTTCTTCTCCGGCGATTGCGACCGTTTAGCCAACCGTGACCTCCCACTCCGCCAACGGGCGGATAACCCATGGGATCAGACTAGCGTCACTTGGGCATTATGTGAATGAACTTGGGATCCGGGCCGCGCCTCAGCCCCGGTTCGAGATCCACCGGCACTGGTATGGCGCAAAGTGAATGGGCGCGTCCGAGGCCTCGACCGGCTCTCCATTCAGCAGGTCGATCCAGTCTTCACCTTCGATCAGATTGATCGCGAACGGATCGATCACGACCTCCTGGTCCGACACGTTGTGCAGGGCAAAGATCGACTGGTCCCGATCCAGGCTTTGCCGCCACAACCCGAAGATCCGGTCGTCCAGCTGCAGTGTGAACTGCGTCGCGTTCGGATGGAAGGCGCGCTGGCGGCGGCGGATGTCGATCCGGTCCTTCAGCGCCTCAAGCACGATGTGCTGCGGCGTCGTCCTGTCGGCGATCCGCTGTTGCAGCGCGCCGTAGTCCCACCTGTGCCGGTTGATCGCACGGTTGTGGCCCGATTTCTCGACACCGTCGTAATCGTTCGGCGTGGCCAGCAGAGCGTGGATGTAGAAGGCCGGGATGCCTTCCAGCGCCATCACCAGCGTCTGGCTGGCCAGGAACCGGTCGATCTGATGCTGATCCTCGCCCGCGAAGGTGCCCTTCATCGCCTCGAACCAGGTGATGTTCAGCTCATACGGGCTTTCGCCGCCACCGGGCAGCGCCCGCATCGACACCAGACCGCCAAAGGCGCGCACCGTATCGATGACCCTCCCGATCTCCTCGGGCTTCAAGGTGCCTTCGGCGGGGCGCATCCCGATCCCGTCGTGGCTGGCGGTAAAGTTCAGATAGGCGCACCCCAATTGCGCGGGCGGCATCGCCCCCTGCCAGCGGATCAGGTTCTTCGCCGTGCCCGACATCATTGCGTGCAGCACCAGCGGCGGAAGCGAGAAGTTGTAGACCGCGTGTGCCTCGTTCCGGTTGCCGAAGTAGCTCAGGTTCTCGGCATTGGGCACATTGGTTTCGGTCAGCAGGATCACCGGCTCGGACGCGTAATCCGCCAGAAGCCGCATCAGCCGCACGATGGCATGGGCCTGCGGCATATGGATCGACTTGGTGCCCACCTCTTTCCAGATGAAGGCCACCGCATCCAGCCGCAGGATCCGCACCCCGTTGTCGATATGCAACCGCATGACGCGCAGGAATTCCAGCAGCACCTCGGGGTTGGCAAAGTTCAGGTCGATCTGGTCGTGGCTGAAGGTGCACCAGACGTGGCGCGTGCCGTTTGCTGTCTCGACCTCGCGCAGCAGGGGCTGGGTCCGGGGGCGCACCACGTCCGACAGGTCATCCTCGGGAGAGGCCTCGAAGAAGAACCCGTCATAGGGTTCGTGCCCCTGAAGATATTCGGTGAACCAGTGCGAGGCCGAGGACACGTGGTTCAGCACCAGGTCCGACATCAGAAGGAATTCCGATCCGATCCGCCGGATGTCTGCCCAGTCGCCCAGCACCGGGTTGACCGCACGGTAATCGGTCACCGCAAAGCCGTCGTCCGAGGTGTAAGGAAAGAACGGCAGGATATGCACGCCGTTGACCACCCCCGCCATTTCCCGGTGCAGGAAGTCGCGCAGCAGGTCCAACGGCTTGTGCTGCCCGTCGACGATCGAATTGCCGTAGGTGATCAGCAGCGCGTCCCGCTCGGACCACTGGCGGTTGCCCGGCACCCGGCCCCGGCGGCGATGCGTGGTGCCTTCGGGCCAGAAGGCCTCGGCGATACGGTCGGCCAGCGCCTGTGCCTCCGCGTCGGGATAGATCTGCGCGATCAGCGTCAGCAGTCGGGCGCGGAAGGTGGCGTCGATCTCGAACATGGATCCTCGGGCGTTTTCCTCAGTTTTCAGATCACTCGCCCGGGTGCAAGGGCTTGACCCGCCGAAGGTGCCCGGAAATCCCCCTGCCCGCCCGCCTGCCGCGAAAATCCGCGCTTGTCCCGCCCCGGGTCCGCGCGTCGCGATTGACCTGACCCCGGGCTTATGCAAAACATTTTTCCGGCGCACAGCAAAAACCTGTGCCGCTTTGACATCAGGGAGGACACGGATGTCGCAGTCACAAGCCGAACGATCGGCCGCAGCGATGTGGGCCAACGACCGCGCCAGCCAGGGGCTGGGCATGCAGATCGCCGAGGTCACGCCGGGCCGCGCCGTCCTGACGATGTCGGTGCGCGAGGATATGGTGAACGGGCTGGATGTCTGCCACGGAGGCTTCATCTTCACCCTCGCCGACAGCGCCTTTGCCTTCGCCTGCAACAGCTACAACCAGCTGACCTTCGCCCAGCACTGCGCCGTCACCTTCCATGCCCCCGGACGGCTTGGCGACACGCTGACCGCCACCGCGCAAGAGGTCACGCGCCAGGGCCGGTCGGGCCTTTATGACGTCACCGTCACCGATGGCAGCGGCGCGCTGATCGCCACCTTCCGGGGCCATTCGCGCACCGTCAAAGGCCAGCACTACCAGGAGGACACCGAATGACCGCGCTCAGCCCAAGGGGCGTGCCCCTCGACCCGATCGAAACCGCGTCGCGCGATGAAATTTCGGCGCTTCAGCTGGCCCGGCTCAAGACGACCCTCAGCCGCGCCTACGAAGGATCGCCTGTCTACCGCGCCAAGTTCGACGCGGCGGGTGTCCACCCCGACGACCTGCACAGCCTGGCCGACATTGCCAAGTTCCCCTTCACGGTGAAGCAGGATCTGCGCGACAACTACCCCTGGGGCATGTTCTCGGTCCCGCGCGAAAAGCTTGCCCGCGTCCATGCCTCCTCGGGCACGACCGGAAAGCCGACCGTCGTGGGCTACACCCGCAACGACATCGACATGTGGGCCGAGGTCGTCGCGCGATCGATCCGTGCCTCCGGCGGCGCCCCCGGCGACGTCTGCCATATCGCCTATGGCTACGGGCTCTTCACCGGCGGGCTTGGCGCGCATTACGGCGCCGAACGCCTTGGCTGCACGGTCGTTCCGGTATCGGGGGGCATGACAGAACGCCAGATCACCCTGATCGAGGATTTCGAGGCCTCGATCATCATGGTCACGCCGTCTTACATGCTGTCGATCCTCGACGCCTTCCGTGCCGCCGGGAAAGACCCCCGCAAGACCAGCCTCAGGGTCGGCATCTTCGGCGCGGAACCCTGGACCAACGCCATGCGGAGCGAGATTGAGGAGGCCTTCGGCATCGACGCCGTCGACATCTTCGGCCTGTCCGAAATCATCGGCCCCGGCGTCGCCTGCGAATGCGTGGAAACCAAGGACGGGTTGCACATCTGGGAAGACCACTTCTACCCCGAGATCGTGAACCCCGAGACCGGAGAGCCCGTCGCCGACGGCGAGATGGGCGAACTGGTCATCACCTCGCTGACCAAGGAGGCCTTCCCGATCATCCGCTACCGCACCCGCGACCTGACCCGGCTGCTGCCCGGCACCGCCCGCACCATGCGACGGATGGAAAAGGTGACCGGCCGGTCCGACGACATGATCATTCTGCGCGGCGTCAACGTCTTCCCCACCCAGATCGAGGAACAGATCCTCAAGGTGCAAGGCCTTGCCCCGCATTACGAAATCCACCTGGGCCGCGACGGCCGCATGGACACGATGCTGGTGAAATGCGAAGCCCTTGGTGCCGCTGACGGGCTCGACCGCGACCTGGCGCATCACATCAAGTCGGTCATCGGCATCTCGGCCCGGGTCGAGGTCACCGGCCCCGGCACGCTGTCGCGGTCCGAGGGCAAGGCGAAACGGGTCTTCGATGCACGCCCCTCCCGCTGACAGAACAGCCAGTCTGGCACAGGCGCTCAACGTCTCGGCCGGGGCCTTCATCGTCACGCTCTACGGCGATGTCGTGGCCCCGCGCGGGGGTGAGCTCTGGATGGGCAATATCATCGAGGTCTGCGAAGGCGTGGGCATCGGCGAAAGTCGGGTCCGCACCGCCGTCAGCCGCCTAGTGACCGGCGGTCAGCTCGTCGGCGTCAAGGAAGGGCGGCGCAGCTACTACCGCCTGTCCCCTTCGGCAGAACGGGAATTCCAGCGCGCCGCCCGCCTGATCTATGCGCCCCCCCGGGCCGAACCGCTGCGCGGCTGGCACATGGTGATCCTGCCCGTGGGCGAAGACCGCGACCCCCTGCTGGCCCGCCTCGCCGCCCTGCGCTTCGGCCTGGCGCTGCCGCACCTGGCCATCCGGCCCGACCGGGGCGAACCGCTGCCCGACCTCGGCGCGCCGCACTTCCGCGCCACGACCGAAGACGACCTGACCGCGCTGGCCGCCCAAGCCTGGGATCTGCCCGCCCTGCACGACGAGATGACCCGCTTCCTTTCGGCCTTTGACGGGCTGGGCGCCGACGGCCCCGAAGCGCTTGGCCTGCGCCTGCTGCTGGTCCATGCCTTCCGCCGGATCGCCCTGCGCGACCCTGCCCTGCCCCTCGGTATCCTGCCCGAGGGCTGGCCCGCCCCCGATGCGCGCGCGCTCTTCGCCCGGCTCTACCTTGCGCTGTCGCCAGCCGCCGATGCCGCCGTCGCCGCCGGGTTCAAGGACCGCAACGGTCCGCTGGCCGTCGATCAGGCCCGCATGGCCCGCCGCATCGCGGACCTCGCCGAGGCCTGACACCACACCTTTCTTTTTGCCCCAAATATCCCCGCCGGAGGCAGATCCCACCCCGCCGCAAAACCGGACCCCCGGGGGGGGGGCTGCCCACGGTCGACACCACACCGACAATACTCGCCCCAACCCGGGCTCGGCGGATCCGAAATCCATCGGCGACAGATCGCGCAGCCGCCTCAAAGCATCACACAACAATTGACCTGCACTTCAATCTGTGATGTATTGACCCCAGTCGAGGAGGACACCCCATGTACGCCCAGATGGTTGAAAGCGGTCAGGCCGGAACCACCGACCAGGACCGCGCCTTTCAGGACAAGATCGACCGCAACGTGCGGATCGAACCGCGCGACTGGATGCCCGAGGGCTATCGCAAGACCCTGCTGCGCCAGATCGGGCAGCACGCGCATTCCGAAATCGTCGGCCAGTTGCCCGAGGGCAACTGGATCACCCGCGCGCCCTCGCTCCAGCGCAAGGCGATCCTGCTGGCCAAGGTGCAGGACGAGGCCGGGCATGGCCTCTACCTCTATTGTGCCGCCGAAACGCTTGGCAAATCGCGCGACGAGATGACTCGCGAACTGCTGGCCGGGAAGGCCAAGTATTCCTCGATCTTCAACTATCCCACGCTCACCTGGGCCGACATCGGCATGGTGGGCTGGCTGGTCGACGGGGCCGCGATCATGAACCAGGTGCCGTTGCAGCGCTGCTCATACGGGCCCTACAGCCGCGCGATGATCCGCATCTGCAAAGAGGAATCCTTCCACCAACGCCAGGGTTTCGACATCGTCCGCACCCTGATGGAGGGCACCGAGGACCAGAAGAAGATGGCGCAGGATGCCTTCAACCGCTGGTGGTGGCCCGCGATCATGATGTTCGGCCCGCCGGACGGGGACTCGGTTCATTCCGAACAGTCGATGAAATGGGGCATCAAGCTGAATTCAAACGATGAACTCCGCCAGAAGTTCGTCGACCAGACCGTCCCGCAGGCCGAATGGCTGGGGCTCAACGTGCCCGACGCCGACCTGAAATGGAACGAGGAGCGCCAGTCCTACGACTTCGGCACCCCTGACTGGGACGAGTTTTTCGCCGTCATCAAGGGCAACGGCATCTGCAACCGCGAACGGCTGGACGCCCGGAACAAGGCCTGGGACGACGGCGCGTGGTTCCGCGACGGGCTGATGGCCCATGCCGAGAAAAACACTCATAAAATCGCTGCGGAGTAGTTCCATGAGCCCCACATCGAAAACGGAATTTCCCCTCTGGGAGGTCTTCATCCGGGGCCAGCACGGCCTTGCGCATCGCCACGTCGGATCGCTGCACGCGCCCGACGCTGAACTGGCCATGAAGAACGCCCGCGACGTCTACACCCGCCGCAACGAAGGCGTGTCGATCTGGGTTGTGCCCTCGGCGGCGATCGCCGCGTCGGACCCGTCCGAGGCCGAACAGAACTTTGCCCCGTCGGAGTCGAAGATCTACCGCCACCCCACCTTTTTCGACATCCCCGACGACATAGGCGCGATGTGATGACGCCCTTTGCGACCTTCTGCCTGCGGATGGGAGACAATGCCCTGATCCTCGGCCAGCGCACCGGCGAATGGTGCGGCCATGCGCCTGTGCTGGAAGAGGATATCGCCTTTGCCAACATGGGCCTCGACCTGATCGGCCAGACCCAACAGTGGTTCGGGATGATCGCCGAGGAGCTGGGCCAGAGCCCCGACAAGCTCGCGTTTTTCCGGGGTGAACGAGAGTACCTGAACACCCTGCTCGTCGAACAGCCCAACACCGATTTTGCCCATGCGCTGATGCGGCAGTACCTGTTTGACGCCTGGCACCTGCCGATGCTGGAAGGGCTGGTGACGTCCTCAAACCAGCAGATCGCGGAGCTCGCCGCCAAGGCGGTCAAGGAGGTGCGCTATCACATCGACCGCTCGCGCGACCTGATCATCCGGCTGGGCGACGGGTCCGACGAAAGCCACAGGCGGATGCAGGATGCGCTCGACTGGCTCTGGCCCTTCACCGCCGATCTGCTGGCCCGCGACGACGCGGACGCGGCACTGGTGGCCGAGGGGGTGATCCCCGAGGGCGAGCGGATCGCGACGCGGTTCGCGCAGGAGACGGCCGAGACCTTTGCCAAGGCCACCCTGACCGCACCCGAAGGTCCGCGCCGGACCGGGGGCCGCACCGGCAACCATTCCGAACACATGGGCTACCTGCTAGCCGTGATGCAGTCCGTGCCGCGCGCGCACCCGGATGCGCGCTGGTAGGATGCTGGCCCTTTCGGACGCCAAGGCGCTGGTCGCCACCCTGCCCGACCCGGAGATCCCGGCGGTGTCGCTGGTCGACCTCGGCATCGTGCGCGACGTGGCCTATGACGACGACACGCTGGTCGTCACGGTCACGCCGACCTACACCGGATGCCCGGCCACGGCGGTGATCGCGCTGGATATCGAAACCGCGCTGCTGCGACAGGGCGCCGAGAAGGTGCGCATCAACACGCAGATGTCCCCTGCCTGGACCACCGACTGGATCACGGCAGAGGGGCGCGAAAAGCTGCGCGCCTATGGCATCGCGCCGCCCACCATGGCGGCGGCCAATTGCGCCGGCATGCTCTCGGCCCAATCCCCCGACTGCCCGCTCTGCGGCAGCGCCGATACCGCGCTGATCGCGGGGCGCGGATCCACCCCCTGCAAGGCGCAGTTCCGCTGCAACGCCTGCCTGGAACCCTTCGACTATTTCAAGGCGATATGATGGACCAGTTCTACCCCCTCACCGTCACCGACATCCGCCACGACACCCGCGACGCGGTGGTCGTTTCGCTGGCTCCGCGCCCCGAGGATGCCGCGCATTTCGCCTATAGGCCCGGCCAATACCTGACCTTCCGCCGTGACTTCGACGGAGAGGAGTTGCGCCGCAGCTACTCCATCTGCGCCACGCCGACCGAGGGCCTGCGCGTCGGGATCAAACGGGTCGCGGGCGGGGCGTTTTCCTCCTTTGCCAAGGAAGACCTGCACATCGGTGACGTGGTCGACGTCATGCCACCGCAGGGCCGGTTCACCGCGCCAGAGGCGCCGACGGGCCACTACCTGTTGATCGCCGGCGGGTCTGGCATAACGCCCGTTCTGTCCATCGCGAAGACGTTGCTTGAAACCTCGGACGCCCGCGTCACCCTGATCTACGGCAACCGCGACACGGCCTCGATCATGTTCAAATCCGAGATCGCAGAGCTGAAGGACCGCTTCCTCACCCGCCTTTCGATCGTGCATGTCTTCGACGGCGAGGATCAGGAGATCCCGCTGTTCTCCGGCCAGATCACCGAAGCCAAGGCGAAGGACCTGTTCACCGGCTGGGTGCCAGTCGACGGGCTGACCGCCGCCTATCTGTGCGGGCCGAAGCCGATGATGGATGGCGTCGCCTCTGCCCTCGCCGCTGCGGGGCTGTCGAAGGACCAGATCCATTTCGAACTGTTCCTGAGCGACCAGCCCGGCCGCGCCGCCCGCCGTGCCGAGGCCGAAGCCGCGAAGGCCAGCGGCGACATGGTGCAGGCCACCGTCATCATCGACGGCCATGCCCACAGCTTTGACATGCCGCGCCGCGGACAATCCGTTCTGGAGGCCGCGCGGGAACATGGGCTGGACGCGCCCTATTCCTGCAAGGCCGGGGTCTGTTCGACCTGCATGTGCCGCCTGAAGTCGGGCGAGGTCGAGATGATGCAGAACTATGCGCTTGAGGATTACGAGGTCGAACGCGGCCTTGTCCTCAGCTGTCAGGCCATTCCGATGACCGACAAGATCACCGTGGAATACGAGAGCCACTGACACCCGCCGCGCCCTAATTCGCAAACGGGAGGAGACCCCATGCGCCGCCTTGAGCATTTCATCACCGGGGCATGGACCCCGGCCACCGGCACCGGCACGCCCCTGCACGACGCCTATAGCGGCGATATCATCGCGGAAACCGGCGACACGCCCCCCATGGCCCCGGTGCTGGACTATGCCCGCACCACCGGCGGCCCGGCCCTTCGCGCCATGACACCACATGCCCGCGCCCTGATGCTGAAAGCCATCGGGCAAAAGCTGATGGAGCGGAAGGAAGAGCTTTATACGCTGTCGACCTCGACCGGCGCGACGCGGTCCGACAGCTGGGTCGATATCGACGGCGGCATCGGCACGCTTTTGACCTATGCCTCGCGCGCGCGGCGCGAACTGCCGAACCAGAACGTCATGAAGGATGGCGCGCCAGAGGTCCTGTCGAAGGACGGCACCTTCCTGGGCCAGCACATCCGCGTTCCGCGCGAAGGCGTGGCGGTGATGATCAACGCCTATAACTTCCCCGTCTGGGGGATGCTGGAAAAGCTTGCTCCGGCCTGGATCGCCGGAATGCCCGTTCTGGTCAAACCCGCACGGCAGACCTCCCATCTGACGGAACTCTGCGTGCGGATGATGCTGGACACCGGGCTGGTGCCCGAGGGCGCGGTACAGCTGATCTGTGGCGGTGCGGGCGACCTGCTGGATCACCTCACCGCGCAGGACATGCTGTCCTTCACCGGCTCTGCCACCGTGGCGCGGCAGCTGCGTGCCCACCCGACCGTCATCGCCAATTCGGTGCCCTTCAACGCCGAGGCGGACAGCCTGAACGCCGCGATCCTTGGGCCGGACGTGACGCCGGATGCGCCCGAGTTCGACCAGTTCGTCAAGGAAGTGCACCGCGAGATGACCGTGAAGGCCGGGCAGAAATGCACCGCCATCCGCCGTGTCATCGTGCCCGCTGCGGTGCTGGACGCCGTGCAGAAAGCGCTGGTCGACCGGATCAACCTGACCAAGCCCGACGACATGGGGCGGCTGGTCTCGGCCGCGCAATGCGCCGATGTGCGTGCCGCCGTCGATCAGCTGGAAGCCGAGGCCAACATCGTCACCGGCGGCGCCCCGCGCGGCACCTGGCATCCGCCGACCCTGCTGCGCTGCGACACGCCGCTGACCGCCAAGGCCCCGCACGAGGTCGAAGCCTTTGGCCCGGTCGCGACGCTGATGCCCTACGGAACCGGCGCAGAAGCGATCCAGATCGCCAACAAGGGCGGCGGGTCGCTGGTCGCCTCGGTCTTTACCGACGACCCGGATGTTGCGCGCGAGATCGGGCTGGGGATTGCGCGGCTCAACGGGCGGATCCATTTCGGCAACCGGGCGTCCGCCAAATCCTCGACCGGCCATGGCTCCCCCCTGCCCGTGCTGATCCACGGCGGCCCGGGCCGCGCGGGCGGCGGAGAGGAGCTGGGCGGGATGCGCGCGGTGCATCACCATATGCACCGGGTGGCCATTCAGGGCACGCCCGACCAGATCACCGCCGTCACCGGCGTCTGGGCGCCGGGGGCGGCCACACGCGATGACCGGCACCCGTTCCTGAAATCGCTGGCGGAACTTGAGGTCGGTGACACGATCCGCACGGCATCGCGTGTCGTGACGCTGGACGACATCGAACATTTCGCCAACTTCACCGGCGACACCTTCTATGCCCACATGGACGAGGACGCGGCCAAGCGGAACCCGTTCTTCCCCGGCCGCGTGGCCCACGGCTACCTGATCGTCAGCTTCGCGGCAGGTCTATTCGTTGAACCGTCCGAAGGGCCGGTTCTGGCGAACTACGGGCTGGATTCCCTGCGGTTCATGGCCCCCGTGTCACCGGGGGATGCGCTGTCGGTGATCCTGACGGCGAAAGAGATCACCCCGCGCGAGGGCGAGCCCCATGGCGAGGTTCGTTGGGATTGCACCGTGTTGCGCGACGGAGAGGCGGTGGTCGCGCAATACGACGTGCTGACACTGTTGGCGAAAGAGCCTAGGGAGTTGTGAGGCGCGGCGAGTATTAGCGGCGAAGGCGTCGCAGCAGGCATTTCAACAGCGCCCGGCACGGAATCAAGGGCCGCAGGCCCGCCGTGCCAGCGCCGGACCGGCCCCATGGGTCGGCGCTTTGTCGACGCATGGACATAGCTCATTTGGAAGATGTGTTTGGCAGCCATAAAGTGCTCTTGACCAAGGTCAGCAGCGCCGCCCCCGGTCCGGCGCTGGCACTGCTCATCGCTAATTCACGACGCCGGGGTCCCCGCGAAGGGAATTTCTCACCTGCCAAACAAAACCGAAGTCGCCGAAGACCGTAGGGTGCGTGCTGGCACGCACCGCCGAGGACCCGACCCCGCACCGCGAGCCAGAACTGTTCAAATACAGAATGAAGGAAAATGGTGGGTGATAAGGGATTTGAACCCCTGACATCTTCGATGTGAACGAAGCGCTCTACCACTGAGCTAATCACCCATTGGGCCGCTCTTTAGCCCCCCTTGGCGTCCTCTGCAACCCTCTGATTGCCGTCTTCACCGTCCAATTTCTGGCGCAGCCGCAGCTCGGTGATCCGCTGGCCGTTCTTCAACTGGGACCGCTTGATCTTGACCTTGCCCAGCCCCGGCAGATTGACCTCGCGCCCCTGAGCAAGCGCCGTGCCCAGAACCGCCAGGGCGGACTCGATGGCGGCCTTGGCGGCAGGCTTTTTCAGATCGCCGGACCCCGCGGCGACCTCGACCAGTTCGCGCAGTTTCAACGTGTCCAGATCGGTGGCAACGGCAGGCGGCATCGCCCGTACCGGCCCACCCGAGGCCGCGACGGGCACCTGCGCGGCATAGGTTTCGACAATCGCTGCCGCCTGCGCCGCCTTGCGCGCCGCGTCGCGGGCCTTGGCCTGGGGCGTCTGATCGTCAGTGTCGTCACTCGGGTCGGTCGGTATGTTGGCCATTGGGCTCTCTTGCTCTGGGTACCTTCCGACTACAGGAAGGCCCTGCGCATTGCCAGCTTTGGCCGCGACGGTGACCCGTGCCGGTCCAGCCCGGGGCGCACAATTGGACAGACTGCCCATTCTGATATCGCTCAAATTGATTGACCTAAGGTCATCAGCCCGAAAAACTGGCCCGGTTTGCAACACAAGGGCGCGGCGACAGTGACTGCCCTGTCGTCCCCATTTGCCCAAGAGGAGTTATCAGATGAAGACATTCGTACTGGCCGCCTGCACCGCCGGTCTGCTTGGCACTGCGTCCCATGCCGGGTCCTACAGTGAGCCGATGATCGAAGCCCCGGTGATCGTCGAGGAAACCACTTCCTCGTCGTCCGGGATCACGCTGGTGATGATGATCGCGTTGATCGTGGCCGTCGGCGCGGCGGGCTAAGCCCCCGCAGCACGAAAAAGCGCGCCCCGGTGTCCCGGGACGCGCCTGATAGTCGTGCCAGATCGGGTCAGTGAGCCGGACGGCCCGCTGCCACGGCGGCTTCGGCTGCGGCGGCCGCACGGGCGGCGGCTGCGGCGTCCTCGGCCTCCTGATCCCATTCGATCGCCTGCGGCTGGTCGACCAGCGCCAGCTTCAGCACATCGCGGACATGGGTGACCGGGATGATCTCAAGCCCTTCCTTCACGTTGTCCGGGATATCCGCCAGATCCTTCTCGTTCTCTTCGGGGATCAGCACCGTCTTGATGCCGCCGCGAAGCGCCGCGAGGAGTTTCTCTTTCAACCCGCCGATGGCCGAGGCATTGCCGCGCAACGTGACCTCGCCGGTCATGGCGATGTCCTTGCGAACCGGGATCTGCGTCAGCACCGACACGATGGCCGTAACCATCGCCAGACCGGCCGAGGGCCCGTCCTTGGGCGTGGCCCCGTCCGGCACGTGGACATGGATGTCCATCAGGTCGAACTTCGGCGGCTTCACCCCGATCTCGGGCGCAATTGAGCGCACGTAGGACGAGGCCGCGTCGATCGATTCCTTCATCACGTCGCCCAGCTTGCCGGTGGTCTTCATCCGACCCTTGCCCGGCAGGCGCAGCGCCTCGATCTGAAGCAGGTCACCCCCGACAGAGGTATAAGCCAGCCCGGTCACAACACCGATCTGATCTTCCTTCTCGGCCAGACCGTAGCGGTACTTCTTCACGCCCAGGAAATCATCGAGGTTCTCGGCAGTGACCGAAACGGCCTCATCCTCGCCCTTGATGATCTTGGTGACGGCCTTCCGTGCAATCTTGCCCAGTTCCCGTTCAAGGTTCCGGACACCGGCCTCGCGGGTATAGCGGCGCACGATTTCGGTCATCGCCCCGTCGTCGATCGAAAACTCACCCTTGCGCAGCCCGTGGTTCTTGACCTGCTTGGGCAGCAGATGGGTCTTGGCGATCTCGATCTTCTCGTCCTCGGTGTAGCCCGCCAGCGGAATGATCTCCATCCGGTCCAGAAGCGGCCCGGGCATGTTGTAGGAGTTCGCCGTGGTCAGGAACATTACGTTCGACAGGTCGTATTCCACTTCGAGATAGTGATCGACGAACGTGCCGTTCTGTTCCGGATCAAGCACTTCCAGCATCGCCGAGGCCGGGTCGCCACGGAAATCCTGACCCATCTTGTCGATCTCGTCGAGCAGGATGAGCGGGTTCGTGGTCTTCGCCTTCTTCAGCGCCTGGATGATCTTGCCGGGCATGGAGCCGATATAGGTCCGGCGGTGGCCGCGGATCTCGGACTCGTCACGCACGCCGCCAAGCGAGATGCGAATGAATTCGCGCCCCGTGGCTTTGGCGACCGACTTGCCGAGAGAGGTCTTGCCGACACCCGGAGGGCCGACAAGGCACATGATCGGCCCCTTCAGCTTCTTGGAGCGTTGCTGAACCGCCAGATACTCGACGATCCGCTCCTTGACCTTCTCAAGACCGTAGTGATCCGCGTCCAGAACATCCTGCGCAGAATGCAGGTTCTTCTTCACGCGCGACTTCACGCCCCACGGGATCGACAGCATCCAGTCAAGGTAGTTGCGCACCACCGTGGCTTCGGCCGACATGGGCGACATGTTCTTGAGCTTCTTCAGCTCGGCCTCGGCCTTTTCGCGGGCTTCCTTCGACAGCTTCGTCTCGGCAATCTTGGACTCCAGCTCGGCAATCTCGCCTTCGCCGTCCTCGCCGTCGCCCAGTTCCTTCTGAATGGCCTTCATCTGCTCATTCAGATAGTACTCGCGCTGCGTCCGCTCCATCTGCGACTTGACGCGAGTCTTGATCTTTTTCTCGACCTGCAGAACGGACATTTCGCCCTGCATCAGGCCATAGACCTTTTCCAGCCGTTCGCTGACCGACAGCGTCTCAAGAAGCTCCTGCTTCTGTTCGACCTCGATGCCGAGGTGACCGGCGACCAGATCGGCCAGCTTTTCCGGCTCCATCGTCTGGGACACGGCCGTCAGGGCTTCTTCGGGGATGTTCTTCTTGACCTTGGCATAGCGTTCGAATTCCGCGCCGATGGTGCGGGTCAGCGCCTCGATCGTCTCTTCGTCGCCCAGAACTTCGTGCAGGTATTCCGCCCGCGCTTCGAAGTAGTTGGGGTTGTCGAGGAATTCGAGGATCTGCACGCGGCTGGTGCCTTCGACCAGCACCTTCACGGTGCCGTCGGGCAGCTTGAGCAGTTGCAGAACGTTTGCCAGAACGCCAGCGTCATAGATGCCGTCAGCCTGGGGGTCGTCTTCCGCCGGGTCGATCTGGGAAGACAGCAGGATCTGCTTGTCCTCGGCCATGACCTCTTCAAGCGCACGGACGGATTTGTCGCGGCCCACGAACAGCGGCACGACCATGTGGGGGAAGACCACGATGTCGCGCAGCGGCAGGACGGGATACGAAGGGTTCAGAGGCTCTTGCATGCTCTTTCCTTATCTTGGGCAAAGCCCTCGGCCCCAGAATTGGCAGCACATGGACTTTCCTGTTCACGCAAATTGAATCTGGGGTGCCTGTTCACGGATTCAACCACTTCCCGTTAGTGTGACCCTCCGCCCCCCCGACCACAAGCGTGATATCGGATAGGATTGTCGAAAAAGGTGCACAAAACTGTGGATCAAACGCCGTTTTCCGCCAGATTTTAACCCCACGGAAAGCAGAACGGCGCGCCGCCCTGCGACGCGCCGTCGTTAATTAATTTGCCCGTCGATCGGGCAAAGGCACCGGGCGCCAGGGCGCCCGGCCCGTCCGATCACTTCAGCGCTTCGTCCGTGATCTCATGCGTCCAGGCCCCTTCGGGTGCCTTCGAGATCACCGGATCCGACCCGCCACCCAGCAGGGTGTCGACCGTCCGCTGGTAATCCGCCTCGTCGAGCGCGCCGTTGGATCCGGCGGTCAGCTTGGCGATTTCACCCATCATGCGCTTCTGGTGCGCTTCGGTCTGGGCGCCGGTCTCGTCGTACTCAAGCACGATCTCGGCGGCCTCGTCGGGGTTTTCCTCGGCGTACTTCCAGCCTTTCATCGAAGCGCGGACGAACTTGACCATCTTCTCCTTGAACATCGGATCGGCAAGGTTCTCTTCCAGCACATAGATGCCGTCCTCAAGGGTCGCGACGCCCATGTCCTCGTACTTGAAGGTCACCAACTCGTCCTCGGACACACCGGCATCCAGCACCTGGCCATATTCGTTGTACGTCATGGTCGAGATGCAGTCGGCCTGCCGCTGGATCAGCGGATCGACGTTGAAGCCCTGCTTGAGAACCGTGACGCCGTCCTCGCCACCTTCGGTCGAAATGCCTTCCTGGCTCATCCAGGACAGGAAAGGATATTCATTGCCGAAGAACCAGACGCCGATGGTCTTGCCCTTGAAATCCTGCGGCCCGGTAATCCCGGTGTCCTTCCAGCAGGTCAGCATCAGGCCGGACGATTTGAACGGCTGCGCGATGTTCACCACCGGCAGACCCTTTTCCCGCGCGGCCAGCGCCGAGGGCATCCAGTTCAGCATGGCATCGGCGCCACCACCGGCCAGAACCTGCGGCGGTGCGATGTCGGGACCGCCGGGCAGAACTGTGACGTCCAGCCCTTCTTCCTCGTAGAACCCTTTTTCAAGCGCGACGTAATAGCCCGCGAATTGGGCCTGCGTCACCCACTGCAGCTGCAGCTTGACGGAGTTGTCGGAATGGCTCGCCGCGAAGGCGGGCGCCGAAAGCGCAAGGGCGATCGCCGTCGCCGCGCCGGTCAGAAATGTCTTCATGTTTAGCTCCCTGTTATTGCCCCCGTTGCGAGGGGTGCCAGAACGTGACCTTGCGTTCGATGAAGGCCACGACACCGTAGAAGGCAGACCCGGCGATGGCGGCCACGACGATTTCCGCCCAGACCATGTCCAGCGCCAGCTGTCCCACGGATGTTGATATGCGAAAGCCCATCCCGACAATCGGAGAGCCGAAGAATTCGGCCACGATCGCCCCGATGAGCGCCAGCGTTGATGAAATTTTCAGCCCGTTGAAGACGAAGGGCATGGCGGCGGGCAGGCGCAGCTTCCACAGTCCCTGCCAATAGCTGGCCGCCCAGGTCTTCATCTGGTCGCGCTGCATCTGCGTCGTCTCCTGCAGCCCGGCGGTGATGTTCACCAGCATCGGGAAGAAGACCATGACAACGACGACGGCGGCCTTCGACTGCCAGTCGAACCCGTACCACATGACAAGGATCGGCGCCGTGCCCACGATCGGCAGCGCGGCCACGAAATTGCCCACGGGCATCAGGCCGCGGCGCAGGAAATCGCTGCGGTCGACCAGAATGGCCGTTCCGAAGGCGGCAAGGCAGCCGATCACATAGCCCGACAGCGCACCCTTCACGACCGTCTGCACGAAATCCGCCCAGAGGATCGGAAGGCTGCCCGCGAACCGTTCGGCGATCATCGTCGGCGGCGGCAGGATCACCAGCGGCACGCCCAGGCCCCGCACGATAAGCTCCCACATCACCAGAAGCGTCAGGCCAAAGATCGCCGACACGCCCAGTTTGGCGGCCTGCGTCTGCGAGCCCGGGCCATTGGCGATGCGCACGTTCAGCCACCACGCGGCGGCCCAGAGGAGGAAGGCAGCGATGACGAGGGTCATTGGGATCCTCCAACGGCAACATGGAAGACGTGAGGGCAGCGCCGACCCGAGGGTGGCGCGAAAGCGCCGCCCTGGGGGGCGGGTCGGCGCTGCCCGGCGTGACCGCCGGGCGGGACACAAACCAGAGGTGGCTTGCAGTCAACCGTAGTGGCTGGGGATTTAGGCGCGCAACGTTTCACCGTCCCACCCCCATGCGTTTCAACGTCACCCGTTCCAGCCCGGCCACGATTGCCACAAGCGCCGCCGCCAGGATCGCGGTGGCAAAGAGCGCAGACCAGATCTGGATGGTCTGGCCATAATAGCTGCCGGTCAGCAAACGCGCGCCAAGGCCGCGCACCGCACCCGTTGGCAGTTCACCCACGATGGCCCCCACGAGCGAGGCCGCGATGCCGATCTTCAGGGACGCAAAGAGATAAGGCACCGAGGCCGGCATCCGCAGTTTCCAGAACGTCTGGTTCGACGACGCGCTCCAGGTCCGCATCTGGTCCAGCTGCATGGCCGAGGGCGAGCGCAGCCCCTTCACCATGCCCACGACCACCGGGAAGAACGACAGATAGGCCGAGATGATCGCCTTGGGCAGCAGCCCCTGCACCCCGATCGAATTCAGCACCACGATGATCATCGGCGCGATGGCGAGGATCGGGATGGTCTGCGAGGCAATCGCCCAAGGCATGACGCTCATGTCCATGGCGCGTGAATGCACGATGCCGACGGCCAGCATCACCCCCGCCACCGACCCGATGACAAAGCCCACGAGCGTGGCCGACAGGGTGATCCAGCCGTGAAAGATCAGGCTGCGCTTCGAAGTGATCTTCTTCTCGACCGTGGTCTCCCACAGCTCGACCGCCACCTGGTGCGGTGCAGGCAGCCGCGGCTTGTCCTGCGCAAAGGTATCGCCCCAGACATGGGTATTGCCGAGCGCCAGCCGCACCGCGCCCATGTCCCGCCGCACTGCAGCCCCTTCGGGGCTGACGGCGACACCGGCGCGTTCGGCATCGGTCAGCGCGGTGTGGATGTTCATCGGCACGCAGGCGACGTACCAGAGCGCAACGATCGCCGCGACGACGATCAGGACCGGGCCCAGCATTCTCATCGACGCGCCTCCTGATCTTCACCTTGCTTCAAATACTCAGCTTCCGCCCGTCCCACGGACACCGCCATGAGTATTTCTGGCAAGATGAAGCAAGGGGACGGAGCGTCAGTCATAGGCATGCCCTGCCCTGAGGCCTTCGCGCACGCGATGTGCGATTTCCAGGAATTCCGGCGTGTCGCGGATGTCGAGCGGCCGGTCCTTCGGCAGCGGGCTGTCGATCACATCGGTGATCCGGCCCGGACGCGGTGACATGACCACGATCTTGGTCGAGAGATACACCGCCTCGGGGATCGAATGGGTGACGAAGCCGATGGTCTTGCCGGTGCGCGCCCAGAGCTTCAGAAGCTCTTCGTTCAGGTGGTCGCGTACGATTTCATCCAGCGCCCCGAAAGGTTCGTCCATCAGCAGGATGTCCGCGTCAAACGACAACGCCCGCGCGATCGAGGCACGCTGCTGCATCCCGCCCGACAGCTGCCAGGGAAACTTGCCGCCAAAGCCCGCAAGGTCGACCAGCTCAAGCACCTTTTCGACCCGCTGCGCCTGTTCGGCCTTGGAAAAGCCCATGATCTCAAGCGGGAGCTTGATGTTGCCCGCGATCGTCCGCCACGGATAAAGCCCCGCCGCCTGGAAGACATAGCCATAGGCCCGCGCCAGCCGCGCGTCTTCGGGCGTCATGCCATTCACCGTGAGCGTGCCGCCCGTCGGCTGTTCGAGCGCCGCGATGCACCGCAGGAAGGTGGTCTTGCCACAGCCCGAGGGGCCGATGAAGCTGACAAAATCCCCCTTGTCGATATCGAGGTCCACGCCCTTGAGGGCATGGACCGGGCCGTCGTTGGTCTGGAATGTCAGATCGAGGCCCTTGGCCTGGATCACAGGAGTTGCAGTCACTTAGATCCCCGCCGGAATGTTCATCGGATCACGCGCGACCGAGCGCGGCGAGTTCAGCTCTTTCCACTTCGACAGCGCCTTCGCGGCCGAGGAAAACGGCTTGCGCGGAACGAACCGTCCGCGACCGGGCTGGGGCTGCGAATTCTGTCCCCAGGCCCAGATGACCTCGCCCCGGCTGAGGGTGAAGCGTGGCTGTGCCGTCACCTCGTAGCCCTCGAAGACGTTGTAATCCAGAATGGAATGGTGGTTCGAGGCCGAGATGGTCTTGGAAATCGACGGATCCCAGACCACGACATCCGCATCCGCCCCGGGCACGATGGCACCCTTCTGCGGATACATGTTCAGGATCTTCGCGATATTGGTCGAGGTCACGGCGACGAATTCCTCGGGCGTGAGCCGCCCGGTCTCGACCCCTTGGGTCCAGAGCACGCCGAGGCGCTCTTCCAGACCGTTCGTTCCGTTCGGGATCTTGGTGAAATCCCCGACGCCCATCCGTTTCTGTTCGGACGAAAACGCCGCGTGGTCCGTCGCGACCACCTGCAGCGAGCCAGACTGCAAGCCGGCCCAGAGCCCGTCCTGATGCTCCTTGCCCCGGAAGGGCGGCGACATCACACGGCGCGCCGAATGCAGCCAGTCCTCAGACAGGTATTCGTCGTCATCCAACGTCAGGAACTGCGCCAGCGGTTCGCCATAGACGCGCATGCCCTTCTGACGGGCCCGGCGGATCGCCTCATGCGCCTGTTCGCAGCTGACATGAACGATATAGAGCGGCGTGCCTGCCGCATCCGCAATCGTGATCGCCCGGTTCGCCGCCTCGCCCTCGAACTCCGGCGGGCGCGATCGCGCGTGCCATTCCGGCCCGGTCTTGCCCTCGGCCAGGAACTTCTTCTGCATCAGATCGACCAGATCGCCGTTCTCCGCATGCACCATCGGCAGCGCACCCAGCTCGCGGCAGCGCGAGAACGACGCGAACATCTCGTCATCCTCGACCATCAGCGCGCCCTTGTAGGCCATAAAATGCTTGAACGAATTCACGCCCGCGTCGACCGCATCCTTCATCTCGGCGAAGATGGTCTCGTTCCAGCCGGTGATCGCCATGTGATAGCCGATGTCGGAACAGATCTGCGGCGCCGATTTCCGGTGCCATTCCTGGATCGCGTTCTTGATCGACCCGTCCTCGCCCGGCAGGCAGAAGTCGATCAGCATCGTCGTGCCGCCACAGGCCGCGGCCCATGTGCCGGTCTCGAATGTCTCCGCCGCAGTCGTCCCCATGAAGGGCATCTCCAGATGCGTATGCGGGTCAATGCCGCCGGGGATGACATAGGCCTCAGAGGCATCGATCACCTCGTCGCCTTTCAGGTTCTCGCCGATCTCGACGATGGTCTCGCCCTCGATCAGCACATCCGCCTTGATCTGGCGATCCGCCGTGACGACCGTGCCGCCCTTGATGACCTTGCTCATGAAAACTCTCCCTGACCTGTTCTTCTTCTGGTCATAAATACCTCGGGGGTACGGGGGCTGGCCCCCGTTACTCCACGATCTCCGCCGTCTCGACCACGGCATGCAGAAGAACATCCGTTCCGGCTGTTGCCCAGTCCTTCGATATCTCTTCCGCCTCATTATGCGACAGACCGTCGACGCAAGGACACATGATCATCGCCGTCGGCGCGACCTGGTTGATCCAGCAGGCATCATGCCCCGCGCCCGAGATGATGTCGCGATGCGAATAGCCCAGCCGTTCCGCCGCAGTGCGCAGTGCGGCGACACAGCCCGCATCGAATTCGACCGGATCGAACCCGCCGACCTTTTCGAACTCGACGCTCAAGCCCATCTCGTCGCAGATCGCCTGCCCCTCTTTCCGAAGCCGCGCCTCCATGTCCTCGATCACCGCAAGGTCGGGCGATCGGAAGTCGACCGTGAAGACCACCTTGCCGGGGATCACGTTGCGCGAATTGGGGAAGACGTCGATATGGCCCGCCGCGCCAACCGCATGGGGGGCATGGCTCCAGGCGATTTCGTCCACCAGCTGCAGCACCTTGGCCATGCCGAGGCCCGCGTTCCTGCGCATCGGCATCGGGGTCGAGCCGGTATGCGCGTCCTTGCCGGTGATCGTCACCTGCGTCCAGCTGAGCCCCTGTCCATGGGTCACGATGCCCACGTCCTTGCCCTCGGCCTCGAGGATCGGGCCCTGTTCGATGTGCAGCTCGAACATCGCGTGCATCTTGCGGCTGCCGACAGGCTCATCCCCTTCCCAGCCGATGCGCTTCAGCTCATCCCCGAACCGCTTGCCCTTGGCATCGACACGGTCCTTGGCCCAGTCTTCGGTGTGCACGCCCGCAAACACGCCTGACGACAGCATCGCCGGGGCATAGCGGGTGCCTTCCTCGTTGGTCCAGTTGGTCACCACGATCGGGTGCCTGGTCTTCACGTCCAGATCGTTCAGCGTGCGGACAACCTCGAGCCCGCCCAGAACGCCAAGCACGCCGTCGTACTTGCCGCCCGTGGGCTGGGTATCGAGGTGCGACCCGACATAGACAGGCAGCGCATCCGGGTCCGTACCTGCGCGCATGGCGAACATGTTGCCCATGGTGTCCAGCCCCATCTCGCAACCTGCCGCCTCGCACCACGACTGGAACAGAGCGCGGCCCTCGGCGTCGGCATCGGTCAGGGTCTGGCGGTTGTTACCCCCCGCCACGCCCGGCCCGATCTTGGCCATTTCCATCAGGCTGTCCCACAGACGGTCACCGTTGATCTTCAGGTTTTCCCCGGGGGCTGGCATGGGCGGCTCTCCTGCGCTTGCTGGCATTTTGACCAATCGGTCAAAGCCGAAGCTATCAGAGGCCCGGGACCAGTCAAGAATTTCACCAATTTACCGCCGCAACAGTCCCGAAAGCCGACCATTTTTTGGTCAAGGCTGGACCTGCGGCCCGATATGGCGAACACTGGGTACATGATTTGCAAGGCCGGGGCAGGCTCATGAAAGACAGCGTAGCGGGCCAGACCCGGATCCAGCGAAACAAGATCGCCACGATCACCGAAGCCGCGCTTGATGTCTTTTCCACCTATGGATTCCGCGGCTCTACCGTCGATCAGCTGGCCCGGGCCGCCAACCTGTCGAAACCCAATCTGCTGTATTACTTCCCCAGCAAGGAAGCGATCCATACGCATCTGTTGAACGGCCTGCTCGACATCTGGCTTGCCCCGATGCGCAAGATCGACGCGGGCGGCGATCCGCTGGACGAGATCCTGACCTACGTGCGCGCGAAACTGGCGATGAGCCGCGACATGCCGCGCGAAAGCCGCCTGTTCGCCAACGAGGTGCTGCAGGGCGCGCCGCACACCCGCGACACGCTGTCGTCGGACCTCAAGCCGCTGGTCGACGAAAAGGCGGCGATCATCCGCGGCTGGATGGACCAGGGCGCGCTCAAGCCTTCGGATCCGCATCACCTGATCTTCTCGATCTGGTCGCTGACGCAGCATTACGCGGATTTCGAGGTACAGGT
Organism: Pseudooceanicola onchidii; assembly: GCF_004959925.1. Lineage (GTDB taxonomy): Bacteria > Pseudomonadota > Alphaproteobacteria > Rhodobacterales > Rhodobacteraceae > Pseudooceanicola > Pseudooceanicola onchidii. The sequence continues at coordinate 685,875 of NZ_SPUW01000003.1, read as the reverse complement.
CGGCGCGGTGCTGGGGCCCGAGGTGCCGGACCCCTTCCCGGCGGCCGAGGATTACCTGGTCACGCTCTTCACCCGGTTGCTGTCGCCCGACGCCTGAACGTCGCATTTCTGCAAACCCGCCCGCCCCGCTTTGCCGCTTGCATTGGCGCGCAGAGCCGTTAGGTCTGCCCATAGGGAGGCGACCGGACGGAGCCACCCGTCCCCCCAAATTCCGGATCGACAGATGTCAGACCAGACAGCGGAGATGACCTCTCGCCAGACCACCGCGACCCGCCCGGACGTCAGCGCCGGCATGGTGATCTTTGCCCTCGCCATGGGCGGTTTTGCCATCGGGGTGGCCGAATTCGCCTCCATGGCGTTGCTGCCCGATTTCGCGGCCGAACTGGGCGTGACGGAGGCCCGTGCCGCCGATGCCATCAGCGCCTATGCGCTTGGCGTGGTGGTCGGCGCGCCGATCCTGTCGGTGGCGGCCGCCCGGATGCGCAAACGCCGCCTGCTGGTCTGGCTGATGATGGCCTTCGCCGCCTTCAACGCCCTGGCCGCCATGGCCCCGACCTTCGGCCTCTTCACCGCCGCGCGCTTTGCCTCGGGCCTGCCGCACGGCGCCTACCTGGGCGTCGCGGCCCTGGTCGCGGCCTCGGTCGTGCCGCGCCACAAGCGGGCCACCGCCGTCTCGCGCGTGTTCCTCGGGCTGACGATCGCCACCACCATCGGCGTGCCCGTGGCCAGCATCATGAGCACCTACCTCGGCTGGCGCTCAAGCCTCTACATGGTCAGCGCCCTCGCCCTGGCCTGTGCGCTCGCGGTCTACCTCAAGGCGCCGCGCACGCCGGCGGACGCCAAGGCCAACCCGCTGACCGAACTGGGCGCGCTTGGCAACCGACAGGTCTGGCTGACGCTGCTGACCGGCGCGATCGGGTTCGGCGGCTTCTTCGCGGTCTATACCTACATCGCCTCGAACGTGCAGACGACGCTTGGCGGGGACGAGACCGCCGTGGCCCTGATGCTGATGATCGCGGGCGTGGGCATGACCGTCTTCAACCTCGTGATGGGTGCGCTGGCGGACCGCAACATGAACCGCACCGCGATCCTGTCCTTCGGCGGCGGGGCGCTTGTGCTGGGTCTCTATCCGATGCTCGCCGGGGTCAGCCTCTGGACCATGGCCCTGCCCGTCGCGCTGATGGGCGTGCTGGGCGGTGTGTCGACGGTGATGCAGACCCGGCTGATGAACGTCGCGGGCGAGGCACAGCAGCTGGCCGCCTCGCTCCACCACGCCGCCTTCAACTTCGCCAATGCCCTCGGCCCCTTCCTGGCCGCGCGGGTCGTGGCGGGCGGGCATGGCTTTCCGGCCTCGGGCTATGTCGGTGCGGCGCTGGCGGTGGCGGGGTTGCTTTTGTACCTGCTGACCGTGGCCGACGCGAAACGGCGCGGGCTGGAATGAAAAAGGGGGCTGTCTGCCCCCTCGCGGCCCCTGGCCGCTCACCCCCGAGGATACCTGACCAGGGGAAGGCGGGCCGCCTGCTTCCTCTGGTTGTCATATTCCGGGGGAGTCCGCAGGACGGGGGCAGAGCCCCCTTTGCTTACTCTGCCGCCTTCACCGCCATCGGGTTGTTGGGATGCTGCGTCCAGTTGGCGTAATCCCCGACCTCGACACCGGTGCGCGGATCGACCGCGCCCTTGTCCATCTCGACCATGGTGATGCAGTCCTCGACCGGGCAGACGTTGACGCAGAGATTGCAGGCCACGCATTCCTCGTCGATGACCTCGAAGACGCGGCCCTCTTTCATCGCGATCGCCTGGTGGCTGGTGTCCTCGCAGGCGGCATAGCAGCGGCCGCAGCTGATGCAGGCGTCCTGGTCGATCTTCGCCTTGGTGACGTAGTTGAGGTTCAGGTACTGCCAGTCGGTGACATTGGGCACCGCCTTGCCGATGAACTGGTCGGTGGAGGTATAGCCCTTTTCGTCCATCCACTGCGACAGGCCCGAGATCATTTCCTGCACCACCTTGAAGCCATAGGTCATGGCCGCCGTGCACACCTGCACGTTGCCGCAGCCCATGACCATGAATTCCGCCGCATCGCGCCAGGTGGTGATGCCGCCGATGCCGCTGATCGGCAGGCCGTGCGTCGCCGGGTTGCGGGCGATTTCCGACACCATCGACAGTGCAATGGGTTTCACCGCCGGGCCGCAGTAGCCGCCGTGCGAGCCCTTGCCGTCGATCGTCGGTTCCGGCGCCATCAGGTCCAGATCCACGTGGGTGATCGAGTTGATCGTGTTGATCAGCGACACTGCGTCGGCACCACCGGCCCGCGCGGCCTCGGCCGGTTTGCGGATGTCGGTGATGTTGGGCGTCAGCTTCACGATCACCGGGCGGTCGTAGTACATCTTGCACCATTCGGTGACCATCTGGATGTATTCCGGCACCTGCCCCACGGCCGCGCCCATGCCGCGTTCGCTCATCCCGTGCGGGCAGCCGAAGTTCAGCTCGATCCCGTCGCAGCCGGTTTCCGCCACGCGCGGCAGGATCGCCTTCCACGAGGCCTCGTCACAGGGGACCATAATCGAGGCGATCAGCGCGCGGTCGGGGTAATCCTTCTTCACCCGCGTCATTTCCTCGAGGTTCACCTCGAGCGGGCGGTCGGTGATGAGCTCAATATTATTGAGCCCCAGAAGCCGCCGGTCCGCCCCCCAGATCGCGCCATAGCGCGGTCCGTTGACGTTGACGACCGGCGGGCCTTCGGCGCCAAGCGTCTTCCACACGACCCCGCCCCAGCCTGCGTCAAAGGCGCGGCGGACGTTGTATTCCTTGTCCGTCGGCGGGGCCGAGGCCAGCCAGAACGGGTTGGGGCTTTTGATGCCCAGGAAGTCAGTCGTGAGATCGGCCATGGCGCGGCTCCCCTAGCTAGTCCGGTTTTCTGAGAATGAGTTCGGTCGGTGCCGCCTGCCCTGCGGCGATGGCGGCGTTGAAGTTGCCCATGCGTTCGGGCGCACTCGGGCCCATCATCACATGCGGCCCAAGCGGCGGCGGGCCGTTTTCGGCCAGCTGCGCCTTCATCTTGGCGGTAAAGTCCTGCGCGAACTGCGAACGATCGCGCGCGGCGACGGTGGTGAACCCGGCCTTGGCCCCCAGATTCTGGTAGGCTTCAAGCGGTTCAAGGAACGAGGTTTCGGGCAGGCTGGACCAGGGCAACGGATAGGATGGCTGACCGTCACCCGCACCGCGCATCACGTCGAAGATCGCGAAATGCCCGCCGGGTTTGAGCACGCGGAAGGCCTCTGTCATCAGGGTGGCCTTGTCCGCGATGTTCATGCCGACGTGCAGCAGCGTGGCCAGGTCCTGCGATGCGTCGTCCAGCGGCAGGTCGGTGCCGCTGCCGATGCGAAAGTCGGTCAGCTTCGACAGGCCGCAGCGTTCCGACAGCTCCTCGGCCAGTTCGACGAATTCAGGCGTGAGGTCCACCCCGGTGACATGGGCGCCATGGTGATGCGCCAGCTTGCGCGCCGGACCACCGACGCCGCAGCCGATGTCGACCACCTGCATCCCCCGGGTCAGCGGCACCTGCGCCAGCAGATCATCGGTCGCCACCCCGCCGCCGGTGTGGAATTCATCGCCGTTCTCGATATCGGCGAAATGAAGGTTGTCGGGATCGGCCCCCTTCTTGCGGATGCCGGCCATGAAAGCGTCGCGCAGCGTGCCGGTGGTATAGTGGTGATGAAGCGCGGAATGAATGTCGGTCATTGTGATCTCCCCCTCAAAAGATTTGGGGAAGATATCACAAATGGGCCTATTCGCCTTGCCCGGAATGACCGCCGCGCCAATCATCGCCTAGGCCATCAGCGCCGCGTGGATGTCCTCGGCCGCATCACGGCCCTCGGCCACGGCCGTCACGGTCAGGTCATCCCCGCCCAAGGCACAGTCGCCCCCGGCCCAGACACCCGCCACCGAAGTCCGCCCGGCCCCCGTCACCGCGATCTTGCCGCCCGCGATCTCAAGCGCCTCGGGCGCGCCCTCAAGCGTCTGGCCGATGGCGCGGAAGCATTGATCGGCGGGGATGCGGACTGTCTCTCCGGTCCCTGCCAACCGGCCGTCGCGATCTTCGGTATATTCGAATTCGACCGCCTCGAGCTTGCCGTTGCCATGCAGCGCGACGGGCTGGACGTTGGTCAGGATGTGCACGCCCTTTGCCGTCGCCAGCTCCTGCTCGAAGACCGAGGCCGCCATGCGGTCCTGGCCGCGCCGATAGGCGATCGTGACGGTCTGCGCGCCCAGCAGCTTGGACTGCACGGCCGCATCCACTGCCGTCATGCCGCCGCCGATGACGACCACGTCACGGCCCACGGGCAAGGTGGCCAGATCGTCGGCCTGGCGCAGATCGGCGATGAAGGACACCGCATCAAGGCTGCCCGCCATGTCGTCACCCGTAAGCCCAAGCGCGTTCACGCCCGCCAGACCCATGCCAAGGAAGACCGCGTCGTGATCGGCCTTCAGGCCTTCAAGCGTCACGTCACGCCCCAGCACGGATCCCGTCTGGATCGTGATGCCGCCGATTTCCAGCAGCCAGTCGACCTCGGCCTGGGCGAAGCCGCCGGTGCTTTTGTAGCTGGCGATGCCGTATTCGTTCAGACCGCCGGGCTTTTCGCGGGCGTCGTGGATCACCACGTCATGCCCTTTCATTGCCAGCCGGTGTGCACAGGCCAGACCGGCAGGCCCCGCGCCGACAATCGCCACACGCTTGCCCGTGGGGGCCGCGCGGGTGAAGGGATGCACGTCGCGCGCCATCATGCGGTCGGTGGCATAGCGTTGCAGGCGCCCGATCTCGACCGGCTTGCCTTCGGCCACTTCGCGCACGCAGACCTCTTCGCAGAGCGTTTCGGTCGGGCACACGCGGGCGCACATGCCGCCAAGGATGTTCTGTTCGAAAATCGTCTTCGCCGCCGCTTCGGGCGTGCCGGTCGCGATCTGGCGGATGAACAGCGGAATATCGATCGAGGTCGGGCAGGCCTCCATGCAAGGGGCGTCGTGACAGAAATAGCAGCGGTCGGCGGCGACATGCGCCTCGTGCGGCTCATACGGCGGATGCAGATCGCTGAAATTGCGATCGAGGTGGGCCTCATCCAGTCGGCCGGCGGCAATTCCGTCAGTGCGTGGCGAAGGGGTCATTTCTGTCTCCGGCTGTCGCGTTGTCCCCTCAGCGTGGCACGGAATAAAATTTTATCAAATGGTAAATTTTTGAGAGGCCCTCATTTTCGTTCACCGAAGGGGGCCGAAAGATGAAAAACCGGGCAGTCGTCGCGACGGCCCGGTTTCTGGAAAATCGGTGTGATTTCAGTTGTGTCTGGGCAGGCTCAGCCTGCTTTGACGATCAGAAGATCGTCGGGGTTCGTGCCGCCACCGACAAGGTCCTTGTACCAGTCGGGCTGGCGTCCACGGCCGCTCCACGTCAGGGTGCTGTCGTCGGGGTGGCGGTATTTCGGCGGGTTCACCTTGCGGCCACGGCCCGTGGCGCCGGTCAGGTCATTCAGGGAAAACCCCAGCTCGGCGGCCTTGGCTTCCAGTTCCGCCAATGCAGCCTTTTTCTTCCGGTCTTCGTAATTGCGGATCGCGGAATCCGCATCCTTGCGAAGTTTCTTCAGTTCATCGAGAGACATCGAATCGAGATCGACCATGAGTGTCAGTTCCTTTATGCGTCGATACGGCCCGGAGGATGGGCCTGATAAAACCACCGATCATTCTTGGCAAAAACACCTAATAAGCGGTTAAACGCCATTCAATCTCGTATTTTGTGTCAGCACGCGATCTTGAATAAAAAAGTGACCGCCCCGTCGCAAAAACGGAGCGGTCATTAACCAAATGGCCAAAAAACCTACCTGAAAGAATAGGCTATTTATTGCCGATCCCAAGCTGGCTAACGACATTTTCGATCATGCGCAGCCCGGCATCCTGTCCCAGAGACATGATCGATTCCGGATGGAATTGAACCGCGGCCACCGGAAGATCGCGATGTTCGACGCCCATGACGATCCCGTCCGGGGTCGAGGCGGTAACGCGCAGCACCTGCGGAATTGTATCCGCGCGGGCGTGCAGGGAATGGTACCGACCAATCGTGATCGTTTCGGGCAGGCCGTCGAAAACAACGCCCGGGTCGGTCACGTTAATGCGCGACGGCTTGCCATGCATCGGGACCGACAGCTGACCAAGGGTCGCGCCGAAATATTCCGAAATCGCCTGCAGGCCCAGGCAAACGCCGAACAGCGGCAGCCTGCGATCCAGAACCTTGCCGATCGTCGCATTGCAATCGAAATCACGCGGATTGCCGGGCCCCGGCGACATGACCACCAGATCGGGGCGGAATTGATCGAAGACCTGATCCGAAACCGGCGTCCGGGTCGTCAGCACCTCGGCCCCGGTCTGCCGGAAATAGTTGGCCAGCGTGTGCACGAAGCTGTCCTCGTGATCGACCAGCAGGATCCGCCGCCCCTGCCCGCGCGCCACGCGCCAGCCATCGCCCGCACCGTCATTGGCCCGCACGTCACCGCGGATCGCCGCCCGCATGGCGCTGGCCTTCAGCTCCGTCTCGGCCTCTTCCTCGTCTGGATCACTGTCGTAAAGCAGCGTCGCACCCGCCCGGACCTCGGCCACGCCATCCTTGATGCGGATGGTGCGCAGCGTCAGGCCGGTGTTCATGTCACCGTCGAACCCCATGGCCCCGACCGCGCCACCATACCAGAACCGCGTTGATTTCTCGTGCTTTTCGATGAACCGCATCGCCCAGAGCTTGGGCGCCCCGGTCACCGTCACCGCCCAGGCGTGGCTCAGGAAGGCGTCAAAGGCATCCATCCCCTCGCGCAGCCGCCCCTCGATATGATCGACCGTGTGGATCAGGCGTGAATACATCTCGATCTGGCGCCGCCCGATGACCCGGACCGAGCCGGGATCGCAGACGCGGCTCTTGTCGTTGCGGTCGACGTCCGAACACATCGTCAGCTCGCTCTCGTCCTTCTTGGATTGCAGCAGCTTGAGGATCTGTTCGCTGTCCTCGATCGCATCGGCACCACGCTTGATGGTCCCGGAAATCGGGCAGGTCTCGACCCGCCTGCCGGTCACGCGCACGAACATCTCGGGGCTGGCGCCCACCAGGTATTCACGATCGCCAAGGTTCATGATGAACCCGAAGGGCGCGGGGTTGATCTTCTTCAACCGCTTGAAAATGGCCGACGGACTGTCCTTGCAGGGCTCGTAGAACACCTGCCCCGGCACGACCTCGAACAGGTCGCCGCGCATGAAGCTTTTCTTCGCCTCGCGCACCAGTTCGGCGTATTCCCCCGGCGCGTGATCGCCGCGCGGCACATCCTGGCGCCCCCGTTCGAATGGCACGGCCTCACCGCCCCCGGACAGGCCGACGGTGGTCAGATCGCCATCGGTGAAATCGTACTGGTACCGGATCGCCGTCGTTGAATAGTGGTCGGCCACCAGCAGGTCATCGGCCAGAAACAGCACCAGGTCGCGCTGATCCGCCGGCCGGTCCAGGTGAAACTCGATCGGTTCGAACTGGAATGCCAGATCATACCCGAAGGCACCGTAAAGCCCCAGGTGGTGATCCTCGTCCGATTTGAAATGCGCGACCAGCGCGCGCAGAACCGAGAAAACCGAAGGCGCGCGCGACCGTTCCTCCTCGTCATAGACGCGATCCGGCGTCACGACACGCAGCTCAATTTCCGCGGCACCTGTATTCATCTCGGCCACTTCAGGAATGGCCTTCAGCGCGCCCTGCATCATGTGCAGCAATACGCGGCCGCGGTCATTCAACGCGGCAATCCGCATCTGCCGCCCGCGCGCTTCGATCATCACGGGCGGTTCAGAAAATCCGAATTCCCAACGCGTATAGCGACCGGGATATTCGTAATTCGAGGAAAACAGCGCCCCGCGATGCGCATCAAGCTGTTCGGCCAGCCGGTCGGTGTCGCCATGGTATTCGGCAGGAATTTCGCGTCGCGACACGGTCAGCCCGCCGTCGGTCCGGTACGTCAGATCAGTCATCTGGATCTCGTCTTTGAAGGGCGGCGCACCATCGGGGGGCCGCAGGCAACAGGATTGGGGTCAGTCGGCGGTCACGCCGCGCCATCGCCCTTCGATCTGATTGTCCTGCCACAGGATGCCGGTCATGGCATGGTCCCCTTCGTCAACGCCATTCGCTTACCAACCGCACCGACCAATGTAAATGCCCCACGCCGTCCCGCCCGGCCCCCGCCCTTCCCCTGGTCCCATATCCCGGGAGGTGCGGAGGGCTGGCCCTCCGCGCGGCGCTCCCGTAACGTCCGCGCAACACAAATCAGACGGATCCCCCCATGACACTGCCTCCCCTGCCCGACCGCCCGCTCGACATCTGCATCTACGGCGCGGGGGCGATCGGCGGCGTGATCGGCGCGCTTCTGTCAAGGGCTCAGGGATCCGGCGACATTGGCCGCGTGACCCTGATCGCACGCGGAGACCATTGCGCCGCGCTGCAGACCGGCCTGCGCCTGCGCAGCCCCGACGGCACGATCGACACCATTGCGGCAACGGTCACCGACGATCCGGCCAGCCTGCCGCCGCAGGACGTGGTGATCACCGCGCTCAAGGGCCACCAGATCCCGCCGCTGGCCGATACGCTTGCCGCGCTTCTCGCCCCGCACGGGCGCATCCTGCCGGTCGTGAACGGCGTGCCGTGGTGGTATCCGCTGCCCGACGGCCAGGGCGGCACCAAGGGCGCGGACGAGGTCGACCCCGGCGGTGCCCTCTGGACCAAGATCGGGCCGGACCGGGCCATCGGCGCCATCGCCTATCTCGGCGCCTCCGTCCCCGAGCCGGGGCTGATCTCCTACGACATCGAAGGCTACCTCGACCTCGGTCGCCTGCCCGGCCAGGACCGCACCGACGTGGCCCGCATCGCCGCGCTTCTGGAAAGCGCGGGCTGGCTGATCCGACAGACCGAACCCTTCCAGAACGCGCTCTGGACCAAGATGATGTCGAACTGTTCGCTCAACGCGGTCTCGGCCATCACGCGCAGCCCCAACGGCACCAACCTGCAGGCCAAGCCGCTTTATGATTTCACCGGCGCCATCATGGAGGAGGTCCGCGCCATCGCTGCCGCCGAAGGGGCCGAGATCGCGATGACCACCGAAAAGCGCCTGTCGCTGGCCATGCGCAACGGCGGGTTCAAGACCTCGACCCTGCAGGACCTGGAAAAGGGCCGCCCGATGGAGATCGAACCGATCTTCGCCGCCGCCGCCTCGGTCAGCCATGCGCGCGGCGTACCCTGCCCGATGCTGGACCTCGCCGTCGAAATCCTGCGCCACGTCGAACGGTCGCGGGATCTGTGATCCCACGTCCTGCCCCGACTCCAATTTCTTTTTGCCCAAAATATCCCGGAGTCCGGGGCAGCGCCCCGGCGCGCGACGCCGCCGCACTGTCCATATCATGCGCCCCAAGAAAAAGGCCGCCGGATCCCCCCGGCGGCCTAAAATCTCTTACCCCTTTCAGGCGCTAAGCCACACCTCAGTCCAGCGCCGCGTCGCAGCGCCCGCAGACGCCCTCATGCGCATGGGTTCCGACGTCCGGCAGGATCTTCCAGCAGCGCTGGCACTTCTCGCCTTCGGCCTTTTCGAACACCACGGCAATGCCCGGCACTTCGGGCAGGCGGTAGGCTTCGGCCGGGGCCGGATCGCCTGTCAGCGCGATGTCCGAGGTGATGCAGACATCCTCGAAGGCCACCGATTGCAGCGCCGCCAGGACCTCCGGATCCTCGACATGCACCACCGGCGCGGCCTCGAGCGAGGCGCCGATCACCTTGTCGACCCGCTGCACCTCAAGCGCCGCGGTCACGACGCGCCGCGCCGCGCGGACCTTGGCCCATTTCGCCGCCAGCGCCGCGTCACGCCAACCGGCGGGCGTGTCGGGGAAATCGACCATGTGAACCGAGGATTGATCGCCCGGGAAGCGTTCCAGCCAGACCTCCTCCATCGTGAAGGTCAGGATCGGCGCCAGCCAGGTCACCAGCCGGTGATAAAGCAGATCCAGAACCGTCCGCGCCGCGCGGGCCCGGTCGGTGTCGCCGTCACAATAAAGCGCATCCTTGCGAACGTCGAAGTAGAAGGCCGAGAGCTCCACCGTGGCAAAGTTGAAGACCGCCTGGAACAGCCCCTGGAAATCGAACTCGGCATAGCCCTTGCGCACGACCTCATCCAGTTCGGACAGGCGGTGCAGCACCCAACGTTCCAGTTCGGGCATATCCGCCGGGGCCACCCGGTCTTCCTCGCGGAAATCACCAAGCGAGCCGAGCATGAACCGCATCGTGTTGCGCAACCGGCGATAGCTGTCCGCCACGCCCTTCAGGATCTCCGGCCCGATCCGCTGATCCGCCGAATAGTCCACCTGCGCCACCCAGAGCCGCAGGATATCCGCGCCGTACTGCTTCACCACCTCTTCGGGCACGATGGTATTGCCAAGCGATTTGGACATCTTGTTGCCCTTCTCGTCCAGCGTGAAGCCGTGGGTGACCACGTTGCGATAGGGCGCGCGGCCCTTGGTGCCGCAGGCCTGAAGCATGGACGAATGGAACCACCCGCGATGCTGGTCGGTCCCTTCCAGGTAGACATCCGCGATCCCGTCCGGCGCCCCGTCCGCGCGGTCGCGCAGCACGAAAGCATGGGTCGAGCCGCTGTCAAACCACACGTCGAGCACGTCGAAGACCTGTTCATAGGCCTCCGGGTCCGCCGCATCGCCGATGAAGCGGTCCTTGGCGCCCTCGACATACCAGGCATCCGCGCCCTCGGCCTCGAAGGCCTCCGCGATGCGGGCGTTCACGGCATCGTCGCGCAGCAGGTAATCCGGATCGGTCGGCAGCGCGCCCTTCTTGACGAAACACGTCAACGGCACACCCCAGGCCCGCTGGCGCGACAGCACCCAGTCGGGACGGGATTCGATCATCGAATACAGGCGGTTACGGCCCGATCGCGGCCACCAGGTGACCAGCTCGTCAATCGAGGTCAGTGCGCGTTCGCGGATCGTCTTGCCATGGGTGTCATCGCCGCCCACGGGCTTGTCGATGGCGGCAAACCACTGCGGCGTGTTGCGATAGATCACCGGCGCCTTCGACCGCCAGGAATGCGGGTAGGAATGCTTGATCTTGCCGCGCGCCAGCAGCCCGCCGACCTCGATCAGCTTGTCGATCACCGCCTTGTTGGCATCGCCCTCACCGCCCTTGCGGTTCAGGATGTACTTGCCACCGAAGAACGGCAGATCGGCGCGGAAAGACCCGTCGTCCATCACGTTGTAGGTGATGACCTGTTCCAGCATCCCGAGATCCCGGTAAAGCTCGTATTCCTCCATCCCGTGGGACGGCGCGCAATGCACGAACCCGGTGCCCTCGGTGTCGGTCACGAAGTCGGCGGCGCGGAAATCGCGGATGTCGTCCCATTCGCCGTTCCCGCCTTCGGCCCCGGCCAACGGGTGCTGCAGCTTGATCTTCGCCAGGTCGTCTTGCGTCACGTCGCACAGGCGGCGGTACATGCTGTCGTCCAGCCGCGCGCGACCAAAGACATCCGCCGCCCGGTCATCGGCAAGGATGTAGCGATCGCCGATGTTGGCCCAGCATTCCTCGGGCCGCCCGGTGACCTCGTAGAGGCCATAGGAAATGCCCTCGCCGTAGACCACGGCCTTGTTCGACGGCATGGTCCAGGGGGTCGTCGTCCAGATCACCACATGGGCTGAATCCAGCGTCGCATCGCCGCTGTCCACGACCTTGAACTTCACCCAGACGGTAAAGCTCTCCTTGTCGTGGTATTCGACCTCGGCCTCGGCCAGCGCGGTCTTCTCGACCGGCGACCACATCACGGGCTTGGACCCCTGGTAGAGCGCGCCGTTCATGAGGAACTTCATGAACTCTTCCGCGATCACCCGCTCGGCGTGGAAATCCATCGTCAGGTAGGGATCGGCCCAGTTGCCGGTGATGCCCAGCCGCTTGAATTCCGAGCGCTGCACGTCGATCCAGCTGTCGGCAAAGGCGCGGCATTCCTGGCGGAAGTCGATGACCGGCACCTCGTCCTTGTTCTTGCCCTTCTTGCGGTACTGTTCCTCGATCTTCCATTCGATCGGCAGACCGTGACAATCCCAGCCCGGCACATAGCGCGCGTCAAAGCCCATCATCTGGTGCGAGCGCACGATCATGTCCTTGAGGATCTTGTTCAGCCCGTGACCGATGTGCAGGTTGCCGTTCGCATAGGGTGGGCCGTCGTGCAGGATAAAGGGCGTGCGGCCCTCTTTCTCGCGCAGGCGGTCATAGACCCCGATCTCTTCCCAACGGGCCAGCCACTCGGGCTCGCGCTTGGGCAGGCCCGCGCGCATCGGGAAATCGGTTTTCGGCAGGTTCAGGGTGTCTTTGTAGTCGGGGGTATTGGGCGTCTCGGCGCACATGTCGTGTGATCCGTTTCAGGTCGTGATGAGGGGGTCAGATCGGCGCGGGGAACCCATGCGCCTTGTCCCGGCGTCTCTGGTCAGAGAGCCGGGCATGTAATTCGAATGATGATCGCGAAACAGCCCATCATGCCCGCCTTATAGGCCCGCCCCCCGCAAGGGTAAAGCGGCGAAACGCCCCGCCCCGACACAGCCCGCGCCCGGCTTCTTCTGGTCCGAAATACCTCGGGGGAGTCGCGGCACGCGACGGGGGCAGCGCCCCCGCGCCGCCGACGTCGCGCAAAAGACCCATGGCGTCGCCGCGCGGTCTGTATTGCCGCACCGCCATACGGACCAGACACCCCGCCTACGACATGAACTTCTTCCGCGCCTCCCGCGCGATCGCATGCTTCAACGACAGCTCTGCCAGCCGGCGCATCGCCTCGGGCTTCTCGTCCTCCGACGCCGCGGTGTAGTCCGCCTTGGCGACCTCAAGCTCTTTCGCCAGCTTGAACTCCTCGGGCAGCGCCCCCGCCTCGGCCATGATCCGCATCGCCACGGCCACCGCCGGGTCCGAGGCATCGGCAACCCGGTCCGGCAAGGGCTCCCCCTCGCCTTCCAGCCCCGAGAGCTGCCCCTCGGCCTCGGCCTTGCGCATCAGTCGCTCGATATGTCGGCTCAGCCAGCTCATGGCGCGGCCTTGTCATCGCCGAACAGCCCGGTCAAGGCGCGGCGCAGCACCGCCGTCACCCGGGGCCTGCGCCCCTCGGCAAAGGGCATGGGCCGACAGACCTCCATCGCCGCGACCCCGACCCGCGCGGTCAGTGCGCCGTTCACCACGCCCTCGCCAAACCGCCGCGACAGCCGCGCCAGCACGTTGCCGCCCAGCACCGATCCGATCATGTCGTCGCCCACCGCCACCGCGCCCGTGGCGACCAGATGCGTCATCACCGCCCGTGTCAGGCGCAAGGATCCCAGCGTGCCCGACCGCCCGCCATAGACCTCGGCGATGCGCCGGATCATGCGGATGTTGCTGGTCATCGCGGCGATCACATCGGCAAAGGCCAGTGGCACCAGCGCGGTGACCGTGGCCACCTGCCGCGCCGCCGCCTCGACCTCGCGCAGGGCCAGTCGGTCGAGCGGCGCCAAAAGCTCCGCCTCGGCCAACGCCAGCACCCCCGGCGCATCGAACTGGTCGTCCTTGCGTTCGACAAACCGGGCGTGGTGCCACTCCAGCTCCGCCCGTCCGCGATACATGGCATCCAGCTGCCCGGCGAAATCCCGCGCCTTTGTCAGGTCCTCCTCGACCACCGCTTCTTCGGCCAGCCGGTGCAGCCGGTCCATCCGGGCCAGCCGCGAAAAGGCCGCGACTTCCTTGACCACGATCGCCAGGGCCACCAGCACGAAGGCTCCGATCAGCGCGCCGACCGACCAGCCCAGCACCGGGTTCGCCGCGATCAGGGCCGTCACGTAGCTCCAGGCCGCGGTCGAGACCACGACCCCGATCACCGCCGTCAGTAGGCCCCAGAACCAGCGCGCCAGCCGCGAGGGACGCCGCGCTGCCAGCGTCGCCGCCAGCTGCATCGCCCGGCCCTGCGGTTCCTCGACTGCGCCGCGCACGTCCGGCACGGGCGGCGCCTCGGACGGGCTGGGTCCGGCCTCGTCCAGTTCGATCAGGACCGGCCCGCGCCGTGTCTCATCCGCCATGATGCGCTCCTTCCCAGACCATGAAGACATCCGGCAGGCCTTCGTCGTTCTGGCTGCCGTCCGTCCGGTCGACCTCGGCAAATCCGTGCCGCTGATAGAACCGCCGCGCACCTGTGTTCGCGACGAAAGTGTAAAGCTCAAGCCGCCCGCACACCGCCTGCGCCGCGCGCAACAGCGCCGCGCCGATGCCATGCCCCCGCGCCCCGCGCGCCACGTAAAGCGCGTGGATGTAATCCTCTTCCCGCGCCAGAAAGCCCCGCACCACCCCGTCGTCGGCCACCCAGACCAGCCCATGGTCGATCATCCGGCCGAAGAAATGAATGTTCTCGGCCTCGCTGTGCAGCACGGGCAGCCAGGTCTGGTCGCGCACCGATTGCGTCAGGATCGCCCCGATCTTGCCCGCGTCCAGCGGCTGGGCCTGGCGGATCGCAAGGCTCACAACCGGTCCCCCAGCAGAAACTGCGCCGCCCGGTCCAGCCGGATATGCGGTGGCCCCTCGCCCGGTTTCAGGCGCAGCACACCGGGCGCGAAACTCATCAGCGCATAGTCCCCGTCCAGCCAGGCCTCCTGCCCCTGCCGCGCCGGGTTCAGCAGGCGCGCCGGATCCTCGGGCAGCTCACCGGGATACATCGCCGCCTTGCGCCCGCGTGTGCCATCCGGCTCCAGCAGCGTGCCCCGCACGCAATCCAGCGCCCGCCCCTCGTGGGACAGCGTCTCCTCCACCGTCGCACGAAGCGAGGCGATCGCCATCGCCTGCGTCTCCGCCCCGGCAAAGCGCGCCCGGTCCACCGCATCGCGCACCAGCGCCTGCATGATCGCGCTCAGCGCGCCGTGCTGCGAATGATGCAGGTGATCGGCCTTGGTCGCGGCGAACAGGATCTTTTCGACCCGCTGCCCCAGCAGCAGCCGCGACAGAAACGAATTCCGCCCCGGGCTGAACGCCTCGAGGATATCCGACAGGGTCTGGCGCAGGTCCTCGACCGCGCGCGGCCCCTTGTGGATCGCGCCCAGGGCATCAACCAGCACGACCTGCCGGTCGATGCGGGAAAAATGGTCGCGAAAGAAGGGCTTGGCCACCTTGGACTTGTAGGCCTCGAACCGCCGCTCCATCTCACGATACAGGCTCTTGCGCCCCGGCTTGTCTTCGACCGGCAGCGGCGCAAAGGTCAGCGCAGGGCTGCCCGCCATCTCTCCGGGCAGCAGGAAGCGTCCCGGCGTCAGGTCCGAATAGCCCGCCTTGCGCGCGGCCTCCAGATAGCCGGTATAGGCACGCGCCAGCGCCTGGGCGTCCGGCTCCTCCCAGCTCTCCTTGCCATGGGCGGCCTGCGCGGCAGACAGGAACTCCGCCGCCTGCGCCCGATGTTCGATCCGCGCCAGCATGTCCAGCGACCATTCGGCATAGGACCGGTCCATCAAGCCCAGATCCAGCAGCCACTCGCCCGGATAGTCCACGATGTCCAGATGCACGACGCGCGGCCCCTGCATCCCCGACAAGAGCCCCGAAGGCCGGACCTTCAGCGACAGCCGCAGCTCGCTCACCGCCCGCGTGCTGTCGGGCCAATGCGGCGCGGCCGAGGTCAGCGCGGCCAGGTGGCTCTCATACTCGAACCGCGGCACGGTGTCGTCGGGCTGCGGCTGCAGGTAGGCGGTCACGATCCGCCCATCAGCCTGCGCCACCAGCCCGGTCATCCGCGCCCGGTCCAGCAGGTTGGCCACCAGCGAAGTGATGAACACGGTCTTGCCCGCCCGGGCCAGCCCCGTCACCCCCAGCCGGATCACCGGTTCGGAAAAGACGCCCGTCACGGTCTGCCCCACGGCCTCGACCTGCCGCACGACGCTGTCCGCAAAATCTCCGATGATCACTGCCAGGGTTCCCACTTGCCTTTGCCGACAATGTAGGCGCCCCCCCGCCCCGATGCCAGTGCAGAAGCCGATACCGGTCCCCATGGCCTCTCCCCCTTCATCTTGCCCAAAATACTCCGGGGGAGTCCGCAGGACGGGGGCAGCGCCCCCTTCCGCCCCCACTGGACCACGCCCTCCGCTCAGGCTAAACGCCGCCCATGCCCCGCTTTGCCCTCCAGGTCGAATACCACGGCGCCCCCTTCGCGGGGTGGCAGCGCCAGGCCGATCAACCTTCGGTGCAGGGCGCGATCGAGGCCGCGCTGGCGAAACTCGAACCCGGCCCCCACACGATCGCCGCCGCCGGGCGCACCGATGCGGGCGTCCACGCCACCGCGCAGGTCGCCCATACCGATCTGACCAAGGACTGGGATCCCTTCCGCCTGTCCGAGGCGCTGAATCACCACCTCAAGCCCGCGCCCGTCTCAATCCGTGCCTGTGCGCAGGTGGACGACGACTGGCACGCCCGCTTCTCGGCCCATGAACGCCGCTACATGTTCCGCCTGCTGATGCGCCGCGCGCCTGCCACCCATGATGCGGGCCTTGTCTGGCAGGTGCCGCAGCTGCTGGATGCGGACCTGATGCGCCAGGGCGCGGCGCATCTTGTCGGGCATCACGACTTCACCACCTTCCGGTCCGTCATCTGCCAGGCCAAAAGCCCGGTCAAAACACTCGACGAGATCCGGATCGAAGAGCACGAGGGCCTCTCGGGTCCCGAGCTCCGCTTCTACCTTCGCGCCCGGTCCTTCCTGCACAACCAGGTCCGGTCTATTGTCGGCACGCTGGAACGCGTCGGCGCTGGTTCCTGGCCGACCGAGCGGGTGCGCGAGGCGCTCGAGGCCAGATCCCGCGCCGCCTGCGGACCTGTATGTCCGCCACAGGGGCTGTACCTTGTTGGCGTGGGCTATCCCGACTATCCCTTCGCGTGACCTGAGGGACCAACAAGAGGGCAGCGGCCGACCGCGGGCTGCCGCTCCCGCCGCATTTGGTCTTCGCTTTATCTAACCGTGGAAGCCCCCCAATCAATCAAGGCACTTACGTCAACGAAGCGGCCGCCCATGGGGCGGTCGGCCGCTGCCCGGGCCGCTAGCGCGGCCGTATCGGGCTTGGGACAGAAATTGGGATTAGGGATGAGGCGAAAATAGGCTGGTGCCCCGCACCCACCAGGAACACCCGTCCACGCCGCGCCACGCAGGCGGGCAAGTGTTCCACGCGATGCGATCATGTCGGGAACGCCGTCCGAAACGCCGTCCAAACCCTTCCCACACCCCGCGAAAACCGCCATATACAGCGCATGACCGACTCTCTCGCCCTTCCTGCCGGCCCCATGGGCCAGTGGCCCACGCTCGAACCGGGCTGGGTCTGGCTGTGCGGCGCGGGCCCCGGGGATCCGGGCCTGCTGACCCTGCATGCGGTGAACGCGCTGCGGCAGGCGGACGTGGTGATCTATGACGCGCTGGTGCAAGAGGCGATCCTGGACTGGGCGCCGCAGGCCGAACACGTCTACGCGGGCAAGCGCGGCGGGAAACCTTCAGCAAAACAACGCGATATCTCTCTCCGGCTCGTCGATCTCGCACGCGAGGGCAAGCGGGTGCTGCGGCTCAAGGGCGGCGATCCCTTCGTCTTTGGCCGGGGCGGAGAGGAAGCGCAGACCCTGATCCAGCACGGCGTCAACGTCCGCATCATCCCCGGCATCAGCGCGGGCATCGGCGGGCTGGCCTATGCGGGCATCCCGGTGACGCACCGCGACGTGAACCAGTCCGTGACCTTCGTCACCGGCCACGACCAGTCGGGCGCGACGCCGCAAAGCCTCAACTGGAAGGCCATCGCCGAAGGCGCGCAGGTCCTGGTGATCTACATGGGGATGAAGCACGTCGCGCAGATTTCCGGCGCGCTGATGGACGCGGGCCGCCCGGCCGACGAACCCGTCGCCGTGGTCTGCAACGCCACGACCGACCGCCAGCAGGTGCTTGAGACGACGCTTGGCCGGATGGTCACCGACATCGACGCCGCAGGGCTGGAACCGCCCGCGATCCTCTGCGTGGGCCGGTCCGTTCTGATGCGTCAGGTGCTCGACTGGCAGGGCCTCGCCGCCGGAGAGGCCCCCCGCAACCTCGATCCGCTTGGACGCGGGCGCCCGGCCGAGGCCTCCTGAGCCGATGCCCGGGCTGATCCTCGCCGCGCCGACATCCGGCGCGGGCAAGACCACGGTCACGCTCGCCCTTCTGCGCCTGCTGAACCTGATGGGCCACCCGGTCCGCGCCGCGAAATCCGGCCCCGACTATATCGACCCGCGCTTTCACGAAGCCGCCTGCGAGGCGCCCTGCCTCAACCTCGATGCCTGGGCAATGACGCCCGACCGGATCCGGTCACTGGCGGCGGGGGACGAGCTTCTGGTGATCGAGGGCGCCATGGGCCTGTTCGACGGCGCGCCCCCCGACGGCAAGGGCGCGGTGGCGGACCTGGCCCGCATCCTTGATCTGCCGGTGGTGCTGGTCGTCGATGCCTCGCACATGGCGCAGTCGGTCGCGCCGTTGGTCGCCGGCTTCGCCGCGCATGATCCGGCGGTGCGGGTGGCGGGCGTCATCCTGAACCGCGTCGGATCGCCCCGCCACGCCCGGATGCTGCGCACCGCGCTCGCCCCGCTTGGCCTGCCCGTGCTGGCCGCCCTGCCGCGCCACCCCGACCTTGCCATGCCCTCGCGCCACCTGGGCCTTGTGCAGGCGGGGGAACGGCCCGATCTCGACCCCTTTCTCGACCGTGCCGCCGCCATCCTGGCCGAGGGCGTGCCGGGCGATGCGCCCCCCGATCTTGCCGCGCTGCTGGAGCTGGCAACGCCCCTGCCCGGCGCCTCAGACGCGCCCCGCATGACGCCGCCCGCACAGCGCATCGCGGTTGCCCGGGACGAGGCCTTTGCCTTTTCCTACCCTCACATGTTGGCCGACTGGCATGCGCAGGGCGCTGAAATCACGTTCTTTTCGCCGCTGAATGACGATCCGGTGCCGCGCGCGGGCTTTGTCTTCCTGCCCGGTGGCTACCCCGAGCTGCACGCAGGCCGGATCGCCAACGCGGGCCGCTTCTTGACCACCCTGCGCACCCATGGTGAACGCCTGCCGGTCTATGGCGAATGCGGCGGCTACATGGTGCTGGGCGATGTGCTGACCGATGCGGACGGTGTGCCGCACCAGATGGCCGGGCTGCTGAACCTCGCGACCTCGTTCAAGAAGCGCAAGATGCAGCTGGGATACCGCAGGGTGACGGCCACCAAGGGCCCCTTCACCGGCACCTTCCTGGCGCATGAATTCCATTACGCCACAACGCTTTATCAAAGCGGGGACAAGCTGTTTCAGGCCGAGGACGCCGAAGGCACCGACCTGCCCGCCATGGGCCTGCGCGAAGGCCGCGCTTACGGCTCTTTTGCACATATCATCGACCGGGCCTAAACACCTGCGCACAGCATGTATCTTGCGCCCCCTCGCGGCGCGGGATACGGCTTACGCATGAGCACATCTGAATACATTCCCGACGATGCCCGCGCCAAGCGCAACGTGATGGTCCTTGTGGCGGCGCAGGCCTTCCTCGGGGCGCAGATGCCGATGATTTTCACCATCGGGGGCCTTGCCGGACAGT
Source organism: Pseudooceanicola onchidii (assembly GCF_004959925.1). Classification (GTDB taxonomy): domain Bacteria; phylum Pseudomonadota; class Alphaproteobacteria; order Rhodobacterales; family Rhodobacteraceae; genus Pseudooceanicola; species Pseudooceanicola onchidii. The sequence continues at coordinate 666,210 of NZ_SPUW01000003.1, read as the reverse complement.
CGCTGGCCTCGAACGCTTGTTTCGCGACCCTGCCGATTTCGATGATCGTTCTGGGATCGATGCTTTCGGCCACGCCGGTGTCGGCGATCATGCAGAAATACGGCCGCCGCGCCGGGTTTTTCCTGGGCACCCTGGGCGGCGCGATCGGCGGGATCATCGGGGCGATCGGGCTTTATCATGCCTCGTTCCCGCTGTTCCTTCTGGGGTCGTTCTTCACCGGCATCTACATGTCCGCGCAGGGCTTCTACCGCTTTGCCGCCGCAGACACGGCGTCCGACGCCTATCGGCCCAAGGCGATTTCCTATGTCATGGCGGGCGGGCTGCTGTCGGCGCTGATCGGACCGCAGCTGGTCAAGGTGACGGCCGACGCGATGGTCGTGCCCTTCATGGGCACCTACTTTGCCGTGGTCGCGGTCAACCTGCTGGGCGCGCTGCTGTTCTTCCGGCTCGACATCCCAAAACCGCCCGTCCCGTCCGAGAACGCCCCCAAGGGCCGCTCGCGCCGCGAGCTCATCACCACCCCGCGCATCGCCGCCGCGGTGATCTGCGCCATGGTGTCCTACGCGCTGATGAACCTTGTCATGACCTCGACCCCGCTGGCGGTCGTGGGCTGCGGATTTGACAAGTCGAACGCTGCCGACGTCGTGTCCTCGCACGTGCTGGCCATGTACATCCCCAGCTTCTTCACCGGCCACCTGATCGCCCGCTTCGGCGTTGAAAAGATCGTGGCGGCGGGTCTGGTCATCCTGGCGGGCGCGGGGGCCGTCGCCCTGCACGGGGTCGAGCTGGGCAACTTCTTCCTTGCGCTCGTCCTGCTGGGCGTGGGCTGGAACTTCGGCTTCATTGGCGCGACGACCATGCTGGCCGGATCGCACGAACCGCATGAACGCGGCCGGATGCAGGGCCTGAACGACCTGATCGTCTTCGGCGGCGTCACCGTCGCCTCCTTTGCCTCGGGCGGGCTGATGAACTGTTCCGGCGGCACCGCGCAGGACGGCTGGACGGCGGTGAACCTGGCCATGGCGCCCTTCCTGGTGCTGGCAGGCGGCGCGCTGATCTGGCTGGTCATGCGGCCCAAGGAACAGGTGGCCTGAGGCGCCAAAGCCGCGCAGAGGGCCACGCCCGGCGCGAAACAGCGGCGAAGAGGGCCGCGCCCGATCAAGGGAGGGATCGGGCGTGGCCCGGGGCTGGTCGACACGCGCGAAACAGCGGCGTAGCCGCCGCGCATCGCCGGGCCGCCCCCCGGCACGGCGATTGGGCACCGTCTGCGGAACGCTCGTACAGCGCGCTACCATGGCCACCATAAAGTGCTGCTTACCGACCCGTTGATCGCCGCACCGCGGCCCGACAACACGCGGCTTGTTCCTGTTATCCTGACGTTAGGGCAAGGCCCCGACGACCTTAGAAAATCCGCCCCGTCCCCGCCGTCAGCGCCAGCCGGACCCGGGCCGCGAACTGCCCCGGCTCCAACCTGTCCTCCATGACGCGCTGCGGGTCGGACACCGCGCGGCGCAGCACCCCGCCGATCCCGGCCAGCGGATAAAACGCCGCCCGGGCCGAGGCCGGAACCCCGGACCACCCGGCCCGAACCTCGCGCAGCGCCGCCAGCCCCTTGTCCGCCAGCTGCGCCGCCATCGCCGCATCCAGCCCGGCCAGGGGCTGCCGCCCCGCGCGGTCCAGTGCCGGAACCGCCATCAGCCAGTTCGCCACGCCAAGCGCCCGGCCCGCCGCCATGGCCAGCGTCTCACCCCCGCCCAAGCGCCGCGCCGCGACCTCGATCAGCCCGCCCGACGTCGCCTCGAGGTAGGCCCAGAACGCGGCCTCATCGGCAAAGGCCTCGCCGTCGACATCCCGCTCGCGCGCCGCGATCAGCCGGTCCAGCACCCGGGCATCCTCGGCCCGGATGGCCAGCGCCAGCGGTGTCACCACCTCGTGCCGCCGGATCAGCCCGCCTGCCGCGATCTCCTCCAAGGCGTCGCGCCACCATTGCAGCCGCATCCGTGCGATCATCGGCTCCTGCGTCACCCAGGGCGCCCGTGCCACCTCAAGGTTGAAGGCATAGAGCGGGAAGAGCACCGGTCGCGCCGCCACCGGGGCGGCCATGGTGCAGCGGAACCGCACCGGGTCGCCCTTTTCCACAAGTGCCGCGCAGGCGGTGAAATCGAGCGGATCACTCATCCGCCAGAAACCCGGCCACGCGGGCAATCACCTGCGGGTCGTTCACCACATCCAGATGCCCGATCCCCGGCAGAACCTCGTACCGCCCGCGATCCGTGACCGCGCTGAACGCAGGCGCATAGCCCTCCGCCACGAAGGCCTCGTCCTCGGCCCCGGCGATCAGCAGAAAGTCAGGCAGCGCCGCCACGTCGGCCTGCCAGTCGCGGCGCGGCGCGTAACCCTGGTTGAGCCGCCAGCTATAGGCCGTCGTGGCCCGGTGCCCCTGCGGCCCGTCCAGCACCAACTGCGGCATGTTGAATTCCATCGCGACCAGATGATCCAGCGCATGGATGCCCACGCCATTCAGCATCGACAGCCCGACGATCCGCCGCATCAGCGGCCGCGCCCATCCGCCCGAATTCTTGCGCGTCATCGGCGCGTCATATTGCACGAAGGGCGCCAGCAGCACCGCCCGGTCCATCATCGGCCCGTAAGCACCGTTGGCAAACCGGATCACCAGACCTCCGCCAGAGGAATGGCCAAGCAGCACAACCTTTTGATTTTCATACCGAATGTAAAGCGTCAGCAGATCCACCAGATCGTCTTCCATCTGCCCGATGTAATCGACATCACCGCGCCGGTCCGGGGCCGCACCATGCCCGCGCAGGTCCGGCACCAGCACATCCGCCACGCGCGACAGCCCTGCGGCCATCGCATCGAACTGCCCGCCGTCCCAGCCCGAGCCATGGACCAGAACCACCAGCGGCGCACCCTCGGGGCCCGTCAGGTGCCGCACCAGCGTGGTCGATCCGTCGCGCAGGCGCGCCGTCGCCACCGGCAGCGGCGCCACGCCCCCGGTGATCCGGTCGAAATCCAGACCCGCCGCGCCGGACGGCCCCTTGGGCCGATCGCTCAGGATCAGGCCAAGAGCGATCGCTCCGGTGATCACCACCGAAATCCCAATGATTGTCAGAACTTTGAGAACCATTCCTGCCCCACTTCAGCAAGGACGCCAAAGCGCCCGGTTGGCGTCAAACCCGACACACCCGATACCGCACCCTAGCCCGCAGTTTCCCGCAGCAGCTTCCAGTTGATCGCATCCAGCAGTGCCTCGAAGGACGCATCCACTATGTTGGGGCTGACCCCCACGGTCGACCAGCGCCGCCCGGCGCGGTCTTCACTGTCGATGATGACGCGTGTCACGGCCTCGGTCCCGCCTTGGGTGATCCGCACCTTGAAATCGACCAGCCGCATGTCCGCGATCGCATCCTGGTACGGCCCCAGGTCCTTGGCCAGCGCCGTCGCCAGAGCGTTCACCGGCCCCCGGTCCGTCCCGGCCTCGTCCATCGATTCGCTGACCGACATCTTCTTTTCGCCGTCGATCTTCACGACGACCACGGCCTCGGACAGGCTGACCATCTTGTTGTACTTGTTCTTGCGCCGTTCGACCGTCACGCGATACCGCTTGACCTCGAAGAACTGCGGCGGGCCGTCCAGCACCTCGCGCGCCAGCATCTCGAACGAGGCCTGCGCGCTGTCGTAGGTGTATCCACGATCCTCGCGCGCCTTCACCTCGTCCAGGATCCGCGCCAGCGCCGGATCGCCTGCGGGCACAGTGATGCCCGCTTCGGCCAGGCGCTTGCGCAGGTTCGACTGCCCCGCCTGGTTCGACATCGGGATGATGCGTTCGTTGCCGACGACGGAAGGGTCGATATGTTCGTAGGTCGAGGGATCCTTGAGGATCGCGCTGGCATGCAGCCCCGCCTTGTGCGCAAAGGCCGAGGCGCCCACGTAAGGCGCCTGCTTCACCGGCACGCGGTTCAGGATGTCATCCAGCTGCCGCGACACCGAGGTCAGATCGGCCAGCGCCGCCTCGCTCACCCCGGTCTCGTAGAGGCTCCGGTAAGGCTCCTTCAGCAGCAGTGTCGGGATCAGCGTGATCAGGTTGGCATTGCCACAGCGTTCGCCCAGCCCGTTCAGCGTGCCCTGGATCTGCCGCACCCCCGCATCGACAGCCGCCAGCGATCCCGCCACCGCATTGGCCGTGTCGTTGTGCGTGTGGATGCCAAGGCGATCGCCCGGGATATCCGCCGCGATGACCTCCTCCACGATGCGTCCGATTTCCACCGGCAGGGTGCCGCCGTTGGTGTCGCACAGCACGATCCACCGCGCGCCCGCCTCCAGCGCCGCGCGCAGGCACTCCAGCGCGTAGCCCGGGTTTGCCTTGTAGCCGTCGAAGAAGTGTTCGGCATCGAACAGCGCCTCGCGGCCAAGCGTCACCAGATGCGCGACCGAGGCGCGGATGTTCTCGACATTCTCGTCCAACGTGATGCCAAGGGCGGTCGTCACGTGGAAATCATGCGTCTTGCCGACCAGGCAGACACTGCCGGTGCCCGCGTTGACGACAGCTGCCAGCACGTCGTCATTGTCGGCCGACCGGCCCGCGCGCTTGGTCATCCCGAAGGCCGCCATTTTCGCCCGCGTCTCGGGCGCCTCGGCAAAGAACGCGCTGTCGGTCGGGTTCGCACCGGGCCAGCCGCCCTCGATATAGTCGACGCCCAGCCGGTCCAGCATGGCGCAGATCTGGTGCTTTTCGGGGGCCGAGAACTGCACGCCCTGCGTCTGCTGCCCGTCGCGCAGCGTCGTGTCGTAGAGGTAGAGCCTCTCCCGCTTCATCCCCGGCTCCCCCGTTCTTCTCGTCCCAAATATTCCGGGGTCCGGGGCAGCACCCCGGCGGCGGCCGCCCTAAGGTCTTCCCATGCCCGATACGGCCGCAAAGCGGCCCGGGCAGCGCCCCATTGCACCGACAGGCGATTGCAAAGCAATCGGCCGAAAGGGGGCCGCACCCCGGGCGGGCGCTTCGTCATCGTCGGCGCGACGATAGATCGAGAGCTACCACGAAACGATAAAGCAAAGACCTCACTCGAACGAGCGCCCCCCCGCGGTCGGGCACTGCCCTCCGTCGCGCGAGCCGACATCCGTAGGGCGGGGTTCACCCCGCCATTCCCGTACCCACGCATCACAGCAACCCCTCCAGCTTCGAGGCATCGAACCCCGGCCCCGGAACCAACTCCACCCCGGATTTGGACATGCGCACCTCGACCCCTGCGGCGACGAGCGCGGATTTCAGGGCGTCGACCTTGGAGAAATCCTTGGTTTCCATTGCGGCCTCACGGGCCTCGGAAAGAGCGGTTTCAAAAGTTTTCAGACCAAAGATCGCGGACACAGCTTCATAAACGCCATCTTCCCATTCCGAGCCAAAGCCCAGCACCAAAAGAGACGCGAGTAGTTCTTCCTTCTCTCCGTTGGCGGCGAGCTGGTGCAGACGCGAAATAGCGAGTGGAGTGTTCATATCGTCAGCCAAGGCTTCCAAAACCGAATTCGGAGCGACTGAAGGTAGTTTGGAGCTTTCGACACCCTTAAGCATTTTCCGCCACTTCCGCAGCGTCGCCTCCGCCTCCGCCCGCTTCTTCTCGGTCCAGTCCATCGGCTTGCGATAATGCGTCCCGAGAAAGACAAACCGGATCACCTCGCCCGGCACACCCTGATCCAGCAGATCCCGCACGGTAAAGAAATTGCCCAAAGACTTGGACATCTTCTTCCCCTCGACCTGCAGCATCTCGTTATGCAGCCAGACGCGGGCAAAGCCGCCGCCGTCATGGGCACAGCACGACTGCGCGATCTCGTTCTCGTGGTGCGGGAACTGCAGGTCGATGCCGCCGCCGTGGATGTCGAACTCGGCCCCCAGCAGGTCATCCGCCATGGCAGAACATTCGATATGCCACCCCGGGCGGCCCCGGCCCCAGGGGCTGTCCCAACCGGGCAGGTCATCGGACGACGGCTTCCACAGCACGAAGTCCATAGGGTCTTCCTTGTAGGGTGCGACCTCGACCCGGGCACCGGCGATCATGTCATCGACCGACCGCCCCGACAGCGCGCCATAGGCCTCGTACGACCGCACCCGGAAAAGAACATGTCCCTCGGCGGCATAGGCGTGCCCCTTGGCGATCAGCCCTTCGATCATCGCCACCATCTGCGGGATGAAAGCGGTCGCGCGCGGCTCATGATCGGGCCGCAGCGTGCCAAGCGCGTCCATGTCGGCGTGATACCAGCCGATAGTCTCGTCCGTCCGCTCGGCGATCAGCTCTTCCAGCGTGCCGGGGGCGCCTGCCTCTTTCCGGTCCTGCGCGGTCTTGTTGATCTTGTCGTCGACGTCGGTGAAATTCCGCACGTAGGTCACATGGTTCTCACCGTAGACATGCCGCAGCAGCCGGTTCAGCACGTCAAAGACCACCACGGGCCGCGCGTTGCCCAGGTGCGCCCGGTCATAGACCGTCGGACCACAGACATACATCCGCACATTGTCCGGGTCGATCGGGGCAAAGACCTCTTTCTTTCGGGTCTTTGAATTGGTCAGGCGTATCTCGACCATGGCGGTCCCTCGCGGTTGGTCCGCGGGCGGCTTAGCAAGATCGTTGAACTTTGGAAACGAAGAAGCGGCCCGCGAGATGTCTCAGCAGGCGCAAATGCAGCAGATCATGATGCGTGCAGTCTTCATGGGAACCGGCATAGACCGGAACGCGCGGTCTGTGAAGCCCCTGCTTCTTTTTGCCGAAAATATCCCGGGGTGGCGACAAAGCCTGCTTTGTCGCAGGGGCAGCGCCCCTAATCCAGCCACCCCGTACCGACCACCCGCGCCCAGTCCTCGCGCCCATGCCCCCGCGCCTGACGCGCCGCCGCGGCCCAGTCATAGTTCACGTGGCGATGGAAGACCGACCACCCCGCGCCCTCGCGCTGCACAACGGCATAGGATGCGCGCGGCGTGCCGGTCTGGACGACATGTGGCGTGGGCGCGTCATCGGTGTAGCCCGGGCAGCCGACCGACCCGGGATTGACCAGAAGCCGCCCGCCCGACAGCTCAAGCACGCGCGGCAGATGGGTATGGGCGAACAGGATCAGCCCCGCGTCGATCCCCTCGGCCCGCGCCTCGATCATCGATCCGGGGGCCAGCCGGGGCGCGCCATTCAGGACCTCCTCGGTCCAGTAGGTGTTGTCGTCCTGCGGCGTGGCGTGGCAGGCATAAATCCCGTCCCAGGTCAGCTCAACCGGCAGGGTACGGATCCAGTCCCGCGCCGCCTCGGGCAGCAGCCCGTGGGTCAGCCGGTCGGTCGCCCCCATGTCCCCCGGTGCCATGTCGATCAGGTACCGGTCGTGGTTGCCGCGCACCGTCGGGATGTCCCGCCCGCGCAGCAGATCCCACACCCCCGCCGGATCCATCGGTCCGCTGAACACGTCGCCCAGGTTGACGATCCGCGTGATCCCCAGCCCGGCGATGTCATCCAGCACCGCCCGAAGGGCAAGCGCATTGCCATGGATGTCGGCGATGACGGCAAGGGGATCTGGCTGGCTCATCCCGCCATTCACACCCAAACCCGCCGATCCGCCAAGCGCGAACTTGCCAGCGCCGCCCCGACAGGTCAGATTTCCCGCATGAGCCGCGATTTCGTCCGTTCCATATGCCAAACCCTGCCCGGCGCCGAGGTCTCGGATCCCTGGGGCGGCGGCCATGACGCCTGGAAGGTCGGTGGCAAGATGTTCGCCTGCATCGGCGCGATGGATCAGGGCGTCGCGGTCAAGACCGCCGATCTCGACTTTGCCGCCATGATGATCGAGGCCGGCGATGCCCTGCGCGCCGCCTATTTCCACAAAAGCTGGGTGCTGCTGCCCTGGGGCACCGACGCGGCGCTGATGCGCGACCGGCTGATCGTGTCCTATGACATCATCCGGGGTGGGCTGACGAAAAAGGCGCAGGCCGCCCTGCCACCCCGCGCCGACTGACCCGCGCGGCCCAACCGCCTCAGCCCGGAAGCGTCACCACCATCGCCCCCCGGTCGGTCGCCACCACGGTATGTTCGTATTGTACCGTCGGCGCGGCAGGCTCGGCGTAAAGCGTCCAGCCATCCGCACCATCCGCCGCCCAAAGCCCGCCTTTCGACAGGAAGGGTTCTACCGTCAGCACCAGCCCGCGATTGATCCGCCGCCGGTCGCGGTTGGGCCAGGTCGCGATTTCCTCGGGGTATTCATGCAGCGACCGGCCGACCCCATGGCTCGCCAGGTTGCGGATCAGCGTATAGCCGCGCTTGGACGCGAACTGCCCCACGGCCTTCCCGATCCCCGCCAGCGGCCGGTCGGCGCGCACCTGCGCGATGCCGATCTGCATGGCCTTCTGCCCGTCCCGGCACAGCCGGTCGAGCGAGGGTTTCACCTGTCCCAGCCGGAAGGTCGCACCGGTGTCGGCAAAAAACCCGTTCTTGCTGGCCGAGACGTCGATATTCACCAGATCGCCCAGGGCCAGCACCCGGTCGCCGGGGATGCCATGGGCGATCTCCTCGTTCACGCTGATGCAGGTGGCGCCCGGAAAGTCATAGACCGCCTGCGGTGCGGATTGCGCGCCCTCGGTCTCAAGCCACTGACGGCCCAGGTCGTCCAGCTCACGGGTGGTCATGCCCGGCTCCATCGCCTGCGACATGCGCTGCAGCGTGTTGGCCACGATCCGCCCGATCTCCTTCAGGCCGTCGAGTTCGTCTTCATGGGTGATGGTCATGGCGCGCTCCTTGCGAAGGCGCCCGTATAGCGCAGCCGGTTGCCCATGTCCCTATCCCCTGATGCGCGCCCGTGCGTGCAGATCTGGGCCACCGCCACTTTCCCGCGCACCCGCCCCCGCAACGCTTCGGTCCCGGCCGAACCATCCCTCCGCCCCCTTGCCATTCGCCGCCGCGCCGCCAATCCTGCACCCCAGACGACAAGGAGCTTCCCATGCACGATCCCGGTCCCGCCTTCCGCGCCCTGCACCATCCCGGCAATCCCTTTGTCCTGGCCAATGCCTGGGACATCGGCTCGGCCCGCATGCTGGCGGCCATGGGGGCACAGGCGCTCGCGACCTCCTCATCCGCCTATGCCTTCACACTTGGCCTGCCCGACGGCGGCATCACCCGCGATCAGGCGCTGGCCCACGCCCAGGATCTGGTCGCCGCGACGCCCCTGCCCGTTTCGGGCGATTTCGAGGATGGCTTCGGCGAAGACCCTGACACGGTTGCCGAAACCGTCCGCCTCGCCGCCGAGATCGGCCTTGCCGGCATCTCGATCGAGGACAACCCGGCCCCGCCCGGCGCCCCCTATGACCGCGCGCTGGCCATCGAACGCATCCGTGCCGCCAGTGCCGCCGCCCGCGCCCTGCCGCGTGATTTCGTACTGGTGGCCCGCGCCGACGGCATCCTGAACGGTCACTACGGGATGGAGGAGGCCACGGCCCGCCTGCACGGTTTTGACGAGGCCGGGGCGGATTGCCTCTATGCCCCGATCCCGCCCAGCTTCGAGGATCTCGAGAAGATCTGCGCCATGACCGACAAGCCGGTGAACGCGCTGGCCTCCGGCCCCTTCGCCAGCTACACGCGCGACGATTTCGCCCGCATCGGCGTCGCCCGCATCTCGCTTGGCGGCGCATTGGCCCGGGCCGCACAGCGCCGGGTGATGGATGCCTTCTCCGAGATCATGGAAGACGGCAGCTTTGCCATGCTGAAAAAGACCGTCCCCGGCGCGAAGGTGGACGAGATGCTGCGGCAATACATGGTTTAATACGAAAAACCCGGCGCGGTGAAGCGCCGGGTTTTGAACGGTCAAAGGGGCGTGGTGTCAGCCGCGCAGCCGCCGCCGCGCCAGACCCAGACCACCAAGGGCCGAGAGCATGAGGACAGCCCCTGCGGGAAGCGGGACCTGTGCGCCCGTCTGCGGGGCTGAGTCGCTTAGGTTCACGCGCGCCCAAAGGGTGACATTCGTTGTAGAAATTCCCCCTGAAGTGTGACGATAAATTGTATCGATGTATCCGTCGCCCACACTGCCGTAGCCCTGCCACCCGGCCCACTGCTGTGATGCGGCGAGGAAAGCGTAAGACGCGTCTTTCTGAAGCGAGATGCCCGAAAATTCGAAAGAAAGAAAATTCCTCTCATTATTGGGAGCCGAGAACGTGAAAACAGAAGAGCCGAGACTCGACCCAATCCCGGCGTTCCATGAATAGAGCGTCATGGTAATCGTCGAGGTGCCTCGAAAGTTGGCGAAATATCCTTCGACGCTGGCTACATCGCCTGAAGCTTGCGCTGTGAATGCGAAGCCACTTTCCCACCCATTTCCAACAGTCCGATATCCGCTCACGGTAGGCGTGCCGTTTCCGGTGATATTGTCATAAGCCGTGGTCGCCGCAGCAACCGATTGCGCACACAGAAGCGCCAGCGCAGCGCCAAGCGCCAAAAGTGATTTCTTCATGTCTTTGTCCCCAATTCTTCAGGTCGGTCCCCACATCGGACCAATGTCATTTCGTGAAAACGTCGGCGCGGCGGCCAACAGACCAAAACTGATCTAGAAGGCGCAACCCTGAGCCCGAAGTCAACTTGCAAAACCCTTCAAGTTAAACAAGTTGCCTGGAAAATTGACCGCCGCAACCGCCCTGATTGTCATTGCGAACAATCCACTATCTCAAAACGGGAAAATCCGAGCTATTCGTGGCCTGAAGTTGCTGCCGGTCGTAACAATGCGACCTCCGCCACCTCGACCACAGGTCCCGTCGTGTCACCGCAACACGGATCCGGCCGCGATGCCGAACACTGCGCCCCCCACAAAACCCGACGCGCGGTCGCGTCGGGGTCTTTCACCTGAAACGCCGGTCAATCACCGCCGCAGCCGACGCATCACGCCCAGGCCACCCAGCCCCGACAGCATCAGCACCAGCCCCGCCGGCAGCGGCACGGCGGGCGTGCCGGGATCGCCGGGCAGGAAGCTTTCCAGCTCAAGGTTCGAATAGCTCTGCCCGCCGATCCAGAAATCCTCCCAGTCGGTCAGCCGCGCGGTCAGGCTCTGGTTGCCGTTGTCGAACGAAAAGTCCCAGATGTTGTTGTCAAAGCTCAGCCCCACCAGGTCGGCGATGGCGTAGAACGAGAAGGTGAAGGTGTCGAACCCGTCGCCGCCATCCAGCACCGCATTGCCCGCCAGCGCCCCGGTGTGGATCCCGTCCAGGGTCATGGTGTCATCGCCCCGGCCAAAGCTGGCCGCGCCGATCAGGTTCGCGCCGGCATACTGGGTAAAGACATCGTTGCCGTTGCCCAGGTCAAGGAACAGGCCACCGGTGCCCTGGATGGTGCCGTAGTTGTGGATCGTGACGCCACCGCTCACCGGGCGCGCGGCGATGCCCGTGACACCTTCGATCACGCCCCGGTTGCGGATTTCGACGGTGCCTGCTTCGTTGTCGGCACGCACACCAGCCGCCGTGGTCGACCAGATCTGCGCCCCCGTCTCGTTGGTCAGAAGCCCGCCTTTCATGTCGACACCATCGTTCGGCATGGTGCCGTAGCCCCCCATGCTGTGGATCGTCCCGGCATTGTAGATCTTGGCGTCACGATCGACGAGCAGCCCGTCGCCCTGCGCACGGATGATGCCGCTGCCGGAGTTGGTGATCAGCACGTCATCTTCGGCCCTGATACCGGCCGCGGTGCCGACGATCGTGCCCAGGTTCTCGACCTCTGAGAAATCGCCGACATCAATGCCATCCGCATCGCCGCCCGTCCCCTTGATCGTGCCTTCGTTGTGAACCTCGACCGCGTCGATCCCCTGGATCCCGTCGGAGTCAGCCCCGGTGGCCAGGATCTCGGCGCCGACCGCGTTCTTCACGCCCCCCTCCCGAAGGTAGAGAGCAGAGGCATCATTGCCATCAGACTTGATCGTACCACCGGTCTCGTTCCGGATGATCCCGCTGCCGGTCAGGGCTTCAACGACGTTGGCATTGTCGTTCAGGGTGCTCATCGTGCCGCTGTTGGTGATGTCATAATTGTCGCCGGTTTTGACAAGCGTCGAAACGACCCCGGTGGTTCTGAAGCGGCCTGCATTCGACAGGGTCAGACCCGAACCTGACACGATCCCCCGCGCGGCCGCGCCGGTGGTCTCCAACGTGCCGCCGACAAAGTTCGTCACGGAGGCCCCGACCCCAAGGTCGAACAGCGTGCTGCTGGCGCCGGTCGTCCCGAACGATCCGGTGTTCCTGATCGTGGCGACGTCTCCGGCAACCACCCCCTTTGCCGCAACGCCCGAGGTCCGGGTGTTGCTGCTGCTGTTCGAGAAATCGAGGGTGTTCCCGGCACTGATCAGGTGATTGCCGGGCTTGTTGGACCGGACCAGCGTGCCGCTTGCGAAGGACAGACTCACATCGTCCCTAAGGTCGAAGACCGGACCAGAGGCAGAGGCCGCCGCGTCAGTGACCTCCCCAGTGCCGCTGACCGTGATGGTCAGTCCATCGGTAAGGGCCGAGCCATCGCCAAACCCGTTATTGTCAGTGCCCGTACAGGACACATTGGAGCCGGTCTGGACGCATTGCGCCATCGCAGGCGAGGTTGTCAGCGAAAGAGGAAGGGCAAGGCCCAGGGACAATACAGAAGTCGTGAGGGAACGCATGAGGTGCTCCAAATGATCGTGAGTGAAAAACCGAAAGAACGAAAAAAGGTACGCAAATATGACGGTATGTTTTCAGACTGAAAACCTCGGCGCAAGACAACTTCGCCTCTCTAGGCAATGCTGCCCATGCCGCGGGCCGCTTCACCATGGCGTGACAGGCCGAACCCCGGACGCAGGCCCCACGTTGAACGGGCACCCCAGACCGGAGCCGACATGACCAGACTGACCCTCGCCGCCCTGACCGCCCTGATGCTGCCCGCCGCCGCGCAGGCGACCCAGCCGACCACCGGCAGCACCTTCCGCACCCTTGCCCCCGACCGATCCGACCTGGGCGATTTCCGCTGGTCTGACCGCCCCGTTCTGATCTTCGCCCCCGGCCAGGACGACCCGCAGTACCAGCAGGCCCTCGCCGCGCTCCGCCTGGCCGAGGCCGAGCTTGTGGATCGCCAGATTGTCGTCCTCACCGACGCCACGCCCGGTCAAGGCCAGTTGCGCGACGCGTTGGATATCGACGGCTTCACCATGCTGCTGGTCGGCAAGGACGGCGGGGTCAAACTGCGCTCGGACCAGGTCATCCAGCCCGAAGAGATCTTTGCCACCATCGACCGCATGCCGATGCGCCAGCGCGAGATGCAGGACTGACCCGCCCTCCTTCTTCTGGTCCCAAATACCTCGGGAGGTCCGGAGGGCAGCGCCCTCCGGCGCGCGCCGCTTGCGCCGCCGCACACCTGCCTCGCAAACAAGAACGCCCGGCCAAACAGACCGGGCGTTCTTTATCTTGAACCCGAAAGGATCAGGCCAGCATCGCCATCGGGTTTTCCAACCCGTCCACGATCGCCTGCAGCAATTCCGCCCCAAGCGCGCCGTCGATGACCCGGTGATCGACCGACAGGGTCACGGACATGACCGTCGCCACTTCGACCTGGCCATCCGCACCGACGACCGGCTTCTTCACGCCCGCGCCGACCGCGAGGATCGCACCATGCGGCGGGTTGATGACCGCGTCGAAATTGTCGATGCCGAACATGCCGAGGTTGGAAATCGCGAAGGACCCGCCCTGGTACTCATGCGGCGCCAGCTTCTTGTCGCGCGCACGGCCGGCCAGGTCCTTCATCTCGGACGACAGGGCCGACAGCGATTTCTGGTGCGCGTCCTTCAGCACGGGCGTGAAGAGCCCGCCCTCGATCGCCACGGCCACCGCCACGTCGGACGGTTTCAGCTTGAGGATCCGATCGCCGGCCCAGACGGCATTGGCATTGGGCACCTGCTGCAGTGCCAGCGCGCAGGCCTTGATGATGAAGTCGTTGACCGACAGCTTCACGCCCCGGCTTTCCAGCTGCTTGTTCAGCTGACCCCGGAACGCCATAAGCGCGTCCAGCTTGATGTCGCGGCGCAGGTAGAAATGCGGGATGGTCTGTTTGGCTTCGGTCAGGCGGGCCGCGATGGTCTTGCGCATCCCGTCCAGCTTGACCTCTTCGAAGTCCCGATCGCCGTACATCTTGAGCACGGTTTCCGTCGACGGCCCCGCAGGCATCACCGCCGCATCGGCCTTGGCCGCCGCAGGCGCCGCGGCAGGCGCGTCGGACTTGGCCGACGCTGCCGAGGGTTTCGCGCCCTCGACATCCGCCTTCACGATCCGCCCGTGCGGGCCGGATCCCGTCAGCGACGTCAGGTCGATCCCCTTCTGCGCCGCGATCCGGCGGGCCAGCGGCGAGGCGAAGATGCGCTCTCCGTCCTTCTTCGGTGCTGCGGGCGCGGCAGCGGTGTCCGCCGCCGGGGCCTTGCCCGCGTCGGACTTGCCCGCGTCGGCCTTGGGCGCCTCGGCCGCGGGCTTGGACGCCGCCGCAGGTGTGGCATCGGACGACCCTATGTCATCGGCGGACTCGCCCTCTTCAAGCAGGACCGCAATGGGCGAATTGACCTTCACCCCTTCCGACCCCTCGGGGACGAGGATCTTGCCGATCACGCCCTCGTCCACGGCTTCGAATTCCATCGTCGCCTTGTCGGTCTCGATCTCGGCCAGCAGGTCACCCGAGGACACGGTGTCCCCTTCCTTGACCAGCCACTTTGCCAGCGTGCCTTCCTCCATCGTGGGGGACAGCGCGGGCATCAGGATTTCCGTTGGCATCGCTACTCCCCCTTACCGATAGGTCACTTGCTTGACCGCCTCGATCACCTCGGCGGTGGTCGTCAGGGCCAGCTTTTCCAGGTTCGCCGCATAGGGCATGGGCACGTCCTTGCCGGTGCAGTTGATCACCGGGGCATCCAGGTAATCAAAGGCGTTCTGCATGATGTAGGCCGACAGGTGGTTGCCGATCGAGGCGACCGGGAAGCCCTCTTCGACCGTGACGCAGCGGTTGGTCTTCATCACCGACGCGATCACCGTGTCATAGTCGATCGGGCGCAAGGTCCGCAGGTCGATGACCTCGGCGCTGATGCCTTCCTCGGCCAGCTTGTCCGCCGCCTCCAGCGCATAGGTCATGCCGATGCCCCAGCTGACGATGGTCACGTCCTCGCCTTCGCGCCAGACCTTGGCCTTGCCGAAGGGAATGGTGAAATCCTTCATCACCGGCACGTCGAAGGACTTGCCGTACAGGATCTCGTTTTCCAGGAAGATCACCGGGTTCGGATCGCGGATCGCCTGTTTCAGCAGGCCCTTGGCATCGGCCGCTGAATAGGGCTGCACGACCTTCAGGCCGGGGATATGCGCGTACCAGGCACCGTAGTCCTGGCTGTGCTGCGCCGCCACGCGGGCCGCGGCACCGTTCGGGCCCCGGAAGACCATGGGCGCGCCCATCTGGCCACCGGACATGTACAGCGTCTTGGCGGCCGAGTTGATGATGTGGTCGATCGCCTGCATGGCGAAGTTGAAGGTCATGAATTCGACGATCGGCTTCAGCCCGCCAAAGGCCGCACCGACCCCGATGCCCGCAAAGCCGTGTTCGGTGATCGGCGTGTCGATGACGCGCTTGGATCCGAACTCGTCCAGCAGGCCCTGGGTCACCTTGTAGGCGCCCTGGTACTCGGCCACTTCCTCGCCCATGACAAAGACCGTCGGGTCGATCCGCATCTCTTCGGCCATGGCATCCCGAAGCGCCTCGCGCACGGTCTGGGTCTTCATCTCGGTGCCTTCGGGCCAGTCCGGGCTCTGGTCGGGCCTGGGCGCCTCGGGGGCCTTCGCCTGCGCCGGGGCCTTGGCCTCTGCGGCGGGTGCGGCCTCGGCCGACGCTTCGGCCTTGGGCGCCGGGGCCTCGCCGATGTCGTCCGCGCTCTCGCCCTCTTCCAGCATCACGGCGATCGGCGTGTTGACCTTCACCCCTTCCGACCCCTCGGCCACGAGGATCTTGCCGATGACGCCTTCATCGACGGCCTCGAATTCCATGGTGGCCTTGTCGGTTTCGATCTCGGCAATGATGTCGCCCGAGGACACGGTGTCCCCTTCCTTCACCAGCCATTTCGCAAGCGTGCCCTCCTCCATCGTGGGGGACAGCGCGGGCATCAGTACTTCTGTCGGCATCTCAGGCCTCCTCCAGCGGGGTGATCATCCCCACGATATTTCCTTCCCCATCCTCGACATAGGCACAGCGGCCCACGCCGGGATAATCCATCGGCGGCAACGCCTCGGCACCGCCGTTGTCCAGCGCCCAGGCATAGGTCTTGTCACAGTCCGCGACCTCGAAGGTCATGGTGCCGCCGCGCACGGGCGATCCGGCTTCGGGCGCGGGGCCGGTCCGCAGCATCATGCCGCCGGTCATGCCCTTGCCCATGCCGATCTCGGCGCCGTCGATCAGCGCATAGCCGATCTCCTCACCGCCCGGCATGGGGGTGAAGGACCAGTCGAACAGACCCTTGTAGAAGGCTTGCGCGCGGGCGCTGTCGGTCACATGTATCTCGAAGTGAGGCACCTCAGGCCTCCTCGGTCACATTGGCACCGTCCTGCGGCACTTCATCGGCGTAGATGTCGGTCCAAAGCTCTTCCAGCGGCGGCTCGGGGCTGTCCTTGGCGAATTCAGCCGACTTGTTGACGATGTCCTTGATCTCCTTGTCGATGGCCTTCAGGTCATCTTCCGAGGCATGGCCACCGTCCAGAAGCATCGTGCGGACACGTTCGATCGCGTCACGCTCTTCGCGCATCTTCTGCACTTCCTCGCGGGTCCGGTATTTCGCCGGGTCCGACATCGAATGCCCGCGATAGCGGTAGGTCTTGATCTCAAGAATATAGGGCCCCTTGCCCGACCGGCAGTGTGCCACGGCGGTCTCGCCCGCGGCCTTCACGGCCAGAACGTCCATTCCGTCGACCATTTCGCCGGGGATGCCGAAGCTTTCCCCGCGCTTGTAGATGTCGGGCGACGAGGTCGAGCGCTGCTGCGACGTGCCCATGGCGTACTGGTTGTTCTCGATCACGAAGACCACCGGCAGCTTCCACAGGGCGGCCATGTTGAAGGTCTCGTAGACCTGGCCCTGGTTTGCCGCGCCGTCGCCGAAATAGGTGAAGGTCACGCGGCCGTTCTCAAGATACCGGTCGGCAAAGGCCAGCCCGGCCCCAAGCGGCACCTGCGCGCCGACGATGCCGTGACCGCCGTAGAAATGCTTCTCTTTCGAGAACATGTGCATCGACCCGCCCTTCCCCTTGGAATAGCCGCCGATGCGTCCGGTCAGTTCGGCCATCACCCCGTCGGGGTCCATGCCGCAGGCCAGCATATGGCCGTGATCGCGATAGGAGGTGACGCGCTTGTCGCCCTCTTCCGCCGCGGCCTCAAGACCCACGACGACGGCTTCCTGGCCGATGTAAAGGTGACAGAAACCGCCGATCAGGCCCATGCCGTAAAGCTGGCCGGCCTTCTCTTCGAAGCGCCGGATCAGCAGCATGTCACGATAGTAGGACTTCAACTCATCCGCCGAGACATTGCTCTTTGCCGCGGCACTGGATTTGCGGGTCGCCATCTGGGCCTCCTCCCGTGCGATAGTTTAACGTTGAACTATCTCTTATCGCATTTCACGCGATCATGCGAGAGTGAATTTGACGTCACGTTCCGCACGCGGGCCCCGATGCCGGACCAGGCGGAAGATACAATCAGGATATGCAAAAAGGCGCCCGGTCAGGACGCCCCTGGGATCGACAGCCTTGAAGCCTATCCAGCGCGTTTCAGCGAATGACCATCTCGTCCGACCGCATGACGCCCAGCACATCCCGCGCCTGCTGGTCCAGAAGATCGAGGTCAAGGAAGTCATCCGACAGCCGCCGCGTCATGTTCTCCATCTCGGCGACCTCGGCCTCGAGCACCTTGAGCTGCTGCGCCAGCGCATCGCGATCCGCGGCGATCTCGGCGCGACGGAACAGACCCATCTCGCCCTGAACGGCCGAGAAGGTGAAATACAGACCCACACAGAAGACGCCTGCGAAATAGACCAGCCCGGTAAAGGCGGGCTTACCCACGTTGCTCATGATGACCTCACTCCGCCTCTTTCGGGCGGTGCAGGCATCATGGCACAGGTGGTTTGCGCTGTGAATCCCCTTTCCGGTTAACGCTAGGCAAAAGTGAGGTGCCTGATGTTTCGGCAACCGTCCTGCCTGCGCAAGTCGTGAGCCTGTCAGTAAAAAGTTGGGTTTCGGAAATGAAAGGCCGCACCAAGACGGTGCCCGCCGCCCAAAAAATGCCACAAACCCCTATTTTTCAGTACGGAATCGCGGGTAAATCAGTTATACTTTAACCGTGTGTTAATTATTACCTTTATGAGAGGAGTTTAACATGAAGACAATTAAGACACTTTTGGCTGCGGCCGTAGCGGCGGTGACTTTCGCCGGTATGGCAAGTGCAGCGACAATGAACGCGTACTTCACACTCGAGGTCGTTCAGCTCACCAACGCCGACGAAGCGGAATCCACGGCATCCTCTGCGGCTTTCACGGCAGCCTGGGGTGCTTCCGCGGTCAAGGGGACCGGTTACTACAATGGCGACCTCGATTTCCGCATCGGTTCCGGCAATAGTGGCTCGACCTACGTGGCAGACTTCCTGAACACCGGGTCGGCTGATTGGAGCACGGGGCTGTTGGACGCCGCAACGACCCTGCTGAGCAACACGGACGTCTTCCAGGGCACCGCGACGACCACTTTCTTCCGGTTCACCCTGGCCAACGTCGCAGCGGGTGATTTCGCGATCACCCATGATGACGGCATGTCCATCACGGGTCTTGGCGGCACCACTCAGCCGACAAGCGAAATCACGACCTTGCTGCCCGACTTCGCCGGCGGACCTTTCGAACTGATCTACGTTGCCACCAACGGCAACCCGTCGGTTCTTGAAGTCGACTACGAAGCTGCTGCCGTGCCGCTTCCGGCCTCCCTGCCTCTGCTCCTCGTGGGCTTTGGTGGTCTGGCTGCGCTGCGTCGCCGCAAGAAAGCCGCCTGATCCAGACATCTGGATACGGCGAGGAAAGGCCGCCTTCGGGTGGCCTTTTTCATGCCGCCCCGCCCCAAAGCAAAGCCATCCGATGCCGCAATCCATCGCCCATATCGCCCTTGTCGTGCGCGACTACGACGACGCGATCACCTGGTACACCCGGACGCTCGGCTTCACGCTGGTCAAAGACAGCTACCAGCCCGAGCAGGACAAGAGATGGGTGCTGGTCGCCCCGCCGGGCAGCACCGGCACGACGATCCTGCTGGCCCGCGCGTCGAAGCCGGAGCAGGAGCCCTTCATCGGCAACCAGGCCGGAGGCCGCGTTTTCCTGTTTCTTCAGACGGACGATTTCTGGCGCGATTACAACGCCTTCCTCGACCGCGGCGTGACCTTCGTGCGCGATCCGAAAGAGGCGCCTTACGGCACAGTCGCCGTCTTTCAGGACCTCTACGGCACGCTCTGGGATCTGGTGGAATTCAGCTCCTGAGGCACGGCGGATGGTGCGGCTGTGAAGACCGGCGCACGGATGCTCGTTGGTCGCGCGCGATTGCCTCAGCGCACGACGCCGGGGCTCCGCCCGTTCGCGCCTCGATTGATCCCCGGGTCAATCGCCGCTACGCGGACCGGCCAAACCCGGGGCTTCGCCTGTTCGAGGCTCAAACTCTCCACCGGAGAGTTTCCGGGACGCCTCTCACCCAGCCACAGATGCCTGATAGATCTCGTCGATGGTCGCGGCCAGCGTCGCGTCGAAATCGGCGTCCGACTGCTGGGCCGACAGGCCCTCGGTTAGCGCGCGCGAGAAAGACGCGATCATGCCGGTCTGCCGGGACAGGCGCGTGTTGGCCTCCTCGCGGGAATAGCCGCCCGACAGCGCCACCACCTTGATGACGCGCGGATGGTCCACCAGCACCTTGTACTGGTTCACGACCTCGGGCAGCGTCAGCTTCAGCATCACGTCCTGCCCGTCGTCCAGCGCGTCCAGCTGCGCCAGGATCGCGTCGCGCAGCAGGTCCTCGGCCTCGGCCTTGTCCTTGATCGTGATCGTCACCTCGGGCTCGATGATCGGCACCAGCCCATGGCCCAGGATCTGCTTGCCCACCTCGAACTGCTGCGCCACCACGGCCGCGATACCCTCGGGCGCGGCGGCAGAGATCACCGACCGCATCTTGGTGCCGAAGATCCCCTTGGACACGGCCTTTTCCAGCAGCGCGTCCAGATCGGGCATCGGCTTCATTACCTGCACGCCGCCCTCTTCGTCCGCCAACCCCTTGTCGACCTTGAGGAAGGGCACGACCTGCCGCTTGTCCCACAGGTATTGCGCCGTCGGGATGCCGTCGATGTCGCCGTCCATGGTGCGCTCGAACAGGATCGCGCCCACGACCTTGTCGCCGGTAAAGGCGGGCGACTTGATGATCCGCGCGCGCATCTCATGGATCAGTCCGAACATCTCGGCGTCGCTCGCATAGGCGTCTTCCTCGATCCCGTAGAGTTTCAGCGCCTTGGGGGTCGAGCCGCCCGACTGATCCAGCGCCGCGATGAAGCCCTGGCCCTCGGCGATCTGCGCCGTCTGCTGATCCTTGCTCATGATGTCCGTCCTTCGTCCTGTGATCGGGCGCACGGCCCCTTTGCCCCGAGACTAGGCCGCGCACCCTGCGCAGCGCCAGCCCGAAGCGGTTGTTTCGATGTCGTCAAGCGGCCGCCGACTGCGCCAGCGCCGCAACCCCGGGCAGATCCTTGCCTTCCATCCATTCAAGAAACGCGCCCCCGGCGGTGGAGATATAGGTGAACGTCTCGGCCGCGCCCGCGCCGTTCAGCGCCGCGACCGTGTCACCGCCCCCCGCGACCGAGATCAGCTGCCCCGCCTGCGTCAGCGCGGCGGCCCGGGCGGCGGCGGCGTTGGTGGCGGTGTCGAAGGGCGGGATTTCGAACGCGCCAAGCGGCCCGTTCCAGATCAGCGTCTTCGCCCCGCTCAGCACCGCGTCGATCTTCGCGACGGCCCGCGGCCCCGCGTCCAGGATCATCGCATCCTCGGGGCAGGCATCAGCCGCGACGACCTCGTTCTCGGCCCCGGCCTTGAATTCGCGCGCGACGACGACGTCCTCGGGCAGCACGATCTCGCAGCCCGCCGCCTGGGCCTTGTCCAGGATCGCGCGCGCGGTGTCGGCCAGGTCGTGTTCGCACAGCGACTTGCCCACATCGATGCCCTGCGCGGCAAGAAAGGTGTTCGCCATGCCGCCGCCGATCACCAGGTGATCGACCTTGGCCACCAGATTGCCCAGCAGGTCCAGCTTGGTCGACACCTTGGCGCCGCCCACCACGGCCACCACGGGCCGCTGCGGCTGGCCAAGCGCGGCCTCCAGCGCCTCAAGCTCGGCCTGCATCAGGCGACCCGCGCAGGACGGCAGGTGATGCGCCACGCCTTCGGTCGAGGCATGCGCCCGGTGCGCCGCGCTGAAAGCGTCGTTGCAATAGACATCCGCCAGACCGGCGAGCCGACGCGCGAACTCCGGGTCGTTCTTTTCCTCGCCGGGGTGAAAGCGGATGTTCTCCAGCAGCATCACCTCGGCGGTGTCCTGTTCCTCGGTATGGCGTTCGGCGGCCTCGAGCGTTTCGATGAAGGCCACCGGATGGCCCAGCTTCTCGCGCAGGACCGGCAACACCTGGCGCAGCGACATGTCCAGCACGACCTTGCCCTTGGGCCGCCCGAAGTGCGCCACCAGGATCGGGGTGCCGCCCTTGGCCAGGATATCCTCGACCGTGGGCACGATCCGTTCGATCCGCGTCGCGTCGGTCACCCGGCCCTTTTCGACGGGCACGTTGATGTCGACGCGCAGCAGCACGCGCTTGCCCGAAAGATCCATGTCGTCAATGGTTTTCCAGCCCATAGCCTGCCCTCACCCCTGTGCCGTTCCAAGTCCCGCGCCTTGTTGCGCGCGCAGCATGGGGCGTCAACACTGATAGCGTTACCGCGCGCATGCCGCGAAACAATGCACCGACCGGCACGACATTGGCATGACATCCGGTGCGACAGGCCCGAAGGGCGGTCCGGGGACCCCACCTCCTCACCCCCTCTTGACGCGCCGACACTTCCATTTTGCGCCAACCCCGCTTACACCAACCCCCGAACACGAAACGGAGGCACCCATGGCCGATATCAAAGACCCCGAAAACACCATCCTCGTCGAACTCAAGGGCGGCACCGTCACGATCGAGCTTCTGCCCGACGTCGCGCCCAAGCATTCCGAGCGGATGAAGGAACTGGCCCGCGCCGGCGCCTATGACAACGTCGCCTTCCACCGCGTGATCGACGGCTTCATGGCCCAGACCGGCGACGTCCAGCACGCCAACATGGAAAAGGACTACAACCCGCGCATGGCCGGCACCGGCGGCTCGGACATGCCCGACCTGCCTGCCGAATTCTCCAAGCTGCCGCACGACCGTGGCACCCTTGGCGCGGCACGCTCGCAGAACCCGAACTCGGCCAACTCGCAGTTCTTCATCAACTTCTCGGACAACCACTTCCTGAACGGCCAGTACACCGTCTACGGCCGCGTGACCTCCGGGATGGAACATGTCGACGCGATCACCCGGGGCGAGCCGCCCGCGAACCCCGATCGCATGATCTCGGTCAAGGTGGCCGCCGATGCGTAGCACCTTCGCCCTGATCGCGGCTCTGTCGGGCGCGCTGGCGGGGGCTCCGGCCCTGGCCACCGGGCTCGACATCGAAATCGCGGGTGAGGCCAACGGCGTCATCCACATCGACCTGGCCGAAGACGTCGCGCCCGGGCACGTCGCCCAGATCACCGCCCTGGCCCGGCAGGGGTCCTACGACGGCGTCTATTTCCACCGCGTGATCGACGGCTTCATGGCCCAGACCGGCGACGTGGAATACGGCCGCGTCGGCGGCGACATGCGCCGCGCCGGCATGGGCGGATCGCAGCTGCCGGATCTCAAGGCCGAATTCTCGGACGTGCCCTACGACCGCGGTGTCGTCGGCATGGCCCGGTCGCAAAGCCCCGACAGCGCCAATTCGCAGTTCTTCATCATGTTCGCCCCCGGCCATTTCCTGAACGGCCAGTACACGGTCGTCGGCCGCGTGACCGACGGGATGGAGATCGTCGACGCCATCAAGCGCGGCAAGGGCCAGAACGGATCGGTCGTCGGCGAACCCGACCGCATGGTCAAGGTCACCGTGACGGACTGATCGCTGCCATGCGACAGACCAAGAAACGCGCCTTACGGGGCGCGTTTTTTGTTGGCTTGGCCACCGACTCTACCTGCGCGCAGCAAGTACCTCGGCATGGTTGAATTCGGGGACGAAGAACCCCCGCCTTTTTCGCAGATTGCGCGCGGCACGACTGTCTCTGAACAGATCGTTCGACACGATATCAGCGTCCAATTTGGCAGCCGCTTCGATAATGCGGACATCCGCATTCACGC
Source organism: Pseudooceanicola onchidii (assembly GCF_004959925.1). Taxonomy (GTDB): domain Bacteria; phylum Pseudomonadota; class Alphaproteobacteria; order Rhodobacterales; family Rhodobacteraceae; genus Pseudooceanicola; species Pseudooceanicola onchidii. The sequence continues at coordinate 642,718 of NZ_SPUW01000003.1, read as the reverse complement.
CCTTTGCGACAACTTCGACACGGGGCCGCCCGCCAAGTCGCGATCGGAGTTCAGCAGCACCGAGATAGCGCGTGCCCACCTTGTACCCGATGCTCGCATCGAACACGACGAGCGGTTTCAAACCCTCGTCTTTGAGGATGGCGATCACCGCCGACACGGATTTCAAACTGGGGCAGGTGTCCGCCCCCCAATGCGCCACGTTCGACCCGTCCACGATCACGCGCGGCCGACGCCAACGGCGGCGTCTAACGGGTGCGGCGACCACAGGCGTCGCTTCGCAGGCCGTGGCCTCCCACACGGTGCGGGTCCGGGTCTTGTAATAGGGGTTCCCGCGCGGGCCGGTCCCTGCCTGATACCGCGTTTTCTGCGTCTTTCGGGTTAGGTTGCACAACACGTTGGCCTGCACGAAAGTCCGCGCCGCCCGGACCGCCAAAATCGACTCGGCCCGCCCGCGCTCAGACGCGTCACAACTGACAGCACCAAGTTCTGTTAGCTCGTATCCATCCACCCGATCCTCAGCCGTGACCGCGAAAATCGCGCCACGCAGCATCAGGCGTTCGGCTTCGCGACGGTGGTCGTCAAGCCGGGATGCGCGCCGCTCCGCGTCGCCCCCCTTGCCTCGGCTGGTCCTGCCCCTGAGCAAGGCCGCGAGAAGCCCCAAACCGAAAATTGCGAGAGCAACGTAAAGAACCAAGGACCACCTCCCAGACATTTGCAAACGATCCACGACGTGTCGCAATAGGTCGAAAAAACCTGGCTAGCGACGCTGGAACCTGCAGCGCCCCAAATATCGCTCACAAAAAAGGCGACCCCAAGGCCGCCTTTCAAATCTCACCACATGCCGTAGGGTGCGTGCTCTGCACGCACCGCCGCGACCGTATTACCCCCCGAACAGGTGGTTCATCGACATCGCGGGCTGATCGCAGCCGGCCTCGCCCACGACCTTGGCAGGCACACCGGCGACCGTCTTGCAGGGCTCCACATCGTGGAGCACCACGGACCCGGCCGCTATCCGCGAACAATGGCCGATGCGGATGTTGCCCAGCACCTTGGCGCCCGCGCCGATCAGCACGCCGTCACCGATCTTGGGGTGGCGGTCGTCATCTTCCTTGCCGGTCCCGCCCAGGGTCACCGAATGCAGCATCGACACGTTGTTGCCGACCACCGCCGTCTCGCCGATGACGATGGAATGGGCGTGGTCGATCATGATCCCCTGCCCGATCCGGGCCGCCGGGTGGATGTCGATGCCGAACACCTCGGAGCTGCGCATCTGGAAGAAATACGCCAGGTCGCGGCGCCCTTCGGTCCACAGCCAATGCGCCACGCGATAGGCCTGAACCGCCTGGAACCCCTTGAAATAGAGCAGCGGCTGCAGAAACCGGTGGCAGGCCGGGTCGCGTTCGAAGGTGGCCACGATATCGGCACGCGCGGCATTGGCCAGCGTCGGGTCGGCGGCATAGGCCTCGTCGCAGATCTCGCGCAGAAGCTGTTCGGACATCTCGGAATTCGACAGTTTCATCGCGACGCGATAGGCCAGCGCGTTCTCGATCGACGGGTGATGCAGCAGCGCCGAATGGATCTGGCCGCCCAGCAGCGGTTCGTCGCGGATCGCCTGTTCGGCTTCCTGCGTCATCCGTTCCCAGACCGGGTCTACCTGGGCCACGCGGGGTTGGGTCTTGGCCATCGGGGATCCTTTCCGTTTCCGTCAGCCTAGCAGATAGGGGGTCCCACCCCAAACGCAATGACGTGATCTGGTTGATTTCGGATCGGAATAGGTCAGAGCCATTGCCGCGTCCACCCCCCGGCCCCGTATAGGGCCGAAATCTGGGCGACCTCGACCCGCAGACCAGGGGCGCCGCCGTCCTCGGCCTGCTGCGCGGCGGTGTAGGTCCAGCCGGGCGTGTCCAGCATGACCTCGCGCCGCAGCGCGGTGCCCTCCATGATCCGCAGAAGATAGCGCTCTGCCTCCTCGCCAAGCGGGATGTCGATCCCGTCCCAGCTGTCGGCGGCGATCCGGGACCGGCGAATCCAGCGCAGGTGCAGATCGTCCCCCTCGGGCGTGACGCGCAGGTGCACCGGCGACAGCGGCCGCAGCCCGAGGCCTGGAAAGGCGTGCACCGCGTGGCGATAGGATCCGTCGGCATAGTCGCGCCGCGCGGGCCCGATGCGATAGTGCCGCGCCAGCCCGCGCTGCGCCGCCGTCAGCCCAAGCTGCGTCGGCGCGCCGTCCATCAGCACCACGTAGGATCCGGCGGGCCAGACCGCAGGCATGGTCGCATCCGTGCCCAGCTGCCCCCGCAGCCGGTGCGAGATCAGCCAGACGCCATCGCCCGCAGGCACGGCATCGCGGAACTGCAGCAGCTCCCATCCCTCGGGCGTGCCGTCGCCTATGGCCATCAGGTTCCGGCCCGCCAGCAGCGCCGCTTCGGTGACCGAGGTGAGGCTGCCGCTGGTCAGGCGCAGGGCCAGAGGTTCCCCCCGGTCGATCCGGCCCATGGGCGCGGCAGAGAGCGGCGCTTGCGTCACGCCAATCACGGCCCGGCGGTCGATCACCTGATCTAGCGCGTAATCGGCATCGAGATCGCCCGAATAGACCGCCACCGTGCCGGGCCAGGGCTGGGCCGTCACCGCGACATGCGGTGCATGGGGCACCTCGTCCCCGCGCATCAGCGGCAGGTCCAGAAACAGCGGGAAGACCGGAACGGGCGGCACGAAGGCCTCGACCCGCGCCTTGGCCTCGACCAGGTCGACCGGGCGATAGGCCTCGGCCTCGATCCGTACGGCCTCGATCAACTGGCCCGCGCCCCGCTCGATCCGGTCGACACGATAGAGATCGCTCGTTCCGGTAATCCGCACAACATCCCCCGCGCCCAGATCCATGCGCGACGGCGGCAGCACGCAACGCAACGTGTCCCGCGCCGCCGACGCCTCGGCCAGCCAGCGTTCCACCACCTGCCGCCCCTCGCCGCGCAGCAGGACAAGCGGCAGCTCCTGCGCCGCGACGACATTGCTGTCCTCGCGCGGAAGGACGGCTTCCTCGGCGATGGTTTCGAAATTCGCCTCCGCTTCGATGAACCGCAGACGGACCCGGCCCGCCATCTCGGCCTCGCTGGCGCGGTGCTCTTCGACCGCGCCCTCCGTCTCGGGCGTGATGCAGACCGATCCGGCGTCGACCACCGCATCCACGCGACCGTCGCGCATGACAAACTGCAGCACACCCTCGCGGTCCACCGCGTCAAACCCATAGCGCAGCATCAGTGGCTGCAGCGCCGCGCGCCCGGTGCCCTGCGGTTCCTCATACCCCCAGACCACACCGTGCAAGCCGCTGACATCATAAGCCGCAACCCCGGCGCGCGCACAGATCTCGGCCACGACGCCGGCCAGCGACCGGGCTGAGGCGCGGCCGGTGATCCAATGCCCCCGCGCGTAATTTTCCCCGTCGCCCCACTGGTCGCGGGCGTTCGGAAACCAAGGGAAAGGGCGCGCGTCCCAGGCCCAGACATGGGCACGGTCCATGTCGATCATGGGCGCGTCATAGACGGCCGAGACGGGGTTCATGGCCGGATCACCCCAATAGGACAGCATCGCCCGCAGGTACTGCATGGCGATCACGTCATCCCGCCGCCCGGTCGAGAAATACGGCAGCGCGGATTCCGACGATTTCGGGTCGAGGAACTTGTTCGGCTGGTTCGTTCCCTTGTCGATGGCCGCGCAGCCCAGCTCGGTGAACCAGACCGGTTTCGACTGCGCCTCCCACGCCGTCGGCTCCAGCGCGCGGACCCCGCCGATGCGTTCGTAATGACGGTTCTGCCACCAGTTGCGGATGTCCTTCACCCGCCAGACCCAGGGCTCGCCCTCGCCATCCGTGATCGGCGTGCGGATCTGCGCCGCCCGGGCCGCGTCCGAATGATAATACCAGTCGTAAAGCTCGCCGCCCTCGATATTGGCCTTGAGGTAGCCAAGGTCATGCACCGCGCCCCAGTGGGCATCCGCGTGATCCTCGCCCTCGCGCCAGTCCGACAGGGGCAGGTAATTGTCGATCCCCACGAAATCGATGTTTGGATCGGCCCAAAGCGGGTCGAGCGGGAAATAGAGATCCCCGTCGCGCTGATAGCCGGAATATTCCGTCCAGTCCGCCGCATAGCCGATCTTTGCCTCGGGCAGCAGCGCCCGCACCTCAGCCGCCAGCGCGATCAGCTGCGCCACCGCCGGAAAGCCCTGATCATCGCGGATGCGGGTCAGGCCGACCATTTCCGACCCGATGCAGAACGCATCGACACCGCCTGCGGCGGCACAGAGCGCGGCCTGATGCAGAACGAACCGTCTATACGTCCACTCCGCCGGGCCGGTGTAGCTGACCGTGCCAGGGCCCACGGTAAAATCCGTGGCGCTTACGGTGCCAAAGAACGCCGCGACCTCTGCCGTGGTTGCCGCCGTCCCGTCCGGGCTGCCCGCCACGCCATGGGCCAGCGACGCGGTGATCCGCCCCCGCCATGGCAGAACGGGCTGGCCGTCATCGCCGCCGTAAGGGTCAGGCAGGTCATTTCCGGCCCCCTGCAGCATCAGGATGAACGGGTAATACATCACCTTCTGACCCCGGCCTGCCATCTCGCGCAGCGCCTCGATCACCGAGACATCGCAGGGCGTGCCGCCATAGATCGGGCGACCGTCCTTCTGCGCGATCTGCATCGCCGCGGCCCGCGGGACACCGGAGACCGTCCAGGGCATCGCCGCCCCGTCGCGGTCCCGCAGCTCCACCCCCGGACGGATCGTGCACGCGCCACACCGCAGGTCATCCCCGAACCAGCTGACGATCAGCGAGACATGATCGCAGCCGGGCAGAGACGCCTCCATCTGGTCCAGCGCAGTCGGGAAATCAGCCTGCCCGGAGGGGGAGCTGACATTCGCCGCCTCCACCCGCCCCGCGCCGTGATCGAAGGTCACCGGCGTGACCGCCAGCGCGTATTCACCCGATCCGGGCATCATCGCCACGGCGCGGATGGCGCGGGCGGGATCGTCGGGGGCGATGTCGGCGGGAGCCGGGCGTATCACCTCGAACCCGAACTGCGGCAGTCGGTTGCCATAGGCCGAGAGGTCCAGATCCTCGATCACCACATAGGCCGTGCCGCGATAGGCGGGCACGGCGACTGCGCCCTCGACCGCCTCCATCTTGGGGTCGGGCAGCTGGGCGTCGGACCCGGTGTAGACCCGCAGCGACAGGTCGGCCGACGCGATTTCGGTGCCATCGGCCCAGATGCGACCAACGCCCGAAATCTCGCCCTCGCACAGCGCGATCGCAACGCTGACCCGGTAGGAATAGTCGCGCCGCACCGGTTGACGCGGCGCGCCCTTGCCCCCGCCCGAGGTCGTGACGACCTCTTCGAACTGCGTGGCCCAGATGACCTGCCCGGCCACGCGGATCCGCCCGTGCACCCGCGCCACCGGATCGCCTTCGCCCGCGCCCATGAAGCGCAGGCGGTCGACGCGGCCGGTCTCAACCGGGTCGGACCCCTGCCCCATGATCCGCTGGTCGAGGGCCCGGCCCACCACCGCGCCGACGAACCGCCCCGCAACCACCGAGCTGAGCCCCAGGACCGTGCCGCCAAGCGACCCGCCGATGGCCGCTCCGGCGGCGGAAAGAACAAGCGTTGCCATGGATCAGGTCTCCGTCACGGGAAAGGTGAACCGCGCCACGACGCGCCGCGCCCAGGGGGCGGTCAGCGCGCTTTCAACGACCGCATGGCCGGAATAGGCGTGGATGAAGGTGGGGTGCGCACCGATATTTCCCAGCACGCCCAGATGCTTGGCGACACCCCGGTCACGCATGCGGAACAGAACCACCTGCCCCGGCGCGGGATCCGTCGCGGGAACCAGGTGGCGCAGGGCCGCCTGCCACAGCGCCTCTTCCCCCGAGGGTTCGGACCAGTCGCGCGAATAGGCCGGAATCGGTTCAGGCTCCGCCCCGCAACAGGTGCGCCAGACGCCGCGGATCAGGCCCAGGCAATCCGTGCCCACCCCCTGGTGCGAGGCCTGATGCAGGTAGGGCGTGCCGATCCACGCGCGGGCGGCCTGAACTGGGGATGTTTCGGGGGTCATCGGCGGCTGCCCCCCGTGCTCTGCCCGGCGGTCGAAGGCACGGCCTTGAGCCAGTCTTCGCCGGGGATGTCGGGAAAGCCACGGAAATTCAACAGGTTGTTGAACTTGTAGCGACAGGTGTCCATCCGCTTGTCACAGCCCGCCTCGATCCGGATCAGATCACCGGGGGCCAGCGGGGCGCGGATCGACTGCCAGAGGTCGAAATTCCGTACGCCCCCGTCTGTCACATCGCGCTTGATCGTGCCCGACAACCCCATGGCCGCGCCACCCAGAACGGACAATCTGCCACGTGTGAACCAATCGGGTTCGTGATCCGGCAGAGCCTCGACCGTAACCCGCGCGCCCACCACGGAAATCACCGGCACCTCGACCGCGTAGCCCGGCGCCGACAGGTCAAACCCGCAGGCCGCATCCCCCAATACGGCACCGCATGGTTTCTGATAAACCCGGCCCGTGGGCTGGTTCAGCGCCTCGGCCAATCCACGCAGTTCGGCCGTGAAGGCCCCGCCCGCGCGCCGTATCTCACCGATCGTTCCGCGAAAGATCAGCTGGTGCTGGTCGACCGCCTGCCAGTTCACCAGCCAACAGCGCACCTCGGCCCCATCATAGCGCCCGGCATCGATATCGCCCTCGCGAATGGCCGCATCGCTCAGCGCGCCGATCGCCTCTGAGTTGTCGACGGCCAGCCCCGTTCCCTGTTGCAGCGCCAGCGCCGAGAGCCCGCTGTCCGCGCGAAACCGGATGTTCTGAAACTCCAGATCCCGGTCATGGTCGGTGAACCCCAGCACCACGCCATCGCCGCGCGTGATCGCCCAGGCGTGGGCCACATGGGTCGTGCCGGTGGCCAGATGGGCGCGCAGTCCGTCGTGAAACGCCATCAGACCCGCACCTCGACCACCGGCACCGAGGGCACGTCGCCCGCCTGGAAGGACGCCACCGACATGGCGATGTGATCGGTGTCAAAGCGCACCGGCACGTCAAATTCGAACCCCGCCGTGACCTCGGCCTCCGGCGCGGGCGCCTCTGTCAGAACTACCGTTCCGGTGGTCAGGTCGACGGTATACCCCAGCCCTTCCTGCAGTTCGGCCCCGTTGACTCCGATCCGGACCGTGCCCGCGACCGGCTTGGTGATCCGGCGCGCATGCACCTGCTGGCCCGAGCGATAAAGCTTGGTCAGCTGGAAGGTCGTGGTCGTGCCGTCGCCCCGCGCAATCAATTGATCCGTATGGGCAATCTGACCGCTTGGCAGGCAGGAGGCATAATCCCCCCAGTCCTTCCAGCGAAACCCGTAAAGCTGTCCCTCGCGCGCCTCGAAGAACGCCAGCAGCGCCGCGATATCGTCAAGCGACCGCATCGACACCCCCGCATCATAGCGGCGGCGGGACTGGGACCAGGGGGCATTACGTTCCTCGAACCCGTTGGCGAGCGTGACGATGTCGGTGCGCCGTTCCGGTCCGCCGGTCGAGCCGAAGGAGAGCGCAGCGGGGAAGCGAATTTCGTGGAAAGACATGAGGTTGCTCCTGTTTGGGAGGGGCATCAGGGACGCGAGTTACGCAAATTGATCGAACGAAGTACGAAGGGCTGCGCCGACCCTCGGGGTGGCGCAAATGCGCCGCCCCAGGGGGGCGGGTCGGCGCAGCCCGGCGTGCCGCCGGGCGGACCTTATGGTCGAAGTCCCGACCATGTGCCTGTCGGCAAGTCGGCGCACATGCCCGAACATCACCGGTTCCGCCCCCCGCGCCCCAGCACCCGGCCCATCTGCGCGGCGATCTGGCTTTGCGACCGGCGAAAGCTTTCGGCATCCCGTGTCTGGATGTTCATCACGACCGTCACCGGCCGCCCGGCTTCGGCCCGCACGCCCAGCTTGCCATCGGGGCCGCGCGACAGGGGCATGATCGCCTCTGGCCCCGCCTCGCCCATCAGGCCCATGCCGCCGCGCATCGGAAAGGCGGTGGCCCCGCGCACGACACCGCCGTCGGCAAAGGGCATCACCCGGCCCTGCGACAGCGCCCCCCCTTTGGCAAAGGGCATAAGCCCTTGGAACAGCCCGCCGACACCCTGCGCCAGCATACCGCCGAAGTGATCGGTGACCGGCTTCACGGCGGCGGAATAGGCGGTGTTCACCACGGATCGTCCAACGATCCCAAGCACATCGGAAAACTTCGCCCCATCCATCACGGCCGCATCCAGCGCCCGGCGCAGCCCCCGCGACAGGCCCCGTTCCAACGTCTGAACATCCTTGCCCGTCTCGGCCAGCGCACCGCGCATCCGGCGCAATTCGCTGTCGAACCCGGCGACCATGCCGGTCGCGCCGCCAAGCGTGGTCTCAAGCGCCTCGACCTGGCCCTGCAGATCGCTAAAGCCTTCGATATCCTCGATCATTCCGTATCTCCTGTGTCCGGCCAGGCGGCCATGAGGCGGGCCAGCCCGGTGCGGGCCAGCGGTGCCGGGCCGCCCTCGCCCAGCATAAGCCGCAGTTCGGCCGGGGTGAGCGCCCAGAACTCGGCCGGGCGCAGGCCCAGGCCGGTGATCCCGGCGCGCATCAGACCCGGCCAGTCGATCCTCATGCCGCGTCCCCCGGCAGGGCAAAGGCGCCGGTCAACAGCGCCGCCGCCGCGCGAGAGGCCGCAACCGGCCCGCCCTCGATCTCCGCCGACAGCAGGTCAGCAGACCGACCGGTCCAGCCCCCGCCGCGCAGCCCCGCCACGATCAACGCCAGCACATCCCGCGTGGAAAACGACGACGTTTCAAAGCGTTCGACCAGTTCGACCAGCGACCCGGTCTGCAGCGTCGCCTCAAGCTCGGCCAGCGCGCCCAGGGTCAGCCGCATCACATGCGCCTGCCCGTCGATAACCAGCGTCACCTCGCCTGCATAGGGGTTGCCCATCAGATCGCCGTGAAGCTCAGCGCCCCGGCCGAGGCCAGCGCCATCTCATAGGTCGCCTCGCCGTCATGGGCGCCGGCATATTCGATCGAGGTCACCTGGAACGGTCCTTCGATGATGCCGAAATCGGGGATGATGACCTGGAACGCCGGCGTCTGGCCGTCAAAGAAGATCTGCCGCGCGCGTTCGTCGCTGTCGGCATCGCGGAACACGCCCGCCCCCGAAATCGCGGCCGAACGTACCCCGGCCCCGCCCAGCAGTTCGCGCCAGCCCCCGGTGCTTTCCAGGCTGGTGACATCCACCGCCTCGGCGTTGAAACTGACGCGGGTGGCGCGCAGGCCCGCCAGCGTCTGGAACTGCCCGTCGTCGGACATATCCACCTTGACCAAAAGGTCCTTGCCACTTTGGGCTGCCATTTTACGTCTCCTTCACAGGGGGTTAGATGTCTTCAAGCAGGGCGCGGAACGTCAGGTCGATGCGCCGCTGCTGCCCGGCCTCGTCGCGTCTGGCCTGAGCGCGCTGAAAGTTGAGCGTCACGATCCGCCCCCGGTCCAGCGGACCGAGCGGCGGCGCCAGCGCATCGGCGACGGCCCCCGCGACCACCTTGGCCTGCTGGAACCCCGCCGCGTCGGTGATGACCGACACGATGAAATCATGCCGCGCGCCCGAGACGCTGCGATCCGATCTTTCCTGCGCCTTTTCCGGGCCAAGCGAGACATAGAGCGACGGGATCGCCCCCACGGGCGGCGCGTCGAAGATCGCGGTGCCGACAAGGCCGGTCAGCGTCGCATCGGCCGACAGCGCGGCATAGACGGCCTTTTGCAACGCGGCAGAAAGCGCATAGGTCATGCCGCCACCTCTTCGGTCGCGAAACAGGTCAGGTAGTGGCCCCGGGGGTCGCGTTCGGCGACGGCCTCGATCCGGTAAAGCCTTGATCCTTCGCGGAAACGCTGCCCGGCCTCGGGGCGCGAGGGCGTGCCGAAGGGCGCGCCGCGCACGACGATCCGCCAGGTGACGCGGCCGGTGCCGATCAGCCCAAGCTCGGCCCCGCGCCCGGTGCGCGCGGTCACTTCGGCCCAGACCTCGCCCAGGGGCACCCAGGCTTCGGTGAAGCCGCCGGCGGCGTCGGGGACGCGCTGCGGATCTTCCAGCACCAGAAGACGATCCAGACGCGCGCTCATCCCAGGTCCCCCCGGAACAGCCGCATCGGGCGATAGCGTTGCAGCAGCGACGTGACGCCGAAGGGCATGCACCCCGTGCCAAGTGCCGTTGCCTCGCGGTTTTCGTAATAATGCGCGGCCAGAAGCATGACGGCCTGCGCCAGATCGGGCGGCAGATCGGACCAGGCGGGGCCGAAGCCGCCGGTGAACCGGACCCGCACCGACCCGTCGGCGGGCGGCATGGGAAGCCCCCGGGACCGCCCCCGCAACACCGGGAAATGCGTATCCTTTTCAAGCCGGTAGAGCAGCGGATCGACCGGCGTGGCATCGCCGTTGGCGTCCAGCAGCGCGACCTCGGTCACCGCGGTCACCGGGCCCACGGGCAGCGGTTCGCCATCGCGGCGGGTCCAGTGCGGAAAGCTCCAGGTCAGGTTGCGGGTCAGCAGCACCTTGCCGGTCCGCGCCTCGACCGAGGACAGGGCGGCGCGCAGGAACGATTCCAGCACCGCGTCCTGCACCGTGTCATTGGCGAACCCCCGTCCAAGCCGCAGGTGCGTCTTGAATTCCTCGACCGGCAGGGTGGCGGCCAGTATTTCCTCGTCTTCGATCAACATCCCCGAACCCCTTCTAACTGCGGCGAAATCTGGCGCGTGCCCGCCCGAACCGATACGGACGGAGGGAGCAGCTGGTCAGCCCGTGCGACCACGCGCCTGGCCGGGGCGCGCACGCCCCGACCGTCACGACCCTCAGGAGGCCGAGAACTTCAGCAGCTTGATCGCCGCGAAATCGGTGACATCCCCGCCGACGCGCTTGGTCGCGTAGAACAGAACGTGCGGTTTGGCGCTGAACGGATCGCGCAGCACGCGCAGGTCCGGACGTTCGGCCACGGTATAGCCCGCGTGGAAATCCCCGAAGGCGATGGCACAGGCGTCGGTGACCATGTCCGGCATGTCCTCGGCCACCAGAACCGGGTAGCCCAGCAGCCGCGCAGGTTCGCCCGCAGCCAGACCGTCGGACCACAGGAAGCGACCTTCGCCGTCCTTGAGCTTGCGCACGGCGCCGGCGGTCTTGGAATTCATAACGAACGTTCCGTTGGCGCGGTAACGGGCGCCAAGCGCATAGACGAGGTCAATGATCGCATCCGCCGGATCGGTCGCGGCAAAATCGCCGCCGACGCCCGTGGTGATGAAGCCGATGTTGCCCCAGCTCCAGCCGGTATCCACCACCTGGGGGTGTTCCAGAATGCCCGTGGGCTTGTCGGATCCGTCGCCTGTGATGAACGACGCGGCTTCGGACCGGGCGAACTTGTCGGCGATGCGTTCGGCCAGCCAGGCTTCGATGTCGAAGGCGCTGTCGTCGAGCAGCCGCTGAGACGCCTTGGGCAGCGCGGCGAGTTCAAAGAGCGGGATCGAGATGCGATCAACCTGGGCGGTCGCACTTTCGCTGACCGATCCGGTTTCCGTCACCCAGCCCGAACCGACCTCGGACTTGTCGACCAGCACGTCGTAGGACGAGGCTTCGACCTGCACGACATTGGCGACCTGGCGCAGCGAAGCGGCCGAATGCAGCACGCCCTGGATCGCGGCCGAGGTCTGCGGATCGACAAGGTAGCCACCATCGGCGGCGACAGAGGTGCTCATCGCCTTGCCTTCAAGCGTGAGGCCGCGCAGCGCGTCGTCATCGCCCGAACGAAGATAGGCGCCAAAGGCCTTCTGATGCGGCGCGCCCGTGTCGGCGTCGCGGGCCAGCGCGGGACGGGCCCCGGCGTGTGTCTTGCGGTCAAGCATGGTCATACGGCTTTCCTGTTGTTTCATCCGGTCTGTCATCTGGTCGCGGAACATCTTGAATTCCGTAACAAATCCCGCGACTGCGGTTTTCACCTCGGCCATCGGGGCGCTGCCGTCGGGCATGCCTTCTCCGGGCCGAGAAAAGCTCTCGGGTCGTTCCATCATCCATTCCCCGTTGACGGGTTGCGCCGGGCCTAGTGCCCCGACAGTTCCAGCCGCGCGTCGTCAAAGACCGCCGCCAATTCGCGCATCGTGTCGTCCAGGGCCGTGCCCTTGGCCGCCACCCGCGCACTGGGCAGCATCGGGAAGGTGACAAGCGACACCTCCCAGAGCTCCAGTTCCATGAGGAGGCGTCCGCCCCCGTCGTTCTTGCTGGACCGAACGGTCCGATAGCCGATCGACAGCCCGTCGATCGCCCCCGCCCGGATCAGCGCCGCGGCCTCGGTCGCGCGGGCCACACCGTCCAGCAGGCGGCCCTTGACGTAGAGCCCCTTCGCATCCTCGCGCACCTCGGACCACACGCCGATAGGTTGTGCCGGATCATGCTGCCAGAGCATCTTGACCGCGCGGCCCGTGGCGAGCGAGGCGGCATAAGCGCCCCTGGCGACGCGATCCCCGCCACGATCGGCGGCGTCGAAGATCGACGCATAGCCTTCGATCGAGAGGTCGTCACTGACCGTGATGGCACTTTCCGTGCCGCTGAATTTCCGTTCCAGATCCATTGGTTGGTCCCCCTCTCTCAGTTCTGGTGAGAGATAAACTCAGATTTAAGGCAAGCGCGCTAAGAGCGACTGGAAGCCTTCTGCAAGTATCACCGCAACGACTCCGTAGACGGTGAGCCAGAGGCGGCGTTCGACCCGTTCGATCACAACCTCCAGTCGCGCGATGCGGTCGTGCAATGCCTCGACCTGAAGCCGCGAGACACGTTCGTGGGCTTCCAGCCGCAGGGCGGGCGCGCAGTCGAACCGTTCGAACCCATAGCGGCGGATATCGGTCTGGTCAGTCATCCGAAGCCTCCGCCGGCAGGCCCAGAAGCGCGCGTTTTTCGGCGCGGGTCAGGAAATCGGCCCCGGCCACGCGAGCCCATTGCGCGTCACGTTCGGCGGACAGCGCAGGCACCTGGTCAAGGTCCGGGCGCAGGGTCAGCGCCTCTCCGGTATAGCCTTGCAGCCAGCCGGAAATCGCCGCCGTCACGCGGGTCGCCAGCGGCAGGACGGTCAGGCGGAAAAACGCGCGATGTGCCTCGGCATAGTTCGCATAGGTCGCGTCGCCGGGGATCCCCAGCAGCATCGGCGGCACCCCGAAGGCCAGCGCGATGTCGCGCGCGGCGGCTTCCTTGGTGCGGTGGAATTCCATGTCCGAGGGCGAAAATCCCATGGGTTTCCAATCCAGCCCGCCTTCCAGAAGCATCGGGCGGCCTGCGTTGCGGGCGCCCATGTGGTGCGCCTCCAACTCGTTGGAAAGACGGTCGAATTGTTCCGTCGTCATGGTCGCGCCATCAGGGCCGTCATAAACCAGCGCGCCCGAGGGCCGCGCCGCATTGTCCAAAAGCGCCTTGGACCAGCCCGAGGCGGAATTGTGCACGTCGATCGCCTGTGCGGCGGCCTGCAGCGCCGAGAACCCGTAGTGGTCGTCCTGCGGATGGAAGCTTTTGACATGCAGGATCGGGCTGCGGTCGGTGACGGCGAACCGGTGCTTGCGCCCGCCGACGGTGTAGTCATAGGCCATCGGCCAGCCATCCGCGCCGGGCACGACCGACATCCGGTCCGAGCGCAGCACGTGCAGTTCGACCGGCGCGCCCTCGTCGGCCGCCACGGCCTCGACATAGCCATTGCCGGTGAGGATCAGCTGGCCATAGAGCGCCTCGAACAGCTCGGCCCGGCCTTGGGCAGGATTGGGGCGTGCCAGCAGGTCGATCACCGGGTGGCTGTCATAGCGGGCGCAGTCGTCCTGGCAGATCAGCGGCAGGGCGGCGGCGGCCTCGGCGATCAGTTTGACCGCGCGAAAGCCGACGGGGTTGCCCGCGAACCCGGTGCGGGTCAGCGAGGCCACGTCGCGCGGCGACCAGACCACGCGCCCGGCCGAGTGATAGGAGATCACGGGCCCGGCGGCGCTGGCCTTCTGTTCGGGGGCGGCTTCCTTGCGGAAGTAGTCGATCATGCCCATTGGGGTCTCCTCGCTTTCGGTGAAGACAATTTGCCAAGAATTGGTAAACGGAGCCTTCCTAGACCGTTCGCACCCGGGGGTTTCCACGCAACGGGGCGGCGTCGATCATCAGGTCGGTCAAGGCCCAGACCAGCGCATCGAGCCGGTCGGGCGATCCCCTGCCCTCCCATCCCCTTGATGTCATGGCACAAAGCTGATCCTCCAGCGTGCCAAACCCGCGCAGGTGATGCACCCGGCCCTGTTCGTAAAGCGCGGCGACAGGTTCGGCCCGGGCCTCTTTCCCCTTGGACGCGCGCACCTTGCGCAGCGGCACCTGGGCGTCGATCTGGCGGATCACGGCCTCGACCAGGTCACCGCCCTGGTTGACCTCGGCCACGATGCGGTCGGCGCGGTGGCGGTGATAGGCCTCGACCGCCGCCTCGGCCCATTTCGCCGGGCTGGCGGCGGTGACAGAGGCGTCTTCCAGCACATAGGCCCGCCAGTCGCCGCGCGCGCCCGCCTGCACCACGCCCGCCACCACGATCCCGCATTCGTCGGACCCGGCATGGCCCGTCACCGGCGGGTCCACCGCCACGACGATCCGGTCCAGCATCGGTGCGTCGCTGACCCGCGCGGATTCGACCATGGCATGCGTCCAGAGCGCGCCCTCGGTCGCGTCCAGCATCACCCCGTCCAATTCCTGCCGCCCAAGCGCGGTGCCCGCATAGCGCGCCCGCACTTCGGCCAGGAAGGACGCGGCCAGGTTGGCGCGGTTCGCTTCGGTCGGGGCATGGGTGATGACGGTCGAGGGCAGCGCCATCAGGTCGCGCAGGATCGCCACGGGGCGCGGCGTGGTGGTCACGCAGACGCGCGGCGCATCGCCAAGGCGCAGGGCAAACTGCAGCATGTCCCAGGTGTCCTGCGCGCGTTTCCACTTGGCCAGTTCATCCACCCAGGCGGCGTCGAACTGCGGCCCGCGCAGGCCTTCGGGGTCATGGGCGGAAAAGGCATGGGCCTGCGCGCCATTGGGCCAGGTCAGACGTTTGCGCCCGGCCTCCCACTGGGGGCGGCGATCGGGGGGCGAACAGGCGAGGATCCCGCTGTCGCCAAAGATCATCACCTCGCGCACCTGGTCGATCGTCTCGCCGACCAGCGCCACGCGCGAGGCGCGCCCGGCATCAAGCGGCCGGTCCCCTTCGACCTGGGCGCGCACCCATTCGGCCCCGGCGCGCGTCTTGCCCGCACCACGCCCGCCCAGGATCACCCAGGACCGCCAATCGCCCTCGGGCGGCAATTGATGGTCCATCGCCCAGAATTCGAAAAGGAAAGGGAGAGCCATGAGCTCTCCCTCCGTCAGTTCATCCAGAAACAGGTCCTGCGCCGCAGCATCGACGGAGGCTATCCAGCTTGCACCCGATCTCAGCCCGGGCGACGCCAAGGTCAAATCCGCTGTCGCCTGCGATTCCAAGGTGTTTGCGTTGTTCTTCATGAACCCGTGCCTCCACGTCATATGCCAGTTTCAGGAAATTCCGGACGTCCCCGGCACAGCGCAATGCTTCGCGCGTGGCGGCGGGTTCGTCGCTTTGGACGTACCCCTGCATGGCGCGCAGATCGTCCTTGAGCCGTTTTAACTCTTCAACGATTTCCGCGATGTGACCGGAAAGGTCGGTGGTCTGGTGCTCTGCCTTGATGAGAGTCATTCTTGGTGCCCTTGTTGTTGTTTTTGATTGGCCCGTCCGTGGTTTAGGCACGAAAAAAGGCCCGCGAGGGCGATTGCCCCGGGGCCTTGCGGACGTGCCTGTCCAGCGTAGGGTTACTTATACGTTAATGCGTGCGGTCGGTCAAATTGGCGGTGCAGGGATGCGTACGGTGGGTGTTGCAAACGGCAACGCGACGCTTGAATAAGGTGCATTGCATTAATTCCGCGCCTGTTTCGTGAATGCGAGTTTGACCTGGTTCGAACTTTCGGATACGAAACGGTATATATTTTATTCATTGGTTTCGAGGAAACAGCATGTTCGATCCAAGACTTGTTACCGGGGCCGCCGCAATGGCCGCCCTTTTCGCCGCCGCGCCTGCTCATGCCGTGTCGGTCACTTTCGACCTCGCAGGGGCAAGCGGATCGTCCCTGACAACGCTGTCCAATACGGAAAGTTTCGGCACCAGTGGTGGGATCGGCCTCGAGGTCAAAGGCCTGACGACCAACAATGGCAATATCGGCGAAAGCACCACCGAGACCCTGCCCAACCGCAGCAATCGCAAAATCACGCAGAATGAAACCGGCATTGGTATTGAGGCGAAAGACGGTGAGGAACGGGAAGAAGACTTCCGCGTTGGCCGTCGCGATACGCTCAAGTTCACATTCTCGACCGAAGTCAAACTGACGAACTTTGTCGCCTATGAATTCGGGGCGGAAACCGAAAGCCTCGCTCTGTACAACCAGGACAAGTCCAAGATCATTTCCACGGACACCCCGAACGGCAATTTCCTGATCCAGCCGCAATCTACCGGTGGCGATTATTTCACCCTGGATCTGGCGTCTTACAATATTGTCGGATCGATCTTCTATCTTGTCGGGCTGAGCTGTTCGCCCTGCAACAATGACAACGCCGAAGACGACAAGGGCTTCATGGTGAAATCCGTCACCGCCAGCATGCCCGCCGTTCCCGTCCCCGCCGCCCTGCCGCTTCTGGTCGGTGGCCTGGCCGGCTTGGGCTTTGTTGCCCGCCGCAGGCGCAAGCCCGCGGCCTGACGTTCACACGGCAGTGAAAAAGAAAACGGGGCACTGCGAGGCCCCGTTTTTCATGTCGAGTGATCGGCCTGAAGCCTGATCGGATCGCCTGGGCGCTTCGGCTGGGGCGACAGTACCGCTCCCCCCCGCGGACCGCTCAGTTCCCCGCCCGCTCCGCCTCGATCTGGCGCCACCTGGCGACGTTGGCGTTGTGTTCGTCCAGCGTCTCGGCGAAGGCGTGGCCGCCCGATCCGTCCGCCACGAAGAACACATAGTCCGTCTCGGCCGGGTCCATCGCGGCCTCGATCGAGGCGCGGCCGGGGTTGGCGATCGGGGTCGGCGGCAGGCCGTCGATCTGGTAGGTGTTATAGGGCGTCGCGCGGTCCAGTTCGCTGCGGCGCAGGCCACGGCCCAGCACGCCTTCGCCGCCTGTGATGCCGTAGATCACCGTCGGGTCCGTCTGCAGGCGCATTCCGGTGTTCAGGCGGTTCACGAAGACCGAGGCCACCTGCCGCCGTTCCTCGGCCACGCCGGTTTCCTTTTCGATGATCGAGGCCATGATCAGCGCCTCTTCCGGCGTGTCATAGGGCAGATCATCCGTGCGGTTGGCCCAGGCTTCCGCCAGGATCTCGGCCTGGGCGCGCTGCATCCGGTCGACAAGCTCTCTCCGATCGGCGCCCACGCGCACCTCGTAGCTGTCGGGGGCCAACGACCCCTCGTCCGGCACCGGCCCGACCTCGCCGTCCAGCACGTCGACACGCGCCAGCGCATCGACCACCTGCCAGGAGGTCACGCCCTCGGCCACCACGACGCGATAGACGGTGTCGCCCCGGTCCCGCATGGCGGTGAATTCGGCGGGCTTCTCGGCATCCGAGGCCAGTTCGAATTCCGCCCGTTCCTCGTACCGGCCCGCGGCGGCATCGAATTCGCGCACCTCGGCCACGGCCGAGGTCACGCCGATGCGATAGATGATCTGGCTGCCGCAGGTGTTGGCGCCGCCCCGGGTGACGATATCCACGATCTCTTCCATCGAGGCATGCGGCGGCACCAGGAAGGATCCGGCCTTCAGCTGGTTGGTCTTCTTGGTGTAATCCGCCCCCAGGCGCAGGATGGTGCCGCTGGTGACGGCGCCCTTGTCCTCGAGGTCTTTCGACACGGCGGACAGGCGGCCACCCGACGGCACGCGGACGCAGATCGCCTCGGCCAGGGGGCCGTCGGCGGTGTACTGGTTCTTGCCCCAGATCACCACGCCCCCCGCCAGGAAGATGACGACGATCAGCAGCGTCAGCGCGTTAGAGGCGACGGCCTTCCACATTTAATCGCGCACCTTGCCAAAGATGATCGAGGCATTGGTGCCGCCGAACCCGAACGAATTCGACAGCGCCACGTTGATCTCGCGCTTTTCGGCGGTGTTGGGCGCAAGGCTCAGCTTCGGCTCGATCGCGGGATTGTCGAGGTTGATGGTCGGCGGGGCGACCTGGTCGCGGATCGCGAGGATCGAGAAGATCGCCTCGATCGCACCGGCCGCGCCCAGCAGGTGCCCGGTGGCGGACTTGGTCGAGGACATGGTGGCCTTGTCGGCCGCATCGCCCATCAGACGCTCCACCGCGCCCAATTCGATCGTGTCGGCCATGGTCGAGGTGCCATGCGCGTTGATGTAGTCGATATCTTCGGGCGTCAGCCCCGCGCGATTCAGTGCCGCCTGCATCGACCGATAGCCGCCGTCGCCGTCCTCGGACGGTGCGGTGATGTGATAGGCATCGCCCGAAAGGCCGTAGCCCAGGTACTCACCGTAAATCTTCGCACCGCGCGCCTTGGCGTGTTCGTATTCCTCAAGCACCACGACACCGGCACCTTCGCCCATGACGAACCCGTCCCGGTCCGCATCATAGGGGCGCGAGGCCTTGGTCGGGTCGTCGCCGTACTTGGTCGAGAGCGCCTTGCAGGCATTGAAGCCCGCGATACCGATCTCGCAGATCGCGGCCTCGGCCCCGCCGGCGACCATGACATCCGCATCGCCCCACTGGATCAGCCGCGCCGCATCACCGATGGCATGCGCGCCGGTCGAACAGGCGGTGACCACCGCGTGGTTCGGGCCCTTGAAGCCATAGCGGATCGACACCTGGCCCGAGATCAGGTTGATCAGCGCGCCGGGAATGAAGAAGGGCGACACCCGCCGGGGGCCCTTTTCGGCCATCATCAGCGTGGTCTGTTCGATGGACTGCAGCCCGCCGATGCCGGACCCGATCATGACGCCGGTGCGCAGCTGGCCCTCGTCATCCTCGGGCATCCAGTCCGCATCGCGCACGGCCTGTTCGGCGGCGGCGATCCCGTAAAGGATGAAGTCGTCGACCTTGCGGCGCTCTTTCGGCTCCATCCAGTCGTCGGGGTTGAAGGTACCGTCGGTGCCGTCGCCATAAGGCACTTCGCAGGCGTATTTCGTGGTCACACGCTCGGGATTGAAGCGGGTGATCGGACCCGCGCCGGATTTTCCGTCCAGAATACGGCTCCAGCTTTCCTCGACCCCGCAGGCCAGCGGAGTGACAAGACCAAGCCCGGTGACAACGACACGACGCATATATCCGCCCCTTCACATTTTTCGTCAGATGCTCTTACCCCGCGCGCCCGGCACGGGGCAAGGGGGCGCGGTCCGCCCATGGCACAAGTCTGCGCAATCTTTGCGCGAAGACGGGGGGCTGTCTGCCCCCCGACCCCCGAGGATATTTCTGGCAAAAAGAAAGCCCGCCCCGTCATCTTGCCCCAAGTACTCCGGGGGCGCCCGCAGGGCGGGGGCAGAGCCCCCTCAGTATCCATTTGCCGCCATCCGACGGCGGGGGCAGAGCCCCCTCAGCATCCATTTGCCGCCGTCAGGCGGCGGGGGCAGCGCCCCCTTCAGTATCCGATTGCCGCCATCCGGCGGCGGGGACAGAGCCCCTACCCCCGTGCCGTCGCGGCAAGACAGGCCAGTTCGAACAGCATCTGCGCGCCGGCCTGAGCGGTGTTGGACGTCGGATCATAGGACGGCGCGACCTCGACCACGTCGCCGCCCACCATGTTCAGCCCCTTGAGACCGCGCAGGATCGCCATGACCTCGCGCGGCGCCAACCCGCCCACCTCGGGCGTGCCGGTGCCCGGGGCGAAGCCGGGATCGAGGCTGTCGATATCGAAGCTGACATAGGTCGGCCCGGCGCCGATGACCTCAAGCGCCTTGGCGATGACCGCAGGCAGCCCCATCTCGCGCACCTCCTCGGCGTGGATCACCGTCATGCCGCTTTGGTACGAGAACTCCCACAGGTAATCCCCGCCGCCCCGGATACCGATCTGGATCGTGCGCGTCGGGTCCAGCGCGCCGTCAAGCACCGCCTGGCGGAACGGGCCGCCGTGGTGGAACTTGGCGCCCTCGTAGACGCCCGAGGTGTCGGCATGGGCATCGATATGCACCATGCCGACGGGCCCGTGTTTCCTGGCCAGCGCGGCGATGATGGGCCGGGAGATCGAATGGTCGCCGCCGACCGTCAGCGGCAGCAGACCTGCCGCGACAAGCTTGTCATAGAAGGCCTCGATATCCTCGTGGCAGGAGGTCAGGTCATAGCGCGACCGCATCGCAACATCGCCCAGGTCGGCAAACCGCCGGACCTGCAGGGGCGCGACGTCCGTGACGCGGTTCCAGGGGCCGATGCGTTCGATCTCGCGAACCGCCTTGGGGCCGCGGCGGGCGCCCGCGCGGTTGGTCACGCCCAGGTCCATCGGCACGCCGACCAGCGCGATGTCGATGTCCGTCACCGCATCGCCCGCCTCGATCTGCGCCATGATGTCGGGGCGATAGGGCGCGTCGAGCAAGGTCGACACGCCCGCGAAGGGCCAGGCGCGGCGGCCGCCTTCGCCGAACTGGGCATCCGCGACGGCCTTCAGGCGCGGGTCGTGGAAGGCCGTGCCCTTGTCGTTGCCATAAAGCGCGCGCAGTTCGTCGAGGGATTTTGCCATGGGTCTCTCCTGTTCTGCCGCTCAGAGAAGACCGGGGCCGCCCGGATGACAAGACCCGCCGCCGTCTGCGCAAAACAAAACCCCCCGTGCGCCTGCGCAAAATAAAACCCCCCGTGCGCCGCACGAGGGGTTTCAAAATCACCCAAGGGTGCCTGATGGATCAGGCGGCATCCTTGATGAATTTCACGGCGTCGCCGAACGTCTGGATGTTCTCGGCGGCGTCATCGGGGATCTCGATGCCGAATTCTTCTTCGAAAGCCATGACCAGCTCGACGGTGTCGAGGCTGTCTGCGCCCAGGTCATCGATGAACGATGCGTTCTCGGTCACTTTGTCCTCTTCCACACCCAGATGCTCAACGACGATCTTCTTCACGCGCTCTGCGACATCGCTCATGGGATTTCCCCTCATATCTCTTGGGCTCGCGGCCCGGTTCTGCCCTAGCCCCAATCAACGTGGTCGGGGTCGTGCTATGATGCCCTGTGCCAGGGCGGTTAACCCGCACTATGCGAGTGGCCGGACCACGAGAGGCGATCCAGCCGAACTGCGCCGCTCATATCACAAGCGACGCGGGACGCAAACGGTTTCGCCCCGCTGTCATAAAGGTGCGGCTGGCGGCAATTGCAATCCGAGAATCGCTTTTATTGCAAGAGGTCTGGTGCTGTACATCCCGCAAGTCGGCCCCTGCCTGACGTCATGTCAGGGCGGGACCGAAGGGCTCCGGCGCGTCTCAACGCGCAGACCTCACGCCGCCTCGGCCTCCTGACGGGCCCAGAGACCCGCGTAGCGTCCGGCCTTGGCCAGAAGCTCCGCGTGGGTGCCGGATTCGACGATTCTGCCGGCCTCAAGCACGATGATCCGGTCCGCATCGGCGATGGTCGACAGGCGGTGCGCGATGACCAGGACCGTGCGCCCTTCGCCCGCGCGATCAAGCGCCGACTGGATGCCGCGTTCGGTTTCGGTGTCGAGCGCCGAGGTCGCCTCGTCCAGCAGCAGGATCGGCGGGTTCTTGAGCAGCGTGCGCGCGATGCCGACGCGCTGCTTTTCGCCGCCTGACAGCTTCAGCCCACGTTCGCCCACGGTCGTGTCATAGCCATCGGGCAGCGACACGATGAAATCGTGGATCTGGGCGGCGCGGGCGGCGTCCTCGATCTGCTGCTGCGTGGCGCCGTCGCGGCCATAGGCGATGTTATAGCGGATGGTGTCGTTGAACAGCACCGTATCCTGCGGGACCACGCCGATCTGCGCGTGAAGGCTGTCCTGCGTGACGTCGCGCAGGTCCTGCCCGTCGATCCGGATCGCGCCACCGCCAACGTCGTAGAAGCGGAACAGTAGCCGCCCGATGGTCGACTTGCCCGAGCCGGAGGGGCCGACGATGGCGACCTTCTGCCCGGGCTCGACCGTGACGGACACGCCCTGCAAGATCGGACGTTCTGCATCATAGCCGAAGACCACGTCGTCCAGGTCGATGCGGCCGCCGGTCACGGAGATCTGGCGCGCACCGGGCTTGTCACTGATTTCGGCCGGTTGTTCGAGAAGATCGAACATTTCGCCCATGTCGACCAGCGCCTGCCGGATGTCGCGATAGACCGATCCGAGGAAGTTCAGCGGCATGGTGATCTGGATCATGTAGGCGTTGACCATGACGAAATCGCCAACGCTGAGCGACCCGTCCTGCACGCCATAGGCCGCCATTACCATGACCGCCACCAGCCCGCCGGTGATCAGGAAGCTTTGACCGAAGTTCAGGAAAGCCAGCGAATAGGCGGTCTTGAGAGCGGCGCCCTCGTATTTCTCCATCGCGCGGTCATAGCGGGCGGCCTCGCGCGCCTCGGCGCCGAAATACTTGACCGTCTCGAAGTTGAGCAGGCTGTCGATCGCCTTCTGGTTGGCGTCGGTGTCCTGGTCGTTCATCTCCTTGCGGAGCTTCACGCGCCATTCGGTCACCCGGAAGGTAAAAAGCACATAGGCGCTGACCACCGCGACGACGACCGCAAGGTACCAGAAATCGAAGGCGATCCAGAGCACGATCACCACCATCAGCAGTTCCAGAATGAGCGGTCCGATCGAAAACAGCAGGAAGCGCAGCAGGAAATCGACGCCCTTGACCCCGCGTTCGATGATCCGGCTCAGCCCGCCGGTGCGGCGCGTGATGTGATAGCGCATCGACAGGCGGTGCATGTGTTGAAAGGTCTCGAAGGCCACCTGCCGCAGGGCGCGCTGGCCCACGGGCGCGAAGATCACGTCGCGCAGCTGGTTGAAGCCCACGGTCATCAGCCGCGCCATGCCATAGACCACGGTCAGGGAAATCGCGCCAAGCGCCAGCATCCAGGCGGCCGTGTCGCCGTCGCCGGCCAGGGAATCCACCGCCGCCTTGTAGAAGAACGGCGTGCCGACCGCGATCAGCTTGGCCAGGATCAGCACGCCAAGCGCCATGACGACCCGGACCCGCACAGCGCGGTTGTCTGAGGGCCAGAGGTACGGCAGCGCCCGGCGGATGATCTGACCGCCGTTCTCGGGCATGTCGGTGGTGGTGAGTGTCGTCCGGCCCCGGCCTCGCATGGGCGTATCCTTCAAGCGGCTTGCCGGATGGGTCCGGCTGGCGTATCAATAGTTCAACGCTTCATGAGTAGTTGAACTATGGATCAGGCACAAGCCCTCGACGCCCTTTCCGCGCTGGCCCATGAGACGCGGCTGCAGATCCTGCGGCTGCTGGTCCCCTGCGGTCAGGATGGCCTGCCCGCCGGAGAGATCGGGGCCGCAGTCGACTGCGCGGCCTCGCGGCTGTCGTTTCACCTGTCAACGCTGGAGCAGGCCGGGCTGATCTCGGCCCGCCGGGACGGTCGGCGGGTGATCTATTCAGCGCGGCGGCAACAGCTGGGCGGGCTGATCCATTACCTTCTGAACGACTGCTGCGCGGGCGACCGCACGGTCAGCGCCATGTGCCGGGCCGAACTGGGGCTCTGCGGTTAGCGGAACGCCGGTTCTGGCGTCAGGCGCGGGTCAGTCCGGCAGGTTGAAGACCTGGCCGGGATAGATCAGGTCCGGATCGCGGATCAGGCCCCGGTTGGCATCGAAGACCCGGACATACATCAGCCCTTCGCCGTATTTCTCGCGCGCGATGGCCCAGAGCGTCGATCCCTTCTCCACGGTGATCTGCGTCACCCCGGCGTAGGTCGAGGCCGTGACGGGTGCGGTCGTTTCGGCCGGGGCGGCGGCGGTTTGCGCGGTGGTCGGCGTGGTCGATTGGGCCACGGTCGGCTGGGCGGTGGCGACCGCCGACGGGGCCGCAGCGCTGCTGGACTCGGTCTGTGCCGGGGTGGGCGCGCCCGTGACCGTGGGTTCCGGCGTCGGGGCTGTTGTGGCGGAGGGAGCCTGGGTCCCCGCCGTGGTTGCGGCGGCGGCGGGAGCCTCGGTCTCCGTCGGAGCGGCCGGGACGGCGGTTCCGGCGATTTGCTCGGGCGTCGCGGTCGCATCGGACGTGGCATCGGGTGCCGGGTCCGAGCCGGGCGTTGCATCGGGTGATGCGGAAGACGCGGCGGCTTGCTGGTTGTCCGAGGTGTCCGTCTGAGCGTCGTCGGCGGCTGCCGTCGGGTCCGTCGCCGCGACCTGCGTCCCGGCGGCTTGGGACGTGTCGGCGGCATCGGTCGCGGGTGAGCTCTCTGTGCCAGACGCCACGGGACCGGGATCGGCATCTACCGTAGCACTCGGCACGGGGGTTGCTGCGGTGTCCGGGGTCGCCTGCGCGACCTCGGCCTGAGCGGAAGCGTCCGGCGTGGTGTCCGTGTTGCTCACCATCTGGGTGTCGGCCTGACTGTCGTTGCCGATCGTTGCGTCCGCAGTCTGCGTTTCCCCGGCGGCCGTAGCGTTGCCGGTCGCGGCGTCACTGGCCTGCATGTCCCCGGTGTCCGTACTGGCCCCTGCATCCACTGCAGTGTCGGCCGAGGCCATCACGTCGGGCTGCTCCTCTGCGCTGTCCGGCGCAGTGTCGCTGTCGATGGAGGTAACTTGGAGAGGGGTTGTCGAGGCCTCGGACGTCGTTGACGTGTCCGAAGCCATTGCCACTGTCGCGTCGGTGGCGTTGGAAACGGTCGCTGCGTCAGCCACGACTTCCTCGGACATTTCGGACAGTGCCGCGACGGCGCTTCCGGTGCCTTCCGTAGGCGATCCAGCCCCAACCGAGCCGGTTGCGTCGGAAGTTGCGACCTGCTCGGGCGCGGGTGTCGTCTGATCCGTCGTCTCTGTCCCAGTGGCGGCGGCGGTCTCGGTCGTCACGGCCTCCGCCCCACCCGCAACGTCAGGCGCCGATGTGGTCGCATCCGCCACCGAAGACGCCGACGAGGCCACTGCCTCGCCCTGCCCGTCCACAGCGCCATCAGCCACCGCACTTGGCACGCCTTCGCGTTCGAATACCGTCTCAAGCCGTGACCGGACCGAGCCGTCGGCGGCCAGTTCGTCCAGCCGCAGGGTCTGTTCCCCGGAACCTGCCGCGTCGATCCGTGCCGTCCAGGTGCCGTCGTCGCCGACCTCCACCAAGGCCACGGCGGTGTCGTCCAGATACACCCGCACCTGCCCGCCCGGCTGACCGCGTCCCGTCAGCTCAACCGCGCCCGTCGCGCCATAGCTGAGCGTCTGCAGCGCGACCTCGTCGCCCTCGGGCACCGGGGCCTGCAGGACCTTCACGCCCTCCTCGTCCGACAGAAGAACCGTCGGCGCGTCGCCCGTGTCGGCCTGCGCCACGGCCTGCGGATCGAAACCGGGCGTCGGGCCCAAAATCACGTCATCGGTCGAGCTGACGCCGCCCATGCGCAGCGTCACCACGCGCGACTCGGCGCTTGGCGGGATGTCGAGGAAGGCGGCGAACTTGCCGTCCGATCCGGCGACCTCGCTTCCGACGACCACGCCGTCGATCAGCAGTTCAACCGTTTCGCCGGGTGCCGCGACACCGGCGATCAGGGCCGAACCGTCAGGCTCCATCCGCACAAGATCAAAGCTGGGGGTCGGTTGCGCGACGGCGTCCTCGGCCTGATCGGGGGCCTGCGCTGCGGTCTCGTCCACCGGCGGCTCCGCCGTGGTCTGATCCCCCGCAACCTTTTGCGAAGGCTTGGCATTATCGGCATTGGGCGCACTGTCTGAATTGGCAGCCACGGTGTCCGAGGCCGTGACCTCGGCGATTTCCTCGACCTCGGCCAGCGGATCGAAGACCCCGCCGACCCACAGCCCGACCGCGATCACCACGACCGTCACTGCCCCGCCGATGACCAGCCCGCCGCTGGATCCATTACCCTGTGCCGCCACCCTATCGTCCCCTGCTGTTTTCCACCGGGGTTCTCTGGCCTCCGGGGTTAAGCAGGTATATCAACCGGATAAATCCCGGTCAAAACCAAAACCCGCGAAGCGGTTGTTCGGAAAGGCAACTTCCATGACCCACCCCACATCGACCCGTTCCGTCTGCGTCTATTGCGGATCCCGCCCCGGTGCCGACCCGGCCTATGCGCAGGCCGCGACCACCCTGGGCACCGCGCTGGCGGGCGAAAGCTGGCGGTTGGTCTACGGTGCGGGGGATGTCGGGCTGATGGGCCTTGTGGCGCGCGCCGCGCAGGAAGCGGGCGGTGAGACCTTCGGCGTCATCCCGACCCACCTTCTGGACCTCGAGGTCGGCAAGCGCGACCTGACCCGGTTCATCGTGACCGAGAACATGCACGAGCGGAAGAAGGTCATGTTCATGAACTCTGACGCGGTGGTCGTTCTGCCCGGCGGCGCAGGCACGCTGGACGAGTTCTTCGAGATCCTGACCTGGGCGCAGCTGGGCCTGCACGACAAGCCGATCGTCCTGGTCAATACCGGCGGCTTCTGGGATCCGCTGGTGGCGCTGGTCGATCACGTGATCGACCAAGGTTTCGCCGCGCCGTCGCTGAAGGACTTCATCACTGTGGCCGACACGCCCGACGCGGTGATGACGACGCTGCGGACGCGCCTGGCCTGACCGCGATCACAGCGGCGACGCGATCTGATCGGCCACGGCGGTCTTGTCGATGACGGACCAGACGCGGCTGATCCGGCCATCCATGATCTGGTAGAAGACGTTTTCCGCGAACCGCACGCGCCGCCCGTTGACCGGCAGGCCAAACAGCTGCCCGACCGGGGTGCACTCAAAGTCCAGCCGGGCGGCGACCAGCGGCGGGTCGCAGGCCAGCTGCGCGATGGTAAAGCGCAGGTCCGGGATCGCCTTGAAATCCCCGACCAGCATGGCCCGGTAGCCGTCCAGCCCGATGCCATCGCCGTTATAGGTGACATCCCCGGCCACGAAGCGATGCAGGCGGTTCCAGTCCTGCTCATTCAGGCAGGCGATATAGCCGTTGTAGAGGGTCTTCAGATCATCTCGGGTCATGGCGGCTCCTTTCGTTGCCCCCGGCCTAGCACGATCGATGCGCCCCGGCAGCCGCAGAACTGGCCGAATAATCGGGCGCAGACCGTGAAACAGCCCCCGGCGGGTCGCTGGGGGCTGTTCAGGCGTCATCTTGCAAGGCCGAGGTGTCAGGCGGCGTCCTTGCGCAGCATCGCCTCGATCTCGTCAATCGGGTGGTTGGTCAGGGTCTTCGGCACCTCTCCGATGACCTTGTCAGCCACTTCCTTGTGCAACTTCTGCCGCAGCTCTCCGAGTGTCTTGGGCGGGGCGATCAGGACGATCTTGTCGAATTTGCCCTTGTGCGCCTGCGCGTAAAGAAGATCCGCCAGATCATCGGCAAACCGTTCCTTCGCCAGCTCGTGCCAGTCGGTGTCATCCACCGCAGATTTCTGGCCCGGCCCGGTGTCGTGCATCCGTCCGGGGCGGTTGGCGGACTGGTCGATGTCCTTCGGATTGTCCTGCTCTTCCTTGCGCACGACTTCGAGGTTGGGATCCGCCTCGTCGGTGATATTGCGCAGGAACAGGGCCTTTTCGCCGTCGGCAACCAGCACCCATGCGTCGTTTGGAACCTGTGTCATCACACCTTCTCCTTGTCGCCAGAGCTGTCCTGATCCTGAGCCAGCACCCGCGTCGCCCCGGCCGAGGTCTCATCCAGCCGCTTGCGGTCGTCCCGCGAGCCGACCTTGCGCTGGATGTTGCCACCCTTGGCGCCCTGCTGGTCCGGAGCTTCGAGATTTTCGGGCTTGTCACCGAGAATCTCCTCGGTCTCGCGGTGGCCATCCTGTGATCTGTGACGATCAGCCATGATCATGTCCTCCTTCATGCGTATCGGTTTGACCGGGTGTGCCCCCGGCCCTCTGCCCGAAAAACGCCGTCACCCCGCCCCCTGTTCCACCATGCCCACAACGTGGGTTGACCTTCGCCCACTTATGTAGTTATGTAACTACATGACTACATATAATGAAGATACCGAAGCCGATACGCTTTTCTCCGCCCTGGCCCATGCCAGCAGACGGAAAATGCTTGATATCGTGCGGGATCAGCCCGGGATCACCGTCGGCCAACTGGCGTCGCAGTTCGACACCAGCCGGATCACGGTCATCAACCATCTGTCGCTTCTGACGGATGCGGGCCTGATCCTGAGCGAAAAAGACGGGCGGTCGCGCAAACTGTATCTCAACGCCGCGCCGATCCACGCCATCCAGCGCCGCTGGATCGACGCCTACGGTGCCAATTGGGCCGAGCAGACCCTGACCCTCAAAGACATGGCGGAAGCCGCTCACCTGACCCGAAAGGACAAGACATGACGATATCGGAGACCCTGCCCATGACGGCCCTGCCCGCCGTGCACCGCAACGCAACCTTCATCAACGCCCCGGTTGAGACCGTCTGGTCGATCCTCGTGGCCACCGGCAAACCCCTGCCCTTCTTCTTCGGCGCCATCTGCGACACGAAGGACGGACTGCGCCCCGGGGCCCGGATGCGCATGGTGCATCCCAACGGAAAGATCGCCATGGTCGCCGGAGAGGTTCTGTCCTTCGACCCGCCGCACCTTTATTCCCACACCTTCACGATGACCAATATCGACGAAGGCCCGGCCACCGTGACCTATCGCCTTACCCCCGAAGGCAATGGCACGCGGTTCGAACTGACGATCGAGAACGCCCCGGCAGGCGGCAAGCTGGAGAAGCAGATGCTGGGCGCGCAAACCTTCATCGGGTCCAACCTCAAGGCGCTGGCCGAAACCGGCCGCCCGGCCTTTTCGGGGCGCATGGTCATGCAGATGGCCCCTATTGTCGCGTTGATGGCGAAGCGCAGCCAGCGGATCGAGAACTGGCCTCTGTGAGCCGTAGGGTGCGTGCTTGCACGCACCGCCTGCAGCTCCCCGCCGGGGCGCGGTGCGTGCAAGCACGCACCCTACTCCAAACAAAAAAGGGCCCGCCAATCGGCGAGCCCTTTCCAATTCTGACGTCGCTCGGATCACATCCGCGAGGCGACGTTTTCCCAGTTCACCAGCTTGTCGAGGAAGTTCGACAGGTACGCCGGACGCTTGTTGCGGAAGTCGATGTAGTACGAGTGCTCCCACACGTCGCAACCCAGCAGCGCGGTCTGGCCGAAGCAGACGGGGTTCACGCCGTTCTCGGTCTTGGTGACCTTGAGCGCGCCGTCGGTGTCCTTCACCAGCCAGGCCCAGCCAGAGCCGAACTGACCCGCGCCTGCGGCGGAGAAGTCTTCCTTGAACTTGTCGACCGAGCCAAACGCCTCGGTCAGGGCTTTTTCCAGCTCACCCGGCATCTTGGACTCGCCCGGGCCCATCATTTCCCAGAACTGGTTGTGGTTCCACAGCTGCGAGATGTTATTGAAGATGCCGGACTGCGCGACCGCCTTGGGGTCGTAGGTGCCCTTGATGATCTCTTCCATCGACTTGCCGTCCCACTCGGTGCCGGCGATCGCCTTGTTGCCGTTGTCGACATAGGCCTTGTGGTGAATATCATGGTGATATTCCAGCGTTTCCTTGGACATGCCAAGGTCGGCCAGCGCGTCGTGGGCGTAGGGAAGATCGGGGAGTTCGAAGGCCATGATGCGGCTCCTTTTCCTGAGTAATACGGTTGCCCTTACATGTTATCCTAAAGTGCGGAACGTCAACCCTCCGCCCCCGTTCGGCAGCGCACGAGCGCCCTGCGCCGATCCGCAATGCCTTTCCGCAAGGCCATGAAGTCCAGCAAGATTTGCCGGATGTGATGTGCGATGGTGGGGCCATGGAAGATCTGCCCGCCATCCCGGCTCCGCCCGACGCCGTCGCCCGCGCGATCGACGCCCTCGCCCCCGCGAAGGCCTCGCGTCTGTGGGCCCTGCGACGGCTGGTCTTCGACGTGGCCGCCCGGACGCCGGATGTCGGCCCGCTGACCGAAACGCTGAAATGGGGCGAACCCGCCTATCTGACGCAAGCCACCCGCGCGGGCAGCACCCTGCGGATCGGGCCCTTGCGCGGGCGCGAGGACTGTGTCGCGATCTTCGTCAATTGTCGCACCGTGCTGGCCGACACCTTCCGCGAAAGGTTCGGAGACCACCTTCACGTGGTCGGAGACCGCGCGGTGCGGGTCGCGCTGTCGGGACCGCTGGACGACGCCCTGACCGAGGTTGTCGCGCTGACGCTGACGTACAACCGCTGGCGCAACAAGCGGTGAGTTCGGTGCCGGGCGGCCGGTATTGTCGCCCCTGTCGGGTGCTGATTACACGCGGCGCTACACAAAGACACGCCGCACCCCAAGTATGGTCGTCCGGAAGTTTTCAGTAGCAGCCACCAAACATCTGGCGACGCGGCGCCAATAGGAACCGATCGCAGGTCAGCCCAAAGAGTTGCCCCATAAAAAAAAAGAAAGGCGACCCGTAGGTCGCCTTTCGAAATCTCAGACTTTGATCCCGAAATCAGGACTTGCGACGCTTACGTGCCGCCAGCGCGCCCAGACCACCGAGCAGCAGGAAGCCTGCGGCGGGAACGGGAACTTCAGAGATCGACAGATCATAGTTGAAGCTCTCACCCAAAGCGGGAGTACCGGACCAGCTGAAAACCACCTTGATCGGCGAAATGGCGTCAACGGTGAACTGCGCTTCTTGCGAGCCGAAGAACGACGTGTAGACGGTGCCTGCAATATCTTCAACAGATACGGACAGCGAACCATAACCACCGATGTCATTGCTGTTCACAGCAAGGAACAAAGTAGCCTTGCCGAGAGCCGGCGTGAAGTCATAGTAGGTCGTGATGCTAGAGTCACCACCTTCCGAAATGATATTCGCGTCGATGCTGTCACCGACCATGATGCCGAAAACGGTGTCTCCGTCGTTGTAGCTACCTGCGGATGCTGTGGGGGAAGTAACATCAACCGTCGCAGCTGACGCTGCAAACGGAAGAGCTGCGGCGACGAAGGCAGCAGCAAGGGTATTCCGTGCGAACATAGTTATAATCCTCGTTGTTGGCCGTGTCGACGGCTCAAATGAATGAAGAAATGCTTCTTCCGTCCTTCTGTTTTACCGCGTGACACCTGTTGCCGCAAGGTGAATGTGGCGAAAACCGGGCGCCCCCCCCCTCGCCCACCACAGCGTCTTCAGCCTTATTTCTAACGTTATCAGAGACGCCGACTCTTGTCCGACGGCGTTTGAACTATCTGACAAAAGGCTAATCTGGACAAAAAAAAGGCAGACCGTGGCGTGCCAAGAGCTCGGCGAGTGGGAGGCATCACGCTGCAAGTGCGAACAGTTGCGCCCCCAGGCAGTCATCGTCCCGGCTCGGGAAACAAACGCACATCAACCGCGAATCAGGCACGTCAACTGCGCTAAAAGATACAAATGCAACAGGCATTTAACCGCCTGTCACACAGAGTCATTCGGCGAAAACCCGCGCTGACGACGCCGCCACCGTCAGCACGTCGAACGCATATTTTGCGACGGATCGGAAGCAGATCAGCTCGATGGCGCCGGGCTCGGGCATCCACAGGGCGACGGGGATCTGGGCCAGGCGGGTGCGGCGGATCTCTCCGGTCTCGAAGCGGTCCATGTCGACGGGGGCGAGCCGGACCATGACCTCGCGCAGGTGCGCGTCCTCGCCGGTCAGACGGAACCGCGCGCGGGCGTCGGACATGTCGGCGACCAGCGCATGGGCGGTGCCAAGTGCCTGGGTCAGCGCGGTCACGATCTGCGCCACCTCGGCCCGGGGGACAAGGATCATCGCCTCGTCGGGGCTCATCCACAGGATGGACCGGTCGCCCGCGCTGGACAGGCGCCGGACCTCGGGGACCGCAACGCCGGTCGCGGACTGAACGGCGGCTGCGACGGCATCCGACGACAGATCGCCGCGCAGGGTGATCATGCCGTGGGGGCCGGTTTCCGCGACGCGCACGGGGCCCTCGGCCACGGCGTTGGAAAGGGCGGTTACGGGATCAGACATTCTTTGTCCCTTCCTTGTCGTAGAACACCGGATCGACGATCTTGGTCGGGATTGTCGTGCCGTCGACCTTGTTGAACTGGATGGTCTCGCCCATCCGGTCGGGGCCGTTCAGAACGAGCCCCATGGCGATGCCGCGCCGGAGCGTCGGCGAATGGTAGGTCGAGGTCACGCGCCCCTCGACATTGCGCTGGCCATTGGCGTTGGTGCCCGCTGCCACCGCATAGGCGCCGTCCGGCAGGGTCGATCCGTTGAGCGTCTCGAGCCCCACCAGCTTCCACCGATCGGGGCGCGCCATGTCGTCGCGCAGCTGGGCGCGCTTGCCAATGAAGTCCTCTTTCTTCTTGGAAATCGCCCAGTTGAGCCCAAGGTCCTGCGGGATCACCGTGCCGTCGGTTTCGTCCCCGATCATGATGAAGCCCTTTTCGGCCCGCATCACGTGCAGCGCCTCGGTCCCGTAGGGCATGACGTTGAACTCGGCCCCGGCGTCGAGCAGCGCCTGCCAGAGCGCCAGCGCCTGGCCCGCGGGCACGGCGATTTCATAGGACAGCTCGCCCGAGAACGAGATCCGGTAGACTCGCGCCTGGATCCCCGCCAGAACGTGGTCCTGGAAGGTCATGAAGGGGAAGTCTTCGTTCGACACGCCCGTCGCGCCCAGTTTCTCCAGCACGGTGCGGGCCTGCGGGCCGACCACGGCGATCTGGCCGTACTGTTCGGTTGCGTTCACGACCCAGACGTCCCAGTCCCACCATTCGGTCTGCAGCCATTCCTCCATATGGGCGTGGATGCGATCCGCGCCGCCGGTGGTGGTGTGGCAGAGGTAAGTGTCCTCGTCCCACTTGGCGACAACGCCATCGTCCATCAGGAACCCGTTTTCCGAACACATCAGCCCATAGCGGCATTTGCCCGGTTTCAGGTTGGACATCATGTTGGTGTACATCATGTCCATGAACCGGCCCGCATCCGGTCCCTTGACGATCAGCTTGCCAAGCGTCGAGGCATCGAGCAGCCCAAGCGCGTTGCGCGTCTGGATGATCTCACGCTCGACCGCCGCGTGCTTGTCCTCGCCCGCGCGCAGGTAGGTGTAGGGGCGGCGCCAGTGACCGACGGGTTCGAAGACCGCGCCGTTGGCTTCGTGCCAGGCGTGCATGGGGGTGCGGCGCAGCGGCTGGAAGGTTTCTCCGCGTGCCTCACCCGCGATAGAGCCCATGGAAATGGGCGTATAGGGCGGGCGGAAGGTCGTGGTGCCGACCTGCGGGATCGGCGTGTCCAGCGCGCCAGACAGGATCGCCAAGCCGTTGATGTTCGAGAGTTTCCCCTGATCCGTCGCCATGCCGAGCGTGGTGTAGCGCTTGGCGTGTTCGACCGACTCGTAACCTTCCTGCGCGGCCAGCTGCACGTCCGTCACCTTGACGTCGTTCTGGTAATCGAGCCAGGCCTTGGCACGCAGGTCACGCTTGGCCGAGGCCGGCATGAGCCAGACAGGTTCGGTCGGGCGATCGTCCCGGGCGGTCAGCGCGGGCAGATCGGCGGGGGTCGTGCCCGCCTGGCCTACGGCCTGTGCCGCCGCAAGGCCCTGCGCCACGGCGTCGTCCAGCACGGCGTCCAGGTCCATCACGCCATTCGCGATCCCGGCGACGCGCACGAAGGCCTCGCCGTCCGAGCCCCTGGGCGGGCGGGTCGCGTCGGGGCGGAACATGGCCTGGTCGGTGTCCCAAAGAAGCTTGCCGCCGCAGTGCGACCACAGGTGCACCACCGGGGACCAGCCGCCGGACATGGCGACCGCGTCACAGGCGATCTCCTCGGTCACGGCGCCTTCGCCGGTCTGGCGGCAGACGGCCACGCCGGTGACGCGCTTGCGGCCTTTGACCTTGGCGATGCCATGGCCCTTGAGCACGCGGATCCCCTTGGCTTCGGCCAGGGTGCCAAGCGCCCCGGCCCCGCCTTCGCGCGCATCCAGGATCGCGGGCACGGTAAGCCCGGCCTCGACCAGCTTGATTGCCGTCAGATAGGCGTCGTCGTTGTTGGTCACGACCACGGTGCGGTCCCCGACGGACACGCCGTAATCGACCAGGTAATCGCGCACCGCCGAGGCCAGCATGACGCCCGGCACATCGTTCCCGGCAAAGGACAGCGGGCGTTCGATCGCCCCCGTCGCGGTGACTACCTGCCCGGCGCGGATCCGCCACAGGCGATGGCGCGGGCCGTCCTTGGCATCCAGGTGATCGGTCAGCCGTTCATAGCCCAGCACGTAGCCATGGTCATAGACGCCCGCGCCCATGCAGCGGGTCAGGATGCGGACGTTTTCCATCGCCTGCAGGGTCGCGACCATGCCCGCGATCTCAGCCGCCAGCGCCGGATCTTCGTCGACCAGCGTGCGGCCGCCCAGCATCGGACCCTGTTCCAGCAACGTGACCTTCGCCCCGCCCGAGGCCGCCGCCAGCGCCGCCGCCAGCCCCGCGATCCCGCCGCCGATCACCAGCACGTCGCAGAAGTGGTAGTAATGCTCATACGTGTCGGCATCCGCATCCTGCGGCGCCTTGCCCAGACCGGCGGACTGGCGGATCACCGGTTCGAACACGTGCTTCCAGAAGCTGCGCGGCCACATGAACGTCTTGTAATAAAAGCCCGCCGGGAAGAACCGCGAGAGCTTGGAGTTGATCTCTCCGATGTCGAACTCAAGGCTTGGCCAATGGTTCTGCGAGGTCGAGACGAGGCCGTTGAAGACCTCTTGCGTGGTGGCGCGTTGGTTCGGTTCGAACCGGCCATCTTCGCCGACCCCCAGAAGCGCGTTCGGCTCCTCTGCCCCGCTGGCGACAAGGCCGCGCGGGCGGTGGTACTTGAACGACCGGCCCAGCATCATCTGGTCATTGGCCAGCAGCGCAGAGGCCAGCGTATCCCCCCGGTAGCCCTTCAACGTCTTGCCATTGAAGGAAAAGGTGACCGGCGCAGAGCGGTCGATGCGGTGACCGCCGGTATTCAGTCGGGTGCTCATGTCGTCGTGCCTCTTGATCTGGGGCCTTGGTCGTCGGGTCGTGCGGGGTCAGGCAAGGTCGCGCCACTGCCAGCCGGGCCGCTTGTCGCGGATCACGGCCAGAAGATCTTCGGGCGGGGTCGTCACCTGCGCGCTGTAGGTGCCGAAAACCTCAAGCGTCTGGGTGTCGCGGGCAGCATGGAACCACTTGCCGCAGCCATAGACGTGCCGCCAACGTTCGAAATGCACGCCATACGGGTTTTCGCGGTGGAACAGGTAGCCCTCGAAGGCCTGATCGTCCGATCCGGGCCCTTCGCGTTTCAGGTGCGCTTCGCCCCCGCCGTGAAATTCGGTCTCTTCCGAGGTGACGCCGCAATAGGGACAGGTGAGGATCAGCATGGGGCCTCCTTCCGCGCGAATGTCGCGCGCACGAAAAAAGGCCGGACGCACGAAGCATCCGGCCCAGTAGACAGGTAAGGGACAAGGGAAAAAGAGGCAGGTGCCTTCTTCCCAGGCAGTGAAGGGGTAACGCGGGCCGCACGGGCAAGGTTCCGAGAAGCGGTTGAAAGAACAGGGCCTTTTCCGCGGATTTCCGCCGACGGGCGCTGTGCACCCCCTGCCCCGACATGCAAAACCCGGCCATGGCGCGCAGGCCATGACCGGGTCATGTCGTCAAAAGACGATAGCAGGGTGTCAGTCGGCCGTTGCCGCTGCACCAGCCGATGCGCCACCGTCTGCGGGGGCATTGGCGCTTGCATCCGCGTCCGCATCAGCGGCCGGGGCTGCAGCCTCGGACCCGCCAGCAGCGGCGCTATCGGCATTGGTGTTGATTTCGATGTTCGAGGGCGCAGACGCCTCGGGCGTGAAATCAGCGTCAGAGCCGAAGATGACATAGGCGATGACGGCGACAAGGACGACCAGTGCACCAACGACAAATGCGAGGGCACCAGAGCCGCCACGGCGGGTTTCGGTGGAGTTATTGTGGTATTCAACAGTGCGGTCGGCCATTTTGCGGTCTCCGAATTCGTTTCGTTTGACCACACAACAGGCAGACGCCCGGTTTTGTTCCATGCCGCCGCGCGGGATCCCGCCGCCTTCATGGTTCTGTCACCGGTCACGCAGGAACTTTGGCAAGGCGTGACGCGTTTTGGCGACATATTGAGCATCCGGGCGGAATCACCCCCGGGCTCGTGTGTTTCCGTTATCGGTCCCACCAAATGTGGTGGTACGATTTTCAGAAGATCCTCGACGCGACCAGCAACACAAGAGGCCAAGGCATGAGCAAGCAGATCCTTTTCTCCACCGGCGCGGGGCTCGACTGTCCCAAGATCGCCTTCGTGTCCCATGCGGATATCACCAGCCTGCCCGACCGGCCGGGGCTCTTCGCCCTGATCGGCACGCGGGGCAGTGACCGCAACGTGCCGCTCTACTTCGGCTACGCCGACCGGTCCATGCGCGACCAGGTGCCCTATGACCGCGGCTTCGCCCATGCGATCCGCAACGGGCTGGTCGGCTTCGCCTCGGCCTATCTGCCCGGCGGCGAAGACCCGCAGGCGCTTGTCGCCGCGCTGGCCGAGGCCCATGACGCCCCGGTCAACGCCAAGGCCAACGCCCTGCGCGACATCGAAGCCGCCCAGAGCGAACTGCAGGCCATGGCCAGCGCCCGCCGCATGGCAGCCCAGTAACACGTCGATATGACCGACGGCGCGCGACATGATCAGTGCGCCACCCCGGCGGCGACGCTTTCGTCGACGAAGCGGCCCTGACGGAACCGATCCAGCCCGAATTCGGCCGACAGCGGCCCGTGCTGCCCCCTGGCCATCAGTTCGGCCATGGCCCAGCCCGAGCCCGGGATCGCCTTGAACCCGCCGGTGCCCCAGCCACAGTTGATGAAACAGCCATCCAGCGGCGTCGGAGAGATGATGGGCGAACGATCCCCGGTCATGTCGACGATCCCACCCCACTGCCGCAGCATCTTGAGCCGAGAGATCATCGGAAAGGTTTCGACCAGCGCGCGCACCGTTTCCTCGATGTGGTGGAACGACCCGCGCTGCGTATAGTTGTTGTAGCCGTCCGCGCCGCCGCCGATCACCATCTCGCCCTTGTCGGACTGCGACATGTAGCCGTGCACGGTGTTCGCCATCACCACGACGTCCATGCAGGGCTTGATCGGTTCCGACACCAGCGCCTGAAGCGCCACCGATTCGATCGGCAGACGGAAGCCCGCCTTGTCGGCCATCACGCCCGAATGGCCCGCGACAACGATTCCCAATTTCGAACATCCAATATCGCCCTTGGACGTCTGGACGCCGACAACCTTGCCGTTTTCCGACTTTATGCCTGTCACTTCGCATTGCTGGATGATGTCCATGCCCATGGCCGAACAGGCCCGCGCATAGCCCCAGGCCACCGCATCGTGACGCGCCGTGCCGCCGCGTTCCTGCCACAGCCCGCCCAGCACCGGATAGCGCGGCCCGTCGAGCCGGATGATCGGCACGATTTCCTTCACCCGCTCGGGGCTGATGAATTCTGTGGTCACGCCCTGCAGCGCATTGGCCTGCGCGGTCCGCTTGTAGCCGCGCACCTCGTGTTCGGTCTGGGCCAGCATGATGACGCCGCGCGGGCTGAACATGATGTTGTAGTTCAGATCCTGGCTGAGCGTTTCATACAGCGACCGCGCCTTTTCATAGATCGCCGCCGAGGGATCCTGAAGATAGTTCGACCGGATGATCGTGGTGTTGCGACCCGTGTTGCCGCCACCCAGCCAGCCCTTTTCCAGCACCGCGACATTGGTGATGCCGAAGTTCTTGCCAAGGTAATAGGCCGTCGCAAGGCCATGCCCGCCCGCGCCGATGATGATGACGTCATACCGGGCCTTGGGCTGTGCCTTTTCCCAGGCGCGCTTCCAGCCCGAATGGTCCCGCATCGCTTCACGGGCAATGGCAAAGGCGGAATAGCGTTTCATGGGGGCGACTCCCTTGGGATTGCGGTCCTGTCAGTCAGCCATACCAATTGGCCCGTGGGAACCCTGCCGCAATGCGTCGTTTTCGCGTCCGATCCCGACACGAGGTCGCCACGGACCCGACGCGGGCGATTTTCACCACGGTCCACAGGGCAATCGTCACGGTGATCGCAGACGGGGCAAACCGTCGCTCACGGGTTTTTGTCCTTTTTCCGTGCCTCGGGGGTCGTTAGATGGGTCGGAACGCAATTGCCGGACCGTGACCCGAATGCTCGACTGGATCCTTCCCGCCGCCATGTCCCTGGCCGTCGCCGCCGTGATCGGCCTGGCCGTGCTGCGCGCGCGCGACACCGGCAGCGACAGCGACGACGCCGCGCAGGATCTGGGCCTGTACCGCAAGCAGCTGGAAGAGGTCGACCGCGACCGCGCGCGCGGCGTCATCCCGGACGAGGAAGCCGACCGCCTGCGCGCCGAAATCGCCCGCCGCCTGATCGCCGCCGACACCCGCACCGGCGGCGCGACGACGACGCAGGAACCCGCCCGTATCCGGCCCGCGCTGGTGACCGCCCTGCTGGTCGCGCTGGTCGCCCTGCCGCTGGCGCTTTACGCGTCGCTTGGCGCGCCGGGCTATCCGGACATGGGGTTGCAGCAGCGCCTGGCGATGGCCGCCGACCGGATGGAATCGCGCCCCAGCCAGGCCGAGGCCGAAGCCGCCGTGCCCGCCGGGGCGCTTGGCCCGCAAGATGCCCCGCCGCCCGAGTTCGAAGAGCTGATCCAGAAGCTGCGCGATGCCGTGGCCGACCGGCCCGAGGACCTGCAGGGGCTGCAACTTCTGGCGCGCAACGAAGCCGCCCTGGGCAATTTCCAGGCGGGCTATGGCGCGCAGGAACGGGTGCTGTCGGTCAAGGGTGATGCCGCCACGGCCGAGGATTACCTGGCCTATGGCGACATGCTGATCCTGGCGGCGGGCGGATACGTGTCGCCCGAGGCCGAAGGCGCCCTGCGTGCAGCGCTGGCCCGGGATGCGAAACTGGCCCCCGCGCTCTATTACATGGGCCTGATGATGCGGCAGAACGGCCGCGCCGATGTCACCTTCCGCCTGTGGGACAGGCTGCTGCGCGAGGGGCCCGAGGACGCGCCCTGGATCGCCCCGATCCGCGCCCAGATCGACGAGGTCGCATCGCTTGCCGGGGTCGATTACGAACAGCCCCGCCCGATCGAAACGCTGGCAGGCCCCACGGCCGATGACATGGCCAACGCCCAGGACCTGAGCGACGAGGACCGGCAGGAGATGATCCGCGGCATGGTCTCGCGCCTGTCGGACCGGCTGGCGACGCAGGGCGGCAGCCCGGCGGAATGGGCCCGCCTGATCCGCGCCTACGGTGTGCTGGGCGAGGTCACCCGCGCCCGCGCCATCGCCCGCGAAGCCCGGCAGGTCTTTGCCGCCACCCCCGCCGCGCTGGATGAAATCGCCGCCGCCGCCGCAAGCCTGCCCGAAGAAGGGGCCACCGAATGATCTTTGAAGAGACCGAGGGTTTTGCCGACGCCCTGCCCCCGATGCAGGCCATCGCCGGGCTGGATTTCGGCGAAAAGACCATCGGCGTCGCGGTTTCGGACACCTTTCTGTCCGTCGCCACGCCGCTGGAAACCATCCGCCGCAAGAAGTTCACCCTGGACGCCGAGGCGCTGGCCAAGATCGTGCAGGCGCGGTCGATCCGGGGCCTCGTGCTGGGCCTGCCCCGCAACATGGACGGCACCGAAGGGGCGCGCTGTCAGTCGACCCGCGCCTTTGCCCGCAACCTGACCCGCCTGCCCGCCTTTGCCGATCTTCCGATCACCTTCTGGGATGAACGCCTGTCGACCGTGGCCGCCGAACGCGCCCTTCTCGAGGCCGACACATCCCGCCGCCGCCGGGCCGAGGTGATCGATCACGTCGCGGCGGGCTATATCCTGCAGGGCGTGCTGGATCGCCTGCGGCACATAAGGGGCGCATGATGGCCGAGGTCTGGAAACGCGACGAAATCGAAAGCCCCTGCATCAAGGTCTGCGTGATCCACCCGCCGACCCGGCTGTGCACCGGCTGCCTGCGGTCGATCGACGAAATCGCCGTCTGGTCGCGCATGTCGCCCGACGAACGCCGCGCCGTGCTGGCCGAACTGCCGGACCGGCAGGGGCTGATCGCAAAACGACGCGGCGGCCGCGCCGCAAGGCTCGACCGCCGGTCAGGGAAAGACTGAAGGGCCGATCAGGCCGCCATGTAGCCTGCGTCGTCGTCCTCGTCATCTTCGCAGACCAGGTCGATGTGATGCGCGCGCACCTTGCCGAAACCGCCCAGCACCACCGCGACGCAGCGCCCGCCAAGGGTCACCGCAGCCGAACCGGGGCGCAGCGGATCTTCCATGATGCCGATCCGGCCATTTCCGGCCTCTCCGGGGCGATAGCCGATCAGGATCTGGTCCTGCGCGGGGTCGAATTCGTCGACGATCGGGGCGTCCTCGGTGTCGATCTCGGCCATAGCGGGGGCGGCTGCGGGGGCCGACTGGACCGGGGCGTTGTCGTAGTCCTCGTCCTCGACGTCATCGCCGATTTCGGCCAGGACGTCGCCCAGAAGCGTGTCATCTTGCATACCGTCTTCGGGGTCGACCAGTTCGCCGTCCGCGTCGCGCAGCCAGGTCTCGGCCTCGGCAACAACGGCATCAAGGTAATCCTCGTCGGCCATGTTGCGCGCCTTGACGCCCGTCGACCGCAGCAGCGCCGAATGGTTGATCTTGCGCAGGCCCGGCTCGACCTCGTCTTCATCCGCGTCCTCGTTGAAGACCATGCTGTCGCCCCAGTCTTCGGCCATGGCGGCGGCGCGGTCCTCTTCGTCGATGGCCACGTCATCGGCCCATTCGACATCGTCGAGGTCGTCATGATCTTCACCGGCCCGGAATTCGGCGATCGAGTCGGCACTGACCGCGCCCTGCCGCAGACCGACCACGCTGCGCATCTTGCGCGCCACCACGTCGATCCCCAGGATACCGATGCCGCCCTGGCCCTCGGCTTCGTTCAGCGCGTCCTTGGCGGACTTGTCGGCCATGGCCGAGCTTTCGGCCTCTCCGGTCGAAGAGGTGTAGACGACGCCAATCGTCGCAATCGCGATCACCACAAGAAGTTCGATCATGGCCAGCCCTTTCGGTCTTGTTCTTGAAACAAGGGTGCCAACCGATTGCGGCGCAACCACGGCACCTGTCAGGCGGGTTCTGGGTATTTTGATACACGTTTAAGGCGAAATTGGCGCGAGAGAGCCTCGATTTCGGCAAAGAAGTTACCAGGATCCTAACTTTGGCCACGGTCTGGAAACAGTCAGGCCAGGTCTCCGATTGACCCGCACAGGGCCCGGATCACCGCCGGGATCTTCCCCCGGTCAGCCCCAATACGCCTTGCGCAGCATGTTCGCCGCGACCAGCAGCAGGAACACCCCGAAAAACCGCTTCAGCGGGCCGGGGTTGGTCGCATGGGCCAGTTTCGCGCCATAGGGCGTGGTGATCAGGGTCATGGCGATCACGACCAGGAAGGTCGGCAGGTTGACCGCGCCGATCGTGAAGGGCGGCCGCATCTCGGCCGGGATCTGCACGAAAAGGAACCCGATGACCGAGGGCACCGCGATGATCACGCCGAACCCCGCCGCCGTCGCCACCGCCCGGTGGATCGGCCGCCCGAAAAGGGTCATCAGCGGCACGCCAAAGCTGCCCCCGCCGATCCCCATGAGCACCGACAAGAAGCCCACCATGGGCGACAGCACCGCGCGCAACACGCCCCTCGGCATGTCCTCGCGCAGCTGCCAGCTGGATTTGCTTAATGCCAGGTAGAGGCCGATGACCATCGCCAGCACCCCGAACAGCGCCTGCAGGGCCGAGGACCGCAGGGACGAGGCCGCCAGCACGCCGATCACCGCGCCGATGGCGATGCCCGGACCCCAGCTTTTCAGGATCTCCCAGTCGACCGCGCCTTTCTTGTTGTGCGACTGCACTGACCGCAGCGACGTCACGATGATCGTCGCCAGCGAGGTCGCCAGACACATCTGCATCAGCATCGGCCCGTCATAGCCAAGCGACTGGAACGCATAGAAGAACGCGGGCACCAGGACGATCCCGCCGCCGACACCCAGAAGCCCCGCCAGCACGCCGCCGATGGCCCCGATCACCGCCACCAGAAGCATCATGCCCAGAACCGCCGTGATCTCCATCCGAACTCTCCCTGTCGTGGTGCCGCCAAAAGCCCCCTTCAATCGCAGGTTTCCCCGGCCCCCGCAAGCGATGCTGCGCCGCCGCATAAATCCCCAACCCGCCTTTGCGCCGCGCCCGATTGACCGGATGCACGCCAGGGACTAGCACGTCCCCCTTATCGCACCGGAGGTTTCCCATGCTGCGCCTTGCCCTGATCCTTGGTCTGCTGTCGGCCGTCGGCCCCTTCGCGATCGACATGTACCTGCCCGCCCTGCCCGCCATCGCCACCGATCTTGGCGCGACCGAAGCCGCCGTGCAGGTGACGCTGACCGCCTATTTCCTGGCCTTCGGTGTCGCGCAGCTGATCTATGGCCCAATGGCCGATGCCACGGGCCGCAAAAAACCTCTGCTGATCGGGCTGATGATCTTTGCGGCGGGCTCGGTCGGGGCGACCTTCGCGGGCGACATCACGGCGCTGACCGGCTGGCGCTTCGTGCAGGGCCTGGGCGGCGCCGCGCTGATGGTGGTGCCCCGCGCGGTGATCCGCGACCGCTATACCGGGACCGAGGCGACCAAGCTGATGGCGATGATCATGCTGGTGATTTCCGTGTCGCCCATGCTGGCCCCGCTGGCGGGCGCGGGTGTCATTGCCGTCGCCGACTGGCGCGCGATCTTCGTGGTGCTGCTGCTCGCCTCGGGTCTGTCGATCGCCCTGCTGACCTTCGCGCTTGAGGAAACGCTGGCTCCCGAAAGCCGCCAGACACCGCGCCTTGCGCCGATGCTGGCGGGCGCGAAACGGCTGCTGAGCGATCCTGTCTTCATGGCGCTGACCTTCGTCGGCGGCTTTGGCATGGCGAGCTTTTTCGTCTTCATCGCCTCGGCAAGCTTCGTCTACACGTCCGAATTCGGGCTCAGCCCGACCGGGTTCTCCATCGCCTTCGCGGTCAATGCCATCGGGTTTTTCGGCGCCTCGCAGGTGGCCGCTCCGCTTGGCGCGCGCATCGGCATCGGGCGGTTGGTGCGGATCGGGGTGACGGGCTTCTGCCTGGCCACCCTGACGCTGGCCTGCATCGCGCTGGCCGGGCTGGCCAGCTTTCCGGTCATCGTCGCGGGCCTGCTGATCGGCAACGCCTTCCTTGGCCTCGTCATCCCGACGACCATGGTGCTGGCGCTGGACGATCACGGCGATATCGCGGGCCTTGCCTCGTCGCTTGGTGGCACGTTGCAGATGCTGGCGGGCGGGCTGATGATCACCGCGACGGGCCCGTTCTTTGATGGCACCGCCCTGCCGATGCTGCTGGCGATTGCGCTGTGCGGTCTGCTGGCCGCAGGCCTGTGCTGGGCGGTATTGGCAAAAGATCGGACTGTAGAGGCGTAGGACGGTCGGCGGGGTGAACCCCGCCCTACAAAATGCGACCTTTCCCCCATGACGTAGGGCGGGGTTCACCCCGCCACCAGCACCCTCGTGGGATGGCGGCACAGCACCGCTTTTACCCCTGGGGCTGAAGACCAGATCGCAACCCGAGTCGGCCCGACACGTCCCGACGCACGCCCTTTACGCGGCCGCCAACACCGGCTCCAACGCCTCTTCCACCAGTTCCGGCCCCGCCCCGGGCTTGTGCGCACCTTCCGACAGCACCCGCCGCCACTGACGCGCGCCGGGACGCCCGGTGAACAGGCCCAGCATGTGCCGCGTCACCTGCCCCAGCTTGCCGCCCTGCGTCAGGTGCGCCTCGATATAGGGAAGCATCTGGCGCGCTACATCGACCGGGTCGGCATCTTGGCCGGTGCCATAAATCCGCCGGTCCGCCTGCGCGAGGATCGCGGTCGGGTCGTGATAGGCCGACCGGCCGATCATCACCCCGTCCAGCCCCGCATCCAGAAAGGCCTCGGCCTGGTCAAGCGAGGTGATGCCGCCGTTGATCGACAGGTGCAGCCCGCCGAACATGCCGCGCATCCGCTGCACGAGGTCATAATCCAGCGGCGGGATGTCCCGGTTTTCCTTTGGCGACAGACCCTGAAGCCAGGCCTTGCGCGCGTGGATGGTGAACCGTCCGCAGCCCGCCGCCC
The DNA here is from genome assembly GCF_004959925.1 of Pseudooceanicola onchidii. GTDB lineage: Bacteria > Pseudomonadota > Alphaproteobacteria > Rhodobacterales > Rhodobacteraceae > Pseudooceanicola > Pseudooceanicola onchidii. Next base: position 598,368 of record NZ_SPUW01000003.1, on the reverse strand, counting down.
CGACCCGGCTCAGGAACTCGGGAAGCACCTCTTCGGGGTTCTGGTCGTCGACACCGATGCGGCACTTGACCGTCACCTCGACGTCAACCGCCGACCGCATCGCCGCGACGCAGTCCGCGACGCGGCCCGGGTCGGTCATCAGCACCGCGCCAAAGGTGCCAGACTGCACCCGGTCCGACGGGCAGCCGCAGTTGAGGTTGATCTCCACATACCCCGCATCGGCCCCGATCCGCGCCGCCCGGGCCAGCTCATCCGGGTCCGACCCGCCCAGTTGCAGCGCCACGGGGTGTTCCTCGGGCGAATGGTCCAGCAGGTGCACCGCCCCGCCCCGCACCAGCGCCGGGGCCGTGACCATTTCGGTATAAAGCAGCGTCTCCCGCGACAGCAGCCGGTGCAGGGTGCGGCAATGCCGGTCCGTCCAGTCCATCATCGGGGCGACGGACAGACGCGCGGCCGCACGAACGCTGGAAAATCCTTGTTTCATTGGCTCTTCTGAAAGCTCCGGCATCCAGCGTTTCCGTCGTTTTGGCCGCTTTTCGCGGGTTTTCGAGCATACGGGACTACAAATGTAGGCCCGCCTTCAAGATTTGTAGTCCCGTTTCAAGGCTCATAGCAGTCCGTGGCCGAGGCTTCAAACCCACCAGCGAGGCGCGAAATCCTGACGTTCTCAGTGGCGATGAAACCCCTTGAGAAGAAATCTCCGCCCCCTGCCCGATGACCCGATTTGCTGATCACCCAGCAACGAAAGGACACGCTATGGGAACGATCCGCTCACACCTGCGCCGAGACGGCACCACCGGCTACACTGCTCAGGTTCGCAGGAAAAAGAAGGGCAAGACCATCTTCAATAGAACGGCCACGTTCAACACCCGCAAAGAAGCTGCGGGCTGGATCAGGTTTGTTGAGGCACATATCAAGGCTCCGGAACAGCTGGAGGCACTTCTTCAGAAGCAGGCTTCGAAGAGCTTGGCCGAGGTAATCCGCCTTTACACGGACAGCCTGGGCGAAAATGTTGGGCGGTCAAAGCTACAGTGTCTGAGCACACTTACGAGGTTCGACTTTGCAGACAATGACGTCACCAGCCTTACCGCCGCGCAGTTCGTGGAATTCGCGAAGGCGCTTGCAAAAGGTGTGCAACCTAACCCCTTGGATCCCGAAAAAATTGAAAAGAATTACTATGCCCTAAAGCCGAGGAGCCCAGCAACCGTATCAGCCTACATGTCCTACTTGGGTGTCGTCTTGAAGTTCGCCGGCCCGCTCGTCGACTTGGAGCTACCAGAAGCCGAACTCATCCGGGCCCGGGAGGCTTGCGCACACTACGGGATAATTGGCGCTTCGAATGAGCGAAAACGCCGGCCAACTCTCGAGGAACTCAACAAGTTGATGGCATATTTCGTGGCATACAGTGAGGCTGACCCTCGCGCCGTTCCTATGCACATGCTCGTATTGGCAGCGATATTCCTGACGTATCGACAAGCAGAACATACACGCCTTCTTTGGGAAGACATCAGACAGGCGGTCGAAGATAGCGACGCCACGATCCGCATCCGCGATCTGAAGCACCCAAGAAAGAAAAAAGGTAACGATGTGGACGTGCGGCTTCGACCTGAAGGACTCGCGGTGGTCTGTGCTATGCCACAGGTAAATGAACGAGTATTTCCTTACCATCCAGACACGATTAGTCGGCGCTGGACCGAAGCGTGCAAAGTTCTTGGCATAGAAGACCTGCACTTTCACGATTTGCGCCATGAGGGCATCTCTCGGTTGTTCGAAATGGGTCTCGGAATCCCGGAAGTCGCGAGCCAGACTGGGCACAAAAGCTGGGCCACCCTCCAGCGCTATGCACAACTCAAGAAAACTGGAGACAAATACCAAGGCTGGCCTTGGCTCAAACTGATTGGCCTTTGAAAGCCCTTGTCGACCGGTGATTAAACGAACCGGTCGACTGACCACCTCTCAGGCTTCAAAACGCCGCCCCCCCCGCTTACAAGCCACAAAACAACCTCCATAAAGAAGGATGGAAGAAAATGGACACTCTCCAATACACTATGATGACACTGCTCGCCTTCAACGACGGCGACCCGCTTATCGACATCGCCGTCGTTTCGCAGCATCACTTTGGCCAATCACCCGAAGCCTTCATGAAGAAGGTCGAGACAAAGAAGCTTCTGTTGCCGGTGACATCGATGGAACCTGACAACAGAAAAAGCCGACGCGGTGTCCATGTGTTCGACTTGGCTCAGTATATCGAGGCGCAGGCCAATATCGCCCGCGAAGAGTTGAAAGCTTACAAACTGGCGTGACGATCGCCGACCGGTGTAAAGTGAAAGGCTACCGGGTCATCCCGGTAGCCAATTTTGAATTCAACCGGCCCAAGACGCTCGACATGCAAACTAAGTCTAAACTGCCGACGAAAATCTGCGTCGCTTGCCAACGACCTTTCACCTGGCGACGCAAATGGTCGCGTGATTGGAACGAAGTGAAATTCTGCTCTGAGCGGTGCCGCCGGTCTCGCAGTAAAGAGAGGACGGACGTGCCTTCTTAACTTCGCCTACAATCACGGGTGCAGAACAAATAGGTGATCTTCAATTCCGTCTCGGCGTGGACAGCGGGCTGTGTTGCGCATGCTTTCAATGTTCAAGATGGGCGGAGAGCGGAAGTTCGCTGCACGCGCACAGTTCGAGTTGGCAGGTCGCAAAGAAAACGTTCGCACCAATATTGATCCACGCCCCACTTTTTTGTGCCCGAACTTAACGACAAGGTGACAGAAGCGTAAGTTTCCCAAGTGCAGAAAAACCTACTGGCTCAAAGGGATGACAACTTTTCGTCTATTACGAGAGCAAGCTCATTCATTACATCCTTTGCTGCGATCTCAAATTGAAGATAGTATTCAAACTCAGGAATAATCTCCCTCTCCCCATGCGCAATCTTGTTGCGCCGACTTACAAGCGTAAAAAGAGATCGGTTGTGTAAAGGCAGAGATTTCACTTCAAGATCTGCATCCTCTAACAACCTCTCTAAAATCTTCGGTGAGAGGTTTGATTCGGTATCGACTTCCGGAAATGAGATGGGCTCCGCAAGGACATTGGCCTCAAAGCCGCGCATGGCGGAAATAAAGTCAACTGGTGGTAGGTTCCTGATGGCCTTTAGCCTTTCGGTGAGCGCAAATGCTTGGGTCTTGGGGGCAAAGTTATCGCATCTCTCTCCAGAGTTCTTGAGAGCATCGAAGTAAACGGTTAGCGCAAATTTGCAAAACCCCTCAAAATGGGCGTATAGCAACGCCCACGCTGCGCGAAACAGAACGCGCTTTTCTCTTTCAGTGATGTCCTCGTTGGCGAGAAACAATCGAAGAACAGCCAGCTCCGCCTCACGCCAATCGAGATCGCGCTCGATCTCATCAAATGGAGTCATCAATCGAGCAGTGCTTCTCGAACAATTCTGATCCTTTCCTCCATCTTGCCCTTGGAGTTCGCACCTGGACCGCTGGCCTCCTTGAATTCGTCGCTTTCAAAGGCATTGCTTAGATTAGCTTGCAGAGCTATTGGATCAGCGTTTCCGAGTTCGCCGAAGTGACCAGCCAGCGCACCAACCACTGCTTCAAAGTATGCGGGCGCAAGGCGGCCAAACGCCTGTCCATCTCGGGATCTTGAAAAGGCGGCATCACCGAATTTCTCTGCAATGAAGGCAAAGAATTTTTTGAACTCATCTGGGTCAAGTTGAGTTCCATCGCGGTCGAACAAGATGTCTTCCATAAAGTTGTCCAACCACTCTCGAACATTCCCGGCAAAGCTGCCTTGATAGAACCGGACGGCGAAATATCGCAAAACCAGCTCTTCGTCGGCCCGCCGTTCCCGGTCAGGTTCGGGAAGGCGAATAATAGCCGCTCTGAAATTCGGATCCGCAGCCAGTTCTTGCAGCGTGTTGTAAAAATCTGCACCCCCTGAAAGCATACGTGATGAGCAGTTGCGAATTTCTTGGGCCGACAGTAGCGAGCCACCAGTGTTGAGGCGCTTAAACATTTCGTATTTCACATAATCATCTCCACTTCGCTTGATGATCACAGCGCGGATAGGAGTTCTTTTTAGTCGAAGGCGAATTGACGTGTTGAAGTCTTCAAACTTCATTCCATTGATTTCGTGCAGTATATCGCACCCGCCCAAAACGAGTTCCTCCTGCCCAATGGCTTCATGATCTAAAAACTGCAAGACCGAGCTCGTGCGCTGAAGCCCGTCAATCAGCTCAAGAACGCCATTCTCGTCCTCAATCAGAAAGATGGGAGGGATCGGGAGCCGAAGTAGTATAGATTCGATCAGGCGTGAACGCTGCTCGACTGACCAACGGAACAGCCGTTGATACTCAGGCCTGATAACGATTTCGCCATCCTTGTGCAGGTTCAAGATCTCGCCAAAGGAAAAATCGACGGCTTCCGTTCTGATCTCGTTGCTTTCGATGCTTTCCATAGTGATCCTAAGCTGCGTATCCGATGATGTCGTTCGAAACCAAATTATTACGTGGGAGAGTAAAGACCAAGGCTCCTTCATCGGGAAATTTTCTTTGCCTCCGCCCCAAAGCACTTCGAGGACTTATCGCAGACACAACAGTGCCAAGCCCGAAGGTTCCGTTGTAGATCGAAGTCGGCACGACAGACCTTGGCACCGCGGACAATACGTCAACCTGCGCATCTGACTGCATCAGAGACGCCGCGGCGCGGCAGTAAACTCTGGCCAATGTCCGGTTTGGGCCGAAACCTCTACTTCCAAAGCGAATTGGCACCGACGTGAGGCAACGCAACGAATGCTCGACAGTATGCATCAGTTGACGTGTGACAACGCCTCGAGCCAGCCCTGGACCATTCGAGCGCTGTCAGGACCTGCACGATGTGGCACCCTCTGCCGCACAAGCCTTTCGTAGAGCATGTCGAGAGCATATCCGTCGAAAGCTTGGAATGACACGTCATGGTAATTCTCTATGGTTGGCACATCACACGACCCGGTCGTAGCCAGTAATTTGGCAAGCCAACGCGTCTCGTATAGTGGAGCGTCGGAAACCAGAAGCTTGCCCTTTGAGCATGCCATGAAGGCTTTCGCGATAACGACGGCCGGTGGTGCCCCATCAAGGTCTCCAAACGGTATTTTGTGGATCGCGGAGCTTTTTGTTGACCAATCGTTCAAGACCCAACTGGGGTCCGGCTTTATCAAAGACGACCACGTCCGAAGCTGGCCTTTGTCGATCCAAGACAATCCAACCTCGATAGGCCAACTGAGTTCGGACAGGCTTGAGGCTTCGAAATCGATCACCGCGAAGGCCTCAATCAACTGATTGGCATCATGCCCACGAACGGATCTCATGTTTTGAAGCTCCTTTGGTTCGACAGGTCGCGGCATTGCGCGACAAAGGTCACCGCTTCTGTGCCCTGACGGGTTCATTCAGTAGGGCACCCAAAGACATCGATAACGTAGCATTGGCGTTGCGCAAACTCGCCTGCCAGTCGTCGTAGCATTTTTTCAGCATGTTGCGACGGCTCAGGGCTGACGCCCTTGTCTGCCACCTGCTCTTGCCCTCACTGCCAACATTTTGGTCAGGTCCAATTCGGACCCATCTCCCGCCAAAGGAGATGCTTATGACGCTCTATCGCTCCCTGATCATTCCGGCTAACAATGCTGGGCTAACCACGGAAGAACTTAGACGCTACCTGGGCGTTGGCCGCAACAGTGTGGTCGATGTTGCCAAACGGCTTGGCGTGGAAAAGACGCACGGCATCTATTCAGAGAGCATTCTATGGCGCCAGTTGTTTGGCGTGCTTCCCGCGGACGACCCTGCGAGGAGCCTACTGCGCGAAAGCCTCGCCGACATCAACTGGGTTCGCAAGGTTACCGGTGTCCCTAACTCGACGATCCGGGACAACCTCCGGACAGGGCGCTGGCAATACGACCGTGGCGTGCAGCTCGGCTATGCAGACGCTGAGCAAGCACCCCGCATGCGCCGCTGGCTGCCCGCGCTAATCCGGACCCGTGTCCTTGGCACCCCTACCCCAAACTTCGAGATCGTGGAACCGGTGCCGGTGTCAGCACCTGGCTCAAATCCACGATGCGAGCCTGCCTCTTCAGCCGACGCAGGTGACGTTTTCGCGGCTCTATTTGCTTCCGAAGCCGCTCGTCCCTCCAACGCCGAAAATAACAACAGTCAGTAGGTTTTCGGCACGGGCAAACCCACCGGTTTTTATTATCCGCCTCCCGATAACGCCAGATCGTCCCGGTAACACCGAAAGATAGAAAGTCAAACCAATGCTTACATCAGAGCCGTCGATGCGCGACATCATAGACTACGGTCTGGGTCACGAAGACCCTACGGTCCGTCAATACGCCAGCCATCTCGAGCGTATGTTGAGAAAGCGTGGTTACAAGGATCACCACCTACGAGTCCTCGCGGGCGCCCTGAGAGAATATCTCGACCTTGCCCCCAAATACTCGAAGCAAAATGCCCGCCTGAATGCCCGTGTTGCAGCATGGGGCATTTTGCCATCGACATATCGGCAGTATCAGGCCGATGGGAGGCGGATGATCGAGTTCTATCATGGCGACCTGCAAGCTCGGCAGGCACGCCGCGAAAGAAAGGACGGCTTCGCCCGCCTCAAGGCCGTCCTGCCGGACCTCATTGACGCGAACTTCATCAGAGAAGATCAGACCCGTGGCTATCCCAAACTATGCGATCTTGCCCGTTTGCGCGGCTGGGACATCACCGATCTGACGCGAGACCGTGTCATCCAACTTCGTGAGGAGTGTTCGACCTCAGACGAATGGGCACAAGCCAAGCGGGGGGCCAGCTTCATCGATTTGCTTCGGCAGTTTCCTACATGCCGCGCCATGCTCCCGCACGATGAGATCGGATCCCTGACAGGCGTTTTCCGAAACGAAGAGGCTATTCCCGAGTTCCTTTTCGAGGAGGTAAATAACTGGGTGACCAATGCGACCGTCGAGTATGACGACACCGCTCTTACAGACGAGGCCAGGGAAGCGACGGCAAAACGCCATTCGTCCGGCAACACCGGGATCTATAGAGCTGCCTTGAGAACCTACGTTAGGACCGCCGGTGAATACCGCGACCTGAAGATGTCCAACGGACTTACTCCGCTGTTCGAATTGGACGTCATCGAGAAAGTTCTGGTGACCCTCTGCGAGAGATCAAAGAACTCCAGCGGCCTGGAGCCGAGAAGCCTCTACGAATATGCGTCGGCGCTAAAGCTGACCGTCAAGCGTCGTGGCTTGACCGAGGAGGCGGAGAAACTCGCCAAGCTAATATCTCGCCTGCCGGTCCTGATCGAAGGAGCCAAGGCAAGCGAGCAGATGTCTCCCAAAACGAAAGCATGGTGCAGAAACCTCATCCAAAATGAGGTCAAGACCGAAATATTCGAGACCCAGCACCTCCAGTATGCCGCCAAAGCACAGGCAGCACTTGAAATGGCCGCGCTCGAAAAAATTGACCTTGGAGCGTTTGTGAAAGATCCGGCATCTTTAACTCTGTCAACCGAGGAGGTTCGCATCGCGAAGCGCCTCCTTCGGCAAGCCCGTATGTTCGGAACCTGCGCGGCCTTCGCAGCAATTGCGATTGACGTCGCTCCATTTCGGAAATCCAACATCCTGCGCGATCTGAACATGGACGGTCATCCGCAAACTTTCTTCGATCATCGATCTGACCCGGTGAATCCCCATTTCGTCATTCACATCCCAAACGAGCTCCTCAAAAACGGTAAAGCCATGACCGCTCGCGGGCAGCACATGCCACCCTTCCCGATTTCGGAAGCTCATCACCGTCGCGACGCTTTCAATATACTTTCATTCTACCTGGCGTGCATACGACCACTGTTCGGCGGATCGACCGAGTCTTCTCTCCTGTTTCCCGCCATTGAAGTGATCGGAGAGGAATTGGTTTTCCAGACGTTTGATAGTTGGCTCGCGGAGTGTTCGGATGGAATCGGCCTTCCCCTCACCAGCCATAACTTCCGGCATGGGTTGTGCTCCATCGAGATCAATGAGGATCCGAGTTGTTTCCCGCAACTCGAGACAATCACCGGAGATACCGAGCGTGTTCTGCGGAGAAACTACGCATTCATAGATGCCGAGAAGCGTGCTCTTGATTTCCAAGAAACGCGTTATCGCCGTAGGGCCAACCGTTCCCAATGGTCGAGAGAAATTCGGGGTGCCTCGGAATGAATGTTCACAGCATCCTGGCAAAGCCAGTCTGGAAAGCTCTGGCAATGCGTCCCGGTTTCGCAACTGTTGGCGAGGCTTCAATTCTCGCGACGGACGGGTTCTTTGACTATCTACTGGAACACGGTTTCAGCGCCCCGTCAGCCGACGACTTAGTCATGTGGCTGAAGGGCGATGGCAGAGCAGATGTTCAGCTTACCCTCGATTTGCTCGAGGACACCTTTTCACTCTTTGACCCATCGTTCTTGCGACAGATTGCGGATGCGCGCCAGAAACTGGCTAAGAAGTCTCCCGGGGCAAACCAGTCCCCGGTGCTCGCCCTGCCCAAAAACACCGTCATGCGTCCGTCATACGAAATGTTAAGTTGGGATCCGATTGCCCGACCACCGAAACGACCGCCGATCCTACGTCATGTTTCGATTCAACCCGACGAGTTGCCTCTGGATTATCAGGAAACCATTCGCCGTGCGGCTCGTGGGCTTCCGGGAGGAGGGGCCGAGGTCAAGGTCCCGGCCCGGAGTATGGTGCTGCGCATGCGCGAAAAGCTGTGCCAGTGTATGTGGTCGATCCGGCACAATGACTTCCAGCCTGTCCTTTCACCCATTGGCATCGATAGATACGTGAAGGATCTCATCTCGCGGTGCTCTCTGAAACCACATGGACTTCGCTGGTCATCCATCCGGGCGTCGGTGGACGGACTATACCTTTTCGCACGTTATCACGGCGAAGATGAGAGTATAATCTCGCACCTGCGTTGTTACATCAGAGAATTCGAGGCTCGTGAGCGCGCACAGAGGGCCCTGAAATTCTTTAAGCTGGCAAGGACCGGGAACACGACTGACCGTATTCTTGACCAAGCTGAACGGCTTCTTATCGGCGTCGATGCGGAACTATCCCCTGGCAAACGGCACCAGATGCGGAACGCCGCTGCCATTCTGGCCATATACGCCAACGCCCCGCTCCGGAATGCGTCCGCTCAGCTTGCCTTCGGCACTACTCTGTTCTGGGAGAACAACCACTGGGTCATCAGGACAAAGATCCAGAAAACACATACTTCTCGACCCGAACTTCTGGTTCTTCCGCTTCACCCCGAATGCGGACGGTTCATCGATGCAATTCTTCTCCAAGACTCGACGCCGGTCCTCCTGCCACACCTGAGAGAACAGGCCATACAGGAAAGACGGCAACTGTTCTGTCTCGTTGATGAGAGGCCCGCCGCTGCGAGCTACATCCCCAGGGTTTTCAAGGCGCTCACTGGCAATAGTTTTACGACGCTGCGCGTTATGCATTACTCAGACGCCATACGCCACCATGGCCCAGTGGGTATCGAGCTGGCAAAACATGCTGCTCATCACTCACCGACGACGTCAGGCACCGATATCGTCAGACTTCACTACATCGCGGAAGAAGTTGCACAGCTTGACGCCGAAGCGATGAGGGCACGGCGGGACCGCCGGGTAAATGGTATGCGCGAGCGCTACCGAGCCGACTTCAACTGGAATAGCTAACCACAACCTGCGGGCGACGGTAATTGGATGTTCAGACAGGTTACCCGTGTTGTAGGGTTTCTGTCTTTTCTTCTTTCTTTTCCTCCTCGACGGGTTTTTCTTCATTATTTTTGGTCGGCTGCGGGACCGGATAACCCTGCACAATCATCATTTCTGAATACTCCCGGAGACAATTGACAACAGGGAACGGGCGCTTCCTCGCGATCTTGGCAACGTCATTTGACCGGTTGCTCAGTGAGTTCTGAACGCGCCAACTGAAAGCACTCTTCAAACCTTGCCCTAAATTCGATTGGAAACGTGCGTGCCACTGGCAGCCAGCCCCCTGGCTGACCCAAGTCAGAGTTGAACCATGCATCATCTCCGCCGCGGATCGCGACCGTAGCTGCAAGCGCCTTGATGGTATCTTCACTGATCAAGCTCAAGTCGAGGTCAGTGATCTCGCGCCCATAGGTGGTCACCTCGATCATCCTCCTTTCGGCATCGTATTCAATCACACCAAGGCGAACGCCCTCCTGCACCCAGCCTATCGGCAACCAGCCTGAGAGACGTGCTCGAAACGCCTCTTGCCAGCCCGGATTCAACCAGCGTGTGTCCAACCAAAACGTTTCTTCCGTCACCACGGCCACTCCCATTTTGGGAGTGTCGAGTAACTCACGTAAGAGAGCCTGTCCAGCGGAAAGATGCGGCAGTGGCGGGCACATTACACACAAAACAATATCGGGACGTCATCGCAGCCTTGGTAAGCGCTCGGAAGTCTGCCGGCCTCTCTCAAGCGGCGCTGGCGGAGCAATTGGGCAGGCCACCGTCATTTGTGGCGAAAGTTGAGCTGGCAGAACGTAGGTTGGACGTCGTCGAATTTTATTACTGGGCGCGGGCTCTCTCAGACGAACCGACAGAATTGATCTGCGATGTGCTCGGCTTGCTTCCAGACAGTATGCCCCACTGAGGGCCTGGCACCCTCGTGGCAATAGGCGAGCGGATCTGAACGTGATGAACTCGCACGCCGCGCGCACCTGATATCTGCCGACGGGCTCGAGCTGGTCGGTTTGCTGTCCAGCACCCGGGCTACGGGCTTGAAAAAGTGCTCGTGCCGGACCTCCGACAATCACATTAGCGTGAGATTTGCCGCAGGTATTCCGCGTCCTGCGCCAGACGCATTGCGACCTGAGCAAGGCGACGTGCGACCTTTGTCAGAGATTTTGCGACCTGAGCAAAGTAATTTGCGACATGCCCCCGGCCCAGTGCGACCAACCCCCACTCAGGATACTGAAATAAAAAGAAAAAACGACCCCCTGAATAAAGAGAATCCCAGAATCAAGAGAATCCCCGAGGGGGGGCTGGTTGGTTTGTGGGTGACCGCGACACGGTTGCGCCTCCGATTTTGCTCTGCGCGCAAACGGCCAATATGCTCTGTATGACAGAGATCAAACACAGCACGAACCCCGGCCGCCCTCGCGGCGAGTTTACCGAAAACGCCCTGGGACTGAGGCAGTCTGCACCGTCCCAAAAGCGGTCTGGCCGAGGTGGTTTGTATGTCTGACGTAATGGACTGCGGAAGGCTCTTCGACGAATTGTCTCGTCCAGACCCAAGGAAAGAACTCACCCGTGCCGCCTCACCATTTGCATTGGCTACGGCCCTAACTCTCCTCGCCAAGATCGAAGAAACACCGCTGTTGATGCTCCGATACTCCGGAACTTCCTTGTCGATAGAACTGCCCTTCGACGAGATACCTGAGCGTGCTCAAGAGATCTTCGGGAGGGAACGTCCACGATACCTGGCTTTCCGCCAACGAATTCTCGATCTTCAATTGCTGGCAACCAGAACCCGCGTCGATGCAGACGCAATTCATGGGCTTCAACGACTGGCACGCCTTGAGATCGGCTCATGGGCGGCAAACCCCTTTTATGAGTTACGGCGCGTGCTCGGAGACCAGGTTGAGCCTGCGGAACTGAACCGAGATTTGGCGGTTGAGCTCGAGAAGTCCCTGACTGGCTTGAACAGAGCTACTTACCGTTCGGCCCTCGGCGTGCTCGACCGCCTCCAGAACTCCGAATTAGCTCAAGCCACTGGTCTCCTGCCCCGCTAGCTCATCGGCCCCCTGCCCCGGCCTTCGGATCACACCACACACGCCCCCCTCCCGCCGAAGCTCGAACGCCTGCATGCCCTTTCCGGACCCAAAGTCAAAAGCGCACTCCCGGCGGTCTATCGGGCCTCAGTGTTAATGCTTCTGGTAGATATCCACGCTGATCCAACTCTGGAAGAATTGCTCTCTGAGCAGGTGGTGGAACAGCTTATTGACCTCGACCCCTCTATTTTGGGCATGGAAAAGCCTAAAAAAAGAGCCTTTCACATTTACGTCCTGAACCTTTTGAAGACAATTTCGTCCGATCCATCGCGTCGAAATACGGCCTTCGATGCGGCTTCAATACCTTGGTCGAAGATCCGAGCCGAGTTAGCAGATCGTGGGATGGAAAAACTGGCATCGAGAACGCTCGCCGTCTCAAATCAAGCTCGCAAAGAAGGATTGAAGCCGTCTGACTTGACGCCGCAGTGGTTCACCGAAACAGAGAGGCGACTGACAAAATCCGAGCGGTCACGGTTCCGGTCAGGCGCGTTCGCAATAGATGCCCTGTTCGAACTCCAAGACTTTCCCGCCAAGTTGCTGCCGAAAGAACCCAGCGGTCTTCAACGGCTCAGGCAGCGCAAAGGAGAAGTGAGAGAAACGCCCGTGGCTAACCCATTCGCTGCGGCGTGGGCCTCTTTCAAAAATGCCCTCCTTAGCGAGGGGTTTTCTGGCTCGGATCTCGACAGGATAGCCGTGTTGGAAAATTTGGCGATCTATAACAAGAAGGCCCCTGATGACATTGACCGAGCTTTCATATCGTCGCGATTGGCTTGGGCAAAGAAATCCCGCAAGGTCGCTATTCGCGAGGCGGGGATGGTGATGGAAAGAGCCGCCGTCCTGCCGCAGCTTTCCGATTACCTCACTTCCTACAGCAACACGTTCCATGCGTCCGACCCTCAGCGCACCGTCCGGCTACCTACAAAAATACTGAGGGAGTTGAAAGATCTGGCCGGTCGTATCGGTTACAGTGAGAGCACGCGTCGTGCGCTTACCGTCGCGTGTAACACCCTGCACCGCCTACATATGGAAAATGGAGGCAGCCCGGCAGAGACCATCGATCAGGTCTTCGATTACGATCTGGAGTTATTCTCTGATGCAAGTCTGTCGAAAAATCAGCAGGCTCGCTACCGGCAGGCGGTTCGGGCAGCCAAACACTACGTCTCGCTGGCGTGGACGCCGAAGTGGAGCGAGCTTTACGCCAGCGCTCGCGATGCCGGGATCCCTTCGGCCGGGAACCCGATACCTACGATTTTGAAATACGCGACGGACCTCGAGCCCTCCGAACTGACCTCTGAATGGCTCCAAGCTGTCGAGCGAAGCTTACGCCGCCCAAACGACATTTCAATATATGGCAGAGCGGACCTGGCGAAGACGCTTCTGACGAACGTTCAACGTTTCGAGATTCTTCGGCAGAACGGCGTGTTCCAAAACATAGCTTTCATGCCAGCTGTGCTTTTGCCCACGGAACCATCTCCGCTCTCCGGGCTGATGCCCTTAGTTACTCATGGACAACGGTAGTCTCCCCAGCCGTCATCGCGCACTACTTGGGTCCAAGAGTTTCGACGTGCTCTCCTACTTGCAAATGACCCGCGAACTTCTTGATACCGGTGCCACATGCCACCATCCGTTCTGACCCGCGGCGGACGCGTTCAACTCCGGTAAGCTCGAACGGAGACGTATCCGTGACCTCAATCACTTGCTATATTGATACTAAAATACGTCGCAGCTCCCAAAGTTCGGAACAGTTCTTGGCGATGGCGTTGTGCTCAATATCGAGCATTTTGCCCCGACGACGTTCGATGAAGGGGCGGTTTCGTTGGAAAGTAAAATAAACATCGGGAAAGATCGAACCCGACATGGCCGATAGACGATACGAACTCTCTCTCGACCTGCGGGATGTTTTCGTTTGGCTCATTAGCCGACACGTAGACAAGGCCTTCGGTATTTGTGTTGACCGAAACTACAGCGCTGAACCGGGTGTCCTCTCTCATGTCGTAGTCGGCTGTGAAGATCAGGCCACGAGACGCATGCTTCGCGAAGAAGCAACAGAAGCGCTCCAGGCGCTGGGTTACACCGTCGCTCCGACGGGCGGCGATGTTTACGACACTTGTCCAGCATATCGGCACGAAATGTCAGCGCACCAACAGCTAAGCAGCATCCGACGGGTCTATGATGCGATGCACGGCAAATACGCTCCGGCACGCGATTACAGTCGCCCTCGTCCGACCGATGAAGAAATCGCCGCGCTCCCTTTCGATGACGCGTTCTGACACTCTGTCCGACGGGTAGTCTTTCTCAATGAACGCGCTAAAAGGGGCGCTTTCACTTCCGGTAGCAGTCACAAACTGCCTACGACTGCGTGGCACGGTCCGGCGCGACATTCTCCACAACTGAAGAGATTACGGACTTTAGGTTGGCTTCCGAAAACGGCTTATCGAGTTTCGCCGTGATATCTCCAGATGCACCCTCCGGTAGGTCCGCGTATCCGGTCGCCAGAATAACTGGCATGCCTGGATTGGATTGATGCAGCGCTTTCGCCAATTCGAGGCCTGTCATCTTTGGCATTGCTTGATCCGTTATGACCATGTCGATATCCGGCCGACTCGCAAAGATATCCAACGCTTGTGCCCCGGAGCTTGCCTCCAAAACTTCGTGGCCCATGTCTTCGAGCATTCCGACAGTGCCCATGGACACCAGAAGGTCATCGTCGACAGCCAATATCGTGAGTTTCCTATCTGTCTTTGTCTGGTTCGATGATACAGGGTGGTCGCATTCCTGATCTACACTTGGCACGCTTTCGACGATCGGAAGGTAGAGAAAAGCCGTGGTGCCACGCCCGACCACACTGTCCATTCGGAACACGCCGCCGGACTGCGCCGCCAGGCCATGGACCATCGACAGACCTAACCCGGTGCCCTTGCCGACGCCCTTGGTCGTGAAAAATGGCTCAAATGCACGCTCAAGTGTTTCGGCGTCCATGCCGCACCCCGTGTCCGTAACCGACACCACGACATAGTTTCCCGCCTTCAGATCGGCCCCCCCTGCATCCGAGACCTGCCGAGCGGAAAAAGAGAGGCGCCCTGAACCCTCCATAGCGTCACGACCATTTACGGAAAGGTTGAGAATTGCCATCTCGAGCTGGTTGGCATCGACAAGAACACTTGGCAGGTCATCAGGGATGTCGAAAACCAGATCGACTTGTGGACCTAACGACCGCTGGAGCAAATCTTTCAGGTCTGGAAGCAAACGCTGGACTTCGACCGCATCAAAGTGGAGTTCCTGTTTCCGGGCGAAAGCCAACATGCGTTGGGTCAATCCCGCACCGCGATCAGCAGCGGCAATGGCGTTGTTGAGATAGCGGGCGACATCTGAATCAGCGGACAGCCTGCGACGCGCAAGCTCCAGGCTGGACCGAATGGCCGCGAGCAGATTGTTGAAATCGTGCGCCACGCCGCCGGTCAGTTGGCCGATCATATCCAGCTTCTGGCTCTGCCTGAGCGCTTCCTGGGCGGTGGCGAGCGCTGCATCCTTTTCACGTCTCTCTGTCACATCGCGGCCGGTTGCAAAGATGCGATCCTCGTGGCCCGAGGCGGTCCAGGCAAACCACCTGTAACTGCCGTCACTGTGTCTGAGGCGGAACTCGACCGGATTGGCGACGGGGGTGGACATGACATGACGAAACGCGGACTTCGCAGTGGACAGATCATCTGGATGCACAAGCCGGGCAAAGCGCCGACCGCGCAGGTCCTCGACGTCCCACCCCAGCAAGGTGCTCCACGATTGGTTCAAAAGCTCCATCGAGCCCGATCGCGAGGTGACCGCCATCAAGTCCAGACTGAGGTTCCAAGCCTGATCCCGTTGGCGCGTCAGGTCGTGAACCGCGGCTTCCCGGGCCATGATATCATCGTGGATATCCGTGCAGGATCCATACCACCGGATGATTTTGCCCGTTTCGTCGCGGACCGCCTTTGCCCGGCCAAGCACCCAACGATAGTCACCTGACCTGTGGCGCAAACGGTATTCGATCTCGTAAGGTTCGCCGGTGGCAAGAGAGTGGCGCCACACCGACCATGCACGGTCCTGATCTTCGGGGTGGAACATCCCGTTCCAGGCCTCACCATCCGTCGAGCCTTCGGGAACCCCTGTGTATTCATACCAGCGGTCGTTGTAATAGTCGTGAAACCCGTCTGGCAGTGTCGACCAGATCATCTGGTCCACGGAGTTTGCAATCGTATGGAATTTCGCTTCGCTCTCGCGCAGCTGCTTTTCCCGCATCAACAGCTCTTCCATGCGGTCACGCGCTTCGAACTGGCGACGCCGGGCCTTGAGGGCCGACTTGACCGCGCGGAGCAGCTCTTCCGCATGCATGGGACGGGTCAAAAGAACGACGTTGCCCAAGGCATCGATCCGCTTGCGCGCGGTGTCTGACCGCGATTGTTCGCTTCCGATAGCCAGCACGATGAAGGGCAAGTCGGACCATGCAGGTTGCCCGGCCAAAGCGTCGTGTAGGCTTTCGGTATTATGACTGTTCAACGTCTCTTCGGTCAGCAAGACCGCGCCGAGGTCTGTCGTCATTGACGACAACAGGCTGTCGAGATCCCTGGCAATGAAAGACCCTATGCCCTGTTCCGCGAATAGTCGCGCGGCGACCTGAGCGTCCCGCCCGTGCGGCGCGTAGATCGCGATTTCAGGGCCGTGCGTTTGCACGTCCTGTTGCAGACCGCTCGACACCGCGAGGTTCACGAGCGACCCTCGTCTGGCCTGAGGTTCATCAGATCGTCCTTGGGGCGCCCGTAAACCGGGCTGCCGGACAGGATGCCGCTGAAATTGGTGATCGGCTCTCCGATGGTCACGCCGTTCTTGTCGATGCGGAATTCCCGGATGGACCGTTCGTGATCCGACGTGCGGGTCTTGATGACGGCGATGGATTTCCGAAGGTGACCTTCTGCCTCGAAGAACCTCAGCAACATCACCGTGTCCGCAAGGTAGCTGATATCGATGTCTGACCTGAGATCGCCGGTGATCCCATGATGCCCGACGATCAGAAGTGATACGACGCCACGCTGTGCGAGATAGCTCAGCAGCTCGTGCATCTGAAGCATCAAGTAGGTGTCACTCGGCATCGCGTGCAGATAGGCGTTCAGACTGTCGATGCCGACAACCGTCGCGTGGTGCTCCTCAACACTTGCCCGCACTTCACCGGCGAACTGGCCGGGTGTCAGCTCCGCCGGGTCGATTTGTCGGATGATAAGCTGACCATTTTCGACATAGGGTGTCAGGTCCATATCCAACGCTTTGCAGCGCTGCACCAACGTGCCGAGCCTTTCGTCGAACAGGAAATACGCGGCCTTTTCGCCACGTTCCAGTGCGGACAGCATACATCTTACGGCTGTTGTGGTCTTGCCAACCCCCGCCGGCCCCGAAAGCAGTGCATTGGTGCCCGGGACCAATCCGTCGCCCAAGAGCGCGTCCAACCCGTTCAATCCGGTCGAAATGGGTGTGCTGGAAAAGGCGGTTTCGTGGTCTGCGGCCACAAGCCGAGGATATACCTGCAAGCCGCCGCGTTCGATTGTGAAGTCGTGATAGCCGCCGTAGTATTTCATCCCGCGCATCTTCACGATCCGCAATCTGCGGCGTTCGGCCCCGAACTCACTGGCCAGTTGTTCAAGGCTGATGACGCCATGAGCCAAGGAGTGCAGTTGGAGATCGCCCGGATCGGCCGTTCGATCATCAAGCATCAACACCGTGCAGTTGCGTTTGGCAAAATGATGCTTGAGTGCCATGATTTGCCGACGATAGCGCAACGGGCTTTGCGACAGCAACCTGAGCTCTGAGAGGCTGTCGAGAATGACCAGACGCGGGTCCGTCTCCTCGACGCGATTTAGAATTCCTCGCACAGTTTCGCCCAGTTCGACATCGCTTGAGTGCAGAAGCGATTGGTCCTGATCCAAAGCAAAATCGGCCTCGTCAGCCATTTCGAAGATGTCCAGACCGTCAAGCGACCAGCCATGGGACGCGGCAACAGCCAGCAATTCATCGCTGGTTTCCGACAGCGTTACGTAAAGTCCCGAGAGATCAGACCGGATACCCGCCATCAGGAACTGGAGGGCAAGCGTGGTCTTGCCAGCACCGGGCGTCCCTTCAACAAGATACAGTCGATTGGGTGTAAGACCCCCGCGCAGCACGGCATCCAAGCCAGTGATGCCAGTCGTTGCCCGAGAGTCTTCGTAAATCGTCATGCCATATTCCAACCGTTTCTGCGAGGCTTCTCGTAACAGAAACAGCCCCGAGACGGTTTAGTTCCCGCTCTGTCTGACTTTGTCACACGTGCTGCAAATCCGTAGCGATCTGGGCCGAACCATATTTGCCGCACTGAAGCTTTTCCAGCACGCTGCGAACTCTGCGCCGTGCGGATCGGGACCGGACCTGTCTCGCCTCAAGAGTCCGGGAACGGACTGTGATCGTCGCTCCGTCCTCCCAGACGTCAAACTCTCTCACGGCAGCCACGATCTGCGACGCTTGGTTCGTCGCGGCGACCGAAACCAGTTTCAGTGTGGCCTGCGGAGACCGTCCATTCGACAGGTCATACCCGGCCCGGTCCAGGATATCCCGGAACGAACCGATATCGACGTAGCCGCCACTTGGCAGAGGCCCCTGGCCTGTCATCTCGGTTGGCCGTTCAAGTTCCTCACGACGAAGCTCTTGCCGATCCACGACGCTTGCGACACCGGGGCCATCTTTCGTTTCGATGCCAGCCAGAACGTCCAGAAGGTAGGCCGGTTGAGCCCCCATGTTTGAAATCAGGCAGCGCGCATGCAAATCCTCGCCGCCCCCGCGGTTGATCAATAGGCTCGACCTGCGTTGATCGCGGAAACCCTTGAGAAGAACGTGCAGGTAGACCAGCCAGACGACCGTCGTCGTCAGGCTGGCCCCGATCTGCACAAGCTCAGAGTTCTGGCGGATGAACTCAAGCATGACCAACGTCCATCAGGCCGATCGGTCCCAGAACCGCAGCGCTGCGCATTCTTTGAAGAACGCCGACGGCTTTATGTCCTTCGCGAAGAACATCCCGCCATCCGGTTCGTCAGGCAGGCCAGCCTTCTTGAGGAACGGCAGAGCCTCGTCGGTGACCATCATGAATTTTTTGTGCGCAAATGCGTCCGCGACCCAGGTCTTTGCAGGGTGACTTCCGGCGAACTTCTCCGCACCCTTTTCGGACACCAGCACCGCGACCGCATCGAACAGGACAGATGGTCCACCGTCGATTTTCTCGTCCGCTTCGACACTGGACCCGTCAGAGAGCGTCACGCTTCCGACCCTTGGGCCCACCAGCGCGATGACAGCCCCCGCCTTTTCCGCACCTTTCTTGAGGGCCTCCAACAGCTTCGCGTCTGCCCCGTCGCTGATCAGGACGCCCAGCTTACGACCTGCGAAACTATCCGGGCCGTTCTTCAGGATGCTGAGCGCAGTCGACTCCGCCAGTCCATCAACCCTTTCACGGGCAGGTTTTGCAGGCTTCGGGACCTCCATCCCCAGCCCGTCCGCCACCGACTGGGCAAGCCCCTCATCGATATTCGGCAAATGCGAAAGTAGGCGTTCACGAATCGCATTTGTTTCAACTTTGCTAAGCTCAAAAACCAAGGCATCGGCGATGTGCATCTGCTCAACCTCAGTCTGGCTGAGGTAGAATTGGCGCGCCTGACTGTAATGATCTGCGAACAGCTCTGGCCGCACTCTGTCTTTGACCCCTTCCGCTTCGGTCTGAACAGATCGGAAGCCGGTTTCAGGAGCCTCCCTCGGACCGCCCTCGGCTCCGCCCCAGGAATTGGGTTCATAGTTCGCACGGCCCTTGGGGTTGTGCATTGCCATGTGGCCATCCTGCTGGAAATGATGGAACGGGCATTTCGGTGCGTTGATAGGGATATGCGTAAAGTTCGGTCCGCCGAGCCTTTTGATCTGCGTATCGAGGTAAGAGAAGTTACGGCCCTGAAGCAGCGGGTCATTGGTGAAATCTATGCCCGGCACGATGTTCTGCGTGCAGAAGGCAACCTGCTCGGTCTCGGCAAAGAAGTTATCGACGACACGGTCCAGCACCATCCTGCCGATGATGCGAACGGGAACATCCTCTTCCGGGATCAGCTTGGTCGCGTCGAGGATATCGAAGGGGAAGCTGTCGGCGAATTCGTCGTCGAACACCTGAACGCCCAGCTCCCACTCCGGATAATCTCCGCTCTGGATCGCGTTCCAAAGATCACGCCGGTGGAAGTCCGGGTCCGCGCCGTTGATCTTCAGCGCCTCGTCCCAGGTGACCGACTGAAGGCCCTGCTTCGGCTTCCAGTGGAATTTCACGTAAGAGGATTTGCCATCCGCATTCACAAAGCGGAAGGTGTGCACCCCGAACCCTTCCATGAACCGGAAAGAGCGGGGGATGGCCCGGTCGGACATGGCCCACATGACCATGTGCATGGCCTCGGGCATCAACGACACGAAATCCCAGAAATTGTCGTGGGCGGTCTGCGCCTGCGGAAAGCCGCGGTCGGGCTCCTGTTTGGCAGCATGGATGAGATCGGGAAACTTCATCGCATCCTGGATAAAAAACACCGGGATGTTATTGCCGACGAGGTCCCAGTTGCCCTCCTGAGTGTAGAACTTCACCGCAAAGCCGCGCACGTCGCGGGCGAGATCTGCCGACCCCTTGTTCCCCGCCACAGTCGAGAACCGGCAGAATACCGGCGTCTTCTCACCCTTGCGCTGGAAGATATCGGCGCGGGTCAGATCGGGGATCGGGTCCAGCGTTTCGAAATATCCGTGCGCAGCATAGCCCCGCGCATGCACGACGCGTTCCGGAATGCGCTCATGGTCAAAGTGGAACATCTTCTCGCGGAAGTGGAAGTCCTCCATCAGCGCCGGGCCGCGCGCGCCCTGCCGCAGCGTGTTCTGATCGTCGGACACCGGGACACCCTGAGAAGTCGTCATCACCGGCACGTCGCCCCCGGCGGTTTGGTGCGTCTCGCCGCCCTCCCCGTAAATCGTCTGCGGCTGGTTCACCGTGGATTTCGTCGCTTTCGCGGGAGTCTTCGATTTCGTTTTGGTCGCGGCCTTCGCCATGGTCATGCTCCTTTTGGGGTTGGATTATTCGGCTGCGAGGGGCAGCACAGCGGCCGAAGCCGGAAGTTCGATTGGTGGGAATTCAACGTCGGGTGCCGGAGTGTCGCGTTCCGCAATGCAAAGGCGGTAGAGCTCCTCATAGCGGTCAATCATCGTCTCGAGACCGAAGCGGCTGACTGTCAGCTGCCGGACGTCATGGCGGTCCAAGCGCATGGCCCTTAGCGCTGCGGCCGCCAGTCCGACCACATCCCCTTCTTCGACGATGACTCCGCCCTCGCCGACGACCTCCGACACGGCGCCTGCATCGAAGGCCACCACCGGAACGCCGCAAGACATGGCTTCGACGGCGGCGAGGCCGAAGGGTTCGTTCCAGCGTGGGGTAAAAAGACAGACAGAGGCTCGTGAAACGGCGTCTGCCAGCATGTCCGGATCAAGGTTTCCGCAATAGGCGATCGTCGGCCCGAGGAACGGCGCCACTGCCTGATCGAAGTAGGCCTGATCTTCCACCGGCCCGAAAATCCTGAGCGCCAGCCCAGCGTAGCGCGCGGCACGAACGGCTTCCGCCGTCCCCTTGTTGGGAGTGATACGACCGAACCAAACTGCGGTTCCGTCCCCTTGGGGTCGGAAGGACCACCGTGCCGTGTCGATGCCGTTATAAGCGATATGCAAAGGCAGCTCGGAGGTCGCGGACGACCAAACCTTCAACTGTTCACTCGAGCAAACGGTAAACCGGTTCCATGCGGCACCGGAGGCATGGACGGCCCGACGCAACGCGTCAAACGGCGGCACGTGCAGTGAGGTCAGCATCGGCACCCGGTCCCTTCGTGCCATCCGGGGGGGATATCGATGAAGCGAGTTGTTATGAATGACGTCGAACCCGCCGTCGCGCAATGGGTTCAGTATTGCTTCGAATGCCGCGTCCAAATGAGCGTTCAACGCGTCGGTCCCGTGGAAGCGGTGCCATGGGAAATCAAGGTCGTAATGACGTTCTACGATCGGATGCAGCCCAACACCTGTTGGCGGTTTGCTGTCGCCAGACGCGAACAGCGTGATGTCGTGCCCCCGGTCGCGTAGGGCCGATGCCAATGCGTATGAATGGGCTTCCATGCCTCCCATAAACGGCGTGGTGATCGGGTGCCGAATATGGGCGATGAGGGCAATGCGCATGGGGCCTCCGTTGCCGCAAACCGGATCGGTTCGGGCTTCCTGTCAGCGACAATTGGTGAATTTGGACTGCGGTCTTTCTGTCTAAGGAACCAATCTAAGCGCCGATTGTTCCAATATTAGAAAACTTAATACGAAATCAGTTTTCGCGATCTCAGTTCAATTGGAAAAGGTCTTGCTTTGGAGCAAACTATCCCACGCGCGCGGCGCGGCAAGAGCGGCGGTGTGCGCACGCCTGACATGCGCGATCCGTCGCGGCCCCGCGTCGCGATTGTCGGCAGTGGCCCAACCGCCATTTACGCGCTGAAACAGCTGCTGACCTCGCCTCAGCCGCTCGAAATCCATCTCTTTGAGCGGGAACGCGAAATCGGCACGGGAATGCCGTATCGCGAAGGTGAGAACCTGCCCCAGATGCTGTCCAATATCGGCAGCAGAGAAGTGCCCCCGGTAGTCGAGACGCTTGAGGAGTTCCTGCGATCTTGCGATGCGGCCACTCTGCGAGAGTTCGGAATATCTGCTGACGACATCGGACCGGAGACCTTTTATCCGCGGCTGGTTCTGGGTCGGTATTTCGTGGCCCAGCTTGCGGCGTTAACGGCTCAGGGCCGGGGCAGAGGCCACGCGGTGGAGATACGATCCAGACACGCCGTCACTGACGTTATCCCAAGCTCAGATAGCACCGTGGTGAAATTTGAAACGCCTCACGCAGTCGGCCAGACACCTTTTGATCATGTCGTTCTTGCGACAGGCCACAAATGGTCGGAGAAAACGCACCCGTCCGGGGTCGTGCTGCACGCGCCTTGGCCGGCAGAGCGACTCCGCCGCTTCTCTGATTGTCGGGTCGGTATCTTGGGCAGTTCTCTGACCGCAATCGACGCAGCCGTGGCGCTGGCGAGTTTTCATGGCCGTTTCGACGAAACGGACGGGACCCGGTGGATCCCGAACAGCAAGGACAGTGCGTTCCGTATGGCCATGCTTTCAAGACGCGGGCTGCTGCCCGATGCGGACTGGTTCTATCCCCTGCCCCTTCCCGGCCTTCCGACATTCAACCGCGCAGGTCTCAAACTTCTTGTGACCCGCACCAGTGGGCAAACCGGTCTGCTTGAGGCGTGTCAAAGGCAACTGGGCGAAGACCTCCGGCTTCTGGACCCGACCTATGCCAGGCGGGCCCAGCCAGACCGTGTCGAGGGTTACGCCGAACGCCACTTTGCCGACCGGCTGAAACAAGGTGGCTGGGAAGCCGCGCGAACCGGCGTGGCCGCAGCAGCCAAGGCCAGAGAGGCCCGGCACACCGATCCTTGGCGCATGGCCCTGCTGGCAGCGCACCTGACATACGAAAGCGTCCTTCCCCACTTCAGCGCCGAAGACCGCAGGCTGTTCGACAAGGAGCTACGGCCGGTCTTCGCTGATGTTTATGCTTCGGTGCCACATCGCTCGATCCGACGGATGCTCGCCCTGAATGACGCCGGAGTTCTGGATCTGCATGGGTTGGGTCAGGACTACACCATCGCTCCGGCCGGCCCCGGGGCTCTGGTATCCGGAAAATGCGGCACCTTGGAATTCGATCATCTGGTAGACGCACGAGGACAAACAACAGCGGCCCTCGCCGACCTCAGCTTCCCGACCCTATCGCACGGCGGTCATTTCGATCCTGAGTCGCTGCGGGTCACGCATGAGATGTGCCGTGCCGCCACAATTACCTGCGCTGCCATCCCGGTCCTGCTGCGGCATAATCCGTTCGTTCAGGGCCTTGAGAATGTAGAAGAACTTGGACGGCGCGCAGCCGACAATGTGATGGCGTCGATGACCCCGCCCAAGAGCGCCTAAACAGTCCGGGGCGACAGACGATAGGCTTGTGCCCATCCGCGCAGCCCCTCGGTTGTGGGCTCCGGTTCCTGCGGAAGGCTGCTCAACAGAACGAGCGCAGCATCATCACTGCTAAAGGCCTCAACCAACATGCGCGGCAGGCGCATCTCAGGATCGGGGTGGCTATAGAACAGGGCAAACGGCGCCGTGTTCAACTGAGCGACCAGCGTCGCCAGCTGCGGCAGAACCGTGCTTCGGTAGTCCGAATTGTCGGGCCCCATGACCCGCCGCAACAATAGCAGCCCCCGCCCATTGCTCACCGTTTGTGTGGTCGACAGCACGAATGACACCGAAAGTGTCAGAACCACCATTCCATTCACTGCGCAAACCACGCCAAGCAGCGCGTAGCCCAGGCTCGATGGCTCTGTCTTTCCACCGCCGACGGTCGATAACAGATGGCCCGCGTGCGAGATCGCGCCAAGAAGACCGGCATCAACACCCGACTTGGACATTAGGACGGCACGGTCGAAACCGTCAAAGATAATGCCCCAGCCCACGCCGATCCCTGCAACCCACCAGAGCGCGACGGCGCTCATGACCACCGGACCGACAGCAACGTGTCGAAGCCGCCCATCCGGAAGGCTGCGGAACATCGCAAAGACCCACTTGGCGATCCGCAAAGACAAGAAACGCGACGGTGTTCCACCGATCGTCGTGAATAGAAAGTCGGCACACACGTAAACGGTGAGACCCACCCCGATCAAAAGCAAAATCATCGTTTCAGACTATAGCAAATTCCGTCATTCGGCAGCCGGCAGCAGGAAAACGCTCTGGGCTTTCTCGACCTGGGCCACGCGTGCGGCACCCGTGGCTTTGTCCTGTGCCTGATCCAGCTTGTCGATGACCCTGCGGGTGCTGGCGTAAGGCATGTTCTCCATTTGCGAACATAGCGCGTAATCCGCGTCGTCGGGATCACGTAGAATTCGGATGCCAGTCCTCGCGTTCTCGATCAGCCCCATTAGGCGGAACGCGTAGAGCCAGTGTTCCATGGTTCGATGCCCCCATTTGGACGCGAAGAGCTCTGCATTGCGGACAACGGAGCCGACTTGGTGGATCGGGGGCATGCAATGCGGGTGATATTGGTGAAACACCTTTGCCCCCTTGATCCAGTGAATCGGAATACCCAGTTCGTCCAATGTCCGCCCGTAATCGGTATCTTCCCCGCCATAGCCTACGTAGCGCTCGTCGAACCCGCCCGACGCGGTCCAGCTGTGTCTGTCTATCGCGAAGTTAAGCGACCAGAAGCACCGGTAGTCCTTGCATTTCGAGATGCCGTCGGCAGGCGGCCCTTGCCGGTCCGAATGACGCACGGCCAGCTGTTCGAACTTGGCATAGTCCAGCCCATCCGACGTGGCACCACCCGGAAGATACCCCACCTCGCCCATCAGAAGCCCTACGTGACAAGCGGACTTCGATAGGTAGTCGAAGACAAGATTGGGATGAGGGATGCAATCGACATCGACAAAGACCAGCAGGTCTCCGGACGCAGTCGCGGCGACGGCATTCCGTGCGGCGGCAAGCGGCAATTCGGGACCGGTGATGAAAATCTGCCTTACCGGGAAATCCGTGTCGGGAAGGCCGTCGTAGGGTTCGTTTTGCATGACGCCGATGATCAGCTCATCCGGTCGGACGGTCTGCGCCTGAAACCCGGCGACCACGTTTCGAAGATGCTCGGCGCGACCGGCGGCGATGGTCAAGGCAGAGATACGGGTCATGCAACAA
This sequence comes from Pseudooceanicola onchidii, assembly GCF_004959925.1. Taxonomy (GTDB): domain Bacteria; phylum Pseudomonadota; class Alphaproteobacteria; order Rhodobacterales; family Rhodobacteraceae; genus Pseudooceanicola; species Pseudooceanicola onchidii. The sequence continues at coordinate 572,667 of NZ_SPUW01000003.1, read as the reverse complement.
TTCCTTCGTGCTTATGTTTCAATGAGGGCGATGATGGGATCAACGATTGGATCCAACGGGCGGCTTCGACGGCCGCGTCACGGTTGATGAGGGCGGATTGCGCACCGGGCCGATGCCGATCGCGGGCTTCGGACACGGCGATCCGCCATGCCCCGGCGCTCGACGGCATGTGGTCGAGATGCAAAGCGACCCCTGCCCGGGCAAGCGCCCGCGCCTTTTCGACCTGTTCGTCAAAATAGCGCCACTCGGGAACGACGATCCAGGGGCGGTCGGCGGCCATCACTTCGGCGCAGGTGGTATTCCCGGTCGACGACACGACAAGATCAGCCGCCGCGATGTGGTCCGATACGGTGTCAATCCAGCCCTTGTGGATAAGGTTACACCCCTCGGTCCCGTGCCAGTCGACCTGCATCGCGCCGACGGTGATCCACGTCCAGTCCGGAAGCGCCCGCGCCGCAACACCAAACGGGGCGCTCGACCAGCCGCTTCCGCCACCCCCCGACAGAACAAGGGCGATCTTTTGCTGCGCGTCGAGCCCGAGCCGCGCGCGGGCCTCATCCTTCGACTGAGCCTCCGTCCGAAGCCCAAGTCCTCCAGCGAAGTGTGTCTTGCCCAGCATCGTCTCGGTCCAGTCCGGCTGGGCAAGCTGAGACGCAAAGGGGGCCAGAAGCCCGACCGCACCGTCATATGCCGCGCGGTGGCCGGGGTCACTTCGGTCCCCGTGCTGCAAAATCTTGACGTGCGGGACCGAGCAGATGCGGCAAAGCTGCGCGATCTCGGCGCTGACGTCGCAGATCATCAGAGAAGGATCGGCAGTATCGAACCACTGGGCCATAGTGGCCATCGCACGACGTATCCCCGGCCAGCCGAGCGGCGCGCAATGCAAAGTCTCAGGCGTCGCAACCGTATCAAACCCCTCGCGCTCCCGCCCCGAACGCTCGAAAAGGGACGGAATTTTGATGACACTGGTGTTGTCACGCATCGCGGGAAAAATGTCGTCACGGGCGCAGAAGATGACGACCTCCTGTTCGGTCGGAAGCGCATTCACCAGGCTCGCACATCGCTCCGCGTGCCCCCGTCCCTGATGGTGCACGAAATACCCAATGGGTCGTGGGACAATGGCAAAGTCACGCATGCCGCACCGCCGATCTTTCGGTCGACCCGTAGATCAGCGCGAGCCCGTCGAGAACGCCTGCTGCGTAGCTATGGCGGCTTTGAAAAGCCTTGCCCTGCAACAGCTCGGCGATGCCATCCCGTGCATTCGCAGGCAGAATGGCGGCGCCGCAGGCCGACAACATGTCCAGGTCGTTGCCACTGTCGCCAGCTGCGATGCAATCGGCCAGCGTCAGATCGAGCCTCGCGGCTTCGAACGTGATGGCGGCCGCCTTGCCAGCATTCGCAGGAAGCACATCAATCAGGTTGCCATGCGAATGAACGACGCGCGCCGCCAGCCCATGTTCGGCCAGGGTTTGGCTGATGCGTCGGCTATCCGCCGCACTGCCGAAAAAGCTCAGCTTCCAGCGGCGTTGATCGTGCATTGCTTGTGGTGTCGGCCCAAGGCCCGCGATGACGCATGCAATGTCCTCCCGGTGCCACCCCTTGGCAATTCGGTCGGCGTAAGAGCGGCACAGGCGATACTCGCCCCAACCTTCGCACCGCCAGATCTCGCTTCCGACGGATGTCACAAGAATATCCGGGCAAGGCAAATCCCAGGCCGCAATCACGCGCCGCGCCTCGGATATAGATCGGCCGGTGGCGACAAGAACGCAGGTGTCATCTCGTCTGGCAGACCACTTTCCGAAGGCCGCAGCGGACCGACGGTCGCCGGTTAAGGTTCCATCCACGTCGCAGGCAAGGATGCGTGAAACTTTCCGATGCGCCTTTGCACGCCGTGTCGAAATATCCCGATAGACGCAGACGCTCTCGCTTGCCCACTGCTTCCATTGGTAGAGTTTGCACGCTTTGGCACGCGCATCGGCGCAGTGTCGTTCGCGCTCCGGGTCATTCAGCAGGTCCAGAAGGCGCTGCGCAAGGTCGGCCGGATTTCCAGGATCAACCAGAGCCCCATAGCCGATGTCACCAATGATCGACGACGGTCCGCCACTGCGCGTTGCCACGACCGGCACTCCGGCTTGTGCGGCTTCGACAACGGTCAGCCCAAACGGTTCATGCCACGCAGGATTTCCGAACACGCCGTCAATCGCTGCCAGATCGTAGAGAGACCTCACATCAGCCGCAGTGTGACGCTTCGGCAGTGCAACGCTGCCCCACAGATCATACTGATCGATCAGCCCCATCAGGTCCTGATGAACGGCCACCTGTTCGTCCGGACCATCACGAAGAGATTTTCTTAGCCCGGCAAGGATCACGAGGTTGGCCGTGTCGCGAAGCCTGGGGCTTTCGCCGAAAGCGCGCACCAACGCCGCGAGGTTCTTCTTCTTCACGGGGCGCGCAACGGCGAGCACGATCGGCTTTTGCAGGTCTCGCAGGAATGGGGCAATCAGTCTCCGCCCCTTGTCCGGGCCCTGAGGCGGTGTCAGCGCGACACCCGGCGAAATCCGGTGAATCCGACCTGCCGCATCAGGGTCATAGGCCATAAGCTGCCGTTCCGCTTCATCGCGGGATGACACGATAATCCCATGCGCCGTGCGGATCGCCGCCAGTTCGTCGGAAACGCGCTGCGATGCAGGGTCGCAATCCGCTTTCTCCAACGCCAGTGAATGCGGTGTGTAGATCCATGGTATTGCGAATTTCTCAAAGGCCGCCCGGGCAATTGTTGCCGCGTCCGAGAAATGGGCGTGAATAACATCCGGCCGATACTCAAGCCCATCCAACATCTGGCAAAACGCTTCCGTGATCGCCGGGATTTCGGCATTCAGAGCATCTTTGTCGAGGTAAATGTCATTCGTGGTTCTCAAACGCCGAATTCGCAGTTTGGGGCAAACCTCTTCAATGGTTTTACTGTATGCCGGACCGAGTTCGGGATCGGCGAAGCCGCGTGTCACAATGTCCACGCCGGTGACCTGATCAAGCTTCGCCTGTGCCATCGCTGCTCCCAGAACATAGGCGATGTGACCGCCCGTATCCTCGGTCAGCCCGTAGTCGACAGGAGGCGCTTTGAGGCACCCCCCCAGCGCGATGTGGAGGATCCGCATTTTTTGTCCCTTTGACGATTGAAGTCTTGGAAGCCGGATGCATCTCCGACACAGAGAGAACACATGCTGCCCGCACTTGTTCCAGAATTTATTATACTAATGCGGTGTTGATTTTCCTGACCCGCGCCACAGGACTTTCAGTATGAGACGATACCTCTTCATCGGCGGCCTTCATCGCTCTGGCACCAGCCTCTTGGCGCGGCTAATCGGGGATCATCCTGATATCTCTTCTATTTCCGGCTCCCCGGCCCCCGAGAATGAGGGGTGCTATCTGCAAGGCGCGATCCCTCACACGGCCTCACACGGTCGGCCAATGCATTTTGGGACCGACCCGGATCAGCATTACATTGAAGGATGCCGCTACGACACATTGCACGTTCGCGAGCGGATTGAGGCTGACTGGGCCCAGTGGTTCGACCCGGCCAAACCCTGGCGCGTCGAAAAATCGCCCGTCAACTTGACGCGGATGAGATTATACCAGCAACTTTTTCCAATGTCGCAGTTCCTCGTCATCACGCGGCACCCGGAAATGGTCGCGGCAGCGGTGGCGAAATGGGTGGACGACACACCAACGGCACTGACGGAACATTGGAGCGCGGCCCACCAACAGTTGTGTGGGGACCTGCCCTATCTGCATGCCATCTGTGTCATTCGATACGAAGACCTCTGCCGTGACCCAGCCCGAACGATCAAGGGGGTTCACCAGTTCATGGGCCTTGAGCCGACAGGTGACGGCACCAGCACAGAGATCCGCGCCGGCAATGAGGATTACGCTCACCCGTCCGGTCTAAGTGACGAACTACCCTGCTGGGGATATGCACCCGGTGGAGAGGTGAAACCCTGGTCTCCGATCCTGCGCCACCCTCTCAGATCCACACGGGAACTCGTGGCGCACACCCTATCCGGTCAATAGCCGTCGAGTGGGAGGCGCATATCAATATGCAGCCACCCATTTTCGAACCGCCGCACCTTTTCAGCCTTCAACTGCATGGCCGACGCCTGAATGAGGCGAGACCCGAACCCTTTTTCTGCATCGACGTCGTAGTCCGGGACCAGTTCGCGCCAATGGATTTCCACGCCGCCCTCATAGGGGGACCATTCGACATTGATCGTTCCGTCGGTATGTCGCAGTGCGCCATATTTCGCAGAGTTCGTCACCCACTCGTGGAAAATAAGAACGAGGGACGTGATGGCCTTCGCGGGAATGAGGACCTCGGCGCCTGACATCACGATGGTCTGGCGGCTCCGCGCCGGAGCGAGGACTTCGTTCAGCAGCGCCCCAAGAGGGATCGGACGGGACGCATCGGTCTTCAACATAAGCGAATGGGCACGGTCCAAAGCTGTCACCCGATCGCGCAGGTTCGCAACCAGTTCATCTTTGTCAGAACTCTCGCGGGATGCACTGGAAATCATCGCCGCGACCAACGCGAAAAGGTTCTTGATCCGGTGGTTCATCTCGGCGAGGTGCAGCTCACGCTCAGCCAGCAGTTCTTGCTCCGAGGTGACGTCGAAGCTCACGCCAATGACCTTGTCGCCGTCGGGCTGCGAACGGAACTTCGCTACGCCACGCAGCCACCGTCCACGACCCGACGGCAAGACCAGCTTGAATGTCTCGTCGTATTGATCCCCTTCGGCGGAAAGACAGTCGAGCGCACCGAACACGCGCTCTCTTTCGCTCTCATCTATACGCTCGACGACAATATCGCGTGACAGTGCATCGTCTTGGGACAGCTCAAAGAGCTCTCGGCAGACATCGTCCAGCCGGAGCGTTCCACCATCCACGGAATATTCCCACCGCCCGATGCCAGCAAAGCCGAACGCGTTTTCCAAGCCGGAACTGATAGAGGACATCGGGGCATAATCCAGTTTAATCGAGGGTTGTCAGGCGTCCGAAGAACGACTTCGGCCTCTGCCCCAATGTTAACTTTCATGCTCCAGAGTCAACCGATCAGGTGAGCTTGAGCGGCCCCCGGCCATAAAGGTAGGCCGGATCGAACGCGCCCAGCTCTTTCAGCAGCGTCTTGTCAAGGACCGTCACCTGACCGCGCGAGATATCGACCACACCGGTTTCACGCAGTTTCTTGACGACCCGGTTCATATGGATGCTGGTCGTGCCGCAGGCGTCCGCCAGCTCTTGTTGCGTCAACGGCAACGAAAAACCGTTCTCGCCCGCCAGATCGACGAAATCGAGCCGCTGCCACAGTTCCGCAACCAAATGAGCCAGGCGGCCGTCGGCACTGAGGCGTTCCAGCTTCATGATCCACTCACGATGCATCGCGGCATCCAGCAGTGTCGAATACCATAGCATCCGTGCGAGGGTCGGTTCGGTCTCCAATATCTTCTGGATGCGATCATGCGGCGCAAAACCGATTTGCACAGAGCCGATTGACACGACATCGTGATCAAGGCGTTTCAAAGCAAAACCGTGCAAATCCACGAAATCGCCCGGCACGTGCAACGCAACGATGTGACGTTTGCCGTCTTCGTGGATCACGCGGGCCACTGTGCCTTCGATAAGGATCGTGCTCTGATCGACAACGTCGCCTCGGTTCAGGATTGTGTGCGGCGCGGTGAATCGCTCAACCTTATCGACCAGACCTTCCAGCAGTCCTTTCTCACGATCCGAAAGGGCATCTCTCGAGCGGCCCTGCAAGAACCGCCTGGTATAGGGGAAGGCTTCGTCTGTCATCGTATTGTTCCTCGCCCGGCGAAGGCGCTGCTCGCAATCCGGCCACTAACATATGTTAAGTTCCAACGCCATGCGCATAGCGGGGTCTATGATCACAACCCCTTTATCCGAGGCATGTTCCTTGATTAAGGGCGGCGCACCCGGCCGAATTGAACCAAAGGCATCGAGACCGAGTTACTCAGGCATGAGCTACGGCAAAGGCTACGGAGGGTAGGATGGCGTCACGAGCAATATGGAAGGGCCAGTTGAGATTGTCCTTGGTGTCCATCCCGGTCGAACTTCACTCAGCCACGAAGTCCGGTGCCAAGGTGTCCTTCCGCCAAATCCACGGCCCCTCGGGCAAACGAGTTCGGTATGAGAAAACCGCTCCCGGCGTCGGACCCGTGAAAGCCGAAGACATTCTGAAGGGCTATGAAATCGGAGACGACGAATACCTTCTGCTCGAGCCCGATGAGATTGATGCCATCAAGCTGGATACCAAAAAGACACTTGAACTTGTGCAATTCGTCGGAGCCTGTGAGATTCCTCCGCTCTACTTCGACAAGCCGTATTATATCGTCCCGAGTGATGATCTCGCCGAGGATGCTTATAGGGTTGTCCGCGATGCATTACGGCAATCGGAAAAGGTTGGCCTGGGCCAGCTTACCATGCGCGGCAAGGAATACCTCTGCGCTATCAAGCCCTGCGGTGACGGTCTCCTGCTGGAGACCCTTCACTATGCGGATGAGATCAAAAACGCTGACCCTCTGTTCTCCGATATCGAAGATGATCCAGCCGACGAGGAATTGCTGACCGTCGCGACGGAACTGATCGATCGGAAGACCGAACCTTTCAAGGCAGACGTGTTCGAAGATCATTACGACGCTGCCCTGCGAGACCTGATCGAACGCAAGAAGAAGAACAGCAAAACACCACGGGCAAAGGCGGGTGACGATGACCGCTCCGGCGGCTCCCAAGACAACGTCGTCGACCTGATGTCGGCGTTGAAAGAGAGCCTCAAGAAAGACGGTGCGAGAAAGAAAACGTCGTCATCCTCCCGCCGCTCAAAGAAATCGGCCTGATGGGGCGTCTCGACCGCTATATCGAAAAGCGGGACTTCAGCCGCACGCCCGAGCCATCTGATGGTGGCACCGGATGCGGTCTCGCGTTGAGATACTCGATCCAGGAACACCATGCGCGTCGAACGCATTTCGACCTTCGGCTTGAGTGGGACGGCGCCCTTCTCAGCTGGGCCGTCACCCGCGGCCCTTCGTTTCACCCCTCTGACAAACGCCTTGCTGTCCGAACAGAGGATCATCCCCTGTCCTATCTCGATTTCGAAGGCGACATACCGGACGGGAACTATGGCGCCGGGCAAGTCATGCTATTCGACATCGGTCACTGGCAGCCGACAGAGCCAGTCGAGAAAGGCCTGAAGAAGGGCCATCTGCGTTTCGTGCTACACGGACGGAGACTGACTGGCGGTTGGCACCTCGTCCGGATGAAGGGCCACCGTTCGGGTGACGGCCATCGGGAAAACTGGCTGTTAATGAAGGGGGAGGACGAAGCTGCCGGGCGCAGGGACCCTGTAGCCCGCTATAGGCGGAGCGTGCGATCTGGTCGGACACTCCGAGAGATCGCAGCCGAGAAACCAGATCGCGTGCCGGAGCGCACTGGACGACAGCCCAAATTCAAGCCGGTCCAACTCGCAACACTCAGCGATGAAGTCCAGCCCACGGACAAATGGTGGCACGAACTAAAATTCGACGGATATCGTGCCCTGATTTCACTCGGGCGTTCGGGAACTCGCATCTTCACGCGGAACGGACACGACTGGTCTGATCGGTTTGCATCATTGTTGCCGGCATTCGACGACCTCAAGTGCGGCTCAGCCCTGATCGACGGAGAGATCATTGCTGGAGCCGGGCTTCAGGGCTTTTCCGCACTACAATCGGCCATCAAATCGGGAGGACCCTACCAGTTCTTTGCTTTCGACCTGCTTGAACTTGACGGGCAGTCGGCGACGGCCAAACCGCTCGACGAGAGACGCGCGCTTTTGGAGCCGCTTTTGGGCGACGTGCCCCCACTCGGGCAGATCCAGTTATCCCCCGTCATTTCGTCGGACCCGCAGGACGCTTTCGCTAACATTTGCCGGGCTGGTGGCGAGGGTCTGATCGCAAAGCGAATTGACGCCCCCTACCGCGGCGGTCGGTCGCGAAACTGGTTGAAGATCAAATGCGAAAAGCGGGATGAGTTCGTCATTCTTGGCTGGCAAAAGTCTGACAAAGCCGGCCGTCCCTTTGCATCTCTTGCACTTGGAACGTTGGGCGCCGCAGACTTCGACTACCTTGGCAAGGTCGGCACCGGTTTTGATGACGACACCATGGATGCGATCCGGACCGCGCTTGGAAAGCTCAAGGAACACGCGCCGCCTGCCAACGTCTCGAAGGACGAGGCGCATAGCGTCACATGGGTCGAGCCCCGGCTTGTGGCGGAGGTCAAATATTCAGAACTGACCGGCGACAAGCGCCTCCGCCATGCGGTGTTCCTCGGGCTCCGAGAAGACAAAAGAGCCCGAACCGTGAAACTGGAGGCCGACGCTATGCCGGACGATGCCGTAGAAATCGCCGACGTCAGGATCACTCACCCGGACCGCACCGTCTATCCGGAGGCCGGGATCACGAAACGAGAAGTTGCGGACTACTATGCGGCCGTCGCAGATCGAATGGTGCCGAAGCTTGATGATCGACCGCTTTCGCTTGTCCGCCTGCCCGAGGGCCTGTCCGGCGACCGGTTCTTCCAGAAACACCTGGGCAAGGGGTTTCCGTCGGCGATTCTCGCCACTGAGATAAAGGAGAGCGATGGCAGTCCTGCGACCTACATGCGGGTAAAAGACGCGTCCGGTTTGGTCGGGGCCGTGCAGATGGGAACATTAGAGTTCCATATCTGGGGCGCGCGACGGGACAACCTTGAACGACCAGACCGGCTTGTTTTCGACCTTGACCCCGACGAAGGCCTCGGCTTCGGGGAGGTGAAGTCGGCGGCCTTCGATATCAGGGATATTTTGTCCGATCTCGGATTGGACTGCTGGCCGATGGTGACCGGCGGAAAGGGAGTCCACGTCGTCGCGCCCTTACGCCGCGTCGCGGAATGGGACACCGTGAAACTGTTTTCGCAGGTCCTCGCGACGCACCTGGCGCAATCCGAGCCTGAACGGTTCACGGCGTCGATGTCCAAGAGTAAGCGCAGCGGCCGCATCTTCATTGACTGGCTTCGCAACGAGCGCGGCGCAACCGCGATCGCGCCGTTTTCCTTGCGTGCGCGTGAAGGTGCCCCCGTTGCCGTCGCGGTTAGCTGGGATGAACTTGGAGGGCTCCGTTCGGCCCAAGCGTTTGGAATGGAGGCCGCGCTTGAACGCGAAGCCCCCTTTTCTGAGACGCCAACAGCCGGCCTCAGCCAGAACAAGATCGACGCCTTGGAAAAGATGATCTCAGGGTGATCCCATGAACATCAAAAGCTTGAAGCCGGAACTGCTGGGCTAACTTTATACTATGAATAACCTGTCTCACCAAACCTCAATGCATGACCTCCCTGCCCCGCCACGCGTCGATTGGGCCAGAAGCGCCGCCTATCTGGATTTCGATGGAACGCTGGTCGATCTGGCCCCTCGGCCGGAGGACGTGCGCCTTGGCCGAGATAACGTCGACCTCCTCCGCCGACTATCAGTTCGCTGCAATGGGGGTGTGGCAATCCTTTCAGGCCGTGACCTGGAAAGTCTCCGCCCGCATGTCAAAGACCTTCCGGTAGTCCTGAGCGGGAGCCATGGCGCCCAGATCGAGATCAACGGAGACCCGACCCTCGTCCCCGGCGCAGGTGCTGGCATACAGGACGCATTTCGGCGGCTCACGCCCTTCGCCAACGCACGGGGCCTCCTGATTGAAAGGAAGGCCGCGGCTATTGCAGTCCACTACAGGGCGCACCCGGAGATGGAGACCGAAGTCAGATCAAAAATCGAAGATATGGCCACAGCGCATTCCGGGCTGAAGCCGGTTCACGGCAAAATGGTCAGCGAGCTTGCATCAAAAGACTACAACAAGGGCACGGCTTTGATACAGCTTAGCAATCATCCGCAATTTTCCAACCGCACACCCGTGGCGATCGGCGACGACACCACCGACGAAGACATGTTCAGGGCGGCCCGTTCCATCGGTGGGATCGGGATCAAGATCGGCGCCGGACTGACCGCAGCAGATTACAGGTTCGAAACCCGTGCTGAACTGTCCGATTGGTTGGCCGAGACTCTGGAGGTGCAGTGATGGACCTTGGACTTGTCGGCAATTGCTCCGTAGCCGGTCTCATTGACCCGAAAGGCAGTCTGAACTGGTTCTGCCTGCCCAGATTCGACGGCGATCCAGTTTTCCATGCCCTGCTGGGATCGGGAAACGAGCATCCCGACGATGGTGCATTCAAGATCGAGATGGAAGAATTGCAGGACGCGACACAGGCCTACCTGCCCAATACCGCGATATTGCGCACGGTCCTGAAGGGCAGCGGCGGAGTAATCGAAATCACCGACTTTTGCCCGAGGTTCGAAGCATTCGGACGCCGGTTCCGTCCGCGCATGTTTGTCCGGCAGATCCGTCCGCTGGAAGGCTGGCCCCGCATCCGCATTAAGGTTCGTCCCCGGTTCGAATACGGCGCGCGGAAACCATTTGTCACGACGGGATCGAACCACCTGCGGTTTGTCGGCGACAACGAGATTCTACGCCTGACATCCGACGCGCCGCTGGATCACGTGCAAAGTGAACAACTGATCCATCTCGACCGGCCCTATACGTTCATTCTCGGCCCAGACGAGACACTCTCGGATGCCCCGGCAGCCACCGGCGACAGGTTCTTTGCAGAAACCCGCGCCTATTGGGAGGGGTGGTCGCAGCGCCTGGCCGTGCCTTTCGAGTGGCAGGACGCAGTCATTCGTGCAGCTATAGCCCTGAAACTCTGCAACTACGAGCAGACCGGGGCCATCGTTGCGGCGATGACCACATCTCTGCCTGAGGCTCCGGACAGTGGCCGCAATTGGGATTATCGCTTTTGCTGGGTGAGGGACGCGTTCTTTACCGTCCGGGCGCTGAACTCTCTTGCGGCGACGCGAACGTTGGAAAACTATTTTCACTGGCTCATGAATGTCGTTTCCGATGCCAAGGGTGGTCATATCCAGCCGGTCCTGGGCATCGGGCTGGAAAAGCAGCTCACAGAATGGCACGCAGAACATTTGTCTGGCTACAGGGGTATGGGACCGGTGCGCGTTGGCAATCAAGCCCACGAGCATCTTCAACATGACACCTACGGCAATGTCATTCTGGGCGCCGCTCCGGCGTTCTTTGACAAACGTCTGCGCATGGACATCGGGCCCCACGCATTCGCGATGCTCGAACCTCTCGGCGAACAGGCATGGGCGCTGCATACGGAACCCGATGCGGGCATCTGGGAACTACGCACGCGCTCACGTATCCATACTTCGTCATCGCTGATGTGCTGGGCCGCCTGCGACCGATTAGCTAAAATCGCTGCCTGTCTTTCCATCTCCGACCGGGCAGGCTTCTGGAGGCATCGAGCGGATTCAATCAAAGCAAAGATCCTCAAAGAGGCGTGGTCGGACAAACGACAAGCCTTCGTCGAAAGTTTTGGCGGAGAAACCTTGGACGCGAGCGTGCTGCTGATGGGCGAGGTAAATTTTCTGCCCGCCACAGACGAACGCTTCAAGCTTACCGTCGACGCACTGTCGAAATCGCTCGGTCGTGGAGCTCTGATGCTTAGGTATGAGGAGGCCGATGACTTTGGCGTCCCCGAGGTCGGCTTCAACGTCTGTGCTTTCTGGCGTGTGGACGCGATGGCGCGCATCGGCCGGAAGGAAGAAGCGCGAGAGCTGTTCGGCGAACTGCTAAACGCTCGAAACGGGCTGGGCCTGATGTCCGAAGACACTGCCTTTGACACCGGCCTTGGCTGGGGCAATTTCCCGCAGACCTATTCCATGGTCGGCATCATCAACGGAGCGATGCGGCTGTCCCGCTCCTGGGAAGCCGAGCTTTAGAAAAGATGCCCAAAGCACGGAACGATCTCAACACAGTATTGTTGTCCTGATGTTAGTTTTTTCGCACACCAAGAGGTAGACCGACAATGGAGGGCAGGCTCATCGTCGTATCCAACCGGATACCAACCGAAGGAGCCTCCTCAGGTGGACTCGTCGTCGCCCTGCATGACAGCCTAAGTGAGCGCGGCGGTATCTGGATCGGCGCGCACCCAGACGACGGACCGGAAGACGGATTATTCGAAATTGGAAGCGAACCGTATCAGAGGCTCGCGTTTCGTTTAAGCAAATCGCAATACGAAAACTATTACCTGGGCTTTTCCAACTCCGTGCTTTGGCCTCTATGTCATCGGCGCAGCGACCTGGTCCAACTCAAACCCGTTTACATGGAGAGCTACGAGGCTACCAACCGTCGTCTCGCGTCCATGGTCGCGTCGGTTACTGAGCCCGGCGATCAAATTTGGGTTCATGACTACCATCTGCTCCCGCTCGCAAGCGAACTGCGTAGCCTCGGTGTGAACAACAAAATCGGGCTGTTCCTACATATCCCTTTCCCTGCACTCGCCGATCTGTCCATTCTTCCCGATCCGTCGGCCTTCGCGCACTGGTTGGCGTGCTTTGATCTGGTCGGATTGCAAACGCGGGCGGATACTGCACGCTGTCTGGAAATGTTCAGATCTGACCCGCGTGCGGAATTCTTCCAGGATGGCTCCGTCAAGTTCGGCGATAGACTGGTTCGCATCAAATCTTTCCCAATCGGTATTGCAGCGGACCGTTTTCGGACGCGGGCGGAGACGCCGCAGGACGATCCCTTCGGCGCTGAGAGACCGCAAAAATACATTATCGGTGTCGATAGGTTGGACTACACGAAAGGTCTCCCTCATCGGTTTCGCGCTTTCGGCGAGTATCTCAAGCGATACGCGGAAGGACGACGCCCTTGCCTGGTCCAAATTGCCCCACCGACGCGCGAGGTCGTGGACGCCTATCGGCAGATCACCGAAGAACTCGAAGAGCTTTCAGGTCGCATCAATGGGCAACATGCGGAGCTCGATTGGACGCCGATCCGGTATATTCACCGTCCGATCGCCCGCGACCGTCTGGCGGGTGTTTACCGTAGCGCAAGCGCATGTTTGGTGACGTCTCTCGCAGATGGGATGAACCTCGTCGCTAAGGAGTTCATCGCGGCACAAGACCCCGACGATCCGGGGGTTCTGATCCTGTCGCGTTTCGCGGGGGTCGCAGAGGACATGACGGCTGCCCTGCTCGTCAATCCTTACGACGTCGCGGATATCGCGCAGGCCATCGATAAGGCGCTCAACATGCCACTGGAAGACCGGAAAACCCGTCATCGTTCATGCTTGGATGTCGTCGAAGCAACGGACGTGGATATCTGGACATCGAACTATCTTGCAGCCTTGGATGCCTGTCCGGGAAGTCTATCAGTCTCAGACATTTTTGATCGCTTGCAGCGGCGTGGCGCGTCAGAAAATGTCACCCGCAAAAAGGAGACCACAATTGGTCGCTGACAGGCTTGTGGCTGACGTCGGAGGGACAAGCACCAGGTTGGCACTGGCCAGCGGCGGGAATGTGCTGGGCGATACCGCCCACACATTCCGAAATGATGACTTTCTGTCTTTCGAAGCCTTGCTGGGTGTCTTTACCGCGAAATTTGCGACCCGTCCCAAGCAAGCGGTGGTAGCCGCAGCCGGAAAGCCAAGCCTCGGTTCAATTCGTCTCACGAACAGGGACTGGAAAATATCTAACCAAGTGTTCCTTTCTGAGGGCATCGAGGACGTGTTTTTCCTCAATGACCTGGAAGCTCTGGCTTATGCGACGAACTCGACAACGATTACGTTTCAAGGCGTCCATCAGTGTTCGCCTACAGGCAGACAAAAACTGGTGGTTGGCATCGGAACTGGGTTCAATCTATGCCCATTTCAGTCGATTGACAGAGACCGCCTCCTGACATTTTCGAGCGAAAGCGGTCACATGTCCCTGCCTTCAGACATAACTGAGGTCGCCAATCTTGACGGAGGCCGCGTTCGAACAGTTGAAGATCTATTCTCGGGTAGAGGATTCCGGCGGGTGATTGGAAGCGCGGCGGGTTACCGTATCGAGGACGTCGACCAATCGGAACAGGTGCTCAAATCGAACAAAGGATTGGCCGAACGAGTTTTTCGCCTCTACGGCAGAGCGCTCGGACAGCTGTTAAGGAATCTGTGTGCCAGTCACCTGCCATACGGTGGGGTCTTTTTGGCCGGGAGCGTAGCGCGCCGAATTTTCAGCGAGCAGATTTTCGTCTCAGAGCTACTGGCCACCCCGGGCAACACCATCCTTGGTGACGACTGGCTCCCACCCATTTCGCTTTTTTGCCAAGACGATGCGGCACTCATGGGATTAGCTACATGGGAGCCTGTCCACGCTGACATCTCCGACTACCGCTCGTAACGTTCCCTCTCAGAAACACGCCGAACGTAGATAGATTACCCAGCCCGGCCCTTGGAAAGGAGTCGGGCATTGGTGTGCAGCTTCGAGGAACTACTTACTCGCTGACCCGTTCAGAGACTACCGAGACCCAGCCGCTGCTAATCTCCACCATGCGGACCTCATGCAGGAGGCACCAATTACGTCGTCGCAATGTTGAGCGGCGCGGAAAACAAAACGGAACGTCACGCAATCTCGATCGTTTCCTTCTTAACCTCATGAAGGACGATCAAATGAACACAAACCTGACAGTGAACGGCCGGCCTCACGCCCTCGATCTCGATACACGTGTCACGCTATTAGATGCGTTGCGCGATCAGCTGAAGCTGACGGGAAGCAAGAAAGGCTGCGATCACGGCCAGTGCGGTGCCTGCACCGTGCTCGTGAACGGCCAGCGCATAAACGCATGCCTCAGCCTCGCCGTGATGCACGACGGTGACGAAATCACAACTGTCGAAGGTTTGTCGTCCGACGGCAGGTCACCGCTTCAGGCGGCCTTCGTGCGTCACGATGGCATGCAGTGCGGTTATTGCACCCCGGGACAACTCTGCTCGGCGACCGCGGTCCTTGACGAGATCGCCAGAGGCTGGCCCAGCCACGTGAGCGCCGACCTCGAAGGTCCGGTCGAATTAACCCGCGAAGAGTTGGCCGAACGGATGAGCGGCAATATCTGCCGCTGCTCCTGCTACCCCGGCATCAGCAAGGCGATCCTGAGCGTGGCGGAGGATGGCACCGTCCATCGGGAGGCCGCAGAATGAAGCCGTTTGATTACACGCGAGCCGACGATCTGCAAACCGCGCAACGGGCATTGCACGAGGGTGGGACTGTCATCGCGGGCGGCACTAACCTCATCGACCTCATGAAGCTGGAGGTCATGACGCCCGGCGCGGTTGTGGACATTTCCCGGTTGGACCTCAACGACATTCGCGATCATGACGGCGGTCTCTACATCGGTGCGATGGTCACCAATTCGGACCTCGCCGCTGACCTGCGGGTCAGGCGCGATTATCCTGTGCTCTCCCGCGCGTTGTTGGCAGGCGCCTCCGGACAGTTGCGCAACAAAGCAACCACCGGCGGCAATCTCTTGCAAAGGACGAGGTGCCCGTATTTCTACGACAGGGATACATCGTGCAACAAACGCACGCCTGGCAGCGGATGCGCGGCGATCGGGGGCGAGTTGCGCAACCACGCGATATTGGGCACATCGGATGACTGCGTTGCCCTGCATCCATCCGATATGGCCGTGGCCTTGCGGGTCCTGGATGCGCAGGTTGAAATAGAGTCGCTTGACGGGACGCGGCACCTGCGACCCTTGGACGATTTCTATCGCCTCCCCGGCACGACCCCCCACATCGAAACAAGCCTGGAACCCGGGGACATCATAACCGCTGTCGTCCTGCCCAAGCCGACGGGCGGGCAACAGTCCTATCGCAAAATCAGGGACCGCGCGTCCTATGCCTTCGCCTTGGTGTCGATCGCATCGGTCATCAACGCGCGAGACGGGAAGATCGAAAACATCGCTCTCGCCTTCGGCGGTATCGGTGCCCGTCCGTGGCGCGACACACGGGTCGAAGACATGATGCGCGGCCAAACGGTCGACGACCAGCTGATCCAGAAGGCCGGTGATCTGCTGCTTTCGGACGCGCGGCTGTTGGAGGGGCTTGAGTTCAAGGCCGACCTTGTGCACCGCCTGTTGTCATCAACCCTGACGGAGGCCGTGCAATGACCCTCGATCTGAAACTCGACACGCCGTTCGAAGACCACCGCGCGGACCAACTGCCCCAGGGCATCCTTGGCCATGAACAAGATCGACCGGACGGATGGCTGAAGGTGGCGGGTCGCGCGACCTATGCGGCCGAAACCGATCCGGATGGGCTGTTGCACGGGGTGCTCGTCCGGGCCCCGGCGACCGGGACAGTGATGCTGTCGAACCTCGCCGAGGTCGAGGCCATGCCCGGCGTCCGCAAGGTCATGAGCCATCCGAAGATGATCCGGAACGCAGCCCAAGGCACCGCGAACAAGGCGCCGGTTCAGGGCGTGGATCACGCCGACTATGTCGGACAGCCGATTGCCCTGGTCGTCGCCGAAACTTTTGAGACCGCAACCCATGCCGCACATGCGCTGATCGTATCGGTCGACGGCGTGGTGAAGCCGGCAACCCCGGACGAAGTCACCCCAGAACAGCCTGACGACAAACAGACAATTCTGGGTGACCCGGACATCACCTTTGCCGACGCAGATGTTCTGATCGACGAGACCTACACCACGCCCGCGATGGTGTCGGCGGCGATGGAGCCGCACGCGGCCACGGCCGACTGGGATGGCGACACCCTTACGCTTCGCGGCGCGCTTCAGATGTTGAAATTCAACAAGAACGAATTGGCCGACTCGGTCGGGCTGCCTTCCGAAAAGGTGCGGCTGCTCGCACCCTACGTGGGCGGCGGGTTCGGCTCCAAGCTTGGGATATCTGCGGATTGCGTGGCCGCCGCGCTGGCCGCGATGGAGCTTGGCCAACCTGTCCGTGTGGTCCAGCACCGGCGCCAGGTGTTCGAGGTCAATACGCGCAGGTCCGAGACGCGCCAACACATCCGATTGGCAGCGTCAAAGGACGGCAAGCTGGTTGGCCTTGGTCACGAAGCGTTGGTTTCTCAACTGCCGGAGGAGGACTTTTCCGAGCCGGTTATTCAGGGCAGCCATTTTGCCTATGCGGCGGCAAACCGGAAGCTGGGGCTCGAAATCGCCCGCATCCATCGCCCCGCTGCCGGGTCCGTCCGCGCCCCGGGTGAATCCGTCGGCGTCACCGCGTTCGAAATCGCCATGGACGAACTGGCCGTGGCCACCGGCGTCGACCCGGTCGAGCTGCGGTTGAAGAATATCCCGGACAAGGACCCCGAGTCTGGCAAGCCGTTCTCGTCGCATCGCCTCGAAAGCGCTTTGAAACAGGGGGCGGAGGCTTTCGGGTGGGGCTCTCGCCCCGACAAGCCGCGGCAGCATCGCGACGGGGAGTGGTGGACCGGCACGGGCATGTCCGCCGCCTTCCGCGTCAACATGGTGATAGAGGCGGAAGCCCGCATCGTGCTTTCCGAAAGCGGCGCAACCGTTCAATCCGACATGACCGATATCGGCACGGGCAGTTATGCGATCTTTCAGCAGATCGCTGCCGAACTGCTGGGTCAGCCCATGGACCAGGTCACCGTCGAACTGGGCGACACACGTTTCCCGCCCGGGTCCGGGTCCGGCGGCAGCTTTGGTGCCGCCTCGACTGGCACCGCCGTGTGGCTTGCCGCCATGGAGATCCGACAGCAGATCGCAGACCGACTTGGCTGCGCAGAAGGGGATCTGACCTTGCAGGATGGCATCGCCACCTGTGGCAATACCCGGACCTCACTCGGCGATCTTCTGTCTGATGAGATCACCGGCCATGGCCATGTCGAGCCGGGCGACGCCTTCGAAAAGGTTAGACAGGCGACGTTCGGAGCGCATTTTGCCGAAGTCGCCGTGTCCGACGTCACCGGCGAGGTTCGCGTCCGTCGCATGCTGGGCAGTTTTGCCTGCGGCCGCATTCTCAATCCCCGAACGGCTCGTTCACAATGCCACGGCGGCATGACATGGGGCATCGGCATGGCGCTGACCGAGGAGCTGACCCATGACCGCCGCGATGGCCATATCGTCAATCGCGACCTTGCCGGATACCACGTCCCGGTGAACGCGGATGTGCCTGACCTTGAGGTGCTCTTCGTCGACGAACGTGACGACTGGGCGGGGCCGATGCAGGCGAAAGGCATTGGAGAATTGGGCATCTGCGGCGCGGGTGCCGCGATCATCAACGCGATCCATCATGCCACCGGGGCGAGGATCAGGGACCTTCCAGCGACGCCGGACAAGGTCATCGCCGCAATGACAAAAGCGGGATACTGACGTGCAGGAAGACGCGTCAGATCATGCAATCAGCGACGTTCTCGACAAGCTCGAGGGCGTCGCCGACGGCGACAAGGTGAGTGTCGAGAAGATCATCGACGCCTTGGGACATGCGTCTTTTGCCTCACTTCTGCTGGTTTTCAGTCTGATCTCGACCTCTCCGGCCAGCGCAATTCCTGGCGTCACTGCCGTGGTCGCAGTCATCGCGTTCATTCTGGTGGTGCAGATGATGGTCGGTCGCAAAAGCGTCTGGCTGCCCAACTTGATCACGAGACGCCGTCTCGACACCGACAAACTGCAAAAAGGCATCCGCTGGCTAAGACCTGTCGTTCGGCGGATCGAAAAGGTTCTCAGACCACGCATGTCTTTTCTGTTTCACCGGCCATGGCTATGGCTTCCCATGATCCTCGTCCTCGGGCTGACCCTTTTCATGCCGTTCATGGAGGTGGTGCCCACGTCAGGCTCGATCGCATCGGCCGTCATCGCCTGCTTCGCGGCGGGACTTCTCACCCGCGACGGCATCCTGCTGCTGATTGCCCTGTGTTTCCTGAGCGTTGTCCCGGTGACCTTCTACCTGCTCTGACCTGCGGTCCTTGCGACCCAAACGAAGCCGCTCGGAACCATTCCGTTGCTCTGCCGTTCATCCAATGGATGCCGTTAGGCTCCAAGTCGAAAACTCACAACATTTCGGAGACACCATGTCCCACATATCAACCGATGTTCAGAGCGAAACATCGGCCCCGGTGACCGACACCATTTGGGGCGTGAAAATCCTTGGCTGGCTGAATGTATTACTCGGTCTGGTCATCTTCGCGGGCGGGATGTGGCTGATCCTCCTCGGGGGCAGCTGGTATTATGGACTTGCCGGGCTGGGCCTGTTGCTCACCGGATTGATGTTGAACCGCTACATGCTCGAGGCCGTCTGGGTCTACTGCGCTGTCTGGTTCGGCACGGCCATGTGGGCATGGTGGGAAGTTGGCAATGACTGGTGGGCCCAGGTCCCTCGGCTCGTGGCTCCGACGCTGATCCTCATCCTCGTCCTTCTCTGCATCCCTTCCCTCGCCCGCCATCGGACCAAATCGATATGACCCATACACCTGTTCCCGCGCGTTGTTTCATCGCGGCGACCCTCGCACTTTCCCTGTCGTCTTTCGCAATGCCCGCCGTCGCGCAATCGCAGTCTGACGCCCCTTCAGCAACTTCGCCCGCTGCATCCGAACCCCAGTCCGGCACCGCTTCGCAGGATGTCTCGGCAGAGGACACGGGCGGCACCACCACCGAAGAGGCGGCCACCGATGGTCCTCAGCCCGAAATGACTGTCGGGGCCGACTGGCCCTATTATGGCGGCGATGCCCGGGCGACCCGCTATTCGCCCCTGTCGCAGATTACGCGCGGCAACGTTGCCAAACTTGAACCCGCGTTCACCTATCACACACAGGACCTTCCCGAGGGCTCGGCCGAAGGGAAATACTCCCCCGAGGTCACGCCCCTCAAGATCGGGGACGATCTGCTGATGTGTTCTGCCATGAACATCCTGATCTCGGTCGACGCGGCAACCGGTGAGGAAAACTGGCGCCACGATCCCGGTGTCGCGAACGAGGCGATCCCCTATGGCGCCACCTGTCGCGGCGTATCCGTCTATCGCAACCCCGACGCGGCCGAAAACGACGCCTGTGCGCTGCGGGTGATCGAAGGCACGCTGGACGCGCGGTTGATCGCCGTGGACGCACGAACCGGCGAACCCTGCGCGGACTTCGGCACCGACGGTCAGGTCGATCTTTGGGAGGGCATCGGCGAAAAGGTGCCCGGATGGTATGCCGTCACCGCCCCGCCGACGATCGTGCGCGGCATCATCGTGACCGGCGCACAGGTCAAGGACGGCCAGGCCGAAGACGCACCCTCGGGCGTCATCCGTGGCTACGACGCCGTCACAGGCGACCTGGCCTGGGCATGGGACCTTGCCGCGCCCGATCGGAACCGCAATGGCCCGGCCGAGGGCGAGACCTACACCCGAGGCACGCCCAACATGTGGACCGCCGGCGTCGCAGACGAAGAACTCGGCTACGTTTATCTGCCGCTCGGCAACTCCTCCGTCGACTACTACGGCTCGAACCGCAGCGAGGCCGAGAATGAATACGCCTCGTCGCTTGTCGCCATCGACGTGACCACCGGTGAAGACGTCTGGCACTTCCAGACCGTGCGCCGCGACGTTTGGGACTATGACCTTGGATCGCAGGCGACGCTGCTGGACTATCAGGGCACACCCGCCGTGTTGCTGCCGTCGAAGCAGGGCGACATCTACATCCTGAACCGTGAAACCGGCGAACCGCTGACACCTGTCGGCGAGTTGACCGATCTCCCCACGGGCGAGGTGGAGCCTGATTTCATCTCCGAAACCCAGCCTGTCAGCGAATGGCACACGCTGCGCAAGGACGCGCTTGAGGAAAAGGACATGTGGGGTTTTTCGCCCATCGACCAGCTCTGGTGCCGCATCCAGTTCCGCCGCGCCAACTATGACGGCTTCTACACGCCCCCCTCGGCCGATAAGCCGTGGATCCAGTATCCGGGCTACAACGGCGGGTCGGACTGGGGGTCTGTCGCCGTCGACACGGAACGCGGCATCCTGATTGCCAACTACAACGACGTGCCCAACTACAACCAGCTGGTGCCGCGCGATCAGGTGACTTCGAAACCGATCAACGAACAGCAGGGCGCAAGCGAAGGTGGCGCCGAAGGGGCCGCCGATCCGCAGGCTGGATCCCCCTACGGCATCGCCGTGAACGCCGGATGGCGCAACGATGTAACCGGTGTGCCCTGCACCCGCCCGCCCTATGGCGGCATCCGGGCCATCGACATGACGACGGGTGAAACGCTCTGGGATCGTCCACTTGGCACCGCGCGTCGCAATGGTCCCTTTGGCATCCCGTCTTTCCTGCCGTTCGACATCGGCACGCCGAATAACGGCGGCGCGGTCGTGACCGCTGGCGGGCTCATCTTCATAGCTTCGGCCACCGACAACCTGTTCCGGGCCATCGATGTCGAAACCGGTGAGACACTCTGGTCGACCGTCCTGCCCGCGGGTGGCCAGGCGAACCCGATCACCTATGAGGTCGACGGGCGGCAATACGTAATGGTGACGGCCATGGGTCACCACTTCATGGAGACCCCCGTCGGGGACGAAGTGATGGCCTGGGCGCTACCCGGGCAATAGGTTCTGGCTCTCGAATACCAAGGCCCGTCGCGATCCTCGATAGCGGCGGGCTTTTCCGTATCCAACGTGACCCACGCCACTTAAATGTTCACCCTATGTTCGACATCTGTTAACCTCTGCGCATACCGAAGCGAGGCGGGCGCAAGACAATGCAGACAGGCTATCTCGACAAGCTGAACGATAACCAGCGCAAGGCCGTGTGCCACGGCGTCGGAAAAGACGCCCTGCCCCCGCCGTTGCTGGTCATCGCGGGGGCAGGTTCGGGAAAGACGAACATGCTGGCGCACCGAGTCGCGCACCTGCTGGTCAACGGGGCGGATCCGCGGCGCCTCCTCCTGATGACCTTTTCCCGACGTGCGGCGACCGAACTCACCCGCCGGGTTGAGCGGATTACCAGCCGGGCCATGGGCACTGGCTATGCTGCCGAGGCGCTGACCTGGGCCGGCACCTTCCACGCCATCGGCGCGCGGCTTCTGCGCGAACATGCCCTGGGGATCGGCCTCAACCCGGATTTCACCATCCATGACCGGGAAGACAGCGCCGATCTGATGAACCTCTGCCGTCACGGGCTGGGTTTTTCGAAAACCGAACAGCGCTTTCCGGCCAAGGGCACTTGCCTCGCGATCTATTCCCGCGTCGTGAACGCAGAGGAGCCGCTGGCAGACACGCTGAAGGATCACTTCCCGTGGTGCATCACCTGGGAGGCCGAGTTGAAACAGCTTTTCGGGGCCTACGTCCGCGCCAAGCAGGAACAGAACGTCCTCGACTACGACGACCTGCTACTGGCCTGGGCACAGGTCATGTCCGACGCGGATTTCGCCGCCTTCATCGGGGCGCAGTGGGACCACGTGCTGATCGACGAATACCAAGACACGAACCGGCTTCAGGCGCGCATCCTCAAGGCGATGAAGCCGGATGGTCGCGGCCTGACAGTCGTGGGCGACGATGCGCAGTCGATCTATGCCTTCCGGGCCGCAACCGTGCGCAATATTCTCGACTTTCCGTCCACCTACACGCCCGCAGCCGATGTGGTAACGCTGGACCGCAACTACCGGTCGACCAAGCCGATCCTCGATGCCGCCAACGCGGTGATCAGCGCGGCACGCGAGCGGTTCACCAAGGATCTCTGGACCGAACGGGCCTCGGCCGAGAAGCCCCGGATCGTCACCGTCCAGTCCGAAACCGAACAGGCCCGCTATATCGTCGACAAGGTGCTGGAAGACCGCGAGACGGGCACGGCGCTCAAGGATCAGGCCGTCCTCTTCCGCACCGCAAGCCATTCCGGCCAGCTGGAGGTGGAACTTACACGGCGCAACGTGCCCTTCGTGAAGTTCGGCGGGCTCAAGTTCCTTGACAGCGCGCACGTCAAGGACCTGCTGGCCATGCTCCGGTTCGCCCAAAATCCGCGCGACCGCGTGGCGGGGTTCCGTGTCCTGCACCTCCTGCCCGGCATCGGGCCGGTCGCGGCGGGCCGTATCCTTGATGCCATCGACCTCTCTGCGGATACCCGGCTGGTTCTCGACACGGTCGAACCCCCGGCCCGCACCGCCGCCGACTGGCCCGCTTTTGTCGAAGCTGTGACGACCAAGGCCGACTGGCCCGCAGCCATCGGATTGGCGCGGGCCTGGTATGACCCGCATCTCGACCGTATCCACGAAGACGCCGAGGCGCGACGCGCCGACCTGCTCCAACTGGAGCAGATCGCAGCGGGCTATCCCACGCGCGAAAAGTTCCTGACCGAGCTCACGCTCGATCCGCCTGATGCGACCAGCGACCAATCCGGAATTCCGCTGAGGGACGAAGATTACTTGATCTTGTCCACCATCCATTCGGCGAAGGGGCAGGAATGGAAGTCTGTCTATCTTTTGAATGCGGTGGACGGGTGCATTCCTTCGGATCTCGGCACGGGATCAACCGCCGAGATCGAAGAGGAACGTCGCCTGCTTTATGTCGCGATGACCCGCGCAAAGGATCGCCTGACGTTGGGCGTTCCGCTCAGGTTCTACGTCACTCAGCAGGCCCGGAACGGCGACCGGCATGTCTACGCGATGCGGACACGGTTCATTCCAAAAGGCATGCTCTACAAGTTCGATTGCTTCAGCTGGGCACCTACTCCAGTTGCCGGGGCCTCTGCCACCGCGCCCGGGCGGATCAACGTGGCGGCGCAGATGACTGCGATGTGGGATTGACCCGGTCCGCCGCGCAGCTTCCCCCCCCAACTCCGGTCAACGGCCGGAGAAATACGCCGCGAGATCGGAAATCTCCTGATCCGTCAATTCGACGGCTGCGGCGGCCATCAGTTTGTTGTGATCCAGCACGCCGTCCCGCCAAAGGTGAAGCTGGTCGGCGATATAGGCTTCGTTCTGACCGGCCAGTCGCGGTCCCTTGGAAGCATCCGCACCGTGACACGCGACGCAGGCGGGAACGTCCCGCGATCCCTTCGCAGCCAGATCGCTCCCCCTGCTGTCGGCCATGCCCGACCCGGACGGCTCATCACCCGCCCCGCGCGTCGACAGAGCCGCGGAAAGCTCCGCATCCTGATCCTCGGGCACCATCGACATCGCCTGCGCCATGATCCCGCTTGGACGCAAGCCACTGCGATAAGCGGCCAGCTGATCCGCGATGTAGTCCGAGCCGAGAATATCCAGACGCGGCACCGGCCCTGCGACCGTGCCATGACAGGTCCGACAATAGCCCTCCCCGTAGGTGGCCTGCGGCACGGGGCTCGGTGTTCCGCCCTGGACCGTCATCAACCACGCGACCACCGACCAGACCTCATCCGGCCGGTCGGTCACAGGCCACCCCGGCATCCCGCTCATCTTCACACCGTTCTGCACGATCCAGTGCAGCTCGTTCGGCTGCCAGTCCTTGACCGCTTCGGCAATCTCCGGCGGCTCGGGGACCATCGCCCGGATGGTCGCGCTGCGCGGCTGTCCCGGTGCGCCGTGGCACATCGCGCAGGCTGTCGCATAATGCCCCGCCCCCAGCGCGATCAGATCGGGATCGTCCAGCGGCGGCACCTCCTCCATCGACGGTGCCCGCAGCTTGACCGCACTTCGAAACGTGGTGTGCAGCACCCATGACACCCCCGGCCAATGCCCGGCGTGGGCCGACACGTTGTAAAGCCCGAACCCGACCACCGCAGCCGCCCCGGTCAGACCGAGCCCCGCCAGGACCGCCAGCGTCAGCAGAACCATTCTCATGCCGCGGTCCTCTCGTTCAGCGCCTGTGCCGTCAGCCATAGCCCGGCCACCAGATAGACCGGCGTCCCGATCGCCAGCATCAGCATCCCGCCGATCTGCTGGCCCGACAGGTTCGGCACGGTGCCGCAAATCTCGGCATAGAGGTCGCGCGGCGCCAGCACCAGCAACGCGCCCAACAGGGTCATATGCATCGAGGTCAGCAAAAGCCCCCCGGCCCCGGCCAACGGCTGATCCACCCGCAGGCATCCGGCCCAGACAAAAAGGCCGACGATCAGGAAACTGCCCTGTTCGAGAACGAGCCCGACGCCCCCCAACCGCCCGACCGCGTGCGCGGCCGGCATGTGCCAGCCCCAGACGACGACGAATTCGACCAGAGCCGCGGCAAGGGGCGCGACCGTGACACGCCGGAACAGGTTCCGCAGGCCCAGCACGATCAGAGGTGCCGCCAATGCGACAAGTGTCATGTGGCGCAGCATGTGGAGGGCAAAGTCCGGCATGACCTCGGACAGAGGTAGTAACCATATGCCCACCAGCAGGGCACCCGCAGGAAGAAGGTAGACCGGTCTCACTGGCAGCCCCCTATGAAGACAAGCGGCAGGGTCACGAAGATCGCGCCGATGACAGAGATCACAGACAGCAGGAACGCGGCATGTCCAAGGAAGTGGTGCCGGTCCTCTGCCCTGCCCCGGCGGTTGATGAAATCACCGGTCTCGCTGACGTTCCACTGTCGCCAAGCCCTCCAGCCGATGAGGCTGATCCCGCCGACGACAAGACAGCTGAATACCAGAAGCCCCGCGCGGACGGTTGGGAAATCCCAGCCCTTGGCACAGGTCACGGCGACCAATGCATAGCAGATCACGAAATGCGCGGCCCAAAGCGTGGGGGCCATGGTGATTTTCAGAAGGCTCGACTGTTCTTCCGAGAACTCGGCTTCGTCTTCCCGACGCTTTGGCTGATCGTCGGTCATAGCGCCCCCGGTGCAAGTCCCAGGATCGCGCAGACGACCAAGGCGGAGATCGTGACGAAGTGCCAGTAAAGCGTGACGTTCCAGATATCCGCATCATAGCGCGGCGTCAGCTTGCCAAAGATCGACCCTGCCAGACAGTAAAGCAGCATGATGACCCCGGCGCCGACATGCACAGCGATCCAGATCGCCAGCGCCCAGAGCGTTGCCGGGTAGACATGCGCTTCGGGGTCGAGCGGAGTGACCGCCCCGATCAGCGCGGTCGCACCGCCCGCCACGGCCAAAGACGCCAGCCCCAGACACAGCCGAGCGGCCTGCAAAGCGCCGCCGCGGTTCAGATGCCGGGCACCGACGGTCAGGGCCCAGCCCGCCGCAAATCCCGTCGCTGCAAGGGCGACCAGACCGGGCAATGCGTGCAGGGCACCGACGGGGGGGAAGTCTGGCTGGGCCGTCCAGTAGAAGAAGAACCCGAAGACGAGCGAGGCAAGGGCAGTCGCATCGCCGAGCATCGTGATCCACATCGCCCACCACCCGACCGAGGACGGCCCGGCGGCATAGGTTGGCAAGGTCAGACCCAGCCCCACGTCCTTGGCGTCCGCTTCCGGCGGGCGCGCGGTCGAGGTCCAGAGCCAATAGAGGATACAGACCACCGCGAAGACGCCACAGACGATGGCGGGCGGATACATGTGGAACGTCGGAAAGATGAACGCCCCGCCGGTGAACGCCGCCGCCGCCAGCGTTATCCAGGCAGGCCCGGTGACCCGTTGCACCTGCACCGGCGTCGCGTCGATGACCGACGTGATCAACGTCTCGCGCTTCCCCTCCTCGGCGTCGGGCAGATAGTAGCGCCCGGCATCCATCCGCGCGACCATCCCCGGCTGATCCCAAAGCGGATAGCGCGTGGTGACATGCGGGATCGACCGCACGCCCCAGGCTTCTTCGGGGATGTCATGCGACCATTCAAGCGTGCCGGCGTCCCATGGGTTCCGCTCGATCTGCGGCTGGTCTTTCTTCGGACGGATCAGATCCCAGACAAACACGCCGAAACCAGCCGCAACGATGAACGACCCCAAGGTCGAGATCATGTTCAACCCGTCCCAACCCAGGCCGGTCGGATATGTGTAGACCCGTCGTGGCATGCCCCAGAGGCCGGTCAGGTGCATCGGCAGGAACGTCAGGTTGAACCCGGTGAAGATCAGCCAGAAGGCCCATTTCCCCAGCCGGTCCGACAGTTTCTTTTTCTGGATGAACGGGAAGAAGTAATAGACCCCGGCGATAACAGGAAAGACCATGCCGCCGAAGAGCGTGTAGTGCAGATGCGCCACGATGAAATAGGTGTCATGCGCCTGAAAATCGAAGGGGGCCAGCGCCAGCATCACGCCCGTCAGTCCACCCATGGTGAAGATCGCCAGAGCGCCTGAGATCCAAAGCATTGGCAGCGTCATCTTCACCCGTCCCACCATCAGCGTCGCGAGGAAGGCGAAAATCTGGATGCCCGTCGGGATCACCACCGCCTCGGACGCGGCCGAGAAGAAGCCGAGCGAGATTGACGGCAGCCCCGTGGTGAACATGTGGTGGACCCAGAGCCCGAACGACAGGAACCCGGTGCCCACGGCCGACAGGACGATCCACGAATAGCCGAAGATCGGACGCCGCGCGACGGCCGGGATCACCATGGCCGCAATCGCGATCGACGGCAGGAAAATGATGTAGACCTCCGGGTGCCCGAAAATCCAGAACAGGTGCTGCCAGAGCATCGGGTCCCCGCCCCGCGTCGGGTCGAAGAAGGGCCAGTTGAAGGACCGCTCAAGCTCGAACAGGAAATCGCCCGCAATCAGCGGCGGGAAGGCAAAGAGGATCATCCCGCCCACGACCAGCACATACCACGCATAAAGCGGCATGATGTTGACCCGCATACCGGGCGGGCGGCACTTCAGAGTGCCGACGATCAATTCGACCGCCGCCGCGATCGATGCCACCTCGATGAACGACAGGCCCAGTAGCCAGATGTCCGACCCCGGACCGGGGTCCTTGGTCGCAAGCGGCGGATACATGAACCAACCCGCCCGCGGCGCCACGTCGAAAAAGATCGACCCGATGACAAAGACGCCGCCGATCAGGAAGCACCAATACCCGAAGGCCGAAAGCCGCGGAAACGGCATGTCCCGCGCCCCCAGCATTCCCGGCAGCAGCAGGATCGAAATTGCCTCGAACATCGGCACGGCGAAAAGGAACATCATCGCCGACCCGTGCATCGTGAAGAGCTGGTTGAACCGGTCGGCCGAGATCAGGTCGTTCTCGGGCACCGCCAGTTGCACCCGGATCAGAAGCGCCATGACGCCTGCCAGCAACATGAACGCCAGCGCCGTCAGGCAATACCACTTCCCGACCTCGGAATTGTTGACTGCGGACCAGTAGCGCCAGCCCTTCGGCGTCTCCCACACCTTGCGAAGGCGATCCTCCTGCGCGCGCTGAACCTCATCCGGCACCGGCTCTGCCAGCATCGCATCCGTTGGCGGATAGGGTCCGGTCGGTTCGGGCAGCCCGCTCTTTTGCATCTTCACTTCAATCCGTTCAAATAATGGGCCAGATCCGCCAGATCGGTTCCGGTAAGATCATAGCTGGGCATTTTGACCTCGGGCTTCAGATCCTCTGTATGCGCGATCCAAGCTTCGAGGTTTTGCAACGTCATGCTGGAACGACCGGCCCCGAGTGTCTTTCGGCTGCCGACGTGGCTGAGGTCCGGCCCGACCAGCCCGACCGCCGGTGTCCCGCGGACCGCATGACAGGCCCCACACCCTTCATTGAGAAACACCTCCTGCCCCCGCTGCGCTGCCTCATCCTGAGGGGCCACCGCATCAGCGGCCTCCGCCTCGAGCCACGCATCGAATTCGGCAGGCTCCAGCGCCACTGCGGCGAACGCCATCCAGGCATGCGATGCGCCACAGAACTCGGCACACTGGCCGCGATACGTGCCCGCCCGTTCGGGAAGCAGGCTAATCATCGTGTCGCGGCCCGGAAACATGTCCATCTTGCCGCCGAGCGCGGGGATCCAGAAGGAATGGATGACCTTGTCAGACGTCAGATGGATTTCGGTCCGCTGTCCGACCGGCAGGCGGATTTCGTTGGCAGAGACCACAGGGGTGTCAGCCCCTTCCGGCCAATATTCGACCCGCCACCACCATTGTTCGCCCGTCACCCTTACGACCAGACCGTCGCCCGGGCGCCGTGGGTCCGGCAGGATACTCAGCCCCCACACCAGCAGCGCGGTGAGGACGAATACGGGCAGGATGATCCCCCCGCCGATCAGGATATGGCGGGCATAGCGCTTGTCGACCGCACCGGGCCGCACGCTCGACATGTAGTAGAAGGCACCGTTGACCACCAACCACAGCACGACCGCGCCACCAAGCATGGTCCAGAAAAGCAGTGATATGGAGGACGCGTCGTAGCCGGCGGGATTGAGCGTAGACTGTTCCCGTCCGCAACCTGCCAGCGCGGTAAAAAGAACGATAACGATAAATGTCCTACCCGTCGGTTGACAGCCCGTGTCCCGCCCGTGCCCGCGTGCGCTCATCTTTCTGCAACGGACCAGAGGGCAAAAAGTTCCAAGCCGGAGCGAATATCAACTTGGCCTGCGGAACTACCCTTGTTTCCCAGCAATACGATGCGTGTTGCGCCTCGGCCATGCTATGACGGGCAGAAGCAAATCAATCTCGCGGCGTGACTCGAACAGTCTGCGACATTCGACATCGGATCAGGGCACTTGGAGAGACTGGCATTTCAGAAGATCGCGATCATTGGGTTGGGTCCACGCGGCCTGGGCGCACTGGAAGCCCTCGCCGACTGCGCGACAGCTCGCGGGGTTCGTTTAGAAGTCGACATCTTCGACACCTACCCCGAGCCGGGTGCAGGCCCCAATTTCGATCCGCGGGAGCCGCAGCACTGTCTGGTGAATATTCCCCTGCGGGATATCGACCTGCGTCGGCCAGAGGGGCTGGACCTTACCCCGTTTGCACAATGGCTGGGGCCCCGGTTCGGCAAAGATGACTTTCCACCGCGGGCGGAGGTGGGGCAGTATCTTGAACAGCGGTTCGACAAACTGAAAGACACCGCGACGATGATGACAACCCGGCACTACCCGGAGCAGGTTGAATGCCTTCAGCGCAAAGATGATGCCTGGCATGTCCACACGGGGCCCAACGCTCACGGACCCTATGCAGAGGTTCTGATGGTCCCCGGCCAGCCGCCGACCCGGCCCGACGACCAGCTGGCCGACTGGAAGGCCCATGCCGCCGACCGCGATACAACGCTCGCCGCTGCCTATCCGGCACGGGCGCTGGAAAAGGCGGCCGAGCAGTGGTCCGGTCAGACCCTCGCGATCAGGGGTTTTGCCCTGTCATCATTCGATGTCATCCGCGTGCTGACGGTTGGTCAGGGCGGCCGCTTCGCAGGCGGGCAATACCTTGCGTCCGGTCAGGAACCCGCCTGCATCGTGCCGTTTTCGATAGACGGCAAACCGCCGTATCCCAAACCTGCCACCGGTGAAATCGACGCCCGGTATGAGCCGACACCGGACGAAACAGAGGTTTTCAGAAAGGCCGTATTCGAAGCTTCGAAAGGCACGCCCGAGGCGGCACAGGCCCATTTGACAGACGCGCTGGCAACGCCCGTGTTCCGTATATTGTCGACCTTTGGAACAGAAGGCATCCGCTCTGCCGTAGGCGACTGGCTGGCGCGTGAATGGTCCGATCCGGGCTGCCAGGAGGATGCCTCTGCCCTGGAGGTCCTCAAGGACGGGGTCGCAATGGCGGAGGGCGTCAGCGCGCCGTCAATCGGCTATGTCGTTGGTCAGGTCTGGCGCAAGTGGCAGGATCCGTTGCGACAGGCCTACAATCCGGCGAACACACCACCTGCCACAGCCGCGGCGATTGTAGGGTTCGATGAGGGCCTCAAGCGGTATTCCTATGGGCCGCCGGTCAGTGCCTGCCGAGAGCTGATGACCCTGATAGACGCCGGTATCGTATCGATCGAATGGGCCCGTGACCCCGATATCTCGCTGATGAACACCGGCTGGCAATTGAACGTCCGGGACCAAAGCGTGACCGCGACGGTCATGATCGACGCCGTCCTGCCCTCTCCGGATCCGCAGCAGGTGGTGTCACCCCTGATCTCCGGGTTGATGACAGATGGATACCTCACGACGCTGGATGACCTGGGCGCCCGCACGGCGTCCGACGGGCGGTTGATTGGCGACGACAACGAGCCCGTGCAGGGGTTAAGCCTTCTGGGACGCCTCGCCCTTGGCAGCGTAATCGCAGCGGACAGCCTGCACGATTGCTTCGGCGCGTCGTCCAAGAGATGGGCCGAGGGCGTCCTCTCTCGCCTCTCCTGACGATGCGTGCTGCCCCTATGGGTCACCTTCGCGAATGTCATGGAAACATTTCGGCCGGGTCGCGTTGGCCTCGTGACCAAAGCGAACGAGGAACGACCCATGAGCAGCCCGATCAAGACCATCAATCCGACCAACGGCGACATCATCGACACCTATGATCTCATGTCCGATCAGCAGGTCGAAACCGCGATCCAAGCCTGCCACGACGCCTTCGATCAATGGCGCCTTGTCTCGCTGGAGGACCGGGCCGCGAAGATCAAGGCGATCGGGCAGGCTCTTCGTGACAGCAAGGAGGACTTCGCCCAGCTCATGACCCGCGAGGTCGGCAAGCTGATCGGCGACAGCCGCGATGAGATCGACCTCTGCGCAGCGATCTGCGATTTCACCGCCGCACAGGGTCCGAAAGAACTGGCCGATGAGGAGCGCGACATCCCCGATGGTCAGGGCGTCATCACCTACGCGCCGATCGGGGTGATCTATGGCATGCAGCCCTGGAATTTCCCGTGCTACCAGGTCATCCGATACGCCGTCGCAAACCTGATGGCCGGAAACGGCATCCTCCTGAAACACGCGTCGAACTGCACCGGAAGCGGGCTGTTCCTACGCGACTTGATGGACCGCGCCGGGATTCCGGAGAAACTGTTCACCGTTCTGGTGATCGACCACGACCAGTCCGACAAGGTTATCGCAAATGATCTGGTGCGCGGCGTCACCATGACTGGCAGCGACGGCGCCGGGCGCGTCGTTGCCCAGCAAGCCGCGAAATATCTGAAGAAGACCGTGCTCGAACTCGGATCGAACGATGCCTACGTCGTGCTGGACGACGCCGATCTGGACCTTGCCGTCGCGACCTGCGTCGCTGGCCGTCTCTACAACAATGGCCAGACTTGCGTAGCCGCCAAGCGGTTCATCGTGACCGAAGCCAATTACGACACGTTCGTCGATCGCTTCACCGATCAGATGTCGCAGGTGAAACTGGTCGATCCTGCCGAAGCTGACAGCGGCCTCGGACCGATGGCGCGCACGGACCTGCGCGACGACCTTGCCAAGCAGGTCGAGGAAAGTGTCGCAAAAGGCGCAAAGGTGCTGTGCGGCGGCGAAGTGCCAGACCGTGAAGGCGCATACTATCCTGCAACCGTTCTCGTGGATGTCGCTCCCGGTCAACCCGCCTACGACGACGAGTTGTTCGGCCCCGTGGCCTCGGTGATCCGGGCCAAGGATGACGACGATGCGATGCGGA
Source organism: Pseudooceanicola onchidii (assembly GCF_004959925.1). Classification (GTDB taxonomy): domain Bacteria; phylum Pseudomonadota; class Alphaproteobacteria; order Rhodobacterales; family Rhodobacteraceae; genus Pseudooceanicola; species Pseudooceanicola onchidii. The sequence goes on along the minus strand of NZ_SPUW01000003.1, from coordinate 540,341 downwards.
TCGCCAACGACAGCCGCTATGGCCTTGGTGGCGGTATCTTCTCGAAGGACGCGAAACGGGCACGGGACCTGGCCGCAAAGCATTTCGACACCGGTATGGTCTGCATCAACAAATATAACCTTGCCATCCCGAACATGCCTTTTGGAGGCGTGAAGGACAGCGGCTACGGTCGTGAGCATGGTGGATTTGGCATGAAGGAGTTCGTCAACGCCAAGTCGCTCTACATCGCGTGAAACAGCAACCGACGAAACGCTGCTTGAATTCGCGATTTGGAATTTGACATAGTGGTTCGTGTCGGCACTTTCGCCGGGCCTACAAAATGGGCCTACACGAATTTTGCCGACGCGCACCGCGCCTTATAAACAAGGCTACAATTAACCGAAAGGAACTCGATCGGCACTATCCATCATCGGGGCGACGGACAGGCGCGCGGCTTTTCTGACGGTGCTGTAGTCCATGCAGGGCATCCCCCAGGGTGTCATCGGTGAAGCGGGCCATTTGGCAGAAAACCCGGCAAACAGCAAGATCCGCGGCAGCGCTGAGCCTCTTGAGGCCGAACTGCAGGCCGCAGGCCGGGCAAAGCAAAAGGCCCGGCGATGTCGCGCCGGGCCTTGAGGATCGTTCTAGAGGACGCGGATCAGAAGTGCGCCGACCGGGTGGTGCCCGGAACCGCCAGCGGCGGGGCGAACTTGGTCAGGTCGATGCCCTCGACCGACTTCCGGTATTCCTCGGCCGTGGGCGTGCGGCCCAGGATCGCCGACAGGACGACGACGGGGGTCGAGGCCAGCAGGCTCTCGCCCTTCTTCTCGGCGCTGTCTTCCACCACGCGGCCCTGGAACAGGCGGGTCGAGGTCGCCAGCACGGTGTCTCCCTTAGCGGCCTTCTCCTGGTTGCCCATGCAAAGGTTGCAGCCCGGGCGTTCCAGGTAGAGCACGTTCTCGTATTCGGTCCGCGCCTGCGCCTTGGGGAACATGTCGTCGAATTCGAAGCCCGAATACTTCTGCAGGATCTCCCAGTCGCCCTCGGCCTTCAGTTCGTCGATGATGTTGTAGGTCGGCGCGGCCACGACCAGCGGGGCCTTGAATTCGACCTTGCCGGTGTCCTTTTCGAGGTTCTTGAGCATCTGGGCCACGATCTTCATGTCGCCCTTGTGCACCATGCACGACCCGACAAAGCCCAGGTCCACCTTCTTGTCGCCGCCGTAGTAGGACACGGGGCGGATGGTGTCGTGGGTATAGCGCTTGGACACGTCGGCGTTGTTGACGTCCGGGTCCGCGATCATCGGCTCGTTGATCTGGTCCAGATCGACGACGACCTCGGCCACGTACTTGGCATTGGCATCCGGGGTCAGGGCAGGCTTTTCACCCGACGTGATCTCGGCGATGCGGCGGTCGGCCTTGGCGATCAGACCGGCCAGGGTGCCGGCCTCATTGTCCATGCCCTTGTCGATCATCACCTGGATGCGGGATTTCGCCAGCTCAAGCGACCCGATCAGCGTCTCGTCGTTCGAGATACAGATCGACGCTTTCGCCTTCATCTCGGCGGTCCAGTCGGTGAAGGTAAAGGCCTGGTCGGCCAGCAGCGTGCCGATGTGCACTTCGATGATGCGGCCCTGGAACACGTTGTCGCCGTGCTGCTGCAGCATCTGCAGCTGGGTGGCATGGACCACGTCACGGAAATCCATGTGATCCGCCATCTGGCCGGTAAAGGTCACCTTGACCGATTCCGGGATCGGCATGGTCGCCTCGCCAGTGGCCAGCGCCAGCGCCACGGTGCCCGAATCCGCGCCGAAGGCCACGCCCTTGGACATGCGGGTGTGGCTGTCGCCGCCGATGATGATGTCCCAGTCGTCCACGGTGATGTCGTTCAGCACCTTGTGGATCACGTCGGTCATCGCGTGATAGCCGTCTTTCGGATCGCGCGCGGTGATCAGGCCGAAGTTGTTCATGAAGGACATCAGGCGCGGGATGTTGGCCTGGGCCTTCTTGTCCCAGACCGACGCGGTGTGACAGCCCGACTGATAGGCGCCATCCACGGTCGGAGAGATGACGGTGGCGGCCATCGCCTCAAGCTCCTGGCTGGTCATCAGGCCGGTGGTGTCCTGGCTGCCCACGATGTTGACCTTCACGCGCACGTCGGACCCGGCGTGCAGGGTCTTGCCCGGGGTCGACCCCACGGCATTGCGGTTGAAGATCTTTTCAACCGCGGTCAGGCCCTGGCCCTCGTGGCTGATTTCCTTGTTGGGGGCAAAGACCTGCGGTGCCTCGATCCCAAGCGTTTCGGCGGCCAGCGTCTGCAGCTTCTTGCCGAAGACGATGGCGTAGGAGCTGCCCGCCTTCATGAATTCGACTTTCTGCGGCGTGAAGGCCGAGGACACATCGGCCAGTTCTTCGCCGTTCTCGTCCTTCAGTTTCTTCGCCTTGGTGTCGATGGTCAGCACGGTGCCGGTTTCGACCGAATACTTCTGTTCGAGGATCGGGTTGCCGTCGTTGTTGAGGATCGGCTTGCCGTCTTCGTCGACCTTCTTGACCCAGTTCTTCAGGTCCAGGCCGATGCCGCCGGTCACCCCCACGGTGGTCAGGAAGATCGGAGAGATGCCGTTGGTGCCCGCGACGACCGGGGCGTAGTTCACGAAGGGCACATAGGGCGAGGCCTGCTTGCCGGTCCAGAGCGCGACGTTGTTCACGCCCGACATCCGCGACGACCCGACGCCCATGGTGCCTTTTTCCGCGATCAGCATGACGCGCTTGTCGGGGTGCTGCAGCTTCAGCGCCTCGATTTCCTTCTGCGCCGCCTCCGAGATCATGCACTTGCCGTGCAGTTCCCGGTCCGAGCGCGAATGCGCCTGGTTGCCCGGCGACAGCAGGTCGGTCGAGATATCGCCTTCGGCGGCGATATAGGTCACGACCTTCACCTCGGCATCGACCTCCGGCAGCTTGGTGAAGAACTCGGCCCTGGCGTAGCTTTCCAGGATGTCCTTGGCGACCGGGTTGCCCGCCTTGTAGGCGGCCTGCAGACGGTCCGTGTCGGCCTCGTAAAGGAACACCTGCGTCTTCAGCACCTCGGCCGCCTGACCGGCGGTCGCGGCATCATCGCCAAGCGCCAGGTCCAGAAGCACGCGCACCGACGGGCCGCCCTTCATGTGCGACAGCAGCTCGAACGCGAAGGTCGGGGTGATTTCCGCAACCTCGGCCTCGCCCTCGATGATCTCTTTCAGGAAGGCCGCCTTGACGCCCGCGGCGCTCGTCGTGCCGGGCAGCGTGTTGTAGATGAAGAACTTCAGGGCATCCGCGCGCTGCGGATTGCCGGTGTCCTTGATCAGGGTGATCAGCTCTGCCACCAGCGCACCGTCGTCGATCGGCTTGGGGTGCAGACCTTCTGTTTTGCGGGTTTCGATTTCGGCGAGATAGGCGTCATACAGGCTCATTGGCTTTTCCGGCTGATAAGTGTGCAACAAGGGACTTGGCGGGGTCTCCGGGACCGTCTGGCAACGGGCCTCGTGATTTGTATACGGCAGTACACAAAGCACCCGTCGCCCGCAAGATCTATCCGCCCGCTATCATGAAGCAATGGTTGCGTCCACGTTCCCGCGCGGCGGATGTCATCATCCTGAACCGGATCACCGCACTGGACGTCACGGCCTGATGCCGTACCATTGTCCCACCCGGAACCGGAGCCCCCATGCCCCTGACGCGCCTGCCCTTCGCCCTGTTGATCGCCCTCGCCACACCCGGCCTGTCCCCGTCCGCCCTGGCGATGCCGATCCTGCTGCCCGACAAGGCCGACCTGGCCAGCCGCACCGCCGCCATGCCCGCCAGCCTGACCGACCTGCCCGCGCCCGTGATCGCCGCCTTCATCGCCCAGGAGGACCGGTTCTTCTGGGAACGCGTGCGCGCCGGCAAGGACAGCACCCTGACCGCCATGGCCGTGCGACTGCTGGCCGAGGGCACGCCGACGGGCTGGTCCCAGGCCTCGCCGCTTGAACAGAAGGACGCGGTCGAGGCGCTGACCGCCAATGCCACCGCCGAAAGCATCCTGACGATCTATCTCAACCTCATCCCCCTGGGCGACGGCGTGACGGGCCTGACCGAGGCCGCACAGAAGTATTTCGACAAATCGCCCAAGGCGCTCACCCCGGCCGAGGCCGCCTGGCTGGCCGCCGTCGCCGGATCGCCGGAGATCGCCTTGAAACCCGCCAACGCCGGGCGCACGAAAAGCCAGCGGGACTACATCCTGCGCCAGATGCACAAGGCCGGGGCCATCACCGACGACGCGCTCGAGGCGCAGTTGCAACAGCCGGTTCCGACCCAGCCGGACTGACGCCGCCCCGGCCCGGCAAGACCGGGGGCTGTCTGCCCCCGGACCCCCGAGGATATTTCCGGCAAAAAGAATTCCGGGCGCTGATCTCGGTTTTCTTTTTGCATCAAATATCCCGGGGATGCGGCAAGGCCTGCCTTGTCGCAGGGGCAGAGCCCCAATGAAAAAGGCCCGCCGGGGGGCGGGCCTTTCAAGGTCATGTCTGGGACGTCAGCCGAAGATCGCGTTCAGCGTCTTGGACGGGCGCATCACCGCGGCCACCTTCGCCTCATCGGCGTGATAGTAGCCACCCAGGTCGGCCGCCTTGCCCTGCACCTCGGCCAGTTCCGCCAGGATCGCGGCTTCGCCGCCTGCCAGCGACTGGGCGATCGGGGCGAAATGCGCCGCCAGCTCTGCGTCGTCGGACTGTGCCGCCAGGGCCTCGGCCCAGTAGCGGGCGAACCAGTAGTGGCTGTCGCGGTTGTCGGGTTCACCGACCTTGCGCGAGGGCGAGCGGTCGTTGTCGAGAATGCCCTGCGTGGCCGCATCCACGGCCTCGCCCAGCACCCGCGCCTTTTCGTTCCCCTTGGCATCGGCGAGGAACTTGAAGCTTTCGCCAAGCGCGCAGAATTCGCCAAGGCTGTCCCACCGCAGGTGGTTTTCCTCGACCAGCTGCTGCACGTGCTTGGGGGCCGAACCGCCCGCGCCGGTCTCGAAGAGACCGCCGCCCTGCATCAGCTTCACGATCGACAGCATCTTGGCCGAGGTCGCGAGTTCGAGGATCGGGAAGAGGTCGGTCAGGTAGTCGCGCAGCACGTTGCCGGTGATGGCAATCGTGTTCTCGCCCTTGGTGATCGTTTCCAGCGAGGCCTTGGTGGCTTCGGCCGGGGACATGATCTCGAACTTGTCGGCAACGCCCTTGGCTTCAAGGATCGGCTTCACGTATGCGATCAGCTGCGCGTCATGGGCGCGGTTCGCATCCAGCCAGAAGATCGAACGATAGCCGGTGGCCTTCTGACGGTCGATGGCCAGGTTCACCCAGTCCTCGATCGGCGCCTTGCGGGCCGAGGCCGAGCGCCAGATGTCGCCCGCCTGGACCTCGTGCGAATGCAGCACGGTGCCGTCGTCGAGGATCATCTTGACGGTGCCCGCCTCGGCGATCTCGAACGTGGTGGGGTGCGAGCCATATTCTTCGGCCTTCTGCGCCATCAGACCGATGTTCTGAACGGTGCCGGCGGTGGCCGGGTTCAGCTTGCCGTTGGCTTTGAAGAACTTGATCGTTTCGTCATAGACCGGCGCATAGGAGTTGTCGGGGATGACGCAGACCGTGTCATGTTCTTTCCCGTCCGGGCCCCAGCCCTTGCCGCCGGCGCGGATCAGCGCGGGCATCGAGGCGTCGATGATGACGTCCGACGGCACGTGCAGGTTGGTAATCCCCTTGTCGGAATTCACCATGTACATCGGCGGCTGGTCGGCCATCGTTTTCTCGATCGCGGCCATGATGTCGGCCTCGCCCTGCACTTTCTCAAGCAGCGAGCCCAGACCGCCGTTCGGGTTCACGCCCAGATCCTTCAGCTTGTCACCGTACTGATCGAAGACCGGTTTGAGGTAGGCAACGACCGCGTGGCCAAAGATGATCGGGTCCGAGACCTTCATCATCGTGGCCTTCATGTGCAGCGAAAACAGGACGCCCTCGGCCTTGGTCTTTTCGATCTCGGCCTCAAGGAAGGCATCCAGCGCGGACGCCGACATGTAGGTCGCGTCGACCACGGTGCCCGCCGGGTAGGACACGCCGTCCTTCAGCACGGTCTCACCGCCAGCGGTTTCCAGAACGATCTTCGCGGTCGCGGCCTTGGGAAGCGTTGCCGACACTTCGTTCGAGAAGAAGTCGCCGCCGTCCATGGACGCCACGCGGGTCTTGCTGTCGGCAGACCAGTCGCCCATGCGGTGCGGGTTCGACTGGGCAAAGCTTTTCACCGCGGCCGCCGCGCGGCGGTCCGAGTTGCCTTCGCGCAGGACGGGGTTCACGGCCGAGCCCTTGATGGTGTCGTACTTGGCGCGCACTGCCTTTTCCTCGTCGCTGGACGGGGTTTCGGGGTAGTCGGGCAGCTTGTAGCCCTGCGCCTGCAGTTCCTTGATCGCCGCCACCAGCTGCGGCACCGAGGCCGAGATGTTCGGCAGCTTGATCACGTTGGCGTCCGCCGTCTTCACCAGCTCGCCCAGGGCGGCCAGATCGTCTGGGATCCGCTGATCTTCGCTCAGGTAGTCGGGGAAGGTCGAGATGATGCGCCCGGCAAGGGAGATATCCTTGGTGCCGACGGTCACACCGGCGGCCGCGGCGAATTTCTGGATCATCGGCAGGAAGGAGGCCGAGGCGAGCTCGGGCGCTTCGTCGACCTTGGTGTAGATGATGTCGGGGGTGTTGCTGTCAGCCATTCTGGGTAAGCCTCCGTTGCGTTTGACGCGACGCTTACCTGAAGGGGCAAGGCAGGTCTACCGTGTCGGCACGGGATGCGACAATTTTCTGCATACAATCGCATACTGCGGCGGATTTGCGCAGCGACCGACCGCCGGTCGGCCCCTATTTGCGCTTGCCCGCCCCGTCGATCGCCCCGACCGTCAGGACCGGAGAGGCATCCATCTTGTGCGCATCCATCATCGACGCGACCCGTTCCAACGATGCCACCAACTGCGCCTGTTCCCAATCCGCCAGCTTGACGAATTCACGCACGTAGCGCTGCTGCAGGGCGTCCGGCGCTTCTTCCAGCGCGGCGCGACCTGTCACGGTAAGGATGACGTTGGTCTGGCGGCGGTCGGTTTCCGACGGCATCCGCCGCACCACCCCGCGCGCCACAAGCTTGTCGACGACCGAGGTCACGGTGGCCTGGGTCACCCCCATCTGCTGCGCCAGCGCCTTGGGCGTGGCCGTCATGTCGGGCTTGCCCGCGATGATCTGCAGCACGCGCAGCTGCGCGGGCGACAGCCCGGCGGCGGCGGCAAGGTCGCGTTCATACTGCTCGGTCGCGCGCAGGATACGGCGCAGCGCGATCAGGCTTTCGTCAACGCGGTCGGGGTTCGTTTCGCTCATGAACCAAGTATCGCACCGGCGCGGAGGCGGTTCAATATTCAAAGCATCCGCACCACAGCGAAGGTTATTCACTTTAACAATCAAACGGAATTTCCCGGAAAAGTCAGAGACAGTTCCCCTAAATATGCCATATTTCCATAAGATTTATGACGATTACCGCTAAATTTTGCTTAGACGGTTGAAACTAATGCCCGGGAGAGTTAGTTAGATAAGCGAAGCAAACGAAGGGCCAGAAACTATGCCAAAGGATCTTTCAGAGACCCGAAGTCGTCAGCCTGTGCTGCGCAAGCCGGAAAGCACGGATGGTTCCGCCATCTGGGCGCTGGTGAAAGAATGCAAGCCGCTTGACGAGAATTCCATGTACTGCAACCTCATCCAGGCGGACCACTTTCGCGACACCTGTGTCGTGGCCGAACTGGACGGGGACATCGTCGGCTGGATTTCCGGCCACATGATCCCGAACGACGAAGCCTTCTTTGTCTGGCAGGTCGCCGTCAGCCCCAAGGCCCGCGGTCTCGGGCTGGGTCGCAAGATGCTGACCCACCTGATCGAACGCGACGAATGTGCTGACGCGCAGGCGCTGAAAACCACCATTACCGAAGACAACGACGCCTCCTGGGGCCTCTTCCGGTCCTTCGCCAAGACCATCGGCGGAGAGCTGACGGACGAGCCGCACTTCCACGAGGACGATCACTTCGACGGGGCACACGACACCGAACACATGGTGACGATCACCCTGCCCGAGATGGACGACGATCTGGCCGAAGCCGCCTGATCCCTCCGGATCTGTTCCTGACATCACCGACATGACCTGCGGCGGGGCCACCCCGCCGTCCCAGACGTATTGTCCCGAAAGGACCGATGAGATGCCGAAAGACATGACAAACCACACCGAACTGACCACCGAAATCTACGACCGCCGCGAAAGCGCTGCGCGGTCCTATTGCCGGTCGTTCCCCACGACCTTCGTGAAGGCGAAGGGCAGCTACCAGTGGGACGCCGAGGGCACGAAATATATCGACTTCCTGGCTGGCTGTTCCTCGCTGAACTACGGCCACAACGACGATGACATGAAGGCCGCGCTGATCGACCATATCAGCCGCGATGGCGTGACCCATGGCCTTGACATGCACACCGACGCCAAGACCGCGTTCCTTGAGGCGTTCGAGAAGAACATCCTCGAGCCGCGCGGCATGGACTACAAGGTGATGATGACCGGCCCGACCGGCACCAATGCCGTCGAGGCCGCCATCAAGCTGGCGCGCAAGGTCACCGGCCGCCGCAACGTGATCGCCTTCACCAACGGCTTTCATGGCATGACCATGGGCTCGCTCGCCCTGACCGGTAACACCGGCAAGCGCAACGGCGCGGGCGGTGGCCACCTGGGCGACGTGACCCACCTGCCCTTCGAGAACTCCATGGGTGACGACATCGACACCCTGCAGTTCATCGAAGCCATGCTGGAGAACGGATCGTCCGGCGTCGACGCGCCCGCGGCCTTCATCTTTGAGCCGGTGCAGGGCGAAGGTGGCCTGAACGCGGCCTCCGACGAATGGATGCAGGGCGTCGCCAAGCTGGCGAAGAAGCTGGGCGCGCTGCTGATCATCGACGACATCCAGGCGGGCATCGGCCGGACCGGCATGTATTTCTCGTTCGAACGGGCGGGGATCAAGCCGGACATGATCACCCAGGCGAAGTCGCTGTCGGGCTACGGCCTGCCCTTCGCCGCGCTGCTGATCAAGCCGGAACATGACATCTGGAAGCCGGCCGAACACAACGGCACCTTCCGGGGCAACAACCACGCCTTCGTCACCGGTCGCGTCGCGATCGAAAAGTTCTGGGCTGACGACAAGTTCGAAACCGAACTGGCGCACAAGTCCACCCTGCTGACCACGCACCTGCAGGAACTGGCCGACATGATCCCGGGCGCCAAGCTCAAGGGGCGCGGCCTGATGCAGGGCGTCGACGTCGGCTCTGGCGAGCTGGCGGGCGACATCTGCGCCCGTGCCTTTGAAAAGGGCCTGATCATCGAAACCTCCGGTGCCGATGACGAGGTCGTCAAGGTGCTTGCCCCCCTCACCACCACCGAGGCGACCTTCCGCGAAGGGTTCAAGATCCTTCTCGAAGCGGCCGCCGAGGTCACCGAAACAACCAAAATTGCTGCGGAGTAAATCCCATGATCGTTCGTGATTTCAACAAGATCGCCAAGGAAGAAAAAGACCGCGTCGTCAGCGACGCCAACTGGACGTCCGTCCGGATGCTGCTGGCCGACGACAACATGGGCTTTTCCTTCCACATCACCTTCCTCGAGGCCGGTTCGGAACACACGTTCCACTACAAGAACCACTTCGAGAGCGTCTACTGCATGCAGGGCAAGGGCCGGATCACCGACCTTGCCACCGGCGAGACGCATGAAATCGTGCCGGGCGTGATGTACGCGCTTGACCAGCACGACAAGCACACACTGGTCGCCGACGAGGAACTCGTCATGGCCTGCTGCTTCAACCCGCCCGTGACCGGGACGGAAGTGCACCAGGCCGACGGGTCCTACGCACCGGCGAAGGAAGACGCCTGATCAGCCATGACCCATACTGTGGAAAAAATCGGCGGGACATCCATGTCCCGCGTCCATGAACTGCGCGATACGCTGTTCGTCGGCGGGCGCGAAGGCGCGGACCTCTATGGTCGCATCTTCGTCGTCTCGGCCTTCGGCGGCATCACCAACCTGCTGCTGGAGCACAAGAAATCCGGTGACGCCGGGGTCTACGCCCAGTTTGCCAACGCCGACAACGATCGCGGCTGGCACGAGGCGCTGGACCGCGTGGCGGGCGAGATGATCAAGGCCCACGAGGCCGTGCTGGATCATCCGGCAGACATCGAACAGGCCACCGACTGGGTGCGTTCGCGAATCGAAGACGCGCGCAACGCGCTGACCGACCTGCAGCGGCTGTGCAACTACGGCCACTTCCGACTGACCGAACACCTGCTTCAGGTGCGCGAACTGCTGTCGGGTCTGGGCGAAAGTCATTCGGCCTATGTCACCACGATGCTGTTGCAGCGTGGCGGCGTGAATGCCCGTCTGGTCGACCTGTCCGGTTGGCGCGACGATGGCGACGTCTCTCTCGATGACCGGATCACCGGGGCCATGTCCCGCGTCGACCCGATGACCGAGATGCCGATCGTCACCGGCTATGCGCAATGTGCCGAAGGCCTGATGCGCGAGTTTGACCGCGGTTATTCGGAGGTGACGTTTTCCAAACTCGCCGCCCTCACCGGCGCGAAAGAGGCGATCATCCACAAGGAGTTCCACCTGAGCTCGGCCGATCCGAACCTTGTTGGCCAGGACGCCGTGCGCAAGCTGGGCCGCACCAACTATGACGTGGCCGACCAGCTGTCGAACATGGGGATGGAGGCGATCCACCCGAAAGCCGCCAAGACCCTGCGTCAGGCCGAGGTGCCGCTGCGCGTGACCAACGCGTTCGAACCCGAGGATCCGGGCACGCTGATCGACGACTGCCCCGCAGACGAGCCGGGGGTCGAAATCGTCACCGGTCTCGACATCATCGCGCTGGAAGTGTTCGAACAGGACATGGTCGGCGTCAAAGGCTACGACGCCGCGATCCTCGAGGTGCTGAAACGCCATGACGTGCGCATCGTGTCGAAGCTGTCGAACGCGAACACGATCACGCATTACGTCGACAGCTCGCTCAAGGTGATGAAGCGGGTCGAAAAGGACATCGCCGAGATCTATCCGGCGGCCGAGATCCGGTCCAAGACGCTGGCGCTGGCCAGCGTGATCGGACGCGACCTGTCGACCCTGCGCGTGCTGCAACGCGGCCTCTGCGCCGTGGCGGACGCCGGTCACGAATGCATCGGTGCCACGCAAGGCCCGCGCAACGTGGACGTGCAGTTCATCATGGAACGCGATGACCTGAAGGCCTGCATCAAGGCGCTGCACGGCGAATTCATCGAAACACCGAAGGCGGCGTTAAAGTCCGTCGCCTGAGGCCCCTTTCATAGGGATGGCAGGGCGCTTCACCCTGTCCGGACGGCCTGGCAGCGTCATCTGGCCCGATGCTGCCGGGTCGTTCATTGTATGCATCCCCGCCCGATGCTAACCCGGGCCATGGCCCGCACGATCCTCTTCAACAAACCCTTCGATGTCCTGTCGCAGTTCACCGACCGCGGCACCGAAGGTTCGCCGCGCCCTACCCTGTCGAACTACATCGGCCTGCCCGGCGTCTACCCCGCCGGTCGACTGGATCGCGACAGCGAAGGCCTGATGATCCTGACCGACGACGGGAAACTGCAGGCCCGGATCTCTCACCCCCGGTTCAAATCTCCCAAGACCTACCTTGCCCAAATCGAAGGCCTGCCGGATGACGCCGCCCTTCAGGCGCTGCGCAGCGGTGTGACCCTCAAGGACGGCCCGACCCGCCCCGCGAAAGCCCGCCGTATCGACCCGCCCGGCTGGCTCTGGGATCGAGATCCCCCGGTGCGGTATCGAAAGTCCGTGCCGGACTGCTGGATCGAACTGACCATCACCGAAGGCCGCAACCGCCAGGTCCGCCGCATGACCGCCCATGTCGGCCACCCCTGCCTGCGCCTGATCCGCGTGGCCATCGGCGACTGGAAGCTCGGCGACCTCGCCCCCGGCCGGTGGCGCGACGCCTAAGGTGCCGGCGGCGGGGTGAACCCCGCCCTACGCCGTGGCCAGATCGACCCAACTGATCCGTTTTGAACGTCCCGAGCCGTAGGGCGGGGTTCACCCCGCCAACCCACGTCAGCATCGACCCGACCCCGATTGCGCAAACCCCGCCCCCCCGCTACCTTCGCCCAAAACCAACGAGGCGGACATGGAGCAGATCACCCAGCTTTTCCAGATCGACTGGCGGGCCGAGGCCGTCGGCCTCATCGGCGGCGTTCTCTTCTTCGGATCCTGGCTGCTGCAAGCTTGGGAAAGCCGCCGCGCGGGCAAGTCCGTCGTCTCCACCCGCTTCTTCGTGATCCGCTCCCTCGCCTCCGCGCTTCTCGCGATCGAGGGCCTGCGCACCGGATCCTTTTCGGTCTTCGCCGTCATGGCCGCGACGCTGATCCTGATGCTCTACAACCTGCGACTGTCCCTCAAGAACAGCGCAGCTTGAGACTTCTTCTGGTCTGAAATACCTTGGGGGGAGTCCGCAGGACGGGGGGCAAAGCCCCCCAAACAAGCGCCTTACCCCCGGGACAAAAGCGCGGTGGAATCCGGCAGCGGCAAACAGACGGCCAGCCCGTCCAGCGCCCGCGTCGTCAGCCCGCTATCACGCGCCGCCACCCGGTACCGGTCACGTTTGAAATCATCCAGAACGATCACACCGCCCGGCGCCAGCCGCAATTTGGCTTCTTCCAGACAGGCTTCGCGCGCGCGCCCGTCGATGACGATCAGGTCGAACAGCCCGTCCTCTTCCCGGATCGCCGCGACATAGCGGTCAAAGAACTGCCCTTCGAACCCCGGCTTGCGCGAGGCTACATCACCCGTGGCCTCGGCCGGTGCGTGACGCAACCGAACATTCTGCAATGCTGTCAGCCGTTCGGTTACCATGCCGAACCACTGCGGGTCATGTTCCACCGACACCACCTCGCCTGCGCGTTTCGACAACCACAGCGTCGAGGCACCAGAGCCCCATTCGAACACCCGCGCCTGCGGGCGGGCGGCTAGGAAAGCTTCAACCTCCTCAACGGCATCGAAGGTCCACCACGGCAGGTCCAGCCGCGTCAGATCGTCGAAATCATAGATCGCGAACAGCGACCGCAGCCATCGGGCCCGTCGGCTCTCTCCGGCTTCGAGCCGTTCAAGAACACCCGTTCCGCGCGCCACCGCCCGCGCCCCGCGTAGCATCCGGACATAGGCCGATCGTATCTGGCGATGCATCATAGCCGCACCTCGCGCGCGTCGACCGGGACGTCGCCACCAAAGCGCTGATCCACAACGTATTTATCCCGCTCTTTCAACCCTGCGGCCTGCAACAGCTCGGCCACCAGCCCGACACCCAGAACCTGCGTTCCGGTCACGGTGAACAGCACGCCGATAAGCAGCAGCGGCCGGTTCCCGATCGGCCCCATGTCCAGCAGCCAAAGTGCCGACAGGTAGGTGATGAACGCCAGCCCGATCAGCAACAAAGGCAGCCCCAGCATGGCGAAGAAATGCAGCGGCCGCGACTGGTAGCGCGTCACCAGCTTGACCGTAACGATGTCGAGCATCCCCTTGATCATCCGGTTCGCGCCGTATTTCGACTGCCCGTGTGCACGCGGATGATGTTCCACCGCGATCTCGGCCACGCGGTAGCCCGCCGCATGCAGCAGCGCGGGCGTGAACCGGTGCAGCTCTCCATACAGGTTCAGATGCCGGGCCGCGCGCCGGGTATATGCCTTGAAGCCGCAGTTGATGTCATGCAGGTCCACGTCGAACAGCCGCGCGGTCATCCGGTTGAAGACCTTCGACGGCAGTGTCTTGGCCAGCGGATCGTGGCGCGTCTGCTTCCAGCCCGAAACCACGTCGAATCCCTGTTCCAGCCGCGCCAGAAAGCGCGGGATCTCTTTCGGGTCGTCCTGCAGATCGGCGTCCATCGTGATGATCACGTCGCCCCGCGCCTCGGCGAAGCCCGCCGACAGGGCCGCCGCCTTTCCGAAATTGCGGGTGAACCGGATCACGCGGACATGCGGGTCCAGATCGGCCAGCGCCTCGGCCACAAGCTCTCCGCCGTCGTCCGACCCATCATCGACCAGGATGATTTCGTGCGCGGGCTCAAGCCCTGCCATCACTTGCGTGATGCGCTGGTGCAGGGGTTCCAGCGTCTCGGCCTCGTTGAGAAACGGCACGACGATGGACACCGTGCGCACCGGCCCGCGCCGCATCGCACGGTCGCGCAGCGCCTGCTGCAACTGGGGGGAAACGTTCATGCGCAATCACCTTTACCAATGCGGGCACCGGACGCGGATCCCGCGCCACGACAGCCCCTTTGAACGCATTGTTTCCGCGCATTCTGGTAATTTTATGGCGCCACAGCAGGGATTGTTGCAAATTGCAGCAAAGTCGGCAAAGCCGCGGCCCTCAACCCTGCACGTCCGGAGCCCCCATGACAGACACCGCACCGCGCGACAGTTGGCGGATCGCCTACCTTGCCGCGGCCCTGTCGGTGATCGTGCTGGGGTGGCACACGGTCTTCGAACCCTTCGGCCGCGATCAGGGCATCCATGCCACGATCGCCTATGCCTGGGGCGAAGGGCTGACGACCTATCGCGACGTCTACAACATCAAGCCGCCGCTCACGACGCTGATGCACCGGCTGTCGCAGATGGTCTTCGGCGCCAACATGCAGGCCATCCGCCTGTGGGATCTGGGCGTGGTGCTGCTGTCGGTGCTGGGCCTGGTCCGGGCGATGCAGCTGATGCGCCGCCCCCGGGCCGAGGCCGCCCTGGCCGGTGTCGGCTTTGCCCTGATCTACTACGCGCTCACCTACTGGGAACATGCGCAGACCGACGGCTGGGCGGGCATGACCGTGATCGCCTCGCTGCTGTGCCTGCTGCGCGGCTGGAGGGCGGTGCGCGGGCGCGGCTGGTGGATGCTGGCGGGCGGCGCGGCGCTGGCCGTGGGCGTGGGGTTCAAGTACACCGTCATGGCCTCGGGTCTCATGGTCTTCGCACCCCTGATCGCCGGAGGCCCCGCCCTGCGGTTCCGCTGGTCCGACCTCGGGCTATATGTGCTGGGCGGCGCGCTGGTACTGGGCGGCATCGTCCTGACGCTCTGGATCGGCGGCGCGCTGACCGCCTTCCTCGAGATCCAGAACTATATCCGCGGCTATATCGCCTACGGATCGCAACGCCCCGGCCTGCTGCGCGAGGTGATGGTGATCCTCAGCCCCTCGCCGGTTGTGGCCTGGATCGTCCTTGCAGGCCTGCTGCCCTGGCTGGCGGCGCTGATGCGCGGCGAAAGCCTGTTTGTCGCCGTCACCGCCATCTGGGGGCTGACGGCCTTCCTTTCGGGGCATGTGCAGGGCAAGGGGTTTGCCTATCACTTCATGCCGCTGATCCCGGTCTATGCGATCCTCTCGGGGATGTTCATGGCGGCCCTGCTGACGGCGCTGACCCGGCGCACGGGCCGACCGGTACTGGCGCGGGGGCTGATCGTTCTGGGGCTTGCCTGGTGCCTTGTCTCCACCCCGCTCTGGCCCCGCACGGCGCGGACGCTGAACCTCGTGCTCAACGACGCACCGCGCCGCGACATCCACGCCTTCCAGCCGATGCCACCGGACTTCGACGTGGTCGCGACCCAGGACTTCGCCCGCCTGATGACCGCCTACCGGGTTCCCGGCGACAGCCTGTTCGTCTGGGGTTATGAGACGATGCTTTACTTGCTGGCACAGGAACCGCCGCGCTATCGCTATCCCTACGCCTGGCCCTTCGTCGTCGATTTCCACGACGGCCGCTACAGCGCCGACCTGATGGACCGGTTGCGGGCCGACCCGCCCCGCCACATCGTGGTGCAGGACGGCGACGCAACGCCCTGGGTCACCGGCCGCCCGCAAAGCTCGGCCGAATACCTTCAGCTCTTTCCCGAGCTGAAGGACTTCATCGAAGCGGGATACGAACAGGTCGAGGCCACGGACAGGTTCCGCCTGCTGCAGCGTCGCGATTAGGGGGCTCTGCCCCCTTGGCCTGCGGCCAATTCCCCCGGGATATGAGAACCAGGGGAAGCAGGCGGCCTGTCTTCCCCTGGTCGGAAATCCTCGGGGGTGAGCGGCCCATGGGCCGCGAGGGGGCAGACAGCCCCCTCACCCCGGGTCACGCTAGACGAGGCTGGGCAACCAGAGCACGATCCCCGGGAAGGCCACCAGACCCGCGATGGTCAGCGCATCCGCCACGAAGAAGGGCGTCACGCCGCGGAACACGTCCTGCACCGACACCTCGGGGCGCACGCCCGCGACGACAAAGCAGTTGAGCCCAATGGGTGGCGTGATCAGACAGAACTCTGCCATCTTGACCACCAGGATCCCGAACCACACCGCGCACATCGGACCCGACATGCCGAAGGTGCTGTCCGCCGCCGACACCAGGTCGCCGCCGTTCAGCGCCATGACCGCCGGGTAGACCACCGGGAGCGTCAGAAGCAGCATCCCGATCGCGTCCATGAACATGCCCAGCACCGCGTAGGCCAGCAGGATCATGACCAGCGTCATCATCGGCGACTGGTCCAGCCCCTGGATCCATTCCGAAAAGGCACGCGGCAGGTTGGCGAAGCCCAGGAAGCGCACGTAGATCAGCACGCCCCAGATGATCGTGAAGATCATCGTGGCCAGCTTGGCAGTTTCCAGCAGGGCGTCCTTCAGTTCCGACCACTTCATGCCCTTCACCAGCGCCATCACGAAGATCAGCGCCGCGCCAAGCGCGCCGCCTTCGGTCGGCGTGCCCAGGGGGTCGCCGCCGAAGGGGTTGTAGATGAACGAGATGATGATGAAGACCACGAAGAAGATCGGGAAGGCCGGCAGGAGCGACTTGATCCGTTCGCCCCAACTGAAGCCGCCGACCGACGGCCCGAGGCTTGGCCGCAGCAGCGCCAGGCCGACGATGATGCCGCCGTAGACCACGGCCGAGAAGACGCCGGGGATGAAGCCCGCCAGCAGCAGCTTGCCCACGTCCTGTTCCACGATGATCGCGTAGATCACCAGGATGGCCGAGGGCGGGATCAGCGAGGCCAGCGTGCCGCCCGCCGCCACGACGCCCGCCGCAAAGCGCTTGTCATAGCCCAGCTTGAGCATTTCGGGGATGGCGATGCGGGCAAAGACCGCCGAGGTCGCGACCGAGGCGCCCGACACCGCCGAGAAGCCCGCCGTGGCGAAGACCGTCGAGACCGCCATGCCGCCCGGCAGCCAGCCCAGCCATTTCTTCGCCGCGTCGAAGAGCGCCGTGGTCAGGCCCGCGTAATAGGCCATGTAGCCGATCAGGATGAAAACCGGGATCAGCGACAGCTCCTGGCTGGCGATCTTCGAATGGGGCACCTGCCCCGCCGTCTTGACCGCCACGCCAAGCGCCCAGCCAAGCTGGTCCCAGGCGTAGTCCTTCTTTTCCCAGAAGATCCAGATCAGCCCCGCGAGGCCCGCGGCGCCGGCGGCAAAGGCCACCCGCATCCCCAGAACCACCAGAACGAGAAGCCCGCCCGAGACCCAGAGTCCGATTTCAATGCTGCTCATGGCACGTCCTTACCTGTCGAGGGCCGAGACATGCTCGGCCTCTTCCGCGGCCAGTTCGGCCGCCGATTTCATGAGGGGCACCGCGATCGGTTCATCCCCGCCCTTTACGATCGCCACCACGTAGCCCCAGAGCTGCAGCGTCAGGCGCAGCGCCATGACCGAAAAGGCCACCGGAACCAGCAGCTTGGCAGGCCAGAGCGGCAGGCCGATGTCGATGGTGCTGTCGCGGCTGAAGTTCGGCGCGTTCCAGTCAAACGACCGCCCGAAGTGCGCCCAGCTGCCCCAGATGAGCAGCGCGATCAGCAGCAGCGTCGCCAGCGTCGTCAGCAGCTCGGCCGTCCACAGCGCCCGGCCCTTGAGCCGCCCGATGACGATGTCCATACGGATGTGCGTGCCGTCGCGCTGCGCGAAGGAGATGCCGAGGAAGGCGATCAGCGGCATCGCGATCTGGATCCAGTCGACATAGCCCGGAAGCGGCGCGTTGAAGAAGTTCCGCCCCGAGACCGAGACCACCGCCAGCAGCATCAGCGCCAGGACCGAAAGCCCCGAGATCACGCCCAGAAATCGTTCGATCCGGTAAATCCCGCGGTCCAGCCGGCTTAGCGTGCTGCCATCTTCGAGTACTGCAGATGATCCAGCCATTCGCACCCCCCATGTCCATTGTCAGTGTGTGTGTCAGTCTGCGTCATGCAGAAAGTGCAGGGGCCCCGGTCCTGAACCGGGGCCCCTTCCCGCCCGTCGGGCGGGCCGTTCATCACATGCCGTGAAGTTCGTTCAGCTTGGCCACGACCATGTCGTAAAGCTCCTGCGCGGGGATGCCCTGCGCGGATTTCTCTTCAATCCACTTGTCGGCGATGCCCTTGGTCGCGTCGCGGAACTTCTGCAGTTCCTCGTCCGAGAATTCGACCTTGGTCACGCCCTTTTCTGCCAGGATTTCGTCCCACTTGGTCAGGACGTTGGACTGGTAGTTGTCGAGGTAGTACTGGATCGATTCATCGACCGAGCTGTCGAGCGCTTCGCGGTGATCGTCCGACAGGCCTTCATAGGCGTCGATGTTGACCACGATCGGGCAGTTCACGGTGCCCGGGTTCAGGTTCGCGGTCCACCACTTGGCCTGGTCGATCGTGCGGAACGACAGGTGCGCGTGCTGGGCGAAGGCGACGGTGTCGACGACGTTCGCTTCCATGGCGTTGTAGGCTTCGTTCGACGGCACGGAGGTCGGCACACCGCCCACGGCCTTGAACGCTTCGCCCAGGCCGCCGGTGGCGCGGACGCGCATCCCGTCGAAGCTTTCCACGGTCGAACGCGGATCACCGGTACCGACGAGGTTGTACTGCGGCATCGGCGAGGTCATCAGCAGCTTCGCGTTCCAGCGCGCCAGGTCTTCCTGCACCGCCGGGTGATCGTAGATCATGTGGCTGACGGCGACTTCTTCCTCGAGGTTGCGCACACCCAGGAACGGCAGTTCCAGCACGGTGATCGTCGGGTTCTTGTCTTCATGGTAGCCCGCGCAGAACTGCGCCATCTCGAACGCACCGATCGAGATGCCGTCAAGGTTCTCGGTGTTCTTGGACAGACCGCCGTAGGAGATGTTCATGGTGAACTCGCCGTTGGTCTTTTCCGACACCAGCTCGGCCAGCTTTTCCACGTGCTCGGTGAAGGCGCGGCGCTTGCCCCAGACAGAGACGTTCCATTCTTCAGCGACAGTCGGGGCCGCAATCGCGATGGACAGCGCAGCGACGGCTGCACCAGACAGGTACTTGGTCATGATATTCCTCCCGTTATCCGGCCTCCTCGTGGGCCGGTTCTATGGAAACCGTACAGGCGGATAGCCAATTCGCAAGAAAATTCAAAGGGCCTTTTCCGGGCAAGGGCCGAGTTTTCCTGTGATCCCTTATACATAAGGATAGGATGGCCCCCGCCCGGGGGGACGTTCGGGGTCGTCCGGGACGGCGGTTGCACCGCCCCGAAGACCCGATCCGTCAGGCCACGCGGGCGCCCTGAACCCAGACGCCGCCGATCACCGGGACCCCGGCGATGCGGCCAAAGCGGATCAGGTCCGCCCGCTGGCCCGGTTCGATCACGCCGCGGTCATTCAGCCCCGCCGCCCGCGCCGGGCCCGAGGTCACCGTGGCGATACCGCGCGCCATGTCGCCCCAGATCTCGCCCAGTTGTACGGCAGCGAACAGAAGCGCCGAGGGCACGTAGTCCGACGACAGGATGTCCAGCAGATCCAGCGCCGCCAGTTCCGACGCCGCGACATTGCCGGAATGCGACCCGCCCCGGATCAGGTTGGGCGCGCCCATGATGACCTTGATGTTGTGCGCGTGGCAGGCCCGCGCGGCCTCGACCGTCGTGGGGAATTCGGCGACCCGGATGCCATGGCCCGCCGAGACCGCGACCTGATCGGCGGTGGTGTCGTCGTGGCTGGCCAGAACCGCGCCGAAGCGGTTGGCCGCAGCGACCGATCCGGCCTCGTGTGCCGCCCCCAGCTGGTCGTGCAGGTTGGTCAGGAAATCGCAATATTCGCCGAAGCCTTCCTTGGACAGGCCATGCTTGCCGCAGACGTAATCCTCGAACTTCTGGATGTCGCGAAACTGCCGCTGCCCCGGCGTGTGGTCCATCAGCGACACGATCCCCACCCGGTCCTCGCGCCCGAACTCGGCCAGTTCCTCAAGCAGCGTCTCGGAACAGGTCTCGGCCCGCAGGTGCAGGTGGTGGCTGATCTTGAGCGCCCCCTGCGCCCGCATCGACAGGATCTCGTCGGCCATGGCGCGGGCGTACTTGCCATACCGCTTGTGGCTGTCCGACACGATGGATCCGACGCGGATCGCATCGAAGACGGTGGTGATGCCGCAGCCCGCAAGTTCGCGGTCATGCGCCACGATGGCGGCGTGATGCGGCCAGTTCACCTTGGGCCGGGGCTGCATGTGCCGCTCAAGGTTGTCGGTGTGCAGTTCGACCATGCCCGGCGCGATCCAGTCGCCCTCGCAATCGATGCCCTTGGCCGCGCCCTGCCCGACCTCGGCGATCTGGCCGTCCCGGATCAGCAGGTGTCCGTCGATCACCTCGTCGGCCAGAACCAGCCGCGCGTTGGTCAGGACGGTTTCCCCGCCTTGGATCAAGTCTTTCATGTCTCTACCTCTTCGCGCGACCGGAAGGCCGAGAGGACGGCCGTGACCGTATCCTCCAGCGGGCCGCTGTTGTCGATCGTCACCACCCGGGTCAACCCCTGCGGCAATGCGTAATCCGCCCGGTCCAGGCGGCGTCTGATCTCGTCCCTGTCTTCGCGGCCACGCGCCGCCAGCCGCGTCGCCAGCACTGCGGGCGCGGCGGTCAGCGACAGGACGGCAAAGCCCGGCACCCGGTCCTGCGCCTGCACCAGCACCGCGCGCGACAGGTTCACCATTGCCGTGCCGCCCTGCGCCAGCCGGTCCTCGATCCCGCGCGGGATGCCATAGCGCAGCCCGTGGGCCTGCCAGTGCAGCAGGAACTCACCCCGGTCCGCGCGGGCGTCGAAGTCATCCTGAGTCACGCCATCGAAGTCCTCTCCGCCCGCGTCGGACGGACGGGTGATGACCCGGCGGACAAGGTGGAGGCCCGGCCAGCGGGCGGCCACGGCCTGCATCACCGTGTCCTTGCCGACACCCGAAGGCCCGACGACCCCGATCAGCCGCACCGGAGTCACGCCGCCACCCCCGGGGTAAAGCCCGTCACGTCGATCACCCGGTCGCAGACCCGGTCGCGCGCGGCCTCGTCATGGAAGATCCCGACGATCGCCGCCCCACGCGCCTTGGCCTCTTCGATCAGGCCCAGCACGGTTTCGCGGTTGGTCGCATCCAGGCTTGCCGTCGGCTCATCCAGCAGCATCGCCGGGTAGTCATGCGCAAAGCCGCGCGCGATATTCACCCGCTGCTGTTCGCCGCCCGAAAAGGTCGTGGGGCTCAGCGACCAGAGCCGTTCGGGAATGTTCAGCCGCGCCAGCAGGGCGCGCGCGCGCTCCATCGCCGCATCACGCGGAGTGCCCACGGCCAGAAGCGGTTCGGCCACGACCTCGACCGTCGGCACACGCGGCACGACGCGCAGGAACTGGCTGACGTAGCCCAGGGTGTGGCGGCGCAGGTCCAGGATCTCGCGCGGGTTGGCGGCGGCGACATCCGTGTCGCCGATCCAGATGTGGCCCGAGGCGGCTAGGTAGTTGCCGTAAATCATCCGCATCAAGGTCGACTTTCCGGCGCCCGAGGCCCCGGTCAGCGCGATGCACTCACCCTGCGCGACGCTCAGGTTGGCGCCCGCCATCACCGGGATCACGGCGCTGCCCTGGTTGTGCAGCGTGAAGGTCTTGGACAGGTTTTCGATACGGATCATAAGCTCACCCCTTCCGGCAGAAGCACCAAGCCCGATGCGGACGCGGAGCGTCCCGGGCAGCGGCCGACCGCCCCCCGGGCGGCCGCTTCGTTGACATCAGCGCGACGAATGAAAGCAGCGCTGCCACGGCGAGATAAATCAAGGACCACAGCCGTTGAAGCGGCCCCCCGCGGTCGTCCGCTGCCCTCTGTTTCACCCGGTAGAATGTCCGCCCTGCCCGGGATCAAGGCACCCAGTGCCGCCGGGCCGGAAACGTCCGTCGAAGGATCAACGCAGCCGTGCGGTCGTCCGCTGTCCTCTGTTGACCGCATCCTCATACCTGCAACACGCTCGACACCAGCAACTGCGTGTAGCCATGCTGCGGATCGTCCAGCACCTGGTCGGTCAGCCCGGCCTCGACCACGCGGCCGTCCTTCATCACCATCAGCCGGTCGGCCAGCAGCCGCACCACGGCCAGGTCATGCGTCACGATGATCGCCGACAGCCCCATCTCGCGCACCAGCCCGCGCAGCAGGTCCAGCAGCCGCGCCTGCACCGACACGTCCAGCCCGCCGGTCGGTTCGTCCATGAAGACCAGCCGGGGCCCGGTCACCAGGTTGCGCGCGATCTGAAGCCGCTGCCGCATCCCGCCCGAAAAGGCCGAGGGGCGGTCGTCGATCCGCTCGCCCGAGATCTCGACCCGGCCCAGCCAGTCCAGCGCGGTCTCACGGATTTCGGCGTAGTTGCGCGCGCCCACGGCCATCAGCCGTTCGCCCACGTTGCCCCCGGCCGAGACGTTCATCCGCAGCCCGTCATGTGCGTGCTGATGCACGAAGGCCCAGTCGGTGCGGCGCAGCATCCGTCGCGCCGGTTCGGACATGGTGACCGTGTCGACCATGCCATCGGCGCGGGTGTCGAAGCGCACCGCACCCCGGTCGGGTGCCAGCTGCCCCGCAAGGCAATTGAGCAGCGTCGTCTTGCCCGACCCGCTTTCGCCGACGATGCCCATGACCTCGCCGGGCCAGAGGTCGAACGACACATCGGTGCACCCGATGCGGGGCCCATAGAATTTCGCCACGTCCCGGACCGACAGAAGCGGTCCTTGTTGATCGCTCATGCCGCGTCCTCCGTCGTCAACCGCCCGCGATGCCCGGCCGCCTGCCGGGTCGCGCAATAATCCGTGTCGGAACAGACGAACATCCGCCCGCCCGCGTCGTCCACGATCACCTCGTCCAGGTAACTGTCCCCGGCCCCGCACATGTCGCAGGGGTGATCGGCCTTGGACGGATCGAAGGGATGATCCTCGAAATCGAGGCTGACCACCCTGGTGTAGGGCGGCAGCGCATAGATCCGCTGTTCCCGGCCCGCGCCGAACAGTTGTATGCCCGCCATCTCCATCTTGGGGTTGTCGAACTTGGGGATCGGGCTGGGGTCCATGACATAGCGCCCCTCGACCTTCACCGGGTAGGCATAGGCCGTCGCGATATGCCCGTGGCGCGAGATGTCCTCGTAGAGCTTCACATGCATCAGCCCGTATTCTTCCAGCGCATGCATCTTGCGCGTCTCGACCTCCGACGGTTCGAGAAACCGCAGCGGTTCCGGGATCGGCACCTGGTAGACAAGGATCTGGTCCTCGGTCAGCGGCTCTTCGGGGATGCGGTGGCGGGTCTGGATGACAGTCGCCTCGGCGGTCTTTTCCGTGGTCGCGACCTGCGCGGTCTTTTCAAAGAACTTGCGGATCGACACGGCGTTGGTGGTGTCGTCGGCGCCCTGATCGATCACCTTGAAGGTGTCGTCCGGCGTCAATGTCGCGGCACTCACCTGCACGCCCCCGGTGCCCCAGCCATAGGGCATCGGCATCTCGCGGCTGGCGAAGGGCACCTGGTAGCCGGGGATCGCCAGCCCCTTGAGGATCGCCCGGCGGATCATCCGCTTGGTCTGTTCGTCGAGATAAGCGAAATTGTAGGCGGTCATCGCGTCGCCTCCTTGGCGATCCGGGTCAGCACGCCCGGCAGGTTGGTACGGATGTCATGGTTGGTGACCCGCAGGATGCGGTAGCCGAGCGCGGCGAGATGCGCGTCGCGGGTGGTGTCGCGGGCGGGGTCGTGGTGTGCGCCGTCGGCTTCGAGGATGAGGCGTCGGGACGCACAGTAGAAATCCGCGATGAACGGACCGAGCGGCACCTGCCGCCGGAACTTGAGCCCCATCAGGCGACGGTCCCGCAAGGGAAACCAAAGCGTTCGCTCGCAGTCGGTCATGTCGCGGCGAAGGCGGCGGGCACGCTTCGTTTGCAGGCCATTTTGGCGCATGGGATGGACAGGCCCCCTCACCCCTGCCCTCTCCCCCGTGGGGAGAGGGAGCGGCACTCCGCCCCAAGCCTGTCGCCAATTTGATGAAGGTCGAGTTAACGCGGATCCTGTCCACCGGGCGCGCTTCCCTCTCCCCTCGGGGGAGAGGGCCAGGGTGAGGGGGGCTGCGCCACTCATTCCGCCGCCTCCCGCCGTTCGCCTTCCATCGCCTCGCGGCGCAGCTTGCGGATCAGCTCCAACTCGGACTGGAAATCAACGTAATGCGGCAACTTGATATGTTCGAGAAACCCAGTCGCCTGGATGTTATCGCTATGATACAGAACGAATTCCTCGTCCTGCGCGGGCACGCCGACGTTGTCCTCGCCCAGCTCTTCCCACCTCAGCGCCCGGTCGACCAGCGCCATGGAAATCGCCTTGCGCTCGGTCTGGCCGAAGACCAGCCCATAGCCCCGGGTGAACTGCGGCGGCTCTGACTTCGATCCGACGAACTGGTTCACCGTCTCGCATTCGGTCAGCACGACCTCTCCGATCTCGACCGCAAAGCCCAGCTCGGGCACCTCCATCTCGACCGCGACCGTGCCGATGCGCAATTCGCCCACGAAGGGGTGATTGCGCCCGTAGCCGCGCTGTGTCGAATAGGCCATGCCCAGCACGAACCCCTCGTCGCCGCGTGTCAGCGCCTGAAGCCGCAAGGGCCGCCCGGCGGGCAGTTCCAACGGTTCGCGGGTCAGGTCGCGCGGGGTGTCATGGGCCGGTGCGTGTTCCTGCTGAATCAGCCCCTCGTGGTTCAGAAACTCGGTTACATGGGGCACGGGGCCGGTCGCAGGCTCACCTTCGGTGGCGGCTTCCGGCGCCAGCCCCTCGGCGGCTAGCGCGAAATCCAGCAGCCGGTGCGTATAGTCAAACGTCGGGCCCAGCACCTGCCCGCCCGGCGCATCCTTGAACGTGGCCGAGATCCTCCGGTCGCAGGCCATGGCCCCGGTATCCACCGGCTCGGACGCGCCGAAGCGCGGCAGCGTGGTGCGGTAGGCGCGGATCAGGAAGATCGCCTCGATCAGGTCGCCCCGCGCCTGCTTGATCGCCAACGCGGCCAGATCAGGATCGTAAAGCGAGCCTTCCGCCATCACCCGGTTCACCGCCAGCGACAGCTGTTCGCGGATCTGGTCGACCGACAACTCGGCCACGTCCCTGTCGCCGCGCCGCTCCTCGGCCAGCCACTGGTGCGCATTGTCGATGGCCCGTTCGCCACCCTTCACCGCCACGTACATCAGGACACCTTCGTCGTTCGGGGCAGCGCAGCCAGCGACCGCCCGCAGGTGAAATAGAAATCCAGCCCCAGGGGAAAGAGCGCCGCGTTGCGCTGAAAGGCCGCGAGATCCGGCAGCGACAGGGTGGCCGTGTCCTTGATACCCGGACCGCGCAGGGTGGCGACCTGGGTGGTCAGCCCCTCCATCTCGACGATCAGCGTGGCCGACCGGTCGGGGTATTCGGGCGTGCCGATGCGATAGGCGTCAAGCGGGGTCAGCGCCCCCCAGGTGCCAACCGCGAACATCGCCGCGCCCGGGCCGACCAGCGGCGCGCCGGTGTGGAAGGTGATCCAGCCGCGCAGGGCATCCGTGTCATGCGCCCCGGCCAGATGCACCGGGGTTTCCGGATCGCACAGGGTCAACAGCAGGGTCGCCGCGGCCTCGGACAAAGGCGTGGGGGCGACAGCACCCTGGATCGGTTCGATCCGGCCGGGCCGGGCCAGCGCCGACATGGCGGCGCGGAAAGCATGGGCCGATTGCACCGGCGCATCCGTGAAGCCGCCTTCCAATTCGATTACGTCCATCGTCAATCTCCCCGGACCATGGTGAAGAAATCCACCTTCGTCGCTGCCGCCTTGGCCGCGCGGGTGTGCGCCGCACGGGCCATCGTGGCCTCGACCGGGTCCAGCACCGCTGCGCGGACCTGCGCGGCCTCAGCCCCCTGCATCAAGGCATCGCACAGCGCCGCGACCTCGGCCTTGCGCGTGTCGCGCCCCTGCACGACCGCATGGCCGACCCGACCATCCGCCAGCTTGAGCGCGCAGCGGGTGACCGTCATCTCGCCCAGGTTGAAGGCCGCGCCGGTCGCGCCGGCCCGGCCGCGCACCATGACGCCGCCGACCTCGGGGGCGCGCAGCCAGGTGAATGCGGGCGTCAGCCCATGCGCATCCCAGGCCGACAGCAGAGCCGCCGCCGGAGCCTTGGCCAGCACGCCCATCCAGGCCTGCCGCGCCGCCACATCACTGTCAGGAAGATCTTTCATTCGACACCTTGGCAAGTTGTCTACATTACTATACAACTAGACAAACATTACCCTGCCCCGGGCCCGAACCGCAACCCCTTGGATGGTGAACTTTTCATGACAGGCACCCGCACGCCGCTGTGGCAGCACATCTCCTCGACCCTGACCGACGACATCACCACGGGACGCTACAAACCCGGCGACAAGATCCCGACCGAGGCGCAGCTGGCCGCGCGCTTCGGGGTGAACCGTCACACGGTGCGCCATGCATTGAAGGACATGGCGGATGCCGGGCTGATCCTGTCGCGACGCGGCGCCGGAGTTTTCGTGACACAGACGCCGACGGATTACCCGCTTGGCCGGCGCGTGCGCTTTCACCAGAACATCCGCGCCGCCGGCCGCCTGCCTGCCAAGCGCATCGTCACCCGCGAAACCCGCGCCGCCGACGCCGAGGAAACCGCCGCCTTGCGGATCAAGCCGGGCACACTGGTCCATGCGGTCGAGGGCCTGTCGCTGGCCGACGACACGCCGCTGGCCTGGTTCCGGTCGGTCTTTCCGCTGACGCGCCTGCCGCAGATCGACACCGCGCTGGCCTCGGCCCGCTCCATCACCGAAGCCCTGAGTGCCTGCGGCATCACCGATTACACCCGCGCCTCGACCCGGATCTCGGCCACCCGCGCCTCGCCCTCGATCGCGTTGCACCTGCGTTGCCGCGAAGGCGATCCGGTGCTGCACACCGCTTCGGTCAACGTCGACGCCACCGGCACCCCGGTGGAAAGCGGGCTGACCTGGTATGCCGCCGACCGCGTGACCCTGACCCTGGACCAGGAAGACCTGGACACGGCCTGACGCGACCTGCCGTCACGTCACACGCCCGATACAAAGGTCGGGTAAGAACACCCGCAAAGCAAAGCAGTTGCAGGTTGTTCCATGCCGACCACAATGCCCGCCTTGCGCTTTACCGGCGCAACGATCCTTCGCGACGGCGAAATGCAGTCGCGGTCCCTGTCGGTCGCCGACGGCCGGATCACCCGTGGCCCGCTGCCCGAGGTCGACCTGAGTGGATACCTCATCCTGCCCGGTATCATCGACCTGCATGGCGACGCCTTCGAACGCCACACCGCCCCGCGCCCCTCGGCCCCCTTCCCGCCCGAGGTTGGCCTGCGCGCCACCGATCGCGAAGCCGCCTCGAACGGGATCACCACCGCCTGGCTCGCCCAGAGCTGGAGCTGGGAGGGTGGCAAGCGCGGGCCCGATTACGCCGTGGCGATGATGCGCGCGCTGGCCGACTATCGCCCCCATGCGCTGACCGACCTGCGCCTGCAGATCCGTTGCGAGACCCACACCGTCGACACCGCCGACCGGCTGCTCTCGGCGATCGAGACCTTCGGCATCGACTATGTCGTCTTCAACGACCACCTGGTCGAGGCCGAACAGCTGGCCGCCGCGAACTCGGACGAGCTTTTGTTCTGGGCACGGTCCGCGGGCCGCACGCTGGCCGAACACAAGGCCATCATCCGGAAGGCGGCCGAACAGAAGGTCCAGGTGCCGCGCTACCTGTGCCGCCTGGCCGACCGGTTCGACGAGCTGGGGGTGATCTACGGATCACACGACGATCCCGACGGCGAGACGCGCGAAACCTATTCGATGATCGGGGCCAAGATCTGCGAATTCCCCACCTCGCGCTCGGCCGCCGCGCTGGCCCGCGCGGTTGGCGACCCGGTGCTGATGGGCGCGCCCAACATGGTGCGCGGCGGATCGCAGTCGGGCAATATCGCGGCCGAGGACCTGATCCGCATGGGGCTGTGCGATGCGCTGGTGTCGGACTACTACTATCCGGCGCTGCACCTCGCCGCCTTCCGGATCGCGGACCTGGGCATCCTGTCCCTGCCGCAGGCCTGGGCGATGATCTCGTCCACGCCCGCGCGGATCCTGCGCCTGCCCGATCGTGGCCACCTGACCCCGGGACGGCGCGCCGACCTGGTGATCGTGAACGAAACCACCCGCGCGATCGAGGCGACGCTGTGCGGCGGCCGCATCACGCACCTTGCAGGCGATGCCGCGCACCGCTTTGCCTGGGCCGGGATGCAACCAATGATGGCGGCCGAATAGTCCTGCCTGCCCCGGCCCTTCGCCGGGACCGCCCCTGTCGGACGCCCCGTAGGGTGCGTGCTTGCACGCACCGCAGACCCGGCCTCAGCCCTCGTATTTCTCGAGAAACGCCTCGGCCCCGAGCACCCGGAAATCCGCCAGGGCGCCGCGCAGGCGGGCGTGATCCCAGTCCCACCAGGCCAGGGCAACCAGGCGATCCGCGATCCCGACCGGCTGGCGGCGGCGCAGGACGCGGGCCGGGGTGCCCGCGACGATGGTGTAGGGATCGACGTCCTTTGTCACCACCGCGCCCGAGGCCACCACGGCCCCGTCCCCCACCGTGACCTCGGGCTTCACCATGCATCCGTGCCCAAGCCAGGTGTCGTGGCCGATGCTGGCCCGGCGGGACCGCCGGTGGTCGAAGAAATCGGCATCGTCTTCGGCATCGTCCCAGTAATCGGCCGAGCGGTACAGGAAATGATGGCAGGCGGCGGTGTGAAGCGGATGATCCGTGGCGCCGATCCGTGTGAAGGCGGCGATATTGGCGAACTTGCCGATGGTCGCATTGGCGATGTCGGCATAACGGTCGCAATAGGCATAGTCCCCGAAGGTGGAGTACGCGATCCGCGAGCCCTGCCCCACCTCGGTATAGGCGCCGAAGGTGCTGTCGGTGATCTGGCAGTCGGGATGGAGAACGGGCGCGGTGGCGGACAGTCTGGGCATGGCGATCTTTCTGAAACGGCTGGAAGGCGGCCGGGTCAGGCCGCCTTCGGCGAGAGTATTTTGGGCAAGATGAAGGGGTCAGTGGCCGCCGTCATCCCCGGCGATCAGCTTGCGCCGCAGCCAGCCCGAGAACCAGTCCATGGCGAAGACCATCAGCACGACGAGGCAGATGTAGTAGGAGACTTCCTCCCAGTCCTTCTGGGTGATCATCGCCTGCGTCAGCAGCAGGCCGATACCGCCGCCGGTGATCGCGCCGATCACCGTGGCCGAGCGGGTGTTGGATTCGAAGAAGTAGAGGATCTGGCTGAGCAGCACCGGTGTCACCTGCGGGATCACCCCGAAGCGGTAGCGTTGCACCGGTTTCGCGCCGACCGACGACAGGCCCTCGATCTGCTTGCCGTCGACGTTTTCCAGCGCCTCCGAGAACATCTTGCCGAAGGACCCGGTGTCGGTGACGAGGATCGCCAGCGCGCCGGTCAGCGGGCCGGGGCCGAAGGCGCGGGCCAGCACGATCGTCCAGATCAGCGCGTCCACGCCGCGGAAGAAATCGAAGAGCCGCCGGAACGCCTGACGCACGAGCATCAGCGGCGTGAAGTTGCGCGCGGCCAGGAAGGCCAGCGGCAGCGCCACGATGGCCGCGCCGAAGGTGCCGAGGAAGGCCATCAGGATCGTCTCGAACAGGGCCCAGGCGACGGCGGCGTGCATCCACATCGGGTTGTACCAGAAGTCGTGCCAGATCGCCCCGGCCTCTCCGCCCATGGCGCGGCGCAGAAGGTCCAGCGGGCCTTGGCCGTGATAGGGGCTGTCGAGGGTGAAGAAGAAAAGCTCCCACCCCGTCGAATACCGGAAGACCTCGGTCTTGTTGCGGGTGATGGTCACGCGGCCTTCGTCCGTCGTGATCGCGACGCGGTTCTTGGACGCGTTGATCCAGTCGGGGACCGGACCATCGGGCAGCACCGCCTGCGCCCCATTGCGACCCGGCTGCGCGGTGACCAGCCCGTAGCCGGGGATGTCATAGGACACGGCGTCGGGGCCGAAGGTCACCACGCCGCCGCGCGGCAGGGTGATCACGGTCGTCTCGCCCAGATCGACCCAGTCGGGGGCCTGTCCGTCCGGGTAGGCGCCCTTACGCTCGCCTTCGATCGCGATCGACACGGCGCCAGAGCGGTTGTCGCGCGTCACATGGGTCTTGTAGCTGTAGGCGTCGCGGATCAGGGTCTTGCCGTTTTCGGGATTGGCCGAGGCGACCAGCCCCGGCACATCGAAGGCGAAGAACGCATAGGTCAGGTAGGCCAGTACGATCAGCGGCAGGGCGAAGGACACCATCCGCTTGCGGCGGAACAGGGCCTCGGCCTGGCCTTTGAGGCCGGTGCCAAGGCGGGGGTCGGCGGTCATGGTCATGCAAGCATCTCCGAACGGCGGCCATGGGTCAGCAGGTCGCGGAAGTAGCTGGAGCACTGGTCGACCACGATGATCGTGGCAAACAGCATCAGGAAGATCGCGGCGCTTTCATCGTACTTGCCCTGTCCCCAGGACATGGCGTTCTTGAGCTCGTAGCCGATGCCGCCTGCGCCCACGAAGCCCAGGATGGCCGAGGCGCGGATGTTGATCTCGAACCTGAGCAGCGCGTAGCTGAGGTAGTTGGGCGAGACCTGCGGCACCACGCCCAGCATCATCTTCTGCCCCCAGCTCGCCCCGACCGAGGCCAGCCCTTCGACCGGTTTGAGCGAGGCGTTTTCGTTCACTTCCGAGAACAGCTTGCCAAGCGCGCCGGTGGTGTGGAAGGCGATGGCGATCATGGCGGGCACCGGGCCACCGCCCAGAACGAAGATCAGCACCAGCGCGATGACGATTTCCGGCACGGCGCGCATCAGGTCCATCAGGCGACGGAAGACAGGGATCAGCGCGGGCCAGCGCGCCAGCCCCCGGGTCGACAGCATCGACAGCACCGCGCCGCCAAGCGCGCCGATCAGGGTGGATACGGCGGCGATGTTCAGCGTCTCGACCAGCGCGGGGAAATACTTGACCACATGGCCCGGCAGTTCGGCGGCCTTTTCGGCGGCCTCGCCGATCACGGCCTCGGGGAAATCGAAGATCCGGTGCAGGCCCGACCAGAAGCCGCCCGCGTTGCGGTCGTCGGCCAGCATGAAGCCCGACATCATCAGGGCCACGAAGACGGCCAGCAACATGCCGGAATACAGGCGCTTGCGACGCGTCAGCGCCATGTAGTCGTCACGGATACCCGAGATCCCGGGGCCGGAGCCGGTCTGGTCTGTCATGTCGGAAGGGCCTTTGGATATGCAAAGGCGGGCCCCGCGAGGGACCCGCCATGGATCAGGTCAGATCAGTTGGACTTCGATTTGCGCGCGGCGACGATCGAGGTGTAGGCGTCGTGGGTCACCGGGCGGAAGCCCAGGGATTCACCGGCCGAGATGTTGTAGGTGCAGTCCTTGTCGGCCTCGTACATGCCGGCAACCAGGTCGGTCATCTTGGCCTTGACGTCGTCGGGCAGCGCCTTGCGCAGCACGATCGGGCCTTCGGGGATTTCCTTGGACCGCCAGATTTCGACCAGGTCGTTCATGTCGACAAGGCCCGCGTCCACGGCCTTGCGCAGCGCGCCCGAGTTGAAGCCGTCTTCCCAGTTGCCCTGGCCGTCGGCCCAGGTCACGCCGCCGTCGACGTCACCGTTGTTGACCGCGACGATGGTCTGTTCGTGACCGCCGGTGAAGACGACTTCACCGAAGTAGTCGCCGTTTTCCATGGTCGCGCCGGTCTGCTGCGGGATCTCGATCGAGGGGATCAGGTAGCCGGAGGTGGAGTTCGGATCACCGAAGCCGAAGCGCTTGTCCTTCATGTCTTCGAGCGAGGCGATGCCGGCATCCTTGCGGGCGAAGCCGATGGAGTAGTAGCCGATGGAGCCGTCCATGTTGACCTTGACCAGCACCGGTTCAACCGCTTCGGGGTCTTCCAGGTAGGTCTTGGCGTAGCCCGAGGCGCCCAGCCAGGCCATGTCGAGCGTGCCGCCCAGCAGGCCCTGGATCACGCCGTCATAGTCGGCGGGGGCGAAGAGCTTGGCCGGAACGCCAAGCGTTTCCTCGGTGTAGGTCTTGAGGCATTCGTGGTTGTTCAGGCGGTCCTGGGCGTTTTCGCCGCCAAGGATGCCGATGCGGAATTCGGTGATGTCCTGGGCCATGACGGGCGTGACAAGTGCGGTGGTTGCCAGAATCGAAGTCGTGGCGGCGGCGATCAGTTTTTTCATCAGGGATGCTCCGTTGGTGAAAACCCCGCCGCTTTGTGCGACGGGGGCAGATGAAACTCAGGCGTGGATGGGTGTCTGGTGGCGGCGGGTCAGCGCGTCGATCTGGGTCGATGTCGCCTCTTCCGAGAAGGACGCATCCGCCCCGTAGATGTCGCGCGCGACACCGGTGGTCAGTTGGTCGGGCGTGCCGTCAAAGACGATGCGCCCGTGCAGCATGCCGATCACCCGGTCGCAATAGCGGCGCGCGGTGTCGAGCGTGTGCAGGTTGGCGATGACGGTGCGCCCATCTTCCTCGTGAATGCGGCGCAGGGCGTCCATGACGATCTGGGCGTTCATCGGGTCGAGCGAGGCGATCGGTTCGTCCGCCAGGATGATCTTTGGATCCTGCATCAACGCGCGGGCGATGGCGACGCGCTGCTGCTGGCCGCCCGACAGCGCCTCGGCCCGTTTCGGGGCATGTTCGGCGATGCCCAGCCGGTCCAGGATGTCGATGGCGCGGTGGATGTCCGCCGTCGGGTACAGATTGAAGAGCGAGGCCAGGGTGGAGCGCTTGTTCAGCGTCCCGTGCAGCACGTTCGACACCACGTCCATGCGCGGCACCAGGTTGAACTGCTGGAAGATCATCGCGCAATCGGCCTGCCAGGCGCGCTTGTCCGCGCCCTTCAGCGCGGTCACGTCGCGGCCCTCGAAATGCACGGAGCCCGAGGTATGGTCGGTCAGCCGGTTGAGCATCCGCAGAAGCGTCGACTTGCCCGCGCCCGAGCGTCCGATGATGCCGATCATCATGGGCCGGTCGACCTCGACCGTGGCCGCGTCGACGGCGGTGTTGGCCCCGAAAGTCTTGGTCAGTCGCTCAAGTCTCAGCACGTCTTGCCCCCTGCTGGTGTTGCCGGGGTGCTAAAGGCGGCGCGCTACGGAAATGTATCGGTCCCACGAAAGTTTTGTGACGGGGTGGATCGGCGGCGTTTTCGGATCACGCGGCGGCGCGGGATGCCCAAGGACCAGGCGGTGCGCGGGGGTGCGGCGGCCAAACCTGTTCCATTTTGCGTGCCTCGGCGGCACACTTCGCCAGGGATTTGACGATGGAAGGGGCTTCGAATGACCCGCGATCATGTCACCGTGAACCGCGACCTCTGGAATGCGGATGCGCCGAACTGGGTGGGTATGGGCGAAAGGCTCTGGTCGCTGGAGGCGCCCGAATGGGGCAACTGGGGCGAGCCCGAGAGCGCCTTTCGCCGCGCGCTTCTGCCCCCGCACATGGCCGGGATGACGGCGATCGAACTGGGCTGCGGCACCGGCTATGTGGCGGGCTGGATGGCCCGGCGGGGCGCGCGGGTGACGGCCATCGACATCTCGGTCGATCAACTGGCGACGGCCCGGCGGCTGGCGGCAGAACATGGCGCCGAGATCACCTGGATCGAGGGCAACGCCGAAGCCACGGGCCTGCCGGACCAGACGTTTGACTTCGCGATATCCGAATACGGTGCCGCGATCTGGTGCCGCCCCGAGGTCTGGCTGACCGAAGCCTTTCGCCTGCTGCGCCCCGGCGGGCAACTGGTCTTCCTGGGCAACCACCCGCTGTCGCTGATCTGTGCACCGCTGGATGGATCGCCCTGCGACCGCACCCTGCACCGGCCCTATCGCGGCATGTGGGGCGCCGACTGGACCGGGGTCACCTATGAGCCAAGCGGCATCTGCTTCAACCACACCTTCGGCGACTGGGTCGCGCTCTTTGCCCGGATCGGCTTTGGGATAGTGGACTACCAGGAGGTCTATGCCCCCGACTGGGCCGACGACCGGCGCGGCGAGGTGCCGGCCGACTGGGCAAAGGCCTATCCGGTCGAACAGGTCTGGCATCTGGCCAAGCCCGGCTGACGGGACCGAAGGGGGCTGTCTGCCCCCTCTGGCCCGTGCCGGGCCATTCACCCCCGAGGATACGGAAACCAGAGGAAGGGCGGACCCGCGCGCTATTCGGCCGCCAGTTCGTCCCGGACGGCGGGCAGTTCGATGACGAACTCGGCCCCGCCGCCCTTGCGGTTGCGGCCGCGGATCTCACCGCCGAAGCTTTGGATCATGCCGTAAGAGATCGACAGCCCGAGGCCCATGCCCTTGGCCGCCCCGACCTCCTTGGTGGAGTAGAAGGGATCGAAGATCCGTTCGGGCTGCGCGATGCCGGTGCCGGTGTCCGAGACGCGGATCGTCGGACGCGGGCTGGGCGTCAGGGTGATCGTCAGATCCCTGCGCGGGCCATCGGCCATGGCGTCGGCGGCATTGGTGATGAGGTTGACCATCACCTGCGCCAGCCGCACCTCTCCGGCCATGGCCTGCACCGGGGCCTGCGGCGGCTGCCAGTCCAGCGTGATCCCGTCCTTGGCCAGCCGCGCCTCGGTCATCTCGAGCGCGGTGGCGACGATCTGACCAAGATCGACGGGCCGGGCCGGTTCGCTTTCCTGCCGTGCGAAGGCCCGCAGGTTGCGGATGATCCGGCCCATGCGCCCCGCCAGTTCCGAGATCCGCGTCAGGTTGCCCGCCGCCTGGTCCACCTTACCACGCTCGACCAGAAGCGTGCCGTTTTCCGCGAACTGCCGGATCGCCATCAGCGGCTGGTTGAGCTCGTGGCTCAGCCCCGCCGACATCTGGCCAAGCGCCGACAGCTTGCCCGCCTGCACCAGTTCCGCCTGCGCGCGCTTCAGCGCCGCCTCGGCCTCCTGCCGTTCGGCCACCTCGCGGCGCAGCATGTTGTTCGCGCCCGACAGTTCCGCCGTGCGTTCGGCGACGCGGTTCTCCAGCAGGGCATTCGCCACCGCCAGCACGCGCCGCCGTTCGGTCGCCCAGAACAGAAGCGCCCCGAAGGCCAGCAGGACCAGACCCGCCACCGCCGCCTGCAGCATGGCGATGCGCGCAGCCCCCCCTTCGGCCACCAGCGCCGTCGCCCGCATGCCGACCTGCGGCGCATCGCGCATCAGCACCAGTGCCGGATCGGGGACATAATTGCCAAGCGGCGCGCGCCAGACCTCGTTGTCGCCGATCAGCCGTCGTTCGAAGGGCAGCGGGCCTCCATCCGGCGGGGTCAGCACACCGTCGCCGATCGTCCAGTTCAGCAGTTCGGACCGGTTCGAGATGAAGATCCGTCCGCGCGGATCGGTAAACCAGACCGCCGGGTTGTCGCCCCGCCAGGCCTGTTCCAGAAGATCGACGTCGACCGCCACCAAAAGCACCCCGCTGACCCCGCCTTCGGGCGCGTAACTGGGCGCGGCGAACAGGTAACTGCGCGTGCCGTCCGTGCCCGAAGGCCCGATCCCCCAGCCAAGCGCGCCGGTCAGGGCACGGCGAAACTCGGCCCCGTTGCGGAAGGCGGGGCTGGCGACGGTGCGGGCGGTTTCGGGACGTGCGGCGGCCAGAAGTTCTCCGGTCGGGGACAGATAGGCGATGTTGAGCGCGGTGGTGCGATCGGCCGCGTTCAGCAACAGGTCCGAGGCGGCCTCGCGCAGCTCGGTGCTGGCGGGTTGCCGGGCCAGGTTGCGCAGGGCCGGGTGGGCCGCCATCAGAACCGCAAGGTCCTGGTAGCGCTGCATCTGGCTGGTCAGACGATCGACGGTCAGCGCCAGGTCCGCCTCTCCGCGTTCGCGCAGCGGGCTCAGCGCCTGGCGATAGCTGGCCGCGTGCACGCCCCAGACAAGGGCGAGCGTGACGGCAAGGTAGATCGCGATGATGGCGGCGCGGCGCCGCAGGTCCCGGGTCATGCCCGCTTATACCGCCCGCCCCCTTGCCTTGGGAAGCCATGCCGCCATAGATGCGCCCATGCAGTTGACCCAGTCTCCGACCGATCCCGGTTTCGTCCAGAACCCCTACCCCTTCTATGCCGCGGCCCGGGCGCAGGGACCGCTGCACTATTGGCAGGATTACGGCATGATGGCCGCGGTCACCCACGACGCGGTGTCGGCCCTGCTGAAGGACCGGCGGTTTGGCCGCGAGGTCCCGCCCGAGATGGCGCAGCCGGTGCCCGATCACCTGGCCCCCTTCTACGCCATCGACAACCATTCGATGCTCGAGCTCGAGCCGCCGCGCCACACCCGGCTGCGCGGGCTGGTGCTGCGCGCCTTCACCTCGCGCCGGATCGCGGGGATGGAAGCCGAGATCACCGCCCTGGCGCATGAGCTTGTCGATGCCTTCCCCGACGGCGACTTCGACCTTCTGCCCGCCTTCGCCGCCCCCCTGCCCGTGATCGTCATTGCCCGTCTTCTTGGCGTGCCCGAGGAGATGGCGCCGGACCTGCTGCGCTGGTCGAACGCCATGGTCGCCATGTACCAGGCCCGCCGGGACCGCGCGGTCGAGGACACCGCCGCCCGGGCCGCCGCCGACTTCGCCGCCTACCTTGCGGATTACATCGCCGCCCGCCGCCGCGATCCGCGCGACGACCTGATCACCGAACTGATCGCCGCCGAGGCCGACGGCGACCGGCTGTCGACGGACGAGATGATCGCGACCTGCGTCCTGCTGCTGAACGCGGGCCACGAGGCGACGGTGCACACCATCGGCAACGGCGTGGCGGGGCTGCTGCGTTCGGGCCTGGACCTGGCGCCGCTGATGCAGCCCGAGGCGGTGGATCGCACCGTCGAGGAGGTGCTGCGCCACGATCCGCCGCTGCACATGTTCACGCGTTACGCCTATGAGGACGTCGAGGTCTTTGGCCACCAGTTCCGGCGCGGCGATCAGGTGGCGCTGCTTCTGGCGGCTGCCAACCGCGACCCGGCGGCCTGGCCCGATCCCGACCGCTTCGACCCGACGCGGCCCGTGAAGACCAATGCCAGCTTCGGCGGCGGTCTGCATTTCTGCATCGGCGCGCCGCTGGCAAGGTTGGAGCTGCGCTCAGCCCTGCCGGTCCTGTTTGACCGCTGCCCCGGTCTGACCCTGGCCGCGCCGCCCGTCTACGGCGACACCTATCATTTCCACGGGTTGGAGCGGTTGCTGGTGCGGGTCTGACGCACCGTCCTGCCTTACCGTCCCGCGCCCTGCTCCAGCTGCAGCCGCGCGCTCAGGTGCGGATAGGCGGCCACGGCCGGGGCGACGACGATGTCGCGCAGCAGGTCCCGCAGTTCCGAGGCGATGACCCCCGGCACATCTTCCAGCACGCCCTGCCGCGCGGTCAGAACGATCCGGCGCGACAGCGGCGCGAAGGGCAGATCGAACAGGTCCAGGTCCCCCAGCACCCGCCGCGCCCGCATCAACGCCAGCGGTGGCAGGATCGTCCAGCCGACCCCCTGCCCGACCAAAGCCAGGATGGCGTGGTAACTGTCCAGCTCGAAACGATAATCAAGCCGCAGGTTCTGCTGCGCCAGATGCGTCCCGATCAGTCGGCCCATGTGGTGGCGGGTGGTGTATTGCACCAGCGGATGGGCCTTGAGCTGCGCCAGAACATCACCCGCCCCGTCGACCATGCCCCTGGGCGCGGCGACGACGAAGCCTTCGGTCAGCACCGGATGAACCTCGGCCCAGGGCGGCGCATCGCCCATGTCGGCGGCGACGATGACATCCAGCGCCTCGGCCTCGAGCTGGTCATAAAGAACATGAGAGGCCCCGGTCTCGAGCAGGAACTGGCAGCCATCGAGCCGCCCGGACATGCGCACCAGAAGCTGCGGGGTCACGTCGGCCTCGAGATCCTCGATCACGCCAAGCCGCAGCCGGGTCAGCGGAGCATCGCCCGCGACCGACAGTTCGGCCCGGGCCTGCGCGGCCTCGTTCAGGATGGACTGGGCGCGCCTGCGAAAGGCCTCTCCGGCCGGGGTGAGGGTCACGGGGCGCGCGTTGCGCACCAGCAGGGCCGCACCCAGGGCGGTTTCCAGATTGGTCAACTGCTGCGACACGGCCGAGGCACTGGCCCCGAGCCGCCGCGCCGCCGCACTGATCGACCGTTCCTCGGCCGTGGCGACGAAAACCTCGATCCCCCAGAGCGTGATGCGTCCCGGGCTGGACTGCATGGCCTCAGCTCATCTTGTTCAGCTTGCTCTGAAGATCCGCCAGCTGCTGCTTGATCGCATCCAGGTCGTCGCCCTTCTTCTCGGTCGGGGCTTCGCCGCCTTCGCGCGCGGTGCCGCCGCCCGACCAGCCGGACATGCCGCCCGACATCGCCTTGAGGAAGGCTTCCTGCTGCGCCTGCAGCGCCTCGAACCCGGGGATCTTGGCCATCGGGTTCATGGCATTCATGTTCTCCATCATCTTCGACTGGCTGTCGCGCAGCATGTCGAAGCTTTGCGCCAGGAACTGCGGAACGACGGACTGCGCCTGCGTGGTATAGCTGCGGACCAGGTCCGTCAGCACGCCAAGCGGCAGGACGTTTTCGCCCCGGCTTTCATGTTCGGCAATGATCTGAAGAAGATACTGGCGCGTCAGGTCGTCGCCGGACTTCAGGTCGACGATCTGCACCTCGCGGCCGTCGCGGATGAAGCCCGCGATATCTTCCAGCGTCACGTAGTCCGACGTCTCGGTGTTATACAGTCGCCGGGACGCGTAGCGTTTGATCAGCAGTGGTTTTTCGGTCTCAGCCACGGGCCATCCCTCCCTATGCAGCACTGCAGCGCAGCTTAGGACCCCATGACGGAATTGCAAAGGAATTCTGGGGCGATAGGCTTATTGCACCCGCGAAAAGGCCGCGCCCCATACGTGACAGCACGGTGACCGCAGTTACCAGAGCCGCTCGGCCGCATAGGCCGGGTAGCCCGCGTCATAGGCCGCCCCGTCAAAGCCGTGATCGATCTCGCGCACGAAATCGCCCGCACTGGGCACTTCGGCCCCGCGGTCGCCTTCGGACCAGAGCTCGGACCGGATCAGCGCCTTGGCACACTGGAAGTAGGCCTCGCCAATGCGGATCACCACGACGGTGCGGGGGTGTTTGCCCTGCTGTTCGAAACTGGCCAGAAGATCGGGATCTTCGGTCACGATGGCGGTGCCGTTCACCCGCACCACGTTGGGGCTTCCCGGCACCATGAACATCAGGCTGACACGCGGATCGCGCAGGATGTTGCGCAGGCTGTCGATGCGGTTGTTGCCCTTCCAGTCGGGCAGCATCAGCGTTTCCGGATCGGCGATGCGCACCACCGGATCGACATCGCCGCGCGGGCTGGCATCGGTGCCCTCGGGCCCGACCGTCGACAGGATCACGAAGCGCGCGGCCCGGATCCAGCGATCATAGGCCGGCGTCAGGCGCGGCACGACCTTGGTAAGCGAGCGGCCGACGGGATCGCCGTAAAGTTCTTCCAGTCGGGCAATGTCGGTGATCGGGTTCATGGGCCGCTCCTGTGATGTCGGGGGCACCATGCGGCGACGGGGGCGCCGCCGCAACGCGCATATGAGCCGATTCCGGAACCCCGGGGCTTGCGCGCACGAAAAAGGGCGGGTCCGTAATTGGACCCGCCCGTCTTTCACGTTCCGTTTAGGGAGGAGAATGGAACGTGTTCCGGTAACCGGATTACTTCGCTGCGGCCTTCTTGGCGGCTGCGGTGGTGTCCTTCGCGGCCTTCTGAACGGCAGCAGAGGTTTCTTCCGCCATGTCCTTGCCGGCAGCCATCATCAGCTCGACCGTGTCGGTCTGGGCTTTCTTGGCGATCTCGGCGAAGGCGGCCAGGTTTTCGGCAGCCATCTCGGCCGAGGCGGTCGCGAAATCGGTCACGGCCTTTGCGTAGTCTGCGGGCTCTGCCTTGACCTTTGCGAGGTCGGACATCTTGGACAGGGTGTCCTTGGTCCATTTGGTGGACAGGTCGCTGGACTTTTCAGCTGCGTTCAGCGCGATGCCGGACAGCTTTTCGTTCAGGGTTGCGGTGGACTTGAAGGAGTCTTCGAACGACTTGGTGTCGACCGGGAAGGCGCCCATCATGTCTTTCATCATCGCGGTGAAGTCTTGGGTAGTAGCCATTGTTAGTTCCTCTCTCGGGGTCGGTCCCGCTTCCATTCGGGTCCGTATTGCATCTCCGAGAAAGAATATGGATGCTGCGCCGCAGAAAATCAAGTTCTTTTTGCTGCAGCGCAGAAAATGTAGCCTAGTCCGAAGGATAGGTCGCGGGTCACGCGGGCAGAGGTGCCTTTACGTAACGTCCGGGTGCCGGGCACAGCGCCGGATGAGTCGAATCCCCCGGTTCGCGCGCCGGAACCATCTTGCCGGAATTGGCCTTGATCCATTCGCCCCAACGCGGCCACCAGCTGGCCTTGGTGAACTCGGCCCCTTCCAGCCACTCCTCGGGCGACAGGGTCAGGTCGTCGTTGGTGTAGTGGCCGTACTTGTTCCGGCTGGGCGGGTTCACGATCCCCGCGATATGACCGGACTGCGACACCACGAAGGTGCGCTCCTTGGCGCCGGTCATCTTCTGGATGCCCGTATAACTCGTCTTCCAGGCGGCGATGTGATCGGTTTCGCAGGTGATCGCATAGACCGGAACGTTCACGTCCGACACATGCAGGCGTTCCCCGCAAAGCTCGATTCCCTGGGTGGTGAATTCGTTGCGCTGGCAGAGCCCCCGCAGGTATTCGACCGCCATCTTGCCCGGCAGGTTGGTGCCGTCGCCATTCCAGAACAGCAGGTCGAAGGCGGGCGGCGCCTCGCCCATCATGTAGCTGCGGATCGCGGGGCGATAGATCAGGTCGTTCGACCGCAGGAAGGAAAAGGTGCGCGCCATGATGTGGCTGCGCAGGATGCCGGTCTGGGCGACCTCGGCCTCGATCCCGTCGATGAAGTCGTCCTGCAGGAAGGGTGTGAAATCGCCCTGGTCGGCAAAGTCGGTCAGCGCGGTAAAGAAGGTCGCCGTGTTCACCGACCGGTCCTTGCGGTGCTTCATCAGCGACAGGGTCATCGCCAGTGTCGTGCCGCCGATGCAATAGCCGATCGCATTGACCTTCTTCTGGCCGGTGATCGCCTTGGCCTCGCGGATGGCGGCCAGGTAGCCGTCCTCGATGTAATCTGCCAGCCCGGTCTCGGCATAGCTGACGTCGGGGTTGACCCAGCTGACCACGAACAGCGTGATCCCCTGCTCGGTCACCCACTTGATGAAGCTGTTCTGTTCCTTCAGGTCGAGGATGTAGAACTTGTTGATCCACGGCGGGAAGATCACCAGCGGGATCGCGTGCACCTCTTCGGTGCGGGGCGCGTACTGGATCAGCTCCATCATGTGGTTGCGGTAGACCACCTGCCCTTCGCTGGCGCCGACGTTTTCGCCGACCGTGAAGGCCGTGCTGTCCGCCAGGCGCACCTGCATCTCGCCGTTCGAGGCCTCGATATCCGCGACGAGGTTCTCAAGCCCCTTCACCAGACTCTCCCCCTCGGTCTCGACCGCGCGTTCCAGCGCGTCGGGATTGGTCGCCAGGAAGTTCGTGGGCGCCATCATGTCGACGATCTGCTGGCTGAAATACTTCAGCTTCTTGCGTTCGGTCGGCTCCAGCCCCTCGGCATCCTCGACCGCGTCGTGCATCGCCTTGGCGTTCAGCATGTACTGCTGCTTGATGAAGTTGAACCAGGGGTGGGTCTTCCACAGCGGGTTGGCAAAGCGCGGATCGTCGGGGGTGTGATCCTCGGGCGCCTGCAGGTTTCCCTTGGCCAGCGCCTGCTGGGCTTCCATGAAGTGATGCACGGATTTCGTCCAGAAATCCGCCTGGTGTTCGAAGATGCGGGCGGGGTTCTGCATCATCTCGGTCCACCACGCGCCTGACGCCTTGGCAAAGATCTCGGGGTCTGGTGCGTTGAGCGCGGCATTGGACGGCGTGCGTTTCGCAAGTGCAGCAGTCAGCCGCTGCGTCAGATCATCGACACGCCGGAGGTTGGCGTTCAGGCGTTCAAGCGCGGCATCCGTGACACTGTCAGCACCTGATTCACCGGAATTGTTATCTTTTGTTGCCATGTTAATCGTTCCCCCCTAAATTGCTGCTATGCAGCATAGTCAGCTGCCCCCGGAGACCACCCAGATGCCTTGTGGTAATACCAAGGCACAGGATGCAGGACCGCGAGGCCGTTGATAAACTGGCCAAAATGATCCTCCGGGAGACGCACATGCGCTATATGGCAACTTACGACCTTATGGAGTCGTTCCGCAACACCCAGCAATGGATGGGCGCGACGGCGCTGTCGATGGCATCCTACCCTGCCTTCCAATTGATCCCCAACCCGGCCCTCAACTTCATGGCCGCCTGGGGCGAAGTCGCCGAGCGGTCGTACAGCCGCATGGTCGTCAAACCCGACTGGGGCATCCATTCGGTCCCCTGCGATGACGGACGCGACCACATCGTCACGGTCGAAAAGGTGGTCCAGCGCCCCTTCGGCGACCTGATCCATTTCGACGTGAAGGGCCGCGAGCCGATGGATCGCAAGATCCTGCTCGTCGCGCCGATGTCCGGGCATTATGCGACCCTCCTCCGGTCGACCGTGATTTCGCTTCTGCCCGATGCGGACGTCTATATCACCGACTGGCACAACGCCCGTGACATCCCCGTCTCCGAAGGCAAGTTCGATATCGAGGACTACACCC
Source organism: Pseudooceanicola onchidii (assembly GCF_004959925.1). Lineage (GTDB taxonomy): Bacteria > Pseudomonadota > Alphaproteobacteria > Rhodobacterales > Rhodobacteraceae > Pseudooceanicola > Pseudooceanicola onchidii. The sequence goes on along the minus strand of NZ_SPUW01000003.1, from coordinate 497,229 downwards.
TCTACCTTGTCGATTTCATGAAGGAACTGGGCCCCGACACCAACGTCATCGCCGTCTGCCAGCCCGCGCCCCTGACGCTCGCCGCCACCGCCTACCTGGCCGAGATCGACCCGGACGCGCAGCCGCGCACCCTGACCCTGATCGGCGGCCCGATCGACCCGAACGCCACCCCGACCGAGGTGACCGATTTCGGCCATTCGGTCACCATGGGCCAGCTGGAAGAGATGATGATCCAGCGCGTCGGCGCGTCCTACAAGGGCATCGGGCGCCGCGTCTATCCGGGCCTGCTGCAGCTGACCTCGTTCATCTCGATGAACGCGGACAAGCATTCCAAGGCCTTTCAGGACCAGATCATGCGCGTCATGCGCGGCGAAGCCTCGGACCACGACCACCACAACCGGTTCTACGATGAATACCTCGCGGTCATGGACATGACGGCGGAATTCTACCTGACCACGGTCGATCGCGTCTTCAAGAAAGCCGAAATCGCCGCCAATGAATTTGTCGTCGACGGCCACAAGGTCGATATCGGCAAGATCACCACCGTCGCCGTCAAGACGGTCGAGGGCGAGAACGACGATATCTCGGCCCCCGGCCAGTGCGTCGCCGCGCTTGACCTCTGCACCGGCCTGCCGGACGAGATGAAGGCATCCCACCTGGAACCCGGCGCGGGCCACTACGGCATTTTCGCCGGGTCGTCCTGGCGCAACAACATCCGCCCCCTGGTGCTGGATTTCATCGACGCCAACACGGGCGAGCGCAAGACGACCAAGCGCAAGGGCAAGGCGACGAAGGACAGCGCCACGCCGAACCTGAAGGCGGTCTGAGCACGGCGTCAGTCGCTGACGGACCACAAGAAAAACAATCGACATGAAAAAACCCTGCGCTGACACCAGCGCAGGGTTTTTCATGTCGGCCGGCAAACCTGCACAGGATGGTCGGGCCGGAGGGGGCCGTGGGACCGTCGGCCCCTGCTGGGTCAGTCAGCCACAGCCAGGATCCGCACAAACGGACGCCAATAAGGCCTCGTCCCCTTCAGATCAGCAGCCCCGCCGCCCCCTCGTGCCGCAGCAGGATCACCTTGCTCTCCACCCCGCCGGGGGCGGAAAATCCGCCCAGCCCGGTGGCTGACAGGATCCGGTGGCAGGGCACAATCAGCGGGATCGGATTCTGACCGCAGGCCTGACCCACGGCCTGCGCAGGACGGCCAAGTGCCCGGGCCAGATCGCCGTAGGTGCGCGTCTCGCCAAAGGGGATCGCCTGCAACAGGGCGCAGACGTCCTGCACCAGTGGCCCGGCATCGACACGCACCGGCAGGTCGAACGCCTCCCGCTCTCCGGCCCAATAGGCGCGGACCTGCGCCTCGGCCTCGATCAGAAGCGGCGTGGGCTCTGCGCCCGTCATCGCCCGCCACCCGGCCTCCACGATCGCGCCGCCGCCGTCGCGGACCGAAAACCGCCCAAGCGGCGTGTCGAAGGAATGCACCGGATCAGCCATGGCGCCACGCTGCCCGGCCCGGTCAAATTCCGCAAGGCGGATTGACGTAACGACTTGCCGCGTCACCTCTTGGAGCGCCTTCGAATCCATGCTTCAAACATGGGTAACGCGTGTCGGACCGGCGCTTCGTCCCGAAGCCCCGCCACAGGCCCAAGGGAGGATACCACCATGACCATGCCAGCCCAGTTGCAGAACCTGCGGATCCCGCTGATCGGCAGCCCGCTTTTCATCATCTCGAACCCCGACCTCGTTCTGGCCCAGTGCAAGTCCGGCATCGTCGGATCCTTCCCCGCGCTCAACGCGCGCGAGGCCGCGGGCGAAGAGATCGAACTGGACAAGTGGCTGACCCGCATCACCGAGGAACTGGACGCCCACAACCAGGCCAACCCCGATCAGCCCGCCGCGCCCTATGCGGTCAACCAGATCGTGCACAAGTCGAACGCCCGCCTTGAGCGCGACGTTGAGATCTGCGTCAAGCACAAGGTTCCGGTCTGGATCACCTCGCTCGGGGCGCAGGAATGGGTCTACGAGGCCGCGCATTCCGTCGGCGCCATCGTCCTGCACGACATCATCAACGACATGTTCGCCCGCAAGGCCATCGCCAAGGGGGCCGACGGTCTGATCGCCGTGGCGGCCGGGGCCGGTGGTCACGCAGGCGCCCTGTCGCCGCTGGCGCTGGTGCAGGAAATCCGCGAATGGTTCGACGGCCCGCTGTTCCTGTCCGGTGCGATCGGCAAGGGCGACAGCATCCTTGCCGCACAGGCCATGGGCGCGGACGGCGGCTATGCCGGGTCGATCTTCATCGCCACCGAAGAGGCCAACGCCCAGCCCGACTACAAGCAGATGATCGCGGACCATGGCGCGTCGGACATCGTCTATTCGAACCTCTTCACTGGGGTCTGGGGCAACTACCTCAAGCCGTCGATCGCGGCGGCAGGCATGGACCCCGAGGCGCTGGAACGCTCGGACCCCTCGGCGATGAACTTTGGCGGCGGCGCGTCCAAGGCCAAGAAGTGGAAGGATATCTGGGGCTCGGGCCAGGGCATCGGCGCGGTCAAGGACATCCGTCCGACGGCCCAAGTCGTCGACCAGCTGGCAGCGGAATATCACGCCGCGCAACAGCGCCTGGCCGCCACCATCGGCTGGCCCGGCGTCGCCAAGGCGGCAGAGTGAGCTATACGGTCGGGCGGCTGATCGATCACCTGGACATCCGGGTGAGCGATCCGGCCGTCTCCCTGCCCTTCTACCGCGCGATCTTCACCGCCCTCGGCCATCAGGTCGAGGCGCTGGAGGATGCCATCAACTGTGACGAGGTCTATGTCACCGCATCCGGGAACACCGGCCGGGTGACGCGCGATCTGCACCTGTGCTTCCAGGCCGCCACCCGCGCGCAGGTCGCGGCCTTCCACGCGGCGGGCCTGGCCCATGGCGGCCGCGACAATGGTGCGCCGGGCCTGCGCGATTACCATCCGGGCTACTACGCGGCCTTCCTGCTGGATCCTGACGGCAACAACCTTGAGGCCAAGGTCGACGAACGCATCACCGACCGCACGGCCCCCGCAATCACGCTCACGACGGCGTGACCCGCAGCGGGCCGCTCATCGCCTGTGCCGCCCTTCCCGCCCTTGGTCGGCTGTGCTCTACTCCTCGCAAACCAGTGGGAGGAGAGCAGAATGATCCCCAGACGCACCTTCATGGCCCTGACCGGCGCGGCCACCCTGACGGCCTGCGGCGCGGCCCCCAGCCTGCCCGGTCGCAGCAGCCCCGACACCCCCGATGACCTGCGCCCGGTGCGCAACAGCGGCTTCGATGCCTGGGTCACCGCCTTCCGCCCCCGCGCGCAGGCCGCAGGGATCACGCCGCGCACTCTGGACGCCGCCTTCCGGGGCGCGGGCTTCATCCCCGGCGTGGTGACCCGCGACCGGTCACAGCCTGAAAGCTCCTATTCACTGGAAGACTACCTTCAGATCGCCGCCTCGGACGACCGCGTTGCCAAGGGCCGCGCGGCCTTTGCCCGCCAGCGCGGCACGCTGAGCGCCCTTGAGCGCCGCTATGGCGTTCCGGCCGAAATCCTCTGCGCGGTCTGGGGGCTGGAAAGCCAGTACGGGGAAAAGCGCGGCACCGTGCCGGTGATTTCCGCCACCGCGACGCTGGCCTACGACGGTCGGCGCGGCGCGTTCTTCGAAAAACAGCTGATCGCCGCCCTGCGCATCCTGCAATCGGGCGATGTCACGCCCGCCAACATGGTGGGCAGCTGGGCCGGCGCCATGGGGCACACGCAGTTCATCCCGACCTCCTACCTCGCCTATGCGGTCGACTTCACCGGCGACGGCCGGCGCGACATCTGGTCGGATGACCCGACCGATGCACTGGCCTCCACGGCTGCCTACCTCGCGAAGTCCGGCTGGACGCCAGGGCTGAAATGGGGCGGGGAAACCGGCGCGCCGGGCACACCATCGGGGCGCGTGATCGCGCCGCAGCCAGGCGGGCCGACCTTTACCGTCACCTCGAATTTCGACGCGATCAAGCGCTACAACAACTCGGATCTCTACGCGATCGGCATCGGGCACCTGTCTGACCGGCTGGCGGGCGCGGGCCCGCTGCGCGGCAGCTTCCCGCCCGACCGCTACGGCATGACCCTGCGTGACCGGATCGCCCTGCAGAAACGCCTGACCGCGGCCGGCTATGACACCGGCGGCACCTCGGGTGTGATCGGCCCGAAAAGCCGCGCCGCGATCCGGGCCTACCAGCAGGCGAACGGGCTGGCGGTCACGGGCGATCCCTCGATGGATCTGCTGGCGCGGGTGTGACCCCGCGCCGCGCGCCATCTACTCCGCAGCCTTCGCGGTGATGCGCCGTCCCTGCCCCGCGTCGTCAAAGCCCTGGAACGAACAGTTCTCGGTGACGGCGCGGCGGTGCGATTTCACCCCGTTGGCGGCAAAATCCTCGTCCGGCCAGCCAAGCGCCACGCAGGTCAGGATCACCTGGTCCTCGGGGATCTCGGCGCATTCGCGCACGACAGGTGACTGCATGATCCCCTGCCCGTTGATCACCGCGCCCAGCCCCTTGTCCCAGGCCGCCAGCACCAGCCCATAGACCGCAGCGCCCGCGTCGAAGATCGCGACCGGCCCGTGATCGTCCAGCGCGCGATCATAGGTCACCACGACCGACACCGGCGCATCAAACTGCCGGAACCCGCGCATGACCCAGTCCTGCCGCATCTCCTTGTCCTCGCGGGCGATGCCCATGGCGGCGAAAAGCTGCTTGGCGATCTCGACCTGCCGCTCGCGGTGCACGCCTTCATAGGCCCCGTGCGCCGGGATCTCGCGACTTGGCGGCACGCCGCCCAGCATCCTCTCCGAATTGCCGCGTCGCACGTTTTCCAGCACCTCGCCCGTCAGCACGTGGAAATGCCAGGGCTGCGTGTTCATCGACGACGGCGCCATGTTGGCCACCGCCAGCAGCTCCTCCATCAGCTCCCGGCTGATCGGTTCATCCGTGAACCCCCGGATCGACCGCCTGTCGCGCATCGCCTTGACCAGATCCATCACTCTCTCCCTTTGGTGTCAGGGGCACGGCCCGCGCCGCGCCCCATCTTCATCTTGCAAAAAATACTCCCGCCGGAGGCATCGCGCCCCTCGGGGGCGATCAGGCCGCCAGGCCACCCGCCTCGCACAGCCGGTCCATGTGGAAATCCCGGTCGCCATGGGCAATCTCAAGCATCGTCAGCCGTTTGAAGTAATGCCCGATGGCATATTCCATCGTCATGCCGACCCCGCCATGCAGCTGGATCGACATCTGCCCCACCTCGCGCGAGGCATCGCACATCTTCACCTTGGCCGCCGACAGCGCCAGGTCGCGCGCCTGCGCGTCCGTGTCGTCGCACATGACGCTGGCATACATCGCCATCGACTTGACCTGTTCCTTCTCGACCACCGCGCCCGCCGCGATATGTTGCAGCGCCTGGAACGACCCGATGGCACGGCCGAACTGTTCGCGGCCCTTGATGTACTCGACCGTTTCTTCGATGGCCTTCTCCATGCACCCAAGTGACTCTGCCATCACCGCCGACAGCGCCCGCGCCTCGGCCAGGGCAATCGCTTCGGCCGCCGCGATACCGCCCGTCAGCTTCTCCGAGGGCGTGCCGTCAAAGCTCAGCTCTGCCGCACGTTTGCCGTCCTGGGTCTTGTAGGCCCGCGCCTCCACGCCCTTGGCCCCGCCCTTCACCATATAAAGCCCCAGCCCCTCCGGGCCCTTGGCCGTGACGAAGATCAGGTTGGCCTCGGCCCCGAAGGACACGACCGTCTTGGTGCCCGACAGCGCGCCGTCGGCCGTGGCTGTGGTCGCGATATCCTCGCCCCGGTCGATCATGCCCGGTTCCAGATGCGCCCAGGTCGGCAGGGTGTCTCCGCCGATGATGCCTTCGGCCACGCTCGCCCGCTGATCGGCTGACCCCGCCTGCAAAAGCGAGGGCGCGATGGCCATCGCCTCGGCCCAGGGTTCGTTGGTCAGCGCATAGCCCATGGCCTGGCCCACGATCATCGTCTCGACCGAGCTGCCGCCAAGGCCGCCTTCGTCTTCCGAAAACGGCAGCGCGAAGATGCCCAGATCGGCATAACCGCGCCAGATCGCCGGATCGTACCCGCCATCCTTCGCCATGTACCTGCGGCGCGCCTCGAAGTCGTACTTGTCGCCCAGAAACCGTGTCAGGCTGTCCGAGAGCATCCGCTGTTCGTCATTCAGTTCAAAGTTCATTTCGTCCTCACAGCCCCAGAATTGCCTTCGAGATGATGCCCTTCTGCACCTGGTCCGACCCGCCATAGATCGAGGATTTGCGGAAGTTGAAGTAGTTCGGCGCCGCCCGTTCGACCCAGGGATCGCCGATCCGGGCATTGTCGCCCAGCTCTCCGTCCGTCCAGGGCATGGCCTGTTCGCCCGCGACCTCGACGAAAAGCTCGGTCATCCGCTGCACCATCTGCGCGCCCTTGATCTTGATGACGCTGGTCGCCGGATCGGGTTTCGACTGGTCCGCCCCCGCCTCCATCGACGACAGCACGCGCATGGTCGTCATCTCAAGCGCCTTGAGCTCGACCTGCGCCTCGACGAACTTGTCGCGGAACCGGGGATGATCCCACAGCGGCTTGCCACGCACGATCCGGGTCTTGGCGATCTCTTTCAGCTCTTCAAGCTTGGCCTGGCTCGCGCCGACACGCGGCGCGCCCAGACGTTCGTTGCCCAGCAGGAACTTGGCATAGGTCCAGCCCTTGTTGACCTCACCGATCAGGTTCTTCGCGGGCACCTTGACGTCGGTGAAGAAGACCGAGTTGATCTCGTGCGCGCCGTCCATGGTCTGAATCGGATGCACCTCGACGCCCGGGGATGTCATGTCGACCAGCAGGAAGGAAATCCCCTCCTGCTTCTTGCCCTCGGTCGAGGTCCGCACCAACAGGAAGATCCAGTCGGCGTGCTGGGCATAGGTCGTCCAGGTCTTCTGCCCGTTGACGATCCACTGCTGGCCCGCCTCGTCCCATTCCGCCTTGCACTTGAGCGAGGCAAGGTCGGACCCGGCGCCGGGTTCAGAGAACCCCTGACAGAACCAGTAGTCCAACGACGCGATCTTGGGCAGAAATTCCTTCTTCATCTCGTCGCTGGCGAACTGGATCAGCACCGGGCCGATCATGCCGACGTTGAACCCCTGCGGGTCCGGCGCCCCGGCCTTCTGGTTTTCCTGCTGGAAGATGTACATCTGCGTGACCGACCAGCCCGGCCCGCCCCATTCGGCAGGCCAGCGCGGCGTGGCCCAGCCCTTGGCATGCAGGGTCTTGTGCCACTGCACCGTCATCTCTTTCGTCGGCGGGTTGCCGCGTTTCAGGTAATCGCGCGTCTCGTCCGGCAGGTTCGCGTCGATGAAGTCGCGGACCTCCTTGCGAAACGCCTCTTCCTCGGGGGTGAATGTCAGCTCCATGGGTGCTCCTCAGGCCGTCTCTTCGGCCGCGCGGGCCAGTTCCTGTTCCTTCAGCATCTTGCGGGATGCCTTGCCGACCGCCGTACGCGGCAGTTCGCTGCGGAACTCAAGATGTCGGGGGATCTCGTGTCGCCCCAGCTTGTCCTCAAGGAAAGCCTGCAGGTCCTCAAGCGTGAAGGCCCCGGCGCCTGGGTTCAGCATGACGAAGGCCTTGGCGCTTTCGCCGCGATAGGCATCCGGCACGCCGATCACCATCGCTTCCAGCACGTCGGGATGCTGGTGGATCGCGTTCTCGATCGTCAGCGGATAGACGTTGAAGCCGCCCGATAGGATCATGTCCTTCTTGCGGTCCACGATGTAGAACCAGCCGTCTTCGTCCATGTAGCCGATGTCGCCGGTCAGGAAGTATCCGTCACGGGTGTAGCACGCCGCGTTTTCCTCATCGGACCGGTTCCAGTAGCCCGCCGTGACGTTCGGCCCCTTGATGACCATCTCGCCCGACTGGCCCGGCGCCAGGTCCTTTTCACAATCGTCCACGTCGACGATCTTCATGTCGACGCCCGGCACCGGGATGCCGATGGTCCCCAGCTTGTTGTCGGGCATACCGCGCGGAACGGTCGTTCCGGCGGGCGAGGTTTCGGTCATGCCCCAGCCGCCGCGCAGCTTGAGCCCGGTCAGTTGCTTGACCCGGGTGTAGACCTCCATCGGCAGCGGTGCGCCGCCCGAGGCGACGTAATCCAGCGACGACAGATCGCGCTTGTCGATGTCCGGCAGGGCGAGGATCGCGATCCAGGTGGTCGGCACCCCGCCAAGCGATACGATGCCCTTCTTTTCGATCTCGTCGATGGCGCTGGCGGCGTCGAACCGCAACCGCAGGCACAGCGTCCCCCCTTCGGAGGCGCGTTTGATCATGCCCGAGCTGAGCCCCATGATGTGGAACAGCGGCGAATAGCCAAGCGCGGGCTTGCCGGGCTGCTGCGAGGCCTCGCCCTTGCCCATTTCCGAATACATCTGCGATGCAGTCGCAAGGTTCGAATGTGTCAACTGCGCGGCCTTGGGAACCCCGGTTGTGCCGCCAGTATATTGCAAAAGTGCAAGGTCTTCCGGCGTGGTCGGGGCTGCATCCATCGGCGCGGCGCTATGGCCGCCCAGCAGATCCTCGACCGCATGGGCGCCTTCGATCACCGGGCAATCGCGCCCCTGCGCCGACACTGGGTCCGGGCAGAGGTAGAGCGTGGGACAGGTGCCATTGGCCAGAAGCCGCGGGAACCGGCCCGAGAATTCCGGCGTGGTCAGGGATATCACCAGCTTCGCACCGCTGTCGGTCAGCTTGTGCGCCAGTTCCTGTTCCGCATCCAGCGGCGACAGGTGCGTCACCGCGGCCCCGGCCCAGAGCGCGCCGAAAAAGAAGATCGGATGCCAGGGACAGTTCGGCAGGTGCAGCGCGATCCGGTCACCCTTTTCGATGCCGGCGGCCTTCAGCGCCCGCGCGACCTGGCTGACCAGCCCGTGCATCTGCGCGAAGGTGAATTCCTGGCCGTAGTATTCGATCATGACCGTGTCGGGCCAGGTCGCGAAACTGTGCGCCATCCGGTCGTTCACCGTCTGCGGCACCGGGGTAAAGCGCGGATCGACCCCCTCTGCGTACCAATTGAACCACGGGCGTTCCGGCCTCATCATGTCGTCCTCCCTTCGACGCACGCACCGCCCGGGCTTAACGGCAGACGTCATCGGGACCGGCAGATCGCCAGTCCCAATGACCCCGGCCCCGCCGTCCATCAAGACGGAGACCCCGTGACGCTTGCGATGTCCTCCCTGCGCGAAATTCCGCCTTGCAGAATTGAGTTTCACGCTCTTATCGCAGGCTAGTCCAAGCCCGCGCGGGCCGTCAATGGCCATTGACCGGGAGGTTAGCAAAACTGGCGAAGGGGGTTATTTGACGGGGTGTGACGACCGGACGAACCGATCGTTCCGCTACGGAAATCACGTAGCGGAACGGTCGGTCAACGCCAGCACCGCTCAGGCCCTTGCAGCGTCGATCGCGGCCCAGACCCGGCCGGGCGTGGCGGGCATGTGGAAGTCGGTGACACCGACCTGCGCCAGCGCATCCAGCACCGCGCTCATCCCCGCCGCCAGGCCGCCGACCGACCCGGCCTCGCCCACGCCCTTGACCCCAAGCGGGTTCATGCCCGTCGGCACCTGGTAGAAGCCGCAGTCGTAATTGGGCAGGTCGCTGGCACGCGGCATCGCGTAATCCATGAAGGACCCGGTCAGCAGCTGGCCGTCATCGGCACCATAAGCGATCTCCTCCATGAAGATCTGCCCAAGCGCCTGCGCCACGCCACCCTGGATCTGGCCTTCGGCGATCTGGGGTTGCAGCACGCGGCCGATGTCTTCGACGGCCGCGTAGCCAAGGATCTCGAACCGGCCGGTCTCCGGGTCCAGTTCGACCTCGCAGACGTGGCAGCCATTGGGGAAGGTCGGCGCCTCGGGCGAGAATTCGCCGTTCGCGGCCAGGGGGATGCCCTTTTCGCCCGCAACCTTGGCCACCTGTTGCAGCGTGATCTCGCGGTCGGTCCCGGCAATGCGGAACACGCCGCCCTCGTATTCGATGTCGGCCACGTCGGCCTCAAGCTCTTCGCCGGCCAGCCCCCTGGCATCCGCCAGGATCGTATCGACCGCGCCCTTCAGCGCCGAGCCGCATTTGATCATCGCGCCCGAACCGCCCATGCCGCCGCCCTTGGCGATCACATCCGTGTCGCCCTGGGCATAGCTGATTTGGTCCGGCGCGATTTCGAACCCTTCGGCGGCCAGGTCGATCAACGCGGTCTCGACCCCTTGGCCTGCGGAAAACGCCCCCGCCGCGATCGAGATCGAGCCGTCGCCGTGCAGTTCCACATTGGTCCAGTCGGCGCCGCGCCGTCCCCACATGCCGCCCGCCGTCTCGATACACAGCGCGAGGCCAAGCCCCCGCACCCGCCCACGGGCGGCGCTGTCGGCCTTGCGCGCCGCGTACCCGTCCAGATGGGCGCGGGCGATCCCGGCGTCCATGACCTTTTCAAACGCGCCGCTGTCGTAGCCGAAGTACCAGTTGGCGGGCCAGGGCATCTGGTCTTCGCCGATCAGGTTGCGCCGACGCAGGTCGATCCGGTCGATCCCAAGATCACGCGCGGCCTTGTCGATCAGCCCTTCGATGATGAAGGTCGCCTCGGGTCGCCCGGCCCCCCGATAGGGCGCGACGGGCACGGTGTTGGTCAGATAGGCCTCAAGCCGGCCGGCGATCACCGGGGTGGTGTAAACGCCCGCCACACCGCCGAAATTCAGCACCGGCGGCAGGGTCCGCCCCGAAGCATAGGCGCCCGCGTCCAACCGTTGCAGCACCGTCAGCGCGGTAAAGCGCCCCTCGGCGTCCAGCCCCAGTTCGGCCTCGAACTCCATCGCGCGGCCCCCTTCGTCCGACAGCAGCGCCTCGCCCCGGTCGGCGCGCCAGCGCACCGGACGATCCAGTTGCATCGCGGCCCAGAAGACCAGCATCTCTTCCCGCAGGGGGCCAGATTTCATCCCGAAGGCCCCGCCCACGTCGCCGCCGACGACACGGATCTGTGCAGGTTCCATCGCAAAGGCCTCGGCCAGGGCGCCGCGCATCGCGGGCGGGTTCTGGTGGCTGGCATATAGCCCGTGCCGTCCACCGGGTTCGGGACGGGCCAGCGCCACGCGCGGCTCCATCGTGGCGGCGGCGACGCGGGTGATCGGGGCGGACAGGCGGATGCGATGCGCGGAGGCGGCGAGCGCAGCCTCGGCCTCGGCCCAGTCGCCGCGTTCCCATTCCGCCGCGACATTGCCGGGCCGGTCGTCATGCACCGCCCGCGCGCCCTCGGCCCGGGCGTCGGCGATGCTGACCACCGCCGCCTGTTCATCGAGGTCGGGCATCACCGCCTCGGCCGCATCCATCGCCTGTTCGCGCGTCTCGGCCACCACCATGGCGATCGGTTCGCCGATGAACCGGACCGCGCCTTCCGCCAGCAGCGGGCGGGGCGTTTCAGTCCACTTGCGCCCGTCCGGCCCTTCAAGCGCCATGGCCGCCTGCACCGGGCCGATGCCAGCCGCCGCCAGATCCGCCGCCGTGTAGATCGCCACCACACCCGACATGTCCCGCGCGTCGTCGCAGTCGATGTCGCCGATCGTGGCGGCGGCATAGGGCGAGCGCACGAAGACGGACCAGAGCGCGCCGTCCACCTGAAGGTCGTCGGTGTAGCGTCCCTGCCCGGTGGTGAGGCGATGGTCTTCGACCCGTCCGATACGGGGGGCTGTCTGCTGGCTCATGGGGGACTCCTTGCTCGCGCGGCGCAGCGTGAGGTTAGTCATATCGGCGGGGCCGTCAAACCCGCGCGCCCTGCACAGATCGCCACTGCGCCTGTGCATCGGGGCAAGATGCCGAAACCTTCGGCAGGAGGCCGGGCGCGCGACAAGGCAGGACGCCCGGCATCGGCCCGAAGGCAAACCGCCGCCCCGGGTCGGGGGCGGCGGTCAGGGTCATCTGGCGAAGAAGACCTCGGGTAGATAGAGCGCGATGCCCGGGAAGAGGATGATCAGAAGCACCCCCACCAGCGTCACGATCACGTAAGGTATGACCGAGGCATAGATGTCGCCCATGGTCACCCCCGCAGGCGCCACCCCCTTGAGATAGAAGAGGTTGAAGCCGAAGGGCGGGGTCATGTAGCCGACCTCCATCATGATGATGAAAAGGATGCCGAACCAGATCGGATCGAAGCCGTAGGCCTCGACCACCGGCAGGAAGACCGGCAGCGTGATCAGCATGATGCCGACCGGGTCCAGCACCATCCCGAACAGGAACAGCACGAACAGCATGAAGACCAGCGCGCCCCATTTGCCGCCGGGGATATAGGTCATCAGGTCCGAAATCAGCGACTGTGCCCCAAGCGCCGTGTAGGCGGTCGAGAACGCATGTGCCGCAAACAGGATCCACATCACCAGCGCCGTCAGCTTGAGCGTCGCAATGGCGGCCTCGTGGATGACCTTCCAGCTCAGCTGCCGGTTCACGGCCGTCGCGAAAAGCGCGCCGAAGACGCCCACGGCGGCCGCTTCGGTCGGGGTGGCAAAGCCGCCGAAGATCGCGCCCAGAACGATGACCACGATCAGGATCGGCAGGATCACCGCCTTGAGCGACCGCAGCTTCGGCCCCCAGCCCGCGCGTTCTTCCTTCGGCAGCGCCGGGCCCATTTCCGGCTGCAGCCAGCAGCGCACGCCGATGTAGATCGACACGAGGATGAACAGCGTCAGCCCCGGCCCGATGCCGGCGGCGAAGAGACGCCCGACCGACACCTCGGTCAGCAGCGAATAGAGCACCATCAGGATCGACGGCGGGATCAGGATGCCCCAGCCCCCGCCGGCGTTGATGGCCCCCAAGGCAAGTTTTTTATCGTAACCCCGCTCCAGCATCTTGGGCAGGGCGATGGTGCCCATGGTGACGACCGCCGCGCCGGAAATCCCGGACATGGCCGCGAAGATCACGCAGATCAGCACGGTGCCGATGGCCAGACCGCCACGAAGGCCGCCCCACCAGACGTGCATCATGTCATACAAGTCATTGGCGACCCCTGATTTTTCCAAAAGGATCGCCATGAAGACAAAGAGCGGGATGGCCATCAACGTGGGGTTCGCCATGGCATCCCACATCTTGGACCCGATCAGGTAGAAGCCGATCGTCCCCATTTCGTACCACAGGAACGCGGCCGAGATGCCGCCCAGCACGAAGACCAGCGGCGTGCCCAGCAGCACGAAGAAAAGAAGCGCGCCGAAAAAGATCAGCGTCAGAAGTTCAACGCTCATACTTCGGCCTCCTCGCCATGAGGTGTTTCGTCAGGCGCCTGCACGCCAAAGATGTCTTCGGGCACCGGCAGTCCCATCAGGATGCGGATATCCCCCCAAAGCCGCACGCAGCCCTGCAACAGCAGCAGCCCCGCCGCCACCGGGATGAAGGATTTGGTCGGCCAGAGGTACGGTTTCCACAGCGAATTCGACCGTTCCATGTCCTGGATGGATTCCATCGCCAGCTTGAAGCCTTCCCAGAACAGGATGCCGACGAAGAAGACGAACATCGGCCAGGTCACCAGGTCGATCAGCGCCTTACGCTTCTGGCTGAACCCGCCATAGAAGATGTCGACGTTCACATGCCCGCGTTCGGCCAGAAGATAGCCACCGCCCATGATCGCGTAGACGCCGAAGATCAGGACCGCCAGTTCGGACGTCCAGATCGCCGGGGCCCCGACAAGGTAGCGCATGACCACATCGGCCAGCAGAAAGACGAACAGGATCAGAACGGCGAGCGAAACCCACCTTCCGATCCAGCGATTTAAGCGCGTGATCGCGCGCGCGACCTCAAACATGCCGGACGCCCCCGAAAAACAGACCCGTCACGGTGCCGTCGCGAAACCCGTCGCGTCGGGGTGATGACCGTGGCCTGACAGTTGATTGTGAGTGTGACGCGACCCGTGCCCCGGGTCGCGCCGATGTTGGATCAGACGTAGCCCAGGTCGGACATCAGGCCGGTATAGGCCGCATGGGCCCGCGCGGCGATCTCGCCCTTCGCCTTTTCCTCTTCCAGGATGTTGGTCGAGGCGGATGCGAACATGTCCAGGACTTCCTGCGGGAACTGCATCACTTCGACGCCGTTCTCGTTCACGCCCGCGGTCAGCGCGATGGCTTCCTTGTGCATGTATTCCGCAGAGCGGCGGAAGAAACGGATTTCCATCAGGTCGAGGATCGCGGTCTTCAGATCGTCATCGAGACCCTGAAGCTGGTCTTCGTTGACGATGAAGGCGTCGATGGTGAAGCCGAGCGCGGGCTTGTAGTGGTATTTGCAAACTTCCCACAGGGACATCGACTTGGCCCCGATGGCCGCGCCCCAGTGTGCGCCGTCGACGACGCCCGAGGACAGCGACTGGTAGAGTTCCGAGCCGGGGATGTACTGCGGCGCGGCACCGGCCGCGGCCAGGTAGTCCAGCAGCGTGCCCGAGGACCGCAGCTTGATGCCCGCGAAGTCTTCTGCGGTCTCGATCTTTTTCGAGGTCACAAGCTCGGTCGGGTAGGCCTTTTCGGACATCATCCGCACGCCGTCGGGGATCAGCTCTTCGTTGACCATGTCCTCGATGCCAAGGTTCTTGGCCGCGTGCTGCGGTTCCCAGTTCTCGCGGAAGGTGCCGGGAATGCCCATCAGGAAGCTCGCCGCCTGCGCCTTGTCGAGGATGTAGGACGGAGAGATGGTCCCCATGGGGACAACGCCCTTGCGGATCAGGTTGTAGATGTCGGGGCCCTTGGCGAATTCGCCGGCGCCGAACAGTTCAAGCTTGAACGCGCCTTCGGTGCGCGCCTCAAGCTCGGTCGCCAGAACGCCGAGGCTGTCGTCGAACGACCCGGAGGCCTTGGGCCAGTGCGACTGCACCCGCCAGGTCACCTTGCCCTGCGCGATACCCTTGCCGACCAGCGCCGGTGCGGCCAGCGCCGCGACCCCTGCCCCACGCAGCAGCGCGCGGCGGTTCACATTGTTCGATTTCGTCATGTTGTCCTCCCAGAACATTGAACGTGCGAGAGGAAGGGCCAAACGGCCCCCGGTTCCTCCCGTTGGTCGCAAGCGTGCTCCTGTCCACCACTTGCCCTGGCCCAAGCAGACCACGGTTCCCCGGGGGCGTCAACACGCTCAAAGCGGTCATGACGCCAAATTGTTCAATGAATGAGAGGACTTGCGCCTCGGCCAAATTCCGCTTGGCAGAATTGGAGGGACCCCGGAACTGCGGAATTTGGCAAAAGGTGACGCAGGGGCACCCTGACCCGCCGTCTAGTTCGTGATCAGCGAATAGGAAGTCGCCGCACCGCTTTTGTTGGTCACGACCACCGTGAACCCTTCCGAGGCCGAGGGCCGCCAGCCGCAATAGGCAATGGCCGAAATGTCGGTGTCCGAACAGACCAGCCGCCCCTTGGCGTCCTTGACGAAGACGTTCAGATCGGCCGAGCTCTGGGCACCTTCGACGTAGACATCCGCATATTGGCCGCCCGTATAGGTCATCGGCGGATAGGTGTCCGTGCCACCGCCCCGGATGGTCGTGATCGAATAGACCTGACCAGACGTCACCCCCTTGGTGCCGGCGAACTTGACGTCCTGGGCCAGCTTTTCGATCACCGGGTCGTTCGGCGCAACCTGCAGGGCAAAGGCGATCATGTCCTGCCAGGACATCAGCCGGTCATAGCCCGCATCCTCGGGCGCGGCGCCGTCCTTCTGGGGTTCGATATCCACCCGCCGCGCCAGCACGGACTTGCGCAGCCGCGCCGCCGCGATGGCCAGCATCGGATCCTGCTGATCCACCGCCGCCTCGAACAGACGCGCCGACAGTTCGGCGTTGCGCACCGGGTTGTCGGCCCGTGCCCCGGCGGGCAGGCCCATGATCAGCGCAAGACCAAGCGCGGAAAGGGTGGATTTATGACGGCACATACGGTTTCCTCCGGGTCAGCTTTGGCGATATTGCGGGGGAGAAGACGGATTTCAAAGCAAAAAGCCGCGCGTCGCGACCCGATGACGATCTTTGTCACATGAACGGCGGCGCCCGATCCGCTAAGCCTTCCGAAAAACGACGGACAGCCGCATGACCCCATTCCGCCCCTGGATCGCCGCGGCGCTTGCCAGCCTGCTGACCGTGCTGGTGGCGCTTTGGGCGATGCCCGCCGACGCCCCGACCGATCGCGCCATCGACCGCACGCTTGAGGCAACGCTGGTCGTCCATAGCGCCGACGGTGCCCGGTTCCTCGGCTCGGCGCTGCTGTGGGGCGAGGGGCGGGTGGCATTGACCAACCACCACCTTTTGACGGGCGAGACGCAGGTGCAGCTGACCACGCGCGACGATCACCGCGTTCTCGCCCGCGTCACCGCCGTGGACCCGGCCCGCGATCTGGCGCAACTGGAGCTGGACGAGCACCTGGGTCCCGGCCTGCAGGCGGTCGATCCGCCCGCCATCGGATCCCCGGTGCTGGCCGTCGGTGCCCCGCTCGAGGCCGGATGGACCGTGACACGCGGCATCGTCTCGGCCACCCGCCAGGTGCTGCCTGCGGTGCCGGTCCGGTTCTTGCAGCACGACGCGGCCATCAATCCCGGCTCATCTGGCGGCCCGCTGGTGGATCCTCAGGGCGGGCTGATCGGCATGAACACCCGCATCGCCGACGGATCGCGGTTCTACGTCGGCCTCAGCTACGCCATCCCCGCCGATCTGCTGACCGATTTCGTCGCGGGCCGCCTGCGCCCCGTCCCGCAGCTTGGCCTGGCCCTGCGCGTCATCCACCCGGCGATCGGACGCGCGCTGTCGCAGCCGCCGAGACAGGGCCTGCTGGTCGACAGCGTCGAGGTCGGCGGCGCGGCTGCCGAGGCGGGGCTTACCGCCGGTGACCTTCTTTTGTCGGCGGCAGGCCAGACCCTGCACACCCCCGGCGACATGGCCATGGCACTGGCGCAACCCCCCGCGCCGCCGATCGACCTGACGATCCTGCGCGACGGCCAACGCCGCACGCTCGCCCTGTCCCTGCCCGCCGATGATCCATCCCCGCGTGCCGCCCGCGCTGTCCCGGCCCCCGGGCCCGTCCCGATCACGGATCTGGGCCTGACCCTCGCCCCCGATGGCACCGTTCAGACGATCAATGAGACCGGTCCGGCCTATGTCAGCGGGCTGAGCGCCGGGGATGTCATCCGGCGCATCGACGGCGCGGCCTTCCCCGGCCCCGATGCGCAGGTCACGCCGCCGACGCTGTTGCTTGTCACGCGCGGGCAGGACACCCTGCATGTGCTGATCGATCCCGCCAGTCGCCGCCTGCGTCCGCTTGGCGGCGCCAATGCGATCGACCCCGATGTCATCCCGTTCTGAGGCCCCATGACCAACCCCGAGACCCTGCCCAAGATCCTGATCGTCGAGGACGACGCCGTTGCCGCCGACGCCATCGCCCATGCCGTCACCGATATCGGCGCCCGACCCGTCACGCGCACCTCTTATGCCGACGGGCTGACCGAGGCCGAAAGCGGCGCATATGCCGTGATCGTCTTTGACCGGATGCTACCCGGCGGCGACGGGATCGACGCCATCGCCAAGCTGCGCGCCGCCGGATCGACGGCGCTGGTCATGGTCGTCTCGGCCCTTGGCCGCGCGGCGAACAAGATCGAGGGGTTGGAGAAGGGCGCCGACGACTACCTTGCCAAACCTTTCGACCCGGACGAGCTGCGCGCGCGTTTGCGGGCCCTGCTGCGGCGGCAGTCGATGCAGGTGCTCGACAACGATCTGATCGCCTTTGGCGCGTTGCAAATCCGGATGAAGGCCCGCACCGTCCACGCCGGACAGACCCACATCGCCGTCAGCCCGAAAGAATTCGAGCTGATCACCTTTTTCGCCCGCAACGCAGGCGAGGTCGTGACGCGCATGCAGCTGCTGGAGACTGTCTGGAACCTGCATTTCGACCCCGGCACAAATGTCGTCGATGTCCATGTCGGCCGGCTGCGGCGCAAGCTGGAACAGGCGCTTGGCCAGCCCGCGATCCACACGGCGCGCGGCGAAGGATACATCTTTGACCCGGCCCGTTAGACGCCCCCGTCTGGCCCGCGCCAGCCTGCGCATGACACTCGCGGTGGCGGCGGGGATCATCCTGCTGTCGCTTGGCGCCATGGCGCTGCAATACCGGGTGACGGCGGCTTCGCTGGCCACGCGGCAGGCGGAACTGCTGGCCGCCGATCTGGCGAGCTTCGAGGCGATCTATGAACAGCGCCGCATCCCCGCCCTGCGCGAGGCCATCGAATTTCGCGCCGCCGCCACGCCCGAGGGCACCGCGCTCTACCTGCTACAGGATCGCGCGGGCACCGTTCTGGCCGGGAACACCACGCGCTGGCCACCAGGGATCACCGCGACCGACGACGGCTTCGCCCCCGATCCGCAGCAGACATACACGGTCGACGGGGTCAGCTATCGTGGGGTTGCGCGCACCCTGCCCGGCGGCTTCCCCTTCCTCGCCGCGCGGGCCGAAACCCCGGCGCTGGCGACCTTGGCGGACCTGCGCGCGCTGATCTGGCAGGTGACGCTTGGCCTGATCGTGCTGTCGTTGGCGGCAGGCTGGCTGGTCAGCCGCGCGACGCTTGGCCGGATCACCCGGGTCAATGCGCTGGCCGACCGGGTGGCGGCGGGCGATCTGTCGGCCCGCCTGCCGGGGCCGCGCAGCGACGACGAATTCGGCGCGTTGGAGGCCCACGTCCACCAGATGCTCGACCGGATCGAAACGCTCGACCGCGCCCGCACCCGCCTGTCGGACATGATCGCGCATGAGTTGCGCACGCCGCTGAACCGCGTCCGGCAGCGGCTTGGCGCGCTGGACGGTGACGCGGAGGCCGTGGCCCAGATCGACGCCGACATGGCCTCGACCCTGCGGATCTTCGACAGCCTGCTCGACATCTCCTCGGCCGAGGCCGCGCGTGGCCAGCGCCCCGGGCTTGTCCCCGTCGACCTGTCGACCCTGACCGACGAGGTGGCCGAGCTTTACGCGCCGCTGGCCGAGGACAGCGGTATGACGCTGGACACGCAGATCACGCCCGGCGCGATGATCCTGGGTGACCGCAACCTTGCGGCGCAGGCGCTGACCAACCTGATCGGCAACGCGATCAAATACTGCGCCCCCGGCGATGCGATCACCGTGGCGCTGACCGAGACCCCCGACCGCTGGCGGCTGAGCGTTGCCGACACCGGCCCCGGCGTGCCCGAGGGGTTCGATCCCTTCGACCTGTTCAGCCGGGCGGACCGCGACGCCGACAAGGACGGTCACGGGCTGGGCCTTGCCTTGGTCCGCGCCATCGCCCTGCGCCATGGGGCCAAGATCGACCTTCCAAGCACGCAAAAAGGTTTCAGAATCGAAATCCTCTGGCCTAAGCTGCCCCGGGCCTGACAGGGACCACCTGATAGGGGCCACCTGACCGGGGGGACAGGACGTGCGGACACATTTGAAAATGCTGGCGCTGCTGGCAGCCCTGCCCGGCTGCGCCGCGCTGAACCCGCCTTTGAACGAGGTGCTGGACAGCGGGACCAATGCGCCGCTGGTCGATATGGATCGCGTGGCGGACCAAAGCGGCGAAACCTGGGTCGGCCTGGCATTTTCCGGCGGCGGCATGCGCGCCTCGGCCTTTGCGCACGGCATGTTGGAGGAGATCCGAGCCGCCACCGCCTCCGCCGGCGATCCGAACGGGTTGCTCGATGACGTGCGGTTGGTCACCGGCGTGTCGGGCGGATCGGTCACGGCGGCCTATTTCGGCCTGCACGGACCTGCGGGCGTCAGCCGGTACCGCGACATCTACCTGACCCGGAACGCCGAGACATACATGGCGAACAGCCCGATCAACCCGGTCACCATCGCCAAGGGCCTTTCGGGCGGTGCAAACGGGCGCAAGACCTTCGGCCGGTTCCTGGACGAGACGCTGTTTCACGGCGCGACCTTCGGCGACCTGCGCAAGCGATCAAGGATCAAGACCTGGATCAACGCCAGCGACGTGGCGAACCAGACGACCTTTCTGTTCTCGCCCGAGACGTTCGATGCCTTATGTTCGGATTTGGCAAGCTTCCCGATCTCGGATGCCGTTGCCGCATCGGCTGCCTTCCCTCTTGTCTTCTCTCCGATCGTGATCGAAGCGCACCAGAAAAAGTGTGATTATCAAGAACCTGAGTGGCTGACATCGGCCAGGTACAACCCCGAGGCCTCCTATGCCATGCGCGCACACGCGGCGGCGCTGGAAAGTTATGCACAGGCAAAGGATGTCAAGTATGTGAAACTGCTGGATGGCGGGATCACCGACAATTTCGGCACCACGGGCCTGGCTGTCGAACGCGCGCGGGCGCAGGTTCCCTTCGCGCCACTGACCGAAACCGAGGCCGTCCGGATGAAGCGCCTTCTGTTCCTCGTCGCTGATGCGGGGGTCCAGCGCGACAATTCCTGGACCGAAAAACTGCGCGGACCGGGCGGCGTGAACCTGGCCATGTCGATCGCGTCGTCGGCCATGTCGGCGGCCTCGCGCACCGGGTTCGACGCGATGCGGCTGCAGCTGGACAAATGGCAACGCGACCTGGTCGATTACCGCTGTTCGCTCAGCCGGGCGCAGGTGGCCCGGATGCGCGGGACGGCGGCCGGTTGGGATTGCAAGGATCTGAAGTTCTTCATCGGGCTGATCAGCTTTCGCGACGTTCCGACGGGCATGAAGCGCAGGCTGGACGACATCCCGACCCGGCTGAAGCTGAAGACCGAAGAGGTCGACCTGGCGATCGAGGCTGGCCGGATTGCCACCCGGGGCAACGCCGAATTCAACGGCTTCCTGGTGGCAAGCGAAATCGGGGATACCGACGCCCCGCGCGGTCGCCGCACCCCGCCCGTCGGAGCCCGCCGGATCGTGCCGGTCAAGAACTAGGTGCATCGACAGACCGGGTTCGGCCAGTGGGGGTCCGCTAGATCGGGGGCCAGCTAAACCGGTGCCAGCCGGAACGCCCGCCCGCCTTCGCTGACCCGGCCGATGGACCAGTCGGGGATGTGACCCGCACACAGCAAGGCGCCGGTGCCCGCGCAATGCTCCATCAGGCTGCGACGCGACCGCGCGGCCATCGCCGGATCCCAATCCGCCCGCATCACCAGATCGGGCATGTCGAACTGCACCGCATTGTGGATCGCATCGCCCGCGATCACCGCCTCGGCCCCTTGCGCCCTGGCGTGAACGCAGACGTGGCCGGGCGAATGGCCGGGAGACGGCGACAGGAAGACCTCCTCTCCGATCTCGGTCAGCACGGCGTGGGTATCGCTGACGAAATCGGCCTGCCCGGCCTCGACCACGGGCAGCACCGAATCCTCGATATGCGCGAACCGGGTGCCGCCTTGCCCCAGCAGCGCGTGGAAATGGTCGAACTCGGCCCGGTTCATCACGTAGCGCGCGTTCGGAAAGGTCGGCACCCATGCGCCGTTCACCAGCCGCGTGTTCCAGCCGACATGGTCGGTGTGCAGATGGGTGCAGAGCACGACATGGATGTCTTCGGGCCGCAGCCCCAGATCGGCCAGCGCGGTCAGGAAGGCGTGGGACCGCATGTCGTGCTGCCAGGGCGCATGAGGGCGCGGCTTGTGATTGCCGTTGCAGGTGTCGACGAGGATGTTCTGCCCCCGCGCCCGGATCAGCACGGATTGAAACGCCATCCCGACCGCCAGCGTGTCGGGATGCAGGTGGCGCGGACCCAGCCAGTCGGCATTGCGTGCCGCGTCGTCCTGCGTCAGGTCGTTGAACAGGAACGCCTTCGGCATCAGCCGATATTTGACCTCGGGCACCAGATCGACGCGGATCGCCCCGATGTCGACCCCTGTGGTCACACCAATGGCTCCTCGTCCATGGATCCCAGCCCGCGCTTCCACTTGGACAGCCACCAGGCATATTGGGGCGGCCAGACATCCCAGTCGGCGACGCCGAGCTTTTCGGCCGCATGATGCGCCCAGTAGGGATTGAACAGCGCCTGCCGCCCGATGGCGATCAGGTCGGTCTGCCCGTCCTGCAACAGCTGCTCGGCCAGTTCCGGTGTACGGATCAGACCGACGGCCTGGGTCATGATGCCGACCTCTTCGCGCAGCAGCTTGGCGAAATGCGCCTGGTAGGCCGGCCCGCGTGCGAGGTTCGAATTCGTCGCGCCATGCAGCATGTTCCCGCCCGAGGAACAGTCGACCAGGTCGACCCCGGCCTCTTTCAGCGCGCGCGCCAGGACGACGCTGTCCTCCGGCTCCCAGCCGCCGTCGATCCAGTCGGTGGCCGAGATCCGGCACAGCAGCGGCACGTCATCGGGCAGCGCCGCCCGGACCGCGCGTGCGACCTCGAGCGGATAGCGCATCCGGTTTTCCAGTGACCCGCCGTAGTCGTCGGTGCGCTGGTTCGCCAAGGGCGTCAGGAAGCTTTGCAACAGGTAGCCATGGGCCATGTGGATCTCGACCATGTCGAAACCCGCATCCAGCGCCCGGCCGACGCCCGTGACGAAGGCATCGCGCACCTCGTCCATGTCGGCGCGGGTCATTTCCTTCGGCATCTCCCAACCGTCGGTGAAGGGCAAGGCCGAGGGCGCCAGCGGCTGCCAGCGTTCGTCGCCTGCGTCGATGTTGTCTTGGCGAAGCGGCCCGTTGCCCTGCCACGCCCGTTGGGTCGAGGCCTTGCGCCCACCATGCGCCAGCTGCAGGCAGGACTTGAACCCCATGTCGCGGATCTGCCGGGTGATGGGCCGCAAAGCATCCACGTGGCTGTCGTAATAGATGCCCATGCAGCCGTTGGTGATCCGCCCCGTCCGGGTCACGCCCGTCGCCTCGACAAAGACAAGCCCCGCGCCGCCGAAGGCGAACTTGCCATAATGCGTGCGGTGAAAGTCGGTCGCATGCCCGTCCTCGGCGCAATACATGTCCATCGGCGGGATCGCGACGCGGTTGGGGATGGTGACCCCGCGCAGGGTGAGCGGGGTGAAAAGCTTGACCGTCATCAGGTCTCCTCAGGTGCCATGTGGGGCGAGGATCTGGCGCAAGGCCTTGCCCTCGTTCAATTTGTCGAAACCGGCGTTCACCTCGTCAAAACCAAGATAGCCGTCGATCAGGCTATCCACCGGCAGCTGCCCGGCATGGAACATCCGCAGGAACCGCGGGATGTCACGCACCGGCACCGACGATCCCATGTAGGACCCGATCACCGCCTTTTCGTTGCTGACGAGGTCCGCGTGTTCAAAGCCGAACTGCGCCCCCGCCGGCGACAGCCCCGCCGTGACCAGCCGCCCGCCCCGACGCAACACCGCATAGGCGCCGTTCATCGCCGCGACCGCGCCCGCCAGTTCGACCGCGCAATCGACGCCGCCCCGGGTCAGATCGGCCACCTTGGTCGCCAGCTCGGGATCGCGGGCGTCGAAGACATGGGTCGCCCCCAGCTCAAGCGCCTTGGTGCGCTTGGTCTCTTCCAGATCGACCCCGATCACCACCTCGGCGCCCGAGGCCTTCGCCCCCATGATCCCGCACAGGCCCACGCCGCCCAACCCGAAGATCGCAACGGTTTCGCCCGGCTGGATCTTCGCGGTGTTCATCACCGCCCCCGTGCCGGTCATCACCGCGCAGCCGAAGACCGCCGCATCCACCATCGAGATCGGGTCATCCACCACCACGACCGACCCCCGGTTGACCACGGCATATTCGGCAAAGCACGAGATCCCGGTGTGGTGATACATCGGCGCGCCGTCTTCGTCGGTGATCCGCGTGCCGCCCGACAGCAGCCCGCCCTCGGCCCGGGCCTTGGCGGCGGCGCTGCAGATCTGCGGCCGCCCCGACTGGCACATCTCGCATCGCCCGCAGGACGGCGCGAATTGGAATACCACCTTGTCGCCGACCTTCACGTCGTCGATCCCGGCCCCGATCTCGACCACCTCGCCCGCGCCTTCGTGGCCCAGCAGCATCGGCACCATCCGTCCGCGCGATCCGTTGATCACCGACAGGTCCGAATGGCACAGCCCCCCGCCGCGCACCTTGACCACAAGATCCGTGGGCTTCGGCGATGCCAGCGTCACGGTTTCCAGCTTCAGCGGTCGGCTGTCCGCATAGGGCGCAGGCAGCCCCAGTTCGCGCAGAACAAGCCCCTTGCACGTTACTGTCATGATGTCCTCCCTCGACGCGGGCTCCTCCTCCCGCTTCTCCTGGGAAACCATAGGCAAAGACCGAAGGTGCTGGCAATGGTATACCATAGATGTCCGTTGGCGCCGATATGCGGGGCAGACATCTGCCGATCGCGCGGGGCCGCGACCTCACCTGCCTCTTGCGGCGACGCGGGAAATGCCGGCATGACAGGCGCAGATCAACCGACTTCGGGACAGACAGATGGATTACGGCAAATCGGGCGCCCCGCAAAAGGGCAAGAACAAACCCCGCCATTCGGAACACAACGCCAAGGGATCGCGCAAGAACCCCTTCGGCCAGCAGCAACCCAAGGCCGAGCTTCTGGCCCGCATGAAAGCGGCTGCCGAGAAGAACAAGAAGGACTGAGAGAAGACGGGCTATATGGGGGAGAGCACCGGATCTTGCCAAGGCCGGAAAGCCATGGTGCCCCCACACGGACTCGAACCGCGGACCTACTGATTACAAATCAGTTGCTCTACCAGCTGAGCTATAGGGGCATTCCATGGTGGCGCGTGTCTACGCGCAAGGCTTCGGGCGATCAAGCGGTTTCCGCGTTGTGATTGGCGCGGGCCAGGAAGGCGACCGCGACAAGGCCGACCAGCATGATCATCACCGCCCCCGGTGCCGCGCGGGACAGCTGTTCAAGGCTGGCCTGCTCGTGCACCCGGGTGGCCAGCGTGTCATAGTTGAACGGGCGCAGCAGCAGGGTCGCGGGCAGTTCCTTCACGCAGTCGACAAAGACCAGCAGCAGCGCCGAAGCCAGCGTGCCCCGGACCAGCGGAGCATAGATCGCGCGCAGCACCTGCCCCTTGGTACGCCCAAGCGACCGGGCCGCCAGCGGCAACGACGGAGAGACCCGGCCAAAGGCAGCATCCGCCGCGCCCTGCGCAATGGCGAAGAATCGCACCGAATAGGCCAGCACAAGCGCAAAGGCCGATCCCGTCAGGATCAGGCCGATGTCGGTGCCGGTCAGCGCCTCGATTCCGTCGGCCAGCGCATGATCGGCGCGGGCCAGCGGGATCAGGATGCCGACCCCCAGCACCGCGCCCGGCGCGGCGTAGCCGATGGTTGTCAGTGGCATCAGCCGTCGCGGCAGCGCCCGCCCCGACAGGCGCACGCCGTAGACAAGGAAAACCGCCGCCAGCACCGTCACGACCGCCGCGATCCCTCCGACCGCCAGCGTGTGCCACAGCGCCAGCAGAAGCGCGGGATCGGCCCAGAGCTCGGCCTGGCCCAGGGCGTGGTTCAGGATGACGCCCGCAGGCAACACGAAGCCCATCAGGATCGGCACCAGGCACAGCGCCGTCGCCACCCATCCGCCGACCCCGGTCAGGTCGCGCTTGGTGACGGGGCGGTGGCGGCTGGACAGCATGTAGAACCGTGACCGGCGGCGCGAGGCCTTTTCGATCAGCACCAGGGCGACCACCAGCGCCAGCACCACGCCGGCGATCTGCGCAGCACCCGAGGCCGAGTTCGCCTCGAGCCAGGTGGTGAAGATGCCGGTCGTCAGCGTCTGCACGGCGAAATAGTCCACCGTGCCGAAATCGTTGACCGATTCCATCATCACGATGGCCACGCCCGCGGCGATCGCCGGGCGCGCCAGCGGCAGGCCGACGCGCCAGAACCGGCGGAACGGGCCGACGCCCAGGGACATCGCGACCTCTTCGCCCCCGCCCGACTGTTCGCGCAGCGCCGCGCGGGTCAGCAGGTAGACGTAGGGATAAAGCGCGGCCGCCAGCACCAGGATCGCCGCGCCAAGCGACCGGATCTCGGGGAACCAGTAATCCCGGGCGGTCTGCCAGCCGAAGACACCGCGCAGGAAGGTCTGCACCGGCCCCGCGTATTCCAGGAAATCGACCAGCGCATAGGCCCCCACGTAGGCCGGCACCGCCAATGGCATCAGCAGCGCCCATTCGATCCAGCGCGCGCCGGGAAAGCGGTAGCGCGCGATCAGCCAGGCGGCACCCGTGCCGACCATCGCCGTCAGCAGCCCTACACCAAACATCAACTTGATCGTGGTAGAGAGATAGCGCGGCAGCGTCGTCGCCCACAACTGCCCCCACGTGCCCCCGCCGTTGCCCGCCACGACCGGCGCCAGCGCGATCCAGACCACCGCCAGCACGGGGCCCAGAACCACGGCGGCAATCACCACGGCGCCGACGGACCAGGCCGACGGCATCCGCACCCGATATCCGCGCCGCGAGGCTGAGGTGAGATCTGTCATGCCAAGCCTCCTGCCCGAAACATGTTTTACTGTCCAGACGATCCCCTATATTCCGATCCCGGAATGCTGACCGATCAAGGAGGCTGGCCATGAAAATCGTCCTGCACGCCGGGGCCCATTGCACGGACGAAGGGCGCATCGCCCGCACGTTGCTGCGCAACCGCCCCGATTTCCTGGCCGACCGCATCTCTGTCCCGCCGCAGTCGAACTATACGGTCTTGCTGCGCGAGGCGATCCATGCGCTGGACCGCAGCGCCCCTGCCGAGGACAGCCAGGAGGTCCTGCTGGACACCATCCTGCAGCAGGACGAGGCCGACAGGATCATCCTGACCAACGACAATTTCTTCGGCACGCCGCGCATGACCATGCAGCAGGGCCAGTTCTACCCCGAGGCCGAGGACCGGGTCGGCGCCCTGCGCCAGCTTCTGCCCGATTGCGAGATCGAGCTGTTCCTGGCCATCCGCGATCCGGGCACCTTCATTCCCGCGATCCATGCCACGGCCAACAAGGCCCCGTTCGAGGTGCTGCTGAACCAGACCGACCCCGGCACACTGCGCTGGTCGCACCTGATCACCCGCCTGCGCGCGGCCGAGCCCGAGGTGCCGATCACCGTCTGGAGCAACGAAGACAGCCCGCTGATCTTCGGGCACCTGATCCGCACCATGGCGGGCCTGCCCGAGAACGCGAAGCTGAAGGGGGCGTTCGATCTTCTGTCCGACATCATGTCGACCGAGGGGATGAAACGCTTCCGCGCCTATTTCGCCCAGAACCCCACCATGACCGAGGCGCAGAAACAGCGCGCCATGACCGCGTTCCTCAAGAAATACGCGATCGAGGACAAGGTCGAGGAGGATCTGGAGTTGCCCGACTGGCCGATCGAGGTCTTCGAATACCTGACCGACGCCTACGAGGAAGACGCGGAAGCCATCGCGAAGATCGACGGCGTGCGCCTGCTGACGCCCCTGGGCTAGGCTGCGCGGGCCGTCCTGACCCAGCTTCGCCCTGCCCCAAAAGAAAAGGCCGACCTTCCGGCCGGCCCCGTCACTGAGGTCGCTCAGGACGCTCAGGTCATCCCGAGCGCTTCCTTGTACATCTCAAGAACCGCCTCTTCCTCGGCGATGTCGTCCTTGTCGCGCTTGCGCAGCGCGATCACCTTGCGCATCACCTTGGTGTCGTAGCCGCGCGCCTTGGCTTCGGCCATGACCTCTTTCTGCTGTTCGGCGAGGTCCTTTTTCTCGGCATCCAGCCGTTCGATCCGTTCGATGAACTGGCGCAGCTCTCCGGCTGTCACTCGGTAGTTCGCCTCGGCACTGGATTCCATCACGTCGGGACTGTCGGTCATTGGCCTTGCTCCTGCTCTCACTGCATCGCCCTGGAAGGCCCTCTGACTAGCGCCCGGGCCGGGACTTGGCAAGCGGGCGGCGATGGCTTAGGCGGGGCGCGGCAAGCTTGGGGCATCGGAAAGGGACCACAGCATGGAAACGCTTATCTGGATCGGCGCGGCGATTTCGGTCGCGGGGCTGTGTGGGCTGGTCTACTGCATCCTGCGCGTGCTCAAGGCCAAGAAGACCGCAGCGGACGACGACGCCCTGCGCGCCGCCGTGGCCAAGGTGGTGCCGATAAACCTTGCGGCACTGTTCCTGTCGGTGATCGGCCTGATGATGGTGATCCTGGGGATCTTCCTGGGCTGAGGATCAGGCGGCGCGGACACCCGGGTCGCTCTGGTCGAGGTCCAGAAAATTCAGCCCGTTGGTGACGAAATCCCGCAGCATCGGGTGCGGCGTCCAAACCTGCGCGTCCAGGTTTTCGAACCGTCGGCACCGGTCCAGCACGTTGGCCAGCCCAGTCATGTCGGCCTCGGCCATCGGGCCGCCCTGCGCACGGGGATAGCCGAAGCCGTGCAGCATCAGCGCATCGATCAGCATCGGGCGGAACGCTGCCCCCTCGGCCAGAAGTCGACAGCCCGTGTTGGCCAGCGCCGCCGTCATGGCGCCGATCACCATGGCATCATCCGGCGGCGTGCCCCCGACTTCGACCATTTCGGTCGCGACGTAATCCAGCGTCAGGCTGGTCCGTCCCTCGGACATGGGCGCGATGCCTTCGGCCAGGATGCGGTGTGACAGCCCCATGCGCGACCGCCGCGACAGGGTGCGGGTCAGGTAGGCCGCGCTGCTGGCTTGCAGAAGCAACCCGTAGGGGCCGCGTGCGAACCCATGTGCCAGCATCACCTTTTCGATCCGGCTGGGCGCCACGCCGTGGCGCACCAGCGCATCGGCGGCCGACATGATCGTGTCGAACAGCGCGGGCGTCATCATCGATCGCCCCGCCACGCCGCGCAGGACCAGCCGGTTCAGCCTCCACAGCGCCGCCTGGGCGGTGGCCAGGGCCGGGCGCAGCGCGTCTTCTGGGGCCGACACCTCGGCCGCGCGGGCCGGGAAATTGCGATCGGCCATGGCCAGGCCGAAGACCCGGCCCAGCAAACGCGCGGGCGCCAGCGACGGCACGTCCGGCAGTTCGGTCTGGCACAGGATCACCGCGTCGGCCGCCACGTGATCGGCAATCCGTGTCAGGTCCTCGGTCAGCTTTTCGGCCGATGCGGTCTGGGTCAGGAAGATCACCTGCGCGGATGCCAGATCCGAGGGGGCACGCGCCGCGCTCAGCCGGTCTGCCGCGGCGCTGATGGCCGAGGCCCCGCGTGCCGCCAGCGCCGTCCGGGACCGCGCCAGAAGATCGTCACGCGCCTGCGCGGCACAGGCCGGATCGGGATCGTACATCACCACGTGCGCGCCACTGAAAAGCGCCGCGCCGCCGGTGCGGATCATGCCCGACGCCTGCCCCATGACCGCGATCCGCGAAATCTGCGGCCCCGGCACGGCAGTCAGCCGGTTCGACTGCTGTTCCGCATGCCGCGACCGGCGCAGGCCCTTCGACCGGGGCGACTGCAGAAGATCCTGGAAACACGCGCTTTCCATCGCCAGCCCGGCCTCGAACGGCAGCAATTGCGCAGCCTCGACCGCTTCGATGATGCGGGTGACCGTGTCGTCGCGCACATCGGCGAACCGGTCGCGCCACGATTTGACGTGACGCTGGAAGGTGATCGGATCGCCCAACCCGTCATGGCGGTCGCGGGTGCGGACCCATTGGCCCGTCTCGGCCAGCTCGGCGGCAAGGCGCAGCGCATCCTCCATCGCCGCCGACCCCTTGACCAGCCGGTCGATCAGCGGCGCGCAGATCGATGACGGGGCAAAATGCGGCTCGGCCTCAAGCAGCATCTCAAGCGCGCCACCTGCCCCGATCAGGCGCGGCAGCCGTTGCGTGGCCCCGCCCCCAGGCGACAGGCCCAGGCGAAAATCCGGCATCCCCAGTTTTGCCACCTCGGTCGTGACACGAGCATGGGCAGCCAGCGCGATCTCAAGCCCCGCTGCGGCGACGTGGCCGTCCATCAGGGCGACCACCGGTTTCGACGCCATTTCGATGCGTTGGCAGACCTCGCCCAGGCTGGGCAGCTCGATCCCCCGATCCACTTCGCCAAGCGGGATGCCCGAGGCGAAATGCCGACCCGCGCCACACAGCACCACGGCCTTGATCGTATCGTCGGCTTCAACCGCCTCGAACGCTTCAACCAGCATGCGGCGCACGGGCGCCGATACCGCGTTGACCGGCGGATTCACGATCCGGATGACGGCGATCCTGCTCGCACCGGTGACGACGACCTCAAAGGCCATGAAACGGATTCCCGATGTTCCTCTGCCTTGCCGGTCTGGCGCCAGCTTGGAGGCAACTCATACGCCCGGCGATTCTTCGTCGGGATGGACACAACATATGCCCATTCCATGCAGTATACCCCAACAAGATCCTGAATCCACGTCGACGTGAACCCAAGGGCGTTCGGAATTGTGTCAGACGGGCATGTTCTCGAACCGGGCTTCGACGGCTTCGTCGGTCAGTTCATCAAGCAGGCGACGCAGGGTCACGGGGCTGGCACGACCGGCGCGGGAATAGGCCGCCATGACCTTATGCACGCGGTCCAGATCCTTGTGCCGCTTTCCCGGAACCTGATTTGCAATGTCCGCTATCAGCCGACGGGTTTCAAAGTCGAGTTCTTCGGTCGTCATGATCGGTCTCCTCCCGATAGGTTCCCATGGGGTGGCATCCCTGCCATCCCGGCAACGGCCCGCTGCCCCCTTGCAGGCAAGCCGACGTCGTGTCGGAACCGCCACGCACCCGTCCTCCCGAAGGGCGTGCGACGTAACGTCACTTTAGCGAAGCGGAGGACAGAGTCCAAACGCGGATTGCGGTTATCCACCGTTTTTGCAGCTGCATGCCTAATCATTGGCAAACGGGCGGCGGCAGGCCGCCGATCGGGCCGCGCAAAGCCCCATCGCACGGCCCGTCACAACGGGGCTTGCAATACATTCGTAAATTGCTATATGTATACCGAAGCAAGCAGGAGAGTCCCATGTCACCCGAAGTCACAGCCTTCTTCGACGAAGCGACCAACACGATTTCCTATGTCGTCCGCGACCCCCAGGGCAGCGCCTGCGCCGTGGTCGACAGCGTGCTGGACTTCGACTACGCCTCGGGCCGCACCGACACCCGGTCTGCCGATGCGATCATCGCCTTCGTTCGGGAAAAAGGGTACGAGGTTCAGTGGCTTCTGGAAAGCCACGTCCACGCCGACCACCTGTCCGCCGCGCCCTATATCCAGGACAAGCTGGGCGGCCAGATCGGTATCGGCGACAATATCAAGATCGTGCAGGACACCTTCGGCAAGGTCTTCAACGAAGGCACCGAATTCCAGCGTGACGGGTCACAGTTCGACAAGCTGTTCGTCGAAGGCGACAGCGTGCACATCGGCCAGATGCGCGTCGATGTGCTGCATACGCCCGGCCACACGCCCGCCTGCCTGACCTATGTCGTGGGCGATGCCGCTTTTGTGGGCGATACGCTGTTCATGCCCGATTTCGGCACCGCGCGCTGCGACTTCCCCGGCGGCTCGTCCGAGATGCTGTTCTCGTCGATCCAGAAGATCCTGGCCCTGCCGGACGAGACCCGGATCTTCGTGGGCCACGACTACAAGGCCCCGGGTCGCGACGAATATGCCTGGGAAACCACCGTCGGCGAACAGAAGGCCCTGAACATCCACGTCGGCAGCGGCAAATCCGCCGAGGATTTCGTCAAGATGCGCGACGCGCGCGACGCGACGCTGGCAATGCCCAAGCTCATCATCCCGTCGCTGCAGGTCAACATGCGCGCGGGCCAGATGCCGCCGGCGGATGAAAAGGGCGACGTCTATCTCAAGGTGCCGGTCAACAAGCTTTGACCGCACCCGCCCTGCCCGGCGCGCGAACCGCCGGACGGGGTCAACCACCACCAGGACTTCAAGGAAACGCACATGCAACCTGACTGGATCATGGGCCTGATCGGCGGACTGCTGATCGGCCTGGGCGGCGCCGTCCTGCTTCTGGGCAACGGCCGCATCATGGGGGCTTCGGGCATCATCGGCGGGCTCGTCGACGGATCGGGCTTCGGCGACAAGTGGGACCGCGTGGTCTTCCTCGCCGGGGTTTTCCTGATGCCGTTGCTCGCGATGCCCTTCGTGGGCACGCCCGAAACAAACGCCACCGGAAACTGGGTCATCCTGATCGCCGCGGGGCTTCTTGTCGGCCTCGGCACGCGGATCGCCAATGGCTGCACATCCGGCCACGGGGTCTGCGGGATTTCCCGGTTCTCGTTCCGGGGCATCATCGCCACGGTCTTCTACATTCTCGCGGGCGGCCTTTCGATGGTCCTGTTCCGCCATATCCTGGGGGTGATCTGATGTCGCTTCTCATCTCTCTGATCTCGGGCGCGCTGTTTGGCACGGGCCTGTATCTGTCCGGCATGACCGACACCACCAAGGTGCAGGGCTGGCTGGACGTCTTCGGCAACTGGGACCCGACGCTGGCCTTCGTCATGGGTGGCGCGATCATTCCGATGACCATCGCCTGGCGGCTGACCCGCGTGGCGCGGCGGCCGGTGTCTGGCGGCCAGTTCCCCCCTGCCCCCATGCCCGAGATTGACCGTCGTCTGGTCATCGGGTCGGTGCTGTTCGGGATGGGCTGGGGCCTGGCCGGGCTGTGCCCCGGGCCGGCCATCGCCTCGCTGTCCTTCGGTGGCGTGTCTGGCATCGTCTTCGTCGCGGCCATGGCGGGCGGAATGCTGCTGGCGCCCGGCGTGAAGGCGCGACTGGACAGGGCTGTTCCCGCAGAATAAGGCTAGCGTCATGCAAATACGTCAGGTCACCCCCCGCTACTCCGTCTCGCCGCAAATCGCGCCCGAGGATATGGAGGCCATCCGCGCCCACGGCTTCACCACCGTGATCTGCAACCGCCCGGACGAGGAAAATCCGCCGGATTGGCAGGCTGCCGCCATGGCCGAGGCCGCGAAGGCTGCGGGGCTCGACTTCGTGGTCATCCCGCTGACCCATCAGACGATGACGCCGGACAACATCGCCCGGCAGGATGCCGCGGTCACCGGATCCGATGGACCGACGCTGGCCTATTGCGCTTCGGGCACCCGCAGCACGGTGATCTGGTCCCTGGCCCGCGCGGCCGAGGGGATGTCGGCAGACGAGATCCTGAAGACCGCCGCCGAGGCAGGCTATGACCTGTCGGGTCTGCGCCCCCGGCTGGAACAGGGCTGACAGGCCCGTCCGACCGACGATCCGACGTTCTGAAACCGGCCGCGCTGTGGCCGGTTTTTCTTTGGACCCAAGCTCAGTCGATGATCGGCAGGGTCGCCATAGGCATCGCGCCCAGGTCAGG
This sequence comes from Pseudooceanicola onchidii, assembly GCF_004959925.1. GTDB lineage: Bacteria > Pseudomonadota > Alphaproteobacteria > Rhodobacterales > Rhodobacteraceae > Pseudooceanicola > Pseudooceanicola onchidii. The sequence continues at coordinate 464,000 of NZ_SPUW01000003.1, read as the reverse complement.
TAGGTCATCCTCGTCGTCGTCCATGCCCGGCAGATCCCCAAGATCCGGCAGGTCCCCCAGCAGATCATCCTGCTGTTCGACGGGGGCCGGGGCGAAATCGGGCTCGGCCCCGACCGCGCCGATGTCGATCTGCGGCAGCGGCGCGGGGTCGGGCTCCGGCTCGGGCGCGGGTCTTGCAGCGGCGGAAACCGCGACAGGATCGGCCCCGGGGGCATCGGGCGGCGCGACATCGCCCGCAATCTGCGCAATCCTCGCCTCGGGGGCGCCGGGCAGATGCAGGCGGAGCGCACGCATCCCGTTGACCTGACCCAGTTTCGTCGTCCCGATCACCGTCTGCGGCCCGACCTCGACCTCGGTCCGGGCCAGCGCATCCCGCGGGATGGTCAGCACCTCTCCGACTTCAAGCTTGCTGACGGCGGACAGTGGCATCGACACGCGATGCAGCACCGCGCGCAATTCGGTCGGGGCCTGCAATATCTGCGGCTCGAGCGCACCTGAGACATCCGTGCCGCCGCCCACCGGTCCAATGGCGACCTCTTCGACGACGGGCATCATGATCATCGCCTCGCCCTCGCGGCGCGCGGCCAGGTCAAGCGAATAGCGGATCACGTGGAAATCCGTGGCCTTCAGCGCCAGCGACAGCATCCGCGCCGAGTCCATCATCGTGCCGAAGCGAAAGCCGCGCGCCCAGGGCGCGATACCGCCTTCGTCCAGCAGGTCCTCGAACCGTTCCAGCATGTCGTCGATCAGCGGCGCGACCATGGCGGCGTCGGTCCGGGTCACGCGCCGGGTGTCGGGCGCGTTGGCCGCCACCTGCCCAATCGTCTGTGCTTCGACCAATCCCGCCACCAGGGGAAACGGCAGATGCGCCGCCCCGACAAGCCCTTCAGGACCTTCGAGCAGAAGGATCAGCCCGCCGTCGGGAATCGACTCGACCGCCGCGTCCAGCGTTTCCTCGGAAACCGAGATTCCGCTGGCCGCCGCGGGAAGATCCCACAGGTCCTCTGCGGCGCGGGCAATGGACAGACGAAGGGCCTTGGCTGGCGACATCGCACGTGCCTGCCAGACCTCCTTCGCCACGCTTGCCTTGCGGCGCAAGATTGATTTTGGGCTAGCGCTTTCCATCGCCTCCGACACACTGACCCCACTGACTGGAGAGCAGACTAGTCAAGGATGGTTACCATCTTCTTTATCGAAACCATGCCGTCGGACTATTGCGCGGCCATTGCATCCCGAAGCGGCAGGGTGACCCGGAACGCGGCCCCCTGCTGTCCCGGCAGATAGGTGATCGACCCGCCCAGGCGCGCCATGATCTCGCGACAGATGGCAAGGCCCAGCCCCGCGCCACCGGCCTGCTGTTCGCCGACGCGAGCGAATTTCTCGAAGATCATGTCCTGCTGATCCGGCGCGACCCCGGTGCCGTTGTCGACGAAATCGATCATCAGCAGCCCGTCGACCGCCCGCGCCCCGATGGTCAGCGTCGGCTCAGGCGCGTCGCAGTATTTCTGGGCATTCGCGATGAGGTTGATGAAGACCTGCGCCAGCCGGTCGCCATCAGTCACCAGAACCGTATCCTCGCGCCCCTCGCGGTGCAGGCGCAGCTTGCCCCGGTCGGCCCCCGTCGCCGCCACCGCGTGGTCCAGGAAATCCGACAGCCGTCCCGGCGCGATATTCATCCGCACCTGCCCATTTTCCAAAACCGACAGGTCCAGCAGATCGTCCAGAAGTCGCGTCAGGCGGATCGCCTCTCCGTGGATGATGCCCGCGTATTTCGCCTTGGCCTCGCCCTCCAGATCCTCGGCGTCGCGCAGGATTTCCGAAAACGCCCGGATCGAGGTCATGGGTGTGCGCAATTCATGGCTGATCTGGCTGAGAAACGCGTCCTTCTGCACCGACAATGCGGTCAGCTTTTCGTTGGCCGTGCGAAGCTGTCGCGCGGTGCGGGTCAGCTCGGCTGATTTCGCCTCAAGCTGGCTGGAATGTTCCATGATCTGCGCGGTCTCATCCGCCACGGCCAGCAGATCCTCGACCGAGATATTGGCCCCCCCGGTGATCTGCGCGATCATCGCATGCGCCGTCGCGGCCCCGACCGACCCGGCCAGTTCACGCTCAAGCTGCAGCAGGAAGGCCGGTGTGGGTTCGGGCAGGTACCCCTCAAGCCCCTGGTCCAGGGCGGCGCGACGGAACAGGTCCTGCGCCTCGGTCGCGCCAAGGATGCGCTGTGCCATGATCATCAGGTCTTCGCTTTGCGCCATCCCCCCGGACCAGCCCCGCGTCGGGGCGGTGTGGTCGAAGACATTGACGAACTGCGCGCCCTGCAGCCGTTCCAGCGGCGTCGGGAAGGTAAAGACCGAGGCCGTGACGAAGACCAACGCATTCAGCGACAGCGACCAGAAGACCCCGTGCACCAGCGGGTCGAGCCCCGGGATGCCGAACAGCGCATAGGGCTTCAGCCACCCCATGCCAAACGGCCCCTCGGCCATGGTGCCCGCAGGGATCACCACGTCGGGACCGAAGCTGGGCAGGAACAGGCACCAAAGCCAGACCAGGCCGCCCGTCACCAGCCCCGCCAGCGCACCGACCCGGTTCGCGCCGCGCCAGAAGATGCCGCCGATCAGCGCGGGCAGGAACTGCGCCACCCCCGAGAACGAGATCAGGCCGATCGCCGCCAGCGCCGTGCTGCCGCCCGAGATGCGGTAATACAGGTATCCAAGCGCCAGGACCCCCACGATGGAAAACCGGCGCGACAGGATGACGATGTTGCGCACGTCGCCAGACACCATCGCCCCCGCCTGCTGCCGCGACAGCCAGATCGGCATGACGATGTGGTTCGACACCATGGTCGACAGCGCGATCGAGGCGACGATGACCATCGACGTGGCCGAGGAAAAGCCCCCCAGGAAAGACAGAAGCGCCAGCCCGTTGCGCCCCTCGGCCAGCGGCACCGACAGCACGAAAAGGTCGGGGTTCGTGCCCGCGGGCATCAGGTCCAGCCCCACGACCGCGATCGGCACGACGAACAGCGACATGGCCAGCAGGTACAGCGGGAAGGCCCAGGCGGCGGTGCGCAGGTGGCGTTCGTCCTCGTTCTCGACCACCAAGACCTGGAACATCCGCGGCAGGCACAGGAAGGCCGCCGCCGACAGCGCCGACAGCGCCATCCAGCGGTCAGGCTGCACCTGCCAGTCCCCAAGGGAGGACGCGTCGATCCGGTCCATCGTGGCCCCGATGCCGCCGCCGATCCCCCAGACGACGAAGACCCCGACTGCCAGCAGTGCAAAAAGCTTCACCACCGCCTCGACCGCGATGGCCATGACGACGCCGTGGTGGCGTTCGTTGGCATCCAGGTTGCGCGTGCCGAAGAGCACGGTGAAGAACGCCAGCCCCACGGCCACCCACAGCGCGGTAGAGTTCTGGTCATCCAGCGGGCGCACCGTGGCGTCGGCGACGGAAAAGCTGGCCACGGAAAGGGTTACGGACTGAAGTTGAAGCGCGATATAGGGGGTCGTGCCGACCACGGCGAGGCCGGTCACCAGCACCCCCAGCAGCGTCGACTTGCCATAGCGCGACGAGATCAGGTCGGCGATCGAGGTGATGTTCTGGCTGCGCCCGATCCGCACCAGCTTGCGCACCGCCCAGAACCAGCCGATCATCATCAGCGACGGGCCGATGTAGATCGTCAGGTACTCCATCCCCGACCGCGCCGCATAGCCGACCGCCCCGTAAAAGGTCCAGGCCGTGCAGTAGATCGACAGCGACAGCGTGTAGACCATGGGGGATCGCAACCAGGCCGCCTGCCCCCGCATCGCCGCGCGTTCCGCCCCGAAGGCCACCAGGAACAGCACCGCCACGTAGCCCAGGCAGACGAAGACCAGCAGGTTCAGCGACGCCATCAGCCGCCCCGCGACGGGTCGTCATCCCCCCGCGCCTCTGTTTCTGTGGGGTCCAGGTTGTGCGACAGGTAGAGAGAGGCCAGCACCAGCGCCACCCAGACCCCGAAGATATAGATCATCGCAGAGGAGGTCGGCGGCACCTCGGACGCCTCGCCGATGCCCTGACGCGGCCAGAGCAGTGGCAGCATCAGCAGCACGCCGCCCAGGATCGGCATCAGACGCGCCGCATCCGCAAGCCGCCGCTGGCGGTAACTGCCGCGCCCCAGGAACAGGCGATTGCGCAGATCGCTCATGGCCGGACGAGGTCCCGGACGGCCTCCAGCACTTCGGAGTTCGAGAAGGGCTTGGCCATGAACCGGCTGGCGCCAAGCGATTCGGCCATCTCGCGGTCCTTGGTCTGCCCGCGCGCGGTCAGCATCAGCACCGGCAGATCGGCCGTCTCGGTCGCGGCCCGCAGGTCGCGCAGGATGTCATAGCCCGACCGCCCCGGCAGCATCACGTCCAAAATCACGAGGTCGGGCTTGCGCGCGCCGACCGCCGACACGGCATCCACCCCGTTGGAATGGGTCGCCACCCGCCAGCCATCCCGCGACAGGATAAAGCTGATCGCCTCGATGATGTTTGGTTCGTCCTCGATGACCAGAACCGTCTTGTCCATCCCGTCTCCCCCTACGGCACGAAACCCCGGTTACCCGTGGTGGGTCAACCTGCCCGATTGAAACTTCCAAGTCAAAGACAACTCACGCCCCCCGCGCCATGATCGACGGCTCGCGCCGCGCCGCGCAGTCTTCGCGCGGGCAGATGCGGCAGGTCACGCCCACACCGCGCACCGGGGTGTTCGCGCCCTCGCCCGCCCCCTCGGCCGGCCAGAGCAGCATGTGCGTCCGCAGGATAGGCTCGTCCCAGCCCGGCGCCGCGCCATCAGCTTCGGCAATCGCGTAGGCGTCGAAAACCCCGTCGCTGCGCCCGGCCATCTGCACCCGCGCCCGCACCGGGTACATCGGTCGCTGCAGGGCGGTGAACAGCGGCCACAGCGGACAGGCCGCGCCGAACCGGGGCAGCGGAAACCCCGGCAGGTCGCGACGATAAAGGAACGTGCCCGAAGCATCGGCGATCACCAGCCCCGGCGCGGCGGGCAGCAGATCGTCCGTCACCTCGCGCGGCAGGCTCACCAGCCGCCGCATCACCAGTGCCACACCCAGCCCAAGCGCGGCGGCCAGCCGGACCGGATCCGCCCTGTCCTCGGAGCGCAGCCCGCGCAGCGCTTCGACAAGCCGCGCCATGGGCAGCGCCGCCACATCCGCCGCCATCCGGCCCAGCCGGTCGCGCGCCAGCCCCTGCGCCGAGACCGATGTCAGGTTTGCGGCCGCGATCACCGCGTCCGGGGCCGCCCCGCGTTCCAGGTCGGGAAAGGCATGACCGGCGGCATCGAGGAAGGCGTCCACCTCCTCTTGCGGAGAGTTCACGGTGGCGTCGCGGGCCTGCCCGGCGTCCAGTTCATCCACCAGCCGCTGCGCCCCTTCGGCCAGCCGGGCGCTGTCTTCGTGGATATTGCGGTGAAAGCGGTCGCGCCATTCGGGCTCAAGCTCTTTCGTATCCACGAGGATCGAGGAGGAGGCATGGATGGCGGTGACGGTCGACAGCACCTCGTGCAGCGACGCGGCCAGATGCGGGTCATGGGCCAGCCGGTCGGTCAGCGCCTCGACCGATTGCTCCAGCTGCCCGATCCGGCCGTGCTGCGTCGACAGCAGCTGCGCCCACCCCGGGAACCGCCCGGCAAATTCATCGACGGCCTCGACCTCGGCGGCGGCCAGGGCCCCGTCCGCGGCTGCCTCGCGCAGGGTGCCGGTCAGCGCGGCCTCGGCCCCCTCCGACAGCAGCGCGGCCTCGACCCCCAGTACCTGCGCGATATCCAGCAGCAGTTTTCCGCCGATTCTGCGCCGGTTGTGTTCGATCAGGTTGAGGTAGGAGGCCGAGATCCCGGCCCTCCGCGCCAGTTCTGCCTGCCTGAGGCCCAGCATCACCCGCCTTTCGCGGATCCGACTGCCGGCAAGTGAGCTGCGCGCCATCGCCAATTCCTCCGCCGTTTCAAGGGCTTTCTGCAGTGCGAAATAATTTCTTTACATCCCATACCACGGCATTGTGCATTTGTTTACAAAAAAGTTTAACGATTAAAGGCCGTTGTTGATTTGTTTTCTTTCCCTCTGCGATAGTGACTTTGCACACATGTGCCTGCGAGGCGCGCTAGAGGAGACGCGCACCCCGCATCCATACATATGGGAGGAAACTCATGACCAAGACTCTGTCGCGTCGTGGCGTGCTGAAAACAGGTGCCGTAGCCGGCGCCGGTGTTGCATTGCCCACGATCTTCACCGCGTCTTCCGCGGCGGCCTTCACAAACGAACCGACGGGCAGCACTGTCACGCTTGGCTTCAACGTGCCGCAGACCGGCCCCTACGCAGAGGAAGGCCTTGACGAACTGCGCGCGCAGGAACTTGCCGTCCAGCACCTGAACGGTGAAGGCGATGGCGGCATGATGAACACCTTCAGCTCAAAGGCGCTGAAAGGGAACGGCATCATGGGCAAGCAGGTGAAGTACGTCACCGGTGACACCCAGACCAAATCCGACGCCGCCCGCGCATCCGCGAAGTCGATGATCGAAAAAGACGGCGCGGTCATGATCAACGGCGGCTCGTCCTCGGGCGTGGCCGTGGCTGTTCAGGGCCTCTGCCAGGAAGCCGGCGTGATCTTCATGGCCGGTCTGACCCACTCGAACGACACCACCGGCAAGGACAAGAAGGCCAACGGGTTCCGTCACTTCTTCAACGCCTACATGTCGGGTGCAGCACTCGCACCGGTGCTGGCGAAGGAATACGGCAAGGACCGTCGCGCCTATCACCTGACCGCCGACTACACCTGGGGCTGGACGCAGCAGGAATCGATGGCAGCCGCCACCGAGGCCATGGGCTGGGAAACCGTCAACAACGTGCTGACGCCGCTCGCCTCCACGGACTTCTCGTCCTACATCACGCCGGTCCTGAACTCCGGCGCAGACGTGCTGGTCCTGAACCACTACGGCGGAAACATGGTGAACTCGCTCACCAACGCCGTTCAGTTCGGCCTGCTGGACAAGATGGTCAACGGCAAGAAGTTCGAGATCGTCGTTCCGCTGTATTCGGAACTGATGGCCGCCGGTGCAGGTGAAAACGTGCAGGGCGTCATCGGGTCGATGAACTGGAACTGGCAGCTGCAGGACGAGGGCTCCAAGGCCTTCACCAAGTCCTTCGGTGAAAAGTACGGCCGTCCGCCGTCGAACTCGGCGCACACCTGCTATGTGCAGACCCTGCTTTACGCAGACGCCGTGGAACGTGCCGGGTCCTTCAACCCCTGCGCCGTGGCCGAAGCCCTCGAGGACTTCGAATTCGACGGCATGGGCAACGGCCCGACCACCTATCGCGGCGCCGACCACCAGTGCTTCAAGGACGTGCTGGTCATGCGCGGCAAGGAAAACCCGACGAACCAGTACGACACGCTGGAAATCGTCGAAGTCACTCCGCGCGCGCAGGTCGAATACGCACCGGATCACCCGATGTTCGCCGGCGGCGATCTGGGTGAATGCAACCCGGGCGCCTAAGCCATGACACCTGGGGTGCGTGCACGTCGCGCACCCCACATCGACACCCTGGTCCCCAAGGGGACCGGCAGGGTGCGTGCCATGCACGCGCCTTGGCTTTTCTCATCCAGAGGGACGGGACATGGACGTCATCATTCCACAAATTCTGAACGGCCTGGACAAGGGATCGGCCTATGCGCTGATCGCCCTTGGCCTGACACTGATCTTCGGCACGCTCGGCGTGGTCAACTTCGCCCATGGCGCGCTGTTCATGATCGGCGCCTTCTGTTCGGTGGCGCTGTCCAAGCTGCTGTCGGTCAGCTACGTGACCGAAGACCCGACCCAGAAGGACTTCCTGGGCAACCCTCTCAAGGTGGAAACGCCCTACGTCGAATCCTGGTTCGGTCCCGAGGTGGGCGGCGCGATCATCGACTGGTCCGTGCCGCTCGCCATCCTCTTTTCCATCCCGATCATGATCGTGGTGGGTCTGGTCATGGAACGCGGGCTGATCAAGCACTTCTACAAGCGTCCGCACGCTGACCAGATCCTCGTGACCTTCGGTCTGGCGATCATCCTGCAGGAACTGGTGCGCGGCATCTACGGTGCCAACCCGATCCAGACCCCCGCCCCCGACGCCTTCAAGGGATCGGTCGATTTCGGCGCGGCCTTCGGCTTTGACCCGAACGTCATCATCTATCCCTACTGGCGGATGATCTACTTCTTCTTCTCAGCCGTGGTCATCGGCGGTGTCTTTGCCTTCCTGCAGTTCACCACCTTCGGCATGGTCGTCCGCGCCGGAATGGCAGACCGCGCCACCGTGGGCCTTCTGGGCATCAACATCGACCGCCGCTTCACCATCATGTTCGCCATCGCCGCCGTTGTCGCGGGCTGGGCGGGCGTGATGTACGCACCGATCAACGCGCCGAACTATCACATGGGCATGGACTTCCTTGTGCTGTCCTTCGTCGTGGTCGTCGTCGGCGGAATGGGCTCCCTGCCCGGAGCGGTCGCCGCGGGCTTCCTGCTGGGTATCCTGGAAAGCTTCGCCTCGATGACAGCGGTGAAAGAGGTGCTCGACGGGATCGACCAGATCATCATCTACCTCGTTGCAATTATCATTCTGCTCACCCGCCCGCGCGGCCTGATGGGCAAAAAAGGCGTGATGGAGGACTAACTCATGCTGGGTCTCGATAAGAAAGACACCGGGCTCCTGCTCGTCGTGGTGGTGCTGGCGCTGTTTGCACCCTTCATCCTCAACCTCTTCCCGACCAACTCCGGCATGGCCTTCTTCAACGGCGGCTATCCCGACCTGATGCAGCGGTTTGCCATCTTCGGCATCTTCGCCATCGGCTTCAACATCCTGTTTGGCCTGACCGGGTACCTGTCCTTCGGTCACGCTGCCTTTCTGGGTGTCGGATCCTATGCGGCGGTGTGGATGTTCAAACTGCTGAACTTCAACATCCTGCCGGGCCTGGTGCTGTCGGTGATCGCCGCGGGCCTGCTGTCGGTGCTGATCGGCTATATCTCTCTGCGCCGGTCGGGGATCTACTTCTCGATCCTGACGCTGGCCTTCGCGCAGATGATGTACGCCATCGCCTATTCGGACCTTCTGGGCCGCTGGCTGGGCACCACCATCACCAACGGCGAAACCGGCCTGCAGATCTACAACGACGATCCGCAGATCCTGCTGGGCAACGGACCGAACGTGCCGCACCTCTTCGGGCTCGAGATGCGCTCGAAGGTCGACCTGGCGCTTGGCCCGTGGAACTTCACTTTCCCGGTCGGCTACTACCTGTGTGCGATCCTGCTGATCCTGGCCTTCTACCTGTCGATCCGCATCTTCCGCTCGCCCTTCGGCCTGATGCTGCGCGCGATCAAGTCGAACCAGACGCGGATGATGTACACCGGCCTGAACGCCAAGCCCTACACGCTGGCCGCCTTCGTCATCTCGGGCATGTACGCGGGTCTCGCGGGCGGTCTGCTGGCGGCGATGGACCCGCTGGCAGGCGCCGAGCGGATGTACTGGACCGAATCCGGCGCGGTGGTGATCATGACCATCCTCGGCGGCGTCGGCACCCTGATCGGCCCGATCCTGGGCGCAGGCACCATCAAGTACATGGAAAACATCATCTCCAAGATGAACGAAAGCCTGCTGGACTCCTGGTTCGCCTTCCTGCCCGACTGGCTGCAGCACGCGGTCGTCTGGGTGGCCACCTGGTTCACCGGCGAAGGCTGGCACATGACCCAGGGCCTGCTGTTCATGCTGGTCATCATCTTCCTGCCCGGCGGGCTGGTTGAGGGCGGCCAGAAACTCACCGGTCTGTTCGGGCGCAAGCGCGCCCAGACGCAGACCAAGACCGAACCTGCGGAATAAGGACTGGAGCAATGGGAATTCTCGAAGTCAAGAACGTCAACAAGCGGTTCGGTGGCCTCAAGGCCCTGTCCGAGGTCAACCTGAGCGTCGAGGAAAACTCGGTCCACGCGATCATCGGGCCGAACGGCGCGGGCAAGTCGACGCTGCTGAACTGCCTGGTCGGCAAGCTGATCCCCGACACCGGGTCGGTCATGTTCGACGGCCAGTCGGTGCTGGGCCGCAACGCCTATGAGATCAACCAAATGGGGATTTCGCGGGTGTTCCAGACGCCCGAGATCTTCGGCGACCTGACCGTCATGGAAAACATGATGATCGCCTGCTTTGCAAAGCGCGACGGCGCCTTCACCCTGCAAGCCATCGGCAACATGATGAAGGAGAAAGAGGTCGTCGACAAAGCCGAGCACATGCTGGAAAGCATGAACCTGGCCGACAAGCGCGAGATGCATACGGCTTCCATGTCGCGCGGCGACAAACGCCGGATGGAAATCGCCATGTGTCTGGCGCAGGAGCCGCGCCTGCTTCTGCTGGACGAACCGACTGCGGGCATGGCGCGTGCCGACACCAACAACACCATCGATCTGCTCAAGAAGATCAAGGACGAACGCGACATCACCATCGCGATCATCGAACACGACATGCACGTCGTCTTCTCCTTGGCGGAACGGATCACGGTGCTGGCGCAGGGCACGCCCCTGGTCGAGGACACGCCGGAAAACATCAAGGGCCACCCGAAGGTGCGCGAAGCGTATCTTGGTGAAACCCAGGTCGCTGCGTGACACGGGCTGTGGCGGGGTGAACCCCGCCCTACGCCAACACCACCCGTAGGGCGGGGTTCACCCCGCCGCTCCCGGAAAAAGGACCGTTACCATGAACGTCAAACCCGACTTCTCCAAGGGCCACAACTTTGCCGAAACCGCCCCGGCCTTCCTGTCCGTCTGGAACATGGAGGCCTATTACGGCGAAAGCTACATCGTGCAGAACATCAGCTTCAACGTGCACGAGGGCGAGATCCTGGCGCTGCTGGGCCGGAACGGCGCCGGCAAGACCTCGACCCTGCGGTCGATCGCGCGGATGGACGATCCGCAGGTCACCCATGGCGAGATCTGGCTGGACCACCAGCCGCTGCACAAGATGAAAAGCCACGAGGCCGCGCAGGCCGGGATCGGCCTTGTGCCCGAGGATCGCTGCATCATCCCCGGCCTCACGGTCGAAGAGAACATCAAGCTGGCCCAGATCGCCCCGCCGATCGGCTGGTCGCTCGATCGTCTCTATGAACTCTTCCCGCGCCTCGGCGAACGCCGCCAGCAGGAAGGCGTCACGCTGTCGGGCGGGGAACAGCAGATGCTGGCCATCGCCCGCGCCCTGTCGCGCGACATCAAGGTGCTGCTGCTGGACGAACCCTATGAGGGCCTTGCCCCCGTCATCGTCGACGAGATCGAGAAGACGCTGCGCATCATCAAGGAACAGGGCATCACCACGATCCTGGTGGAACAGAACGCCGTGCGCGCGCTGGAACTGGCCGACCGGTCGGTGATCCTGGACACCGGGTCGGTGGTCTTTGACGGCTCTGCGAAGGAAGTGCTTGGCAACGCCGAGCTGCGCGCCGAATATCTGGCCATCTGATCGGCTTCGATCCCCGCAAGGGCGACCACGACCTTTGTCGCCCTTGCAGGAAACCCAGTGATTTCCGATAGCTGGGCCAACCAATACCCTGGCGACGTCCCGAAGGAGGGGCCGGACGACGCCAGCCGGACCCGGGTCTCGGCCCGCCACGCCACCGCCCCTGCCATCGACGACCCGCTGGCCCGCACGGCCATCGGATGTTCCAGTACCGAAGGAGTGATCATGACCGATCAGACCTATCCGCCCTCTGCCGACATGGTGTCGAACGCCCATGTGGATGCGGCGAAATACGATGCGATGTACAAGGCCTCTGTCGCCGACCCGGACAGCTTCTGGGCAGACGAGGCGCGCAAGCGTCTGGACTGGAGCACGCCCTTCACACGCGTGAAGAACACCGATTTCACCCTGGGCCAGGTCGCGATCAAGTGGTTCGAGGACGGAGAGCTGAACGTCGCGGCCAACTGTATCGACCGCCACCTGGACACGCGCGGCGACCAGACCGCGATCATCTTCGAACCGGACGATCCCAAGGACCCGGCGCAGCACATCACCTATGCCCAGCTGCACGACAAGGTCAGCCGCCTGGCCAATGTCTACAAGGCCCATGGCGTCGGCAAAGGTGACCGGGTCATCATCTACCTGCCGATGATCCCCGAAGCCGCCTATGCCATGCTGGCCTGCGCCCGCATCGGCGCGATCCATTCGGTCGTCTTCGCGGGCTTCAGCCCTGACGCGCTGGCCAACCGGATCAACGACTGCGACGCCAAATGCGTCATCACCGCAGACACCGCCCCCCGTGGCGGCCGTCGCACCGCGCTGAAATCCAATGCCGACGCGGCCCTGCTGCACTGCAAGGACAGCGTGAAATGCCTGGTGGTCAAGCATACCGGCGACCAGACCACCTGGGTCGAGGACCGCGATGTCGACGTCAAGGCCGAGATGGAGGCCGCCTCGGCCGACTGCCCCGCCGTGCCCGTCAACGCCGAGGATCCGCTGTTCATCCTCTATACCTCGGGCTCGACCGGCAAGCCGAAGGGCGTGGTGCATTCCTCGGGCGGTTACCTGCTCTATGCCGCAATGACCCAGCAGATCACCTTCGACTACCACGACGGCGACATCTTCTGGTGTTCGGCGGACGTGGGCTGGGTGACCGGCCACAGCTATATCATCTACGGCCCCCTCGCGAACGGCGCGACCACGCTGATGTTCGAAGGCGTGCCGACCTACCCAGACGCTTCGCGCTTCTGGCAGGTCTGCGAAAAGCACAAGGTGAACCAGTTCTACACCGCCCCGACCGCCATCCGGGCCCTGATGGGCCAGGGCGACAGCTTTGTCGAAGGCGTGGATCTGAGCGACCTCAAGGTGCTGGGCACCGTGGGCGAACCGATCAACCCCGAGGCCTGGAACTGGTACAACGACAAGATCGGCAAGGGAAAACTGCCAATCGTCGACACCTGGTGGCAGACCGAAACCGGCGGCCACATGATCACCCCCCTGCCCGGCGCGACGCCCACCAAGCCCGGCTCGGCCACCACGCCTTTCTTCGGCGTGCAGCCGGTCGTGCTGGAACCGACCTCGGGTGAGGAAATCCACGACACCACGGCCGAAGGCGTTCTGGCCATCAAGGACAGCTGGCCCGGCCAGATGCGCACCGTCTGGGGCGATCACGACCGGTTCGAAAAGACCTATTTCAGCGACTACAAGGGCTACTATTTTGCCGGTGACGGCTGCCGCCGCGACGCGGACGGCTACTACTGGATCACCGGCCGGGTCGATGACGTCATCAACGTCTCGGGCCACCGCATGGGCACGGCCGAGGTCGAATCCGCACTTGTCGCCCACGCCAAGGTCGCCGAAGCGGCTGTCGTCGGCTACCCGCACGAGGTCAAGGGACAGGGCATCTACTGCTACGTCACGCTGATGAACGGGGTCGACCCGTCGGACGAGCTGAAGAAGGAACTCCGCACCTGGGTCCGGACCGAGATCGGCCCGATCGCCAGCCCCGACCTGATCCAGTGGGCCCCCGGCCTGCCCAAGACCCGGTCGGGCAAGATCATGCGCCGCATCCTGCGCAAGATCGCGGAAAACGACTATGGCGCGCTTGGCGACACCTCGACCCTCGCCGATCCATCGGTGGTGGACGAGCTGATCGAAAACCGCGCCAACCGCTGATCCTGCCGGTCAGACATCGCAAGGGCCGTCCCCCGGGGCGGCCTTTCGCGTGCGGAATGGCAACAATGCGCCGCATTCATGGTTAACGACGGAACAGTTTCACCCGGTCCCTTGTTGGTTCTTCGCAACCGTATGGGAAAGGAGAGAGACATGAGCCAGTTCACAACCAAGATTATGTCAAGCATGCTCTCTGGGGTGACGATGGTTGCCCTGTCCCTTCCAGTGACGGCGCAATCCGCCAACGGCTCTGCCAATGCCGCAGGGGCCTCGGCCGCAGCAAGCGGTGCCGCGAGTGGCGCGGCCGGTGCGGCCAATGCCGCCGGTGGTCTCGGTGGTGCCAGTGCAGCCGGTGGTGCAAACGCAGCCGGTGGTGCAAACGCAGCCGGTGGCGCCAGCGCGGCCGCAGGCGTCGCGACCAACGCATCCGCCGACGCCCCCGGCACCGCACGTAGCGAAATGGCCAAGGAAAAGTCCACGCCCCCCCGCGCAATCCCTGCCGATCAACTTCCCGACAACCAGACAACCGTCGGAGAGCTTGTCGGGCAGCATCTGGCCAATGCCCAGGGTCGCTATATCGGCCAGATCGACGATGTGGTGATGATCCGGGGCGAAGCCATGGCCATCATCGGTGTGGGCGGTTTTCTGGGGATCGGAGAGCGCGACGTCGCGATGCCGGTGACCGAACTGTCGTTCCGCAACAACCGCGTGACCGCCATGGGCTATACCGAAGACCAGCTGGAAGCGATGCGCGAATACCGCCCCGAAAGCTCGACGCCGCTGAAATCCGACACGCTTTTGATGATCGGCGCGCTGTAGACGCCATCCGGATCGGGCATATGCCTACGCCGCATGCCCCAAACCACCCCAGACAGAATGTCGCAGGTCAATCCTTTCCTCCCCGGACGACTTGGCCTATAAGGCGGCCCAGTCTGGAAACGAGCAGCGGCCGATCCGGCGCGCTTTCTCTGGTGAGGACCCATATGACCAACAAGACGACCGAAGCCGACGTGGCCTTCATCAAGGCGCTGGCGGAACTGCTGCGCGACAACGAACTGACCGAGATTCAGGTCAAGCGGGACTATGGCGAGGATGACAGCATCAACGTCCGCGTCTCGAAGAAGGTCGAGGTCGCCGCGGCGCCTCAGGCCGTGCACGTCGCCGCTCCGGCACCTGCAGCCGCCCCGTCTGCCGCAGCCGCCCCCGCGGCCGCCGCAGCCTCCGCAGCACCCGATGAAGATCCCGCCCAGCATCCCGGCGCCGTGACCTCTCCGATGGTGGGCACCGTCTACATGCAGGCCGAACCGGGCACGCCCCCCTTCGTGAAGGTCGGCGACCAGGTGTCCGAAGGCGACACCCTGCTGATCGTCGAGGCGATGAAGACCATGAACCAGATCCCGGCTCCGGTATCCGGCACGGTCAAGCGTATCCTCGTCGAGGACAAGGCCGCCGTCGAATACGGCGCCCCGCTGATGATCATCGAATAAGCCACGGAAATAGGACCAGCGCATGTTCGACAAGATCCTGATCGCCAACCGGGGTGAGATCGCCCTTCGCGTGATCCGCGCGGCCCGCGAGATGGGCATTCGCAGCGTCGCGGTCCATTCGACCGCAGACGCCGACGCGATGCACGTCCGTATGGCCGACGAATCCGTCTGCATCGGCCCGCCCCCGGGCACCGACAGCTACCTGCACATCCCCTCGATCATCGCGGCCGCCGAAGTGACCGGCGCGCAGGCGATCCATCCGGGCTATGGCTTCCTGTCGGAAAACGCGGGCTTCGTGCAGATCGTCGAGGACCACGGCCTCACCTTCATCGGCCCGACTGCGGAACACATCCGGGTCATGGGCGACAAGATCACCGCCAAGGACACGATGAAGGCGCTTGGCGTGCCTTGTGTCCCCGGATCCGACGGCGGCGTGCCTGACCTGGCCGCGGCCAAGGAGATCGGGCGCGAGTTCGGCTATCCCGTCATCATCAAGGCCACCGCCGGCGGCGGCGGTCGCGGCATGAAGGTGGCCAATTCCGAAGCCGAGATGGAACGCGCCTTCCAGACCGCCCGGGCCGAGGCGAAATCCGCCTTCGGCAACGACGAGGTCTATATCGAGAAATACCTGACCACGCCGCGCCACATCGAGATCCAGGTCTTCGGTGACGGCAAGGGCGGTGCGGTGCATCTGGGCGAGCGTGACTGTTCGCTGCAGCGCCGCCACCAGAAGGTCTTCGAAGAGGCCCCCGGCCCCTGCATCACCCCCGAGGAACGCGCCCGCATCGGCAAGGTCTGCGCCGATGCCGTGGCCAAGATCAACTATGCCGGCGCCGGCACGATCGAGTTCCTCTATGAAAAGGGCGAGTTCTACTTCATCGAGATGAACACCCGCCTGCAGGTGGAACACCCGGTGACCGAGGCGATCTTTGGCGTCGACCTGGTGCGCGAACAGATCCGCGTCGCCGAGGGCATGCCGATGTCCTTCACCCAGGACGACCTGACGATCAACGGCCACGCCATCGAGGTCCGCCTGAACGCCGAGAAACTGCCGGACTTCGCCCCGCGCCCCGGCAAGATCACCGCGTTCCACGCCCCCGGCGGGCTGGGCGTGCGGATGGATTCGGCACTCTACGACGGCTACGTGATCCCGCCCTACTATGACAGCCTGATCGGCAAGCTCATCGTGCACGGCCGCGACCGGGCCGAAGCTCTGGCGCGTCTTGACCGGGCCCTGGGCGAGCTGATCATCGACGGCGTGGAAAACACCGTGCCGCTGTTCCATGCCCTGCTGCAGGAGCCCGACATCCAGTCCGGCACCTACAACATCCACTGGCTGGAACACTGGCTGGCCCAGGGCAAGCTGGGCTGACCCTGCGCCCCGGCCAGCGCGCCGGGGCTTTCCCGATGGTGGCTGCGTGCTTTGCACGCACCACTGCGCGAGTGTTAAGCCAACCGCTTGGCAACCCCTCGCAATTTCCCATCCTGCATGGCACACTGCCCCCAAGACCAGGGGCGCGGGCAGACGATGAAAGACCACGACAGCGCGGATCTGACAGCAGACCTGTTGCTGCACGCCTATACGGCGGGCATCTTTCCCATGTCCGAACATCGCAATGACCCGGATGTCTTCTGGGTCGAACCCCGCCGACGCGGCATCATCCCGATGGACGGGTTCCGGATTTCGCGGTCACTGGCGCGGGCACTGCGGCGCGACGACTACCACGTCACGATCAACCGCGATTTCGACGGCACGGTGGCGGGCTGCGCCGACCGGGACGAGACATGGATCAGCGGCAAGATCACGGACCTGTATGGCCAGCTGCACGACAGCGGCCATGCCCATTCGCTTGAGGTCTGGGATGACCTCGGGCTGATCGGCGGCGTCTACGGCGTGTCGCTCGGGGCTGCGTTTTTCGGGGAAAGCATGTTCTCGCGCCGGACGGATGCGTCGAAGATCGCCCTGGCCTGGCTGATGGTGCACCTGAACCGCAGCGGCTATCGGCTGTTCGACGCGCAGTTCCTGACCCCGCACCTGGCCACGCTTGGCGCGATCGAGGTCAGCCGGGGTGAATACCGCGCACAGCTGGCCGACGCGCTGATGCTGCCCGCCGAATTCACCTCACAGCCCCTGCCCGCCAGCGGTCAGGAGGTCGTGCAGCTCAATACCCAGATATCGAAGCGGAAATGATCCAGCGCGTTCAGCGCCGGGGATGACGCCACCATCCAGCCCGAGAAGATCGGGTCCGGAGACTTGGCCGGTTCGGTGATCGTCATGAAGGCAAAGGCATCGCCTGCCTCGTTGCCCTCGGGATAGCGGCATTCCCACATGGTGACCGACAGCTTGCCGATCATGGCGGCCGATCCCGCAGGCACGGTCACGTCCGTCCGCAGGCCGGTCATCTTGTCCAGCCCGCGCAGCACCGCACCGGTGCCGACCGAGACGTCTTCCTGCGCCGCCACGGGCGACACCATGGCCCCGCACAGGGCCAGTGACATCAGAACCTTGCGCATCATTCGCTGTCGCCCCCGCCGGCCACGAATTTGAGAAGCAGGGAGATCAGGCTGACCGCGCCCTGGGTGTCCAGCACCTCGTCTCCGGCTTCGTAATTGAAGGGCGATCCGCCCGGCAGGATCTCGACGAAGTTCCCGCCCAGCAGCCCTTCCGAGGATATCACCACCTGGCTGTCGTCAGGCAGCATCACGCCGTCCTGCACGGTAAAGGTCGTCCTGGCGCGGAAGCTTTGGGGATCCAGGTCGATCCCCGTCACCGTGCCCACCTTGACACCCGCCAGCCGCACGTCTGTGCCCAGGCTCACGCCCTCGGCCGACCGGAAAGAGGCCGACAGCGGATAGCCCCCTGCCGCACCGCCGACCCCGGCGATCTGACCCGCGTAGACGGCAAAGCCGATCGCCAGCGCCAGAACGGCGCCGCCCACGGCGACTTCGGTGGTGCTGTGCGACATGTGCGCTCCGCTTATTCGGGGCTCCAGGCCTCGTAATCCTTGCGCACCACCGGTTCGGGGCGGCGCAGGGATCCGGCGGGGGCATAGGCTTCGGGCGTGCCGGTCAGGTTCGGCAGGTGCGGCTTTTCCCAGTCCTTGTGAACCAGCGGCCGTTCGGTCGGGATTTCCTTGAAGGTGTGGTGCAGCCAGCCGTGCCAGTCCGGGCCGATCCGGCTTGCCTCGACCTCGCCGTTGTAGATGACCCAACGCTTCTTGCCATCATTGGCCGAATAGAAGACGTTGCCATATTCATCCTCGCCCACCTTGGTGCCCTTGCGCCGCGTGTACAGCAGCGTGTTCAGGGTCGCGCCCTGCCACCAGGTGGTCGCGCGGAAGAGGGTGTTGAGAATGCCCATGGAAGCCTCCGTCATTCGGTCCCCCCTTCTATGGCGAATGCGGGCCGCTTCGTCCAGTGGCCCCGGCGCCGCATCCCCCCGGCATGACGCCGGATTTACCGAAAAACCGCTGTTTTCCAAGACATCCTGTGGCAAGGTCCCGCCAAGTGACCGCAGCAGGCCCCCGACCCCCATGACCGATGCCCCCTACGCCGCGATCTGCAAAGGCGTGAAAATCCCCCCCTCGCCCTTCCTGACCGACACGCGGATCGCGCGGATCGAAGAGGCGCGGTATGAGGGCGAGGAAATCGCGGGCGCGCTGGCGGTGGTCACGGAAAAGGACCGCGTGCTGGAAATGGGCGCGGGTCTGGGCGTGGTTGGCGGTGTCACGGCGATGAACGCGAAGCCGCAGGCCATCCTGTCGTTCGAGGCCAACCCCAACCTGATCCCGCACATCCGCGCGCTGTATGCGCTGAACGGCATCGAGGACCGGATCGAGGTGCGCAACCAGCTGCTGATCGCCGCGCCCGACCGGCCCGACACGCTGACCTTTCATGTCCACAACAGCTTTCTCGGCTCATCGCTGATCGACCGCGAGGACCGCAGGACCACCCCCGTCACCATCCCGACCGTCGGTTACGAGGCGATCCGGACCAAGTTCCGCCCGACCGTGCTGATCATGGACATCGAGGGCGGAGAGATGGACTTCCTGGAAAATGCCAACCTCGACGGGATCCGCGCGGTGGTGATCGAATTTCACCCGGGCGTCTATGGCGTCGACGGCATGAAGGCCTGCAAGCGCGTGCTGCGCCGGGCGGGGTTCACGCCGGTCAAGTCGAAGTCCACCCGCTTTGTCTGGACCTGCCTGCGCAGTGACACCGCCTTTGCCGCCCCCGACCCCGATGCGGGCTGGTCGCGCCGGATCGTGACCATCGATGGCGCGATCGTGGTGCCCCCCGCCGAACGCAAGCATGTCCAGACCACCGGCGTTCTGACCGCGCTTGGCCAGCCCGTGCCCCAGGCCGCGCTCTGGCGCGGGCACCGGCTGCTGACCGAGGCCCCCGCAGAACCCGCCGAAGCGAAACCCCTGCCCGGCACATGGCTGTGGGGCGGTGTGATGTGGCGGTATTTCCCGCATTTCGTGACCGAAAGCATCACACGTCTCTGGGCGCTGGACCAGCTGGATCAATCGGACCTGGCCGGGATCCTGTTCGTGCCCAAAAGCCCCGACAACACGGACCCGCCGCCGGGATTCCAGAAGGACTTCTTCCGCCTTATGGGCACCGACCTGCCGCTTGTCGAAGCGCGTGAACCGCTGGCGCCCGAACGGCTGATCGTGCCCGGTCAGGGGTTCGGCCTGGGCGACATCAGCCGCGGCACGGTGGAATTCCGCGCGGCGGTGAAGAACCGCTTTGCCGTCGATGTGCGGCCCCATGGCCCCGAGAAGATCTATATCAGCCGCTCGCGGCTTGGCCCGCAGCGTGGTGCGCTGCTGGGCGAACCCTACCTGGACGCCTACCTTGAGGCCGAGGGATACGAGGTCTTTCACCCGCAGGATCACAGCCTTGAGGTTCAGATCGCCCGCTACCGCGCCGCGACCCATGTGATCGCCGCCGAGGGGTCATCGCTGCACCTCTATGCCTTTGCCGGGCGTCCCGATGCGAAGATCGCCATGCTTCTGCGGCGGCAATCGGCGGCCACGCAGCATATCTCGACCCATATCGAAAGCTTCACCGGGGTCGCGCCGCTGTGGATCGACCACCTGCGCCAGACGTGGAAACGGACGGACACGCCGCGCAAGCGGTTGCACATAAGCGAACCGGACTTCGCGGCGATCCAGTCCGACCTGCGCCGCGCCGGATTGATCCGTCGCGACGGCCCAGACTGGCAGCAGCCCCCGCAGTCTGAACTGCAGGCGCTGCTGGGATCGAATTACGAGCTTGCCTGAGGCGCCAGCGCGGTCACCTCGATCTCGATCTTGTACTTGTCGTCGATCAACCGGCATTCGATCATCGTCGCGGCCGGCGGGTTGTCTTCGAAGGCGTCCGCCAGGATCGGCCAGCAGGCTTCGAAGTCCTTGCGGTCGGGCAGGTAATAAACGACCCGCACCGTATCGGCGAGCGACGCACCCGCCTTTTCCAGCGCATCCGCAATGGTGCCCAAGGCAGCGCGGCACTGGTCCTCGACCGTGTCGCCCTGGCCAACGGTGCCCGCGACATGCACGAAGCCCCCGGCCACGACGGCGCGGCAGTAGCCGATCTTCTTCTCGAACTCGCCGCCCGAGTGAATGCGTTGAATTGTCATTGGTCTCTCCACGAAAATGGGCGGGAAAAACCCCGCCCATGTCAGTCAGTTCATGCCAAGGCGGGTCAGCCCGCCGTCGCGCCTTCCTTCTGCGCTTCGGCATAGATCATCAGAGGCTTCGCGTCCGAGGACACGGCCTCTTCGTTCACGACGACCTCGGTCACGTCCGACATGCTGGGCAGGTCGAACATGGTGTCCAGAAGGATGTCTTCCAGGATCGACCGCAGGCCGCGGGCCCCGGTCTTGCGTTCGATGGCGCGCTTGGCGATGGCGGTCAGCGCGTCGTCGGTGAAGCTCAGCTTGGCCTCTTCCAGTTCGAACAGGCGCTGGTACTGCTTGACCAGGGCGTTCTTCGGTTCGGTCAGGATAGTGACCAGCGCGTCCTCGTCCAGGTCTTCCAGCGTTGCCAGGACCGGCAGACGGCCGACGAATTCCGGGATCAGGCCGAACTTGAGCAGATCCTCGGGTTCGAGTTCCTTGAACAGCTCGCCCACGCCGCGATCGTCATTGTCCCGCACGTCGGCGCCAAAGCCCATGGCCGAGCCCTTGCCGCGCATCGCGATGATCTTGTCGAGCCCGGCAAAGGCGCCGCCGCAGATGAACAGGATGTTGGTCGTGTCCACCTGCAGGAATTCCTGCTGCGGATGCTTGCGGCCACCCTGCGGCGGCACCGACGCCACGGTGCCTTCCATCAGCTTCAGCAGCGCCTGCTGCACGCCCTCGCCCGACACGTCGCGGGTGATCGAGGGGTTTTCCGACTTGCGGGTGATCTTGTCGACTTCGTCGATGTAGACGATGCCGCGCTGCGCTTTCTCGACGTTGTATTCCGACGCCTGCAGCAGCTTGAGGATGATGTTTTCCACGTCTTCGCCCACGTAACCGGCTTCGGTCAGCGTGGTCGCATCGGCCATGGTGAAGGGCACGTCGAGGATCCGCGCCAGCGTCTGCGCCAGCAGCGTCTTGCCACAGCCCGTCGGGCCGATCAGCAGGATGTTGGATTTCGCCAGTTCGATGTCGTTGCCGGCCTTGGCCGAATGGTTCAGGCGCTTGTAGTGGTTGTGCACCGCCACCGACAGCACGCGCTTGGCGATCTTCTGGCCGATCACGTAGTCGTCCAGAACGTCGCAGATCTCTTGCGGAGAGGGTACCCCTTCCGAGCTTTTCAGCCCGGTCGACTTCGTCTCTTCCCGGATGATGTCCATGCAAAGCTCGACGCATTCATCGCAGATGAACACGGTCGGTCCCGCGATCAGCTTGCGCACCTCATGCTGGCTCTTTCCGCAGAAAGAGCAGTAGAGGGTGTTCTTGCTGTCACCGCCAGAGTTGTTCGCCATCTCGCACCTTTCCCCCCAAAGGGGATCATCCTTTCCCGGGTGTCCACCAGGGGCGGACGCGGGCCGGGCCTTGTGATCAGCCTAGGGTAGGCCCCGGCTGTCCACAATGTCAAAAATCTGTCACGACGGGATCGTGACCGGGCCGCGACAGGTCGCCGCGCGGTCACTTTTTGCCGCAACCCTCGTTACTTGTCGTCGTCTTCTTTCGGACGTGCGGCAAAGATCTCGTCGATCAGGCCCCAGTCCTTGGCTTCCTCGGCGGTCATGAAGTTGTCCCGCTCAAGCGCGTCGACGACCGTTTCATAATCCTGGCCGGTGTGCTTGACGTAGATGTTGTTCAGCCGTTCCTTCAGGCGTTCGGTGTGCTTGGCGTGGATCATGATGTCCGTCGCCTGGCCCCGATAGCCGCCCGAGGGCTGGTGCACCATGACCTCGGCATTGGGCAGCGCATAGCGCATCCCCGCTTCGCCGCCCGCCAGCAGCAGCGAGCCCATGGAGGCCGCCTGCCCGATCACCAGCGTCCCGACCTTGGGCCGGATGTACTGCATCGTGTCGTAGATCGACAGACCCGAGGTCACCACGCCACCGGGGCTGTTGATGTACATCGAGATATCCTTGGTCGGGTTCTCGGCCTCGAGGTGCAGAAGCTGCGCCACGATCAGCGAAGACATGCCGTCATGCACCGGGCCGGAAACGAAGATGATCCGTTCCTTCAGCAGGCGCGAGAAGATGTCATAAGCCCGTTCGCCACGGCTGGTCTGTTCGACCACCATCGGCACCAGCATATTCATGTAATTTTCGTAAAGGTCGCTCATGTCCATCCCTGCTCGTCCTACCCGTCAGTCATACCCTGTCAGGGGCTAACAGAGTCTTAGTTACGCGTTCCCCGGGCTGCAAGGGCCAGCGGGTTAAAGTGTAACCCGGTGGTAAATGACGAGGCGGAAACAGGGCGGCCGATACCGTGCCGATAGCCCGCCGCTCCGGTCGGTCAATAGTGATAACGGCATTGCGCAATCTCGATCGCCTGCGCGTCGCGCGGCCCCGAGATGCGATAGACCAGCCGGTCGGCCTTGGTAATGCGTCGCGACCACCAGCCGCTCAGATCGCCCTTCAGAGGTTCAGGCGTGCCCGTGCCGGTGAACGGCGTGCGCATCGCTTCGCGGATCAGGGCATTCAGCCGATCGAACACCTTTGCATCCGTTGTCCGCCAGTGATGGTAATCCTGCCAGGCGTGGTCAGAAAAGATCAGCCTCATCGTCCAGCACCCGCTCTGTCCCCTTGCCGTTGTCAAGCTCGGCCACGGCGGCGTGCAGCCGCTTGGCGTTGGCAGGCGAGCTGAGCAGGTACAGGGTTTCCTGGATCGCGTCCCATTCCTCCTTGCCGACCACGACCACGGCCTCCCGGCCCGGGCGGGTGATCACCGTCTCGGTCTTGTCATGGATCGCGTGGTCCATGACGTCTTTCAGGTGTTTGCGCGCGTCGGAATAGGTCACGATGTTCAAGGCGGGGCCCTCGCTGACGTGACCCCATGGCCACCAGGCCAATGTGGTACGCGATCGCGTACAAGTCAAGCCAGCGCCCCCACCCGACGATAGGGGCGCCCGACCGTCACGTCACCCGAACATGTCCGCCGTGATCCCGGCGTACCAGCCGATCGACTCCTCGTAGGTCGCCTTGCGCAGGGCCGCGTCCTCTCCGGTCTGGCTGACGAAGCTGGACACCGAGGCGATTTTTTCGTCCGTCGCCTCATAGGCCGCGCCGACCTTCACGCCGTCGTCAGTGCCGATCAGCGACCAGCAGGTGTTCGAGAACTTGGCCGGGAAGATCCTGGACCCGGTGAGCGCGCCGCGCACCGCCATCGCCGCCACCTTGGCCTGCGAATTGGCGGAAAAGCCCGACTTCGGCATGTCGCCCTGCGCCGAGGCATCGCCGAGGATGTGGATGTTTTCGTCCAGTCGGCTTTGCATCGTGGCGGGGATCACGGGCGCCCAGTTACCTTCGGTCAGCCCGGCGCGTTCGCAGATCAACCCGGCCTTCATCGCCGGAATGACGTTGCAGACATCGACCTTTTCGACCGCGCCGTCGATCGTGACCGTCATCGCATCCGCATCGACCGACACCTTGTCGCCGCCGAAATCCGGCCCGATGCGGTCGATCATGCCGGAGTAGTGCTTGGCCCAGCCTTCCTCGAACAGACCCTGTTTCGAGAACTTCTCTTTCGGGTCGACGATCAGGATCTTGGCGGTCGGGTTCTTTTCCTTCAGCACATGCGCCACCATCGACACCCGCTCATACGGTCCCGGCGGGCAGCGATAGGGGTTGGGCGGGGCGACCATGGCAAAGACGCCGCCCTCGGGCATCGCTTCGATCTGCGCCTTGAGCAGTTCGGACTGCGACCCGGCCTTGTAGGCATGGGGCATCCTGTTCTGAGTGGTCACGTCCCAGCCCGGAACCGCACCGTCGACGAAATCGATCCCCGGCGACAGGATCAGCCGGTCGTAGGGCACAGATCCGCCGCCTGCCAGCGCCACCGTCTTGGCGTCGCGGTCCACGCCCACGGCCCAATCGTGCACCACGTTGATGCCATACTCGGACGCCAGCGTGCCGTAGCTGTGCGCGATCGACGACAGGTCGCGGAAGCCGCCGATGTAGAGGTTCGAGAAGAAGCAGGTGTAATAGCTGCGCGAAGGTTCGATCAGCGTCACGTCGATCTCGCCCTGGCTGTCCTTGGCGATATAGCGCGCGGCGGTCGCGCCCCCTGCACCACCGCCCACCACGACGACACGCGGCCGTCCGTGGCTGGCCCCGATCGCGCGGGGCGCGGAAAGGGCCACGGTCGCGGCCGCGCCGGTGCCCAGAAATGTCCTTCTATTCAAAGTCATTGGGTTTCCTCCCTGAATGCGGGCCACGACGGGCCCTGACCCGGTGCCCTAGTCGAGGCCCCGGAAATACGCGGCCAAGGCCGCGATTTCTTCGTCCGACAACCGCCCGGCCATCATCTGCATGACCGGATGCGGGCGGATCTTCTGCTTGTAGGCATGCATCGCGACGACGAAATCCGCCTCGGGCCAGCCGGTGATTGCCGGGATCCCGTCGTCCGCGCCACTGCGCTGGTGGCAGGTTTCGCATTCCGAGGCGAGGTAGGCGCCGTATTCGGGATCCCCCACGATGGCGAGGATGTCGTCGGACAGCGTGACCTCGGGCGCCATGGCGGTCGGCGCGGCTTCTGGAATGTTCTGCGGCCGGTCGGAATACTGCCGCAGGAAGGCCAGCACGTCGGCCCTGTCCTGCGCCGCCTTGAGGCCCGCGAAATTCATCCGCGTCCGCGACACCAGCGCCTTGGGGTTTTCCAGGTAGGCGTCAAGCGTATCAAGCGTCCAGGTCAGCCCGTCCGCCCCCATCATCGCCATGTCCTCGGAATAGCGGAACCCCGCGTGTGCCCCCGCCCTGCGCCCGAAGATTCCGTTCAGGTGCGGGCCAACCCGATCCTCGGCCCCGGCGCCCACGGAATGGCAGGACTGGCATTTGCGAAACACATCCGCCCCGGCCTGCGCGTTGCCCAGGCCGGGCTGCGCCGCGTCGATCTGTGGTGTCGGCGGGGCCTCGACGGCGGCCGCACTGACCTCGGGCTGACGTTGCGCATCTGTCAGCGCCGCCTCAAGCTCTGCAACACGCGCCGTCAGCGCATCTGTCTGCGCAGCCTCCGCACGCAGGGCCGCGTTGGTGGCCTCGACCCGGGCCAGCCGATCGGTCATGACCTGCAGTTCGGCGTCACGATAGCTGCGCGTGTTTACACCGTAAGCCACACCAACCACCAAGGCCGCGCCGCCCAAGGCCAGCATGATGCCTGACCCGGTGCTCATGTCGTGAACCCCGTTCCGAATGCGGCAAATCCAGTGTGTCGCATTCACTCCTCCCTGTTCGCGCAACGCCCTGATCCGACGCTTCCGAGGGCCCCGGTACGGGACCCCCGGTCAGACCGTCAGTTGAAGGTCTTGAGGTATTCTATCACGGCTTTCCGATCATCTTCCTTGCGAAGTCCGGCAAAGCTCATCTTGGTCTTGCTCAGGTAACCCTTGGGCTTTTCAAGGAATTTGGACAGCTCCTCTTCCGTCCAGACCTTCCCCTCTTCGCCAAGCGCCGCCATGTCGTTCGAATACTTGAACCCGTCGACATGCCCGATCACCGCGCCGACCACACCGTTCAGCACCGGACCGGTACGGTTCTTGGCACCGTCCCCGACCTGGTGGCAGGATTTGCACTTCTTGAAGACATCCTCGCCTTCCGAGGCCAGCGCCATGTCGATAGCCGGTGCCGCATCCCCCGCCGGGGCAGGCTCCGAGGCGGAGGCTTCTTCGGCGGGCGCTTCGGTCGCGGCCTCGGTTCCGCTGTCCATCGTGGCCTCTTCCGCGCCCTCTTCTTCCGGCGTCACGTCCAGCACGGCGGCGCGCATCGTGATCTCGACCGCGTCCTTGCAGTTCTCCATGCAGGGTTCGGTCCAGAAATGCGCCTCGGCTGTGTCGCGGTCGTCGATGATGAAACCCTCGGCATTGGGCATCTCGACATCCAGAAAGGTCTCGTTCGACAGGACAAAGTCGTCGTCCACAAGGTCGTTGGAATAAAGGATGTAGGCCACGATGGCATAGACATCGTCATCCGACAGCGACTGCGCATTGCCGAAGGGCATGGACCGGCGGACATAGTCGAAGGTCGTCGACAGGTAGGGCCAGTAGGATCCCACGGTCTTGAGCGGATCCTTGTGATCCAGCGTGCCCTGCCCCCCGGCCAGCTTGGGCCAGTTGCCCCGGCCTTCGGCGAAATCGCCGTGGCAGGACGCGCAGTGTTCGGCAAAGACCTCGTCCCCCGTCCAGACATCGCCCGAGCCGACCGGCAGGCCGGTGCCGTCGGGCAGCACGTCGATGTTCCAGGCGGCGACTTCCTCGGGCAGGGCGTCGCGGCCCAGACCGAAGGGGCCCGGGGCCGAGGCGCCCTGCGTCGATACGGACATGGCGCGCGGCGCGCTGTCGCGGGCGGCCATCTGGTCACGCAGGCTGGCCAGTTCGGCCTCGGCCGCGCCCTGTGCGTCGGTCGCCGCCGTGGCGGCAGCCTCCAGTTCCGCGATGCGCGCCGTGGCGGCCTCGACCTGCGCCAGGGCACGATCGGATTGTGCCATGGCCAGATCAGCCTCGGCTGCGCGGTAATCGCGGGTCGACACGCCGTAGGCCAGCCCGGCCACCAGCGCCGCCCCGCCCAGAGACGGGGCAAAGATGTTAAGAAACTTCGACATTTTCCGCCTCTCCGGTGTCCTTGATCCACCACGTCTGGATGCAGTTGTTGTGGTAGATCGAATTCTCGCCGCGCACGTCGCGCAGCATGTGCTTGGTCGGCTGGACATAGCCGGTCTCGTCCATGGCGCGCGATTGCAGCAGCCACTCTTCGCCGTTCCATTCGGTATCAAGGTAGAACCGCGTCAGCGCCTTGGTGTCGCCCTGCGTCCGGCCCAGCCGCGCGGTTTCCCAGGTCTTGCCGCCGTCCTTCGACACGTCGACGCGGGTGATCCGGCCACGACCGGACCAGGCGAGGCCGGTGATGACCAGCGGGCCCTTGCCATGGGTGATCGGGGACTGCGGGCTAGGGCTGGTGACGACGGATTTCGCATCCATCACCCAGGTCCACTTGCGCGAGGTGCCGTCGGCCAGCGTGTCGGTGTATTTCGAGGTCTCCTCGCGGCTTTCGACCGGCTGGTCCATCACCTCGATCCGGCGCAGCCACTTGATCCACATGTTGCCTTCCCAGCCGGGCACGACCAGCCGCACGGGATAGCCGTGTTCCTTTCGCAGCGCCTCGCCATTGGCCTTGAAGGCCACCAGCACGTCGTCCAGCGCCTTTTCCATCGGGATCGACCGGCCGTTCGACGACGCATCCGCGCCCTCGACATAGACCCACTTGCCCGCCAGATCGCCCGCCGCGTCCAGCCCGGCTTCTTCCAGCAGGGTGCGCAGGGGGATGCCGGAATATTCCATGTTGTGGATCATGCCGTGGGTGAACTGCGCCCCGTTCAGCTGCGCGCCTGCCCATTCCATGCCGGTATTGGCGGCGCATTCGCAGAAATAGACGTGGTTTTCGCGCGGGAACCGTTCCAGATCGGCGTAGGTGAAGACCAGAGGCCGGTCGACCAACCCGTTGATCATCAGACGGTAATCGGCCTTGGCCAGTTCGATCGCACCGGAATGGTGCCGTTCGAACGCGCAGCCCTGCGGCGTGATCGTCCCGTCCAGCGCATGGATCGGCGTGAAGTTGATCGAGGAGATCGGATCGGCCGTCAGCCAAGGCACATTGCGCCGCACCACGTCGGATTCGAACCTGATCGGCAGGCCATATGGCGTCTCGTCAACGCCGTCGCCCAGCCCGCTGGCCCACTCCTGCACCTCCATAATCAGCGGATCCGGGCCCTCGGCCCGCGCGGCACCTGCGCCCAAGGCCGCAGCCCCTGCCCCGCCGGCGACCCCTTTCAGGAACCCGCGCCGAGAGGTGGTGTTTCCTTCGAAGCCATCGCTCATCAGCTTCTCCTCCTCAGATCATTGAATTCATCTGTGTGAATTCATGAGACAAATTTTTTAGACGTCAGGCCGCGCACCGCAGGACGCGCGGCCCGGGGGCTTACATCCCCGTGACTTTCACGCTGGTGTTGTCACCCACGGTGACGGTGCCCATCTTGCGAATGTGCGCCTCGACCACGTCCCAGATCGGCGGGCCTTCGGTGCCTTCGTTGACGCTGGCCCAGCCCGCGACGACGTAGGTCTTGGCGGGATCGACCGCTTCGCCCGTGGCCAGCATCGTCATGTCGGAAATCCGGCTGCCCTGCGGCTTCGAGATATCGATGGAATAGCCCAGCCCCCCGGTGCGCACCATGTCGCCGCCCTGCTGGTAATAGGGGTCGGGGTTGAAGATGTTGTCGGCCACGTCTTCAAGGATCACCTTGATGAATTCACCTGTCATTTCGGTGCGATAGGCGTTCGGATAGGACATCGAGGTGACGTTGAAGATGTCTTCGCGGGTGATGTCGTCGCCGGGCACCAGCGACGGGCCCCACCGCACCCCGGGGGACATCGCGATCTCGGCGTCCCGTTCCGACAGAAGCGCGTCGCAGATCAGGTCGTCCCAGGTGCCGTTGAAGTTGCCGCGCCGGAACAGCGTGCTGTCGGTCTTGCCGATGACCTCGGCCAGCTGCGCCTCATAGGGGGCGCGCTGTGCGTCGATCAGTTGGGCGATTTCTGCATCCGGGGCGATCACGTCGGAAAAGATCGGGATCAGCTTGTGCCGCAGTCCCATCATCTTGCCGTCGCGCACGTCCAGATCGACGCGCGACACGAACTTGCCGTTCGAGCCGGAGGCGATGATGAAGGTCTGCCCGACCTGCACCGGTTCGGGCAGCGCATCATGCGTATGGCCCGACAGGATCACGTCGATGCCCGTCACCTTGCCCGCCATCGCCTTGTCGACGTCGAAGCCGTTGTGCGACAGCACGACCACCAGATCGGCGCCCTCGGCCCGGACCTCGTCGACCATGGCCTGCATGTGTTCATCGCGGATGCCGAAGGAAAATTCCGGGAACATCCAGCCCGGGTTTGCGATCGGCATGTAGGGGAAGGCCTGGCCGATCACGGCGATCTTCGCCCCGCCCCGTTCGAACCATTCGTAGGGCTTGAACAGCTCCGACGGCTCGTCCCACTCGGCGTCAAAGATGTTCTGGCCAAGCGCGGCAAAGGGCAGCCCCTCGACCAGGTCCTGCACGCGCTCGGACCCAAGCGTGAATTCCCAGTGGAAGGTCATCGCGTCAGGCTTGAGCGCGTTCATCACGTTGACCATGTCCTGGCCTTCGGTGTGATAGCAGGTGTAGGAGCCGTGCCAGGTATCCCCGCCATCCAGCAGCAGTGCATCGGGCCGGTCCGCCCGGATCGAATTGATCACGGTGGCCACGCGGTCCAGCCCGCCGACCCGACCGTAAGCCTTTGCCAGAGATGCGAAATCGCCCGAAGACAGCGCGTAATGCGACGGCGATCCGTCCGCGATGCCATAGCGCAGCCGGAATTCCGCGCCGGTCAGATGCGGCACCTCGCCCTTGTTGCCGCCGACACCAAGGTTGATCGACGGCTCGCGGAAATAGATCGGTTTCAGCTGGGCGTGGATGTCGGTCACATGGATCAGCGACACGTTGCCGAAGGTCTCGAACTCAAGCAACTGGTCCTGCGTCAGCGCCTGCTGCGCGGCCAGCCGCGCCCAATTGCCGAAACCGGAAACCCCGTAGAGCGCGGAGGCGGCCATGGAAACCTGAAGGAAATCGCGGCGGGAGATCATGCGGCGTATTCTTTCTATATATTCACATGTGTGAATTGATTGAGCATCGAAAACCCCGCGCGGTGAAAACGACGCGGGGTCCTTGGATCAGTTGCGGACCGACGGCCCTTCGACCGACAGGCCATTGCCGCGCGAGGCGACATACATCTCAAGCGCCACGAATTCCGGGCTGCCGGCCTTGAAGGGCTCGGCGCGGGTGTCGCGGATGCAGCCTTCGAACCGGGCCTGGACCGCGTTCAACTTGGCGTTCTTCAGGCGGTAGGTCGGGAAACCGTTGATCTGACCCTGGCTCAGGTGGTCTGCGCGGATGTAGTTGCCATAGTTGTCTTCGTGGCAATTCGCGCAGCTCAGCTCAAGCTGGCCATAGCGGGTGTAGTAGATTTCCTTACCCTTTTCCCAGGTCTCGGCGCCGGGGCCATCAATGGCCACGTTGACCGGCATGCCACGCGACTGGACCGCCAGAAGCGCCTGCATCGCGACCATGTCGCCGCCCGTGATCTTCCACGGCTTGGCGCCCATGCGGTTTTCGCGGCAATCGTTGATCTGCTGCCAGGTGGTGCGCACCTCGCCCGCCGTTTCAACCCACTTGGGATAGGTCGCGCTGACGCCCGCCATGCTTTCCGGGCCCTCGTGGCACGACGCACAGCTTTTGCCTTCGGACCCGTCAACGGCCGCCCAGGCGTCCATCGCCTGGTCGACGAAGATCATGCCGGGGTTGTCGAAGTCATCCGCCTGCATCATCTGCGTGTCGTCATTGCGGAAGACCCAGCCGGAATAGATCGTGTCGAGCGCATCTTGCAGGTGCGCAGGCGCGTCCGTCCGGACGGTCATCTCGGTCTCGCCGTTGATGACCAGGTCCGCCTCTTCGTCCGCCATGGCAGCGCCGGCGGCGAGGGTCAGGGCCCCCGCAACCGCGAAAGCCAGACGGGATGTTGCGATGTTACGCATTGTCGTTCCTCCCTTATCGCTGGCTCAGCCGACCGTGACCGGCTTGCTGTCTTCGTAGACGGATCCGTCGTCGTCGTACCAGGTGAACTTGAATTCGCCCGACTCGGGAACCTTGGCGTCGAATTCGAAATACGGGTTGGTCGAAATCGCGGGCTCCATCGTGACGTCGATCACGGAGGTTCCGTTGAATTCGGCGGTGAAGCGGTTGATGATCGACCGGGGGATCTTGTTCCCGTCGCTGTCCTTGCGCTGACCCGATTCCATCGGGTGCGAAATCAGCGTCTTGATCGTGACGACTTCGCCAGCAGAGGCGGATTTGGGCGCTTTGACGCGCGGTTTGACACCTTCAGCCATAATACTCTCTCCTCTGTTTCCGGTTAGCCGCCGCAGCCGCCGATGGTGACCTTCACGGTCTTCGACGCCTTGGCAAAGGATCCATCCGCCAGCTTGGCGATGGCGATGACGTCCTGCGTGCCCGCAAGGCGCATCCGGGTCGACGCGCTGGTCGATCCGGCCAGTTCGCCGAACTTGAATTCGGCCACGCCCGGCGTCGGGTTGCCCGCCGCCAGAACGAGGATCGATGTCGCGCCTTCGGCCGAAACCGAGATCGGAACGGTATTGCCGTTTTCGGCGATTTCGGGCGCGGTCAGTTCGACCCCGCTGTCGGCCATGTCGGCGCCGCCGGTGAAGGCGGCGATGGCGTCATCCGCCGCCGCGCTCACGCGGAACGGCAGGACGGTCAGCGCCGCTGCGCCCAGGCCCAGGGCCAGAGTGTCGCGTCGTGTGATGCTCATGGGTGTCTCCTCAGCTTGTCCTGATCACTGATCTTTCAGCGTCATCAGGAACGCGATGGTGTCCTCGATCTGCTGGGCACTCAGCAGCGGCGGCAGCGGTTCCTGCGCGGGCTTCGACGTGAACCCCTCGCCGGGCCGGATGTAGCCGGAGGTCTTGTAATAGGCGGGCATGATCGTGCCTTCGAAGGTCTTCTTCGAATTCACGAGGATACCGCGCAGTTCTGCTTCGGTGCGGCTTTCGCCGGTCCAGCTCAGCTCCGGTCCGACTTCGCCGTGGAACGGCACGTCGGACAGCTGCGCCACCGCATGGCAGGCGATGCAGTTGCCGATCTTCTTGCTCGACATGACCTCGCGCCCGGCTTCCGGGTCGCCCGGCACGCCGGTCAGCGAGGTTTCGACCGCGCCATATTCGTCAAAGACGACCTTCTCCGGCGCGACGTCCTCGGCCACGGCGGCACCCGCCGTCAGTAGCACAGCCGCCAAAGTGACTTTCAAGCTCCGCATGTTTCCTCCCCTAGCTATCGATCCCGTTCGATTGGCTCGTATACGGTAGTGGACCGGCGGCGGCAACGCAATGATAAATTCACGTTTGCGCATTTGTGCATAACATTCCGCAGCGCAGCAGGAAATGCCGCAGCGCAGCCCCGTCGCGCGCCTATTGCTTGGCCCGTTCGTTGATTTTTCGTGCATGGTATTTCTGGAACGGCTCGTCGGTCTCGTAGCCATGTTCCAACACCCATGTCAGAAGGTCCAGCGTCGTGCCCTTGCCGAAGGCGCCGGGCATGGTGACAACGGCCGCGCGGTTGGCGGGCGTATCCTCGGCGACCTCTTCGGGGAAGAAGATCATCGTCGGCGTGAACAGCGCGCCCCACTTGGCCACCGCGTCCTTTTCCGGCAGCGATTCCCCGTCGAAGTCCGTCACCTCGACATCGCCGAACATGTTCAGCTGCACGACGAAGTACTTGTCCTGCAGCAGCGACTCGATCTCGGGCTGGACGAAGACCTCTTCGTGCATCTTGGTGCAGTAGATGCAGCCGCGCTGTTCGATCATCACCAGCAGGCGCTTGCCCTCGGCATTGGCTTCCGCAAGATCCTCGCGCAGGTCCTTGAAGGTGTCGTGCATCCAGGGCGCCTTGTGCAGCCCGTCATCGCCCAGCTCGGCGCCAAGGGCGGGCAGGCTCAGCAGGGAAAGGGCGGCGGCAAGCAGGGTCCGGCGGTACATGGCAGATCTCCTATCCGAGGTTGGTGAAGCCCGGGAACCAGCGGATCATCAGATCGGCGATCCGGTTCACGGAATTGGTGGCAATCAGCAGGGCGAAGACGATCAGCATGACGCCCATCACCTTCTCGACATGACCCAGATACTTGCGGTTGCGCTGCATCCACGCAAGGAACGGGCGGGCAAAAAGCGCCGCGACGATGAAGGGCGCGGTCATGCCGATCCCGTAGACCAGCAACAACAGCGCGCCCCGCCACAGATCCCCCATACCGCTGGCAACCATCAGGATCGCCGCCAGCGCCGGGCCGACACAGGGCGTCCAGCCGAATCCGAAGGCCAGCCCCATGAGGTAGGCCCCGAAGACCGTCGTCGGTTCGGTTTTCGATTCAAGCCGCGCCTCGCGGTACAGAAGCGGGATCTTCACGACGCCCAGGAAATGCAGGCCGAACAGGAACAGCACCAGCGCCGCCACATAGCTGAGCGGACCTTTCCACTGGGCAAAGGCCTGCCCAAGCGCGGTGGCCCCCAGCCCCAGCAGCACGAAGATGGTGGTCACGCCCGCCGCGAAGAACACCGCCGAGACGATCAGCCGTTTCTGCGCCCCCGGCGGGATTGCATCTTCGCCGCGCAATTCGTTCATGGACACGCCGGCCATGTAGGCCAGATAGAACGGGACCATGGGAAGGATGCACGGCGTGAAGAAACTCAGCAGCCCGGCGAACAGCGCGCCCGCGTAGGTCGTTTCAAGCATGTGCTCCCCCCGGCTTGAAAAATTCACATATTCATATTAAGTATTGAAATGTCCCGACGTCAATTCGGTCCGATGATGATCCGCCTTTGCGCAACCATAGGTCTTGCCCTGCTTGCCGCGCTGCCCGCGCGGGCGGTCGAACTTGTCATGGTCGAACAGCCGGGCTGCGCCTATTGCGCCGCCTGGGACGACGCGATTGCCCCGATATACCCGAAAACCGATGCGGGCAAGTTTGCCCCGCTGCGCCGCGTCGATCTGCACGACGGCCCGCCCGAGGGCATCACCTATGCCCGCCCCGCCCGGTTCACCCCGACCTTCATCATCATCGATGACGCGGGCACCGAAGTGGCCCGGATCGAAGGCTACCCCGGAGAGGACTTCTTCTGGGGCCTGCTTGAGAAGATGCTGGCCGAAAACACCGACTTCCTGACGGCTTTTCCGCCACAGTCCGCGGTGAACTGACGCAAGGCCGCGCGCCTTTCTTGATGGCTGACCAAGAGTTTCTGTAAGATATGCCCCATCTGCCACATACCGATCAACAGGGCGGCCCCGAGGCCGCGATGCATGCCATGACGCTTCCCGTGCTCAGCCCCGACATCAGCGAAGACGAAATGGACCGGATCGCCAAGAATGCGGCAGAGGCCTCCAACTTCCTCAAGGCGCTCAGCCACGAAGGCCGCCTGATGATCCTGTGTCATCTGGTGACCGGGGAAAAATCCGTGACCGAACTTGAAGAGCTGCTGTCGGCCCGCCAGGCGGCGGTGTCGCAGCAACTGTCGCGCCTGCGCCTCGAGGGGCTCGTGGTGCCGCGTCGGGACGGCAAGGCCATCTACTATCGCCTCGCCGACGACCGCCCCCGGCGCATGCTGGATCTGGTGTACGAGATGTTCTGCGGCGACACGCCCTGACATCCCGGCAGCCCGGAGGAGGACCGGGCGTAGGGGAGGACAATGATGCTTGAGTATCTGGGCGACGCCTGGACCATGACCCTTGTCGGGCTGGTCGGCGGCATCCTTCTGGGCCTTGCCGCGCGGCTGGGACGGTTCTGCACGCTTGGCGCGATCGAGGACATGCTGTACGGCGGCTCGTCCCGCCGGATGCGCATGTGGCTGACCGCGATCGCCCTGTCGGTGATCGGCAGTTTTACCCTGATGGCCGCCGGGCTGTTCGATCCGCTGGACAGCTACTACCTGTCGCTGCGCTGGATGCCGCTGGCCGCCGTAACCGGCGGGCTGACCTTCGGCTATGGCATGGCCCTGGCCGGCAACTGCGGCTACGGCTGCATTGCCCGGCTGGGCGGCGGCGACATGCGGGCCTTTGTCATCGTGCTGGTGATGGGCGTGTCGGCCTGGTTCACCCTGTCGGGCCCGCTGTCCTGGCTGCGCAACGCCGCCTTCCCGCAATCCGATGTGATCCCCGGCGAAACGCCCCCCGGCATCGCCCACTGGATCGCCGCGCAGACCGGCGCGGGGGTCGAGGTCATCGGGATCGCCCTGGGCCTTGCGCTTCTGGCGGGCGCCGTCGCATCGCGCAGCTTCCTGCGCGACCTTCCGGCCCTGTGCTGGTCCGCCGTCGTGGCGATGGCGATCCTGTCGGGCTGGGCCGGAAGCCATTACGTCGCCTCCTCCGG
The DNA here is from genome assembly GCF_004959925.1 of Pseudooceanicola onchidii. Taxonomy (GTDB): domain Bacteria; phylum Pseudomonadota; class Alphaproteobacteria; order Rhodobacterales; family Rhodobacteraceae; genus Pseudooceanicola; species Pseudooceanicola onchidii. Next base: position 428,163 of record NZ_SPUW01000003.1, on the reverse strand, counting down.
GTGGGACGGGCTTCAGACCGTGTCGCACAGCTTTGCCGCACCGGTCGGGGAAAGCCTTCTGTATGTCATGACCGGATCGGTCCGCGCGCCCTCGTTCGCCGTGGGATCGGTCTTCGGCGTGGCGCTCGGGGCCTTTGCCGGATCGCTCTTCAAGGGGCATTTCAGGTGGGAAGCCTGCGAGGACCCGCGCGAACTGCGCCGCCAGATCCTGGGCGCGGCGCTGATGGGCGTGGGGGCTGTGGTGGCGCTTGGCTGCACGGTCGGCCAGGGGCTGACGGGCTTTTCTGTCCTGGCCTTTTCGGCCCCGCTGACCTTTGCCGCGATCTTCGTCGGCGCCGCGCTTGGACTGCGCCAGCTGATCGAAGGCTTCCGCCGCATCGCCTGAGCCCGGGAATGCCCCCGGATGCGGGCACAAATCGCCCGCCGTGTCATTTGCCTGTCACATCCGTATCGGATAGGCGCGGGATCATGACCTATGCACGCTATGCCATCTACTACGCCCTTGCCCCCGGCCCGCTGGCCGACTTCGGGGCGTCCTGGCTGGGCTGGGACATCGCCGATGGTGCGCCCCGTGCCCATCCCGACCTGCCCGACCTGCCCCGCCCGGTGGACGAGATCACCCGCACCCCGCGCAAGTACGGCTTTCACGGCACGGTCAAACCGCCCTTCCGGCTGGCCGAAGGCACGGACGCCGAAGCCCTGACCACCGCCGCCCGCGCCGCCTGCGCCGCGCAGCGCCCCGTGACGCTGGACGGCCTGGCCCTGACCCGCATCGGTCGCTTTCTGGCCCTGACCCCGGTCGGCGACACGCGGCCCCTGTCGGACCTGGCCGCCACCATGGTCCGCGATCTCGACCCGTTCCGCGCCCCCGCCCCCGAGGCCGAGCTTGCCCGGCGCCGCCAGCGCGGGCTCACCGATCGGCAGGACGCCCTGCTGACCCAGTGGGGCTATCCCTACGTGATGGAGGAGTTCCGCTTTCACCTGACCCTGACCGGTCCGCTGCCCGGATCCGAGGCCGAGGACATCCTGCCGCGACTCGGCGTCATCCTGGCGCCCCTGCTGACCGGCCCCGTGACAATCGACTCACTCTGCCTGGCCGGAGAACGCCCGGACGGCCGCTTCGAGATTGTGCATCGGCTGCCGCTCGCCGGTTAAATTTCGTGCGAAAGCAACATAGTTATCCGAACTTGTGGACCATTAAGTCAAAAATGTGGCGAATTCTGGCCGAAATGTGTTAATATTCCCTTATAGGAATCGACAAACACTTTTCTCTTTCAGCATCAGCGGCGGCCCCCCACGGCCGCCGCAATTTCGTTCCACCCCCGCGCACCGTGATCCTCGCTTGCGGCAGCGCGTCGTGACAGCCCCTCGCGCCCTTGATATTGCAAGACATGGACACGCCCTCCGCGCCCCTGACCGCCACCTCGGTGGACGACCCGACCGAACCCTCGGACCGGTTCCGCGCCACCCGCGACCGCATCCTGGATGCCTCGGCGCAGGTCATCAACGATCGCGGGCTGCGGGGCCTGACCTTTGTCAGCGTGGCCGAGGCGGTGAAGATGAACACCACCTCGATCACCTATTACTTCAAGCGCAAGGAACTGCTGGCCGCCGCAACGCTGGAACGCACCATCGACGAGATGGAGCACAGCGTCGACATCGCCGCGCGTCAGGCCACGCCCGAGGCCCGGGTCGATGACCTGCTGCGCCAGGTGCTGGATCAAAGCGCGCAGGAAAAGCTGGGCCATCGCCGCCCCCTGGCCCGCCTGTCGGACCTGCGATCGTTGAACGAACCGCTCAACACCGACCTGAACGCCCGCTACATGGCCGTCTTCCGCAAGGTGGTCGGCTTCTTCGACCCCGGCGCCGGGCGCGACCGCAACTGGGCGCGGACGCATATTCTGCTGGACACGCTGCACTGGTGCCGGGTCTGGCTGTCGCAATATTCGATCCGTGACTACGACCGGGTGCACGCCCGGATGATGGAGCTTTACCGCACCGGTTACGCCCAGCCCGGTGCCGCCTGGGCCCCGGCCCGCCTGGCGGTGCCCAACAGTGATGCCGACGACAAGGAGATCAACCGCGAGACTTACCTGCGTGCCGCCACGATCATGATGAACGAACGCGGCTATCGCGGCGCCTCGGTCGAACGGATCGCGGGTGCGCTGAACCTGTCGAAAGGGTCGTTCTATCATCACCTTGACGGCAAGGACGGGCTGGTGACGGACTGCTTCGACCGATCCTACACCCGGATAAGCCTGACGCAGCGCGCCGCCATGGCCCAAGGGGGAAGCTGGTACGACCGCCTGACCGCCGCCACCGCCGCGCTGACCGAGGTACAGTTCGACGCAGGCTTTCCCCTGCTGCGGGTCACGGCCCTGTCGGCGCTGCCGCAGCCCCTGCGCCAGCCGATCCTGGCGCGGTCGGACCGGATCTCGCAACGGTTTGCGGGGATGATGATCGACGGCATCACCGAAGGGTCGATCCGCCCGATCGACCCGCTGATCGCCTCGCAGTGCCTGATCGCCTCGCTGAACTCGGCCTTCGACTTCCGCCTCTGGGCCGCCAACCGCCCCGACCGGGCCACGGCGGTGCGTCTCTATTCCGAGGTGCTGGCGTTCGGCATGCTCTCGGACCACCGCCATACAGCGTAAGTAAAAGTTCTCGCGCTCACCTGCGGAATAATATTCCACGCACCCCCAATTTCCCCTTCCGGCCCTGCGACCCTGCGCCTATCGTCCTGACACCCCGACCAAATCGGGCCGCGACAGGAGGAGACGCGACATGCCAACCGCACAGGTGAACGGAATTGAGATCTGGTACGACGTGATCGGCCCCGAGGACGGCAAGCCGATCCTGCTGATCTCGGGCGTGGGGACCCAAAGCACCCGCTGGCGCGACGATTTCGTGGGTGAGCTCAACGCCCGCGGCTACCGCGTCATCAAGATGGACAACCGCGACATCGGGCTGAGCCAGAAGTTCACCGACCACGGCATTCCCGACACCCGCCAGATCCTTGCGGACAAGGCATCAGGCAAGGCGCCGGACGTGCCCTACACCCTGTCGGACATGGCCGCCGACGGGGCGGCGCTGCTGGAATACCTCAGCATCGACAAGGCCCACATCTGCGGCTTCTCCATGGGCGGCATGATCGTGCAGCTGATGGCAATCGAACATGGTGACAAGGTGTTGTCGATGACCTCGGTCATGTCGAACACCGGCAACCCGGACCTGCCACGCGCCACGGACGAGGCCATGGCGGCCCTGACCCGCCCGCGCCCCGATGCGACCGTCGATCGTGAAGGGGCGATCCAGTCACGGATCGAAACCGATCTGGTCATCGGATCCCCGGCCTTCCCGATCCCGGTGGAAGAGCTGCGCGCCCATGCCGAAGCCGACCTGGACCGGTCGATCCACCCCACGGGCTTTGCCCGCCAGTATGCCGCCATCCTGGCCACCCGCGACCGCCGGGCCGAGCTGCAGACCCTGACGATGCCGGTGTCGGTGGTGCATGGCGTGGACGACCCGCTGGTGCCGATCCACGGCGGCCGCGACACGGTGGCCAACTGCCCCACGGCGGTGATGTTCGAAGTGCCCGGCATGGGCCATAACTTCCCGCGCGAGGTCTACGGCAACGTGCTGGACGGCATCGACCACGCCGCGAACCGCGCAGTCTGACGAAGGCCGTCCCCGGTCCCGCCCGGCATCACCGGGCGGCGCCCCAAGGGTGCGTGTCGGCACGCATGATCACCGGCCCCCGTAGGGTGCGTGCTTGCACGCACCGCGCGCCCCTTACAGCTTGCGCCGGGTCATCCCTTCCTGCGCCACGGTCGCCACCAGACGCCCGTCGCGCGTGAAGAACCGCCCGCGCGTCAACCCGCGTCCGCCCCCCGACCAGGGCGACTCCATCCCGAACAGCAGCCAGTCGTCCGCCCGGAAATCCGCGTGGATCCACATCGAATGGTCCAGCGAGGCCACCCGCACGCCGGTGGTGTGGAAGTTGATCCCATGCGTCGCCAGCGCCGCGCCGATCAGCCCCATGTCGGACGCATAGACCAGCGCCCCGCGATGCAGGTCCATGTCATCGGGCAGCGCCGCCTTGGTCTTGATCCAGCGGAAGGTTTCGCCCGTCACGGCGTCATTCACGAAGGGCGGGAAAGGCTGGCAGGGCCGGATCTCGACCGGGCGGTTCCAGCGCATGAACCGCAGGAAGCTTTCGGGCAGCGGATCCCCGGTGTGCTGATCCACCAGCTCCCGCTCGGTCGGGCAGTCCTCGGGCATGGGAATGCCCTCGGGCATGCCTTCGGAATGGATGAACCCCTCTTCCCGGACCTGGAACGAGGCCGCGAGGTTCAGGATGGGCTGGCCGTTCTGGATCGCGATCACGCGCCGCGTCGCGAAAGACCGGCCGTCCATGTCCCGTTCGACCCGGTAGAGCACCGGCTTCGTCGCATCGCCCGGACGCATGAAATAGCCGTGCAGCGAATGATTGACCTTCTCGCCCTCGACCGTCTGGGCCGCCGACATCAGCGCCTGCCCCAGCACCTGCCCGCCGAACATCCGCCCCTCGCCCTGCGGGGTCGCGATGCCGCGGAAAAAGGTTTCCTCGATCTTCTCGACCGAGAGGATCTGGATCAACTGGTCTGGCGTCGGGTGCTGGATGTCTTTGGTATCGGTCATGTCGGTCTCTTGCTGTCTCGCCCGGATTGGTTCCGCGTCTGCGGCGGGAATGCAAGGGCGAACTGCCGCGCGGGGGATCGCGGGCGCGGCCCGCGATGGCCTCCGGCGGGAGTATTTACGGGAAGGTGAAGGGTCAGGGCGTGTCGATATGCGGATGGTGGCAGGCTACCATCTGGCCGGGCGCGATCGGGGCCAGATCCGGCATCTGCTGCGCACAGATCTCGCTGGCGCGGGGGCAGCGGGTGCGGAACGGACAGCCCGAGGGCGGGTTGACCGGCGACGGCAGCTCTCCGGGGATCACCGCCACCTGGCGCGGCGGTGCGTCCGGGTCGGGTTCCGGCACCGCCGACAGCAAGGTGCGCGTGTAGGGATGCACCGGATTGCGGTAGATGGTTTCCGCATCCGCCACTTCGCACAGCCGCCCGAGGTACATCACCGCCACGCGGTCGCTGACGTGTTTGACCACCGCCAGGTCATGGCTGATGAACAGCATGGTCAGCCCAAGCTCGGTCTTGAGCCGTTCCAGAAGGTTCAGCACCTGCGCCTGGACCGAGACATCCAGTGCCGACACGGCCTCGTCACAGACCAGCAGGTCGGGCTGCAGGATCAGCGCGCGCGCAATCGAGATGCGCTGACACTGCCCGCCCGAGAATTCATGCGGGCGGCGCTCCATCGCCTGATCAGCGTTGATCCCGACCATTTCCAGCATCTCGGCCACCCGGACATGACGGTCGGCCTTCGTGCCGATCCCGGCGATTTCCAGCGGGGCGGCGACGATATCGCGGATCGTCATGCGCGGGTTGAGCGAGGCGATCGGATCCTGGAAGATCATCTGGAACCGCCGCCGCGCCTGTTGCAGGGCCTTGCCCCGCAGGCCCGTGAGGTCCTGTCCGTCAAGCGTGACCTTGCCGCCGGTCGGGCGCGGCAGCTGCATCACGGCCCGCGCGGCCGAGGACTTGCCACAACCGGATTCCCCCACGAGACCAAGGGTTTCGCCACGTCGGACACGGGCGGTGAAATCGGTGACCGCATGGACCTTGCGCCCGCTCTGCAGCGGGTATTCCACGGTCAGATTTTCAAGGCTGAGGAAGCCGTCGGCGGTATGCGCAGTCATGCCGGGGCCTCCTCGCCCAGGGGGTTCAGGCAGGCCCATTGGTGGCGCGACGTGCCCGCAAGCACCGGTTTCTCGGCGTCACAGCCCGCGTCCGCCCGCAGGCAGCGCGGCGCGAAGGGGCAGCCGGGCGGCGGGTTGATGATGTCGGGCGGGCGCCCTTCGATCGCGTCCAGCTTGCGGTGCGGCGGATCGGTGATCTTGGGGATCGAGGCCAGAAGCGCCGCCGTGTAGGGCATCCGCGTGTGGTGAAACAGATCCCGGACCGGCGCCTTTTCGACGATCCGGCCCGCGTACATCACCGCCACGTCATCGCACCGCCCCGCGACCACGCCCATGTCGTGGGTGATCAGGATCATCGCCATGTTGCGGTCGCGGACCATGCGTTGCAGCAGGTCGAGGATTTCGGCCTGCACCGTCACGTCAAGCGCGGTCGTCGGTTCATCCGCGATCAGCAGGTCGGGTTCGCAGGCGATGGCAATCGCAATCGCCACCCGCTGCCGCATCCCGCCCGAGAGCTGATGGGGATACTGATCCACCCGTACGTCCGGCTGCGGCAGGCCGACGGCGCGCAGCAGCTCGATCGCCCTGTCCCGCGCGGCGCGCCGCTTCAGCCCCATGTGGAAGGTCAGGACCTCGGTGATCTGGCGGCCGATCGTCAGCACCGGGTTGAGCGAGGTCATGGGGTCCTGGAAGATGATCGCCACCTCGGGCCCGCGCAACCGGCGCAGCTCGGTCTCGGTCATCCGGGTCAGGTCACGCCCGTTCAGGATCACCCTGCTGTCGGCAGGCACCAGGGCGTTCGACGGCAGGAGCCGCATGATCGAGCGCGAGAGCACCGATTTGCCCGACCCGGATTCGCCCACCACGCCCAGGGTCCTGCCCCGTTCCAGCGTGAAGGACACCCCGTCCACCGCCTGCGCCATGCCGCGCGCGGTGACAAAGGCCGTCTTCTGGTTGCGCACGTCCAGGATGATATCGCCCATGGCCCCCCCTTTCAGATCGCGCCTTCGCGGACATCCGCGAGGCGGCGGCGGATCGCATCCCCCACCAGGTTGAAGCTGAGCACCGTCAGGAACATCACCACCGTCGGGACCATGGCGATGTGGGGCGAGGTCGACAGAACCTCGCGCCCCTCGGCGATGATGCCGCCCCAGCTGGGCGTCGGCGCCTTGACCGACAGGCCGAGGAAGGACAGCGAGCCTTCGACCACGATGGCGATCGGGATGTCGATCAGAACGAAGGCGATAAGCGGCCAGATGATGTTCGGGAAGACCTCCTTGCGCAGGATCCGGATATCCGACGCCCCCATGGCCTTGGCCGCCAGCACGAACTCGCGGGTGGCATAGTTCAGCGTCGCCGCCCGGGTGATGCGCGCCGCCGTCGGGATGAACAACAGCCCGAGCGAGACGCAGACCATGAAGAGCGATCCGCCGAAGACGACCGAGAAGAGAAGCAGGATCACGAGGCCCGGAATGGCCAGCCAGGCGTCGATCAGGATGCCGATGACCTCGTCCGCCCAGCCCCGGTAATAGCCCGCGATCAGGCCCAGGATCAGGCCCAGCCCGACGCCGATGAAGGGGGCGGCAAAGCCCACGGTCAGCGACACACGCCCGCCCCAGACGATCCGGGACAGCAGGTCGCGGCCCAGGTTGTCGGTGCCCAGGGGGTGGCCTTCGACGGGCGGCGACTGGATGTAGACCCAGTCGATCTCGTCCGCCGGCGGCAGGCCCCAGAACGGCGCAAAGATGCAGGCCACGGCGACCACGATCAGCCAGACCATCGGGATCCAGAAGAACAGCCCGAACCGGCGCGACCTGCGGTGCAGGGCGATGGCGATGGCGTTGCGGTCGATCTCGGGTCTCTGGGTCGCATCGCGTTGTGTGGAGGAGGTCACGTCAGCCATGGGCGCCTCCGGTCCGCACGCGCGGGTCAAGCCAGGCATAGGCGATGTCGACCAGGAAATTGGCGGTCACGAAGGCCAGCGCAAAGAAGGTGACGCAGCCCTGGATGACGATGAAATCGCGGGTGTAGACCGCGTGGATCAGCAGGCGTCCGACCCCGGGAATTCCGAAGATCTGTTCGATGATGATCGTGCCGCCCAGAAGCCGCGCGACCTGCAACCCCAGCAGGGTGATCATCGAAAACGACGAGGGCCGCAGCGCATGGACCAGCAGGATGCGCATATTCGACATCCCCTTGGCACGGGCCAGCGCGATGTAGTTTTCCTGAAGCACGGCGATCATCTCGGCCCTGAGCGTCCGCATCAGCACGGTCCATTCGACCAGCGCGAGGCTCAACGCCGGCAGGATCATAGGCCGCAGGTTGGCCCAGAGCCCTTCCGAGATCGGCTCGTACCCCGTGGCGGGCAGCCAGCCGAAACCCAGGGCAAAGATGAAGATCAGCAGGATCGCGGTCATGAACGACGGCATCGAAACCGACGCAAAGGCCAGCGACCCGATGATCCGGTCCGCCCGGCCATTGGGCCGGAAGGCCGAGGCCACGCCGGCCGGGATCGCCAGGCTCAGCGCGATGATCTGCGCCAACAGCATCAGTTCGAACGACACCGGGAAGCGGTCGGTGATCGCCTCCCAGACGTTTTCCTGGTTGATGTAGGATGTGCCCCAATCCCCGACGAAGACGCCGCCAACCCATTCGGCATAGCGCAGCAGCACCGGCCGATCGAGGCCAAGGTCCTCGCGGATCGCCTGCACCTCTTCCTCCGACGAATCCATGCCCGCCATTTCATAGGCGACATCGCCTGGCAGCACGTTCACCAGCAGGAAGGTGATGAAGGTCACGACGCCCAGCACGATGGCCAGACGCCGCAGCCTGTAAAGTAGATATCGCATGACGCTTCCCTCGATGCGGGCTCTGCGGCCCGCTGCCTGGGTTATGGTCCCGCCGGTGCCCCGACCGGCGGGATCCCTGCCCGATCAGGACTGCTCGTCGATCCAGGCGCGGGTCACGTCCACCACCCCGCGATAGGGGGCCGGAACGCCCTTGACGCGTGGCGTGGTGAAGGCGTGATACCGCCCGCCGCCGCGATACAGGATGCCGCCGTCATCGTTCATCAGCGACACCATCTGGCACTGCAGGTCCAGCCGTTCCTCCATCGTCAGCGCCACCCGCATCTTCTGCGAGATCTCGGTCAGCTCGGGATTGTCGAAGCCCGTCAGGTTGTAGGACGACCCGGGCATCGCATAGGCAAAGAGCTGCGGTCCCATGTCGGCACCATCGGCAATCCGCCAGCCCGAGATGTCGAAATCGTTGGTGAAGACGCGCTTCACCAGCGTCGACTGATCGACCGGCTGCAGTTCCAGCGGAATGCCGGCGGCCTTCGCGGTCTGCTGATAGATCTCGCCCAGCTCACGCCCGCGCGGGGTCGTGGTGTGGATCATGACGATGGTCGGCACCTCGGTCTTGCCGGTCTCGTCAAGGTAGGCCTGCACGTATTCCTTGGCCTTGGCCACGTCGAACCCGCGATAGTTCGCATCGCCGCAGTCCTTCACCGGACCAAGCGGATGGGTCACCGCCGGCCGCGTGTTCTGCCACGAGATCTTGACCAGCGCGTCCTGGTTCCAGGCATGGGCCAGCGCCTTGCGCAGGTTGGCGTTCGACAGTGGTTCCTTCTTGCCGTTCAGCAGGTTGACCGCCGCCCCCGCCCCTTCGGATTCCAGCGCGACCAGCTTGCTGTCGGTCTTCGCCTCAATGATCGACGGGCCGCGATCGGTCCACATCACGTCCACCTCACCCGACCGCAGCGACGCAAAGCGGGTCTGCGTGTCCGGCAGGATGCGGAAGGTGATCTTGTCGAGGTTGATTTCATCCGCCGCCCAGTAGTCGGGGTTGCGTTCGACGGTGATCCGGTCGCCCGAGGCCCAGTCGACAAAGCGGAACGGGCCGGTGCCCACGGGGCTGCGGTTCTGCGTATCGGCCTCTACCGCCTCTTTCGGCGGGATCGGACCCGACATCGACGTCGTCGCAAGATAAGGCAACAGCGCCTGCCACGGATGCGCCAGGTGGAATTCGACCGTCAGCGGATCCACCGCCACCACCTTTTCGATCGAGGCGATGAAGGTCCGCGACCGCGACTTCATGGCCGGATCGAGGATCCGGTTGTAATGCGCCGCCACGTCGCCCGCGTCGAAATCGCTGCCGTCGTGAAACTTGACGCCCTCGCGCAGCTTGAAGGTCCAGACTTTCTGATCCTCGCTGGCCGACCATTCGGTGGCCAGCAGCGGCTTCACCTCGTTGGTCTCTCCGTCATAGTCCAGCAGCGGTTCCTGGATCGTGCGCATCACGATCTCTCCGGTCTGGCCAAGCACGCCGCCCGCCACAGTGTCGAACCCGCGCACGTCGGTTTCGATGGCGACGGTCAGCTCTCCGCCCTTCTTGGCCATGGCGTGCGTGTCGGCAAAGACCGCCGTTCCGGCCAGCATGGCCATCGCCGTCGTCGCGGCAAGTTTGAATGGCAGACGAATGGTCCGCATGGTCAGTCCTCCCTGATGATCCTCCAACCGTTCTCCCGACGGTTAAGGAATATTGGGCAGGAAAACCGGACCTGTGAATACCCAATCTTCGAATAATCTCCATTTCGGCAGGATTTCGATGACATCGTCAGGTATCACCGAAAAACACAGCGGAATGAATTTGCGCAATGCGGATCATCGTCGGTATGTAGTTTTTTTATATTATTTCAATAACTTAAAAAGAAACCCTCGCCCGTGGAATTCTATCTACCAGCCGGACCTTCCGCACAGCGGAAGGCACCTCACCCCTGCCGCAATGCAGAATGCCACCAATGCAGCCGCAGCAGGCCCGCGCCATACCCAATATTGGAATCACCAGATCACCACACCCGAAAAACGAAAACGCGCGAAGGTTTCCCTTCGCGCGCCATGCAAAAATCCCGGGGATGTCAGTCGTGGGTCGGCCTGTGCCCCGACACCGCGCCATAGGGCCGGGTCACGTCGCGCAAGCGTGCCTGCGGCGCCTCGACCCGGATGCGGATCGCCCCGTCCCCGGCCAGCGTCAGCAAAACCGCCCCGCCCGGCGCTTCCTCGTCCGGCTCGAAGGTCAGCGACAGCAGCGACAGCACCAGGTCCGGATCGCTTCGGTCGACACCCTGGCTGGCCACGCTCTGAACCGTTTCAAGCGTCAGCACCGACCGCACCCGTTCCGGCCCATGCCGGTCGGCGCCGCCGTCTTCCCACCGAAACCGGTTGAGCAGGATGGAAAACCGCCGTGCGCCCTTTTCCCACTTCATGTCCGGCGTGCCGAACACCGCGTCCTGCGCCAGCGCAGACAGCACCGCCAGGTCCTCGGCATCCTCGGCGCCAAGGTTCAGCGGCGCCTCGCGCCCGTCTTCGAACTTTGCGTCGCTCATTCTTCCCGCACCCGTTCGATCTTGGCCCCGCAGGCCATCAGCTTGTCTTCGACCCGCTCATAGCCGCGATCCAGGTGATAGACCCGGTTCACCACCGTCTCGCCTTCGGCCGCAAGACCCGCAAGGATCAGGCTGACCGAGGCCCGCAGATCCGTCGCCATCACCGGCGCGCCTTTCATCCGGTCAACGCCCGTCACGGTGGCCGTGCCGCCATGCACGTCGATCTTGGCCCCCATGCGGATCAGCTCCGGCGCATGCATGAAGCGGTTCTCAAAGATCTTCTCTTCCAGCACCGATGTCCCTTGGGCGGTGCACAGCATCGCCATCATCTGGGCCTGCAGGTCGGTCGGGAAGCCGGGGAAAGGTTCGGTCGTCACGTCGACGGCCTGTACCCGGTCGCCCCGGCGTTTCACCTTCAGACCGTTCGCCGTCTCGGTCACATCGACCCCGGCCTGGTCCAGCTTTTCGACGAACGAAGCCACAAGATCCATCCGCCCGCCCAGGCATTCGACCTCTCCGCCGCAGATCGCGGGGGCCAGCATGTAGGTGCCCAGCTCGATCCGGTCGGTCACCACGGGATGCGTCGCCCCGCCCAGACGGTCGACACCCTGGATGGTGATCTGGGATGTGCCCTCGCCTTCGATCTGCGCGCCCATCTTGCGCAGGCATTGCGCCAGATCGACGATCTCGGGCTCGCGCGCGGCGTTCTTCAGAACCGTCGTGCCCTTGGCCAGCGTCGCCGCCATCAGCGCGTTCTCGGTCGCGCCGACCGACACGATCGGGAAATCGACCACACCGCCCTTCAGCCCGCCCGACACCTTCGCGTGCACATAGCCGTCCTTCAGCTCCAGCTCGGCCCCCATGGCCTCGAGCGCCATGAGATGCAGATCGACCGGACGCGCCCCGATCGAACAGCCGCCGGGCAGCGACACCTCCGCATGGCCGAACCGCGCCAGAAGCGGCCCCAGCACCAGGATCGAGGCACGCATTTTCCGCACGATATCATAATCGGCCTTCTGGCTGTCGATCCCATGCGACGACATGGCCAGCACCTTGCCCTCCTGCAGGGATGACACCTCGGCGCCAAGCGATTGCAGAAGCGTGGTCATCGTCTTGATGTCGGCCAGCCGCGGCGCATTGGTCAGGGTCAGCGGGTCTTCCGACAGAAGCGTGGCGGGCATCAGCGTCAGACACGCGTTCTTGGCCCCCGCGATCGGAATGGCGCCGTTAAGCGGGCCATTGCCCGTGACGATGATCTTATCCATGGAACTGCCCTTTGCCGCGTGGACGCATATCGCGTCTCATGTGTCCTTCTTTCCCTCGTCCCCGGCGGCGCGCGCCTTGGCCTGCGCCTTGCGCCGCGCCAGGTTCGCCTTCAGCGCCGCCTTCAGCCGCGCATCCCGGTCATCGCCGCCCTTGGGCTTCGCTTTCGAGGGGGTGTTTTTCTCACTCATGCCCCCTCTCTAAATCAACCTGAAAAAACCGTCCAGATTGCGCTTGCATCATCCGGCGGAACCTTCTAATCACCCGCCACGGCCCGGAAAGCTCCGGTCAGAAGGGCTGCTGTAGCTCAGTGGTAGAGCACTCCCTTGGTAAGGGAGAGGTCGACAGTTCAATCCTGTCCAGCAGCACCATCACCTTCCCCTGTCAGACTTATATGGTTGATGTATGTGGCCACCGCCACGTGACAACCGCGCCTGTCCGACTTCCCTGCCCCCGGCGCATGAAAAAGGGCCAGCCCGCGCCAGCCCTTCATCTTGCCAGAAATACTCCCGCCGGAGGCCTAGCCCTGCGGCCGCTCGGCCCAGCCGGCAAAGATCTTCTCCAGCGCCACCACGGCGTAATACAGAAGGATCCCCAGCACGGCGAGCGCGATCAGGACCGCGAACATCAGCGGATAGTTCGAATTCGTCTGCCCCGACAGGAACAGCGCGCCCAGCCCGCGCCCGTGGGGCGAGATGATTTCGACCAGATTCGTGCCGATGAAGGCCAGCGTCACCGACACCTTCAGCGCGCCGAAAAACTCCGGCAGCGTCTTGGGCAGCGCGATCTTGCGAAAGATCGTGACCTTGGATGCGCCAAGCGACCGCAGGATGTCGCGATATTCCGGCTCGAGCGTCGACAGGCCGATTCCCACGGAGACCGCGATCGGGAAGAACGAGATCAGAAAGGCCATCAGCACCGTGTTGAAATTGTGCTGCCCGATGAACAGCAGCGCCAGCACTGGCACCAGGGTCGCCTTCGGGATCGCGTTGAAACCGACCAGCAGCGGATAAAGCCCGTCGCGCGCGATGCGCGAAAAGCCCATGACCATGCCCAGAAGCGTGCCGAAGATCACCGCCAGCAACAGCCCCGCCACGGTCCGCCACAGCGTCTGCCAGGACCCGATCAGGAACAGGTTCCAGAACCGCGCGTAGGCCTCGGGCAGGTCGGACGGAGAGGCCATGACATAGTTCGGCCAGCCGTTCACCCAGACGATGAATTCCCAGAACGCCACGAACAGCGCAATGGCCAGGATCGGCACGCCGATTTTCTGCAAGGTCTGCATCAGTGCGCCTCCGCCGGATGTCGCCCCTGGGCGATCTGGATCTGCTCGCGCAGCGTCGCCAGCATCGCGGCGCATTCGGGGGTATACAGCCCCTCCAGCTGCCGCAGCCCGCCGTCACCCGGATAGTCCACATCCAGCACGAACTGCGTCCGCGCGGGCCGCCCCGACAGCACGATCACCTGGTCACCCAGGTAGACGCTTTCGCGCAGGTCGTGGGTAATCAGCACGGCCGTGAAGGGCTCTTTCGCCCGCAGCTCGTGCATGGTCTGCCACAGGTCCTCGCGGGTGAAGGCATCCAGCGCGCCAAAGGGTTCGTCCATGATCAGAACGTCCGGCTTGTGCACGATCGCCCGGCAGAGCGAGGCCCGCTGGCGCATGCCGCCCGACAATTCCGACGGGCGCTTGCCCTCGAACCCGTCCAGGCCGACCAGCTGTAGCAGCTCCATCGCCCGCGCCACGCGATCCGCGCGCGGCATCGACGGCGCCACGATCTCCAGCGGCAGAATGACGTTTTCCAGGATCGTGCGCCATTCCAGCATCACCGGGTTCTGGAACGCCATGCCCACGGTCTTGCGCGGGGATTTAACCCGCTCGCCATGCAGCCAGACCTCGCCGGTGTCGGGCTTCATCAGCCCCGCCACCAACCGCGTCAACGTCGACTTGCCACAACCCGACGGCCCGACAACGGCGGCAAATTCGCCTTCCGGCACCTCGATGGTCAACCCGTCCAGAACCGGCAGCGGCCCGTTCGGGGTCTTGTAGGCGTGCGTGACGCCCTTGATCTCGATAAGATTTCCCATGCGGTAAGGGCCGATCCAAAGACCGGCCCCCTGCCCTTACTTCAGCATCAGGCTGCCGTCAGTCGGCAGGTAGCTGCTGTCAAAGTACTTGGCCGCGTCGGGCTCGGACTGGAACTCGTAGACCGACTTGGTCTGTTCGATGGCCGAGGCCATGCGGTCCGCGTCGACGCCCCCCATGCCGTTCTCGGCGACATAGTCGGTCATCACGTTCGCATCGATCGCCATCTGAAGCCGCTCGGTCTCAAGCCCCGCGTCGGCCGCCGGGTTGCGCTTGATCAGCGCGTCCACGGCCTTGGCCGGATCGGCGATTGCCGACTTCCACCCCATGGCCACGGCCTTGAGGAACCCGGTCACCGCCTCGGGATTGGCCTTGGCGAAGTCGGTGTTGACGATGATCGCGTTGCCATAAAGGTCGACGCCATGGTCCGCCATCAGGATGACCGACTGGTCCTCCATCGGCACGCCCAGGCGCTTCAGGTTCAGCGTGGACGAGAACGAGAAACCGGTCACGGACGCCACCTTGCCCTCGGCCAGCATTGGCTCGCGGGTCGGGAAGCCGACGGGTTCAACCGTGATGGTCGACATGTCGAGGTCGTTCTCGGCGGCAAAGATCGGGAACTGCGCCCAGGCACCATCCGGCGGCGGCGCGCCCAGCACCTTGCCTTCCAGGTCCTTCGGCGTCTCGACGCCCAGGGACTTCCGGCCCACCACGGCGAACGGCGGCTTGTCATAGACCATCATCACGGCCGTCACCGGCGCATCGGGGTTCTGGTCCAGGAACCGCATCAGGCTGTTGATGTCGGCAAAGCCGATCGGATAGGCGCCGGTCGCAACCTTGGGGATCGCGTCAAGCGACCCTTTGCCTTCGGAAATCTCGACCGTCAGGCCTGCGTCCGCGAAAAAGCCTTCGTCGATTGCGGCAAAGTACGGCGCCGCCGGGCCTTCGAATTTCCAGTCCAGCGCAAAGGGCATGTCGGTGTCGGCATGGGCCGCGCCCGTCACCGCGACAGAGGCGGCGAATGCGGCAGCAATCAGTTTGGTGAACATCGTGTCTCCTTCAATCTCTCCCGGCGCGCGGCGGGTACCCCGGCGCGCCGACCTTCCCCAGATGACACCCGCCGCCACGACAATGACAAGCGGACAGGCCCCTGCCTGCACAGCAAATCAGCGCCCCGCCCAATAATCAAGCAAACCCTCCGCCGGGGGGCGAAGGGTCCGCTTCATCTTGCCAGAAATACTCCCGCCGGAGGCCGGCCGGACATCTGCCGCGATCAATGCCTGTGGGGGATGCGCACCATCAGGTTTTCATACCCCCGCACGAAGACCGAGAACGTTCGTTTCGGCTCCTCGAGCACCTCGATCACGGGGAAGCGTTTCAGGATCTCTTCCCACATGATCTGCAGCTGCATTTCAGCCACGCGGTTGCCGAAACAGCGATGGATTCCAAAGCCGAAGGAAAGATGAGACCGCACGTTCTTCCTTTGGATATCATAGGCGTTCGGGTTCTCGAAATGCCGCTCGTCCCGGTTGCCCGACAGATACCACATCGCCACCCGGTCGCCCTTGCGGATGGTCTTGCCACCCAGCTCGACGTCCTCTTTCGCGGTGCGGGCCATATGGGCCAGCGGGGTCTGCCAGCGGATGGTTTCCGACACCATGCCCGGCACCAGCCCCGGATCACCGCGCAGCAGGTCATACTGGGCCGGGTTCTGGTTCAGCGCATAGACCGACCCCGACAGGGTGTTCCGTGTCGTGTCATTTCCGCCGACGATCAGCAGGATCACATTGCCATAGAAGACATGCCGCGGCATCGAGGCGGTCTCTTCGCCCTGCGCCAGCAGCGACACCAGGTCGAAGCCGTCCGAACGGCTCTCCCGCTCGCGCCACAGCTGGTCGAAGGCGGCGAAGCAATTGTCCATCTCCTCCTTCTTGTGCTCCCAGCTTTTGACCGGCCCGTTGCCCGGCGATCCGGTGATCATGTCGGACCAGTGGGTCAGCTGGCGGCGCTCTTCGAATGGATAGTTAAACAGCGTGGCCAGCGTCATCGCGGTGAATTCCTTGCTCACCAGGTCGACCCAGTCAAAGGCCTCTCCGACCGGCAGGCTGTCCAGCAGCTTGCCCGCCCGTTCGCGCAGCAGCACCGACAGTTTCGCCAGGTTCGGCGGCTGCACCACCGGTCCCACGGCCTTGCGCTGCGGGCCATGATCGGGCTGGTCCATGGTGATGAACCCGGCCCCGTCGTTCGACTGGTAGCGATTGAATTCAATGGCTTCCGGCGTACGCAACGTGATCGCCTCGGCCGAGGAGAACCGCTTGTGATCCAGGTCCACCGCCGCGATGTCGGCATAGCGGGTGATCGACCAGTGGGGTTCGTAATTGCCGGTGTCGCACCAGTGCACAGGGTCCTCGTTGCGCAGGCGTTCGAAGAACGGAAGCTCGGCCCCGGTGGCGAACAGCGATGCCCGTGCGGCGGTGAACTGGGTCATCGGTTCGGCCAGCGCGGCTGCCTGTTTCTCTGACAGGTGGCTCAGTGCATCTTCCATGGTCAGGCCTCCCTCCCTTCCAAAGTTGACGTATGCGTAAGCATAGGACACCTGCACAGGCCGGCATGCAAGGGCCGAGGCGGATGCCGTAGCGTCGCGATGCGGATCGCCCCCCGCGCACCAAACGCAAAGGGGCCACGCGGATGGCGTGACCCCTTGTGCTTTAGCCTGTCAGGCCCGGTGAAATCAGTCGACCCACGCCCAGGGGCGCGTGAACTTGCCCAGAAGCGCGGTGATCGCCATGTCGTCGACCTCTCCGGTCTTCTTGACCTTGGCGGTCAGGCCCAGCTTCTTGTCGTCGACGACCTCGACCACCTTCGCCTCGACACCGGCCTCGGACAGGGCGGCGTTGTAGATCCGGGTGATCGCGCTCTTGCGCAGGTCGGGCTTGAAGACCTTGCCGACGGCGGTCTTGGGCAGCTCCTTCATGATCTCTACATGCTTGGGATAGGCCGCGCGTTCGTGGATATGCGAACAGGCGAACTCGGTCAGTTCCTCGGGCGTGACACTGGCCCCCTCGACCAGTTCGACATAGGCGCAGGGCACCTCGCCCGAATGCGCGTCGGGCTGGCCGATGGCGCCGGCAAAGGCGACGGCTTCGTGGCGCAGCAGGGCTTCCTCGATTTCGGCCGGGTCGATGTTGTGACCGCCGCGGATGATCAGATCCTTGGCGCGCCCGGTGATATAGAGGTATCCGTCCGCATCCAGTCGCCCAAGGTCACCGGTCCGAAGGTACAGCCGGTTCGTGTCGGGGCGCGAATGATAAAGATCGCGGTTCTTGATTTCCTCGGTATAGGTCGATCCGTCGACCACGCCCGGGTTGGAAATGCAGATCTCGCCCACTTCGTCGACGCCGCATTCACGCACGGTTCCGTCTTCGGCATGGGTCAGGATCTTGACGTCGGTGTAGGGGAACGGGATGCCGACGGACCCGATCTTCTTGACCCCCGCGACGGGGTTGCACGACACAAGGCAGGTCGCCTCGGTCAGGCCATAGCCTTCGACAATGGTCACGCCGGTCGCCTTTTCGAACCGGTTGAACAGCTCTTGCGGCAGCGGGGCAGAGCCCGAGAACGAGGTTTTCACGGTCGAGATATCGGCATCCACCGGACGCTGCATCATGGCCGAAATCGCCGTCGGCACGGTGATGATGAAGGTGATCTTCCAGCGTTCGCACAGCTTCCAGAAGTTGTCGAACACGCCGTCGCCGCGATAGCCGGCGGGCGTCGGGAAGACCACATGCGCGCCCGATTTGACCATCGACATGAAGATCACGTGGCAGGCAAAGACATGGAACAGCGGCAGCGGGCAGATCACGTTGTCTTCTTCGGTGTAAAGCAGCTCGTGCCCCAGCCAGCCGTTGTAGACGATGCCCGAGTTCTTGTGCTGCGCGACCTTGGGCATGCCCGTGGTGCCGCCGGTGTGGAAATAGGCCGCGACGCGGTCTTCCTTGCGGTCCTCGAAGCCAAGCGTCTTGGGCTGGCGGGCAAGCTCGGCGTTGAAGTTCTTGACGGCCGCATCATGCGTCGTCGTGACCTTCGGGCGGATCAGCGGCACGATCCAGCTTTTCGGCGGCGTCAGGTACCGGTTCAGGTCGATCTCGAGAACGGTCTTCACGCCCGGCGCGGCCTTCACGGCCTCGGCCGTCTTCTGCGCGACATCGGTCTGCGGGAAGCCACGCAGGGTCACCACGACCTTGGCCTTGGTTTCGCGCAGGATGGCCGCGATCTGTTCGGCATCGAGCAGCGGATTGATCGGGTTCACGATGCCCGCGACCATGCCGCCCAGGATCGAAATCGCCGTTTCGTTGCAGTTCGGCAGGACCAGCGCGACCACGTCCCCTTCGCCGATGCCAAGCGACCGGAACAGGTTCGCCGCCTGACAGGTCTTGTCGTGCAACTCCTGCCAGGTCAGCGTCTCGGCCTTGTCGGTCGGCCCCGAGGTCAACTGGAAGGAGATCGCGTCGTGCGACGGGAATTTCTGGGTGGTCCGTGCCAGCATCTCGTAGACGGTGCGCGGCAGGTCCCGGTCCTCGTAGGGCATCGCATTTTGAATGGCCAGATTGTCGGCGAGCGACGTCATTACCATGAGGCTTTCCTCCCGTTGCCTTATTGGTCTGCGCTTTATGTGGGGACCATGTGCGACAATTGCACCCGGCGCAAGCGTGACGGAACGTTCAAACCTTTGGTTTCGGGGCGCTTAGCCCCGTTTCTGACCTAGCCCTGCCCGCCAGGTCAAAGGCCGCCAGCGGGGATCCCGTGGCGGCCTGCGTCGTCAATTCGACATGCCCCGGTCACTGCGGAATGCGCAGCACCTGCCCGGGATAGATCTTGTCGGGATGGGTCAGCATCGGCTTGTTGGCCTCGAAGATCTCGTTGTAGCGGTTGCCGTCGCCAAGCGTGGTCTTGGCAATCGCCCAAAGCGTGTCGCCCTTTTCGACCGTGTGGAAGACCGCCGCGTCGGCGTCCGCCTCGACCTCGGCCACGCCTTCGACATTGCCGACCGCGAGGATGATCTTTTCCTTGATCTCATCCGAGGCGGCAGAGCCGACGGTCACCTTGTCGCCATCCACCTGGATATCAAGACCCGTGGTATCGAGGCCCAGGTCCTCGACCTCTTTTTTCAAATCTTCCGCCGACGGGGCCGCGTCACCGCCGCCTTTGACTTTCTTGCCGGATTTTTTCCAAAAATTGAACAGACCCATCACACTCTCCATCCATGGGTTCAAATACGGATGGCGCGACGGACCCCTTCGGGATCAGGTCTGATCCGGTGCAATCCCCGCGCCACCTTCGGTAAACTGCAATCTTGCAAGCCGTGCGTAAAGCCCGCCTTCGGCCACCAGGTCGTCGTGACGCCCCGTTGCGACGATGCGGCCATTGTCCATGACCACGATACGATCGGCCTTCTTCACGGTGGACAGGCGGTGCGCGATCACGATGGTCGTGCGGCCTTCGGCGACCACCTCGACCGCGTGCTGCACCAGCCGTTCGCTTTCCGCGTCCAGCGCGCTGGTCGCCTCGTCCAGCAGCAGCACCGGCGCATCGCGCAGGATGGCGCGGGCAATGGCGATGCGCTGTTTCTGTCCGCCCGACAGCATCACGCCGCGTTCGCCAAGCGGGCTGTCGTAGCCGTCGGGCAGCGCCATGATGAAGTCATGCGCGGCTGCAGCCTTGGCCGCCGCTTCCACATCGGCGTCCGAGGCGTCGGGCCAGCCGAACCGGATATTGTCGCGCGCCGAGGCCGCGAAGATCACCGGATCCTGCGGCACCAGCGCCACCGCGCGGCGGAAATCGCGCCGGGACAGGTCACGCAGGTCGGTGCCGTCCAGCCGCACCGTGCCGCGTTCGGGGTCGTAGAACCGCAGGATCATCTGGATCACGGTCGACTTGCCCGCCCCCGACGGCCCGACCAGCGCCACCGTTTCCCCGGGATTGACGGTCAGCGACACCGCGTCCAGCGCCGCCGTGCCGGGGCGCGAAGGATAGTGGAAGGTCACATCGTCAAAGGTGATCTGGCCGCGGACGGGATCGGGCAGCAGGCCGGGCGTCGCCGGATCCTTGACCGCGTCCTCGACCGCCAGCAGTTCGACCAGCCGTTCGGTGGCCCCGGCCGCGCGCTGCAGCTCTCCCCAGATCTCGGACAGCGCGGCGACGGCGCCCGCGACCATGACCGAATAGATCACGAACTGCACCAGCGCGCCGGTCGACATCTCGCCCGCGCGCACGTCATGCGCCCCGATCCACAGCACGCCGACGATGCCCGAGAAGATCAGGAAGATCACGATCACCGTCATCACCGCCCGCGCCGTCGTCCGCCGCAGGGCCGAGCGATAGCTTTGCTCGGTCACCGCGTCGAAGGTCGCGCGGCTGCGATCCTCGTGGGTGAAGGCCTGCACGGTCTGCACCGACAAGAGCGCCTCGGAGGCATTGCCCGACGACTGCGCGATCCAGTCCTGGTTCTCGCGGCTCAGCACCCGCAGCTTGCGCCCCAGGGTCAGGATCGGCACGATCACCACCGGCACGATCAGCAGCACCAGCCCCGTCAGCTTGGCCGAGGTGAACAGCATCAGCACCAGCCCGCCCAGGAAGATCAGCAGGTTACGCAGCGCGATCGACACCGACGAACCGATCACCGACTGGATCAGCGTCGTGTCGGTGGTGATCCGGCTCAGCACCTCGCCGGTCATCGTGGTCTCGTAGAAGGCGGGCGACATCTGGATGACCCGGCCGAAGACGGCCTTGCGGATATCCGCCACGACCCGTTCCCCCAGCCGCGTCACCAGCGCATAGCGCAGGCCCGTGCCAAGCGCGAGAAGCGCGGCGAACCCGATGGCCGCGCCGAAGTACTGATCCAGAAGGCCCGAGGCATCGACGCCGAAATTGTCGACCACCCGGCGCACGGCCAAGGGCAGCAGCAGCGACACGCCCGCCGTCAGCACCAGCGCCACGAAGGCCGCCGTCATCATGCCGTAATAGGGTTTCAGAAAGGGCCACAACCGGCGCAAGGCCCCAAGGTCACGGCTTTTCTCGCGGTCGTCCGCGCCCGGAATGGCTGTTGGCTGTCGTGCCATGGCTGTCCTTGCCCCCTCGGTCCCTCCCCGCCGAAGCGGGCCTTGGCTACATGGCGGGGCCACTGCGCCGGGTCAACCCGTGAGCGCGCGCAGCAGGGCGGCGCGGTGTCGCGGGGCCTGTCCGGAAGGTCATGTCGGAAGGATCTGGAGCGGGTAGCGGGAATCGAACCCGCACGACTAGCTTGGAAGGCTAGGGCGCTACCATTACACCATACCCGCGCTCAGTGCGTCGCATATTCCATACCCCAGTGTCGGGGTCAAGCCGGGCGACGCATCCCGGCCAAAACGCCCCTACCCGCCCAGCATCATCAGCCAGAACGGCAGGGTCGCGCAGCCCAGGAAGGTCGTCTGGGCGATCACCGTCGCCACGGCCTCGCGGTCCGCACCGAAGACCGAGGCCAGCACATGCGCCGCCGAGGCCGAGGGCAGCGCGGCAAAGATCACCAGCACCGTGCGGTATGGGGTATCCATCCCGATCAGGCCGGTCACGGCAAAGGTCACCGTCGGCAGGATTACCAGCCGGATCACGTTGATCGCCAGCTTGAAGAGATCGAGCTTCGCCAGCGCCTCGAGCCGCAGCGCCGCCCCGATTGAGATCATCGCGATCGGCAGCGCGGCGTCCGACAGCCGGTCAAGCGGGGCCAGCACCAGGTCGGGCGGGCGCAGTCCCGCGATGGACAGGGATATGCCCAGGAAGGATGCCAGGAAGAACGGGTTCAGCAGGATCTGCTTGACCGTATGGCCGAACGACATCGCGTTGCCCCGCGACAGCCCCGCCACCGCAAGGATGTTCGCCACCGGCACCGCAAGCCCGATGGCGATCGACAGGATCGCGCGATATTCGTCGGGAAAGCCCTGGATGCAGACAAAGCCAAGCGCGGTGTTGAACCGCCAGCTGCACTGCCACATGCCCGCGAAGTCCAGAAACCGGTCGGGCCCCAGGGGCCGCGCCAGCCAGGCGAGTGTCAGCCCCAGCCCCATGATCGCCCAGACCCCCGGCCCGATCAGCAGCAGGTCAGCCGTCGTCGGCACCCGGCCAAGCGTGGCCAGGAAGACCAGCGCGGGAAACAGCAGCAGGTAATTCAGCCGGTCGATCCCCTGCCACACCGCCGCCGCCAGCTGACGGCGCATCACGACGCCCAGCACGATCAGCGCGAAGTCGGGGATGAGGGCAAGAAGTACGGGCGACAAGGGCAGGTCCGGTCAGGCGGGGTCTTGCCCCCGTGATGCGCCGCCCTGCCCCCCTTGGCAAGCCCCTGACCTTACGTGCAATGCCGCTTGTTCCACCGCATCGACGACCACAGCGCCACGCCGATCAGCGCCGCGCCGCCCAGCCCGGTGATGACCTCGGGGATGTGGAAGAACGACTGGATGTACATGATGACCGACAGCACCAGGATCGCGTAGAAGGCCCCGTGTTCCAGATACCGGTACTGTGCCAGTGTGCCCTTTTCGACCAGCATGATGGTCATCGACCGCACGTACATCGCGCCGATCCCCAGCCCGATCGCGATGACGAACAGGTTCTTAGACAGCGCGAAGGCCCCGATCACCCCGTCAAAGGAAAACGACGCGTCCAGCACCTCGAGGTAGAGGAACGCGCCCAGCCCGCCCTTGGCGCCTTCGACCAGCGTCGCCTTTCGGTCCAGCACGCCGCCCAGCACCTCGACGCACAGGAAGGTCACCAACCCCCAGATCGCCGAGGACAGGAAGACGCGGCTTTCCACGTCGTCGTGCAACTTGGTGAAGGCCAGCACGATCAGCAGCACCACGGCCACCTCGATCCCCTTGACCGTCGCGTAAGAGGCCGCCTTGGCCTCGATCCAGCGGACCCAGTGGATGTCCTTTTCGCCGTCGAAGAAGAAGGCAAGCCCGACCATCATCAGGAAGGTGCCGCCGAAGGCCGAAATCGACAGATGCGCGCCTTCCATGATGTGGGCGTATTGCTCGGGGTTCGAGGCAGCCAGCACCAGCGCCTCCCACGGGGTGACCTTGGCGGCGACCACCACGATCAGCAGCGGGAACAGGATCCGCATGCCGAAGACGGCGATCAGGATCCCCCAGGTCAGGAACCGGTGCTGCCATTCCGGCGTCATCGTCTTGAGCTTGTTGGCATTCACGATGGCATTGTCGAACGAGAGGCTGATTTCCAGCACCGCCAGCACGGCAACGATGAAGAAGATCGTCAGCATCCCGTTCAGGCTGCCGGTCTGCTGCCAGCCCAGCACCGCACCAAGCGCAAGCCCCGCGAAGGTGACGATGAAGGCCCATTTGAAGTAATGTATCACGCCATGCGCGGGGCCCTGCCGCAGCTTGGTTCCTTGGGGGTCGGTCATGTTGAACAATATCGCGGCAGATGAGCGTTCAGTGCCGACATCGCACATGCGCCGCTCGCATGTGCCAGAGGGGCCCGGTCACCGGTCATGGGGCAAAGCTGGCTTCGCCGTCGGAATATCTGGTGTCACCCGGGCGCGCGTCAATGGCCCGACCGAAATAATTCGGACGGGTCATCGGGCATGCCTGCGGTTGCATCATCAGAGGCGCGGTTTGACGGCGGACCGGGTGGCGACGCCTGCACCGAACCCCTGGGCAAAGGCTGCGCTCAGCCCGCTCATGCTAAGCGGAGCGGCGGCAGCCGGGGGAACGTAAGGGCGCCGTGCGCCGATCGCGATGACGACCAGTCCAAGGCCGAAATAGACCCCGCCGATCACCAGCGCCGCGAATTGCGCATCCCGCATTTCGACCAGGGTGATCCAGGCCGACACGGTCAGGAAGGCCGCCCCGATCATCATCAGAAAGGCGCCGCCCAGGCCAAAGCCTGCACGACGCAGCGAGAGTTTGAGCGAGGTCAGCATCGCGACCTCTTACCGACGTGCCGAAAGCAGCCCGACGAGAAAGCCGAGACCGGCGGCAATGCCCACGGCGGCGGCCGGGTTGTCGCGCACGGCGGTCTCGGCCTGTGCATAGCCCTGGCGCACCTGCGCTTCGGCATCGGTGCGCAGGGTGTCCGCGCGGCTGCGCAGCTCTTCCGCCTTTCGGGTAGCGGCAGCCTTCGCTTCATCCGTACGCGCGCGACCGTATTCACCAACGGTCTTGGTCAACTGCGCCATGTCGGCCTGCAGGGCGGCGATCTGGTCACGGACTTCATCCGCGCTTGCGGGAACGGTGCCATTGGAATTTGCACGAGCCATGATTTGTCTCCTGTCTACGTTTCTGTTGACGGAAAAACGCATGTCCCCGGCGATTGTTCCCACGATGGCCGCCAAATCCCGGTTTCGCAGGCTATCGTCGTTAATACATTTCAAATTACGGCAGTCTTACCGCCTTATGGCCCTCACATCGCCGCAATTTGCACTCATGTTCACCTAGAACCAGCCCAAGAGGTGAGTCCATGCCCATCACATCCTGGCGCGCATCCCTGCGCCCTGCCCTTCTGAGCCTGCCCATTGCCGCGCTGAGCCTTGGCGCCACCGCGACACCGTCGCAGGCCGGGCTGGGTGATTTCCTGAACTGCTTCTTCGGCTGCTACGGCGGTGGCGGCGGCGGTTGGAGCGGCGGCGGCGGCGGCGGTGGCAATACCGATGTCGACCCGACGGGCGTGATCCACACGGTCTTCATCGTCGGGGACACCTTCTTTCCCACCCGCGTCTACGCTGAGCCGGGCGACGAGCTGAAGTTCTACAACCTGCGGAATTCGTCGATCAAGGTTCAGGCGGACGACAGTTCGTGGAACACCGGCTGGCTGTCGCGCAACCAGTCCTGGTCCATGGTCATGCAGTCCGACGACGAACTGGATTTCCGAAAAAGCAGCTATGGCTACACGTCCATGCGCGGTGAAGTCCGGCTTGAGGATCGCCCCTCGTCGGTCGACTTTGGCGACCTGATCGATCCGAACGGCAATATCATCGGCAAGGATGGTGAAACCGTCGAACTGGCGTCGGGCCTTGGCTACACGCTGGCCGGCGTATCGGGCCTGTTGCAGGACGTCGGCAACGGCCTGGGTGGTCTGCTGGGTGGTGGCCTAGGCCTTGGCCTGACCAACGACTACGGACAGGGCAACAACACCAACTAGCCGATCGGGGCCACCAGCCCTTCACCGCTGGCGCGGTTGGAGTTCACCTCCGTCCCGACGCGGTACATGTCATAGACCTCATCCGGCGCGGCCCGCATCAGGCGGGCGGCGCCTTTTCCGTCCTCGCCCAGCCACAGCCCCCAGTCGTCCGGCTCGAGCAGCACGGGGATACGGTTGTGGATCTCGGCCATCTGTCCCTCGGCCTCGGTCGTGACGATGGCGCAGGCCGTCAGTGCGTCATCGCCACGGCTCCAGTCCTGCCAGATGCCCGCGACGACCATCGGCGCACGGTCCCGGCGGTGGATGAACCACGGCAGTTTCTGGTCGCCCGCGCGGTCCCATTCATAGAACCCGTCCATCGCGATCAGGCAGCGCCGTTCCCGCGCGGCTGCCCGGAACGCGGGCTTTTCGGCGATGGTTTCGGCCCGCGCGTTGATCAGCAGCGGCCCGTCATTTGGCGCCTTGTACCAGTGCGGCACGAACCCCCACCGCATCGCCCGCAGCCGCCGCCCCGTTTCGTCCAGCGAACAGACATTGACCTGCACGGTCGGGCAGACATTGAAGTTCGGCACCTCGGCCAGATCGTTCGCGGGCACAGCCTTGAACAGCTGCGCCATCGCGTCGGGCGGCAGGGTGACCGCGAACCGTCCGCACATCAGCGCGCAAAGGCGCGGCGGGCCATTTCGATCCGCGCCTCCATCATCGACATCTCGGTCATGATCTCGCGGCGCTTCGTACGATCGGATTCCTCGACCAGTTCGGCCCGCAGCGCCGTCAGCCGCCGCGACAGCGTCACGAATTCGGGCTCGGCCCTGTTCTCCTCCATGATCCGGCGGATCAGCGCGTTCTCAGGGTCGTCGACACGCGGCAGCGGCTTGCCCGCGCCCGGCAGGTTGTCGAAGTCGCCGTTGCGTTCGGCTTCGGCGATCTTGGCCGAGATGAGGTCGATCAGAGGATGGTCCATGCGGTCAATGTAGGGCGCCCCCGGCGTGGACGGAAGCCCCCGACGTGAAGCCCCGGTCGGACACCCCGACAAGCGCGCAGACCGCCTGTGCGCGCCTGGGGGAATGCAAACGCCCCGCGCCGTGCCACATTGGGTCCAACGAGAGGAGCCCCACATGACCTTCGACATCCGCAAGGAAGATGGCGCGACCAAGGGCCGGTTCACCGTGACGGTGGACGGCCACGAGGCCGAGCTGACCTATTCCCGTCTCAGCCCGACCCGCATCATCGCCGACCACACCGGCGTGCCTGAAGCCCTGGGCGGCAAAGGCGTTGGCCTGGCCCTGGTCGAGGCGCTGGTCGCCGACGCCCGCGCCACCGGCACTACGGTCGTCCCGCTCTGCCCCTTCGTGAACGCGCAACTGGCCCGCCACCCCGCGTGGTCGGACGTCTTCGAGGGAGCCTGACATGAGCTGGAACCCGACCCACGGCCCCGACGGTGACACCAGCCTCGACAGCATCGAGACGGTGATCATCCCCCGCGCCCGAGACTTGGGCGGCTTCGAAGTGCGCCGCGCCCTGCCCTCGGTCGACCGTCAGATGGTCGGGCCCTTCATCTTCTTCGACCAGATGGGCCCGGCCGAATTCATCACCGCGCAGGGCATCGACGTGCGGCCGCATCCGCACATCGGCCTGGGCACGGTCACATACCTCTACAAGGGCGAATTCGAACATCGCGACAGCCTGGGCACGCATCAGATGATCCACCCCGGAGAGGTCAACTGGATGCTCGCCGGGCGCGGCGTGACCCATTCCGAACGCACCTCGGAAGACACCCGCAAGGCGCCGCATTCGATCCTGGGCATCCAGACTTGGGTGGCCCTGCCGGAAAACCGCGAAGATCTGCCGCCCGCCTTCGAACACCACAAGCGCGACGCCCTGCCCCTGCTGGAAGACAACGGCAGTTCCGCCCGGCTGATTCTAGGCACGGCCTGGGGCGAACGCGCCCCCGTGACCATGCAGTCCGAGATCTTCTATGCCGACGTGACCCTCGCCCCCGGCGGCACCCTGCCCCTGCCCGACGATCACGAGGATCGCGGGATCTATGTCCTGAGCGGAGAGATCCAGATCGCCGGAGAGAGCTTCGCGGCCGGGCGCATGATGGTCTTCCGTCCCGGAGACAGGATTTCCGTGCGCGCCGGATCGCAGGGCGCGCGGATCATGGCGCTTGGCGGTGAAACCCTCAATGGTCCGCGCTACATGTGGTGGAACTTCGTCTCGTCTTCCCCCGACAAGATCGAAGAGGCCAAGTCCGCCTGGAAGACCGCCGACTGGGCCAATGGCCCCTTCAACCTGCCCCCCGGCGACGCGGAGGAGTTCATCCCGATCACCGACGACATGGACCGGATGAAGATCAAGCGGTAGGCGGCGCGCGGGGTGTCCGCGTCCTTCGCGCCACGAAAAACCCCGCCGGATCTCTCCGGCGGGGTCGTCCTTGCCCGGTATCCCGGACTTACTTCTTGGTAATACGCCCGTCGGTGTAGGGCGTGTAGGGTGCGTTGGCGGCCAGGTATTCCGCCGTCACGTCTGCAAGGTCCGGCCCGAAGTCATAGGCGTTCGCCGCGTCGGTGAACATCTTGTAGCCGTCGCCGCCATTGCGGACATAGTTGTTGGTCACGGCCAGGTAGGTCTTGGCGGGATCGATGGCGACAAAGCTGTCACCTTCCTTGACCATGACGTCCGACACCCGCGACCCCGGCTCTGCCGCCGCGTCGAAGGTGAACTTGATGCCCGCCACCTGCGGGAAGCGGCCTGCGCCTTCCTCGATCTGGCTGACACCGTTTTCCAGCGCCGCAACGATGGTTTCGCCGGTGGCCTCGAAAGTCGACAGGGTGTTCTGGAACGGCAGAACCGTCAGCACTTCGCCCATGGTGACTTCGCCCGCGTCGATCGACGCCCGCAGACCACCGCTGTTGGCGATGGCGATCTGCACGCCCTGGTCCGCGACGCGGTCCAGCATGGCGTCGGCCACCAGGTTGCCCATGCCGCATTCCTGCGCGCGGCAGACATCGCGGTTGCCCTCGATCGCTTCCGAGGTCTCGGCGACCACCTTGTTGCGGATCTCGTCCAGCGGCGCGGCGGCCTCGGTGATGCGGGCCTTGGTGGATTCGTCCTCGGCCACGGCGCCGTCCATGATGATCGGCGCGCCCACGGCTTCGGTCACGTTGCCTTCGTCGTCGAAGGTCACGTTCAGCTCGCCCAGGAACTTGCCGTAGGCATAGGCCGACACGATGGCGGTGGAGCCGACCATGGTCGGATAGGCACCCTCGGCCCCTTCCATGTCACCCAGCAGGGTGTTGGTGTGGCCGCCCACGATCACGTCGACGCCGGTGGTCTTCTCGGCCACCATCTTGTCGACGCCGTAGCCCGAATGCGACAGCACGATGATCTTGTTCACGCCCTCGGCGGTCAGCTTGTCGACCTCGCCCTGAACGGCGTCCGAGGGATCGGTGAAGATGATGTTCGGACCCGGCGACGCCAGTTCATCGGTGTCCTGCGGCGTCAGGCCGATCAGGCCGATCTTCTCGCCGCCCTGTTCGATCACCGTGGATTTCATCAGCTTGTCGGCCAGCAGCGGCTCGCCCGAGACATCGGCATTGGACATCAGAACAGGGAAGTCGACCGCATCCATGAAGCCGCGCAGCACTTCTGGGCCGTCGTCGAACTCGTGGTTGCCCACGGTCATCGCCGTGTAGCCCATCTTGTTCATCATCTCGGCCGCAAGCTTGCCCTTGTAGTAGGTGTAGAACAGCGTGCCCTGGAACTGGTCGCCCCCGTCCACGAGGATCGAGTTGTTGGACCGCGCGCGGGCTTCTTCGACTGCCGTCACCAGGCGGGCCGACCCGCCAAAGCATTTGCCTTCCGTGTTGTCCTCGGCCGAGCAGCCGGAATCATATTTCGAGATCGGTTCGAACCGCGCGTGAAAATCGTTCGTGTGCAGAATGGTCAGCGAATAATCGGCCATCGCGGTGCCGGCAGAAAGCGCCAGGGCAGCGACGGAAGACAGAAAACGGACAGACATGGGAAGTCCCCTGTTGGTTGGTGATGGCTGGATGCTGCATCGCAAAGGCCCGCGCTGTCAAAGCACATCTCGCCCGCCGAGAGGCTGCGCGGTCATAACCAAGCGGCAAGTGCCCGCGCGCGGGCAGGCGCACCCTCTTGACCGGACCCGAACGGCGGGGCATCCCCTTCGCCATGCTGATCTACAAGATATTCCGCGGCCCCGAGTGGCAGAGCCTGGCGCAGGAGGGATCGACCCTCGGCGCGCCGATCGACCTGACGGATGGCTACATCCATTTCTCGACCGCGACACAGGCGGCGGAAACGGCGGCCAAGCACTTTGCCGGGGCGACGGGCCTTGTCCTGGCGGCGATCGATACCGATCTGCTGGGCGAGGACCTGGTGTGGGAACCCTCGCGCGGCGGGGCGCTTTTCCCGCATCTCTACCGTGCGCTGTCCCTGACCGAGGTCGCCTGGCACGCCCCCCTGCCGCTGGTCGACGGCGCGCACCAGTTCCCGGAGCAGATGGTATGAGCACGCTTGAATCCCTGGGCCTTGCCGCGCTGCGCCGGATCGATCCGGAACGCGCGCACCGGCTGGCGCTTCTGGCCCTGCGCTCGGGCCTGGCGCCCCTGCCCGGCCCGGTGACCTCACCGCGCCTGCAGACCCGCATCGCGGGCCTCTGGCTGCCCAACCCCGTGGGCCTGGCCGCCGGGTTCGACAAGAACGCCGAATGCCTGGCCCCGCTGGCCCGCGCGGGCTTCGGCTTTGTCGAGGTCGGCGCCGCCACGCCCCGTCCGCAGCCCGGCAACCCCAAGCCGCGCCTCTTCCGCCTGCCCGAGGACGGCGCGGTCATCAACCGCTTCGGCTTCAACAACGACGGGATGGAGGCCATCGCCGCCCGCCTTGAAAAACGCCCCGAAGGCGCCGTCGTGGGCCTGAACCTCGGCGCGAACAAGGACAGCGCCGACCGGGCCGAGGATTTCGCCACCGTGCTCTCGCGCTGCGGCCCGCACGTCGATTTCGCGACCGTCAACGTCAGCTCGCCCAACACCGAGAACCTGCGCGATCTTCAGGGCGCCGCCGCGCTCGAGGCGCTGCTGCAGGGCGTGATCGAGGCGCGCAACTGGCTGCCGACCCGCATCCCGGTCTTCCTCAAGATCGCGCCCGATCTGACCGACGCCGAACTGGCCGATATCGCGCGGGTCGCGATCTATCGCGGTGTCGACGCCATCATCGCCACCAATACGACCCTGTCGCGGCGCGGCATCTCGAACCCGAACCGTGACGAAAAGGGCGGCCTCTCGGGCGAGCCGCTCTTTGCGCGCTCCACCCAGATCCTCGCGCGGCTGCACGAGATCACCGACGGCACGATCCCGCTGATCGGCGTGGGCGGCATCACGACAGGCGAAGACGCCTATGCCAAGATCCGCGCCGGCGCATCGGCGGTGCAGCTCTACACCGCGCTGGCCTACCACGGCCTGTCGCGCGCGGCCGATATCGCCCATGACCTAGACACGCTTCTGGAGCGTGACGGCTTTGCCAATGTGGCCGACGCCGTCGGCACCGGACGAAAGGACTTCCTGTGATCCTCTGGCACAATCCCCGCTGCACCAAGTCGCGGCAGACGCTTTCCCTGATCGAAGGACGCGGCTACCAGCCCCGCATCCGCCCCTACCTCAACGATCCGCCGTCCGAAGACGAGATCCGCGCAGTCCTGTCGATGCTGGGCGTCAAGCCGATCGCGATGATGCGTCGCCGCGAAAAGCGCTTTGCCGAACTGGGCCTGACGCCGGAAACCCCCGACGACACGATGATCCGCGCCATGGCCGAGAACCCGATCCTGATCGAACGCCCGATCCTGATCTTCGGCAACCAGGCCGCCATCGGCCGCCCGCCCGAAGCCGTTCTGCCGCTGCTGGACGACTGACCCGCGCGGCCTTCCTTCACATTGCCGAAAATACTCCGGGGGAGTCCGCAGGACGGGGGCAGCGCCCCCCGCCCGGCCTGCCCTATGCGGCCACCACCGACCGCTCCAGCGCCGGATAGCGAAACGCCAGCGTGATCCCGCGCGCCGCGAAGGAAACCAGCAGCGCCATCCACAGCCCGTGGTTGCCGAAGGCCGGGATCAGCGCATAGACCGCCGCGATGTAGACCACGAAGCTCACCGCC
This sequence comes from Pseudooceanicola onchidii, assembly GCF_004959925.1. Lineage (GTDB taxonomy): Bacteria > Pseudomonadota > Alphaproteobacteria > Rhodobacterales > Rhodobacteraceae > Pseudooceanicola > Pseudooceanicola onchidii. Next base: position 396,273 of record NZ_SPUW01000003.1, on the reverse strand, counting down.
ATCATGTCGCGCATGTCCCGTGACCGGGCCGCGCCGATGAAGATCCCGTCCAGCATCCACGACGCGCAGCCCACGATCGGGGCCGCGACCATCCACGGCAGGTAGACCCGGGCGGCCTGCTGCACCTCGGGCGCCTTGGCCATCAGGTCGATGATCCAGCCCCCCGCGACGAAGAACGCCAGCGCCAGCGCGGCACAGATGCCGACCCCCCAGACGCTGGTCATCACCGCGCCCCGGCGCAGCCCCGCGCGGTCACCCCGCCCCATGGACTGCCCGACGAAGGCCTCGGCGGCAAAGGCGAAGCCGTCCATCGCATAGGCGATGATGAACATGAACTGCGTCAGCACCTGGTTCGCCGCCAGCTGCACGTCGCCGAAATCCGACCCGAAGTAGACAAACGACACCAGGATCACTTCCAGAAGCAGCGACCGGATCAGGATGTCGCGGTTGACCACGGCCATCCGCACCAGACGCGCCCGGTCGAAGACCCGGGCCCAGTCGCGCCAGGCGGGCACGCGGAACGCCGCGCGGCACAGCCAGAGCCCGACAAGGCAGCCCGACCATTCCGACAGGAAGGTCGCGACCGCCACCCCCGGCACGCCCCAGTCGAAGACCAGCACGAACAGCAGGTCCAGCACGATGTTCATGCCGTTCATGACCATCTGGATCACCATGACCGCGCCGGTGCGTTCCTGCGCGATCAGCCAGCCGGTCAGCCCGTAGACCGCAATCGCGCCGGGCGCCGACCAGATCCGGATCGACATGTACTGCCGCGCCAGAGTCTCCACCTCGTCCGAAGCCGGGGACAGCGCGAAGGCCGCCGCGAAGATCGGCCATTGCAGCACGATCATCGCCAACCCGCCCGCCCCCGCGATCAGCAGCGCGCGGGTCAGCAGCGCCGCGACCTCTCCGGTCTGGCCCGCGCCCACGGCATTGGCGGTCAGCCCCGTCGTGCCCATGCGCAGGAACCCGAAGATCCAGTAGATCGCCGTCAGGGTGATGCCGCCGATGGCCACGGCGCCGATCGGCGCGGCCTCTCCGATCTGGCCGACAACGCCGGTGTCGACCGCCGCCAGCAGCGGGATCGTGGCATTCGACAGCACGATCGGCAGGGCGATCTTCAACACCCTTGCGTGGGTGATCGGGTCAGCCATCGTCCTTCGCCGGTCGCTTGGGCATCAGGAAATGGCCCATGGCCTGGGCAAAGGGCCGGTCGCGGTTGTCCTGCCAGGCCTCGACCTGGACCGAGGCATAGCGCCGCCCCGACCGGGTGATCCGCGCCCGGGCGTAGGCGTCACGCGGCAGGCCCGAGCGCAGGTAGTCGATGGTGAAGTCGATGGTCTTGGGCAGCCGAAGCGGCCCGGCCTCGCCCTTGGGCGTCGCGCCTTCGATCTCGTCCCAGATCATCGACCAGCCCAACCCGACAAGCGCCGTGATCTCCAGGAAACCGGCCGTCACCCCGCCGTGGATCGCAGGCAGGAAAGGATTGCCGATCAGGTCGTCGCGGAACGGCAGCACCGCGGTCAGCTCGTCTCCGCGCCGGTCGAACTGCACGCCGAGAAACTGGATGTAGGGCACGCCGGCCACCAGCGATTCCAGCGCGGCATCGCGGCGCTGCTTGACCACCTGGACGGGTTCGGGACGGCGGCTCATGGTTTCACCGTGAAGGTAAAGGCCCCGGTGGCCGAGGCCACGGGACGGTCGCGATCATCATCCAGCGCCACCGCGCGCACGAAGGCCACCGACCGGGTCACCTGGTAGCAATGCGCCTGCGCCACCAGCGCCTGTCCCGGCGTGGCCGCCCGCATGTAGTCGATCCGCAGGTCCAGCGTGGCCGTGCCCCCGCCATTGTCGGGATGCGCGATCACCGCCGCACCACAGGCAGAATCAAGCAGCGCCGACACCGCGCCGCCATGCAGCACCCCCGTCTCGGGATCGCCGACCAGCCGTTCGTCATAGGGCATCGAGAACTCGGCCCGCCCGTCACCCAGCTGGTCGAGCGAAATGTTCAGCGCCTTGGCATGCGGCAGCGCCTCCATGAACTCGCGGGCGACCCGCAGCATTTCCTCGGGCGTCTGTATCTTGCTTGGATCCGGTGGCATGGACATGGCGGGATTGTTTCCTTTCCGGCGCATATGATCGGCAATATCGCGACAGGGCAATAGCATACCCCGGATGGATGACTTGCCCTTCCCCGCGGACATCTTCAAAATGACCCCACGTCACAACGTGGATGCGAGGGACAGCCATGGGACAGGGTGGGGCAGACGAAACCCGACTGAGCTTTAAGGAGATGTGCGAAAGGTTCGACGTGACCCCGCGCACCCTGCGCTATTACGAATACATCGAACTGCTCAGCCCCGAACGGCAGGGCCGGTCGCGGTTCTACCACCCGCGCGACTTCGCCCGCATGAAGCTGATTCTGCGCGGTCGCAAGTACGGCTTCTCTCTCGAACACATCCGGCAGTGGCTGGATATCTACGACGAACAGGGCTCTGCCGCGCAGATGGCAACCTGGATCGAAAGCGCGGATGCGCAACTGCAGGAACTGGAGACTCAAAGACGCCAGATCGAGGAAACGATCACCGAATTGCGCGCGCTGCGGGATCGCACCGCCGCATCTCTCGAGGTCTATGAAGAATCAACCGACGTCGTCAGCGACATCGTCGAGAATTGATGCCTCAGACATGTTTTTCACAAGGAAAACTTGGCCTTAGAGAACCAATCTAACGAGTCTCGAGTTTACAAAAGTTTCACCGAATGCGCCCCTTTCTTCGCTGATCTTACGTCAGCTTGGAAATGACGTGACGTACCGCTTACGTAAGCGTCAACTCATGTTGTAATGAGGGGCGTGTTCTGATTTTTGACCGACCGATCAAATCTGATGGGATGGAAATCATGGACACCGATCGACTGATGACGATCCGCGAGATGTGCGATGCCTACGAGGTAACGCCGCGCACCCTGCGGTTCTACGAAGCAAAGGAGCTGCTCTTTCCGATCCGCGAAGGCCAGAAACGGCTTTTCACCCGGCGTGACCGGGCGCGGCTGAAACTGATCCTGCGCGGCAAGCGTTTTGGCTTCAGTCTCGAGGAACTTCGCCAGCTGCTGGACCTGTATGACATGGGCGACCAGCAACACACGCAACTGGTGAAGACCTACGAGATTGCCGAACAGCGCCTGGCCGACATGGAGGCGCGTCGGGCCGAGCTCGACGAAGCGATTTCGGACCTGAAAGAGCAGATGGATTGGGGGGCGAAGATGATTTCGTCCCTGCAGAACGGAACGAAGGCGGCCGAGTAATCGCTCGGCCCGTGAAGGGAGAGAGAGATGCCGACATTCACAGCCCCCGTCAAAGACATGCAGTTCGTGCTGCATGACGTGCTGAACGCCTCTGGCCAGGATATCCCCGGCTACGACGAGTTGGACCGCGACTTCACCGCCGCGATCCTGGAAGAGGCCGGCAAGATCTCCTCCGAGGTCTTCGCGCCGCTGAACGCCGTCGGCGACCAGCAGGGCGTCACGTTGGAAAATGGCGTGGTCCGCACGCCGGAAGGCTTCAAGGCGGCCTTCGACCAGTTCCGCGACGGCGGCTGGTCGGGGCTGGACTGTGACCCCGACTACGGTGGCCAGGGCCTGCCGCATCTCGTCTCGACCGCGACGGGCGAGATTTTCTCGGCCGCGAACATGGCCTTCATGATGTACCCGGGCCTGACCCACGGCGCCTATTCCGCCATCCACGCCCATGGCACGGATGAGCAGAAGCAGACCTATCTGCCCAAGATGGTCAGCTGCGAATGGACCGGCACCATGAACCTGACCGAACCGCACTGCGGCACGGACCTGGGCCTGATGCGCACCAAGGCCGAACCCTCGGGCGACGGCAGCTACAAGATCACCGGCCAGAAGATCTTCATCTCGGCCGGCGATCACGACATGTCCGACAACGTCATCCACCTGGTGCTGGCCAAGATCCCCGGCGGCCCCGAGGGCATCAAGGGCGTCTCGCTCTTCATCGTCCCGAAGTTCATGGTGAAGGACGACAACACGCCCGGTGACCGCAACTCCCTCTCGGTCGGCAAGATCGAAGAGAAGATGGGCATCCACGGCAACGCCACCTGCGTCATGAATTACGACGGCGCGACCGGCTACCTGCTGGGCGAAGCGCACAAGGGCATGCGCGCCATGTTCACCATGATGAACGAAGCGCGTCTGGGCGTGGCGATGCAGGGCCTGAGCCAGGCCACCGTCGCCTATGAAAACGCGCTGGCCTACGCCAAGGACCGCCTGCAGGGGCGCGCCATCACCGGCGCGGAAAACCCCGACGGCCCCGCCGATCCGCTGATCGTGCACCCGGACATCCGCCGGTCGCTGATGGACCAGAAAAGCTTTGTCGAGGGCGCCCGTGCCTTTGGCCTCTGGTCCGCCTCGCTGATCGACCGCGCGCATCGCAACAACGACGCCGAAGCCGAAGGCCTGGTGTCGCTGATGACCCCGGTGCTCAAGGGCTTCCTGACGGACGAAGGTTTCGACATGGCCGTGCTGGCACAGCAGGTCTATGGCGGGCATGGCTACATCGAGGAATGGGGCATGTCGCAATACGTCCGCGACGCCCGCATCGCCATGATCTACGAAGGCGCAAACGGCATCCAGGCGCTCGACCTCGTCGGCCGCAAGCTGGCCGCCGGTGGTGGCAAGCCCGCCATGGCCTTCTTCGAAGAGATCAAGTCCTTCATCAAGGCGAACTCGGACGACGAAGACCTGAAGACCGCCTTCATGGAGCCGCTCAAAGGCGCCTCCAAGCAGCTGCAGGAAGCGGCGATGTTCTTCATGCAGCAAGGCATGAAGAACCCGAACGAGGCGCTGGCGGGGTCTTATGACTTCATGCACCTCTTCGGTCACGTCTGCCTGGGCTACATGTGGGCCCGCATGGCCGTCGCCGCCAAGGCCGCACTGGCCAACGGCGCCGAGGACAAGGACTTCTACGAATCCAAGCTTGCGACGGGCCGCTATTACATGGCCCGCCGCCTGCCCGCCTGCGCCATGCACGTGGCCCGGATTACCTCCGGTGCCTCGACTGTCATGGCGCTGGACGCGGCCAACTTCTGAGCCGGGACAAACCCGCGCCTTTCTTCCGACAGGGGGCTCCGGCCTCCGCTCACGGACCCGGGCCCCGGCCCGGTTGAAGGCCACGGGTGTCCATGCGGGGTTGCATGGACACCCGAACGCCCCACCTTGGGGACGAGAGGGAGGACACATGCCCAAACGCTTCCGCCTGACCCGCCGCTTCCCGGTCGCGATGACCGAAGACGGCTATCGCCGCCTGAAACGCTTCGCATCCGAAGCCGGGCTGGACGAAGGCGAGGCCCTGTCCTTCCTGTTCGAGAACTTCGACAGCGTGACGGATGAGGACAACCTCACCCACCGGCTGCGGCTGTTCAATTCGGAACTGGAGGATCGCAAGAGATGACCGGCCCCGCCATGTTGTCCGACCCTGGCGCCAAGGCGATGCGTCGATGCCTCCGGCGGGAGTATTTCCGGCAAGATGAAGCGGCAACGTCCACCCCGCACCACGGGGACGCATCCAGCGCGGCGCGGGGCTTCACCTTGCGCGTCCATCGGCTCTCCAGCCTGTAACGCAGGTGTAGGATACGCGGGTTAACCTTAACGGCAGATGAACCGCCCCTTCATCTTGCCAGAAATACTCCGGGGTGCGGGGCTGGCCCCGCGGCACAACAGTCCAAGGGAGGACGGACATGATCAAACTCTATTGCTTCGGGGAAAGCGGCAATGCCTACAAGGCGGCCCTGCCCCTGTCCCTTTCCGGCCTCGAGTGGGAACCGGTGAAGGTCGACTTCTTCGGTGGCGAGGCGCGCAGCCCCGAATATACCGCCATGAACACCATGGCCGAGGTGCCGGTGCTGAAGGATGGTGACGTCACGATTTCCCAATCCGGGGTGATCCAGATGTACATCACGGAAAAGACGGGAAAATTCGGCGGCGCGACGGCAGAAGATAACCGCCAGGTCATGCGCTGGATGTTCTGGGACAATCACAAGATGTCCTCGCAATGCGGCACGCAGCGGTTCCTGATGAACTTCCTGCCCGAGGACAAGCGCCCGGCCGATGTGATCGCCTTCAACGCGGGCCGTCTTAAGGCCGCGTTCAAGACGTTGAACACCGCCCTCGAAGGCCGCGACTGGCTGGTGGGCGACAGTGTGACCAACGCCGATTTCTCTTGCTGCGGCTACCTGTTCTATCCCGAGCCCTTCGGCTTTGACCGTGCCGACTGGCCCAATATCGATCGCTGGCTGTCCAACATCCAATCGCTGGACGGCTGGAAACACCCCTATGACCTGATGCCCGGCCGCCCGTCGGACCGTGGCCTGTGACCTGAAGGAGGCAGACATGACCGAAGCCTATATCTACGACGCCATTCGCAGCCCGCGTGGCAAGGGACGCCCGGACGGGTCCCTGCACGAGGTGACCTCGGTCGCCATGGGCAAGCAGATGCTGAACGCCATCAAGGACCGCTCGGGGCTGGACGGCCACGCGGTCGAGGACGTGATCTGGGGCAATGCGACCCAGGCGATGGAACAGGGCGGCTGCCTGGCGCGGACGACCGTGCTGGCCTCGGACCTTGATCAGCGCATTCCCGGCCTGTCGATCAACCGGTTCTGTGCCAGCGGCATGGAAGCCGTGAACCTGGCCGCAAACCAGGTGAAGGGCGGCGCGGGCGAGGCCTATATCGCCGGGGGCGTCGAAATGATGTCCCGCGTGCCCATGGGATCGGACGGCGCCGCCGTGGCGGTTGATCCGACCGTGGCCATCGACGACTACTTCGTGCCGCAGGGCATTTCCGCCGACATCATCGCAACCGAATACGGGTTTTCCCGCGATGACGTCGATGCCTTTGCGGTCGAAAGCCAGAAGCGCGCCGCCGAGGCCTGGGCCGACAAGCGGTTCGCGAACTCGATCGTGCCGATCCGCGACGTGAACGGGCTTACGATCCTGGACCACGACGAATTCATGCGCCCCGGCACAGACATGCAGTCGCTTGGCGGGCTGAAGGCGTCTTTCAAGGACATGGGCGAGGTCATGCCGGGCTTCGACAACGTGGCCAAGCTGAAGTACCCGCACCTTGAGCGGATCAACCACGTGCACCATGCCGGGAACTCCTCGGGCATCGTTGACGGGTCCGCCGCCGTGCTGATCGGCAACAAGGAATTCGGCGAAAAATACGGGCTGAAACCCCGTGCCCGCATCCGCGCCACCGCCAAGATCGGCACCGATCCGACGATCATGCTGACCGGCCCGGTGCCCGCCACGCAGCGCATACTGGAACAGTCCGGCATGTCGATTTCCGACATCGACCTCTTTGAGGTGAACGAGGCGTTTTCCTCGGTCGTGCTGCGCTTCATGCAGGCCTTCGACGTCGACCATGACAAGCTGAACGTGAACGGCGGCGCGATTGCCATGGGTCACCCCCTTGGCGCATCCGGCGCGATCATCATCGGCACCCTGCTGGACGAGCTTGAGCGGCGCGGCCTGGGCACTGGCCTTGCGACGCTTTGCGTGGCCTCGGGCATGGGTGCTGCGACGATCATCGAACGCGTGTAACCGGACCCCTTGATTTCAACTCCGATCAGGAGAACCGATATGACTGAATTCACACTGGAAAAAGGCGCCGACGGCGTCGCCATCATCACCTGGGACCTGCCCGGGAAATCCATGAACGTGCTGACGCTTGAGGGCGCGCAGCAGCTGGACGCCGCCATCGACGACGCGCTGGCCGATGACGCGGTCAAGGGCATCGTCATCACCTCCGGCAAGGACAGCTTTGCCGCCGGGATGGACCTGAACGTGCTGGCGGGCATGAAGGACAGCGGCGCGCAGGGCGTATTTGACGGCGTCATGAGCCTCCACCACATGCTGCGCAAGATCGAACGCGCCGGCATGGAGCCCAAGACCAACAAGGGCGGCAAGCCGATCGCCGCCGCCCTGCCCGGCACCGCCATGGGCATCGGGCTGGAACTGCCGCTGGCCTGCCACCGCATCTTCGCCGCCGACAACCCCAAGGCCCGCATCGGCCTGCCGGAAATCATGGTCGGCATCTTCCCCGGTTCGGGCGGTACCACGCGGCTTGTGCGCAAGCTGGGCGTGATGGGTGCCTCGCAGTACCTGCTGCAGGGCAAATCCGTCGATCCGAAGAAGGCGAAATCGGCAGGCCTCATCGACGAGGTTGCCGAAGATCCGGTCGCGGCCGCGAAGGAATGGGTTCTGTCCGAGCCCAAGATCGTCAAACCCTGGGACGAAAAGGGCTTCAAGCTGCCCGGCGGGGCTCCCTATCACCCGGCAGGATTCCAGACCTTCGTCGGCGCCAACGCCATGGTCAACGGCCAGACCTGGGGCGCCTTCCCGGCCCCCAAGGCGCTGCTCTCGGCCGTCTATGAAGGCGCGATGGTGCCCTTCGACACCGCGCTGAAGATCGAGGCACGCTGGTTCACCTCCGTCATCATGAACCCGTCCTCGGGCGCGATGATCCGGTCGCTTTTCCTTAACAAGGAAGCGTTGGAGAAGGGCGCGAACCGTCCCGAGGCCCCGGATCAGACCGTCAAAAAGGTTGGCGTCATGGGCGCGGGCATGATGGGCGCGGGCATCGCGCTGGTGTCGGCCCAGGCCGGCATCGAGGTCGTGCTGATCGACCAGAAGCAGGAGGCCGCCGACAAGGGCAAGGCCTATGCCGAGAGCTACTTCGAAAAGGGCATCAAGCGCGGGAAGTCCACGCCTGAAAAGGCCGAGGCGGTGCTGTCGAAGATCACGGCAACCACCGACTATTCGGCTCTGTCCGACGCGGACCTCATCATCGAGGCGGTGTTCGAGGACGTCGGCGTGAAGGCCGAGGTCACGAAGAACGTCGAAGCCGTGGTGCCCGAGGACTGCATCTTCGCCACCAACACCTCGACCCTGCCGATCACCGATCTGGCGAAGGCGTCGAAGCGGCCCGAGCAGTTCATTGGCATCCACTTCTTCTCGCCCGTCGAAAAGATGCTGCTGGTCGAGATCATCAAGGGCGCCGAGACCGGCGACCGCGCGGTGGCCAAGGCGCTCGACTACGTGCGTCAGATCCGCAAGACGCCGATCGTCGTCAACGACGCGCGCTTCTTCTACGCCAACCGCTGCATCATCCCATACCTCAACGAAGGCGCCCGCATGGTTGCCGAAGGGGTGGAACCGGTGCTGGTCGACAACGCCGCGCGTTTGCTGGGGATGCCCGTCGGCCCGCTGCAGCTGATCGACGAGACCTCGATCGACCTCGCCGTCAAGATCGCCAAGGCGACGAAGGAAGCCCTGGGCGACAAGTATCCGTCGGACAACAAGCCGGTCGATGACCTGATGTTCGCGCTTTACGATCAGGGTCGCCTGGGCCGCAAGTCGAACGCGGGCTTCTACAGCTATGACGACAAGGGCAAGCGGGAAGGCATCTGGGACGGTCTTGACGACCTGACGCCCACGCTCGACGACCAGCCCGACCTGATCGAGGTGCAGCATCGCCTGATGTTCGCCCAGGTGCTGGAAGCTGTCCGCGCGCTGGAGGAAGGCGTGCTTGAGGACATCCGCGAAGGCGACGTCGGCGCGATCCTCGGCTGGGGCTTCGCCCCCTGGTCCGGCGGGCCCTTCAGCTGGCTCGACATCCTCGGCGCGGAATATGCGGCTGAGCGCTGCGACCAGCTGGCCCAGAAGTTCGGGCCGCGCTTCTCCTGCCCCGACCTCCTGCGCGAGATGGCGTCGAAGGGTCAGTCCTTCTATGGCCGCTTCGGTCAGGACGCGAAGGCGGCGTAAGCCACTGCCAGACAAACGAAACGGCCTCTTCGGAGGCCGTTTTTTTGCGCCATATCCCGCACAGAGTCCAAAGGGGGAATCGCGCCGTCCCGCCGACTTGGCCCCTGCCCGCTTCCCCGAAGGGATCCGTAGCGCTACACTGCCTGAAAACAAACAGAAGCAGTGCCCATGATCCCTCTCCGTGCCGCCCTCCTCGCGGGGCTGACCTTGTTGCCCGTTGCCGCCCATGCCGCCGATCCCTACCGGGTTGCGGGGGTCGAAGACGAAGACCTGCTCAAGATGCGGGCCGGGCCCGGGACCGGGTTCGACGTGATCGTCGGGCTGCCCAATGGCACGCGCCTGCTGGTGCAAAGCTGCGAACGCAGCGGGGCGACGGTCTGGTGCAAGGTCTCGCTGGATCGGGCGCGGCGGCTCAAGGGCTATGTCTCGCAGGCCTATATCCGGCCCGAATGACCCGCGCCCAATCCCTTTGAACTCCGGTCCCGGCTGGCCTATAGACTGCACCCGCAGCATCCAGCCGAGGGCCCCCATGAGCACCGAAAAGACACTCGTTCTGTCCAGCGACCACGCCGACATCGACCTGCGGCGCACCATCGCCGCCCATGCCGAGGCACAGGGCTGGACCGTCACCGACATTGGCCCCCAGACCAATGAGAGCACGCATTACCCGCTGCACGGCGAAGCGGCGGCCAAGGTCGTGGCCTCGGGCCAAGCGCGGTTGGGGATCGTGATCTGCGGCACGGGCCAGGGCATCATGATGGCGGCGAACAAGGTCAAGGGCATCCGCTGCGGCGTCTGCCACGACACGTTCTCGGCCCGGATGATCCGCCAGCACAATGACGCCAACATGCTGTCCATGGGGGCGCGGGTGATCGGCCAAGGCTTGGCGCTGGATATCGTCGACGCCTTCCTGTCGGCCGAGTTCGAAGGCGGCCGTCATGCGACCCGCGTCGACATGATCACCGCGATCGAAGGCTGACGCCGCCGTCACGACCAACAGACGACAAAAAAGACCACGGCCTGCGCCGTGGTCTCAGTCCGCCCGACGTGGACGGGTGGAGCAAGGTATCAGACACGCGATACCGAAGGGAACTTCTGTAAACTCAGGCCGCCATGGCCAGACCGTGGTCCAGCTCGGCGCGGATGGCGTCGACCAGCGCGCCGTCGGTCCAGGACTTGAGGGTGCGGTATTCGCGGCCGCCCTCGGGGCGGTTCAGCATACCTGCCAGGTCCGAGCGCGAGGGGCAGATGCACATCGCGCCGGAGGCGGCAAAGACGACCTCGTCATTGTCGAACTCAAGCGTCACGACATAGGCGGGGGCTTCGGGGGTGATGCGGGTGATGCCGCAGATGCCGTCCAGGTCCTTGGCCTGCATCAGCACGAAGGGATCATCCAGCGCGGCCTCGGCGGCGTCGCTTTCGATCAGCACGGCCTGGTGCGGCAGCAGCACCATGTCCTGAGCGTTGCCGATGGCACCGGCGGGGACGAACAGCGGCTGCATCGCCTTGGGGCAGGCCCCTTCGGCGAACCAGATCGGATCGCGGCGGACGGCGCGGACCTCTTGCAGGCCGTTGTCGAAGGTCACGACGCGGGCACCGGGTTCGATCGTCTCGATCCGCTGGAAGCCCATGGCCGTCGCGATCTTGGTGCCTTCCACCAGGCCAGAGCACGCACCCATCACACCGCCGTTGTAGGCGCCGGTCATCTCGGTCATCCGCAGGGCCTTGTCTGCGCCTTTGGTGAATGCGTTCGTCATGTTCTATCTCCGGTTCCCGGCGTTTTGCCGTTTCGCTGACCCCTTCATTAAGCAGGGGTTAAACGGCTGGATCGGGTTGGAAATGGGGCAACTTGGCGACTTTGGACACAATCCCGCCCCGGTTCGCGGCAAAACCGCAGGACTGTCGCGGCCTCAGCTACAGTGCGGGGGCGTCAAAGCGGTATCCGAAGCGTTTGATGTCTTCGTCGCAAAGTTTACCCAGCAAATTCGAATCAACTTCGTCGTAATACGACCGGTAGTCCCGCCCGGTGCCCGTCACGTTCTCCTGCGGCAGGTCGAACCGGAACCCGAGGTGATCGAACAGCGGCGCCGCATCGTGCTGGAAATCTTCCAGCCGCAGGAACAGCGCGGGCCATTCCGCCCCCGCCGCGTCGGTCACGTAGTGACGCGCCGGACTGGCACGGAAACTGGCGCCGATCATCGGATGGTTGAGGAAGGGGCTGAACTCAAGCTCTTTCGCCAGCCGCACCGCCGGGTGATCGAAGCTTTGCTTTTGCAGCCAGTGGTAATAGCTGACCGTCCGCGCCCAGGGGTTGCGCACCAGCGCAAAGATCAGCAGGTCGTCCAACTCGTCCAGGCGGACCAGCCCGTCCAGATCGGCCAGCGTCGAATGCTTCCAAAGCCGCCCGCGCGTCTCGATCCCCTTCACCTTGCCCCGCCGGTTCCGCGCCTTGGGCGTGTCGCCCAGCATGATGTCGTCCTTCATCGCCCGATCCTCCAGCGCCAGGGCAAGCGAGGTGCCCCCGGTCTTGGGGATATGGATGAAAAGGTAACGACGGCCGCGCGACAGGATCATGGGCCGGAGTTAGGCGGAACCGGCGCGGTGTGGCAAGGGGGTGCGGCGGCGCGCCTCCGACCCTGAGGCCGCCCCGACATCCCGGATCGCGGTCGCCCAAAACACGCCCCGGTCTCCCCAGGCGAAACCGTCCCCTCTCCCCCCGGGGGAGAGGGCTAGGGTGAGGGGTCGGCAACCCCGCCCCATTGCCCTTCCCGCCCGGCCCCCCTACCAATCCGCCCAAGCCCCCCCCCCCGAAGGACCCCCATGGACATCAGCCCCCTCCTCTTCCTCGCGGCCCTGCTGGTCGGCACCTCCAAGGGCGGGATGTCGTCGATGGGATCGCTGGCCGTGCCGATGGTGGCGCTGGTGATGAACCCGGTGACCGCCGCCGCGACGCTGCTGCCGGTCTATATCGTTACCGACTGGGTCAGCGTGGCGCTGTACCGGCGCGACTATTCGGCCCCGAACCTGAAGATCCTCGTGCCTGCCATGCTGATCGGGGTGGCGCTGGCCACCCTGCTGGTCACCCTGGCCCCCGAGGCGCTTTTGCTGATCCTCACCGGCTCGATCGGGCTCTGGTACTGCCTGCGGTCCTGGCTGCGCCGCACCCCCGCCGCCCGCACCGAACCGCACCGGATCCGCGGCACCGCCTGGGGGATCCTGGCCGGGATCGCCAGCTACATCACCCATTCCGCCGGGCCGCCGACCCAGGCCTACCTGCTGCCGCAACAGCTGCCCAAACTGCAGTACGCGGGCACGATCGCCATCTGTTTCGCCATTATCAACCTGTCGAAACTGCCGGGCTATGCGCTGGCCGGGCAGTTCGACGGGCTGGACCTTCGCCTTGTGCTGTCGCTGACGGCCGTGGGGATCGCGGGCACCGTGCTGGGCCGCTGGCTGACCGGCGTGCTGCCGCAATCCGCCTACGTCAAGGTGATCGAGGTGCTGCTGTTCCTCGTCTCGCTCATCCTGCTGACCAAGGGCGCAACCGCGCTGCTGACCTGAGGGCAATTCCCTCGGCCCCAGATCTGCGCTATCCCGGATGCCGGAAAGCATGGGGAGGATGACCATGGGCTGGATGGCCGACGAAACCGGACTTGAGAAATGCGCAGCGAACTACGTGCCGCTGACGCCGCTGTCGAACCTGCGCCGCGCGGTGAAGATCTGGCCGAAGCGCGAGGCGCTGGTCTATGGCACCTTCCGCAAGACCTATGCCGAATACTACGACCGCGTCACCCGGCTTGCCTCGGCCCTTGTCGGTTTGGGAGTGAAGCCGGGCGATGTCGTGGCGACCATCCTGCCCAACCTGCCCAACCACGCCGAGGCGCATTTCGGCGTGCCCGCCTGCGGCGCGGTCCTGAACGCGATCAACACGCGGGTCGAGCCCGACACGATCGCCTATATCCTCGATCACGGCGGGGCGAAGGTCGTGCTGTGCGACAGCCAGTTCATCCATGTCCTGGCCGAGGCCGTCGAGCGGATGGAAGGCCCCGCCCCCATCATCATCGAATGCCCCGACGATCAGGCCGGCGTCCACGCCCAGACCGACCATGTGACGCACGAGGAGCTGCTGACCAAGGGCGACCCCACCTTCGACTGGATCATGCCCGAGGACGAATGGGAGAGCATTGCCCTCAACTACACCTCCGGCACCACCGGGCGGCCCAAGGGCGTGGTCTATCACCATCGCGGCGCGCATCAGAACGGCATGGGCCAGATCCTGTCGTGGCAGATGACGCATTACCCGCGCTACCTGACCATCGTGCCGCTGTTCCACTGCAACGGCTGGTGCCACACCTGGATGATCCCTCTGCTGGGCGGCACCGTCGTCTGCTGCCGCGACATCACCGCGCCTGCCCTCTTCAGCGCTTTCGCCGACGAAGGCGTCACCCATTTCGGCGGCGCGCCCATTGTGCTCAACATGCTGGTCAACGCCCCCGACGACCAGAAGCGCGACTTTCCCCAGACGGTTCAGGTCTTCACCGCCGGCGCCCCGCCCGCCCCCGCGACGCTGGCCAAGATCGAACCCATGGGCTTCAACGTCACGCAGGTCTACGGCCTGACCGAGGTCTACGGCCCCGCCACCGAATGCACCTGGGACGACGACCTCTGGGGCGACCTGCAAGGCGACGACCGCGCCGCGATCAAGGCGCGTCAGGGCGTGGCCATGCCCGCCTATGAACACATCACCACCATGACCTCGACCATGGAGCAGATCCCCATGGACGGCACCGCCACGGGCGAGATCATGATGCGCGGCAACGGCGTCATGAAGGGCTATTACAAGAACCCCAAGGCCACCGAAGAGGCCTTCAAGGGCGGTTACTTCCACACCGGCGACATCGCCGTGCAGCACCCCGACGGCTACATGCAGATCGCCGACCGGGCGAAGGACATCATCATCTCGGGCGGGGAAAACATCTCTTCGGTCGAGGTCGAGGGCGTGCTGATGGCCCACCCGGATGTGCTGCTTTGCGCCGTGGTGGCCAAGCCGGACGACAAATGGGGCGAGGTTCCTTGCGCCTTTGTCGAACTGAAGGACGGCCGCACCGGGGACGAGGCCGCGCTGATCGCCTTTGCCCGCGAACGGCTGGCCGGGTTCAAGACGCCCAAGAAGGTGGTGTTCCAGGACCTTCCCAAGACCTCGACCGGCAAGATCCAGAAGTTCGAACTGCGGACGCAGGCCAAGACCATGTGAGGGACGGCGCCATCAACCGGCGCCCTCCCCGCTCTGCCTGCAAAGGGCCCCATGATCACGGATATCGAGGATTTCTTCACCAAGGGCTGCGGGCGCTGCGACCGCTTCGACACGCCGGCCTGTTCGGCCCGGCTTTGGATTGACGGGCTGACAAAGCTGCGGGCCATCTGCCGCTCTGCCGGTCTGGAAGAAACCGTCAGGTGGGGGCAGCCCTGCTATCGCCACGCCGACCGGAACATCGCCATCGTGGGCGCCTACCAGCAGAAGTTCATCCTCGGCTTCTTCGATGCCGCCCTGCTGTCGGACCCCGAGGGCGTGCTGGAAAAGCCCGGGCCGAATACGCAGCACGCCAACACCATGTCCTTTACCGATGCAGCGCAGGTTGCGGATCTGGAACCGACCATCCGCGCCTATCTGGACGAGGCCAAGCGCCACGCGGAGGCCGGCACCAGACCGCCAAGGAACACCGCCGCCCCGGACCTGCCGGAAGAGCTGTCGGACGCGCTGGATGCGGATGCCGAACTGGCCGAGGCCTTCCATGCCCTTACCCCCGGACGACAGCGCAGCTACGTCATCAACCTGAGCAGTGCAAAGACAGCCGAGACACGGATCAGACGGATCGGGAAATTCCGCGACAGGATCCTCATGGGCAAGGGCGCGACGGAACGCTAACCCGCGCCCGGCCCGCCGTACGCCACCGTTTCCATCCGATGATTGGAAGCCCGAAACCCCGGCAACCGGACAACACGGTCGGAGACACCCTCCGTGCTGTCCGGCGGCGCCACACCTTACCAAGGCTCCTCCTGCCGCGGCTCGGGGCGCGCGACAAGCCTAGGCCGACCAGCGCCCATGGCGGAATACCTGCCGGGCGGTTAAATGGGCCTATACGTAAGAACAGGGGATTGCAGGAATCGCAGGGCCGTCGGCGGAATTGCTCCTGCCTTCCCCCCATGATAGATTGGTGCCAGAGGCGGAGCAGGCCCAACATATGGCGATCGACACCGAATATCAGCAGCTCGTGGCAACGGGCCTGTGGCGCGCCTCGCCCGAGGGGCAGCGCCGCGAAGTGACCGTGACCATCGGCGCGGAAACTCTGATCCTGTCGGACGATCAGGCCCGTGCGGTGGCGCATTGGTCCCTGCCCGCGCTGGTCCGCGCCAATCCCGGCGTGATCCCGGCCATCTATCATCCCGACGGCGATCCCGGCGAGACGCTGGAACTGGCCGAGACCGAGGATCAGATGATCCGCGCGCTCGACAAGCTGCGCACCGCCATTGAACGCCGCCGCCCGCATCCCGGACGGCTGCGCATGGTCCTGCTGGTGCTGATGCTGGGCGCCGTGATCATCGGCGGCGTCTTCTGGCTGCCCGACGCGCTGCGCCGCCACGCGGTGTCGGTTGTGCCGCAGGCCAAGCGGGCCGAGATCGGCGAAGCCCTGAAAGAGGAAATCACCCGCGTCTCCGGCCCCGCCTGCGACTGGGCCGACGGGCAAGAGGCGCTGAACCGTCTGGCCACGCGCATCGCCCCGCAGGACAAGCGCCTGCGCCTGCGTGTCGTGGAAGAAGCCGTGCGCGGCGCCCTCTTCCTGCCCGGACGCGAGATCCTGATCAACAAGCGCCTGATCGAGGATTACGAAGAACCAGACGTCGTCGCAGGCTTCGTGCTGAACGAACTCCTGCGCGCCGCTGCCACCGATCCGCTGGACGACCTGCTGCGTTTTGCGGGCGCGCGCGCCTCGTTCCAGTTGCTGACCATCGGCGACATGCCCGGCGGTGCGCTGCGCAAATACGCCGAACACCTGCTGACCAACGACCGCACAGCGCTCGACACCGCCGCCCTGCTCAACCGCTTTGCCAACGCGCAGGTCCGGTCCTCGCCCTATGCCTATGCCCTGGATCTGAGCGGTGAAAGCACCCTGCCCCTGATCGAAGGCGACCCCTTCCGCGCCGAGGCCCCGCCCCCCCTGCTGCCCGACGCCGACTGGCTGCGGCTGCAGGAAATCTGCGAATAACGCGCGCCGCGCGGCAAAAGACAGTCACGCCCGATTTCCGGCGGCAGGCCGTCTGAAATCCGCTAGTCTTGGTGCATGATGTTTGACCTGCCCGATCCCGCCACCTGCTATGCCAGCTTCTTTGACAGCCCCGACATGATGCGCGGGCGGCTTTGGGTCGGCGTGACCTCGACCGGCATCCTGTGCCGCCCCGGCTGCCCCGCCCGCAGGCCCAAGCCCGAGAACTGCGCCTGGTTCGCCTCTGTCCCCGCCGCGCTGGACGCGGGCTTCCGGCCCTGCAAACGGTGCCGGCCCACCGAACCCGCCGGGGCCGATCCGCTGGTTGCCCGCCTGTCACGCGCGCTGGAAGACGACCCCGCCCGCCGCTGGAGCGAAGGCGACGTCAGCGCCATGGGCATCGACCCCTCGACCGCCCGGCGCGCCTTTCGCCGCGCCCTGGGGATCACCTTTCTCGACTATGCGCGCCTGCGCCGCCTGCAGGCCGGGGCGCGCGAACTGTCACGCGGGTCGCGGGTGATCGACGCCCAGCTCGAGGCCGGGTTCGACAGCGGATCGGGCTTTCGCGCGGCCTTCGCCCGCCTGCTCGGCCTCCCGCCCGAGGCGCTGGCCACCCGCGCCGACGCGCTGCTGCAGGCCGACTGGATCGACACCGAACTTGGCCCGATGATCGCCGTGGCCGACGACCACGGCCTGCACCTGCTCGAATTTGCCGACCGCCCCGCCCTGCCCCGTGAACTGGCGCGGCTGCACAAGGCGGTGAAGGGCCGGATGACCTTTGGCCGGACAGCCCCGATGGATCAGGCCGCCCGCGAACTGGCCCGGTACCTGGCGGGCGATGACGCCACCTTCTCCACGCCGCTGACCTATCACGGCACGCCCTTCACCTGCGCCGTCTGGGACGCGCTGCGCCAGATCCCGGCAGGCGAGACGCTTAGCTATTCCGCGCTTGCCGCACGCCTTGGCCGCCCCGAGGCCACCCGCGCCGTCGCCCGGGCCAATGGCGCCAACCAGATCGCCGTTCTGATCCCCTGCCACCGGGTGGTCGGCGCCGACGGCTCGCTGACCGGTTACGGCGGCGGGCTTTGGCGCAAGGACCGGCTGATCGAACTGGAACGCAGCTACGGTCGCGCAACAGCCTGACGCACAAGGCAAAAGGCCCCGGATGTCCGGGGCCTTGGTCAATCCTGTCTCGTCAGCCTAGCGCCGGGGAAAGGCGCCCGGGAACCCGGCCTTCTGCGCGGTGCGCAGCGCATGGCCGATCGCGCGGTCCGACCCGAAGGGACCGGCCATCACGACCTGGCCGCTGGCATCGTTGCGGATCGTGACGGGCAGACCCGCCGCCGCCAGACGCTGCGCCGTGGCCTGGGCATTGGACGGCGTGCGGAAGCTGCCGACCTGCACATAACGGCCCGAGATCGGCGCGCGGTCGACCTTCGGCGCCGCGCTGCGGCTGGACACGTTCGGCGCCACGGCCACGCCCTGCGGCCGGATCTCGACCGGGACCAGCCGACGCGGCAGGGTCTTGGTCCAGACCAGCTCCATCTGACGCTTGCCCGCCAGCGTCTGTTCGGCACGGCGCGGATTCAGGCGGTCGTCTTCCCAGATCGGACGATAACCCTTGGGGATGCGCACATCCTGCGCCATGACCCGTTCCTTGTAGGCCGGGGCCGGCATCACCCGCGCCTGGGGCGAGACATATCCCTGCCCGGTCGTACGCGCCCGGACCACTCGGGTCACCGGGCGGTCCGTGGTGCGGGCCTGCACGGGCGCAGGCGCGGCGACCACGACCGGCGCGCGCTTTTCATAGCTGGGCAGGGCCACGGCGGCCGGCGCCGGGGCGGCATAGCTGGGGGCGATCACGCGGGGCGCGGCGGCCACCACGCGGGCCGATCCCGCCGCATAAGGCGCATAGTCCGACTGCGGCCCGCAGCGCAGGGCAAAGCCCCCGTTGCCGCGTTCCATGTACTGACGCCCGACCGGCGACAGGTCTCCGCAGGGATCATCGACCGAGGTCACGGCGCGCGGCGCGGTCTGCACCGGCGCGGCGACACGCGGGCGCGCTTCGACCACGGGGGCCGTCGGCACACGGACGACCGGCGCAGCAGGGCGTGCCACCCGCACCGTCGGCCCGGCGACAGACGCGGCTACCGGAGCGGGTGCCGGGGTGATCACCTGGGGCCGCGCGGCCACGACAGGCGCGGCGGCCGGCGCAGCAGCGACCGAGGCCACCCGGGCAGGCGCCGTCTCGGCCGGGGCGCCGCTTTCGGGCACGGCCGCCGTGATTTCGGTCACGTCGGAGCGCGGCAGCGCGGGCTGCGCGCGGGTCGCGCCCGCCACGTTGGTCGGCTGGAAGCCACAGACCTGCGACCGGTTGCGCGCGACACGCGGCACCCAGGTCACCTGGCCTTCGAACCCGGCACGGATGAAGACACAGCCTTCGCTGTCGACATACTGCTTGCCGGTGAAACTGGCGGGCGGATATTCGGCCGGACCGTCCTTGGGCCGGATGATGTTCTGTGCCGCGACAGGTGCAGCCCCCAGAATCGACAGCAGCAAAACGGCAGAAAACTTGCGCGACAACGGATTCATCCAGACCCCCCGGGGATTTGCCCCGATCCTGCCCCAAACCCCGGCTTGAGTAAAGGGATCAGGACGGGCCAGCCCCCCTATTTGGTGCCGAACATCCGGTCACCCGCATCACCTAGACCCGGCACGATATAGCCCTGATCGTTCAGGCGTTCGTCCAGCGCGGCGGTGATGATCGGCACATCCGGATGCGCCTCTTTCATGCGGGCGACGCCCTCGGGGGCGGCCAGCAGGCACAGGAAACGGATGTTCTTGGCGCCCGCGTTCTTCAGCAGGTCGATCGCCGCGGCCGAGGAATTGCCCGTGGCCAGCATCGGATCGACCGCGATCACCATCCGGTCTTCCAGGTTTTCGGGCACCTTGAAGTAATACTGCACCGGCTGCAGCGTCTTCTCGTCCCGATACAGCCCGACAAAACCGACCCGCGCCGCCGGAATCAGTTCCAGGATCCCGTCCAACAAACCGTTGCCCGCCCGCAGGATCGAAATCAGCGCCAGCTTGCGCCCTTCGAGGATCGGCGCCTCCATTTCCTCGATCGGGGTCTTGGTGGTCTGCATCGTCACCGGCAGATCCCGCGTGACCTCGTAGGCCAGAAGCAGAGAGATCTCGCGCAGCAGCTGCCGGAACGACTTGGTCGACGTCGTCTCGTCCCGCATCAGGGTCAGCTTGTGCTGCACAAGCGGGTGATCGACGATCGTGAGGTGCTGGGTCATGCGGGATGGTCCTTCAGTCTTTCGGCCAGTTTCGCCTTGGTATCACCATCACAGAAGGCCGCGTCCAGTGCGTTGCGCGAGATTTCAAGGAAATCCTCGGCGCCCCAACCGAAGGCGCGTTCCAATTGTTCGTATTCACGGGTCATCGTGGTGTGGAAGAACGGCGGATCATCGGTCGACACGGTGACCTTCACCCCGCGCTCGCGCAGCGCCTGGATCGGGTGGCGATCCCACTTGGGATAAAGCCCCAGAACGATGTTCGAGCCTGGGCAGACCTCAAGCGTGACACCGCTTTCCGCCAGCTGATCGACCAGCGCCAGGTCCTCGATCGCGCGCACGCCATGGCCGACGCGCACGACGCCGATCCCGTCCACCGCTTCGCGGACCGAGGCCGGGCCGCCCCATTCGCCCGCATGCGCCGTCAGCTGCAGCCCCGCCTCGCGCGCCAGGTCGAACGACCAGGCGAAATCGGTCAGCTTGCCCTTGCCCTCGTCCCCGCCGATGCCGAAGCCGGTGATCCAGTCGCCCGCCGTCTCGGCCGCACAGAGCGCCGAGGCCTTGGCCTTCTCGGGTCCGAAATGGCGGATGCAGGTGACGATGCCCCGCATGACGATGCCATCTTTCGCCTCGGCCCGCGCCGCCGCCTCCTGCATGGCATGCAGATATTCGCGCCAGGCCGCCACGTCCGATCCGCCGCAGAAATCGGGCGAGATGAACATCTCGGTATAGATCACCCCATGGGCGGCGCTTTCCTCCAGCACCGCCGTGGTCAGCCGCGCATAGTCGTCGGGCGTCTTCAGGACCGACGTCGCGGCCTCGTACACCGACAGGAAATGCACGAAGTCGCGGAAGTCATAACTTCCGTCCTCCTTGAACACGCGCGAGATATCGACCGATTTCTCCTGCGCCAGCCCCCGGATGAAGGCAGGCGGCGCCGCGCCTTCGATATGCAGATGAAGCTCTAGCTTCGGCAGGTCTTTCAGGCTCATGTCACCCTCTCGTTCATGTCTTGTCGCCGCGCCCGTGGCGGGCTTGGGATGCCTCCGGCGGGGATATTTTCAGCAAAAAGAAAGCATATCTTCATCTTGCCGGAAATACTCCGGGGGAGTCCGCAGGACGGGGGCAGCGCCCCCTAAGTCCACGCCACCCCCAGGTGCGCCGCCGCCAGATGGGCGACACCGGTGAAGGGGATCACCCCCAATTCGCCCGCGCCCTGCCCGGCAACCAGCACCGGCACCCGTTCGCGGGTGTGGTCCGTGCCGATCCAGCTGGGGTCGTTGCCATGGTCCGCCGTCAGGATCAGCATGTCGCCCTCCCGCAGGTTCGGCAGGATCGCCCCGATGCCGGCGTCGAACCATTCCAGCGCCCGGGCATAGCCCGAGATATCGCGGCGGTGGCCGTAAAGGCTGTCGAACTCGACGAAGTTGGCGAAGGTCAGGCTGCCGTCCTCGGCCGTGTCGACCGCGCGCGCCAGGTGATCCATCAGCGCGGCGTCCGTCCCCTTCACCACGTCGTCGATGCCGGACATCGAAAAGATGTCGCCGATCTTGCCGATCGCATGAACGGGCCGTCCCGCCGCCTGCACCCGGTCGCAGAGCGTGGGCGCCGGGGGGGCGATGGCGAAATCCTTGCGGTTGGTCGTCCGCTGGAAATCCGCCGCGGAGGTTCCGACGAAGGGCCGCGCGATAACCCGCCCGACCTTCATCGCGTGCAGGGTCGGCGCGATGGCCTTGCACAGATCAAGCAGCCTTTGCAGGCCGAAGGTCTCCTCGTGCGCGGCGATCTGGAAGACCGAATCCGCCGAGGTGTAGCAGATGGGCTGGCCGGTGCGCATGTGTTCCTCGCCCAGCTCCGCGATGATCGCGGTGCCCGAGGCATGGCAATTGCCCAGGATCGCGTCTGTGCCCGCCGCGCGACAGACCTTTGCCACCAGGTCGTCGGGAAAGGCCGGCGTGGTGTCGGGGAAATAGGTCCAGTCCCAGGGCACCGGCACGCCCGCCAGTTCCCAGTGCCCCGAGGGCGTGTCCTTGCCCGGCGAGACCTCGGTCGCGGCGCCCCAGGTGCCCGTGGGGATGGCGTCGAGACCCGGCGCGTCGATGCCCGAGGCTAGCCGGACCGCCGCCCCCAGCCCGAGCGCATCCAGATGCGGCAGGCGCAGCGGGCCGGACCGGCCGTCTTCGGCCCGCCCCTCGGCACAGGCCTGCGCGATATGGGCCAGCGTGTTGGCGCCCGTGTCGGGCACGTCGCCGTTGAAGAACCGATCCGCATCCGGCGCGCCGCCGATGCCGACCGAATCCATCACCGCCAGAAAGACCCGCGCCATCAGCCGATGCCCTCGCGGATCAGCGGTGGCACCTCGGGCGCGCTCTCGGACAGTCTCACCGCCGCCTGCACCGACCGAACCGCGGCCGTGGCATGATCCATCCGCGAGGCATGGACGCGGCCAAGCGCCTGGCCCTTGGTGACCTTGGTGCCCAGGGGCAGCATGTCCGACAGGCCGACCGCATAGTCGATCTCGTCCCCCTCGACATGCCGTCCGCCGCCCAGGTCGACGACGGCCAGGCCAAGCGCCTGCCCGTCCATTTCCGACACGTAACCGTCGGACAGGGCGGGGATTTCCCGGATCACCGTCGCCTCGGGCAGGAACCGGCCCGGGTTCTCGACGAAATGCACCGGCCCGCCCATGGCCGCGACCATGCGGCCAAAGACCTCGGCCGCCTTGCCGTTGGCGATGACCTCAAGCACCTTCGCCGTGCCCTCGGCCACGTCCGCCGCCAGCCCCGCGCCCGACAGCACCACGCCGCCCAGCATCGCCGACAGCTCCAGAAGCGGCCCCTCGGCCCGGCTTGCCAGCACATCGCAGGACGCCGCGACCTCAAGCGCATTGCCAAGCGCCGGGGCCAGCGGCTGCGACATGTCGGAAATCACCGCCGCCGTGCGGCACCCGGCCTCGTTCGCGGTGGTCACCAGCGCCTCGGCCAGCGATTTCGCCTCGTCCATGTTCTTCATGAAGGCGCCCGAGCCGATCTTGACGTCCAGCACCAGCCCATCAAGCCCCGCCGCCAGCTTCTTGGACAGGATCGAGGCGGTGATCAGATCAAGGCTTTCCACGGTCGAGGTCACGTCGCGCACCGCATAAAGCCGCCGGTCCGCCGGGGCGATGCCTGCGGTGGCCGAGACGATCGCGCAGCCGGTCTTTTCGACGACATCGCGGAACCGCGCCTCGTCCAGCGTGGTGATCAGGCCCGGGATCGCCTCCATCTTGTCGAGCGTGCCGCCCGTGTGGCCCAGCCCCCGGCCCGAGATCATCGGAACATAGGCCCCGCAGGCCGCCAGCGCAGGCGCCAGCACAAGGCTGACGCAGTCGCCCACGCCGCCCGTCGAATGCTTGTCCAGCGCAGGCCCCGGCAGATCCCAGGCCAGAACGCGTCCCGAATCCCGCATCGCGAGCGTCAGGGCGACCCGCCCCTCGTCGGACATGCCGTTGAGCAGCGCGGCCATGGCAAAGGCCCCGGCCTGCGCGTCCGTCACATGGCCGTCGGCCAGTCCGGCGGCGAACCACTGCAATTCGTCCCGCGTCGGCGTGTCGCCGTCGCGCAGGGTGGCGATGATGCGGCGGGCGTCCATCAGACCCCCTCCCCGGCCTTATCCCAGGCCTTGTCCATATGGCTGGCGTCGAACCGGCCCGGCAGGATCTCGGCCAGGGTCATCTGGCGCGACTTGCCGTCGATCGTGCCCATGGTCACCACGACCTCGGGTCCGCCGAATTCCACCAGTTTCTGGCGGCAGCCGCCGCAACAGGGCACCGGCTCGGGGCTGTCCGCGATCACCGCGACCTCGGCGATCTCGGTCTCTCCGGCGGCGCACATGGCGGCGATGGCCCCGGCCTCGGCGCAGGTGCCTTCGGGATAGGCCACGTTTTCCACGTTCACGCCGACATAGACCTTGCCCGACCTCGTGCGGATCGCCGCCCCCACCTTGAACCGGGAATAGGGCGCATAAGCGTTGCCCCAGACATCGCGCGCCGCTTGCATCAGATCCATGATAGCCTCCTGCTTGACCCGAACCGGAGATAAGAACGGGAGTCACAGTCAATGCCCCATGGCGCGGCAATGCAAGGGGGGACGCGGGGTCCGCCCCGTCACCTGCCGTCAGGCGGCAGTCCGCTGCCTGTCCGGGACGACAAATGCAACCGCCGGGGCAAGCCCGTCTTCCCCCGGCACAAGAAATAGTTTAACGCTCAACCATCCAGAGCGGAGGAGTCGGAATGTCCACGGAACAAGGGTCAGGCAAGAGGGAAGCGCTGCGGCAGGCGGCCCTGACGTATCACGAACTTCCCCGCCCCGGTAAGCTTGAGATCCGCGCGACCAAACCGCTGGCCAACGGCCGCGACCTGAGCCTGGCCTATTCTCCCGGCGTGGCCGAGGCCTGCCTCGAGATCAAGGATGATGCCACCAATGCCTCGCGCTATACCGGGCGCGGCAACCTTGTCGCGGTGGTGTCGAACGGCACCGCCGTGCTGGGCCTTGGCAATATCGGCGCGCTGGCCTCGAAACCGGTGATGGAGGGCAAGGCCGTCCTCTTCAAGAAATTCGCGGGCATCGACTGCTTCGATATCGAGGTGAACGAACCCGACCCCGAAAAGCTGGCCGATATCGTCTGCGCGCTGGAACCGACCTTCGGCGCGATCAACCTTGAAGACATCAAGGCCCCCGACTGCTTCGTGGTGGAAAAACTGTGCCGCGAACGGATGAACATCCCCGTCTTCCACGACGACCAGCACGGCACGGCCATCGTGGTCGGTGCGGCCGCCACCAATGCCCTGCATGTCGCGGGCAAGGACTGGGCCGACATCAAGGTGGTGTCGACGGGCGGCGGCGCGGCGGGCATCGCCTGCCTCAACATGCTGCTGAAACTGGGTGTCAAACGCGAAAACGTCTGGCTCTGCGACATCCACGGGCTGGTCTACGAAGGCCGGGCCGAAGACATGAACCCGCAGAAGGCCGCCTTTGCCCAAGCTTCCGACCTGCGCACGCTGGACGATGTGATCGACGGCGCGGACCTGTTCCTGGGCCTTTCGGGCCCCGGGGTGCTGAAGCCTGAACAGGTGGCCCGCATGGGCGCGCGCCCGATCATCTTTGCCCTGGCCAACCCCACGCCCGAAATCATGCCCGAGGACGCCCGCGCGGTCGCCCCGGATGCCATCATCGCCACCGGCCGGTCGGATTTCCCCAACCAGGTCAACAACGTGCTGTGCTTTCCGTTCATCTTCCGCGGCGCGCTCGACGTCGGCGCGACCGAGATCAACGACGAGATGAAGATCGCCTGCATCGAAGGCATCGCCGCCCTCGCCCGGGCCACCACCAGCGCCGAAGCCGCCGCCGCCTACCAGGGCGAACAGCTGACCTTCGGGGCCGATTACCTGATCCCCAAACCCTTCGATCCGCGCCTGTCGGCCACCGTATCCACCGCCGTGGCCCGCGCCGCGATGGAGTCGGGCGTCGCCACCCGCCCGATCGAGGATCTGGACGCCTACCGCGAAAAACTGCGGTCGTCGGTCGTGCGCTCGGCCCTGCTGATGCGGCCCGTCTTCGACGCCGCCCGCACCGCCTCGCGCCGCATCGTCTATGCCGAGGGCGAGGACGAACGGGTGCTGCGCGCCGCCCAGGCGATCCTTGAGGAAACCACCGAACAGCCGATCCTCATCGGCCGCCCCGAGGTGATTGAACACCGCTGCACCCGCGCGGGCCTCAAGATCCGGCCGGGCGTCGATTTCACCGTGGTGAACCCGGAAAACGACCCGCGCTACCGCGATTACTGGGGCACCTATCACGACCTGATGGCGCGCAAGGGGGTCACCCCCGACCTCGCCCGCGCGATCATGCGCACCAATACCACCGCCATCGGCGCGGTGATGGTGCACCGGGACGAGGCCGACAGCCTGATCTGCGGCACCTTCGGCGAATACAACTGGCACCTCAACTACATCAGCCAGGTGCTGGGCAATGCCGACCTCAGCCCCCATGGCGCCCTGTCGCTGATGATCCTCGAGGACGGGCCGCTGTTCCTGGCCGACACCCATATCCATTCGACCCCCACGGCCGAACAGATCGCCAAGGCCACCATCGGCGCCGCGCGCCACGTCAAGCGCTTCGGCCTGACACCCCGCGTGGCCATCTGCGGCCGGTCGCAGTTCGGCAACCAGGAGACCGAAAGCGCCGCGCGCCTGCGCGACGCCATCGCGATCCTCGACAGCACCCCGCGCGACTTCGCCTATGAAGGCGAGATGAACATCGACACCGCGCTTGATCCCGAGCTGCGCGAACGGGTCTTCCCCGGGTCGCGGATGGACGGGGTGGCCAACGTGCTGATCTTCGCCAACGCCGACGCCGCATCCGGCGTGCGCAACATCCTCAAGCTGCGCGGCGGCGGGCTCGAGGTCGGGCCGATCCTGATGGGCATGGGCAACCGCGCCCATATCGTGACGCCCTCGATCACCTCGCGCGGGTTGCTGAACATGGCCGCCATCGCAGGCACGCCGGTGGCGCATTACGGCTGACGCAGCGCGCCGCCCCTGGCCAGGTGGGCGGCGCGCCCCGCATCGCGGGATTACTTCTTGGTGGTGCTGGTGCCGGGTTTCGCCGGTTTCGGCTTCTTGTCGCCCATGGCGGTCATCCTTGATGAGGACACGGCACGATGCCGTGCCTGCCCCCATTCGACGCCTCGCAGCCCCGAGTCGGCAAGAAGATTCACAGCGGAATCGCCCGACAAACACGCATCCCCGGATCACATTTGCTTGTCGGCCCGCCTGACTTTGCAAACATCGCCAGATTTTGCCCCCGCCCCCTGCAACAAAATGGCTTTGCAAAAGTTTGCAGGCCCGGAAACCGCATTTCTGCAAAACTTTTGCGCCAAAGCGCCGCGCCCCGGCGCTTGAAACTTGCGCGAAAGAAGACCTTCATCCTACCAAACCCGAAGTCTCGGAGGAGGAGGAGAGCCACCATGGGATACAGCGACGTCTACGCCAGCTGGCAGAAGGACCCCGAAGCGTTCTGGATGCAGGCCGCCGAAGCGATCGATTGGGACCGCAAGCCGACCCGCGCGCTCGATGACAGCAACGCCCCCCTCTACGAATGGTTCACCGACGGCATGGTCAACACCTGCTGGAACGCCGTGGACCGGCACGTCGAACAGGGCCGCGGCGAACAGGCCGCCATCATCTACGACAGCCCCATCACCCACACCAAGCGCGAGATTTCCTTCGTCGAACTCCGCAACCGCGTCGCCACCCTTGCCGGGGCCCTGCGGGCCAAAGGCGTCGAAAAGGGCGACCGCGTCATCATCTACATGCCGATGATCCCCGAGACGCTGGAAGCCATGCTGGCCTGCGCCCGCATCGGCGCCGTGCATTCCGTGGTCTTCGGCGGCTTTGCCTCGAACGAACTGGCCGTGCGCATCGATGACTGCACCCCCAAGGCGATCATCGCCGCCTCCTGCGGGTTGGAGCCGGGCCGCGTGGTGCATTACAAGCCGCTTCTCGACGGGGCCATCGACCTTGCCACCCACAAGCCCGACTTCTGCGTGATCTTCCAGCGCGAACAAGAGGTTGCCGAACTTACCCCCGGCCGCGACGTCAACTGGCACGGGTTCCAGTACGGTGTCGAGCCCGCCGAATGCGTGCCCGTCGAAGGCAGCCACCCGGCCTATATCCTCTATACCTCCGGCACCACCGGTCAGCCCAAGGGCGTCGTGCGCGCCACCGGCGGCCACCTCGTCGCGCTGAACTGGACGATGAAGAACCACTACAACGTCGATCCCGGCGATGTCTTCTGGGCGGCGTCGGACGTCGGCTGGGTCGTGGGCCACAGCTATATCTGCTACGGGCCCCTGATCCACGGCAACACCACCGTGGTATTCGAGGGCAAGCCCGTCGGCACCCCCGACGCCGGCACCTTCTGGCGGGTGATTTCCGAACACAAGGTCCGCAGCTTCTTCACCGCCCCCACGGCCTTCCGCGCGATCAAGCGCGAGGATCCCAAGGGCGAATACGTCAAGAAATACGACCTGTCCTGCCTGCGCGCGCTCTACCTTGCGGGCGAACGCGGCGACCCCGATACGATCAACTGGGCCAAGAACATCCTTGGCGTGCCGGTGATCGACCACTGGTGGCAGACCGAACTGGGCTATCCGGCGGTCGGCAACCCCATGGGGATCGAGCTTCTGCCGGTCAAGGTCGGCTCTCCTTCGGTCGCGATGCCGGGCTATGATTTCAAGGTGCTCGACGACGAGGGCAAGGAACTGCCCGCGGGCGAGCTTGGCGCGCTGGTCACGCCCCTGCCCCTGCCACCCGGCACCTTCCCGACGCTCTGGAACGCCGAAGCGCGATTCCGCAAGTCCTACCTCGACCACTTCCCCGGATACTACGAGACCGGCGATGCCGGCATGGTCGACGAGGACGGCTATGTCTGGATCATGGCGC
The DNA here is from genome assembly GCF_004959925.1 of Pseudooceanicola onchidii. GTDB lineage: Bacteria > Pseudomonadota > Alphaproteobacteria > Rhodobacterales > Rhodobacteraceae > Pseudooceanicola > Pseudooceanicola onchidii. Next base: position 367,387 of record NZ_SPUW01000003.1, on the reverse strand, counting down.
GCACCGATGACGTCATCAACGTCGCGGGCCACCGCCTCTCGACCGGCGGGATGGAGGAGGTCCTGGCCAACCACCCCGACGTCGCCGAATGCGCCGTGATCGGCGTGAAGGACGACCTCAAGGGTCAGCTGCCCGTCGGCTTCCTCTGCCTGACGACCGGGGTCAACCGCCCCCACGACGAGATCGTCAAAGAGGTCGTCACCATGGTCCGCGACGCCATCGGCCCCGTCGCCGCCTTCAAGCTGGCGGTCGTGGTGGACCGCCTGCCCAAGACCCGGTCTGGCAAGATCCTGCGCGCCACGATGGTCAAGATCGCCGACAGCGAAGACTACAAGCTGCCCGCCACGATCGACGACCCTGCCATCCTGGACGAGATCAAGGTCGCCCTCCAAGGCATTGGCTACGCGAAATAAATCACCCCGCGACACGTAGGGTGCGTGCATGCACGCACCGCCACCACGCATGGGACAGACAGAAAAAGGGCGGGGTTTCCCCCGCCCTTTGCGCGTCATGCGATCGCGTCAGATCACTTGCGGCGACGGCGCACCAGCCCCAAGGCGCCCAGCCCGCCGATCAGCAGCGGCAGACCTGCCGGCAGCGGAACGGCCGGCGTCGTCGTTTCGGCCTCCGTCAGGAAGACCTGAGAGGCAGAGCTGTAGGAAACGCTGCTGTCCGTCTGAACCGAGAACGTCGCGGTATGCGTGAAGTCCAGATCCGTCAGGCCATTGTTGTCCCCGAAACGTACTGCGCTTACGAAGAGATGGCCAAAGATCTTGAGCGTCTGGTTGTTGCTGGTGAGTGTTGTAGACGCAGTCAGAACTTCGTCCAACATGTCGGTAATTTCGTTCACAGAGTCGTCGCTACTGCCAAAAATTACAAGGCGTTCATAGCTGTCGTAGTCCAAGGCGCTGCAGACGTCTTTACCTAAGCACTGCCAGCTCTGGGAATCTCCCGCAAACGAACCGTCATAGATCGCGACTTCGGCTCGAATAGTGAACGACGATCCGATGAAGGCGCCCGCAGCCAAGGCATCTGAGTTAATGGTTCCGTCGACGCCCAAGTTAACCGTGGCCAGTGTCCCCATCCCACCGGTGAACGTCAGGGTGTCCCCCATGGTTGCCGCCCCGCTGCTTTGGGCAGAGAACCCACTGGGACCGCCGGTATTGCCGACCTCTGCCGTTGCGCCGGCCTTGAGCGTACCGGCGGCAAGATCCGCAATAGCCGAAGCCGTGGCGGTGCTTTTCCCCTCGGTCGGCAAGTCCAGCGACGAGTCGGTCGAAAGGGTTGAGCGTTTTACCGCATCGTCTTGAGTGTCTTCTAATTCTTCTGCAACTTTGCCGTCAGAGCCAATGCGGGATGCCTCGCTCGCTACCATGGTTTCAGCGAACCAGCCGTTGGGAGCCACCGACGCTGCAAAGGCCTGCCCCGGAACCACGGTGACAAAGCCCGTGGCCGCCAGCGCAAATGCGCCATTCAGGCACATGAATTTAATGGATTTCATCGTAGTTTCCTTGAACTAGATTCTAAAATTAGGTCGGCAGAGGTTGCCGTGAAGCAACAATTCGGTCAAAGGATTTTTGCCAAAAGGAAATACAGGTTTACTCTGATTCAAGCCCAAGGTGTCGCCAAGGCGCGTCGCACGCCTTTTGGTTGCGCCGAGACGATCGCTCCCCCCGACAGAACCACAAAAAAGGGCGGGGTTTCCCCCGCCCTCTCTCGGTCGAAAAATCGGCCGTCAGTGCTTAGACATGAAGTCGTCGACTTCGCGCTTGGCCTCGTCCTTGGCATAGCCGTAGCGTTCCTGCAGCTTGCCTTCCAGCTTCTCGCGGTTGCCCGCAACAACGTCGAGGTCATCGTTGGTCAGCTTGCCCCACTGGACCTGAGCCTCGCCCTTGATCTGCTTCCAATTGCCTTCGATTTGATCCCAGTTCATGACAGTATCCTCCGTTGAGATGTCATTCGCAGGGTCAACCGACACGACCCGTGGGCGGTTCCCGCCGACCTACAGGTCGCGCCCCCAGGTCTGCCCCTTCAGATTGGCCCCGAAAGACATGTGGTGCGATTCCTCCATCAGCTCAAACCCCCGGGATTGATAGATTTTCCGCGCAGCCGTCAGCACATCGTTGGTCCAAAGCTCGATCCGCCGATAGCCCACGGCGGTCGAGAATGTGAGACATTGATCAACCAGTTTACCGCCCAGCCCCAGGCCGCGCGCATGGGCTTCGACGTGCAGCAGGCGCAATTGGGCGATCTCGGGGGTCTTTTCCATCACGAAGACCGCACCGGCGGGCTGGCCATCGACCTCGGCCAGCCATCCGGTTTCGCGCAGGGCGGGCTGGCGGGCGGCGAAGTCGGACAGGATCTTCAGCACCAGCGTCTCGTAGTCGCCGTTCCAGCCGTATTCGCGGACATACAGCCGGGTCTGCTGCGCGATGACCCAGCCCATGTCGCCGGGACGGATGCGGCGCAGGGTGATCTCCGGCGCGCCGCGGTCGCTCAGCAGGCGCTCGGCCTCGGTCAGGACCTCGACCAGCCGTTCACGCTCTCCGTCGCGCAGGGTGTCGAGGTAGGCGCCGATCTGGTCCTGCTGCGCCTGCACGTTGTCGAGGTAGAGCGCATGGCCCTTCCCCGTCAGGAACAGCCGCAACCGCTTGGCATGGTCGGGGTCCGGGCGCCGGTCCAGCAAGCCGCCCTTTTCCAGATCCGCGACGGCCCGGCTGACCTGCGCCTTGTCCAGCCCGACCGCACGGGCAATCTCGGCAGCTGTCGGCGCCGCCTCTCCGGCGATGCCGATCTGGTAGAGCACCCGCATCGGCGTCAGCCCGTAATCGGTGCCGAGGAAGCGGTCGGACAGCGCGCCGACGAATGCGGTGTAGAACCGGTTGAACTGCCGAACGGCTTCGACCTGATCAAGACTGGCGTACATGTGATGACCTCCGCAACACTCAGGTTGCAGATGTCGATCATTGTGTTGATCGAGTCAACACATATCCGTCACATGAACTGTTCCCGGATCAACCGCTCCTCAAGCCCATGGCCGGGATCGAACAGCAGCCGGTGCACGATCTTCGGCTCGGACACGATTTCGACCGACAGCACATTGGGCACCGACCGGCTGTCGGCGTCGGCCATCACCGGGCGTTTCTCGGGCTCGAGCACGTCGAACCGCACATGCGAGGCCACAGGGATCAGTGCCCCGCGCCAGCGCCGGGGCCGGAAGGGGGCGATGGCGGTCAGGGCCAGAACGTCGGCATCGATCGGCAGGATCGGACCGTGGGCGGAATAGTTGTAGGCGGTCGATCCGGCCGGGGTGGCCAACAGTGCGCCGTCGCAGACAAGCTCCTCCATCCGGACCTTGCCATCGACGGAAATCCGCAGCTTGGCCGCCTGTGGACCCGCGCGCAGCAGCGACACCTCGTTGATCGCCAGCTCCTGCGTGACCTTGCCGTCGGCCCGGGTCGCCCGCATCGACAACGGATTGATCAGCGCCAGTTCGGCGGCCTCGACCCGCTCCATCAGGTCGATGTCGTGGAATTCGTTCATCAAAAAGCCGACGGTGCCACGGTTCATGCCATAGACCGGCGCGTGCAGGTGCTGCGTCCGGTGCAGCGTGGACAGCATGAAGCCATCACCGCCAAGCGCCACGATCACATCGGCCTCGGCCTCGGGCACATGGCCGTATCGCGCCGCCAGTTCGTCCCGCGCCTGCCGCGCCTTGGGCCCCCGGCTGGCCACAAAGGCCAGTTTCTTCACCATGCCGCCGATCCCCTGCCGGAGTTTCCGTTCCGCTTATCGCCTTCCGAAACAACCATAAACTTCCGCGCCTTGCCAGCCCTGCCGCAAACGTAACCGAAAGCGTCACAATCGCCCCTTCCAGCCTATGGTCTATTCCGGTAAGCAACCCGCAAACCTGCCATCGGAGATCCCGCCATGAAAGACATCAAGGACGAAGGCTTCTTCACCGAAGCGCTTGAATCCCGCGACCCCGAAATTTTCGGTGCCATCCGCAACGAACTTGGCCGCCAGCGCGACGAGATCGAGCTGATCGCCTCCGAGAACATCGTCTCGGCCGCCGTGCTTGAGGCACAGGGATCGGTGATGACGAACAAGTACGCCGAAGGCTATCCGGGCAAGCGCTACTATGGTGGCTGCCAGTTCGTCGACGTGGCCGAGGAGCTGGCCATCGAACGCGCCAAAGAGCTGTTCGGCTGCAACTTCGCGAACGTCCAGCCGAACTCGGGCAGCCAGATGAACCAGGCGGTCTTTCTGGCGCTGCTGCAGCCGGGCGACACCTTCATGGGCCTCGATCTGAACTCGGGCGGTCACCTGACCCACGGGTCGCCGGTGAACATGTCGGGCAAGTGGTTCAACGTCGTCTCCTACGGCGTGCGCCAGCAGGACGAACTGCTTGATATGGAAGACATCCGCGCCAAGGCGCTGGAACACAAGCCCAAGCTGATCGTCGCCGGCGGCACCGCCTATTCCCGCGTCTGGGATTGGCAGGCGTTCCGCGATATCGCGGACGAGGTTGGCGCCTACCTGATGGTCGACATGGCCCACATCGCGGGCCTCGTGGCCGGCGGCGTGCACCCCTCGCCCATTGGTATCGCCGATGTCGTGACCACCACCACGCACAAATCCCTGCGCGGTCCGCGCGGTGGCATGGTGCTGACCAATGACGAGGCGATCGCCAAGAAGATCAACTCGGCCGTGTTCCCCGGCCTTCAGGGTGGTCCGCTGATGCATGTCATCGCCGCCAAGGCCGTGGCCTTCGGTGAAGCCCTGCGCCCCGAGTTCAAGGATTATGCCGCGCAGGTCGTGAAGAACGCCCAGGCCATGGCCGACCAGCTGATGAAGGGTGGGATCAACATCGTCTCGGGTGGCACCGACAACCACCTCTGCCTCGCCGACCTGCGTCCCAAGGGCGTGACCGGCAAGGCGGCCGAGGCCGCCCTGGGCCGCGCCCACATCACCTGCAACAAGAACGGCGTGCCCTTCGATCCTGAAAAGCCCTTCGTGACCTCGGGCATCCGCCTGGGTGCGCCCGCAGGCACCACGCGCGGCTTCGGTGAGGCCGAATTCCGCCAGATCGCCGACTGGATCGTCGAGGTCGTGGACGGCCTGGCAGCCAACGGCGACGCCGACAACGGTGAGGTCGAGGAAAAGGTGAAAGCCGAGGTCTCGGCGCTCTGCGCGAAGTTCCCGCTGTATCCGAACATGTGATATCCGGGGGCCCGCGCCCCTTCACATATGCGACAATTCAGAAAGGTCCGGCGCCGAAAGGATGCCGGGCCCTTTCCTTTTGCAACATTTCAGATCAAACCGCGCCACCTGGCAAAGGCGATGACAAGCGCTGCCAGAAGCAGCAGGTTGAACGCCAGGGACGCCAGCCCGCCGATCAGGCGCCGACTGCGCAGGTCCTTTACGTCGACGGACTGGATGCCCTCCATCAGCCGGTCAAAGGCCCGGTCCAGTTTCTTGGCGTCCAGTTGTTGCTGCAGCTTGGGATGCCCGGCCAGATCCTGCGCCGCCAGGATCTCGGCCCCGGCCTTGCGGGCCCGGATCGGAAGGCGCCGCCCGGCCCGCGCCAGCGCCTGACGCAGGTCGGCCGGCTTGCCGCCGAAGGCCTTCTTCAGCGCGGTCTCGGCCTCTTTCACGCGCCGATTGAAGCGGGAGTCGTCGTACATCTGGCAGCACCTCTGGGCAAATCCTACAATTCCGCTCCGGCGTGCTCAACCGCTCTGGCAAGTCGTCCGGCGCGGGCCTAGGGTCGCGGCATGTTGAACATGATCCGCCACGACGGCCCCGCCGGGACCACCCCCCTTGTCATCGCGCACGGCCTGTTCGGGTCGGCCAAGAACTTTGCCGGGGTCGCGAGAAAACTGAGCGAAACCCGCACCGTGGTCTGCGTCGACATGCGCAATCACGGCGACAGCCCCTGGACGGACACCCACAGCTATCCCGACCTTGCGGGTGACCTGGCCGAGGTCGTGCAAAGCCTGGGCACGGCGGATCTGATGGGCCATTCCATGGGCGGCAAGTCGTCCATGGTGATGGCGCTGACCCGGCCAGAGGGCCTGCGCCGCCTGGTGATCGCCGATATCGCGCCCGTCGCCTATGACCACAGCCAGACCGACAAGATCGACGCGATGGAGGCCGTCGACCTGTCTGCCGTCACCCGCCGGTCCGACGTCACCGCGCGCCTGCAGGAGCTGGGGGTCAGCGCGGGCTATGCCGGGTTCTTCACCCAGTCCTTCGATCTGGCCGAGAAGCGCTGGCGCTTCAACCTCAGAACCCTGCGCGCCGAGATGGACAAGCTGGTCGGCTTTCCGCAGGTCGAGGGCCGGTTCGACGGCCCTGCGCTGTTCCTGTCCGGCGGCGACAGCGATTATGTCCTGCCCGAGCACCGCGATCGCATCAAGACGCTGTTCCCGAACGCCTATATGGCCAAGCTGCCCCGCGCCGGCCACCTGCTGCACGGCGACCGCCCCGAGGCCTTCCTGACCGCCGTTCAGACCTTCCTGGACGCCCCGGATCGTCAGGCGTCGTAAAGGCGACGCGCCACGGCCCAGGTGACCGGCACCGCCGCGACGGCCCCGAACACCGCGGCCATCAGGATCGGCCGCAGGGTGTCCTGCCCCGTGACCAGCGCCACGACAACGGCCGACCCCGCAAGGGTCGTGCCGATCAGCGAATAAAGCATGGAGGCCAGGCGCAGCATGGGCGGTCCCTTTCGTGATACCGGGATCAGGGTGCGCCACGGTCGCGCGACCGGCCTTGATCTGGATCACCCGACCGCGTCAGGTCTCGGCCAGCTCGTCCGAGGTTGAGCCCTCTTCAAGCGTGTCCCCGATCCCGGAGCCGGTGTCAGGGTCGCGATCCGGGTCCCCCGACGACGGGTTCGATCGCGCAAAGCCGCTGCGCAGCCCGCCGACGGATTGATCCACCAGACGCTCGATCTCTCCGATCCCGGGATTCCGCGCCTCGATCTCGGCGATGATGTCGCGCAGGGCATCCTGCAGAGCACCTTGCGGGATAGGCGCTAGGTCGGGCCGCTCGATCCCCTGCCCCGCAGGCGCGCCCGGATCCCCCGTGCCCTGCGTCGAGACCACCGGATGCGGCCGCGTGACCAGCCAGCGCGGCCCGCCCATGTAGACGGCGGCGTACAAGGTCTTCGCGGTCTTCTCGGACGCGCCACCGACCCGCAGCGCCTCGTAGAACATGCGGTGCGTCGCCTGCCAGGGGCGCGTGTGGTAATAGGGCGTCGCTTCGTTCCCGACACCGCAATAGCTGTCGTGGATCGCCGCCGCCTTGGCAAAGGCCGGATCGGTCGGCCGCCCCACGACGGACACGAAGACCGGCGGGATCGACGCCCCGTCCGTCAGGATCCCCTTGGGCGCGATCCAGGTCTGCTGCCGCGCGTCGACGAAGTTCAGATCCTGCGCCAGCGGCTGGAACGGATAGGGCCTGCGCGGCAGCCGCACGATGTCCGAGGCCAGCTGCAGCGGCGCATTCACGAAGGCACAGAAGGTCCCCGCCGCCCCGGTACAGAACGTCGCCCCGCGCGTATCGCTGTCGGGTGGCGGAACGCAGGCCGCAAGAAGCGGCCAGGCGGCAATGGACAGGGCAAGGCGCAGGCGGGGTGTGGAGAGACGACGCGTAACGGGCACAGGGAAATCCGGCTGAGACAAAGACTGACTTGAATGGCCGGGATGATTCCACGTGGGGGGGCGTCGGGCAAGATGGTAATGTTGCCGGGGGGTGTTCAGCCTTTCCTAACCAGTTTGCGGCACCTTGGCCGCATGCCCAACTACCGCCGCCCCCATTTGTCCGGGGCCAGGATCTTTTTCACCGTCACTCTCGCCGATCGCGACAGCGACCTCCTGGTTAGGCAGGTCGACCTGCTGCGCACTGCCGTGCGCCGGACCCGCGCCGAACGTCCCTTCGCGATAGAGGCATGGGTGGTCTTGCCGGACCACATGCACTGCATCTGGCAGATGCCAGACGGCGACAGCGACTATCCGACGCGATGGCGCCTGATAAAGTCACGGTTTTCCCGACAGCTGGACCCGGGCCCGCGGCGACCAAGCCACGTCCGGCGCGCGGAACGGGGGATCTGGCAGAGACGGTACTGGGAGCATCACATCCGGTCAGACCGCGAATTTCACAGACTGCTGGAATATTGCTGGGCCAACCCGGTCAAACATGGCCTCGTCGATACACCGCACGACTGGCAATGGTCATCCATCCATTCCGACGCGCGGTGTCCAAGGGAGCGTCCGTGCGCCGTCGAAAAGGTTGTGAACGCCGCGTAGGGTGCGTGCTTGCACGCACCATATCAGGCATTGGCGGCGGTGCGTGCAAGCACGCACCCTACGGGCGTCGCCAACGATGTGTAGGAAGGACCCCAACCGGGTGCCGCACGCGATTTGGCTAAAGCCAATTCGCTTTCGCGCACTCACGCTTAAGATGGATTAATTATCCATCTTAAGCGCGCTGATAAACGCTTCCTGCGGGATATCCACCTTCCCGAACTGCCGCATCTTCTTCTTGCCGGCCTTCTGCTTGTCCAGCAGCTTGCGCTTCCGGGTGGCGTCGCCGCCATAGCACTTGGCCGTCACGTCCTTGCGCAGCGCGGCGAGGGTTTCGCGGGCGATGACCTTGCCGCCGATGGCGGCCTGGATCGGGATCTTGAACATGTGGCGCGGGATCAGGTCCTTGAGCTTCTCGCACATCGCCCGGCCCCGCATCTCGGCCCGGTCGCGGTGGACCATCATCGACAGCGCGTCGACGGGTTCGTCGTTCACCAGGATCTGCATCTTGACGAGGTTGTCCTCGCGGTACCCCTCAAGCTGGTAATCGAAGGACGCATAGCCCTTGGTCACCGATTTCAGCCGGTCGTAGAAGTCGAAGACGACCTCGTTCAGCGGCAGGTCATAGACGGCCATGGCGCGGCCGCCGACGTAGGTGAGGTCCATCTGGATCCCCCGCCGGTCCTGGCAGAGCTTCAGCACGTCGCCCAGGTATTCGTCGGGCACCATGATGGTCGCCTTGATCCGCGGTTCCTCGATATGATCGACATGAGTCATGTCGGGCATGTCGGCGGGGTTGTGCAGGTCGATCTTCGACCCGTCGCGCATGTAGACGTGGTAGATCACCGAGGGCGCGGTGGTGATCAGTTCGATGTCATATTCACGCTCGATCCGGTCGCGGATGACCTCGAGGTGCAGCAACCCGAGGAAACCGCAGCGGAAGCCAAAGCCAAGCGCGGCCGAGGTCTCCATTTCATACGAAAACGAAGCGTCGTTCAGCGCCAGCTTCTCGATCGCGTCGCGCAGATCCTCGAATTCGGCGGAATCCACGGGGAAAAGGCCACAGAAGACGACCGGGATCGACGGTTTGAAGCCCGGCAGCGGTTTTTCGCAACCCTTCTTCTCGGTGGTGATCGTGTCGCCGACCTTGGTGTCGCGCACCTGCTTGATCTGTGCGGTCAGGAACCCGATCTCGCCCGGGCCCAGTTCGGTGACGTTCTGCATCGCGGGACGGAAGACGCCGATGCGGTCGACCTGGTACTTGGCGTCCGTCTGCATCATCTTGATCTGGTCGCCCTTTTTCAGGACGCCATCCATGATCCGCACCAGAACGACCACGCCGAGATAGGGGTCATACCAGCTGTCGACCAGCATCGCCTTGAGCGGCGCGTTGCGGTCGCCCTTGGGCGCGGGCAGCCGTTTGATGATCGCCTCGAGCGTTTCGGCAATGCCGATGCCCGACTTGGCCGAAACCAGCATGGCTTCGGAGGCGTCGATGCCGATCACGTCCTCGATCTGTTCCTTCACCCGTTCGGGTTCGGACGCAGGCAGGTCGATCTTGTTGAGGACGGGGACGATTTCATGATCCGCGTCGATCGCCTGATAGACGTTGGCCAGCGTCTGCGCCTCGACCCCCTGGGTCGAGTCGACGACCAGCAGCGATCCTTCGACCGCGCGCATGGACCGCGAGACCTCGTAGGCAAAGTCGACGTGTCCGGGGGTGTCGATCAGGTTCAGCACATAGGTGTCGCCGTCCTGCGCGATGTATTCGATCCGGACGGTGTTCGCCTTGATGGTGATCCCGCGTTCGCGCTCGATGTCCATCGCGTCGAGCAGCTGCTCTTTCATCTCGCGTTCCGAGACGGTGTTCGTCGATTGGATCAGACGGTCGGCCAGGGTGGATTTACCGTGGTCGATATGGGCAACGATTGAGAAGTTGCGGATATGTGCGAGATCGGTCATTCGCGCCAGATAGCAGAGGTTTCGCGCCCGTGGAAGATGGCATGAGCGGGCATGGTCACAGCAGCGGTCCGAACCCGTCGCGGCGTGGCCGCGAGAAGGCCTGCCCGGCCCGCTCTCTAACGCATTCGTGATCGGTCAAGCCCCCCGCCCGTCCTATCCTTGCCCCAAGACCAAACCCAGGGAGAGACGACCATGCTGACCCGACGCACGATCCTGCTGACCGGCGCCGCCGCTGCAGGCACCACGCTGATCCGCCCCTATGCCGCGATGGCCGAAAGCCACGCCGCCATGGCCGGCGACACCTACACCACCGCCAACGGAGAGATCGTGATCCACCCGGTCTCGCATGCCTCTTTCGTGATGGAGACCCCGGCGGGCGTGATCTACAACGATCCCGTCGGCGGCGCGGATCTCTACAAGGATTTCCCCGCCCCCGATCTGATCCTGATCACCCACCACCACGGCGACCACTACGACCAGCCGACGCTGGACGCGCTGTGGAACGACAACGTGACCATGGTCGCCAACCCGACGGTCTTCGACAAGCTGCCCGAAGAAATGAAGGCCAAGACGGCCTCGATGTCCAACGGCGACACCGGCGAGGCCCGCGGCCTGCCGATCGAGGCGATCCCCGCCTACAACCTGACCGAGGACCGGCTGCAGTATCACCCGCAGGGCCGCGACAACGGCTATATCCTGTCGGTCGACGGTCTGCGCGTCTACATCGCCGGCGACACCGAGGACATCCCCGAGATGCGCGCGCTGACCGACATCGACATCGCCTTCGTGCCCTTCAACCTGCCCTACACCATGGACGAGGCACAGGCCGCCAGCGCGGTGGCGGAATTCGCCCCCAAGGTCGTCTACCCCTACCACTACAAGGGCAGTGACGTCGGCAAGTTCGAAGCAGGCCTCAGCGCCGCCGGCAGCACGACCGAGGTTGTCGTCGGATCGTTCTACGGCCAGAGCGCCTGATCGCCCACGCTTCGTCGCAAAAAGGCCCGCCGACTGATCTGTCGGCGGGCCTTTCTGCGCTCGCATCTCTCGTCCAGGATACGCCGATCGGCGAACCCTTGCCGATGCGCTGCCCGCCTGTGGAAAACTTGATAAATCTTAACGAATTTGGTTTATTGCGGCTTGTGCGGAAACGGCAAAACGTCGACCGCAGATGGTTACCGTGAACGACCCGGGGCAAACCCGGACCTGGGACAAAGGCAGTAGAATGCGCATTCATCTTCTCGCGGCATCGGCCGCGCTTATCCTTTCCTCCGCCGCAGCCGAAGCAGGGCCGATCAGCCGCGCCTGCATGGCCTCTGACCGCAACGCCCGCAGCTATGCGCTGTGTGGTTGCCTGCAGCAGGTCGCCAACCGGACGCTGGACCGCAGCGACCAACGCCTGGCCGCCAAGATCTTCCGCAAGCCGCAGATGGCGCAGGACATCAAGATGTCGGGCAGTTCGTCGCAGAAGGCGTTCTGGCAGAAATACAAGGCCTTCGGCGCCAACGCGACGCAGACCTGCGCGTCGTGATCGCCTAGGCGCGCGTCAGACCGCGGGCGCAGGCCTCGATCAGGTCCAGCGCCCCGTCGAAATCGCGCGTGTAGTAGGGGTCGGGCACGTCTGACACGCCCCTTTCGGGGGCGTAATCCGTGAACAGCCGCACGGGCGTGGTGACGCCCGGTGGCCGCAACGCCTCGACCCCGCGCAGGTTCGCGCCGTCCATGCAAAGGATCAGGTCGAACCGCGTAAAGTCCGCCCGGTCGAACTGCCGTGCCCTGAGCGCCGACAGATCGTACCCCCGGGCCTTCGCCGCCGCCTGCATCGGGCCATAGGGCGGATCGCCCACGTGCCAGCCGCCGGTGCCACAGCTGTCCAGCGTCAGGTTGGGCGCCATGGCCCGCACCACCCCTTCGGCCGCCGGTGAGCGGCAGACATTTCCCAGACAGACAAAGAGGATGCGGGTCGGGTGGGCCATGCGCTATCCTGCCCCCGTACACCGAAAGGAGCAACCATGGACCACATCGTCATCCTGACCGGCGCGGGCATCTCCGCCGAAAGCGGCATGGGCACCTTTCGGGGCGCGGGCGGGCTGTGGGAAGACCGCCGCGTCGAAGAGGTCGCCACCCCCGAAGGATTCGCCCGCGATCCTGCGCTGGTCCACGCCTTCTACAACGCCCGCCGCCAGAAGGCCGCCACGGTCGCCCCGAACGCGGCCCACAAGGCGATCGCCCGGTTGCAGCGCGACTATCCCGGGCTGGTCACGCTGATCACCCAGAACGTCGATGCGCTGCATGAAAAGGGCGGCTCCGACCGCGTGATCCACATGCACGGGCATCTGGCCGGGGCGCTGTGTGCCGCCTGCGGCCACAGGTGGGAGGCCCCCGCCGAAATGCATCCCGGCCATGCCTGCCCGGTCTGCAACGCCCCCGCCGCCCGTCCCGATGTCGTCTGGTTCGGAGAGATGCCCTATCACATGGAGGAGATCTTCGAGGCCCTGGCAGGCTGCACGCTGTTCGCCGCCATCGGCACCTCGGGCAATGTCTATCCCGCCGCCGGCTTCGTGCAGGAGGCCGACCGCGCCGGCGCCCATACGGTCGAGATCAACCTGGAGCCCTCGGCGGTGGTGTCCGACTTCGCCGAAACGCGGTTCGGTCCGGCGACCCGGACTGTGCCCGACTGGGTCGACGAGGTCCTGGCGCGCGGCTGACCGCGCACCCCCCGGCGCGACACCGGGGTCCGATGGCTCAGTGCGACGGCGCTGTCTTCGAATGGTCCATCGCTCCGTGATCCATGGGATCCTGGCGTTCAAGATCCACGGGCACGTCGATGGTCATTTCGCCCGCCTTCTCGAACACCAGCGTGACCGGAAAGGTCATGCCCTGTTCGAAGGCCGTGGTCAGCCCCATGAACATCACGTGATCGCCCCCCCGCGCCAGGTTATGTTCGCCCCCGGCGGGCACGGCAAAGCCATCCCCGACCCGACGCATCTTCATCACGCCGTCATCGCCCGCGATATGGGTGTGCAGCTCGGCCCGCTTGGCCACGCCCGAACGCACGTCGATCAGCCGGTCATCATCGTCGCCGGTGTTCACCAGCGTCATGAAGGCCGCACCCGCCATGGCGGACGGCCCCGAAGACCGGGCATAGGCATCGCGGACCTCGATATCCGCCAGCGCGGCGGTCGCAAGCGACAGGGTGGACAGGGCGGCAAGGGCCGGGGTTCGTATACGCATGCTAAGTCCTTTGGATCTTGTGTCGGAAAATCGGGATCACGCCCATCCCGGCAGCCCCCGCGCCGCGCAAACCCCGACGCTGGCCGCCCCGACGGGCAAGGCCACCGAGGGTTCCGGCGCGGCATGGGCCGCCGCCTGCCCGGTCATCACGACCCGCAGGATCGTCAGCCACGGCAGGCCAGGATGTCGGATCACGCACATGACTGCGATCTATCCACGGCAAGGCCGGAAATAAAGTGTGACAAACGGAAACAGCCCCATCCGGTCACCCGGACGAGGCTGCGAAATCCGCGATCGAAAGGATCAGGCCTCGGCCTGGACCTTCGCGATTTCTTTTTTGACTTTCAGCGCGGCGGCGGACAGCTCGGCGTCCTTCGCCTTGGCCAGGAACTTGTCCAGGCCACCGCGGTGGTCCACGGTCCGCAGGGCTGCGGCGGAAATGCGCAGCTTGATGTTGCGGCCAAGCGCTTCAGAGCGCAGGGACACGTCATTCAGGTTCGGCAGAAACCGGCGACGGGTCTTGTTGTTGGCGTGGCTGACATTGTTGCCAGTCATCGGGCCTTTACCGGTCAGTTCGCAACGGCGCGACATGGGTCACTCCTCGTCTCATCTGTCGGGGCGAATGGTCGCGCCCAGGGTCGGAAAGCAAATGGGCACAGTCATGGACCGCGCCCCGAATTCAGTCCGGGCCTGATACGCCCCTATCCCCGACTCGTCAAGACCCGCCTCTCAGCTTTTCGCACTGGCGGAAAATCCCCTTCACCTTCCCGGAAATACTCCCGCCGGAGGCATCCGCACCCCGCCACCCAGACCACTGCCCGGATCAGCCGCGCAACCGTGCCAGCATCTCTTCCGCCGCCGCCGTGGCCGTCTTCTGCCCGCCCGCGACCGCCTCGGCCAGCCGGGCCATGTCGTCGCGCGCCTGCGCCGCGTTGAGCTGCGCCAGCAAGCCGTTCTTCACATCCTCGCGGAACCAGTACCGCGCCTGTTCGGCCCGTCGCCCGTCGAAATGCCCGGTCTCGCGCCGCCAGTCGCTCAGCGCCTGCATCTCGGCCCAGGCCTTTTCCAACCCGGTCTCCTCGACCGCCGACACCGTCATCGCCTTGGGAAACCCTTCGGGATCCTGCGGCCGCTTGCGCAGAAGCCGAAGCGCGCCGGCATAGTCCGCACAGGTGCGCGTCGCGGTGGATTTCAGCTCTCCATCCGCCTTGTTCACAAGGATCACGTCGGCCATCTCCATGATGCCACGCTTGACCCCCTGAAGCTCGTCACCCCCCGCAGGTGCCAGCAGCAGCAGGAACAGATCCGTCATCTCGGACACCATCGTCTCGGACTGGCCGACGCCCACGGTTTCCACCAGCACCACGTCAAACCCCGCCGCCTCGCACAGCGCCACCGCCTCGCGCGACCGGCGCGCCACGCCGCCCAGCTGCGTCTGCGAGGGCGAGGGCCGGATGAAGGCGTTCGGGTCGCGCGACAGCCGTTCCATCCGCGTCTTGTCCCCCAGGATCGACCCGCCCGACCGCGCCGAGGACGGATCGACCGCCAGCACCGCGACGCGCAGCCCCAGGCCGGTCAGCATCATGCCGAACGACTCGATGAAGGTCGACTTGCCGACGCCGGGGGTACCTGACAGCCCGATCCGAAGCGCCTGCGGCCCGTCCCGCCCGGCCAGCGCCTCGAGCAATTCGATCGCCTGCGCCCGGTGATCCGCCCGCCCTGATTCCACCAGCGTGATGGCCCGGGAAAGGCTGCGGCGGTCCCCGCCTGCGATCTTGTCGGCCAGTGCTGCGATATCCATGCGATCCCCCGTCAAACCGGGGTCTTGTATGCCCCGGGGTCATGGGCGCGGCAACCCGTCTGGGCGGGGTCGAGGCCTGCGCTCGGCATCAGGTTCGCCATGCTCATGCTAGACACCGGTCATGTGTCCCGCCCGGCGGATACGGCGGGCTGCGCCGCATTGACCGGCAGGTGTTTGCAAGCAAGCACCGAGAGGGGCCCGCCCCCGTCGCCATTGTCACTCGGACCAATGGCGCTCGAATGGCGACCGGCGCTTTCGCGCCACCCTCGGGCCGGTCGCTGCCCTCGTCAATACGATCAGCCGACATCTTACGGTGGCACCCCATCTGGCATCCCCACGTCCAATCCCCGATAAGACAACCATGACCCGCACGCCCCTGCCCATCGACGACACCCTGCCCGCCCTGATCGACGCCCTGCGCGATATGGGTCGCGCCGTGCTGCAGGCCCCGCCCGGCGCGGGCAAGACGACCCGGGTGCCGCTCGCCATGCTCGACGCGGACCTCACCGGGCAGAAGATCGTCATGCTGGAACCCCGCCGCCTTGCCGCCCGCGCCGCCGCCGACCGCATGGCCGCCACCCTGGGCGAAGAGACCGGCCAGACCGTCGGCTACCGCATCCGGGGCGAGGCGAAGACATCCAAGGCCACAAGGATCGAGGTCGTCACCGAAGGCATCCTGACCCGGATGATCCAGTCCGACCCGGAACTCACGGGCATCGGCGCGGTGATCTTTGACGAATTCCATGAACGCAGCCTGAACGCGGATCTGGGCCTCGCCCTCTGCCTCGAAATCGCGGGCGCCCTGCGCGACGACCTGATCCTGCTGGCCATGTCCGCCACGCTGGACGCCGCGCCGGTGGCGGCGCTGATGTCGGCGCCGATCCTGACATCCGAAGGCCGCGCCTTTCCGGTCGATATCCGCCACGCCGACCGCCCCGCCCCCAGGGACGCCAGGATCGACCAGATCACCGCCGATGCCGTGCTCGCGGCGCTCCCGGAAACCCAAGGCGGCGTCCTGGTCTTCCTGCCCGGCGAGGGCGAGATCCGCCGGACCGAGGCCCGCCTGAAGGACCGCCTGCCCAAGGACACCCACCTGCACACGCTCTTCGGGGCCATGCCCCTGCCCGCGCAACGGGCCGCCATCCGCCCGGCGGACACGGGCCGCAAGATCGTCCTCGCCACCTCCATCGCCCAAACATCCCTGACGATCGAAGATGTCCGGGTGGTGATCGACGCGGGCCGCGCCCGCCGCGCCCGGTTCGACCCCGGGTCGGGGATGTCACGGCTGGTCACCGAACGGGTCTCGAAGGCCGAGGCGACGCAACGCGCGGGCCGCGCGGGCCGGGTGGCCGAGGGCACCTGCTACAGGCTCTGGACCCGCGGCGAGGACGGCGCCCTGCCCGCCTTCGCCCCGCCCGAGATCGAGACCGCCGACCTCGCCCCCCTCGCCCTCGACCTGGCGCAATGGGGCGCCACGCCCGATGCGGTGCCGCTGCTGACGCCACCGAACCCCGGTACCTATGCCGAGGCCGTCACGCTGCTGACCGATCTGGGTGCGCTTGACGGTGGATTGATCACCGACCACGGTCGCGCGCTGGCCCGGCTGCCGACCCATCCGCGCCTGGCCAACATGCTGGCCCGCGCTGGCAGACAGGCGGCCACGCTCGCCGCCCTGCTGGCCGACCGCGATCCGCTGCCGCGCGGGGCGCCGACGGATCTCTCCCTCCGGATCGAGGCGCAGAGCGACCTGCGCCGCTACACCGACCGCCACCCATGGCAACCAGACCGCGGCGCGCTGAACCGGATCCGCGACGAAGCAAAACGCCTCAGCCGCCTCGCCCCTGACGCCCCCGAGATGCCGCTGGCAGAGATGGCCGCGCTGGCCTATCCTGACCGCATCGGGCAGCGCCGCAAGGGCGACCAGCCGCGCTATGTGCTGTCCGGCGGCAAGGGCGCGATCCTGCCCGAGGGCGACACGCTGGCCGCCGCCCCCTTCCTCGTCGCCACCGACCTGGACGGCGACCCGCGCGAGGCAAAGATCCGGCAGGCCGTCCAGATCAGCGCGACCGAAATCCGCGCCGCCTTTCCCGACCGCATCAAATGGATCGACACCTGCGACTGGTCGAAACGCGACCGACGCGTCATCGCCCGGCAACAGGAACGCCTTGGCGCCATCGCGCTGGACGACCGCCTGTGGAAGGACGCCCCGGAGGAAGCGATCGCGAAAGCCATGCTCGACGGTGTCCGAGACCTCGGCCTGACGATCAGTGACAAGGCCCGCCTCTTCCTCGCCCGCGCGCAGCTGGTCGGCCCGGACGCAGGTCTGCCCGCCTTCGACGACGACACGTTGATGGGTACGCTGGACGACTGGCTGCTGCCGCACTTGCGGGGCGTCAGGGACGCGGCCGGGTGGCGCAAGTTCGATATCCTGCCCGCGCTCAAGGCCCGGCTCGACTGGGGCCAGAGCCAGACGCTTAACCGGCTGGCCCCCGCGCAGTTCACCACGCCGCTTGGGCGGCAGATCGCGATCGACTATGCCTCGGACCCGCCGGAAATCGCGCTGCGCCTGCAGGAAATGTTCGGCCAGACAGTGCACCCGATGGTTGGCCGCACGCCACTGAAGGTCACGCTGCTGTCCCCCGCAGGCCGCCCGATCCAGACGACAGCCGACCTGCCCGGCTTCTGGTCCGGCTCCTACGCCGATGTGCGCAAGGACATGCGCGCGCAATACCCCAAGCACCCCTGGCCCGAGGATCCGACCCAGGCCGATCCGACCCTGCGCGCCAAACCCCGCAAGGGCTGACAGGGGCAGACAGCCCGGCCCGTCTTCTTCTGGTCAAAAATACCTCGGGAGGGTGAGGCGCAGAGCGCCGAGGGAGGGCAGCGCCCTCCCTACCCCATGATGCTCAGGCGCCGAGGCACCAGCGCATGACGGCCTTCTGGGCATGCAGCCGGTTTTCGGCCTCGTCAAAGATCACCGACTGCGGGCCGTCCATGACCGACGAGGTCACCTCTTCCTCACGGTGCGCGGGCAGGCAATGCATGAACAGCGCGTCCTTGCCCGCGGCCTCCATCAGGCGATCATTCACCTGGTAGGCCCGCAGCAGGTTGTGGCGACGTTCGCGCGACGACTGCGCATCGTGCATCGACACCCAGGTATCCGCAACGACCAGGTCTGCGCCGTCCACGCCCTTCCAGGGGTCGCGCTGGATGGTGAAATCGACCCCCGCCTCGCGCGCCATGTCGACGAATTCGCGGTCGGGATCCAGCTGTTGCGGGCCGCAGAAGGTCAGCGAGAAATCGAACTGCTGCGCCGCATGCAGGAACGAGGCAAAGACGTTGTTGCCGTCGCCCATCCAGACCACCTTCTTGCCTGCGATCGACCCGCGGTGTTCCTCGAAGGTCAGGATGTCGGCCATGATCTGGCAGGGGTGCGTGCGGTCGGTCAGCCCGTTGATGACGGGAACCGAGGCATATTCGGACATCTCGTACAGGACATCTTCGTCGAAGGTCCGGATCATGATCATGTCGACATAGCGCGACAGCACCCGGGCGGTGTCGGCGATCGTCTCGCCATGGCCCAGCTGCATGTCCTGGCCCGACAGAACCATGGTCTGGCCACCCATCTGGCGCACGCCCACGTCAAAGGACACCCGCGTCCGGGTCGAGGGCTTTTCGAAGATCAGCGCGACCATGCGGCCGTCCAGCGGCAGTTCGTCATCCGGCGCGCCCTTGGGACGGCCGGCGCGGGCGTCCTTCATGGTGCGGGCCTGATCAATCATGCCGCGCAGGTCGGATTTGTCGGTCGTGTGGATATCAAGGAAATGGTTCATCGCGTCGGTCCTTCGGCGGGCGGGGAAAGGGGCTCTGCCCCTGCCGATCCGTGCGGGGCACGGATCGGCAACCCCGGAGTATTTCTGGAAAGGTGAAGATCAGGCCGAGGCCATGCGCTTCGCGGTCCGGTCCAGACGGTCGATGGCTTCGGCGATCTCGTCCTCGGACAGGGTCAGCGCGGGCAACAGACGCACGACGTTGTCGGCGGCGGGAACCGTGATCAGCTCTTCGGCGTAGCCTGCCTTGACGAAATCGACCGGGGCGACCTTGGTCCTCAGACCCAGCATGAAGCCCTGGCCGCGCACCTCTTCGAAGATCTCGGGGTTGTCGGCGACAAGGCCCTCGAGCTTCTGGCGCAGGGCCGAGGCCTTGCGGCGCACCCCGTCCAGGAACCCGTCTTCGGTGATCGCGCGCACCACGGCGAGGCCCACGGCACAGCCAAGCGGGTTGCCACCGTAGGTCGATCCATGCGTGCCCGCGACCATGCCCGAAGCCGCGTCTTCGGTGGCCAGCACCGCGCCAAGCGGGAAGCCGCCGCCGATGCCCTTGGCCACCAGCATGACATCAGGCGTCACGCCCGCCCATTCATGCGCGAACAGCCGACCCGTGCGGCCCATGCCGCACTGGATCTCGTCGAAGATCAGCAGCGTGCCGGTGTCGTCGCAGATCTGGCGCAGCGCCTTCATGTGATCGTCGGGCAGCACGTGGATGCCGCCTTCGCCCTGGATCGGTTCGATCAGGATCGCGGCGGTCTTGTCGGTCACGGCGGCCTTCAGCGCGTCGAGATCGCCGAAGGGCAGCTGTTTGAACCCCGGAAGCAGCGGCCCGAAGCCCTTGACCATCTTTTCCGTCGGCGCGGCGGCGATGGCGGCCGAGGACCGGCCATGGAAGGCGCCGGTGAAGGTAATGATCTCGACCCGGTCGGGCTGGCCCTTTTCGTACCAGTACTTGCGGACCATCTTGACGCCCAGCTCGGTCGACTCGGTGCCCGAATTGGTAAAGAAGACCGTGTCGGCAAAGGTGGCATCGACCAGCGCATCGGCCAGCGCCTGCTGCTGCGGGATCTCGTAGAGGTTCGACACATGCCAGAGTTTCTGCGCCTGGTCGGTCAGGGCATTCACCACGATCGGGTTGGAATGGCCCAGCGCGGCGACGGCGATGCCCGAGCCGAGATCGAGGAATCGGCGGCCGTCCTCCTCGATCAGCCAGGAGCCTTCGCCCTTCACGAAATGAAGCGGCGCACGGGAATAGGTCGGCAGAACGGACGGGATCATCGCGTTATCCTCTGATTGGGAAGCCCTGAGGAAGCATAGCCCTCGGGGAAAAGTCAACAATATGGGAAATGAACAGGCGGGCGGGACGTCAGGCGCGGAGGCGTCGGCGTCGGATCTGTGCGATATGGGCCAGCTTGGTCATGCGCAGGGCATAGCCTGCGCGCGCCGGGCTGTGAAGCGGAATTCGTGATCGGCCCCCGTGGGGTGGCGGGTCGTGGCGCGGGTGCATCACGCCGCCCGTCCCGACGCCTGTCCCGATGCCTGTCCCGATGCCTGTCACGCCTTGTCGGCGTCCGGGTCGGTGGCGATGTCGGGATCATTGTAACTGGCGGGGTCGTAGTCATCGGGGTCGTAGGCGGTATCGTCCTCACCGATGCCGGTGACATGGGTCGTCCCGGTGTCTTCGTCGTAGACCAGCCCGTAGGTCGCCCGCCCGTCGGACTTGTAGCGCAGGTATTCGTGGATCCCGGCATAGACGAAGGCCAGGGCAAAGGGGGTCAGTATGACGGCTGCGATCAACTGGGCAGAGATGGCGGCACCTTTTGCTTGTTTCGACAGGTCGTGCGGAACGGGCCCGGCACGACGGGTGCCCCATCAGATGATGCAAACGGCGTATCTGTCAATCCGGGCGGGGCCGTGGCCGCCTGCTGGCGCGCGCTATTCGGTGGCCGCAGGGGCCGTGTCACCGGGGGTCGTGTCGCCGGGGGTCGCGGCGGCCTCGCCCTCTTCGGCCGGCAGCGCGCCGTTGATCCATTCGCCGCTTTCGGTTTCCCCAGAGGCATAGGTCATCACGCCCTGGCCCTGGCGGCGTCCGGCTTCGAAGAAGCCTTCGTAGCGGTCGCCGTTGGCGTAGGTAGCCACGCCTTCGCCGGTGATCTCGCCCGCTTTCCAGCCGCCGGTGTAGGTGAAGCCGTCGGGCATGGTGATGGTGCCCTGCCCGTCGCGTTCGCCAGCCACGAAATCGCCTTCGTAGACCGTGCCATCGGGATAGGTCGCACGGCCCTTGCCCTGCCGTTCGCCGCCGACCCACGCGCCCTCGTAGCGGTAGCCGTCGGGGTAGGTCATCACGCCGAAGCCTTCGTTCTGCGCCGCGACAAAATCGCCCTCGTAGGTCAGGCCGTTGGGATAGGTGGCGATGCCTTTGCCGTCGATCAGCCCATCGCTCCAGCCGCCGTCATAGGTCGCGCCGTCGGGATAGGTGATCTTGCCCTGACCATTGGCCAGGTCATCGGTGAAGGCGCCTTCGTAGATCGACCCGTCGGGATAGGTGACCCGGCCCATGCCTTCGATCTTTCCGTTCACCCAGTCGCCCGAATAGACATAGCCGTCGGTGCCGGTAAAGCGCCCCTTGCCGTGGCGCATGTCGTCCGAAAAATCGCCCTCGTAGACATCGCCATTGGCATAGGTGACCTTGCCGCGCCCTTCGCGCCGCCCTTCGACCAGGGCACCTTCGTAGATGTCGCCGTTGGGTTGCGTCAGCGTGCCGATGCCGTCGATCTGGCCATTCGCCCAGGTGCCTTCGTAGATCAGCCCGTCGGGCATGGTCAGCTTGCCCTGCCCCTCGCGCGCGCCGCGCACAATCTGGCCGACATAGATCGCGCCGTCAGGATAGGTGATCGTGCCCTCACCTTCCTTGACGCCGTTGACCCAGTCGCCATCGTAGATATAGCCGCCCGGCGCGGTCATCACGCCGCGCCCGTGGTGCATGGCGTTGAAGAACTCGCCTTCGTAGGTGGTGTCGTTGGCATAATGCGCCACGCCGCGCCCGTTGATCTTGCCCTCGTCCCAGTCACCTTCGTAGGTGCCGCCGTCGGAGAAGGTGATCTTGCCCACGCCCTGCGGCTTGCCCTTGGAGAATTCGCCCTCGTAGACCGATCCGTTCGGGAACTTGGCGATGCCGCGGCCGCGGATCTCGCCCTCGACCCAGTCGCCCGAATATTCATAGCCATTGGGCAGGGTGTAGGTGCCGGTGCCGTGCTGCAACCCATCCTTGAAGGTGCCTTCATAGACGCCGCCGTCGTCGTACTGCTTGGTCTGCACCTGCTGCGCCAGCGCAGCGGTGGTCAGCACAAGCGTCAGGGCCGCGCCGGACAGAAGGGATCCAAGGGTCTTTTGCATCATGGTCATCAACTCTCCCACGGTCCGCAGTTAGGGCAAACCGGACCGCGGAAAACCTAGACGCCACCACATCGCGCCGCAATGCCTTTCGCCCAATTCGCCTTTCCCTCACGCAGACGTGCCGCTAAGCAGGCGCAAGGACAGACGAAAAGGCCCGCCATGACCGACCGTTTCCGCATCACCCTGGCCCAGCTGAACCCGACCGTGGGCGATCTTTCCGGCAATGCCGCCAAGGCGCGTGACGCCTGGGCGCAAGGCAAGGCCGCCGACGCCCACCTGGTCGCCCTGCCCGAGATGTTCATCACCGGCTACCAGACGCAGGACCTGATCGAGAAACCGGTGTTCCACCAGGCCGCCATCGCCGCGATCGAAGCGCTGGCGACGGACTGTGCCGACGGCCCCGCGCTGGCGATCGGCGGCCCGGCGCTGGAGGGCGCGGGCCTTTATAACGCCTACTACATCCTGTCGAAGGGCAAGATCACCAGCCGGGTGCTCAAGCACAACCTGCCGAACGAGACGGTCTTTGACGAGGTGCGGCTTTACGACAGCGGGCCGCTCGGCGGGCCCTATTCGGTCGGCAACACGCGCATCGGATCGCCGATCTGCGAAGACGCCTGGCACGCGGAGGTGCCGGAAACCCTGGCCGAGACCGGGGCCGAATTCCTGCTGGTGCCCAATGGATCGCCCTACTATCGCGGCAAGCTGGACATGCGGATGAACCAGATGGTGGCGCGCGTGGTCGAAACCGGCCTGCCACTGATCTATCTGAACATGGTGGGCGGCCAGGACGACCAGGTCTTCGACGGCGCCACCTTCGGCCTGAACCCGGGCGGTGAGCTGGCCTTCATCCTGCCCCCCTTCGACGAAGAGATCCGGCAGATCGACCTGACGCGCGGGCCCGAAGGCTGGCGGATCGAGCCGGGCGAAAAGGCGCACCAGCCCGACGAATGGGAACAGGACTATCGCTGCATGGTCGAATCCCTGCGCGATTACTGCGGCAAGACCGGGTTCAAGAAGGTACTGCTGGGTCTGTCGGGCGGGATCGACAGCGCCATCGTCGCGACCATCGCCGCAGACGCGCTTGGCCCCGACAACGTGCGCTGCGTCATGCTGCCGTCGGAATACACCTCGGACCACTCGCTCGAGGACGCCAAGGCCTGCGCCGAGGCACTTGGCTGCCGCTATGACTTTGTCCCGATCGCCGCCGGAAGGCAGGCGATCACCGCAACCCTCGCACCGCTTTTCGAAGGGACCGAGCCCGACCTTACGGAAGAAAACATCCAGTCCCGCCTGCGCGGGCTGCTGCTGATGGCGCTGTCGAACAAGTTCGGGGAAATGCTGCTGACCACCGGCAACAAGTCCGAGGTCGCGGTCGGCTATGCCACGATCTATGGCGACATGGCGGGCGGCTACAACCCGATCAAGGATCTCTACAAGACGCGCGTCTTCGAACAGTGCCGCTGGCGCAACGTCAATCACCGCGACTGGATGATGGGCCCCGAGGGCGAGGTCATCCCCGACCGCATCATCACCAAGCCGCCGTCCGCCGAACTGCGCCCCGACCAGAAGGACAGCGACTCGCTCCCCGACTACCCAGTGCTGGACGGGCTGCTTGAACTGCTGGTCGACCGTGACGCCTCGATCGCGGATTGCGTGGCGGCGGGCTATGCCCACGACGATGCCAAGAAGGTCGAGCGGCTGATTTATCTCAGCGAATACAAACGCTTCCAGTCCGCACCCGGCACACGCCTGACCAAGAGCGCCTTCTGGCTGGACCGCCGCTATCCGATCGTCAATCGCTGGCGCGACGGCTAGGCGTCCTGTCCCGGCAGATAGCTGAGGCAGACGACGCTGTCGCTGACCTGCTTCATGCCGTTGAAACGCAGCCGGGGCAGCGGGCCGCGAAAGAACGGTTGCCCCTGCCCAAGCACACCGGGATGGAAATACAGCCGGTATTCGTCGATCAGCCCCATCTGGCCCAGGCTGTGGGCCAGGGTCGGTCCGGACACGTCGATCTCGCCCTCCACCCGGCCCTTCAGATCGCGCACGAAGGGTTCCAGATCACCTGAGATCAGTTCCGCGCCCGGCCCGACCGAGCTCAGCGATTGCGACGCGACCCAGACGGGCTGCGCGCGCCAGGCCTTGGCAAAGGCATGCTCGGCCGCTGACCAGGCGGGATCGTCGACCTCCCAATAGCGCATCAGCTGGTAGACACGGCTGCCATAGAGGCTGCCCGAGATGCGGCCTGCGTAATCGATCCAGTGCTGGAACAGCACCGGGTCCGGCGCAGCTTCCTCGTGATCGACGTAGCCGTCGAGCGACAGGTTCATTGCGAAGACAAGGCGGGCCATGGAAGCCTCCGTTCTGGGGGCGGATACGCGCCCGGCACGATCATGGCGGGTCCGGGGTGACTCGCCAAGCGATACCCGCTGACACGGGGAACAGGACCGGCTAGGGTCCGCCCATGCCGCGCCTGCTGATCGTCTATCATTCCCGCACCCAGGGCACCCGCCAGATGGCCGAGGCCGCCTGTCACGCCGCGCGCGCCGAGGTCGAGACGACCTTGCTGACCGCCGCCGAGGCCGGGCCGGACGACCTTCTGGCGCATGACGGGTACCTCTTTGCCGCGCCGGAAAACCTGGCCGCGATCGCAGGCGTCATGAAGGATTTCTACGACCGCAGCTATTACCCGGTGCTGGGCCGGATCGAGGGCCGACCCTATGCCCAGATGGTCTGTGCCGGGTCGGATGGCGACAACGCCGCCCGCCAGACTGCCCGCATCGCCAAGGGATGGCGCCTGCGCGAGGTCCAGCCGCCGCTGATCATCTGCACCCACGCCCAGACGCCCGAGGCGATTTTGGCGGAAAAGGTGATCCCCGACGCCGATCTTGAACGATGCAGGGAGCTGGGAGCCGCGCTTGGCGCGGGTCTGGCCATGGGCGCGTTCTGACCGGGCACGGCGTTAGACGGGTACGACCGCCAGACCGGATACGACCATCAGACCGGGTTCGACCGTCAGATCGGGCAAAATCGTCATAGCGGGCACATCCGTTAGAGCGAACACAACCGCCAGACCGGACACAACCGTCAGGGCGAACACAACTGTCAGACTGGGTACAACCGTCACATTGGGCACGACCGTCAGGCCCGGCTCGACCGTCAGGCCCGACACGACCGTCAGACCGTCAGACCGTTGATATGCGGCCGATCCAGCTAAAACATACGCCGTAAGCCATCAGGAATATCCAGCGGCACTCTCACATCGAACCGCCTCCACCCCGACCGGGCCTATGGGGTTATTCCCACCACCGATCGATCCGGGCGATATCCTCGTCCGACCATCCGAAATGGTGCGCGAACTCGTGGACCACGACATGGGCGATCAGGTCGTCCAGCTCCACATCGCCACGGTCGCGCCATTCGGCCAGAATGGGGGCGCGGAAAATCCAGACGGTGTCCGGCTCTCCGCCCGCGTCCCACAGGTGCTTTTCGGTAAGCGGCACCCCCTCGTACAGTCCGGTCAGGTCAAGCGGGTCACCGATCCCCAGCCCATCCAGCATCTCGGTCTCGGGCAGTTCGGCCACGCACAGCCGGACGGCCTCGGCATGGGCGCGAAACGCCTCGGGCAGCTGCGTGATCGCCTGTCGCGCCACGCGGGCAAAATCGTTTAGCGTCGGATCGGTCATCCGCCGGATATGGACTTGCCGACCTGTCCCGGCAAGCCCCGTACCTGTGGCGGATGTCAGATCGACACGCGCATCCCGATCCGGTCCTGCACCAGCCCGGCGACCCGCTGGATGCCCGCATCGACCGATGCCCCCTGCGCCTGATCGGCCCGCAGCGCATCCACGGCATCCAGCAGCACATCGTCCCGGGCCGCGCGGGCGACCCCGCTCAGGAACTGGGTGACGTAGCCGACGGTTGCGCTGTCGGCAGGCTTGCCAAGCGTATCGGCCACCGCCGCCATGTCATCGCGATAGGCCACGGCATCCGGCGACACCTCGTCGGGATCGACCACGCGTGGCCCGGACGGGCGCCTCTCTTCGGGGACATGGCGCAGGATTTCGGCCTGGAAGGCGGCCATCTTGCGCACCGGTTTCGCCAGGAACCCGTCGGCCCCGGCATCAATCGCAGCCGCTTCCCAATCCTCGTCGCCCGAGGTTGCGATCAGCACATCGACCCGCGGCGTTGCCCCGTCCATCTCACGGATAAGATCCAGCCCGGATCCGTCCGGCAGGCCGACGTCGACGATCAGGACCGTCGGGCGA
The DNA here is from genome assembly GCF_004959925.1 of Pseudooceanicola onchidii. GTDB lineage: Bacteria > Pseudomonadota > Alphaproteobacteria > Rhodobacterales > Rhodobacteraceae > Pseudooceanicola > Pseudooceanicola onchidii. Next base: position 340,587 of record NZ_SPUW01000003.1, on the reverse strand, counting down.
TAGACCTGCAGATGGCGCCGCGCCGAGGCCAGGCAATCCGCGCGCCGGATCCGCGCGCCGGACCGGATGCACATCAGGCGCACCGCTTCGCTGGCGTATCGGCTGTCTTCGACCACCAGGATCGTCATCCCAAGAAGCGGCCGCGTGGCCGTGGGTACGTGATCGCGTGGCAGATAATCCTTGTCGTCCATCCCGGTCTCCTTTCTGGAATGAGCCCTTGCGACCAACTCTACCGCCGCGAATCTCAAAAGGTCGTTAACGGACCGCGTCGCCCTGCCACGCTTGCGCGATCCGCCCCCGCGACGCATAAATCGCCAAAACCTGAAGGAGACCTGCCATGATCGGCCGCCTGAACCACGTCGCCATCGCCGTCCCGGACCTGACCGCCGCCGCCGACCAGTACCGCAACGCCCTTGGCGCCAAGGTCGGTGACCCGCAGGACGAACCCGATCACGGCGTCACCGTGATCTTCATCGAACTGCCCAACACCAAGATCGAACTGCTCTATCCCTTGGGCGAAAACTCTCCGATCCAGGGGTTTCTCGACAAGAACCCCTCGGGCGGCATCCACCATGTCTGCTACGAGGTCGACGACATCATCGCCGCCCGCGACCACCTGAAATCCACCGGCGCGCGGGTGCTGGGCGATGGCAATCCCAAGATCGGCGCTCATGGCAAGCCGGTGCTGTTCCTGCACCCCAAGGACTTCAACGGCTGCCTCGTGGAACTGGAGCAGGTCTGATGGGACCGACCTCCGCCCTCGTCCTCTTCGCAGTGATCTGGTTCATGACCCTGCTCGTGATCGCGCCGATCCGGCTCAAGACGCAGCAGGACCTGGGCAAGGTCACCCCCGGCACCCAGTCCGGCGCGCCCGAGGTCCATCACCTGAAAGCAAAGCTCTGGATCACGACCGGGATCTCGGTCGTGCTTTTCGTCATCATCGCAGGCATCATCCTGTCGGGCTGGATCACGGTCCAGGATCTGGACTGGTTCAACCGCATGGAAGACGCCTATCCCGACAACTGAACTCGCTCCGGCCCCGAACCGACGGAGCCGGATGCTGCGTCAGGCGCGACGACGCCGCGCAACGAAGCCAAGCCCGCCAAGAGCCGCAAGAATCAGCGGAAGGGTCGCCGGCAGCGGCACCACGGTCGTCTCTGACCCAAAGTCCGGAGCGGTGACCGAGATCGCGTTGACCTGGAACGTCTCACCCAAGGTCTGCTTGGCGATCAGCAGCGACAGCGCATTGGTCCGGTCAAACGGGTTCGTGGTCGACCCGGAATAGCTGTTACCGAGAATGTCGAGCGCGATCTCCGTCGCTCCGTCGGCCAGCGTCCAGTTGACGGTAAAGTCGAAGGACCCGCCGATGGAAGTCTGAGGATTGTTGCCAAGATTGACCAAGGTCTGCATCTGGACCGACCCGTCCGAGGTGGCATCATAGTTGGAAAAGGTCGCAAAGCCGTCGACATGGGGTAGGATCGAGACGTAGTTCAGACCGTCCCACAGGCCGATGGAGAAATCGAAGTCGTCGCTCGTGCGCGTGACGTTCAGCGTCGCGCTGACCGTCTGGGTCGCGTCGCCGACGGCAATTGAACCGGCGTCCAGCAGGTCCCAACGTATCAGGATCGGATTCACGACCGTCCCGGTGTCGAAGAAGAGCGATGAGCCGACGCTGGTCGGCGCCTGGTTGGGGAAGGACACTCCGGTTTCCGTCAGGAGGCCAGTTCCCGTCCGGTTGATGGTCCCCGCGTATGCCGACGTGGCTGCGGCGATCAGAATGGCTGCGGCCGAGGCCGTGCGGCAGAGGAAAGTCATCAGTACATTCCTTCGAAATTGGCGCGATACATCGGCAGAATGTCACCCGAAACATCCAGTGGGGCAAGTGAGAGGTTGACGTAACGGAAGGATTTTGACGGCATTTCGGGCACATTGTTTCCTGCCCGACCAGAATTGGACCGGACGCCCGGCCATTGTTTCCAATCCGCCGGGATCCGGTCCGCCCGGCCGGACCGCGCGGGGGCCAGCCGAATCCGGCACCACCCGCCTGAATCCCCGAGCTTCTTCTGGTCCCAAATACCTCGGGGGGCGGCGCGTCAGCGCCGAGGGGGGCAGAGCCCCCCCCGTCTGCCTACCGTCGCTCCAGCCGGTGGAAGATGTGGGTAAAGGTCGCCGCGCCGATGATCGGGATCAGCAGGTTGACCAGAGGCACCGACAGCGGCATCGCCATCAGAACGCCCGCGATCCAGATGGTCAGCATGTGCCGCTGCCGCAGCTCTTTCGCCTTTTCGCGCCCCACGCGGCGCATCGCCGCCAGGGTAAAGTACTCACGCCCCAGCAGAAACCCGTTCATCCCCCAGAAGATGAACAGCGCCAGCGGCGCGAAGAAGGCATAGAGGATCAGCGCCAGAAGGTTGGCAACGATGATCACCCCCAGAAAGCTGATGGTGTCGACCACGGCTTCCAGAAACGGTGTTTTCGGGGCCGGCGGCAGGGCTGGATAATGCACCGCCTCGACCGCGTCGGCCACGTCTTCAAGGAACATCGAGGTGATCGCCGAGGCGACAGGAACCATCAGGAAGACCGACAGGATCAGCATCACCCCGACCGAGGACCAGGTCAGCAGGTCCTTCAGCCAGGTCACCTGACCGATCAGCGGCAGGGTCGCCTCTTCGCCGACGCTCCATTGCAGAAAGCCAAGGAAGGCGGCGGTGACCGCGACCAGCAGCGCCACCGTCAGCACAAGCCCCAGCAACAGCACCCGGCGGAACCGGGGATCGCCCAGCTGGCCGAGCGCCGCGAAGAACGACGACAGGATTACGCCGAGAGCCACGTCGTCAGCTCCGTCACCTGGGGCCGGGGGCGTTCCGTGGGCGCGGTGGCGAAGGATCCGATGTGGACGATGCCCGCAACGGTTTCATCGGCACCAAGGCCCAGCCCGTCCTCGACAAATCCACGATCAAAGGAAATCCAGCCGGACACCCAGCCCGCCCCCCAGCCCGAGGCCAGCGCGGCATTGACGAGGCCGAGGCAGACCGCCCCCGCCGACAGCGTCTGTTCCCGGTAGGGCACCTTTTCCGCCGCGACGGGGCGTTCGACGATCACCACGGCCAGGTTGCCGCGATCGAACTGGCCGCGCCCCTTGGCGATGCCCTCGTCGTCCTTGCCAAGCGCCCGCGCCCGGGCCTCGGCCAGATCGGCCAGCCGCGCCATCGCGGGCTTTTCCACGACGATGAACCGCCAGGGCGTCAGCGCGCCATGATCGGGCGAGCGTGCAGCATAGGTCAGAAGCTCCTCGACCTCGGCCCGGTCGGGCACGGGGGCGGTCAGGACCTTGGGCGAATGCGACCGGCGGGTGGCAAGAAAGTCGAGGGCGGCCTGGTTCTTTTCGGGCATGGGATCTCCGGTTTGCTTTGGCTTATGTCGGCCCTGACACCCCCCGGGTCAAGGCCTGCCAAACCCGCCTGTGCAGCCCGTTCAACCGCCTCACTTCGCGAAATATTCCGCCATCCCTCCGATCAGCCCGCTGTAGAAGGCATCGACCTGCGGATTGGGCTGGCGGGCCGCGACCGTGGCCGCCATCGGGTCCTCGGCAATGCAGTCCGAGCCCGACAGCACCTCAAGCACGCGGTGACCGCAGAAGGGCACGTAGGCCTCGGAATAGCCGCCCTCGTGCACCAGGAGAAGCCGACCGTCGCACAGCCGTTCGGCCGCACGTTTGACCCGGGCGGTCATCTCTCCGAACGTCTCGGCGGTGCAGAGCATCCGGGCGATCGGGTCGAAAATGCCCGCATCGAAACCGCAGGCGACGATGATCACGTCGGGCTCGTACCGGTCGAGCGCGGGCAGCACGATCCGGTCCATCGCCTCGAGATAGCCGACATGGCCGACGCCCGGCGGCAGCGGGATGTTCATGTTGTAGCCGTCGCCCTTGCCCTTGCCGCGGGCCGTGGCGCTACCGGTGTCCAGCGGATAGTTGTGTTCCTGGTGGATCGAGATCGTCAGCACATCGTCGCGGTCATAGTAGATGTGTTCCGTGCCATTGCCGTGGTGCACGTCCCAGTCGACCACCGCGACCCGGCCCGCCAGCCCCTTGGCCTTCGCGGATTCGATGGCGATGGCGATATTGGCCAGCAGGCAGAAGCCGTTGGGCCAGTCGGGCAGGCAATGGTGCCCCGGCGGACGCGACAGGGCATAGGCGTTGTCGACATTGCCCGCCATGACGTCCAGCAGGGCCTGCGTGGCCAGCCCCGCCGACAGCGCGGCGATCTCGTACCCGTCCTTGGCAAAAGGGGTGCGCAGGCCAAGTTCCCCGCCACCCGCATCCGACAGCGCCTTGAATTCATCGAGATACGAGGCCGGGTGCACCCGCAACAGATCGTCCCGGCTGGCCGGTTTGGCCGAGGTCATGACCAGGTCTTTGGTGATCCCGGTGACCTCCATCAGGTTGCGCAACCGGCGCTTCGTTTCAGGACTTTCCGGCAATCCGCCCGCGGCCAGCGGCTGCACCAGACCGCCAAGCGGCATGGTCAGCGCATAGTTCCCGCCCGCGTGCCAAAAGCAGCGTTCGTCCCAGTAGAAGCCGGTTGACATGGGCGATCCTCCTTCGTTCCCTTGCCGGACTTTGGCCCGCCCCGCCCCGCACTGCAAGCCACCCGCGAAAGACCGTCATGCCCCGCGATCCGTCCCGCGACCTGCCCGATCTTGGCGACCTGGCCCGTCCGGGTGCCGAGATCACGCTGCGGGTCACGCCCCGCGCGGCCCGCAACCGCATCACCCGGGAGGGCGACGAGATCCGCGTCTACACCACCACCCCGCCCGAGGATGGGCGCGCCAATGCGGCGGTGGCGCGGATGCTGGCCAAGGCCCTGGGCGTGCCAAAGACCAGCCTCACCCTGATCCGGGGCCAGACCAGCCGTGACAAGACTTTTCGGATCGCGGATTAGTCGGTCTTGGATGGGACCAGCGTATAGCTGCCCTCGGGCAGGTTCATCGCCGCCGCCAGGTCGCGCAGCTGCGCCATCGACAGGGTGATCTTCTGCGTCACATCCAGCCGCGCGTCGTATTGTTCGACCGTGACGCATTCTTCGAAGGCGTTGATGACAACGTCTTCCTGAAGCGGTGCGCCCCCGTCGTCGACAAGGGTGATGAGGGTGGAATCAAATTCGTGCTCGATGGTGAACATGGGCCGAGCCTAGAGCGCGAAGGCCGGGCGGCGCAAGCGATCGGGGGCCGGGCGATGAACTCTTGCTGAACTTCGCGGCATGACCGCCATGCCTGCTTGCGCAGGGGGCGAAAAAGCCGCTAGGTCAGGGACAAGGGGGCAGATCATGCGCATGACCACGACACTTCGGACCATCCTTCTGCCTGCCCTGCTGGCCCTTGCGGCCTGCGACGTGCCGATGCCCACCACCATCGCCCCGACCACGCAAAGCAGCGCGGCACAGGTGCCCCCGACCGCTGCCGCTGCCGCCGACCGGTTCGTCCGCGTCGCCGAACGCATCGAACCCGCCGCCGAAGCCGCCTGTCGCCGCGAGGCCGGGGATCTGAACTGCGATTTCCTGATCCTCGTCGACGACAGCCCGGATGCACCGATCAACGCCTTCCAGATGCGCGATGACAGTGGCCGCCCGCTGTTGATCGTCACCGTCCCGATGATCACCTACGTGCGCAACGATGACGAAATGGCCTTTGTGCTGGCCCATGAGGCCGCGCACCACATCGCGCGCCACCTTGATCGACGGCAGGAAGCCACCCGGGCCAGCGCCCTGATCTTCGCCACGGCTGCCGCCAGAACCGGCGTGTCCGGGTCTGCCGTCGAATCCGCCGCCCGCTTCGGCGCGGTCCTGGGGTCGCGCGCCTATGCCAAGGATTACGAGCTTGAGGCCGATGCCCGAGGTGCCCGGATCGCCCGCGCCGCCGGTTTCGATGCCATCAACGGCGCGCGCTATTTCGAACGCTCGCCCGATCCGGGCAACCGGTTCCTCGGCACCCATCCGCCGAACTCCAACCGGGTCGAGGCCGTCCGCGCCGCGCTGCGCTGACCATTTGATCCGGATCAAGGTGGCCGGGCCTGTCGCCCGCTAGACCTGCTGGTGAACAACCGCAGGAGCCACCATGTCCCCCCTGGGCCCCATCACTGACCACCTGGACCTCGTGCGGCGCATGGCCCGCGCGACAAAGACCGATCTTGGCGCCGCGATGCAGGATGGCACGCTGACCAGCGATAGCTGGGCCACGATGGTCACCAACTGTCGCGGCTGCGCCGGCCCCGGCGCCTGCAGCGCGCGTCTGTCGACGCTTGAGCTGGCCGACGGCGTGGCCCCTGCCCCCGATTATTGCCGCAACCGCGCGACCTTTGACCGGCTTGGCCGTCAGGGCGCCTGATCACGAAGGACAGAACCATGGGATTTTTCGACCGACTCGCCAGTCAGGAACCGCTGATGCAGGGCATGGCCCAACGGATGGGCGTGGATTTTGCCGACTGGATCGGTCGCGATCCGCAGCGGGCGGGCGATTACCGGACCGCCGTGCTGACCTGTGCCGGGTGCAAGGCCGGGGACGCCTGCCGAGGCTGGCAGGCCGATCACGCCACAGCCGCAGATGCCCCCGCCTTCTGCCGCAACCGGCACCTGCTGGCCACCCTGCGGGACGCCTGAACCCGGGATACCGGCCCGGAGACCCGCAGCCGTTCGGGGGAATGCCGCTGCAGGGTCAGATCCGGGACCGGTCCGACGCCGGTGCATCGCCGAGGGGACGATGTACCGGCGTCAAACATCAGCGGGTGTCAGACTCGACGCCCCCAGAGATCGTATTCGCTGGCCTCGTCCACCTCGACCGTCACGAAATCCCCGGGCGCAAGGCCTTCGGTGACTTCGTCGATGAAGAGATTTCCGTCGATCTCGGGCGCATCGGCCTTGGTCCGGCATGTGGCGATGCCGTCTTCGTCGATCTCGTCCACGATGACCTGCTGAAGGGTGCCCACCTTGGCGGCCAGCTTGGCCTCGGAAATGGCCTGCGCCTTTTCCATGAAGCGGTCCCAACGGTCCTGCTTGACCTCGGGATCCACGTGATCGGGCAGATCGTTCGACCGGGCCCCGGCGACGTTTTCGTACTGGAAGCAGCCGACGCGATCCAGCTGCGCTTCGTCCAGCCAATCCAGAAGCGTCTGGAATTCCGCCTCCGTCTCGCCGGGGTAGCCGACGATGAAGGTCGAGCGCAGGGTGATGTCGGGGCAGATGTCACGCCATTCGGCGATCCGGTCCAGCGTCTTTTCCGCCGCCGCCGGACGGGCCATCCGGCGCAGGGTGTCGGGATGGGCGTGTTGGAACGGAATGTCGAGATATGGTAAAATACCCCCGTCATTCATGAGGGGGATCAGGTCTTTTACGTGCGGATATGGATAGACATAGTGCAACCGCACCCAGGCACCCAGCTGCCCCAACTCGCGCGCAAGGTCGGTCACATGGGCCCGCACCTCGCGGTCCTTCCAGGGGCTGGTGTCGTGCTTGCGGTCCACCCCGTAGGCCGAGGTATCCTGTGAGATCACCAGCAGTTCGCGCACCCCGGCCTCGACCAGTTTCTCGGCCTCGCGCAGCACGGCGTGCACGGGGCGCGAGGACAGGCGCCCGCGCATGTCGGGGATGATGCAGAACTTGCACTTGTGATTGCAGCCCTCGGAGATCTTCAGATAGCTGAAGTGGCGCGGCGTCAGGCTGACGGCGCTGGCGGGCAGCAGGTCGATGAACGGATCGGGCGCGGGCGGCACGGCCCCATGCACCGCGTCCAGCACCTGTTCGTACTGATGCGGCCCGGTCACGGCCAGCACCTTGGGGTGCACGCCGGTGATGTATTCGGGCTCGGCCCCGAGACAGCCGGTCACGATGACCTTGCCGTTTTCCTTCAGCGCCTCGCCGATCGCGCCCAGGCTTTCGGCCTTGGCGCTGTCCAGGAAGCCACAGGTGTTCACGATCACCGCGTCCGCCCCCGCATAATCGGGCGAAATCGCATAGCCTTCGGCCCGCAGCCGCGTCAGGATGCGTTCGCTGTCGACAAGCGCCTTCGGACACCCGAGAGACACCATGCCGATCGACGGCTGACCTTCCCTTCGTGCCTCGTCAAAGCGGGGCGCGGGCGCAAGGTCGGGGCGGAGGTTTGGTGGATTCTGGGACATAGAGCCGCCTATACGCCCTTGGCCGCGTTTTGCAACTGTCCTGCCGCGTCCCGGACTTGTGACGAGGCCCGCGACTGGACTTGTGACCGGGGGGGTGCGTGATACTGTGCCAGCGGCTTGATACGGGGAAACCACATGCGGCTTATTCGGCTTCTGATCGGTGCGGTCATCGTCTTTGTCCTGCTTGTCGGCGTCGGCCTGTTCTTCGTGCCCGGAGACCAGATTGCCCGGATCGCCGCAGATGAACTGACCCGCCGCACCGGCCGCGACGTGCAGATCGCCGGGGGCGCCAAGGTGACGCTTTGGCCTGAACTGGGCGTGACCGTGGGGGCGTTGAAGATCGCCAATGCGCCCTGGTCGCAGAACGGGCCGATGTTCCAGGCCGAAGAGGTGACGATCGGCGTCGATGCCGCCGCCCTGATCGACCGCCAGATCAAGATCCGCGCGCTGCGGGCCGCAAACCCCGAGATCCTGCTGGAACGCAATGCCGAGGGGCTTGGAAACTGGGAACTGGCCGCGGCCAAGCCCGCCCCCCCCGCGCCTGCTGTCGCCGACGCTCCGGTGCAGACCACCGCACCCGCCAAACCCCTGCCCGCCTTCACGCTGGATCTGGCGGAGATCACGAATGCCTCGATCTATTTCACCGACCGCAGCACCGGCACCGAGATCAGCCAGCGCGGCATCGACCTGACCCTGGCCTGGCCCGATGCGGGCGGCCCCGCGCGCGTCGATCTGACCCTGCGGCCGAACGGTGACCCGGTCCGCCTGTCTGGCACCGTCGCCGATCCGCAGGCACTTGCCGGGGCGAAGATCACGGACCTCGACCTCAGCCTGAGTGCGCCGGGCGGCGAGGCGCGGTTCGTCGGCCGCGCCTCGGTCGCGCCCGAGGCGCAGGGACAGCTGACGCTGGATGTCGCCGACACCGCCACCCTGACCGAGGCGCTTGGCCTGTCACGCCTGGATCTGCCCAAGGGTCTGGGCCGCGATCTTGAGGCCCAGGGCGAGCTGACCATGACCCGCGAGGGTACGCTGCTGTCGCTGCGCAAGGCGGGCCTGCGGTCCGGCACCAACCGCGCCGCGCTTGAGGCCGATGTCACCCTGCGCGGCGCACGTCCCAAAATCAGGGCCCAGATCCTGGCCGAGGCGCTGGATCTGACCGGGCTGACCGGCGGCACAGGCGAAGCGCCTGCGGGCGGCACGCCGGAAACCGGCTGGTCGACTGCACCGATCGACGCCTCTGCCCTCGGGCGGCTGGACGGAGAGATCTCGGTGACGGCGGCGTCGGTCGACCTGGGGGCGATCGACCTTGGGGCCACCCGCGCGGTCGTCACCATCGACAATTCCCGCGCCGTCGCGACCCTGCGCGAAGTGCGCGCCTTCGGCGGCAACCTGACCGGCGAATTCGTCGCCAACAACCGCAACGGCCTGTCCGTCGGCGGCGACCTGCAGGCCAGCGACATCGCCCTGCAGAGCCTGCTGAGCGATCTTGCCGGGATCACCCGCTTCACCGGCGCGGCCTCGGCCAGGGTGAAGTTCCTGGGCGTCGGGCAAAGCGTGGCGGCGATCATGAATTCGCTGTCCGGGTCGGGCGGCGTCGACACCGGGCGCGGCACGATCGAAGGGATCGACCTGGACCGGCTGTTCCGGGGCGGCGATCCGACCGGCGGCACCACGATCTTCGACGCGACCAATGCCACCTTCACGATGGACAAGGGCGTGCTGCGCAATGACGACCTGCTGATGCGGCTGGCCGGGATCGAGGCGCGCGGCACCGGCACCGTCGGGCTGGGCCAGCAGCAGATCGACTATCTTTTCACGCCGGTCAGCCTGCAGGCCCGCGACGGGCGCGGCCTGGCGATCCCGGTCCGCATCCGGGGCGCCTGGGCCAACCCGAAGATCACCGTCGACGTTGAAAAAGCCATCCAGCTCAATGCTCAGGAGGAAAAGTCGAAGGTCGAACAGAAGGTCCGGGACGAGGTCGCCCGCAAGCTTGGCATCGAACAGCAGGACGGCGAAAGCACCGAAGACGCGCTGAAACGCACGCTTGAGGAAGAGGCCAAGAAGGGCCTTCTGAAGCTGCTGAGCCGCTAGCCGGTCATCCGCGCCGCAAGCTGCGCCCGCATCCCCGCGTCGATGCCGATCCGATCCAGATAGGCCACCGGGCCACCATAGGACGTGTCGAGGTATTCCAGCACGGCCCGCATGGTTTCCGGCGCACTGGCGAGGATCTGGTCGGTGCGTTCCGGCGTCTGGCCCCGCGCCTGGATCGCCACCCGCAGGCGGTCCATCAGCGCCGATCCCAGCCGCGCGGTCAAAGCGTATTCGGCCACGACCACGTCGCGCGGCACGCCGGCGTTCGACAGAAGCAGCGCGGCGATCAGACCGGTGCGGTCCTTCCCGGCGGTGCAGTGGAAATAGACCCCGCCCGGCCCCGCCGCCGCCACGGTGCGAAACACCTTGAAGAAATTGCCCTGGCATTCATCCAGCGCCCGGACATAGCGGATCCCCATGTTGAACCCGCCTTCGGCCTCTTCGGCCATCCGGTCCAGCGGCGCCAGCCCGTCAAACAGCGGGATATTGACGTAGATCACCCGAGGATCGTCGGCCAGAGGATTGGGATCATTGGCGATCTCATCTGCGCGACGCAGGTCGATCACGGTGGCTAGTCCCCGCGACAGCAGATCCTCGTGGTGTTCGCTGTCTATTCCGGTCAGCGCACAGCCCCGCCAGACCGCGCCTTCGCGGGTCCGGCTGCCGGTCTCGGTCTCGTATCCACCGAGACAGCGGATGTTGTGGACGCCGGGGTACGGCAGGGCCTGGGTTTCCAGAATGACGCTCATGGGGGATCCTCCTTGCGCGGCAAGGTACGGGTTTCGCCCCGGATGGCAAGGCGGCCCCGCGGGGATGCCTCCGGCGGGAGTATTTCGGGCAAGATGAAGGATCAGCCGCGCCCGACCGCGCCCTGCGCGACCGCGACGGATTTCAGAACGGCAAAGCAGGGCGTTCCGGGTCGCAGGCCAAGGGCATCGGCGGACCGGCGCGTGATCCGGGCCAGCAGAAGGTCATCGCCCGCGCGCAGCTGGACCATGACGCCGGGGCCCTGGCCCGGCTGCACCTCGGTCACCGTGGCGGACAGGATATTGAGCGCCGAGACATTCTCAGGCCGGTCGAGCGCCAGCATCACGTCCTGCGCCGCGATGCGGACGCGCAGCGGATCGCCCGGTGCGCCCGCCGTCGCGGGAAGGAAGAGCCGCCCGCCCGAGACCGCGATTTCCGTCAGCCCGTCGTCATGCTGTGCCGCGATCCGCCCGGGCAGCACAGCCCCGGCCATGCGGGGGCCGAAGATCGGGGCCAGGGTGGGATCGGCCAGGAGATCGGCGGCGGGACCTGTGCGGACCACCCGGCCCCGGTCCATCAGGACGAGCGTCGTGGCGAGGCGGGCGACCTCCTCGACCGAGTGCGAGACAAAGAGGATCGGCAGACCGGCCTCATCGCGGAGCCGTTCGAGGTAGGGCAGGATCTCGGCCTTGCGCGCCGCATCCAGCGCGGCCAGCGGTTCGTCCATGATCAGAAGCTCGGGCTCCGACAGAAGCGCGCGGCCGATCGCGACGCGCTGTGCCTCACCCCCCGACAGCGCGCGGGGGCGGCGGCGAAGCAGATCACCTATTCCGAGAAGGTCGGTGACCCGTTGCAACCCATGGTCGTTTCGCGCGCCATATAGAAGATTGCCGCGCACCGAGAGATGCGGAAAAAGGCGCGCATCCTGAAAGACATAGCCGATCCTGCGCCGATGTTTCGGAACGGATGTTCCGCCTTGGGATAGCAGGCTTTTTCCGTTCAGAACGATGCTTCCGCTATCCGGCTGCAGCAGCCCCGCGACGGCGTTCACCACGCTTGTCTTGCCCGCGCCCGACCGCCCGAACAGGGCCGTGACCCCGCCCGGAGCCTCGAAGGCGACGTCAAGATCCAGCGTGCCCAGCCGGTGGCGAAGGGTGACCGACAGGCTCATGAGCCCACCCGCCGTGCCATCCGTCGCGCCAGCGCCTCGGACGCGACCAGCGCCACCGTGGCCACCACGATCGACACGATGACAAGCCGCAGCGCCGCACCATCCCCGCCCGGCTGCTGCAGAAAGGCATAGATCGCCGAGGGCAGAGTGCGGGTTTCACCCGGGATATTCGACACGAAGGTGATCGTGGCGCCAAATTCGCCCATGGCCTTGGCGAAGGCCAGCACCGCCCCCGCCAGTACGCCCGGCAGGATCAGCGGCAGGGTCACGGTCAGGAAGACCCGCAGGCGCGACGCCCCAAGCGTGGCGGCCGCGTCCTCGAGCCTCGGATCGACCGCGTCGATCGCGAGCCGGATCGCCCGGACCATCAGCGGAAAGCCCATGACCGCCGCCGCAAGCGCCGCCCCGGTCCAGCGGAAGGCAAAGACCACCCCGAGCGAGGCCAGCGCCTGCCCTAGCGGCGCGACCGGTGATAAGGTCAGCAACAGAAGGTAGCCCACGACCACCGGCGGCATCACCAGCGGCAGGTGGACCAGCACGTTCAACACGCCCCGCCCCCAGAACCGCCCGCGGGCCAGCGCCATGGCCACGAGGATGCCGGGGGGCAGCGACAAGAGGGTGGCCCAGACCGCGACCTTCAGCGACAGCGCCACGGCCGCCCATTCCTGCGGTCCCAGCCAGCCCGTCACGGGGTCGGCACGGCGCCGAACCCGGCCGCCGCGAAGATCTCTTGCGCCGGGGGCGTTGCAAGGAAGGTCAGGAAATCCTGTGCCTCGGGGCGGGCAAAGGCGATCAGCGCGCCGGGATAGGTGATCGGGCTGTGGCTGCCTTCGGGAAAGGTCCCGCGCAGGTGCACCTGCGGCTCGGCGGCCGCGTCCGTGGCATAGACGATGCCCCATTGCGCCGCGCCTGTGGCCACCAGCGCCAGCGCCGCGCGGACATTGTCGGCCTCGGCCAGGCTGTCGCGCACTGCGTCCCATTGCCCGAGCGAGGCGAGCGCTTCGCGGGCATAGACGCCGGCCGGAACCGCTTCGGTCAACGCGACGGCCAGCCGCCCGCCTGCCAGAAGCCCCGGCAGGTCCAGCTCGGGCGTCAGGGCGATGTCCTCTCCGGCACCGTGGGACACCAGCACGAGGCTGTTGGACCACAGGTCGCGCCGCGTGTCGTTGCGGATATGCCCAAGCGCCGCCAGATGGTCCATCCAGCCCTGGTTGGCCGACAGGAAGACATCCGCGGGGGCCCCGGCTTCGATCTGCCGGGCCAGGGCGGAACTGCCCGCGTAGGAGATCACGATGTCGTGGCCCGTCTCATCTTCGAAGGCGGCGGCGGCGGCATCCAGGGGACCGGCCAGGCTGGCGGCGGCAAAGACCAGGATCCTCTCGGCCTGCGCCGGCAGGGAGAGCGCCATAAGGGTCAGAAAAACGGCAAGTATTCTTATCATCGGGCGCATCTGATCCGGTCCCCGCCGCGATTTCAAGCGCAAAGCGGGGCCCCTGTACCATTGGCCATGTCCACCCCGGCGCTTGCGTCAGCCCGGCGGCCCGTGCATACCCGGACGTCACAGCCGGACCAGACCCCATGCCCGTCACGATCAACAGCCTTCTCGACCTCGCCGCCCTGCCCTTCGACGAGATCATCGATGTCCGCAGCCCGGCCGAGTATGCCGAAGATCACATGCCCGGTGCGATTTCCCTGCCGGTGATGAGCAATGATGAACGCGCCCGGGTCGGCACCATCTACACCCAGGTCGATCCGTTTCAGGCCCGCAAGATCGGCGCGGCCATCGTTGCACGCAACGCCGCGCGGCACCTGGAAGGGCCGCTGGCGGATCGTGAGGGGGGGTGGCGACCACTGGTCTATTGCTGGCGCGGCGGGCAGCGATCGGGATCCTTCGCGGTGATCCTCAAGCAGATCGGCTGGCGGTCCGATACCGTCGACGGCGGCTATCGCGCCTATCGCCGGATGGTCGCCCGGATGCTGCACGACGATCCCCTGCCCTGGCGGCCCGTGCTGATCGACGGCAACACCGGCACCGCCAAGACGCAGCTGCTGCGCCATCTTCGCGACATCGGCGCGCAGGTTGTCGACCTTGAAGGGCTGGCCGAGCATCGCGGATCGCTGTTCGGCGGTCTGGCCGGGCCGCAGCCTGCGCAGAAGATGTTCGAAAGCCGTCTGGCCGGGGCGCTTGTGCCGCTGGATCCCGCCCGCCCGGTCTATATCGAAGCCGAAAGCAACAAGGTCGGCGACATCCTGATCCCCGGGTCGGTCTGGAAGGCGATGCTGGACGCGCCTCGGATTACGCTCTCTGCGCCCCTTGCCGCCCGCGCCGCGCACCTGATCGACACCTACGCCGAACTGACGTCGGACCCCGGCGCGCTTATGACGATCATCGACAAGCTGCGGCCCTACCACGCGGCCGAACGGATCGAGCGCTGGCAAACCCTTGCCACATCACGCGATTTCCACGCGCTTTGCGCCGACCTGATGCAGGCGCATTACGATCCGCGCTATGCCAAAAGCGCGACGCGCAAGGCCGCCGCACAGGGGCGCCACGACCTGCCGGACCTGTCGGAAACCACGCTGCGCAGGGCAGCCGAACGGATCGCGGACGAGACGGGGCTTTAGACCAGCGTGATGCCCGTTGGCCCGTCGGTCATGCGACCGATCCGGGCGGCGGGAAGGCCCGCCTCGGTCAGCGCCGCGATCAGCCCTGCCGCCTCGGCCTCGGCCACCGTGGCGAGGAACCCGCCCGCCGTCTGCGGATCATGCAAAAGCGCGGTCAGGGCCGTATCGGGGCCAAAGACCGGGGCGTTGGCGCGGTTCGCGTCGTAAAGCGTTGATCTGACACCCTGTTCCGAGGCCTCCAACGCGCCGGGATAGATCGGCACGGCCTGCATCGCGACCTCTGCCCCCAACCCAGAGGCCCGGCAGATCGCCATCAGGTGCCCGGCCAGGCCAAAGCCCGTCACATCCGTCATCGCATGGGCGCCCCGCAGGATCCGCGCCGCCTGTCCGGGACCAGCCGCCATCGCGGACCAAAGCTGCGCCACGTCGACGCCCCGCGCCTTGCCCTGCATCTCGGCCGCCAGAAGGACCCCCGCCCCGATCCGGCCGGTCAGGATCACGGCGTCGCCCGCCCGCGCGCCGCCTACGGTGATCGGGTCGGCATCGCAAAGCCCCGTCACCGTGAAGCCGATCGTCAGCTCGGCCCCCATGGTCGAATGGCCACCCAGGATCACCGCGCCCTCGGCGGCAAAGACATCCGACGCGGCCTGCATGATCTCGGCCATCATGCGGCGCTGGATCGCATCGGTGCCGCGCGGCAGGATAATCTGCGCCAGGGCCGACTGCGGCTGGGCGCCCATGGCCCGGACATCGCCGAGCGCATGCTGCGCGGCGATGCGGGCCATAAGGCCAGGATCGTCGGTGAAGGCGCGCAGGTGATCCGTGGTCAGCACCTGCCGCTGACCGCCGATGCGCAGCACGCCCGCATCGTCGCCCGGCCCGGTTTCGACATCCGGCCGGTCGGGTTGCGGCAGCGTCGACAGGATATCGCCCAGCACCCCCGCCCCGACCTTCGATCCGCAGCCTGCGCAAAGCGGAGCGGCAGACAGGATATCCCGGACCCCGACGGCAGCGCCCCGTGGCACCGTCGGCGCAGCCATGACCGGCAGATCGGTCAGGCGGCGCATGAAGCGCCGGTCGATCTGGTCCTTCCAGCGCCAGATAAGCCCGCCCGCCGGGGCGACGGGCAGCGCGGGCCATTTCTCGGCAACCGCGCGGCGGTCCCCGAGCGAGACGAGCCGCAGAAAGTGTCTTTGCGGATGGAAGCGTTTCAGCGCGCCGCCGGTCGCCCGGGCGCGCAGGTTGTGGCGCAGCACCTTGGCCGCCCGCACGGCATAGACCCCGGCCTTGGGACGCGGATCATGGGTCAGGTGCGCGCAGTCCCCGGCAGCGAAAAGGTCATCGTGTCCAATGACCTGCAGCGTGTCCTTCACCTTGATGAAGCCGTCCTGCAAGGGCAGCGAGGTGCTGCCGAGCCAGGCCTGCGGCGTCGCGCCGCCCGCACCTACGGTCAGGGCGGACGGCAGCTGCTGTCCATCCCCAAGCGTCACATGATCGGCGGTGACGGCCCGCGCGCTGCCCGTGATCAGGTCGATCCCTGCGCGGTCCAGCTCGGCCTGCAGGCGGGCGCCCAGGGCCGCGCCCGCCCCGGCAAGACCCGATCGCCCGATGATGCGCACCTCGGCCCCCGGCCCCAGGCGGTGGCGCATGGCAAGGGCCAGTTCGACGCCGCCCAATCCGCCGCCGATGACGGTGACCGGGCCACGAGGCCCCGCCAGGTACCTCTCCCACGCGGCCGAGAAGTCGGCGAAGGGTTTGACCGGCACACCGTGATCGGCAAATCCCGCAACCTGCGGCAGATGCCCGGTGATCCCGATGTCGATCGAGGCGACGTCATAGCCGATCACGCGATCACCGACCGTGATCGTTTTGGCGACGGGATCCAGTGCCGAAGCCGCACCAAGGATCAGCCGGGCGCCCGCGAACCGGGTCAGCCGCACCAGATCGATGCCGATGTCGTCAGCCGAATAATGCCCCGCGACATGGCCCGGAAGCATGCCCGTATAGGGTGCTACGGGGCGCGGGTCGATCAGGGTCAGGCGCACGCCCGGCACGGGATCCATCCCCCACATGCGCAGCACCAGCGCATGGGCATGCCCGCCCCCGACCAGCACGAGGTCTGTGGTGATCGGAACCTGAGAGATCATGCGCACCTCTGATCGCAGCCTGCCCCGGTGCTACCGCGTCGGGACGGCGTCGTCCATCGGGAGGATCCCCACGCCGCGCCGCGCAACCGGACGGAGGCGCATGTTCCAATTGGATAATCCCTTCGGGCGGATCGGATCGACACCCCGCAAAAATTGTTGCGCCTGTATACCCGGAATGCCCGACAGGGCACGGACCAATGCCCACGGCCCGACAGCAAAATGCCGAAGATTTAAGCGCCGAAAACAAAACCAATGGATTTCATGGCGTTGCATGCTACCCTTTTTGGCATAACCGATAAACCGGGATTTTGCGAAACACGAAGGGCGGGCTAGGCTGGGGGCATGGATCAGAATCAAGTGTTCGACGAAATGTGGGGGCGGGAGGAAAATCTCCGGGCACCCTATGGCCTTTTCAAATCCTGGTTCGACGGCGAAGAACCCAAGCGATTACGGGCAAAACAGCGTGAAGCCGAAGAGCTTTTCCGTCTGACGGGGATCACCTTCAACGTCTACGGCCAAGCGGCCGCGGAAGAGCGGCTCATCCCCTTCGACATCGTTCCGCGCATCATCTCGGGCCTGGAATGGCAGAGGCTGAGCAAGGGGATCGAACAGCGCGTGCGCGCGATCAACGCCTTCCTCTACGACATCTACCACGGTCAGGAGATCATCAAGGCGGGCCGCCTGCCGGAACGGATGATCACCGACAACGACGCCTTCCTGCCGCACATGATCGGCGTGCAGCCGCCGGGCGGGGTCTATACCCATATCGTCGGCATCGATCTGGTGCGCACCGACGACAACCAGTTCTACGTGCTGGAAGACAACGCCAGAACGCCCTCGGGTGTCAGCTACATGCTGGAAAACCGCGAGACGATGCTGCAGATGTTCCCCGAACTTTTCGCCCGCAACCGGGTGCAGCGGGTCGAGAACTATCCGTCGGATTTGCGGTCATCGCTGGCCGCCTGCGCGCCGTCGGTCGCGGGCAGCAGCCCCACGGTCGCGGTGCTGACGCCGGGGATCTACAATTCAGCCTATTTCGAACATGCCTTCCTGGCCGACCAGATGGGTGTCGAACTGGTCGAAGGGCATGACCTGCGGGTGATCGACGGACGGGTCGCCATGCGCACGACCCAGGGGTACAAGCCGATCGACGTGCTGTACCGCCGGGTGGATGACGAATTCCTCGACCCGCTGAACTTCAACCCCGACAGCGCCCTGGGCGTGCCCGGGATCATGGATGTCTACCGCGCGGGCGGGATCACCATCGCCAATGCGCCCGGCACCGGCATCGCCGACGACAAGGCGATCTACAGCTACATGCCCGACATCGTCGAATTCTACACCGGCGAAAAGGCCCTGCTGGAAAACGTGCCGACCTGGCGCTGTTCCGAACCCGACAGCCTGGCTTATGTCCTTGATAACCTGTCCGACCTGGTGGTGAAGGAAGTGCACGGATCGGGCGGTTACGGCATGCTGATCGGCCCGACCGCCACCAAGAAGGACATCGCCGAGTTCCGCAAGAAGCTTGAGGCCAAGCCCGGAAACTACATCGCGCAGCCCACGCTGGCGCTGTCGACCGTGCCGGTCTTCACCCGCGCGGGCCTGTCTCCGCGCCACGTCGATCTGCGGCCCTTCGTGCTGGTAAGCCCCAACAAGATCAACATCACCCCCGGCGGCCTGACCCGCGTGGCCCTGCAGAAGGGATCGCTTGTCGTGAACTCTTCCCAGGGCGGCGGCACCAAGGACACCTGGGTACTGGAGGACTGATGCTAGGCAAGACGGCAAACGGCCTCTTCTGGATGTACCGCTATCTCGAGCGGGCCGAGAACACTTCACGCCTGATCGAAACCGGCCAGCGCATGGCGCTGACCCGGCTGGGATCGTCCGAGGCGGAATGGAAATCCATCCTTCAGACCGCGGGCGTCTGGCACGGGTTCGAGGCGACCGGAGAGGAACTGACCAAGGAATCCGCCATCGACTGGCTTCTGCGGTCCAAGCAGAACCCGTCCTCGGTGCTGATGTCGATCGAAGGCGCGCGCCAGAACGCCCGACTCGTGCGGACGGCCCTGACTCTTGAGACGTGGGAGGCAACGAACGCCTGCTACATGAAGGCGAAGGAACTGCTGGCCCGCAAGGTCAGCGAACGCGACCTGCCCGCCACCATGGGCGTGATCCGCCAGCGCACCGCGCTGGTGCGGGGGGCGACCCACGGCACGATGATGCGCAACGACATCTACAACTTTGCGCGCATCGGCACCTTCTTGGAACGCGCCGACAACACGGCCCGGATCCTGGACGTGAAATACTACGTGCTGCTGCCCTCGGTCATGTCCGTGGGATCGTCGATCGACAACGTGCAGTGGGAAACCATCCTGCGCTCGGTCTCGGCCCGGGGCGGGTTCCGCATGACCTATGGCAACCAGTACGACCCGATCGACATCGCGCATTTCCTGATCCTCGACGGGCGGATGCCCCGGTCGTTGGCCTTCTGCATCCGCAAGATGCGCGACAACCTCAGCTATCTGAACGCCACCTACGGCGAGGTGCCCGAAAGTTCGCGCAAGATCGCGGATCTTGAGGAACAGTACCTCTCGCGTGACATCTCGGCTGTTTTCGATCAGGGTCTTCACGACTACCTGCAAGCCGTCCTGTCGCGGATGAGCGATATCGGCGCCCAGATCGAAAAAGACTATCGGTTCTACGAATAGCCATGCGTTTGAAGATCAGACATACCACCCGCTATCAGTTCGAGGCCCCGGTTCATCGCGGCCTGCAACAACTGCGTGTCACCCCGCTTGCCGGGGGCAACCAGTCCGTGACGGGCTGGTCGGTCGAGATCGACCAGGGCACCAAACAGCTGGAATTCCAGGATCATTTCGGCAACCACGTCGATCTGATCGCTCTGGACACCGACACGCAGGAGGTCACGATCACCTGCGGCGGCGAGGTCGAGCTGGTGGAAAACCATGGTGTCCTCGGGCGGCACTGGGGCCCGACGCCGCTGTGGCTGTACAAGCGCCAGACCGACCGCACCAAGGCCGGGGTCAATGTCCGGCGTCTGGCGCGACAGGTCGAAGGCGACAGCGATCTGGACCGGATGCACATGCTGAAAGAGCTTACCGCCGATGCGGTGGCCTACAAGACCGGCGCGTCGGAACCCGACTGGACCGCCGAGGACGCCGTGATCGAAGGGCACGGTGTCTGCCAGGATCACGCCCATGTCTTCATCGCCTGCGCCCGCGTGCTTGGCCTGCCCGCCCGGTACGTCTCCGGGTACCTGATGATGGACGACCGGACGGACCAGGACGCCATGCATGCCTGGGCGGAAGTGTGTCTTCCCGACCTCGGTTGGGTCGGTTTCGATGCCTCCAACCGCATGTCCCCCGACACGCGCTATGTCCGCGTTGCGACGGGGCTGGACTATTCCGATGCCGCGCCTGTAATTGGCACCAGAGTCGGCGGCACGGGCGAAGCCCTGAGCGTCGAGATCGAGGTGGCGCAACAACAGTAGGCGTGGTCACGAAATGACGTACTGCGTGGGCATGGTCCTGGACCGGGGCCTGGTTTTCATGTCCGACACCCGCACCAATGCGGGGCTGGACAATATCTCGACCTTCCGGAAGATGACCCATTGGGAGGTGCCGGGCGACCGCGTCCTCACCCTGATGACCGCCGGCAACCTGGCCACCACTCAGGCCGTGGTGTCGATCCTGGACGAACGCAACAAGGCCCCCGACGACCGCGAACCCTCGCTGCTCAAGGCGCCGTCGATGTTCCAGTGCGCCCGGATCGTCGCCGACACGCTGCGCGACGTGATTTCCAAGCACAACCAGGCGGGCCAGCAGGCCTCGGCCTTCAATGCGACGATCATCCTGGGCGGCCAGATCCAGGGCGGCCCGACGCGGCTGTTCCTGATCTATCCCGAAGGCAACTTCATCGAGGCCGGCGACGACACCCCCTTCTTCCAGATCGGCGAAATGAAATACGGCCGCCCGATCCTTGTCCGCGCCTACGAACCCGACATGACCTTCGAAGAGGCCATGCGGCTGCTTCTGGTCAGCTTCGACAGCACGCTCAAGGCCAACCTGACCGTCGGCCTGCCCTTTGATTACCACCTGTATGAATCCGACAGCCTGACCCTTGGCGCCGAAGGTCGGATCGAAAAGGACGACGACTATTTCGCGACCGTGTCGCAGGGCTGGGGCGATGCCCTGAAGTCGGCCCTGCAAAGCCTGCCCGTGTTCCAGATGCCGACCGCGCCCTCTTCGGAAGGATAGGTCTGCCAACCCTTCACATTTTGGCCCGATTCCTTTCGTAAACCCGACGCCACCTGACCTGTATACCGCAAGAACTGTGGGCAGGGACGACTGTTGGGAAAGGGCCGCCCGTGGATCACAGGAAAGAGATCGACCGCCTTTACGCGCTGGAATATGGCGACAAGTTCGAATTCGCCTGCCGGATGCTTCTGGTCGCGACCGGCGCCGTGATCCACTTCAACTACACCGGCACGATCGTCGCCCTGGTGTGGTGCCTGTGTTTCCTGGTCGCTCACGCCGCCTTCTTCATCACCCTGCGCACCCGCCCGCAGGATTGCACGGCCCATGACACGCGACAGGCCGGGGCCATGGGTCTTGTGATGCTGTCATCGTTCATCTGGCTGCCCGCCTGGCTGATCGCGCAGGAAGACGTGGCGCTGCGTATTTCCGGAACCGCCGCGACCGGCGCGCTTCTGGTCTTCCTGATCCATCGATCCGACCGCATGAAATGGATGGTGATCGGAGAGATCGTGATGGTCGCCCTTGCCGTCAGCTATGTGGTGCTGACCAACCTGCACGATGTCGCCAGCGCCGGGGCCCAAATGGTCATGGGCTTTGCCGGCTTCGCACTGATCGCCTATTTCAGCCGCACCATCCTCGATCACCGCAAGCAGCGGATCGAGGCCGAGGCCGCATCGATCCGGTCCATCCAGGCCCAGAAGATGGAGGCCGTCGGGCAGCTTGCCGGGGGCGTGGCCCATGATTTCAACAACATCCTGACCGCCGTGACCGGCAACCTCGAGCTCTACCAGGTGGTCGACGATCCGGACGAGCGTGAACAATTCGTCCGCGACGCCCACAACGCCGCCGAACGCGCCGCGACCCTTGTCCGGCAGCTGCTGGCCTATTCCCGCAAGTCCACGCTGACCGTCGCCGAACATTCGGTGCAGCTGATCTTTGACCAGGTCACGACCCTGTCGCGGCGCCTGCTGCCCAGTTCCATCAACCTTGTCTTCACCGAACCCTGTGACCGCATGCGCGTCCGAGTCGACCAGAACCAGTTGATCACCGCCATGATCAACCTGATCGTCAACGCCCGCGACGCGCTTGGCGGCTCCGGCCTGCTCGAGGTCCGCGCAACCCCCTGCGAGTTGCCCGAACCGACCCCGATGCTCGACGGCGCCACGATCGCACCGGGCCGCTACGTCTGCATCACCATCCAGGACAACGGCCCCGGCATCCCTAGGGACGTGCTGCGCCGCGTGACCGAACCCTTCTTCACGACCAAGGCCATCGGCGAAGGATCGGGCCTGGGCCTGTCGATGGTCGAAGGCTTCGCGCGCCAGTCGGGCGGCGGCATGATGATCGAAACCTCGCCCGCAGGCACCCGCGTACGCCTGTACCTGCCCTGCGCGACCCGCCGAGAGGACATGGTTCCCGCACGCCAGTCGGACACGATCATGCCCGCCCTAGGCCAGCCCGCGATCGGCTAGACCGTGACACGTGGCTGACGCCGGACCGACATCAATTCAGCACCTTTTCCTTGTTCAATAAATCGGCCGTGTCAAAATGGCCGTATTGGACGAGGTCACCATGAAACGTTTCATCGCCGCATTCATTTGCGCAATTTTCACGGCAATTCAGCCCGTTCCGTCATCGGCGCAATCCTACGACCACCTGTTCCGGGAATTCGACGCACGATATCTGACGCATGACGACAAACGTCTGCTGCAACTCGCCCTGGCGTTCGAAGGTGTCTACAACGGTCTCATCGACGGAGCCTGGGGCGGCATGAGCCAACGTGCCATGGACTCCTATGCCATGCGAGAGTTCGGAACACGATCCGAGGACTGGCATATGGCGTTGCTGGCATTCCGCTATATTGACCGCCATTCCAATGACGGCTGGGACATACGGTTTCTCTCTGGCCTCGGAATGTCGATCCTGGTGCCGGAAAAGGCCCTGGTTGTGGATCCGCCAAGCGACAATTTCGTCAACTTCCGGCATCGCGGAAGCTCGCTTTCCGTGTCCTACGGGCGCCACGCCACGGCGACCGCAAACAATATTCATGACTTCACCCTGAAGCAGCGCGCCTCCGGGACAAAACCTTACGTCGTTCGCAAATCACATCTGGCCGTGTCTTCGGTCACGAAACCGGATGGCACCACGCTATACACCCGCACGAACCGCGTTGACGGTCTTTGGTCGACGATCATGGTGTCGGCTTCGCGCAAGGACAAGAACATCCTGAACGCCGTGGTGGCCAGCATCGCAACCGGACGCAGCGCGCGCATGACCATCACGCAGGGCGGTCGGCTCGACCTGATCATCCGCGAGGCACTGGCCATTGCAAACGCACCCGATGCCGGTCCGTCCGAGGGTCAAAC
Source organism: Pseudooceanicola onchidii (assembly GCF_004959925.1). Classification (GTDB taxonomy): domain Bacteria; phylum Pseudomonadota; class Alphaproteobacteria; order Rhodobacterales; family Rhodobacteraceae; genus Pseudooceanicola; species Pseudooceanicola onchidii. The sequence continues at coordinate 316,993 of NZ_SPUW01000003.1, read as the reverse complement.
CGTCGCCGCCCCGCCGCCCGACAAGGATGGCGAGGGCAGTACGGGGTCGGGATTTTTCGTTTCTGCGCGCGGGCACGTCATGACCAACGCCCATGTCATAGACGGGTGCACCAACATCACCGTCGACGGAGAACCGGCAAGTCTGGTCGATACCTCGGACATCTTTGACTTGGCGATCCTGCATCGCCCCGGAACCGGTGCTCAGCCTCATGCCAGTTTTGCGGCGCGTCCTGCGCGCCTCAACAGCGATGTCACCGCGGTCGGCTTCCCCTATGGCGGCGTGCTGGGCGGCCTAAACGTCACACGCGGCGCCGTGTCGGCCATGAAAGGCTTCGACAACAATTCAGTACGGATGCAGATTTCCGCGCCGGTTCAGAGCGGCAATTCCGGTGGCCCCCTCCTGTCGTCGGACGGGACTGTCGTGGGTGTCGTGGTGGCCAAGCTGGACGCGGTGAAAGTCGCGGCGGCTCTTGGCGACCTGCCACAGAACGTCAACTACGCCGTGCGGGGCGAATTGGCGAAACTGTTCATGTCCCAGAACGGCATTGACCCAACCTTGGCTGACGCCGGACCGGGGATCGCGCCCGAAGATCTGGCAGAGCAGGCCAAGGCCTATACGGTCTTCATCGAGTGTCGGTGATTCACAGCCCGAACGGCAGGATGCCCAGGTGATCAGCGTCCGAATGTCGGGAAAAGTCACTTTCCTTGGAAAGTGTGATGGTGCGGTCGAGAAGACTCGAACTTCCACTCCGGTTAAGGAACAGCGACCTCAACGCTGCGCGTCTACCAATTCCGCCACGACCGCACTGTCTTGACTTGGTGGCGCGGGGAATAGCCCGGTTCAAATGGGATGTGAAGGGGGAAATTGCGTTTTTCCGTAAAAGTTTCCGACCCCGATTGGCGGGCGGATCGACCGCCCCCCTGCCCGATGTCGCAAGGCCGAAGGCCGCACGAAGACCAAACGAAGACGACGCCCCGACACCGGCATCCTGACCGGACCACGGCAACGAAAAACCCGTGGCGCAGAGGCTGCGCCACGGGTCGACCTGATCAGGGGATCAGGCTTACTGCTTCAGTTGGAACGTCGGCAGGGCCGCCGGCTGCGGGCTGGCCATCGGCTGGGCCTCAGATCCACCCGACAGGGCCGCCTTCAGCACATCGACGCGGTCGGCCTGGCCCGGGGCGAAGACCGGCGCCGCGCCATTGTCGAGCGCCGAGATCGCCATGTCGTACCAGCCCTTGGCCTTGTCCGCGTTCGCCGTCGTGCCGAAGCCCTGGGTCATATGGTGACCGACGGTTTCCGCATAGGGCGTCTGGCCTGCGCCCACCAGCAGCAGGGCCGAGCCAAGCGCCACGTCCTGCTTGTCACGACGGTAGCCGGAATAGAGGCAGATCGCGCCGGTCGACTGCAGCTGTTCGATCGACATGTTGGCCGACAGGGCGAACTTCTGGACCATCGGCGCGACCTCGGCCGGGGACCCGGTTTCAAGCGCGGCGACATAGGGTGCCAGGGCCGGACCGAAGGCGTCGCACTGGGCATCCACCTGTTCGACCGTCATGCCGGCAACCTGCTTCATCATCTCTTCGCCACGCGCGATGGCGTAGGTCCGGGTCAGGCACAGCTGTTCGTTCAGCGCCATGCCAGGATCGCTCATCGTCGAGACGGTGACATAGCCGCCGTTGGAGTTGGTCAGCACGTTGACCTTGCTGCAGTAGCTGGCCAGCGAGGTCTGCGCCTTGGGGGCCGCGCCGAACATCGGGATCGCCGACAGGCCCGGGGCCGCCCCGGCCGAGGCCATGACAGGCGCATCCGCCGCAGCGGCCGGAGCGGTGGCGGGAGCCGTCACCGGGGCCTGTGCTGCGGCCATCATCGGGTCGTTCATCTTGCAGCCCGTGTAGTCGCATTCAAAAGCGGCCGTGGTGATGTGGTTCGACCGGGTGTCGTTCAGCTGGTACATGAACTGCTTGCGCTGATAGCCATCGGCGGTCGAGGCGAACAGCAACGTGGTGCACTGCGTCTGGCCACACCAGAAGGACGAGCCCGTGACGGATGTGTCGATGACATAGTCGTTCTTGCCGTCCTGGTTCAGGTCGGCCGTCTGGATGAAGCCAGCGCGCTGCAGCAGCTGTTCCGGCGAGGGTTCAGAGCTTTCGGCGATCTCGTCCACCGCGTCCGAGACCTCCATCGGCAGGCCGGCATAGCCCATGCCGCCGTGGCCCGCATACTGACGGCCCGCGCCGCCCATCTGTTCCTTCTGCCACACCGCCAGCAAGCCCTTCACGCCCTGCGGATTGCGCTGCATGGCCTTGATGACGTCAGGCCCGCCCAGCTGCGCACGGTTGTACGAGCTGACAAGGAAGGTGCGTTCGTATTCGGTCAGGTGCCCGGTGGCCGGATAGCCCAGGAACGCCTGGTACTGCGAAATCGCGGCCCGCGACCGACCGCCCAGCACGCCATCGGCGCCACCGGCATTGAAGCCGAAATAATTCAGCGAGGTCTGCACTTCGCGGTTCTGCGCCCGCGTCGCGCTGCTGACACCCGAGGACTTGCGCTGCACATAGACCTTCTGGCGCGGCTTTTGCGAATTCATGATCGCGCCGCCAATGATACCGCCGACAATTGCGGCGCCCAGGTTATCTGCCATGGCAGCGACCGGAGTGGTCACCAGCATCGTTGCCGCAAGCAGGGTGGAAACACGTCTGGCCTTCATCTTAAATCTCCTCGGATCCAAAAAATAATTACTGACGCCAGATTAGACCCGGCCATTGCGATTCACGAAATGGTTTTTGCAATGAACAGGGTCTGGTTTTCCTGACCTGTTGCGCCCGGTCGCGCCCCGTCCTAAAGACGCGGAAGGATTTTCGAAGGGTTTCAACGCCATGCCCGAATGGATCATCTCGTCCGGCCTGACCGCCTATGACGACGCCGTCGCCCTGATGGAAGATCGTGCCAACCGGATCGCCGCCGGCGAGGCCGAAGAGCTTGTCTGGCTGGTCGAGCACCCTCCCCTTTACACCGCAGGCACCTCGGCCCGGCCCGAGGATCTGACCGACCCCGACCGCTTCCCGGTGCACGACACCCGGCGCGGCGGGCAGTACACCTATCATGGTCCCGGCCAGCGCGTCGTCTATGTCATGCTTGATCTCAATCGACGCGGCCGCGATGTGCGCAAGTTCGTTCAGCAGTTGGAACACTGGGTGATCGCCACGCTGGACGACTTCAACATTCGCGGCGAAATTCGCGACGGCCGAGTCGGGGTCTGGGTGGCGCGCCCGGAAAAGCCTGCCCTTCCAGATGGATCGCCGCGAGAAGACAAGATTGCGGCCATTGGAATTCGCCTGCGTAAATGGGTGAGCTTTCATGGCATATCGATCAATGTCGATCCCGAGCTGGACCATTTCAACGGCATTGTGCCCTGCGGCATTACCGGACACGGCGTGACCAGCCTTGTCGATCTTGGACTGCCGGTCACGATGGACGATCTGGACGTGGCACTTGCCCGGCAGTTTCCGCGCGCCTTCCCCGATCCCGACAGCGGCGCCTGACGCCCCTGCGACAAAACGGCGGCACGTTCACCCTGTCGAAGACCCCCACCTTGCCCTATTTATGGGCGGAACGCGCAGCCAAAGAGGAAGCCCCATGATCCGGACCCTGTCGATCATCGCCACCATCTCTGCCATCGCCGCCCCGGCCTACGCCGAAGGGGACGTCGCGACCGGCGAGAAAGAGTTTCGCAAATGCAAATCCTGCCACGCCATCGAGTCGGCGGATGAAACCATCGTCAAAGGCGGCAAGACCGGCCCGAACCTTTATGGCGTGATCGGCCGCACCGCAGGCACCGCCGAAGGGTTCAGCTATGGCGCCGATCTGGTCGCGGCGGGCGATGCGGGCGTGGTCTGGGACGAAGCCAGCCTGGCGACCTACATCGAAGACCCCAAGGCCTTCCTGCAGGACACGCTGGACGACAAGGGCGCGAAGTCGAAGATGACCTTCAAGCTCAAGAAGAACACCGCCGACGTGGCGGCCTATCTGGCCACCTTCAGCGAATAACGGCGGCCTTCACGCCGTGACCATGTCGCCGCGCCGGGCGGGTGCTTGCACCCGGCCGACGCAGTTTGGTTCAAAGTGGTGGGTCAACCGCCTTCGACATGGCGGCGGTAGCTGTCCAGGATCGCCTGCCAGCCCGCCCTCTGCATCTCGACATCATTCTCGCTTTCGGCGTCGAACGTCGTCGTGACCCGCGTGGCAAGGCCTTCGGGCGTGAAGGTGGTCACGACGCGGCGGCCGTCCTCCATCACGTAGGACAGCCTGCGCAGCGGTTGCACGTCGTCGTAGACCGCCGTGAAATCGAAGCCGAAGCTGCCGTCCTTCGCCTCCATCCGCGCAGTGTAGGTGCCACCGACGCGCAGGTCATTCTCGGCGCGCGGGCACTGCCAGTCATCCGAGGCGAAGTTCCACTGCGTGATATGCCCCGGCTCGGTAAAGCGGTCCCAGGCGATTTCCGACGGGACGTCGACGATGGTGTCGATGGTGATGGTCTGCTGGCTCATGCGGGTGTCCTCCTCGCGGCACTGGCGAAGGATGATGCCGCGCCTGGGTGCATGGATCAGCGCGCGACAGGGCGCGCCGGTTCCATCAAAACCGCACCGGATCAGACATCAAGCGTCGTGCGCCGTTCCCATTCCGAGAAATGCCCGAGGAAGCTTTGCCATTCCTGAAGCTTGAGCTTGATGTAGGCGGCCGAGAATGCCTCGCCCATCATCGCCTTCAACACCGCGTCGCCGTCGAATTCGCGCACCGCGTCCAACAGGTTCAGCGGCAGGCGCGGCGCATCGGTGACGCTGTGCCCGTCGGTGTACATGTTGATGTCGAGCCGTGCGCCGGGATCGGCCTTGGCCTCGATCCCCGCCAGCCCCGCCGCGATGATCGCCGCCTGCAACAGGTAGGGGTTGGTGGCCCCGTCCGGCAGGCGCAGTTCGAACCGCCCCGGTCCCGGAACGCGCACCATGTGGGTGCGGTTGTTGCCCGACCAGGTGACCGTGTTCGGCGCCCAGGTCGCGCCCGAGGCCGTGACCGGCGCGTTGATCCGCTTGTAGCTGTTGACGACCGGATTGGTGATGACCGTCATCGCCTTGGCGTGCGCCATGATGCCGCCCAGAAACTGCATGCCCTTCTTCGACAACCCGTTCGGATCGCTGGCGTCGGCAAAGACGTTGGTCTTGCCCTTCAGGTCCCAGACCGAGATATGGGCGTGGCAGCCATTGCCCGTCAGCCCCTCGATCGGCTTGGGCATGAAGGTCGCCCGCAGCCCGTGCTTTTCGGCGACGGATTTCACCATGAACTTGAAGAACGAATGCCGGTCGGCCGTGACCAGGGCGTCGTCGAAATCCCAGTTCATCTCGAACTGGCCGTTCGCGTCTTCGTGGTCGTTCTGATAGGGGCCCCAGCCCAGCTGCAGCATGTAATCGCAGATCTCGGCGATCACGTCATAGCGGCGCATCACGGCCTGCTGGTCGTAACAGGGTTTCTCGGCCGTATCGGCCGGGTCGGAGATCGCGTCACCTTCGGGCGTCAGCAGAAAGAACTCGGCCTCGATGCCGGTCTTGACGCGCAGCCCCTGTTCGGCGGCCCTGGCGACCAGCGCCTTGAGCACGCCGCGCGGCATCTGGTCGACCGGCTGGCCGTCCATGACGCCCACGGTCGGCACCCAGGCAACGTCCGGCTTCCAGGGCAGCTGGATCACCGCATCCGGATCGGGGACCGCCAGCAGATCGGCATTGGCCGGCGACATGTCGAGCCAGGAGGCAAAGCCCGCAAAGCCCGCGCCGTCGGCCTCCATCCCCGCGATGGCCTGCGCCGGCACCAGCTTGGCCCGCTGCGCCCCGAAAAGATCGGTGTAGGAAACCATGAAGTACTTCACGCCGTTCTTCTCGGCAAATTTGGCAAGCTTGCTCATCTGTCCTCGTCCTGTCCTATCCGTGCAGTGGGGCTCTGCCCCGCGCCTTCGGCGCCCCCCGAGGTATTTCCGACCAGAAGAAGCCGGGGGGCGGCGTTTGTCTCAGATCTGCGGTTTTCCCGGCCACCAGTCTGTTCCGGCCAGGGGCACCTTGGCCATGGCGGCGGCCTCCATCGTCAGCGCGCAGAGGTCTTCTGGTTCCAAATTGTGCACATGGCTCTTGCCGCAGGCGCGCGCGATGGTCTGGCATTCCAGCGTCATCACGTTGAGGTAGTTGCGCAGCCGCCGCCCCGCGGCCTCGGGATCGAGGCGCTTGGCCAGTTCGGGATCCTGCGTGGTGATGCCGGCCGGGTCGCGGCCTTCGTGCCAGTCGTCATAGGCCCCATGGGTCGTCCCGAGGGCGTTGTACTCGGCCTCCCACTTCGGGTCGTTGTCACCAAGCGCGATCAGGGCGGCGGTGCCGATGGACACTGCATCGGCCCCAAGCGCCAGCGCCTTGGCCACATCCGCGCCCGTGCGGATGCCACCCGAGACGACCAGCTGCACCTCGCGGTGCAGGCCCAGGTCCTGCAGCGCCTGCACGGCGGGGCGGATACAGGCCAGCGTCGGCTGGCCGACGTGTTCGATGAAGACATCCTGCGTCGCCGCCGTGCCGCCCTGCATTCCGTCCAGCACCACGACATCTGCCCCGGCCTTCACCGCCAGCGCCGTGTCGTAGTAGGGACGCGCGCCGCCGACCTTGACGTAGATCGGGACCTGCCAGCCGGTGATTTCACGCAACTCGAGGATCTTGATCTCCATGTCGTCGGGGCCGGTCCAGTCCGGGTGACGGCAGGCCGAGCGCTGGTCGATGCCCACGGGCAGGTCACGCATTCCCGCGACCCGGTCGGTGATCTTCTGCCCCAGCAGCATGCCGCCGCCACCGGGCTTCGCGCCCTGCCCCACGACGATCTCGATCGCGTCGGCGCGACGCAGATCGCGCGGGTTCATGCCGTAGCGGGACGGCAGATACTGGTAGACAAGCTTTTCGCTATGTCCGCGCTCTTCCTCGGTCATGCCGCCATCGCCGGTGGTGGTCGAGGTGCCCGCCATGGTGGCGCCGCGTCCCAGGGCCTCTTTCGCCTGGGCCGAGAGCGATCCGAAGGACATGCCCGCGATGGTGATCGGGATCTTCAGCTCGATCGGTTTCTTGGCAAACCGCGTGCCGAGCGTAACGGAGGTGTCGCATTTCTCGCGATACCCTTCGAGCGGATAGCGCGAGATCGACGCGCCGAGAAACAGCAGGTCGTCGAAGTGCGGCACGCGGCGTTTCGCGCCGCCACCGCGGATGTCGTAGATGCCGGTCGCCGCCGCCCGGCGGATTTCGGAATTCACCTCGCGGGTGAAGGTCGCGGACTGGCGCGGGTCGGTCGGGGGTGTCTTGTCCATCAGTACTGATCCGCGTGGTCGATGTTGAAATGATAAAGGTTGCGGGCTGAGCCGTAGCGCTTGAACTCTTCGGGTTTCGCATCCGCCCCGGCGCGCGCCAGAAGATCGGCCAGAAGCTCGAGGTGCTCCGGCCGCATCTCTTTCTCGATGCAGTCGGCGCCAAGGGATTTCACCGTGCCGCGCACGAACAGCCGCGCCTCGTAAAGGCTGTCACCCAAGGCGTCGCCCGCATCGCCCAGCACGACAAGGTTCCCCTTTTGCGCCATGAAGGCCGACATGTGGCCGATGTTGCCATGCACCACGATGTCGATCCCTTTCATCGAGATCCCGCAGCGCGAGGACGCATTGCCCTTGATATTGAGAAGCCCGCCGCGCCCCGTCGCCCCCGCATATTGCGAGGCATCGCCGTCGATCACGACCTCGCCCGACATCATGTTTTCCGCCACGCCCGGCCCGACCGATCCGGTCACATGCACCCGGGCCTGCGCATTCATACCCGCGCAGTAATATCCGGTGGATCCCTTCACCGTGACCTCGATCGGCGCATCAAGGCCCACGGCCACCGCATGGGCGCCGCGCGGGTTTTCGATGACCCACTGGGTCTGGTTGGTCGTCTCGGCCTGGGCCTGCAGGGTCGCGTTGACCTCTCGCAGCTCCATCGCGGCCATGTCGAGGCTCTGCATGATCAGCGCTCCCAGAAATAAACGGTGGCGGGTTCGGGTTCCCAGACGCGGGCAGCGTCGATCCCCGGCAGGTCCGCGAAGGCGCGGTATTCGGACCCGAAGGCCACGTAATCGTCGGTTTCGGCCATGACGGCCGGCTTGCAGGCCACCGGGTCGCGCACCACGCCGAACCCGTTGCGGGTGCCGGTGACAAAGGTGAAGAACCCGTCCAGGTCCTTCAGCGTGCCTTCCAGCGCCTCGCCCAGGGACGCGCCCTCGGCGATGCGGGACGAGATATAGGCCGCCCCGACTTCGGTATCGTTTTCGGTCTTGGTGAAGACACCCTTTTTCGCCAGCCGCCGCCGCATGTCGTTGTGGTTCGACAGCGACCCGTTGTGGACAAGGCACTGGTCGTCGGCGGTGGAAAACGGATGCGCGCCAAGGGTCGTCACGGCAGATTCCGTGGCCATCCGGGTGTGACCGATGCCATGCGTCCCGCCCATCTTCGCCAGGTCGAACCGGGCGGCGACGTCGCGCGGCAGGCCGACCTCCTTGTAGATCTCCATCGCCTCGCCGACGCCCATGATGCGGATCGCCCGCGCGTCCAGCGCCGCGATCGCCGCATCGCGCGCGGCCAAGGGCAGATGCAGGACGGCATGGGTATCGACGACATCGACCGTCACCTCGGCCCCGGCGGCATCGGACAGGGCCGCCGCCAGCCCGTCGAAGGCCACATCGGGCGTGTCGGACTGCACGGTGATCTTCAGCCCCTGCCCCGCGCCGCCGTAGATGGCGATCCCGGCGCTGTCGGGGCCACGGTCAGTCATCTTGATCAGCATGCCGGTCAGCAGCGCGCCAAGGTCCGGCTGCATCGCGTCATTCTTGAGGAACAATCCCACGATGCCACACATCGCGCTCTCCTTCAGTCATGTCTTCCACTTGCTGGAATTGACCGTATCAGGAAAATTTTTTTCTTCTCAAGAAATTTATGACGCACATTAGGGGCGCGACACCCCGGTTTGCCCAAAATTCGGGCAGCTCAGCCTGCCTGCGGGTAGGTGATCACCGAAAGATACCGGATCGGAAAGGTGATCAGCGCCTCCGGCCCATGAGGCGCGTCGGAATCGAACAGCAGCGAGTCGCCCGGATCCAGCCGGTAGAGCCGGTCACCATGGCGATAATCCATCACACCCTCGATGACATAGAGCATCTCGATCCCCTCGTGCTGGAAGGTCGGGAAGCGGTCACTCTCGCTTGTCAGGGTAATCAGGTAAGGTTCGACCACCACGCCCGAGTTGTTCGACCCGATGTGGCCCAGCAGGTGATACTGATGGCCCGCACGGGTGCCCGCGCGTTCGATCTCCACCCCCTCGCCCGCCTTGACGTGCATGCAGCCCTTGTCTTCCTCGTAGCCCGAAAACAGCTGCACCAGCGGCACCTTCAGCGCATGGGCCAGCGCCGAAATCGTCGACAGCGACGGAGAGATCACGCCGTTTTCGATCTTGGACAGCATGCCGACGGATAACCCGGTCTGCGCCGCCAGATCCGCCCCGGTCATCCGCTGCCGCTTGCGCAGGGCCCGCACCTCGCGCCCGATCGCGACCTCGAGGTTCTTTTCCCGTGCGTCACGCAGCGCATGCGGGTCCTGCTTGAGAGGTTCGGGCTTGGTCATGATGAGGTCCTTCGGCGCGGCGCAGCCCCCAGAGTTCCGCGCCACGACGCGGGCGTCAACCGGGTGTCTGCCAAGTTCTGCGTGGGACGTGGGACACGGTGGTTTGGTATTGAAAGGTTGAGAAGCAGTAAGATGACCTGCCGCCTGCCGTAGACGCCTTGCAGGCAGGGCATCTGCCCGCAACTCATGATTTTTTGGCACGGTAGCCGTCTGAGTTTCAGAAGGCATTCGCCACACCCACGCCGGCAAAGCGCGCAACGGACCAGCTCTCACGGTTTGGCACAAACCGCTGTCATTCAATCATGCTGTTCGAAAGCGGGACACTTCCCTGCGGAAAGTGTGTTGGCGCACCCATGAGGATTCGAACCTCAGACCTCTGCCTTCGGAGGGCAGCGCTCTATCCAGCTGAGCTATGGGTGCCGCACGGGGGGCTATAGGACAAACCGCAGCCCCCCGCAATCGCAAATCCGCCTCAGGCGGCGCGGCGCCCGATGGCGAGCTTGGTCATCTCGGGGATCATCTCGGTGATCTCGACCGAGTCAAAGCCGCCACGGTCCAGATCGGCGGCCAGCGTCCCGGTGTCGACCGACCGCGCCTCGGGCGTGAAGGCCGTGTGCTGCAGCTGCCATAGGGCGGCAAGGCCCGGGCCACTCCGGTCGGCTTCGACCATGAAATCATGGATCATCAACTGGCCGTCCGGGTTCAGCACGGCCTGCGCATCGGCGATCAGGTCGTCATGGCAATCCCCCGGCACACCGGAAAACAGGTAGGACATCAGCACCGCATCCTGCCCCTCGGGCCAGTCGGTCTTCAGCGCGTTCCCTTCAACATAGGTGATCCGGTCCGACAACCCGGCCTCGGCCACGTACCGACGCCCCAGGGCCGCGACGTTGGGAAAGTCGACGATCGTGGCGGTCAGTTCCGGAAAGGCCTGGCACAGCGTGATGGCAAAGGCCCCGGTGCCGCCGCCCACGTCCAGCAGGCACCGCGCCTGCCCCAGATCGACCTTCTTCGCCATCTGCCGCGCGGGGCCAAGCGACCCGGCGTGCTGGCTTTCCGAATAAAGCCGCGCCTGCGCGGGGTCCGCAAACCATTGTTCGTAGCTTTGCGTCGCGTCGTCGGGCAGGTCGCCCTTCACCGCGCCATCCAGCTGATCCAGCAGCGGGTACATCTGCTGGCCGACCTGAAGCCGAAGGTAATCCCCGAAGTCGTACTTCGCGCCCTTGACCAGAAAGGCCGCCGCCGCCGGCGAATTTGAATAGTGACCGTCTTCGACCACCAGCAACCCCAGCCCCGCCAGCGCGGTCATCAGCGTTTCGGCCCTGTCGCGGTGGATGCCGGTGACGGTGGCGATCTCATCGGCGGTTCTGGGCGCCTCGGCGAGGTGGGTGAACACCTGAAGATCCAGCGCGACGAACAGCGCCTTGGCCCCCATGAACCCGAAGGCAATACTGGAAATCTGGTCGGCTTCCGTGGCCGGGGTCATCTGTCTCTCCTTCTCATGATGGGTTCAGCCTAACGGCCCAGGGGCGGGCTGGCCACCGGCGGGCATGGGAACGCGCAAGTCCTCCGGGCGAACGCCCGGCAATCCGGCAGCCTCGCAACGGGCGTTCCTGCGTGATAATGAATACCTATCGAAACAGATCAAACCGGTCGTCATACATGATCAACAAGCTCGAGATGCTCATCGCCTTAGCGCAGGAACAACACTTTGGCCGCGCCGCGCAAAGCCTGTCGATCACGCAGCCCAGCCTGTCTGCGGGGATCCGGCAGCTTGAGGATCACCTGGGCGTCAAGCTGGTCGAACGCGGGTCGCGCTTCGGCGGCCTCACGCCAGAAGGCCAGCGTGCACTGGTCATGGCGCGCAAGATCGTCGGTGACAGCCGCCGCCTGCGCGACGAGATGCGCGCGAAACGCACCGGTCTGACCGGGCGGCTGAGGCTGGGCGTGATCCCGACCGCGCTGACCTGGGCGTCGCACCTGGCCGCGCGCATGGCCGAACGCCACCCCGGCGTCAGTTTCTCGATCAGGTCAGGATCGTCGCGTGACATGCTGACCTTGCTGGAAAATCTGGAAATCGACGCGGGCATCACCTATCTCGACAACGAACCGCTTGGCCGGGTGTCCTCGGTCGATCTTTACCGCGAAAGCTATCGGCTGGTCTGCACCGCGTCGCATCCCCTTGCCCTGCGCGATCAGGTCACCTGGGGCGAGGTCGCTCAGCAACGGCTCTGTCTGCTGACGCCCGAGATGCAGAACCGCCGCATCATCAACCACAACTTCATGCAGGCCGGTGCCAGCCCCACCCCGATGATCGAGGCGAATTCCACGGTCGTGCTTGCCTCGACCGTGGCGCGCGGCGACTGGGTGACCATCCTGCCCGGGGATCTGGCCGAATTCCTGGCCGCCGGGCGCGATCTGGTCACCATCCCGATCGAGGGCGGGACGCAGGCCTATACGGTCGGCCTGATCACCGAATACCAGGAGCCGCACACGCCGGTGTTGGAGGCGCTTCTGCGCGAGGCCGGATCGCTTTGATAGTCACTTCCTATTGCCCGACCGGATAACGATATTGATTCCATATCTCTGTTCAGGCACGCCTGCGTGACAGCCAAAGGGACCGCCGCATGACCACTCAGCCCCCTCAGCCAGACGAGATCCGCGCCCTCATCGAGACCGAGGTACATCGCGAAGGTCCGCTGCTGCCGATCCTTCACGCGATCCAGTCCGCCCATGGGCATATCCCCGACATGGCCCTGCCGATCATCGCCGAAACGCTTGGCCTGACCCGGGCCGAGGTGCATGGCGTCGTCAGCTTCTACCACGATTTCCGCAGCACCCCCGCCGCCCGCCACGTGGTCAAGATCTGCCGCGCCGAGGCCTGCCAGTCCGTGGGCGCCAATGCCCTGACCGACGCGGTGCTGTCGCACTTCGGGCTGGACGCGCATGGCTCCACGCCGGACGGCCGCCTGACGATCGAACCCGTCTATTGCCTGGGTCTGTGCGCCTGTGGACCCGCCGCGATGATCGACGGCAAGGTGATCGGCCGTGCCAGCGCCGAAAGCCTGTCGTCCCGGTTGGAGGCGCTCGCATGAAGATCTACGTCCCCCTCGACAGTGCCGCCAAGGCGCTTGGCGCCGACGACGTGGCCGAGGCGATCCGCAGCGAGGCCGAGGCGCGCGGCCTTCAGATCGACCTGATCCGCACCGGCACGCGCGGCATGATCTGGCTTGAACCGCTGGTCGAGGTCGACCGGGGCGACGGCCGCATGGCCTACGGCCCGGTCATGCCGGATGACGTCGCCGCGATCCTCGACGGCACCGCCGAGACCCCGGGCCCCGTCGAGGACATCCCCTTCTTCGCCAGTCAGACCCGCCTGACCTTCGCCCGCTGCGGTGTGATCGACCCGCTCTCGCTGGCGGATTACGAGGCGCACGGCGGCCTCACCGGCCTCCGCCGCGCCCTCACCATGGACGCCGCAGAGATCGTCGAGGAAACCAAGACCTCCGGCCTGCGCGGTCGTGGCGGCGCGGGTTTTCCGACCGGCATCAAGTGGGACACGGTCCGGCAGGCACAGGCGGATCGCAAATATATCGTGTGCAACGCCGACGAAGGCGACAGCGGCACCTTCGCCGACCGCATGATCATGGAGGGCGACCCGCTCTCGCTGATCGAAGGCATGGTGATCGCCGGTCTCGGCACCGGGGCGACGAAAGGCTTCGTCTACATCCGGTCCGAATACCCCGACGCCATCACGATCATGGACCGCGCCATCCGTCTGGCGCGGGAGGGCGGCGTGCTGGGCCACGACATCCTCGGCTCGGGCCGCACCTTCGACATGGAGGTCCGCGTCGGTGCGGGCGCTTATGTCTGCGGTGAGGAAACCTCGCTGCTCAACTCTCTCGAAGGCAAGCGCGGCGTCGTCCGCGCCAAGCCGCCGCTTCCAGCACTCGAAGGCGCCTTCGGCAAACCCACGGTGGTGAACAACGTCCTGTCGCTCGCCACGATCCCGGTGATTTTCGAGAAGGGCGCGCAGCATTACGCCGACTTCGGCCTCGGACGGTCGCGCGGCACCATGCCGATCCAGATCGCCGGCAACGTCAAACACGGCGGCCTTTACGAGACCGCCTTTGGCCTGCCCCTCGGCCAGCTGGTCAATGACATCGCCGGCGGCACTGCCTCGGGCCGGCCGGTCAAGGCGGTGCAGGTCGGCGGCCCCCTTGGCGCCTATTTCGCCCCGCACCAGTTCGACACCCCCTTCGGATACGAGGACTTCGATGCCGCAGGCGGCCTGATCGGCCATGCGGGCATCACCGTCTTCGACGACAGTGCCGACATGCTGGGCATGGCGCGTTTCGCCATGGAGTTCTGCGCGGTCGAAAGCTGCGGCAAGTGCACCCCCTGCCGCATCGGCGCGGTGCGCGGGGTCGAAACCATCGACCGCATTCGCGCCGGGGACCCCTCCGCCGTGCCCCTGCTGACCGATCTGTGCGAGACGATGAAGGATGGCTCGCTCTGCGCGCTCGGCGGGTTCACCCCCTACCCCGTGATGTCTGCGCTACGGCTGTTCCCCGAGGAGTTCGGCACCGCGAAAGAGGCCGCCGAATGACCCGCATCACCCCCTCCACAACCCTCCCCCTGAAGGGAGAGGGGGCGCGAACGGCGCACTCCGCCCCTCATACCGGCGCTGCGCCTGTGGCCAGCGCACTCCCCTCCCCCTGCCAGGAGGAGGGTCAGGGAGGGGGTCACCCCGCCCCGATCGGAGCGACCAGATGACCGACAAACCCAAGGGCCCCGCCTCCTACTTCCCCTCGATCGAGGCGAAATATGGCCAGCCGATCGAGCACTGGCTGCAGATGGTCCGCGACCGCCTGACGGCAGATCCGGGCCTCAAGCACATGGAAATCGTGGCCTACCTCAAAACCGAACACGGCCTCGGACACGGCCATGCCAACGCAATCGTCGCCCATGAACTGGCGACGCTGAAGAAAGCGCAGGGCTGAGCCATGGGCACGCGCCTCACCACCCCACGCAACCGTCCCCTCTCCCCCCGCCGGAGAGGGCCAGGGAGAGAGGCATTGCCCTCGACCACGCCGCACACCCTTCGGAGATCCTGACATGAAAGACTTCATCCTCCCCCCGAAGGACTGGGACATGGGCACCCCCCTGCCCAAATCCGACACCACCGTCTCGCTCAAGATCGACGGCTTCGACGTCACCGTGCCGACCGGCACCTCGGTCATGCGCGCCGCGATGGAGGCCGGGATCAAGATCCCCAAGCTCTGCGCCACCGACTCGGTCGAGGCCTTCGGCTCCTGCCGCCTCTGCCTCGTCGAAATCGAAGGCCGTCGCGGCACCCCCGCCTCCTGCACCACGCCCGTGACCGACGGGATGGAGGTCCGCACCCAGTCCGACAAGCTGCACAAGCTCCGCAAGGGCGTGATGGAGCTCTATATCTCCGACCACCCGCTCGACTGCCTGACCTGCGCCGCCAACGGAAACTGCGAGCTTCAGGACATGGCCGGCATGACCGGCCTGCGCGACATGCGTTATGCCAAGGGCGACAACCACTACGCCCCCACCTCCGGCACGCTGTCGGTCAACGACCTCCGCGCCCGCACCCCCGACGGCGCGACCAACGCCCGCTACATCCCGAAGGACGACAGCAACCCCTACTTCACCTACGACCCGGCGAAATGCATCGTCTGCTCGCGCTGCGTCCGCGCCTGCGAAGAGGTTCAGGGCACCTTCGCCCTGACCATCGAAGGCCGGGGCTTCGACAGCCGCGTCTCCTTCGGCGCGAAGACCGACGATGCGCTCAGCTCTGACTGCGTCTCCTGCGGCGCCTGTGTGCAGGCCTGCCCGACCGCGACGCTTCAGGAAAAGTCCGTCGCCGAGATGGGCACCCCCGACCGGTCCGTCGTCACCACCTGCGCCTATTGCGGCGTCGGCTGTTCCTTCAAGGCCGAACTCAACGGCGACAAACTGGTGCGCATGACGCCTTACAAGCACGGCAAGGCCAACCGTGGCCACAGCTGCGTCAAGGGCCGCTTCGCCTATGGCTATGCCGAACACCCCGACCGGATCCTGAACCCGATGATCCGCGACAGCATCGACGAGCCGTGGCGCGAGGTCTCGTGGGACGAAGCCATGACCTTCACGGCGCAACGCCTGACCAAGATCCGCGAGACCTACGGCCGAAAATCCCTCGGCGTCATCACGTCGTCGCGCTGCACGAACGAGGAAACCTACCTCGTCCAGAAACTCACCCGCGCGGTGTTCATGAACAACAACACCGACACCTGCGCCCGCGTCTGCCACTCGCCCACGGGCTATGGCCTCGGCCAGACCTTCGGCACCTCCGCCGGCACGCAGGACTTCGACTCGGTCGAGGACACCGATATCGCCATCGTCATCGGGGCCAACCCGACCGACGGCCACCCGGTCTTCGCCTCGCGCCTGCGCAAGCGCCTGCGGCAGGGCGCCAAGCTGATCGTCATCGACCCGCGCCGGATCGACCTGCTGGCCACGCCGCACATGGGCGACAAGTGGCACCTGCCGCTGCGCCCCGGCACCAACGTCGCTGTCGTCTCGGCGCTGGCCCACGTGATCGTCACCGAAGGCCTCGCCGACGAAGACTTCATCAAGACCCGCTGCGACTGGGACGAATACTCGGACTACGCCGCCTTCATCTCTGACCCGCGCCATTCGCCCGAGGCGACCGAGCTGCTGACCGGCGTGCCCTCCGCCACCCTGCGCGAGGCCGCCCGCGCCTTCGCCACCGGCGGCAACGGTGCCATCTACTACGGCCTTGGCGTGACCGAACACTCCCAGGGCTCGACCACCGTCATGGGCATCGCCAACCTCGCCATGCTGACCGGCAACATCGGTCGGCGCGGCGTCGGCGTGAACCCGCTGCGCGGCCAGAACAACGTGCAGGGCTCTTGCGACATGGGCAGCTTCCCCCACGAGCTTCCCGGCTATCGCCATGTCAAAGACCCCGAGGTCCGCGCGATCTTCCAAAAGGCCTGGGGTGTGGAGATTGACCCCGAACCCGGCCTGCGCATCCCCAACATGCTCGACGCCGCTGTCGAGGGCACGTTCAAGGCCCTCTACTGCCAGGGTGAGGACATCCTCCAGTCCGATCCCGACACCAAACACGTCGCCGCCGGCCTTGCCGCGATGGAATGCGTCATCGTCCACGACCTCTTCCTGAACGAGACCGCGAACTACGCCCACGTCTTCCTCCCCGGCTCCTCCTTCCTCGAAAAGGAGGGCACCTTCACCAATGCCGAACGCCGCATCAACCGCGTCCGCGAGGTGATGAAACCGAAGAACGGCTATGCGGATTGGGAGGTCACCCAGCTTCTCGCCAATGCCCTGGGCGCCGGGTGGCACTACACCCATCCCGCTCAGATCATGGAGGAAATCGCGGCCACCACCCCCGGCTTTGCCAATGTGACCTATGACTTCCTCGAAGAACGCGGATCGGTGCAGTGGCCCTGCAACGACGCCGCGCCCGAGGGCACGCCGCTGATGCATGTCGACGGCTTCGTGCGTGGCAAGGGCCGCTTCATCGTGACCGAATACGTGGCCACCGATGAGAAGACCGGCCCCCGTTTCCCGCTGCTGCTGACCACCGGCCGCATCCTGTCGCAGTACAACGTCGGCGCCCAGACCCGCCGCACCGACAACAACGTCTGGCACGATCAGGACCTGCTGGAAATCCACCCCCATGACGCCGAAAACCGTGGCATCCGCGAAGGCGACTGGATCCGCCTCGCCTCCCGCTCGGGCGAGACGACCCTGCGGGCGACCATCACCGACCGCGTCTCCCCCGGCGTCGTCTACACGACCTTCCACCACCCCGACACACAGGCCAACGTGGTCACCACCGACTTCTCGGACTGGGCCACCAACTGCCCGGAATACAAGGTGACCGCGGTGCAGGTCGCGCCCTCCAACGGGCCGTCGGACTGGCAGGAAGACTACGCCGCCCAGGCCGAACAGTCGCGCCGCATCCTGCCGGCGGCGGAATGACATCGGCCCGGCGCACGGCCCTCAGGATCGGAAACGGCCCCGCCGTCTCCGCCCCCCGTGCGCTGGCCGAGGAAACGCCGGTGGCGCTCACCTACAACGGCTCCACACAGGCCGTAATGATGGCCACCCCTGCCGATCTCGAGGACTTTGCCCTGGGCTTTTCGCTCACCGAAGGCATCATCACCGACCCCGCCCAGATCACCGAACTGACGGTCGAGCCGCACGGCGACGGGATCGAGCTGCGCATGTGGCTGGCGCAGGACCGGGCCGAGGCACTGGCCACCCGCCGCCGCGCCATGGCGGGCCCCGTGGGCTGCGGTCTCTGCGGCATCGACAGCCTTGACCAGGCCATGCGCGCCCTGCCCCGCGTGACCGCCCGGCCTGACCTTGACCTGCAGCGGATCCTCACCGCAACGGACACCCTGCGCGCGGCGCAACCCCTGCATGATGAAACCCGCGCGGTGCATGCGGCGGGATTCCTGACGCGCGACGGCCTGACCCTCGCCCGCGAAGACGTCGGGCGGCACAATGCCCTCGACAAGGTCATCGGCGCGTTGGCCCGCCAGGGTCGAAACCCTGCCACGGGCGCCTTCGTCATGACCTCTCGCATCTCGATCGAACTGGTGCAGAAGTGCGCGCTGGCGGGCTGCGGCATGCTGATCGCCGTCTCCGCCCCGACCGCCCGCGCCGTGGCCATGGCTGAATCGGCGGGCATCACGATCACCGCGCTTGCGAAGAACGGCACCGCCCAGGTCTTCACCCACCCCGACCGCATCCCCGGCCTGACGACAGGAGCCGACCATGTCGCCTGAAAAGATGACCACCATGGCGAACCAGATCGCCACCTTCTTCGCCTCCCAGCCCGGCACGGACCAGGCGGAACGTGTGGCGGCCCATATCAACGATTTCTGGGATCCCCGGATGCGCCGCCAGCTGCTGGACCACCTGGAGGCCGGGGGCGCGGGCCTGTCGGACCTGGCGATCGCCGCCCATCCCCATATCAGGGTGCCTGCGGAAACCGCGTGATGCCTCCGGCGGGAGTATTTCCGGCAAGATGAAAGGGACGCCTGTCCCTTCTTCTGGTCCCAAATACCTCGGGGAGCGCGAGGGGCAGCGCCCCTCGGTCCGGACCTATCCGATCCGCACCAGGTGATTGTCCCAGGCGCGCGGCGCCAGTGTCAGCGGCGTCATCCCGTCCGCGCCCAGCCGCATCACGCCGCCCAGGCCATCGGTCGCGATCATCCCGTGCCCGCGGGCCGCCAGGCCGCAGACGTCCGTCCGGTGCAACGTTTCCTTGAACGCGCCGTCGAGACCAAACAGATGCGCCCGCCCGCCCCGGGGCGAGGTGATGCCGACCTGCCCACCGGAAAGGGCGACAGACCCGGCATAGCCCTCCATCGCCAACTGTTCGGCAAGATCGGCCTGGCACAGAACCGGGGCGCCACCGCGACGGTGCAGGCCCAGAAGCGGCGCGGGATCGGGCAGATCGCCCTGCCACTGCATGGCGAAGGCGAGGGTGTCGCCGTCCGTTGCAAGGTGACGGATCGAACACTGGTGCAGGTCCAGCTGCAGCTCGACCCGCTCGGTCACGCCCTGCATCGTCGCATAGGCGAGGTTGGGGCGCATGGTGTCGAGGTTCAGCTTCTCCCGTCCATGGTCGGGATGGGTGAGGATGCCGCCGTTCGCCACCGCCAGCACATCGCCGGGCAGCGCCAGGATTTCGTGCGGGCCGATGCCGCCCGAGGGGATGCTGCCGATGCGCCGATAGCCCTCGGAGCGTGACCAGAAGCCGATCCGCCCTTCGCCGCTGTCGATGTGGTTTTCGGTGGTGCACAACACCGCGCCCCCGTCGAGAAACGCGCCGTGACCGTAGAAGTGGTGGCCCTCCGGCGCCTCGAGCCGGTGTGCCAGCGTGCCGGACGCGCAATCGATCACCAGCGCGAAGGTGCCGGGGCGACGGGCAAAGGCGACGGCCTCGGGGGCCGAGGGGTGCGCAGTGGCGGCATGGCCCCGGCCCGGCAGGGCGATGCGGAAGACATCCTGACCCGCCGCCGACAGGCCAAAAAGCGCATATTGCCCGTCCGGCTCTTTCGCCGCGGCCAGGTAGGCCGGGTCGCCCGCGTCGGCCCAGCTGAGCCGCGGCACCGCCGCCGAGGCGAGCAGGCTGGCCAGAAAGCCGCGTCGCGTCGTCATCTCAGTCCCCGTCCGCCGAATTGAAGCCAGACCCGACGCCCAGCTGCGTCCCGATCTCGGCCGAGACGGCGGTTTGCGCGGCGCGCACGCTTTGCTGCACGATCTCGACCTTCAGGCGGCCCGAGGGATCATCGACCATGGCAAAGACCGGATCCTGCAGATCCTGCGCCTGCGCACGGGCCTGGGCAAAGGCCGCATCCGTCACAGGGGTCGGCGCATCCGACAGCGCATCGGCCAGGTCGTTGAGCGCCGCCAGCGACTGTTCGAGGTTGCGCAGGGACCGCCCCGCGCGCCGCGCCTCGGCGCGTTCGGGCCGGGGCCGGTCGAAACTGCCAAGCGGACGGCCAAGCCGTTGATCCGCGTCGAATTCAAGCCCCGCCATCAGCGCGGTGTAAAGCCGTTGCGCTGCCTCTTTGTCGGACAGGTAGGCGGTGTTCCCGGCCTCTCCGGCTGTCAGCAGGCGCTGCGCGTAATCGGCCCAGTCGGCGTTGATCTCTCCGGCCATGCGCGACAGATCCTGCGCGATGGCTTGAACCAGCCGGCAGTCATAGCTGTCGCGGTCATAGCTGCCGTCCTCGGCATAAAGCAGGCGCTCCAGCGCGAAGAACCCCCGCCCGGCGACCGAGACCTCGGCAAAGCCCGCCGGGTCGTCGACCACTGGATCGGCATCGCGCAACAGGCCCGCCACGGTCGAGGCGACCATGCCCCGCTTGTCGGGCCAGAAGGCGATCGCCAGCGCCCGGCCGTCGGTCTCAAGCGGGCCGAAGCCAAGGTGGCTGATCCCCAGCCAGGCGTCCCAGGCATTATCGAAGGACGGGCGCACCGCCTGGGCCGTGCAATCGGCGGCGGCATTGACCGCAAGCGCGCGGGCCTGGATCGCGAAGGTTTCGACACGGGGCAGGATGTGGTCCTGCACGGCCTCTGGCACGCCTGCGGCAACGGGGCCGGCGACAGGAATAGCGGCGGTCAGGCACAGGGCGATGGCGAGGGAACGGATCATAGGCTCTCCAGATAGCGGATGAGGTCGGCGCGGTCGGACGGGTCGAGGGCGATGACATGGTCACGGGCGGCCTCTGCCTCCCCTCCATGCCAGAGCACGGCTTCCAGCAACGACCGCGCGCGGCCATCGTGCAGGTAATAGCTGTGCCCATTCACCTGCGGCGTCAAGCCGATGCCCCAGAGCGGCGGGGTCTTCCATTCCCGACCCGAGGCGCGGCCTTCGGGGCGGCGATCGGCCAGACCTTCGCCCATGTCATGCAGCAGCAGGTCGGTGAAGGGCCAGATCAGCTGAAAAGACTGTTCGGGCTGATCCTCAAGCCGGTTGGTCACGTATTTCGGTGTGTGGCAGGCGGTGCAGCCCGCCTCGTGAAAGACCCGCTTGCCGTTCAGCACCTCGGGCGTGTCGATGTCGCGCCGGGCCGGCACGCCAAGGTTGCGGGAATAGAAGGTGACAAGATCCAGCCCCACGGCGTCAATCTCGGTTCCACGGTCGTCGTCATCGCCGTGCGGGGCGGCGCGACAGGCGGCCTCGGCTTCTGTGCAATCGCCCCAGGGCGCGGGGAACAGCGGCGTGGAGATGCCGATGTCGCCCGCGAAGGCGGCGGCGGATTGTTCCCGCACCGTCGGCGCGCCCGCCTTCCAGCCGAACCGGCCCAGCATCGGGCGGTCATGTTCGAAGGACCAGACGATCTGCGGGCGGCCCGAGATCCCGTCGCCATCGGCATCGTCGGGATCGGCCTGCGCCAGGATGTCATCGGCCGCGATCGCTTCGAGAAGCCCCAGCCCGATCATCTGCGGCGCGACGCGCGGCGACAGCATCGCGCCCTCGGCCAGCGGGCCGTAGCCCAGATCGGCCGCCGCCCATGTCGGCTTGCGCAGGCTGGCGGTCCCGCCGTTCAGCGCGACCGGGATCTCTTCCCAGGTGACGTCCAGACGGTATTCCGCCGGATGGCCCGCCACGCCGAAATCCTGCATCTGCCCGCCATAGGTTGGATCGGGGCGCGTGCGGTCAGGCGTATCGCCCAACGACAACAGGAAGGCTTCGATCCGCGATACGTCCGAATCGCCATGGGCCGGGACCGACACGCGCAGGAACATCGATACCGCGTCGTCCTCGGGCCCCTCGGGCGGGTGGCCGCGACCGTCCTTCAGGTGGCACCGCTGGCAGGACCGCGCGTTGTAAAGTGGACCCAAACCATCGGAGGCCAGGGTCGATGACGGCGACGACACCCAGAGCTTCTTGAAAAGCCCGTTGCCCAGCTTGAAGTCCAGCTCCTTCTCGAAGGCCATGTTGGCCGAGAACTGCGAAAACGCATCCGCATCCGACCGCAGCCGTACCGTCGCCGCCCCGGCCGGGTTGCTTTCGAACCGCTCGGGCGCCGTGAAATCGGTGGTGGGTGCGGTCACGCCTGCGATGCGCGCGCGTTCGGCGTCGGTGCGCGGGATGACCGACAGGAAGGGCTGCGACAGGTCCCCCGCCCCGGTCGGCTCTGCCAGGGCCGCCGATCCCATGGCGATGATGCCGAGGGCAACGGCCGGTAACATTCCCGTCGCCGCAGGGCCCTTGCGCACGAATGTCCTTGAATTCTTCATCATACCTTATAGATACAGTCAGGATTTCGACAGGCCGGTGATAGCACCGCGCCTTGCCGAGGGAAAGCCCGACCATGATGCCACTCAGACTGCCCCATTCGCCAGACGCCGATCTGCCGCAGGTCGAAGCGGCCCCCTTCGGAGCCGAGGACATGAACTTCCTCAACCACCTGCGCATGGTGGCCCTGTCGTGTCGCGTCAAACCCCGGTCGAATATCTTCGAAGCCTGCGCGCTGATCGCGACCGATCCGCAAAGCACCCGCGACGCGCATGTCGAGGCGCTGATGCGGTCGCTGAGCGAGGCGATGAACCGCCGCCCGACCCTGCTGCGGACCGGATCGACCGAGGTGTCGTTCGACGAAGCCTGGTTGATCCGGCTTGCGAAATCGCTGGCCCACGGTGACAGCGACAGCGCGGCCTTCCTGCTGGCCTCGCGGGTCGTCCCTGCGCACCGCCGGAACATCCGCTTTCTGGTGGGCCGCATCTCTGACTGTTTCGCTCTAGTTTAGAATCTTTCTAAAAAGTCTTGCCAAAGGCTGCGCGGTGCATATGTTTATGTCAACGCCAGCCAGCCTGTGCCCGCATGGGCCGCCAGCCAGCCAGAATATTTGTCGCATCATCACAAGCGAGGTTCTGAACCATGTCCCAGACCGCAGTTGCCCTGTCCCCCGATGCCCGCGCCCAGATCGCGGACGCCCTGAACCAGTCCGTCGCGGAAACCGCCGTGACCACCATGATGGCCCAGAATTTCCACTGGAATGTCACCGGCATGGCCTTCGGGCCCCTGCATGACCTGTTCCAGAAGATCTACGAGGACCACTTTGTCGCGCAAGACGATCTGGCCGAACGCATCCGCCAGTTGGACGTCCCCGCCGAAGGTACCCTTGCGGGCATGCTGAAGCGGTCCAAGGTGTCCGAGCATGAAGGCAAGGCCACCGACAAGGAAATGATCAAGATGCTGCTCGACGCGCAGGAAACGCTGGCCTCGACCGTCGCTGGCGCGGGTGAGCTGGCCGCCGAACTGGGCGACACGCTGACCGAAGACCTGTGCATTGCACGCGGTCAGACGCACGAGAAATTCGCCTGGTTCCTGCGGGCACACCTGCAGTAATCCAAGGCATCAGCCGATGCGCGAAAGGCGGCCCCCGGGGCCGCCTTTTGTCGTTGATCGCATCGCCAGCTTGGTGCGGCGCGCACCGCCGCATGCCCGCTCAGCTGGCGATGTCGAAGACCTCGGCCACGGGTTTGACCTTCTTCTTGCGGCACTTCTTCAGATAGGCAGGGGCCCAGTGGGTGTACCGCCCCATGGCCTTCTGCTGCGCCACCAGCATCCCCACGAAAGCCGCCCGGAACCGGTCGGATTTCAGCGCCTTGTACATCTTCTTCTGATCCTTCGTCATCGAACAGCCGATGCAGTGCCCCTCGCGGCGGAACTTGCAGACGTCGATGCAGGGGCTGGGGGTCTTGGACATGGCCTGTGAACTCCTGGCGGGGTGGACTGCGGCAGAAACCAGATGTCCGGCCCCCTTGCAGGGACCGGACGCGGTAAGTGTCGATGTAGGTCGAAACCCTTACTGGAAAACGGCGTCGGGGTTGTCGAGGCTGTCGGAACCTTCGAACCCGATCTGGTCAAGGCCAAGCGTCGTCACCGCACGTTCGATCGACTTGGTCTGCCCGACAAGGCTGTCGACGGCCGACATGATCAGCGCCTCGCCACCCTTGTTGCCACGCTCGAGCATCTGATCGTAGGAGAACCCGCCTTCGGCGGCAGCCTTCAGCTGGCCCAGCTCGCCCATGGTGTGATCCAGCGCCGCGCGCAGTTCCGCGTCGACACCGGCATCCGCCTCGGCCACGAGGTCGGACAGGGAGGCACCGGTCACCACGGTGCCGTCGATCGCGACGTATTCACCATAATAGACGTTCCGGATTCCCAGCCCGTCGTAATAGTGGCTGTTGTGCGTATTGTCCGAAAAGCAGTCGTGCTCTTCCTCGGGATCGTTCAGCATGACGCCCAGCTTCATCCGTTCGCCCGCCTGTTCGCCGTAGGACAGCGATCCCATGCCGGTCAGCATCGCCGACACACCCGCATCGGGGTTGTCCAGCAGTGTCGTGCGCGCCACGCCTTCGGCGCCCCACTGCGACGCCATCCATTCCAGGTCCGAGATCAGCAGGTCGGTCGCCGCCACCAGGTAGGCGCCGCGACGGTCGCAGTTGCCGTTCGTGCAGTCGTCACCGGCCGCGTAGTCGGTGAAGGGACGGTCCCCTGCCCCATGCGCGGTGCCGTTCAGATCCTGCCCCCACAGCAGGAATTCGATGGCGTGGTACCCGGTCGCCACGTTCGCCTCGACCTCGTCGGCCTCGTGCAGGGTCTCGGCCAGCAGCTCGGGCGTGATCTCGGTCGCGTCGACCTCTTCACCCGACAGGGTGAAGGTCGGGTTGGCCACGACGTTCAGGACGGCATACTGGTTTTCATCCGTCACGCCGCCGTAGTCCGCATCGACATAATCGATCAGGCCTTCGTCCAGCGGCCAGGCGTTCACCTTGCCTTCCCAGTCGTCGACGATGGCATTGCCGAACCGGAAGACCTCGGTCTGCTGATAGGGCACGCGGGCGGCGATCCAGGCGGTGCGCGCAGCCGCCAGCGTTTCGGCCGAGGGACCGGCGATCAGCGCATCGACCGCCGCCTTCAGCGCCTTGGCCGAGGTCAGGCTGTCGGAATAGCCCGCCTGCGCGATATCCGCATAGGTGTTCAGCACATCGGTCTTTTCCACCGCCAGCGCCGGCAGGGCACAGAGGGCAAAAATCGCGGTGGAGGTCATCAGTCTTGGCATGAAGCTATCCTGTCCTTTGGTCTTCAATTGAGCATCCGGCGCGGCACCGGGGCCGCACGCATGAGATCCAGACCAACGGTCTGGGCAAGGGAAACCGCCAGCGGCGCCGCATCGGCCCGCATCATCAGGCAGGCGATCATCAGCGCCTCTTCCCGGTCCGTCGCCGCCTGCGAACAGAACAGCGCAAAGACCGCCTCGTCCGCGCCGACGCAGCTGCAGTCGACCGAATGGCGCACCAGAGGGCGGCGGGAATGATGGAAGATCAGCGACAGAAGATCGGTGAACCGGGCAAAGACCGCATGGGCACGATCCGGCCCGTATTTGCGCTCAAGCTCGCTCCGCAGCGCAGCCTGACCGTCATCGCCGTCGCACCACAGGCGCAGCGCGCGGACCCACCAGGCCTCGGCCTGCGGCAGATGCGCCAGCTTGCCCACGGCCGAAGCGCCACGATCAACGTGCATGACGGGGACCTTTCGGGCGCAGCGCCACGGGGGCGGAGTGGGATGGGCAAAGCGGCATTGACGATTCCTCTTGCCGCATACCTGACAGTTTTGCTTTCACCCGTCAATTCCGACTTTTTCACTCAGACAATATTCCGGCCGGAATCCTGCGGCCTGAACCGTTGATTTCACGGGGCCCGGTGGTACAACCACCCGGATCTGGAAAGGGAGGATCCGGCATGAGCGGCAACGAGGTTCTGATCGCGGGCGGCGGCATCGGCGGGCTGTCCCTGGCCCTGACGCTGCACCAGATCGGCGTGCCCTGCCGGGTCTTCGAGACGGTCGAACAGATCCGCCCCCTTGGCGTCGGCATCAACCTGCAACCCAATGCGGTGCGCGAACTTTATGACCTGGGCTTCACGCAGGCCGACCTGGATCGGATCGGCCTGCCGGTGCGCGAATGGGCGCTGCTGGGTCTGCGCGGGCAAGAGGCCTACGCCGAACCGCGCGGGCTTGAGGCCGGCTACAACTGGCCGCAATATGCCGTCCACCGGGGCGAATTACAGATGTTGCTTCTGGAAAAGGTGCACGAGCGTCTGGGCCCCGACGCCGTGGTGCTGGGCGCCCGGGTCGAGGGCTATGACCAGACCAAGGATGGCGTCACAGCCCGCATCCGCCACGCCGATGGCCGCGACGAGACGGTCGCGGGCCGCCTGCTGATCGCCTGCGACGGGCTTCATTCCGCCGTGCGCGCGCAGATGTACCCCGACCAGCCGCCGATCCAGTGGGGCGGCGCGGTGATGTGGCGTGGCACGACGCGGACGCGCGCCCTGCGGTCGGGATCGTCTTTCATCGGGCTTGGCACCTCGCGCCATCGCATGGTGCTGTATCCGATCAGCGCGCCGGACGCCGATGGCATGGTCACGATGAACTGGATCGCCGAGGTCACCATCGACAACACCGGCGGCTGGCGGTCGGGTGACTGGAACCGCAAGGTCGACCACGCCGACTTCGTGCATCACTTCGAAGGGTGGGAATTCGACTGGCTCGACGTCCCTGCCCTGCTGAATGCCACGTCGGACGTCTGGGAATACCCGATGATCGACCGCGACCCGGTGCCCAGCTGGCAGGACGGGCGCGTGGCGCTACTGGGCGACGCGGCGCATGTGATGTACCCCACGGGATCCAACGGCGCGAGCCAGGCGGTGATCGACGGCCGGGTGCTTGGCGCGAAGATGATCGACCATGGCGTGACGCCCGACGCCATCGCCGCCTATGACGCGGAGCTCTGCGACAAGGTCTCGGCCCTTGTGCTGCGCAACCGGGGCGCGGGGCCCTTCGCCCTGCTGAACGTCATCGACGACCGCTGCGGCGGCCAGTTCGACCGGATCGACGACGTGGTCCCGCCCGAAGAGCGGGACGAGATCATGGGCGCCTACAAGAAGGCCGCCGGGTTCGCGATCCAGACGCTGAACGCCGCCGGTCCGACGATCGCACCCGGCGCGACGGTGTCCGAGACGGCCTGAGCGCCGCCTCGCACCCTTTCGCCGGGTCGCGGGTCAGCCCCGCGCCCGCGCCTCGGCATAGGCCATGTACTGGTCAAAGCTCTCGGGGTTGCCCATGCTGTCGCGGTTCACGACCTTGGCCGGGTCATGGCCCAGCAGCAGCTTTTTCACCGGCACTTCCAGCTTCTTGCCTGACAATGTGCGCGGCACCGCCGTCACCTCGACGATCTCGTCGGGCAGGAACCGGGCCGACACGGCCTCGCGGATGGCGAGCTTGACCTTGTCGCGCAGCGCGTCGGTCAGCCCGCCCTCCTTCGGCTGCACGAAGAGCACCATGAAGCTGTCGCGACCCAGGAATTCAAGGTCGATCACCAGGCTGTCCAGAACCTCGTCCAGGCCTTCGACGGCGCGGTAGATCTCGGACGAGCCAAGGCGCAGGCCGCGCCGGTTGATCGTGGCATCCGACCGGCCATAGATCACCGACCCGCCCTCGGGGGTGAATTCGATCCAGTCGCCATGCCGCCAGATGCCGGGATAGGTGTCGAAATAGCTCTCAAACAGGCGCGTGCCGTCGTCGTCGCCCCAGAAATAGAGCGGCATCGAGGGCAGCGGTTCGGTGCAGACCAGTTCGCCCACCTCGCCGATCAGTTCCTGCCCGTCCTCGCTGTAGGCGCGCACGGCATTGCCAAGCGCACGGCACTGCATCTCGCCCGCGCGCACGGGCATCCCCGGATGGCCCAGCACGAAGGCGCCGGCCAGGTCGGTGCCGCCGGAAATGGGCGCCAGCCAGATGTCGGACTTCACCTCGGAATAGATCCAGTCATAGCCTTCCTGGCTTAGCGGCGACCCGGTAGAGCCGAGCGAGCGCAGCGCCGAGAAATCGAGTTCGGCCCCCGGTTTGATCCCGGCCTTCTGGCAGGCCTGGAAGAACGCCGCGCCTGCACCGAAGTAGGTCAGCCGTTCACGCGCGACCAGCCGCCAGACGTCCAGCATGTCGGGATGGTTCGGCGCGCCGTCATGCAGCGCCAGCATCGCCCCCTGCGCCAGCGCGTTCAGCTGCGAATTCCACATGATCCAGCCCGAGGAGGTCAGCCAGCAGAACCGATCATCGGGCCCGACGTCCTGATGCAGCGCCTGCTTGGCCCCCTCGATCAGCACGCCGCCGTGGCCATGCACGATCGGCTTGGGGTTGCCCGTCGTGCCCGAGGAATAGACCACCCAGACGGGATGCGAGAAATCGACCATCCGCACCTGCGAGGGTTGCGGTTGCGCCATCGCGTCAGACCAGAGCGTCCAGCCCGCGCCGTCGCCCACCACCGGCACGAGGATCTTGTGGTCCAGTGTCGGCAGTTCCGCCGCCAGCCCCGTCAGGATGTCCCGTTTGTCATAGGTCTTGCCACCATGGACATAGCCGTCCTGCGCGATCAGCACCTTGGGTTCAATCTGCCGGAACCGGTCAAGGATCGCGGTATGGCCCATGTCGGGCGCACAGAGTGACCAGATCGCCCCCAGCCCCGCCACGGCGAGGAAAGAGATCATCGCGTCGGGCGTGTTGGGCAGTACCGCGACCACGCGGTCGCCTTCGCCCACGCCCATCTCGCGCAGCTTGGCCTGAAGCGAACCGACCTTCGCGTCCAGCTCGGCCCAGCTCAGCTCGATCTGGCCGAAGGTTTCCGACTGGCAGCTGATCGCCTGCGCGTCGCCCTTGGCCGCGACATGGCCAAGGATCGCGGCGGCCATGTTGGTCCTGGCGCCCGGGAACCAGTCGGCGCCGGGCATCTTGCGTTCGGGCAGCACCTCGGTCCAGCCGCTGACGGGCAGGTCGCAATAGGCGATGATCGCGGTCCAGAACCCGTCGAGGTCGCTGACCGACCATTCCCACATCTCGTGATAACTGGCGAAGCTCAGGCCCCGGTTGTCGTTGAGCCAGCGTTCGAAGCCGGCCAGCCGGGTGGCGGCGGCGCGCTCCGGGCTTGGGGTCCACAGGATGGGTCTGTCGTCGGGCATCTGGTCTCCTCCCCTGAAGCGCGTGACTGGCGAATTCGTGACAGATCTCGCCGGAATGTAAATGGCTTAGGCGATCTGCGCCCTGTCCAGGATCGCACCCTCGGCGCGCAGGCGATCGCGCACCGCACCCGGATCGAGGGCCCCGCGCGCGACCAGTGCCGCGGCGATCCCCGCCGCCTGCCCTGTCGCCATGGCCGTGCCCATCACCCGGATCGCCGCGCCGCCCTTGCGGTCGCCATCGGCCAGACGTCCGGCACAGAAGAGGTTCAGCGTGTCGACCGAATGCAGGCAGGACAGCGGGATCTCGTAGGCGCCCTTGTCCGGCGGATAGTCGAACGAGGACGCGAAGCTGTCGCGGTCATGCCATTCCGCGCCCCAGGCCCCCAGGGCAATCGTATCGTCATACCTCTGCCGGGCCTCGATCTCGGCCCAGCTCAGCTGATGGCGGCAATTCAGGTGGCGGCTTTCGCGCGTTCCGATCTCGGGCCCCGTCGAGACCAGATAGGCACGCTCGCACCCCGGGATGCCCCGGATCGCGTCCAGATACCCCCAGGCCTGCCGACGCGCGCCGATTTCGGCCCGGCTCAGGCTGGCCGCATCGCGCGGGTCATAGTCGACCGACGCGAGGTAGAGCACCATGTCGCCCGACCCCGGCAGCCGCACGATCACGCATTTTTCCTTGGTCAGCTCGGACACCCGCCCCTCGGCCTTGGCCCGCGCGTTATAGGCCGTCACGACCTCGACCAGCTGATCCGCCGTCACGGTGACATCCGAAGGAATGCCACCGAACCGCGTGCCAAGCGTGCCAAGGTTCACGCCATCGGGATTGCCATACCGGGTCGACGCGCCACCCAGATGCGCCAGATCGCCGTCGCCGGTGCAATCGACGAAGGCATCGGCCTGCGCCGCATGTGTGCCGCCGTGATCGCTCCAAGCGACTTGGCTGATCCGGTCGCCATCGCGCGTGGCCCCGGTCAGCGTCGCGCCGAAGCGCACGTCCACCCCGGCCTCGACCACCATCCGGTCCAGCACCAGTTTCAGCGCCTCGGGCTCGAACACCGAGAACACACCGCGAAACCGTTGCGGCGGGGTGATCGCGTTGCGCGCGACCAAGGCCTGCACGACCTCGGCCCCGAAGCCGCCGACCACCATCCGCGCCTCATCGCCCAGGGTATACAGCCCGCACAGCGTCAGAACGTTGCGCACGGCCGCAGCGCCGCCCAGACAGCCGTGCCGTTCCAGCAGCAGCACCTTTGCCCCTTCGCGCGCAGCCCCCACAGCCGCAGCAACGCCGGCGGTTCCGCCCCCGGCCACGATCACATCATGGGTCATGTCCGCCACCCCAGCACACGTCGTTCGATCAATCCGATCAACGCCGAGACGACGACGCCCAGCACCGACAGGATCACCACGCCCGCGAACAGCCGTTCAAGGTCATACAGCGACCCGGCCTGCAGGATATAGGCCCCGATGCCGTATTCCGCGCCCAGCATTTCCGCCGCCACCAGCAGGATGATCGCGATGGCCAGCGAAATCCGCAGCCCCGACAGGATCCCCGGCATGGCCCCCGGCAACACGATCTTGCGCACGATTGACCACCACG
Source organism: Pseudooceanicola onchidii (assembly GCF_004959925.1). Taxonomy (GTDB): domain Bacteria; phylum Pseudomonadota; class Alphaproteobacteria; order Rhodobacterales; family Rhodobacteraceae; genus Pseudooceanicola; species Pseudooceanicola onchidii. The sequence continues at coordinate 286,063 of NZ_SPUW01000003.1, read as the reverse complement.
ACAGGCCGAAGGACTGGCCCATGCGGATCAGCGTCCGGTCCACGTTGTCGACCGCGCCATAGGTCGCGACCACCGTGGGCGTGAAGGTGCCAAAGGCGATCAGCGCGTATTTCGAGCCCTCGCCGATGCCGAACCAGATGACGAAGAGCGGCAGCAGTGCGATCTTGGGGATCGGGAACAGCGCCGCCACCAGCGGCACGGCCCCCGCCCGGACGTAGGAGAAAAGCCCGATCAGCACACCGACGCTGACGCCCACGGTCACGCCGAACAGCGCCCCCACGAAGAGCCGCGCCAGCGACGGCCCGAGGTGCTTGAACAGCATGCCGGATTGGTAAAGCTCTCCGAAAGTGGCCAGCACGTCCGACGGTTTCGGCAGCGTCAGGGCCGAAATCCACCCCGCCCGCGTGCCCCATTCCGCGATCAGGATCAGCACGACGAAGACGACGAACCCGACCCATCTGTGCGGGCGCGGGGCAAAGCCGCCGCCACGGAACGCGACGGGCTTGGCGGCGGTGGCGGGCGCCGTTGCGCCAGAGAGTGTGGCGTCAGACATTGATCAGCTCCGCATCCGCAGCCCGCGCCTCGTCGCGCATCAGCTGCCAGAGGTATTTCTGTTTCTCGTCCAGATCGGGATCGCCGAACTGCCGCTGATCCAACGGCTTGTCGATCGTCACGACCTCCTGGATGCGGCCCGGGCGGCGCGACAGCACGACGATCTGGTGGCCCAGGCGGACCGCTTCGTTCAGGTTGTGGGTGACATAGACGGCGGTGAACGGCTGGCGCGACCAGAGCGAGATCAGGTCGTCCATCAACAGCTCCCGCGTCTGGCTGTCGAGCGCCGAAAGCGGTTCGTCCATCAGCATCACCGCCGGATTCACCGCCAGTGCCCGCGCGATGGCGACCCGCTGTTTCATGCCCCCCGACAGCTGCTTGGGCAGGGCCTTGGCGAAATCCGTGAGCTTGGTCCTCGCCAGCACGTCCCCGATGATCTCGCGCGCCCGCGCGCCCTTGATCCCGTGGTCTTCGAGAACGAGAGAGATGTTCCCCTCGACCGTCCGCCAGGGCAGCAGGGCGAAGTCCTGGAAGATATAGGTCAGCGGATTGAGGCACCCCTCGGGCGGCTCACCGATCTGGCTGATCCTCCCCTGCCCGGGCCGTTCCAGCCCGCCGATGAACCGCAGAAGCGTGGACTTGCCGCAGCCTGAAGGCCCGACGATGCAGACGATCCGGCCCGCCGGGATGTCCAGCGTGATGTCGTTCATCACCGCGACGCCGTCATAGCTGTGGGATATGCCGTCCAGTCTGATGTCCATGGGGTCTCGCTCGTATTGGAATTGAGGGCCGCGACCGTTCCGAGGGGGCGTGATAACGCCGCCGTCGAACCAAAGGTTCGCCAAAGACGGAACGGGGGCGGGTCGGCGCTGCCCGGCGCGAACGCCGGGCAGATCGCCGACCCGACCGTGATCGCAGGATCGGCTTACGACATCATCTCGACGTAGGAGGTATCCACCAGGTCCTCGATCGTCACGCCGCTGTCGACATAGCCACCGGCCTTGAACCACGCCAGCTGATCCTCGACCGAGGCCAGGTTCAGCTTGGCCCCTTCATTGATCCGCATGGTGCCGTTCACGATCGACGGTTTGGCCTTTTCGAAGGGACGGTCGTTGTAGACATACTGGTGGATCAGCTTGACCATCTCGTCCACACCGGCTTCGCCGCCCGCGTTGTCGATCATGGTTGAGTTGTAGTCGGTTACGCCCTTCGAGAACCCGGCCAGGAAGGCCTCGGTCTTGTCGCGCTGGTTCGCGGCATTGTCGGCCGAGGTGAAGACGGTCGTCGTCTGGTAATCCGGCAGGTAATCCTGCACCGCGCCGATGATGTGCACCGCGCCCGACCCGGCCAGCGGCTTGGCGATGTGCGGCACGATGTTCCAGGCGTCGATCTGGCCCGACTTGATCGCGCCGACAACCGCGCCGACCTTCTGCAAGGGTTTGAAGGCAAGGGAAATACCCTCGGCCTGGGCGATCTTGTCCCCGACGTAATGGAACGACGACCCGGTCTGGGTTACACCGTAAGCCTTGCCATCCAGCTTGGACGGATCGGTGATCCCGGCCTTGTAGGCCGCGTCAGAGGCCAGGATCTGCTGGCCGTCGATCCCCTCTTCCTCGATCAGCGCGCCGCCGATGACCTTGATCGCGCCCTTCTGCGCCAGGCTGATCAGCCCGCCCGAGATCGCGGTAACGGCATAGTCGATATCACCGCTTGCGATCGCCACGGCCATCGGCTGCGCAGCCTGGAAGAACTCCAGCTCCACATCGAGGCCCGCATCCGCGAAATAGCCGCGATCCTTCGCAACGAAGCTGCCGGAATGCGAGGTGAAGCGCAGCGCGCCCACCTTGATCTTGGTACCCTGCGCAATGGCCGGAGCGGCCAGCGCAGTGGCGGCAGCGGCGCCGCCCATGACAAGCGCCTGACGGCGGTTCAGTTTGATCATGATCTCCTCCCTCGGATCAGTGAAGGGGCGTCACGCCCCGGTCTTGAAATCTCCGGCGATATCCTGTGCCAGCAGGTCGATCGCCCGATCGGTGTCGCGGGTCAGCACGGCTTCAAGAAGCGCCGTCTGCCGGTCCCGCCGGGCCGTGAAATCCAGATGCCCCTCGCGCAGTTGCGCCAGCCGGAACCGGCGGCTCTGGTCGAAGAACTTTCGTTGCAGATCGATCAGGCGCGGCGATCCGCAGCCCGAGATCAGCGCGGCTGAGAAGTCACGGCAGGCCTCGTCCCATTCCAGCGCGGTCAGATCGTCGGGCGCCCCCGCAACGCGCGCCTCGGCCTTGCGCAGGGCATGCTGCGCCGCAATCACGCGCCCTTCCCAACCGGTATCGCCCTCGGCCATGGCCCGCGCCAGTCCGATCTTCTCGACCTCGGCCCGCACGAGACAGATGTCGCGCAGGTCGTCTTCGGTGGCCGAGGTCACCCGGAACCCGCGCTGCGCCGTCGCCTCGACCAGGCCCTCGGCGCTCAGCATCCGCAGGGTTTCGCGCATCGAATGGTTGGAGCCGCCATAGCGCTGCCGCAGCGCCTCGATCTTCAGCTTCTGGTCCGGCAACAGCGTGCCGAAGGAAATGTCGCGACGCAGCGCCGAGGCGAGCATCGCCACGACCGTATCATCCTCGCGTTCTGCACGTTTGAAGATCAACCCGGCCTCCCCAACCGAAATGTTGGATATTTCTGGAAGCGTTGGAGAGGATTGTCAAACCTCCGCCCCGCCGCATCGCGGCAAAAGGGGCTTTGCCCCTCGCCGCCTGCGGCGTTTCACCCCAGGATATTGAACCAGGGGAAGAGAGGACCGTCCCCCTGCTTCCTCTGGTGTCCATATCCTCGGGGGTGAATTGGCCAGCGGCCAAGAGGGGGCAGACAGCCCCCTGCGCCCGCTCTGTCGCGGTCGAACGGCGGACGGGTGGCGCGGACAGCCTCGACCGAGGCCATGATCGCGCGCAGCTGTGCCGCAAGGCCCGGCTCCGCGCCCTTGAACACGCCGTCCAGCGCTGCGGTGCCGATGGTGAACCCCGCCGCCCCGGCACTGCCCGCCGCCGCGATCCGGTCGCCGCTTTCGATCGAGCCTGCCACGATGACCGGCTTGCGTGCCGCCGCGCAGACGCGGGCGATCATCGGCGGCACGTCACCGTCGTACCGCCAGGCCAGAAGATCGAGGCCATGCACCCCCGCCATCCCTGCCAGCCGGGCGGCATCGGCCACGATATCCTCGACCGGGCCGTTCAGCACCGACGGGTGGCCCGTCACACGGCCCGGAAAGGGATAGTAGCGCAGACCCGATCCGGCGATCACCGGCAGCACATCTTCGGCATGGGTGCCGCCCAGCAGCACGTCGACACCGATGTCCACCGCCGCGCGGGCCGAGGCGATCTCGCTCTCCCGGTCTTCGCTGACGACCTCGAGATAGGAGGTCGCGCCGCCTGCCCGGATCAGCCCGTTCAGCGCACGCAACCGGTCGAAAGGCAGCCCGATGTCCTTGAAGCCGATGTGCCGGACGCCCAGCGCCTGGGCGACGGCAAGATGATCGGCCGCATCCGTCACGGTGCGGTCGTTGCGAGTCAGCATGAAGATGAAGTCCATGGGCCTCCGGTCCGGCTGGGTGGTCCCACCCTACCCCGCCGCGCCGCCGCGCCAAGCGGTTTCCGCCCTAAAGGTCCTTCATCAGCCGCAGCGCATCGTAGATCGCCGCATGGATGTTCCGGGCCGAGACCGCGTCGCCGATCCGGAACAGCTGGTATCGGCCTTCGGGGTTGGTGCGGATCCGCTGCGGGTGCCCGGCAATCAGATCGGCGTGATCCACCTCGCCGCGGTTGACCGACGCCTCGCGCAACTCGAAATACAGATCGTCCAGCGGGACGGTGCCGTAGTTCACCACGACATGGTCATAAGTCTTTTCCTCGACCAGGTCCGAGACGTCCGAGCCGATCCGCGCCACCAGGCGGTTGCCCGCGCGCGCGACGCCAAGCAGGCGACGCATCACGGTCATGCCGATCCGGCCCTGCAGCGCGCGCATGTAGGGCGTCAGGGTCATGGACATGATGTCGGGCGCGAAGGTGCGGTCGGGGGTCATCACCTCGACCTCCGCCCCGGTGGCCAGCGCCGCCTCGGCCGCCTGCAGCGCCGGGTGATCGCCGCTTTCGTCGTAGATCAGGACCGATCCTGTCAGCTTGGCATCGCCCGCGATCACGTCCCAGGCCGAGGTGACATGCGTGGCCTCGCCCTGTTGTTCCAGAAGTTCCAGGTTGGGCAGGCCGCCGGTCGCCACGATCACCATGTCCGGGTCAAGCGCGGTGACGTCACCGGCCTCGGCCCAGGTGTTGAAGTGGAAGCGGACATCGCGGGCGGCGCACTGTGCCATGCGCCAGTCGATGATCCCCTGCATCTCGCGCCGCCGGGGCGTGCGCGTGGCCAGCCGGACCTGGCCGCCTGGATCGCCTGCCGCCTCGAAAACGGTCACCTCGTGCCCGCGCATCGCCGCGACCCGCGCGGCCTCCAGCCCGCCGGGTCCAGCGCCAACGATGACCACCCGTTTCCGCTCCGCCGCCGGAGAGATCACATGCGGCATCGACTGTTCGCGGCCCGTCGCGGGGTTGTGGATGCACAGCGCCTCTCCCCCGCCGTAGATCCGGTCGAGGCAGTAGGTCGCGCCGACGCAGGGACGGATGTCACCCTCCTGCCCCGCCATGATCTTCTGCACGATATGCGGCTCGGCCATATGCGCGCGCGTCATGCCGACCATGTCGAGCTGACCGGAGGAGACGGCATAGCGCGCCGTCGCCACGTCCGGAATGCGGGCGGCGTGGAAGGTGGGCAGGCCGATCTCGCGCCGGACATCTCCGGCGAAGTCGAGATGCGGGGCCGAGGCCATGCCCTGTACCGGGATCACGTCTGTCAGCGCGGCGTCGGTGTGGATGCGGCCCCGGATCACGTTCAGGAAATCGACATGGCCGCTGTCGCGCAGCATCCGCGCGATCGCCATGCCGTCGTCGCGCGACAGCCCACCCTCCTGCGCCTCGTCCCCCACGAACCGCAGGCCGACGATGAAGTCGGGCCCGACGCGTTTTCGGATCGCCTCCAGCACGTCGAGCGAAAACCGCGCCCGGTTCTCCAGCGTGTCCATGCCATACGGCCCGGAAAGCCGGTTGTTCAGCGGCGTCCAGAAGGCATCCATCAGGTGGCCGTAGGCCTCAAGCTCGATCCCGTCCATGCCACCCGCCTGCATCCGTTCGGCCGCATCTGCATAGTCGCGGATGATCCGGGCGATGTCCCAGTCCTCAAGCACTTTGGGAAAGGCCTTGTGCGCGGGTTCACGGTGCATCCCCGGCGCGACGGAGGGCAGCCAGTCGCCCTTGTTCCACACCGTCCGGCGGCCCAGATGCGTCAGCTGGATCATCACCGCGCAGCCGTGATCGTGAAGCTCGTCCGTCAGCGCGCGGATCCAGGGCACCACCGCGTCATCGTAGGCGAGGATGTTGTTGAAGACCGGCGGGCTGTCGCGTGACACCACCGCCGACCCGGCGGTCATCGACAGCGCCACGCCCCCCTTGGCCCGTTCGACGTGATAGGCGCGGTAGCGGCCCTTGGGCATCCCGTCCTCCGGGTAGGCCGGTTCATGGCTGGTCGTCATGATCCGGTTGCGAAGGGTCAGGTGTTTCAGGTGATAGGGCTGAAGAAGCGGATCTTGGGACATGACACCTCGGGCGATATGTCCGTGATCGGGCCCGGCACACGCGGGATTGTCAAGCGCGGGGGCGTCTACCCGGCCGCCTGCCGCGCCACGGCGGCGCAGCCGGTCAGCGCGGCGGCATCCTCGACGATCAACCAGGCCGGAATGGGCCCGGCCAGGAAACGCGAGGGGGCGGTCAGGATCGCCGCACACTCACGGGCAGCGGCGGTCGACAGAACCGAACGCGCGACGCCCCCGGCGAGGTAGAGGCCCCCGGTCGGCAGGTAGAGCATCGACAGATCCCGCAGCAACAGGCCGATCAACCGGGCAAAGAGGTCGACAACGGCATCGCCCTCCGCATTGCCCTGGCCATGGGAGGACACCAGGGCAGCGGCCTCACCCCCCGAATGCGCCGAGACAAGGGCCTGCAGGCCACGCCCCGAAAACAGGTCTTCCACAGTCGGAAAGCTGTCCGACAGGCCCGGCATCGCGTGATCGAGGGCGCGGGCACAGGCCGACGGCAGGCTGGCGTGACCGGCCTCCACGCCCGGACAAATCACGCCGGGGTTCAACGGGATCACCGGGCTTACGTTGAAGCCGGTACCGATGCCGACGACCAGGGCCTGGCCGCGCGCAACCGCCGCGCCCGCAACCAGCGGACGCAACTGGTCCGGGCGCAGGGCCGGAGAGGCATAGCCAAGCGCAGTCAGGTCGTTGATGATCCGCACCTCGGCCCCGAAGGCCGCCGCCAGGTCCGGGACCGACAGCGTCCAGTCCAGGTTGGTCAGCCGCGCACTGTCGCCTTTCACCGGCCCCGCCACGGCCACGACCAGACGGGTCAGGCCAACCTGCCCGACCTCGGCCAGGTAGGCCGTCAGGAGGTCGTCGAACCGCGCGAATCCCGCGTTGCGATAGCTACGCACACTGTCGGGTACCATGCCGTCCGGGCCGACCAGAGCAAGGCGGGCATTGGTGCCGCCGATGTCCGCGATGACCTGCATCGCGTCAGTTCAGGCGCTGGCCGGTATCGGGCGCAAAGTAGGACACCTTGCCCAGATCGAAGGCCAACTGCTGGACCTGCCCGGGCCGCGCCGTGGTTTCTGCGTGCAGCCGGGCCGTGACCTGCTTGCCGCCCATCTGCATGACGACGAAGGTATCCGCCCCCGCCGGTTCGACGATATCCACCGTGCATTCCGCGTGCTGGGCCGTCTGGCTGGCCCGGAAACCGGGCTCGGCGATATCTTCGGGCCGGACACCGATGATGACATCGGCGGGCAGATCACGGGTGCGGGCGTCGGTCAGCACGATCGGCGCGCCATCCTTGCGGGCGATCTCGATCCGGGTTTCTCCGCCGGTCTGGCTGGCCTTGGCGGGGATCAGGTTCATCGCCGGATTGCCCATGAAGTCCGCGACGAAGAGGTTCGCGGGGGTATTGTAGATCTCGGACGGGGTGCCGATCTGCTGGATCACGCCGCCCTTCATGACGACGATCTTGGTGGCCAGGGTCATCGCCTCGATCTGGTCGTGGGTCACGTAGACCATCGAGGCGTTCAGCCTCTGGTGCAGTTCCTTGATCTCGGTGCGCATCTCGACCCGCAGCTTGGCGTCGAGGTTCGACAGCGGCTCGTCGAACAGGAAAAGCTTGGGATCGCGCACCAGCGCCCGGCCCATGGCGACCCGCTGCCGCTGTCCGCCCGACAGCTGCCCCGGACGGCGCGACAGAAGCTGTTCGATCTGAAGCTGCTGCGCCACCTCGCGCAGCTTGCGGTCCTGGGTCGCCGCATCCACGCCCCGCACCTTCATGCCGAAGGTGATGTTCCGCGCCACCGTCATCGTCGGGTAAAGCGCGTAGGACTGGAAGACCATCGCGATGTCGCGGTCCTTGGGGCTGACGTTGGTCATGTCGCGCCCGTCGATGTGCAGGCTGCCGCCGGTGATCGGCTCAAGCCCCGCGATGCAGTTCAGAAGGGTGGACTTGCCGCAGCCCGACGGGCCGACCAGCACCAGGAAGTCGCCCGGATCGATCGCGACGTTGATGTCCTTCAGGATCTCGACCTGGCCGTAGTTCTTGTAAAGGCCTTTGATATCCAGGATGGGAGCCATGGGATTATCCTTTCACGGAACCGGCGGTCAGGCCGCGGATGAAGTACTTGCCCGCCACCACGTAGACGAGGAGCGTCGGCAGCGCCGCGATGATCGCGGTGGCCATGTCGACGTTGTATTCCTTCACCCCGGTGGTCGAGTTGACGATGTTGTTGAGCGCCACGGTGATCGGCTGCGTGCCGGCCTGGCTGAAGGACACGCCGAACAGGAAGTCGTTCCAGATCTGGGTGAACTGCCAGATGATCGTGACCACGATGATGGGCAGCGACAGCGGCAGGAAGATCGACCAGAAGATCCGGAAGAACCCTGCGCCATCGACCTTGGCGGCTTTTGTCAGCTCGGACGGGATGGTGACGTAGTAGTTGCGGAAAAAGAGCGTCGTGAACCCCAGCCCGTAGATCACGTGCACGAAGATCAGCCCCGGGATGGTTCCGGCGATCCCCATCAGGCCCAGCAGGCGCGCCATCGGCAGCAACACGACCTGAAAGGGAATGAAACAGCCGAACAGCATGGCCGCGAAGATCAGGTTCGCCCCCCGGAACCGCCACTGCGCCACGACATAGCCGTTCAGCGCGCCGATCAGCGTCGACAGCAGCACGGCCGGGACGGCGATCAGCACCGAATTCCAGAAGAACGGCCGCACCCCTTCGCACTGGATGCCCGTGCAGGCGCCGGACCATGCGGTTGCCCAGGCGTCGAAGGTCACGTCGCGGGGCAGCGACATCAGATCGCCGGTCCGGATTTCCTCAAGGCTTTTCAGCGATGTGGTGACCATCACGAAAAGCGGCATGAGGTAATAAAGCGCAAAGAGCCCTAGGATCACGTAAAGCAGCCAGCGCAGCGCGATGCGTCCCGCGCGCGACCGGCCTCGGGTTTGGGGCAAGGACATGTCAGTCATTTTTCGCCCTCAGCTCGGAATAGAGGTACGGCACCACGATGGTGAAGACGACGCCCATCATGACCATGGCCGAACTGGCCGCCTGCCCGATGTCGCCGCGCGAAAACGCCATGGCGTACATGTAGGTGGCGGGCAGGTCCGAGGCGAAGCCGGGCCCGCCGCCCGTCAGCGCGATCACCAGGTCGAAGCTTTTCACCGCCAGGTGCGACAGCACGATGAAGGCCGACAGGAAGATCGGCGCCATCGAGGGGATGATGATCGCGGTATAGACCCGCCAGGTCGGGATGCCGTCGACCTGCGCGGCGCGGATGATCTCGGTATCGACCGACCGCAGGCCCGCCAGGAACAGCGCCATCACGAAGCCGGAACTTTGCCAGATCGCGGCGATGACGATGGTATAGATCGCCATGTCGGGATCGACGAGCCAGTTGAAACTGAAGGTTTCGAACCCCCAGCCGCGCACCGTCGCCTCGATCCCCAGACCGGGGTTCAGGATCCACTTCCACGCCGTGCCGGTGACGATCATCGACAGCGCCATGGGGTATAGATAGATCGTGCGGATGGCCCCTTCGGTGCGGATGTTCTGATCCAGCAGGATCGCCAGGATCAGCCCCAGGATCATCGAGATCACGATGAAGAGCCCGCCGAAGATGAACAGGTTGTTCATCGCCACGTCCCAACGCGGCGCCGCGAACAGCCGTTCGTACTGGATCGTGCCGTGTATCTCGTACTTGGGCAGCAGCTTGGACCGGGTCAGCGACACCCAGGCGGTCCAGCCGATAAAGCCGTAGACGAAGACCAGGACCGCGATGAAGGACGGCGCGAGCACGACTTTCGGCAGGTGGTGTTCAAGCCAGCTGCCAAGCGGCCTGAGGGTCTGGGACCGGTTGGACATGGGATGCTCCGTCATGGCTGCCTGCGCCGGGATGGGCGCAGGCAGATCTTGCAGGATCAGAGGCTGTTGGCGATGGCCGCCGCCAGCTGCTCGACCGCCTCTTGCGAGGACATGTCAGAGTTGAAATGCGACGTCACAACGTCCGTGATCGCGCCCGACTGCGCCCCGCGCAGTGCCATGCCGTGGGCATAGCTGGGCAGAAGCGACCCGTTGTCCGAGCTTTCGGCCATCTCCTTGGACGACAGGTGCGCGCAGCTGTCGAAGTCGTCCAGCGCCACGTCGGTCCGCGCGGGGATCGACCCCTTGTTCAGGTTGAAGACCTTCTGGAAGCTCTGGCCGACGACCAGCTTGGCCAGCAGTTCCTGACCGGCGACGCTGTCGTCCCCGTCGACGTCGAACATGGCAAAGCTGTCGACGTTATAAAGGAACCCGTCCCCCGGCACCGAGGCACACAGGAAATCGTCGCCCGGCACCTTGCCGGCCGCCAGGAATTCGCCCTTGGCCCAGTCGCCCATGATCTGGAACGCCGCTTCGCCGTTCATCACCATCGCCGTGGCCAGGTTCCAGTCGCGGCCCGGGAAGTTCGGATCGACAAAGCCGCGCATCTTCCGCATCTGATCGAAGACCGCGATCATCTCGGGCGAGGTCAGCGTGGCCTCGTCCAGGTCGACAAAGGCCTTGCGGAACCCGTCGGGGCCGAGGATGCCAAGCGCGACGGCTTCGAACACCGTGGCGTCCTGCCAGGCCTGCCCGCCATGAGCCAGCGGGATGATGCCCGCCGCCTGCAGCTTCTCGGCCGCGGCGTTGAACTCCTCCCAGGTCTGCGGCATCTCGATGCCGTTGGCCTCCAGGACGTCGGCATTGGCCCAGATCCAGTCCACGCGGTGCACGTTCACCGGTGCGGCGCACCAGGTGCCCTCGCACTTCATGTGCGCGGCGATCGAGGCGGGCAGCACATCGGCCCAGCCCTCGGCTTCCGCCACCTTCGAGATATCGGCCAGCACGCCTTCCTCGTACCACTCCTGGATCGCCGGACCCTTGAGCTGAACGGCGGTCGGCGCGTTTCCGGCCAGAACCCGGGCGCGCAGCGCGCTCATCGCGGCGTCCCCGCCCCCGCCCGCGACGGGCATGTCGGTCCAGGTGCCGCCGGCATCGGAAAATTCCTGCTGCAGCACGGCCACGGATTTCGCTTCCCCGCCCGAGGTCCACCAGTGCAGCACTTCGGCCTTGGGTTCGGCGACGGCCACGCTGGCCGCGCACAGGGCGACCGCCGACACGGCGGCAAATACGGATTTCGTCATCTTGGTTTCCTCCCAACAAGATCGGATCCGGGATCGGGTCGTTTCTCCTCAGACCGCGCCCGGACGACGTGCCCCAGTCTTGCCTTGCGCCCCCGCAGCCATGCAACCGGCGCAACCCGGCTTTTCTATTTTTGGAACGAGAAAAAGCGGCGAACTGTTACGGCATGTTACATGGGCGTTGATTCCCTTGCCTTTCGGTCCTTAGGACTTTGACAGGGGAACCGGGCCGCAACGCCCGAGGAGGGAGAGCCGGGCCGTGACCATACCGCGGATCCTTGTGGTCGATGACGATGCCGAACTGCGCCAGATGCTGACGCAGTTCCTGCAGCAGCACGGTTGCATCGCCCTGCCCGCCACCGGCGACGCGGGCATTCGCAAGCACCTGTCCTCGGGTCGGATCGACCTGATCCTGCTGGACGTGATGCTGGGCGACGAAAGCGGTGTCGACATCTGCGCCCGGCTGCGCGCGGAACAATCTGTGCCGATCATCATGATCTCGGCCCTGTCGACCGACGGCGACCGAATGGCGGGCTATGCCGTGGGGGCGGACGACTATATCGCCAAGCCCTTCAACCTCGACCTGCTGCTGGCGCGCATCCGCGCCGTGCTGGCCCGCGCGCGGCGGTCCTCCTCGCTCAGCCATCGGCGGCGGATGGCGGTCTTCCGGTTCGCGGGCTGGACCTACGATTCAAAGCGGGACGAGGTGCTGTCGCCCGATGGCTACCTCGTGACCCTGTCGCGCCGCGAAACGACGCTGCTGCAGGCGCTGCTGGCCAACCCCCGCATCCCCCTGACCCGGCAGGAGATCGCCGCCGCCCTGGATGTCACCGGCGACGCCGACCCGGCGTCGGACGCCCAGGGCCGGGCCATCGACGTTCTGGTCGGGCGGCTGCGGGCCAAGATCGAACGCGACCCGAAACACCCCGACATGCTGCGCACCGAACGGGGCGTCGGCTATGTCTTCGCGGTCGACGTCACGGCAAAGGACGACTGATGCGCGCGCTGCGCAGTCTGCGGGTCGGCGGCGTGCTGCTGGTCATGGCGGCTTTCGGGATGGGCCTTGTGTCGGCGTCGATCTGGTTTCGGTCGAACGGGCTTTGGACGGCGCATCTTGATACCGCGCGCTTCGCCGGGGCGGTGCTGTATGACAGCCTGCAATCGGGGGGTGAACCGCCCGTCGGCGTCACCGTCACCGCCCTGCCCGCACCGGATCAGGCGCGCGCGGACCAGGGACGGTTTGAGACGATCGAAGGCCTGCCCCGCCCCGTCATCGTCACCAACATGTCCATCCGCGCCGGGCTGGACGGGCCCCGCCGCGCCCGCCCCCTGACCCTGGCCATCCTGTCGCCCGACCTGCGCTATCCATTGGCCGCCGTCACATCGCGGTCCGACCAGACCCCGGCCGAGGCCATGGGCACGCTGACCCGCCTGCTGGCCACCTATTGCAGCGATCCGGTGCTGGTCGCCCGGCTGGGCAACGCGCCCTGGGTCCGCATCGACGGCCGTGCGGTCTGGGGCTGTTCCGCCGCGCCGCGGGATTACCGGCTGATCGCGGCGGGCATGGCCCTTGTCGCGCTCGGGGTTTTGACGACGCTTGTTCTCAACAGCGCGGCGCGGTTCCAGGGGTTTGCCACCGCCCTGCGCCAGCGGGGCCGGATCGGCGGCCCCGAGGCCTACGAGACCGACGGGCTGACCGAGCTGCAGGAGATCGTCGCCGCGGTCAACAGCTACCTCGCCACCGAACGCGACCGGCTGGCCGATCGTGCCACCGTTCTATCCGGGGTCAGCCATGACCTGGGCACCCCCGCCACCCGGCTGAAACTGCGCGCCGCCCTGATCCCCGACGCCGAGCTGCGCCGCAAGTTCGAAGCCGACATCGACAGCATGACCGGCATCATCGACAGCGTGCTGACCTACACCCGGGCCGAGCTGGACGCCGAAGCGCCGCGCCGCCTGTCGCTGACCTCGCTGATCGAAGCCATCGTGGCCGATTATCAGGACGTCGGGCAGCCGGTCGATTTCACCGGCCCCGATCCCGTCACCGTGCAGGGCGCGCCGTCGCTGTTCATGTCGCGGCGCGGCACCGGCAGCCTGCCCGATGACGACAAGCTGATCGTCATGGCCCGCCCGGTCACGCTTGGCCGCGCGGTGTCGAACCTGATCGACAACGCCCTGAAATACGGCCGCCGCGCCACCGTTGGCCTGCAGAAGGATGCCGACCGCGCCGTCATTACCGTCGAGGACGAGGGCACGGACCTGACCGCCCCCGAAATCCGCGACCTGACCGCCCCCTACCGGCGCGGCGGCAACACGCAGCAGGTCGGCGGCTATGGGCTGGGGCTGACCATCGCCTCGACTGTCGCCGGCCTGCACGGCGGCACCTTGACGTTCGAGCCCGGGCCGCGCGGGCTGCGCGCCAAGATCACGATCCTGCGGCAGTGACCCCGATGGTCACGCGGCCGGTGCCGTCCAGTAACTGGCACACAGCATCTCGGCCTTGGTCAGCCCGATCCCCGACAGGTACTGGCGGGCGGCGATTGCCTCGCTTCGCTCGGTCGCGACATAGACGAACCGGTCCGCGGCGGGCAGCGTTTGTTCCTGCACGACCGACAGAGGGGTGAGATCGCCGCCTCGCAGGATCCAGTCCACCACGATCCCCGGCGGGTGCTGCAGATCCTGCCGGTCCGCCGCTTGGGGCACGAACAGAACCGCCCGCCCCTGCGCTGTCGCGGGCAGCCGGGCCAAGACCCGTGCCATCACTGGCACCGCCGTTTCATCCCCAACCAGCAGATACCATCCGGCCTCGCCCGGGCCCTTGCCGCCGCCCGGGCCGGTGATCGCGATCTCGGTCCCCGGGCTGACGCGGCGGGCCCAGTCGGTTGTCCGCCCGCCCTCGTGGATGAAGACGTCAAAGACGATCCGCGCCGCGCCACCGTCCCCGATATGCAATTCCCGCGCTGTATAGACGGGACGATGCCAGGCCTCGGCCCCGCCCGGCCACTGGGTCACGCCGCCCGCATCCGTCACGGGCCAGCCCGCGCCGTCGGGGCCGAACAGCAACCGGAAGTGATAGCCCCCCTCGGCCAGACGCGCCAGATCCGGGCCCTCCAGCACCAGCCGCATGTACGACGGCGACAGCCGCGTTACCTCGGTCACCGTGGCAAGGCTCTGGTTCGCGGGCCTGCGCCCGGTCAGGTCCGCGTCCCAGTCCAGCCCGGCGCCGATATCGCGCACCCGCTCCGCCAGCCCGTCGCGCAGCAGCTGCAACCCGACCTGATCGCGCGCATGGATCCGCAGGGCGGTTACCGCGCCGTCGCCGGTCAGGGTGATCGTGCCGAATTGAAAGGTCACCTTCAGTCGCCCCTCACCCTCTTCGATCGGGGTGCCGCGCGCCTCGGCGGCGGTGCGAAACGGCACGCTGGCGGTGGCAAAGGGCACCGCAAGCGCGGCAGAGGCGGAATGCTGGGTCATGGACGGGGCTTTCGACAAAGGGCCGGAAACAGGGGTCAGGCGGTCGTGGCGTCGGCCCGGGCAATATGCTGGATGGCCTTGAACCCTTCGAAGGTCGGCGCCCCCTGATGCAGCTTGCGGGTCTGCCCGGCCTTCGCATGGGCACCCCGGAACTGGTCGCTGCGCGTCCAGTCAAGGAACCGCGCCTCATCTTCCCACACCGTGTGCGAAGCATAGAGGATCACGCCGTCGACCTCGGCCCCCTTGAGCATGTGAAATTCGACGAACCCGGGCACGTCGTTCAGACGGCTTTCGCGCGACAGCCAGAGGTCTTCGAACTCGGCCGCATTTTCCAGCGGGACAGAAAAGCGGTTCATCGCAAGATACATGGGAGATTTCCTTCTGCTCGGGGTGTGGGTTCGGGCCCGCGTCCGGACTGCCCGAAAAAACGCGCGGCGCATATAGTTTATGCTTTTACTCAACTTTATTTGATGGCACAACGCGGCACGTTGTATTGTCCGATAGTTTTCGTCAGGTACACGCGCACCACTCGAAAGGCCCACCATGAAATCCCCTTGCCGTACCGCCCTTCTGGCCGGTGCCAGCACACTCGCCCTTGCCGCAGTCCCCGCCCACGCCCAGGACGACACTGACGCCGTAAGTCTTGACGCGATCGTCGTCACGGCCACCACCGACACCGCTGCTCAGGCCGATGGATACGTCGCCGACTACAACCAGTCGGCCACCAAGTCCGACACGCCTCTGGCCAGGACGCCGCAGTCCGTTTCGGTCGTCACCGCGCAGCAGATCGAGGACCAGAACGCGCAGACGCTTGGCCAGACGCTGAACTATACTGCTGGTGTGCTGGGCGAACCCTTCGGCTCGGACCCGCGCTTTGACAGCCCGACCGTGCGTGGGTTCGAGGCGCGCGGATCGCAATACGTCAACGGCCTGCGCCAGCTGCGCTACATGGGCGCCCCCGCCTACGAGACCTACGCCCTGCAACAGGTCGAGGTTCTGCGCGGCCCGAGCTCATCCCTCTACGGCGCCGGATCCCCCGCCGGGATCATCAACCAGGTGCAGAAACGCGCGCAGGGCTTCGACTTTGGCGAGGTCGGCATCGGCTTCGACAGCAACGGATCCAGCCAGCTGTTCTTCGACTTCAACGCGGCCGCGCGCGAGGACCTGTCGTTCCGCGTCACCGGGATCGCCAAGGACGCCAACACGCAGATCCGCGATCTGGGCAACGAACGCGGCTACCTTGGCCTCGCCGCCCGCTGGACCCCGTCCGATTACACCACGGTCGACGTCATCGCGTCCTACACCAACGACTCGCCGATCTCTCCGGCCGGGGTGCCCTTTGCGCTGACGGGTCAGGGCAACGACCGCTACCTGCGCGAGTTGTATACGGGCGAGCCGGGCTGGGACCGGTCGGATCGCAAGATCTTCAACCTCGGGTTCGAACTGAACCACGAACTGGACAGCGGCTGGACGCTGAGCCAGGGCTTCCGGTACGAAAAATTCGACTGGGAATACTATGGCCACTACGTGACCGGCACCGCCAATGGCGGGACCGAGATCACCCGGGGCGCCAACCGCCAGGTCGAACACAACACCGGCATCTCGCTCGACACCCGGCTGGCGGGCGAAATCGACACCGGCGCCGCGACCCACAACCTGCTGTTCGGGATCGACATCCGCCGGTTCAAGGCCGACACGGTCACCGAATTCTACAACGCGGCCACCGGCGGCGTGGGCAACCTGACCTGGGCGAACCCCACCTATGGCATCCATCCCAACGGCACCGCCTGGTACACCAGCACCCCTGCGATCACGCAGACCCAGGTCGGCGTCTATGCCCAGGACGAGGTCACGCTTGGCCGCCTCTCCGGCTCGTTCGCGCTGCGCTATGACTGGTCCAAGCAGGAGGGCACGACCTTCACCAACTTCGCGGGCGCAGGCGTCGTGAACCAAAGCGACCAGGCCCTGACCGGTCGTGCCGGCATCGGCTATGACGTGGCCCCGGGCGCCATGCTTTATGCCAACTACTCGACCTCCTTCGATCCGGAAATCGGTGTCGATGGTGGCGGCAACACGCTGAAACCGCTGACCGCACGCCAGTGGGAAGCCGGGATCAAGTATGAACCGACCGCCTTTCGCGGGCTGTTCACCGCCGCGATCTATGACCTGAAGCAGGAAAACCTGACCATCAACCTCGGCGGCGCCCTGGGCCGTCGCCAGATCGGCCAGGTGGATTCCTACGGGCTGGAACTGGAAGGCGTGGCCGAACTGGCGCGCGGGCTGAACCTGCGGGCCAGCTACAGCTACAACCAGACCAAGGTCATCGAGGCCGGCGGCGCCAACAACGGCAACGAAATGCCGAACGCTCCGGCGCATCTGGCCAGCATCTGGCTGGACCAGAGCTTTGACAACGGGCTGAGCATCGGCGGCGGCGCCCGCTATATCGGGGCGCGCAAGGGCGATCTGGCGAACACCTATTCGCTGCCGGACGTCACTGTCGTCGACCTGGGCGTCGGCTACACCCGCGACAACATGGAAGCCTCGCTCAACATCGGCAACGTCTTCGACAAGGTCTATCTGTCGAACTGCGGCAGCTTCGGCTGCTACTACGGCCAAGGCCGCACCATCACGGCCAAAGTCAGCTACACGTGGTGATCCGATCCCCCGGGCAGCGCCTGCTGTCCCGCAGATCCTTCCTGTCCGCCGCCGGTCTTGCACTGGCGGTGGGTTTGCCTTTGCGCGCCGCAACCTCCGCGCCCCGGCTGGCCGCCATCGACTGGGCCATGCTGGAAACCGCCGTCTCGATCGGCCACATGCCCGTCGCCGCCTGCGAGCTGATCCGCTTTCGCGACGACGCGCCGGAGCCGGTGATCCCGGCCGAGGTCGTGGACCTGGGCCTGCGCGGCGCCCCGAATTTCGAACTGCTGCAACTGGTGCGGCCCGACCTGATCCTGACGTCGCCCTATTACACCCGGTACGAGGCCCGGCTGGCCGAACTGGCGCCCGTGCTGAACCTGCCCTTCTACACGCGCGGCGAACCGCCCCTGCCAAACATCATCAAGGCGATGCACGGGCTGGCCCACGCCGTCGACGACCCGACAGCCGCGACACGCGCGCAAACCGCCGCCGAGGCCGAGCTTGATGCGATCCGGCGCGATCTGGCCCCGACGGCCGACCGGCCGCTGTGCATCATCAACATCGGCGACGCGCGCCACCTGCGGGCCTTCGGTTTCGACAGCCTGTTTGGCTCCACCGCCGCGCGGCTGGGACTTGCCAACGCCTGGGAGGGGCGGACGCGGTTCAGTTTCCTCGCCCCCGTCCCGATCGAACAGCTGGCCACCATGCCCGAGGCCCGCATCGTCATCGTCGGCGCGATCCCCGTGCAGGCCCGGCGGGCCCTGGCCCGGTCGCGCCTGTGGCAGGCCCTGCCGCAGGTTGCGGACGGTCGGATCCATCAGCTTGAGGAGGTCAACGCCTTCGGCGCCCTGCCCTCGGCCCTGCGCTTCGCCCGCCTGCTGCGCGACGCGCTGACCAATCCTGACGGGGCACGCCCATGACCCGCGCCACCCTGCCCCTGGCCGGCGCCGCAATGCTGTCGCTGATCCTGTGGTCCCTGTCGGCGCTGAACCAGCTGCCTTTCGCGAACTGGCCCGCATTGCCGTTCCGCGCCGCCGAGATGGACCTGACACAGATCCTGCTGGCCTTCGGCCTGATGCCGCGCGGGGTGATCGCCCTGCTGGCCGGCGCAGCGCTTGGCCTGTCCGGCGCGCTGCTGCAGACGGTGCTGCGCAACCCGGTCGCGGATCCGACGACGCTTGGCATGTCGTCGGGCGCGCAGCTGGCGCTGGTGCTGGCGACGATCCTCGCGCCCGAGCTGCTGACGACCGGGCGCTGGCCGATTGCCTTCCTCGGCGCAGGGCTGGCCACCGGCGTGGTGCTGATGGTCGGCGCGCGCCGGGCCTTCGCGCCGGTGACCATGGTGATCGTCGGCATGCTGGTCGGCATGACCGCAAGCGCCATCGCCACCGCCGTGACCCTCAGCCAGGGGCAATACCTGCTGTCTCTGGTGATCTGGAATGGCGGGTCCCTGGTGCAGCAGGACTGGACCGGCGTGCTGACCCTGCTGGGCGTTCTGACCGCCTGCACCCTTGCCGCCTTTGCCCTGGCCCGCCCGCTGCGGGTCCTGTCGCTTGGCATCGAGGGCGCGTCGGGCCTTGGGCTGAACGTGGCCGCCGTGCGCCTGTCGGCCATCGCCGTCGCCGTGGTACTGGCCGCGAGCGTATCCGCCGAACTGGGGCTGATCGGCTTTGTCGGGCTGGCCGCGCCAGCCCTGGCCCGGACGCTTGGCGCACGCAGCATCCCGCAGCGCCTGGCCCTGTCACCGGTGATCGGGGCGCTGATCCTGTCGTTGTGCGACGGCATGGTCCTGACGATCGCGGGCACCAGCGGAGAGATGTTTCCCACCGGCGTGCTCACCGGGCTGATCGGCGGGCCGCTTCTGATCTGGCTCCTGCCCCGGTTGCGCGGTTCGACCCCGCCCGGCACCGAATCCGCCGAAGGCCCCGCCCCCAGGCTGGCCCGCGCCTGGCCCCTGCTGATCGCCATGGCGGCCACGCTGGTTGCCGCCGCGCTGGTGCTTGTCTGGATCGGCCGCGTGCCCGGAGGCTGGGCGATCCTTGATACTGAGAGCTTCGCGACCTTCCTGCCGATGCGCCTGCCCCGCCTGATCGCGGCCGCATCGGCCGGGGTCGCGCTGGCGCTGGCCGGGGCGATCCTGCAACGGCTGACCGCCAACCCCCTGGCCTCGCCCGAGGTTCTGGGCGTCTCGGGCGGGGCGTCGCTTGGCTTTGCCGGGGTCATCTACCTCGCCACCGCACCGGCCGCCGCCTTGATCTACGCGGGCACCATGGCCGGAGGCGTGATCGCGCTGCTGCTTGTCGCGATCTTTGTGCTGCGCCGCGACATGCCGACCGAACGCATCCTGCTGGCGGGCATCGCGGTCTCGGCCTTCGCAACGGCGGTGCTGTCGGCCATGATGGCCTCGGGCGATGCGAAAAGCTGGACGGTGCTGGCCTGGCTCAGCGGGTCATCCTCGGCGGTGACCATGCCCGGCGCGCTTGGCCTGTTGGCGGTGGCGCTGGCGCTGTGGACCACCGCGCTCATGGCGCGCCGCTGGCTGGCGCTGTTGCCCCTGGGCCAGGGGGTCGCCTCGGGCCTTGGCCTGCCGCTGCGCCGCGCCCGGCTGGCCCTGATCATGATGGCCGGGGTCGCGACGGGCGCGGCCACGATCCTTGTCGGTCCGCTCAGCTTCGTCGGGTTGATGGCGCCGCACATGGCCCTCCGCTTCGGCCTTGCCCGGCCCGAACACCACCTGACCGGCGCCGCGCTGATCGGCGCGCTTCTCATGCTGGCCGCCGATTTCGGCGCCCGCATGGCCGGCTTCCCCTACGAACTGCCGCTTGGCCTCTTCGCGTCGCTGATCGGCGCGCCCTGGCTGCTCTGGCTGCTGATGAGATCCCGCTGATGACCCTCTTCTCGACCCAGGCCCTCTCTGTCGACGTCCCCGGGCGCCGCCTGTTGCACGACATCACGCTTGATCTGCCCGCGGGCCAGGTGATCGCGCTGATCGGGCACAACGGATCGGGCAAGTCGACCCTGCTCAAGGCCCTGGCCCGCCAGATGCCCGCGACCGGCGCAATCACCTTCGAATCCCGCGCACTTGGAGACTGGTCCGCCCGCGACTATGCCCGCCGCCTCGCCTTCCTGCCGCAGACCACGCCCCCGGCCGAAGGCATGCTGGTGCGCGAACTCGTGGCGCTTGGCCGCTATCCCTGGCACGGCGCGCTTGGCCGTTTCGGCCCCGACGATCAGGCCGCCGTCGCCCGCGCCCTGGCCGAATGCGGCGTGGAGGCCTTTGCCGACCGGTTGGTCGACACGCTGTCGGGCGGAGAGCGTCAGAGGGTCTGGCTGGCCATGATGGTGGCGCAGGAGGCCTCGACCCTGCTTCTGGACGAACCGATCTCGGCCCTCGACATCGCCCATGCGGTCGATGTCCTCACCCTTGTCCGGGCCATGTGCCACACCCAGTCCCGCAGCGCGATCATCGTGCTGCACGACGTGAACATGGCCGCCCGCTATTGCGACCACATCGTGGCCCTGAAAGCCGGACGCGTCGCATTGCAGGGCACCCCCGACACCCTGATGACCCGCGAGGCCCTGCACGAGATCTATGCGCTGGAGATGGACGTACTGGACCGCGCGGACGGAACGAAGGTCGCGGTTCCGGCGTGAGAGGGCGTCTCGCTGGTCGCCACGGGATCAGACGATCGGAAATATCAGTATTCTGGTAAAAGTGGTGCCCGGGGGCGGAATCGAACCACCGACACGAGGATTTTCAATCCACTGCTCTACCCCTGAGCTACCCGGGCACGGGTCAAGACGGGCGAACCTGTCTTCGGGTTGCGGCGTTCTATGCGGGGGCGTGGGGGTTGTCCAGCCCGATTTTCACGTTTCTCGCAGGTTATTTGCCCGCCCCTCGCGAAACCCCGGCAGGGCGCCCCGGGCGGTGCGGTCCGGGGGCGGATGCCCGCAAGGGGTGCGACAAAATTATTTGATCTGCGTCAATAGCAGCCATTGCCCGCCGATCAGAGTCATTCTAGAACCCGAATAATTCACGCCTCCAGGTCCGGGGGCGCGATGCGTTACCTACCAGCAGGAGGCAAGACATGGCTGACGCAGCCGTTCACGGCCACGATCATGAGGACAACCGCGGGTTCTTCACCCGGTGGTTCATGTCCACCAACCACAAGGACATCGGCCTTCTCTACCTCGTCGTTTCGGCGCTGGCAGGCCTGATTTCAGTCCTTTTCACCGTCTACATGCGCATGGAGCTGATGCATCCGGGCGTGCAGTACATGTGCCTAGAAGGCGCAAGGTTCATTGCCGATGCCGGCGCTGAATGTACCCCCAACGGACACCTCTGGAACGTGATGATCACCTATCACGGCGTCCTGATGATGTTCTTCGTCGTGATTCCCGCCCTCTTCGGCGGGTTCGGCAACTACTTCATGCCGCTGCAGATCGGCGCGCCGGACATGGCGTTCCCGCGGATGAACAACCTGTCGTTCTGGATGTACGTCGCCGGTGTCAGCCTCGGCGTCGCCTCGATCCTGGCACCGGGCGGCAACGGCCAGGCAGGCTCTGGCGTGGGCTGGGTGCTCTACCCGCCGCTGTCGACGACCGAAGGCGGCTATTCGATGGACCTCGCGATCTTCGCGGTCCACGTCTCGGGTGCCTCGTCGATCCTGGGCGCGATCAACATGATCACGACCTTCCTGAACATGCGCGCCCCGGGCATGACGCTCTTTAAGGTGCCGCTCTTCGCCTGGTCGATCTTCGTCACCGCCTGGCTCATCCTGCTGTCGCTGCCCGTGCTGGCCGGCGCCATCACGATGCTGCTGACCGACCGCAACTTCGGGACGACCTTCTTCGACCCGGCGGGCGGTGGTGACCCGATCCTCTACCAGCACATCCTGTGGTTCTTCGGCCACCCGGAAGTGTACATCATCATCCTGCCCGGCTTCGGCATCATCTCTCACGTGATCTCGACCTTCTCGCGCAAGCCGATCTTCGGCTACCTGCCGATGGTTCTGGCGATCATCGCGATCGGTCTGCTGGGCTTCGTCGTCTGGGCGCACCACATGTACACCGTGGGGATGTCGCTGACGCAGCAGAGCTACTTCATGCTGGCCACCATGGTCATCGCCGTTCCGACGGGCGTGAAGGTGTTCTCCTGGATCGCGACGATGTGGGGCGGCTCGATCGAGTTCAAGACGCCGATGCTCTGGGCCTTCGGCTTCCTGTTCCTCTTCACCGTGGGCGGTGTGACCGGCCTGGTGCTGAGCCAGGCACCGATCGACCGGGCGTACCATGACACCTACTATGTCGTGGCACACTTCCACTACGTGATGTCGCTTGGGGCCGTCTTCGCCATCTTCGCCGGGATCTACTTCTACTTCGGCAAGATGACCGGCCGGGCCTACCCGGAAGTCTGGGGCAAGGTGCACTTCTGGATGATGTTCATCGGGGCAAACCTGACGTTCTTCCCGCAGCACTTCCTGGGTCGCCAGGGCATGCCGCGCCGCTACATCGACTACCCGGAGGCCTTCGCCTTCTGGAACTACTGGTCGTCCATGGGCGCGTTCCTGTCCTTCGCCTCGTTCATCCTGTTCTTCGGGATCATGGCCTACTCGCTGACCCGCGGGGCCCGGATCACCCAGAACAACTACTGGAACGAATATGCCGACACGCTGGAGTGGACCCTGCCCTCTCCGCCGCCCGAGCATACCTTCGAAATCCTGCCCAAGCAGGAAGACTGGGACAAGGGCCACGCCCACTGATCCCGGACCGAAGATCGGACCATCAGGGGCCGGGGGGAAACCTCCGGCCCCTTTTCGTAAAGAGGCCCCGATGACCTATCACTGGACCGCCCACGACCGGCTAGAACTGCGCCCGCACCGGTCCCTGCCGATGACGGGCTTTGCGATCGTCATCATGACCTTCTTCGCCTTTATCACGATTCCCCTGACCGCGATGATCGGCACCGTGCTGCTGTGGGGGCTGTTGCCCTTCGCACTGATCACCATCGCCGCCCTGTGGTGGGGCCTGCGTCGCAGCTACCGCGATGCCGAGATCCTTGAGGTGCTGGAACTTGACGGCCACGACCTGGTCCTGACGCGGACCGATCCCGACGGCACGACGCGCGACTGGCGGTGCAACCTGCACTGGGTCCGGGTCACCAAGCACGACACGGGCGGACCGGTGCCGCAGTATGTCACGTTGAACGGCAATGGGCGCGAGGTCGAGATCGGCGCCTTCCTGTCGGAAGACGAACGCCCCGGGCTCTACGACGACCTCACCCGGTTCGTCGACCGGCACCGCAACCGCGGCTAGGCGTCACGACCGGTCCGGCAGGTCGTCATGATCGGTCGAGGTCATCTCTTCCAGCTCGGCCTCGCTCATGCTGTCGTACATCTCTTTCGACGCGCCCTGCAGGTCCTTGACCCTGGTCTCGCCCCGCTTGGCCGACAGGGCCGCCCCCGCCGCCTTCTGCTGAGCTTTCGATTGCGCTTTCATGCCAGGTCCTCCGTTCAAACCGAAAAACCAACCCGGGCCACAGCCGCAATGTTCCGGACGCACTCCCAAACCGCCGCACGACGGGCCGTGGCCGATGCGGCGTCCCTGCTTCAGCTTGCCGAAAATACTCCGGGGGGGCCGCAGGCCGGGGGCAGCGCCCCCTCTGCAGGACCCACCCGGCACGACCAAACCGGGGTGCCGATAAGGCCACCCCAGGCGCTGTCACCACGTCACCACAGGACGACCGGCGGCTTGTGCGCGCAAACGCCGACCCGCCCCGCCGACGGCAGGGCCAAGGCCGCTTGAGATTTCGATATCAGGCTCAGGCCATGGTCCGGCCGGACATTCAGGCCCGACCAACGGGCCCGACGTTCAGGCCAGCCGGGCTTTCACCATCGGACCGACCGATCCAAAGTCCATCTGGCCGGTATAGCGTTCCTTGAGCGCGCCCATCACCTTGCCCATGTCGCGGATCGAGGTCGCGCCGACGGCGCTGATCGCCTCGTCCACGGCCTTGCCCGCTTCCTCTTCGGTCAGCTGGCGGGGCAGGAATTCCTCGATGAAGCCGATTTCCTTCAGCTCCTGTTCGGCCAGGTCGATCCGGCCGCCTTCTTCATAGGCGCGGGCGCTTTCCTGGCGCTGCTTGACCATCTTGCCAAGGATGCCCAGCACCTCGGTATTGTCGACACCGTCTTCGCGGCCTTCACCCCGTGCGGCGATATCCCGATCCTTGATCGCGGCATTGATCAGACGCAGCGTGCTCAGCCGTTCTGCGTCCCGGTCCTTCATTGCCTGCTTCAATGCAGCCATCACTGTTTCGCGAAGTTCCATGCGGTCCTGTTCCCAGTGGTTCAAGCCCGCGACCCTACCCGCAGGTGTCGCGCCACACAACCACGCCGACGTGACGGCACCCCTATCCCGCCGTATAGGCCCAAACCCGCAGGGATCGCCCTTGACCCCCCCGTCGTGCCCCCTTAGGTAAGCGCCAATTTGCCACTCCGACCGAGGCCGCAAAATGCCCCATACATATCAGAAGAAACCGACCGCCTGCCTGGCCCTTGCCAATGGGACGATCTTCATGGGCCGAGGCTTCGGCGCAAGCGGCGTGACCGTGGCCGAGCTCTGCTTCAACACCGCCATGACCGGCTACCAGGAGATCATGACCGATCCCTCCTACGCGGGCCAGATCGTCACCTTCACCTTCCCCCACATCGGCAACGTCGGCGTGACCCCGGAAGACGACGAAACCGCCGATCCGGTGGCCGACGGCATGGTGGTGCGCTGGAACCCGACCGAACCGTCGAACTGGCGCGCCGCGTCGCAGCTGTCGGACTGGCTCGCCTCGCGCGGGCGGATCGCCATCGGCGGCGTCGACACCCGCCGTCTGACCCGTGCGATCCGGGCGCAGGGCGCACCGCACGCTGCGCTGGCCCACGACCCCGACGGCAACTTCGACATCGAGGCGCTGGTCGCCAAGGCGCGGGACTTCCCCGGCCTCGTCGGGCTGGACCTGGCCAAGAACGTGACCTGCGCCCAAAGCTATCGCTGGAACGAAACCAGATGGGCCTGGCCCGACGGGTTCGGCACCCAGAAGGCCCCGAAGCACAAGGTCGTCGCCATCGACTACGGTGCGAAACGCAACATCCTGCGCTGCCTGGCTTCGGCCGGTTGTGACGTGACCGTCCTGCCCGCCACCGCCACCACCGAAGAGGTTTTGGCCCACAATCCCGACGGCGTCTTCCTGTCGAACGGCCCGGGCGACCCGGCTGCCACCGGCGCCTATGCCGTCCCGATGATCCAGGGCATCATGGAAAAGACCGACCTGCCGATCTTCGGCATCTGCCTTGGCCACCAGATGCTGGCGCTGGCACTTGGCGGCAAGACGGTCAAGATGAACCACGGCCATCACGGTGCGAACCATCCCGTCAAGGACAAGGAAACCGGCAAGGTCGAGATCACCTCGATGAACCATGGGTTCGCGGTCGACAGCCAGTCCCTGCCCGACGGCGTGATGGAAACGCATGTATCGCTCTTTGACGGGTCGAACTGCGGCATCCGCATGACCGACCGTCCGATCTTTTCGGTGCAGCACCACCCCGAGGCAAGCCCGGGGCCGCAGGACAGTTTCTACCTGTTCGAACGCTTTGCCGCTTCGATGGATGCGCGCCACTGACATCTGCCTGAGATTTCAGGGAAAGGCCCGACGCACCGCGCCGGGCCTTTTGCGTTGAAAATGGTTAACGCAACACTTTGTTAACTTTGGATTAAGAGGATATTTACCTCCTCCGAGCATGATCGCCGCGACGTATATCGGGGGCGATCATGCAGTCAGACGATCTATATCAGCCGGAAACCGACCCGGCCGAACGCGATGCCACGCAAGCCGCCGTCGCCTGGCCCTTGGACGACATGATCTTTCGACTGGCCGCGGAACCTGCGCCGCCGCAGTCGCTTGCCCGGAAGACGCCCCGGGCCGAGGCTGATACCACCCGCAAGGCGTCCACGCATGGCGTGTCGCGCATCCACCTGTCCCTGACCCCGCCGGATCCGCGTCTGCGCCCGATCCTGCCGCCCGATTTCTGCCTGCGCCACGACTGCCTGCCATGGAAGCGCGAAGACGACCGGCTTTGGATCGCGACCGCCCGCCCCGAAAGCTTCGAAGCCACCGCCGCCCTGATCCGACAACGGCTGCGCGGCCGAGAGCTTGAGATCCTGCCCGCCGCCGCCACCCGCACCGAGGTTCAGGCCGAAATCGCCCGCCTGCATCGCGCGGCCCTTACCGACCGGATGCGTAGCCGCGTGCCCCTGGCCCTGTCCTGCCGGCGCTGGCGGCCCGACAGTCGCGGACGCATGGTGATCTCGGCCGCCCTGCTGGCGAGTGTCGTCGTCGCGATCGCCACGGCGCCCGATGTCATGATGACCGGCCTCATCCTGCTTGCCCTCGTCACGATGCTGATCGCCGCCGGGCTGAAGACCGCAGCCGCCATCGCCCACCTGACGCATCATCGCCCCGTGCCGCCGCACCTTGATGAGCAGGACCTCCCCCGGATCTCGATCCTCGCGCCGCTTTTCCGCGAACGTCGGATCGCCGGGCACCTGGTCAATCGGCTGGACCGGCTCGACTATCCCCGTGACCGGCTGGAGGTTCTGCTGATCCTCGAGGAAGAGGACCATGTCACCCGCGACGCGCTGGCAAAGACCGATCTGCCGCCTTGGATGCGGGTCATCACCGTGCCCGACGGCGCTCCCCGGACCAAGCCAAGGGCGATGAACTATGCGCTGGATTTCGCGGCAGGAGAGATCATCGGCGTCTACGATGCCGAAGACGAACCAGCCCCCGGTCAGTTGAAACATGTCGCTGCGGCCTTCGCCGAGGCGCCCAGGGATGTCGTGTGTCTTCAAGGGGTTCTCGATTACTACAACCCTCGGTCCTCATGGATCGCGCGCTGTTTCACCATCGAATACAGCACCTGGTTCCGACTGGTCCTGCCCGGCATGGCCCGCCTTGGCTTTGCCCTGCCGCTTGGCGGGACAACGCTGTTCTTCCGCCGCGGCCCACTGGATGAAATCGGGGCCTGGGACGCGCACAATGTGACCGAGGACGCCGATCTTGGCTTCCGCCTGGCCCGCGCCGGATACCGGACCCGGGTGATCGACACCACCACCGGCGAAGAGGCCAATGATCGCCCGTTGCCCTGGATCCGCCAACGTTCGCGCTGGCTGAAGGGCTACATCGCCACCTACCTGGTCCATATGCGCACCCCTCTGCGCCTGCTGAAGGATCTTGGGCCGTGGCAGTTCCTGGGATTTCAGGCGCATTTCGTGACCGCGCTGGCGCAATTTGCCCTGTCACCGCTGCTCTGGGTGTTCTGGATGGTCACGCTTGGCATCGACATGCCCTACACCACGCTCGACACGAACCCGTGGATTCAGGGCCTCGCCCTCGCCTTTCTGGGACAGGAGGCGCTGACCATGGGGCTGGGGGTGATCGCCAGCAGACGCGCCGGGCATGACAGGCTCTGGGCCTGGGTGCCGCTGATGCACCTCTATTGGCCGCTTGGCGCAATCGCGATGTGGAAGGCCCTGTACGAGCTTGTTTTCAAACCGTTCTACTGGGACAAGACCGCGCACGGCCATTCCCTGAAACCGGCTCAGCCGACCGTGCCGATGGCGCCGGAATCCAGCTTCAACCGCGTCACGAACGCGCGCGAGATATGATCGCGCAGCCGCTCGCCCGCCGCCTCTTCATCCCGCGCCTCGATCGCGCTGACGATGGCATCATGTTCGGCCAGGGCCACACCATCCCGCCCTTCGGCGGCCAGCGAGGTCAGCGCAAGCAGCGCCATCGACCGGTGGACCAGATCCAACTGCTGCACCAGGAACCGGTTGTGCGAGGCCAGGTGGATCTGCTTGTGAAACCGCCGGTTCGCGCGGCTCAGCGCCTTCGGGTCACCCAGAAGCTTGCGGTCCTCTTCCACCATGTCGCGCAGCACGCGCACCTCTTCGGGGGTGGCGTGGCGCGCCGCCAACCGGGCGGCCAGCGCCTCAAGCTCGGTCCGCACGACATAAAGCTCGGCCAGCTGATTGTGATCCAGCGAGGCGACGATCAGGGACCGCCCATCCCGCGCCAACAGGGATTGCGTCTCAAGCCGTTGCAAAGCCTCGCGAATTGGTGTGCGCGACACGCCGAACCGATCCGCCAGCTCACTTTCGACCAGCCGGTCACCGGGCTTGTAGATCCCCTCGTCGATCGCTTCGAGGATCAGCGTATACGCGTCTTTCTGCACCCTGGGTCATCCCGTCCGGTTGGTCATCGCGACAGCCTATCCGCCCCGCCGCCCCGCCGTAAAGCACGCAGGCTTGCGCCCATTGTCGCGCCCCCCTACACCGGGGCCATGCCGCGCGATCAGTTCTCTCATGTGACGACCTGGGTCTTCGACCTCGACAACACGCTTTACCCGCCCGCCGCCCGCCTTTTCGACCAGATCGAGGTGCGGATGACCGACTGGGTGATGCGCACGCTTGGGATCGACCGCGCCGCCGCCGACCGGTTGCGCAGCGATTACTGGCGCGACCATGGCACGACGCTGGCGGGCCTCATGCGCAATCACGGTGTCGATCCCGGCCCCTACCTGCACGAGGTTCACGACATCGATTTCTCGGTGCTTGATCCCGATCCGGCGCTGGCCGGGGCCATCACCGCCCTGCCCGGTCGCAAGATCATCTACACCAACGGCAGCGCGCCTTATGCCGAACGGGTGATCGCCGCGCGGGGGCTGTCTGGCCTATTCGATGCGATCTACGGCGTTGAACACGCGGGCTTTCACCCCAAGCCCGACGCCCAGGCTTTTGATACGGTCTTCGGCCTCGATCGGCTCGACACGGCGCGCGCCGCGATGTTCGAAGACGACCCGCGCAACTTGGCGGTCCCGCATGCGAAGGGGATGAAGACGGTGCTTGTCGGCCCGGAACCTCTCACGGCCGATCACATCCACCATCACACCGATGACCTGGCCGGGTTCCTGGCGCGGCTGGTCTGACCCGGGACGCTTTGCCGCTTTTCCCTGCGCCGCCCGCAGCCTATCTAGGGCGCAGGAGGGCCGAACATGGCTGATGTCGATATCCTGATTTCCGGCGGCGGCGTCGCCGGCCTGACCGCTGCGGCGCTGTTCGGCCGCCACGGGTTTTCCGTCCTGCTTTGCGACCCTGCCCCGCCCGTGACCGAGGCCGAGGATGCGGGGTCCGATCTGCGCACCACGGCCTTCCTGCAACCCGCCAGGGACCTTCTTGAAGATGCGGGTCTGTGGGGTCGGCTGTCGGCCCATGCGGCGCCGCTGCAGATCATGCGCATCGTCGACGCGGGCGGAGAACTGGCCGAACCGCGCGTCACCCGCGACTTCAACGCCGCCGACATCTCCTCGGGCCCCTTTGGCTGGAACCTTCCCAACTGGCTGCTGCGCCGCGAGATGGTGGCCCGGCTGGCGGATCTTCCAAACGTCGATTTTCGACCCGGCACCGGCACCCGGACGCTTCTGACGCGCGAACGCGAAGCCTTGGTCGGCCTGACCGACGGCACCCGGGTGCGCGCACGGCTTGTCATTGCCGCCGATGGCCGCAATTCCCCGATGCGCACCGCCGCCGGGATCGAGGTGAAGACGACGCGCTATGGCCAGAAGGCCCTGGCCTTCGCCGTCACCCACCCGATCCCGCATGACAATGTCTCGACTGAAATCCACCGCTCGGGCGGGCCGTTCACGCTTGTGCCCCTGCCCGACCGCGACGACATGCCCTGTTCGGCCGTCGTCTGGATGGAGGACGGCCCCGAGGCGCTCCGCCTCTCGCAGCTCGCGACAGCTGAGTTCGAAGCCGCGATGATGGACCGCTCCTGCGGCCTCTTCGGCCCGCTCAGGCTCGCCACGCGCCGGACGCTCTGGCCGATCATCACCCAGGTGGCGGACCGCATGTCTGCCGAACGCCTGGCCCTGATCGCCGAAGCCGCCCACGTGGTGCCCCCGATCGGCGCGCAGGGACTGAACATGTCGCTTGGCGATCTGCGCTGCCTGCGCGACCTGGCGCTCGCCAGCCCCGACACGCTTGGGTCGCGCGAGATGCTCGACACCTATCATCGCCGCCGCCACACCGAGGTCGTGACCCGCGCCACCGGCATCGACGCGCTCAACCGCGCCTCGCAGATCTCGGCGCAGCCGCTGCGCGATCTTCGGGCGGCGGGTCTGTCGGCCCTTTATGGCGCCGCGCCGGTCCGCAAGATGCTGATGCAGATGGGACTTGGGGCGACCGCCAAGGGTTAGGCGGCAGAGGGCTCTGCCCTCCGCACCTCCCGGAGTATTTCCGGCAAGATGAAGGCTGCGGTCTTTTTCGCCGGAAATATCCCGGGGGCGTGGCACAGGCGGGGGCAGCGCCCGCTCTGTCAGATCGGTCCGGGCAGGCGCTCTTCGCTCAGCATCACGTTCGCGTCGACGTTCGCCACCCCCGGCAGTGTCATGATCCGCCGTCGCAGCACCCGTTCGAAATCCGCGATATCGCGCGCTGTGACCCGCAGGCGATAATCATACAGCCCCAGCACATGTTCGACCGTCTGGACCTCGGGGATCGCGCTGACGGCGCGTTCGAAGTCCGCCAGGCTGACCCGGCCCTTGGTGCCCAGCTTCACGCCCAGGAACACCGTCACGCCAAAGCCAAGCGCGGCAAGGTCCAGGTCCAGCCGCGCGCCGGCCAGCACCCCCGCGTCTTCAAGTCGTTGAACCCGTCGCCATGCGGCGGGTTGCGACAGCCCGACCCTTTTGCCGAGCGCCGAGGCCGACAGCCCGGCATCTTCGCTGAGGTGCCGCAGGATCGCGCGGTCGATGTCATCAAGATCCATCATAGCGGCACCGTTTCGTCCGTCTTGATACGCGCAACATGCATCAACGCCTCAAGGTCCGAGATATGCGGCAGGGTCAGGATGCGATCCCGGTAAAGCTCTTGATAATGGGCCAGGTCACGCGCGATGAGGCCAAGGCGCACGTCGACCTGGCCCAGGAAGGTCTGGATTTCCAGCACCTCGGGGATCTGCCGCGCCTGGGCTGCGAAATCGTCGAAGGCGCGTGGCACCGTTTTGTCGAGCGTCACGCGCAAGGACACCTCGACCGAATAGCCAAGGGCGCGCCAGTCGATCACCGCCCTTGCCCCGCGCAGCACGCCACGTTCGCGCAGACGTTCCAGCCGTCGCCAGCAGGTCGCCGAATTCAGCCCCGCCCGCTCGGCCAGCTGCGCCGTGCTGACCCCAGGATGGGCCTGAAGCTGTCTTAGAATGCGTCGATCCGTGTCATCGAACATGTTTTTCTCATCAAGAAATGATATCGAGAATGATTATCTAGCAAAATCGACAGTTTTCACAAGATATGCAAAGTATCCGCCGCTGAATTGCCTATTCTGCCGCCATCCCGCCAGATCCGGCGGCCAATCGGAGGATTTATCATGCGCGTCTATTATGACCGTGACTGCGACATCAACCTGATCAAGGACATGAAGGTCGCCATTCTGGGCTATGGCTCCCAGGGGCACGCCCACGCCCTGAACCTGCGCGATTCGGGCGCGAAGAACCTGGTCGTCGCCCTGCGCGAAGGCTCGCCCTCTGCCAAGAAGGCCGAAGGCGAAGGCCTGAAGGTCATGGGCATTGCCGAGGCCGCCGCCTGGGCCGACCTGATCATGTTCACCATGCCCGATGAACTGCAGGCCGAAACATACAAGAAATACGTCCACGACAACCTGCGCGAAGGGGCTGCGATTGCCTTCGCCCATGGCCTGAACGTGCACTTCGGCCTGATCGAGCCCAAGCCCGGCGTCGACGTCATCATGATGGCGCCGAAGGGCCCCGGCCACACCGTGCGCGGCGAATACACCAAGGGCGGCGGCGTGCCCTGCCTTGTCGCTGTGAACAACGACGCCTCCGGCCGCGCGCTGGAAATCGGTCTGTCCTACTGCTCCGCCATCGGTGGCGGTCGTTCGGGCATCATCGAGACGAACTTCCGCGAAGAATGCGAAACCGACCTCTTCGGCGAACAGGCCGTGCTCTGCGGTGGTCTGGTCGAACTGATCCGCATGGGCTTCGAGACGCTGGTCGAGGCGGGCTATGCCCCCGAGATGGCCTATTTCGAATGCCTGCACGAAGTGAAGCTGATCGTCGACCTGATCTACGAAGGCGGCATCGCGAACATGAACTACTCGATCTCGAACACGGCCGAGTACGGCGAATACGTGTCCGGCCCGCGCGTCCTGCCCTACGACGAGACCAAGGCCTCGATGAAGGCGATCCTGCGCGACATCCAGACCGGCAAGTTCGTGCGTGACTTCATGCAGGAAAACGCCGTCGGCCAGCCGTTCTTCAAAGGCACCCGCCGCATCAACGACGAGCATCAGATCGAACAGGTCGGTCAGAAGCTGCGCGAAATGATGCCGTGGATTTCCGCCGGCAAGATGGTCGACAAGGAAAAGAACTGATCCCCGGATCAGTTCTGGAACACGAAAGCCCCGCCGGTTCGGCGGGGCTTTTTTGTCAGTAGCGACCGATGGTGATCTGGGTCTTCTCGCCCTTCTTGCCGTCCGCCCCGATGGCATAGAGCGTCGCCGTATAGCGGTTGCCCCGCCCGCCGGAACAGGGCGGCAGATACCCCTTCGATCCGTACTGCCCGGTCGATCGGGCCTTCTTGTGCACGCGCACCCCGCCCGGCAGCTTGTCGGTCATCCCCGGCACCGACGGCAACGTGGCCGAGGCACCCGACACCGGATACAGCAACGTGCCATGTCCGCCGCGCGATGACAGCGGTTGGAACGACTTGTCATCATATTCGACAAGGACCGCGACCGTTCCCGCGGGCAGCCCGCTGACCTTCATCGGCGGCGTCGCGCCATTGCCGCCGTGCATCTTGCACTGCTGTCCCGCCGGGATCTTGTCGCCCGTCCAGGGGGCCTGAAGCTGAACCTTGATCTCTGCAGCGGCCGGGACGGCAAGGCAGACGGCGGTCAATAGTGTTGCAACGAATTTCATGGGCCCTCCGAAGGCATTGGAAATGCCGGGATCGTAGGGATGCCGGTGCGGGACGGCAATGGTGCTGTTGCGCGTCAGCTGTCGGCGGCGGGCGCGATGCACCAGTGACCGTTGCGGACGGTATAGGTCACGTCACCGGTTTCGGCGCGAACGATGATACGCTCCTGCGTGGTCTCGTAGATCTCGGGCGAGATCATGCTGAGAAAGGCCAGCATGGCAGTCGGGGTCAGGCACATGGGTGTGCTCCTGTCGCGGCGATGCGCCAAGGATAGCACGGATGGCGTTAAAAATCAGGACTGTGCCATCGCCAGCCAGAGCCGTACCGCCTGCGCTGTTTCCGCCACGTCGTGCACCCGCAGGATCTGCGCGCCCTGCGCCACGCCCCACAGGGCCACGGCGACCGACCCCGGCATCCGATCAAGCGCCGCCTCGGCCCCGCCGATGGTGCCGATGAACCGCTTGCGCGAGGCCCCCAGCAGGATCGGCGCGCCCAGGTCATGCAGGGCCGAAAGGCCTTGTAGCAACGTCAGGTTATGCGCCTGCGTCTTGCCAAAGCCGATGCCCGGATCGCTGATGATCCGGTCGCGTGCGATGCCTGCACCCGTCGCAAAGGCGATGCGTTCCGCAAGGCTGTCCAACACTTCGGACAGCACATCGTCATAGCGCGGGTCCTGCTGCATGGTCGCCGGGTCGCCCTTGGCATGCATCAGGCAGACGGGCACGCCACGTTCGGCCACCAGATGGGCCAGATCCGGATCGAAGGTCAGGGCCGAGACATCGTTGACGATGTCGGCCCCGGCATCCAGCGCGGCTTCGGCGACGCGGGCCTTGCGGGTGTCGATGCTGATCGGGGTGGTGATCCCGGCGGCGCGCAGGGCGGCGATCACGGGCGCGGTGCGGCGGATCTCTTCGTCGATCGCCACGTCCTCGGCCCCCGGGCGGGTGGATTCACCGCCGATGTCCAGGATATCGGCCTCTGACGCCATGTCCTTCGCCTTGGCGACGGCCTGATCAAAGCCATTGTGCCGCCCGCCGTCGGAAAAGCTGTCGGGCGTGACGTTGAGGATCCCCATGATCCGGGGACGGTCCAGCGTCAGGCCGCACAGGTCGGGGCGCGCCCCGGTCAGTCGAAGGCGGTCCGCTGCGGTCAGATCGTCCAGCGCGGCAATCGCACCCCGGGCCCCATGCGTGACCTGTTCGACCTGATCGAACCGCAGATGTCCCTGCCCCGCCAGGCAGGACCCAGTGGGCTCATGCCCCGGCCGGACCAGTGGCCGCAGCCAACCGGTCACGCGCCTACCCCGACCCGACGCACGGGCACGGCACCCATGGGCGGCGTGACATCCCCCATGACAAGGAATTCGGCCGCCGACATTTCCTCGGCCAGCCAGTAGGCCAGATCCAGGGCCGAGGCCGTGACGGCGGGCGCATGCACCGCGTCCAGCACCATCTTGGAGGGCGCCCAGACGCTGATTTGGTCGTGCTTCATGGCCCAGTCGAGCTCGGTCCGCGTGTTGACCACCACGCAACGCGCATCGCGGCCCGCCAGCACCCAGGCGTTCTGTTCGATGGCCAGCAGGTCGATCCGCCGTTGCGCCAGTGCCGCCTGCGATTGCGGCGCGGCCACGTCCGCAGGCCCGCAGCACAGGATCGCCGGATGGTCGCCACCGGCGACCTCGTCCAGCAAGGACCCGAGATCCGTGCCGTGGATCACCGGATTGCCAAGGAAGATCACGCGGGGCGTCACGCCGTGGGCCGCGACCTCTTCGGCCAGGGGTTGCGCGTCGGACCGGCTGCGCATGATTTCGACCCCGAGAGCCCCGGCCACACGGTCCAGCTTTTCGATCCGTACGAAGATCCGTTCCGCCTGAGGCTCCATCAGCACCCGCGCCGCGACCCGATCCGCCAGCGTTTCCAGAAGGTTGAGCCGTTCGCTATCCAGTTCGGCCTCGATCGCTTCGGTCACGCGGTCATACGACAGGATGCGGTCCACATCGTCGGCCAGCGGCGCGTCATGCGGCACGACCTCGACCACGACGTTGAAGCGCAGGCGCTGCCGGTGCCCGCGTTCCTGCTGGAAGGCGCCGATCTCGACCTCGGTGATGTAGTCGCGCAGGGAAATGCGGTCGCGCAGTTCGGCGCCGGCCAGGGCCTCGGCCCGTTCCAGGGGATGCCCGAAGGCCTGGGAGATCCGGTCACTCATCGCTGCCGCCGTCCTGTTCACGTCACGGGCGGCTTACCGCGTTCCGCCCGGGATGGCAAAGCCCGCCCGCGGCAGTCCGGGGCCGGAATGCGTCAGCCCGCCAGTAAGTTGCCCGGCAATCAGTTGGACGACAGGCGCGTGTTGCGGCGGTAGAAATAGTGCACCCCGATCGAGGCCGTGCGCGCGAACTTGCGCGACCACTTCGGCGCAACGCCATGGGTGTGGTAATAGGTGGCGCCCTGCGTCAGGCCCCGGGGACCGCCGCGCGCCATCAGGTCCGCGACCTTCGCCACCCGCGAATAGGCGGCCTTTTCGCGGATCACTTCGGGGTTGCCATCACAGGTGTAGGTGAACTGGCAGGCATACTTGCGACCCGTGCCCTGATGGATCACGCCGCAGATCGAATTGGGAAAGATCGCGCTGTCGACACGGTTCATGATGACCTCGGCCACCGCGAACTGGCCCTTCACGCTTTCGCCGCGCGCTTCGAAATAAAGCGCTTCGGCCAGGCAGGCGGCCTGATCGGACAGCTTGGGCTTGGGCAGAGAGGCCAGGAATTTCTTCGAATACTCGATCTTAAGGCCCTTGCGCGCCTGCGGCCGGACATCGCGGATCGCTTCGGTATCAAGAAGGGCGGCCAGTTTGATCGACCCGACGGCATCAAGACCCGTCTTCTCGGCTGTCGCAATATCTTCGACGCTGCCCTCGGCAAAAGCGCCGCCTGCAGCCAGCAGCAAAATAGCACAAATCAATCCGCGCATCGTATCCCCCGGGCCGAATTGCCTGACAGTTTCATCTTTTCAACTCGGCACCGCCTAACGAAAAATAATCCGCAGGTCCAGCCTGACAAGGGTTGCAGGCCGGGCAATGCCGGGGGGCATCAGGATAGGTCGAAGTGCAAGCTATTGATAAAAATTGCTATTAATCGGCGAGAATCAGCCGGTCCCGCACGGCCAGCTGGGCCGCGGCCAACCGGGCGACGGGCACACGGAAGGGCGAACAGCTGACGTAATCGAACCCTGCAGCCCGGCAAAAGGCGATTGATTCGGGATTACCACCGTGTTCGCCGCAGATCGAAAGTACAAGGTCCTTTCGTGCGCCCCGACCGCGATCCGCCCCGATCTGCAGCAACTCTCCCACACCTTCAGCATCGAGCATGTGGAAGGGATCTTCGGGGAACACCCCCTGCTGCACGTAGGTCTGCATGAACCGCCCCGCGTCGTCACGCGACAGGCCATAGGTCATCTGCGTCAGGTCGTTCGTCCCGAAGGACAGAAAGGCCGCGTGGGGCGCGATTTCCCCGGCGCGCAGCGCGGCGCGCGGCGTTTCCACCATGACCCCCAGGCGATAGTCGAAGTCCCGCCCCGTCACCGTCCGCACGGCCGAGGCGATGGCCTCGACCCGCGCCTTTACCAGTTCGACCTCGCGCTTGGCCGACACCAGCGGGATCATGATCTCGGGCACGACCTGCGCGCCTTCCTTGCTGGCTTCCAGCACCGCCTCAAAGATCGCGCGCGCCTGCATATCGTAGATCTCGGGCATGGTGATGCCCAGACGCACCCCGCGCAGACCCAGCATCGGGTTGTATTCCGCCAGTTCCTCGATCCGCCGGGTCACGTCCGACAACGGCCGATCCAGAGCCTCGGCCAGCGACCGGATGCCATCGCGGTGCGAGGGCAGGAATTCGTGCAGCGGCGGATCCAGCAGGCGGATGCAGACCGGATGCCCCTTCATGATGCGGAACAGTTCGACAAAATCCGCCCGTTGCATCGGCAGCAGCTGATCCAGCGCGGCCCGACGATCCACGCCATGTTCGGCAAAGATCATCTCGCGCATCACGGTCAGGCGGCCGGGATCGAAGAACATATGCTCGGTCCGGCAAAGCCCAATGCCTTCCGCGTTGAAATCACGGGCAATCTGCGCGTCCGCCGGGGTGTCGGCATTGGCCCGCACCCCGATGTCGCGGAATTCGTCGGCCCAGCTCATCAGGTCGCGAAACTCGTCATCCTGCGCGGCTTCCAGAAGCGCCGCCTCGCCCGCGATAACCACGCCGTTGGTCCCGTCGACGGTGACCGCATCACCTTCACGCAGGGTCCGGCCATCGGCCATGGCGACCGTGTTGCGCCGCAGGTTCACCTTCATCTCGGACGCGCCCACGACGCAAGGCAGCCCCAGCCCCCGCGCGATCACCGCCGCATGGCTGGTGATCCCGCCACGTTCCGTCAGCACCGCGACCGAGGCATGCATGCCCCGGATATCCTCGGGCGTGGTTTCCCGGCGGATCAGAACGCAGCTTTCCCCGCGCGAGGCCGCCGCCTGCGCTGCCGTCGAGGAAAAGACGATCTTGCCCGAGGCCGCGCCGGGGCTGGCCGCGATGCCCGAGGCGATGACTTCGCGCGGACAATCCGGGTCGATCTGGCGGTGCAGCATTTCGGTGGCGGCGCGCGGTTCGACCCGCAGGATCGCCTCTTCCTTCGGGATGATGCCATCCTTGGCCAGCGCCACGGCGATGCGCACGGCCGCACGCGAACTGCGCCGGATCCGGACACCGTCCAGAACATGCACTTCGCCGTTCTCGATGGTGAATTCGGTCTGCATTTCCTCGCGCAGGCGGATCCGCATCTGCCGGGTATAATCGATCAGCTGGGCGAAGGCCTCGGGCGCGAGTTCTTCCAGCGACGGGCCGCGGTCATCGCGGGCCAGGTAGATCGACGCGCCTTCCTTGCTCAGGGCATCGCGGCCCTGGCTCTGACTGCGGTAACGCCCCGTGATCTTCGGCAGGCCGGTGGTCGAACTGACCAGCTGGATCACGCCCGAACCGCATTCACCAAGCCCCAGCCCAAGGGACATTTCCTGCACGACAAGGCCCAGCCCCGCATCGGCCGGCGCCCCCTTGGCCTGCCGCAGCAGCCGCGCGGTCGTGCCTTCCCAGGCGCGGGCCATCGACCGCAACACACCCGACAGCTGCACTTCGGGATCCTGCGGGAACGGCTCTTCCGTCTCTTCCTCGTAGGCGGCCAGCACCTGGCGCAGCCCTTCGCGACCCTCCAGGATCAGCCCGTCGAACATGTCGGGATCCAGACGCGCGACGTGGATCGCATAGCCCTGCACGAAGCGCATATAGACGGCCGTCGCGGCCTCGACCCCGATCCGGTCGCAGAGATCGACGTAGAGCGCATCGTTCATGCCGACGTTCATCACCGCGCCCGGACCGCCCCAATCGGGGTCTTCCGACGACGGGCGGACGCAGACAAGCGGTTGATCCCCAAAGGGTTGCAGCAAGGACTTGATGTCGGGCATCTGGCCCGAGGCGATCTCATGCACTGTATTGAACGACAGCGCGACGGTGCGCGGCACCGGCAGGTCCATCCGCACCAGCCGCTGCAGACATTTCGCCCGGCCGCCATGGGTCGCAACGTCGATCCGGGCGGTCGCGGTGATGAGTTCGGGCGTGGTGGGTTTCTGCTGCACTGCGGCGATCCTTCTGATCCGCGCAGCATAATCCTGTCGCCGCTTCGGGCAAGGAAAAGCTTGGGTCAGCCTTCCAGTTTGGTCAGGTCCGCGACGGCAAGACAGGTCGAGCGGATGGTCGACAACAGATTCAACCGGTTGCGCCGGACGATTTCCTTGTCAGAGTTCACCTGCACCGCCTCGAAGAAGGCATCGATCGGCGCGCGCAGGGCGGCCATGGCCCCCATGGAGGCGGCGAAATCCTCGGCCTTCATCGCCGCGTCGATCTGCGGGCGCGCGGCCTGCAGGGCGTCGAACAGCGCCTCTTCGGTCGGGTCTTCGGCAAACTTCTTGTCCGCGCCGAATTCATAGGACACGCCGTCCTTCTCCTCGGCCTGGGACAGGATGTTGTTGGCGCGCTTGAACCCCTGCACCAGGTTCTCCCCTTCCTCGGTCTTGAGGAAATCGCCAAGCGCCTGCGCCCGACGGGTCAGCAAGGTGATGTCGTCGTTGCCGGGCATGGCAAGGCAGGCGTCGATCACGTCGTGCCGGATGCCTTCATCGCGCAGGTGCACCTTGAGCCGGTCGTGGAAGAAGGAGAGGAGGTCATCTTCATCCGAAACGAAATTCGAAAGATCGATTTGGCCCAGTTTTTCGATGAACGTATCTTGTTGATTTTGTTTGTCCGAAGCCAAAGAAAGCTGTTCACTGACAAGCGATTGGACCTCTTTGAACTGATTGTAGCTCTTGATGCCGAACTGATGCATCGCCGTGTATTCGTCCTTGCGAATTTCTTCCAAAATTTGAAATTGCAAAGCGTTGTAGTGTTCGACGATTGCCGTCTGAACCGTTGATTTCAGCTCCAGCCGGAGCCCGTTCACCAGCAGCAGCCGGATCACCCCAAGCGCCGCGCGGCGCAGGGCAAACGGGTCTTTCGATCCGGTCGGCTTTTCGTCGATCGCCCAGAACCCGGTCAGCGTGTCCAGCTTGTCGGCCAGCGCCACGGCGACCGACACGGGCGCGGTCGGCACGGTGTCCGACGGGCCGAGCGGCGAATAATGGTCCTGGCAGGCGGCGGCGACCTCGGTCGGAAGGCCCGCGGCCTCGGCGTAGTAGCGGCCCATAAGCCCCTGAAGTTCGGGGAATTCATAGACCATTTCCGACGACAGGTCGGCCTTGGCCACCCGCGCGGCCTTTTCGGCCAGATCCGCGTCCGCACCGATCTGCGGCGCGATCTCGCGCGCAAGCGCCGCGATCCGGTCGATCCGCGCCGCCTGAGAGCCGAGCTTGTTGTGGAAGGTCACGTTGGAGAGCTGCTCTGTCCAGGTCTCCATCCCCTTCGCGGCGATGCGAAGATCGTTTTCCCAGAAGAACTTGGCATCCGACAGACGCGCCGCCAGAACCTTCTGGTTGCCCGCAAGGATGGTCGCGCCATTGTCGGCGGTTTCGCGGTTGGCCACCGTGATGAACCGTTCGATCCGGCCCGTCTTGGCATTGCGGACCGAGAAGAATTTCTGGTGTTCCTTCATCGAGGTCTGCAGAACCTCGGGCGGCAAGCCAAGGAAATCGCTGCCGATTTCCCCCATCAGCACCACCGGCCATTCAACCAGCCCGGCGACTTCGGACAACAGCCCCTTGTCCTCGACCACCTCAAGCCCGGCGGCGAAGGCCATGTTGGTTGCGTCCTGCCAGATGTGATCGGCCCGCTCCTGCGCGTCCAGCACCACGTACGCCCGCTTGAGCTTCGCGGCGTAATCCTCGAAATTCGTGACGGAAAACCGCCTGGGCGCCATGAACCGATGGCCCGCCGTGGTGTCGCCCGCCACGATGCCCTCGATCTCGAACGGCACGACCTCGGTGCCTGCCTCGGACGACAGGACGCAGAGGATGGAATGCAGCGGCCTTACCCATTTCAAACCAGAAGAGCCCCAACGCATGGATTTGGGCCAGGGAAAATTGTTGATAACCGACCCAAGCACCTCGGCCACGATTTCCGCGGCCTCGCGCCCCGGCTTTTCGATCACCGCGACATAGACCTGGCCCTTCTTGTCGTCCTGGACCTTCAGGTCCTCCTTGGCGACACCGGCACCGCGCAGGAACCCTTCGATCGCCTTTTCCGGCGCGTCGACGCGCGGGCCTTTGCGTTCTTCGCGCAGCGTCGGAGACCGCTCAAGCAGACCCTCGATCGCCAGCGTCAGGCGGCGCGGTGTGTGGAAAGCGGCAGCCCCCGCATAGGTCAGACCGGCCTCGACCAGACCATCCGTCATCCGCGCCTTCAGGTCGGCGGCGGCGCGCGCCTGCATGCGCGCGGGGATTTCTTCGGAAAAGAGTTCGATCAGAAGGTCGGGCATGGGTGTTCTCTAACCGGGCTTGCGTCAATGTCCGGAGCGAGAGACCCAAAGACCGCCCCACCCCGTCGTCGCAGGGTGGATAGCGGTCCTTGGCCACAGGGTCCAGCGGATAAGCGCCCCGGGGTCCCGGAACGCCCCCGCTGTGGCGCCTTCAGGCGGTGGCGCGGCGCAGTTCGCCTTCGGCCTTGGCCTTGGCGCGGCTGGCCAGTGTCGTGATGTCGTCCCCCGCGAGGCGCGGGATCACGCGGTAGCAGGCCTCGACAAAGCAGTAGACCGCAAAGCCGATCGTCCCGATCCCCAGAAGCCCCAGCAGGATACGCCCGAAGGGCTGTGCCCGCACGACCTCGAACGCCTTTCCGATGCCGCCTGCCTGGCCGGGATCCGATGTCTGCCCGGCGTAGAACAGGAAGACGCCGATCAGCGCGATGACCACGCCGTGGGCGACCAGCCCGGCCTTCACCGCCGGGTCAAGCTTGCGCGTCACCCGGGTCGAACGGATGTGTTCCTTGTATTTCTCGGACATGCCCTTGTAGCCATAGTAGATCCCGGCCCCGATGACGATCAGGCCGATCGCCATCACGATCATCTTGCCGTTCGGCATGGCCAGCACCTTCGAGGTCATGCTTTGCGGCGCCGACCCGTCGCCACCACTGCCCGACCCAAGCGCCATGCGCAGGACGGAAACGCCAAGACCGGCGTGGATCAGCCCGGTCACCGTCTGGCCCGTCCGGCCGATGACCCCCTTGGCGTCATGTCCCTTGTTCTCAAGATCATAGCCTGCGCAGACCAGGCGCCAGATCGCATAGGCGAGAAACCCGATGCCGATCGCGACCAGGGCAACCACGCCGAAGGGTTCGCCGCGCAGCTGGGCGAGTGCCCCCTTGGTCCCCTCGGCCTCTCCGCCTTGCCAGGCGGCCAGAACGGCCAGGCCGCCCACGATGATATAGGTCACGCCGCGCGCGCCGTAGCCCGCCTGCATGACCGGCTTGACCCAGGTTGGTGCTGTATTGTCTGACATTATCGGACCCTCCGTTGGCAAACCAACGACGGTCCGGGTCACGGGTTCCCCCGAAAACGTGAGCGCCCGTGTCGGCGCTTGCGTTACTGCGGCGGTGGCGGGCAGCCTTCCGG
The DNA here is from genome assembly GCF_004959925.1 of Pseudooceanicola onchidii. Taxonomy (GTDB): domain Bacteria; phylum Pseudomonadota; class Alphaproteobacteria; order Rhodobacterales; family Rhodobacteraceae; genus Pseudooceanicola; species Pseudooceanicola onchidii. The sequence continues at coordinate 243,358 of NZ_SPUW01000003.1, read as the reverse complement.
TGCGGGGCGACCGTCGAAAACAACCTCTCCGCAAGGGTTTATCTGGTGCCAGACATATCCGTGCCCGTCCGGAAAGATGGCCACGATCCGGTCGACGCCGTAATGCACATTTTCCACCGACAGAAAGGCCCGGGCTTTCCCGGCCTCAAGCGCCTCGCCGATGCCGTCGGCCGAATAGCAGCCGAACCAGCCCGGCGCCTCAAGCGGCACGGCGTCCTCGTAGGGCAGATAGACGGCCTCGAGCGCCTCGAGCGTCAGGTCGGTGCGGAAACACGCCCGATAGCGGATCGGAGAGCTGTCGGCATCGATCGCCTCGAACCCCTCGTAGGGGATGACTTCCTCGTGGCCGTCGATGGTGGTCAGCACGACATCGCTGCCGGTCGGCGCGACCGTGTCGTAATAGCCGTAGACCTGCAGGTAATAGATGCCGCCGCCCGCTGCCAGGGCGCAGACGACGATCATCGCGGCCAGGAACTTGCCCATCAGGCGGTGGCCTCTGCCGGGGTCCAGCCGCCCGCTTCGGTCTGCACGAAGGCATCGGCGCACATCTTCGCCAAAGCCCGGACGCGACCGATATAGGCCTGCCGTTCGGTGACCGAGATCACGCCGCGCGCGTCAAGCAGGTTGAACAGGTGCGAGGCCTTGATGCACTGGTCATAGGCGGGATGCGCCGGGATGATCCGCTTGCCGGTCTTCGGATCGTCAAAGGACGCGGACAGCAGCGCGGCGCATTCGGCCTCGGCCTCTTCGAAATGCTTGAGCAGCATGTCGGTGTTCGCCAGATCGAAGTTGTGGCGCGAATATTCCTCTTCCGTCTGGCGGAAGACATCCCCGTATTTCAGCGCAATGGGCGCCTGCGGGTCGTTGTAGGGCATGTCCATCACGTGATCGATGCCCAGCACGTACATCGCCAGACGTTCCAGACCGTAGGTCAGCTCGCCCGACACGGGATGGCAGTCATGGCCGCCGACCTGCTGGAAATAGGTGAACTGCGACACTTCCATGCCGTCGCACCAAACTTCCCAGCCCAGCCCCCAGGCGCCAAGCGTCGGGCTTTCCCAGTCGTCCTCGACAAAGCGGATGTCGTGCATCTCCATGTCGATGCCGATCGCCTCGAGCGACCCGAGGTAGAGGTCCTGCAGGTCCGGCGGCGAGGGTTTGATCAGAACCTGGTACTGGTAATAGTGCTGCAGCCGGTTCGGGTTCTCGCCATAGCGGCCATCGGTCGGGCGGCGCGATGGCTGCACGTAGGCCGCCGCCCAGGGCTTCGAGCCGAGCGAACGCAGCGTGGTCGCCGGATGGAACGTCCCCGCCCCGACTTCCATATCGTAGGGCTGCATGATCGCGCAGCCTTTGGCAGCCCAGTAGGACTGGAGCCTCAGGATGATTTCCTGGAAGGAACGGGGCTTGTCGATGCTTGTCGCCATGGTGCGTCCTGTCGTCGGGTCGGCGATGATTACCTACGGGCCACACCGGGCGGGGTCAATGCGGCGGATAACGCATTATTGGGGTGCAGTGGCGGCAGGTTTTGGTAAAACTTCCCCGCATCAAACCAGAATAAGACCGGGCAGAGGCTTTTTACATGTATTTCCAGATTTCCCGGGCTGTCTTCGCCCTGATCCTTGCGGCCAGCGTGACCGTGCGGGCCCCCATGGCCCAGGACGCCGGCCGCGTCTGGGTCCAGATCGAAGCACAGCCCTCCCTGTCGCTGGCCGAAGAGTCGATCCGTGGCTATTCCGACCGGCTTCAGGATGTGAACGGCTTTTCGCTTGGCGGCGGGTGGTACGGCATCGCGCTTGGCCCCTATTCGCCTGAAGACGCCAACCGTGTGCTGCAGGTCCTGCGGTCCGAAGGCACGATTCCGCGTGACAGCTATATCGCCTTCGACACCACCTTCCGCGACCAGTTCTGGCCGCGCGGCGTGAACCAGCTGGACGGCACCGAAACCGCCGCCCTGCCCGCCCCGACACCCCAGGAGACGCCCGAACCCCAGGCTGCCCCCGCAGATCAGGCCGATCAGACCGCCGCGGCCGACCCGGCACCCACCCCCGCCCCGCAACCCGCGGCCGAACCCGAACCTGCCCCCGAGCCCGATGAAACCCGGGCCGAGGCGCGCCGCAGCGAAAGCCTGCTGACCCGCGACGAACGGATGGAGCTGCAGGTCTGGCTGAAGTGGGCCGGCTTCTACGATGCCGCCATCGACGGCGCCTTTGGCCCCGGCACCCGTGGGTCCATGGCCGCCTGGCAGGACAAGAACGGCTTCGAGGCGACAGGCATCCTGACCACCCGCCAGCGCGCCGCCCTGCAACGTCAGTACAACGCCGTGCTGGAAGGTCTGGATCTGAAGCGCGTGGCGGACGACACCGCCGGGATCTCGATGCTGGTCCCCACGGGCGTTGTCGCGTTCGACCGTTACGAGGCGCCCTTCGCCCACTACCTTCCGACCGGCGACATTGATGCGCGGCTCATCCTGATCTCCCAAGAGGGCGACCAGACCAAGATGAACGGCCTCTATGACATCATGCAGACCCTTGCGATCGTCCCCGAGGACGGCCCCCGCGAACGGCGCCGCGACGGGTTTGTCATTGTCGGTGAAAACGGCCGGTTCGTGTCGCACACCGAGGTCACGTTGGCCAACGGCCGCATCAAGGGCTTCACGCTGGTCTGGCCCTCGGGCGATGAAGAACGCCGCTCGCGCCTGCTGGGCGAGATGCAGAAAAGCTTTGAACGGGTCGACGGCGTGGTCCTGCCCGCTGCCATGGGCGCCGACAGCGGCCAGAGCATCGACCTGCTGTCCGGCCTCGAGATCCGCAAGCCGGTCTTCTCGCGCTCGGGGTTCTATGTGAACGACCGTGGCTTTGCGGTGACCAGCGCCGAGGTCGTCGGGCAATGTGGCCGCATCACCCTGGATCGCGAAACCTCGGCCGAGGTCGTCGTGTCGGCCAACGGGATCGCCGTGCTGAAGCCGGAAGAACAGATCGCCCCGATCGGCTTTGCCCGCTTCTCGACCAGCACGCCGCGCCTGCAATCCGAAGTCGCCTCGGCCGGGTACCCCTACGAAGGCCGCCTGCCCGACCCGTCGCTGAACTTTGGCCGGCTTGAAGAACTGCAGGACCTGTCCGGCGAAACCGGGATGGCGCGGCTGTCGCTGGCTTCGGTCGCCGGTGACGCCGGTGGCCCGGTGATGGATGAAAGCGGCGCGGTGATCGGCATGATCGCGGCCACCGACATGGGCGGCCGCAAGCTGCCCGCCGGAGTGTCCTTTGCCGTCGACGGCCCGGTCCTGGTCGACATGCTGAGCCAGGCAGGCCTGTCGGCCGTCGCCGCCGACCCCGGTCCGGCGCTCGACCCCGAGGATATCACGCGCATCGGCATGGCGATGACCGTGCTGGTGTCGTGCTGGGAATGATCCAGCGCCCCGGACAGGGGTCCAAGCCCTTGCAGGATTGCGACCGGGCCAGGCCCCAAACGTCCTGACGGAACCCGAAAGCCCGGCCTCGCGCCGGGCTTTCCTGATCTACAGGGGCCTGCGTGCGAACAGCACATTGGCCCCGCCGCACCTGTCATCGCCGTGAACGAAGGCGTCGACCTCGACCCCGTGACGGGACAGGATCGCGCGATATTCTGCGTCGGACAGGCTGGCGTGATAGACAACCTGTCCGTCGACGTGGCCGTGCCCCTCGCCCTCTTCGAGGCCAAGCGTCATCATCAGCACCCCACCGGGCCTCAGATACGCCAGAACCTTCGGCAAGGCGACGCGCTGCGCCGCCACGGTCAGGTGAAAGAAGCTGTGCCAGGCGATGATCCCGTCGAAGGTCCGCCCCAGATCAAGATGCCGCATGTCGGCCTGCACCCAGTCGGCCTGCGGCAGGGACGCCCGCGCCAATGCCAGCATCCCCGGCGCAAAATCTGCCCCCGTGACCCGGCAGCCGTGTTCCAGCAGCAGCCGCGCAACCGGCTGGCCAGATCCGCAGCCCAGGTCCAGCACCTCTGCCCTGGCGGGCAAGGCGTCGGCAAACCGGGCGACCCAGCCTGACTCCATCCCGCTGTCGCGTCGCTGGTGGTCAAAGGCGACGGCCACACGGTCATAGACCGCCTGCACGTCCTCGGGATCAGGTTTGGGATCGGGGCTCATGCCCGCCAGAACTGCACCGTCAGGATCGCGTAGACGGCCATCAGCTCAAGCCGGCCACACAGCATCCCGAAGCTCAGCAGCCACTTCGCGGTCGGGTTCAGCGGACCGAAGTTGCCCGCCGGGCCGATGGTGTCGCCCAGCCCCGGGCCGATATTGGCGATCGCCGTCGCCGCGCCCGAGATCGAGGTGACGAAATCCAGCCCCGTCAGCGCCAGCGCAACCGCAAGCAGGCCGAGCGAGACGACGAAAAAGACGAAGAAGCTCATCACCGATCCCATGACATCCGCCGGAATCGCCCGCCCGTCGAACTTGGGCTGGAACCGGCCATGCGGCATGTGGATGCGCTTGATCTGGCTGCGGATGGCCGCGATCAGGATCTGGTAGCGGAAGATCTTGACCGAACAGGCGGTCGACCCCGCGCAGCCCCCGACCAGCCCGACGAAGAAGAAGATGGTGATCAGGAACGGCCCCCACCCCATGTAGTCGACCGAGGCATAGCCCGTCCCCGACATGATCGAGGTGATGTTGAACAGCGCCTCGCGCAGCGATGTTTCCCAGTGGTGCGGGAAGATGTAGAGCAGCGCGAAGAAGCTGACCCCGACGAAGGCCCCGATCGTGTACATGAACGCCCGTACCTGGCTGTCCTGGAAGATGGCCCGCTGGTTGCCGTTCAGCAGCTGCACATACCGCACGAAGGGCAGCGCGGCGAGGATCATGTAAAAGGACGCGGCATATTCCATCGGCCCCGAGAAGGCCCCGAAGGACGCATCCTTGGTCGAAAAGCCGCCCGTCGAAATCGTCGTCAACGCATGCACCGTTGCGTCGAAGGCATCCATCCCGAGGAACAGGTAGGTCAGCGCACACAGCACCGTCAGCCCGACATAGACGACCGAGATCTGCGATGCGATCGAGGCCGCGCGGGGCAGGATCTTGCCCATGGTGTCGAAGGCTTCGGACCGGAAGATCTGCATCCCGCCCACGCGCAGTTCAGGCAGGAAGACCATCGCCACGACAATGATGCCGACGCCGCCCAGCCACTGCAGCATACCCCGCCACAGCAACAGCCCGCGCGGCAGGCTGTCGAGCCCGGAAAACACCGTCGATCCGGTGGTGGTCATCCCCGACATCGCCTCGAAGAAGGCGTCCGTGAAGGTCGCGTTCGTCTCGCCCAGCATGAAGGGCAGCGCGCCGAACACCGGAAGCAGCGCCCAGACGCCCGTGGTCAGCAGGAAGGTCTGCTGCAGCGACAGCGCCTCGTTGTTGCCGTTCTGGCAGGCCAGTGCGGTCAGCCCGCCGACGGCAAAGGTCAGAACCGCGCTTTCCATGAAGACCGGCCAGTGCCCCCGCCCCTCGGCCAGGTCGACCGCCAGCGGGATCAGCATCGTCAGGCCCAGACAGGCCACGAGAAGGCCGATGACATAGCCCACGGGGCGCATGTCGATGAAAGTCTGGTGGCGGGCGCGGGGAAGTGTTGGCGTCACGAAGATCGGTCCATGTGGAGCCCGGACGGGGGCGGGTAGCGCGGGCCGATATCGCACGGCCCGACGCGGACACTATGTCAGTCCGCCCGAAGAGTCAGGTGGTTTCGACCTGCGGCACGGCAAGGCCCCCGATCTGGGACAGAAGCGTCAGGATCCGCGGCAGCCCCTCGCCCGTCTTGAGGTTGGTGAACACGAAGGGCCGCGCACCGCGCTGCTGTTTCGCATCGCGCTCCATCACCGACAGGTCGGACCCGACATAAGGCGCCAGGTCCATCTTGTTGATGACCAGGATGTCGGACTTGGTGATCGCGGGGCCGCCCTTGCGGGGGATCTCCTCTCCGGCGGCGACGTCGATCACGTAGATCGTCATGTCGACAAGCTCGGGCGAAAAGGTTGCCGACAGGTTGTCGCCGCCCGATTCCACCAGGATCAGGTCCAGGTCGGGGAAATCGCGGTTCAACTCGGCAATGGCCGCCAGGTTGATCGAGGCATCTTCGCGGATCGCGGTATGCGGACAGCCCCCGGTTTCAACGCCCTTGATGCGGTCCGAGGGCAGAGCCTGCATCCGAACCAGCGCATCCGCGTCCTCGCGCGTGTAGATGTCGTTCGTCACCACGGCGAGCGAGACGTGATCGCGCAGCGCCCGGCAGAGCGCCGCGGTCAGGGTCGTCTTGCCGGCCCCGACCGGGCCACCAAGGCCAACGCGCAAAGGACCATGAGGGGATGGCATGGCGGTCTCCTTAACTTTGAAACAGGCGGGTGTTCAGGGTTTCGTGCCGCATCGACGCGATGTCGAGCAGGACGGCAGAGGTGCCGATCAGGTCGGTATCCCCCGGTTCGGCCTGCAGCGCCAGCCGTTCGATCAGCGGCATCAGCGCCAGGGTGATCCCCTGCCCCTCGGTCTGGCCAAGCGGCACAAGGCGGACGCAGGCCGACACGAGGTTCGCGGCGAAGGCCTGCAACGACAGCCGCAGGGTCAGCGGCAGCGGGATGTCCGACAGCCGCGCCGCGCGACCCAGGACCACCGGATAGGGCGCGTCGGGCAGATCATGGCCGTGCAGTGCGGTCAGGGCGCGGGCCAGCGCGGCCCCCATCCGGTCTGCCTCGACCAGCCGCTCGGCCGAGGGCGCCAGCGCGCGGGCCAGGTCGATCAACGCGCCCGGATCCCCGGCCTCGGCCCGCCAGGCGGCCGCCAGCAGGATCGCGTCGGACAGACCGGCGCCATGTTCAAGCGCAGTGGCAATCCAGGCCTGCGCCGATGCGGCATCCGTGATCTGCCCCTCGGCCACCGCCGTTTCCAGCCCGTGCGAATAGGAAAACGCCCCGACGGGAAAGGACGGGGACAGCCATTGGTGCAGCAGAAGCGCCGGGTCAGACGTCATCCGCCGCCTCGTCGCGCGGATCCGAATGGTCATGTCCATGACCGCCGTGCACATGCACGTGGCTGTGGTCATGCCCGTGGGTCCGACCCATGCCATAGGCGCCGCCTTCGGGAATGAAGGGTTCCGATATCGCGGCAACCTGCGCGCCAAGGCGCTGCAGCATGTCGGCCATGACCTTGTCCTGCCGGATCAGCAGGCGGTCGGGTTCGATCTGACAGGGGGTGTGACGGTTGCCGATGTGCCAGGCCAGCCGGATCAGGTCGGTGCCCCGGATCTCGATCAGGTCTTCCCTGGCCGCGATGACCTCGATCAGGGTTCCGTCTTCCAGAACGAAACAATCCCCGTGATCAAGCGAAACAGTTTCCGCAAGATCAACGAGGAAAGGCAGGTTCTGCACGGTGTGCAGGACTTTGCGTCGGAGAAACCGCGCCTCGTAGTCGAGGGTCACGAGGTCGGCGGGCCGGTCGACGCCGCGGTCTGCGACGCGTCGGATGGATCGGGCGGCGGGCGGGGTCGTCATGATCCCGCCCCTCGCCGGGTCGCCTGCAAAGGCGACAGGTCCGGTAACGTCCGGATCAGACGTAGAACATATCGCGGAAGACGTAGGCCGGGATGCCTTCGCGGCTGATGCCGATCTTCTTCAGCTCTGCGTCCGACAGTGCGTTCAGCTTGGCGATCTGGTCGGCCCGCGAACGGCGCTCCATGTAGGCGGTCATGCCGGCGCCAAAGGCCTGGAAGAAGTGTGCGATGCCGGAACGGAAGCCGGTGTCTGCGATATGCGTGGTCGTGTTTGCCATTGGGAACCTCGGTCGGGTTGTCTTCAGTTGTCTCCCTTGGCTTCCAAATTAGGTCAGCAGGCGCGACCTTACCATGATCAATAACGAAGGCCCGCCATGCGCCTGCTGCAATGCAGCAAAATTGCGGCTGTCGTGGCTGGTTATGATCCCCTGTCATGACGGTCCCCGATCAGAACATGAAATAGCGCTGCGCCATCGGCATCACCGTCGCGGGTTCGCAAGTCAGCAGCTCTCCGTCCGCGCGCACCTCGTAAGTCTCGGGATTCACTTCGACATGCGGCAACGCGTCGTTCAGCTTTAGATCCCGCTTGCCGATGGTACGGGTGTTGAGCACGGCGATCGTCTCTTTCTCGATCCCGTAACGGTCGCGCACGCCATCGGCCTGTGCAGCTGCAGAAACAAAGGTCACGGCAGAGTTCGTGACGGCCTTGCCGAAGGCGCCGAACATCGGCCGGGTATAGACCGGCTGCGGCGTTGGGATCGACGCATTGGGATCGCCCATCTGCGCCGCGACGATCGATCCGCCGATCAGCACCATCTCGGGTTTCACGCCGAAGAAGGCAGGCGACCAAAGCACCAGGTCCGCCCGCTTGCCTTCCTCGATCGACCCGATCTGATGGCCGATGCCGTGGGCGATCGCCGGGTTGATCGTGTATTTCGCAATATACCGACGGACCCGAAAATTGTCGTTGTCGCCGACCTCCTCGGCCAGCCGCCCGCGCTGCTTCTTCATCTTGTCGGCGGTCTGCCAGGTGCGGATCAGCACCTCGCCCACCCGCCCCATGGCCTGGCTGTCCGACGCGATGATCGAAAACGCGCCCATGTCGTGCAGGATATCCTCGGCCGCGATCGTTTCGCGCCGGATGCGGCTCTCGGCAAAGGCCACGTCCTCGGGGATCGACTTGTCGAGGTGGTGGCAGACCATGAGCATGTCGAGATGTTCGTCGATCGTGTTGACCGTAAAGGGCCGCGTCGGGTTGGTCGAACTGGGCAGTACGTGCGCCTCCCCACAGATCTTGATGATGTCCGGCGCATGGCCCCCGCCCGCCCCTTCGGTGTGGAAGGCGTGGATCGTCCGGCCCTTCATGGCCTTCACGGTGTTCTCGACAAAGCCGGATTCGTTCAGCGTGTCGGTATGGATCATCACCTGCACGTCATAGTCATCCGCAACCGACAGACAGCAATCGATGGCGCCCGGGGTCGTCCCCCAATCCTCGTGCAGCTTCAGCGCGCAGGCGCCCGACCGGATCTGTTCCTCCAGGGCGGCGGGTTGAGAGGCGTTGCCCTTGCCCGCGAAGGCCAGGTTCATCGGGAAGGCATCCGCCGACTGGATCATCCGCATCATGTGCCAGGGTCCCGGCGTCACGGTGGTCGCCAGGGTGCCATGCGCCGGGCCCGTGCCGCCGCCCAGCATGGTGGTCAGCCCGGAATGCAGAGCGTCTTCAATCTGTTGCGGGCAGATGAAATGAATGTGGCTGTCGAACCCGCCCGCCGTCAGGATCTTGCCCTCACCGGCAATCGCTTCGGTCCCCGGACCGACGATGATGTCGACGCCCGGCTGGGTGTCGGGGTTGCCAGCCTTGCCGATCTTGTGGATTCGCCCGTCACGCAGGCCGACGTCCGCCTTGTAGATGCCCGTCCAGTCGACGATCAGCGCATTGGTGATGACCGTATCGACGGCCCCGTCGGCGCGGGTCGTCTGCGCCTGCCCCATGCCGTCGCGGATCACCTTGCCGCCGCCGAACTTCACCTCTTCGCCATAGGTCGTCAGGTCGCGTTCGACCTCGATGATCAGGTCCGTGTCCGCCAGACGTACCCGGTCGCCGGTGGTCGGGCCGAACATCGCGGCATAGTCCGCACGTGAGATCTGGGTGGGCATGGCGGTCCTCCTGTTCGGGCGCTGCGCGCGCCCCGTCCGCGTGACTGTAATCCCCTGTCCAGATCGCTGAAAACCCCCGCGCCACTTTGGCAGGCATCACAGCTATCATGTGACCAAAAAACAGGCGGAAGTTAGCCCTTGCGAACCCGCCGCGACAGCCGTTTTCGGTTGGCACTGGCCTTGCGCTGAAGCGGACGCAGCGACGCATCTATGGCCCCGGGCGAACTTGCCCCATGCGCCAACGCCGTCGCGCCACGCATCCAGGCATCGGTGAAGGCGCTGGTTTTTTCGGTGACCATGCGCTCGGTCTCTCCGCGCGGCAGCGACCAGAGGCCCGCCATGCCTGACAGGCGCAGCGCCAGGACCACCTGCGCCTCGGCGCCAAGCCGGGCCATCGCCCAGCCGAGTTTCATCGTGTCGTAAAGGAAGGTAGTGGGGCCGATCATGGAGTTCTCCCCTCGGGCTTCCCTCATGCTGCGCCGCAGCATCCGAGTCGTCAAGCGGGAGAAATGGAATGGCAGCCTTGCGTCAGAGCGCGCCCATCACCTGCTGGTTGAAACCATAGATCACCCGCGCCCCGCCGACCGGGATCAGCTTGACCTCGCGCGACTGGCCGGGCTCGAACCGCACGGCCGTGCCCGCAGCGATGTCCAGCCGCATCCCGCGCGCCGCGGCGCGATCGAAATCCAGCGCCTCGTTCGCTTCAGCGAAGTGGTAATGCGACCCGACCTGGACCGGCCGGTCGCCGGTGTTGGCAACCATCACCGTGATCTGGTCGCGGCCTTCGTTCAGCGTGATCGTGCCGGCGGCGGTCATCACCTCTCCGGGGATCATTTGCGGCGTCCCTGTTCCACGCGCACCGGAACCGGCTGAGGTGCCGGAGCCAGCCCCAGGGCCGCTGCGATTTTTTCGATCAGTGTCATAATCTTGCCTCCCGTTCTTCGTGCGAATCCGTCAGCGGATCGGGTTGTGGACGGTCACCAGCTTGGTGCCGTCCGGAAACGTCGCTTCGACCTGCACTTCGTGGATCATCTCGGCGATGCCCTCCATGCATTGATCGACCGTGATCACCTGCGCGCCTTCCTGCATCAGGGTGGCGACGGACTTGCCGTCGCGCGCGCCTTCGACCACCGCGTCGGTGATCAGGGCGATGGCTTCGGGATGGTTCAGCTTGACCCCGCGCGACAGCCGCTTGCGCGCGACCTCCGCCGCCATGGAGATCAGAAGCTTGTCCTTTTCACGAGGGGTCAGTTGCATGGGTCACAAAGTCCAGGTCTTGGGAATGTCGGCGCCCGAAAGCGCCTGAATCGCAGGGATAATATGGCGGCGCAAAGCAAATCCGTCCACCGCCACCGCACGCGCGAACAGCACACCGGGCCGGATCACGCTGGCCCCGCCCGAAGGACCAAGCGCCGCGCGCAGCCGATCAAGGTATCGATCCGCATCCGGGGCGACCAGCAACAGGCTTGCCATGGCCCGGGCACCCTGCGCGACGGCGGCACGATCCAGCGTGGCCTGCAGGTCGCCCGAAAGCATCAGGTTGTCGGCAAAGATCAACTCGCCGCCGAAATTGATCCGCCAACGGTCCAGAAAATGTCCGGAATGCACAACTTCCCCCATGGCGCCACGACCGAAGATCAGTGGCTCGACCACCAGCAGACGGGCGTCCGGTGCAACCTCGGCCTCCAGCCGCCGGTCCAGCGCGCAATGATCGAAAAGGATGGTTTCCTGTGGCAGCCAGTCGACCCGCGCCCCTGCCGCAACGCGCAGCATCGTGCGCACCTGCCCGACCTCGCCCGGCTGGGCGCGATAGATCCGTTCGGCGGCCTGCGTGGTCAGGACCAGATGCGCACCCGCCTGGGCCTCGGCGGTCAGGGCAAACTGGTCGCCCCCCGTGACACCGCCGGCCGTGTTCAGCATCACCGCCTGCAGCGCGGTGGACGATCCGTGGGGGAACAATGCCTTGAGCGATCCGGACTGGTGCAGATCAGATATCCGCGACCGCCCGGCCCGCAACTTGGCCGACACCAGCATCCGCCCGCGCGCACGGGGCTGTGCGGGTCGCGCGGTCATCTCGCCGCGGGGCAATGTGGCCAGATCCTTGATATCCATCCCTCCCAGACCCGCCAAGATTAGCGGCTTTGCCGGTGCGCGCGACGAAAAAGCGCCACGGCGGGGGAAATCCGCCGTGGCGCCGGGCGATTGCACAAAACTAGCGCAGCCTCAGCGGATGTGATGCAGCGTCCCGAACAGGCGCGGGTCAAGGCTCGCCTGTTCGAAGGTCGGGCCTTCGGTCAGGATCGACACGGCGTCATGGCTGTGCAGGCTTTCCTGATGGCTTGCCACGATGCGGAAATCGCCGATCCGGTCGTCGCTTTCCAGCTGTTGCGCGAACAGGCGCGCCGCGTCTTCGACAAAGATCGGGTTGGCGGCGTTCAGCTCGGCAAAGGCCTGTTCGTCCTCGCGCTTCACCATCACCTGCGTCTCCGTCGGCACGGCTTCGCGGCACATTTCGATCAGGTCTTCGAACCACAGCCGATTGCCCCGGTTCAGCACGACCGAGATCCGCGCCACAGACCGCTGCGAATGCGGCGTCGCCAGCTGGCCCCGATCACGGCGAGCATGTTCCGACAGTTCAAGCGAGCACGGGCAGGTCGAGGAATAGACGTAATCCAGGTGCACAACGCGCAGACGTTCGCCAGCGGTTTCAACCAGTTCCAGCGAGATGTCGTAGTACTGGTACCCGGACAGGCCGGACCGCAGGCTTTCGACCTTGAGAGGATAGGAGAACCGCATCTGGATCCGCGCGTCCAAGCTGTCCAGATCCGCCTTGTAGTCGTCCAGCGCGGCCTCGATCACCTCGAAGGAGAAGGTCTTTTCGGCATGGGCATAGAAGGACCGCATGATGCGGCTCATATTGATGCCCTTCTTCTCGGCCTCAAGGCTCACCGTGCCGGTGACCGAACTTTCCAGCGCCATGGCTTCGCCGTCGCGGGTGCGATAGCGGATCGGCAGGCGGAAGTTCGAAATGCCGACATGCTGGATCATCCGGCGCGAGCCGCGGATCAGGCTGGCCGGGCCGTTCTGAAGATCCGGCATCGTCGCCTTGTAGGCGGCGTCCGGCTTGAACTCTGTCGGGTATTCATTTGAAAGAAGGGGATAATCCGCCCCATCCAGCATACGCGCGATCACCGGGTCAAGCCCGTTGACCTCGGCATCCGTGGCCGTCGCGGCCCATTTGCGCAGGGTCGCCAGCGCCTCTTCCGCCGCGTTGCGGTCGGGCGAAGGCTGCATGTCTTTCGGGTGAAGGTTCATCTGGCCCCCCTTTCGGCCTCGGGACCAACCTTATATAGGTCGGTCCCCGGCACATTGCCAATTTCGTCTATTACTACGGCGAAACCGGCACAGCGGATCACTTGGGGTCAGATCTGATCAAGCGCCTGCGTCAGGTCCGCGATCAGATCGTCGGCGTGTTCCAGCCCGACCGACAGGCGCACCGTGCCGTCGCCGATACCGATCAGGTCCTTCTGGTCCTGCGGCAGACGCTGGTGCGTGGTCGTCGCCGGATGCGTCACGATCGACTTTGAATCCGCGAAGTTGTTCGAGATCGTGAAAAGCTCTAGCGCGTTCAACAGCTTGAAGCACGCCTCCTTGCCGCCCTTCACATCGAAGGCGATGACCGTGCCGCCCGCTTCGGCCTGCCGCATGGCGACGGCGTGCTGCGGATGGCTGGGCAGCTGCGGATAGCGCACGCCCGCCAGCTTGGAATGACCTTCCAGCGTCTCGGCAATTTTCAGCGCGCTTTCGGCCTGTGCGCGGACCCGCAGGTCCAGCGTATCCAGCGCCTTCAGCTGCATCCATGCGGTGAAGGGGTTCATCGCGCCGCCGGTGTGCTTCATGTAGGCCTCGATCGGGCCGCGGATCAGATCCTTGCTGCCGCAGATCATGCCGCCCAGCATCCGCCCCTGCCCGTCGACGTGCTTGGTGGTCGAGATCACGCACAGATCGGCGCCCAGACGGGCCGAGCACGAAAAGATCGGTGTCGCCATCGCATCGTCGACCACGACCAGCGCGTCATGGGCATGCGCCACCTTCACGACATGCTCCAGGTCCACGACCTCGAGCGTCGGGTTCGAGATCCCTTCCAGGAACACCAGCGCCGTGTCATCGGTGATCGCCGCGTCCCAGGCCGCGTTGTCGGTGCCATCAACCAGCGTGACCTGCACGCCGAACCGCGCCAGCACATCTTCCAGCACGTAAAGGCAGGACCCGAACAGCGCCCGCGAGGCCACGACCTGATCGCCGGCCTTCAGCAGCGCGGTCAGCGCCCCGGTGACCGCCGCCATTCCGGATGTGCAGGCAAAGCCATCCTCGTAGCCGACGATCTCGCTCAGGCGGTTTTCGAACATCCGGACGGTCGGGTTGCCATAGCGGGCATAGATGAATTCGTCATCGCCCAGGTCCTTGAACCGGGCCTCGGCGGCTTCGGCACTGTCGTACACGAAGCCCTGCGTCAGGAAGATCGCCTCGCTCACCTCGCCGTACTGCGACCGGCGGGTGCCACCGTGAACCAGGGTCGTGCGCTTGTTCCACTTGCTCATCGTCATTCTCCGGGCCGACCTCTCGGGGGCGGGTCGGCAAAAATAAAACCCCCAGACGCGGCCAAGCGTAGGGGGTCCCCGACGGCTGGCCTTTTAGCGGAATGTTTTACGTGGCCCGCAATCCGGCAACAAATCACCACGCGCGTTCTGTAACGCCGCGCCCGAGGCAGGGTCAAGCGTTACCGTCCTGTCACCAAAGCATCATCGCCCTTTTGCATCGCCGCCCTAGAAAAGCCGCGAAGGATCTGATCGGGGATGCGCCGATGGCCTTGGCCAGGATCAATGTCACCAACGGTCGGCTGGCCGAGCATCGGACGGGACGCCCCGTCGAGATCGCACTGGCGCCGCACCTGCCAGGGACCGCCCCGGTGATCGTGATGATCCACGGCTTCAAGTTCACCCCCGGTGGCGGGCGCAACTGTCCGCATGACCATATCCTGTCGCTGCGCGGCGACAATCCCTGCTGGAAGGCCCGGAGCTGGCCCGCCGGGCTGGGACTGGACACCTCCGACACGCTTGGAATTGCCTTTGGCTGGGCCGCGCGCGGGTCGATCTGGCAGGCCTATGACCGCGCGGCCGAGGCCGGACGGGCCCTGGCCCGGATGATCCGGCTGCTGCGCGACAAGGCCCCCGACCGGCCCGTCCATATCCTGGCCCATTCGCTTGGGGCACGGGTTGCCCTGTCTGCCCTGCCCTATCTACGCGCGGGCGATCTGGACCGCGTGGTTCTTTTGGCCGGGGCCGAATTTCGCGCCACCGCCCAGGATCTGACGGACACGCCGGCCGGGCGCAGGGCGCAGATCATCAGCATCACGAGCCGGGAAAACCGCCCCTATGAACGGCTGATGGAACGCCTTCTGGGCGGTCCCGCGCGCGGACGGTGCATCGGCCGCGACGCCCCCGGAACGCCCAACTGGCTGACCCTGCCACTGGATGCCGACCATGTGCTTGCGGCGCTGCGGGCGCTTGGCCACCCGATCGCCCCGCCGCAGCATTGGGTCTGTCACTGGTCCAGCTACCTGCGACCCGGTGTGTTTTCGCTTTATGCCGCGCTGCTGGCCGACCCAAGCCCGTTGCCGATCACCCGGCTGCGGCGGCTGATCGAGCGCCCGGCCCCACAGTCCGCCCGCTGGCGGCCCGATTGGTCGCAGATCCCGCTGCCCCTGCCCGGCGCTGGTCGCGCCGCCGGATGACGCCCAGGCAAAAGGGCCGATGCATCGCACCGGCCATTTTGCATTCGATCAAACAGATGTCAGCGGCGGCGGTCGCGCCGCGAGGACATGGGCTGGAACGCCACGCCCACATGCGCCTCGCAATAGGGTTTGCCCGCCTGCACCGGCAGGCCGCAGAACCAGAACTTTTCCGTCGCCGGGTCACCGACGGGCCATTTGCAGGTCCGCTCGGTCAACTCCATCAGCGACAGCTTCTTGGCCTTCTTTTCGATCTCGTTGACCTTGGCCAGCGCCTCGGGGCTGATCTCGTTGGCCGAAGGCTGCGGCGGCAGGGGCTGGCCTGCGGGCACGATGGCCTTGCGCGACGGCACGCCCGCGGGCGCGGCCGACATGGTGCGGGGCTCGTCGTCGTCCTCTTCCACCTCGGGTTCCGGGGCGGGCGCGGGCGCGACCTTGGGCGCGGCCTTTGCCTTGGGTTCGGGCTTGGGCGCCGCGGCGGGCGCCGAGGAGGCCGCCCCGCCGGTCCGGTTGGACAGGCCAAGGCGATGCACCTTGCCGATCACCGCATTGCGGGTCACGCCGCCCAGCTCCTTGGCAATCTGGCTGGCGGACTGGCCTTCGGTCCACATCTTCTTCAGCAGCTCGACGCGTTCATCGGTCCAGGACATGGACGGCATCCTCTTTTCGTATCGTTTCGCGCAGGCGGTCCCCACGACCGGCCCGGGCTATCAAGTCAAAGGCGGCACGTATCCCGTACCGCCCCCAAGTCGTCCCTATTCTAGTCACCCACCCCGGAGATACAAGGGACCGATTCGTGCACCTCTTCCTTTGCGTCGTGATTCTGCCGACAAAGGGGGGTGCAGGCCCTTGCGCCGGCCCTCACCATGACTATAACGCGCTCAATTTGCGCTGACCGGGGATGACCATGCCGAAAAGAACCGACATCAAATCGATCATGATCATCGGTGCGGGGCCCATCGTCATCGGACAGGCCTGCGAATTCGACTACTCTGGCGCCCAGGCCTGCAAGGCCCTGCGCGAAGAAGGTTACCGGGTCATCCTGGTGAACTCGAACCCGGCCACGATCATGACGGATCCGGGCCTCGCCGACGCCACCTACATCGAACCGATCACCCCGGAGGTCGTCGCCAAGATCATCGAAAAGGAACGCCCCGACGCGCTTCTGCCGACCATGGGCGGCCAAACCGGGCTGAACACCTCTCTCGCGCTGGAAGAGATGGGCGTGCTTGAGAAATTCGGGGTCGAGATGATCGGCGCCAAGCGTGAAGCCATTGAAATGGCCGAAGATCGCAAGCTGTTCCGCGAGGCGATGGACCGGATCGGCCTGGAAAACCCCAAGGCCACGATCATCACCGCGCCCAAGAAAGACGGCAAGTTCGACATCAAGGCCGGCCTCGCCGAGGCGCTGGACGCGCTTGAGGAAATCGGCCTTCCCGCGATCATTCGTCCCGCCTTCACCCTGGGCGGCACCGGCGGCGGCGTGGCCTACAACCGCGAAGACTACGAATACTATTGCCGCTCGGGCATGGAGGCCTCGCCCGTCGGCCAGATCCTCGTCGACGAATCCCTTCTGGGCTGGAAGGAGTACGAGATGGAAGTCGTGCGCGACCGCGCCGACAACGCCATCATCGTCTGTTCCATCGAAAACGTGGACCCCATGGGCGTGCATACCGGCGATTCCATCACCGTGGCCCCTGCCCTGACCCTGACCGACAAGGAATACCAGGCGATGCGCTCGGCCTCGATCGCGGTCCTGCGCGAGATCGGCGTGGAAACCGGCGGGTCGAACGTGCAGTGGGCCGTGAACCCCGCTGACGGCCGCATGGTCGTGATCGAGATGAACCCCCGCGTGTCGCGGTCCTCTGCGCTCGCGTCGAAGGCCACCGGCTTCCCGATCGCCAAGATCGCCGCGAAACTGGCCGTCGGCTACACCCTGGACGAGCTCGACAACGACATCACCAAGGTGACCCCGGCCTCGTTTGAGCCGACCATCGACTATGTGGTCACCAAGATCCCCCGCTTCGCCTTCGAGAAGTTCCCCGGATCGAAACCGCACCTGACCACCGCGATGAAATCCGTGGGCGAGGCCATGGCGATCGGCCGGTCCTTCCACGAGTCGCTGCAAAAGGCGCTGGCCTCGATGGAAACCGGGCTGACCGGTCTGGACGAGATCGAGATCGACGGCGCCCCCGACAAGGCCGCCATCGTCAAGGCGCTGAGCGAACAGACCCCCGACCGCATCCGCGTCATCGCCCAGGCCATGCGCCACGGCCTCAGCGACGACGAGATCCAGGGCGTGACCTCGTTCGACCCCTGGTTCCTGGCCCGCATCCGCGAAATCATCCGCGCCGAGGCTGAAATCAAGGTGAACGGCCTGCCGGTGACCGAGGAAGGCCTGCGCAAGTACAAGATGATGGGCTTCACCGACGCGCGTCTGGCCAAGCTGTCGGCCCGCGACGAGGACCAGGTGCGCCGTGCCCGCCACAACCTTGGCATCACCGCCGTCTTCAAGCGGATCGACACCTGCGCCGCCGAATTCGAAGCGCAGACGCCCTACATGTATTCGACCTACGAAGAGCCCATGATGGGCGAGGTCGAGGACGAGGCGCGCCCCTCGGACCGCAAGAAGGTCGTGATCCTCGGCGGCGGTCCCAACCGGATCGGCCAGGGGATCGAGTTCGACTATTGCTGCTGCCACGCCTGTTTTGCGCTGACCGACGCGGGCTATGAAACCATCATGGTCAACTGCAACCCGGAAACCGTGTCGACCGACTATGACACCTCGGACCGGCTGTATTTCGAACCGCTGACCTTCGAGCACGTGATGGAGATCCTGCGCGTCGAACAGGAAAAGGGCACGCTGCACGGTGTGATCGTCCAGTTCGGCGGCCAGACGCCGCTGAAGCTCGCCAATGCTCTTGAAGCCGAAGGCATCCCGATCCTCGGCACCACCCCCGACGCCATCGACCTGGCCGAGGACCGCGAGCGGTTCCAGGACCTGGTGAACCGCCTTGGTCTCAAGCAGCCCAAGAACGGCATCGCGCATTCCGACGCCGAGGCTTTGGAAATCGCCGAAGGCATCGGCTTCCCGCTGGTCATTCGCCCATCCTACGTGCTGGGCGGCCGCGCGATGGAGATCGTGCGCGACATGGACGGGTTGAAACGCTATATCCGCGATGCGGTGGTCGTGTCCGGCGACAGCCCCGTTCTGCTAGACAGCTATCTCGCCAATGCGACCGAACTGGACGTCGACGCGCTGTGCGACGGCACCGACGTCCATGTCGCGGGCATCATGCAGCACATCGAAGAGGCCGGCGTGCATTCGGGCGACAGCGCCTGTTCCCTGCCCCCCTATTCGCTGAGCGAAGAGATCATCGCCGAGGTGCGCCGCCAGACCGTCGCCCTGGCGAAGGAACTCAACGTCGTCGGCCTGATGAACGTGCAGTACGCAGTCAAGAACGGCGAGGTCTACCTGATCGAGGTGAACCCGCGCGCCTCGCGCACCGTGCCCTTCGTGGCCAAGGCGGTGAACAGCCCCGTCGCATCCATCGCCGCACGGGTCATGGCCGGCGAAAAGCTGGCGACCTTCGATCTGGTCGACCCGATGATCAAGCGGTTTGCGGTGAAAGAGGCCGTGCTGCCCTTCGCCCGCTTCCCCGGCGTCGACACGATCCTCGGCCCCGAAATGCGCTCGACCGGCGAGGTCATGGGATCCGACACCACCTTCGCCCGCGCCTTCCTCAAGGCGCAGTTGGGCGCCGGAAACGACCTGCCGACCGGCGGCCGCGTCTTCATCTCGATCCGGGACGAAGACAAGACCGAAGCGATGATGGAGGCGGCTCAGACGCTCGCCACCAACGGCTTCACGCTTGTCGCAACCCGCGGCACCGCCGCCTGGCTCAAGGGTGCCGGAATCGGCTGCGAACTTGTGAACAAGGTCTATGAGGGCCGCCCGAACATCGTCGACCAGCTCAAGGACGACCAGATCGCCCTGGTGCTGAACACGACCGAAGGCCAGCAGTCGATCGAGGACAGCCGTGAAATCCGGTCCGTCGCGCTTTACGACAAGATCCCGTATTTCACGACCGCCGCCGGCGCCCAGGCCGCCGCCCAGGCCATCGCCTCGCGCGATATGGACAGCCTCAAGGTGACCTCCCTGCAGGAGCTCGCGGGCGCATGATCCGCGTGACGCTCGCCTTCATCGCCCTTGCCGCGCTGGCCAGCTGCGCCGGATCTTCACTGATCCCGGGACCGCTCTGAGCACCGCAAGGCAGTGTGAAATCAAAAGGTTCCCCCTCTGAACAGGGGGGTTCCTTTCGAATGTAAAAATCTCCATAAGCAGCCGACACTCTGCATTTCTGGAGATTTGAATGAAACTGATTTCTCTTGCCTTCGCCGCGCTGGTCGCAGGCACCGTCGCCGCCCAGGCGAATACCATCCGATACACCTACGATACCGAAGCAGACCAGACACGTACTGCATTCTACCCAGTCGACATCACCTCCGGGCCAAACACCGGAAACTCCTATTACGGAACGACGGGCTATGTAAGCGGTACTCTGGACATCGACACCAGCGGTTCAGCCGACGCCATCTTGGGCTACAACCTGAACACGCGCCTGCCACACGGCTATCCCGAAGGATCGATCTCTCCGACGAGCGGGAACTTTGTGGTTAATGCAAACCTGAACCTGTCTTTCGGTGACGGCAGCATTGCAACTGTGAGCGGCGCGACGATCACACTGACCAAGATTTTCAGCTTCGACACGCGCTTCGGCCCGTCCTCGCTCATCACAAACTATGACCCGAATGATGACACGCTCTATCCGTTCGAAATGCTGCTGAATCTCGTGCGCCAAACCGACGGCAGCTACAACGTGACGCGTCTGCAAATGACCTGCAAACCAGACTATTTCCACGGTGGCGCCTGCAACAGTTACTCGCAAAGCAATTTCGCCAACTGGGACAGCACGTCCGGCGCTGCAGTCTCAGGTGTCCTGCTCTCCGAGAATCAAGGACAAACGCCCGCCGTCCCGCTGCCCGCCGGCGGCGTTCTCCTGATCACCGGCCTGGCCGCACTCGCCCTGCGCAAGCGCAAGGCCTGACCGCTTCGGCCCGGCGACCCCGCCGGGCCACCGCGCCGTCCCCTGCTTCCCCTGGGTCCATATCCCGGGTGTGAATTGGACCCGCAGGGGCCAAGAGAGGGCAGCGCCCTCTGATCTCACATCTTGTTCACGCGCGACGACAGGTCGTCGGCCGACTCGACCCGTTCGGAATAGCGGTCGACCAGGTAATCGGCCCGACCCCGCACCAGCCAGGTGAACTTGACCAGCTCCTCCATAACGTCGACCACCCTGCGATAGAACGGTCCCTCGGGCAGCCGGTCGCCTTCGTCGTATTCCAGGAAGGCGCGCGGGATCGAGGACTGGTTGGGGATCGTCACCATCCGCATCCAGCGCCCCATGATCCGCATCTGGTTCACCGCGTTGAACGACTGCGATCCGCCCGACACCTGCATCAGCGCCAGCGTCTTGCCCTGCGTCGGACGGATGCCGCCCATGCTCAGCGGCAGCCAGTCCACCTGCAGCTTCATCACCGCCGACATCGCGCCATGCTGTTCCGGCGTCGACCAGACCATGCCCTCGCACCAGACCGCCAGCTCGCGCAGCTCGACGACCTTGGGATGCTCGTCCTCTGCCGGATCGTACAGCGGCAGCCCCGAGGGGTCGAAGATCCGTGTCTCGCAGCCCAGGGCGCGCAGGATCCGCGCGGCCTCATGCACCGTCTTCTTCGAATAGCTCTGCGGCCGCAGCGCGCCGTACAGCAGCAGGATGCGCGGGGCGTGGCGCGGATCGCCGGGCGCGGCCAGCATGTCGATGTCGATCGCGGGCAGGCTGTGCGGGTCCAGCGCGGGCAGGTCGTCTTGGGTCAAGGGGGGCTCCGTTCGCAGGGTCGTGTCCCCCATCTAGGGTGATGTCGCCGCATGTGCACCCCCGGAACGCCCCATGGCGCCGATTGCCTACTGGACAGCCCTGCCGAACCCGGCCTAATTCCCCCATGGCCAAGCTCTACTTCCATTACTCCACCATGAACGCGGGCAAATCGACCGTCCTGCTTCAGGCATCGCACAACTATATCGAACGGGGCATGCAGACCTATCTGCTGACGGCCAAGCTGGACACCCGTGCCGGACAGGGCCGCATCGCCAGCCGCATCGGCATTGGTGCCAAGGCGGATACCTTCGCCCCCGACACGGACCTATTTGCCAAGATCAAACGGCGGCTGGGCGACGGCCCCTGCGCCTGCATCTTCCTGGACGAGGCGCAGTTCCTGACCCGCGATCAGGTCTGGCAGCTTGCCCGCGCCGTCGATGACCTGCGCGTGCCGGTGATGTGCTATGGTCTGCGGGTCGATTTCCTGGGCCACCTGTTCGAGGGATCCGCCGCGCTGCTGGCTCTGGCAGATGAAATGCGCGAAGTTCGCACAATCTGTCATTGCGGCAAGAAGGCCACCATGGTCGTGCGCCGCGGGCCCGACGGTCGCGCCCTGCGCGAAGGGGCGCAGGTCCAGGTCGGCGGCAACGAGACCTATGTCTCGCTCTGCCGGCGCCACTGGCGCGAGGAAATGGGCGACCCGGTGTCCTGAACCGGGAACCAAGCCCGGTCTGGGCCGTTTGAGAGGGCAATCTAGGAAAGGCACTGCCACATGCAAATCTTCCGCTGCCCTGCCTGCGCCGCGCCGGTCTATTTTCATAACCTCGCCTGCACCTGCGGTCAGCCGGTGCTGTTCGACCCCGAACGGCAGGTGATGCAGTCCGAGGGCCAGCCCTGCGTCAACCGTGACGACATCGGCTGCAACTGGCTTGCCGAAATGGACGGGCTTTGCCGGTCCTGCGCCATGACCGAAACCGTGCCGGACCTGCGCGAACCCGACAACCTGCCCATGTGGAATTACAGCGAGTTGTCGAAAAGATGGGTCACCGCCAACCTGGGCCGTTGGGGCTGGTTCACCGCCGCCGACCACGGCGCGCGCCCGACCTTCAAGATGCTGTCGGAAAAGACCCTCGCCGGTGCGGAAAACGTGACCATGGGCCATGCTGACGGGCTGATCACGATCAACGTCACCGAGGCCTCCGAAGCCGTGCTGGCCAAACGCCAGGAAGATCTGGGAGAGCTGTACCGGACCATGACCGGCCACATCCGGCACGAGGTCGCGCATTTCCTGTTCCTGCGGCTGGCCGAAGATCCCGGCTTCCTTGACGGGTTCCGCGCGCTCTTCGGCGACGAGACGGCGGATTACGGCGCCGCGCTCGAGGCGCATTATGAAAACCCCCGGCCCGCCGATGACGACCACATCACCAGCTACGCCACCGCCCACCCGCACGAGGACTGGGCCGAAACCATCGCGCATCTGCTGCACCTCGTCGACCTGATCGACAGCGGGGCGGCGGCGCAGCTGTCGCTGCCTGACGGGTTGATGCCGGGCTATGACGCCTATGCCGATCCGGACACCGACACCGTGATCTCGCGCGCGGTGGACCTGTCGATCGCCGTCAATCACGTCAACCGGGCGCTGGATCTGGCGGATGTCTATCCCTTCGTCCTGCCCGACGGGGTGCGCCGCAAATTCGCCTTTGCCCACAAACACCTGCGGCTGAACGGCTAGGGGCGCCGATCTGCCGAAATTTGCGGCACGCTTGCATTGACGCCCGCCCGCTTTATCGTCGAAGGGGCCTGTACCGGTGGCACGATGGTGTTCCCGGGATAGGCTGACCGGCAGCGCGACCAAGCGAAAGACAGGCCCATGGCGATCCACGCAAGCATCTATCACCTGACCCATTACAAGTACGACCGCCCGGTCACGCTGTCGCCGCAGATCATCCGGCTGCGGCCCGCACCGCATAGCCGGACACGGGTGATCTCCCATGCGCTGCGCGTCAGCCCCGGCGGGCATTTCGTGAACCACCAGCAGGATCCCTATGGCAACTGGATGGCGCGCTTCGTCTTCCCCGAACCCGTGCGCGAATTCAAGATCGAGGTCGACCTGGTCGCCGACATGACGGTCTACAACCCCTTCGACTTCTTCGTCGATGAAACGGCCGAAACCTGGCCTTTCGACTATCCTGCGGAACTGGCCGAGGACCTGTCGATCTACCGCAGGCCCGAACCCGTCTCCCCGGCCCTTCAGGCCTTCCTCGACACCATCGACCGGACCGAGGCGCGCACCGTCGATTTCCTGGTGGAGCTGAACCGCCGCGTGTCCGAGGCCGTCGAATATACCATCCGGATGGAACCCGGGGTCTATTCCCCCGAGGAAACACTGACGATCGGCTCCGGGTCCTGCCGCGACTCGTCCTGGTTGCTGGTGCAGGTGCTGCGCAACCTTGGTTTCGCGGCGCGGTTCGTGTCGGGCTACCTGATCCAGCTGAAGCCGGATCTAGAGGCGCTGGATGGTCCCTCGGGCACCGACCATGATTTCACCGACCTGCACGCCTGGACCGAGGTCTATCTGCCCGGCGCGGGCTGGATCGGCTTTGACCCGACCTCGGGCCTGATGACCGGAGAGAGCCACATCCCGCTGGCCGCCACGCCGCACTACCAGAACGCAGCCCCGATCGCGGGCGGCTTTTCCTCGGCCGGCGCGCCCGAGGTCGACTTCAACTTCGATATGCAGATCAAAAGGGTGGCCGAACATCCCCGGATCACCAAGCCCTTCTCGGACGAGGCCTGGGACCGGCTGAACGCCCTTGGCCGCCACGTCGACGACCGGCTGGAAAAAGGCGACGTGCGCCTGACCATGGGGGGCGAGCCGACCTTTGTGTCGATCGACGACTTCGAGTCGGGCGAATGGAACACTGATGCTGTCGGGCCCCAGAAACGCGGGCTGGCCGACACGCTGATCCGCCGCCTCAAGGACCGGTTCGCGCCGGGCGGGTTCCTGCATTACGGACAGGGCAAGTGGTATCCCGGCGAAAGCCTGCCGCGCTGGACCTTTTCGCTTTACTGGCGCACCGATGGCCAGCCGGTCTGGAAGAACACCGACCTGATCGCCCGCGAAACCGGAGGCACCCAGCCGACGGCCGAGGACGCGGGCCGTTTCATGGGCCGCTTTGCCGAAGCGCTCGGGCTGGAGGCCGATTACGCGCAGCCCGCCTATGAGGATCCCGCCGAATGGATCCTCAAGGAAGCCAACCTGCCCGCCAACGTCACGCCCGAAAACTCCAAGCTCAAGAACCCCGAGGACCGCGCCCGTTATGCCCGCGTCTTCAACCGCACCCTGACCGAGGCGGCGGGTTATGTCCTGCCAATCCAGCGGTGGCAGGGCAAGGCGTCGAAATGGCAGTCCGAGCGCTGGAAACCCCGGCGCGGCAAGCTGTTCCTGGTCCCCGGCGACAGCCCCGTCGGCTTCCGCCTGCCGCTCGGCTCCCTGCCCTATATCGCCCCGGCCCATTATCCCTATTCCTATCCCGCCGACACGACCGAGGATCGCGGCCCCCTGCCCGATTTCCACGCCGATGTTGCCGCACGCCGCCAGGCCCTGGCCGAGGAGATCGCCCGGATCGAAGCCGAAGAGGCCGAGGAACGCGCGCGCCTTCTGCCCGAGGAAACCAAGGACCGCACCCAGACCGGCGAAACCACCCCGGCGCCCGAAGTCAGCGAACAAAAGATCGTCCCCCAAGGCGAAGGCAACGACCCCGCCTTTGGCGCCGTCCGCACCGCCATCGCCATCGAACCGCGTGACGGACGGCTGTGTCTTTTCATGCCGCCCTGCGACCGGCTGGAGGATTACCTTGAACTGATCGCCGCGGCCGAGGAAACCGCCGCCGATCTGAACATGCCGATCCATATCGAGGGCTATTCGCCCCCGTCCGATCCGCGCCTGAACAACATCCGCGTCGCCCCCGACCCCGGCGTGATCGAGGTGAACATTCACCCCGCCCACAACTGGGACGACTGTGTCGCCACCACCGAGGCGATCTATGAAGAGGCCCGCCAGTCCCGCCTTGGCGCCGACAAGTTCATGATCGACGGACGACATACTGGAACGGGGGGCGGCAACCACATCGTCTTCGGCGGCTCGACCACCAACGACAGCCCCTTCCTGCGTCGCCCGGACCTGCTGAAATCGCTGATTCTGACGTGGCAGCGGCATCCCTGCCTCAGCTATCTTTTCTCGGGTCTCTTCATCGGCCCGACCTCGCAGGCCCCCCGGATCGACGAGGCGCGGCACGACACGCTCTACGAACTGGAAATCGCGCTATCCCAGATCCACGCCCCCGGCGACGGCACCCCGCCGCCGCCCTGGCTGGTCGACCGCCTGCTGCGCAACATGCTGACCGACGTCACCGGCAACACGCACCGGGCCGAGATCTGCATCGACAAACTTTATTCACCCGACGGCCCCACGGGCCGCCTTGGCCTAGTCGAATTCCGCGGGTTCGAGATGCCGCCCGATCCGCGCATGTCGCTGGCCCAGCAGGTCCTGCTGCGCGCCATCATCGCGCGTTGCTGGGAAAACCCGGTCAAGGGCAAGCCCGTCAGATGGGGCACCGTCCTGCACGACCGCTTCATGCTGCCGCACTACCTGTGGGAAGACCTGCTCGACCTGCTGCGGGACCTGCGGGATCATGGCTATGACCTCGACCCCGTGTGGTTCGAGGCGCAGTCGGAATTCCGTTTCCCCTTCTGCGGCCAGATCGAGGCCGAGGGCGTGCACCTCGAGGTCCGGCAGGCGTTGGAGCCCTGGCACGTGCTGGGTGAAATGGGCGCGATCGGCGGTACGGTGCGCTACAC
The DNA here is from genome assembly GCF_004959925.1 of Pseudooceanicola onchidii. GTDB lineage: Bacteria > Pseudomonadota > Alphaproteobacteria > Rhodobacterales > Rhodobacteraceae > Pseudooceanicola > Pseudooceanicola onchidii. The sequence goes on along the minus strand of NZ_SPUW01000003.1, from coordinate 217,097 downwards.
CGACAGTTCCGTCGAACGGCTGCAGGTCAAGCTGACCACGCTGCACCAGGACCGGTATCGCGTCATGTGCAACCAGCGCCCCGTGCCGATGGCCAAGACCCAGACTTCGGCGACTTCCGTGGGTGGCATCCGCTTCAAGGCCTGGCAACCGGCCGAGGCGCTGCACCCGACCCTGCCGGTCAACGCGCCGCTGACCATCGACATCTACGACGACTGGACGGGCCGCGCGCTGACGGGCTGCACCTATCACGTCGCCCACCCGGGCGGGCGCAACTACGACACCTTCCCGGTCAACGGATACGAGGCCGAGGCGCGCCGACTTGCGCGGTTCGAACCCCATGGTCACACGCCCGCGCCCTATCGCCCCGCCCCGGAAATCCCCCATCCGGAGTTCCCGATGACCCTTGACCTCCGGCGTCCAACAGGATTGGGATAACTTCTTTACCGGAGGGTCCATGGATAAGCCGACGAAGACCGGCGCGGACAGCCCCCTGCTCAGGGGATATGCGCCCGTGCAGGGCGTGGCGGACGAGTTGTTCGACCGCGACGGCAACATGCGCCCGGTCTGGAAGAAGTTCGTCGCCACGCTGTCCAACCTGTCCGAGGAAGAACTGCGCGCCAAGTTCGAACGCGGCCGCCAGTACCTGCGCGATGCCGGGGTCTATTTCCGCCAGTATTCGCAGGATCCCCTGAACGAACGCGAATGGCCGCTGGCCAATATCCCCGTGTTGCTGCACGACAGCGAATGGGATGAAATCTGCGCGGGCCTAAGCCAGCGAGCCGAGCTTCTGGAACGGGTGATGGCCGACCTTTACGGCCCGGCCACCCTGTTGCGCGACGGACACCTGCCGCCCCGGCTGATCACCGAGAACAGCCATTGGAAACGCCCGATGGTCGGGGTCGAACCGCGCGGCGGGCACTACCTGCATTTCCTCGCCTTTGAAATCGGCCGGTCCCCCGACGGCAGCTGGCTGGTTCTGGGCGACCGGACACAGGCGCCTTCGGGCGCGGGTTTCGCGCTGGAAAACCGCATGGCGATGCGGCGGATCTTTCCCGAAGATTACCCGCGCGCCTACACGCACCGGATCGCCGGGTTCTTCGAAGGCTTCCGCAATGCCTTGCAAAAGCTGGCCGGCGACGGACGCAGCGAACCGCACCAGTTCGGCCTGCTGACCCCCGGCCGCGCCAACGACGCCTTCTTCGAACACCTTTATATTGCGCGGTACCTCGGCTTGCTGCTTCTGGAAGGGGAAGACATCCTTGTCCAGAACGGTCAGGCCATGGTGCGCACGATCGAAGGGCCGGTGCCGCTTGGCCTGCTGTGGCGTCGCATCGACGCAAGCTTTGCCGACCCGCTGGAATACAATCCCGAAAGCTGGATCGGCGTGCCGGGCCTGATGGACGCGGTGCGGTCAGGCAATCTGGCGATGGTCAATGCGCTCGGCTCGGGCGTGCTGGAAACACGGGCGCTGATGGCCTTCCTGCCGCGCATCAGCGAGGTGCTGACCGGCCAGACCCTGGCCCTGCCCAACATCGCGACGTGGTGGTGCGGCGACGACAGCGCCCGCGCCTATGTGCGCGACAACATGGACCGGATGCTGATCGCCCCGGCCCTGTCGGGCGACCTGCCCTTCGACAGCAATTCGGAAACCGTGCGCGGGGCCGAACCCGAGATCCGGCAGTTGCTGGATGATCCGGCCCCCGACCTTGTCGGGCAGGAGGCGATATCGCTGTCGACCACCCCCGCCTGGATCGACGGCGAAGATGGCCCCCGCCTGACCCCCTGTCCGACCACCATCCGGGTCTTCGCCGCGCGCACCGAACGCGGCTGGACCTTCATGCAGGGCGGCTATGCCCGCATCGGCCCGCCGGGTGATGCGACCGCCCTTGCCATGCAACGCGGCGGCAGCGTGTCGGATGTGCTGATCATCTCGGACGACCGGGTGCCGGACACGGCCAGCACCAAGGCAAGCCCGGACCCTTCGGGCCACCGGTCGGTCCGGACCGAAGCCGTGGCCCTGCCCGCCCGCGCCGCCGACAACCTGTTCTGGCTGGGCCGCTACATGGTCCGGTTCGAAGACGTCGCCCGCCTGCTGCGGGCCTACAACCTGCGGCTGGCCACGACCGACAGCGACGACGACCCGATTTTGGCCAGCATCGCGGACTACCTTGAGCCTATGGGCGTCGATGCCACGCAGGCGATCCCCGACGGGCTGATCGACCGGCTTCAGGCCGCGCACAACTGCGCCGGCCGGATCCGCGACCGTTTCTCGACCGACGCGTGGTTCGCGCTCAACGACCTGATCCGCACCACACGGCAGATGTCCGAAACCGCAACGCCCGGCGATGATGCCGCCCGCGCGATGAGCGTGCTGCTGCGCAAGACCGCCGGTTTTTCGGGCGTGGTGGTCGAGAACATGTACCGCTTCTACGGCTGGCGGTTCCTCAATATCGGGCGATCGATGGAACGCTGCGACACGCTGGCCGCGATCCTGGAACACTTTGCCGATCCGGCGGCGCCCGAAGGCGCGCTCGACATCGCGCTTGAAGTCGGAGACAGCACCATGGCGCACCGCCGCCGCTATGCGCTGGAGCCGACGCGCGATACCGTAGTCGACCTGCTGGCCCATGACGCCGGCAATCCCCGCTCGCTTCTGTTCCAGCTGCGCGAGATGCAGGAATTCGCCGAAGGCATGCCCGGCGCCAATCGCACCGCCCGCCCGACACCGCTGGTGCGCGAACTGCTGCCCCTGCGCACGCGGCTCGAGGTTGAACTTCCCTCGGATCTGACCCCCGCCGGACTGGCCGAGGTGCGCGAGGCGCTGGCGCGCATGTCCGACCGCCTGTCGGAGGCGCATCTGCGATAAGCCATGCAATACGACGTCACCCTGCGCATCAACTATGCCTACAGCCAGCCGACGATGCACACGCGCAACCTGCTGCGCCTGCTGCCGCGCGACATCCCCGGCCTGCAAAACATCCACGACTGGACCCTCGCGCTGACCCCGCGCCCCTCCGAACAGGTCTGGTTCACCGATTTCTTCCGCAACCCCGTGGCCTCGGCCGTCTGGCACGACCCGATCGAAGAGGTGAAGATCACGCTCGCCTTCCGCGCCGAACGCCACGGAGAGGCGCCGCGCCTCGCTCTGGCCTCTCCGCTGTCGCAGCTGCCGGCCGATCTGGCCGCCTGTCGCGATGCCGGGCCCGAGTCGCCTCTGCATTTCACCGCCTCGTCGCGCCGGGTGCCGATCCTGACCAAGATCAACGCCTTCGCTCGCGACCAGCTGACGCCCGGCATGTCGGCCCGGGACGCCGTTCGCGCCATCGGCCATGCCATCCACGAAGAGATGACCTATTCAGCCGATGCCACGGATGTCGACACGACCGTGGAAGAGGCCTTCGATACACGCGCCGGCGTCTGCCAGGATTTCTCGCATATCATGATCTCGGCCCTGCGCGGGGTCGGCATACCGGCGGCCTATGTCTCGGGCTTCCTGCGGACCTATCCGCCCCCCGGCAAGGAAAAGCTGGTCGGCGTGGACGCAATGCACGCCTGGGTACGCGCCTGGGCGGGGCCGGAAACCGGCTGGGTCGAATTCGATCCGACCAACGACCAGTTCGCCGGCAGCGACTATATCGTCATCGGCTACGGCCGTGATTACGACGACGTGGCCCCGGTCCGCGGATCGATGCGCGGCGCGGGGGATCAGGACAGCGATCAAAGCGTCGACGTCGCGGTGGTGGCCTAGACCGGGAACGGCCCGGGCGTCCCCGGGCCCGTCCCCATCCTGACCAATGGTTTAGGCCACCTTGTTGGGCACCTCGTCCCCGGCGAAATAGGCCTTCAGGTTGTCGACCGCCATCAGCCCCATCTCTTCGCGCACCTCAAGCGACGACGTGCCGAGATGCGGCAGAAGGCTGACGTTCTCCATCGTCAGAAGCGCCGGGCTGACCTTGGGCTCATATTCGTAGACATCCAGCCCCGCACCACCGATCTGGCCCTTCTGAAGCGCCGTGACCAGCGCGGCCTCGTCGACGATATTGCCGCGCGCGATGTTGACCAGGATGGCATGCGACTGCATTGCCCCCAGCACCTTCGCGTCGATCAGGTGCTCGGTCTCGGCCCCGCCGGGGGCGGCGACGATCACCACGTCGGCCTTGGCGGCGACCTCCGCAAGCGGCAGCTGGGTTGCCGGGAAATCCACCGACTTCTGCGACCGGTTGGCATAAAGCACGTCCATCCCGAAACCGAAGTGGCAGCGCCGCGCGATCGCCTGGCCGATCCGGCCCATGCCGACGATGCCGACGGTCTTGCCGGTCAGGTGCAGCCCCAGAAGCTGGGTGGGATGCCAGCCCTCCCATTGCCCGGCGCGGACCATGCGTTCGCCTTCACCCGCGCGGCGCGCGGTCATCAGCATCAGGGTCATGGCGATATCGGCGGTGGCATCGGTCACGGCGCCCGGCGTGTTCGACACCGTCACCCCATGCGCGGCACAGGCGGCCACGTCGATATGATTGTAGCCCACCCCGAAATTCGCGACCATCTTGCAGCGCGGACGCCCGAAATCGGCCAGCAGATCGGCGGTGATGGCATCGCCAAGCGTCACCATCATCCCGTCATAGACGGCAAAGCCCGCGCGCAGTTCGCCCGCAGACATAGGCTTGTTGGAACTGCGCACCTCGATATCGAAAAGCTCTTCCGCAGCGGCCAGGGTGCGGGGCGGCATCGGTCGGCTGATCAGGACACGTTTCAATGCATCCGCCCCCCCGGGGCCACGTCCTGATCCGGTGCGATCAGGACGATCCCGCCAGCGTCATCCGACACGCCAAGCGTCAGGACTTCGGACATGAACGGGCCGATCTGGCGCGGCGGAAAGTTCACCACGGCCATGACCATGCGTCCGATCAGCCCTTCAGGATCATAATGATCGGTGATCTGGGCCGAGGTCTTCTTTTCCCCGATCTCGGGTCCGAAATCGATCCAGAGCTTGATCGCGGGCTTGCGCGCTTCGGGAAAGGGTTCGGCGCGGACGACCTTGCCCGCGCGGATATCGACCTTGAGGAAATCGTCAAAGGTGATCTCAGCCACGGCTCAGCTCCTTCGACCGGTCCGCGGCCGCCTTCACGGCGCGTTTCAGCAGCGCGGGGAAGCCGTCCGTCTCATCCATCAGAACCTCCAAAGCGGCCTGCGTGGTGCCATTTGGGCTGGTGACATTGACGCGCAGCTGGCCCGGGTCCTCGTCGGCCTGTTCCGCCAGATCACCCGCCCCGCCGACTGTCGCCTTGGCCAGCGCCATGGCGAGATCCGCCGGCAGCCCCTCGGCCTCGCCCGCGCGGGCCAGCGTTTCGATCAGGTGGAACACATAGGCGGGGCCAGAGCCCGACACGGCCGTGACCGCATCCATCTGGCCCTCGTTTTCCAGCCGCACGACCTGACCGACCGCCGACAGCAGGTCTTCGGCCATGGCCATGTGATCTTCGGTCACCGCGTCGTTGCCAATGATTGCCGTGATCCCGCGCCCGATGGCGGCGGGAGTGTTGGGCATGGCGCGGATGACCGGGGTGCCGGGGCCGAAGACCTCTTCGAACTTGGCGATCGGCGTGCCGGCGGCGACGGAAATCACCAGCGTCGGACCACCGCCAAGCGCCGCGACCGCGGGCAGCGCATCGCCCATCATCTGCGGCTTGACCGCGATCAGCGCCACGGCAGGCGCATCGGGAAATTCGGCGTTGATATGAACCCCCGCACCGGTCAGCCAGTCCGCGGGATAAGGGTCGCTGACCCAGACACTGGCGGGCGGCAATCCGCCCTTCAGCCAACCGGAGAGCATCGCGCCCCCCATCTTTCCACATCCCATCAGGACCATGCCCTGACGGGCCACAGTGTCCAACATGCCTTGCCTCCTGTCTCGGGGGCGCTTGACGTCCCGCCCCCGTTTCAGGCCAAGACTAGGCGCGCCCGTAGGCCTCTGCAATGGCGACCTGCATTGCGTCGGCAGGGGTCTGCCCGCCCCACAGGTGCAGCTGCATCGCCGGGTAATAGCGTTCGGCCGACCCGACCGCCGCGTTGATCATCGTGTCGATCTGTTCCGGGCTGGCGATCTGTTCGCCCCCGAGGATCAGGCCGTACCGATAGACGCACAGCTTGTGATCGGTCCAGTAGGTGAAGGACCCGGCCCAGCACTGATCGTTGACGAGGTTCAGAAGCTCGTACAATCCCGGCAGCTTGTCTGCGGGCGGTTCCATTTCGAAGGTGCAGACCAGACGCAGGGTCTGATCGTAGTGCGACCATGCCAGGGTCACGGAATAGGTGCGCCACTGACCTTCGACAGCCATTGCGATCTGGTCGTCGCCGATCCGGTCGAAATCCCATTCGTGGTGTTCGGCCAGATGTTCGACGATGTCGATCGGATGAAGCTCTTCGGTCAGAAACTGCTCGCTCAATGCCATTGCGCCACCTCTTTTTGGTTGTAGCGTCAGGGCCGCGAATGCGCCCTAGCGCTAGGTGCCTGCTCTAGGGGCTGGGCGACTTCCCGGTACCCCTACGAAATATGGTGAGGGGCGGGGCACCATGACGCAAGCACTTTGTTGGGGATATCTGCAAGTAGTTGTGGATTAGCCCAAGAACAACCCAAGAATAGCCGCAAGTATCGGAAAAGGTGACAGGGGCATGACAATGACCCGCCAAGGATTGCGCCCATAGCGGGTCTTTTCGATTCGTACCATCGGACAGCAGCAAGCCCGCGCCGGACCGGCACGGGCTTGCTGACATACGAAAACCGAAGGCAGCCCAGACGGACCGCCCAACGCCTTACTTGGGTGCCGCCTTACTTGGCTTCGAGCGCCTCGATCCGGGCCTTCAGCGCCTCGTTTTCCTCGCGCGCCTTCTGGGCCATGGCGCGCACGGCATCGAATTCCTCGCGCGTGACGAAATCGCGGTCGGCGAGCCAGCGGTCGACCATGCCCTTGAAGGCGGTCTCGGCTTCGTCCTTGGCACCCTGGGCGACGCCCATGGCATTGGTCATCAGTTGCGACATGTCGTCGAAGAACTTGGAACGGGTCTGCATTGCGATCTCCCTTCTGGGTTTCCCCCTATATGGGCCGTCGGGACGTCAGTCACAAGGTTGACTTCCCCCCATCCGCGCGGCCAAGTCACGCCATGGTTGCAGCTGTCCTTCCCTTCCCCGAAATCTCGCCCGAGATCTTCTCTGTGTCCCTCTTCGGGATGGAGTTCGCGCTGCGTTGGTACGCACTGGCCTATATCGTCGGCATCCTTCTGGGCTGGCTGGTGGCGCGCACCGCGCTCAAGCGGGTGCGGCTGTGGCAGGACGATCAGCCCCCCATGCAGCAATCCCAGCTAGAGGATCTGCTGACCTGGATCATCCTGGGCGTGGTGCTGGGCGGACGGCTGGGGTTCGTGCTGTTCTACCAGCCGGACTATTACCTCGCCAATCCTCTCGAGATCCCGATGATCTGGCAGGGCGGCATGTCGTTCCACGGCGGGTTCCTTGGCGTGATCGCGGCGACATGGGTCTGGTGCCATCGCAACGCCGTGCCCAAACTGCCGACCGCCGATTTGCTGGCGCTGGCCACGCCCGCGGGCATCATGCTGGGCCGCATCGCCAATTTCATCAATGCCGAGCTTTGGGGCCGCCCCTCGGAGGCGCCCTGGGCGGTGGTCTTCCCCGGTCAGTCCGCGCTTTGCGACGGCCTGCCCTGCGCCCGCCATCCGTCCCAGCTTTACGAGGCGGGGCTTGAGGGGCTGGTGCTGGGGCTGCTTCTTCTCTGGCTGGCCTTTGCCAAGGGCGCGCTGAGGAAACCCGGCCTGATCTCGGGGCTCTTCTTCGCGGGCTACGGCGTGGCGCGGTTCATCGTCGAATTCTTCCGTCTGGCCGATGCGCAGTTCATCACCGCCGACAATCCCTATGGACACGTTATGCGTGTGACCGATACGCTCGGGATCACCATGGGACAGGTGCTTTCGCTGCCGATGATCCTGATCGGCCTAATCCTCATCGCGGCGGGGCGCCGGAGCTGGCGATGACCCCGCTGGCAGACAGACTGCTGGCGCAGATCGCCACCACGGGGCCGATGACCCTGGCCGACTTCATGCAGACCTGCCTGCTGGACCCGGAGCACGGCTATTACACGACCCGAACCCCGTTCGGTGTGAAGGGCGACTTCGTCACCGCGCCCGAAATTTCCCAGATGTTCGGAGAGATGATCGGCCTGGCGCTGGCGCAAAGCTGGCTTGACCAGGGCTCGCCCACCCCCTTCACCCTGGCCGAGGCCGGTCCGGGGCGCGGCACGATGATGGCAGACATCCTGCGCGTGACCCGTGGCATCCACGGATTTCACGACGCCATGCGGCTGGTGCTGATCGAAGCCGCGCCGACCCTGCGCGCGCTGCAGGCCGATGCGCTGCCTGATCACCACCCCGCCTGGATCGCCACGGTCGAGGATCTGCCGAAGCGGCCGCTCTGGTTCGTGGCCAATGAATTTTTCGATGCCCTGCCGATCCGCCAGTTCCAGCGGGCGGGCGACGGCTGGGCCGAAACCGTCGTGACCCGATACGACGACGGTCTGGGGTTTGCCCGCGCGGCGCCGACTCCGGTGCGCGCGCTGGAACACCGGCTGGCAGACACGACCGAAGGCGACATCGTTGAACTTTGCACCGCCGCGCAGCCGATCGCGGCCACCGTCGGCCAGCGGATCGCAGCACACGGCGGCGCCGCGCTGATCATCGACTATGGCGACGCACGGTCCCTGGGCGACACGTTTCAGGCCGTGCAGAACCACGGCTATGTCAATCCGCTGGAAACCCCCGGTCAGGCCGACCTGACCGCGCATGTCGATTTTGAAAAGCTCGCCCGCGCGGCGCTTCCGGCCGTGGCGGCGCCGCTGACCACGCAGGGCGAATTCCTGGAACGCCTGGGCATCACCGACCGGGCCCAGGCGCTGGCTGCCCGACTGAGTGAAGATGCGCTTGACCGGCACGTCGCCGCACATCGCCGCTTGACCCACCCCGAGGAAATGGGGACGCTCTTCAAGATTCTAGCCCTCACGCCACCCGGCATGCCGCGGGTGCCGGGAACATGAAGACTGACGGGCGCACAGCTGAATGACACTGGAAATCATCACCTCTCCCCTTCTGGAGCCTTTCCGCCATGGGTTCTTCACCCGGCGCGGGGGGGCGTCCTCGGGCATCTTCGCGGGGCTGAACTGCGGCCCCGGGTCGTCGGACCAGACCGAGATCGTCGAAATCAACCGCGCCCGGGTCGCCATGGCCATGGGGGTCGAGGAGTCGCACCTGATCACGGTGAACCAGGTCCATTCGGCAACCGCCGTGCCCCTGACGGCCCCGTTGGCCGATCGCCCGGCCGCTGACGCCATCGTCACCGCGACCCCCGGCCTGGCCCTTGCGATCCTGACCGCCGATTGCCAGCCTGTCCTTTTCGCGGACGCCGAGGCGCGCGTTGTCGGCGCCGCGCATGCCGGCTGGCGTGGGGCGCTGGATGGCGTGCTTGAGGCCACCATCGAAGGGATGGAGGCCCTGGGCGCCACCCGGGCCAACATCCGCGCGGTGGTCGGCCCCTCCATCAGCCAGCGCGCCTACGAGGTCGGTCCCGAATTCCTGGACCGGTTCCTGGCGGAAGATCCGGACAACGCCCGCTTCTTTGCCGGAGGCGACAGTGACCGCGTGCACTTCGATCTGCCGTCTTACGGGCTGTACCGGCTGCGCGAGGCCGGGGTGGGCGACGCCGTATGGACGCGCCACTGCACCTATTCGGACCCGGACCGCTTCTATTCCTTCCGTCGCACCACACATGCGGGCGAAGCCGACTATGGCCGCCTTATTTCGGTGATCCGCGTCTGAGCGCCCGGTTTTCGCCGCGATTGTTTCCGGAAACATTGTAAAAACTGTTACCGGCGCCGATTTGAGCGCCAGAAAAGACACTTAAACTTTCTTCAAATCGCCCTTATTCGCCGCGACCCCGCCGCAAAGGCAGGGGATAGTCAGCATACCAACACGTTGCGGTATGTGCAGACCGGAAAGGACGAAACGATGAATGCCAAGCAGAAGCGCTGGATCAAATCCGTGGTTCAGACCGCCCGCACCACCGAGGTCAAGCTTCCCTACCAGCGCGGTCAACGCGCCGACGTGGCCGCACGGCTGCGGGCGGCTGCAAAACGACGCGCGGCCTGACCAGACAGAATACGGCGCCTTCGTGCCTGTGGCGCCGTTGGCGGTGGCTTTCATCCCCGTGGCCACCGCAAGGGGAGAGGTTGCACCTGCTCGCGCAGCCTCTCCCTCCCTCTTACCGGGCCCGAATTGACTGGTGACATCAACCATCGATTCGGACCCGGACACCGGCAAATGTGGCCGGATTTTCCCCGACATCGCGAACAATCGCCCGCCCGGCCCCGCCATTGCCCGCCCCTGTGCGCCAATCGGTGACGATCTTTGACAAGTGACCCGGCAAGACGGCAGATTTTCCTCATCTGATCCACAGAGTCTCGTCTCGTGTTGTCGGTGGGGGCCGACGCAGATGTGACGCCGCAAGAGGTGTTACGATGTCCGGTCCTTTCTCGCCCGCCCGGGGCGATTATTCGTCCTTTTCCCCTTCCAGCCAGTCGCTGCCGACGATGCGGCGCTATCTGACAAGCTACCTCTCGCCCGAGGGGCACGTCTGCTATGACGACGTCCGCGCGCCCAACACGCCGGAATTCCAATGCGCCTTCAACGCCTTGGCCCACGGATCCCTGATCGCCACCACCGAAGGCGAAGTCGCGATCGAAGACCTGCGTCCGGGGATGCAGGTCATCACGGCAGAACACGGGCCGCAGCCAGTGCTCTGGATCGGGTCGATGGCCCATAACCCGGACCCGAACGGCGCGCGGTTCCTGACCCGTGTCACCGCCGACCGATTTGCCGCCGGCGCCCCGCCGATGGACCTGCTTTGCGGCCCCGGGGCCCGCCTGTTGCACCGCCCCGCCGGTCTGCGCAGCGCCGCCGAGGCCAAGCCGGTCTTCACCCCTCTGCGCGATTTCGTGGACGGGGACAGCGTGATCGCCATCGCGCCGCGCATGGCTGTTGAGACCTACCACATCGCGCTGAAGCGGCACGCGACGATCCGGGTCGGCGGGCTGGATCTGGAAACCTTCCATCCCGGCATGACGGTGCTGGACCAGATGGGCGTGAACACGCGCGACCTGTTCATCTCGATGTTCCCGCACATCCGCCGGGCCACGGATTTCGGCCCCCTCGCCCATCCGCGCGTCACGCTTCGGTCGATCGAAGACGCCGCCGCCTGAGCCATCTTGCACCAACGAAAAGGCGCCCGCCCCGCAAGGGACAGGCGCCTTTTCCCGACGGCCACAGGGATCGGCTCAGGCCGTCCGGCTTAGCCGTTCTTCAAGAATATCAAAGGGAACGCCGGGATCGTCCTTGGCGCAACGGATGACGAGAGAGGTCTTCACGCTCGCCACGTTTTCGGCCGAGGTCAGCTGGCCGGTCAGAAAGCTTTGAAAGGTCGACAGGTCGGGCGCCACGCACTTCAGGATAAAGTCCACCTCGCCGTTCAGCATGTGGCATTCGCGGACCAGCGGCCAGTCCTTGCAGCGGGCCTCGAAGGCCGAAAGATCCGCCTCGGCCTGGCTGACCAGCCCGACCATGGCAAAGACCTGCACCTCGAAGCCCAGCTCGCGACTGTCGACCTGCGCGTGATATCCCTTGATATAGCCGGCCTCTTCCAGCGTGCGCACGCGGCGCAGGCACGGCGGAGCCGAGATGCCGACACGCTTTGCCAATTCGACATTGGTCATGCGCCCGTCGGCCTGCAGTTCAGCCAGAATCTTGCGATCAATCGCGTCCAGACGGGTGCCCGCCATATTCGCCTCCTGATTTTGCGTTTGTTATAGCAGCACCTACAGAACGCGCAATAATGTTTCGCGTTGAGGTAATATCCGAACAGTCAGCCCTGCACCATTCGCAACACGCCGTCCCGGTTGCAGCCCTCTGCCACGGCGCTTACATAGGCGCAACATCCGTCATGGAGAAACCGACATGTCCGACACGCGCCACACCAAGGTCCTGATCATTGGCTCCGGCCCCGCGGGATATACCGCCGGCGTCTACGCCAGCCGTGCCATGCTGAACCCGATCCTCGTCCAGGGCATCGAACCCGGCGGCCAGCTGACCACCACGACCGAGGTCGAGAACTGGCCCGGCGACACCGAGGTCCAGGGCCCCGACCTGATGGTGCGCATGGAAGCCCACGCCAAGGCCATGGGTTGCGAGATCATCGGCGACATCATCACCGATCTCGACCTGTCGAACCGTCCCTTCACCGCCAAGGGCGACAGCGGCACGACCTACACCGCCGACGCCGTGATCCTGGCGACGGGCGCGCGCGCCAAGTGGCTGGGGCTCGAGTCCGAAGAGGCCTTCAAGGGCTTTGGCGTTTCGGCCTGCGCGACCTGCGACGGCTTCTTCTACCGCGGGCAAGAGATCGTGGTGATCGGCGGCGGCAACACCGCCGTGGAAGAGGCGCTGTTCCTGACCAACTTTGCGTCGAAGGTCACGCTGATCCACCGCCGCGACGAGCTGCGCGCCGAGAAGATCCTGATCGACCGGCTGATGAAGAACCCCAAGATCGAACCGCTGTGGCATCACGTGCTGGAGGAGGTCGTGGGCCAGGACAACCCCAAGGGCGTCGAGGCCGTGAAGGTCAAACATGTCGACACCGGCGAGATCACAGAGATCCCGGCCAAGGGCGTCTTCGTCGCCATCGGCCACGCCCCGGCTTCCGAGCTGGTGAAAGACCAGCTGGAGCTGCACAACGGCGGCTACGTGAAAGTCAAACCCGGCTCGACCGAAACATCGATCCCCGGTGTCTTCGCAGCGGGCGACCTGACCGATCACAAGTACCGCCAGGCGGTGACCTCGGCCGGGATGGGCTGCATGGCTGCGCTGGACGCGGAACATTTCCTTGCCGCACAGGGCGACGTCGAGGTCGCCCCCGAAGCGCCGGTGGCCAGCGTCAGCTGATCCCGCCGGGTCGGCTGAAATCAAACCACGGCGGCAGGCCTGCCCTGCCCCCGTGACATTCCCCGCCCCATGACGCAGGCTGCACGCGCGATGCAGGCGACGGGGGCGCGGAAAAATGACACGACAGTTCAAACGCTTCGGCGTGCTTGCCCCCGTGCTGCGGGGGCTTGTCCTTTGCGGGCTGGCGCTGATGCTGTCGGCATCCGTCGCGACCGCAAAGCCGACCGTGACCGCCGGCATGCCCGGTGCCCTGCCCGTTGACGGCACCCTGACCCCGGACGGCATCAAGCTGCACTGGACGGAGGCCGAGCCGAAGTTCGCCGGCAGTGTCGAGGTCAGCCGCCGGGTGCTGGGCACCTCAGGCACCGCCACCTGGCAGGTCATTGCCCCCAACCTCGGGCCGGTGCAGGCCTATCTCGACCGCGCCGCAACCCCCGGCACCGCCTGGGAATACCGGGTCAGGCGCATGGGCCGCGACGTGATCGACCAGGGCTACTGGACCGGGGGACGCGATGTCGCCCAGCCCGATCATCGCGGGTTGGCGGTGCTGGTGGTCGAAGCTGACGTGCAAGAGCCGCTCGCCGCCGACATCGCCCGCTTTGTCGATGATCTGACCGGCGATGGCTGGCGCGTGGTGCGCGTCAGCTCCACCGCCGACCGCAACCCGCCTGCGGCCATCCGACTGATCGACGCGCTGGAAATCCGCAACGACATCCGCGAAGCCCGCCGCGCCCACCCCGACGGCGATCTCTCGGTGATCCTTCTGGGCAACGTGCCTCTTGTCTTCAGCGGCAAGGTCGCGCCGGACGGTCATGACCATGAACCCCATGCGACCGACCTGTTCTATGTCGATCTCGATGGTCGCTGGCCCTCGACCGGCGAAGGCCTTCTGATCCCCGGCGAAATCCCCGATGGCAGGATCGACGGCGCCATTGGCCGGATCGATTTCTCGAACATGGGCGCGCCCGATCGCGCGACCGAGGTCGGCTGGCTTGGCGCCTACCTGCAGCGCAATCACGACTGGCGTAAGGGCAAGACGGACGTCCCACTTCGCGCCTATGCGGGGTCAGTCGGCCACCTGTTCATCGAACGACGCGGCGTCGCCAATATCACCGGCCCCGCCGCGATCACCGAAGGCGGCCATGCTGACAAGGGACAGGAGGGGCGCTGGCTCTTCGGCGTCGATTTCGGCCCCTGGCGCGGCGATGACTATTTCGAAGCGTTCCAGGCCGGGCCGGTCTTTGCCATCAACTTCGGCAGCCACAAGCAGAAGATCGGCCGTTATCGCAATCCGATGAACGGGCTGATGACCCCGCCGAACCAAGCCCTGGCCGTCGCCTGGGGCGCCCGCCCGGCGTGGCGGTTGCACGGGATGGCCATGGGCGAAACCATCGGTGCCGCGCAGGTGCGGACCATCAACAACGGCCCCTCCGAGCCACGCGTGCTGGCCAGCACCGACTATCTGCCGACAGGGTCCTACCCCTTCGTGCACCCGATCTGGGGCAACCTGCTGGGCGACCCGACCCTGACCGCCTATCCCATCCAGCCGGTCACAGGGGTGACGGTCGCCCGCACCGACGGCGGCACGCGGATTTCGTGGACGCCCAGCCCCCAGCCCGGCGCCACCTACCGCGTCTATCGCATTGCCGCGGACGGGCGCGCAACGTTGCTGGACGAAACCGACGGCGCAACGGTTAACGTGCTTGATCCTGACGGCGCTGCCCCGCGCTACATGGTGCGTGCCGTGGCCCCGATCGAGGTTCCCGCGGGACGTCTGATCGTCCTGTCGGCCGGACAATTTGCCGATACTCCGACCAGCCCCTGACAGTCCGTCGTGGCACGGCCGGTAATTGTCGAACCAAAATAAATTGCCATCCAAAACAATACCCTGCCGGTCCACCCGCTATTTCCAAAAGGAAATTTTTCGGTCCGAAAGGATTGACCCTGACGCAGAACTGCGTCTACGGTCGCGCACGTTTTGACCCAAAGTCCATAGGATTTCAGATGATTCTCACCAACGCCTTCCGGGCGGCTGCCTGCACGTTTGCGCTGCCTCTACTAGCCACCCACGCATGGGCCGATACGACCTCCGTTACCGGCGATAGCGCGGCCTTCAGCACCTACCAACCCTCTCTCGCCCTGACGCCGCTGATCCGCACGGGCGGCGCGTCCCACAATCTCGGCGACGTCTCTTGGACGGCGGGCAACTTTGCCCCCGAGGGGCATATGATCGCCGATGGCCAGTTGTTGCAGATCAGCAATCACACGGCGCTTTTTACAGCTATCGGATCCACCTTCGGCGGCGACGGACGCCATACCTTCCGCCTGCCAGACCTGGCCGGCCGCGCAGTCGTCGGGGCCGAGGCGCGCAATGTCGGTGTCCTGCAGGGCAACCCGACCGCATCACTGACCGTGGCCAACCTGCCAAGCCATGATCACACAATCCCAGCCACCTCCCTGACGTTCGACGCCGCGACCGGTGAAACGGGCGGCGGAGCACCCGTCGACATCGCCATGCCAAGCGTCTCCATGGCCGCCGAGATCCATTTGACGGGTGACTATCCGAACCGCGGCGGAGGAGGATCGCCGACCGGAAACGACACGATCGGAAAGGTCAGCTTTTCTGCCGCGCCCAATGAATACGGTCAATACG
Organism: Pseudooceanicola onchidii; assembly: GCF_004959925.1. Classification (GTDB taxonomy): domain Bacteria; phylum Pseudomonadota; class Alphaproteobacteria; order Rhodobacterales; family Rhodobacteraceae; genus Pseudooceanicola; species Pseudooceanicola onchidii. The sequence continues at coordinate 201,393 of NZ_SPUW01000003.1, read as the reverse complement.
GAGGCGACGTCGAGGCCAACGGATCTGCCCTGACCGTCAGCAGCGCGACGGAGCTGTTCAGTACCATCGGCACCACCTACGGCGGCGATGCGAGAACCGCGTTCTATCTGCCTGACCTCACCGGTCGTGTCGCCGTCGGTACGGGCACGGGACCGGAGCTGGGCGAGGTAGAGCTGGGCCAGACGTTCGGGGACGATGACGGTGCGGTCACGCTGAGCGAAGGCAATCTGCCTGCACACAATCACACCGTCGCGGGAACGGACCCGGCAGATGACGTCGACACCGGCAATACCGGATCCGCCACCGCCTTCGAAAACACCCAGGCCAGCTTTGGCCTGACCTATCTGATCAACGTGGCCGGTGGAATTCCGGAGCGCGATCGCGCGCAAGGCGACCCGGGCAACGTGTCTGTCTTGGGTGAAATCGCGCTCTTTGCCGGGGATTACGCGCCGACCGGCTGGTTCAAGGCCGAAGGCCAGATGTTGGACGTCCAGACCCATCTGTCCCTGTTCAACGTCATCGGCGACCGCTTTGGCGGCGACGGGCGTTCGACCTTTGCCCTACCGGACCTGCGTGGCCGCACGGCCATTGGCGCGGGCAACAGTGAATGGGGCCAGGAGTTTACACTCGGCCAGCAGTTCGGCAGCGAAACAACGACGCTGACTGCGCTGAACCTCGCGTCGCACGATCACAGCTTTGACGCTGCGCCTGCAAACACGCCCCCGGCAGTCCCCCTGCCCGCCCCGGCACTGTTGCTGGGCGCATCCCTGGCAAGCTTTGCCACGCTGCGGCGGCGCCGGACCGCGAATTGACCCTAGCCCACTCACGGTAGACCACGGGGCCGCGCGAACAGAATTCGCGCGGCCTTCGCTAAAGGTGAATAACGTGATCGCTTTGCCGCCAAATCGAAGCAACAGTCCTTTTCTTGAACGCCCGCCTTGCGTGGTGGCAGTGATCCGGCCTAGGTCGCGCACAATAGTGTAACCGCTGGCATGAAGGCCCGCAGACAACCCGCTGCGAGAATTGACCCCGATGCAGAACAACCTTGCCCCTATCCCCGAACTCTTTGTCTCCTACGACAGCGCCCAGAAGCTGAAGGTCGAGGCCGCCGATCTGACCAGCTGGGATCTTTCCCCGCGCCAGATCTGCGATCTGGAACTGCTGATGAACGGCGGCTTCAACCCGCTCAAGGGCTTCCTGACGGAAGAGGACTACAACAGCGTCGTCGACACCATGCGGCTGGCGGACGGCACGCTCTGGCCGATGCCCATCACGCTGGACGTGTCCGAGAAATTCGCGGACAGCATCGAAATCGGTCAGGACATCGCCCTGCGTGATCAGGAAGGTGTGATCCTCGGCACCATGACCGTCACCGACCGTTGGGAGCCGAACAAGGCGAAGGAAGCCGAAAAGGTCTTCGGCGCCGACGACCAGGCCCACCCGGCCGTCAACTACCTGCACAACACGGCCGGAAAGATCTACCTCGGCGGCCCGGTCACCGGCATCCAGCAGCCGGTACACTATGATTTCCGTGCCCGTCGCGACACGCCCAATGAACTGCGCGCCTATTTCCGCAAGCTCGGCTGGCGCAAGGTCGTGGCCTTCCAGACCCGCAATCCGCTGCACCGCGCGCACCAGGAACTGACCTTCCGTGCCGCCAAGGAAGCGCAGGCCAACCTGCTGATCCACCCCGTGGTCGGCATGACCAAGCCGGGCGACGTCGACCACTTCACCCGCGTGCGCTGCTACGAGGCCGTGCTGGACAAATACCCGGGTTCGACCACCGCGATGTCGCTTCTGCCGCTTGCCATGCGCATGGCCGGCCCGCGCGAGGCCGTCTGGCACGGGCTGATCCGCAAGAACTACGGCTGCACGCACTTCATCGTCGGCCGCGACCACGCGGGCCCCGGCTCGAATTCGCAGGGCGAGGATTTCTACGGCCCCTATGACGCGCAGGACCTGTTCAAGGAACACGAAGCGGAAATGGGCATCGAAATGGTCCCGTTCAAACACATGGTCTATGTGCAGGAACGCGCCCAGTACGAACCGAACGACGAAATCCTCGACAAGGACGACGTGACGATCCTGAACATCTCGGGCACGGAACTGCGCCGCCGCCTGGCCGAGGGCCTTGAGATCCCCGAGTGGTTCTCTTTCCCCGAGGTCGTGTCGGAACTGCGCAAGACGCGTCCGCCGCGGGCCAAGCAGGGCTTTACCGTCTTCTTCACCGGCTTCTCAGGATCCGGCAAGTCGACCATCGCCAACGCCCTGATGGTCAAGCTGATGGAGATGGGCGGCCGCCCCGTCACCCTTCTGGATGGTGACATCGTGCGGAAGAACCTCAGCTCGGAACTGGGCTTTTCCAAGGAACATCGCGATCTGAACATCCGCCGCATCGGCTATGTCGCGTCGGAAATCACCAAGAACGGCGGCATCGCCATCTGTGCCCCGATCGCGCCCTACGCCACGACAAGACGCGCCGTGCGCGAGGATGTCGAACAGTTCGGTGCCTTCATCGAGGTCCATGTCGCGACCACGATCGAGGAATGCGAACGCCGCGACCGCAAGGGCCTCTACAAGCTGGCGCGTGAAGGCAAGATCAAGGAGTTCACCGGGATTTCCGACCCCTACGACGTGCCGGAAAACCCGGAACTGCGGGTCGAGACCGAAGGCCACGACGTGGACAATTGCGCACACCAGGTGATCCTGAAGCTGGAAAGCCTCGGACTGATCGCCGCGCACTGACCGATTAAATCAATGCAAAAAGGCCCCGGAGATCCTCCGGGGCCTTTTTCATTGGGCCGTCAGGACGCGACGCGTCTCAAAGGCTATCCCGCAGCGCCTCTGCCGTGCGCAGGTGCAGGTTGGCAAACCGCGCCGCACTGTCCCGCAGCGCCTCGAGCCCCGGCCGCCGCGCCTCGTAGTCGCTTGCGGACAGCCTCTCAAGCGCATCGCGGATCTCGCCTTCGCTGTCGCAGATCACGAAAGAAGAGGTGTCGAAATAGTCGCCGATGTTCGGACAGCCCCAGTAGATCGGCACCGTCAGGCAGAGGATCGCGTCGACCAGTTTTTCGGTGAAATAGTCAGGCTCGCGCGAGTTTTCGATCACCACCGAATAGCGGTAGGGCGCCAGGCCGTCGGATTTGCGGTCGAAGGGGGCATAACCACCTCCCATCACGTCCACATCCAGCCCGCGTGCCTTCACATGGTCGGCAATCGAATGACGCACCTCGTGGCCTGCCTGCGACCGTTTGGCCGAGGCAATCAGCGAACAGGCCTTGGACTTGCGCAGGTCAAGATCGCGCCAGTCCGGCACCCAGGTCGTGCCGAAGGGCACGAAGACCCCGTTCGGAATGTGATCGACCAGGTCGCGGTCGTGGCTGAACACGCGGAAGAACCGCCGCCAGGTGACGCGCAGCAGCTTTCGGTGGTCATTGTGGATGACACGCGGTTCCTGCACCATCATCGACAGCCGCGCCTTGAGCCCAAACAGCGGCCGGACGTGCAACGCGGGACGCGGATAGACGATCAGGTGATCGGTCTTTTCCATCGCGCGCAACGGCCGCCCGCGCAACCGGTCGGGCTGGCCCAAAGGCCAGTCCAGCTTGTCGCAACTCAGATCGAGATACCCTGCCCCGAAGCGCAGCCCGTAAGGCATGATGGCAATGGCAGGATCATGGGTCATGGGCTGTCCGGTTCTACTTGGTCAGCCCTGAGTAATCCGGCCACCACCCGTGGGCAATGGCCGATCCGGTCAGCGACCGGTCAGTGCACCGTCACCGGTGCCATGTCGTTCTGGCGTGCCAGCACGAAGGCCATAGCGCGGTCCTTGACCAGCGCCAGCCGTTCGCCCTGCGTGTCGCAGACGGCGTAAAGCTCTTCCAGACCCTCGGCCTGTTCCTGGACCTCTTCCGGCAGGTCCTCGACCCGCACGGCGCGGACATAGACGATCCGCGCGGCCTCATCGGGGTGTTCGAAGTTCGTATCCATACCCTATCCTTTCTTGATGCGGATCGTCTGCACGACCTTTTCGGGCTGAACCCGGGTCAGATCGACATGCAGCAATCCGTTTTCCATCACCGCGTCCCCAACCTCGACACCGTCGGCCAGCACGAAACTGCGCTGGAACTGGCGTGCCGCGATGCCGCGATGCAGGAAATGGCGTCCCTCGCCATCGTCGCCTTGCCGACCACGGATCACCAGCTGGCTGTCTTCCAGGGTGATCGCCAGATCCTCTTCGCGAAACCCGGCCACGGCCAGGGTGATGCGATAGGAATAGTCGGAGGTCTGTTCGATATTGAAGGGCGGATAGCCGTCGTTACCGGCCTTGGCCGAGCGTTCCAGCAGCCTCTCCAGCTGTTCGAACCCCAGCATGTAGGGATGCGCCCCCAGGGTCATCTTCGTCATGACACGTCCTTGATCTTTAAGCGACAGTCGCCGGGGTCCCGTTGTGGCGGCCCCGGTTCATTGAATATGGGCAGTCGACGCGCACCGCGCAAGGCCTTCTCGCGCGGGGGCTTTGCCGTTTGGGGCAAGCGGGGTATATTCAAGGTTCTGCAACCACGAGGGGAATCGCGTCATGAACGCGCGCAGCGACATTTCGATGAAGACCGACGAGGTGCTCCGGGTTGAGCTCGAGGTCTTCCGCCGCGAACATGCCGACCTCGATCAGGCCATCGCCGCCTTGCAGGAACGCTCTACCGCCGATCAGCTGACTTTGCAGCGTTTGAAAAAGCAGAAGCTGCGGCTGAAGGACAAGATCGCACAGATCGAAGACCGACTGCTGCCCGACATCATCGCCTGAAACGCTGACCGCCCAAAGGAAAGGCCCGCGCGATGCACGGGCCTGCGTTGGTCTTATGACTTGGGTCGGCGCGGGGTCTGGAACCCGCCCGGTTTGGGCTTGCCGCCCGGTTTGGCGCCTGGCTTGCCGGCAGGCTTGCCCCCGGGCTTGCCAAAGCTCTTGCCCGCAGGCTTTCCACCGGGTTTGCCGCCGGGTTTGCCAAAAGGCTTGCCGCCCGGCCTGGGCCCGCGTTCCCCGTCACCGCGCGGCTTGCCAAAGCCGCCGGGCCGATCGTCCCGCGCAGGTTTACCGGCAGGTTTGCCCCAGACCTTCTTGGGGTTGCCCGGCGCGGCCTCGGCTGCGGCCCGCGGCTTGCGCGGCGCATCCCCACGGTCGTCCCGCTTCTGGCCATAAGGCTTGCCCTCCCCTTTCGGAGCGAAGGGCTTGCGGTCAGGCCGGGCGCCATCGTCGAACCGCTTGGGACGGTCGTCGTCAAAGCGTTTCTTCGGGCGGTCCTCATCGAACCGTTTCTTCGGACGGTCCTCGTCAAAGCGCTTCTTCGGGCGATCATCATCAAACCGCTTCTTGGGACGATCATCATCAAACCGCTTCTTGGGACGGTCGTCGTCAAAACGCTTCTTCGGGCGGTCCCCATCAAAGTCGCGGGGCTTCGGCCGATCGCCATCGAACTCCCGACGCGGGCGGCGCTCGCCCTCGGGGCGATCCTCGCGATCGCGGCGGGGGCCACGCGGCCCCGACGGTTTGCCACGCGGCGGCAGCGGGGCCAGTACGGGCGCCTCGGCCAGACGGGTTGCGGCAACGCCTTCTTCAAGGATGCCGCCCGGGCCAAGCGCCCCTTCGAAATTGTCGGCCGCCGCTTCGGCGATCTCGACAAAGGTTTCACCCCCCTGCACGCGGATCGCACCGATGGCGGACTTTTCCAGCCGCCCGGACCGCAGGATCAGCGGCAACAGCCAGCGCGCTTCGGCCCGGTCTTCCTGACCGACCGAAAGCGAATACCAGACGCTCGGACCGAAGGGTTCACGTTCCTTCCGGGCAGGCCGCGCATCGGGCGCCGACAGATCCTCGGGCGCGCAGTGACGGTCGCGGTAAAGGCGCAGGAAGGCCACCGCGATGGCCTCGGCCGATTGCGCCTCAAGCAGGCGGGCGGCAAAGGCGGCGTCACCCTCACTCGGCGTATCCTGCCAGGCGGGATCGGCCAGCAGCCGTTCCTCGTCCCGCGCCAGGATGGCGTCTGCACTGGGGGCTTCCACCCACTCGGCCTGCACCTTGGCGAATTTCAACAGACGCTCGGCCTTCTTGACCGACCGCGGCGGCACGATCAGAGCTGACACGCCCTTGCGCCCGGCACGGCCCGTCCGGCCCGAGCGGTGCAGCAGGGTTTCGGAATTCGACGGAAGTTCGGCGTGCACCACCAGCTCAAGCCCCGGCAGGTCGATCCCGCGCGCGGCCACGTCGGTCGCCACGCAGACCCGAGCGCGCCCGTCGCGCATCGCCTGCAACGCATGGCTGCGTTCGGCCTGGCTCAGCTCTCCCGACAGCGACACCACCGAAAAGCCCCGGTTGGAGAAACGCGCGGTCAGCCGGTTCACGGTCGCCCGGGTGTTGGCAAAGACGATGGCGTTTTCCGCTTCGTGGAAGCGCAGCACGTTGATCACCGCGTTTTCCACGTCCTGCTGCGCCACCTGCAGCGCCTGGTAGGCGATGTCCGCATGCTGGCCCTTGTCGGACAGGGTGGTCACGCGCACGGCGTCACGCTGGAACTGTTCGGCCAGCTTGGCGATCATCGGCGGCACCGTGGCCGAGAACATGAGCGTGCGGCGATCTTCGGGCGCCTCGCCCAGCATGAATTCCAGATCCTCGCGGAAGCCCAAATCCAGCATCTCGTCCGCCTCGTCCAGGACGATGGCCTTCAGCCCCGTCATGTCGAGCGATCCGCGCTTGATGTGATCGACCAGACGTCCGGGCGTGCCCACGACGATATGCGCGCCGCGTTCCAGCGCACGGCGTTCATCGCGCATGTCCATGCCGCCCACGCAGGACGTCACGCGCGCCCCGGTCTTGGCGTAGAGCCAGCCAAGCTCACGGCAGACCTGGAAGGCCAGTTCCCGCGTCGGCGCCACGATCAGCGCCAGCGGCGCGGCAACAGGGCCCATCACGTCCGCCCCGCCCAGCAGCGTGCCTGCGATCGCCAGACCGAAGCCCACGGTCTTGCCGGACCCGGTCTGCGCGGACACCAACAGGTCGGCATCCGCATATTCGGGGTTGGTCACGGCGTCCTGGACCGGGGTAAGCGTGTCATATCCGCGCTCGGACAGCGCATCGGCAAGGGTCTGGATCATCTGGAAACCGTCTGTAAGAGGCCGGCACAGCATCGTGGCGCGCCGGGAAAGCGCCCCTCTAGCCTACTCCAGCCCGCCTGTATATGAAAGATTTGCCCCTGTGGCCCCCGGGACACCCCCCATATGCCCCCCCATATGCCCCAAGGACAATTGCACAGATCGCGTAACCCCGTATAACCCCAAGTCTCTAGCGCAAGAGGGACCGACATGGCGGATATCAAGGTAGGCATCATCATGGGCAGCCAGTCCGACTGGCCCACGATGAAAGAGGCGGCGACCATCCTCGAGGAACTTGGCGTGGCCTATGAGACCAGGATCGTCTCGGCGCATCGCACGCCAGACCGGCTCTGGACCTACGGCAAGACCGCGGCGGACCGGGGTCTGCATGTCATCATCGCGGGCGCCGGCGGGGCCGCGCACCTGCCCGGCATGATGGCGTCGAAGACCCGCGTGCCGGTGATCGGCGTGCCAGTTCAGACCCGCGCGCTGTCGGGTGTCGACAGTCTCTACTCCATCGTCCAGATGCCCAAGGGCTTCCCGGTCGCGACCATGGCCATCGGATCTGCCGGGGCAGCCAACGCGGGCCTGATGGCCGCCGGGATCCTCGCGATCAGCGATCCGGCGCTGGCCGAACGCCTCGACATCTGGCGCGAGGCCCTGTCGAACTCCATTCCTGATGAGCCTTCCGATGACTGACATGCTTCCGACCGGGTCCACCATCGGCATCCTTGGTGGCGGCCAGCTGGGCCGGATGCTGTCCGTCGCGGCATCGCGCCTTGGCTTCAAGACCGTCATTTTCGAACCCGGCGGCGACTGTCCCGCATCCCATGTTGCCAACTATCACCTCCAGGCCGAGTACACCGACGACGCCGCCCTGCGCCGCTTCGCCGACAGTGTGGACGTGATTACTTACGAATTCGAAAACATCCCCACCTCTGCTCTGGATATTCTTGAAAAGATCAAACCCATCCGCCCGGGTCGCGAAGCGCTGCGCATCTCGCAGGACCGCCTGACCGAAAAGGATTTCCTGACCGACCTCGGCCTGCAGGTCGCGCCCTATGCCGACATCCCCGACGCCGACGCGATGGACCGCGCGATGGACACGATCGGCGCGCCCTCGATCCTGAAGACCCGCCGCTTCGGCTATGACGGCAAGGGCCAGGCCCGCCTGCGATCGCCCGAGGACGCGGCACGGGCGCTGGCCGAAATGAACGGCGCCCCGGCCGTGCTCGAAGGCTTCGTCGACTTCACCACCGAAGTGTCGATCATCGCCGCGCGTGGCCTCGACGGGTCGGTCGCCTGCTATGACCCGGGCGAAAACGTGCACGAGGGCGGCATCCTGCGCACCACGACCGTCCCCGCCACCCTCCCCGCCTCGGCCCGCACGGACGCTGTGCTGCTGGCCGCCAAAATCCTGAACGCGCTAGATTATGTCGGCGTCATGGGCGTTGAGCTTTTCGTCACCCCCAAGGGCCTGATCGTGAACGAGATCGCCCCGCGCGTGCACAATTCGGGCCACTGGACCCAGAACGGCTGCGTGGTAGACCAGTTCGAACAACACATCCGCGCCGTGGTCGGCTGGCCCCTGGGCGACGGATCACGCCACGCCGACGTGATGATGGAGAACCTGATCGGCGACGACATGGACCGCGTGCCCGAGCTGGTCAAAGAGGCCAGCGTCGCCGTGCATCTGTACGGCAAAGCCGAGGTCAAAGCCGGGCGGAAGATGGGGCATGTGAATAGGGTTGGGTGAAACCTTTGGTCAGTGCTTTTAATTTCGGCCAAAGCCTCGGCGATTAGACTTGCCTCCGTGTGCCAGAAGTAACAAATTGCATTGCGCGAGCAATAAAACGGTTTTTCAGCATGAGCAATGGCGACGAGAAGCAGTGCGAGGTCGTAAGCAACCACCTAAAAGCGAACGGGCTATCCTTCATTGAGGAAGAAATACAAAACGCCACGCGGTACAGATGCAAATCTGGCGCGAACACAGCATCAATTAATGTCTACAACACTGGAAAACTCCATGTAGAGGGTAGAGCTTCCGAGTTAAAGACTTGGTTGGAGGAGCTGAAACGTTCTATCGAAAGAGGAACCGCAGCACCCGGCGCCATACTCCCCGCCGACATTGAGAAGTTTCCTGAGACACTCAAAGAAAGGGTCCCGGAATGTGATGACGTGGTGATATGGTTTTTTCAAGAATCTATGAAGTGCTTCAAGTCAAACAGCCCTGCCGGAGCCGCTTTCATGCTCGGAGCAGCAAGTGAAAAAGCGATCCTTATACTTATTGAGGCCTATACCAACAGCATCAAATTGGACGCGAACCGGGAACGATTTTCGCAACGGACTAACGGCAAAATGATTTCGAAAAAATACGAGGAATTCAAGTCTTCGTACGCAGGCTGCAAGAACAAGCCAACAGATCAAGTGATAACCCAAGACCTAACCCACCTTTTGGACAACGCGTTCAACTATTACAGGTTTTCACGAAATAAGGTTGGACACCCACAGATTATTCCGGACTTAGACAAGGGTGTGATTCTAGCTAACCTAGGGCAGTTCATAACCTACGCAGAAAGAATTTACGCACTCAAACAGTACTTTGAGAACAACGGAGTTGAACTGTGATTGGCAGCTCGCACCTTCCCCAGCTTGTTGCTGGCTCGGACCCACATTTCTTCTGAGTTCCACCGTAATTGCCCACGGAGGCGGACTGATCGAAGCACAAAAAAATCGGGATCTTCGAGAAAAGGCCGACCTCCCGGTCGGCCCTCCCCTCTCTCATCATCCTGACAGCCTCACTCCGCCGCCAGCTTCCGTTCCACGCTCTCGGCCGACGCCAGCCCCTCGGCCTTGGACTCTCCGCCCAGCTTCTCGCGGACGCCGGCCTCGATCTGCTGGCCGACCTCGGCGTCGATGTTTTTCCAGTACTCAAACGCTCGGACCAGAACCTTTTCACTGACGCCATCGCACAGGTGCCCGACCACGTTGCCGACCAGTCGCTCGCGCATCGCGTCGTCCATGACCTCGCGCACCAGCGCGTGGGCCTGGCTCCAGTCGTCGTCATCCTCGCGCAGGGTGTAGGCCGACCGCTGCATCTCTCCGTCGGTGTACCAAACGCCCGCCTCGTGCGGCGATGGTTGCGCGGCGGGGCCGCCGTAGGAGTTCGGCGCATAGACCGGGTCCGACACGGGCATCGTGCGCCCCGCCCCGTCCTTGGAATAGGAATGCACCGGCGCCTGGGCGCTGTTCACCGGGATCTGCTTGTAGTTCACGCCCAGCCGCGCGCGATGTGCGTCGGCGTAGGAAAAACCCCGCGCCAGCAGCATCTTGTCCGGCGACAGGCCGACGCCCGGCACCATGTTGTTGGGCTCGAACGCGGCCTGTTCGATCTGGGTGTGGAAATCGGTCGGGTTGCGGTCCAGCACCATCCGGCCGACCTCGATCAGCGGGTAATCGGCGTGCGGCCAGACCTTGGTCAAATCGAAAGGATTGATCCGGTAAGTCTTGGCGTCCTCAAAGGGCATGACCTGCCATTTCAGCGTCCAGCTGGGGTGGTTGCCGTCCCGGATCGCGTCGAAGAGATCCCGGCGGTGATAATCGCCGTCCGTGCCTGCCAGCTTGTCGGCCTCCTCCTGGCTCAGATAGGCGTTGCCGTCGCCCTGATCGGTCATGAAGTGGAACTTGACCCAGAACTTCTCGCCCTTGGCATTGACCAGCGAATAGGTGTGCGAGGAATAGCCGTTCATCTCGCGCCAGGTCTTCGGAATGCCCCGGTCGCCCATCAGATAGGCCACCTGGTGCGCGCTCTCGGGCGACAGCGTCCAGAAATCCCACTGCATGTCATGATCGCGCATATCATTGTCGGCACGGCGTTTTTGGGACCGGATGAAGTGCTGAAACTTCATCGGATCGCGGATGAAGAAGACGGGCGTGTTGTTGCCCACCATGTCGAAGTTGCCCTCGTCGGTGTACATCTTGACCGAGAAACCGCGCGGATCGCGCCAGGTGTCGGGGCTGCCGCGTTCGCCCGCCACGGTCGAGAACCGAGCAACCAAGTCGACCTTGGCGCCGGGCTGAAAGACCGAGGCCTTGGTGTATTTCGACACGTCGTTCGTGACCTCGAAATAGCCAAACGCTCCGCCGCCCTTGGCATGAGGCTGGCGTTCGGGGATCCGCTCGCGGTTGAAATTCGCCATCTGCTCAAGCAGGTAGTGATCGTTCAGGACAATCGGGCCGTCGGGGCCGACGGTCAGCGAATGTTCGTCGCTCTGAACAGGGATACCGGCATCGGTCGTGGTCGGGGGAACGCGGGTGTCGCGTGTCATGGCATGGCCTCTCTGTGGGGTGGTCTCACGACCAACCCGGCCCGGCCCGGAATGTTCCTTATGGATAGCCCGTCGGTTCGGCCGCGATGAAGGCCTCCGCCTCCTCCAGGATCTGGTCACGCTTGGCCTTGTCCATCTTGTCCCAGGATGAATACACGACCCCCATCCGCCGGTTGCCCTCGAACCTCTCGCGATGCCGGTCGAGGAAGTGCCAGTAGAGCAGGTTGAACGGGCACGCCCCCTCGCCCACCTTCACGTCCGGCTTGTAGGCGCAGCCCTCGCAATAGTCCGACATCTTCTTGATGTAATTGGCCGAGGACACATAGGGTTTTGACGCCACCACGCCCCCGTCGGCCCATTGCGACATGCCGATCGTGTTCGGCGCCTCGACCCATTCAAACGCATCCGCATAGACCGACAGATACCATTCGTGCACCTGCGCCGGGTCCGCCCCGAAAAGCAGCGCAAAGTTCCCGGTCACCATCAGCCGCTGGATATGGTGCGCATAGGCCAGATCATGGGTCTGGCCCACGGCGGCCCGGATGCAGGCCATCTCCGTCTCGCCGCCCCAGTAGGACGCCGGAAGATCGCGGTCATGCCCCAGCTCGTTCTGCGCGGTATAGTCGGGCCCCTTCAGGAAATAGATCCCCCGGATGTATTCCCGCCAGCCAAGGATCTGCCGGATGAACCCCTCGGCCGAATTGATCGGCACATCCCCGTCGCGATAGGCGGCCTCGGCGGCCTCGCAGACCTCGCGCGGGGACAGCAACCCGATGTTCATGTAGATCGAGATCAGCGCGTGATTCAGATACGGCTCATCCAGCAGCATCGCGTCCTGGTAATCGCCGAACTCCGCCAGCTGGGTCTTGACGAAATGGCTCAGCGCGCGCCGCGCCTGCCCCTGGGTGACGCCGAAGGTAAACCCAGCCAGAGACCCGAAATTCCCGCCGAACCGGTCGCCCACCATGGCCAGCACGCCCTCGGTGATCTCGTCCGGAGTGAATTCCATCGGTTTCGCCTGCAGCATGGAGCGTTGCGCGGGCTTGCGGTTCTGTTTGTCGTAATTCCACTCGCCCCCGGCCGGATCGTCCGCGTCCATCAGGACCCCGGTGTTGCGCCGCATCTCGCGATAGAACCATTCCATCCGCAGCTCCCTGCGGCCTTCGGCCCAGTCGCGGAAGCGGTCGATCGGGCACAGGAACCGGTCGTCCTCCACCAGCCGCACCCCGACGGGGCAGGCCTCGAGCGCGTCGATCAGGCGGAATTCGCCGGGACGGACGGCCACGACCTCCTCGGGCTGCACGTCCTGATGCACCTGCATGAGCGCACCGCAGATCGACTTCGGCCCGTCCTCGTCCAGCCGGAAATAACGCACGTCCCAACCATCTGCGCGCAGATCCTCGGCAAAGTGCCGCATCGCCGACAGGATCAGCGCGATCTTCTTGGGGTGATGCGGCACATAGCCGGTCTCGTCCGCAACCTCGGCCATCACCACAATGTCCCGCTCCGGATCACCGTCGCGCAGCACCGCCAGATCGGGCGACAGCTGGTCCCCCAGCACAAGGATCAAGCGCCTCACCATTCCACGCGCTCCCCCTTCCAGTCGAAGAACCCGCCAATGTCCTCCGCTGTCAGCCCCCCGACGACCGACAGCAGATGCTCCGCCGCCGCCTCCGGTGTCACCGCCGGATGCCGCCCCAGATATTTCTTGGTCAGATCCGACTGCACCGTGCCCGGATGCAGCGCCACCACGACCGCCTCCTTATGCGTCCGCCCCAATTCAATCGAAGCACCCCGCACGATCTGGTTCGCCGCCGCCTTGGCCGCGCGATAGGAATGCCAGCCGCCCAGCCGGTTGTCGCCGATCGACCCGACCCGCGCCGTCAGCACCGCACAGACCGACCGACCGTCACGCGGCATGAGCCGCCCTGCCTCGCGCAACACCAGCGCAGGCCCGATGGCGTTCAGCGCGAACTGCGCCGCCATCGCCTCGGCCTCGATATCCCGCAAGGCCTTCTCCGGTCCCGCCCCGCCGATCTCCAACGCACCCGTCGCCACCAACAGAAAATCGAACGGCCCCTCGAGGGCCCCCAGCACCCGCGCCACCGACGCGCCATCCGTCACGTCCAGCCCGTCGCGCGACCGCGACAGGCCTACGACCTCGACACCATCCGCCCGCAACCGCGCCGCCACGGCCCCGCCGATGGCCCCGCTGTCGCCTATGATCAAAGCTCTCTTCATGATGGCAATACGTGGCGCGCCCCCGCCCCGGATCAAACCCGGGCCTTCATCTTGCCGGAAATACTCCCGCCGGAGGCAACATGCTGCCCTGCAGCATGTTTCCCGGGTTTTCATCGCGCGGAACCCGCGTTATATCCCCACCCATGGAAACCAAAGGGCATATCATCACGACCGCACGCGCCCCGCGCGGCGTCGCCCTGTGCCTACTCCTAATCCGCCTCTGAGCGTGCCCTCCCGGCGCGTCCGCTCAGAGGTATGCCGTCACGCGCCATGGCTTTAGGAGAAACGAGAGATCCCATGAACACGACATCCAAACAGGACCACGTCCTGATTTTCGACACGACCCTTCGCGACGGGGAACAATCCCCCGGTGCCACCATGACCCACGAGGAGAAGCTGGAAATTGCAGCCATGCTCGACGAGATGGGCGTGGATGTGATCGAGGCCGGCTTTCCGATCGCCTCGGAAGGCGACTTCAACGCCGTCTCGGAAATCGCGAAGAATTCGAAGAATTCGGTGATCTGCGGCCTCAGCCGCGCGAATTTCAAGGACATCGACCGCAACTGGGAAGCGATCAAGCACGCCGCCCAGCCGCGTATCCACACCTTCATCGGCACCTCGCCGCTGCACCGCGCCATTCCGAACCTGACGATGGACGAAATGGCCGACCGCATCCACGAGACGGTCACCCATGCCCGCAACCTCTGCGACAACGTGCAGTGGTCGCCGATGGATGCGACGCGGACCGAACATGACTACCTGTGCCGTGTCGTGGAAATCGCGATCAAGGCCGGCGCCACCACGATCAACATCCCCGACACGGTCGGCTATACCGCGCCCCGTGAATCCGCCGACCTGATCCGGATGCTGATCGAAAAGGTCCCCGGCGCGGACGAGATCGTCTTTGCGACCCACTGCCACAACGACCTCGGCATGGCGACGGCCAACAGCCTTGCCGCGGTCGAGGCCGGCGCCCGCCAGATCGAATGCACGATCAACGGTCTGGGCGAACGCGCGGGCAACACCGCGCTGGAAGAAGTCGTCATGGCCCTCAAGGTGCGCAACGACATCATGCCGTTCAGCACCGGCATCGACACGACGAAGATCATGAAGCTGTCGCGCCGCGTCGCCACCGTTTCAGGCTTCCCGGTGCAGTACAACAAGGCCATCGTCGGCAAGAACGCCTTCCTGCATGAATCGGGCATTCACCAGGACGGCGTGCTCAAGAACGTCGAGACGTTCGAGATCATGAAGCCCGCCGACATCGGGCTGAACGAAGACAACATCGTTCTCGGCAAGCATTCGGGTCGTGCGGCGCTGCGCTCGAAACTCGAAGGGCTCGGCATCGAACTGGGCCAGAACCAGCTCAACGATCTTTTCGTGCGGTTCAAGGACCTCGCCGACCGCAAGAAAGAGGTCTACGAAGACGACCTCTGGGCGCTGGTCCGCGATGCCGAGGATGAAACGCCGGACCGGCTCGACCTCAAGGATCTCAAGGTCGTCTGCGGCACCGGCGGCCAGTCCGCCGACATGACCCTGATGGTCGACGGCACCGAAAAGCGGGCCGAAACCACCGGTGATGGCCCCGTCGACGCCTGCTTCAACGCGGTGAAAGAGCTTTTCCCGCATAACGCCAAGCTTGAGCTTTACCAGGTCCACGCCGTCACCCAGGGCACCGACGCCCAGGCTACGGTCAGCGTGCGCCTGAACGAAGACGGGCGCATCGTGACCGGCCAGTCCGCTGACACCGATACCGTCGTGGCCAGCGTCAAGGCCTACATCCACGCGCTCAACCGCCTGCTGGTGCGGCGCGGCAAGGTGGGCGAAGGCGCCGACACGCGGGAAATCAGCTACAAGGACGTCAGCTGACCCAACCGCCGACATGTCATACTGAAAGGCCCGGCCCCGCGTCGGGCCTTTTCATTGCCGCAACGCAGCAGTCGACAGGTTGGCCACTTTGAGCCGGGCCGGGGAATGCCCATCTTCCTTGCTCAACTTGCCTCACTGAAAGCCATGCCATGACCGCACGCCTGATCCCCGCCCTTTCGCTGCTTGCCGCCACCGGCCTTGCCCTGCCAGCCTTGGCCGAAACGCGCCTGACCGAGGTTCGCGATCGCACGCCCCTGCCCGGCTTCGGCATCAATTCCGACATCGCCGAGGATCTGGACGTGATTGATGCCAACGGCCGCACGATAGGCGAGGTCTCTCGGGTCGTGGGCCCGGACCGCAACACGGCGCAGGCACTGGTCGTGGAATTCGAGGACTACCTGATCAAGTCGCGGGACGAGGAAAGGCTTGTGCAGCTGACCGACGTGACCTTCGATGGCAGCACCTTTGTTCTGGGCAACGTGGGCGATCTGACCGCCCTGCCCATGTCCCGCTGATCAGGTCCCGCTGATCACATCACACCGACCCATGGCCGTCCGGCGTACAGACGCGCGGGCGGCGATCAGTACCCCTGATCGCGATCGACAAGGTGCAGGAAGGGCTCATCGGCCTCGCCCCGCCGGATGTTTTCCACCACCACCCGCGCGGCCGAAGCCGCCCGGGTTTCCGACGCGATATGTGGCGTGACCGTCACGCGGGGGTGCGCCCAATAGGGGTGATCGGCGGGCAGCGGTTCGACCCGGAAGACATCCAGCGTCGCGTGGCGCACATGGCCACTTTCCAGCGCCGCCAGCAACGCGTCGTCGTCGATCAGCGGCCCGCGCCCCGGGTTCACGATCACCGCCCCTTCGGGCAGTTTCGAAAGGGCCGCGGCATCGATCAGGTTCACGGTGCCCGGCGTCTTGGGCAAGAGCAGCACAAGGATCTGCGCGCTCGACAGCGCCTCGTCCAGGCCTTCGTCGCCGCTCAGCATCGTCACGCCATCCACGGCCTTGCCGCGTCGGCTCCAGCCGGTGACCGGAAAGCCAAGGCCGACCAGCGCCTGCGCACAGGCCGCCCCCAACTCTCCCATCCCGAGGATCGTAACCGGGCGGTCCGACGCCAGCGGCGGCACGTACCGATCCCATGTGCCGTCCTGCCGGGCCAGCGCATAGTCGATGTCCAGATGATGGCGCAGCACGTGCCCCGTCACCCATTCCACCATGCCCTGCGTCAGCCCCGGATCGACCATGCGCGCCAGCGGCTGGGTCAGCGTGGCATTGTTGGTGATCCCCTCGACCCCGGCCCAGAGGTTCAGCACGGCCTTGCAGCGGGTGTAGGGCGTGAAATCCTGCAGGTCGCTGTCGGGGGCATAGACGATATAATCGACCTCGGCCGGATCAAGATCGAGCGACAGGTTGGCGTCGATCTCCGCTTCGGCCAGCCCTTCGCGCAGGGGCATCTGGTAGTCCTGCCAGCGCGCGGCACCGGCGGCGAAAAGGATATTCAAGGTCATCAGCGGGGCCTGTGGACATGGGCGCTTTGCACCAACCCGAAGCCTGCCAGCAGGACGAGCATGGCGGAACCGCCGTAGGAGACAAGGGGCAGCGGCACGCCGACGACCGGCGCAAGGCCCATCACCATCGACATGTTCACCGCGAAGAACAGAAAGAAGGTCACCGCGATGCCAAGCGTCAGGATCGAGGCAAAGCGATCCTTGTTGGTCAGCGCCGACTGCACGCAGAAGATGATGATCAGCGCGTAGAGCGCCAGCAGCGAAAACGCCCCGACAAAGCCGAATTCCTCGGCCAGCGTCGTGAAGATGAAATCGGTGTGCTTCTCCGGCAGGAAGTTCAGACGTGACTGTGTGCCCTGCATGAACCCGCGCCCGGTCCAGCCGCCCGAACCAAGCGCGATCTTGGCCTGGGTGATGTGATAGCCGGCGCCAAGCGGATCGTTCGACGGGTCGATGAAGGTGTCGATCCGGCGGAACTGGTAATCCTTGATCAGCTGCCAGTCGGTGCCCCGCGACTGGAACACCGCCGCAACCGTGCCCACCCCGGCCGAGACGACAGCGGCGAAATAGGCCCAGTGGACCCCGGCCATGAACATCACGGCCCCGCCGCCGATCATCAACAGCAGCGCCGTGCCCAGGTCGGGCTGGCGCAGCACCAGGTAAGTTGGCACGAGGATCAGCACCACGGGAAGGATCACCCACAGCGGCCGCGAGGTCTTGTTCAGTGGCAGCGCGTCGTAATAGGCCGCCAGCACCATCACCAATGTGATCTTCGTCAGCTCGGACGGCTGCAGGCGCATGAACCCGATGTCGATCCAGCGCTGCGCCCCCATGCCGACGGCGCCGAAGAATTCGACCGCCAGCAGCAGGACGAGCGAGCCGAGATAGGCCACCACCGACAGGTTGCGCCACAGCCAGATCGGCACCATGGCGATGAACATCATCACCACCATGCCCAGCACGAACCGCTTCATCTGGGGTTCGGCCCAGGGCGACAGCGACCCGCCGGCCACCGAATACAGCATCAGGAAGCCAAAGCTGGCCACGGCGATCAGCAGCACCGTCAGCGGCCAGTTCAGGTACAGCACCTTGCGGATGCCGCTTGGCGTTGTCTTGACGTTATATTCCAGAAAACTCATGCGCGGCTCTTCAGCGACCCGGTGTCGGGCGCATAGTCCCGCATCCTGGATTGCAGTTCGCGCGCGCGGGCGCGGTCCTTCTGCGGATAGGCCTCGAGCGGAGGTTCGCCTTCATAGAGCGCCTGCAAAGTGATGTCGCGCGCGACCGGCGCCGCGACCGACGATCCGCCGCCACCATGTTCGATGACCACCGCTACGGCGATACGCGGGTTGTCCGAAGGCGCGAAATCGACAAACAGCGCATGGTCACGCCGTTCCCAGGGCAGGTCGGCGTTGGATCGAACGCCCGCCGCGCGTTCCTTGGCGGTGATGTTGCGCACCTGGCTGGTGCCGGTCTTGCCAGACATCCGCATCTCTTCCGCGATGATCCGGCTGCCATAGGCCGTGCCCTTGCGGTTGTTCACGACCGAGAACATCGACCGCCGCACCTGGCGCAGATGGTTTTCGTTCAACCCAAGGCTTTCGCCCGCGCCCTCGGGCTGTTCGATGCCGTTGATCTTCTTGATCAGCCGCGGCGACACCGCCCGACCAGACGCGATCCGCGCCGTCATCACGGCCAGCTGCAGCGGGGAGGCCAGCACATAGCCCTGCCCGATCGACGAGTTCACCGTGTCGCCGATGACCCAGTCCTGTCCGCGCGCCTCGCGTTTCCACTGCTTGGTCGGCGCAAGCCCCGAGGCCACGGCGGACATCGGGATGTCGATCCGTTCACCCAGCCCAAGACGGCTGGCCATGGCGGTGATCTTCTCGATCCCCAGTTCCAGAGCGAGCTCGTAGTAATAGACGTCGCAGCTTTCGCGCAGCGATTTTTCAAGGTTCACGTGCCCATGGCCCGCCCGCTTCCAGCAATGAAAGCGGCGGTCCGAAACCTCCAGGTGCCCGGGGCAATAATAGGTGTCCTCGGGCCCGATCATCCCGTCTTCCAGCGCGGCCAGAGCCACCACCATCTTGAAGGTCGACCCGGGTGGGTAGATGCCCTGCACCGACTTGGCGGCCAGCGGGCGATACTTGTTTTCGGTCAGGGCCTTGTAGTCGGAAACCGAGATGCCCCGGACAAAGAGGTTCGGATCGTAGGACGGCGCCGACCCGATCGCCAGAAGATCGCCGTTGCGGACGTCCATGACGACCGCGGCTGCGCTTTCGCCTTCCAGACGCGCCTGCACATAGGCCTGAAGGCGGGCGTCGATGGTCAGCTGCAGGTTCTCGCCCTGCTGCCCTTCGCGCCGGTCCAGTTCGCGCATCTCGCGGCCGACGTGATTGACCTCGACCCGACGGGCGCCGGCCTTGCCGCGCAGGTCATCTTCAAGCTTGGATTCCACACCGACCTTGCCCAGCTGGAACCGGGGGATCAGCAGCAACTGGTCCGGCGCCTCGAGCTTCGACAGGTCATAGTCCGACACCGGCCCGACATAGCCGACCACATGGGCGAAATCCTCGTCCTGCGGATAGGCGCGGGTCAGGCCGACCTCGGGCGTGACGCCCGGCAGCGCGGGGGCGTTCACCGCGATGCGGGTCACGTCGTCCCAGCTGACCTGATCGGCGATGGTCACGGGAAAGAAGGGCTGCGTCCGCTTCAGTTCCGCCCGGGCGCGTTCGACCTCTTCGGGATCGAGGGTGATCAGCGATTGCAGACGGTCCAGAACCATGTCGACGTCACCCGCGTCCTCGCGGGTCAGCGTGACGCGATAGGACGGATCGTTCACGGCGATGGCGATGCCGTTGCGATCAAAGATCTCTCCTCGGGCGGGCGGGATGAGCCGGATGTTGATCCGGTTCTCTTCGGCCAGCAGCCGGAACTTGTCGGCCTCGTCCACCTGCATGTACCGCATCCGCAGTGCCAGAAGCCCCATGAACCCGGCCTGCATGCCGCCCACGATCAGCGCGCGGCGGGTCATCTTGCGGTTGCCTTCGGCTGAATCCTTGTTGGGTCGCTTCATATCCGATGCCCCAAAGTATCCACTTCACCCGGCGCCACGCGCCGCACCCCAAAGAGGGCCACGCCCCCCAGCACCATCAACGGATAGGCCAGCGCCGTCGCCAGCAATTGCGACAGGGCAAGCAGCAGCGGCGCCTGCGGGATCACGAACAGCGCCAGCACCACCCGATAGCCGATCATCACCGCGACGATGCCAAGCGCGGCGGTCAGCCACTCAACGGTAAAGGGCAGCGTGCGCAACCCTTCGGACCGGCCGCGCAGCATCTCGGACACCACGACCGTCAGCCCGGCCATCAGCCCCGGCGGGCGCTGCAGCAGCAGATCCGCCAGCACCATCGCCACCGCCACCACGGCCGGCGGGACGTATTCGGGGCGGCGCAGCGCAAAGACGAAGGTCAGCAACAGGATCATGTCGGGCCCGGCGAAGGCGCGGGGCTGGGTCTGCAGCGGCAAGAGCTCCAGCAAGAGGATGCCAAGTGAGATCAGGACATAGACCGCCCGCATCGACCAGACGCGCGCCGGGGATATGGCGGCATGTTCAACCATCGCCCGCCCCCGCGTTCGACAGGTTCACGCCGTCCTGCGCCTCGGAGTCCAGTTCGGGTTCGATCAGGCTGCCGGGGTCGCGAATCTCTTCGGTTCCCAGATGCCGCAGCACCCGCAGGTATTCGAGCCGTTCGAAATCCGCCGCAAGCCGCACACGAAGGCGGCCCCCGGGATCCTGCGCCACGCGGCCGACCAGAAGGCCTGCCGGAAACACGCCACCATCCCCCGAGGACACAACGCGGTCCCCCGGGCGCACCAGTTCGGGCGCCTCGAGAAAATCGATCGGCGGCCCGGCCGAATTGTCGCCTTCGATCAGCGCCCGCTGCCCCGAGGGCTGAATGATCACCGGCAGGCGCGACGACGTATCGGTCAAGAGCAGCACCCGCGCGGTCTTGTCCCCCACTCCGGAAATCCGCCCCACAAGCCCGATGCCGTCCATCGTGGCCCAGCCGTCGACGATCCCGTCCCGTGCGCCGACGTTCAGCAGAACCGACTGCCGGAAGGGCGACCCGCTGTCGGCCATGACGACGCCGGTCACATGGGTCAGCCGCGGATCCAGCCGCACCTTGTTCAGGTCCAGAAGCCGGGCGTTTTCCTGTTCCAGCTGCAGCGCGGCCTCTTTCCAGGCCTTCATCTGCTGCAGTTCGCGCCGCAGTTCCTGGTTCTGCTGGTGGATGCGCGTATAGCTCTGGAAATCCCGCAGGATGTTCAGCGTGCCGTTGACCGGGGCCATCGCCCAGTCGAACGACGGCACCACCTGGTCGACCACCTGCGCGCGGAACCGTTCCACGCGGGGGCTGTCGATCCGCCAGACCAGAAACAGGCCGAAGAGCGCAAGAATCACCACGCTTGCCAGAAGACGGCGGAGCGGTGTGAGATAGTCTTCTTCCTGTCTGCGGTCCTTTGCCAAGTGGGCCCCTTAGCGCAGAGGGTTAGCTGTCGTAGTCGATCGCGTGGCGCAGAAGCTTTTCGTATTCCAGTGCCTTGCCGGTGCCGAGCGCCACGCAGTTGAGGCTCTCGTTCGCGATGGACACGGCCAGGCCGGTCTGTTCGCGCAGCGCGAGGTCAAGATCACCCAGAAGCGCGCCGCCCCCGGTCAGCATGACGCCCCGGTCCACGATGTCCGCCGCCAGATCCGGCGGGGTGGCTTCCAGCGCGGTCATGACCGCTTCGCAAATCTGCTGCACCGGTTCGGAAAGGGCTTCCGCAACCTGCGCCTGCGTTATCTCGGTTTCCTTCGGCACACCATTCAACAGATCGCGACCGCGGATGTGCAGGCTCTCGCCGCGCCCGTCGTCGGGCATCCGTGCGGTGCCGATGGTGGTCTTGATCCGCTCGGCGGTGGATTCGCCAACCAGCAGGTTCTGCTGACGCCGCAGGTAGCTGATGATCGCTTCGTCCATGCGGTCGCCACCGACGCGGACGGACCGCGCGTAGACGATATCGCCAAGCGACAGGACCGCCACCTCGGTCGTCCCGCCGCCGATATCGACGACCATGTTGCCGGTCGGATCGGTGATGGGCATGCCTGCTCCGATCGCCGCCGCAATGGGTTCGGCGATAAGGCCGGCCTTGCGGGCGCCGGCCGACAGCACCGACTGACGGATCGCACGCTTTTCGACCGGGGTCGCACCGTGCGGCACGCAGACGATGATCTTGGGCTTCGAGAAGGTCGAACGCTTGTGCACCTTGCGGATGAAGTGCTTGATCATCTCTTCGGCCACGTCGAAGTCCGCGATCACGCCTTCGCGCATCGGGCGGATGGCCTCGATCGTGCCGGGGGTCCGGCCCAGCATCAGCTTGGCGTCCTCACCGACCGCAAGAACCTTCTTCACGCCGTCCTTGACGTGATAGGCCACGACAGAGGGTTCCGACAGGATCACACCCTTGCCTTTCACGTAGACCAGAGTATTCGCAGTCCCCAGATCGATCGCCATGTCAGAGGAGATCAGCCCCGGTAGTTTGTCCCAAAATGCCATCGTCGAAGTCGTCCTGCCAAATAGCCTCTCACGTCCGCGACTCGGGCAGGCGCGGACCGTTCGCCCTTTTAACGACCCTCACGGAAGGGCGAAAGTGCTGCCACGTGCAAATCAGCGTCATTCCGCCCGGACAGGGGTGGTCAGACGCCCCGGAAATGTTGGAATACTGCAAGTCATGCTCTCTTATCAGCACCTTTATCACGCTGGAAACCCGGCCGATGTTCACAAACATGCAATTCTCGCATGGATGCTGAGACGGGCGTCAGAGAAGCCAAAACCCCTGTCCTACATCGAAACGCACGCCGGTCGGGCGCTATATGACCTGTCCGCGGCCGAGGCCCTGAAGACCGGTGAAGCCGCCGCCGGCGTGGGTCGGATGCTGGCGGATTTCGCCCCCGACCACCCCTTCCGTGAGGCCGTGGAGGCCGCCCGGACCGAAGCCGGAGCGACCGCATACCCCGGCTCTCCCTGGATCGCGGCACACTGCCTGCGACCCGAAGATCAGATCCATCTGGCCGAACTTCACCCCCGCGAACACGCTGCCCTGCGGCAGTCCATGCGCGGCAAGGCCAAGGTGCATCTGTCGGACGGGTTCGACCTGGCCCAGTCGCTGACGCCGCCGGACCCGCGCCGGGGCCTTCTGCTGATCGACCCGAGCTATGAGATCAAGACAGACTACGACACCATCCCCAGGTTCATCCGGCAGGTGCATCGTGCCTGGAACGTCGGGATCATCGCGCTGTGGTATCCGATCCTGAAGGACGGCCGGCACAGGGACATGATCCGCACGATCGAGGCCGCCGACCTGCCAAAGACCGTCAAGAGCGAGGTCACCTTCCCCCCCGTGCGCGAGGGGCACGGCATGGTCGGATCGGGCATGATCGTCATCAACGCGCCCTTCGGCCTCGACGACGAAGCGGCGGCGCTGTCGCGGATGTTCGCGAGGCTTTAGGCCGTCGCATCCCGCGCGACGGGAAACCGCGTGGCGATGTCGCGCGCGATCCGGCAGTCCTCGGCATCCAGATCCGTCCGCGCCTCGGCCATCCAGGGCCGGAACCGCAGGCGGAACGCCCAAAGCAGCAACGCCTCGGGTTCGGACACTTCGGGCGCGCGGTAGCCTATCGTTTCAAGATCCTCGGCAAAGCGCGCAGCATCGACGCCCTGCCCTTCCCCCGGCTGGGGCCAGACCGCCAGCCGTCCAAGCGCCAGCCTGCGCCAGTCGAACCGCCCCCCCGGGTCGGACTTGCGATGCGGCGCCATGTCGGAATGTCCGATGACCCGTTCGGGCGGGATCGACCAGCGTTCAAGGATACCTGCCAGAAGATCCTCAAGCGCCGCCATCTGCGGTTCGGGATACGGGTGGTGGGCGGTATTGGCCAGTTCGATCCCGATCGAGCGGGAATTGACCTCCTCGACATCGCCCCAGGCGCCCAGCCCCGCGTGCCAGCCGCGATCCCCCTCGTCGACCATCTGCCACAGCTTCCCGGTCTCCGAGATCAGGTAGTGACACGACACCGGCGGCAGCCCTTCGGGCGGGTCGGTGTCGCACAACCGATCCAGCGCGGCGCGGGCGCTGACCATGGCCGTGTGATGCACGATCACCATGTCCGGCCCGCCGCCGTGGCGACGGTCGTTGATGTTGGGGGACGGGTGCCAGCAGGCCCCGGGGTGCCGGAACCGGCGCACGGGCAAGATCAGCCGCCCGCCGCCTTGCGGAAGGGCCGCGGATCCCAGGAACAGGCAAAGCCGTCCCCATCCGGATCGACACCCTTGCGGTCCCGTTCAGGCCCGCCGTTCTTGAGGAAATCGGTCTGCGCCAGATCGGGCGAGGCATAGCCGGCGCAGGCGCGCTGGTATTTGCCGTCCGACGCCAGCAGGCTTGACCGGCGGTACTGCGCGTTGCCCGGGTTATGCGTGGTCTGCAGCGCATAGGCCACGATGTTGGGCCCCGTGTCGGTCCGCGTCGGCAGCGCCTCGGGCTGGACCTGGGTATAGGCCGCCCGGTTGCGTTCGATCAGCGCCGCGTCCTGCGCGATGGACCGCTGTTCGTCCACCGCCGAGAAATCATTCTCGCGCGAGATCCCGGCCGAGTTCACGGCGACGGGCGGCGGGTTCGACGGGCTGGCCTGCAGCGGTTCGCCCGCGCCCTGCCCCATGGGCAGACCGGCAGGCTGGTTCGCGGCGTCCAGCGCCGCGCGGGTCTGGGCCGCGATGCCTTCGGGCGTGTCGGCATCCGGTGCGGCCGAGGCCATGGTGGTCCCGGTGGCCGACAGGGGTTCGGACGAAATTGCGCTGGCGGCGGGCAGCGATTGAACCGACTGGCCCGACAGCTGCGCCTCGCGCTGGCGCTGGTATTCGGCATAGTCCCCGAACCCCACACCTGCACCGCTGTCCGGCACTGCCGGCTGACAGGCTGCAAGGCCGATCAGGGCCAGAACCGGCAGCCCGCGCCGCCATTGGGAAGTCATGATCATCGGATCGCCACTCGCTGCTCTGCCGGACATCGCCGGTCTCGTTCCCGTCAGCCTACCACCATTTCGCAGGCTTCGCCACAAAGCCCGCGGCGGTTTCCAGCGCATAGGCCGTGTTCAGAAGATCGCCCTCTTCCCACGGCCGCCCGATCAGCTGAAGACCAAGCGGAAGCCCTTGTTTGTCTAGGCCCGCAGGCACGGCGATCCCCGGCAGACCCGCCAGGTTCACGGTGACTGTGAAGACGTCGTTCAAATACATTTGAACCGGATCGGCATCCGTCATCTCGCCCAGACAAAAGGCCGCCGACGGCGTCGCCGGGGTCAGGATCGCGTCCACACCCTGGGCGAAGGCGTCTTCGAAATCCTTCTTGATCAGCGTCCGAACCTTGCGCGCGCGGTTGTAATAGGCGTCGTAGAAGCCCGCGGACAACACGTAGGTGCCCACCATGATGCGGCGCTGCACCTCGGATCCGAAACCCTCGGCGCGGGTCTTCTCGTAAAGCTCGGTGATGCCGTCGCCCTGCGCCAGCTTGGCGCGGTGGCCATAACGCACACCGTCATAGCGGGCCAGGTTCGAGGACGCCTCGGCCGGCGCGATCACGTAGTAAGCCGGCAGCGCGTACTTGGTGTGCGGCAGGCTGATGTCGACGATTTTGGCGCCTGCATCGGCCAGCATTTCCTTGCCCCGCGTCCAGAGATCCTCGATCTCCTGCGGCATGCCGTCCATGTGGTATTCCTTGGGGATACCGATGGTCTTGCCCCGGATGTCACCGGTCAGCGCGGCCTCGAAATCCGGAACCGCCAGTTCGGCCGAGGTGCTGTCCTTTGGGTCATGCGAACACATCGCCTGCAGCATGATCGCCGCATCGCGCACGTCCTTGGTCATCGGCCCCGCCTGGTCGAGCGAGGAGGCAAAGGCCACCACACCCCAACGCGAACACCGCCCGTAGGTCGGCTTGATCCCCACGGTGCCCGTGAAGGCGGCAGGCTGGCGGATCGACCCGCCTGTATCCGTGCCGGTCGCCGCAAGACAAAGATCCGCCGCCACCGCCGACGCCGACCCGCCGGACGACCCGCCCGGGGTCAATGCCGCGTCGGATCCTTCGCGCCGCCAGGGGTTCACCGCGTTGCCGTAAACCGAGGTTTCGTTGGACGAGCCCATGGCGAATTCGTCCATGTTCAGCTTGCCCAGCATGACCGCGCCTGCGTCGACCAGGTTCTGGCTGACGGTGGATTCATACTCGGGCAGGAACCCTTCCAGGATCCCCGACGCCGCCTGAGAGGCGACGCCCTTGGTGCAGAACAGGTCCTTGATGCCCACGGGGATCCCGCACATGTCGGGCGCATCGCCCGCCTTGATCCGCGCATCCGCCGCCGCCGCGCGGTCGCGCGCGATCTCGGGTGTCTTGTGGACAAAGGCGTTCAGCGCATCGGCCGCGTCGATCGCCGACAGGCAGGCTTCGGTCAGCTCGACGCTGGTCACATCACCCTTGCGCAGCGCGTCCCGCGCGCCCGCAATCGTCAGTTTCGTCAGATCGCTCATTCCACCACCTTCGGCACGGCAAAGAAGCCTTCGCGCGCATCGGGCGCATTCTTAAGAACAGCGGCCTGCTGGTCGCCGTCAGTCACCACGTCCTCGCGCCGCTTCAGCCGCATCGGCGTGACGCTCGTCATCGGCTCCACGCCCTCGACGTCCACCTCGTTCAGCTGTTCGATGAAGCCGAGGATGGTGTTGAATTCCTGTGCAAGCGCCGGCAGATCGGCCTCTTCGACCTTGATCCGGGCCAGCTTTGCCACGCGGGCGGCGGTGCCTTCGTCGATGGACATGCGTCCCCCTCTCTTCAGGGTGTCTTGAATCCGGGCCGGTTTACCCCCCCGCGCCCTGCCCCGCAAGGTGCCCCGGCACGTGCCCGACCAGATGGCGACGCAGCACCTCGGCCATCCAGGCCAGCATCACGGCATTCAGTACGTGCCACAGGAAATGCGTGCCCAGGGGCCAGACCGCGCAAAGCGGATCGTCGAGGCTGCGGAAGGTCAGCGACACCGCCAGGATCGCCACGCCGATGCCCAACCCCCGGGCGACCTGCGGCAGGCGGTGCCGCAAGGCCACCGCGTATCCGGCGATCATGACCGGCACCGGCATGTAGCCAGCCGAAGCCTGCAGCCCCGGCACCGTGTTCGCCAGCGGGATCACGACCGCCGCCAGGGGAAAGAACAGCGCCGTCGCCCCCGCCGCCCGCAGGGGCGTCAGCTGCCAGAAATATCGGTTCGCGAAATGGATATACGCCAGCACGAAGATCAGGATCGGCAGCACGTCCGCCGCCCCCGTCCAGGGCAGCGCCAGCGTGTGCCACAGCCCCGATCCGATGCCGATCGCGAACAGGATCACCGCCAGCACCCGCACCGGCAGCACCCCGCCCGACCGCCGCCAGACCCAGAGCGCCGCGATCAGGAAGGCCAGGTTGGTCACGGCATTCCACGGCTCGGCCCACAGCCCCGGCCCAAGTCTTTCGCAATAGGCGTCGATCACCTGGCCGTTTTCCATGCCGCAAACCCTTTCCTTGGCCCGCTCTGGCGCTAGGCTAGGCCTAAGACATATGGAGGTTCCCCATGAAAATCACCTGGCTTGGCCATTCCGGCTTCAAGATCGAGATCGCGGGCGAAGTGCTGCTGATCGACCCCTTCCTGACCGGCAACCCGGTGTTCCCCGAAGACCGCAAGGCCGAAGCGACAGATGGCGTCACCGCGATCCTCGTCTCGCACGGCCACGGTGACCATGTCGGTGACGCGATGGAGACCGCGAAATCCGCGGGCCTGCCCGTCTACACGATGGTCGAACTGGCGGGCTGGCTGGGCTCCAAGGGGGTCGAGAACGTGACCGGCTTCAACAAGGGCGGCACCGTCAGCATCGGCGACGTCAAGGTGACGATGGTCCACGCGACCCATTCGTCCTCGACCCCGGACGGCGGCTATGCGGGCAGCGAGGCCGGGTTCATGATCGAAGGCGACGGCCACACGATCTACTTCTCGGGCGACACCGACGTGATGGCGGACATGAAGGTCTTCAACGATCTGCACCAGCCCGACATCGGCATCCTGTGCTGCGGCGGCCACTATACCATGGACATGCGCCGCGCCGCCTATGCCGCCAAGACCTTCTTCGATTTCAAGACCTTGATCCCCTGCCATTACAAGACCTTCCCGCTGCTCGAACAATCCGCGCAGCCGCTGGTCGACGCCCTTCCCGGCGTCAACGTGATCGAGGCCGAGGTGCTGGAACCCTTCGAGGTGTGATCCCTTCCCGGGTCGTGCAAAGGCGCGGGCCCCCCCGGCCCGCGCCGTTGCACGATACGCGATTGCACCGCTATCGCTGTCTGGAGACCATCTTTCAGCTGGGGCGCGGTGCCGAAGTTTTCCACCGCAAAACCCAGGTCATGGCTATTGAAATAGCACGCAGACCGCAGACAAGGCAAAGCGCCTTCCCAAGCGCGGGCACGTCCCTGACCACCCCCTTACGGCCTGGAACACCGAGCCTTTTCACATGCCCCCGAAGACCACACGCCCCGGCCCTGCGCCGGGGCGTCTTTTACGGAATCCCCGCCCAGACACGGCCCCGGTCGGAACCGCACCAGCCTCACCCGGTCCCGGCCAAAGGCCGGGCCACAGGGATCAGGCCGCCAGCCCACGTCCCTTCAAGAGCGCCTCAACGCCCGGCAGGCGGCCCCGGAACCTTTCGTAAAGCTCTGCCGCCTCGATCGACCCGCCTTTGGAAAGAATGTTCTCCTCCAAGGACTTCGCGACCTCGGGGTCAAACGCACCGCCCGCTTCCTCGAAGGCCGCAAAGGCATCCGCATCCATCACCTCGGACCACATGTAGGAATAATACCCCGACGAATATCCATCGCCCGAAAAGACATGCGCGAACTGCGGTGTCGCATGCCGCATCGGAATGGCCGAGGGCATCCCCAGACCGTCAAGAACCTCAGCCTGCTTTGCCATCGGATCCGCAGGCGCGGCGCCGTCGTGGAACTCCAGATCAACCAGCGCCGAGGCGACATATTCCACCGTCTGGAAGCCCATGTCGAAATTCGCAGCACCCAACACCTTGTCGAGCATGGCCTTTGGCATCGGTTCACCCGTGTCGACGTGGACCGCATACTTCTCAAGCACCTCGGGCACTTCCAGCCAATGTTCGAACAGCTGCGACGGCAGTTCGACAAAGTCCCGCGCGACCGAAGTGCCAGACACGCCTTCCCACCGGACATCCGACAGCATCTGGTGCAGCGCATGGCCGAACTCGTGGAACAGCGTCCGTGCGTCGTCATAGGACAACAACGCCGCCCGCCCCTTCGGCGGCTTGGCAAAGTTGCAGACGTTCACCACGACCGGCGTCTGCAGACGGGGTCGCACGGCCTGTGATCGGATCGCCGAACACCAGGCCCCCGACCGCTTGGTGCCGCGCGCAAAATAATCGCCCAGGAAGATCGCCACATGCGCGCCATCGCGCGTCACCTCGAACACCCGCACATCGGGATGGTAAGAGGCCATGTCGAGCTCCTTGAACTCCAGCCCGAACAACCGGTTAGAACAATCGAACGCCGCGTCGATCATCCGGTCGAGCTGGAAATACGGCTTCAACGCCGCTTCATCGAGGTCACGTTCCGCCTTCCGCCGTTTCTCTGCATAGTAGCGCCAGTCCCAGCCCTCGATCGCACCGTTGACGCCGTCCTGTGCCGCCATCGCGGACAGCACCTCCTGATCGGCCAGGGCCTGACGCTTCGCAGGCTCCCACACATCCATTAACAAACCGCGAACCGCCGCCGGATTTCCGGCCATCTCGGTATCCAGTTTGTACCGCGCG
This sequence comes from Pseudooceanicola onchidii, assembly GCF_004959925.1. Lineage (GTDB taxonomy): Bacteria > Pseudomonadota > Alphaproteobacteria > Rhodobacterales > Rhodobacteraceae > Pseudooceanicola > Pseudooceanicola onchidii. The sequence goes on along the minus strand of NZ_SPUW01000003.1, from coordinate 171,367 downwards.
AAATTGTCGTAGCCGAGCAGCTTCGCCCGCTCTTCACGCAGCGCCAGGATTTCGGCCGCGATGTCGCGGTTGTCGGTTTCTCCTCCAAAAGCGCCGCGCGAAACCCAGGCCTTCCAGGCCTTTTCGCGCAATTCGCGTCGCGGAGAAAATTGCAGAAACGGAACAATCAAGGACCGTGAAAGCGTGATAACCGGCCCGTCCTTACCCTTTTCCTCACCCGCGGCCCGTGCGGCATCGATCAGGAAATCCGGCAGCCCCTCAAGGTCCGCCTCTGTCAGATCCATCGACCAGTCCGACTCGTCCTTCAGCAGGTTCTGCGTGAAAGAGGTCCCCAGTACCGCCAGCCGTTCCTTGATCTGCTTCATCCGGTCAGCCTCGGCCCCCGTCAGCGCCGCACCGGACCGCACGTAGCCACGATGCACCAGGAACAACTGCCGCGCGTCCTGATCATCCAGCCCCAGATCGTCGCGCCGATCCCAGACCGCCTTGATCCGCGCATAGAGGTCGGGGTTGGCAGAGATCTCGGCGAAGTGCTTGGCCAACTTGGGGGAAAATTCCCGCTGCAGCTCCTGCCGCCGTGCTGTCGCGTCCGCCCCTGCCAGTGCAAAGAACGGCGACAGCACCCGGTCAAGCGCCTCGCCCGACGCCTCGAGCGCCGCGATCGTGTTCTCGAAATCCGGCGCGGCGTCGTTGGCCACGATTGCCTTGATTTCGGCATTGTGCGCCGCAAGCGCCTCGTCCAGCGCGGGTGCGAAATCCTCGTCGCCGATGCGGTCAAAGGGCGGCAGGTCGAAGGGCGTGTCCCAGGGGGCGAGAAGCGGATTGGTCATGCGTGGTCTCCTTTGTCCGGAAACCTATGCCTTGCCCGCCGCCTCCGCCAGTCCCGCACCATGACAAACCGGGCAATCCGCACGCGGTTTCACGCGAATTTTCCGGCTTTCCCCCCAGAGCGCGTCGTAGATCATCATCTCGCCCCGCAGGGCGGCGCCCGCGCCGGTGATCACCTTCACCGCCTCGACCGCCATCATCGATCCGACGACCCCCGGCAGCGGCCCGATCACCCCGGCCTCGGCGCAGGAGGGCGCCAGGCCGGGCGCCGGGGCTTCGGGAAAGACGCATTGGTAGCACGGGGCGCTATGTGCCGGATCGAAGACAGACACCTGCCCTTCCCATTGCGTCAAGGCCCCCGAAATCAACGGCTTGCCCAAGGCCACACAGACCCGGTTTGCCAGATACCGGGTGTCGAAATTATCGGTCCCATCCAGCACCAGGTCATAGTCGCCGATCAAGGCCTCGGCCTCTTCGGCGATCAACCGCCGCGCATAGGGCCGGACCTCGATGAAGGGGTTGATCGCGCGCATTCGGTCCGCTGCAGAATGGGCCTTCGGCCGCCCGATATCCGCATCCCCGTGGATCACCTGCCTCTGAAGGTTGGTCCCGTCGACCGCGTCATCGTCGATCACGCCAATCGTTCCGACACCCGCCGCGGCCAGGTACATCAGCGCGGGCGATCCCAGCCCCCCGGCCCCGATCACCAGAATTTTCGCTTGTTTCAGCTTGACTTGACCGGGTCCGCCGACCTCTCGCAGAACGATGTGTCTGGCATAGCGGCGCAGCTCCGCATCACGGAACGGGCCTTCTGTTTGTCCTGCAGCCGCATCCACCTCGCGCAGCTGAGCCTTCGTGCGCAGGCCCTTCAGCAGCCACCGATAGGCACCGGCCAGAACCACGAAACCGCCCAGCATCAGCCAGGGCGCGGCGCTTCCGCCTGTCCGGGCGCGCAGGGCATGACCTTCGGGAAGCACCAGATGCGCCAACACCACGCCCAGCCAGACGACTGCGATCCCCCAAAGGCGCAGCGACACCGGCGTCCGGGTGACGATCCCGGCCCCCCAGATGACGGCAGCGATCAGAAGGACCAGACCCATCAGCCGCGCCCGGTCGACCCGAAACCGCCCGCCCCGCGTGCGGTATCATCCAGCTGGTCCACAAGGGAAAACCCCGCCTGCAGCACCGGTGCCACCACGATCTGGGCGATGCGATCCCCATGCGCGACAGTAAAGGGCTCGGCCCCGAGGTTGATCAGGATCACGCCGACCTCGCCGCGATAATCGCTGTCGATAGTTCCCGGCGTATTCACCAGTGTGACCCCGTGTTTCAGCGCCAGCCCCGAGCGGGGCCGCACCTGAACCTCGTACCCCTGCGGGATCGCCATCCGCAGACCGGTCGGGATCAGCGCCCGCGCTCCGGGCTCAAGCACCACGGCAGCGCGGTCCGCAAAATTCGCGCGGATGTCCGCTCCGGCAGAACCGGCGGTTTCATACGACGGAAGCGCTACATCAGCGTCCGCACCCTCGACCCGTACGATCTGAACCGTGACCCCCTTCATCTTGCCCCAAGTACTCCCGCCGGAGGCATCCCGAGCGCCGCCGCGATCCTGTCTGCCAGCCGGTCTGCGACCTCCTGCTTACCCATGCGCGGCCAGTCCTCGGACCCCGCGTCGGAAATCAGGATCACCGCGTTTTCCGACCCGCCCATGATGCCGGTTTCCGGCGACACGTCATTTGCCACGATCCAGTCACAGCCCTTGCGGGCCCGTTTCGCGGTAGCATGGGCCACCACATCGTCGGTTTCGGCCGCAAAGCCCACGACCAGCCCCGGCCGCCCCGCGTCCATCTGCGACACGGTGGCAAGGATGTCGGGGTTCTCCTCGAACTCCAACACCGGCAGCGCGCCCTTTTCCTTCTTGATCTTCGATTTCGCTTCGCGCGCGACGCGCCAGTCGGCCACCGCCGCCGCCATCACCGCCGCATCGACCGGAAGGGAGGCCGTCACGGCCTCAAGCATCTCGCGCGCGGATTGCACGCGGATCACCTTGACGCCCTCAGGCGGCGGCACGTCTGCGGGCCCGGTGACGAAGATCACCTCTGCCCCCCGCGCGGCCAGCGCCAGGGCAATCGCGGTGCCCTGTGCCCCGGAGGACCGGTTGGCGATATAGCGCACGGGATCAATGGGTTCATGGGTCGGCCCCGATGTCACCAGAACCCGTTTCCCCTTCATCGGACCATCCATCAGCCTGGCCTCGATCGCGGCCAGGATCTCGGCCGGTTCGGACATGCGTCCGGGGCCATATTCGCCGCAGGCCATGTCACCGTCGTTCGGCCCGACAAAGCCGACACCGCTGGCGCGCAGCCAGCCGACGTTGCGCTGGACCGACGGGTGCTGCCACATGCGCACGTTCATCGCGGGCGCCATCAGGACTTCGGTGTCCGTGGCCATCAACAGGGTCGAGGCCAGATCGCCCGCAAGACCGCCCGCCACCTTGCCGATCAGGTCGGCCGTGGCCGGGGCGACAACAATCAGGTCGGCGGATCGCGACAGCTGGATGTGGCCCATCTCGGCCTCGTCCGTCAGATCGAAGAGTTCGGAGTACACCTTGCCGCCCGCAAGCGCCGCGACGGACAGGGGCGTCACGAATTCCGACGCCGCCCCGGTCATCACGGGCACGACCCGGGCGCCGCGATCCCGCAGTCGCCGGATCAGTTCCAGCGATTTGTAGGCCGCGATACCGCCGCCGATGATCAGAAGAATGGTTTTCCCCGAGAGCATCCCGCACCCCCTGCCTGCATTGCGCGGGCGACCCTAGGCCTCGTCGCGCCACAAGACAAGCGCGCGGGAAGCAATCCCACGCGCTGTCAGGACTTTGGTCGGGGTCCGATCACGCCAGCAGCGAGTCCGCCACCGCATCGTTCTTGCCCAGATGCTTGCGCATCTTCTTGAAGGCCGCCGCTTCCAGCTGGCGAACCCGTTCCTTCGACAGCCCAAGCTCTTGCCCCAGGCTTTCCAGCGTGCGCGGCGCATCGCGCAACTGACGTTCGCGCACGATCAGCGTTTCGCGGTCGTTCAGGGTGCCCATGGCCTCGACCAGCCAGCGGCGCAGGGTTTCGCGATCCTTTGCGGCCTCGACCATGTCGGCGGCCTGATCGCTTTCATCCTCGATCGTATCGATCCATTCGCGGCCTTCCTCGTCCACCGACTGCGTCGCGTTCAGCGAAAAGTCCGATCCCGAAAGACGACCGTCCATCATCTGCACGTCGCGCAAGGGCACGCCCACCTCGGTCGCCACCAGCTGATGCAGCTGGTGCTTGTCCAGCACCTCGCCCCGGCCCATGGCTTCGCGTTCGAACTGGGCCTGAACGCGGCGCATGTTGAAGAACAGCGATTTCTGGGACGAGGTTGAGCCGGTCCGAACCATGGACCAGTTGCGCATCACGTGATCCTGGATCGACGCCTTGATCCACCACACGGCGTAGGTCGAAAACCGGACCCCACGGTCGGGGTCGAACTTGTCCGCCGCCTTCATCAGGCCGAGACCGGCTTCCTGGATCAGATCGTTCATCGACGCGCCATAGCGGCGGTATTTGGATGCCATGGAAATCGCCAGCCGCATGTAGGCCGTGACCAGACGGTGCAGAGCCGCCTCATCCCGGTCATCGCGCCAGGCATAGGCCAGCTTCAGTTCGGTCTCCGCATCCAGAAGTTCGGCCTTCATCGCGCGGCGAGAGAGTGATTGTTCACCAATATGGTCGAGTGCCATGGACCCCCCGGTCGCTTGTGGACCAGACCTTGGCTTCTGCCGACGGGCATCCGCGCAAGGTCGGTGCATTGTTTTCTTGTCTCACTGAGCTATACGCACGAGACCCCTGTTTGGTTCACGCCTAGGTGCAAAATTCTGATGACAACCCCTCTCACCCTGGTTCTCGGCGGCGCGGCATCCGGCAAGTCCGGATTTGCCGAGGGGCTTGTCACCGCCACCGCGCGGCCCCGCACCTACATCGCGACCGCACAGGCCTTCGACGCTGAAATGACAGCGAAAATTGCCCGCCATCGCGAGATGCGGGGTACTGGCTGGACCACAATCGAGGCCCCGGTCGATCTGGCCAGGGCCCTTGCGCAGGCGCCCGCCGATCACATCATCTTGATCGACTGCCTGACACTCTGGCTGACGAACCTGCTGCTTGCGGATCGCGACGTCGAAGCCGCCACGGATGACCTGATCGACACCCTCGCCAAGGTCGCGGCGCCGGTCGTGATGGTGTCGAACGAAGTCGGCCAGGGGATTGTTCCCGAAACCGCCCTGGCCCGGCGCTTCCGCGAGGCGCAGGGGCGGCTCAATATCCGCATGGCCGCACGCGCCGACACGGTCATCCATGTCGTCGCCGGCCTGCCCAATGTCCTGAAAGGCGTGTTGCCATGACCACATTCCACCTTGTCCGGCACGGCCCCACCCACGAAAAGGCCTTTGTCGGCTGGCGCGACGTGCCCGCCGACCTCTCGGACCTCGACGCCGTGCGCCGGCTGCATGCCGGGTTGCCGCAGACGGCGCTGCTGATCTCCTCGGACCTGACGCGCGCCGTGCAAACGGCCGACGCGATCGGGGACGGCCGGATCCGCCTGCCCCACGACCGCAACCTGCGCGAATTCGATTTCGGTGACTGGGATGGTCAGATCTTTGCCCAAGCCGCCGAAACCCACCCCGAACTGTCGCGGTCCTTCTGGGAAACCCCCGGCGACATCGCCGCTCCGAACGGCGAAAGCTGGCATGACGTGGCCATTCGCACGGCCCGCACGCTGGACCGGCTGCACGAAGATCATCCGGGCGCCGACATCATCGTGGTCGGCCATTTCGGCATGATCCTGACCCAGCTGGGCCGCGCCCATGGCACCGACCCCGCAGTCACCATTGGTCAGAAGATCGACAACCTGTCGGTCACGACCCTGCGCCGCCACGACGCGGGATGGGACACGCCACGCATCAATCACGTATTCTGAATCAGATCCGCACAACCATTCATTTGCGCAATGCTGCAACGCGGCTAACCTGAGGTCACGCAGCAGGAGATTTGCATGACCTACGACCTTTACATCGGCGACCAGACCTTTTCGTCCTGGTCCATGCGGGGCTGGTTGATGTTCCGGAACTTCGACATTCCCGTGACCAGCCACATGGTCGGGCTTTATTCAGGCACCATGGCCGAAGACCTTGCCCAGTTGGCGCCCGCCCGTCTGGTCCCGGCCATGGTCACGCCCGATGGCGTGGTCGTGGGCGAAACGCTTGCCATGGGCGAAACGCTCGCCGAACGGCACCCGGGCGCCGGTCTCTGGCCTGCCGATCCGGCCGCCCGTGCGCTGGCACGCTGGCTGTCGGCGGAAATGCACGCCGGATTCGGCGCGTTGCGGGGCAACTGTCCGATGCAGCTTCTGCATCAATATCATGGCTTTGAACCGTCAGACGCCGTGAAAAAGGACCTCGCCCGGATCGACGAGCTCTGGTCTCTGGCCCGCGCCCGGTTCGGATCAGAGGGTCCCTGGCTTTTCGGGGCCTATTCGCTGGCCGACGTCTTCTACGCCCCCGTCGCCGCGCGGATTGCGGGCTATGGCCTGCCCGTCGGGGAGGTCGCGCAGGCCTATGTTGACGCGCATCTCGCCGATCCGGCGTTCCGCGAATGGCGCGCCGAGGGGTTGAAGACGACCTACGATCCCGTGCCCTACGCGTTGGACCTGCCCACGGCCCCCTGGCCCGCAGCTTGATCCTGCCACGTTAACCAACTGGCAACCTCTCCCTCGTTAACCATGACGCAGGGGGAGCGCCATGATCGCCAGATCCTACACCGTCGCCTTCGAAGGCGTCGAAGCCCATCCGGTCGAGGTGCAATGCGCCGTGACCCTGGGCCTGCCCGCCTTCGCCATCGTCGGCCTGCCCGACAAGGCGGTCAGCGAAGCACGTGACCGTGTGCGCACGGCGTTGACTGCCCTGCACATCGCCCTGCCCTCCAAACGGATCACCGTGAACCTGTCTCCGGCCGATCTGCCGAAGGAAGGATCGCATTTCGACCTGCCGATCGCGCTGGCCCTGCTGGCCGCGATCGACATCCTGCCGAAGGACGCGGTCGAAAACGCCGTCGCCCTCGGAGAGCTGTCGCTCGACGGCACGCTGGTCCCGGTGCTGGGGTGCCTGCCCGCCGCCGTCGCGGCCGCCGAAGACGACCGCAGCCTGTTCTGTCCCGAAGCCTGCGGGGCCGAGGCCGCCTGGATCGACACGACTCAGGTGATCGCCCCGCCCTCGCTCGGCGCGCTGATCCGCCACCTGACCGGCCAGGCCGTGATCCCGCCCGCCCGCCCCGGAGAGGTGCATGACCCCGCCACCGGCCTGAAAGATCTGCGCGACGTGAAGGGCCAGGAACGCGCCAAGCGCGCCCTCGAGATCGCGGCCGCCGGACGCCATCACCTGTTCTTGTCGGGTACGCCGGGCTCGGGCAAATCCATGCTGGCCGCGCGCCTGCCGACGATCCTACCGGATCTGACGGCGGAGGAAGCGCTCGAGACGTCGATGATCCACTCGGTCGCGGGGCTCCTGACCGACGGCGGCATCTCGCGTCGTCGCCCCTTCCGCGATCCGCATCACACCGCATCGATGGCGGCCATCGTTGGCGGCGGGCGTGGATCGAAACCCGGCGAAATCAGCCTTGCGCACAACGGCGTGCTGTTCATGGACGAACTGCCCGAATTTCCGCGCACCGTTCTGGAAACCCTGCGCCAGCCCATCGAGACCGGAGAGGTCGTCGTCTCCCGCGCCAATGCGCATATGCGCTATCCCTGCCGGTTCCTGCTGATCGCCGCGGCAAACCCTTGCAAATGCGGCTATCTTCCCGATCCATCCCGGGCCTGCGCCAGGGTCCCGCAATGCGGGCTCGACTACTTGGGGCGCATCTCGGGCCCGATGATGGACCGCTTCGATCTCCGGATCGAGGTGCCGCCGGTGCCCTTCATGGATCTTGACCTGCCACCATCGGGCGACACCTCAGCCACGGTCGCGAACAGGGTGGCGCGCGCCCGGAAGATCCAGGCGACCCGCTATGCCGCACACCCCGGCGCGCGGCTCAACGCCGATGCCGAAGGGCGCCTGCTGGAAGAGATCGCAACGCCCGCCCCCGAAGGCCGCGCCATGCTGCAGGCCGCGGCCGACCGGTTCGGGCTGACGGCGCGGGGCTATCACCGGATCCTGCGGGTGGCGCGCACCATCGCCGATCTCGACGCGGCCGCGCAGGTCGAAACCCCGCATATCGCCGAGGCGCTCAGCTACCGTCTGGCCGTCGAGCGCCAGACCGACACCGCCGCCTAGGCGCGGCGCGCCTCGATCGCTTCCCAGATCTTGGCGGCGATATTGACGCCGTCGAACCGCTCCAACTCCTGGATGCCGGTCGGCGAGGTCACGTTGATCTCGGTCAGCCAGTCACCGATCACGTCGATGCCCACGAAGATCTGCCCGCGTTCCTTCAGAAGCGGCCCGATCTTGGCGCAGATCTCGAGATCGCGGTCGGTCAGCCCGACCTTCTCGGGGCGCCCACCGACGTGCATGTTCGACCGCGTCTCGCCTTCGGCCGGAACGCGGTTGATGGCACCAACAGGTTCGCCGTCAACCAGGATCACCCGCTTGTCGCCCTTCGACACCGCAGGCAAAAACTTCTGCACGATCAGCGGCTCGCGCGAGAAACCGGTGAACATCTCGTGCAGCGAGGCCAGGTTGCGATCCTCCGGCGTGATCCGGAACACCCCGGCCCCGCCGTTGCCATAAAGCGGCTTGACGATGACATCACCATGCTTGGCGCGGAACGCCTTGATCGTCTCGAGGTCGCGGGCGATGGCCGTGGGCGGCGTCAGGTCGGGGAAGTTCAGGACAAGCAGCTTTTCCGGAAAGTTCCGGACCCAGAACGGGTCGTTGACCACCAGCGTGCCGGGGCTGAGCCGCTCCAGCAGATGTGTCGTTGTAATGTAGAACATGTCGAACGGCGGATCCTGCCGCAGCCAGACGACGTCGAAATCCGCCAGATCGACCTCTTCCATGGGGCCAAGGTCGGCATGGTTTCCCTGCTCGCGCCGCACGGTCAGGGTCTGGCCTCGCGCCATGATTCGGCCTTCCTGGTAGGACAGTCGTTCCGGCAGATAGTAGAACAGCGAATGCCCCCGCGCCTGCGCTTCTTCCGCGATTCGGAAGGTGCTGTCTGCCTCGATATTGACCGACCCGATCGGGTCCATCTGGATCGCTACTTTCATCGCCGGGGCTCCTCTGCCGTCGTTCCGGCTTTGATGGCGGAAACGCGGGCGGGGTGCAATCGCCCCGTCGTCACACGACCGGCAGAATTTGCGCTACCACCATCCGGCGAAGGCGTTTTCCAGCAGGGCGACCCGGCCCTGTCCGTCCACCAGCGCCACATCGATACGCATGTCGGTTGCAGCACCCGCTGCGTGGCGATCCAGATAGGCCAGCGACGACAACGCGATCCGATCGGCCTGCCGCTGAAAGATGCGGGCGGCCGCGCCGTCATGGGTGCGTCCCGCCTTGACCTCCACGAAGATGATCTGCGCGTCCCGGCGAAAAATCAGGTCGATTTCCCCGCCCGGGCCACGCCAACGCCGGTCGAGGCAGGTCCAGCCCAGCGCGGTACAATGGCGTTCGACAGCATCTTCGGCCGCCAGACCGGCAAGATAATTGACGCGTCCGCGGATCTGGCGCGACGAACGTTTGGGGGCCACATCGGACACAGCCGGTGCGGCGGTATCAAAATCGAATTCCAGCTGTGAATGACGCATCAAACCCCCGGGGCCCAGCGCCGGATCAGTCGCGATCCAGAGACAGGGCCAGTTGATACACATTGCGGCGCGGCCAGCCGGTTTCCTGCGCCACGGTTGTCGCAGCGTCCTTCACCGAAGCCCCTGCCCCGCGTTCCCGTTCTAGCGCATCAATCACGAATTTTTCGCTAACCTCCTCGATCCCCTTGCGCCCGATCAGCACCACGATCTCTCCCTTCACCGGCTGATCGGCGATGGCCTGGGCCAGTTCCTGCAGGGTTCCGCGCTTCACCTCTTCGAACTTTTTCGTCAGCTCCCGGCAGACGGCCGCCTCCCGGCCTGCGCCCAGGACCTCGGCCGCGTCGGTCAGGAACTTGCCCAGCCGCTTGGGGGATTCGTAGAACACAAGCGTCGCCGGCACGGTCCCCAGTTCGGCCAGAGCATCGCGCCGGGCTTTGGTCTGGTTCGGCAGGAACCCCCCGAAAAGGAACCGGTCGGTCGGCAGCCCTGCCAGCGACAGCGCGGTGATCACCGCCGAGGCCCCCGGCGCCGCCGTCACGCCATGGCCCGCCTCCCGCGCCGCGCGGGCCAGGTCATAGCCCGGATCCGCGATCAGCGGCGTGCCGGCCTCGGAGGCATAGGCGACGGACTGTCCCGCCTCCATCGCCTTCAGAAGCCGTGGCCGGGCGGCATCGCCATTGTGGTCGTGGTACGAGATCAGCGGACGATCGCCGACGGGAATCCCGTGAATCTCCATCAACCTGCGCAGGGACCGCGTGTCCTCGGCAGCAAGCACATCCGCCTCTCTGAGCACGTCGAGCGCATGCAGGGTGATGTCGCGCGCCGCGCCAATGGGCACCGCCACGAGCGTCAGCCCGGGGGCGGGTTTGACTGTCTGCCGATTCAAAACTGGACCCTCGTATCTTCGCAGCTATGATTACCGCTGAAACCTGTCATCCGGGCGTGTTACAGCGCCGGACGCCATCACCCAAGGAGACCGCAATGTTCGCCTTTCTGCGCGCATCCCGCAAGGCCGGAACCCGAATCGCAACCGCTCTGTCGGTGGTTGCCCTGGCCGCCTGTGAACCGATCGCGCTTGGCGGCGGATCGAACGGTGGCCCCGCCATCGACGCATCCAAGCCCGTGCCGGTCGCGCTTCTGGTGCCGAAAAGCGGCGGATCGGGCGACGCGGTCGTGTCGGCCGCGCTGGAAAACGCTGCCCGGCTCGCCATTGCGGATCTGAACGGCGCCAGGATCGACCTGCGCGTCTACGACACCGCCGGGAACGAAGGCACCACCGCGACCGTCACCCAACAGGCCGTGGCCGATGGCGCCAAGATCATCCTCGGCCCGCTCTATGGCGGCAACGCCAACGTCGCGGGCCACACCGCCGCCTCGGCGGGGGTCAACGTTCTGGCCTTCACCAACAATGCCTCGCTCGCCGGGGGCAATGTCTTCGTGCTGGGCCAGACCTTCGACAACACCGCGCGTCGGCTGACCTCCTATGCCGCGCGCCAGGGCAAGCGGCGCATCGTCACCGTCTCGGCCGAAACCGCCGCCGGAGAGCTGGGCCGCCAGGCCATGGCGTCCGCCGCTGCCGCCTCGGGGTCGTCGGTCGTGGGCAACGTGGTCTACAGCTATTCCCAGCAGGGTGTCATCGCCGCCACGCAGGAAATCAAGGCCGCTGTTGAGACGAACAATGCCGATGCGGTCTTCCTGGCCTCGAACACCAACGCGGCCCTGCCGTTCTTTGCCCAGCTTCTGCCCGAGGCCGGCGTGAACCCGGCGGTCACCCAGTACATCGGCCTGACCCGTTGGGACGTGCCTGCGCAGACGCTGGACCTGCCGGGGCTTCAGGGTGGCTGGTTCGCCCTGCCCGACCCGACCCTGACGGCCCAGTTCAATTCGCGCTACGCTTCGGCCTATGGCACGGCGCCGCACCCGCTCGCGGGGCTGGCCTATGACGGCATCGCGGCCATCGGTGCCCTGGTCAACCGGGGTCGCGCCGATGCGCTGACCGGCGCGGCGCTGACGCAGAGCGCGGGCTTCCAGGGCGTCAACGGTGTCTTCCGGTTCCAGTCGAACGGCGTTGCCGAACGCGGCCTGGCCATCGCGACGATCCAGAACCGCCAGGTCGTGGTGATCGATCCGGCGCCGCGCGCCTTCGGCGGGTTCGGATCCTGATCCCGACGCCTGATAACGGGACCCGTTCCAAAGAACGGGCCCGGCAAAAATGCAACGAACCGGGGGCGCTGCGCCCCCGGTTTGCGTAGACATCGCTTGGCAAACCGCCCCGGTTCAAGACATGAAGCGCCATGAAAGACGACCTGCCCGCCCCCGATGACCTTGTCCTGCCCGCCGCCGAGATCGCCGATCCCGCCGATCTGAGGCAGCGCATCGATGCCGCCCGCGCCGATCACAAGGATGACAAGGCCTTCCGCAAGGCCGTGGTCGATCTGCTGACCGACACCAACAATCGCGCCCGCACCCGCATTGCCGAGGCCTTTGCCCAGACGCCGCGCACCTCGGCCCCGACGACCCGCGCCTATTGCTGGCTGACCGATTGCCTGGTCGGTGCCGCGCTGCACACGGCGATGACCCACCTGGCCCCCAAGGGGTCGAACCCCGGGCCCTTCGCATTGTGTGCCGTGGGCGGATACGGTCGCGGAGAGATGGCGCCGCAATCCGATGTCGACCTGCTGTTTCTGGCGTCGACCAAGATATCGCCGGACCTCGAGGCGCTGATCGAGGACGTGCTCTACCTCATGTGGGACCTGCACCTGAAGGTCGGCCATTCGTCCCGCACGCTGAAGGAATGCCTCAAGCTCGGGGCCGAGGATTACACCATCCGCACCGCCCTGCTGGAACAGCGGTTCCTGACCGGCAAGCGCAGTCTTGCGCTGGATCTGGACAAGCGGCTGTGGTCGGACCTGTTCCGCGGCAGCGAGAAGCAGTTCATCGAGGCCAAGCTGGAAGAACGGCAGGCGCGGCACACCCGCCAGGGCGGCCAGCGCTACATGGTCGAACCCAATGTCAAAGAGGGCAAGGGCGGGCTGCGCGACCTGCAATCGCTCTACTGGATCGCCAAGTACGTGCACGGCGTCTCGGATACCTCGCAGCTGGTGACGCTTGGCGTCTTCACTGCCGAGGAATACAGCCATTTTCGCAAGGCCGACGATTTCCTCTGGGCCGTGCGCTGCCACCTGCACCTGATTGCCGGGCGACCGATGGACCAGCTGACCTTCGACATGCAGGTCGAGGTGGCCGAGAGGATGAACTACCGAGACCGCGCCGGGCGCCGCGCGGTCGAGGTCTTCATGCAGGACTATTTCCGCCACGCGACCGAGGTTGGCGAACTGACCCGCATCTTCCTGACCAAGATGGAAGCGGCGCATGTGAAAAGCGAACCCTTGCTTGACCGGGTGTTCCGCCGCCGTCCATCCGTCGGCAAGGGCTACGAGGTCGTGATGAACCGCCTGGCCGTGAAGGACGAGGCCGAGTTCCTGAGCGACAAGCTGAACCTTCTGCGGCTGTTCGACGAAGGCCTGCGCACGGGGATGCTGATCCACCCCGACGCCATGCGGATGGTCACCGCGCATCTCGACCTGATCGACGACGACATGCGCAACGATCCCGAGGCCGCGAAGATCTTCCTTGGCACGTTGCTGAACCACGGCAATCCCGAACGCGCCCTGCGCCGGATGAACGAACTGGGCGTGCTGGCCGCCTTCATCCCCGAGTTCGAGCCGATCGTGGCGATGATGCAGTTCAACATGTACCACCACTACACGGTGGACGAACACACGATCCAGACGCTGCGCCACCTTGCGCTGATCGAACACGGCGACCTGACCGAAGAGCTTCCCGTTGCCTCGACGATCCTGAAGGAAGGCATCAACCGCAAGATCCTCTATGTCGCGCTGATGCTGCACGACATCGGCAAGGGCCGGGAAGAGGACCATTCCATCGTCGGCGCCCGGATCGCGCGCACCGTCGCCCCGCGCCTTGGCCTGAAGCCCGCCGAATGCGAAACGGTCGAATGGCTGGTGCGCTATCACCTGCTGATGTCAGACATGGCCCAGAAACGCGACATCGCCGACCCGCGTACCGTGCGCGACTTTGCCAAGGCCGTGCGCACGCGCGAACGGCTTGACCTGCTGTGCGTGCTGACGGTCTGCGACATTCGCGGCGTCGGCCCGGGCACCTGGAACAACTGGAAGGCGGCGTTGCTGCGCGGGCTTTATCGCCAGACCCGGCGGGCGCTTGAAACGGGGCTTGAAGACCTCAACCGCCAGTACCGCGAGAAAGAGGCCCGCCGCGCCCTGCGCGAGGCCCTGCCCGACTGGACGAAGGGAGAGCTCGACCGCGAGATCCGCCGCCATTACCCGACCTACTGGCAGGGGCTGCATGTCACCGCCCACGCCATCCTGGCCGAGATGCTGCGCGACCTGCCCGAGGACGAGATCCGCATCGACCTGCACCTTGACGACGACCGCGATGCGACGCGGGCGCTTTTTACCATGGCGGACCATCCCGGCATCTTCTCACGGCTCGCCGGGGCACTGGCGCTGGTCGGGGCCAACGTGGTCGACGCGCGGACCTATACCACCAAGGACGGCTTTGCCACGGCGGCCTTCTGGGTGCAGGACGCCGACGGCCACCCCTACGAGGCCGCCCGCCTGCCGCGCCTGCGCCAGATGATCACCAAGACCCTGAAGGGCGAGGTCATCGCCCGCGAGGCGATCAAGGACCGCGACAAGATCAAGAAGCGCGAACGCGCCTTCAAGCTGAACACCGCGATCAGCTTCGACAACGAGGGGTCCGAGATCTACACGATCATCGAGGTCGACACCCGTGACCGCCCCGCCCTGCTGTTCGACCTGACCCGCACGCTGGCGGCGGCGAATATCCAGATCGCCTCGGCCGTGATCGCGACCTACGGCGAACAGGCCGTCGATACCTTCTACGTGAAGGACATGTTCGGCCTGAAGCTTTATAGCGACAGCAAGCAGAAGTCGCTTGATGCGCGGTTGCGACAGGCCATTTCCGAAGGCCAGGAGAGGGCCCGATCGTGAAACCCATCCGCATGATGCGCGGCTTTCTGACCGTGGGCGTCTGGACCCTGGCCAGCCGGCTGCTTGGCTTCGTCCGCGACATCCTGTTTGCCGCCTACCTGGGCGCAGGCCCCGCGGCCGAGGCCTTCGTGGTCGCCTTTTCCCTGCCGAACATGTTCCGCCGGTTCTTTGCCGAAGGCGCGTTCAACATGGCCTTCATCCCGCTGTTCTCGAAAAAGGTCGAGGCGGGCGAAGACGCCAGGGACTTTGCCGAACAGGCGCTGGCCATGCTGGGCACGGCGCTGATCGTGCTGACACTGGTCGCCACGGTTTTCATGCCTGCGCTGGTCTGGATGATGGCCTCGGGGTTTGCGGGCGACGAACGGTTCGATCTGGCCGTCGATTTTGGCCGCGTGGCCTTTCCCTATATCCTGTTCATCTCGCTGGCCGCGTTGCTGTCAGGCGTGCTCAACGCCACGGGCCGCTTTGCCGCCGCAGCCGCTGCACCGGTCCTGCTGAACGTCATTCTGGCGGGCGCGATGATCTGGGCCGCGAAAACGGGCCACGATGTTGGCCGGGCGCTGGTCTGGGGCGTGCCCTTCGCCGGGGCCGCACAGCTGGCACTGGTGTGGTATGCCGCCGCCCGCGCGGGCTTTGGCCTGCGCCCCCGCCTGCCCCGACTGACGCCCGAGATGCGCAAGCTGGCCGCCATCGCGGCCCCCGCGGCCCTTGCGGGTGGCGTCGTGCAGGTGAACCTGCTGGTGGGCCGCCAGGTCGCCAGCTTCTTCGAGGGCTCGATCCAGTACCTCAACCTGGCCGATCGCCTCTACCAGTTGCCGCTTGGGGTGGTCGCCATCGCCATCGGTGTCGTGCTTCTGCCTGACCTGTCGCGCCGCCTGCGCGCGGGCGACGAGGCGGGCAGCAAGTCGGGGTTCAACCGCGCCGCGGAATTCGCGATCTTCCTCACCCTGCCCTGCGCCGTGGCCCTGGTCGTGATCCCCGAGCCGATCATCACCACGCTGTTCCAGCGCGGCCGCTTCACCCCCGAAGACGCACAGGCCACCGCGCTGGCCGTTGCCGTCTATGGCGTGGGCCTGCCGGCCTTCGTGCTGCAGAAGGTGCTGCAACCGCTGTTCTATGCCCGCGAAGACACCCGCAGCCCCTTCCGCTATGCCATTGTCGCCATGGTGGTGAACGCCGTGATCGCCATCGGCCTTGCCCCGGTGATCGGCTACATCGCCGCCGCCTTCGCCACGACCACCGCCGGCTGGGCGATGATGGTTCTGCTCTGGCGCGGGTCGCGGCACATGGGGGACGCTGCCGCGCTGGATGACCGCCTGCGCCGTCGCATCCCGCGCATCATCCTGGCCAGTGCCGGGCTTGGCGTTGTCCTCTACGGCCTCGACATCGCGCTTGAACCGCTCTTCGCGGTCACCCGTGCCGGGGCGCTGGCCCTTCTGATCCTCGGCGGCACCATTGCCTATTTCATCCTGTGCCAGCTGATCGACGCCTTCCGCATATCCGAGCTTCGGGCGGCGATGCGACGGGGCAGGTAAGGCGGAACCAGACCGGCCCGCGCGGCGTTCCCTGAACTGAGGAACAGACGCGAAACCCCGGAATGATGCCGCAAACCCCACAGCTGTCAGACGCAGAGCCCGCCCCGCGGGCCGAAACGCTGCGTCCGCTCATCACCGCGGCCGAGATGTTTCCGGCGCTCGAACGGCTGGTCCTTGGCGCCACGGACGAGGTGCTGCTGTCGTTCCGCATCTTCGACGCCCGCACCCTTCTGCGCAGCGACGAGGCGCAGGCGCTTGGCCTGAAGACCTGGGCCGACCTGATCGCCCATGTCGCGGCCAGGGACGTGTCGATAAGGTTCCTTCTGGCCGATTTCGATCCGGTCTTCGCCGCTGACCTGCACCGCGCCGCCTGGGCCAGTGCCGGACAATTTGCCAGCCGCCTGACCGACCACCCCAAGGCCGAGATCATCTGCGCCCTGCACGACTGCGCCCCCGCCCCCCTGTGGGAATGGGCCTTTGCCCTGCCGATCCGCAAAAGGCTGGCCGACCTGCGCCAGCGCCCGCATGAAACCCTGACTCCGATGCAGCTGCAGGCGCTTCAGGGCAACTACCACCTGCGCCCGGTCACGCTGCATCAGAAGTTCGCCGTGATCGACCGCCGCGATGCGATCATCGGCGGCATCGACGTCGATGAACGCAGGTGGGACGATGACGATCACGACCAGCGCCCCGAAGACACCTGGCACGACGTCAGCATGGAGGTGACGGGCCCGGTCGTCCACGACCTGCGCCGCCACTTCTCGGACTGCTGGTCGCGGGCGCGCGGTCATTGCGGCACCGCCTTCTCGGCCCAGACGACCGACGTCCCCGACGCGCCCGGAACCGGCGCAACCCACGGCCCCCGCCTGTTGCGCACCCTGTCGACGCGCGGTACAGGCGCGGCCCGCTTCAGCCCCGTGACCGAGGACCGCGATCACGAAGTCGCACACCTTGACGCCTTTGCCCGCGCCAAGGACACGATCTATATCGAAACGCAGTTCCTGCGGCACTATCCCCTGGCCCAGGCGCTGGCCGACCGCGCGGCTCAGGTCCCCGACCTGCAACTGATCCTGGTAATCCCGACCGAACCCGAACGCGTGATCTTCGGGCGCGACAACGGCATGACCGCCCGCCATGCCCAGGCACTGCAACTGCGCTGCCTGCGCCTGCTGCGCCGTGCCTATGGCGACCGGCTGGCCATCGTGTCGCCCGCGCAACCGCGCCCTGCCCCCGAAGGCACTCCGATGCCGGTGAAAGGCTCGGGCATCATCTACCTGCATTCCAAGGTGACGCTGGTGGACGACACCATTGGCATCGTCGGCTCGGCCAACCTGAACGGGCGGTCGCTGCTGTGGGATACCGAGGCCTCGGTGATCTTCGACGACGCGCAGGTGATCACCGGCCTGCGCGACCGGTTGGCGGAAAAATGGCTGGGCGACACGCACCACGACAACACCCGCGCCGCGACGTGGCTGCACAGCGCTGAAAAGGCGTCACAGCAGCCGCCCGACAACCGCCGCGCAATGATCCTGCCTTACCCCGAGGGCCGCAACCGCCGGTTCGCCCGCTATGTTCCGGTCCTGCCCGCCGCGATGTTCTAGATCGGGTCAGTCGCGTTTGCGCAGCTTCTCCATCAGCGCGGCAAAGCCGCCGGGCGCCAGAACTGGTGCAAAGAACAACCCCGTGACGAAGCCGCCCAGGTCCCCCGGCCAGTCCTGCGCGAACCCGAAGATCAGGCCGAAGACCACCTGGATACCCGCCAGCACGGCGATCAGGCGAAAGGCCATCATCTGTGGCGCGCCCATCACGCCCAGCCGCACCCAGAGCAGGTAGGTAAACGCCCCGATCAGCCCGTAAACCGGCGGAAAGGCCCCGTACATCCAGGCATCCGGCTGCGCCAGCGCCCACATCGCGACCGCGCCGCCGATGGTGCACAGCACGAACAGGATGAAGACCGACAGCGGTGCCATGACCTCTCCCACGTATTTGCCAAGCGCCAGAAGCATCACGCCCGCAAAGGCCGCCTGGGTGAAGGACCCGTGGACGAAGGGGTAGGAGACAAAGCGCAGCAGGAACTCGGGCCGCCATTGCCCGGTCTCGACCATGTAGGCCGGGAACTGACCCTGAAAGCCGTAGTCCATGATGGCGCCGGTGCGCCAGCCGACCCCGGCAGGCCCGCCCATCAGGCCACGTGTACCCAGCTGGAACACCACCTCGATGCCGCACATCACGACGAAGATCGCCAGCACCAGCGGCGGGATCGGATTGATCGGGCTTTCGCCCCGGGGATCGGACATGGGGACCTCTTGGCAAACCGGGTCCGCCTTGACGCGAACCGGGGGCATGGGTAAGCCAGCGCGGCACGGAAATCCAGCCAAAGGACGCCGCCATGACCGAAGCCACCCAGGGTCAAACCGAAGGCAAGACCTTCCAGCCCCGCGTCTTCTCGGGCATCCAGCCGTCGGGCGGGCTGACCCTTGGCAATTACCTGGGCGCGATCCGGCGGTTCGTCGACATGCAGAACGCAGAAGACCTCACCGGGGTCGAAAAGATCTACTGCATGGTCGACCAGCATGCGATCACCGTCTGGCAGAACCCCGAAGACCTGCGCCGCAACACCCGCGAACTGGCCGCGGGCTATATCGCTGCGGGCCTCGATCCGTCAAAATCCATCCTGTTCAACCAAAGCCAGGTTGCGGAACACGCGCAACTGGCCTGGATCTTCAACTGCGTCGCCCGCATGGGCTGGATGCAGCGGATGACCCAGTGGAAGGACAAGGCGGGCAAGAACCAGCAGAACGCCTCGCTCGGGCTGTTCGCCTACCCCTCGCTGATGGCGGCGGACATCCTGGTCTACCACGCCACCCACGTCCCCGTGGGTGAGGACCAGAAGCAGCACATCGAACTGACCCGCGACATCGCGATCAAGTTCAACAACGACTTCGGCGTCGATTTCTTCCCCATCACCGAACCGGTGATCGAAGGCGCGGCAACCCGCGTGATGTCCCTGCGCGACGGATCCAAGAAGATGTCGAAATCCGACCCCTCGGACATGGCGCGCATCAACATGACCGACGACGCCGACGCGATCGCCCAGAAGATCCGCAAGGCCCGCACCGACCCCGACGCCCTGCCCTCCGAGGTCGAGGGGCTGGAAGGCCGCGCCGAGGCGCGCAACCTCGTCAACATCTACGCCGCCCTCAACGATCAGACCGTGGCCGAGGTGCTAAGGGACGTCGGCGGCAAGCAGTTCTCGGACTTCAAACCGATGCTGTCGGACCTCGCCGTCGCCAAGCTCTCGCCCATCTCGACCGAGATGGCCCGCCTGATGGAAACCCCGGACGAGATCGACGCCATCCTCCGCAAGGGCGCCGACCGCGCCCGCGCCATGGCCGCACCGATCCTGCAGCAGGCGTATGATATCGTTGGCATGATCCGCTAAAATACGGGGGCGCCTGGCCCACAACCGCGCCCTCGACTTCATCTTGCCAAAAATACTCCCGCCGGAGGCCCCGATATGCCACAGGCATATGGCCTCCGCGCACATCCCCATTGACTTCCGCGCCGCAAACCCCCATCTGCGCCTCAGTAGTCGCCGGTTCCCTTACCGGTGCGGAGCATTCCTCCGTTCCTGCGATACGCTTTTCCCGCGCACGGCAACGCCGTCTCGCGAAGGGGCTCTCGCGATTACGACCTGACGGGCAATGCCGCCTGTCCCAGGTTCGTCGCGATGACCCGAACTCTGCCTTGGGTGGCAGAACACCATAGGCCTGTTAGGACAGGCCCCGAAAGGATTTACATGAACTTCGAAAAGCTGGGCCTGCGCCCTGCCCTGCTCGACCGTCTGGCCGAGCAGAACCTGACCGATCCGACCCCGATCCAGACCCGCGCCATTCCCGAAGCCCTGCAGGGCCGTGATGTGCTGGGCCTGGCCCAGACCGGCACCGGCAAGACGCTCGCCTTCGGCCTGCCGATCGCCGACAAGCTGCTGGGCCAGAACATCAAGTGCGAACCCAAGACCACGCGCGCGCTGATCCTGGCGCCGACGCGGGAACTGGCCAAGCAGATCACCGACAACCTTCAGTTGATCCTGAAGAACGCCCACCTGCGCGTCGGCCTGGTGGTCGGTGGCGCCTCGATCAATGCACAGCAGCAGCGCCTGCTGCGCGGCGCGCATATCCTCGTCGCGACGCCTGGCCGCCTGATCGACCTGCTGGACCGCAATGCCATCACGCTGGCCAAGACCGACTACCTGGTGCTGGACGAAGCCGACCAGATGCTGGACCTTGGCTTCATCCACGCCCTGCGCAAGATCGCCAAGATGCTGCCCGCACAGCGTCAGACGCTGCTCTTTTCGGCCACCATGCCGAAATTGATGGATGAAATCGCGGCATCCTTCCTGACCGATCCGGTCCGGATCGAAGTCACCCCTCCGGGCAAGACCGCCGACAAGGTCGACCAGTCCGTCGTCTTCGTGAACCCCAACGACAAGCCCGCCGCGCTGATCGACCTGCTGGATGGGCACCGCGACGAACTGGCGCTGGTCTTCACCCGCACCAAGCACGGCGCCGACAAGCTGGCCAAGAAGATCGACCAGGCCGGGTTCGCCGTCAGCGCGATCCACGGCAACAAGAGCCAGGGCCAGCGCAACCGTGCGTTGACCGAGTTCAAGGAGGGCAAGGTCCGCGTGCTGGTCGCGACCGATGTCGCCGCGCGCGGCATCGACATCCCGGACGTGCGCCATGTCTACAACTTCGAACTGCCGAACGTGGCCGACAACTACGTGCACCGCATCGGGCGCACCGCGCGGGCGGGCAAGGACGGGCGCGCCGTCAGCCTCTGTGCCCCCGAGGAGATGGGCGAACTGCATGACATCGAAAAGGTGATCGGCCAGCAGATCGTAACCGCGGGCGGCACCCGCCCCGAAGGCCGTGGCCCCGCCAAGCCGAAATCCGGCGGTCGGGGTCGGGGCGGTCGCGGACGTGGCCAGGGCCAGGGTCAAGGCCAGCGTCAGGGCCAGCCCAAGGCGCAGGCCAAACCGCAGGGCAATGGCGCGGCCAAGCCCAAGTCGGGCAACCGCAACCGCCGCCGCCGGTCCGGCGGGCAGCGCAGCGCGGCCTGATACTAACCCACGCATCGGGGCCCGCCTGACACAAGGCGGGCCCTTTGCATTTGCGCACCATACCCCTGCGCGCACCGATCTTTTCCCCGACCTGCGCACAGCTTATTCTCCTTTCCAACGATAGGAGACACCCATGACACCTGTTCATCCCCAGGCCCGTATCGGCCATGTCCATCTCAAGGTGGCCGACCTCGACCGTGCCATCGCCTTCTATTCCGGCGTGCTCGGCTTTGAATTGACGCAGAAATACGGAACGCAGGCCGCCTTTCTGGCGGCGGGCGGATATCACCATCACATCGGGCTCAACACCTGGGAAAGCAAGAACGGCACGCCGCCGCCTCCGGGGCACACCGGGCTTTATCACACGGCCTTCCTCTACCCCGATCGCGGCAGCCTTGGCGACGCGCTGCGCCGCGTGGTCGAAGCGGGGATCGCGCTGGATGGCGCCGCCGACCATGGCGTGTCCGAGGCGATCTACCTGCGCGATCCCGACGGCAACGGGGTCGAACTGTACCGCGACCGCCCCGAGTCCGACTGGCCTCGCGATGCAAACGGCACGCTTCAGATGGTGAACAGTCCGCTTGACCTGCAGGCCCTTCTGGACGACGCGGCTTAGCGTCACCAAAGTGTCGAAGTCTCGTCACAGAACGGATTCAATCTTTGATTAACCATTGTGGCGTGGCGCATTGCTGCACCTTTCCCCGAACCGGTCGCAAGACCGACCCTGATTTCAGAACGCATCCCCGGCCTCGTGCCGGGGTATTGCGTTCGTGCCCTTCCCCTTCCGATCCCGCGCTGCCATAAGTTCGGGCAATCAGAAGGAAGACGACCATGGCAACCGGAACCAACCTGCGCACCTATTTTCAAGGCCAATGGCACGACGGTGACCTGCCGATCATGCGCGCGGGCGACCACGGCAGCTGGCTGGGCACCACCGTCTTTGACGGCGCCCGCATGGTCGACGGGCTGATCCCCGACCTCGACGCCCATTGCGCCCGCGTCAATCGATCAGCCGAGGCGCTGATGATCACGCCAACGGTCGACACCGACAGCATGATCGACATCGTGCGCGCAGGGCTGGCGCTTTATCCCAAGGGCACGCCGATCTACATCCGCCCGATGTACTGGGCGCTGGACGGCGGCGCGCTTGGCGTCGACCCCAAGGAGGGCGCGACCGGTTTCGCCATCTGCCTCGAGGAAATCCCGATGGCCCCGCCCGAGGCCTCGACCACCCTTGGCTACACCAGCTTCCACCGGCCCGTGATGTCCGACAACATCGTCAACGCCAAGGCCGGCTGCCTATACCCCAACAACGCCCGCATGATCCTTGAGGTGCGCAAGCGCGGGTTCGGCAATGCGCTGGTGGCGGATGCCATCGGCAACGTCGCCGAAAGCGCCACCGCCAACGTCTTTATGGCGAAGGACGGAGAGCTGTTCACCCCCGTCGCCAACGGCACCTTCCTGGCCGGCATCACCCGCGCGCGCCACATCGCCAACTTCCGCGCCGATGGCGTCACCGTGAACGAAACGGTGCTGAGCTTTGCCGATTTCCACGACGCGGACGAGGTCTTTTTGACCGGCAACATGTCCAAGGTCACGCCAGTGACGGCGATCGAGGACCGGCAGTACCAGCCGGGCGCCCTCACCCGCCGCGCGCGCGAGATGTACTGGGATTGGGCGGCGACCGACGCCCGGCTCTGACGGGCCTTTTGGCCCTCTGCCAGCCTCGGTACGCCATCACACCGGGTCGCGTAGGGTGCGTGCTGGCACGCACCGCCCGCCACGCCGACCCCGCTCAGACCGACGGATCCGAGGACACCCGCACCAGCCGCGTCAGATCCGCCAGGCTTTCCCTCTGCTGACCGTCGGCGCCGAAATTCGCGGGCGAAAGCCAGACATCGAACGCCTCTTTCAGGGCGGGCCAGTCCTGGTCGATCACCGCGAACCAGGCGGTGTCGCGATTGCGCCCCTTGTAGACCGTCGCCTGACGGAAGATCCCCTCGTACGAGAACCCGTACCGCTGCGCCGCCCGACGTGACGGCGCGTTCAGCGCGTCGCACTTCCATTCGTACCGCCGATATCCCGCGTCAAAGGCCCAGGACATCATCAGGTACATGGCTTCTGTCGCCGCCGGGGTCTTCTGCAACGCGGGCGACATCATGATGAAGCCCACCTCGATCGATCCCGACGCAGGCGTGATCCGCAGGAAAGAGGCAAAGCCCACAACCCGTCCGCTGCCCGCCAACCGGATGGCCAGGTAATGCGGATCCCGCGACCCTTCGCAGGACTGCACGAACCGATGGAACTGCGCCACACTGTTGAACGGGCCGACCGGCATGTAATCCCACAGCCAGTCCTCTCCCTCGATCTCCTTGAACAGAAGCGCCGCGTGATCTTCGGCGCGCAGCGGTTCAAGCCGCACGTGCCGCCCATCGATCACCAGATCCGAAGGGGGTGCGGGCGGCTCTTGCCAGTCGGGAAGGGCAAACCCCTTTGGGCGCGGGTCAGTCATGGAAAACGTCCTGAAATCAAGTGGTCACCGCGACACTAGGCAGGCCGCCGGAAAATGCCAAGCCGGCCCGTGACGTTGCTGCGGAACCACCGCGCCCGCCCCCGCGTTGCCCCTTCGCATCAGCCATCGGAGGATCCCATGCCGTCCATCTACGACGCCATCAAGAAAGACCACGACCGCCACCGCGAACTGCTCGACATCATCGTCGAGACCGAAGGCGCCAGCGACGACCGCAAAAGCGCTTGGGACGAGCTCTACCGGGACATCAAAAGCCACTCCGCAGCCGAAGAGGAAACCTTCTATTCCAAGCTGTTGACGCAGACTTGGGGTCAGGACGCCGCCCGCCATTCCGTTCATGAACATGCCGAAATGGACGAGATCCTCGAAGAGCTGCGCGAGATGGACATGTCATCCTCGGGCTGGCTCACGCGCTTCAAGACGCTCAAGCATGATTACGAACATCACATGGAGGAAGAGGAGAACGAGGTCTTCGGCCGCGCCAAGGAAGTCATCGACGATGGCGAACTCGACGGCTACGGCGACCGTTTCCTCAAGCGGAAAAAAGAGGAAATGGGCCTGATCGAGGAAAAGCGCGAAGACGCGCTGGAAGACTGACCCTCTGACCTGATTGCCGGGCGCGCCGGATCGAACCGGCCGCCCCTACGCCTATCGCCGCCGGGCAAAGACATCTGCCCGGCGTTCCCACCTGTAGCGTGGGTCCTCGCGCACCGGCGTCCAGTATAGAACCCCGCCCTGCCGCCATCCGTCCAGCACCAACCCGTCCTCCATCGGCGCCCCCGTTGCCGAGATGACGACCGTGCTGTGATCCAGCAGCAGGCTGGACCCGTTGGCGATCGCCCGATGCAACGCCAATGATCGGAACCCCTCTTCCGCCAGGCGAGACTCCAGGTCTTCGGCCCAATGCCAGCACAGCCCGCGCGGCCGCCTGCCAAGGTTGACCTTGGTATTGTGGATCAGCGGCGGGTCCGTGACCCCGTATCTTTCCCGCAACTCAAGCGGATAGCGCACCGCGATTTCGGCCGCGCGCGCGGCCTCCTGCGCATCGACCGTCGGCGAGAGGGACCGGATCGCCTGGGTCAGCACCCAGATTTCCGATCGCTCCGGCACCGGATCGGTCACTGTCGTGCATCCCGCCAGCCATAGTCCCGAAACCGCCCCCGTTGCCAGAAACCGCCTGCGGGACAGCGCGGTCTGCGGACCGTCGGTTTTGCCATTCAGTGTCATGCCGCCAGTCTCGTCGTTATTTCCTGAATCGCAACTATCACCAGATTGAATGGAACCGGCAAAATCCCGCCAACGCAGGAACTTAGGCTTGTTTTCCGGCCCGAAACGAAAAATAAACCTTAAAACTTCGCACAAAAGTGAAGAAAAATCGGGACAATTGAGGGTCAGAACAGCGTGAAACACGCAACAAAGTCCACGCGCGGCGCGCTCCTGCTTGCCGCATCGCTTCTTCTGGGTGCCGGCTGCGCCCATGTCACGCCGGAACAGGCCGCCAACAAGGCGACGCTGGATCTTGAGCTTCGCACCCTGGCCATCCACGAGGCACAGGCCAAACGCGCCTTGGGCCATCGTGTCTGGTGCGTCCCCTTCGCCCGGACCGCCAGCGGAGTCGACATCCGCGGCAACGCCAACACCTGGTGGTCCCAGGCCGAAGGCATCTACGGCCGCACCAAGCAACCGCATGTCGGTGCCGTCATGGCCTTCGCCGCGACCCGCGGCATGCCCATGGGCCACGTGGCCGTCGTATCCCGCGTGATCTCCGACCGTGAAATCACCATCGACCATGCGAATTGGGAGAGGAACCAGGTCTCCCTCGGGATGACGGTGATCGACGTCTCCGACCGCAATGACTGGAGCCGTGTTCGCGTGGAATCGAACCCCGGCCAGCTGGGAAAGATCTATCCGATCAACGGGTTCATTCTTCCTAGCACCGAAGTCTGAATTATTCGTCAAGGTAACCGGAGGGCGGGCTATCCCGCCCTTTTTCGTGCGCGCGGTGCGTTAGCGATTTGGCAATCAATTGTTCCCATATTGTTCCCATGCCCGAGTCGCCGCGTCGGGTCAGAAAACGGATGACTCCGCCCTGAAAGGAACGCTATATATGGGATATGAGCAGCACATTCGCCCCAGATTTGTCGGCCCGCCCCGGTGACCGTCCTGTGACCAGCCGTTTTCGGGGGTAAGTCGCGCATGGATGGAACGGGCATGATCGACCAACAGCTGACCTCACTCGAGGTCTGTGCCGGCGCCGGTGGTCAGGCGCTTGGGCTGGAAGCCGCGGGCTTCCGTCACATCGCCCTGTCGGAGATCGACCTGCACGCCCGGAACACGCTGCGCCTGAACCGCCCGGAATGGAACGTCCTTGAAGGTGCCGATGCCGACATCAAGACCTTCGACGGCCGCCCCTACGCCGGGCGCGTCGACCTTCTGGCCGGCGGCCTGCCCTGTCCGCCGTTTTCCGTCGCGGGCAAGCAACTGGGCGCGGATGACGAACGCAACCTCTTCCCGGATTTCCTCCGCCTTGTCGAAGAAATCCGACCCCGCGCCATCCTGATCGAAAACGTGCGTGGCTTTCTGGATGCGAGTTTCGCGGATTTCCGCGACACCTTCCGGCGCGACCTGGCCAAACTGGGGTTCACGCTCGACTACCGCCTGCTGAACGCCAGCGATTTCGGCGTCCCCCAGTTGCGCCCGCGCGTTGCGATCATCGGGCTGCCCAAGGACACCGAAACCAGCTTTGACTGGCCGGACGCGTCTGACCTGCCCGCGCGTAGCGTCGGCGATACGCTCTACCCGCTCATGGCCGCCGAGGGCTGGACCGGCGCCAAGGCCTGGGCCCGCAACGCCCAAGGCATCGCGCCGACCCTCGTCGGCGGATCCAAGAAACACGGCGGCCCGGATCTGGGGCCGACCCGCGCCAGGAAAGCCTGGGAAGCGCTTGGCGTGAATGGGAAATCCCTGGCCGATGCCCCGCCGGACAAAGACTTTGTAGGCCTGCCGCGCCTCACAGTTCCAATGGCTGCCGCGATTCAGGGTTTCCCGCCCGATTGGGTCTTCTCGGGCCGCAAGACACCCGCCTATCGCCAGGTCGGAAACGCCTTCCCGCCGCCCGTCGCCGAAGCCATCGGCCGTGCGTTGGCCAAGGTGCTCAGCCGGACCGCAGCGGTCGCCGCCTGATGACCTCAGGCCTGTCCCGGCTGCGGGCCGAGTTTCACGGAACGCTTCGGGCCGGGACGCTGACACTGAACGCATCGGGCGTGCCTAGCAACGCCGACACTGCCAGCCAATCCAGCAAAAGCTACGCGCGCAGCATCCTCGACAGCCTCGGTGAAGCGCAATCCATGACCAAACTGCCCGGTCAGACCATGGGCGCGAACTTCGAAACCGCCTGCGCCGAGTTTCTCAGGCAGTGCTTCGCGGCGCTTGCCCATCTGCGCCCCCTGCCCCTTCAGGTCCGCAAGGGCGGCGGGATTACCGAATTCGATCAATACGACCACCTCGACGATCTTGAGGCGATCGCGCGGACAAACCGGGAAATTGCCACTGCGCTCGGATCTGACTACCTGATCAAGCCCGACGTGGTCGTCATCCGCGATGCGCTCAGCGACGCGGTGATCAACGCGCATGGCACCTTTGTCGATGACACCGTGGCGCTATATTCTCCGACCCGTGCGGACGCATGGGCGCGGCAATCTCTGCATGCCTCCGTCAGCTGCAAGTGGACGCTACGCAGCGACCGCGCCCAGAACGCGCGCTCGGAAGGGCTGAACCTCGTACGGAACCGCAAGGGGTCGCTGCCCCACGTGGTGGTCGTGACCGGCGAACCGCTGCCCAGCCGCATCGCGTCCCTTGCGCTTGGCACCGGCGATATCGACTGTGTCTACCACTTCGCGCTGCCCGAACTCGTCGCGGCGGTGCAGGCACATGGCAGCGCCACACATCAGGATCAGCTGTCGATGATGATCGAAGGCAAGCGCTTGCGCGACATCGCGGACCTTCCGCTCGACCTGATCGTCTAGGCCACGGCACCAGGCTTCTTCTGGTCAAAAATACCTTCGGGGGAATTGGCCCGGAACGGGCCAAGGGGGGCGGACAGCCCCCGGGCGCGCAAAACCCCGCGCGCCCGGTCGGCGTCATCACTCCTGCGGGATCACCCGCAGCGACAATTCCATCAGCTGGTCCGACGTCGGTTCGGACGGCGCGCCCATCATCAGGTCTTCGGCCCGCTGGTTCATCGGGAAAAGGATGACCTCGCGGATGTTCTGCTGGTCGGCCAGCAGCATCACCACCCGGTCGATGCCGACCGCGCAGCCGCCGTGCGGCGGAGCGCCGTACTGGAAGGCGTTGACCATGCCGCCAAACCGCTTGCGCACCTCGTCCTCGCCATAGCCGGCCAGCTCGAACGCCTTGATCATGATGTCCAGCTTGTGGTTCCGGATCGCGCCGGAAATCAGCTCGTAGCCGTTGCAGGCCAGGTCGTACTGATAGCCCAGCACGTCCAGCGGGTTGCCATCCAGCGCCTCGCGACCGCCCTGCGGCATCGAGAAGGGGTTGTGGCTGAAATCGACGGCGCCGGTTTCCTCGTCCGCCTCGTACATCGGGAAATCGACGATCCAGGCAAAGGCGAAACGGTCCTTGTCGGTCAGGCCCAGTTCCTCGCCGATGACGGTCCGCGCGCGGCCCGCGACGCCTTCGAAGGCCGAGGGCTTGCCGCCAAGGAAGAACGCCGCATCGCCGACGCCAAGGCCCAGCTGCTGGCGGATCGCCTCGGTGCGCTCGGGGCCGATGTTCTTGGCCAGCGGACCGGCTGCTTCCATGCCGTCGCCCTGATCACGCCAGAAGATATAGCCCATGCCGGGCAGACCTTCCTTCTGGGCAAAGGCGTTCATCCGGTCGCAGAACTTGCGCGAGCCGCCGGTCGGGGCCGGGATCGCGCGAATCTCGGTCCCCTCCTGCTCAAGCAGCTTGGCGAAGATCGCAAAGCCCGAGCCCGCGAAATGTTCGGACACGACCTGCATCTCGATCGGGTTGCGCAGGTCGGGCTTGTCGGTGCCGTATTTCAGCGCGGCATCGGCATAGGTGATCTGCGGCCAGTCGGTGTCGACCTTGCGGCCGCCGCCGAACTCTTCGAAGACGCCCCGGATCACCGGCTGGATCGTGTCGAAGACGTCCTGCTGGGTGACAAACGACATCTCGAGGTCGAGCTGGTAGAAATCCGTGGGCGAGCGATCGGCGCGCGGATCTTCGTCGCGGAAACAGGGCGCGATCTGGAAATACTTGTCAAAGCCCGACACCATCAGCAGCTGCTTGAACTGCTGCGGTGCCTGCGGCAGCGCGTAGAACTTGCCCGGGTGCAGGCGCGACGGCACGAGGAAATCGCGGGCCCCTTCGGGCGAGGACGCGGTGATGATCGGCGTCTGGTATTCGCGGAACTTCTGGTCCCACATCCGCTGCCGCATCGAGGCAATCACATCGGACCGCAGGGTCATGTTCTTCTGCATCTGCTCGCGGCGCAGGTCGAGGTAGCGATAGCGCAAGCGCGTTTCCTCGGGGTATTCCTGATCGCCGAAGACCATCAGCGGCAGTTCCTTCGCGGCGCCCAGCACCTCGATGTCACGCACGAACACCTCGATCTCGCCGGTCGGCAGCTTGGGGTTCACCAGCTCGGGGTCGCGGGCCTTCACGTTGCCGTCGATGCGGATACACCATTCGGACCGCACCTTTTCGACCTCGGCAAAGACCGGGCTGTCAGGGTCGCACAGGACCTGCGTGGTGCCATAGTGGTCGCGCAGGTCGATAAAGAGGATACCACCGTGATCGCGCACCCGATGGACCCATCCCGAAAGACGGACGGTCTCTCCGACGTTGGAGGCGGTCAGATCGGCGCAGGTATGGCTGCGGAAAGGGTGCATGGGGCGGTTTCCTCTTGGTCGCGATCCGGGTTGGCCCGGCTTGGGTCGATACACATGCTGCTGGCCCGGAAGTCAAGCAGGACGGGGGGAAACGGTCAGTCCCGGCGGGCATTCCGGGGCGGTCGTGTCAGGCCTGCAAAAGCGCCGCGGCCCCGGCGGCATCGGTATGGGCGATCCGTCCGCCCACGATCGTCAGGCCGGGTCGGCCGGTTGCCGGATTGATCGCCACCAGATCGGCGCGCAGCCCCGGGGCCAGTGCCCCCCGGTCGGTCAGCCCCAGCATCCCCGCCGGACCTGTGGACACGAGCCCCCAGGCCGCCGCCAGCCCCATGTCGGGCGCCAGTTTCTGCGCCGCGAAGACCAGCGAGGGATAGTGGTAGTCCGACGCGAGCGCGGTGCACAGGCCCGCGCGCACGACCTCGGTCGCGGCGACATTGCCGGAATGCGACGCCCCGCGCATGACGTTGGGCGCCCCCATGACCACGGGCGCGCCCTGCGCGAGGGCCTCTTGCGCGGCGTCGAGCGTTTCGGGAAATTCGCTGATCATCAGCCCCTGCGTCTGCGCGGCCCGGCGCGCCACAGCGTCGCGATCATCATGCGATCCGGTCAGCACACCTTTGGCGCGCAGACGCGCGGCAAGCGCGGCCACGGCATCGGGCACCTCGCCCCGCCGGGCATGAAGCGACTGCATCAGCGCAAGGTGCTTTTCTGGATTCCGGCCGGATTTCAACGCCTGCCCGGTCAGTCGCGGAGGGCGCTTGCCCTTGGCCAGCGCGTCATGCGGCAGGTGGTCATTGAAGACGACATACCCGATCCCGTGGTCCGCGATGACCTCTTCGATCTCGGCGAAGTCGTCCATCATGTGCACCTCGATCCGCAGCTGCACGCGAATGTCGGTCGTCAGCCGGGGACGCACCTCGGCCAGCCCCGCCAGCATCGCCTTTGCGAAGTCTGGGCCGCGCATGCCGCCCTCCCAGCTCCAGAACTGCGCAAGCATGGCGGTGGTGATGCCATTGGCGGCCAGTTCGGCGTCCAGCGCAAGAAACCCCGAGGTCATGTCGCGCAGCGCCCCGCGCCGCGCAGCAAGGTGGCGTTCAAACCCGTCGCCGTGCGCATCCACGATTCCCGGCAGCAGGTGCCAGCCCGGCAGATCGACCGCCCGCCCGTAGCGCGTATCCGTCAGCCGCCCCTGAGACACGCCAAGGGCCGCGCCGCTTTGGCCGTCCGGGGTCAGCGCCAGCGCGCCGGTGATGTGAAAGTCAGGCATCTCCATGCGCCGCTTTTGGCGCGGGACGCGGGCAGAGGCAAGGTGGTCAGAACTCTGAGAACGCCGGAGGATAGACCACGCGATCCGACCGTCCCGCCGTCTTGGCGGCGATCGGGTACAGCATGAAATGCGGCCCAGCGAAGGGACTTTGCAGGTGTTCGGCCGCTTTCAGCGTAAACCCGAACCGGGTGTAATAGTCGGGATCGCCCAGCACCGTGATGGCGCGCGCGCCCGCTTGCCGCGCCTGATCAAGACCCATGCGGATCAGGTCCGACCCGATGCCGCGCCGCTGCCGCGACGGCGCGACGGCCACCGGCGACAACGACAACCAGCCCTCTGGCTCTTGCAGCCGCACGAAGGCGACATAGCCGAAGATCCGCCCGTCCTCTTCCGCCAGAAGTTCAAGCGCCATGTCGCCATCCGCCCGCAGCCGGGACACCAGTTGCGCTTCCAGCGGGCCGTCGAAGGCCGTGGTCAGAAGGGCCGAGACCGCGGTTTCGTCACCGGGTTGCATTGGGCGGAGGGTCATCGAAATATTTCCATTCAAACAGGTCCCAAAGGTAACGCGGGCCACGCAAAGGTCACGGGGGTTTCGCGCAATGGGGCCGATCCGCCGCGGCCCCTGCCCGACAAACAGGCGCCCCGAACGCAAGAAGGGCGCCCAAAGGCGCCCTTCCCGTGTGTCTGGCTGTGGGGCCAGAGCGGATGATTACATCATGCCGCCCATGCCGCCCATGCCGCCCATGTCGGGCATGCCGCCACCGGCGCCTTCTTTGGCCGGCTTGTCAGCAACCATGGCTTCGGTGGTGATCAGCAGACCGGCGATGGACGCTGCATCTTCCAGCGCGGTGCGGGTCACCTTGGCCGGGTCGATCACACCGAAGGCGAACATGTCGCCGTATTCGTCGGTCTGAGCGTTGTAGCCGAACTTGACGTCGGTCGATTCGCGAACCTTGCCGGCCACGACAGAACCGTCGACGCCTGCGTTCTGCGCGATCTGGCGCAGCGGTGCTTCCAGGGCACGGCGCACGATGGCGATACCGGCGTTCTGGTCCGAGTTCGCACCGGTCACGCCTTCCAGCGCCTTGCCGGCCTGAACCAGGGCAACACCACCACCGACGATGACACCTTCCTGAACGGCCGCGCGGGTCGCGTTCAGTGCATCGTCGACGCGGTCCTTGCGCTCTTTCACTTCGACTTCGGTCATGCCGCCGACGCGGATGACAGCCACACCGCCTGCAAGCTTCGCAACGCGTTCCTGCAGCTTTTCACGGTCGTAGTCCGAGGTGGTTTCCGCGATCTGGGTGTTGATCTGGGCAACACGTGCCTCGATCTCGGCCTTGTCACCATGGCCGTCCACAACGGTGGTTTCGTCCTTGGTGATCGACACGTTCTTCGCGGTGCCGAGCATGTCCATGGTGACGTTCTCGAGCTTCATGCCCAGGTCTTCCGAGATCACCTGGCCGCCGGTCAGGATCGCGATGTCCTGCAGCATGGCCTTGCGGCGGTCGCCGAAGCCCGGTGCCTTGACGGCTGCGATCTTCAGGCCGCCGCGCAGCTTGTTGACCACGAGGGTCGCCAGGGCTTCGCCTTCGACGTCTTCCGCGATGATCAGAAGCGGCTTCTGGGACTGGATCACCTGCTCGAGCAGCGGAACCAGCGGCTGCAGCGAAGAAAGCTTCTTCTCATGCAGCAGGATCATCGCGTCTTCGAGTTCGACAGTCATCTTGTCGGGGTTGGTCACGAAGTAGGGGGACAGGTAGCCACGGTCGAACTGCATGCCTTCGACGACATCCACTTCGGTTTCCATGCCCTTGTTTTCTTCGACGGTGATGACGCCTTCGTTGCCGACTTTCTGCATCGCGTCTGCGATCATGCGGCCGATGTTGGCTTCACCGTTTGCGGAAATGGTGCCGACCTGTGCGACTTCGTCGCTGTCGGTCACGTCGCGGGCCGCTGCCTTGATGGCTTCGACGACCTTGGTCGTTGCCAGGTCGATGCCGCGCTTGAGGTCCATCGGGTTCATGCCCGCTGCGACCGACTTCATGCCTTCTTTGACGATGGCCTGGGCCAGCACGGTTGCGGTCGTGGTGCCGTCACCGGCTTCGTCGTTGGTGCGGGAAGCGACTTCCTTCACCATCTGGGCGCCCATGTTCTCGAACTTGTCTTCCAGTTCGATCTCTTTGGCGACGGACACACCGTCCTTCGTGATGCGCGGGGCGCCGAAGGATTTGTCCAGAACAACGTTACGGCCTTTCGGGCCGAGGGTCACCTTCACCGCATCGGCGAGGATGTTGACGCCCTTGAGCATTTTATTGCGGGCATCGGTGTCGAATTTGACGTCCTTTGCAGACATATTCGTCTCTCCTGACTAAGTCGTTGGTTGAGAAAGCGTCAGGCGGGGGTCACCCCGCCATCCTTCAGGCGATCACGCCGAGGATGTCGCTTTCTTTCATGATCAGCAGTTCCTGGCCGTCCAGCGTGATCTCAGTACCGGACCACTTGCCGAACAGGACCTTGTCGCCGGCCTTCACGGCCATCTCGATCAGTTCGCCGCTGTCCTTGCGTGCGCCTTCGCCCACGGCAACAACTTCGCCTTCCGCCGGCTTTTCCTTGGCGCTGTCGGGGATGATCAGCCCGCCTGCGGTTTTCTCTTCGCTCTCGGTACGCTTGACCACAACGCGGTCGTGAAGCGGTTTGAATGCCATCTCTGAGGCTCCTTGGCTCAAAGTTTCTCCCTGCCCCCTCGCCCTCGATCACGAGCGACTCGGAGGCGTTATCACTCACCGGTTGCGAGTGCTAACGGCGCACAGTTAGGCATCGGTTGGAAAGCTGTCAAGCATCGGGGGCCGTGAAATTCGCAGCGCTGGCGATATGCTGCGCGAAGGTTCCGGCGGCCCCGGCTGGTGCGACCCCGATCTATTCACCCAAGGTCGTCGTGAACACCGCGACGCGACGCTTCCGTTGCGTCACCCGGCAAGACGATGGTCGCGCAAGGCGGGCGAAGCATCGCCTGGCTCAGGTCTCATCCGGCGGCGCGGGTATTGGCAGGTCACCGAAGGCAGACCGCTCCTCCGCGCCCTTCGGGGTCAGCGCATAGACGCCGCGATCGACCCGTTCAAACCACCCGTAATGATCGTCGCGCATCAGCGTGGTCGCATTGGGCACCTCGGCGGCCCGGGCCACATCAGCCCCCCGCGACGGCCCAACCCGGGACAGCACGGCGGCACAGCGCAGCGCATCCTGCCGATAGGCCGTCACCAGTTTGACCCCGACCGACCCGCCTTCGTTCGGATCACCGACCCGCCGCTGGAATTCCCGAAGCAATCGCCCCCGGCGCGGCTTGGACTGGCGCGGGACGTATGGCCCGGGATCGCAATGTACCTGCACATGGCCGTCGCGCAGCCGCACCGTGATCAACCCCAGCCCCAGCCGTCGACACAGCGCGAGATGCCCGGCCAGCGCCTTGCGTCCCTTGACTGTCGGCACCGCGAGATAGACCCAGTCGGTCAGCCCCTGCCGCGCCACCCCCTGCTGCACCAGCGTCAGGTTCATGCCGGTCTTCAGCTCGACGATCACCGGGTCGGGATCATCGGGCCGCATCGCCATGACATCCGCCCCCGCGACTTCGGACTTCACCTCATAGCCCTGCCCTTCCAGGAAGGCCTTGATCGGCGGGTAAAGATCGGTTTCACGCGGTTTGACCATGCCGCATTAGTCGGCGATCAAGCGGATGGGAACAAGTCCCCGCGCCGGGCCTTTATCCTGCATGCCCTGCCGGAGCCGCAAATGACCCTGATCCTCGTTGTCGCCATCGTATCCGCCGCCCTGATCGTCGGCGCCGCCTGGGGGCTGTTCGGCCGCCTGCCTGACCGCACCGAAGGCTTTCTGGTCGCCATGGCCGGGGGCGCGTTGATCGTGTCGGTGATGACGGAACTGATCGAACCGGCCTCGGACCACCTGCCGCTCTGGGGGCTTGCCATGGCGGTCGCGGGCGGGGCGGTGCTGTTCACGGGTGCCGATGCGCTTCTTGAGCGACATACGGAAGGATCCGAAGGCAGCGGGTTGATGCTGGCCATCACCTTCGACGGCGTGCCGGAAAACCTTGCGCTTGGGGTGGCGCTGATCGGCGCGGGCGCGCCCGAGGTCGCCGCACTGGCCGGGTCGATCCTGCTGTCCAACCTGCCCGAAGCCGCGGGCGGCGCGAAGCGGATGCGCGAAGGCGGCATGGACCGGCGGCGGGTGTTCTGGATGTGGGGCGCGACCGCCGCGCTGCTGGCGGCCTCGGCGGTGATCGGCAACCTGGCCTTGCGCGAGGTCGGCGAGGAAACGCTGGCCGCCATCCGGGCCTTTGCCGCCGGGGCCGTCACGGCGTCGCTGGCGACCGAGGTCTTTCCGCAGGCCTACCGCGAAGACCACAAGTCAACCGGGATCGCCGTCACCCTCGGCCTGCTGATTGCCTTCGGCCTGACCCGCCTCGGATAGATCCGCCGCGCGCTTGGCCAGATCGGCCTGCACCGCCCGGGCCATGGCCGCCGGATCGTCGCGCAGCGCCTCGATGAACCTGTCGGGCACTTCGGTCCGCGCGTCCCAGGTCTGTGCCCAGTCGATCATCGCCAGCACCACCGGCACCAGCCCCCGGCCCTTTTCGGTCAGCTGATAGATTACCCGCACGGCCTTTTCCGGATCCCGGTTGCGGGTGACGATTCCCTCGGCCTCCAGCCGCTGCAACCGGTCGGTCAGGATGTTGGTCGAGATCCCCTCGGACGCCGCCACAAAATCGCCAAAATGCCGTGATCCCCTGAAGATCAGGTCGCGCAGGATCACCAGTGCCCAAGCGTCGCCAACCACGGTCGCGGCGTATCGGACCGGACATCCGCTCCAGTTTTCCGAGGTCAGACGGGGCATGGTGAGGCGCCTTTTTACACAACTCTCGTTCTGCAAGTTATTTAGCAGATATTTACTTGTGTTTCACAACTTAAATATTCTCCTTATGCTACAATGACCAAGCAGGCATTCTGCTATCAACCTAGGCGAGTCTTGCGGGTCGCCGCTGCAATTAAAGCGAGTCACTGGGCCATTCACTTGCATATTACAATCAATACCCGCAAACCCCGCGTCGCCGCACCGCAGCAACAGGCAGGTGACACGGGCGGGCACCACTTCTATAAGGGCGCCGAATTAGCGACCTGACACAGGACTTCGAAACATGACGATCAAGGTCTTCGGCCACAAATCACCCGACACCGATTCCACCGGCTCTCCGATCATCTGGGCCTGGTATCTTTCCGAAGTGCGCGGCACCCCCGCCACCCCCGCCCTGCTGGGCGAGCCGAACACCGAAGCGGCCTTCGTCATCGACAAGTGGGGCTTCGACAAGCCCGAGATCATCGCGGGCGTCGATGCGGGTGCCCAGGTTGTCATCGTCGACACCAACAACCCCGCCGAACTGCCCGAAGGCATCAATGACGCGGACATCATCCAGATCATTGACCACCACAAGCTGACCGGCGGGCTGGAGACGAAGGCACCGATCGACATCACGATCAAGCCGCTCGCCTGTACCGCGACCATCATGTACAACCTGATGGGCGACAACGCCGCGAAGATGCCCGACAACATCAAGGGCGCGATGCTGTCGTGCATCCTGTCTGACACCCTGGAATTCCGGTCGCCCACCACCACCGATCAGGACAAGGATCTGGCGATCAAGCTGGCGAAAGAGCTCAACATCGACATCGCCGCCTACGCCTCTGAAATGTTCGAAGCAAAATCCGACGTGTCGGCATTTTCCGACGCCGACCTGATCCGCATGGACAGCAAGGAATACGAAGTCGGCGGCACCAAGTTCCGCGTCTCGGTCCTGGAAACCACCGCGCCCAAGATCGTGCTGGACCGCAAGGACAGCCTGATGGAAAGCTTCAAGACCGTCGCCGCCGAAGACGGCGTGGACGAGGTTCTGCTGTTCGTCGTCGACATCCTGAACGAAGAAGCAACGCTTTTCGTGCCGAACGACCTGATCAAGGGCGTGGCCGAGAAAAGCTTTGGCGCATCGGTCGAGGGCGACACGGTCGTCCTGCCCGGCATCATGTCCCGGAAAAAGCAGATCATTCCGAACCTCAAGGTCTGATCGACGCGGCCATCGCGGCAAGGGGCGCCCCGGCGCCCCTTTTTTCATGCCCAAATCCCGGTACGATCGCGCTGCAGCACCCGAGTCGGAGGAGACGCCGTGCCCAGCATGACCCCCACCCTGTGGTTCGATATGAACGCCGAAGAGGCCATCACCTTCTGGGCCTCGGTCGTGCCCGACACCCGTATCGACAATGTGGTCCGCGCCCCCTCGGACACGCCATCGAACAAGGAATGCGACGCCATGGTGGTCAGCTTCACCCTGAACGGACAGGCCTGGACCGGCATCAATGGCGGCCCGCAATTTCCCTTCAACGAACAGATCTCGTTCGCGCTGGCCTGCGAAGACCAGGCCGAGGTCGACGCCATCTGGGACAATCTGACCGAGGGCGGAACCGAAAGCATGTGCGGCTGGTGCAAGGACCGCTACGGGTTCTCGTGGCAGGTGGTGCCCAAACGGCTTTACGACCTGCTGGCCGACCCCGACCCGGACCGCGCGCGGCGGGCGTCAGAGTTCATGCTGACCCAGCACGGCAAGCTGAACATCGCCGCGATCGAGGCCGCCGCGGACGGCTGATCGCGCGCAAAGTCCACCTGAGGCGGATTCGGGTGAATTGTCAGGATTCTGGAATCTCAACCTGCGCCTCGCCCCGCAAGTGATTCAAAAGACTCTCAAAACGGAAAGGCGCAGCGGGACCCCGCAGCGCCGGATCCGCGTTGTCCCCAAGAACGGCTGGCCTTCCGCCCGCCCCCGCCCTAGCTTGCAGCCAAATCAAACTTCGGGACCGACCATGACCCAGATCATCACCGCCCTCGCCGAAATCTCCGACCGCTACGACGCGCTGTTCGTCGACCTCTGGGGCTGCGTCCACAACGGCGTGACCGCCTTTCCGGCGGCCTGCGAGGCGCTGATTGCCTACCGTCAGCGCGGCGGCACGGTGGTGCTGGTCACCAATTCCCCCCGCCCGCGCGGATCGGTCGAGACGCAACTTGACGGCTTCGGCGTCCCCCGCGACGCCTGGGACACCATCGCGACCTCGGGCGACAGCGCCCGCGCGGCGGCCTATGAAGGTGCGGTCGGCGAAAAGGTCTTCTTCATCGGTCAGCCGGACGAGGAAAACGTTTTCCTCCATCCGCTCAAGATCCAGGACAATCCGGTCCACATCACCACCGTCCCGCTGGACGAGGCCGAGGGCATCATCTGCACCGGCCCCTTCGATCCGCTGGCCGACCCCGACACCCTGCGCCCCCAGCTGCTGCACGCCAAGACGCGCGGGTTGAAGCTGCTGTGCGCCAACCCCGACATCGTGGTCGATCGGGGCGACCGGCGCGAATGGTGCGCCGGGGCGGTCGCGCAGCTTTATACCGAGATGGGCGGCGAGAGCCTGTACTTCGGCAAGCCGCATCCGCCGATCTATGACCTGGCGCGCCGCCGCCTGGCCGCGACCGGCAAATCCGTCGGTAACGAAGGGATCCTGGCCATTGGTGATGGAATCGGCACCGACATCCGCGGGGCCATGGGTGAAGATATCGACAGCCTCTTCATCACCGGTGGTCTGGCGGCCGAAGAAACCGCCACCACCGAACAGCCCGACGCCGACAAGCTAACCAGCTACCTTGAAAAGGAAAAATCATCTCCGACCTATGCGATCGGTTTTCTGCGGTAGCGAATTCGCCCTTGATTTTCTGCGCGCGCGAAGTAATAAAGTTGCCAAATGCGCCAACGCGCGATCAGAAAATTACCCGACCGGACTGAAGGGTGGAGAGAATGTTGGACAACTTGCCGCGCGGTACGATCTGTATCGAAGACATCGAAATGGGCATGACGCGCCACCTGCGCAAAGTCGTGACCGACGAGGATATCGAGATGTTCGCCCAGGTCTCGACCGACCGGAACCCGGTGCACCTGGATGATGCCTACGCGCAGGACACGATCTTCGAAGGGCGCATCGCCCACGGCATGCTGACGGCCGGCCTGATCTCGGCGGTGATCGGTGAACAGCTGCCCGGGCATGGCACGGTCTACATGGGCCAGACGCTCAAGTTCCTGGCGCCCGTGCGTCCCGGCGACATGGTCCTGGCCGAGGTCGAGGTGATCGACATCGACCACGCCAAGCGTCGGGTCAA
This sequence comes from Pseudooceanicola onchidii, assembly GCF_004959925.1. Taxonomy (GTDB): domain Bacteria; phylum Pseudomonadota; class Alphaproteobacteria; order Rhodobacterales; family Rhodobacteraceae; genus Pseudooceanicola; species Pseudooceanicola onchidii. Next base: position 132,034 of record NZ_SPUW01000003.1, on the reverse strand, counting down.
GCTGGACTGCCGCTGCATGGTCGACGGCAAGAAGGTCCTGATGGGCGAAGCCACCGTGCTGGCACCGTCCCGCAAGTTCGACTGACACAAGGCGAATTCCGCAATCCCGGCCCGCCGCACTGGCGGGCCGTTTGCCATTGCGCACCTCTTGCACCTCCTCCCGCCCGGGGCTACCCCTGCGATCATGAGGATCGTGCGCGACTATCAATACGTGACAGAGGCCGACCGGGGCGCCTCCATCGCCATCGGCAACTTCGACGGCGTGCACCATGGCCACCGCGCGGTGATCGATATCGCCCGGGCCGAGGCCACGCGCCTGGACGCCCCCCTTGGCGTCATGACCTTCGAACCGCACCCGCGACAGCTGTTCGCGCCCGACGCCGCGCCCTTCCGCCTGACCGGCCCCGCCGCCCGGGCACACCGGCTGGAAAAGATCGGCGTTGATGTCCTTTATGAGCTGACGTTCAACCCTGGCCTCGCGGCCCTGACGCCCGACGAATTCGCCAAACGCGTTCTGGTCGATGGCCTTGGCGTCCGCCATGTCACCGTCGGCGCCGATTTCCACTTCGGCGCGAAACGCGCGGGCACCGTCGACACGCTCCGCGCCTTCGGGGACACCTACGGGTTTGGCGTCACCATCGCCGAGCTGATCTCGGAAGGAACCGAGGAAGTGTCGTCCACCGCCATCCGCACCGCCCTGACCGAAGGCCGCCCGCGCGACGCCGCCGCGATGCTGGGCCACTGGCACCGCATCGAAGGCCCGGTGATCCGGGGCGATCAGCGCGGCCGCGACCTGGGCTATCCGACGGCCAACATGTCGATCACCGGGCTGCACCAGCCGAAGTTCGGCGTCTACGCCGTGCTGGTCGACGTGCTGACCGGCCCCCACAAGGGCAGCTATCACGGCGCGGCCTCGCTTGGCGTGCGGCCGCAGTTCGACGGCGAAACGCCCAACATCGAAACCTATGTCTTTGACTTCAAGGGCGATCTCTACGGCGAAACGCTGTCGGTCGCGCTGGTCGACTACCTGCGCCCCGAGGCCCGGTTCGACAGCCTTGACGCGCTGGTCGCCCAGATGGACGCCGACTGCGCCAAGGCCCGCACCATCCTGGAGCGGACATGACCGACGACCCGATCGACCGGTCCGGCCTCGCGCCGCGGTTCTGGGAAAAGAAACCGCTCGCCAAGATGACCCCCGCCGAATGGGAGGCGCTTTGCGATGGCTGCGGCAAGTGCTGCCTGAACAAGCTGGAAGACGAGGAAACGGGTGAGGTCGCCCTCACCCGCGTCGCCTGCCGCCTGTTGGACGATGCCACCTGCCGCTGCGCGCAGTACCCCATCCGCCACCAGTTCGTGCCGGAATGCATCACGCTCGACCCGAAGACCATCCAGGACAACATGTACTGGCTGCCCCAGACCTGCGCCTATCGGCTGCTGGCCGAAGGGCGTCCGCTGTACGACTGGCACCCGCTGATCAGTGGCACGGCCGAGTCGGTCCACCGCGCAGGCGTGTCCGTCCGGGGCATGACCTATTCGGAATTCGAGGTCGCCGACGAAGACTGGGAAGACCACATAATAGAGGAGCCGCTCTGATGTACTTTGGATCCGACAACACGGGCCCCGTTCACCCGCAAATCATGCAGGCCCTGACCGAAGCCAACACGGGCTACACCGGGTCCTATGGCGCCGACCCCTTGATGGACGAGGTCCGCGCCCGCATCCGCGAGATCTTCGAGGCGCCCGAGGCGGCGGTCTACCTTGTGGCCACCGGCACCGCCGCCAACTGCCTGGCGCTGTCGTGCTACTGTCCGCCGACGCACACGGTCTTCTGTTCGCCCGTCGCGCATATCTACGAAGACGAATGCAACGGCCCCGAATTCTACACCGGCGGCGCCAAGCTGACCCTGGTGGGGGACGCCGACAAGATGACGCCGGACGCCCTGCGCGCCGCGATCGAGGCCGAGGAGGTGCGCGGCGTCCACGGCCCGCAGCGCGGCCCGGTCTCGATCACCCAGGCCACCGAAAAGGGCCAGACCTTCACGGTGGCCGAACTGACTGCGCTGACCTCGGTCGCACGTGACTACGGCCTGCCCGTCCACATGGACGGCGCGCGCTTTGCCAACGCGCTGGTCGCCACCAACTGCACGCCCTCCGAAATGACATGGCGCGCGGGCGTCGACGTGCTCTCCTTCGGCGGCACCAAGAACGGCTGCATGGGGGTCGAGGCGGTCGTGATGTTCGATCCGGACAAGGCCTGGGAGTTTGAGCTGCGCCGCAAGCGGGGCGCACACCTCTTTTCCAAGCACCGCTACCTGTCGGCGCAGATGGCCGCCTACCTGCGCGATGATCTCTGGCTGTCGACGGCCCGCGCGGCCAATGCCAACATGGCGAAACTGGCCGACGGGTTGCGCGCCCTGCCCGAAGCTGACTTCCTGTATGAACCCGCGGTCAACATGGCCTTCCTCACCCTGCCCCGTCGCCGCCTGAAGGCGCTCAAGGACGCAGGTGCGGTCTTCAACGTCTGGGCGGGATCGCTGGACGACGGCGATGCGGATGAACCGCTGACCACGCGGCTTGTGACCGACTGGGCCCTGCCCGAGGCCGAGATCGACCGCTTCCTCGACCTCGCCCGTGCCTGACGAACGCTGACAACAACCGGGCGCCCGGCGTCCGGTCTTCCTCTGGTCCCATATCCTCGGGGGTCCGGGGGCAGACAGCCCCCGGCGGCCGGCCATCTGACGCCTAGCCTAGGAACTCCGCCACCATCGGCCCGACCACGTCCGCGTGGCTGATCGGCACCATGTGTCCGGCCCCCGCCACAGTCTCCAACCGCGCGTCGCGGATCAGATCCTGCAGGGCCAGCACGATCCGGTGGCTTCCCTCGGGGCTCTCGGCCCCGTCGATCAAAAGCGCCGGCACCGGCATCTTCGCGATCAGCCCATCCGCCAGGATTCCGTCCGGATCGCCGTTGTTGGTGACCATGACGGCCTCGACCAGCTTCATCTGCTCGGTGAACAGGTCCTGCTGCTCGGCCGTCATCTCCTCCCACGGCTGGCCGCCGCCCCAGTCGCCCAGGAATGCCTTGGCGGCCGCGCGATAGTCCTTGGCCTGAAACCCGTCGTAGACCGGATTGGGCAGCGCCTTCTGCGCGGCCGCCCAGTCAGGATCGGCGGCATAGGCTGCGGTGAAGAACACCGGCTCGACCAGCACCATGCGCCGCACCAGGTCGGGCGCGGTGGCCGCAAGGCGCAGGCAGGCCGTTGCGCCGAAGGAATGGCCGACCAGATCGACCGGCGCCTGCCATTCCGCGATCATCTCGCGCATCTGCTGCACCACGGCGTCCTGATAGCCGCACTCGAAATCCCAGGGCGCGCTGCGTCCGTGCCCCGGCAGATCGAAGGCGCGACATTCGTGACTGGCCGACAGATACCCCGCAACGCCCTTCCACGCCCCGGAATGGGCCAGCGAACAATGCACCATGAGAGCACGCCCCGGCCCACCCGGCCAGCTGCGCACCGCCGTGTCGCGTCCCGCGTAGATCTTCGATGTCACGAAAGCGCCCCCGACAGGTAAAGGTCCAGCATGTCGAGCCGGTCCTGCCCCCAGAACCCTTCCACCCCGTCGACAAGGTAGAAGGGAGCCCCGAAAGCACCGACCTGGATCGCCTCTTCGGTGTTGGCCTCATAGGCCATGGCGCCGGTCAGCATCCCGCCGCTGGCGAGGTCGGGGTCGAACCCCGCCGCTGACAGGCAGTCACGGATCACGGCCTCGTCGGCCACGTTCTTTTCCTCGGCCCAGCAGGCCCGCAGGATGGATTGCACCAGCGCGCCCGTGTCGCCGCCGCCCGCCGCCTGCGCGGCGATGATCGCATAGGACGCGGGCGCCGGATTGGTCGGGAAATGCGCAGGTTCCAGCGTCAGCGGCATCTTCAGCGCCGCGCGCCACCGCTTCAGTTCCTGCATGCGGTAATCCTTGCGCGCCTGCGACCGCTGCGCCAGCGGCAGACCGCCCGTGGATTGGAACACCCGGTTCATGTCGCAGGGTTTGTAAGTGATGGTCGCGCCGTGCTTTTCCGCGATCTCTTCCAGGCGATTGCCGCCCAGGTAGGTCCAGGGAGAGACTGTTACGAAATAATAGTCGATATGCGGCATCTTATCCTCCCCGCCGGTTTGGCAAGACCCTACCTAGGTGGTAAGCGGGGTTCAACGTCACGAATCTGTCACGCCGCCTTTGCGTCAGAACCATCGGAGCTGCCATGCCGAACGTCGTCGAACCCAAGCTTATCGCCGGGAATGCCAACCTGCCGCTCGCCTCGGCCATCACGCGTCGCATGTCGATCCATCGGGGGGTGAACCTCGACCTGGTCGATGCCCGCGTCGAGAGGTTCAACGACGGCGAGATCTTCGTCGAGGTCTTTGAAAACGTCCGCGGCGAGGACATGTTCATCATCCAGTCGACGTCGAACCCGGCGAACGACAACCTGATGGAACTGCTGATCATGGCCGATGCGCTGCGCCGGTCCTCGGCCTCCCGCGTCACTGCCGTGATCCCCTATTTCGGCTATGCCCGCCAGGACCGCCGGACCAAGCCGCGCACGCCGATCACCGCCAAGCTGGTCGCCAATATGCTGGTCGAGAGCGGCATCAGCCGCGTCCTGACGATGGACCTGCACGCAGCCCAGATCCAGGGCTTCTTCGACATCCCCGTCGACAACCTCTATGCCAGCCCGATCTTTGCGCTCGACATCAAGGAAAAGTTCAAGGGCCGGATGGAAGAGATCATGGTCGTGTCGCCCGACGTCGGCGGCGTGGCCCGCGCCCGCGAACTGGCGAAACGCATCGACGCCCCGCTGTCGATCGTGGACAAGCGCCGCGAAAAGCCCGGCGAAGTCGCGGAAATGACCGTGATCGGCGACGTGAAGGACAAGATCGCCATCATGATCGACGACATGTGCGACACGGCCGGCACGCTGTGCAAGGCGGCGGAACTGCTGACCGAATATGGTGCCAAGGAAGTTCACGCCTATATCACTCACGGCGTCCTGTCGGGCCCGGCGGTCGAACGGATCTCGAATTCGGTCCTGAAGAACCTGGTGATCACCGACACCATCGCGGCGCCCGATGCCGTGAAGGACTGCGCCCAGATCCGCATCCTGCCGACCGCGCCGCTTTTTGCGCAGGCGATCCTGAACATCTGGAACGGCACCTCGGTTTCGTCGCTGTTTGAGACCCGGTCGATGGAGCCGATCTACGAGGGTGTCTTCCGCAGCTGAGCGGCGGAGTGAGGGGGCCGTCTGCCCCCTCTTGGCCTATGGCCAATTCACCCCCGAGGATATGAAGACCAGAGGAAGCCCGGACCCGGACTTGTGAGCCGCGCCCGGGATTTCTATAAGCGAGGCAACGCGAGGGAGGCACCATGGGTTTCAGACAGGACCACCTGCTTGGCATCGAACCGCTGGCCCCGGACGAGATCGGCGAGATCCTGGATCTGGCCGACGACTATGTCGCCCTGTCGCGCAGCGCCGACAAGCATTCTGAGGCCCTGCGCGGCCTGACCCAGATCAACATGTTCTTCGAGAATTCGACCCGCACGCAGGCCAGTTTCGAACTGGCGGGCAAGCGTCTGGGCGCGGATGTGATGAACATGGGCATGTCGACCTCTTCGGTGAAGAAGGGCGAGACGTTGATCGACACCGCGATGACGCTGAACGCCATGCAGCCCGATCTGCTGGTCGTGCGGCACCCGCAGTCCGGCGCGGTCGACCTGCTGAGCCAGAAGGTCAACTGTGCCGTGCTGAACGCGGGCGACGGGCGTCACGAACACCCCACGCAGGCGCTGCTGGATGCGCTGACCATCCGCCGCAAGAAAGGCCGCCTGCACCGGCTGTCGATTGCGATTTGCGGCGACATCGCCCACAGCCGCGTCGCCCGGTCCAACATCATCCTGCTGGGCAAGATGGAGAACCGCGTGCGACTTGTCGGCCCGCCGACGCTGATGCCTGCGGGCATGGCCGACCTGGGCTGCGAGGTCTACGAGGACATGGCCCAGGGATTGCAGGACGTTGACGTCGTGATGATGCTGCGGCTTCAGAAAGAACGGATGGACGGCGGTTTCATCCCGTCCGAGCGCGAGTATTACCACCTCTATGGACTGGACGCCGAAAAGCTGTCGCACGCCAAGGAGGACGCCATCGTCATGCACCCCGGCCCGATGAACCGCGGCGTCGAGATCGACGGCACCCTGGCCGACGACATCAACCGGTCGGTCATCCAGGAACAGGTCGAGATGGGCGTGGCCGTCCGCATGGCCGCCATGGACCTGCTGGCGCGCAACCTGAAGACGCGGAGGGCGGCGGCGTGATCCGACCCGATCCCGGTGAACAGGTCATCGCACGCCGCGACCGAAGCGCCGGGCCGCTGCTGGCGGGTATCGTGCTGACCGCGATGCTGGCGATGGCGATCTATGCCGTCGCGACCTGGGCCCTGACAGGGGCGGTCCATATGGTGGGGCTTTTGCATTTCCTTGCCGTTTTCAGCGGCTTCAACGCCATAGCTCATCTTCTGGTCCGGCGGCGTCTGGATTATTGCCTGACCGACCGGCGGCTGCTGATCGCGCCGGACCGGGTCATTCCGCTGGACGAGATCCGCAGTTTCGACGTCGGCGCGCATTCCCTGACCGTGAAGACCTGCGACCGCGATCACCGGATCGTCGCCCTCGCCAGCCCCGCCTGGCTGGCCACGCGCCTGAACCGCTGCCGCGCCGCCACCGCGCCCGACACCGGACAGGTGGCCGCATGAGCGGACGCAATCACGCCGCCACCGGCGAAGGCTGGGATGGCGTTCTGGCCCCCGGAGAGGAGATCCTGTGGCAGGGGCGTCCGGATGCAGCCTTCGTGATCGGCGTGGCGCAGATCGGGGGCGCGCTGTTCGGCCTGTTCTTTGCCGGGTTCGCCGCCGTCTGGATGATGATGGCCTCGATGGCGGGGGGGTATTTCTGGAGCTTCGGGCTGATCCATTTCTCGGTCGGGATCTCGCTGGCATTCGGCGCCTTCTTCTGGGGACCCTGGCGGCGCAGGCACACCTGGTACACGCTGACCGACCGCCGCGCCTTCATCGCGACCGACATGCCGCTGGCCGGGCGGCGTCTGCGGTCGTGGCAGATCGACGGCGACAGCGTTCTCGAGTTCAAGGCGGACAATCTTGTGACCATCAATTTCGCCAAGGAATACCGGCAGACCAAGAACGGCACGCGGGCGGTCGATATCGGCTTCGAACGGCTTGAGGACGGCCACGAGGTCTATCGCCTGATGACCAACGTCCGTGACCGCCGCCTGGCGGATCAACAAGCAAAGGGCACAGCATGACCCTGACCTCCGGCGACCGCGAGACGGTCCACCTGTTCACCGCCAATCTGGACGAAGACGCGCTTTGGTCCTTCGTGACGCCCGATCCCGACACCGGGGCTTATCCGCTGCGCGAGGCCCTGGGCGTCGACAGCCTGGATGACACGCAGGTCGAAGGCGCGGTGGCCGAGGATCTGGACGGCATCGGCCTGGCCGGGTTCCTGACCGAAGGCATTGGCGTGGACGAGGGGCAGATCGCCGCCGACCGCGCCCGGATCGACGCCATCCGGGGCGCTGTGGTCATCATCAAGGGGGCGGCCTTCGACGGCGCGCATGTCCCCTTGTCGCCCAAACCGCCGCTGGCGCATTTCGGCAGCTGGTCGATGACCCCGGTCGCCACCACGATGGAACCGCTGCGCAGCGAAGCGGCCAGCGGCATCACCACCCCGGCGCCGCAGCCCGCGCCGGTGAATGCCCCGAAGACCAGCCGCCTGACGCTCTGGCTTTTGCTGGGCATGGCGGCGCTGATCCTCATCGTCATGGGACTATTCGCATGAGCGCCACGACCCTTACCAATCTGCGCCTGATCGACCCCGAGACCGGGACCGAGACGACCGGCGGCCTGACCCTGAAGGATGGCGTGATCACGGCCCGCCATGACGGCGCCGGTGACGGCATCGACTGTGGCGGGCTTTGCCTGGCGCCCGGCATCGTCGATATCGGGGTGAAGGTCTGCGAGCCGGGCGAACGGCACAAGGAAAGCTTCGGCTCGGCCGGTCAGGCGGCGGCGGCGGGTGGCGTCACCACCATGGTCACCTGTCCCGACACCAGCCCGACCATCGACAATCCCGAAACGCTTGAATTCGTCGCCCGCCGCGCGCGCGAAGCCTCGCCCGTCCGCGTGCTGCCCATGGCTGCGCTGACCAAGGGCCGCGCCGGCACGGAAATGACCGAGATCGGGTTTCTGATGGACGCGGGCGCCGTGGCCTTCACCGATGGCGATCACGTCGTGACCTCGGCCAAGGTGCTGAGCCGGGCGCTGACCTATGCCCGGTCGCGCGGCGCGCTGGTCGTCGGCCACGTGCAGGAACCGGTGCTGTCGGACGGTGCCTGCGCCACCTCGGGCAAGTTCGCGTCCCTGCGGGGCCTGCCCGCCGTCAGCCCGATGGCGGAACGCATGGGAATCGACCGCGACATCGCCCTGCTCGAGATGACGGGCGCGCGCTATCACGTCGACCAGATCACGACTGCCCGCGCCCTGCCCGCGCTTGAACGCGCCAAGGGCAACGGTCTGGACATCACGGCGGGCGTGTCGATCCACCACCTGACGCTGAACGAGCTTGATGTCGCCAATTACAGAACCTTCTTCAAAGTCAAACCGCCGCTGCGCCACGAAGATGACCGCAAGGCCGTGGTCGAGGCCGTGGCGTCAGGACTGATCGACATCATCTGTTCCATGCACACGCCGCAGGACGAGGAAAGCAAACGCCTGCCCTACGAGGCCGCCGCCAGTGGCGCCGTCGGATTGCAGACGCTGCTGCCCGCAGCCATGCGGCTTTTCCATTCCGGCGACCTGACCCTGCCGCAGCTGTTCCGCGCCCTGTCGCTGAACCCGGCGAAACGGCTGGGCCTGCCGCAGGGGCGGCTGGCGGTCGGCGCCCCGGCGGACCTTGTGCTGTTCGACCCGGACGCGCCCTTCATCATGGACCGCTTCAAACTGTTGTCCAAATCCAAGAACACCCCCTTTGACGAGGCCCGGATGCAGGGCCGCGTCCGCGCCACATGGGTCGCCGGCAACCAGGTCTTCGGAGCACCGCTATGATCCCCGAAATCGTCACCCCGTCGCTTGCCCTGCTGGCCTGGGCCATCACCGGCTATATCCTTGGGTCGATCCCCTTCGGCATCGTGATCGCCCGGATCTTCGGCCTGGGCGACCTGCGCCAGGTCGGGTCGGGCAACATCGGGGCCACCAACGTGCTGCGGACGGGCAACAAGACGGCTGCTGCGCTGACCCTGATCCTCGACAGCGGCAAGGGGGCGGCGGCGGTGCTGATCGCGCGCAGCCTTGCCGCCGAAGACGCGGTGCAACTGGCGGGCGTTGCGGCCTTCCTGGGTCACTGTTTTCCGATCTGGCTGAAATTCAAGGGCGGCAAGGGGGTCGCGACCTTCCTTGGCCTGCTGCTGGCCTATTTCTTCCCGCTTGGCCTTGCCGCCTGCGCCACCTGGCTTGCGACGGCGGTGATCCTGCGCATCTCGTCGCTGTCGGCGCTGACAGCCGCCCTTCTGGCGCCGGTCTGGGCCGGGCTTCTGGGCGTGCCGCAGGCCATCGCCATGTGTGTCGCGCTGGCGACGCTGATCTTCATCCGCCACCGGCCGAACATCGACCGTCTGGTCGCCGGAACCGAGCCCAAGATCGGGAAAAAGTGACACCCGGCCCGTCCGCCGCTAGGACAATTCGGTAAGGTATGTTACTTTCTGAATTGTCAGAAAGGAGGGGACGCAATGCAACTCACTCCATCCATGCAGAATTTTGTCCTTCACTGGGGGGACATGGGGTCGAAGTGGGGGCTTAACCGCTCTGTCGCGCAGATCCACGCGCTGCTGCACCTTTCCCCCGAACCTCTTACGGCCGAGGAAATCGCCACCTCGCTCAGCCTCGCGCGGTCGAACATCTCGACCGGGCTGAAGGAACTGGCGGCCTGGCAGCTGATCCGCACCTCGCGCAAGCTGGGGGATCGGCGGGAATACTACACCTCGATCGGCGATATCTTCGATCTGGTCGAGGCCGTCATCGCCGCCCGCCGGGACCGCGAATTCACCCCCACCCTCGCCGCGCTGCGCGAGCTTCAGGCAACGGCGGAAACCGACGACACGCCGCCGGAGGTGAAGACCCGGCTGGCCGAAACCATCGAGGCGATGCAGCAACTGGACGGCTGGTATCAAAGCATCGCTGCCCTGCCCCGCGGCACGCAACTGGCGCTTCTGAAGACCGGGGCAACCATCGGGGACCTTATGGCCCCCGCGCCCAAGAAGAAGAAAAAGAAAAAGAAGGCCGATCCTGAAGAGTGACCGGCCAACCTTCTGGTCAGTAAGAATATTCCGGATAGATGCGCGACAGGTCGCCGGCCCATTCGCCGTTGTATTTCGCAAGCAGCTCGTCCGCCGGAACCATCCCCGAGTCGATGCTTTCCTTCAGCGCGTTCAGGAAATGCGTCTCGTCCGGGATCAGCCCGCCGGCCCCGGGCCGCGCCCGCGCCTTCAGACCGGCATCAGCGATCGCCACGACCTCGCGCGCGATGTCGTGCATGTCGATCCCGTCGACCTTGGCCTGCAGCCCGTGCACGCCGGCCTCGACATGCAGCGCGGCGCGCTGCTCATCGGTCCAGTCCTTCACCAGATCCCACGCGGCATCCAGTGCGGTCTGGTCATAGGTCAGCCCGACCCAGAACGCAGGCAGCGCACACAGCCGCCGCCACGGCCCGCCATCCGCACCGCGCATTTCGATGAACTTCTTCATCCGCGCCTCGGGGAACAGCGTTGTCAGGTGGTCGGCCCAGTCAGACAGGGTCGGCACCTCGCCCGGCAGGGCGGGCAACTGGCCTTTCAGAAAGTCCCGGAAACTTTGACCAAGCGCGTCGATGTACTTGCCGTCGCGATAGACGAAGTACATCGGCACATCGAGCGCATAGTCGACCCAGTTCTCGAACCCGAAGCCATCGTCGAAGACGAAGGGCACCATGCCCGTGCGCGCATCATCCAGGTGCCGCCAGACATAGTTGCGGAAGCTTTTGACGCCGTTCGGCTTGCCCTCGAAGAAGGGCGAATTGGCGAACAGGGCATTGGCCACCGGCTGCAACGCCACGGCCACGCGCATCTTCTGGACCATGTCGGCCTCGGACGCGAAATCGAGGTTCACCTGCACGGTGCAGGTCCGGCGCATCATCACCCGGCCCATGGTTCCGACGCTGCCCATGTAGGCGTCCATCAGCTTGTACCGCCCCTTGGGCATCAGCGGCATGTCCTCGTGCGTCCAGTCGGGCGCGGCACCCAGACCGATGAAGCCGACACCGACCTTGTCGGCGATGTCCTTCACGTCGGCCAGGTGCTGGTTCACCTCGTCGCAGGTCTGGTGGATCGTCTCAAGCGGGGCGCCCGACAGCTCAAGCTGCCCGCCGGGTTCAAGCGAGACGTTCGCGCCGTCCTTGGTCAGGCCGATCAGCTTGCCGGCCTCTTCCAGCGGATCCCAGCCATGGCCGTCGCGCAGCCCTTCCAGAACCGCCAGAACCGACCGTTCGCCGTCATAGGGAATGGGCTTCAGGCTGTCCTTGCAATAGCCGAACTTCTCGTGCTCGGTCCCGATGCGCCAGTCCTGCTTGGGCTTGCAGCCGCTTTCCAGGTATTCGGTCAGCTGCTCGGGCCGCTCGATCGGGCCGCCTCCGGACTGGGGAATGGACATGTCTGCGGTCTCCGCGAAGTGGCTTGTCCGACTTGGATGGTCGGAATTGAGGGGGGTGTCAATGCAGGCGCATACGATCCCGGGATTTCTCCCAGATGACGACGCGGCGCGGCATGTCGCTGCGGCGCATTTCTTCCAGCATCCGGTCGGTCTTGATCCCCGGCAGGGCGGCGAAGACATCGAAAAGCGCATCCGCCCCTTCGGCGTTCAGCGGCACCTGAAGCGCGGGTTGCCCGGGCTGGTCCAGAACCCAGCAGGGCGGCGCGCTCTCTCCGTCAAGGCTCAGGCGGGTCAGTTCGCTCAGCGCCACGGCGCCGCCGGTCAGAGGCCCGAAATAGGCCACCTGCCCCTCGTCGACGGTCACGACCCCCGGCCCGCCCGACCCGGTGCGAAACCGCCCGCGCTGGACCCCGGCAAAGGCCATGACCGGACCCAGGGCAGCAAGCCCCCAGCCCAGCCACGCCAGAAGACCCCATGAGGTCAACGCCCAGTAAAGGCCCAAGGCCATCACGCCCAGCCCGATCAGCGCCTCGTGCCAGCGCGCGATCCAGGCGCGCAATTCGGGCCGGATCAGATCGGTCATGACCAGTCGCCCAGGGCGTCCTGCCACAGCGTCATCGCCGCGACCGCCGCCGTGTCGGCACGCAGGATCCGTGGCCCGAGCGCCACCGGGTGGGCATAGTCGAGCCCGCGCAGCCGTGCGCGTTCGGCCTCGGAAAAGCCGCCCTCGGGCCCGATCAGGATGCCCCATGGGCCTCGGATATCCGGAAGGCCTGCCGATCCGCCCACCAGCGACTCGTCACAGAACATCAGCTGCCGCCCCTCTGGCCAGTCGGCCAGAACCCGGTCCAGCCGCAGGGGTTCGGCCACCTCGGGCACATAGGTGCCGCCGCATTGTTCGGCCGCCTCGACGCAATGCGCCTGCAGCCGGTCGACCCGGACACGTTCGGAATTGGTGTAATCGGTCATCACCGGGACGATCCGCCGCGCCCCCATCTCGGCCGCCTTTTCGACGATGAAATCGGTGCGGGCCTTCTTGATCGGCGCGAAGATCAGCCAGAGGTCCGGCGGGTCCGACTGCGGGGCGCTTTGCCCGACGCAGGCCAGTACGCCGTTGCGCTTGTTGCCGGTCACGACCTCGGCCCGCCATTCGCCGTCGCGCCCGTTGAACAGCGCCACCGCGTCGCCGGGGGTCATCCGCATCACGTTGAACAGGTAATTGGCCTGATCACGATCGAGAGGAACGGTTTGCCCCGCCCCCAATGGGTGATCTACATAGAGCCTGACTTTTGCACGATCCATGAGGCCTACATATGACCGAGGGCACGACGACGCCAGAGGGAACCCCGACAGACGGACAGGTCTCGGACGCGGTGCGTGGCAACTGGGTGGACCGCCTGGCCCCGCCCTGGACCCGCCCCTACCTGCGGCTCAGCCGGGCGGACCGGCCGATCGGCACCTGGCTTCTGCTGCTGCCCTGCTGGTGGGGTCTGGCGCTGGCCATGCTGTCGGACGGGCGCGCGGGATGGTCGGACCTGTGGATCGCCCTGGGCTGCGGGCTGGGCGCCTGGCTGATGCGCGGCGCGGGCTGCACCTGGAACGACATCACCGACCGTCACATCGACGGATCGGTCGAACGCACCCGGTCGCGGCCCATCCCCTCGGGGCAGGTGACGACGAAACAGGCACTGGCCTGGATGGTCGTGCAGGCGGTGGTGGCCTTCGTCATCCTGCTGACCTTCCCGCCCATGGCCATCGCGCTTGGCGTGCTGTCACTGGCCCCTGTCGCCATCTATCCCTTTGCCAAGCGGTTCACCTGGTGGCCGCAGATCTTCCTGGGCCTTGCCTTCAACTGGGGCGCCCTGCTTGCCTGGACCGCCCACACCGGCGCGCTGTCGTGGCAGCCGGTTGTCCTGTATGTTGCGGGCATCGCCTGGACGCTGTTCTACGACACGATCTATGCGCATCAGGACAAGGAAGACGACGCGCTGATCGGCGTGAAGTCCACCGCGCGCCTCTTTGCCGAACAGACGCCCCGCTGGTTGAAACGCTTCCTGATTCTGGCCGTGTCGCTGATGGGGGTCGCGGTGATCGGATCGCTGCTGCCCGGGGCCAATCCCCTGGCGCTGGTCCTGGCGCTGGCCGGGCCCTGGGCCTTTGGCTGGCACATGGCCTGGCAGCTTCGGCGTCTTGAAATGGACAACAATGACCGGCTGCTCATGCTATTCCGGTCAAATCGGGACGCGGGCCTGCTGCCCTTGCCGTTTTTCGCCGCTGCCTTCCTGGTGTGATTGCGCCGAAGGGGAATCCAAACTAAACCCTTCGCAATGCCAACAGAATGCGTGAAGTGATGCGTCTGTCCTCTGTCACGATCCTGGTGGGAACCTTCCTTGGTGCCGCCCTGATCTCCTTAGTCGTTGCCACCTTTGCCGCAGCCGCGATCGAACGAAGTTCGGCCGACGGCGTGAAGATGGAACTGGATATGGAGGGCATCAGCTGGGCCGATGTGACCTCGGACGGGTTGCAGGTCGAACTGACCGGCACCGCCCCGACCGAAGCCGAACGGTTCCGCGCCATCACCGTGGCGGGCCAGATCGTCGATGCCACCCGGGTGATCGACAAGATGAAGGTCGCCGACAGCGAAGGCCTTGCCGCCCCGCGCTTTTCCATCGAACTGCTGCGCAACGAAGGCCAACTGTCGCTGATCGGCCTGATCCCGGCCGAAACCGACCGCGAGGCGCTGATCGAAAAGCTGGACGCGCTGCCCAATGTCGACAAGGTCACCGACCTGTTGGAGGTGGCAAGCTATCCGGCCCCCGACGGCTGGCAGCTGACCCTGGATTTCGCCGCCGCCGCACTGAAGGACCTGCCGCGCTCGAAGATCTCGCTTGCCGCCAAGGAAGTCACGATCACCGCGATGACCGCCAGCCTCGAGCGGCAAAGAGAGCTTGAGACCCGTCTGAACCGCCGCGCCGGGGGCAGCATCGACCTGACCCTCGCCCTGTCGGCCCCGCGCCCGGTGATCACGCCCTTCACCCTGCGCTATATCATCGACGACACTGGCGGCCGGTTCGATGCCTGTTCCGCCGACACAGAAGCCGCCCGCGACCGCATCATCACCGCTGCCGAAGGCACCGGGTTGAACGGCGAAGCGCGCTGCACCCTGGGTCTTGGCGTGCCCTCGCCCGAATGGGACGCGGCGACAAGTTCGGCCATCCTTGCGCTTGGCCGGATCGGCAAGGGCACTGTCACCTTCTCGGACGCGGACATCAGCCTGATCGCCGCCGAAAGCACCGACCGCGCCACCTTTGACCGCGTGATCGGGGAACTTGAGAACGCCCTGCCCGATGTCTTCGCCCTGCACGCGGTCCTGCCCGAACCCGAGGCCGGCGCGCCCCGCGGCCCGGCCGAATTCAGCGCCACCCTGTCGCCCGAAGGCCAGGTGCAGCTGCGCGGCCGCATCCGCACCGACCTGTCGCGCAAGACCGCCGACAGCTATGCCAAGTCGCGCTTCGGCAGCGAAAACGTCTATTTCGCCGCCCGCCTCGACGACACCCTGCCCGAAGGCTGGTCGCTGCGTGTTCTGGCCGGGTTGCAGGCCCTGTCGGAACTGGCGCACGGCGCGGTGGTCGTGACCGAGGACAGCGTCAAGATCAACGGCACCACCGGCAACAAGGACGCCAGCGCCGACATCGCGCGGATCCTGTCCGAGCAGCTGGGCGAGGGTCAGGAATTCCGCATCGACGTGGCCTACAACGAAAAACTTGATCCCGACGCGGCCCGTCCCCCGCCCGAGAAATGCATCGCCGACATGAACGCGATTCAGTCGACCCGAAAGATCAACTTTGAACCGGGCTCGGCCACCGTGACGGGCGACAGCCGGTCGGTGCTGGATGACCTGGCCGAGGTGCTGCGTTTCTGCGGGCCGCTGCGGATCGAGATCGGCGGCCACACCGACAGCCAGGGGCGCGAGGAAATGAACCTCGACCTGTCGCAACAGCGCGCCGACACCGTGATCGCCGAGCTGCGCACCCGTCGCGTCGTCACGGGCGGCTTCGTCGCCACCGGCTATGGCGAAACCCAGCCCATTGGCGACAACGGCACCGAAGAGGGCCGCGAGGAAAACCGCCGCATCGAATTCAGCCTGATCTCGGCCCCGACCGAAGAGGCCACGGGCGAAAGCGGTCTTGAAAACGGTGACGCAGCCGGCCAAGACAACGAAGAAGAGCCTGAACCGGCCGAAAAGGAATAAGCGTCGATGAACAGAACCGAATTCGTGATCGCCACCGCGATCATCCTGTTTGTCGCCTTTGCCCTGGGCTGGTTTGCCTACTGGCTCATCCATCGCTTCACCCGGGTCGCCAAGGCGGACATGGGCGAACTGGAACGGATGGCCAAGGAATTGCATGACGCTGAGGAAATGCGCGATCAGGCGATCACCTACCTGCAGCAGCGTGAATCCGAACTGACCAACCAACTGAGCCAGACCGAAGCCGAGCTTTCGGCGGCCATGGAAGGCCTGCGCGAGGCACGCCACGAGGCGGAAGAGCTGCGCGCTTACGTCGAACGGATTCACGCCCAGCAGTAACCCGGCCTACCGGCGACTCTGACCTCTCAGCGGCCCGGTGCTACCAACGGCGCAGCGCGTCCTCGTCTTCGTCCTTGGCCGCAACCCAGCTGGCCCCGTCCGGCCCCAGTTCCTTCTTCCAGAACGGGGCACGGCTTTTCAGGTAATCCATCAGGAATTCGGCGGCCTCAAACGCGTCCTTGCGGTGCGGTGCGGCCGTGGCCACCATCATGATCAGGTCACCGGGCGCCAGACGGCCATGCCGGTGAATCACCAGCACGTCGCCCAGGCTCCATCGATCACGCGCCTCTTCCGCGATGGCAGTGATCGCCTTTTCGGTCATGCCGGGATAGTGCTCGATCTCCATCGTGGCCAGCCCTCCGTCGCCGCGAACGACGCCGGTGAAGGTGACGATGGCGCCCATGTCGCGATGCCCCCGGGCAAAGGCATCCGCCTCGGCGCCCAGATCGAAGGGGGCGTCCTGCACCGCGATCTTCATCTCAGCCCCCGGTCATCGGCGGAAAGAAGGCGACCTCTCGCACGCCTGCAAGCGGGGCGTCGAAGTCCGACAGTTCCTGGTCCAATGCGACGCGCAGTGCTGAAAGATCAGCAAAGGCGGCCTCGTACCGGTCTTCGCGGGCTTTCAGTTCCTCGACCAGATCCCGCACCGTGGCCGCGTCAGAGGGGACGGTTTCTTTCGGAATCCCGATCCTTTCGCGCACCCAGGCAAAATACAGGACATCCATCAGCTTTCCCCCAGATGTGCACGCGCCTTGGCAAAGTAATCCCAGCCCGTGATCCCGGTCAGCACGGCCGCGACCCACAGAAGCGTGATGCCCACAACACCGCCCCATTCGGCGCGGAAGACCTTGCCGCGGATATCCAGCGGGTCCTCTTCCCGCCCGTCGAGGATGGCCGAGATCGTTTCCCCGTCCATGCCGAAAACCGCCATGCCAAGGTTCGAATTGAAAGCCCCCTGCGCCAGCAGCAGGGCAATGGCCACCATCTGCACGGCCGTCTTCCACTTGGCCAGCTTGGTGACCTTGAGCGTGCCCGCGACATTGCCCAGGAATTCCCGCAGACCGGACACGAAGACCTCGCGGAAGAGGATGATCGCGCCGGGGATCACGGCCCAATGCGCCAGCGGAGACCAGACGGCCAGTGCCAGCAGCGCGATCATCACCATCGCCTTGTCGGCAATCGGGTCCAACATGGTCCCGATGCGGCTGATCTGGTCCCATTTGCGGGCCAGATAGCCGTCGAGGTAGTCGGTAAGAGACGCCCCCACGAACAGGGTAAAGGCCAGCCAATCCGCATAGGGACGCGGGACCAGGACGAAGGCCAGAACGACACCAGGCGCGGCCAAAAGCCGGAAGAGTGTAAGGATGTTGGGGACAGTCATCTTCATACGTCCTACCTAGCCCGCCCGGCGGCAGGAGGGAAGAGACCGTTGGTAGGGGGCGCTGCCCCCGTCCTTCGGACTCCCCCGGAGTATTTCGGGAAGGTGAAGCCGGGGCCGGTCAGCCCTTGTCGTGGAAATGCGCATAGATGGTTTCCGCCATGGCGTCCGAGATGCCATCGACCGCCTTGAGGTCCGCAAGTCCCGCGCGGCTCACCGCCTTGGCCGATCCGAAGTGGGTCAGCAGCGCGCGTTTGCGGGTCGCGCCGACGCCGGGGATTTCGTCCAGCGGCGTGGCCGAGACCGCCTTGGCCCGTTTCGCCCGGTGCGTGCCGATGGCAAAGCGGTGTGCCTCGTCGCGCAGCCGTTGAACGAAATACAGCACCGGGTCGTTCATGCGCAGCGCGAAGGGCCGCTGGCCGGGGCGGTGGAATTCCTCTTTCCCGTGATCGCGGTCGACGCCCTTGGCGACACCGACCATCGGCAGGTCCGGCACGCCCAGCTTTTCCAGGATCTCCTGCACCGCCGACACCTGCCCTGCCCCGCCGTCGATCAGCAGAAGATCGGGCCAGAGGCCATTGGCGCGGTCGGGGTCTTCCTTCAGCAGGCGGGTCAGACGGCGGGTCAGCACCTCTTTCATCATGCCAAAGTCATCGCCGGGGGTGAGGTCTTCGCCCTTGATGTTGAACTTGCGGTATTGTGACTTCAGGAATCCCTCGGGCCCGGCGACGATCATGCCGCCGACCGCATTGGTCCCCATGATATGCGAGTTGTCGTAGACCTCGATCCGCTGCGGCGGGGTGTCGAGGCCAAAGGCCTCTGCCACGCCTGCCAGCAGTTTCGCCTGCGTCGCGCTTTCCGACATCTTCCGCGCCAGGCTTTCACGGGCATTGCGGGCCGCGTTTTCGATCAGCTCGGCCTTTTCACCCCGCTGCGGCACGGAAATCTCGACCTTGCGGCCCAGTTTCTCGCACAGCGCCTCTTCCATCAGGTCAGAGTTTTCGATCGGATGGGACAGCAGGATCAGACGCGCCGGATCCTTGGTATCGTAGAACTGGCCCAGGAAGGCCTCCAGCACCTCGGCCTCGTCAACATCAGCCCCGACGCGAGGATAGAAATCGCGGTTCCCCCAGTTCTGGTTGGCCCGGATGAAAAAGACCTGCACGCAGGCCTGCCCGCCTTCCATATGCAGGGCGATCACGTCGGCCTCGGGCGTGGCGCGCGGGTTCACGCCCTGGCTGGATTGCACGTTGGTCAGCGCCTTGATCCGGTCGCGCAGGGCGGCGGCACGTTCAAACTCCATCGCGTCCGACGCCTCTGCCATCTCGGCCTTCAACTTTTCCTGCACCTGGGTGGACCGTCCCTGCAGGAAGCGTTCGGCATCCGCGACAGAGGCCGCGTAATCGGCCTTGCTGATCTCTCCGGTGCAGGGGGCCGAACAGCGTTTGATCTGGTGCAGCAGGCAGGGCCGGGTGCGGGTCGAGAACATCGAATCCGAACAGTTGCGCAGCAGGAAGACCCGCTGCAGCTGGTTCAGCGTGCGGTTCACGGCCCCTGCCCCGGCGAAGGGGCCATAATAGGCCCCCTTGCGCTTCTTGGCCCCACGATGCTTGAGGATCTGCGGAAAGTCGTGGTCCTTGGTGACCAGGATGTTCGGAAAGCTCTTGTCGTCACGCAGCAGCACGTTGTAGCGCGGTTTCAACTGCTTGATCAGGTTCTGTTCCAGCAGCAGCGCTTCGGTTTCCGTCCGCGTGGTCAGGAACATCATCGACGCGGTTTCCCGGATCATCCGGGCAATCCGGCCCGAATGGCCCGAGGGGCGCGCGTAATTCGACACCCGCGCCTTCAGGTTGCGCGCCTTGCCGACGTAGAGAACGCGGCTGTCCGCATCGAGCATGCGGTACACGCCCGGCGACGAATCAAGCGTCGACAGAAGCGAGTGAATCAGTGCGTGCCCGGTCGCCGGGGCCCCTTTACCTTGGGTCATGATATATGGTCCGACGATTCGGTGCGTCGCTGCAAATTCCTGATCGGTTGGACAAGAGGAAAGCTGTCCACGGAACTTGTGGATAACTCTGGGAGCAATTCTTTTCCATTAAGAAAAATCCCTTGTTCCTTGGGCCCTTGGCTGCATTGCCTATTTTTTAGGCTTTATCGCAAGCCATTGATATGACGCAATATTATTTTGTTGGCGCAGCAAACTATTGATATCTTTAACGTTTTGGTAACCGTTTCGTGACATCAAATATACGGGGTGCACAACTTTTCTTGCAGGTGACGTAGGGATCACTCGAGCCCGACCACGTCGGGGGTTTCCCACCCCAGGTGCTGCCCCCCGTCCACGCACAGGAATTGCCCCGTCACGGCCTTTGCCCCGGTCAGATAGCGCACGGCGGCGACGATGTCCTGGGGGTCGCTTCCCCGTTCAAGGATCGTCGCGGCGCGCTGGTCGGCGAACTGCTGTTCGCTTTGCCCGGTGTTGCGCAGGGTCGGCCCCGGCCCGACCGCGTTGACCCGGATCCTCGGCGCCAGGGCCTGCGCCGCCGTCTGCGTCAGCGTCCAGAGGGCCGCGCGCGACAGGGTATAGCTCATGAAGTCGGGCGTCAGCTTGCGCACGCGCTGGTCGATCAGGTTGACCACGGATCCTGCCGCCACCGGTTCGCCGGTCCCGTCCCGCAGGGGCGCGGGGCATTGGCCGGCAAAATCCTGGATCAGGCGGAACGGCGCGCGAAGATTGGCCTCCATGTGCTTGTCCCAACTGGCGCGGGTCGCATCCTGAATTGTATCACGTTCAAAGACCGACGCGTTGTTCACAAGGCAGGTCAACGGGCCGCCAAGACCCTGCGCGGCCGCGGCGACCAGGCCGCCGACCTCGGCTTCCTGCGTCAGATCGGCCCGGACCGCCACCGCCTGGCGCCCCATGTCGCGCAGCAGTCCGACGACCTCATCTGCGGCATCTGCGGACCGGCCATAATGCACCGCCACGTCGAACCCGGCCTGCCCCAGATCCAGAGCGATGGCACGGCCGATGCGGACACCGGCGCCGGTGACGAGGGCACGGGGATGCGGGGACTGGGTCATTGGGGCCTCTTACTGCAACACGGCGACGACATAGGTCGCATATAGCGCGGTCAGCACGGCGCCCCACCTGCGCCCCAGGTCGCGCTTCATCAGCACGAAAGGCGCCAGCACGAAGGCCGAGGCGATCATCACCCAGAGGTCGAACTGCAGGAACTCGGCCTCGACGGGGATCGACCCGAAAAGCGTGGTGAGACCCAGAATTCCCAGCAGGTTGAAGATGTTCGACCCGATCACGTTGCCAAGCGCCACGTCGGCCTGCTGTCGCAGCGCCGCCATCACGGTCGTCGCAAGTTCGGGAAGCGACGTGCCGACGGCCACCAGTGTCAGGCCGATGACCGCATCCGACACGCCGAAGTCCCGGGCGATGATCGACGCGTTTTCGACCAGCAGGTCGGCGCCAAGCGGCAGGCCCGCCAGACCAATCGCCAGGAACAGCGCAATCTTCCACCACGGCATGTCGGGATCGGCCCCGTCAAGATCCGAAAGCTCTTCGGTCCGGGTCCGGGCAACATGGGCCCGCGCGGCGCGGAACTGATCCCACAGCACCGCCGCCAGCGCCGCCAGAAGCAGCAGGCCCGTGACCCAGGTGAGCGTGCCGAGGAACGCCAGAGCCGTGAACCCGATCGTCGCCGCCACCATCATCAGATAGCTGCGCCGGGTGTCGTAACGACTGGTGTGCATCTTCGACAAAAGCGCGGGAAGACCCAGCACAAGCAACACGTTGGCAATGTTCGACCCGACCACGTTGCCCAGGGCCAGACCCGGCTTGCCTTCGTGGACGGCGCTGATCCCGATCAGCAGTTCCGGCGCGGATGTCCCGAAGGCGACGATGGTCAGGCTGACGATCAACGCAGGGATGCCGACGCGCAGCGACAGGTTCACCGCACCGCGCACAAGCGCATCGCCCGCGAGGACCAGGATGGTCAGGCCGACGCAGGTCAGCACCCAGGGTAGGATCATTTGACTCTCCTGCAGGGGCACGGGCCCTTGCCGATCTTGTAGCGACCGCAATGCGGACATTTGCGCGAGGCAAGGCGTTTGTGGCCCGGCAGCTTCAGCTTACCGAACATCGCCATGACACCCATGGCGACAAGGAACAGGACAACGATCTTCAGGATCACGTCAGAGCCCCAACCGGGCGAAGGCCGCTCTCTCTTCTATCCCGGCCAGGCCGTCCTGCACGATCGATGCCCCGAACCGCGACAGCCAGCCCCGCTTGGGGCCATAGCGCCGAAAGCGGACCTTGTCGCCGTAGCGTTTCTTCATCTCGGGCACGAGATGCGCGATGCCATCGATCAACCCCAGTTCCTGCGCCTTGCCGGCCAGCCAGAACTCACCGGTGAAAAGCGCGTCGTCGTCTTTCAGTTTTCCGGCGCGCCGTGATGTGACGTGATCGGTGAAGGCGACATGAATGTCTTCCAGCAAGGCCTTGAGTCTGGCGACGTCTTCTTCCTTCTCGGGCTGGAACGGATCCAGCATCGACTTGGACTTTCCCGAGGTGTGAACACGCCGCTCTACCCCCTGCCGTGCCAGCAGGACATGCGCCCCGAAACCCGCCGAAATCACCCCGATCGATCCGACGATCGAGGTCCGGTCAGCATAGATCTCGTCCGCCGCGCAAGCGATCCAGTACCCGCCCGAGGCAGCCGCGTCTTCGACGAAGGCAAAGACTGGCACGCCCTTTTCGTCCGCCAGACGGCGGATGCGGGCGGCGATCAGGGAGGATTGCACAGGCGATCCGCCCGGCGAGTTGATGACCAGCGCCACCGCCTTCGGCTTCCCCTTGCGGAAGGCCTTTTCGATCACCGGGGCGAGGCCCTCGTCACTCAGCGGGCCGCGCGGGCCCGAGGCGATCATGCCCTGCAGGCGAATGACGGCCACGACGGGCGGGCGTTTGCGGATGCGGTCTATCAGGTTCATACCGCCGATGTAGAGGCGCACGGGCCCTCCGACAAGGCGGAGAGCCCGTGTTATTCCGATCTTCGGCCCACGTCAGGACGCGGCCCGCCCAAAGCTCAGGCGCGGATGCGCCAGCCGGTGCGGAAGATCAACCAGACAATCGCCAGGCACAGCCCCGTGAAGGCCGCGATGGCCAGCAGGCTGATGCCGATCGGCACGTCGGCCATGTCGAAGAACGCCCAACGGAATCCCGAGATCAGGTAGACCACCGGGTTGAACAGCGTGATCGTCTGCCAGATGTCCGGCAGCATCGAGATCGAATAGAACGACCCGCCGAGGAAGACGAGCGGAGTCACGATCAGCAGCGGCACCAGCTGCAGCTGTTCGAAGTTCCCCGCCCAGATGCCGATGATGAACCCCATGAGCGCGAAGGACACGCAGGTCAGCACCAGGAAGGCAATCATCGCAAAGGGATGCGCGATGGTCAGGTCGACGAACAGCGACGCCGTGCCCAGGATCACCAAGCCGATGAACAGCGATTTCGTCGCCGCAGCACCGACATAGCCGATAACGATTTCCAGAAAGTTGATCGGCGCAGAAAGCAGTTCGTAGATCGTGCCGATGAACTTGGGAAAGTAGATCCCGAAGGACGCGTTCGAGATCGACTGCATGATCACCGACAGCATGATCAGGCCCGGAACTATGAAGGCGCCATAGCTCACCCCCTCGACCTCCTGGATGCGGCTGCCGATGGCGGTTCCGAAGACCACGAAATACAGGGACGTCGAGATGACCGGAGAGATGAAGCTTTGCATCAAGGTGCGGAAGAACCGCGTCATTTCATAGCGATAGATCGCCCAGACTGCCCGGAAGTTCATGCCGCGCCCTCCTTCACCAGACCCACGAAAATTTCTTCCAGCGACGACTGGCGGGTCACCAGGTCGCGCAGCACGATGCCATTGTCCGACAGGGCCGACAGCAGGGTCGTGATCCCCGTGCGTTCCTTGCGGGTGTCATAGCTGTAGGTCAGCGTCTGCCCCTCTTCGCCCAGCTCCAGATCGAACTCGGCCAGGGCCTCGGGAACGGCGCTCAGGGGTTCGCGCAGTTCGATCGTCAGCTGCTTCTGGCCCATCCGTTCCATCAGGGCCTTTTTCTCTTCTACCAGAAGAAGTTGTCCGCCATTGATCACCCCGACCCGATCGGAAATCGCCTCGGCTTCCTCAATGTAGTGGGTCGTCAGGATGATGGTGACGCCCTGCTTTTTCAGTTCGGCCACGATCTCCCACATGTCCTTGCGCAGCTCGACGTCGACACCGGCTGTCGGTTCGTCCAGGAACAGCACGCGCGGTTCGTGGCTCAGCGCCTTGGCGATCAGAACGCGGCGCTTCATGCCGCCCGACAGCTCCTTGATCCGGGTGTCTTTCTTGTCCCATAGCGACAAGCGGCGCAGGATATCCTCAAGCAGCGCGTCGTCACGCTTCTTGCCGAACATCCCCCGTGTGAGTCGCACGGTGTTCCAGACCTTCTCGAACGGTTCGAGGTTGATTTCCTGCGGCACCAGCCCGATCTGGCTGCGCGCGGCGCGGTAATCCGTGATGATGTCGTGCCCGCCGACGGTGACCGTGCCGCTGGTCGGAACGGTGATGCCGCAGACAGTTGAAATGAGGGTGGTCTTGCCCGCCCCGTTCGGACCGAGAAGCGCGAGGATCTCGCCTTCCTCGATGTCCAGCGACACGCCTTTCAGCGCCTCGAACCCTCCGTCATAGGTCTTTTTCAGGTCCGTGATCCGCAAGATCGGTGCCATGGCTCTTCCTTCTCTGTGCGCAGCCTTACCTAGTGTTCCGTCCCCCGCGCTTCCAGAACTAAACCGGGCAGTTCAGGCGCACAAATGCACAGACGCCCTGTCCAAACTGCAGAGATGTGGAAACCAAAGCACTTTGCGCGCAACGACGCACGGCAGGCGTCAGGCGCAAGTGACTGAAATGTTCGGGGAGTTCAGATCAAGGTGGCGGACCGAGGAGGATTCGAACCCCCGACCCCTTGATTCGTAGTCAAGTACTCTATCCAGCTGAGCTATCGGTCCGTAGGGCGTGCATCTAACGGTGGCCCCGAGAGAGTTCAAGCGGAAAGTTTCATCTTTTTTGTCATTCCGCCGCGTCGTCCAGCCGAACAACGCTTTTCGGCAGGTCGATCCGAAACCGCGTCCCCTCGGGCCCGGTGCTCTCAAGCGTCAGCGTGCCTCCATGGCCCCGGATCAATTCGGCCGAGATCGCCAGGCCCAGCCCTGCCCCGCCCCGGGTCACACCGCCCTGGAACGGCGTGAAGAGGTTCTGCTGCGCCTTGGGCGGCAGTCCCGGCCCGGTGTCGGTCACCACGATCCACCAGTGATCGTCGTCTTCCTGCCCCGCGACCGAGATCTCTCCGGGTTTGCCGGTCGCCACGATCGCCTGCCGCGCGTTCCGCACGAGGTTCAGCAACACGCGGTGCAGCTGTTCGGCATCCGCCCGCAGCGACAGGGTCGCCGGGATATCTTCCGAGAAACTGACATCCGCCTCGCCGACGGCCAGCCGTTCGCCGTCGATCACGTCACCCACCAGTTCGGCCAGGGTCACCAGCGTCAGGCGCGGCGCGGGTTCTTCGGCCCGTCCGAAGGCCAGCGTGCTTTCACACAGGTTCACCGCTCGCGTGATCGAATTCACCAGCTTGGGGGCCAGCCGCACAACCGCCGGGTCCTCGGACTGTTCGATCCGGTCGGTGAACAGCTGGGCCGAGGTCAGGATGTTGCGCAGGTCGTGGCTGATCTTGGCCACGGCGCCCCCCAGCTGCGCCAGCCGCTCTTTCTGCTTCAGGGCCGCGGTCAGTTCGGTTTCCAGCGACCGCAGCGCCTGTTCGGCCTCGCGCAGTTCGGTGATGTCGGCCGAGGGCTCGATGATCCGGCGGGCGTCTTCGGGGGCGGCCGCATAGCTTTGCATCTGCCCGATCACATGCTTGATCGGCCGCACCAGCAACATCCGCACGGCCAAAAACAGCAGGACCGAGGTGATGATCGAAATCGCCAGCGACAGCCACAGCACCCGCCAGCCATAGGCGAACATCGCCGAACGCAGGTCATCCGTCGGCATCGTGACCTCGATCAGCAGGCCGGCCTCGCGCACCGGGTTGCCGAAGACCCGGATGATGCGCGGTTCGGGGTCGATCATCCGCGCCAGCGCATCGCGCATCAGCACCCAGGGACTGGGCGCGCGCAGGTCATAGGTATGCGACACCTCTCCGGGAACCGGGGAATTGAGGACCAGCTGCCGCGCCTCGTCGCGCCGCAGCACCACGTTGTAGACCTCGGCGTTGCGCAACAGCTCCTCTTCGACATCGGCGTCGATGTCATCGTCCGCCAGCTTGGCCAGCGATGCGATCTGCGCGCGTTCCAGCCGCGACAGCAGGTAATCCTCCCGGAATCGCGCGACCGAGGGCACGAAGATCATCACCTCGGCCAGCATCACGAAGAGCACCGTGAGGATCAGGAAGCGTCCGGAAAGGGATTTCAGCATATCGCGTCCGTTGCGGGCCTTACGGAAGGACGCGCTGGATAAGACGGACCGCCCGTTCAACCCAAGGATTACCAAAGAGTTTATCCGAGAAATAGGCCCCCGCAGCCCGTTTGCCTAGGTCCGACAGGGTCGGATAGGGCAGAACAAGGCCCGACAGGACCGAAAGGCGGGTGCGAGACGCCAGCGCGACCACCCATGGAGCGATCAGCTCTCCGGCCTCCTTGCCGACGATGGTGACGCCCACGGGACGCCCGCGGTGCAGGACCAGCTTGAGAAACCCGGCCTCGGCGCGATCGGTCCGGGCGCGGTCGATATCGGCATAGGGTTGGCGGATCACCCGGACATCGCCGTGCGCCTTGCGCGCCTCGTCTTCCGTCAGCCCGATATGGGCCAGTTCCGGCGCGACATAGGTCACGCGGGGGATCTTCGTGTGATCGGCCCTGGCAGGCAGACCCAGCATCGTCTGCCGGATCACCACCCCCGCGTGATACCCCGCGACATGGGTGAAGCTGGGCGCCCCCGCGACGATATCGCCCACGGCAAAAACCCGGCGATTGGCCGTCCGCAGGCGCCGGTCGGTCACGATGCACTTGCCGTCGCCCGTGATCCCCGCCGCGTCCAGCCCCAGCCCGTCGGTCGCCGCCCGGCGTCCCGTGGCGACCAGAAGGTGTGATCCCTCGATCCGGTCTGCGCCAATCCGCAGCCAGACCCGGTCACCATCGCGGCCTGCCTCGTCCACATGCACCCCTTCGCGCAGGGTGACGCCGTCCCCGATCAGCGCGGTGCGCACCACCTCGACCGCCTCGGGATCCTCGCGCGCCAAGATCGATCCGGACTGAATCAGCGTGACCTCGGCCCCGAGGCGACGGAAGGCCTGCGCCAGTTCGACCCCGATCGGCCCGCCGCCCAGCACCAGCAGGTGCGACGGACAGGTCCGCAGGGAAAAGATCGTCTCGTTGGCCAGATAGCCCGCATCCGCCAGCCCCGGCACGGGCGGCACGAAGGGGCGCGACCCGGTGGCGATCACGATCCGGCGGGCGTGCAGCGTCTCTCCGTTTACCTCGACCGACTGCGGGCCGGTGAACCGCGCCCAGCCCCGGATGACCCGAACGCCAAGGCCCTCGAACCTTTCCTGGCTGTCGTGCGGCGCGATCCCGGCGATCACATCCGCGACGTGATCCATGACAGCCGCGAAATCAACCTGAGGCACCACAGGGGCGATGCCAAAGCGTCCCGCATCCCGCATCACCTGCGCCGTGGCGGCCGCCGCGATCAGGGCCTTGGAGGGCACGCACCCGTGGTTGAGACAATCGCCCCCCATCTCTCCGGCCTCGATCAGCACGACCCGCGCGCCCATCTGCGCCGCACCCGAGGCCACCGACAGCCCGGCCGCCCCCGCCCCGATCACGATCAGATCCACATGCGTCATTCCGGGGTCCTTTCCCGCAGCAGGACCGGCACCAGCGACAGCGCCGCAAGGCCGAGGATGGGCAACAGGATATGCGGCTCGAAGATGATGCCCAGATCCGGCTCTCCCCCGTCCTGCAGCACCCGGCCCAGCCCGGCCCCGACCGACGTATAGACCAGGGCGCCCGGCAGGATGCCCAGAAAGGTCGAGATCACGAACCGCCGCAGCGGCACATCCAGCAGGGCGGGCAGCAGGTTCGCGGCGAAGAAGGGAATCACCGGGACCAGCCGGATGAAGAACAGCATCGACCACTGGTTGCGATCCAGCCCCCGCTTGATCCTTGCCATGCGCCCGCCCGACGCATCAAGCCGCGCCGCCAGCCCCCGCCCAAGCCCCAGCCGCACCGCAAGGAACAGGGCCGTCGCCCCAAGGGTCGCACCGGTCATGTTCAGCACGACCCCAGGCCAGATCCCGAACAGGAAGCCCCCTGTCAGCGTGGTGATCGTCGCGCCGGGCAGCGACAGGCTGACCACCGCCGCATAGAGGGCGACGAAGACAAGCGCCGTTGGCAGGTAGGCGGCGTCGCGATAGGCAACTAGCGTGGCCTGGCTGTCCCGCAGCGTGTCCAGCGTCAGCCGGTCGCCCACGGCCCAGAACACCGCCACCGCCCCGACGCAAAGCGCCAGCAACGGCCAGAGCCGGGTTGCGCTGCGCGGGGGGATCGGGTCCTGGGGCATCATGTCTCCGTCGGCGGATCGCGGCAGGATGCGCCGGACGCGGGGCCGCGAAAACCCCCTTCACGTGCGCGTGACCGGGGGTGATCGCGGCCGGCACGGCAAAATCGGGGCGGGCGGCGAAAAAACTGCACGATCCGGCTTTGGCCATTTGACAAGACCCGGGGCGCCTCCTATAGGACGGGCTTCTGACAACCGCGGGTCCGAGGGCGATTCCCGCATCGCCCCTGCAGTGCCTGCACCGACCGAACCCGCCACTTGGCGCAATCAGACGGAGATGGGCGATGAAACGCACCTACCAACCCTCGAACCTCGTGCGCAAAAAGCGTCACGGTTTCCGCGCACGCATGGCCACCAAGGCCGGCCGGAAGATCCTGAACGCGCGCCGCGCCCGCGGTCGCAAGTCGCTCTCCGCATAAGCTGTGCCCGCACGGGTGCCGTGCGGACAGCCGTGATGATCTTGAAACCGCCGGGGCACGCGCCCGGGCGGTTTTCGCTTGTCGCAAGGGTGGCCGATGACGATCGAAGTTGAGACGATGCGCAAGCGGGCCGAATTCCTGCGCGCCGCCCGTGGCCGCCGTCAGGGCACGGCCGGCATGCTGGTCCAGGCGATCAGGCGGGACGAAGACGGTCCCGTCCGCGTCGGTTTCACCTGTTCGAAAAAGGTCGGCAACGCGGTCGCCCGCAACCGGGCCAAGCGACGCCTGCGCGAGGTCGCGCGCCTGCTGCTGCCCGACCACGGCCGCGCGGGCTGGGATTATGTCCTGATCGGATCCAAGGACCGCACCGCCGACCGCCCCTTCGAGGATCTCAAGGGTGATCTGCTTTACGCCCTGAAGAAGCTGCACAAGTGACGCCGCTGGCCTGGATCCTGGCCCTGCCCGTCCGGGTCTACCGCAAGGTCTTTTCCCCCTGGGTCGGCCACAACTGCCGCTATGACCCGACCTGTTCGGCCTATGCGCTGGAAGCCCTGCAAAAGCACGGCGGCCTGAAGGGCGGCTGGCTGGCCGCGCGTCGCATCCTGCGCTGCCACCCGTGGGGCGGCATGGGTGTCGACGACGTGCCGGACTAGCGCCGATCAGGCCTCACAGCGACACGGCATGTCGCGAACGCATTAGAGCGTCTTAACCTGCCTCCCCTACCATCGGACATCACCAGCCACCCAGCCCGAGGGAGCCCGATGTCCGACGACCTCTCAGCCGTGATCCGCCCGATCGCCCAGGCCCAGGGCCTGCCGAACGCCCATTACACCGACCCCGACACCTTTGCCGAGGAACGCGAGGCGCTGCTTTTTTCGCAATGGGCCGGGCTGGCCACGGCGTCGGACGTGCCCGAACCGGGCGATGCCAAACCGATCGAATTCCTGGGCACGCCGCTTCTGCTGATCCGCGACCGCGAGGGCCAGGTCCGCGTGTTCCACAACATCTGCCGCCATCGCGGCATGATTCTCGTGTCCGAACCGCGCAAGATCGAGGGCGCGATCCGCTGCCCCTATCATTCCTGGTGCTATTCCACGCAAGGCAAGCTGGTCGCCACGCCCCATGTCGGCGGCCCCGGCATGAACACGCATGACGGCATCGACCGCACCACACTTGGCCTGATCGAGGTGCCCAGCCACATCTGGCGCGACGTTGTCTTCATCAACATGGATGGCACCGCAGCCCCTTTTGCCGAGGTTCACGCCGACCTGATCGCCCGCTGGTCCGATTTCGACACCGACCTGCACCACGGCGGCGGCGACAGCACCTTTACCCTTGAGGTGAAGACCAACTGGAAGCTCGCGGTCGAAAACTACTGTGAAAGCTATCACCTGCCCTGGGTGCATCCCGGGCTGAACTCCTATTCCCGGCTGGAAGATCACTACAACATCGAAGCGCCGGGCCTCTATTCCGGCCAGGGTTCGATCCTCTATCGCCAGATCAGGGCCGAGGATGGCACGGTCTTCCCCGATTTCCCCGGCCTGCCCGAGAAATGGCAGACCGCCGCCGAATATGTCGCGGTCTATCCCAACGTCCTGCTGGGCGTGCAGAAAGACCACGCCTTTGCCATCATACTCGAGCCGCGCGGGATCGAGGAGACGGCGGAACACATCCACCTCTATTATGCCACGCCCCATGTGGACGAGGATCTGCGCAGGGCGAACGCGGCCCTCTGGAAGACCGTGTTCGAAGAGGACATCTTCGTGGTCGAGGGCATGCAAAAGGGTCGCCACGCCCCCGGCTTCGACGGCGGGCGCTTTTCCCCGGCGATGGACGGGCCGACGCATTGCTTCCACGCATGGGCCGCCGACCGGCTGCGCGCCCGCCGCCCCATGGCCGCGGAATGAGCGATCTGGACCATCGCCTGCTGAGCGCCCACGCCGGAGCTGACCCGGCGGTGCTGGCAGGGCTGTATCAGGAGGCCGCGCATGCGACAGGCGGCGACGCCGGCGCCTTCTACCTCACCCACGCCTTCGTCTTCGCGTTGGAGGCCGGGCTGCCCGATGCAGCCCTTATCGAGGCCGACTTGCGCGCCCTGGGCCGCGTCTAAGGTTTCAATAGTACCGCCGCCCCGGCGCGTAGGCCGCAATGTCCGCATTCGGTGCGCGCCCTTCGGCCAGATCCGCAACGATCCGCCCCGTGATCCCGCCCAACGTCAGCCCGAGATGCTGATGGCCAAAGGCATGGATCACCCGGTCCTTCCCCGGCGCGACCCCGATCACCGGCAGCGAATCCGGCATCGTCGGCCGGAACCCCAGCCAGTCCGACGTCGGCTCGGGCAGATCGCCCAGCATCTCGCGCCCCTTGCGCGCGATATAGGCCAGCCGCGCCCTGTTCTTCTGCTTCCCCAGTGCGGCGATTTCGACCGTCCCCGCCAACCGCAGCCCTGCGGCCATGGGCGTGGCATAGAACCCGCCCTCACCCCAGCCGACCGGCCGGGTGACGCGCCCGGCCTCGCCCGCGAACATCAGGTGATAGCCACGCTCGGTGCCCAGCGGCAGGGACTCTGCCCCGCTGCCCGCGATGGCGCGGGAAAACGCGCCCGACGCGATGACGACACGGCCCACGGCGATCTCCTGCCCCGCGAACACGGTGACGCCCTCGGGCGAGTCCACAACCCGTTCGGCCCGCGCGCGCAATGACACGCCGCCCAATTCCACGAACTTCGCGTGCATCCGCCGCACCAGCCCCTGCGGGTCCAGCACGTGCCGCGCCTGCGGGAAATGCACCGCGCGCGTGATCGGCAGCATCAATCCCGGCTCCATCTCCCGCGCCTCATCCGGCGCGACCTCGCGCACCTCGACGCCCAACGCCCGCCGCCGCGCCACACTTTCCGTCGCGCCTGCCGCCCCCTGAGCAGTCGACCAGACCGACAGCTGCCCGCGCGACACGATCAGATCCTCCGCCCCAGCTGTCTCGATCAAAGGATTGAGCCCCGCGTCAGCCTGCCCCAGCAAAGCCGCCAGGGCGCCCGCGATCTCATCGGACCGCCCGGCCCGGCAATTCGCCAGAAACCGCAGCATCCACAACGGGTTGCGCAGGGCATGCCCCCAACTGACCGACAGGGGACTGTCGCCGCCGAAGAGCAACCCCGGCAGGCCACGCAGCACCGACGGATCGTTGACCGGCAAACAGCCATAGTTCGCGATCGTGCCCGCGTTGCCAGACGACGTGCCCGCCCCCGGATCCTCGGGGTCGATCAGCACCACCGACAGCCCGCGCATCCGCGCCCAGAGCGCGCAACTTACCCCGACCACACCCGCGCCGATCACCGCCAGATCATGTGCCATGCCGATCCCCTTTCGCCGCCACTTTGCCTAGTGCCGCAACCAGACGCCAGAGCCCTTCCCCAAACGCCCGCGACATGCGATAGGGGCGCCATGCTCGACGATCTCGACGATATCCACCCGCTCTTTCACGGCGCCCCCAAAAGCACCGAATTCAAGAAGCTGCGCAAACGCATCGTGCAACATGTGCGCGAGGCGGTGGATCAGTACGGCATGATCGAACCCGGCGCGCGCTGGCTTGTCTGCCTGTCGGGCGGCAAGGACAGCTATACGCTGCTCGCCGTGCTGCACGAACTCAAGTGGCGCGGCCTGCTGCCGGTGGACCTGCTGGCCTGCAACCTTGATCAGGGCCAGCCGGGCTTTCCCGCGACCGTCCTACCCGAATTCCTGACCAAGATGGGTGTCGAGCATCGCATCGAATACCAGGACACCTATTCCATCGTGATGGACAAGGTGCCCGCCGGTCGGACCTACTGCGCCCTTTGTTCGCGTCTGCGCCGCGGCAACCTCTACCGCATCGCGCGCGAGGAAGGCTGTTCAGCGGTCGTGCTGGGCCACCACCGCGACGATATCCTCGAGACGTTCTTCATGAACCTCTTCCACGGCTCTCGGCTCGCCTCCATGCCGCCGAAGCTGCTGAACGACGAAGGTGATCTGTTCGTCTATCGCCCCCTCGCCCATGTGGCCGAGGAGGATTGCGAGAAATTCGCCCGTGCCATGCAGTACCCGATCATCCCCTGTGACCTCTGCGGATCGCAGGACGGGCTGCAGCGTCAGCAGGTGAAGGCGATTCTCGACGGGTGGGAAAAGAACGCACCTGGACGGCGGCAAAAGATGTTCCGGGCGCTGATGAACATCCGGCCCTCGCACATGCTGGACCCCAAGCTGTTTGATTTCGCAGGCCTCATGCGCGCCGATCCGGCGGCAGGGGACGAAAACAGCGACATTCCCCTGCTGCGTTAAACCACTGTTGATGATCTGTCGGTAACGTCCCCTTGAATGGCAACGAGGGGACGGTCAATGCACCGCCAGTTGAGTTATCGCGCGCAGCTGCTCAGGTTCCGCCTGCGCCGCATCCTGATCGGCCCGCAAAGCCTTGCCTTCCTTCCGGCGGTGGCCCTGTCGGCCTTCTGGTTCGGCGGCGAACCCTGGCTGATCGGCGTGACTTTGGGCATGCCGCTGGTGATCGCCTCCATCGGCGGGTTCAACACCACGGATCAGCCGGTCCGGGCCGTCGACGGCGTGACCGGCCTGCCCCTGCGCGACAGTCTTGAGGCCGGGTTGTCACAGGCCATGACCGGGACCGAAACGACCCGACGCGCGACGGCCTGCTTCATGCTGACAATCGATGATTTCGATGTCATCGCGGAACGGTATGGTCGAAGTGCGGCGGATCACATCCTGCAACGCACCGCCCTGCGCCTGCGCACCGTACTGCGCGACGACGACATCGCCTGCCGCACCGGAAGCGCCTCTTTCGGCATCGGCCTGGCGCCGGCCCCCCACCTGGATCTGGAAACCGCAATCCAGCTGGCCAGCCGCCTGCAATCCGGGGTGGAGGAACCGATCACCCTCGACAACACCGTGATCTACGTCTCGGCCTCGATCGGGTTCTGCCTGGGCAGCCGCGCCCCCGATCCGTCGGGCGAGGCCCTGATCCAGGCCACCGCCACCGCCCTTGGCGAAGCGTCGCGCAACGCGCCCTCGGCCATCCGAAGCTATTCCGACGACATGCGCCACACCGAACGGGCGCGCCACATCTTTGCCGACGAAGCCGCCGCCGCGTTGGAAAACGGCGAAATCCGCCCCTTCTACCAGCCGCAGATCTCGACGGACACAGGCCGTGTCACGGGATTCGAGGCCCTGGCCCGCTGGACCCATCCTGAACGTGGCGCAATCTCTCCGGCCGATTTCCTGCCTATCCTCGAAAACGCCGGAAAGCTGGCCCGCCTGGGCGAGGTCATGCTGGCCCGGTCCCTCTCGGCGCTCAAGGCCTGGGACGAAGCCGGGCTCGACATCCCCTGCGTCGGGGTCAACTTTTCGTCAGACGAACTGCGAAACCCCAAGTTGATCGACAAGGTGAAGTGGGAGCTTGATCGCCACGACCTTGCCCCCCACCGGCTGGCCGTCGAAGTGCTTGAAACCGTCGTCGCCGCATCGCCCGAGGATGTGGTGACCCGCAACGTCAACGGCCTGGCCCGCCTCGGCTGTCGCATCGACCTTGACGATTTCGGCACTGGCCACGCCTCCATCTCGTCGATCCGGCGGTTTGCGGTGCAGCGGATCAAGATCGACCGCAGCTTTGTCATGAAGGTCGACCGCGATTCCGAACAGCAGCGCATGGTGGCCGCAATCCTGACCATGGCCGAACGCCTGGGGATGGAGACCCTGGCAGAAGGTGTTGAAACCGCTGGCGAACACGCCATGCTGGCCCAACTGGGCTGCGACCATGTGCAGGGCTTCGGCATCGGCCATCCCATGCCCTTCGACGCCGCCGAAGGCTGGGTGCGCGCGCATATGGCCACGGTGCAGGATCTGCCCCGGATTTCGCGCGGCAACGGCTGACGGGGCCTTCGGCCGACGCCCGGACCTGCCCCACGTCGTCGCGTTTTCCCGATTCCGCCTTGACCTTTGGGCTTCTCCTCTGTTGAACCCCGTTACCTTTCGAAAATGGACGGAAACGGCGCGCGATGGACGACCAGAACAAAAACCTCATCCTGGCAACGGTGCTCAGCTTCATCGTGATCGTGGTCTGGTTCCTGCTTTTCCCGCCGCCCGAGCAGGCTCCGAACGATCCGAACGCACCGGCCGTCGCGGAAAGCAGCGAAGGTGCGTCGACCACGATGGCCCCGGGAACCGAACCCGCGGCCGGCACGGCCACCGCCCCCTCGGCAGCGGCAACCACCACTGAAGAAGCCGCACCGCGCCTGACGATCGACACCCCCCGCGTGGCCGGGTCGATCAACCTGCGTGGCGGACGGCTGGATGACCTCAAGCTGAAGGACTACCTGACGAGCCTCGACGATGACGCGACCCGCGTGACCGTCCTGCGCCCCGAAGGCGAACGCGATCCCTTCTACGCCCTTTACGGCTGGGTGCCGGTCAACGGCGTCGATGCAGGCGCGGTTCCCACCGATGACACGCTCTGGTCCGTCGAAGGCACGCCGACCCTGACCGCCGACAGCCCCGTCACCCTGACCTGGGACAACGGCGCTGGCCTGATCTTCACCCGCACGATCTCGGTCGATCAGGACTACATGTTCACCATCGCCCAGACGGTCGAAAACACCACCGACGCCACCGTGTCGCTGCGCCCCTACGCGCTGCTGCGCCGACACGGTATCCCGACGGACCTGAAAAAGTTCTTCATCCTGCATGAAGGCCTGATCCGCATGTCCGACGGAGAGCTGGAAGAAGCCAAGTATTCCCACATGGAAGACTTCGACCGTGACGACCGCGAAGGCGCGTTGGCCGAACGGCTCGAAGTGTCCGAGGGCGGCTGGATCGGCTTCACCGACCACTACTGGATGGCCACGACCATCCCCGACGGCGCCTTCCGCTCGACCGCGAAATATTTCCCCTCGGCCAATATCTTCCAGACCGACGCCGTTCTGCCGGTGGTCGAGGTCGCGCCGGGCGCCACCGCAACCGACGAAAGCCGTCTGTTTGCCGGCGCCAAGGAATGGGAAACCATCCGCACCTATCAGAACGACGAAGGCGTCACCCGCTTTGTCGACGCGATCGACTGGGGCTGGTTCTTCTTCTTGACCAAGCCGATCTTCGCGGTCCTGCATTGGCTGAACAGCCATATCGGCAACATGGGCTGGTCGATCATCGGCCTGACCATCCTGCTCAAGGTCCTGCTCTTCCCGCTGGCCTACAAGTCCTACGCCTCGATGGCGAAGATGCGTGAACTTCAGCCCGAGATGGAGAAGCTGAAGGAACGCGTCGGCGACGACCGCCAGAAGATGCAGAAAGAAATGATGGAGCTTTACAAGAAGGAAAAGGTGAACCCCGCCTCCGGCTGTCTGCCGATCCTTCTGCAGATCCCGATTTTCTTCAGTCTCTACAAGGTGATCTTCGTTACGCTTGAACTGCGCCACGCGCCTTGGGTCGGCTGGATTCACGACCTTTCGGCTCCCGATCCCTCGTCGATCCTGAACCTCTTCGGCCTGCTCAGCTTCGCACCGCCGTCGCCCGACAGCTTCCTGGCGATCATCAGCCTCGGCGTTCTGCCGATCCTGCTGGGGATCTCGATGTGGCTGCAGCAGAAACTGAACCCGGCGCCCACGGACCCGACACAGCAGATGATCTTTGCCTGGATGCCCTGGGTGTTCATGTTCATGCTGGGCAACTTCGCCAGCGGCCTGGTCCTGTACTGGATCACCAACAACACGATCACCTTCATCCAGCAGTACGCCATCATGCGCAGCCACGGGTTCAAGCCGGACGTTTTCGGCAACATCCGCAAGAGCTTCAGCCGCAAGAAGGCGACCGAGGCCAAAAAGTAATGGCCACCGTCGCCGCCATGTATCGCCACCCCATCAAGGCCATCGGCCGCGAAGAGGTGGACGAGGTTGATCTGATCGCCGGGCAGACACTGCCCGGCGACCGTCTTTGGGCGGTCGCGCATGAGGCCGCGAAGCTGGCAGAAGGCGAGTGGAACCGCTGCGTGAACTTCATACGCGGCGCCTCTTCGCCCAAGCTGATGGCGGTGTCGCTGAAGACCGAAGGCAAGAAGCTGCGGCTGTCGCATCCTGATCTGGCCGATCTTCTGATCGATCCGGCCACCGAGGGCCCCGCGCTGATCAATTGGGTCCGGCCGCTGGTCGACAAGGGCCGCGCCGCACCGACCCACGTCTTTCCTGCCCCGATCGCGCGCGGACTGACCGACACCGCCGACCCGACGATTTCACTGGCCGGCATGGCCAGCCACGAGGCCGTCGCGGCCCGGGCCGCTGGCCCCTTCGCCGTGCACCGCTGGCGCTGCAATATCTTCCTTGACGGCCTGACCGCCTGGGAAGAATTCGACTGGGTCGGCCGCACCATTCGCCTGGGCGAGGCCAAGGCCAGGGTCGAAAAACGCATCGACCGCTGCATGGCGACCACCGTGAACACCGAAACCGGCGACCGCGACGTGCCGACGCTCGACATCCTGAAGGACTATGGCCACCAGGATTTCTCGGTCGGCGTGATCGTCACCAAGGGCGGCCGCCTGCGCACCGGCGACAAGGTAGAAGTATTATGACCCCCCTTCCCTTCCCCATTGCCGAAGATCCCGACCACGACGATAGCGAAAAGGGCCGCATCCTGTTCGCGGGCGCGACCGAGTTCGTCAAGGGCGTGGTCGCCATGGACGGCCTGCCCCCCGCCGACCGGATGGAGGTCTGCTTTGCCGGGCGGTCCAACGTCGGAAAATCCAGCCTGATCAACGCCCTGACCGGGCAAAAGGCCCTGGCCCGCGCGTCGAACACGCCAGGCCGCACGCAGGAAATAAACTATTTCACGCTTGGAGAGAAAGGCTATCTCGTCGACCTTCCGGGCTACGGCTACGCCAATGCGCCCCTGCCGGTGGTCGAGAAATGGCAGCGCCTGCTGAAGCAGTACCTCAGCGGCCGCCAGACCCTGCGCCGCGCCTTCGTTCTGATCGACGCACGGCATGGGGCCAAGAAGGTGGACGAGGAGATCATGGACCTCCTCGACAAGAGCGCGGTGACCTTTCAGGCCGTGCTGACCAAGGTCGACAAGGTCCGAAAGTCCGAACTGGACAAAAGTCTCGACGTGACCCGGAAGGTCCTGTCGAAACATCCCGCCGCCTTTCCGGAGCTGGTTCTCACCTCCTCCGACAAGGGCGACGGGATCGCGACGTTGCGCAGCATCATCGCGAATATCGACTGATCAGAAGCGGTAGCCGACGCGCGCTTCGACGGTGTTCCCGGTCAGGCTGTTGCCGCCGACCGAACCATAGTCGTTGTACAGGTATTCGGCACCGACGGTCACGCCGTTGTTGAACTTGTAGTCCATGCCGACACCGGCGACGTAGCCGTCCGAGCTGCCTGCGCTGGTGCTGGCGTTGCCGTAGCCTGCCACACCGTACACAAGCGTGTTACCGGCATCGTAGCCTGCGCGGGCCTTCACGCGGGTCACACCGTCGATCGTGGTGCCGCCGATGTTGACGTCATTGTCGATATACTGGACTTCGCCGCCAAGGGTGTAGCTGCCGAAGTCATAGTCATAACCGGCATAGGCACCATAGTTGCCGCCGTCGCTGTTGGCCGCGCCCAGGTCCCAGTTGCCGAAACCGCCGCTGGCACCGACGTAGCCGCCCGTCCAGTCACCCGAGGTCATGACAGGCGTGACAGGCTGGACGATGACGGGGTCCGCAGGGGCGGACACCGGGTTGCCGGCCATCGCCGCGCCTGTACCAGCGACGATCAGGGCTGCAGAGCCAAGCAGGGCAGATTTGATACGGGTCATAGGAACTCTCCTTTATTATTCCGTGGCGCCTTTCAGACGCTCGGGGGTTAAACGCAGCCGCCCCCCGATCCGGTTCCTGCTTCCGTCGCGTAGGAATTCGCCCGGCGAGATTATGCCGATAGACACCTTGGCAGGCCCGCATCCGCCCCGTATCAAAGTCACAGCACGCACAGCCCATAGGCGCCGAGGATGAGAACACAGACCATGAACCGCGATTGGATCGCCACCGCCCGCACCCTAGCCGAGGCTCTTCCCTACCTGCAGCGCTTCGCCGGATCCGTCGTCGTCGTCAAATTCGGCGGCAACGCCATGGGCGGGGTCGAGGAGATGGCCGACTTCGCCCGCGACATCGTCCTGATGCGCCAGGTCGGCGTGAACCCGGTTGTTGTCCACGGCGGCGGCCCCATGATCAATTCGATGCTCGACAAGCTGGGGATCGAATCCACCTTCGTGCGCGGCAAGCGCGTTACGGATCAGGCCACCGTCGAGGTGGTCGAAATGGTGCTGACTGGCCTGGTCAACAAGCGGATCGTCCAGGCGATCATGGACGAAGGCGGCCGCGCGGTCGGCCTGTCGGGCAAGGATGACGACCTGATGGTGGCCGAGGCCGACGATCCCGAACTGGGCTTTGTCGGGCGCCCCGTCGAAATGAACGTACAGGTGCTGCGCGATCTTTTCGCGGCCGGGATCATCCCGGTCATCGCCCCCGTCGCCACCGGCATGGACCCGAACGAGACCTTCAACGTCAACGGCGACACCGCCGCCGGTGCCATTGCCGGCGCGCTCAAGGCCGATCGCCTGCTGCTGCTGACGGACGTGCCCGGCGTGAAGAACGCCAATGGCGAGGTCGTGACCGAACTGACCTCGGCCGACGTGCGCGCGATGATCGAGGATGGCACGATTTCCGGCGGCATGATCCCCAAGGTCGAAACCGCCCTGAACGCCGTCGACAAGGGCGTTCGCGCCGCCGTGATCATCGACGGCAAGCTGCCCAATGCGACCCTGTTGGAGCTTTTCACCGAACATGGCGCGGGTTCGATCATCCGCGCCTGATCCATGACGCTGGAGGATCTGGAACAGCAGGCGCAGGCGCGTCTGCTGACCATCACCGCCGGTCTGGACCACACCGCCTGCGCGGCCCGGCAGGATCTGCCTGCCGGAACCCGCACACTGCTATTGCTATCCCCGCATGAACCCGCCTTCTGGCCCGGCTTCACCGCCGCGCCCGAAGCCACGGATGGTCAACCCGACGCCATGGACCGCTGGTCTCTCCGGGTGATCACCGACTGGGCGACGGCACTGGGTGCCACGCCGCTCTTTCCCTTCGGCGGCCCACCCTGGGCCCCCTTTGTCGACTGGGCACTGGCCTCGGGGCGGGTCCACAGCTCGCCTCTCGGCATGGTTGTTCATCCCGATGCCGGCCTCTTCCTGTCGTTCCGCGGCGCCCTTGCCCTGCGTGACCCCGTTGCGGTTCCGCCCCGTTGTCCACACCCGTGCAACAATTGCCCGGATCAACCCTGCCGCACCGCCTGCCCGGTCGACACATTTGCCTCGGGACTATACGACGTTCCGCAGTGCAGAAAACATCTTCGCTCGACCGAGGGTTTCGACTGCATGTCAAAGGGTTGCGCTGCACGTCGCGCTTGCCCTTACGGCAAGTCCTATGGCAGGATCGACGCGCATTCAGCCTATCATATGTCCTATTTTATATGAGCGAGAACGTTTCCGAAACATGGTCAAAAGACTGATCCTGCTGCGGCACGCCAAATCAAGCTGGGACGATCCCGCCCTTGCCGACCGCGACCGCCCCCTGAACAAGCGCGGCCGGAAATCGGCCAAGGCCATCGGCCAATGGTTGAACGATATCGGCGTGACCCCCGATGTCACCCTGTGTTCGGATGCAGCCCGCGCCCGTGAAACCTTTGACCGGACCGGGATTGGCGGCGATGTCCGCATCGTGCCCGAACTCTACATGGCGGACCCCGACACGATGCTGGGTGCCCTGCAGAAGGCCGAGGGCGCCTGCGTCATGCTGATCGGTCACAACCCGGGCATCGCGGCCTTCGCCAAGCGCCTGGTCACCCAGGCACCGCCCCATGGCCGGTTCGACGATTATCCGACCGGCGCGGCCCTGATCGTGGACATTCCCATGGATGACTGGCGGGCGGGGCACTTTGGCACCTCGCGGGTGGTGAACTTCATCACCCCGCGCGAACTGATCGGCAAAGACCGCGACGCAGGCTGAACGCGGCGGCAACGACGCTCATGCATCCGGCGCGACGTGACAGTCTGACACCGTGCTGATAGCCCTGCGGCACCCGCGTAACACGCATTGCCGGAGCGTCCCATGCCCTATCTCTATCTGACCATCGCCATCATCGGAGAGGTGATCGGCACCAGCTCTCTCAAGGCGGCCGAAGGCTTCACCCGCCTCTGGCCCTCGCTTCTGGTCGTGGCAGGATATGCCGTCGCCTTCTACTGCCTGTCCCTGACGCTCAAGCACCTGCCGATCGGCACGACCTATGCCATGTGGTCGGGCCTGGGTGTCGTTCTGGTGGCGCTGGTCGGCTGGCTGATCTTCGGACAGAAGGTCGACCTTTGGGGGGCGCTTGGCATGGGCCTGATCATCGCCGGAGTGGTGGTACTGAACTTTGTCTCGAAGACCGCGACCCACTAGGTGTCCGGCGATCCGTATTCCAGCCAGTCCCGTTCGCACGAACTGAGGCTGGCGTCCATGATCGCGTCATAGGCGTCCATCTCGGCCTCGGTCAGGCGTCCCTGCCACTGCCCGCTGCGGCCGCTGTTGAAGAACCCCTCGTCCGACTTGAAGAACCCCTTCCCGCCCGAGGGCGCGAAACGCTCGGCGTTCTGGCGCATGTTGTCGAACCGGGCGGCCGCAACCAGCTGCGCCATGACCGGCGCGGGGTGCGTCACCTGCAGAACCTCGGAAATCCTGTCGAAGGCCAGGGCAAGATCGCGGATCAGGTCGGCGTAGTGCACCAGCCAGACATTCGGGCGATCGGCCAGCGCGCGGGCCGCCTTGTAGTGTTGAATGATGTGGGCCAGCGGCATGGCATCGCAGTCCGCCCCGTCGGCGCTGCCGGCCAGGAACCGGGCAAAGGTGGTGCCGTCGACGTCGACCTCGGGATACCAGTCGTCGAACCATGGCACGGGGATGTTCCGCACGTGGTTCCGCATGGAAAAATGCGCATCCAGTGGGTGACGGAAGACGCAGATATAGGTCGCCTGATCGTCCAGCGGCAACCCGTCCATCGGCGTGTGACTTTTCATGCTGCGGCGATGCGTCATCCCGGTCAGCCGGTCCGAGACCTCGGCAAGGTCGCGCAACTTGATGTCGACCCAGGGCATCTGGATCGAGAATTCGGGCACGACCTGCGGATCCCCGCTCAGCAGCAGCGCGACGATGGTCTGCATCCAGGTCGTCCCGCTTTTCGGCGGGGACACGACGATCACATCGTCCGGCCGGATCGCCACGGCGTCCCAACGGGTGCTGTCGGTCAGGGTGCCAAGATAGATCTTGCGGTTCGTCATGACGGCGGCTCCTTCCTGCGTCAGCGACATGGGCCGACGGGCTGTCCCGGTTATGCCCCCGGACGGGCCCCGGTTTGGGTTAGGACAGAATTGGTCGAATGAGATCGGCGATCACACCGGATCGCAACCGCAAAATGTTGCAAAAGCAAAAGGGGCCGCCAATGGCAGCCCCTTGGTATCGTGTCCTGGCGCCAAGGCGCCGCCCCGGTCAGTGCCCCAGGATCTGGCTGAGGAACAGCTTGGTCCGTTCGCTCTTGGGGTTGTTGAAGAACTCTTCCGGTTCGTTCTGTTCGACGATCTGGCCCTGGTCCATGAAGATCACTCGGTTCGCGACCTGACGGGCAAAGCCCATCTCGTGCGTCACGCAAAGCATGGTCATGCCCTCTTCGGCCAGCTCGATCATGGTGTCGAGCACCTCTTTGATCATCTCGGGGTCAAGTGCCGAGGTCGGTTCGTCGAACAGCATGATCCGCGGCTTCATGCACAGCGACCGGGCGATCGCCACACGCTGCTGCTGGCCACCCGAAAGCTGGCCCGGGTACTTCAGCGCCTGGTCGGGGATCTTCACCTTCTCGAGGAAGTGCATCGCCGTGGCTTCGGCTTCCTTCTTGGGAACCTTGCGGACCCAGATCGGGGCCAGCGTGCAGTTTTCCAGGATCGTCAGATGCGGGAAGAGGTTGAAGTGCTGGAAGCACATGCCGACCTCGGACCGGATCTTGTCGATGTTCTTCAGGTCCGAGGTCAGTTCGGTCCCGTCGACGACGATCTTGCCCTGCTGGTGTTCCTCAAGCCGGTTGATGCAGCGGATCATCGTCGATTTGCCGGACCCCGAAGGCCCCGCGATGACGATCCGTTCGCCCCGGTTCACGGTCAGGTTGATGTCGCGCAGCACGTGGAAGGTCCCGTACCACTTGTTCATGTTGACGATTTCGATGGCGACCTC
The DNA here is from genome assembly GCF_004959925.1 of Pseudooceanicola onchidii. Classification (GTDB taxonomy): domain Bacteria; phylum Pseudomonadota; class Alphaproteobacteria; order Rhodobacterales; family Rhodobacteraceae; genus Pseudooceanicola; species Pseudooceanicola onchidii. The sequence continues at coordinate 88,865 of NZ_SPUW01000003.1, read as the reverse complement.
GTCAGAAACCTTCATCTGGCTCCGGTCGATTTCGCGGTCGGTGACGGCGGCTGATGTATCAGTCATGGATACGGCTCCTTAACGATGGTCGGTCTTGAGGCGGTTCTCCAGGTACATGGAGTAGCGCGACATGCCGAAGCAGAAGATGAAGAACAGCACGGCGATAAAGCCGTAAAGTTCCCAGACGATGCCGTTCCACGCCTGATCGGCGCGGATCGAGTTCGTAAGACCGAGCGGGTCGAGCAGGCCGATCACCGACACCAGCGTGGTGTCCTTGAACAGCCCGATGAAGGTGCTGACGATACCGGGGATCGAGATCTTGAGCGCCTGCGGCATGATGATCAGCCGCTGCGACTGCCAGTAGTCAAGCCCGAGGCTGTCCGCCCCTTCGTACTGACCCTTCGGCAACGCGGCCAGGCCACCCCGGATCACCTCGGCCATATAGGCCGACGCAAAGAGGGTCGCCATGATGATCACCCGCAGGATGATGTCAAAGCTCGTGCCCGGCGGCATGAAGATGTTCAGCAGGGTCGACGCCACGAAAAGCAGCGTGATCAGCGGAACGCCCCGGATGAACTCGATAAAGCCGACGCAGAGCGACTTGACGATCAGCAGGTCAGACCGGCGCCCCAGGGCCAGCACGATGCCAAGCGGCAGCGAACAGGCGATGGCGACGACGCCGATCGTGATCGACAGCATCATCCCGCCAAAGTCGCGCGACGGCACCGACTGGATCGCCAGCGGCAGGATCGAGGCCAGCGCATCCTGAACGGCGCCCGACACGAACAGCCACCAGGCCGCGGCCGCGAGGACCGAGACGATGATCGACGCCAGCTGGCCGATGACGCCCGACAGGTATTTGACCCCTGCGAACAGGATGACAAAGCCAAGAGCGGCACAGATCGGCGACCAGATGGTTCCGCCCCACAGAAGCCAGGGGAACAGGAACGGGTAGATCATGGTGAACATCAGAAGCCGACCCGGAACCTTGTCCGAGAACAGAACCGGCGCCAGCGCCACGAACAGCAGCACGAAGGCCAGGATCGGACGCCAGTAAAGGTCTGCGGGATAGAACCCGAAGAGAAGCTGGATCCAGCGTTCCCGGATCACGCCCCAGCACGCGCCAGAGGCCCCGTGTTCGCCGACACGCCCGGCAGCGACCAGGAATTCGCGGCATTCACCAAGCGACGTGGCATTCCACGTCGGGGACAGGAGCCAGGGGATCAACATCCACAGGAGCCATACGATGAAGACCGAACACAGGACGGTCACGATCGTGTTGAACGGCCCCGTGAACAGGTTGGTCTTGGACCACCCCAGGAAGCCGACCGTCGATGCCGGGGGCTCCTGCTGGGGCAGCATGGTGTCGCGGACGAAGGCGACGGTTTCTGCGTGGGTATCGCTCATGTCACCTCTCCACCAGTTTGACGCGGTTGTTGTACCAGTTCATCAGGGTCGAGATGGACAAGGAGATGATCAGGTAGACCAGCATGCCCAGAAGCAGCGTTTCCAGCTCTTTCCCGGTCTGGTTCAACGTGATGCCCATCAACGTGCCCGTCAGGTCCATGTAGCCCACGGCAATCGCCAGAGAGCTGTTCTTGGTCAGGTTCAGGTACTGCGAGATCAGCGGCGGGATGATCACCCGCATCGCCTGCGGCAGGATGACAAGGCTCATGATCCGGTTGGACCGCAGGCCAAGCGCCGCGGCGGCTTCGGTCTGCCCCTTGGAAATGGCCAGAATGCCCGCACGCACGTTTTCGGCGATGAAGGCGGCCGTATACAGCGACAGGGCCAGCCACAACGCGATCAGCGAGTTCCGAAGATAGGTACCGCCCGAGAAGTTGAAGCCCTTCAGTTCGGGATAGCCCAGGTGGAAACCCAGGGCGACAAGCACGACAAGCAGCGGCACGACAAGGATGCCGAGCGTCAGGTACCAGGTCTTGGGTCGGACGCCGGTCTTTTCCTGCTGCGCATCCGCACGGGTCCGGACGGCCCGGATACCGAAGATGCTGGCGATCAGGACGGCAAGGATCAGAACCAGGTCCAGGCTGATGTCAAAGCGGATGGGGCTGTTCCCGAACAGATGCACATCGCCCAGGCTGCGCGAGAAGAGCGCCTCGGGGACATAGACGCCCCGGTTGGTGACTGCGACACTGTCGAACAGGTTCATCGTGGCCGCCGGGTCCTCGCCGCGGAAATCGCGCGGGGCAGGCAGCGTTTCGATCAGGATCGCCATGCTGAACACGATCCAAAGAAGAACCGGGACGTTCCGGAACATCTCGACGTAGACAGCCGTCAACTTGGCGATCAGCCAGTTGGGCGACAGGCGAAGCACACCGATGATCACACCGATGACGGTTGCGGTGATGCAGCCCAGCACGGCCACCAGCAGCGTGTTCAGCAGACCCACGAAGGATGCGCGGAAGTGCGAGTGCTGGTTGTTGTAGTCGATCAGGGTCTGGTTGATGTCATAACCGGCAGGGTTGGCCAGAAAGCCGAAGCTGACCGTCTTGCCACTGGTGGCAAGGTTCTGCGCTGTGTTGTTCACCAGGAAGCCCACGAGCAGCATGAAGCCGATCAGCGCCACCACCTGGATCGTCATCGACCGGTAGCGGGTGTCGTAGATCAGCATCGATAGCTTGAAGGACTCCGCCGGCGGATCCGATATCGTCGTCATTGATAATCCCCGTTCTCCGGCCTGTTCTTCTGATGCGTCTGATGCGCCGAGGGCCGGTGATTGTGCCGCCGGGGTTCTCCCGGTGGCAGAAGTGAGAAGGGCGCGGGATTGTCCCGCGCCCTCCCCCGATGGTTTTACCGGAACGGCGGTGCGTAGAGCAGACCACCGTTGGTCCACTGTGCGTTCAGGCCGCGCGCCAGGCCGATCGGCGTGGATTCACCGATGGTCGAGTCGAAGACTTCGCCGTAGTTGCCGACGGACGCGATGATGTTCTTGGCCCAACCAGCGTCGAGGCCCAGCATCTCGCCAAGGTTGCCCTCGGTGCCCAGCAGACGGTTGACTTCCGGGTTGTCACCGGCAGCCGACGCCATTTCTTCAACGTTTGCCGAGGTCACGCCGTACTCTTCGGCGGCAACCATCGCGTTGAAGGACCAGCGGACGATGTCAGCCCATTCGCTGTCGCCGTGGCGAACCAGCGGACCGAGCGGCTCTTTCGAGATGATCTCGGGAAGGATGACGTGATCGCTCGGCGTCTCGAAGGTCGAACGGCTGGCCGCGAGGCCCGATGCGTCCGTGGTGTAGGTGTCGCAGGCACCGGCAAGGTACTGCTGCTGCGCTTCGGCGTTGGTTTCGATCGGAACCGGCTCGTAGCTGATGTTGTTGATGCGGAAGAAGTCCGCCAGGTTCAGCTCGGTGGTGGTGCCGGTCTGGATGCAGACCGTCGCGCCGTCCAGTTCTTTCGCCGAGGACACGCCCAGTGCCTTCGGAGCGATGAAGCCCTGACCGTCGTAGTAGTTCACGCCGACGAATTCGAACTTCAGGTCGACATCGCGCGAGAAGGTCCAGGTGGTGTTCCGGGCCAGCATGTCGATTTCGCCGGACGCCAGAGCGGTGAAACGGGTCTTGCCGGTCGTCGGCACGAATTCGACGGCTTTCGGGTCACCGAAGATAGCCGCAGCAACTGCGCGGCAGACGGAGACGTCGAAGCCGGCCCATTCACCGTTTGCATCAGGCGCAGCGAAACCGGGGACGCCGGTCGCGACGCCGCAGTTCAGCTTGCCGCGCGCTTTGACATCGTCCAGCGTTGCAGCGGCAGCTGCACCAGCGGCAAGACCTGCAACGGTCAGAGCGCCGAGAAATACGGTTTTTTTCATTTTAACCTCTTCCTGTTGTCCGCCCGTGAGTGCGGGCGGTTCTTTCGATGCCGCAGGGGCACCGGTGAGACAACTGTCGGGTATCCTCCCTTCAGCATGGCCCAAGTTTGGTCGGATTCATTCCGAACGGTCAAGCGGAACATAAGGAAATCCGAACGATCGGGCGCTGACTTAGAGTCATTTGACGCCGAAATTGCCCCCAATCAGGGACAACATTCGGCATCGCATTGAAACATAGGTAGATTTGCCCATATCCGATCGGATAGGCGGACCGTTAGCGTCAGACAATCCGGGCCGAATCGTAGAACCGCTTGGCATCAAGGAAGGATCCACGCTTCACCGCTTCGGCCTCGGCCGCTTCCTCGTCCACGCCCCATTGTTCCGCCTGCCAGGTCTCGTCGATGCGCGACAGCGCCCAGAGATCTTCGATCGGCTGCGCATCCCGCGTGGCGGCCAGACCCAGCACCAGGGATCCGGAAATGCTGACAAGATCGTGAAATCCGGCCAGCTGGAATTCGGACATGCCGTGCACCTCGTCCCGCAACCGCGACAGGGCATCGGGGGATTGGGCGACATGCATCACCCCCGCCCAGACTGACAGGCGCGCGCCATAGGTATCTTCCAGCCAGTCCAGCAGCGGATCCCAGCCCTCGGCCTGACGGGCCACCAGTTCCTCGGGACCGTCCGCGCGATAGCACAGCAGGTCGCTGTCGCCGTAGGCCGCCAGCATGTCCGCGACTTCGGCGTGCTGAAGACGCACCTTGTCGATCGCCGCATTGGCCCCGCGCGTCACCGGCATGGTCATCGGGTCGACCTTGTCGGCCTGCGCGTCCCATTCTGCGGCAATCGCATCAGCCAGCGCGCGGGTTGGCACGATCAGCGGCGCCTTCGCAGGCGTCTTTACCGGACGGCCATCCAGCGCAACGCCGAAGCCTTCGGCCTCGTCACGCACTTCGGTGATTTTCCAGAACCTTTTTGGCGCCCATTCGGTCATGCGGATGCTCCTGTCGCGCGGGTGATGGCGGAAAGCAGATCACCGGCCGAGCCCACGATCTCGCGTGCGCCGGTCAGCGCGGCGGGCGCGTGATAGCCCCAGCCCACACCGATGAACCCGACGCCAGCCGCCGCCGCCATCTCCATGTCATAGGTCGTGTCGCCGATCATGACCGCCTGCGTGGCCTCCATGCCGGTCTCAGTCAGCGCGGCGTGCAGCATCGACGGATGCGGTTTCGACGGATGATCGTCGGCGACCTGCAGGCTGACGAAGGTCTTCTGCCAGCCGTGATTGTCCAGAAGCGCCAGCAGCCCGCGCCGGGACTTGCCCGTCGCGATGGCCAGCAGCGTCTCGTCCTCGGCAGCCAGTTGGTCGATCACCTCGCGGATGCCGGGATAAAGCGGGCTGGAGGTCGCCCCGTTCTGGACCCGCAACCGCTGGTAGGAGGCCTTGTAGTCTTCGACCATCCGGTCCCACTGCCCCTCGGCCTCGGGTGCCAGCTGCGCCATGGCACGGGGCAGTGACAGCCCGACGATGCCCAGGATCGCCGCGCGCGGCGGTACTGGCAGGCTGGATGCCTCGAAAGCCGCCGTCATCGAGGCGACGATATCCCCCTGGCTGTCGACCAGCGTGCCGTCGACGTCGAAGATCACCAACCGCATCAGCGCAGCGCCTCGAACGGATCGTCGGCGGCGATGTCTTCGGCCCAGCCGAGCGTTTCCCAGCTGTGCGCCATGTGGTCGGGCAGCGGCGCATCAACCGTGATCGGCTTTTTCGTCACCGGGTGCAGGAAGGTCATCGACCGCGCATGCAGGTGCAGTTTTTTCGAGATCACGCCGCCCAGCTGCGCGCCCCAGCCGTCGCCCAGGTTTTCCTGACCCGACCCGCCGTATTTGCCGTCGCCGATGATCGGATGCCCGATCTCGGCCATATGCGCCCGAAGCTGGTGCGTCCGGCCCGTCAGCGGCTCCATCGCGACCCAAGAGGCACGCGAGGCGACGCGGTAGAGCGTCGCGTAAAGCGTATGCGCGCGCTTGGCGCCTTCGGTGCGGGCGACCTCTGCGGGGTGGATGGCGATCATCTTTTCGCCCTCGCCCGACTTGCCATGCCCCGGGGCCTTGACCAGCCCGAAGCGGATTTCGCCCAGGTAGGGCGTCGGCACCCCGGCGACGAGCGCCCAGTAGATCTTGCGCGTCTCGCGGTGCCGCAGCGCCGCCGTCAGCCCCTGCGCGGCCTCACGCGTGCGGGCCAGCATGAGGACACCCGAGGTGTCCTTGTCCAGACGGTGCACCAGCCGGGGCTTTTCGTCATAGCCGAACTTCAGCGCCTCGGAGAGCCCGTCGATGTGGCGGGTCTGCTTGCTGCCGCCCTGCGTCGGAAGACCGGCAGGCTTGTTGATCGCGATGATGTGGTCGTCGCGGTAGATCACGCAGTCCTGCATCATCTGCGCATCCGCATCCGTGACCTCGGCCTTGGGTTTCGGCTTGGGCGCGGTTTCGGCGGCGGGGATCGGCGGCACGCGCACGACCATGCCTTCCTCGAGCCGGTGGTTCGATTTCACCCGCCCCTTGTCGACCCGCAGATCGCCCTTGCGGCACATCTTTTCGATCCGGCCCTGCGTCACCTGCGGGAAGATCCGCCGCAGCCAGCGATCCAGCCGCTGGCCCGCGTCCTCGGCCCCGATGGTCAGCATCTGCACACCGCTCATGTCATTGCCCTCGCAATCAAAAGTCCCGCGACCAGCGCCGCCAGCGACAGCGCCACCGACAGCGCCACATACGTCACAGCCTGACCCGTCGCCCCGCGTTCCCACAGCGTCACCGCATCCAGCGAAAAGGCCGAAAAGGTGGTGAACCCACCCAGGAGCCCGGTCATCAGCAGCGGTGCGAACCTGTTGGCCGACAGATGCCCCAGCACCACGACCAGCACGCCCATGGCGAACGATCCGATCACGTTGACCGCCATCGTGCCAAAGGGAAACCCCGGCCCCATGAGGCGCAGCGCCCCGAGCCCCACGAGGTACCGCCCGGAGGCCCCGACGGCCCCGCCGAGGGCCACGTATATCAGGTTCTGGATCATGGCGCGGTCATGGCCCCTGCCCCGGTCGGAGTCAATGCGGGCCAGCGGCGGAAGGGGGCGCTGCCCCCGCCCTTCGGGCCCCCCCGGAGTATTTTCGGGAAGGTGAAGGGATCAGTCGGACTGGCGCTTCTGGCGCAGCTTGTCGAAATACTCGACCCGTTTTTTCAGGTCGCGTTCGAACCCGCGTTCGACCGGCTGGTAAAGACCGGGCCGCGCGACGCCGTCGGGGAAGTAGTTCTGGCCCGAAAAGGCATCTTCGGCGTCGTGGTCATAGTTGTAGCCCGACCCGTAGCCCAGATCCTTCATCATGCTGGTCGGCGCATTCAGGATATGCGCGGGCGGCATGGCGCTTCCGGTCTTCTTGGCCAGGTTCATCGCGCCCTTGTAGGCCACGTAGTTGGCATTCGATTTCGGCGCGAGGGCAAGGTAGATCACCGCCTGGCTCAGCGCCAACTCCCCTTCGGGCGAGCCGAGGCGTTCGTAGGTGTTCCAGCTGTCAAGGCAAACCGACTGGGCCTGCGGATCGGCCAGTCCGATGTCTTCGACCGCCATGCGGACAAGGCGGCGTGCCAGGAACCGCGGATCTTCGCCCCCCGCCAGCATCCGCGCGAACCAGTAGAGGGCTGCGTCGGGGTCGGAACCGCGCACCGATTTATGCAGCGCGGAGATGAGGTTGTAGTGCTCTTCGCCATTCTTGTCGTATTTCGCGGCGCGGCGCATCAACCGGGCCGACAGGGCGTCGCGGTCCAGCGGCTGCGCGACCTTCCAGGCGGCGACCTGTTCGACGAGGTTCAGAAGCGCCCGGCCATCGCCATCCGCCATGTCCTTGAGCGCCCCGCGCGCCTCTGCATCCAGCGGCAGGCTGCGCTCCAGTACCGCTTCGGCGCGCTCGAGCAGATGTTCCATATCCTCGGGCCCAAGCCGTTCCAGCACCAGCACCTGCGATCGGGACAGAAGTGCGGCGTTCAGCTCGAACGAGGGGTTTTCGGTGGTGGCGCCGACCAGCAGGATCGTGCCGTCCTCCATGTGCGGCAGGAAGCCGTCCTGCTGTGCCTTGTTGAAGCGGTGGATCTCGTCCACGAACAGCAGCGTGCCCTGCCCGACGCGGCGGCGCTGGCGGGCGGCCTCGAACACCTTTTTCAGGTCCGCCACGCCCGAAAAGATCGCCGAGATCTGTACGAATTCAAGATCCGTCTCATCCGCCAGAAGCCGTGCGATGGTGGTCTTGCCCACCCCCGGCGGCCCCCAGAGGATCAGCGATGACAGGCTGCCCGAGGACAGCATCACGCCAAGCGGCGCATCCTCGCCCAGCACCTGCCGCTGGCCGATGACCTCGGACAGGGTGGCAGGGCGCAGGCGATCGGCCAGCGGACGGGGGGCGGCGCCTTCGGATCCGGGTGTGTCGAACAGATCCGCCATCAGAGCCGCAGCCGCAGAACCATCTGCCGCCCCTGTCGCAGCAACGTCAGGTCCAGCCGTCGGGGCGCAGACATCAGCGCGCCCTCCAGCGCCTCGCCACGATCGACGGTGACGCCGTTGACCTGCTGGATCACGTCGCCCACCAGAAGGCCGACGCGCAGCCCGACCGGGCCGGGGTCGGTGACGATCACGCCCGTCACCTCGGTCGGCAGGCCGCGTTCGGCGGCGACCGCGGGGTTGACGGTTTCCAGCTGCAGCCCCGGCAGGGCACTGTCAGCCGAGGTGCGCAAGGGGTTGCGCGGCGGATCTTCGGGGGCGCCGACAAGGGCCACCGTGACCTCGCGCAGGCGACCGTCGCGGACATAGCCGATCCGGGCCTTGGCATCGAGGCCCGCCACCGACATGCGATAGATCATCTCAGGCGGGGTGTTCACCGGCTGGCCATCGACCTCGCGGATGACATCGCCGACCTCGATCCCGGCCTTGGCAAAGGGGCTTTCGGGATGCAGATGCGCCACGATCACGCCCCCCGGCACCGCCAACCCGAGCGTTTCGGCCATGGCGGCGTCGACCTCCTGTCCGGCCATGCCGGCCCAGGGCCGCACGAAGCGCGTGTTGCCCTGCCGCGCCTGGTCGACGAACAGCGCCACCAGCGCCGCCGGGATGGCAAAGCCGATGCCGTTGGAGCCGCCCGACCGCGACAGGATCGAGGTGTTCACGCCGATCAGGTCCCCGTTCATGTCAACGAGCGCCCCGCCGGAGTTGCCGGGATTGATCGGCGCATCGGTCTGCACGAAATAGCCGCGCCCGTTGCCAAGCGCCGCGCCGGACCGGGCCAGCCCCGACACGATCCCGGAACTGACCGTCTGCCCGACGCCGAAGGGGTTGCCGATGGCCAGCACCAGTTCGCCCACCTCGACATCATCGCTGTCGCGCAGTCGCAGGTGGGCCATGTCGTCGGGCGCGTCGTTCAGTTGCAGGATCGCCAGATCGCTTTCGGCATCCGCCAGCAGCACCCGCGCGGTGAATTCGCGGCGGTCGGTCAGCACCACGCGGATGTCGTCGGCCTGCCCCACCACGTGGTAGTTGGACACGACGATCCCGTCGTCTGACAGCACCACGCCCGAGCCGAGCGAATTCTGGACCTGCGGCCGCGCCTGCCCGAAGTTCTGGAAGAAATCGCGAAAGAACGGGTCATCCGCGAAGGGCGACTGCCGCGTGGTCACGACGCGCTTGGCATAGATGTTGACCACCGCCGGGGTCGCTGCCTTGACGACAGGCGCAAAGCTGAGCGCGATCTCGCCCCGGCTGCGCGGCACGAGGCTTTCGGCCAGTGCGGGGGCAAGGGGCGCAACGACCAGCGTGGCGGCGAGGGCGGCAAGAGCGATCCGTGTCATCACGCGAAGATATGCGGAGCGTCCGGGCAAAACGCAAGGACCGCACTGATGACTGCTGACATGAAAAAGGCCCCTGCCGTGGGACAGGGGCCTTTCGAAACATCGTGAAGCGGGGGATTACTCCTCGCCGGCTTCCTCGGCTGCGAGGCGGGCCTTGTCGCCTGCGCCTTTCGCGTCGACATCGCGGTCGACGAATTCGATGATCGCCATCGGCGCCATGTCACCATAGCGGAAACCGGCTTTCATGATGCGAATGTAACCGCCGGGACGGTCGGCATAGCGCGGGGCCAGCACGTCGAACAGTTTGACCACGGAAGCATCCAGCTTCAGGCGCGAGGCCAGAACGCGGCGGGAATGCAGGTCACCCTTCTTCGCCATGGTGATCATCTTTTCGACGATCGGGCGCAGTTCTTTTGCCTTGGGCAGGGTGGTTTTGATCTGCTCATGTTCGATGAGCGAGTCGGCCATGTTCGAGAACAGCGCCTTGCGGTGTTCGTGGGTACGGTTGAGGCGGCGGTAGCCTTTTGCGTGACGCATTGGTGTATCTCCAATCAGGTGCCCTCTACGGGCGGTTTTGCTTTGTCTGGCCGGGGATGCGTGTCACCGGCTCTCCTTGGGGTGAGCGCCTTGCGTCAGCAAAACGCGGTACCCGGAAGATGTCCGCCTAAGGCAAACATCCAAAGGGGCGGATGTGGCGGGGTGACCCCCGCCCTACCCTGTGTCCGGTGCGGCGGGATAAACCCACACGACCCGATGTCCGTAGGGCGGGGCTCACCCCGCCGCCACGATCAGAACTGGTCTTCGAACTTCTTCGCCAGATCTTCGATATTGTCCGGCGGCCAGTCCTCGACATCCATGCCAAGGTGCAGACCCATGCCCGACAGAACCTCTTTGATCTCGTTCAGCGACTTGCGGCCGAAGTTCGGGGTGCGCAGCATCTCGGCTTCGGTCTTCTGGATCAGGTCGCCGATATAGACGATGTTGTCGTTCTTCAGGCAGTTTGCCGAACGGACCGACAGCTCGAGCTCGTCGACCTTCTTCAGCAGCAGCGGGTTGAACTCCAGCCCGTCGTCGTCGTCCTGGCGGGACGCCGATTCCGGCTCGTCGAAGTTGACGAAGATCGACAGCTGGTCCTGCAGGATGCGCGCGGCGTAGGCCACGGCGTCGTCCGGCGTGACCGACCCGTCGGTTTCAATCTTCATGGTCAGCTTGTCGTAATCCAGCACCTGGCCCTCACGGGTCGGCTGCACGTCATACGACACCTTCTTGATCGGCGAATAGATCGCATCGATCGGAATCAGGCCAATCGGCGCGTCTTCCGGCTTGTTCTTGTCCGCGGGGACATAGCCCTTGCCGGTGTTGACCGTCAGTTCCATGAACAGCGACGCACCTTCGTCGAGGTGGCAGATCACGTGATCCTTGTTCAGAACCTCGATGCCCGCGCTCTCGGAGATCTCCGCAGCCGTGACGGCACCCGGGCCCTTGGCATTGATCGACAGGCGCTTGGGCCCTTCGACGTCCATGCGCAGGGAAACGCCCTTGAGGTTCAGGACCACGTCGGTCACGTCCTCGCGGACACCCGCAATCGAGGAGAATTCGTGCAGCACGTTGTCGATCTGCACGGAGGTGATGGCAGCCCCTTGCAGCGACGACATCAGAACGCGGCGCAGCGCGTTGCCAAGCGTCAGACCGAAGCCGCGTTCCAGCGGTTCGGCAACGACGGTGGCCTGACGCGACGGGTCGAAGCCCGGCTTCACGTCAAGCTGCGTCGGCTTGATCAGTTCTGCCCAGTTTTTATGGATCATGTACGTCCCTCCATGCTCGTCTCGTCCCCATGTCCCTAAGGACGAAACACCCGAGGTTAAAATGACGACAGGAGGCCGCGAGTCTCGCGGCCTCCTCTAACCTTGTCTGGTATCAGACGCGGCGACGCTTCGGCGGGCGGCAGCCGTTGTGCGCGATCGGGGTCACATCACGGATCGAGGTGATGTTGAAACCGACGGCAGCCAGGGCGCGCAGCGCGGATTCACGACCCGAACCGGGGCCCTGAACTTCGACTTCCAGCGTCTTCACACCGTGTTCCTGCGCCTTCTTGCCTGCGTCTTCGGCAGCCATCTGGGCAGCATAGGGGGTCGACTTGCGCGAACCCTTGAAGCCCATGGTCCCGGCCGAGGACCAGGAAATGGCGTTGCCCTGAACGTCAGAGATCAGGATCTTGGTGTTGTTGAAGCTGGAGTTCACATGTGCGACGCCAGCTGCGATGTTCTTGGAGACCTTTTTCTTGCCCCCACGACGGGTATCACGTGCCATATCGGTGGACCTCCCTTACTTCTTCTTGCCGGCAATGGCCTTTGCGGGGCCTTTGCGGGTACGAGCGTTGGTGTGCGTCCGCTGACCGCGAACAGGGAGACCGCGACGATGGCGCAGGCCGCGATAGCAGCCAAGGTCCATCAGGCGCTTGATATTCATCTGCGTTTCACGACGCAGGTCGCCTTCAACGGTGAAGTTCGCGTCGATGTGCTCGCGGATGGCGAGAACTTCGGCGTCGGACAGTTCGTTGACGCGGCGAGTCAGGTCGATGTTGACGGCTTCGCAGATCTCTTTTGCGGAGGCCGGGCCAATACCGGTGATATAGGTGAGGGCGATCGGAACCCGCTTTGCAGTCGGGATGTTAACGCCGGCAATACGTGCCAATGGGTATCTTCCTTTTGTTGCGAGCCCGTAGTCCCAGGCCCTTTTTTCACAACACGCCGATCATGGTCGAAACCGGATCAGTGGGTCATATTCACATAACACGAAGAAGGGCCGGAATCGGCCCTACGTTCGAGATAGCGCGTGGTATGAGTGTTTGCCCCCCGGGTCAACCCCCGAATGCGCAATTGCGCAGGGCACTGCTCGGCCCCCTGCCCTGCCCCCGGGCAAAGGCCCGCGTGTCAGGGAAAGCGCCAAGCTGATCTAGCGTCTTCGCGGGCCGTGTCGGGCCCTCATTTCACTATCAGATCAGATTTGCCATCCCTCTGCCAGCCCGATCGCACCACACCGGCAAAGCCATGCCTCAATCGGCAGGCGCATGCCTAAATCGACAGGAGGGTACCTGTGACTCGGAACGATCAGCCCGCGACGCCCTTGGGGGCCCCGGTCGCCATGTCGGTGCCGATATAGGGCTGCTTTGCCTCTTTCCACTTGCCGAAGCCGCCCTGCAGATGGGCGATCTTGTCGGCCCCTGCCGCCAGCGTCTTTTCGGCCATCTTGCCCGACCGCATCGAGGATCCGCAGTACAGAATGATCCGCTTGCCCTCCTGCGAAGGCAGCGCGGCCGGGTCGAAGAAGGCCATCGGGAACAGCAGTGCGCCCTCGATATGTTCGAACATGTATTCCTGCGGGGTGCGGACATCGATCAGCACGATCTCCCCTGCCCGCTTGGCGGCCGCGACCTCTTCCGGGGTCCAGACCTCGATATCGCCTGCGTCGGATGTCTGAATGTCCATTGGCGTGCTCCTCAGAACTTGTTGGCCGGTATCTTGAAATAGCTCTGCCCGTCCGCCTCGGGCGCGGGCAGCCTGCCGCCGCGCAAGTTCACCTGCAAGGCATGCAGCATCTGGGTCGGCAAAGACAGCGTCGCATCCCGCTTGTCGCGCAGGGCGCGGAACTCGGCCTCGGTCACGTCGCCGCCGACATGCGGGTTGTTGGCCTTGTGGTCGGCGACCGTGGCTTCCCATGCGGGATCATCCCGATCCCCGACGGGCGGGTAGTCATGGCCAACGAACAATCGCGTCTCGGCCGGCAGCGCCAGGATCGCCTGAAGCGAATGCCACAGGTCTTCGGACGAACCGCCGGGAAAATCCGCCCGTGCCGTGCCGCTGTCCACATGCATGAAGGTGTCGTGCACGAAGGCCGCGCCCCCGATGACATAGGTGATCGATCCAAGCGTATGGCCGGGCGACAGCATCACCCGCACGTCCAGATTGCCCAGCTTGAAGGTCTCGCCTTCGGTGAAAAGCCGGTCGAAATCGGCTTTCGGGTCGAAGGCGTCGGGCAGATGATAGATCTTGCGCCAGAGCGCGGCGATGTCCTCGACCATCTCGCCGATCCCGGTCGGCGCGCCTGTCTGATCCTTCAGCCAGGCCGAGGCCATCAGGTGATCGGCGTGGGGATGCGTGTCCAGCACCCAGGCCACGGTCAGCCCCTCGGCCTTCACGAAATCCAGGATCTCCTGCGCACTGTCATGAGAGGTCGCCGCCGCCTTGGGGTCGAAATCCTGCACCACGTCGATCAGGGCGCACTGCCGGGTCGCCTCGTCGATGACGAGGTACTGGATGCTGCCGGTGACCTTTTCATAGAACCCGACAACCCGTGGGCTACCCGCGCCGGTCGAGCCACTGTCGCGTCGAAACATCGTCATGAGACTTCTCCTTTAGGCAAACATATATCGCTTTATGAATGCATCAAGAGGCCACGCGCCGATCCCGTCCCGAAAACGAAAATCCCCGCCGACACCAGGGGTGCGGCGGGGATCGTGGATTTCAGGTTTTCGAACCTGTCAGGCGTCAAGCAGGGCCGCGATCGAGGCACTGACGACCGGAACTTCCTGAAGGCCGTCAACACGCTTGAGCTTTTGCTTCGCGTGGTAGTAGCCCAGAAGCGGCGAGGTCTTCTTGTAGTATTCCATCAGACGGATCTTCAGGCTTTCCTCATTGTCGTCCGCGCGCACCGGCTGCCCTGCAGCGGCGGCTTCTTTCGCACGGTTGACGATCCGGTCGACCAGGATCTCGTCCCGGACCCGCAATTCGATCGCGGCGTCCAGCGACATGCCCATCTCGTCCAGCAGCGCCTCAAGCGCGTCGGCCTGGGCCAGCGTCCGGGGGAAGCCGTCGAAGATGAAGCCGCCCTTGGCGTCGCCTTCCAGCTTCTCACGGATCAGGCCGATGACGATTTCGTCCGTGACCAGTTCACCGCGATCCATCACGGCGGCGACCTTCTGGCCCATTTCGGTGCCCGAAGTCCGCGCCTCGCGAAGCATGTCGCCGGTGGAAAGCTGGATCATGTCCCGCTCTGCGACCAGTTTCGCGGCCTGAGTGCCCTTGCCGGCGCCCGGCGGTCCAAGAAGAATAATGTTCATCGGCGTGCTGCCCCCCTCCGTTTGCTGCGTCTGCTCCCCTTGCCACGCAGCTGAGATTTTTCAATCAGACCTTCGTACTGGTGCGCCAGAAGATGCGACTGCGCCTGCTGGATCGTATCCATGGTCACCGACACGACGATCAGCACCGAGGTACCGCCAAAGTAGAAGGGAATGGCCAGCTGGCTGCGCAGGATCTCGGGAAGGAGACACACAGCCGCAAGGTAGGCCGACCCCAGCACGAGGATCCGGTTTGCCACGTACTCAAGGTACTCGGCGGTTTTCTTGCCCGGACGAATGCCCGGCACAAAGCCGTTCTGGTTCTTCAGGTTGTCCGCCACGTCGTCGGGCTTGAACGCCACGTTGAACGTGTAGAAATACGCGAAGAAGACGATCATGCCCGTGAAGAACAGCAGGTAAAGCGGCTGTCCGGGCCCAAAGTAGGCCAGCAGCGTCGACATGATCGGCGAGGTCGAATTGCCCGAGAAGGTCGAGATCGTGACCGGCAGCAGCAGAAGCGAGCTGGCGAAGATCGCCGGAATCACGCCCGCCGGGTTGACCTTGATCGGCAGGTGCGACGACCCGCCGTCATAGACCTTCATGCCGACCTGGCGGCGCGGATACTGGATGTGGATCTTGCGCAATGCGCGTTCCATGAAGACCACGAAGGCAATCGTCGCGATCACCATCACGATCACACCGACGATCACGGCGGGCGAAATCGCACCGGACCGGCCCGAGGCGAAGAACTGCGCCAGCGCCGCGGGCAGTTCCGCGATGATGCCGACGAAGATGATCAGAGAGATGCCGTTGCCCAGGCCCCGTGCGGTGATCTGTTCGCCCAGCCACATCAGGAACATGGTGCCCCCGATCAGCGTGGTCATGCAGGTCGCGACGAAGAACCAGTACGGAATGTCGGCCTGAACCAGGTCACCCGATTGCAGCGATACGGCCAGGCCGTAGGACTGAAGCGTCGCCAGGAACACGGTGCCGTAGCGCGTGTACTGGTTCATCTTCTTGCGGCCCTGTTCGCCTTCCTTCTTCATCTGTTCCAGCGCGGGCACCATGGAGCCCAGCAGCTGAACGATGATCGAGGCCGAGATGTAGGGCATGATGCCCAGGGCGAAGATGCCCATGCGGCCAAGCGCGCCACCGGTGAACATCGACAGGATGCCGCCGATCCCCTGCCCCGCGCCTTCCATGAAGTTGCGCAGCGCCGCGCCGTCGATGCCCGGAACCGGGATCCACGTGCCCAGGCGGTACACGATCAGAAGCACGATGGTGAAAAGGATGCGGTTGCGCAGGTCGGTCGCTTTGCCGAGCGCGGCCCAGCTCGTGTTGGCCGCCATCTGTTCTGCTGCGGATACCATGCGGGTCTCTCTTTCAGACAAACGCCGCCGGACCGGTCTTCCGGCACGGCGGCGCTATTGGAAAACTCGTGGATATGTAAGCGGCGCTGACGCCGCCCACAACCACTTACTCGGCTGCTGCTTCCACAGCCGCGACCTTGAGCGACCCGCCGGCCTTCTCGACAGCCTCGATGGCTGCTTTGGAGGCACCGGTCACTTCGATGGTCACCTTCGTGCCCAGCTCGCCCTTGGCGAGGACACGAACACCGTCCAGCTTGCGGCGAACGGCACCGGACGCGACAAGCGTGTCTTCGGTGATGTTGGCGGCGTCAAGCTTGCCGGATTCGATGTACTTGGCGATGATGCCCAGGTTGATCACGGCGAACTGCTTGCGGTTCGGCTTGTTGAAGCCGCGCTTGGGCAGACGCTGGTAGAGCGGCATCTGGCCGCCCTCGTAACCCTTGATGGCCACGCCCGAACGGGATTTCTGACCCTTGATACCACGGCCACCCATCTTGCCCTTGCCAGAGCCGGGGCCACGGCCAACGCGCATCCGCTTTTTGGTTGCGCCGGGATTGTCACGAAGTTCGTGCAGTTTCATATCGCTTCTCCTTGGCCGGAACACCCTCCCGGAAGCGATATGGAGGGGACACGGCATTAACGGTTGTCATGAATCGGGCCAGGGACTCACATCCCGGGCCACCGGGGGCGTATAGGCCCTTCGCGCGGGCGTTTCAAGCGGGCAATTCCGGGGCGCGCCGGGGCCGATCAAGTGGATTGATTTGCTGGCTGACCCATGGTCAACTTGGTCATGGGCATGTGGCGCACATCGGTTCTTGGGCTGGCCCTGGCAGCGATGTCAGGGGTCGGCGCCGGTCGCGCCACCAGTGACTGCGCCACCGACGCCATGCTGGTGTTCGACGGGTCCGGGTCCATGGTCGAATTCGGCTATGACTGGCGCCAGATCACCCGCATCGCCGAAGCCCGGGTCGCCGTCGCGAAATCCATGCCCCAGATCGCCCCGCACCGCCGGATCGGCCTGTTGATCTACGGCCCCAACACCGGCGACAGCTGCACCGGCATCGACGTCCGCTTCGGTCCGCGCGCAAATGCCGCAGAGCCGATCATCAGCGCTGTCAACGCCCTGTCGCCCGGCGGGCTGACGCCGCTGGCCAATTCGGTGCAGGTCGCGGCCGAGGTTCTGCAATATCCCGACCGCCCCGGCGTGATCGTCGTCGTCACCGACGGCAACGAAACCTGCGGCGGCCG
The DNA here is from genome assembly GCF_004959925.1 of Pseudooceanicola onchidii. GTDB lineage: Bacteria > Pseudomonadota > Alphaproteobacteria > Rhodobacterales > Rhodobacteraceae > Pseudooceanicola > Pseudooceanicola onchidii. The sequence continues at coordinate 71,411 of NZ_SPUW01000003.1, read as the reverse complement.
CCCCTGTGCCACCGGCACCGCGATTTCCGCAGCCGCCAAGGACCTGACGATCCACGTCATCGGCTTTCGCGCCGTCGTCGACTACTGGACCTGGGACAACCCCGAACAAGAGGCGCATATCCGCGGCGACATGGTCGCCCGCTGCCTCGCCGACATGACCGGCGGGCTCTACGTCAAGACCGAGACGGTGGACGAGCTGGTCGAGGCGCTGAATGCCACGCTAGGCTGTCCGATCTACGGCGCGCGCCCCGAGGACCTGGCAATCCTGCCCGGCTAGCCCCGCGCGCCCCGCACATCCGCCAGAAGCCTCTGCAAGGCCGGGTCTTCGACCTGCATCGCGTCGAACTGGATCAGCATGTTTTCCAGGTATTCGTAGCTGGACCCCAGAAACCCTTCCCCGGTCGCGATGTAATCGACCTGCATCTCGTGGCAGAGCGTGGTGTCGATCATGTCGGCCTCGGGGTCCGCCACGAAACACAACGCCTGTACCGGGCCTTCGGCCGTCCGCGCCTCGGCAAAGGCCGGGTAATAGGCATGGGCGATCATCTCGCGCCGCCAGAGCCGCTCCGTCTCGGCCTCGACCAGCGGCGCGGGGATCCGGAAGACCAGCCCGTCGCAGGTGCCACCCTCGGCCAAGCCCGCCATCAGGCCCGGCGCCTCGGCCGACCCGCGCGCCCCGCGCCGATCCACCAGGCACATCGACCGGCTGTACCCCTGCACCTTGGTGTGCCGGACCTCATCGAAAATCACGGCCGGGTCCCACATGAGCGAGCCATAGGCAAAGACCCAGAGCGGCCCGTCGTGCCCCGCGAGGAACGCGGTCCGGGTCGCTTCGCGGTCGGCATCTGGTCTGCGCCACGGCAACTCGACGCCCCGCTCGGCCATGCGGCGGTCCATCTCCTCCATGTCGAGGTCGCGAAAGAAGCTCTGCTCCGGGTCGCGGATCAGGGATTTCAGCTCGGGGTGATGGCGAAAGGCGCGGTCGGGGATGGTCATGCCTTATCCTTTTGTGGAAATGGGACCGCCGCAAGGTCCGAAATCGGCAAGACCGGTATGACAAAGAAAACACCCCGGACCTTTCGGACCGGGGTGCTGAATTCTTGTCGTAGGGCGGGGTTCACCCCGCCAGCCCTCAGGCCTTTTCTTCGACGATCTCGACCAGATGCGGGATCTTGTTGATCATGCCGCGGACGGAAGGGGTATCTTCCAGTTCACGGGTCTTGTGCATCTTGTTCAGGCCCAGACCGATCAGCGTCTTGCGCTGGATTTCGGGGCGACGGATCGGGGAGCCGATCTGCTTCACAACGATAGTAGCCATGGATCAAGCCTCCTCGGCGACGTGAGAGCTGTCCGCCGGCGCGTCATCGCGCTTGGGCAGGATGTCAGCCACTTTCTTGCCGCGACGCTGAGCCACCTGACGGGGCGAGGACTCTTTCTGGAGACCGTTCAGCGTGGCGCGGATCATGTTGTAGGGGTTCTGCGACCCGATCGACTTGGCGACGACGTCCTGAATGCCCAGCATTTCGAACACGGCACGCATCGGACCACCGGCGATGATACCGGTACCGGTCGGTGCGGTGCGCATCACGACGCGGCCAGCGCCGTGGCGGCCTTCCATGTCGTGGTGCAGGGTGCGGCCTTCGCGCAGCGGAACGCGGATCATCTGGCGCTTCGCCTGCTCGGTGGCTTTGCGAATGGCCTCGGGGACCTCTTTCGCTTTACCTTTGCCAAAGCCGACGCGGCCCTTCTGGTCGCCCACGACGACGAGGGCTGCGAAGCCGAAACGCTTACCACCCTTGACGGTCTTGGACACACGGTTGATCGCGACAAGGCGATCTGCGAATTCCGGTGCTTCGTCGCGATCGCGACGGTCCCGGCGGTTGTCTTCACGAGCCATGGGCTCTCCTTTTCATCGTGGGTCCTGCCCTGCGGCGACCCGGGTTATCCAATCCAGGTGAGGTCCTTGCGGAACGCTCCCGGATCATCGGGGCCTCGGGGCCCTCAAATACCGAAGGCGGGGTGAACCCCGCCCTACGGCGTCGGTCGAAGCGGGGTGACCCCCGCCCCGGGGTGGTAGGGCGGGGTTGACCCCGCCACGACCTTAGATCTTCAGACCGCCTTCACGGGCAGCGTCGGCCAGGGCCTTCACCTTGCCGTGGAAGAGGAAACCGCCGCGGTCGAAGTATGCTTCTTCCACACCGGCTTTCTTCGCGCGCTCGGCAATCGCCGCGCCGACCTTTGCGGCCGCCTCGACGTTGTTCTTGCCGACAACACCCAGGTCCTTCTCGAGAGAGGAAGCGGATGCCAGGGTCACGCCCTGCACGTCATCGATCAGCTGAACAGAAATGTTCTTGTTCGAGCGGTGAACCGAAAGGCGAACGCGACCAGCGTTGACCTTGCGGAGTTTGCTCCGGACGCGCATGCGGCGCTTCTGGAACAGTTGTCTTTTGCTAAGAGCCATGTCCGTGCGTCCTTACTTCTTCTTGCCTTCCTTGCGGAAGATAAACTCGCCCTTGTAGCGGATGCCCTTGCCTTTGTACGGCTCGGGACGGCGCCAGTCGCGGATGTTTGCCGCAACCTGGCCCACCAGCTGGGGGTCGGAACCTTCCACGACGATTTCGGTCTGCTTCGGGCAGGTGATGGTCACACCGGCCGGAATGTCGAAATCGACGTCATGGGAATAGCCGAGGTTCAGTTTCAGAACGTTGCCCTGGACGGCGGCACGATAACCGACACCCTGGATTTCCAGTTCCTTCTTGAAACCGTCGGTCACGCCCTGAACCATGTTCGCGACGCGGGTGCGGGACATGCCCCACTGCTGACGCGCACGCTTGGACGAGCCACGCGGGGTTACCGTGATGGCATTGTCTTCCTGCACGATGGTCACATCGTCGGTGGCGGTGAAGCTGTGGTTGCCTTTCGGCCCCTTCACTTCAACGGTCTGGCCCGAGATCGTCGCGGTGACGCCAGAGGGCAGCTCGACCGGTTTTTTACCAATACGAGACATTGATGGACCTCCTTAGAAGACGGTGCAAAGCACTTCGCCGCCAACGTTCTGGCTGCGTGCGTTTGCATCCGACATCACGCCCTTGGACGTGGAGACAATCGACACACCGAGGCCCTGACGGACCTGCGGGACGTCCTTGACACCCATGTACACGCGACGGCCGGGGGTCGAGACCCGCTTCAGTTCGCGAATGACCGGGGTGCCTTCGTAGTACTTCAGGCTGATTTCCAGGGTCGGGTGACCGTTGGCATCGGTGCCTTTTTCATAGCCGCGGATATAGCCTTCGTCCGCCAGCACATCCAGGACCCATGCCCGCAGCTTGGACGCCGGGGTGGAGACGGTGGATTTGCCGCGCAGCTGGCTGTTGCGGATACGGGTGAGCATATCGCCGATAGGATCGTTCATATCTTACCCTCCCTTACCAGCTGGATTTCACGAGGCCGGGGATCTGGCCGTTGGAGCCGAGTTCCCGCAGCATGATCCGGGAGACCTTGAGCTTACGGTAGTAAGCGTGGGGACGGCCGGTCAGCTGGCAGCGGTTGTGAAGACGGGTCGCGGACGAGTTGCGGGGCAGCTCGGCCAGCTTCAGGGTGGCGCGGAAACGCTCTTCCATCGGCTTCGACTGGTCGTTGATGATTTCTTTCAGCGCTTCACGCTTCGCGGCGTACTTCTTGACCAGCCGCTCACGCTTCTTTTCGCGCTCGATCATGGATTTTTTAGCCATAACTCTCTCTCCCGCGTCAGCTGTTGAAGGGCATGTTGAAAGCTTTCAACAGCGCCTTTGCTTCCGCGTCGGTTTTCGCGGTGGTGGTGATGATGATGTCCATGCCCCAGACCTCGTCGACCTTGTCGAAGTTGATCTCGGGGAACACGATGTGTTCCTTGAGGCCCATGGCATAGTTACCACGACCATCGAACGATTTGCCGGAGACACCGCGGAAGTCGCGGATACGGGGCATTGCGATGGTGATCAGGCGGTCCAGGAATTCGTACATGCGATCAGCGCGCAGGGTCACTTTGGTCCCAAGCGGCATCTCTTCACGAACGCGGAAACCAGCGATCGACTTCTTGGCCGTGGTGATGACGGCTTTCTGGCCTGCAATCGCGGTCAGGTCTTCCTGAGCGGATTTGGCTTTCTTGCTGTCTTTCACCGCTTCGGCGCCGCAGCCGATGTTCAGGACGATCTTGTCCAGACGCGGGATTTCCATGTCGTTCTTGTAGCCGAATTCTTCCTTCAGGGCAGCGCGGATGCTGTCCTTGTAGGCGGCCTTCAGACGCGGGGTGTAGTTCGCGGTATCAAGCATCGATCACGTCTCCGGTCGTCTTGGCAAAGCGGACTTTCTTGTCGCCTTCCATGCGGAAGCCCACGCGGGTCGGTTTGCCGTTGGCATCGACGAGCGCGAGGTTCGAGATGTCGATCGGCAGAGCCTTGGGCAGACGGCCGCCCTGCTGGGTCTGCGTCTGGCGGGTGTGGCGGATGGCGACGTTGATGCCGTCGACGATGGCCTTGCCGTCCTGCGGCAGAACCTTCGTGATCTCACCGGTCTTGCCCTTGTCCTTGCCGGCAAGAACGATGACCTTGTCACCTTTGCGGAGTTTCGCAGCCATTACAGCACCTCCGGAGCAAGCGAGATGATCTTCATGAAGTTCTTGGCACGAAGCTCGCGGACAACCGGCCCGAAGATACGGGTACCGACCGGCTCACCTGCGTTGTTCAGGATGACGGCGGCGTTGCGGTCGAAGCGGATGGAGGTGCCGTCTTCACGACGAACTTCCTTGGCGGTGCGAACGACGACGGCCTTGCGGACGTCACCCTTTTTCACACGGCCGCGCGGAATGGCTTCTTTCACCGACACAACGATGATGTCGCCAACCGACGCGTAACGACGGTGGGAACCGCCGAGGACCTTGATGCACTGAACCCGGCGAGCGCCGGAGTTGTCAGCAACATCCAGATTGGTCTGCATCTGGATCATTTGGTTTCTCCCGACCTATGGGGGGGCGTGCAGTCTGCCCTATTCCCCAGGGTTTCGCTAAAGCTGGTCAGCCGCCGCTTACGCGGTGATGACTTCCCAACGTTTGGTCTTCGATTTCGGTGCGCATTCCTGAATGCGGACCTCGTCACCTTTCTTGAAGGTGTTCTGCTCATCGTGAGCCCGGTACTTCTTGGACTTACGGATGGTTTTCTTCAGAACCGGGTGCGTGAAGCGGCGTTCCACCGACACGGTGACGGTCTGGGCGTTGGCGTCAGAAGTGACGACGCCGGACAGGATACGTTTGGGCATCTGGATCTTCCCTTATTCAGCAGCCGCAGCGGCTTTTTGGTTCAGCACGGTCAGGACGCGGGCGGCCTCGCGGCGCGCGGCACGCATACGTGCGGGGTTTTCCAGTTGGCCGGTGGCCTGCTGAAAGCGCAGGTTGAACTGCTCTTTCTTCAGCTCGGTCAGCTGCTCGCGCAGCTGGTCGGGCGTCTTTTCACGAAGGTCATTCGCGCTCATGTCTTTATCCTTTCAACATCACCGGAAGGCCCCATAGCGCGCATGCGCCGGGTCACCCTGATTCCGGTGGAGTCATGATGAGCGGGCCGTATAGGAGGGATTCGCCTTCCTGGCAAGCCCTTGCGGTACTTTTCGCCCTGCCCCGCCCGGCGCGGATCACCGTGACGTTCGGGGGCATGCGCAAAGGCCCGTTCAAGGCGTCGGAAATCGGCGGCCACGGCCCGCCGGATCACAGAACCTCGAACACCTCGTAGGACACCCCGGCCGCGCTGCGCGTGCCCACGCCGACTGCCACGACGCGGGTCAGCCAGTCGTAAGGGCCCGGCTTCACCTCGAAATAGGGTGTCGTACGGAAATAGTAGCTAGCGGGATCCAGCGGCTCGCCCTTCGCCAGTTGCGCCCGGTGCGAGGCGTTCAGGGTGTTCACCCCTTGATAGGCCATGTAGATCGCCGCACCTTCGTCGGTCTCCATCATCAACCGCACGTCTATCCGGGCGTGCCCCCTGTGCACGCTCACCCAGTCTCCGCTGACGGGCAGGACCCTGCCCCGCAGCCGGTCCCCTTCGAACCGCCCGCCGGTGACATGATAGATCAGACGTCCCGTCCCATCCGCGCCGCACAGATCGAACCCGGGGCCAACCTCAAGGTCAAGCTTGAACAGATGACGTGTCTCGATGCCTGACATGATCCCCCCGGGTGCAACACCAAGGGATGCTAGACGGAGGTGTAAGGCGCAGCAACCTGAACCCAATAAAAAACGGCCGCGTCACCGCGACCGTTTCTACCCCCAACCAATCAGGTCTGATCAGCTGTTTTTCTTTTTCCGGCGAATGACGCCCATGGCGCCAAGCGCGCCGACCATCAGGAAGCCGGCTGCAGGCAGCGGAACCGCAGGCGTTTCCGTCGTTTCGACCGCGAAGGTCACTTGGTTGCCCGACTGACCAGATTCACCAGAAACACGGAACTCAACAGTTTGGCCCGCAAGGAGGTAGAATCCGACGCCACCCGATCCGACAGTACCTGTCGGAGTGATTCCCGCAAGGATCGCCAGATCTACCGGAGCACTTCCATCGATCGAATAGGCGATAGCGATCGAGTTCGCAGGGTTGCCTTCAAGGTCGGTGTTATAAGGGTTGATGGTGAACTGCGTCAGGGCATACAAATTGTTGTCCGCCGTAAACGACAGGCCAATATAGTTCTTACCGTCAGCCGCAAATTCAGAAAACTTCGGAATACCGACGTAAGCAGACGTGTTTTCGCCAGCTGCCATTGGCGTATCGAAGTCGATGGTTATAGCCGAAGCCGCTGTCGCGCTGAGGGCGAGAGCGGAAGCAGCAATGAAAGTCTTGTAATGCTTCATGTTACTTTCCTGGTTGAGGGTTGCCTTTAGGTTGTCAAATAGGCTGCCACACAATTATTCAAGAGCGGACTTACTTTCGCCACAACTTTTTGGTGACCGCACACCTTATCGCAACAAAACTTTGTGTGAGCGACCTACTGTTTCTCAGAATACCGAGGTTCAACGCGGGAACCCGCCGATCGGTTCCGGCCATCGGCAACAATCCCCGCCAAATCGCCCTATAGTTGCCGCAAGGTAAGTGGAACCCGCCACGACGCACGCCGGATGCCATCCAGAGTCGCGCGCGCCCGGCCCTCGCAGCGCCGGTCCGCGACCGGAACCTTAGTCTTCTTCGAAAACGTGGTAATCGATGTGGTCGGCATACCGCGTGCCGACCCCGAACACCGACACTGCGGTCAGCCAGCTCAGGCGGTCGGACCGGCTCAGGAACTTCGGAGAGACGCGGAAATAGTGGCCGGCCTGTTCCAGCGATCCGCTTTGACGGAACCGCTCGCGCTCCTCGGGGGTCAGGTCCGAGATGCTTTCGTAGACCATCAGGATCCGGTCACCGTCGTCGGTCTCAAGCTCGACCCGGACGTCCATCGATATGGCACCATCCTTGACCCGGACCCAGTCGCCGGTCACGGGCAGCACCCGGCCCTTCAGGCGTGGGCCGGTGAAGTGGCCGCCCTTGACGTGGTAGATCAGGCGCGTCTCGCCGGTCGCATCCGTGATCTGCTGCGCCGGCCCCATGTCCAGGTGCATGACGATGAGCGGGTCCCTGCCCTCGGTCATCGGGTCAGTCCCACTTGTAGTTGAAGCTTACCGAAATCCGGTCGTCTTCGGACATGTTCATCGGAACCTCGTGGCGCAGCCAGCTTTCCCACAGCAGCACCTCGCCGGGTTCCGGCGCAATATAGATGAAGGGCTTCAGGTCTTCCGATGCGCCCTTCCGCCGGGTCGGCGCGGCCATCATCATCTGCAGGCGCGGATCTTCCAGCTTCAGCGCGGATGCACCGTCCGGCATGGCGACATAGGTCGTGCCCGAGATCACCGAATGCGGGTGGATATGGGACGAATGGGTGCCGCCTTCGGGCAGGATGTTGATCCAAAGATCCTCCAGCACCAGCGCCTTGTCCCCCAGATCGAACTGGCAGGTCTCGGCAAAGGCGGCGACGTGCTTGTCCAGCGCCTTCACCACATCCGCGAAGATCGGGAAACGCCAGGGCAGATCGGTCAGCGACGCATAGGAGGTATAGCCGGGATAGCCGTTTTCCTCGCACCACGCCTGCCCGGCTTCGTCATCCTCGGCGATGGAATAGCACGAGGTTTCAAGCTCGTCCGTATCCACCTTCGGGCCATGTTCGGACAGCTTGGCGCGATACAGCGGGGTGACGAAAAGGGTGCGGATGTCGGCCATGGGATTCTCCGGGGTGTTCCGGGGCCTCCTACCGCATCGCGCGGGGCAATGCGAGGTCTCGCTAGCCTTGACGCGACTGCCAGTGCTGATTGATCGCGGGCATGTTCCCCTCGATCCAATCGGCCAGGATGCGCACCTTCGCCGCGCCCTCCTGCCCCAGTGGAGTCAGGCGGTATTCGACATGCGGCGGGACCACGTCATATTCGATCCGTTCGACCAGCCCGTCGCCTTCCAGCCACTTCAGCGTCTGGGCCAGCATCCGCTCGCTGACCCCGCCGACCATCCGGCGCAATGCGCTGAAGCGCAGGGTCTGATGCTCAAGCGCAATCAGGACAAGAACGCCCCACCTGCTGGTCATATGCTTGAGAACATCGCGTGACGGACAATTCGCGGACAGCAGGTCGCCGCGCAGGAAACGCCCGGACAGGCTGGCATCATCAAGGGGTGTGGAAGCGGCGTCAGACATTTTCTTGATACTTACATTTCTGTGCGTACTTACGAACCGTAAGCGTCATCCGTATATCGCAGGTCATCGGAAACGGAAAGGATATTCCCATGACCATCGCAGTCACCGGCGCCACGGGCCAACTTGGCCGCCTTATCATCACAAAGCTTGTCGCGGCCGGTCAGCCCGTCATAGCCCTGGCCCGGTCGCCGGAAAAAGCCGCCGATCTGGGCACCGAGGTCCGGGCGTTCGACTATGACCAACCCGACACCCTCGCCCCGGCCCTGAACGGTATCGACACGCTGATGCTTGTCTCGGCCAGCGAGATCGGCAAACGCACCGCCCAGCATCAGAACGTCATCACCGCCGCCAAGGCCGCCGGCGTCGCACGTATCGTCTATACCAGCGTGCTGCATGCCGACCGCTCGACCCTCGGCCTGGCGCAGGAACATCGTGACACCGAAGCCGCGCTTGCCGCCGCGGGCATCCCGACCACCATCCTGCGCAACGGCTGGTACACCGAAAACTACGCGGCCTCGATCCCCTCGGCACTGGAACACGGCGCCTTCGTCGGCAGTGCGGGCGACGGCAAGATCGCCTCGGCCAGCCGCGAGGACTATGCAGACGCCGCCGTCGCGGTCCTGACCGCCTACGGTCACGATGGCAAGGTCTATGAACTGGCGGGCGACACGGCCTACACCCTGTCAGACCTCGCGGCCGAGCTGTCGTCCCAGTCCGGAAAGACCATCCCCTATGCCGACATGCCCGAGGCCGACTATGCGGGCGTTCTGACCGGCGCGGGCTTCCCGGCCCCGATGGCGCAGGCCTTCGCCGGGTTCGACACCGCGGCCGAGGGTGGCGCACTGCATGATGACGGGCGCCAGTTGTCGGCGCTGATCGGCCGCCCGACGACCCCGATGGCCGCGACGGTCAAGGCGACGATCGCCTGACCCCCTGCCCCCGGCGCCTTGGCCCGGGGGCATTCGGGCCAAGGACATGGAAAAACCCCCGCTGGCGACAGCGGGGGTTCTTTTCTTGTCCCGATCCGGTCCAAGGACCGGTGCGGTTTACCAGTCTTCGCGAACCACGACGCGGGTCTTGACCGGAAGCTTCATCGCGGCCAGGCGCAGCGCCTCGCGTGCGACGTCTTCCGAGACACCGTCAAGTTCGAACATGACCCGGCCCGGCTTCACTTTGCAGACCCAACGGTCCACGGAGCCTTTACCCTTACCCATACGAACTTCGATGGGCTTTGCGGTGACGGGCACGTCGGGGAAAATCCGGATCCAGACACGACCCTGACGCTTCATGTGACGCGTCATGGCCCGACGGGCGGCTTCGATCTGACGGGCGCTGACACGCTCGGGCTGGGTGGCCTTGAGGCCGAAGGTTCCGAAGTTCAGGTCAGAGCCACCTTTGGCGTCGCCCTTGATGCGACCCTTGAACTGCTTACGGAATTTTGTGCGTTTCGGTTGAAGCATCTTACGCTCTCCTTACCGGTCGCGGTCGCGGCGGTTACCACCACCGGCGCCACGGGGGGCGGGACCGTCCTGAAGCTCTTGCGCACGGCGATCACGCGCCTGCGGGTCATGCTCCATGATCTCGCCTTTGAAGATCCACACCTTGATGCCGATGATGCCATAGGGGGTCATCGCTTCGGACAGGGCGTAGTCGATGTCGGCACGCAGCGTGTGCAGCGGAACACGGCCTTCACGGTACCATTCGGTACGCGCGATTTCCGCACCACCCAGACGACCCGCGACGTTCACCCGGATACCCAGGGCGCCCATGCGCATGGCGTTCTGCACGGCCCGCTTCATCGCGCGGCGGAAGGAAACCCGGCGCTCGAGCTGCTGGGCGATGGACTCGCCGACCAGCTGGGCGTCCAGTTCCGGCTTCCGGACCTCGACGATGTTCAGGTGCAGTTCGCTGTCGGTCATCTTGGCCAGCTTGCCGCGGAGAACTTCGATGTCCGCGCCCTTCTTGCCGATGATGACACCCGGACGTGCGGTGTGAATGGTCACACGGCACTTCTTGTGCGGGCGTTCGATGATGATGCGGGCCACACCGGCCTGCTTGCACTCTTCGCGAATGAATTCGCGGATCTTGACGTCTTCCAGAAGAAGATCGCCGTAATCCTTGGTATCGGCGTACCAGCGGCTGTCCCAGGTGCGGTTGACCTGCAGGCGCATGCCGATCGGATTGACTTTCTGACCCATTAGGCTTGCTCCTCGATCTGGCGGACCTTGATGGTCAGCTCCGAAAACGGCTTCATGATCTTGCCATAGCGGCCACGAGCCCGGGGACGCCCGCGCTTCATGATCAGGTTCTTGCCCACATAGGCCTCGGCGACGATCAGGTCATCGACGTCCAGGTTGTGGTTGTTTTCGGCGTTCGCGATCGCGGACTGAAGGCATTTCTTCACGTCCTCAGCAATCCGCTTTTTCGAGAAGGTCAGGTCCGTGAGGGCCTTGTCCACCTTCTTGCCGCGGATCAGCTGCGCAACCAGGTTGAGTTTCTGCGGGGAGGTACGGAGCATGCGCACTTTGGCCATTGCTTCGTTGTCCGCCACGCGACGGGGGTTCTTTTCCTTCGCCATGACTTACTTCCGCTTCGCTTTCTTGTCGGCAGCATGCCCGTAGTAGGTACGGGTCGGCGAATATTCACCGAACTTCTGGCCGATCATGTCTTCGGTCACGTTCACCGGAACGTGCTTCTGGCCGTTGTAGACGCCGAACGTCAGGCCCACGAACTGGGGCAGGATCGTCGAACGGCGGGACCAGATCTTGATGACTTCGTTCTTGCCCGACTCGCGAACCTTCTCGGCCTTTTTCAGGACGTAGGCGTCGACGAACGGACCCTTCCAAACAGAGCGCGACATGGATTACCGCCCCTTCTTCTTGGCGTGACGCGACCGGATGATCAGTCGGCTGGACGCCTTGTTGCGGTTACGGGTCTTGGCACCTTTGGTCGGCTTGCCCCACGGGGTCACCGGGTGACGACCACCAGAGGTCCGGCCTTCACCACCACCGTGCGGGTGGTCGATCGGGTTCATGACGACGCCGCGGACGCTCGGGCGGATGCCCTTGTGGCGCATGCGGCCGGCCTTACCGTAGTTCTGGTTGCTGTTGTCGGGGTTCGACACGGCACCGACAGTCGCCATGCATTCCTGGCGAACCATGCGAAGTTCACCGGACGACAGGCGGATCTGGGCGTAGCCACCGTCACGGCCGACGAACTGGGCATAGGTGCCCGCGGCGCGTGCGATCTGACCACCCTTGCCGGGCTTCATCTCGATGTTGTGGACGATGGTACCGATCGGCAGACCCGAGAAGGGCATTGCGTTGCCCGGCTTGATGTCGGCCTTTTCCGAGGCGATCACCTGATCGCCAACGGCCAGACGCTGAGGCGCAAGGATGTACGCTTGCTCACCGTCTTCATATTTCACCAGCGCGATGAATGCGGTCCGGTTCGGGTCATATTCGATCCGTTCAACGGTTGCCGCGATGTCGAACTTGTTGCGCTTGAAATCGACGATCCGATAGAGGCGCTTTGCCCCGCCGCCTTTGCGGCGCATCGTGATCCGTCCGGTGTTGTTCCGGCCGCCGTTCTTCGTCAGACCCTGGGTCAGGGCCTTGACGGGGCGTCCTTTGTACAGCTCCGAACGGTCGATCAGCACCAGCCCGCGCTGGCCCGGCGTCGTCGGCTTATACGACTTGAGTGCCATGCTTTCTGTCTTCCGTTTAGCAATGCCGGATGTTTGCACCCGGCTATGTTTGAGGCCCCCATGTACGAGAGGACCAGTGGTGTAGGGCCCCGAAGGTCCCCGGTTAGGCACGCGAGCCATGTCCGAGACGCAGCCTGCGCAAAACACAGAGCCCCGGACGAATCCGGGGCTTCTGCGGATGGGGTCGTGTAGGGGGTTTGCCCCCCATGGTCAAGCCCCGCGACACCACGCAGACCCCTGCCCGCCGTGGCGGACCATCAAGCCCTTCCGACCACAGCCCGCAAGGACCCTCAAGTCGATACGCGCAGCGGTCAAAGTGGGCGTCGATTTAGACCACCCAGGACCGCGATCCCTGCGGAGAACAGCCAGAAAATCGCCCCGCATCAGCATGCCACCGCCATTTCCGCCACCCCGGGTAGAGCAGCAGAAATCCTTGCGCAACCTCAGGTTTTTAAGGGTCACGAGAGGCTTGACCGATGCCGTGTCACCCACCAGATTGCGCGAAATTTTCAAAATGTGCGCTCTTCGATGGACTCTGTAGTTACCCTGCTCATCTGGCTCGTGGCCCTGATCCTCTTCGTCTGGCTCTGCGTCCTCTTCCCCGCCGAGCTGGCCGAGAAGCGGAACCGCAGCCAGTTCCTGTGGGTCCTTGTGGCCATTCTTGGCACCCCCATGGTGGCAGTCGGGCTGCTCCTCTACCTCGGAGAGAAGAAGGCCGACTGAGCCCCCACGGCATGACCGGCCCCAACAGCCCTGCACGTGGCCCTCTGCGCCTACAGGCCTGGCCACAGAACCGCCATCCACATGCAAAAAGCCCCCCGCATCACTGCGAGGGGCTTTCCGTTATCGTAGGGCGGGGTTCACCCCGCCATCCGTTCAAAGACCGGTCGAGACGTCGATCGTGTTGCCCTCTTCGAGCGTCACGTAAGCCTTCTTGACGTCTTTCCGCGTGCCGAGGCGACCGCGGAACCGCTTGCTCTTGCCCTTGGTGATGGTCGTGTTCACGGCCTTCACCTTCACACCGAAGAGAGCCTCGATGGCTTCCTTGATCTGCGGCTTGTTCGCTTCCGGGGACACTTCGAAGACAACGGCGTTCTGTTCGGACGCCATGGTGGCCTTCTCGGTGATGACCGGCTTGCGGATCACGTCGTAATGTTCTGCCTTCGCGCTCATTTCAGTCGAGCCTCCAGTGCTTCGACACCCGCCTTCGTGATCACCAGGGTGTCACGCTTCAGGATGTCATAAACATTCGCGCCGATCGAGGGCAGCACGTCCAGCCCTGCGATGTTCGCAGCGGCCTTGGCGAAGCCTTCGTTCACGGCACCGTCGATGACCAGTGCGCGCTTCCAGCCCAGGTTCTTGACCTGCTTGGCCAGCGTCGAGGTCTTGCCGTCAGCTTCGGCGGTGTCGATGATGACCAGCGACCCTTCCTTGGCTTTGGCGGACAGCGCGTGCATCAGGCCCAGCTTGCGGAACTTCTTGGGCAGGTCGTGCGCATGGCTGCGCGGCGTCGGGCCCTTGTAGATACCGCCGTGACGGAAGATCGGGGCCTTCTTGGACCCGTGGCGTGCGCCGCCGGTGCCCTTCTGGCGATAGATCTTCTTGGTCGAGTAGCTGACTTCCGAGCGGGTCAGGACCTTGTGGGTCCCCTGCTGCGCCTTGTTACGCTGCCAGCGCACAACGCGGTGCAGGATGTCCGCACGCGGTTCCAGGCCGAAGATCTCGTCGCCGAGATCGACAGAACCGGCTTTGGAGCCGTCCAGATTGATCACGTCGAGTTTCATTCGTCGCCTTCCTTCTTCTCGGCCTCGATGTCGGCCTCGGCCTCTTTCAGGGCTGCTTCTTCAGCGACTGCGGCTTCGGCTGCGGCGGCTTCTTCAGCTGCCTTGGCTTCTGCTTCGGCCTGCGCAGCGGCTTCTTCAGCGGCTTTGCGGGCTTCTTCAGCTGCGGAACGCAGGGCGGCAGGCAGGATCGCGTTCTCGGGGAACGGCTTCTTCACGGCGTCTTTCACCGTGACCCAGCCACCTTTGGTGCCCGGAACGGCGCCCTTGACCATGATCAGACCACGTTCGCTGTCGGTCTTGATGACCTGCAGGTTCTGCGTGGTGACACGGACGGCACCCATGTGACCGGCCATTTTCTTGCCCTTGAACACCTTGCCCGGGTCCTGACACTGACCGGTCGAACCATGCGACCGGTGAGAGATCGAGACACCGTGCGTCGCGCGCAGGCCGCCGAAGTTGTGCCGCTTCATGGCACCGGCGAAACCCTTACCGATCGAGGTGCCGCAGACGTCCACGAACTGACCTTCGAAGTAGTGATCGGCGGTGATTTCCTCACCCACGGCGATCAGGTTCTCGGGGTCGACGCGGAATTCCGCGATCTTGCGCTTGGGTTCGACCTTGGCAGCCGAGAACACGCCACGCATGGCCTTCGAGGTCCGCTTGGCCTTGGCCGTGCCCGCGCCCAGCTGGACGGCGGTGTAACCATGTGCGTCAGCGGTACGCTGTGCAACGACCTGAAGCGTATCGAGCTGAAGGACGGTCACAGGAATCTGCTTGCCGTCTTCCATGAAAAGCCGGGTCATGCCGACTTTCTTTGCGATGATACCGGAACGGAGCATCTGATGTCCCTCCCTTACACCTTGATCTCGACATCCACGCCGGCGGCGAGGTCGAGCTTCATCAGCGCGTCCACCGTCTGCGGGGTCGGATCCACGATGTCGAGCAGACGCTTGTGCGTCCGGATCTCGAACTGATCGCGGGATTTCTTGTCAACGTGAGGACCACGGAGAACCGTGAACTTCTCGATCTTGTTGGGCAGCGGGATCGGGCCACGGACCTGAGCGCCGGTGCGCTTCGCCGTGTTGACGATTTCCTGCGTGGACGTATCCAGGACGCGGTAATCGAATGCCTTCAGCCGGATGCGAATGGTTTGACCTGACATGTCAATTCAGCCTTCTTCGGCGTTTGAGTTGAGAGGAAGAAACAGGACCACCCTGCCCCTTCGTCGAACCCTTTATTGATTGGAGCCCCGATAAACGGGGCTCCGGTATTTTGCAATCCGTAAGGTGCGCCCGAAGGCGCGACCTGTACGAATTATTCGACGATTTTCGACACGACGCCCGAACCAACGGTCCGGCCGCCTTCGCGGATGGCGAAACGCAGGCCGTCTTCCATGGCGATCGGGGCGATCAGCTCGACAGCGAACTTCAGGTTGTCGCCGGGCATAACCATCTCGGTGCCCTCGGGAAGGGTCACGGTGCCGGTCACGTCGGTGGTCCGGAAGTAGAACTGCGGACGGTAGTTCGCGAAGAACGGGGTGTGACGGCCGCCTTCTTCCTTGGTCAGGATGTAGACCTCGGCTTCGAACTTCTTGTGCGGCTTCACCGAACCCGGCTTGCAGAGAACCTGGCCACGCTCGACCGCTTCACGGTCGATGCCACGCAGCAGGGCGCCGATGTTGTCGCCGGCTTCCCCACGATCCAGCAGCTTGCGGAACATTTCCACGCCGGTGCAGGTCGTCTTGGTGGTATCCTTGATACCGACGATTTCCAGTTCGTCGCCAACGTTCACGATGCCACGCTCGACACGACCGGTCACAACCGTACCACGACCCGAGATCGAGAAGACGTCTTCGATCGGCATCAGGAAGGGCTGGTCAACGGCACGTTCCGGCTGCGGGATGTACTCGTCCACGGCAGCCATCAGTTCCTTGATCTTCTCTTCGCCGATCTGCGGCTCGGTGCCGTTCATGGCGTGCAGAGCGGAACCTGCGATGATCGGAATGTCGTCGCCCGGGAAGTCGTACTCGGACAGCAGTTCGCGGATTTCCATCTCGACGAGCTCGAGCAGTTCCTCGTCGTCGACCTGGTCAACCTTGTTCATGAACACGACCATGGCGGGGATGCCGACCTGACGGCCAAGCAGGATGTGCTCGCGCGTCTGGGGCATCGGGCCGTCGGCTGCGTTCACGACCAGGATCGCGCCGTCCATCTGGGCGGCACCGGTGATCATGTTCTTGACGTAGTCGGCGTGGCCGGGGCAGTCGACGTGGGCGTAGTGACGCGCGTCGGTTTCATATTCCACGTGTGCGGTGGAAATGGTGATGCCGCGGGCTTTTTCTTCCGGCGCGCCGTCGATCTGGTCGTAGGCTTTGAAGTCACCGAAATACTTGGTGATCGCCGCCGTCAGCGTCGTCTTGCCGTGGTCAACGTGACCGATGGTGCCGATGTTGCAGTGCGGTTTGCCGCGCTCAAACTTTTCCTTGCCCATGGTAGGCTCCCTTTTGTCTTACGGATGGCGGGGTCATCCCCGCCCTACGGTGATGGGTAGGGCGGGGTTCCCCCCGCCACCCGGGTTAAGCGTATTTCGCCTGGATCTCGTCCGAGATGTTCTGCGGAACCGGATCGTAGTGGTCGAACTGCATCGTGAACTGCGCGCGGCCCGAGGACATGGAGCGCAGGGTGTTGATGTAGCCGAACATGTTGGCCAGCGGCACGAAAGCGTCGATCGCGATCGCGTTGCCGCGGGGCTCCTGGCCCGACACCTGCCCACGACGGGAGGTGAGGTCGCCGATGATGCCGCCGGTGTATTCTTCCGGGGTGATCACTTCGACCTTCATCATCGGTTCCAGCAGCTTCGCACCGGCCTTCCGCATCCCTTCACGCATGCACATACGTGCCGCGATTTCGAACGCGAGGACCGAGGAGTCGACGTCGTGGAACTTACCGTCGATCAGCGCGACCTTGAAGTCGATGACCGGGAAGCCTGCCAGCGGACCGGAGTCCATGACCGACTTGATGCCCTTTTCGACGCCGGGGATGTATTCCTTCGGAACCGAACCACCAACGATGCGGGATTCGAACGAATAGCCTTCGCCCGCTTCGGTCGGGGTGATGATGAGCTTGACCTCACCGAACTGACCCGAACCACCCGACTGTTTCTTGTGGGTGTAGGTGTGCTCGACCTCTTTCGAGATCGTCTCGCGATAGGCCACCTGCGGCGCACCGATGTTCGCCTCGACCTTGAATTCGCGCTTCAGACGATCGACGAGGATGTCGAGGTGAAGTTCGCCCATGCCCTTCATGATGGTCTGACCGGACTCGAGGTCGGTCTCGACGCGGAAGGACGGATCTTCTGCCGCAAGGCGCTGAAGGCCCTGGGACATCTTTTCCTGGTCGCCCTTGGTCTTCGGCTCGATCGCGATCTCGATCACCGGCTCGGGGAAGGTCATCGTTTCAAGAACGACAGGTTCCTTGTCCGAACACAGGGTGTCACCGGTGGTGGTGTCTTTCAGACCCGCCAGCGCGATGATGTCGCCTGCGAAGGCTTCTTCGATCTCTTCCCGGTTGTTGGAGTGCATCATCATCATACGACCGACGCGCTCTTTCTTACCTTTGGTGGAGTTCAGGATCGAGTCGCCCTTGTTGAGCTTGCCCGAGTAGATCCGGGTGAAGGTCAGCGAACCGACGAAGGGGTCGTTCATGATTTTGAACGCCAGGCCGGCAAAGGCCATGTCATCGTCGGCGCGGCGTGCGATGTTCCGCTCTTCGTTTTCGTCGCCCGGCTTGAAGCCCATGTAATCGACAACGTCCAGCGGGCTGGGCAGGTAGTCGATCACGGCGTTCAGCAGCGGCTGGACACCCTTGTTCTTGAAGGCAGAACCGCCAAGAACCGGAACGAAGTGCAGCGCCAGCGTGCCCTTGCGCAGCAGTTTGCGCAGGGTGTCGACGTCAGGCTCTTCGCCTTCCAGGTAGGCTTCCATCGCGTCGTCGTCTTCTTCGACGGCCGCTTCGATCATCTTGCCACGCCACTCGTCAGCCACGTCCTTCAGATCGTCACGGATCGGGCCTTTTTCCCAGGACGCGCCCAGATCTTCGCCTTTCCAGACCCACTCTTCCATAGTGACCAGGTCGATCAGGCCTTCCAGCTCGTTCTCGGCACCGATCGGCAGGGCGACAGGCACGGCGCGCGCGCCGGTGCGGTCTTCGATCATCTTGACGCAGTTGAAGAAGTCCGCGCCGATCTTGTCCATCTTGTTGACGAAGACGATCCGCGGAACCTTGTACCGGTCGGCCTGGCGCCACACGGTTTCGGTCTGCGGTTCGACACCGGCGTTGGCGTCCAGAACACAAACGGCACCATCGAGAACCGCCAGCGAACGTTCGACTTCGATGGTGAAGTCCACGTGTCCGGGGGTGTCGATGATGTTCATGCGGTACTTCGTGTCCGAGGTACCGTCAGCGGTCGGCTCTTCCTGGCGCTGCCAGAACGTGGTCGTCGCAGCGGAGGTAATCGTGATGCCACGCTCCTGCTCCTGCTCCATCCAGTCCATGGTGGCGGCACCATCGTGCACTTCACCGATGTTGTGGGACTTGCCGGTGTAGAACAGGATCCGTTCCGAACAGGTCGTCTTGCCGGCGTCGATATGCGCCATGATACCGAAGTTCCGGTACCGCTGGAGGGGATAGTCGCGTGCCATGTTATGCAGCCTTTGGTCGAAAAGTTTCGGTCGGAATTACCAGCGGTAGTGGCTGAATGCCTTGTTCGCATCGGCCATCTTGTGCGTGTCTTCACGCTTCTTGACGGCGGATCCGCGCGAATTGACGGCATCCAGAAGCTCACCCGCCAGGCGCTCTTCCATGGTGTTCTCGTTGCGCGAACGCGACGCGTTGATCAGCCAGCGGATGGCCAGGGCTTCGCGGCGCTCGGGGCGCACTTCGACCGGAACCTGGTAGGTGGCACCACCAACGCGGCGCGAGCGAACCTCGACCGACGGCTTGATGTTGTCGAGAGCTTCGTGGAACAGCTCGACCGGGGCGCGCTTGACCTTGGCTTCGATGCGCTCGAGGGCGTTGTAGACGATACGTTCGGCAACAGCTTTCTTGCCGTCGATCATCAGGTTGTTCATGAACTTCGTCAGAACCCGATCGCCATACTTGGCGTCGGGCAGGACTTCGCGTTTTTCAGCGGCGTGACGGCGGGACATCTGGTAATCCTCTTACTTCGGACGCTTCGCGCCGTACTTCGAACGACGCTGCTTACGGTCTTTGACGCCCTGGGTATCCAGCACGCCGCGGAGAATGTGGTAACGGACGCCCGGAAGGTCTTTCACCCGGCCGCCACGGATCAGGACGACAGAGTGTTCCTGAAGGTTGTGGCTTTCGCCCGGGATATAGCTGATGACTTCGTAGCCGTTGGTCAGGCGAACCTTGGCCACCTTACGCATTGCCGAGTTCGGCTTCTTGGGCGTGGTGGTGTAGACCCGGGTGCAGACGCCGCGTTTCTGCGGGCACTGTTCCAGGTGCTGGGATTTGGAGCGTTTGACTTTGGGCTGCCGGGGTTTCCGGATCAGCTGCTGGATCGTTGGCATCGGGCGATATTCCCCATCTCTCACATATGTGCGCACCTTGTGGGTGCCGTTTCTCTCTTCACGCTGCGCGCGTCCACGCAACGCATAAAAAACCGCATGCGTCCCCTCGTTCGCGGGGAACGACGCGGCGGGTTTTACAGAGGATCGGGGCGTTGCAACCCGGATCTTGACCACTTCGAATTTGATAGCCGGCGGGGAGACCCCGGGCCGATTGGCGCGCGTATACGCAGAGTCGCACCCCTTGTCAACACGGCCCCCCGCCCGGCTTGCCGCCGAACGGTCCGGCTGCAATACTCTGCCGAACCGCCGGTCACAAGCCCGGATCCGTCCCGGCCCACCACGCCGCGCAACATGCAGGACGCCCCCATGCAGGTCATCGGCCTTTGCCGTTTCTCCTATCCCGCGCTCGGCGGCTTCCAGGTCGAACACGACGATCCGGCCACCCGCGCCGCCTACCTCTATGCCCCCGACCGGATGGAGGCCCGCTTTCGCACGTTCGAGGCCTTTACCCTGCCCGGCCTGCGCGCCCAGACCGATCCCGATTTCACCTTCCTGATCGTGGTGGGCGATGACCTGCCCGCCGCCTGGCGCACAAGGCTGGACCGGCTGACCGCCGATATCCCCCAGGTCGTGATCCAGGCCCATCCGCCCGGCCCGCATCGCAAGGTGATGCAGGCCGCGATCAATTCGGTCCGCGACAAGGGACGGATCACGCTGCAATACCGCCTGGACGACGACGACGGCGTGGCGGTGGAATTCACCGCCCGCCTCAGGGCCGAGGCCGCCGCGCAGACACGGGCATTGACCGGCAACCGCCACATCGCCATCGACTTCCGCGACGGCTTCATCGCCGCACCCGGCCCCGAGGGCCTGCGCCTGCGCCGCACCACCGCGCCTTTCATGACCGCCGCCCTGGCGGTGATGTTCGAACCTGATGTGCAGCTGACGGTGATGAACTTCAGCCATGTGAAGCTGGAAAAGTTCATGACCTGCGTGCCCGTCGGCGGTCCTCCGATGTACCTGCGGGGCTACGGCGACTGGAACGACAGCCGTCAGGATGCCCCTGCCCTGCCCGACGACCTGCGCCCCCCCACCCCAGAGGAAGAGGCGCTGATCCGCGCACGGTTCGGCGTCGATGTCCGACGGGTCCGCGCGATCTTCAGTGCATAGTGGCCAGAGCCGCCCGCCGACGCACCCGCACTTCGCGCAGGAAGGAATAGATCCCCGACCCCACCACGATCGCCGCCCCCAGCAGCGTCAGCCCGGTCGGCCAGTCCCCGAAGACCACCAGCCCCAGCACCAGCCCCCAGATCAGCGCGGTGTAGCGGAAGGGCGAAACGAAGCTGACCTCACCGACGCGCATCGCCTGCACCGAGGCCAGGTACGCCCCCAGAACCATCACCGCCGCACCGCCGATCAGCGCGCCCGACCGCCCGTCCAGCGGCGCCCAGCCCTCGACCAGCCCCAGCCCGCCATAGAAGACAAAGATCATCCCCGAGGTGATCGAGGTCACCAGCAGCGTCGGCGCCTCGCGCGACAGCTTGCGGGTCACGATATCGCGCATCGTCAGGCAGCCGACCGCAATCAGGGTATAGATGGCGTAAAGGTTGAACCCCTCGGGCCCCGGCCGCACGATCAGCATCACGCCACAGAACCCCACCAGCGCCGCCGTGATCCGCCGCCAGCCGATCGGTTCGCCAAGGAAGAGTGCCGCCGCCAGCATCACGGTCAGCGGCGCAAACTGCAGGACCGCCGTGGCATTGGCCAGCGGCATGTTGAAAAGCGCGTTGAGGAAGAAATAGGCCGTCGCGACCTCGGCCACACCGCGCAGCACCGACAGGCCCAGATCCCGGCGCGACAACCCGCGCCGGAAGGCGCCGGTTCCCCAGGCCACCGCCAGGAAGGCCAGCGTTACCGCGCCGTTGCGCAGCGTCAGGATCTGATACAGCGGCACCTGCCCCGCCAGCAGTTTCATGAAGGCATCGTTGAGCGTGAAAAGCGCCATCGACAGCGCCATCACCAGCGCGCCCTTCGTGTTGTCGGTCAGCATCCGCCCCTCCCCGTCGTCGTTGCAAACCCATGCCACGGCCCATGACCAAACGGAAGCGCAGGACGGCCCTTGCGGAACTGGAGGGCCCTGCCCTCCAGACCTCCCGAGGTATTTCGGACCAGAAGAAGAGGGGCGCGCGCGTCCGGGCTTCCTCTGGTTCTCATATCCCGGGGGAATTGGCCGCAGGCCAAGGGGGCAGAGCCCCTGCTCAAAAGCAATCAGGCCCCCGGGTGTCCCCGGGGGCCTGATAATTTACGCATTCCAGTTACGGATCAGTCGCGGCTTTCCGGCGTTTCGACGAAGGTGTCGAACTCGTCGCCACCCACGACATCCTCCTGGATCGGAGCGGCCAGGGCGGCGGCCTGTTCGGCCTCCTCACGGCGCGCTTCCAGCACGATGTTGTCGCGGTCGGACGCGATGCGGCGCACGCGCTGCGTGGCGCCACCCGTCCCGGCCGGGATCAGGCGACCGACGATCACGTTCTCTTTCAGGCCGACCAGCTTGTCGCGCTTGCCCTGAACCGAAGCTTCGGTCAGCACGCGCGTGGTTTCCTGGAACGACGCCGCCGAGATGAACGACCGGGTCTGCAGCGACGCCTTGGTGATACCCAGCAGGATCGGCTGACCCTCTGCCGGACGGCCACCGCGGGCCAGCGCCTTCTCGTTCGCTTCGTCGAACTCGATCTTGTCGACCGTTTCGCCCTTCAGCAGCACCGTGTCGCCCGAGTCCGAGATCTCCCACTTCTGCAGCATCTGGCGAACGATCACCTCGATGTGCTTGTCGTTGATCTTCACGCCCTGCAGTCGGTAGACGTCCTGCACCTCGTTGATCATGTAGTCGGCGAGAGCTTCCACGCCCATGATCGCAAGGATGTCGTGCGGCGCCGGGTTGCCGTCCATGATGTAGTCACCCTTCTGCACGAAGTCGCCTTCCTGCACCGGGATGTGCTTGCCCTTGGGCACCATGTATTCGACGGCTTCCATCGACTCGTCGGCCGGCTGGATCGTGATGCGGCGCTTGTTCTTGTAGTCGCGGCCGAAGCGGACGTAACCATCGATCTCGGCGATGATGGCGTGGTCTTTCGGACGACGGGCTTCGAACAGTTCGGCCACACGCGGCAGACCACCGGTGATGTCCTTGGTCTTGGCGCCTTCACGCGGGATACGCGCGACGACGTCACCGGCCTTGATGTCGGCCCCGTCTTCAACAGACAGGATGGCATCCACGGACATCGGGTAGGTCACCGGGTTACCGGCTTCGTTGCGCACCGGCTCACCATCGTCACCGACGATCAGCAGTTCCGGCTTGAGCTCGTTGCCTTTCGGCGAGCCGCGCCAGTCGGACACGATCCGCTGCGTCATGCCGGTCGCTTCGTCGGTGTCCTCGCGCACGGCGATACCGGTGACGAGGTCGACATAGCGCACCTGGCCCGCTTTCTCGGCGATGATCGGCAGGGTGTAGGGATCCCATTCGAACAGCTTGGTGCCGCGGGTGATCTTTTCGCCGTCCTTGACGAAGATCTTGGTACCGTAGCCCAGCTTGTGGCTGGCACGTTCGTCGCCGTTGTCGTCGAGAATCCGCAGCTTCATGTTCCGGCCCATGACGAGCGTCTCGCCATTGGCGTTGTCCAGAAGCTGGGGATATTCGAACGACACGGTGCCGTCGACCGAGGCTTCGAGGAAGGACTGCTGACCACCCTGGGCCACGCCGCCGATGTGGAAGGTCCGCATCGTCAGCTGCGTGCCCGGCTCACCGATCGACTGTGCCGCGATGATACCCACGGCTTCGCCCTGGTTCACCATCGTACCGCGCGCAAGGTCACGGCCATAGCACATGGCGCAGACACCGTCTTCCGCTTCACAGGTCAGCGGCGACCGGATGCGCATGGTCTGGACGTTGGCCTCTTCGATCGAGTCGGCGGTGCGTTCGTCGATCAGCGTGCCCTTCGGCACCAGAACCTCTTCGGTGCCGGGGATCAGCACGTCTTCGGCCGCAACACGACCCAGGACGCGTTCCCCGATGGTCGCAACCACCTCACCGTCGTTGACGGCAGCTTCGGCGGTCACGGCACGGTCGGTGCCGCAGTCGACTTCGCGCACGATGCAGTCCTGCGCCACGTCGACCAGACGCCGGGTCAGGTAGCCCGAGTTCGCCGTCTTCAGAGCGGTATCCGACAGACCCTTACGGGCACCGTGGGTGGAGTTGAAGTACTCCAACACGGTCAGACCTTCCTTGAAGTTCGAGATGATCGGCGTCTCGATGATGTCGCCGTTCGGCTTCGCCATCAGGCCGCGCATCCCGCCCAGCTGTTTCATCTGCGTGACCGAGCCCCGCGCACCGGAGTGCGCCATCATGTAGACCGAGTTCGGTTCCTGTTCTGCACCGGCGTCGTCATGCTTGACGGCCGAGATGGTCGACATCATGGCCTCGGTGACCTTGTCGTTACACTTCGACCAGGCATCGACAACCTTGTTGTACTTTTCGCCCTGGGTGATCAGGCCGTCCATGTACTGCTGTTCGAAATCCGCGACCTGTTCGCGGGTTTCCTCGACGAGGTCCCACTTGTTGTCGGGGATGACCATGTCGTCCTTGCCGAAGGAGATCCCGGCCTTGAACGCTTCGCGGAAGCCCATGGTCATGATCTGGTCACAGAAGATGACCGACTCTTTCTGACCGCAATACCGGTAGACGGTGTCGATGACCTGCTGCACTTCGCGCTTGCGAAGCAGACGGTTGACCAGTTCGAACGGCGCCTTGGCGTTCATCGGCAGAAGCGCACCCAGCCTCACGCGGCCCGGGGTGGTTTCGAACCGCATCATCACCTCGTTGCCCTCTTCGTCGATCTGCGGAAGGCGGGCGGTGATTTTCGCGTGCAGGTGCACGGCGCCGGTGTCCAGCGCGTACTGGACTTCGTCGATGGAGGAGAAGGTCATGCCTTCGCCCTTCATCCCCTCGCGGGCGATGGTCGTGTAGTAGAGACCAAGGATCATATCCTGCGACGGAACGATGATCGGCGCGCCGTTGGCGGGCGACAGAACGTTGTTCGTCGACATCATCAGGACGCGCGCTTCCAGCTGCGCCTCGAGGCTCAGCGGCACGTGGACAGCCATCTGGTCGCCGTCGAAGTCGGCGTTGAACGCCGAACAGACGAGCGGGTGCAGCTGGATGGCCTTGCCTTCGATCAGCGTAGGTTCGAACGCCTGGATGCCAAGACGGTGCAGCGTGGGCGCGCGGTTCAGCAGAACCGGGTGTTCACGGATGACCTCGTCAAGGATGTCCCAGACCTCGGGACGCTCTTTTTCCACCAGCTTCTTCGCCTGTTTCACGGTGCTGGACAGGCCCTTGGCTTCCAGACGCGAGTAGATGAACGGCTTGAAGAGTTCGAGCGCCATCTTCTTGGGCAGGCCGCACTGGTGCAGCTTGAGCTCCGGACCGGTCACGATGACCGAACGACCCGAGAAGTCGACGCGCTTACCCAGAAGGTTCTGACGGAAGCGGCCGTGCTTACCTTTCAGCATGTCCGACAGCGACTTCAGCGGGCGCTTGTTCTGGCCCGTGATGACGCGGCCGCGACGGCCGTTGTCAAACAGCGCATCAACCGACTCCTGCAGCATCCGCTTTTCGTTACGGACGATGATGTCGGGCGCGCGCAGTTCGATCAGACGCTTCAGACGGTTGTTCCGGTTGATCACACGACGATAGAGGTCGTTGAGGTCGGAGGTCGCAAAGCGGCCGCCGTCCAGCGGAACCAGCGGGCGCAGTTCCGGCGGGATCACGGGGATCACGGTCAGGATCATCCACTCGGGACGGTTGCCGGATTCCAGGAAGGATTCCACGACCTTGAGCCGCTTGATGATCTTCTTGGGCTTCAGCTCGCCGGTGGCTTCGGCCAGTTCCGCGCGCAGGTGCTCGGCCTCGGATTCGAGGTCGATCTTGGCCAGCATCTCGCGGATGGCTTCGGCGCCGATGTTCGCCTGGAACGCGTCGCCGCCATAGGCGTCCTGCGCATCCATGAACTCTTCTTCCGTCAGCATCTGGCCTTCGGTCAGGTCGGTCAGGCCTGGGTCGATCACGACGTAGTTCTCAAAGTAGAGCACGCGCTCCAGATCACGCAGGGTCATGTCCAGCAGAAGGCCGATCCGCGACGGAAGCGACTTCAGGAACCAGATGTGCGCGACGGGGGCCGCCAGTTCGATGTGGCCCATACGCTCGCGGCGGACCTTCTGCAGCGTAACTTCCACACCGCATTTCTCGCAGACGACGCCGCGATACTTCATCCGCTTGTACTTGCCGCAGAGGCATTCGTAGTCCTTGATCGGCCCGAAGATACGGGCGCAGAACAGGCCGTCGCGCTCGGGCTTGTAGGTCCGGTAGTTGATGGTCTCGGGCTTCTTGATCTCGCCGTAGGACCACGAGAGGATCCGCTCGGGCGATGCCAGCGACACCTTGATTTCGTCAAAGACCTTCTGGGGGGCCAGAGGGTTGAACGGGTTGTTGGTCAGTTCCTGGTTCATGTCTTTTTCCTAGATGACAGGGCGGGAGGGATGAGGGCGGGCGATCCGAAGACCGCCCAAAGGCATGCGCCTTATTCCTCTCCCTCCGCGTCCAGGAGTTCCATGTTCAGGCCGAGGCCGCGGACTTCCTTGACGAGAACGTTAAAGCTCTCGGGAACGCCCGCTTCGAAGTTGTCCTCGCCCTTGACGATCGATTCATAGACCTTCGTCCGGCCGGCCACGTCGTCCGACTTCACCGTCAGCATCTCCTGCAGGGTGTAGGCGGCGCCATAGGCTTCCAGAGCCCAGACTTCCATCTCACCGAAGCGCTGACCACCGAACTGCGCCTTACCACCAAGCGGCTGCTGGGTGACGAGCGAGTACGGCCCCGTCGAACGGGCGTGGATCTTGTCGTCGACAAGGTGGTGCAGCTTGAGCAGGTACTTCACACCGACCGTGACCTTGCGCGAGAACTGCTCGCCGGTCCGGCCGTCGTACAGCACCGACTGACCCGAGGTGTCGAACCCGGCGCGCGCCAGCGCGTCGTTCACGTCCGCCTCTTTGGCACCGTCGAAGACCGGCGTTGCGATCGGCACACCGCGCGTCACGTTGCTGGCTGCCTCGATCATCTGATCGTCGTCCATGTTGGCGAAGCCTTCGTCATAGACGTCTTCACCATAGACGATCTTCAGCGCGTCCTTGACCGGGGTCATGTCGCCGGTGCGGCGGTATTCACCCAGTGCGTCGTCCACCTGGATACCCAGACCGCGTGCGGCCCAGCCCATGTGGGTTTCAAGGATCTGACCGACGTTCATGCGCGACGGCACGCCAAGCGGGTTGAGGCAGAAGTCGACCGGGGTACCATCCTGAAGGAACGGCATGTCCTCCATCGGCACCACGCGCGAAATCACACCCTTGTTCCCGTGACGACCCGCCATCTTGTCGCCCGGCTGAAGCTTGCGCTTCACGGCGATGAAGACCTTGACCATCTTCATCACGCCCGGGGGCAGATCGTCGCCGCGGCGGACCTTTTCGACCTTGTCCTCGAAGCGGGCGTCGAGGGCACGTTTCTGCGCCTCGTACTGCTCGTTCAGGGCTTCGACGATCTGGGCGTCCTGGTCCTCGGCGAGGGCCAGCTGCCACCAATGCGAGCGCGGCAGGGTCGCCAGAAGCTCTTCGTCGATGGTCGAATTTGCCTTGACGCCCTTCGGACCCTTCACGGCAACCTTGCCGAGGATCAGGTCCTTCAGACGCGCATAGATGTTCCGGTCGAGGATGACGAGTTCGTCGTCCCGGTCACGGCCCAGGCGCTGGATTTCCTCGCGCTCGATCTGCAGTGCACGTTCGTCTTTCTCCACGCCATGGCGGTTGAAGACGCGCACTTCGACGACGGTCCCGTAGTCGCCCGGCTTGACGCGAAGCGAGGTGTCACGGACGTCCGACGCCTTTTCCCCGAAGATGGCGCGCAGAAGCTTTTCTTCCGGCGTCATCGGGCTTTCGCCCTTCGGAGTGATCTTGCCCACGAGGATATCGCCCGGCTCGACGTCAGCGCCGATGTAGACGATGCCCGCTTCGTCGAGGTTGCGCAGGGCTTCCTCGCCGACGTTCGGGATGTCGCGGGTGATTTCTTCCGGCCCAAGCTTCGTGTCACGCGCGGCGACTTCGAATTCCTCGATGTGGATCGAGGTGAACACGTCGTCCTTTGCGATCCGTTCCGAGATCAGGATGGAGTCTTCGTAGTTGTAGCCGTTCCAGGGCATGAAGGCGACGACGACGTTCTTGCCGAGCGCCAGTTCACCCATGTCCGTGGACGGACCATCCGCGATGACTTCGCCCTTCTCGACCGTGTCACCGACCTTCACCAGCGGACGCTGGTTGATGGTGGTGTTCTGGTTCGACCGCTGGAACTTGCGCAGACGATAGATGTCCACGCCCGCGTCACCCAGTTCAAGGTCTTCGGTCGCCCGGATCACGATACGCTGTGCATCGACCTGGTCGATGACACCGGCGCGCGTGGCCTGGATGGCCGCGCCCGAGTCGATGGCGACCTTGCCTTCGATCCCGGTGCCGACCAGCGGCGCCTCGGCCCGCAGAAGCGGAACCGCCTGACGCTGCATGTTCGAGCCCATCAGGGCGCGGTTGGCGTCGTCGTTTTCCAGGAACGGGATCAGCGAGGCCGCGACGGACACCAACTGCTTGGGCGACACGTCGATCAGGTCCACGTTTTCACGCGGGGCAAGGGTGTATTCCCCCTGCTGACGGGTGTTGACCAGTTCGTTCTGGAAGTTGCCGTTTTCGTCGAGGTTGGCGTTCGCCTGCGCCACGGTGTGACGCATTTCCTCGGTCGCGGACATGTACTTCACCTCGTCGGTGACATGCCCGTTCTCGACCCGGCGGTACGGGGTTTCGATGAAGCCATACTTGTTCACGCGGGCGAAGGTCGCCAGCGAGTTGATCAGACCGATGTTCGGGCCTTCCGGCGTTTCAATCGGGCACATCCGGCCATAGTGCGTGGCGTGAACGTCGCGCACCTCAAAGCCAGCGCGTTCGCGGGTCAGACCGCCCGGCCCAAGCGCGGAAAGACGACGCTTGTGCGTCACTTCGGACAGCGGGTTGGTCTGGTCCATGAACTGCGACAGCTGCGAAGAGCCGAAGAATTCGCGGACAGCCGCAGCCGCCGGTTTCGCGTTGATCAGGTCCTGCGGCATGACCGTGTCGATCTCGACCGAGGACATGCGTTCCTTGATCGCGCGCTCCATGCGAAGCAGCCCGACGCGATACTGGTTTTCCATCAGTTCGCCGACAGAGCGGACACGACGGTTGCCAAGGTGGTCGATGTCGTCCACTTCGCCACGGCCGTCGCGCAGTTCGACCAGCGCCTTGATACAGGCGACGATGTCTTCGCGGCGCAGGGTCCGCTGCGTGTCTTCCGCATCCAGCGCAAGACGCATGTTCATCTTCACGCGACCCACGGCCGACAGGTCGTAGCGTTCGCTGTCGAAGAACAGCTGATCGAACAGGGCCGACGCGGCTTCGACGGTCGGCGGTTCACCCGGACGCATCACGCGGTAGATGTCCATGAGCGCGGTGTCGCGGTTCATGTTCTTGTCTGCCGCCATGGTGTTGCGGATGTACGGACCGACGCTGACGTTGTCGATGTCGAGGACCGGGATATCGGTGATGCCCGCTTCCAGCAGCTCCTGCAGGGAACCGCCGGTGATCTCGCCGTCCTTGTCGTATTCCAGCGTCAACTCGTCACCGGCTTCGACGTAGATCGCGCCAGTTTCTTCGTTGATGATGTCCTTCGCGACGAACTTGCCGACGATGCGGTCGAACGGCACCAGCAGGTTCTGGACCTTGCCTTCGTCGATCAGCTTCTTGACGGCGCGCGGGGTCACCTTCTTGCCGGCTTCGGCAATCACTTCACCGGTGTCGGCGTCGACCAGGTCATAGGTCGGGCGCGTGCCACGAACGCGCTCGGGGAAGAACTTGGTCACCCAGCCCTGGCCGCGGCGCAGGCTGTAGTCGACGGTGGTGTAATACGCATCCATGATGTCTTCCTGGTCGAGACCAAGGGAATACAGCAGGGTCGTGACCGGAAGCTTCCGGCGACGGTCGATGCGGGCGAAGACGATGTCTTTCGCGTCGAATTCAAAGTCCAGCCAGCTGCCGCGGTACGGGATGATGCGGCAGGCGAACAGAAGCTTGCCCGAGGAATGGGTCTTGCCCTTGTCGTGGTCGAAGAACACGCCCGGCGAACGGTGCATCTGGGACACGATCACGCGCTCGGTGCCGTTCACGATGAACGTCCCGTTCGGGGTCATCAGGGGCATGTCGCCCATGAAGACGTCCTGTTCCTTGATGTCCTTGACCGACTTGGCACCGGTGTCTTCGTCGATATCGAACACGATCAGGCGCAGGGTGACCTTCAGCGGGGCCGCGTAGGTCATGTCGCGCTGCTGACATTCCTCGACGTCGTACTTCGGCTTCTCAAGCTCGTATTTCACGAATTCGAGGATCGAGGTCTCGTTGAAGTCCTTGATCGGGAAAACCGACTGGAACACGCCCATGATGCCTTCGCCGTCAAGCGGCTGGGGCTGGTCGCCGGATTTCAGGAACAGATCGTAGGACGCTTTCTGAACCTCAATGAGGTTCGGCATTTCGAGAACTTCACGGATCTTGCCGTAATATTTCCGAAGACGTTTCTGACCGAGGAAGGTCTGAGCCATGACGTAAGTCACCTTTCGTTTCACATCAGAACGCAAATGCCGTCGGGCCCGGCACTGCGCCCTTTTCGAAACAGGGGGTTCGGATCCATGCCTGGCCACCTCCCGTATGGTGGCCTCCCGATCCTGTGAACCTCGCCTTAGGCAGGGCTTTCGCAAAAGCCCTCTCTGAGACAGGTTCGGCTGAACCCGGATTTCCCGGATTCAGCCTGATAAACGTCGCGTAGGGTGCGTGCTGGCACGCACCGCCTACGCCCCGATTACTTGAGTTCGATCTCTGCGCCAGCTGCTTCCAGCTTGGCTTTGATCTCTTCGGCTTCCGCCTTGGACGCGCCTTCTTTGACGGCCTTGCCACCAGCTTCGACGAGCTCTTTGGCTTCTTTCAGGCCCAGACCGGTGATGCCGCGGACTTCTTTGATCACGTTGATCTTGGAAGCGCCGGCCGACTTCAGGATGACGTCGAATTCGGTCTTTTCTTCTTCAGCTGCGCCACCGGCGTCGCCGCCTGCGGGGCCGGCCATCATGACAGCGCCGCCAGCTGCGGGCTCGATGCCGTACTCGTCTTTCAGGATGGTTTTCAGTTCTTGTGCTTCGAGAAGCGTCAGACCAACGATCTCTTCTGCCAGTTTCTTCAGATCAGCCATTTTACTGTTTCCGTATCTTTAGATGTGTTCCAACGTTAAGGTGTTCAACCCTACGCCGTATCTCAGGTTGCTTACGCCGCCTTGTCCTCGATCGTGGACAGGATGGAGGCGATGTTCGAAGCAGGTGCGCCAATTGCCCCGGCGATGTTCGAAGCGGGTGCGCCGATGCAGCCGACGATGGAAGCGATAAGCTCCTCGCGGGACGGCATCTTCGACACGGCTTCAACGCCGGCACGGTCAAGAGCGTTCTCACCCATTGCACCGCCAAGGATCTCAAACTTTTTGTTTTCCTTGGCGAAGTCCTCGGCCACCTTTGCTGCTGCAACGGGGTCTTCGGAATAGGTCAGAACGGTCATCCCCGTCAGGAGCGAGCCGATGCTTTCGCAGGGCTTTCCGTCCAGGGCGATCTTGGCAAGCCTGTTCTTGGCGACGCGGACGCTTGCATCGGCTTCACGAGCCTTTGCGCGCAGTGTCTGCATCTCAGCAACCGTGAGGCCGGTGTAGTGGGCAACCACGACAACGCCAGAGCTTTCGAAGATCTGGCCGAGCTCGTCGACCACTTTCTCTTTCTGGGCTCTATCCACAGTTTCACTCCAAGTAGTGGAGGGTCAGACCCTCCGGCTCAGTTCAGCCGGGACATAAAGCCCCGACTATTCGGGTCCTTACGGGTCCGTCCAATCTCGCCCCGGGTGCTCTACTGGAGCCACCGAAGAAATCTGGGTCTTACCCGTCTCAGGCAGGAATTACAGGATCTCTCCAACCCACCGTCTCGGACGAATCGTCATTGGCCCCGAATCCGGGGCAACAACAGGTGGCGGTTTAGTGAATCGCAAAAGGAAAGTGAAGACCTTTTCGACTTCACTTCACCCGGAAAGGGACGTCGCACCGGAACGGCACCGCAACGTCGCTTTGTATGGTTACGGAAAATAACACGTTTCACGCGCAGGTGCAGCAAAAAAACGTGGCGCGGCAAACCGCCGACCCCGCCCCGGCGACAGCCCGCCGTTACACGAGCCGACGCTGCGGGCGGTCGGCAAAGTCGAAGGACAGCGGCGCAAGCTCGACATCGACCAGATCGGCCTCTTCTGTGCCCCCTGCCCCGGCGCGCAGGGTCGAGAACAGCAATTCGCTGCCCAACTGCGGGCCAATCAGGTCGTCGGGGGTCACGTCCAGATCCAAGCGCGCGCGCACCTCGCCCAGCAGATCCAGCCTGTCGCGATCGAAGACGAAGAACAGATCATAAAGTCGGCGCAGTTCCGGCACGGGATCCGGCAGATCCAGGGCCGCGGAGATGACCTCGCGGATCGGGCCGCGGAACCCGCGCGACGACAGCCGCCAGGGCAGCTTGGCCCGCCAGGTCTCGAACCCCTGGTCGACGAAGTGCAACAGATGCGCGCCCTCGGCCCGGCCCAGCACCGGACCTTCGATCGGATCGCCGCCCGCGCCTTGCGCCCAATGCTGGCGCAGGGTCACGCCGGGCAACCCGGCGCGGGTGCAGGACTTGCCGTGCACATGCCCCATCAGCCCGGCCCGCACCTTCATCGCCGGGGCCAGGTCGCCATAGACCCGCCGCTGCATCCAGGGCTTCATCAGGCACCGGAAATGGTGCCCGGGGCTGTCCGGGGTCTGCAGGTGTTCGACCGGCTCCACCCGGAAGGTCGGGACATCCTTGGGCTGGGCCTGGACTTCCTCGGCCAGCGTCCGCCCGTCCAGGTGAAGCAGTTCATCACTGTCGACGTTCAGGAACCAGCCACCGCAGACCGTGTCGTAGACATGGCTCATCGCGGCGTTCTGTCGCTTGGTGAACCGCGCGGCCGGATCCAGGCCGAGCCTCTGCCAGAACTCGGTCGTGCAGCGGATGACCTCGACCCGGCTGACCCCGGACATCAGATCGGCGGCCGGATCGGCAGGATCGTCAAAGCACAGCACGATCCGGTCGGCCTCCTGCGCCAGGTACCACGCCACGAAGCGCACGACCGTCTCGACCGGTTCACGCAGAATGGTGCCCACGGTCAGCCGCGACCGGGGCAGCAACCGCAACGCGGGCCGGGAGAGAGGGGTATCGGTGCTCATGTGCCTGCCTTTTTGCGAAAAGCTACCCCCAGAATGTGGAGAAAATGAGTCCCCCGCCCCCACCAATCCGACCAAATGAAAAGGGGCGCGCCAGCGGCACGCCCCTTCCCTATCCGTTGATCGCGCGGATCAGTTGCCGGTCGCGCTTTCGATCGACACCGACACGCCCGGGCCCATGGAGGACGACAGGGACACCTTCTTCATGTAGGTGCCTTTCGCGCCCGCGGGCTTGGCTTTGGAGACGGCATCCACGAAGGCGCGGATGTTCTCGATCAGCTTGGCATCGTCGAAGGACGCCTTGCCGACACCTGCGTGCACGACACCGGCCTTTTCGGCCTTGAACTGGACTTCACCGCCCTTGGCTGCCTTGACGGCATCCGCGACGTCCATGGTCACCGTGCCGACCTTGGGGTTCGGCATCAGGTTACGCGGGCCAAGCACCTTACCCAGACGGCCGACGATCGGCATCATGTCCGGGGTTGCGATGCAGCGGTCGAAATCGATCGTGCCGCCCTGGATGGTTTCCATCAGGTCTTCGGCGCCAACGATGTCCGCACCAGCTTCTTTCGCTTCGTCAGCCTTGGGGCCACGGGCGAAAACAGCGACGCGAACGTCCTTGCCGGTGCCGTTCGGCAGACCGACGACGCCACGAACCATCTGGTCGGCGTGACGCGGGTCGACGCCCAGGTTCATCGCGATCTCGATGGTTTCGTCGAACTTGGCCGAAGCGTTGGCCTTGATCAGGGCAACGGCGTCTTCGACCGAGATGTCTTCCTTGCCGGCGAAAGCTTCGCGAGCAGCGATCGTGCGCTTACCAATCTTTCCCATCTTACTTCACCTCGATGCCCATGGAGCGGGCGGAGCCCAGGATGATCTGCATCGCGCCTTCGATGTCGTTGGCGTTCAGATCCTTCATCTTCGCTTCGGCGATCTCTTTCACCTGGGCGACAGTGATGTGGCCGGCAACCGACTTACCGGGCTCTTTCGAACCGGATTTCAGCTTGGCCGCCTTCTTGATGTAGTAAGACGCGGGCGGCGTCTTGATTTCCATCGTGAAGGATTTGTCCTGGTAGTAGGAAATCACGGTCGGGCACGGCGCGCCGGGCTCCATTTCCTGCGTCTTGGCGTTGAACGCCTTGCAGAATTCCATGATGTTGATGCCGCGCTGACCCAGCGCGGGGCCCACGGGCGGGGACGGGTTTGCCTGCCCGGCGGGCACTTGCAGCTTGAGGCTGCCGATCAGTTTCTTGGCCATTGGCCTTCTCCTTTCCAACGCCACTGGAACGCGTTCCAGTGGCTTTCGTCGTGTGGTCAGGTCCGGACAACGCGTCGCCCTCGCCTCCCACGGGAATCCGCCGCGCGGAATCGATGCCCGCACGACAGGGCGGCCGGATACACCCGACAGCCCCATATTGCAAGTCATCCGACCCGCACTGGCATCCCTCGCGCGAATCTGGTCTGCAGGCCCCATTGAACCGTCATCGTATTAGCCCGGTCCGGCCATCTGGCCGCCACATTAACCTTCTTTAACACGCTGAACTTTTTTGATCTCGAGACGTTAACGATCATGACCCTACTTACAGACCAGTTCCCCGCGCGCATTCTGGATGCGGCCCCTGCTCCGCGCCGGTGTTACGAGGCCGTCGATTACCTGGACCACCTGCTTGACGAACGCCCCGACCTGTTCAGTGCCGCCGTGCCCTTTGCCGGTCACGAAGACCTGGCCGAACTGGTCATGACCCGCCTGTGGAGCCGCAGCAGGACCGCCGACCTGCAGGCCCTGGCCGAGATCGCTGAACACCCCGAAACCGACTTCTGGGTCGGCTTCGCCATCCTGCTCCGTGTCTTCCCTGACCCGACGTCTGCCCCGGCCCTGGTGACCCTGGCCGCGCGGATCGTGGCGCGGATCAATTCCGGCACATGGCGTCTGCAGCATTCGGTGACGCCGATCATCTCGACCCGCGGGCTGGAGCTTTATGCGCGTCTGTCGGAAAACCGCCCGGACCTGCGCCTGACGGACGAGGCCATCGCCCGCGCCGAGGCCCATGCCGCCTGGCTGGAGCGCGGCCGCAAGGCGACGCCGCGCTACACGACCTTCAACGGCACCCCGATCTGGGCCGCGAACACGTCCGACACGGACTGATCACCGCCACCACCGGCACAAGCAAAAGGGGCCCGCGGGCCCCTTCTTCGTGTCCGGATCGCGGGGCGTGTCAGCCCTGCTTGGTCACCTGGGTGAATTCCAGCTCGACCGGGGTCTCGCGGCCGAAGATCGACACCGACACCTTCAGGCGCTGGTTGTCGTCGTCGACTTCCTCGATCATGCCGGTGAAGTCCTCGAACGGACCGTCGTTGACCTTGACCTTCTCGCCGATCTCGAAGTGGATCAGGGTGCGCGGGGTTTCCTCGCCCTCGGCCACGCGGCCCAGGATCGCGGCGACCTCGGCGTCACGCATCGGCATCGGGCGGCCCTGCGGCCCCAGGAAACCGGTGACGCGGTTGATCGAGTTGATCAGGTGGTAGCCCTGGTCCGACATCTCCATCCGCACCAGCACGTAGCCGGGCATGAAGCGGCGTTCGGTCGTGACCTTCTTGCCGCGCCGGATCTCGATCACCTCTTCGGTCGGGACCAGCACTTCTTCGATTTCGTCCTCAAGACCCTGCTCGGCAACCGAGGTCCGGATCTGCTCCGCGATCTTCTTCTCGAAATTCGACAGAACACTGACCGAGTACCACCGCTTCGCCATCTCGCTACGATCCTTCTTCCCCGGGCCATGCCGGTTGCCTCAATTACGTCCGCCCGATCGGGCCATCCCCGAAACACGGGGCCGCTGAACTCGAATCGTCGCTGGCCATGTCGGGGGAGTAGGCGTCACCTACCGATTTCGCACCGCCAAGGCAAGACTTTGACGGCGAATGCGGCGCCCGGTCAGCCGAAGATGCTGAGAAGCCCCTGCAGACCGCTGCGGATGAGCAGGTCGACAAGCGCGAAGAAGACCGAGGTCAGCGCCGCCATGATGAACACCATCACGGTCGTCAGCATCACTTCCCGCCGGGTCGGCCAGGTGATCTTGGCGATCTCGGAACGGGTCTGGTTGATGAACTGGATCGGGTTTGCCATTGGGTCTTCCGTCATTGGGGCGTCGGTGCCGTGGCCGGTCACATAACGGCTGGAGCCCGCGAATTCAAGGCGAACGTGGCGCCCGTGATGCGCGTCGCGGCGGAGGGCGCTGCCCTCCGGACCTCCCGGAGTATTTCCGGCAAGATGAAGCCGGGGACCTGCGGGTCGTAGCGATTTCGGATTGACGGCTGGCAGGGGCAGAGGGACTCGAACCCACGACCCTCGGTTTTGGAGACCGATGCTCTACCAACTGAGCTATACCCCTAGGCCGTGTCGTGGGATAGGTCAGCCGCCGGACAAGATCAAGCGGGTTTTCGATGCCGTCGCGCGATTTCCGGGATCTTCCCCCGTCACAGCCACCTGGCCCGGCGCAGGATCGCGATCTGGATCAGCACCACGATCCCCAGCCCGCCGCAGACCAGCCAGAAGGCCATCGGATTGTCGGCCCCCGGCATGCCGCCGACGTTGATCCCCAGAAGGCCCGTAAGGAAGCCAAGAGGCAGGAAGATCGCCGACAGGATCGACAGGATGTACATGTGCCGGTTCAGCCGGTCCGAGATCTGGCCCGAAAGCTCTTCGCGCAGGACCGCAAGGCTGTCCTTCATCTCGTCCAGGTTTTCCACCAGCCGCACCAGTTTTTCCCGCGCCTCGCGCATGTGGCGGCGGTCGACGTCGGAAAAGATCTCGAAATCATCGCCTTCGAGCCGCTGCAGCGCCTCGCGTTGCGGCGCGGCGTGGCGGCGCAACTCGATCACCTGCAGGCGCATCGCGACAATCCGGTGCCGCAGGTCCTGGTCCGGGTCGCCGATCACCTGGGTTTCCAGCGCATCGGTTTCCGCGTCGAGATCCGCGATCATCGGCTCGAGCCGCGCGTTCAGCAGTTCGGCCAGCCGCGCCAGGAATTCGCCTGCGGTCTCGGGCCCCTCCCCCGCTGCGATCTCAGTCGCGATGTCTTCCAAGGCGCGCACCCGCTGACGCGACAGGGTGACGATCCGTGCCCGTTCCGCCCAGATGCGAATGGCAACCATGTCCTCGGGATCCTTGCCCTCGTTCAGGTTGACGCCACGCAGCACGGCAAGAACCCCCTTGCCGATCCGGCTGGCCCGGCTGCGGGTCGAGGCCGTGGTCAGCGCCTCGGGGATCGTTTCGTCCAGGTAGGGCATGTGATCGGCGATCCAGTCCTCGGCCTGGTGGTGATCGGCCTTCAGATGCACCCAGCCCAGGGTATCTTCGCGCAGGGTGCGATCGATGTCGTCGCCGCTCAGCTTCTGGCCGCTTTGCGGGCCGTTCAGCGCATAGGCGAAGAGGATGGGGCTGGCGTCGGGCATGGTCCTGTCCTGGGCTGCGGGTCGGGAGGGTCAGATTAGGGCATCGGCCCGGCGGGGAAAGGGAAAACCACGCCGGGCCGCGCCGGTTGGGTCGCGACCTAGACCACCGCCCTGAGCGCGGCGACATCCCCCGAGGCCAGCAGCGGCACCAGATCGCGCACCTCCTCGGGCGGGCGGTCCCACCAGGCCAGTGCATCGAGCGCCGCGCAGGTGTCCTCGTCGAACCGGCGGCGGACGACCCGGCCGGGGTTTCCGACCACGATTGACCAGTCCGGCACATCCCGCGCCACCACGGCACCCGCGCCGACGATCACGCCATTGCCGATCGTCACGCCCGGCAGGATCATCGCATTGTGCCCGATCCAGACGTCATGACCGATGCGCGTGTCCTGCCCCCGCGCGAATTCCTTCGCGAAATAAGGCATCTGGTCGGGATCGAACACGGCGAAGGGATAGGTCGTGAACCACTCAAGCGGGTGGTTGGCCGAAGAGGTGATGAACCGCGTGCCATGCGCGAACTGGCAATAGCGCCCGATGTGCAGATGCTCGGGCCCGCCGGGATGCAGGTAGGGCGCGATCCGGGCGGCATAATCGGTCACGGGGTCGAAATCATTGTAATAGGTGAAGTCGCCCACGTGGATATTGGGATGGTCGATCACCGATTTCAGCCAGACCGTATTCGTATAAACGGAACCGTCAGGCAGGGTTAGGGGATGGGTGAGGGTCGCGTCCATGAAGACGCTGTCGGGGGATACCGGCATTCTGAACTCCTGTCATTTCGTGAGAAAAGGGAAATTCAGTTACTGGTCCACGGCACCCTCCATCGGTTGCCCCCTAGGTAAGGCTCGTGGCGCGCCGGGTCAAGGAACGGCAAAACGCCGCCCCGGAAAGGGCGGCGTTTCAGCTTTACGTAGGGTGCGTGCTGGCACGCACCGTCCGTCGATCACTCGACGATCTTGGACACGACGCCCGAACCAACGGTCCGGCCGCCTTCGCGGATTGCGAAACGCAGGCCGTCTTCCATGGCGATCGGCGCGATCAGCTCAACCGCGAACTTCAGGTTGTCGCCGGGCATGACCATCTCGGTGCCCTCGGGAAGGGTCACGGTGCCGGTCACGTCGGTGGTCCGGAAGTAGAACTGCGGACGGTAGTTCGCGAAGAACGGAGTGTGACGGCCGCCTTCTTCCTTGGTCAGGATGTAGACCTCGGCTTCGAACTTCTTGTGCGGCTTCACCGAACCCGGCTTACACAGAACCTGGCCACGCTCGACCGCTTCACGGTCGATACCACGCAGCAGGGCACCGATGTTGTCGCCAGCTTCCCCACGGTCCAGCAGCTTGCGGAACATTTCCACGCCGGTGCAGGTCGTCTTGGTGGTGTCCTTGATGCCGACGATTTCCAGTTCGTCGCCGACGTTCACGATGCCACGCTCGACACGACCGGTCACAACCGTACCACGACCCGAGATCGAGAAGACGTCTTCGATCGGCATCAGGAAGGGCTGGTCAACGGCACGCTCGGGCTGCGGGATGTACTCGTCCACGGCAGCCATCAGTTCCTTGATCTTCTCTTCGCCGATCTGCGGCTCGGTGCCGTTCATGGCGTGCAGGGCGGAGCCCGCGATGATCGGAATATCGTCGCCCGGGAAGTCGTACTCGGACAGCAGTTCACGGATTTCCATCTCGACGAGCTCGAGGAGTTCCTCGTCGTCGACCTGGTCAACCTTGTTCATGAACACGACCATGGCGGGGATACCGACCTGACGGCCAAGCAGGATGTGCTCGCGCGTCTGGGGCATCGGGCCGTCGGCTGCGTTCACGACCAAGATCGCGCCGTCCATCTGGGCGGCACCGGTGATCATGTTCTTGACGTAGTCGGCGTGGCCGGGGCAGTCGACGTGGGCGTAGTGACGCGCGTCGGTTTCATATTCCACGTGTGCGGTGGAAATGGTGATGCCGCGGGCTTTTTCTTCCGGTGCGCCGTCGATCTGGTCGTAGGCTTTGAAGTCACCGAAATACTTGGTGATCGCCGCCGTCAGCGTCGTCTTGCCGTGGTCAACGTGACCGATGGTGCCGATGTTGCAGTGCGGTTTGCCGCGTTCAAACTTTTCCTTACCCATCTTCCTCAGGAGCCTCGTGGATTGGGGGGCCGCCAGAGCCCGGTTTTACTTCGGCGGCGATGTAAGGGGTTCGGGACGATTATTCAAGCCGCGAACGGAATGTTAACCCTCGGCGACCGCCGGTGCTGGCTCTTCGGTCACGGTCGCGGCGGCGGCAGGCTTGGTCTCTCCAAGGCCCGGGAACCATTCGGGATTTTCCAGCATCCAGGTCTGGATCACCTTGGCCGCGTTGCGCGACAGGTTCTGCATCTGCTCTTCCTTGGTCTGCGTGATGCCCGACCCGACAAGCGTGTCCCCGGTGAGGGATTCGAACACGGTGAACTGCTTGGCCTCGGAATTCAGCTTCTTGCCCAGCGCGTCATCCCACAGCGTCACGCGGATGATCAGCACGCTTTTCGGCGACACCACCAGCGGCACCCCGGCGGGCGCGATCGAATAGCCTTCGACGGAAATGCCGATGTGGTACAGACGGTCGCCCTCGTACCGCCCGAACCGCTCGGCCACCGCGTCGGTCAGCGAGGCCACCCATTCTTCCTGCGTCGCACCACGCGACAGCGCCGATTGCCGCGCCTTCGAGGCGACGACGACATTATGGCCCAGGCGGAAGTTGCCCAGATCGGCCGGAGCCTCGTTGAGGTCGGCAGTGCTGGTGCAGGCCGCAGCCAGCATCAGAAGCATGAGAGCGGCGATATGACGGATCATGCGGGGCTCCTTGAAGCGCGTGAACAGGCTGAACCCGGATAGACGATGCCCGCCGCCGTTGCAAATCCTTCCCCACGCTCGAAAGTTGCCGTCCCGCCCCGCCGCACCTATCTTTTCCGAACCACCCCCGCCCGTCCGCAGCCCGAGCCGCCGATGACCGACACCGCGATGCACCCCGAAACCGCCCCTCTGGCCGAGCCGGTGAAGGCCCCTCTGGTCACCCGGCCACTTGGCCTTTTCGGCAGCCTCAGGGCCGCCCGGGCCAATCTGCTGGACATCCTGCCCGAGCTTGCGGTGCGCCAGCCGATGGTCTCCGGCAAGACCGGTGCGCGCTGGCACATGGTGATGGACCCGACCGCGCTGCGGCGCGTCCTGCTTGAGAAGGTCGAAGACTATCCGAAGTCCGTGGTCACCAAGAACCTGCTGCGCCCCGCGATCGGCGAAAGCCTGTTCATCGCCGAGGGGCCGCATTGGCGCTGGCAGCGCCGCGCTGCCGCCCCGGCCTTTTCGCCGCGCAACATTGCCAACCTCGCCCCGGTCATGACCGCCGCCGCCGAAGCCGCCGCCGACCGCATCGCCGCCGCCAGCCCCCGCGCGGTCAACGTCTATGACGAGATGGTGCGCACCACCTTCGACGTGATTTCCGACACGACGCTGTCGGGCGAACAGCATTTCGACCGCGCCGCCATGCACCGGGCCATCGACAGTTATATCGATGTGGCCGGGCGCGTTTCCCTGTTCGATATCATTGGGATGCCCGGGTGGGTGCCCCGCCCCGGACGCATCCTGTCAGGCAACGCCGTCACCCGCATGAAACAGGTCGCCGATGACGCCATCGCCGACCGGCGCAAGGGCCAAGGCCGCAGCGTGCCCGACCTGCTGGACCTGTTGATGGCCGGGCAGGATCCCGAGACCCAGCGGCAGATGCGCACCCCCGAAATCCGCGACAACCTGCTGACCTTCATCGTCGCGGGGCACGAGACGACGGCACTGACCCTTGGCTGGGCGCTCTATCTCTGTGCCTTTGCCCCCGACATCCAGCGCGCGGCGGCCGAGGAAGCGCGCGGCGTATTGCAGGGACGCGCCGCCACGATGAACGACCTGCCGAACCTGCCGCTGACCCGCCAGATCGTTGACGAGACCCTGCGCCTCTATCCCCCCGCGGGCCTGCTGTCGCGCAC
Source organism: Pseudooceanicola onchidii (assembly GCF_004959925.1). GTDB lineage: Bacteria > Pseudomonadota > Alphaproteobacteria > Rhodobacterales > Rhodobacteraceae > Pseudooceanicola > Pseudooceanicola onchidii. The sequence goes on along the minus strand of NZ_SPUW01000003.1, from coordinate 29,664 downwards.
CGCCCGGGCCGCGGACACGCTGTGCGACCGGGAAATCCGCCCCGGCGATACGGTGATGGTCCCGGTCTATGCGCTGCATCGGAACCGCCTGCTGTGGGACAAACCCGATGCCTTCGACCCGGCGCGCTTTGCCAATGGCACGCCCGTCGACCGTTATGGCTATCTGCCCTTCGGCGACGGCCCCCGCATCTGCATCGGCATGGGGTTTGCCCTGCAAGAGGCGGTCATCATCCTGTCGACGCTTCTGTCCCGCTTTCATTTTCAACAGGTTGAGGGGCGCAAACCCAAGCCCGTGATGATCATCACCCTGCGCCCCGAAGGTGGCGTCTGGCTGACGGCGACCCCGCATGAGCCCCGCCACCGCACGGTTCGTTAACAGATCTTTAAGCATTCTGACCAAATGATGAACGCTCATGCCGATTGAGGTATGATCCCGATACCGGCGCTCGCATAGGCAGGGGATGCAATGACCGTCACGATCACCGACGACAGCACATTCGACATCGAACTGACCGGCCGAGAGCTTGAACCTCTCATGTCCGTCATTCGCGAAACCGCACAATCCGCCACCTCCGCCGCCGCCACGGCGGTGCTGATCTACAGCGATCCCACCGCGGATCGCAGCCACCCGATCACCCTGACCGATGAAGGACCGATCGACCGGGCGCTGCAGGAATTCTGCCTCGACACCGATCAGGACGATCACGCCGAGACCGCGCAGCGGTTCAAGACAGGACGCCCCTGCCGGACCCGGCAGGTCCGGCTGCATGGCTCAGACTACATCCTCGTGGTCTTTCCCTTCGCCGGGCAACGCGACCGGTCCCATGGCGTCCTGGCCTTCGCCCTGCACGCCGGTAACGGCAATCTTCAGGCCACCGTCGACATCTGCAGCCACATGACGCGCTGCGCGGAAATGATCTGGACGGCGCATGATGGCCTGTCCGACCTCGCGCTCGAGGTGGTGACCCTGGCCAACCATGCCGCACGCCTGCAGCGGATCGCGGAAATCGACCCGCTGACGCAGTTGGAAAACTCGGCCTCGTTCGAGGAAAAGGTGCGCTCCCGGCTTGAAAGCGGATTGTCGAATGCGGCCTTCGTGGCGCTGGATATCGACCACTTCAAGCTGATCAACGATCTGTATGGCCACCAGTTCGGGGACCTGTATCTCAAGACGATCTCCCGTGCGCTGCGCTCGGCCTTTCCCGATGGCAGCATCATCGGGCGGCTCGGCGGGGATGAATTCGGCGTCCTTACCCCGATCCCGTCCAGCGGGCGCCCCTATCTCGAAGGGTTGCTGACCCGAAGCCGGACGGCGATCCAGCGGGCCAGCGCGATGCTGGGCAAACCCGATCTCGGCAAGATCAGCATCGGCGCCTGCCAGTACCCCGATCATGGCGAGGATTATCCGACGCTCTATGCCCACGCCGACGCCGCGCTCTATGCCGCCAAGGAATCCGGGCGCAGTTTCAGCGCGATCTACCAGCCCAGCCAGCACCGCCGCTACAACAGTGCCGACCTGTCCCGGCGCTTCCACGCGGCCGTGGCGGATGGTGATATCCGGCCTTACTTCCAGCCCGTGGTCGATCTGAACACCGGCGCCTGCAGCGGGTTCGAAATCCTCGCGCGCTGGCGCAGCAAGTCAGGACAAAACCTCGAGCCGTCCGAATTTTCGGCCATCTTCCGCGACCATACCATGGCCGAACTGATGACCCGCACCGTCATGCATGCCGCCTTCCGCGACTATGCCGACGCCGTGACCCCGACCGGCCTGCCGCTCAGGCTGGCGCTGAACGTGACCTTCTTCGACCTAATGAACCCCGAGTTTGCCTTCGAGGTTCAGCATGCCGTGGCCGACACCGGGTTCGACTGGGCCCGCCTGACAATCGAAGTGACAGAACAGACGATGCTGGGCGAACCCAACGGCCAGATCTTCAGATCTCTCAAGGAGTTGCGGGCCCGTGGCGCGCTGATCGCCCTCGACGACTTTGGCACGGGGTACGGCGGGCTGCGGCACGTCGCCAACTGGCCCGTCGACATGGTGAAAATCGACAAGTTCTTCGTCGATGGCCTGGCCGGAGGCGACCGCGATCGCGCCGTGCTCGAGGCCGTGCTGTCGATGTGCGACAGCCTGGGGCTGACGGTCATCGCCGAGGGCATCGAGACCCAGCAGCAGATCGCGACACTGCGGGCGCTTGGCTGTCCGCTGGCCCAGGGATACGCCTTCGACCGGCCTCTTTCGGGGGCCGACCTGCGCACCTTCCGTCAGACCTACGACCTGTCCTGATCGGCCCGCGCAAGCCCGGATACCGTCTGCGACAGCAGGCCCAGATTGACAGGTTTGTGCAAGACCGGCCCCGGCAGATCGGACGCATCCCCGACCGCCCGGTCGGATGTCACAAAGATCACCTCCAACCCGGGATGCCGCGCCTGCGCGGTTTTCGCCAGCACCACGCCGTCCATCTCGCCCTCGATCCGCAGTGCCGTGATCAGGACGTCGAACCGCCCCTTGTTCTCAAGCAGGTTGAGTGCATCTTCCGCATCCGCCGCATCCGTCGCCAGCGCATTCAACGTGGTCAAGGACGCACGCAGCATGCCCTTCAGCGTCTCGTGCCCTTCCACGATTAGGATCTGGATACCGGTCAGATCCACGGGTGTCGGCCGGGGCGGCAGCTCCTGCGGCGAGGTGTTTCGGGCGACCGGCAAGGTCAATTGCGCCACGGCCCCGCCGCCGTCACCGATCGAGAGCTCCAACCGGCCACCGGTTTCCCGCGCGAAGCTGTCGATCAGGGCCAGACCGAACCCGGTGCCGCCGACCGCGCCCCGCGTGGTGACCTGCGGTTCCTTCAGGTGCTCGATCAGCGCGGGGTCGAATCCCGGCCCATCGTCGGACACGCTGAGCGTGACCTCTTGCCCGACACGCCGGACACGGACCGCGATCGCGCCCCGCCCGGCACCTTCGACGATCGCATTGCGCGCGTTCAACACCAGGTTCAGCAACGCCATTTCGATATCCGTCGGATCACAGGTCACGGCGATCTCCTCCTCGGGGAGGTCGCGCGCCAGGACCACGCCGCGTGGCAGACCGCGTTCGGCCAGATCCGTAGCGGCGATTACCGCGGCCACGATGTCGAAGGTCCGGCGGAGCCCGGAGGAAGTGACCGAGAGCCGCTGCAGCCGTTCCGCCAGGTCCCCGCCCCGCCGGCAGGCATTCAGGATCGTCGCATATTGATCGGGAGTGCTGGTCGGCGCGATCAGTTCGGCAGTCCCCACGGCCAGCTTGATGATCCCGAAGATATTCGTGACCTCGTGCGCGACGCCCGAGGCCAGCTGCGCCACGGCGTTCATCCGTTCCGTCTGCGCCATGGTCGCGCGCAGCGTCCAGGCGTCCGTCATGTCGTTCACCGAGATCACTCGCCGACCGCTGCCGAGTGCATCAAGTCCGGCGTCGAAGGCCATGAACTGCAACACAAGTTCCTTGCCGTCCGGCCGTCGCCAGGCCGCCATGACCGCCCCTTCGCCCCATTGCGCCCGCCGTACCGGATGGGCGTTCCCGGTCAATTCAGCGCCGCTTTCAAGACCCCGGAAATCTGCCGTCTTCAACCAGGTGCTGGCGGACTGGTCGCCGATCAGGTCGTGCAGCCGCGGGTTCGTCAGAACCGCCGCGCCGTCCTCCCCCAGCACGACCACCCCCGTGTCCAACCCTTCCAGGATCAGCTCCAGCATCTTGAGGACCCGATTTTCCTGCTGGCCCAGACGCTTCTGATAAAGCGCGACACTCAACACCAGCGACAGGGTCACGGCCGTCAATGCAACGGCCAGCAGGGCCAGCCGGGCCTTCGGACCGATCCATCCCATGTCGGTCATATGGTCACCCGCCAGCGTCAGGCCGATCGGAACCAGCAGGGCGGGTGCCATGAACCGCCGCGCCATCCGCCCCTCGGGGTTCGAGGAAAACAGCACCTCGACCGCAGGCACCTCGTGGTGCAGCAACAAGCCCGACAGCGCCAACAGGAACACCGCCCAGGACGTGTGGATCGACAGCCCCCTGAACAACGAATATTGTTCAAGTTCCTGGACGTCGAACAGGAACGCCACGACCCCGCCCAATGAAACCGCGATCGCCGTCAGCAAAAGCACGAGCGGCAGCCGCCGGGACAGGTCCATGATCTGCGCCGCCCCGATCAGCGTCACGAACACGGCCGTTGCGATGGACATGCGATCACCGGGCGCGTCCGGCGACAGGTTCAGCATGAAGATCACCTGGTTCACCCACGCCAATACCGGGGCGGCGATGGCCAGGGCACGCGCAGTTCCCCCCGCCGCAGGCGCCGCGACGATCAGGATCTGACCAAGCGCCAGCGCCAGGAAACACGCACCGGTGACCGGCACCATCGCCGCCATGGCGTCGCCACCGCGCACGAGGAGAGTCAGCCCGAGGCCCCACCCGAGCAACAGGTTGGCAACTGCCAAGACGAGCACAGCCATGGCGAGCCACCATGACCAAAGGCGCGCCAGCATTTCCGGCGTGCCGTTCGCTATAGGTGGTGCGACCGTTACCATTTCCCCCTACCTGTCGAAACATCGCCGAAATGCAATTCGCCCAGAAACGCTTACGTCACGTATTTCAGGATCGTCGCGTTGATATCCTGCAGAGATGCAGATTTCCTTAACACAGCCCGCGCCATGCGCAGACCATCCTTCAATAGCGGCGTGTCGAATAGCAAGGACTGACCCGAAATGACGACGATCGGCAGGGTTGGGTCGACCGCAAAGATCTCGTGTACAAGTGTAACTGCTCCGCCACCGGGCATGACTACGTCCACGAAAACTATGTCGAATTCTCGGTCCTCGAGCAAAACGCGCATCTGATCTGCCGACGACGCAACGGAAACTTCGTGGCCAAGCATCTCGATCCCGTTTTGAAAAACAGAAAGATATTCAACGTCATCATCCGCGATCAAAACTCGGGGCATCTTATTCTTCCGGATTGTTTCAACTTTCGTTTGCCGCCGGGGCAATGCCGTTTATGATGCGTTAGCAACGAACGGCTTTCCCCTATGAATGGCAAAACGGCACAGAACGGCAAGACAATTCCTCTCGTGGGGCTCGGCGCATCAGCCGGGGGTCTTGAACCGCTTGAAGAATTCTTCAATCTCGCGCCCGTCGACGCGGGGTGGTGCTTTGTCGTGATCCAGCACCTATCGCCGGACTACCGGTCGATGATGAAAGCCATCCTGGAACGCCGCTCGACCCTGCGGATCCAGCACGTCGCAGACGGTCTCTCGATCGAACCGAACACGATCTACCTGAACAAACCCAGTGAATTCGTACGACTTGACGGCGACACGTTTCGAACCCAGGCCTATGACGATCCGGACACCCTGCCCCACCTGCCGATCGACTACTTCCTGAATTCCATCGCCGATCGTCCGCCGGAATCGACCGCAGCCGTGATCCTCTCGGGTTCGGGGTCCGACGGCGCGCGCGGGGCAACGGCGCTGTTCGCGCAGGGCGCGGCCGTCTTCGTGCAGACGCCGACCGAGGCCGATTTCTCGTCGATGCCGCAGTCGATCCTCAAGACCGGAGCGGTCAGCCGGATCATGTCGGCCGCCGACATGCCCCAGGCGATCCGCGACTACTTTTCAACCGGGAAGACTGACCAGCAGGAGAACCAGCTGGACACGGCGAAAATGTCCGAGGAAATCCAGAGACTTCTGAAAGACCACACCAATCTGGACTTCAGCGCCTACAAGCCCGACCTTGTCCAGCGGCGGATCGTGCGTCGACAGGAACTGCACGGCTTTCGAAACGTCGAGGAATATCGCCAGCTGCTTCTTGCCAACCCCGCCGCGCTGGACGAGCTCTACGAAGACCTGCTGATCGGCGTCACCCAGTTCTATCGCAACCCCGAGGCCATCGCGGCCTTGCGCAAGAACGTCCTGGACAAACTGGTCGCGGCCAAGCAGGACGACACGCCGATCCGCATCTGGATCCCTGCCTGCGCAAGCGGTGAAGAAGCCTATACGATCGCGATCGAACTGAGCGAAGCGATCCGCGCGGCCAAGTCGTCGTGCCGGTTCAGGGTGATCGCGACGGACGTGCATCGCAGGTCCATCGACAAGGCCTCGGCCGGGCTTTTCGATGAAGAGGCCCTGGCCAAGATGGACCAGTCCCTGCGGGATCGCTATTTCCTGAAACATCGCGACCAATACGTGGTCGATCCGTCGCTGCGGCAGAAGCTGATCTTCTCGGTCCATGATGCGCTGGCCGATCCGCCCTTCATGCACCTTGATTTAATTTCGTGCCGCAACCTTCTGATTTACCTCAATACCGAACCCCGGTCGCGGATCATCTCGATGTTCCTGTTCGGGCTGAGCAAGGACGGCTACCTGCTGCTTGGCCCATCCGAGACCCTTGGCAGCTATGCCGAGGAATTCACCAATGTGAACGCCCGCTGGCGCATCTTCCAGAAAAGTTCTCACCGGCACGGGCATCGGCGTTTCTTCCTGACCGATCGACCGCGCGGCACCCCGAGACGAGAACATGCGCCCGATGCGATCCCTACCGTCCCCCGGCTCAATCATATGACGTCCCCCCAGATCAACGAACCGCGCAGCCGTGACCTTCTGATCCGCAGCTACAGCGCGCTGCTGAAGCGTTACGCGCCCTCTTCCATCCTGATTTCGGCCGACGGCCGCGTGCTCAATTGGTTCGGCGCGGCCAGCGCATTTATCGACACGCTGAACAACCTCGCCGACTGGACGATCGAGGACATCGTGCACCCCTCACTGCACTTTGCCATCAACGTCGGGCTTGAGAAGCTTCGCAGAAATGCGATGGAAAGCTACAATCGCAAGGTGAAGGTCGAATTCGACAATTCCAAGCCGCAGTGGTGCAACCTCACCATCGAACCGCTTGAATACCAAGACAATCCTCAGTTCCTTCTGATCTCGATCAAGCTGGACGAAGCGCCTTACACCCTGGACGGGACTAATGAAAACCCGACATCCGTGGTCACCGATGACGCGGCGATCCTGTCGCAGCGCATCACCGAGCTTGAGCGGGACCTGCGCCTGACCGAAGAGACCCTGCAGCAGGTCACCGAACGCCTCGAGGCCAGCGGTGAAGAGCTTCAGGCCTCCAACGAAGAGCTTCAGGCCTCGAACGAGGAACTGCAGGCGTCGAACGAGGAACTGCAAAGCTCGAACGAAGAGCTTCACGCAGTCAACGACGAGCTGGTGAGCGTCAGCGCGGAACACGAACTGAAGATCGAGGAACTGTCGGACCTGAACTCGAACATGGATCTGGTTCTGAACAAGCTGAAGGTCGGAGTCATCTTCCTGGACCAGTCCGGGCACATCCGGCGTTTCAGCCAGCTGATGTCGCGGCGTTTTCAGCTGCAGAACCACGATATCGACCGGGCCTCGACGTGGTCGGCCCCCGGTTCGACTTCGTCAACCTCAAGCGCCTGACAGATGAAACCCTGAACACCGGCGAAGCAGGGTTCGCGACCGGCGACTACGACGGCATGTCGATCGAAATCGAAAGCCACCCGATCCTGTTGCAGGACGACGCCATGACAAAGAACGGGGTCGTCCTGATTATCCGGGGAGTGGACTGACCCTGATCAGGTGAACTTGTTGTCACGCGGGAACCCGCGCGGCGCCATGCGCCCCGCCGTGGCGCGCTTGGCAAGCCATTCGGCCAGATCGGGCTCCGTACGGGTGCGACCCGCCGGATCAAGCCAGGACAGGCCGTTCGACAAGGTGATGGTCGTGACATCGGACAGACCGCCATCCTTGTACTTCTGCAACCGAACGCCCTTGCCACGGTTCATTTCCGGCAATTCGTCCATCGGGAAAACCAGCAACTTGCGATTTTCCCCGACAACCACGACAGCATCCCCGTCAACCCGCTTGCAGACCAGGGCCGTGACGCCATCCTTGACGTTCAGAACCTGTTTGCCGCTGCGGGTCTGGGCCAGAACCTCGTCTTCCGGCACGACGAAGCCGTCGCCCGCGCTGGACGCGACCAGCAACCTGCCCCCCGGCTTGTGGATAAGGATATCGACGATATCGGCCTCGTTCGGCAGATCGACCATAAGACGCAGCGGCTCGCCCATCCCGCGCCCGCCGGGCAAGTTCGCGGCGGACATGGTGTAGAACCGGCCGTTGGTCCCGAAGACCAGCAGGCGATCCGTCGTTTCAGCATGGAAGGCAAACCGTCCTTCGTCGCCGTCCTTGAACTTGAACTGCTGGGTCAGATCGACGTGGCCCTTCATGCCGCGCACCCAGCCCATCTTCGAACAGACCACGGTGATCGGTTCGCGTTCGATCATCGCCTCGAGAGGAACGTCCTCGACCTCGCCCGCCTCTTCGATCAGCGTGCGCCGCGCGCCGCCTTCCGACTTGGCGCCAAAGGTCTTGCGGACCTCGCGGATCTGGTCGGCGACCGTGGACCACTGCCGGTCTTCGCTGTCCAGAAGATCCTCCAGCCCCGCGCGTTCCTCCATCAGGGCGTCGCGTTCGCGGATCAGCTCCAGCTCTTCCAGGCGGCGCAAGCTGCGCAGACGCATGTTGAGGATCGCTTCGGCCTGAACCTCTGTCAGCTCGCCTTCCGCGTCCAGCCCGATCGGCGAGATGTAAGAGGCCTCGTCCGTCGCGCGCCCCCGCTTGACCGACCAGTCCTCGGCCATCAGCGCGGCCTTGGGGTCGTCATCGTAGCGGATGATGTCGATCACGCGGTCGAGGTTGAGGAAGGCGATGATGAAGCCTTCCAGCACTTCGAGCCGGTGGTCGATCTTTTCCATCCGGTGCGTGGACCGGCGGATCAGCACGTCCCGGCGATGATCAAGGAAGGCGCGCAGCACCTCTTTCAGAGAACAGACCTTCGGCGTCACACCGTCGATCAACACGTTCATGTTCAGGCTGAACCGCACTTCCAGATCCGAATTCCGGAACAGCATGTTCATCATCACATCCGGGTCCACCGACCGCGACCGGGGTTCGAACACCATGCGGATGTCGTCGGCACTTTCGTCCCGGATGTCGGCAAGGATCGGAATCTTCTTGGTCTGGATCAGGTCGGCGATCCGTTCGATCAGCTTGGACTTCTGAACCTGGTAGGGGATCTCGGTCACGACGACCTGCCACTGGCCACGGCCCAGGTCCTCGACCTCCCACTTCGCGCGCAGGCGGAAGGATCCGCGCCCGGTGCGATAGGCCTCGGCCACGTTCTCGCGCGGCTCGACCATGATGCCACCGGTTGGGAAATCCGGGCCGGGCACGAAGTTCAGCAGCGTCTCGTCCCGCGCGTCGGGCGTCTTGATCAGGTGCAGCGCGGCATTGCACAGCTCGTCAATATTGTGCGGCGGGATGTTCGTCGCCATACCGACCGCGATGCCCGACGACCCATTGGCCAAAAGGTTGGGAATTGCTGCGGGAAGCACGACAGGTTCGGACAATGTGCCGTCGTAATTGTCGCGAAAGTCCACGGCATTTTCCGCCAGACCTTCCATCATCGCCTCGGCGATGGCAGTCAGACGTGCTTCGGTATACCGGCTCGCCGCAGGGTTGTCCCCGTCAATGTTGCCAAAGTTGCCCTGTCCGTCGACCAGCGGATAGCGCACGTTGAAATCCTGCGCCAGGCGCGCCATCGCGTCATAGATCGCCTGGTCGCCGTGCGGGTGAAAGTTGCCCATCACGTCGCCCGAGATCTTGGACGATTTCCGGAACCGCCCGCCCGCCGTCAGCCGCAACTCGCGCATCGCATAAAGGATACGCCGGTGCACCGGCTTCAACCCGTCGCGCGCATCCGGCAGCGCCCGATGCATGATCGTCGACAGCGCATAGGTCAGATACCGGTCACCAATCGCCCGAGAGAGCGGCTCGGTCGTCTCATTGCCATCCATGTTGGGGTCGTCAATCACGTCGGTCATAGATGATGTGTACCTTGCAGGCCTGCGACCGTAAAGATGACAGTTTCCATGGACCGGAATTCCATACTCTGCCCGTCAACCGAATCGTTTTATAAGGGAACCAATTGGTTACCCGAGTGTTTACCCGACACCCCTGACAACGGATCGGACGATGTACAAGTTTATTTTCCTGACCTTCGCATTTCTCGCATGGGCGCTTTACGAGATGAGCGGCGGCGCGAATTTCCAGCCCAACCGCCCCGTAGCTGAAGCCGCGCCCGCCGAACCCGTCGTCACGACGGCCTCCGCAGATGCGAAAGCAGCCACACGCGCCACCGATCCGCGCCCCGAACCCGCCGCCGAGGTTACCCGCGCCGCCTACACCGCCCCCAGCTATGACCTTCGCGCTCCCGCAGAAGCTGAGCTGGCAGCGGTCGACCCTTCTGTCCTTGCGTCATTCTCCAACGTCCTGAAACGGGACGAAGAAACCGCCACCGTCATCCCCGCCGCCGTGCAACCCGAAGTGGTCGAGGCCGTCGCCGACATGCGTGCCGTGACCGGCAATCGCGTGAACATGCGCAATGGCCCCGGCACGGCCTACTCCATCGTCAGCCGTCTAGAGCGCGGCGATGAGGTGGAAGTGCTGGCCGAGCCCGGCAATGGCTGGCTCAAGCTGCGCGTGTCCGACTCGGGCCGTATTGGCTGGATGGCCGATTTCCTGGTCAGCTCGGCGGATTAAGGCTAAAGACCCCGCGTGACGAAAAAATCGATCCTGATTACCGGATGTTCATCCGGCATCGGCCATCATGCCGCGCATGGGCTTCGGGATCGCGGCTGGCGCGTGTTTGCGACCTGCCGCAGGGATGAAGACGTCGCGCGCCTGCAAGGCGAAGGTTTCGACAGTTTCCGCCTCGACTACACAGACAGCGCCAGCGTGAATGCCGCCTTTGACTCGGTGATTGAGTCAACCGGTGGAACGCTGGATGCCCTCTTCAACAACGGCGCGATCGCCCTTCCCGGCGCAAACGAAGACATCCCGCGCGACGGGCTTCGGCTGGTTTTCGAGACCAACCTGTTTGGCCCACACGAGCTGACCCGGCGTGCAATCCGCGTGATGCGCCGTCAGGGGCACGGGCGGATCGTCAATTGCTCGTCGGTGTTGGGCTTTGTCGCGGCCCCTTGGCGGTCGTCATACATCGCGTCGAAATTTGCGCTCGAAGGGCTGACGGATACGCTGCGGATCGAGATGCGCGACACGCCGATCGACGTCGTGCTGATCCAGCCGGGCCCGATCGCATCGGACTTTCGCCGTAACAGCGCGACCTATTTCGAAAAATTCGTGGATTGGGAACAGTCAGCCCGGGCCGAGCAGTATCGAGCGTCCCTTCTGAAACGGCTTTACGACGCGAAGGGGCGGGACCGGTTCGAGCTCACACCAGAGGCCACGACGCAGGCGCTGATCCGCGCCTTGGAAGATCCGAGGCCACGCGCGCGCTACCGCGTGACGACGCCAACCAAGGCGATGACGGTGGCGCGCCGCCTGTTGCCCACGCGGGCCATGGACTGGATCCTGTCGCGCGCCTGAGCCCTGCGCGCTTATGGCGGGTTCGCTTTTCCGCGCCATCCCGCTACATCTGGGGAAACGCCGGGAGGTTCCCATGATCAATGATCCGCTTTTCATCATCGTCGCCATCGCCGTCGCGGTCGTCGCGGGCATTCTGCTGTACGGGATCGGCGGCTTCGCCGTCGGGTCGGACGGCAAGCGCGCCAACAAGGTCATGCAGGCCCGCATCATCGCCCAGTTCATCGCCGTGGCCCTGATCCTGCTGTTCGTCTTCATCCGGGGGGGCAACTGACATGGTCGTCCTCTCCAAGATTTATACGCGGACGGGCGACGCGGGTGACACGGCCCTTGGGGACGGCACGCGTGTGCCCAAACCTTCGCTTCGGGTCGAGGCCTACGGCACCTCGGACGAAACCAACGCCACGATCGGCCTTGCTAGGCTGCACGCCGAGGGCGACATGGACGCGGCCCTGTCTCGCATTCAGAACGACCTGTTCGATCTGGGCGCGGACCTGTGCCGCCCTGACATGGACGCGGACGACACTGCCGAATACCCGCCGCTGCGGATGATCGCCTCTCAGGTCGATCGGCTGGAGGCCGAGATCGACGCGATGAACGCCGCCTTGACGCCGTTGCGCAGTTTCGTCCTGCCGGGCGGGTCGCCGCTGGCCGCCCATCTGCATCTGTGCCGGACCGTTTCGCGCCGGGCCGAGAGGCTTGCCGTCGCGCTGATGACCGAGGAAGGCTGCAATCCCGTGGCGGTCAAATACCTCAACCGGTTGTCGGACTGGTTCTTTGTCGCCAGTCGCATCGCAAATGACGACGGCGCCGCAGACGTGCTTTGGGTCCCGGGCGCCAACCGTTAGGCCAGTCGGCGCGGCGACTTGGCCGCGGATTTGTCGGCGTACATGCGTGCGTCCGCCCGACGCAGCAGGTCATCAAGTGCCAGTTCTTCCTCGGGGAAGCTGGCCGTGCCGATCGCCGGCGTGATCTTGAGCACGACAGGGGTCTGTCCCAGCTTGCGCGAGACGGGAATGCGGCGGGACATGGCGACCCGCAACCGTTCGACCACCTTTTCCAGTTCGTCCGGCGGACAGCCCGGCAGGTAGATTGCAAATTCGTCGCCGCCCATGCGCCCGGCAATGTCGCCGCTTCGGATCGTCGTCCGCAGAGCCTGGCCGATATCCTTCAGCACCTCATCCCCCGCCGCGTGACCGAGCGTGTCGTTGACCATCTTGAAGCCGTTGAGGTCGGCGTAGACCAGCGCGCCGACCTTTTCGCCCTCCATGGCCGCACTGACGCGATCCCGGAAGCCCGTCGCGTTGAACAGGCCGGTCAGCCGGTCGGACATCGAAAGCAGGCGCCAGTGGTTCGCTTCGGCCTTCAGCCGCGCCTGTTCGGACAGGCGATCGGTCTGGTCCGTGCGGGGTGGCAGGTCGCTTTCTTGCGCGGTGACGAACTTGGCCACGATCGCCTGACGGCCGTCTTCACGCACCAGCACATAGGATTGACTGCGATCTTCGGATCGCACGGCGATGCAGGCGACACCTGCCTTGCGCCCCGACGGCAGACGCAGGGAATGGAGGCTTGGGCTGGTGGACCCGAGGGCGTCCTGCACGATGTCCTCGGGGATGGCATCCAGGGGCGGCGGCGCACCTGGCCCCAATTCGCGCGGCAGCCCCTTGTAGTAGCTGTCGTTGGCAAACAGCACCCGTCCCGTGTCGTCCGCCAGAAGGGCGACCCCGGGAAGATGGGCAATGATCGCGATCGCGCCCCGGGCAAAGTCAGGCAGATCAGCCGAAGAACTCTTGTCCATCTCCGTCATCTTCCCATTCGAGATTTACTTTCACCAGACAGCGCCCGTGGCCCCGCGCCAGCGATTCAACGACATTGACCCGGGCATAGCCCGTCGCATCGGCCGCCACCCGTCCGAAGACATTCGTCGTCATCATGCACAGCGATGGCCGCCCGTTCACTTCGGACGCGAAGGGACAGTGCGAATTCGTGAAGGTGAGCTTCGAACCGTCGACCGACTCCACCTCGAACGTGCCACCGATCGAGGCCTTGAACGACTTGAGGTGTTCGGCGACCTCTTCGGGCGTTGCCTTGCCCTGGCACGGCAGGCGCGCGGCGGCAGACTGGCCCATGCGGCGGCCGACCATGCCGATGAAGGTTTCCGCATCGTTCAGGCCGACGACCTGTTCGATCGTCTCGGACAGCGTACCGACGAGGGTGTTGAGAAAATCTTCCCGGCCCCATTCGGGTTCCGAGGCGCGGGGCGGCGGGGCGTCGAATTTCGACAGGTCAGTCAAACGACCACCTCCTGGTCAGTGGTGCCGCCGCACCACGCGACGGGTCAGTCACCGACCAAGTTCTGCCGAAATCCCAAATAAACGATTAATCGCACCCATACAAAAGTACAGCGTCGATTTTGCAGTTTTGTGAAATCGCCCCGAACCGCGTCACAGCATGGCGGGGAAGACCTGATCCGGTGGCCGATGCCCGTCGGCGAACGTCTTGATATTGATGATGACTTTTTCGCCCATCTCGGCCCGACCTTCCCGCGTGGCCGATCCCATGTGCGGCAAGAGCACGACGTTCGACAGCCCCTTCAGTTCGGTCCCCGACCCGCCTTCGTGATCGAAGACATCCAGGCCCGCGCCGGCAAGGTCACCCGATTTCAGCATCCGCGCCAGCGCGTTTTCGTCGATCACCTCCCCGCGGGAGGTATTGACGATCACGGCCTCGGGTTTCATCAGCTTGAGCCGCCGCGCGTTCAGCAGATGGAAGGTCGAGGGCGTGTGCGGGCAGTTCACCGTCAGCACGTCCATGCGCGACACCATCTGGTCCAGGCTTTCCCAATAGGTCGCGCCCAGGTCCTTTTCGGTCTCTTCGCGCAGGCGGCGACGGTTGTGGTAATGCACCTGCATACCAAAGGCATTGGCGCGCCGCGCCACGGCCTGACCGATACGCCCCATGCCGAGGATCCCCAGGCGACGCCCGGCGATCCGGCCGCCCAGCATCATGTTCGGGCTCCAGCCTTCGAACCCGGCGCCCTGCATCATCGACAGACCTTCGGGGATGCGGCGGGTGACCGACAGGATCAGCGCCATGGTCATGTCGGCGGTGTCGTCGGTGACAACGTCAGGCGTGTTCGACACCAGGATCCCGCGTTCGCGGCATGTCGCGACGTCGATATGATCAACACCTGCGCCGTAGTTCGCGATCAGGCGCAGGTTCGGACCCGCCTGCGCCAGCAGCCCGGTGTCGATCCGGTCGCGCAGATTGGGCACCAGGACATCCGCGGTCCGCATCGCCTCCATCAGTTCGGCCCGCGTCATGGGGCGGTCATCCGGCCCCAGGGTGACGTCGAACAGCTCCGCCATGCGGTCCTCGACCCGCTTGGGCAGGCGTCGCGTAACGACAACACTCAGACGTCGAGTTGACATTCAGGGCCTCCTCCGGCTTCCAACGGCTTCAGGTTACGGGCAAAGTGGCCCAAAGAAACCGGAGGCACAAGAACCGCCGGCGCGTTTGGGGCAAATTCGGGCAGGGCCATGTTGCAGAAATGGTTGAGCGCACTGGCGCTTTCACTGGTTATCACGGGTTCACTGGGTGTGATGGGCGGCACGGCCCTGGCGCAGGGCGACACGCCCACCGACACCATCGCCACGACCGAGGCGCCCGCCGCGCCGAACACGGTCGATCTGGCCGCGATGAGCCCGCCCGCAGAGATCCCTCAGCAGACCCAGGCCGAAGCGGAAGAGCCGCGCGTCGGCCCGATCACCCGCCTGCCCCTGCCCCGCTATGTGTCGATGAAGGCCACAAAGGGCAACGTCCGCCGCGGACCAAGCGTCACGCACCGCATCGACTGGGTCTTCATGCGCCGCAACATGCCGCTGCAGATCGTCGCTGAATTCGGCCATTGGCGCCGCGTCGTCGACCAGGAGGGGGCCGGCGGCTGGATCCACCATTCGCTTCTGTCCGGGGTCCGCACGGTTCTGGTGCAGAAGGACATGCTGGATCTGCATGTCCGCCCGAACGAAAAAAGCCCCGTCGCGGCCCAGCTGGAAATCGGCGTGATCGCCCGGCTGCACCAGTGCACTCTGGATTGGTGCCGGGTCTCGGTCGCGGGCTACAAGGGCTGGTCGCCGAAATCCGCACTTTGGGGGGTCGAGGCCGACGAGGTAAGGGATTGATCCCGCAGACATGACGGGTAGGATCAGGCCATTCCTTGATCTGATTTCGGCCTGCAAATGCTTCGTATCCTGCCTGTTCTCTGCCTGACGGCGCTATGCCTGATCCCGGCAACCCTGACCTCGGCGCAGACCTCGGACCAGCCGACCGGCACGATTTCGGTCGCCGACAGCGCGCAACAGGACGCCGCCATCGCCACCCGCATCCGCGCCATCCTGGCCGAGCTTGAGGGCTACGAGGATGTCACCGTCACCGTGTCGTCGGGCATCGTCACCCTGCGCGGCACCACCATCGACGCCAGCGCCGCGACCGAGCTGAACGACCTGGCCACGCGGGTCGAAGGCGTGGTGGCAATCCGCAACCAGGTGACCGAGACCACCGATGTGGCCCGAAGGCTCAACCCCGCGCTCGAGCGGTTCGAGAAACGCGCCACCGATTTCGTCGCCTGGCTGCCGCTGCTGGCCATCGCCTTTACCGCCTTCCTCGTCGTGGTCTTCATCGGCGCGCTGATCACCCGGATGCGCCAGCCCTGGGACCGGATCGCGCCCAATGCCTTCATCGCCGACATCCTGCGCACCGTGGTGCGGCTGGCCTTCGGGATTGCGGGCATTGTCGTGGCACTGGATATCCTTGGCGCCACGGCGCTTCTGTCCACCATCCTGGGCGCCGCGGGGATCATCGGCCTCGCCATCGGTTTCGCCGTGAAGGACACGGTCGAGAATTTCATCGCCTCGGTCATGCTGTCGATCCGCCAGCCCTTCCGCCCCAATGACGCGGTCGAGATCAACGGAGACGAGGGCAAGGTGATCCGCCTGACCTCGCGCGCGACGATCCTGCTCAGCTACGACGGCAACCACATCCGCATCCCGAATTCGACCGTCTTCAAAAGCCGGATCGTCAACTATTCGATCAACGACGAACGCCGGTTCCTGTTCGACATCGGCATCGCGCCCGACAGCGACATGGCCGCTGCGACGCAGATCGCGAAAGAGACCCTGACCGCCCTGCCCTTCGTGCTGCAGGCCCCGGCCCCGAACGCCTGGATCGACGGCATCGGCGACAGCACCGTCACCCTGCGCCTGATCGGATGGATCGACCAGCGCCACACCTCGCTTCAGGCCGCCCGAGGAGAGGCGATCCGTCTCTGCATGGCCGCCCTGACCGAGGCCGGGGTGCAGATGCCCGAACCCACCTACCGCCTGGTCGGCGCCGGTGGCGAAGGCCTTGGCCAGGCCCCCGAACGCCCCGCCCCCGCCACGCCCGCGCCGGTCGCGGACCCCGAGCAGGTGCAGGACGTGCAGGCCCATGCCGAACACGAACTCGAGGCCATCGTGGACGAGGAACGCCGCACCCGCGAGCAGGAAGATCTCCTCACCACCGACGCCCGGACAGAGTGACCCCGGGCCTTCTGTCCTTTGATGCGTTTTTTGCCGGATTTGGGCTTGAACCCATCCGGCGACCAGAGTAATCAGCGCGTCACGTTGGGGTGTAGCCAAGCGGTAAGGCAGCGGTTTTTGGTACCGTGTACCGTAGGTTCGAATCCTACCACCCCAGCCACTTTCTTCAGTCTTGATCCGCAGATCTCCGCGCCACCATCTGGACGCGCCCAATGACGTGCCCATCGGCACGCCAAGCCCTCGGCCGCTGCACCGTCGTCACTATCGTGCGACCCTGCCTCTGTGCACATGCGGGATCGCCTTTGACCGGCGCCCTGCAATCTTCGACATTGGCACCCAGATCACAGACCCACGGAAGGACCACCCCATGCAGATCATTCGCAGCGGCAGCACCCCGTCAGGACCCGGGCCCGAGGACTATTTTACCGGGACCGTGCGCCTTGACCCGCTGTTCCAGATGCCCGCCCCGGGCCGCACCAGCGGCGCGCATGTGACGTTCGAGCCGGGCGCGCGCACGGCATGGCACACCCATCCGGCAGGACAGACGATCATCATCACCTTCGGACGCGGGCGCGTCCAGCGCGACGGCGGCCCGGTCGAGGAGGTCTCGGCCGGCGACGTGGTGATCTTTCCGGCCGGTCAAAGGCATTGGCATGGCGCGGCGCCCGACACGGCGATGTCCCACATCGCGATCCAGGAAAACCTGGGCGACGGGGCCGTCACGTGGCTCGAAAAGGTCAGCGACGCCGACTACAACGGCTGACGCAAGCCGCCCGGTCCAGCCGGGCGGCGCACGCATTGCCCCCGCGCGGGGGAACCGCCCTGCCCTATTCGACGGGGATGCCCTTTGTCCGGCCCAGCCGCTTCTGCGCGGCGATGCGGAACGGGGCGTTCGGCGCGCCGTAGCCCTGATAGCCGGTCCGCTGAACGATCTCGAAGAAGAAACCGTTCGGCGCAGGGCGGCTGTAAAGCTGGTAGAAGGCCCCGTCCTCGTCGACGTCATACAGGATCTGGTGCTGTTTCATGCGCGCCAGGTCCTCGGCCGGCAGGTCGAACCGCGATACCAGGTCGTCATAGTAGTTGTCGGGGATCGGCAGGGCGGCGAACCCCTTTTCGGCCAGCGCATCGGCGGTGGCGAAGATGTCGTCGGTGGTCAGCGCAATATGCTGCACCGGCGCGCCGAAACTGTCGGCCAGGAAGGACCCGGCCAGCGTGCGGTGCGTTTCGGCGCCGTTCAGGGTGATCCGGAACGCCCCGGTATCGGCACCAAGCGCCTGTGACCGGACCAGCCCGTCGGGATCGACAACGTCCACCATCGGCGCCTTGGTCATGCCGAACAGCGACCCGTAGAACAGCGACCAGCTGAGCATTTCGTCATAGGTCATGGTCTGCGCGACGTGATCGACCGTGGTCAGGCCCGCACCGGCGGGGCCTGCGCGCGTCGCGCCGAATTCGGCCTGCCAGACGTCCGCGTGGCTGTCGTCGAGGAAATGCAGCACGCTGCCCCCCAGACCCCGGATGGCGGGGATATCCAGCTGACCGACACTGGGCGCCTGCGCGAAGGGCTTTGAGCCCAGAGCCGCCGCACGGGCCATAGTGTCAGCCGCCGAGGACACCATGAGCCCCACATCGCAGACCGAGGTGCCGTGCATGTTATAGGCCGACCCGGCGAAATCGGAGGTTTCCTCGTTCACGACGAACCGGATGTCGCCCTGTTGCCAAAGCGAGACCGCCTTGGACACGTGCCGCCCGGTTTCGGCAAAGCCGAGCGCGGTCAGCTGCGCCTTGAGCGCATCCCCCTCGGCCCCGCGCGTGGCGAATTCGACAAAGGCGGTGCCCTCGATCGACTGGCGGGACGGGATTGCCGGCAGGTCGATGCCTACGGCCGGTTCGGCGCGGCGCACATCGTCCATCAGCGCGATCAGCGACCGATAGCCGTCACGCGCCACGGCCCGGGCGCTGCCGCCCCGGAACTGGTCGTTGAAGATTTCCAGGCTGACCGGCCCGGTATAGCCCGCAGCCATCACCGCCCGCATGAAATCGGTCACCGGCAGGTCGCCTTCGCCCGGCATGTTCCGGAAGTGACGCGACCAGTACAGCAGGTCCATGTCGATCTTCGGGGCATCGGCCAGCTGGACAAAGAAGATCCGGTCGCCGGGAATGCGGCGGATGGTTTCGGGGTCCAGGCCCCGGCCAAGCGTATGGAAGCTGTCGAGGATCACGCCGACGTTCGGGTGATCGGCCCGGCGCACGATTTCCCAGGCGTCGCGATGATCGTTGACATAGCGCCCCCAGGCCAGCGCCTCGTATCCGATGCGAAGCCCGCGCGCCGCGGCACGCTCGCCCAGCTCTCTCAGATCATCGGCCGCGCGGTCGATGCCGCCCAGAGCCTTGGCGTGGACCGAGGAACAGACAAGAACCAGCTCCGCACCCAGTTGCTGCATCAGGTCGAACTTGCGCTCAGCCCGGTCGAAGGCCTTGGCACGGTACGGATCCGGCAGTCCTTCAAAGTCGCGGAAGGGTTGGAACAGGCTGACCTCAAGCCCCTTGTCGCGGATCCGGTTGCCCACGTCGCGCGCGCTGCCGGTGTCGGTGATGAAATCCTGTTCAAAGATCTCGATCCCGTCGAACCCGGCCTCGGCGATGGCATCCAGTTTTTCCGTCAACGTCCCCGAGATCGAGACTGTGGCGATTGCGGTTTTCATGCGGTTTCGACCTCTTGTTGCAAGCTGTGGCGAAGCGCGCCTTCGTTCACCCCGGTGCCGGAGAACAGCGACCACGCATGCACGCCTTGATGAAAAAATAGCTCCCACCCCGAGATGATCGACAGCCCTGCGGCCCCCGCATCCTGCAGGAACTGCGTGTCGACCGGGGTGTAGACGGCGTCGAAGGCCCACTCGGCCCCCGCCATCGCCGCCGGATCCAGCGGCGTGCCCTCGTGGCCGACCATGCCGACGGGGGTGCAGTTGATCAGGCCTGCGCTGCCCTCGGCCGCCTTTTCGGCGCTGATCCAGATCGAGATATCCATGTCGGGCGCCACGGCCTGAAGCGCCTCGGCCAGCTTTTCCGCCTTGGCGAGGTCGCGGTCGACCAGCCGAAGACAGCGCGTGCCCAGCCCGGCCAACCCGAAGGCCACCGCCTTGCCCACCCCGCCGGTGCCGATCATCAGCACCGGTCCGGTCGACTTTTCAGCCCGGACGGCGCGGTAGCCCGCCATGAACCCCGAATGGTCGGTGTTGAACCCCTTGGGCCCGTCGGCGTGGAAGATCACCGTGTTCACGGCCCCGATGGCCCGCACCAGCGGATCGTCGACCTGCACCCGTGCAGCGGCACGTTCCTTGTACGGATAGGTGATGTTGATGCCGTCGAAACCCGCATCGATGCAGTGATCGAAGACGCCGTCGAAGTCCCGCTCCATAAGCTTGGGCACCAGCCGGTCATAGCTGACCTCGAGGCCGCATTGCGCACCTGCCAGGCGGTGCAGGACGTTGGCGCGGGACCGGGCGATGTTGTCGCCGATCAGCCCCAGTTTCAGCTGGCGGGTCATTGCTTGACCTCCTTGCGTGCCGGGAAGAGACGGGCCTTGGCGCGGGTCCAGATGGGCGTCTGGCTGACGAAGATCAGGATCACCGCGATGAACAGCACCGTCGACAAGGGGCTTGAGAAGAGCCCTCCGAAGAAGCGCCCCAGGTCCTCGCGTTCGGAAATGATCGCGCGGCGCCAGTTGTCATCCAGCAGGCGCGACAGGATCACGCCAAGGATCACCGGCCCGAGAGGATAGCCGTAGTGCCGCATGAAATAGCCGAAGAAGCCGAAGCCCAGCATCCAGTAGACATCCGTCAGCGAATTGTTGACTGCATAGGCGCCGACGATGGACAGCAGCATGATCAACGGGATCAGGACGGCGCGCGGCATCTCGACGATCTTGGTAAAGAGCTTGATGCCGGTCAGGCCGAAGATCAGCATGAAGACATTGGCCATGACCAGCGCGCCGACGATGAACCAGAACATGTCGGGCTGATCGACCATCAGCATCGGCCCGGGGTTCAGCCCGTGGATGAACAGCGCACCGATCATGATCGCGGTCACCGCGTCACCGGGAATGCCAAGGGTCATCATCGGAATGAAGGCGCCCCCAACGGCGGCGTTGTTCGCCGTCTCGGGCGCGACAAGGCCCTCCATGGCGCCGTCACCGAAGTCACGCTCGGGGTTCTTGGTCACCCGCTTGGCGTGGTCATAGGCCATCAGCGCGGCGATATCCCCGCCCGTGCCGGGCAGCGCGCCGATCACCACCCCGATCGAGGACGTCTGGATCGACAGCGGCAGGTGCTTCTTCACCGTGGCGAGCGAGGGCACGATGCGGCTGATCTTCTGCCGGACGGCATCCTTGTCGACGTGGTGCAGCTGCATCAGCGCCTCGGACACGCCGAACATGCCGATCATGACGGCGATGAAGGAAATCCCGCCCTGCATCAGCGGGATGTCGAAAGTGAAGCGTTCG
Organism: Pseudooceanicola onchidii; assembly: GCF_004959925.1. Classification (GTDB taxonomy): domain Bacteria; phylum Pseudomonadota; class Alphaproteobacteria; order Rhodobacterales; family Rhodobacteraceae; genus Pseudooceanicola; species Pseudooceanicola onchidii. Next base: position 8,089 of record NZ_SPUW01000003.1, on the reverse strand, counting down.
GTGAAGGTCAGCGGGTCGCGGCCCACGGCGCCGATGGCGATCCCCAGGGCGCCCGCGAAGATGCCCTTGACCAGGCTGCCTTCTGACAGCGACCCGACCAGAAGGATGCCCAGCACCGCCAGCAGCATGTAGTCGCGCGGCTGGAACTTCAGCGCGAAGTCCGACACGAAGGGCGCGGCCACGGCCAGCACCCCGATGCCGATGAACCCGCCGATGAAGGACATCACGGTCGTCACGCCGATGGCGGTCCCCGCCTCTCCGCGCTTGGCAAGCGGATAGCCGTCCAGCGCCGTGGCGATCGCCGAAGGCGCACCGGGAATGTTCAGAAGGATCGCCGTGCGCGACCCGCCATAGACCCCGCCCATGTAGATGCCGATCATCAGCGAAATCGCCGGGTAGACATCCCATGAGAAGGTGAAGGAGATCAGGATCGACACGGCCATGGTCACCGACAGGCCGGGAATGGCCCCGACGTAGACACCGGCAAAGGTGCCAAGACCGACCAGCAACAGCAGTTCGGGCTGGGTGAAGACGGTCAGGAAAGCAAGGATCGCGTCCATCAGTTTGCCCCCGAAAGAAGGTTGCGGAACAGTTGGATGAATTCCGCCTCGGGCACGATCCCCGACGGCATCAGCACGGTGAAGACGATGCGGAAGATCACCCAGATCAGGATCAGGCTGCCTAGCGACACGGCCAGCGTCCAGGCCCAGCCGCGCCGCGCCAGCAGCTTGATCGCGACGATCAGGAAAAGCGCCGAGGTCGGCAGAAACCCAAGCGAATTCAGCGCGACGCCATAGGCCACCAGCATCAGGGCAAGGATCACGACGGTGACAGGCAGGATGTCCTTGCGAACCGTCTCACCGGCCACCTTGGGCAGGCGCATGTCCTTGACGAAGATCACGATTGCCGACACCGCCATGACCAGCGTCGTGGCCAGCGGAATGGCCCGGGGCGACGACAGGCCGTTCGGGCCGAAGGCGTTTTCGATGCCCCAGGCGTCCCAGACCAGAAACAGGCTGGCCAGGGCCAGGAAGGCGCAGAAGACCAGTTCGCCGGGGCGCCGCTGCTTCTCGTACCCGCCGGGCGTGGCGTCGGACGTGCCGTCGTGATGATCCGTTTCGATGTTCATGGGTTTCCCTCCCCCGCCCGCCGGATGGCGGAAATGAAAGGCGCCGCACTCCGGGTTCGAAGTGCGGCGCCGACGTGCTCAGGTGGCGTCAGGCGCCGTTCGGTCCGGGTTACGGACGGGCGATGCCGAAGTCTTCGGGCGACGCCTTGGTCAGACCTGCATCCTGCAGCAGCCAGGTGGTGCCCTGCTGCCACTTGGACAGGAACGCCTCGGCTTCGGCCCCGGAGATCCCCATCATCGAGAAGCCGCGGTTGTCCATCAGCTCCTTGAACTCGGGATTCTCGGACCCCTTGGCATAGGCATCCGCCAGCTTGGCGACGACGTCATCCGGCGTCCCCTTGGCCACGAAGACACCGAAGAACGGGCCCCAGGGCAGGTAGGTGTTGTAGGCGTCGTTGAAGTCGGTGACCGGCGGAACCTCGGGCAGCTTGTCGTTGGCCGCCACATCGAAGATCGCCAGCGGCTTCATGTTGCCGGCACGGATGCCTTCGATCGCGGCGCCGAGAACGGCAGGCATGACGTCGATGGCGCCACCCTGCAGCGCGGTCAGCGCCGGGCCGTCACCATCGTAAGGCACGGAAATCACGTCCATCTCGCCTTCGACGGTGTTGATCATCGCGGTCACGACCGACGGCAGACCACCGGGGCCGGTGGCGCCCACGCGCAACTCACCGGGGTTTTCCTTGATGTAGGCCATCATGCCTGCGTAATCGTCGAACGGCGCATCGGGGTTGGCCACCAGGATGGGCGTGCCGCGCGCCAGGATGCTGACCGGGATGAAATCGCCATAGTCCTTGTCGCCAAGGCCCATGACCTTGTAGAGCAGCGGGTTTTCCGCGCCCATCAGCAGGGTGTAGCCGTCGGCCGCCTGGCCTGCGACGTGGTTCAACGCAATGGCACCGACGCCGCCGGTCATGTTCTGCATCACGACCGAACCGCCAAGCGCCTCTTCGGCATGGGGCGTCACGGACCGCATCACCGTATCGGTCGACCCGCCGGCCCCCCACTGGATGATGCCCTGAATTTCCTTGGACGGATAATCGGCCGCGCCTGCAGCCGATGCCCCGAGGACAAGCGCCGACACGGCGCCAAGTACGAAACGCTTCATGAGGTTCCTCCCGTTGTCAAAGTGAACGCGATCCTCCTCGCGTTCGATGACATGGTGATGCGCGATCCGATCCATTAACGTCAAATACGATTATTGCCACATCATTAACCTGAAGTTATTCCGAGGCGCCGGTCAGGACCAGTTCCTGCCGGCCTCCATGATCTCCTTGCGGAACTGCTGAATGCTGAATTCTGCGAAGTTTGACAGGACCCTGTCCTTCTTCGTCACCACGTAGATGTCGATGAAGGTCTCTTCCACGATCGGTCTGCGCACGATGCCCGGCAGGTACACTTCGGCCACCGAAAATTCGTCGATCAGCGCCACGCCCAGCCCGTGCCGCACCAGGCTGACGATGGTTTGCGCGAATCTGCCCCGCATGGTGTGACGGATATCAAGGCCCGCCTCGCGGAATGGGCGCGAGATGATGCGGCCATAGGGATCGGACGGATCGATGCCCACCACGTCTTCCTTCGCCAGATCATGCACCGACACGACGGCCTGATCGGCCAGCGGATGGCCTTCGGGCAGGATCGCCACGACACGCCCCTGGGCCAGCTTGTCGCTCTGGATGCCGGGGTTGTGGATGGCCGAGCTCATGATGACGAACTCGCCGCGTTCCAGCAGCAGGTAATCCGCCGTCTCTTCGATCTTGAGGATGTTCAGGTCGATATAGAGGTCAGGATACCGCGCCCGGATGCTGCGCAGGGCGCGCGCCGCGATGAACTGCGCGACCGATGGCGCCGAGGCGAAGGACAGCTGAACCTCTTCGCCCTTCTGGAGGGAATCCAGCGCGGATTGCAGGTTCTCGACGCCCTTGTAGACCTCTCGGATCTGGTCAAAGACCTTCCCGGCCTCGACCGAGGGCACGAACAATCCGGCGCGCCGTTCGAACAGCCTGACCCCCAGGGTCTCCTCCGTGTGCTTCACGAGGCGGGAGATGCCGGGCGCCGAAACCCCCAGCAATTCAGCCGCGCCGCTGATCGTGCCGCGCAACATGACGGCCCGGATCACTTCGACCTGCCTTAACGTGATTTCGCGCATCGCACCCTCCTGCCCTGGATCGATTTAACATCAGGTTACGCTAAGCCGCAAACAAGCATTTGACGTTATCCCGGTGCAGCGGAACAACAAAGTCGGGAACGGAGGATCCGGCATGGCAGAGCAACCGACAGACTGGGACGACGACTGCGATCTGCTGGTGGCGGGATCCGGGGCGGCCGGGCTGACCGCCGCACTGGCCGCCGCACGGCAGGGGCTGAAGGTGATCCTGTGCGAAAAGGCCCATGTCCTTGGCGGCACGACCGCCTGGTCCGGCGGCTGGATCTGGGCCCCCTGCAACCCTGTCGCGCGTCGCCATGGCTTTGACGAAGACACCAGCGGTCCGCGCCGGTACCTGGAGGCCGTTCAGGGCAACACCTTCAACGCCGAGCTTGTCGAGGCCTTCCTGTCGACCGCGCCCGAGATGATCGGGTTTCTGGAAGACGCCGGGCTGACCTTCGAATGTGGCGCGGGCATTCCGGACACCTACGGGCACCTGCCCGGGGCCGGAACCGGCGGCCGGTCGGTGATCGCCGCCCCCTTCGACGGGCGCGCCCTCGGGCCCGAGATCGACCGCCTGCGCCGACCGATGCGCGAAACCTCGTTCATCGGCATGACGATCCAGGCGGGCGCGGACCTGCGCGCCTTCATGACGGCCACCCGATCGCCGCGCGCCGCCCTGCACGTGGCGACACGCCTGGGGCGACACCTGTGGTCGCTGGCCCGTCATCGCCGCGGGATGGATCTGCGCAATGGCAACGCATTGGTCGCCCGCCTGATGCAGGCCGCGCTGGCCGCCAAGGTCGATCTTCGAACGGACGCCGCCATCACGGCGCTTGAACTGCACGACGGCCGGATCATCAGCGCGACGGTCAACGGCAGCCGGCGCATCCGCGCGGCGCGGGGCGTGGTTCTGGCCTGCGGTGGCTATCCCCACGACCCGGCCCGGCGCGATGCGACCTTCCCGAGGGCCCGGGATCATCGCACCCTTGCCGTGGACAGTGCGGCCGGCGACGGCCTGCGCCTTGGCGAAACCGCCGGGGGACGGCAGGCCACCACCCTGGCAGCCCCCGGCGCATGGTGCCCCGTCTCGTCCGTCACCTGGCCCGATGGCACGACAGGCACCTTCCCGCATATCATCGACCGCGGCAAACCCGGCGTCATCGGCGTGCGCCGCACCGGCGCCCGCTTTTGCAACGAAGGCCTTGGCTACCACGACTATGTTCAGGCGATGATCGAGGCCACGCCGCAGGACGAGCCGGTGCAAAGCTGGCTGGTCTGCGACCACAGGTTCATCCGCCGATATGGCCTTGGCATCGTCCGGCCCGCGCCGATGCCCCTTAGCCGCTGGATCACCTCTGGCTACCTGACGCGCGCGGCGACGATCCCCGAACTGGCCCGCGCCTGTGGCATCGACCCCGAGGGCCTGTCGCAGACGGTCGCCACCTTCAACAGCGGCGCGGCCCGGGGCGAGGATCCCGAATTCGGGCGCGGCACCACGCCCTACATGCGGTTGCAGGGCGATCCCACAGTCACCCCGAACCCCTGCCTCGCCCCGATCGCCACCGGGCCCTTCTATGCCGTCCGTGTCATCCCCGGCAGCTTCGGCACCTTCGCCGGGTTGCAGACCGACGGCGCAGCCCGTGTTGTGGACAAGGACGCCCGGCCGATCCCCGGGCTCTATGCCGCCGGCACCGATATGGCGAGCGTCATGGGCGGGCACTATCCGGCCGGTGGCATCAACTTGGGCCCCGCGCTGACCTTCGGCTATATCGCCGGGCGCCACGCGGCCCGGGGCGCGGCATGACCCGGTCTTTGTCCCTGGCCCATCTGACGGCCATCGACCTGCCGCCCCCGGACCTGATCCAAGCGGCCGCCGAGGCAGGCTTCGACGCCGTCGGCCTGCGGCTTATCCGGGTGACCGACATCAGCCCCGGCTATCCCCTGATGGAGGACCCCGGCTTGATGCGCGCCACGACCGCCGCCCTGCGGGACACGGGGCTGCGCGTCCACGACATCGAGTTCGTCAAGATAGACCCCCATACCGATGTCGCGGCGCTTGACCGGTTTCTCGATGCGGGGGCCACGCTTGGCGCGCGCGAGGTCATCACCGCCCCCTACGACCCCGACCTGTCCCGCCTGACCGACACGCTGGCGGCCCTGACCGAACACGCCAACGCCAGGGGCCTGGGCACGGTGCTGGAGTTCTTCCCCTGGACGGTGGTGCCAACACTGGACGCGGCACTTGGCATCGCGGCCGCAGCCGGACCGACCGTCGGCGTTCTGCCGGACAGCCTGCATTTCGACCGATCCGACAGCGACCTGAGCACCTTGTCACGGCTGACACCCGACCGGCTGCGTTTTGCACATCTGTGCGACGCGCCGGTGCACCCGCCTTACACGACCGACGATCTGCTGCACGCCGGCCGCGCCGAACGCCTGCCGCCGGGCGACGGGGGCATCGACCTGAAGGCCTATCTGGCCGCCCTGCCCCCGGACCTTCCCCTGGCGCTTGAAGTCCCGATGACCCGGCTGACCGCAATCGAGGGGCCACGCGCGGTCATCCGGCACGTCATGACCGCAACCCGGCGGTTTCTGGCGAGTGCTGCTTAGCCCGCCTGCCACCCCTCCAACCTCAGCCCTCGGCCTCGTCCGGTGGCATATGCCGGTCCGCCGCATGACCCGGGCCGCGGATCACCTCGACATCATGCGGGCGCACGGGCTCACCGCATTCAGAACAGCTCAGCACCGGGTCGAACAGCGCGCCGCAGGTCTTGTGCCGATGCAGGATCGGGCGCCCGGCCTCTCCGGCCATGTGCACATCGCCCCAATGCACGATCGACAGGATCACGGGATGCAGATCCAACCCTCTGCGGGTCAGCCTGTATTCATGCCGCGGCGGCCGGTCCTGGTAGGCGACCTTGTCCAGCACGCCGGCCTCGGTCAACTGTCTGAGCCGGTCCGACAGGATACCCCGCGTCACCCCGAGACGACGCTGGAAATCATCGAACCGCCGCACCCCGAGAAAGCAGTCACGCAAGACCATCAGCGTCCAGCGGTCGCCGATCACCGACAAGGTGCGCGCCATCGAACAGCTTTGCTCTGCCAGCTCATCCCACTTCATCCGACGCCTCCGTCACAGATCGCCCTCCGGGTTTAGCGTTGACGCGGACCCATGTCAAAAGTACGTTCGATTTCAGAACTGACTCGTGATTGACAACGGGCCGGTCAGGACATGGGGCCGACACCCGTCACCCGCGGCCTTCTGATCCACCCCGGGGGAGGAGACCCGCATGACCAGAACAGTGGACTTCCACTTCGACTTCGGCAGCCCGAACGCCTATCTGGCGCACAAGGTCCTGCCGGGGATCGCCGAACGGCACGACGCGACCGTCACCTACGTGCCCGTGCTTCTGGGTGGTGTCTTTCGCGCCACCGGCAACCGGTCCCCGGCCGAAGCCTTCGCGGGCATCAAGAACCGGCTGGAATACGAAGCCATAGAACGTGACCGCTTCATCAGACGCCACGGGCTGAACCGGTTCAGCTGGAACCCGCATTTCCCCGTGAACACCCTGCGCCTGATGCGCGGCGCCGTGGCGGCCCGCCACAGGGATGTCTTCGCGCCCTATGTCGACACGGTCTTCACCGCCATGTGGGAAGATCAGGTGAACATGGGTGATCCGGAGGCCGCCCGCGCGACGCTGTCGGCCGCCGGCCTGGATGCCGACACCCTGATGCAGGACGCCGAAAGCCAGCCCATCAAGGATGAGCTGCTGGATCTGACCACCCGTGCCGTGGAACAAGGCGATTTCGGATCCCCCACCTTCCACATCGAGGGCGAGATCTACTTCGGCAAGGACCGCCTGCGCGACGTCGAAGACCACCTCGCCCGGCTCTGACACCACGCCACGGAAAGGAAAACCCATGGAAAACCGAAACAGGACCGTGGCCGTTGTCGGCGCGGGCGATTTCATCGGCGCCGAAATCTGCAAGGCCTTCGCGGCCGAAGGCTTCACCATCTTCGCCGGACGTCGAAACGGCGACAAGCTTGCCCCCTTGGTGGCAGAGATCGAGGCCGCAGGCGGCACGATCCACGCCCGGTCGCTGGACGCACGCAAGGAGGACGAGGTCGTGCAGTTCATGGCCGAAGCCGAGGCCACGGCCCCGCTTGAGGTCTGTATCTTCAACATCGGCGCCAACGTGAACTTTCCCTACGTCGAGACCACCGAACGGGTCTTTCGCAAGGTCTGGGAAATGGCCTGCTACGCCGGCTTCCTGACCGGGCGCGAAGCCGCAAAGGCCATGTTGCCAAGGAACGAGGGCTGCATCTTCTTCACCGGCGCCACGGCCGGCCTGCGCGGCGGAAAGGGCTTTGCGGCCTTCGCCAGCGCCAAGTTCGGCCTGCGCGCCATGGCCGAATCCGCAGCACGGGAACTCATGCCCCAGGGTATCCACGTCGCGCATCTGGTCATCGATTCCGGCGTCGACACGGCCTGGGTCCGCGAACGCATGGCCGAATCCGGTCGCGACCGCGTCCTCATGCGCCCTGCCTCGGTTGCTCAAACCTACATCCAGCTCTGGAAGCAACCGAAGGACGCCTGGACCTTCGAGACGCAGATCCGGCCGAGTGTTGAAGCCTGGTGAGCTGCCAAAGGTCGGCGCCCTGCCCCTCAGGGCGGCCTCCGGTCTTTTTCTGCGCAACAGGTTTGGCGACAGCCCCCCCCCAAACGCCGAACGCCCCGGCCTTTGGGGCGCGGGGCGTTCGGTGTTGGTTGCGGGAGTAGGATTTGAACCTACGACCTTCAGGTTATGAG
>NZ_SPUW01000002.1 GCF_004959925.1 Pseudooceanicola onchidii | reverse complement strand
CCAGAGCCTCGCTCCGTCGTTCCGTCTGGCGTCCCGTTGTGCGCCTCAGCGCCGCCGGTGAAGGGGCTTTTACGGTCAGTGCTGTGAGTCCGCAAGCGCTTTTTTCAAAAAACTTCACCCCAACCCCAAAAAAGTTCCCTCGCCCTTCAAAACTTCAGCAAAACAAGGGGTCTGTGCCGCCCCCTGCCCTGCGCGACCTGTCGGATCAGGCCAAAACAAAGGGGCGGCCCGCAGGCCGCCCCCCTGATTTTCGTGCAATTCCGCCCCCTATTCGGCCGCGATCACCGCTGAATCGCCCGGACGGTAGTTCAGGATCGGGGCTAGCCAGCGTTCGGCCTCCTCCAGGGGAATCCCCTTTCGGTCCGCATAATCGCTCACCTGGTCGCGTTCGACCTTGGCCACGCCGAAGTAATAGGCCTGCGGATGACCGATATAGAGCCCCGACACGGAGGACCCCGGCCACATCGCCATCGACTCGGTCAGCTCCACTCCGGTGGTCGCGCCCGCATCCAGCAGATCGAACAGCGTCTCTTTCTCGGTGTGGTCGGGCTGAGCGGGATAGCCCGGGGCAGGACGGATGCCGCGATAGGGTTCGCCGATCAGCTCCTGCGGAGAGAAGGCCTCACCAGCCCCATAGCCCCAGTAGTCGCGCCGCACCCGTTCGTGCAGCATCTCGGCCATGGCTTCGGCAAAGCGATCGGCCAGCGCCTTGACCATGATCGACGCGTAATCGTCCCCGTCCTTTTCGAACCGCTCGGCGATCGCGGCTTCCTCGGGGCCTGCGGTCACGACGAAACCGCCGACGTAATCCGCGACGCCCTCGGGCGCGACGAAATCGGCGAGCGCCAGATTCGGGCTGTCCTTCCGCTTGGAGGTCTGCTGACGCAGCGTGTGCAGCGTCGCCAGCGGGTCGCTGCGGTCCTCACCCTTGAAGAGCAGGATGTCGTCGCCGACCCGGTTCGCAGGCCAGAAGCCGACGACAGCCCGAGGGCCGAACCATTTTTCGCCCACGATCCGTTGCAGCATCGCTTGGGCGTCGTTGAACAGATTGCGCGCGGCCTCCCCGTATGTCTCGTCCTCGAGGATCCGGGGGTAGACGCCCTTCAGCTCCCACGTCTGGAAGAACGGCGTCCAGTCGATGTAGCGCGCGATTTCGGCCAGGTCCCAGTCGTCGATGACCCGGGCGCCGGTGAACCTGGGCGCCGTAACCTTGTAATCCGTCCAGTCGATCTTCATCGCGTTGGCCCGCGCGGCGGCCAGTGGCAGGCGTTGCTTGGCTCGTTCGGCCCGTTCGTGCCGTTCGGCCACCTCGGAATACTCGGCCCGGATGCCGTCGATATAGGGCTGCTTCTGCGTCTTCGACAAAAGCTGTGACACGACCCCGACCGCACGGCTGGCATCGGTGACATAGATCGCCTGGCTTTTCGAATAGCGCGGCGCGATCTTCACGGCCGTATGCACCTTGGAGGTTGTCGCCCCGCCGATCAGCAGTGGCACGTCGAACCCTTCGCGTTCCAGTTCGGAGGCAAGGTGCACCATTTCATCCAGCGACGGCGTGATCAGCCCGGACAGGCCGATGATGTCGACATCATGCGCCTTCGCCTCTTCAAGGATCTTCTGCGGCGACACCATCACGCCCAGGTCGATGATCTCGTAATTGTTGCAGGCCAGCACGACGCCGACGATGTTCTTGCCGATGTCATGCACGTCGCCCTTCACGGTCGCCATCAGCACGCGGCCCGCACTGTCGCGGCCCCCGGCCTTTTCGGCCTCCATGTAGGGCAGCAGCACAGCCACGGCCTGTTTCATCACCCGGGCCGATTTCACCACCTGTGGCAGGAACATCTTGCCCGCGCCAAAGAGGTCACCCACCACGTTCATCCCCGCCATCAGCGGGCCTTCAATCACGTCGAGCGGCTTTTCGGCCGCGACCCGGGCGGCTTCGGTATCCTCGTCGACGAATTCGGTGATGCCGTTGACCAGCGCATGTTCCAGACGCTTTTCCACCGGCCAGTCGCGCCAGGCCAGGTCGCGCACCTTGGCCTCGCGCTTGTCGCCCTTGAAACGCTCGGCGACCTCCAGCAGGTTTTCGGTCGCGTTGCCGCCATTGGCCGGGGTGCGGTTCAGTACCACATCCTCGCAGGCCTCGCGCAGGTCCGCATCGATCTGGTCATAGACCGCCAGCTGACCGGCGTTGACAATGCCCATGTCCATCCCCGCCTTGATCGCGTGATAGAGGAAGACGGCATGCATGGCCTCGCGCACCGGTTCGTTCCCGCGAAAGCTGAACGACAGGTTCGACACCCCGCCCGACACATGGCAGTGCGGCAGGTTCTGGCGGATCCAGCGCGTGGCCTCGATGAAATCGACGCCGTAGTTGTCATGCTCTTCGATGCCGGTGGCGACGGCAAAGACGTTGGGATCAAAGATGATGTCTTCGGGCGGGAAGCCGACGGTTTCGGTCAGCACCTTGTAGGCGCGGGCGCAGATCTCGGTCTTGCGGGCGAAACTGTCGGCCTGGCCCTGTTCGTCAAAGGCCATGACCACGACCGCCGCGCCGTAGGCAAGGCAGAGCGAGGCATGGTGGATGAACGCCTCCTCCCCTTCCTTCAGCGAGATCGAGTTGACCACGGGCTTGCCCTGCACGCATTGCAGACCGGCCTCGATCACCTCCCATTTGGAGCTGTCGATCATCACCGGAACCCGCGCGATGTCGGGCTCGGCCGCCACCAGGTTCAGGAAATCGACCATCGCCTGTTTGGAATCGATCAGGCCTTCGTCCATGTTGATGTCGATGATCTGGGCGCCGTTTTCCACCTGATCCCGCGCCACATCCAGCGCGGTCGCGTAGTCGCGGTTGGTGATCAGCTTGCGGAACTTGGCCGACCCGGTGACGTTGGTGCGTTCGCCTACGTTCACGAAGGGGATGTCGGCGGTCAGGACAAAGGGTTCCAGCCCCGAAAGGCGCAGCAATGGCTTGGTCATCTCAGGCCCCTTTCACTTGGCGCGGCGCATGGCCCGCAACGTGGTCGGCAATGGCGCCGATATGGTCGGGCGTGGTGCCGCAGCAGCCGCCGACGATATTGACCAGACCTTCGCGGGCAAAGACCTCGACCTTGGCGGCCGTCTGATCGGGCGTCTCGTCGTACTGGCCGAAGGCATTGGGCAGGCCCGCGTTCGGATAGGCGCAGATCAGCGTGTCGGCCACGCCCGCCAGTTCGGTGATATGCGGTCGCATCGCATCAGCCCCAAGGGCGCAGTTCAGACCCACGGTGAAGGGCCGCGCATGCCGCACCGAATGCCAGAAGGCCGTGGGCGTCTGCCCCGACAGGGTCCGCCCCGAGGCATCGGTGATCGTGCCCGAGATCATGATCGGCAGGCGCCGCCCATGTTCGGCAAAGGCCTCGAAGGCGGCAAAGATCGCCGCCTTCGCATTCAGCGTGTCAAAGATCGTCTCGATCAGGATCAGGTCCGACCCGCCCTCGATCAGCCCCCGGATCTGCTGACCATAGGCCTGCCGCAGATCGTCGAAGGTGACAGCGCGGTAGCCCGGGTCGTTCACGTCCGGACTGATCGAGGCCGTCCGGTTGGTCGGCCCCACGGCCCCGGCCACCCATCTGGGCCGTCCGTCCTGCGCCGTCGCCCGGTCCGCCGCGCGCCGCGCGACCTGTGCGCCCGCGACGTTCAGATCATGCACCGCCGCTTCCAGCCCGTAATCCGCCTGCGCGATCGTGGTCGAGGAAAAGGTGTTCGTCTCGAGGATATCGGCGCCCGCCAATGCGAACTCAAGTTGAATGTCCTCGATCGCCTGCGGCTGCGTCAGCACCAGCAGATCGTTGTTGCCCTTCTGGGGATGATCGGTCGGATGATGCCGGCAGCCGGGCCCGTGGATATGGCCGCCGCCGGTGAAATCCTCTTCGCTCATGCCAAGCGTCTGGATCATCGTGCCCATGGCGCCGTCAAGGATCAGGATACGGTCCTGCGCGGCCTGCCGGATCTGGGCAAAGGTGTCGGAAGAAGGAAGAGAGAAGTTGATCATGTCGATCCCGTGCTGGTTTGCTTCGCAAATAAGGACGCGCCACCAGACAGGCAAATTCATATATTGCGACAGGATTATGAGGATCATTCATATAGCAGCCGCGCTATCAAGTTTTCCCGAACAGTCCTGTCGCCCAAGTCGCGCTGGTCTGTCCCCCGCGCCCGGCCCATAGTGAAGACCCGATCAACCGCAGGATCCCCCATGACCCGCAGCTACTATGCCCCCCACGGCGGCCACCCCGGCCAGGACCAGCTTCTGACCGACCGCGCGATCTTTACCAACGCCTATGCGGTGCTGCCCCGTGGCGTGATGCGGGATATCGTGACCAGCTTCCTGCCCGGCTGGACCGGCACGCGGCTTTGGGTCATTGCCCGGCCGATGTCCGGCTTTGCCGAGACGTTTTCGCAATACATCATGGAGGTGCAGCCGGGCGGCGGATCGGACCTGCCGGAAACCGACCCCGAAGCCGAGGGCGTGCTGTTCGTCGTCGAAGGCGCGATTGAGGTCACGGTCGCGGGCCGCACCCACACCTTGACCCCCGGGGGATATGCCTACCTGCCACCGTCATCGGGCTGGACGTTGAAGAACAGCGCCGATGATACCGCGCGGTTCCACTGGATCCGCAAGGCCTATCAGCTTGCCCCGGGGCTCGATACGCCCGGCCCGCTGTTCCTCAATGAAAACGACATCACCCCCACGGCCATGCCCGGCACCGACGGAAAATGGGCCACCACGCGGTTCGTCGACCCTGCGGATCTGCGCCACGACATGCATGTGACCATCGTCACGCTGTTGCCCGGCGCGGTGATCCCGTTTCTGGAAACGCATGTGATGGAGCACGGCCTCTATGTGCTCGAGGGCAAGGGCGCCTATCGCCTGAACGCCGACTGGGTCGAGGTCGAGGCCGGCGATTTCATGTGGCTTCGCGCCTTCTGCCCGCAGGCCTGCTATGCCGGCGGCCCCGGCCCCTTCCGTTATCTACTATATAAAGACGTGAACCGGCACATGCCGCTGCGGCCGCTGGCGGGTCACCGATAAGGCGGTCAGGGCGTAAAGATCTCGTCTATCCGGCGCCCGAAGGTCGCGGCGATGGTAAAGGCCAACGGCAGGCTGGGGTCGTAACGCCCGCGTTCCAGCGCAATCACGGTCTGGCGCGACACGCCCAACTGTTCCGCCAACTGCGCCTGCGACCAGCCCCGTTCGCCGCGCAGGTCGCGGATCACGTTCTTCATCTGTAGCGCAGCGCCGCGATCACGCCGCCGATCATCCAGAGCACGGCCATCAGGGGCCAGATCGCGAAGGCCGACAGGCGAGGAAAGCCCACGTTTTCCAGGAAGCCGTAACTGAAGGTGATCAGCGCCGTGCCGACAAAGGCCATGGTCACGGCCTCTAGCTGGATACGCTGCTGCATCTCGTCCGCCCGCCGGGTGGCCCGCACGATCGACAGGGCCAGGATGCAGGCCGGGATCATCGGGGCCAGGCTGATCGCGGTCGCCAGCACCCGGCTGTCGATCCCCCGCCCCAGCAGGCGAAGCGATATGACCAGAACGACGATGTAGGCCGCCAGACTGACGACCGTGGGCATGGCATGACGCAGCAGGGTCTTGGGGGACATCGGCACCTCGGATTTGTAAAGTGACCTTTACATTGCCGTCACCTGCGGCAATGTCAAGCTTGGTTTACATGGGCCCGCGTCAACGAACGCAAAAGGGACGGCGCATCCAGCGCCGCCCCCCGTGGTTGCCCAACGTCGCGACGCTGCTTATTTCCGGGTCCACAGTGATCCGGCGCCGTGACCGGACATGCCGCCGTTGACCTCTTCGGTGGCCTCGTCCGAAAGCTCATCTGGCAGGATCAGGTTCAGCACGATGGCGATCAGCGCCGCCGGAAGGATGCCGCTGGTCGCCAGCACTTTCCACGTGCCCGGCAGGTACTGCAGCGCATCCGGTTCAAGCTGCAGGCCAAGGCCAAGCGACAGGGCAATCGCGAAGATCACCATGTTGCGCCGGTTCCAGACCACATCCGACAGCATGGAGATACCGGCCGCCACGACCATGCCGAACATGACGATCACGCCACCGCCCAGCACCTCGATCGGGACCGAGGAGATCACCGCGCCGATCTTGGGCACCAGCCCGCAGAGGATCAGGAAGATCGCGCCGATGGTCACGACGTGGCGGCTCATCACGCCGGTCATGGCGATCAGTCCGACGTTCTGGCTGAACGACGTGTTGGGCAGCGCGCCGAACAGCCCCGACACCGCCGTGCCCAGCCCGTCCGCATAGGTCGCGCCCTGGATCTCGCGGTCCGTCGCCTCGCGGCCCGCGCCGCCCTTGGTGATCCCGCTCACGTCGCCCACGGTTTCCACCGCCGACACGAAGGCCATCAGGCAGAACCCGAGGATCGCGGCGAAAGAGAACTCCAGCCCGAAGTGCAGCGGGTTCGGCAAGGCGAAGGTCGCGGCCCGCCCGACGTTGCCCAGGTTCACCTGGCCAAGGACGAAGGCCAGCACATAGCCCGCCAAGAGCCCGACCAGCACCGCCGACACCGACAGCATCCCGCGCGCGAAGAACTTGAGCCCGAGCGTCACCACGATCACCGTGGCCGCCATCAGCCAGTTGATGCCCGATCCGTATTCCGGCGTCCCGATCGCGGGCACGCCGCCCGCCGCGTACTGGATGCCGACCTTGACCAGCGCGAGACCGATCATCGTCACCACCAGCCCCGTCACCAGCGGCGGCAGGGCAAACCGGATCTTGCCGATGAACAGGCCGAGAACGGCATGGAACAGACCGCCGACGAAGACCCCGCCCATCAGCACGGCCATCGCCTCGACCCCCTTGCCCGCGACCAGCGGGATCATGATCGGAATGAAGGCAAAGGACGTCCCCTGCACGATCGGCAGCCGCGCGCCCACGGGGCCGATGCCAATTGACTGAAAGAGCGTCGCGATGCCGGCAAAGAACATCGACATCTGGATCATGTAGATCATCTGCGGGAAATCCGGGCTGTTCGACCCAAAGCCGAAGCCCGCCGCGCCGCAGACGATGATCGCCGGCGTCACGTTGCTGACGAACATCGCCAGCACGTGCTGGATGCCAAGCGGCACCGCCTTGGCCAGCGGCGGCGTGTAGTTCGGATCGCGCAACTGATCCGGAGTTCCGAGTGTGGCGTCTGCCATGGTCTGTCCCTTCCCGTGGTTGTGGATGCCGACCTTTGGCCGACGCTTTTTATTCGGTGACCTCAAAAGGCTGGTCGAACCAGTGTTCCTGCAGGTTCGCGCCTGCACCGATCCGGTCGACGACGGCGAAAAGCCCCGGCGCATGCAGCGGCGTCAGAACCCCGTGCCATGTGCCGCGATGCAGGTTGATCCCCTGCCCCGGTGCGGTGCGAAAGGCGACCGGTTCGCCGGGCTGACCCCCTGCATCCGGCGCGACGATCACCAGGAAGGGATGCTGCGACATCGGCAGGAAGGCCTGGCTGCCCTGCGGATGCCGTTCGACCATGTCCAGCCGGTAGGGCAGCGACCGGGGTTCGGCGTTGAACAGGCTGATGCCCGCCCGCCCGTCTTCGAAATCAAGCTGGGCACGGTCATGGTATCGCCCGCACATCCCCTGATTGATGATCTTGTCCGGGTCGCCCGCGACCTCAAGCACATCGCCGAAGGGCGCGAAGGCCTGGGCCGTCAGCGGCTGGATGCGGATCCGGGTCATGCGCCGAATTTCTCGTTCAGGCGCAACTCGGCGATGCGTTCGACCTGGCGGCAGGCCTCGGCGAACTCGGTCGCGCGGTCGTTGTCGATCCGGCGCCGGAAGGCGTCGAGGATGCTGGCCTTGGTGTTGTCCTTCACCGCGATGATGAACGGAAAGCCGTGCTTGTCGGTGTAGCGCGTATTCAGATCGGTAAAGGTCGCGCGTTCGGCGTCGGTCAGCATGTCCAGCCCCGCGCCCGCCTGTTCCGCCGTCGACTCGGCCGTCAGACGCCCCGCCGCCGCAAGCTTGCCGGCCAGGTCCGGATGCGCCGTCAGCACCCCCAGCCGCTGGTCATCGCTGGCCGTGCGGAAGATCCGCGCCAGCGCATTGTGCACCCCCGCCGCGCAGTCGTGCGTCGGCCCAAGTTCAAGCCCATGCGCACCTTCGGCGATCCAGGGCGAATGCTCGAAGATACCGCCGTAGGCCGCGACGAAATCCTCTTTCGACATCTCGGACGGCCGGACCGTCTGCGGCTTGGGATGTTCCGCCGCCCAATGATCCGCGATCGCCTCGCGCGTGGCGAACCAGACGCCCTCGTGGGCAGCCATGTGATCCAGCGCCCGCTTCAGCGCGATGGCGCGACCCGGCCGCCCCGCGATCCGGCAGTGCAGCCCAATCGACAGCATCTTGGGCGCACCGGCCACGCCTTCGGCGTAAAGCTGGTCGAAACTGTCTTTCAGAAAGCCTTCGAACTGCGCCCCGTCGGTGAACCCGGCCTGGATACCGAACCGCATGTCGTTGCAGTCCATGGTGTAGGGCACGATCAGCTGATCCTTGCCCCCCGTGCGCATCCAGTAGGGCAGATCGTCGGCATAGCTGTCGGCGATATAGGCGAAATCGCCTTCCTCGGCGGCCAGTGGAATGGTGTTCAGCGAACAGCGCCCCGTGTACCAGCCGCGCGGCGGGGTGCCGACGACCTCGGTATGCAGGCGGATCGCTTCGCGGATCTGGGCGCGCTCGTCCTCGGGATCCATGTCCTTGTGTTCGACCCACTTGAGCCCGTGGCTCGCGATCTCCCACCCGGCGCGTTTCATCTCGGCCAGCTGTTCAGGCGCGCGGGCCAGCGCGGTCGCCACGCCGTAGACAGTCACGGGCAGATCGCCCAGCACGTCGCGCACCCGCCAGAACCCGGCGCGCGACCCGTATTCATAGATCGTTTCCATGTTCCAGTGGCGCATGCCTGGCCAAGGCTGCGCGCCGGTGATCTCGGACAAAAACGCCTCGGACGCAGCATCCCCGTGCAGGATGTTGTTTTCGCCGCCCTCTTCGTAATTCAGCACGATCTGCACTGCGATCTTCGCTCCGCCCGGCCAGTTGGCCTTTGGCTGGTGTCGCCCATACCCTGTCATGTCGCGCGGATAGCGTTGCACCTGTCGTCCCCCGGTGTTTTGAATGTTCTTAAGCCAGAAGATCACGCATCATTATCAAAAACCACTTGAAAGAGCCTTCGGCATCCCGGCCTTTGCCTTCCCCGGCACGACCGCCTTAGGCATAGTCACATCGAAGGAGACATCATCATGAGCGGATACCTCACCACCCATGTTCTGGACACGGCACGCGGCTGCCCGGCCCAGGGGATCAGGATCGCGCTCTACCGGGTCAGCGGCAATTCTCACAAGAAGATCGCCGAGGCGGTGACCAATGCCGACGGCCGCACCGACACGCCTGTCCTGCCCGCCGAAAAGTTCAAGACCGGCACCTATGAGCTGATCTTCTTCGCCGGCGACTACCTGCGCGCCACCGGCCAGGTCGACGAGGACATCCTGTTCCTTGACCAGGTGCCGATCCGCTTTGGCATGTCCGATCCGGACGCGCATTACCACGTGCCGCTGCTGCTGTCGCCCTATGGGATGAGCACCTATCGCGGGTCCTGAAACGCCCCGACGATCCGGTCGGTGATGTATTCCATGAAAAGCCGGGCCTTGGGATCCTGCCTGCGGCGATGCGTGAACAGGCAGGCCATCTGGATCGGTTCGGGCGGCGTGGCCTCGGCCACCACCACCAGCCGCCCCGCCGCGAGGTGATCCGCGATCTCGAACCGCGGTTTCAGCGCGATGCCCTGCCCGGCCAGCGCCCAATCGGTGAGCACGTCGCCGTCGTCGCATTCATAGCGTCCCGCCACGTTGAACCGCACGGGCCCTTCCGCCGTCCGCAGGGTCCAGCGAAATTCGGTCGCGCCGGGATAGCGCAATCGCAGACATTCATGCCCCTCGGCCACCAGCGCCGCACCGTCCGCAGGTGCGCCGCGCGCCGCGATGTAGTCAGGCGCGGCACAGAGCACGCGCTCCACGTCCGCGATCTTGCGGATCTTGAGGTTGCTGTCCTCGGGCTGGCCAAGGAAGAACGCCAGATCCAGCCCCTCGGTCGTCAGGTCGACCTTGCGGTCGGTCAGGCGCAGGCGCAGGCTGACCTCGGGATAGGCCTTCAGAAACCCCGGCACCTGCGGCGCGATCAGCCGCCGCCCGACCCCAAGAGGTGCCGCAACATAAAGCGCGCCCTTCGGATTGTCGGTGATATTGGCCACCTCTGCCTCGGCCCCTGCCACCGCATCCAGGATATCCGCCGCCCCGCGATAGAAGGCCTTGCCCTGTTCGGTCGGCGACAGGCTGCGCGTGGTGCGCTGGAACAGGCGCACGCCCAGGTGGTCCTCAAGCTGCGAAATCCGCGACGACGTCACAGCCGGAGAGATCCGCAGATCCCGGCCCGCCGCCGACATGCTGCCCAATTCATAGACACGGACAAAGGTGCGGATATTGTCGAGATAGCTCATTCTTCGGGATATTTTGATGCTGCTTGGCTTTCCTCTGAGATAGCGGAATAAAATCCCTTCGCATAGGGTTGCCCCACACCCCCACCCCGCCCAAGGAGCAGCAAGCATGTTCGACCTCGCCGTGATCTGGGACTGGATCGCCTTTTCCGTCCGCTGGCTGCACGTCATCACCGCGATGGCCTGGATCGGCGCGTCGTTCTACTTCATCGCGCTGGACCTGATGCTGAAACCGAACGACGCCCTGCCCGACGGCGCGCATGGCGAGGAATGGGAGGTTCACGGCGGCGGCTTCTATCACACCGTGAAATACATGGTCGCCCCGGCCCGGATGCCGGAACACCTGACCTGGCACAAATGGCAAAGCTACACGACCTGGCTGTCCGGTGCGGCGCTGCTGATGATCGTCTACTGGGTGGGAGGAGAGCTTTTCCTGCTGGACCCGACCAAGGCGCAGCTGTCGCTCTGGCAGGGCATCGTGATCTCGGCCGGGTCTCTGACCGTTGGCTGGCTGGCCTACGACTATCTCTGCAAGTCGAAGCTGGGCGAAAGCCCGACCACCCTGATGCTTCTGCTCTTCGTCATCCTCGTGGTGATGGCCTGGGGGTATGACCAGATCTTCACCGGGCGCGCTGCGCTGCTGCATCTTGGCGCCTTCACCGCCACGATCATGACCGGCAACGTCTTCTTCCAGATCATGCCGAACCAGCGCATCGTGGTGGCGGATCTCAAGGCGGGCCGCACCCCGGATGCCAGGTACGGAAAGATCGCCAAGCTGCGCTCGACCCACAACAACTACCTGACGCTGCCGGTCGTCTTCCTGATGCTGTCGACGCACTACCCGCTGGCCTTCGCGACCCAGTACAACTGGGTGATCGTGTCGCTCATCTTCCTGACAGGCGTGACGATCCGGCACTATTTCAACACCATGCACCGCACCGGCACGGGCCCCACCTGGACCTGGGGCGTGACCGTCATCATCATGATCGTGATCGCCTGGCTTTCGACCTTCACCGGCGGTGACAGTTACGAGGCCAGCGAGGCGCGCGCCCTTACCCCCGTTGAACAAACCTTTGCGCAGGCCGAAGGGTTCGAGGACGCCTATTTCGCCGTCGTCGGCAACTGTTCGATGTGCCACGCGCGCGAGCCGTCCTGGGACGGGATGCACTGGGCGCCCAGGGGCGTGCTGCTGGAAACCCAGGCCGACGTCGCCCGCCACGCGCACGAGATCTACATGCAGGCCGGACGCACCCACGCCATGCCCCCGCCGAACGCCATCCGGATGGAGCCCGCGGCCCGCCGACAGATCCTGGCCTGGTACCGCGCCGCCACCGACTGACGGACCTAGCGATCCGGCGTCAGGTCATTCGCGCGAGGCGCGGCAAGGAAGGCCGTCAGACGCTCTCCGGCGGTCAGCATCTCGAACGCCTGCGGGCCCAGCCACCACCCCCGGACAGGCTCAAAATCGGATCGCACGGCCTTCAGGATCGCCCGATAGATGCGCATCAGGTCGGCATTATCGCCCACCAGATAGATCCGCGACGGCAGCAGGCCCTTCCCCGGACACAGGCCATGTTCATCCAGCACGATCGCCTCAGGCACCTGTTGCGGCGTCAGGCTATAACGCGGCCGCCCGTCCATGTGCGGGGCGACCTTGGGCTGCGGGATCACGCCGGAGGGAAGGATATAGAACTGCCGGTTCAGCACGCCGGTCGGGGAGGTCAGGAAATCGGGGATCTCCGTCACGCTGCGATGAACGCTCAGATCCGGGGACAGCCGGTCGGTCAGATCGACATAGTGAATATCCGCGCCCGCCTCGACCCGGGCAAGCACCGGGGCCAGATCGGGGCCGGTTGCATAGAAGGAAAATGGACGACGACTGGGCATGACGACTCGGGATACCGCGCGACGATCACTCGATACCGTCGCGCGGGGCCTGTCCAGTGGTCAGGCGTCAGCCCACCACATTGAACTCCGGCCCGTAGGGATAGCCGGTGATGTCCTCGTTCCCGTCTTCGGTGATGAACAGGATATCGTGTTCGCGATACCCGCCCGCGCCCGGCAGACCCTCGGGGATCGTCAGCATCGGCTCCATCGAGATCACCATCCCCGGCTCCAGCACCGTGTCGATGTCCTCGCGCAGCTCCAGCCCCGCCTCGCGACCGTAGTAATGCGACAGCACCCCGAAGGAATGCCCGTAGCCGAAGGTCCGATATTGCAGCAGGTCGCGGTCCGCGAAGACCGCGTTGATCGCCTCCGTCACCTCGGCGCAGGAGACACCGGGCTTCAGCAGCGACATGCCATACTCATGCGCGGCGACATTGGCCTCCCAAATCTTCAGGCTCGCGTCATCGACCTCGCCCACGAACAGCGTCCGTTCCAGCGCGGTGTAATAGCCCGAGATCATGGGAAAGGTGTTCAGCGACAGGATATCGCCGCGCTGCAAGACCCGCCCCGTCACCGGGTTATGCGCGCCGTCGGTGTTGATGCCGGACTGGAACCAGACCCAGGTGTCGCGATATTCGGCGTCGGGAAACCGTTTGGCGATCTCCAGCTCCATCGCGTCGCGCCCGGCCATGGCCACGTCGATTTCCCGCACGCCCTCGCGGATCGCATCGCGGATCGCATGGCCGCCCACATCGGCCACCGCCGCCCCCTGCCGGATCAGCGCCAGCTCCGCCACCGACTTGTGCATCCTCTGCACCATCGTGTCCGGCGCGATATCGAGCGTGACCGACGGGCGCAGGAAGTCCTCCAGCAGGTCGCGCTGCACCAGCGTCAGGTGATCGCCCTCGAACCCCACCACCTGGTTCTCGCCGGTCACCGACGCGACCGCCCGCCAGAAGTTGTTCCGCTGCCAATCCGTGTAGGTGATGTTGTCGCCGTGACTGCGCCGCCAGGGCTGCGCCGCATCGATGCCTGCGCTGATCGTCACGCTGTCGGTGTCGGTCACGACAAGCCCGTAGGGCCGCCCGAACGAACAATACAGAAAGCCCGAGTAATAGGCGATATTGTGCATCGAGGTGAAGACGCAGGCGACGACGCCCTTGGCCTGCATGATCGCGCGCAGCCTGGCCAGCCGCGCGTCATATTCCGACGCCTCGAAGGGCAGAACGCGGTCGCCCTGGTGAAAGCGGTAGAAATCGGGACGGTCCATTCGCAAAATCCTCTCTCGGTCGCGGCGGGGCCACGACACGGGTGAATCCCGGCGTTCAGGATGGAAGATGGGGCGCGTCAGCGACGCCGGCGACGCCATCGCCTGCCCTGCCGCCATATGGCCCCGGTGCCTCAGCACAGGCAACGGAAATCTGCACCGATCACCGGTCCGGCAACAGTACCCCTAGCGCGACACGATCCGGCTGTCGTCGTCAAGGCTCGCCATCGACTGAAAGAGCGCCGAGGTATTGGCCACGCCGAACTTCTTCAGCAGCTTGGCGCGATAGACCTCGACCGTGCGGTAGGACAGCTCAAGCTTGATCGCGATCTCCTTGCTGGTCAGCCCGTCGGCCAGCAGCGACACGATTTCGCGCTCGCGCCGGGTCAGTTCGCGATAGGGGCGGATTTCCGACAGGTCGGCAAAGCTCCAGACCGCGCGCATCAGCGGCTCGTCGGGCGTGAACGAATGCCCGCGCACCCGGCACCAGAAGAGGCTCCCGTCCTTGCGCGCCATGATCCGTTCGTCCCAATAGCGGTTCGTCTCGCGCAGCTGGTCGACGCCCCGGTCGCGGATGTTCACGAACTCCTCGTTGCTGGGATAGAGGATCGCGAAATACTGGTCGCGCAGCTCGCCCACCTCGTATCCGAACATCTCCGCGAAGGCCCGGTTGCAGTCGCGGATCAGCCGGTTTTCCGTCAGCACCAGCCCTACAGGCGCGAAATCAAAGGCAATTCCGGCGAAATCCCCGCTGTCGTAGGCCGCATCGACCCGCGCATCCTGCTTACGTGTTTCCACAATATTGTGCCGTTCCATCCGCGGGAGGATACTTCCCTCACCGAAAGGATTAGAGGACCCACCCCGCCCACGCAACGGGTCAGGGACGGTCCGCAAATGGGAGGACATCATGAAAACCATTTTCCGCGCGCTCACCGGCGCGGCCATGGGGCTTGCCATGGCCACGAGCGCCATTGCCCAGGATCCGATCAAGATCGCCCTGATCCACGGCCTGTCGGGCTCTGCCTTCGAAGCCTTTTCCAAACAGGCCCAGACCGGGTTCGAGATGGGGATCGAATACGGCACCGACGGCACCAATGAAATCAACGGCCGCCCGATCGAACTGATCATCAAGGACACGCAGTTCAAACCCGACGTCGCCCGCGCCGTCCTCGCCGAAGCCTATGGCGACGACGAGGTGCTGCTGGCCGTTGGCGCAACGTCGTCGGGCGTCACCGTCGGCATGCTTCCGATCGCCGAGGAATACGAAAAGATCCTGATCGTCGAACCGGCCGTCGCCGACAGCCTTACCGGCCCGGACAGCAACCGCTACGTCTTCAAGACCTCGCGCAACTCCTCGATGGACATGCAGGCCCAGGCGCTGGCGCTGAAACCCGACGAAAACCTCTTCGTCGCCACCCTGGCCGAGGATTACGCCTTCGGTCGTGACGGCATCACCGCCTTCAAATCCGCGCTCGACGGGTCCGGCGCGACCGTGGTGACCGAAGAATACGTGCCGCAGGGCACCACCGACTTCACCGCCTATGCCGAACGCATGTTCAACGCGCTCAAGGACAAGGAAGGCCGCAAGGTCATCCTGATCTACATCGCCGGCGGCGGTGACGCGCCCGGCAAGATCCAGGCGATGGACCCGGCCCGCTTCGACATCGAGATCTCCATGGGCGGCCACATCCTGCCCGTCCTGCCGACCTACAAGCGGTTCCCCGGTCTCGAAGGCGCGGTCTACTATTACTACGAAGGCTTCGACAACGAGATCAACGATTGGCTCGTGAAGGAACACATGGCGCGCTTTGACGGCCCGCCCGACTTCTTCACCGCCGGTGGCATGTCGGCCGCGCTCGCCGTGGTCAAGGCGCTGAAGGAAGCCCCGGATTACGAGACCGACACGCTGATCGAGACGATGGAAGGCATGTCCTGGGAAACGCCCAAGGGCACCATGACCTTCCGTCCCGAAGATCACCAGGCACTGCAGGACATGCTGCACTTCAAGATCAAGGTCGACGATGCGGTCGACTGGGCGATCCCCGAAAAGGTCCGGATCATCCCCGCGGACGAAATGGACATTCCCATCGGTCGCGAGAACTGACCCCTCCGCCCTCCCCTCCGCCCTCCCCTCCCGGGGGGAGGGCACCGCCTCAGCAACAGGCGTCGCACCCGCGCTTTCTTTTTGCCGAAAATATCCCGGGGGCTGCCCGCATGGGCAGCGGGGCAGAGCCCCTCCCCGGCCCGATCTCACATCCCGATCCGAGCATCCCATGACACCTTCCCTGCGCACCGAGGACCTGACGATCCGCTTCGGCGGTCACGTCGCGGTCAATGCGGTCAGCTGTGATTTCCGCCCCGGCGAACTGACCGTGATCGTCGGCCCGAACGGGGCCGGGAAAACCACCTATTTCAACCTGATCTCCGGCCAGTTGCCCGCCACCTCGGGCCGGGTCATCAAGGATGGCACCGACATCACCTCGCTCGCCCCCTCGGCGCGGGCGCGCCACGGGATCGGTCGTGCGTTTCAGCTGACCAACCTCTTTCCGCAGCTCTCGGTGCTGGAAAACATCCGCCTCGCCGTGCAGGCCCAGTCGGGCGACGGCTGGCGCGTCTTCACCGCCGCGCGCACCCTGACCGGGCTGACCGCCAAGGCCGAACGGTACCTTGAGGCCGCCAAGCTGACCCGCGTCGCCCATCAGCCCGCCGCCGCCCTGCCCCATGGCGACCAGCGCAAGCTCGAGGTCGCGCTGCTGATGGCGATGGAGCCCGACATCTACATGTTCGACGAACCGACCGCCGGCATGTCGCTGGACCACACGCCCGACGTGCTGGACCTGATCGCGGACCTGAAAAAGGACCAGAGCAAGACGATCCTGCTGGTCGAACACAAGATGGACGTGGTGCGTGCGCTGGCCGACCGGATAATCGTGCTGCACAACGGCGAACTGCTGGCCGATGGCGCGCCGTCCGAGGTGATGTCGAGCCAGATCGTCCGCGACGTCTACCTCGGCAAGTCGGAGGAACCGGCATGAGCCTTCTGTCGATCACCAGGATGCAGACCAACATCGGCCAGTACGCCGTGCTGCATGACGTCACGCTAGAGGTGCCCGAGGGCGGCGTCTTTGTCCTGCTGGGCCGCAACGGCGCGGGCAAGACCACGACGCTGCGGTCTATCATGGGCATGTGGCGCCCCTCGCCCGGGTCGGTCATCCTCCGCGGGCAGGACATCACCGCCCTGCATACCGCTGATATCGCCCAGCTTGGCATCGCCTTCGTGCCCGAGGACATGGGCATCTTCGGCAGCCTCACGGTCGAGGAAAACCTGATCCTCGCGACCAAGTCCGGCCAGTTCGATCAGACCCGGCTGCAACGGATCTACACGCTGTTCCCCGCGATCGAGAAATTCTGGACCAAGCAGGCCTGGAGCCTGTCGGGCGGGCAGAAACAGATGCTGTCGGTGGCCCGTGCGATCATCGAACCGCGCGACCTGATCCTGATCGACGAACCGACCAAGGGCCTTGCCCCGTCCATCGTCGACGCCATGGCCGACGCCTTTGCCGAAATCGCCGAAACCACCACGATCTTGCTGGTCGAACAGAATTTCCAGTTCGCCAAGCGCCTGGGCCGCGACATGGCCGTCATCGACGACGGCCGCATCGTGCACGCCGGGACCATGGCCGATTTCGTGGCCGACCAAGACCTGCAGGACCGCCTGCTCAGCCTGTCCGCCTGAGGAGACCGTGATGGACCAACTTTCCCAAACCCTCGGGCGCTTCGGCGGGGTCAACCTGCTGCCAGTTGCCGTCGCCCTCATCGCCTTCGTGCTGATCGGCGCGCCCTCGTCCTGGGTCACGCTGACCGTCGCGGGGCTGGCCATGGGCATGATGATCTTTCTCATGGCCTCGGGGCTCAGCCTCGTCTTCGGCCTGATGGATGTGCTGAACTTCGGCCATTCGGCCTTTGTTAGCTTCGGCGCTTTCGTCGCGGCCTCGACCCTCGCCTATTTCGGCGGCTGGCTGGGCAGCGGCAGCGTGGCGCTCGCCTCGCTCGCCCTGATCTTCGCCATCGCCGCCGCCGTGATGTTCGGCATGATCGGCGGCTGGTTCTTCGAGACGGTGATCATCAAACCCGTCTACAAGGACCACCTGCGCCAGATCCTGATCACCATGGGCGCGCTGATCGTGGCCGAACAGATCATTCTCGCCATCTGGGGCGGTACCCCCATGACCGTCCCACGCCCCGCCTTCCTGGAAGGCTCGTGGATCATCGGCGACGTCTCGATCGAGATCTACCGCGTCTTCGCCCTGGTCCTCGGCGTGGCGGTCTATGCCCTGCTGTACCTCGTGCTGAACCGCACCCGCATCGGCCTGCTGATCCGCGCCGGCGTCGAAAACCGCGAGATGGTCGAGGCGCTCGGCTTTCGCATCGACCGGCTGTTCATCGGCGTCTTCATGGGCGGATCCGCCCTTGCCGCCATGGGCGGGGCCACTTGGGCCGGCTATCAGACCCTGATCGACCCGACGCTTGGCGCGGAGATGATGATCATCGTCTTCATCGTCGTCATCATCGGCGGGCTGGGATCGATCGAGGGCACTCTTCTGGGCGCGCTGATGGTGGGGCTGGTGTCGAACTACATCGGCTTCCTTGCCCCCAAGATGGCGCTGGCCTCGAACATGATCCTGATGGTCGCCATCCTGCTCTGGCGTCCCGCCGGTCTGAAACCAGCGATCAAGTGAGGCCCCGATGACCCAAGACAAAACCACAGGCGCCCTGATCGTGAAGGCCATCGTGCTGGTGATCGCTGCCGCGCTTCTCTTCGCCCCCTTCCTTTTCCAGGACGTCCGCTCGGTCGAGGTCGCGGCCCGGATCTGCATCTTCGTGGTGCTGGTCGCCAGCTATGACCTTCTGATCGGCTACACCGGGATCGTCAGCTTCGCCCACACCATGTTCTTCGGCTTCGGCGCTTACGGGGCCGCCATCGCGCTGAAGCAGCTTGGCAATACATGGGCCTCCATCGGCATTGGCGCCGTCGCAGGCATTGCCCTGTCACTGGTCCTTGCCGTGGCCATCGGCCTGCTGTCGCTGCGGGTGAAGGCGATCTTCTTTGCCATGATCACCCTCGCCGCCGCCTCGGTCGCGCTGGTGCTGGCCTCGCAGCTGTCGCAGCTGACGGGGGGCGAGGATGGCATCACCTATCGCACGCCCGACTTCTTCAAGACCGCGACCAAGCTGATGACCGACGAGGACGGCAAGGTGCTGCGCATCGCGGGTGTCCGGATGAACGGCAAGCTCGCAGCCTATTACTTCGTCTTCTTCACCTCGCTCGCGCTTTTCATCGTCATGCTGCGCATCACCGCCTCGCCGCTTGGCACGGTGCTCAAGGCGATCCGCGAGAACGAGGCCCGGGCCGAGGCGATCGGATACCGCGTCGTCAGCTACCGCACCTTCGTCTTCTGCATCACCGCCGTCATCGCGTCGCTGGCGGGCACGATCTATGCCATCTGGCTGAAATACACCGGCCCCGACACCGCGCTGTCCTTCGCCATCATGATCGACATCCTGCTGATGGTGGTGATCGGCGGCATGGGCACGCTCTGGGGGGCGGTCATCGGGGCCGTTCTGCTGGTCATGGCGCAATACTACCTGCGCGACCTGATGGAGGTCGCGTCCGAAGCCACCGCCAACATCCCCGTCCTGCCCCACCTGCTAGAGCCCGACCGCTGGCTTCTCTGGCTCGGCCTGATCTTCATCCTGCTCGTCTATTTCTTCCCCAAGGGGATCGCGGGCACGATCATGGACAAGGGGGCCCGGACATGACCCAGCCCAGCCACGCCTTCATCCCGGTGATGGACCATGAAATCCACGTGACCACATGGGGCGATCCGTCGAACCCCGCGCTGGTCATGTGGCACGGATTGGCCCGCACCGGGCGCGATTTCGACGACCTCGCCGCCGACCTGTCTGAGCAGTACTTCGTCCTCTGCCCCGACACGATCGGGCGCGGGTTATCGTCCTGGTCCGCTGATCCAGAGCGGGAATATTCCCTTGAATACTATTCCGGCATCGCCGCCGATCTGCTGGACGCCTACGGGATCGACAGGACCGGCTGGATCGGCACCTCCATGGGCGGGCTGATCGGGATGCACATGGCCTCCGGCCCCCTTGCCGCGCGGCTGGACTGGCTGGTGATCAACGACATCGGCCCCGAGGTCCCGCAGGACGCCATAGACCGGATCCTCGCCTATGCCGACCAGTCCCCGGAATTTCGCACGCTGACCGAGGTCGAGGCCTGGCTTCGCGCCGCCTATGCCCCCTTCGGGAGCCCGCCCGATCCCTTCTGGACGCGCATGGCCCGCACCTCGGTCCGGCGCAAGGCGAACGGGATGTTCACCACCCATTACGACCCGAAGATCACGGTGCAGTTCACCGCCTCGCCGCAGGAATTCCGAAGCTGGGACCGGTTCACCAAGATCACTCTGCCAATGCACCTGATCGGCGGCGCGGACTCGGACCTGCTCACCCAGCCCATTATCGCCAAGATGCAGGCGCTTCAGCCGCAGATGGGCACCACGATCAAACCCGGCATGGGCCATGCGCCCAGCCTGTCGGAACCCGGTGACACGGACCTGATCCGTGGGATCATCGCCACCCTGACCTGACCTGTCGCAAAAGCGTCACCAAAGCTTCACTTGCGACGGGCGCCTATATTTCATAATTCCATGAACTATGGAAATAGAGATCACGCATCAGCTGACCACCTTGGGTCATCCGCACAGGATCGCGGTCTTTCGCCTGCTGATGCGGCGGTATCCTGACCGCGTGTCGGCCGGCGAACTGGCCGCCGCGCTCGCGATCAAGCCAAGCACCATGTCCACCTACCTCTCGGCCCTTCAGGGCGCGGGGCTGGTGACACAGGACCGCCACGGCACCTCTCTACTCTACGCCATCGACATGACGCGCGTGCGACAGATGTTCGACGATCTGTACGTCGACGTCGCCCGCGCCCGCCCGGACCTCTCCTCTCTCCGTTCACAAGGGATGACCACCATGACGGATCGGAAATACAACGTCCTCTTCATCTGCACCGGCAACTCGGCTCGGTCGATTTTCGCCGAAAGCCTGCTGCGTGCCACGGCGAACGACCGGTTCAACGTCTACTCGGCCGGCACCAAACCGCAGTCCGAGCTCAACCCGTTTGCCCTGCAGGTGCTGCAGGACAAAGGGCACGACACCGACGTGCTGCGCGCCAAGAACGTGTCGGAATTCAGCGGCCCCGACGCGCCCGTCCTCGACTTTGTCTTCACCGTCTGCAACCAGGCCGCGAACGAGGAATGCCCGGCCTGGGAAGGCCAGCCGATCTCGGGCCACTGGGGCATGCCCGACCCGGTCAAGGCGACCGGCACCGACGCCGAAAAAAGCCTCGCCTTTCAACAGGCCTACGGCGCGCTCAAGCACCGGATCGAGGCCTTTGCGGCCCTGCCGATCGACACGCTCGACCGCATCGCCCTGCAATCCGCCGTAGACGAGATCGGCCGAACCAAGGAACCCAGCCAATGACCACCTACGCCATCAACGGCCTTGGCCGCATGGGCAAGCTCGCCCTCCGCCCGCTGCTTGAACGCGGCGCGAAGATCGCCTGGATCAACGATGCGGTCGGCGATCCGGAAATGCACGCCCACCTGCTGGAATTCGACACGGTCCACGGCCGCTGGCCCGCCACCTTCGCGCATGACGCGGACAGCGTGACCATCGACGGCACCCGCCTGCCCTTCATCGGCACCACGGACCTGACCCAGCTGCCGCTTGATGGTGTCGACGTGGTGATCGACTGCACCGGCGTCTTCAAGACCCACGCCAAGCTCGCCCCCTATTTCGACGCCGGCGTGAAAAAGGTTGTCGTCTCGGCCCCGGTCAAGGACGGCCCGACCGCCAACATCGTCATCGGCGTGAACGACGACACCTATGATCCGGCACAGCACAGCATCGTCACCGCCGCCTCCTGCACCACCAATTGCCTCGCCCCGGTGGTCAAGGTCATCCATGAAAATCTGCGCATCAAGCACGGGTCGATGACCACGATCCACGACGTGACCAACACCCAGACCATCGTCGACCGTCCCGCCAAGGACCTGCGTCGCGCGCGCTCTGCGCTCAACTCGCTGATCCCCACCACAACCGGCTCGGCCACCGCGATCACGCTGATCTACCCCGAGCTCAAGGGCCGCCTCAACGGCCACGCCGTGCGCGTTCCGCTTCTAAACGCTTCGCTCACCGATTGCGTGTTCGAGGTCGAAACCCCCACCACCGCAGACGAGGTCAACGCCCTCTTCAAGACCGCCGCCGAAGGCCCGCTCAAGGACATCCTCGGCTACGAAGCCCGCCCCCTCGTCTCGACCGACTACACCAACGACACGCGCTCCTCGATCATCGACGCACCCTCGACCATGGTCGTGAACGGCACGCAGGTGAAGATCTACGCCTGGTACGACAACGAAATGGGCTATGCGCATCGCCTCGTCGATGTCGCGCTGATGGTGGGCGCCTCTCTCTGAGGCCCCGCTTCATCTTGCCATAAATACTCATCCGACCCATCCGCACGCGGGACGCCAGCATGACCGAAAAACCCCAGGGCCTGTCCGCCTATATCGCCGTCACGGCCGCCTACTGGGCCTTCATGCTGACAGACGGCGCGCTCAGGATGCTGATCCTGCTGCACTTCCACACGCTTGGCTTCACTCCGGTGCAGTTGGCCTATCTGTTCGTCCTTTACGAAATCGCGGGCATGATCACCAACCTCGCCGCCGGATGGATCGCCGCGCGCTTTGGCCTGGCTTCGACCCTCTACGCCGGGCTCGGCCTTCAGGTCCTGGCGCTGCTGGCCCTGACGCAGCTTGACCCGGGCTGGACCATCGCGGCCTCGGTCACCTTCGTGATGCTGGTCCAAGGCGCGTCCGGAGTAGCCAAGGACCTGGCCAAGATGTCGTCGAAATCCGCCGTCAAACTGCTGGCCCCCGCGGGACAGGGCGGGCTTTTCAGATGGGTCGCGGTGCTGACCGGATCGAAGAACGCGGTCAAGGGCGTGGGCTTCCTGCTGGGTGCTGCGCTTCTGGCCACGCTCGGGTTCACCGGGTCGGTGCTGTCGATGGCCGCGATCCTCGCCGTGATCCTTGCCGCCGTCGCGACGCTGATGCCCTCGGGCCTGCCGACGGGCCGCAAGGGCGCCAAGTTTTCAGAGGTCTTTTCGAAATCCGCCAACGTCAACTGGCTGTCGGCCGCGCGCGTCTTCCTGTTCGGCGCGCGGGATGTCTGGTTCGTCGTGGGCATCCCGATCTACTTCTACGCGGTCCTGTCGGACGGGACCGAGGCCGGCAACCGCGCCGCCTTCTTCATGATCGGGACGTTCATGGCGCTCTGGATCATCCTCTACGGCGCGGTGCAGGCCGCCGCCCCCCGGATCCTACGCGCCGCCACCCGGCCCGAGGCTGCGCTGATCCGCGCGGCCCGCAGCTGGGCCACCGGCCTGACGCTGATCCCCGCCGTGCTCACCGCCGCGACGCTTGCCAGCTCCGGCCCGGCCCCCTGGCTGACGGCCACTCTGGTCGCGGGCCTTCTGGCTTTCGGCGCAGTCTTTGCGGTGAACTCCTCGCTGCACTCCTACCTGATCCTCGCCTTCACGCGGTCCGAGCGTGTGACCATGGACGTCGGCTTCTACTACATGGCCAACGCCGGCGGACGGCTGATCGGCACGCTTCTGTCCGGGCTGACCTACCAGATCGGCGGCTTGCCGATGGTCCTTGGCACCGCAGCCATCATGGTGGCCTTCGCCGCCCTCACCTCGGGCCGCCTGAGCGCAGAGGGATCCGCCGCATGAGCACGTTTGAACGCCTTCTCACCCTCTGGGTCGCACTTGCGATGATCACCGGACTCGCCATCGGCACGCTCGCCCCGGGCCTTGTCCAGTTGGTCGCCGGGGCCGAGGTCGCCTCGATCAACCTCGTCGTGGCCGTGCTGATCTGGGCCATGGTCTATCCGATGATGGTGAACGTCGATTTCGCCGCCGTCGCCGGGGTCGCGAAAGAACCCCGGGGCCTGCTGGTGACGCTGACCGTCAACTGGCTGATCAAGCCCTTCAGCATGGCCCTTCTGGCCGTGCTCTTCTTCGACCACGTCTTCGCGCCCTGGATCGACCCCGAGGATGCGGCGCAATACACCGCAGGGCTGATCCTGCTGGGCGCTGCGCCCTGTACCGCCATGGTCTTCGTCTGGTCCCAGCTGACGCGGGGCGATGCGACCTACACGCTGGTGCAGGTGTCGGTCAACGACCTGATCATGGTGGTGGCCTTCGCGCCGATCGTGGCCCTTCTGCTGGGGGTCACCGACATCACTGTCCCGTGGGAAACGCTGGTGCTGGCCACGGTTCTCTATGTCGTGCTGCCGCTGGTTGCGGGCCTGCTGACCCGCCGCGCGCTGGCCTCGCCCGCCGCGATCGACGCCTTCACCGCCCGGATCAAGCCCCTGTCGATGATCGGCCTGATCGCCACGGTCGCGATCCTCTTTGGCCTGCAAGGAGAGGTCATCCTGTCGCGCCCCACGGTCATCGCCCTGATTGCCGTGCCGATCCTCATCCAAAGCTACGGGATCTTCGCCCTCGCGTATGGCGCCGCCTATGCGTTGAAGGTCCCGCATCGCATCGCGGCCCCCTGCGCGCTGATCGGCACATCGAACTTCTTCGAACTCGCCGTGGCGGTGGCGATCAGCCTCTTTGGACTGAACTCTGGTGCCGCACTGGCGACAGTGGTGGGCGTTCTGGTCGAAGTGCCTGTCATGCTGTCGCTTGTCGGCTTTGCAAACCGCACGCGGGCGAAGTTTGCAAAGCCCTGAGGCCACGACAGAGCCAGCCCCGCCGCGTCACACCGCCCGGAACACGCCGGCAAAGAACGCCGCCAGGCCCTGCGTATCCTCCAGCGGCAGGATGGTGGCGACATACTGGTCCGGCCGCACCACGACCAGCGCGCCACGCGTACGATCGATCTCACGCAGATCGTAGATATCCGCCCCCTCCCCACGCGCAAAAACCTTTTCATAATCCATCAGGCCGAGGGGGCCCTTCCTGGGCTTCAGCACCTCCGGCATGACCTCGTAAGCCAGGTCCCTGTGGCCTTCGGGCAGGACCGCGCGCAGGTCGATGACCGCATCCGCATCGGCCCCCTCTGGCGTGATGCCGGCGGCGACGCGGGCGACACCCTCGCAGGCCCGTGCCAGCGCGCCCCCCGCCTGCCCGCCGTCGCCCTCGGGCGCAAAGGCAAAGACCGTCCAGCGGGCCGACACCCCAATGACATGCCCCAGCTCCATCGCCTTGGAATCGGCCAGCCGCACGACCGGCGCCGAATGGAACCGCGCGCCGACCGGATACCCCGTGGCCAGCGCCTGATGCGCTCCGTCGCCGGTCAGGGCCGAGGGGGCATAGACCACCGACATCCCAGCCGTGTAGCGCCCGTTCTTGATGAAAGCCTCCTGGAACTTCGGCGTCTCCCCGCCCCCGGCATCCCGCGCCGAGATCACCCGCGACCATTCGCGGTCAAAGTCGATCAGGTCCTGCGCCACGGCCTGCCGTTCCTCGGAATAGCTTGCCAGCAACGCCGGATCGGACCGCCCCGTCAGCACCTGCACCAGCTTCCAGCCCAGATTGAACGCATCGCCCATTGACACGTTCATCCCCTGCCCCGCCTTGGGGCTGTGGGTGTGGCAGGCGTCCCCGGCGATGAAGACATGCGGCAGCGCGCCATCTTCGGCGTCGTCGAACCGGTCGGTCAGCCGCTGCCCGATCTCGTAGACCGACCACCAGACCACGTCGCGCACGTCCAGCGTGTAGGGCCGCAGGATGCGCCCGGCGGCGGCGATCAGATCCTCGACCCGGATGTTGCGCGACCGGACGCGCTCCCCCTCGGCCAGCTTGTCGACCTCGATGTAGAACCGCGCCAGGTAGCCGCCCTCGCGCGGGATGATCAGCACGGTGCCTTCCGCCTCGGACTGGATCAGCGACTTCACCCGCACGTCCGGGAAATCGGTATTCACCAAGACGTCCATCACCCCCCAGGCATGGTTGGCGCTGTCGCCCTTCAGCTCGCGGCCAATGGCACGGCGCACCTCGGACCGGGCGCCGTCACAGCCGACGACATAGCGCGCGCGGACCACTTTCTGCGTGCCGTCCGGCTGTTCCAGCGTGACCGTCACCGGATGATCACCCGTGCCCGTCGCGTCCAGGTCGACCAGCTTCAGCCCATAGTCCGGCACCAGCCGCGAGGGCGATTTGCGCATGACCTCAAGGTACATGTCATGCACCCGCGCCTGGTTGAGGATCATGTGGGGCATTTCCGACAGCCCCTCTTCAACATCGCGGATCCGGCCGTTGCGGGTGATGCGCGACGGATCAGCGGGGTCGGGCTTCCAGAAGGTGACCTCGTTCACCCAATAGCCCTGCCGCATCACCGTGTCGGCAAAGCCGAAGGCCTGGAACATCTCCATCGAGCGGCAGGAAATCCCGTCGGCCTGCCCCTTTTCCAGCGGCCCGTCCTTGCGTTCGACGATGCGCGTTTCGATCCCCGGGAAACCCGCCAGATAGGCCGCCAGCGTCAGCCCGGCCGGCCCGCAGCCGACGATCAGCACGTCGAGCGTTTCGGGCAGCGGGCCCTGCGTCCGAGCGGCGGGATGAAGCTCCGGATCGCCGGGACGAAACCCGGTCAGGTGATATTGCATGGCATCCTCCCGAAATTGATAAGTCAACATATCAATTACAGCGATTCCAGCCGAGCGCAAAGAAAAAAGTATGCCGACATATCTTTTTCCGATAAGCATCTGTCAGGACGAGAGGTTTCCATGCCAGACCAGATCAAGACCCGCAGCGCCGCCCTGCCCGGCCACCTGATCCGCAGGCTGCACCAGCTGTCGACAAAGGTGTTCACCGAGGGCGTGAAGGCCGCGGGCCATGACGTGACGCCGATCCAGTTCGTCGCGCTGGATGCCATCGGCCAGAACGAGGGTGTCGATCAGGCGGGCCTGGCCGAGGCCATCGCCAAGGACCGCGCCACCACCGGCGCCGTGGTCGACCGGCTGGAACAGAAGGGCCTGCTGACCCGCGACGTCAGCCCGCGCGACAAACGCGCCCGCGTGCTGGCGCTGACGCCCCAGGGCCGCGCCCTGCTGGCCGAACTGACCCCCGTGGTCGAAGCGCTGCAGGCCGACATCCTTCCCGGCCTCACCCCGCAGGAATACGCCCAGTTCATCGCGCTGGCCCAGAAGGCCACCGCGACGTCAGGGGACTGACGCCCACGACAGGCGCCGGGATCCCCTCTTCCCTCGGGGGAGAGGGTTAGGGTGAGGGGGCCAGCCCCTCTCCCCCGAAACCGCGACGCCCCTCACCCGCGCTGCAACACCTCGACCGAAAGCACCGTCGGCAGGTGGCGCGCGATTTCCGACCAGCTTTCGCCTTCGTCCACGCTGGCAAAGACCGAACCGGAGTTCGTGCCGAAGTAGACCCCCGCCGGATCCGCGCGATCCCCCGCCATCGCCTGCCGCAACACGGTAAAGAAACACGATACCTGCGGCAGGCCATCCCGTTTGGCCGCCCAGCTGTCGCCGCCGTCGGTGCTTTTCCAGACCGCCGCAGCCGCATCGGGCGGAAAGCGCCCCGCCATGTCGCCGTTCAGCGGCAGGGTCCAGACGACAGCAGGATCCCGCGGATGCACCTGGATCGGAAACCCGAAGGTCGACGGCAGCCCCGCTGTCACGTCATCCCAGTTGCGCCCGCCATCGCGCGACCGCCAGACGCCGTGGTGGTTCTGCTGGTACATCAGGTCACCGCCCCCCGGCGCCCGCACCATGTTGTGCACGCAATGCCCGATCTCTCCACCTTCGGGCCCCGCCGGGTGGTGATGATCGGCACAGGCCCCCGCATTGCCCAGACGGTTGCGCCGCTCCCAGGTCGCGCCGCCGTCTTCTGTGGCAAAGACCCCGGCGGCGGAAATCCCGATCCACATCTTCCCCGGCGCCTGCGGGTCCGACACGATCGTGTGCAGCACCAGCCCCGCCCCGCCGGGGTTCCAGCTGTCGCGCGTGGGATGCTGCGCCAGCCCCTGCAGTTCTTCGAAACGCGCGCCGCCGTCTTCGCTGACAAGCAGGCTTGCGGGCTTCATCCCGGCATAAAGCTTGCCGTCCGCCCGATGCAGCGACCAGACTTGGCTGAACCCCTCGAACGGCAGGGGCGCCTCCGTCCAGCCGATCATCTTGGCGAAGCTTTCGTCGTTGGCCGCCCAGTCATCCATCTGACCCTTGGTCAGCCGGGTCAGGTGCCAGCTGTCGCCATGGTCCTCGGACCGCCAGACGCCCGCACCCGACCAGTCGCCGCCGCCGCCCGCCCAGATCACGCCGGTCTCGGGGTCGCCGATGACGTGGTTGATGCCCCAGCCGTCACAGAACGGGCCGCGCACGGCCCATCCCGACCGCCCCGACCTGCCATCGATCAGGAAGGCCCCCTTGGTGGTGCCGACCAGTACCGTGATCTCGCCCATGCTGATTCCCCCATGCCGCGCGGGGCCAGCCTATGCCAGCCCCACAGCTTGACCTAAGGTTATTTCGCGATCACGTTAAATAGGCGGAGTTGCGCGATTGTCAGCCAGGGATCACGAATTCGGCCGGATCCGCGCCGCGCTCTTGTCGGCAAAGGCGGCCAGCCGTTCGCGGGCGGCGGGCTGGGTGTTCACGATCCCCGCGACGCAGCTTTCCGCATAGGCCGCGTCCAACGCCGACATGTTCTGCATGTGGCTGATCGCGGAACAGATGGCAAAGTTGGTCAGCGGCAGGTTTTCGGCTGCGCGCCGGGCCAGCTCCATCGCCTTGTCAAACGACGACCCCTCGACCCGGTACTGCGCCAGTCCCAGGTCCACCGCCTCCTGCCCCTGGTGCACGCGCCCCAGCAGGATCATGTCCAGCATCCGCGCCTTGCCGATCAGGTCCGACACCCGGATCGTCGCGCCACCGCCGGTAAAGATGCCCCGCTGCCCCTCGGGCAGGGCGAAATAGGTCGTCTCGTCCATCACCCGCACATGGGCCGAGGCCGCAAGTTCAAGCCCGCCGCCGACGACCGCCCCGGTCAGCGCCGCGATGACGGGGACACCGCCGTATTCCATCTTGTTGAAGGCCTCGTGCCAGCGCAGGCAGACATGCATGAAATCCGCCGGGCTGCGGTCGGCGTCATGGTGTTCGATCAGGTCCAGACCGGCACAGAAATGATCGCCCGCGCCGCGCAGCACCACGGCCCGCACCCCGGCACGCGGGGCGGTCGAGAAGAAGTCGACCAGTTCTTCGACCGTGGCCAGATCCAGCGCATTGCGCTTGTGCGGGCGGTTCAGGGTCACCACCCAGACGCCGTCGTCCTGCGGATCGAGCGCGAGGTTGGCAAAACGGGTGATATCAAGATCGAGCGGCATGTCAGGTCCTTTGCTTAACCGGCCCTCCTCCCGGGCCGTCGCGCCAGAATTGGCCGGCCTTGCGCCGGGTGCAACCCCGACCGGACTCGACGGCGCCAGACCGACCCGCTAACCAAAGGGCAAGAGAGAGAGGAGACCCCCATGGCCGAGACATTCGAAGCCTTTGTCATCACGCGCGACGAAGAGACCAAGCAGCAGTCAGGCGGCTGGACCACGGTCAGCACCGACGATCTGCCCGAGGGTGACGTGACCATCCGCGTGCGTCACACCACGATGAATTACAAGGATGCGCTGGCCATCACCGGCAAAAGCCCCGTGGTCCGCCGCTTTCCGATGGTGCCCGGCATCGACATCGCCGGAGAGGTCACGGCCTCGGACAGTCCCGATTTCGCGGTCGGGGACGAGGTCATCATGAACGGCTGGGGCGTGGGCGAAGTGCACTGGGGCGGCTATGCGCAATACGCCCGGATGAAATCCGACTGGCTGCTGAAGAAACCGGCCGGGCTTTCGGGTGCAGACTGCATGGCCATCGGCACCGCCGGCTATACCGCCGCGCTCTGCGTGCAGCGCCTGCTTGACGCGGGCCTGACGCCCGAGGCCGGCCCCGTGCTGGTGACCGGCGCGAACGGCGGCGTCGGATCGTTTTCGGTCGCCCTGCTGGCGGCCATGGGGTTCACCGTCGCGGCCTCGACCGGGCGGCCCGAGGAAGCGGACTATCTGAAATCCCTCGGCGCGACCGAGATCGTTGACCGCAACACCCTGTCCGACAAGGGCCGTCCGCTCGACAAGGAGCTTTATGCCGGCGCCGTCGATTCCGTCGGCTCGACCACGCTGGCCAATGTCCTGTCCAAGATGAAGTACGACGGCACCGTCGCGGCTTGTGGTCTGGCGCAGGGCTTCGACCTGCCCGCCACCGTGATGCCCTTCATCCTGCGCGGCGTGACCCTTGCCGGCGTCGACAGCGTGATGGCCCCGAAGGCACGTCGCGAAGCCGCCTGGGCGCTGCTGGATCAGCACCTTGACCGGGCCAAACTGGCCGAGATCACGCAGGAAGCTGACCTGAAGGACGTGGCCGACATCGCGCCCAAGCTGATCGACGGCAAAATCCGCGGCCGTCTGCTGTTCAAGGTCGACTGATCACCCCGATAGGGCGCACCCCCGCCAGCCCAGTACAACGCAATCCCCTCCTCCCCCCGGGGGGAGGGTCAGGGAGGGGGGCCGCCCCACCCCCCAATCAAGAACTCCTGACATCAGGCCCCAGAGTCGGACCGCACGGTGCCGGAACCTTGTCCGCGACAAGGGCACAGACGCTCCGCCAATTCGGCAAGCCCCGCCGTCACCACGGCGTCAGGCGTAGAAATCCACGATCGGCTTCGTGGTATCCAGCCCGGCTTCCTCTAGCTTCTGAAGAAGCTGGGTTGTGAAATCCTCTTCCGGCGGAATGTCATCGGTGTTCGCCAGCAGCTCCTGCACGATGGTGGCAAGGGTAAGGACCCTTGGGCTGTCCGGCCACCCCGGGCTGTTGCGGGCGATCTTGGGCTTGTCCCGCGCCGCAGCCGCGACTTCTCCCGCTCGGGTCGCTTCGCGAACGGGCTGGACGCCGATGTCATCGATGTCATTCATCAACGCGACGGCTTCGCCCCGCGACAATCCGGTCGTGTCGTACCTGGACAGCATCCTGTCCACGATCTGCTTCTGGGTCGCCGACAGCTGTGTCTCACTGACCCGGGCCACTTCGGCAAATGGCAAACCACCTTGCGATTGCATCATTGTGCTATCCCGAATGCTCACCGGGCCGTTTCCCGGCAACCAAAAATTAAGACACAAGGCCTTTCCAGCACCTTAACGCACGACAAACCCGGGCCAACGCGGAACCCCTGCCGCATTTCTGCCGCAGGGGTTTGAAATTGCACTCAATTTCGAAAGGAAGATTGACGCTTCGTGACCAAGGTCTGAAGTTTATCTTCCCGACTGGTTATCGAGAAGTTTAACGATCTCAGGCCGCGCCCAGCAGCCGCATCGCGTTTTCCTTCAGGATCAGCGGCCGGACCTCGTCCTTGATCGCGATTTCCTCGAAGTCCTTGAGCCAGCGGTCGGGCGTGATCGCGGGCCAGTCCGACCCGAAGAGCATCTTCTTCTTCAGGATCGTGTTGGCATACTTGATGAAGATCTCGGGGAAGTACTTGGGCGACCAGCCGGACATGTCGATATAGACGTTCGGCTTGTGCGTCGCGACCATCAGCCCCTCTTCGGTCCATGGGAAGGAAGGGTGCGCGAGGATGATCTTCATGTCCGGAAAGTCCACGGCCACGTCATCGACATGCACCGGGTTGGAGTACTTCAGCCGCATCCCCATGCCGCCCCGCATTCCCGACCCCACGCCGGTCTGCCCGGTGTGGAACAGCGCGATCGCGCCTTCTTCTTCGATGGCCTGGTACATCTCGTAGGCGATCTTGTGATCGTTCGGCCAGAAACCCTGCATCGTCGGATGGAACTTGAAGCCCCGCACGCCGAAGTCCCGCACCAGCCGCCGCACCTCGCGCACGCCCGCCTTGCCCTTGTGGGGATCGATCGAGGCGAAGGGGATCAGGATGTCGTCATTCTCGGCACAAAGCTGCGCGACCTCTTCGTTCGAGTACCGCTTGAACCCCGTCTCGCGTTCGGCATCCACCGGAAAGATCACCGCGCCGATCTTGCGTTCGCGGAAATATTCGGCCGTCTGCGGCACCGTGGGCAGCATCCCCTCGGCCCCGGCGGGGTTGCGGAAATACTTGGCCATCCCGGCCTGAAATTCGTTGTAGCCGTCGTCGCGCCCGTGGTTGCAGGGCTCTTCGGCGTGGGTGTGAATGTCGATCGCGACGAGATCGTCGAATTTCATGTCTGTCCTCCCAGTCGGGTGAATTTCTGCAGCAGGTGAATCAACTGCTCCGCCTCCTTGCGGGTCAGCCGGTTTGCCTCACTGCGGGCATAGGTGAAAAATTCCTCGGCATGATCGGCCACGAAGCCCTCGCCCTTGGGCGTCAGGCGCAGCTCGATGCCGCGCCGGTCGGATTCGGGGATATGCCGGTCCAGCAACCCGTCCTCTTCGAAGGCGCGCACCAGCTTGGTCATATGCGCGGGCTTGATCCGCAGCGTCTGCGCCACCGACCCCTGACGCACGCCGGGATTCAGATGCACGACCCAGAGGACCGAAAATTCGCCCGGCTTCAGCCCCAGCTTCCCGAGCGCGTCGTAGAACATGCCGAAGACTTCGATCTGCCCCATGCGGAACAGGAACCCGAGCGAATTGCTCAGCGCACCAAGGTCGATGCCGACCTCCGCATCGGGGGCGCCGTCCTTGCTCATGAGCCCGGATGCGCCAGACGCGCGGCGGTCTTGTTGAGGAAGGCGTTCAGCCGTTCTTCGGCCTCGGGCGAGGTCTGGGTCATCGAGGCGACGAAGCTTTCGACGAACAGCCCGTCGCTGCGGGCCATGTCGTTGATCCGGGGCAGCGCGTGCAGGATGGCATAGTTCGACATCTCGGCATTCTTGGCGGCTTTGTGGGCCAGATCAACGGCAAAGGCGCGGGCGGTCCCGGCCTCGACCACGTACTGGCACAGGTTCCAGTCCTCGCCCTTCTCGGCCGAAACGGTGCGCCCGGTCAGCATCATGTCGGTCATCCGCGCCACACCGCACAGCCGCCCCACCCGGACCGAGGCACCGCCGCCCACGAAGATCCCGCGCGTCCCTTCGGGCAGGGCGAAGAACGTCGTCTCATCCGCGATCCGCACATGCGTGGCCGAGGCAAGCTCCAGCCCGCCACCGACGACCGCGCCGTGCAAGGCGCTGAAAAACGGGATGGTTCCGCCTTCGATCGTCTCGAACACCGCGTGCCACAGGCGCGAATGATGCACCCCTTCGATCGGCGTCCGCTTGACGTGTTCAGCCAGGTCCAGCCCGGCGCAGAAATGCTTGCCCTCGCCACAGATCACGGCCGCCTTGGCCTCGGCCTGCGCCCGCTTGACCGCCTCGGCCAGCGCCGCGATCAGACGGTCACTGACGGCATTGCGCTTTTCGGGACGGTTCAGGGTGATGATCGCCACATCGCCATCCAGCTCGTAAAGGACGATTTCGGGGTCAATTGTCTGGTCGGTCATCGGGGCACCTCATTTTCGTCATTGATTGTTTCCCAGAAAATTGTTTCCTTGTAAACGAATTTATCGCCGGAGGAGGAGACCCCATGGCAGATGCACCCGGATATCGGCCCGCCCGGCTGTGGCAGCCCGACCTGCAATGGGACAAACGCGCCGACGGCTCATGGTTGATCTGGCGCGGCGATGACATCGCCCCCTACCCCGACCGGATGACCGACCGGATCGACCATTGGGCCGAACGCACGCCCGACACCATCTGGATGGCCGAACGGGACGGCGATGACTGGCGCACGGTCACCTATGCGCAGCTCGCGGACACCGTGGCGCGGGTGGGTCAGTGGCTGCTGACGCAGGGGCTGTCGACCGACCGGCCCGTCATGATCCTGTCGGAAAACACGCTGGAACACGCGATGATCGCGCTGGCGGCACAATATGTCGGCATACCGTCAGCCGCGATTTCCCCCGCCTATGCGTTGGTCGCGTCTGACTATCAAAAGCTGCGCGGGATCGCCGACCAGATCACCCCCGGGCTGGTCTTTGCCCAGACCGCCGCACCCTTCGAGGACGCAATCCTCAAGGCCCTGCCCGCGGATGTGACCGTCGTGACCTGCGAAGGGACGGTCGCGGGCCGCCAGACGACCCTGTGGGCCGACGCGCAGGCCGAGCCGACCGAGGCCGTGCGCACCGCGCATCTGGCCACCGGCCCTGACACGGTGGTCAAGTTCCTCTGCACCTCCGGCACGACCGGCACCCCCAAGGCGGTGACCCAGACCAACCGCATGCTGGCCTCGAACCAGGAGATCGTGGCGGATTGCTATGCCTTCCTGCGGGACGAGCCGCCCGTGGTCGTCAACTGGCTGCCGTGGAGCCATACGGCCGCCGGCAACAAGGTCTTCAACATGGTGCTCTACAACGGCGGCACCTACTACATCGACCACGGCAAGCCGACGCCCGGCGGCATGGCCGAAACCATCCTCAACCTGCGCGAGATTTCCCCCAACTGGCACCTGACCGTCCCCGCCGGGTTCGAGGCGCTGGCCAAGGCGATGGAAACGGACGATGAACTGCGCGAGAGTTTCTTTCGTAATCTCAAGCACATGATGTATGCCGGCGCGGGCCTGGCGCAGCACACCTGGACCCGGCTTGAGGAACTGGCCGAACAGACCGTCGGCCACAAGGTGCTGATGTCGACCGGCCTTGGATCGACGGAAACCGCACCGTTCAGTCTGTACTGTACCGACCCGCAGACCGGGCCCGGCAATGTCGGCATCCCCAGCCAGGGGGTGGTGATGAAACTGGTGCCCAACGAAGGCAAGCTTGAGGTCCGCATCAAGGGGCCGAACGTCACGCCCGGCTATTGGCGCAATCCTGAAATGACCGAAAAGGCCTTTGACGACGAAGGCTTCTACATGCTGGGCGACGCCCTGCGCTTTGCCGAAGAGGGCAACCCCTGGAAGGGCTTTTTCTTTGATGGCAGAATTGCCGAAAACTTCAAACTTCAGACCGGCACCTGGGTCGCAGTCGGCGCCCTGCGCGCGAAACTGGTCGACCAGATGGGGGGCCTGGCCTCGGACGCGGTAATTGCGGGGGAAAACCGCGACCGTCTGACCGCGCTTCTGGTGCCCGACCGGGCGCGGCTGGCAGCCCTCGCCCCCGATGCGACCGAAGATGCCCTGCT
Source organism: Pseudooceanicola onchidii (assembly GCF_004959925.1). Lineage (GTDB taxonomy): Bacteria > Pseudomonadota > Alphaproteobacteria > Rhodobacterales > Rhodobacteraceae > Pseudooceanicola > Pseudooceanicola onchidii. The sequence continues at coordinate 992,047 of NZ_SPUW01000002.1, read as the reverse complement.
GGACCACCCCGCCGTGCGCGACGCTGTGGCCGCGCGGCTGGCGGCCCATGGGGCGGCGGACGGCGGATCTTCGACCCGGGTGACCGCCGTGATGCTGATGAAATCGCCGCTGGACCTCGACAAGGGGGAAGTTACGGACAAAGGTTCGGTCAACCAGCGCGCCGTGCTGCGGCACCGCGCCGACCTGGTCGACAGATTGTATGCGGATGATCCGGACGTCATCCGCCCGAAGGGAGGAAACTGATGAAAATTCAAGGAAGTGGCGCGCTTGTCACCGGTGGCGGATCGGGCCTGGGCCTGGCGGTTGCCCAGATGCTGGCGGATGCAGGCGCCGAGGTCACCGTGCTGGACCGCAACGCCGAGGCCGCCGAGGCCGCCGCGAAGGCCATCGGCGGACGGGCCGCAGCGGGTGACGTGACCTCGGAAGAGGACGTCCAGAAGGCCATCGATATCGCCGACAGCGGCGCGCCCTTGCGGATCGTCGTGAACTGCGCGGGCATCGGCCCGCCGGAAAAGATGGTCGGCAAGAACGGCCCGATGCCGCTGGCGAACTTCGAGACGGTCATCAAGGTCAACCTGATCGGCACCTTCAACGTCGCCCGTCTGGCCTCCGCGCGGATGCTGGACCGCGACCCGATCGACGACAATGCGCGGGGCGTGATCGTCAACACCGCCTCGGTCGCAGCCTTCGACGGCCAGATCGGCCAGACCGCCTATTCCGCCTCCAAGGGCGGGATCGTCGGCATGACGCTTCCGATGGCGCGCGAACTGGCCCGGTCGGGGATCCGCGTGAACACCATCGCGCCCGGCATCTTCAAGACGCCGCTGCTGGCGTCGCTGCCCGAGGACGTGCAGGAAAGCCTTGGCCACCAGGTCCCCTACCCCTCGCGGCTGGGCGATCCGGCGGATTTTGCCAACACGGTCAAGTTCATGGTGGAAACGCAGTACATGAACGGTGAGGTCGTGCGCCTGGACGGCGCGATCCGGATGGCCCCGAAGTAATCACCTCAAACAGAAGAAACCCCGCGCGGTCATTCCACGCGGGGTTTCCCATTTCTCAGCTCGCTGTCCCGTCCAGTCACAGACGCGACCCGCCTTCTTCTGGTCCAAAATACCTCGGGGGCGCGCCGCAGGCGCGGGGGCAGAGCCCCCACGGCCTCACATCGCCGCTTCGAACAACGCCTTGAGGTTCTCGGCCGTCAGCTTGACCGGGTTGCCACCGCAGGACGGATCTTCCAGCGCCATAGCGACCAGATCGTCGATCCGGTCGGCCTCGACACCTATCTCGCCCAGACCCTTGGGGATGGCAAAGCTGTCGTTGAAGTCATTCACGAAGCTTCTGAAGCCCTTGTAACCACCTGAAATACCAAGGTATCCGGCCGCCTTGTCGAAGCGATCCGTGATTTCAGGCGCATTGAGGTCCAGCACGGCGGGCATACAGACCGCATTGGTCGTGCCGTGGTGCGTGCCATAGACCGCGCCGATCGGGTGGCTCATCGCGTGGATTGCACCCAGCCCCTTCTGGAAGGCGGTCGCGCCCATGGCGGCGGCGGACATCATGTTCGCCCGCGCCTCGATATCCGACCCGTCCTTGTAGGCGCGCGGCAGGTTCTCGATCACCAGACGCATCCCCTCCAGCGCTATGCCCTGCGACATCGGATGGTAGAAAGGCGAGGAAAACGCCTCGACGCAATGCGCAAAGGCATCAAGGCCGGTGCCTGCGGTGATGTGTTTGGGCATGCCCACGGTCAGTTCCGGGTCGCAGATCACCACCGTGGGCAGGACCTTGGGATGGAAGATGATCTTCTTCACATGCGTTTCAGAGTTCGTGATGACCGAGGCGCGGCCGACCTCGGATCCCGTCCCGGCGGTGGTGGGAACGGCGATGATCGGGGCGATGCCTGCGGGGTCCGCGCGGGTCCACCAGTCACCGATATCCTCGAAATCCCAGACCGGCCGCGACTGGCCGGCCATGAAGGCGACCATCTTGCCCAGATCAAGGCCGGAGCCGCCGCCAAAGGCGATCACGCCGTCATGTTCGCCCTCGCGATAGACCTTCAGCCCGGCCTCAAGGTTGACCTCGGACGGGTTGGGATCGACCTCGGCAAAAAGCCCACGACCCAGACCGGCAGCATCGAGGATATCAAGCGCCTTGGTCGTGATCTCCATGCTTTTCAGACCCTTGTCGGTCACGAGAAGCGGGTTCTTCATGCCTGCGGCGATGCAGGCCTCGGGCAGCTCGGCGATGCGGCCGGCCCCGAAACGGATGGCCGTGGGATAGGACCAGTTGGCAGTCGGGCTCATTTCGTCACCTTCTTCGTTCTAGCGTTTGATAAATCTGATGCATCCCCGATGCCCTGCCGCGCTGCGCGCTCTCGGGCCATCGGCGATCCGTGTTGATCAAGCATTTCCCAAACGCTTGAGATGATAGGATTTTGGACGGGTCAGGTTCTGGTAGCCGATCACCGACAGCCCGCCCCCGCGCCCGGTATCCTTGCAGCCGGTCCAGCAGAGGCCCGGATCAAGGTAATCGGCGCGGTTCATGAAAACGGTCCCGGTTTCGATCCGGTCGCCCACGGCCACGGCCCGGTCAAGGTCCTGCGTCCAGAGCGAGGCTGTCAGCCCGTACTTGCTGTCGTTCATCAGCGCCACGGCCTCGTCATCCGACGACACCTTCATGATGCCGACCACGGGGCCAAAACTTTCCTCGCGCATGACCTCCATGTCGTGGGTCACGCCGGTCAGGACCTGCGGCGTCAGGTAGGCGCCTCCGTCATCCGCCGGATCGACCGGAAGGTGCGCCGTAGCCCCCGCCGCGACCGCCGCGTCGATCTGCGCGCGGACCTCACGGGCGAACCGCACGTTGGCCATCGGGCCGATCGTGGTGTCGGGGTCCATCGGGTTGCCCAGCTTCAGCGACTTGGCCCAGGCCACGGCCTTTTCGACAAAGGCGTCATAGAGCGATTCGTGCACGTAGATCCGTTCGATGCCGCAGCAGCACTGACCCGAATTGAACAGCGCGCCGTCCATCAGCGTGTCGACGGCCGCATCCAGATCCGCGTCCTCCATGACATAGCCCGGGTCCTTGCCGCCAAGCTCGGTCGACACCGGCACGAAGGTGCCTGCCGCCGCGCGTTCCATCGCCTGCCCGCCGCCGACGGACCCGGTGAAGTTCACGAAATCGAACGCCCGCGCCTTGAGCAGCGCGTCGGTCGTGTCATGGGACAGGAAGACGTTCTGGAAGACATCCTCGGGCACGCCCGCGGAATGGAAGGCCCGCGCCATGCGTTCGCCCACCAGAAGGGTCTGGGTCGCGTGTTTCAGCACCACCGTATTGCCCGCAATCAGCGCCGGCGCGACCGTGTTGATCGCGGTCATGTAGGGATAGTTCCAGGGCGCGACGACCAGCACGACGCCCCAGGGCAGACGGCGGATATAGCGTTTGAAGCTCGCGTCCTCGCCGACCTCGATATCCTTCAGCGCGTCTTCGGCGATCTCGGCCAAATAGGACGCACGTTCATTGAACCCCTTGAATTCGCCGCCGAACTTGATCGGGCGGCCCATCATCTGCGCCAGTTCCGGCACGATCTCGTCGTTCATCGCGCCCACGGCGGCCACGCCGGCCATCACCAGGTCGATCCGTTGCTGCAGCGGACGGGCGGCCCATGCGGCCTGCGCCTGCCGGGCGCGCGCGGCGGCGGCCCGGGCCTCGTCGAACGACAGGACGGGGCGTTCGGCGAACACCGATCCGTCGATCGGGGAAATACACTTGAGAGTTTCAGTCATAGCGGCTCACTTCGATCAGATTGCCATCGGGGTCATTGAAGTACACCGAGGTGATCGGCCCGAGCGCGCCCGATTTCGCGACCGGTCCTTCCACCACCTCTACATTCTCATCCGCCAGTCGTTTCAGAACGTCCGAAACCGGCCACTGCGTGACAAGGCACAGATCCCCCGACCCGATGCAGGCGTGATTGCGCACCTCCTGCCCCAGGGTCTGGAGGTTGATCTTCTGCGACCCGAAGGCCAGCGCGCGCCGGCCTCCGGCAAAGGCGACAACCTCGACCCCCAGCACGCGGGTGTAGAAGGCGACCGCCGCGTCGATGTCGCGGACGGTCAGCACAACGTGGTCGATGCTGTCGATCATGTCAGGACCTTTCGAACCCACGCTCGATTTCCCAGTCGGTGACCACGCGGTCGTATTCCTCCTGCTCCCACTGGGCGCAGCGGACATAGTGATCGACCACGAAATCGCCGAAGGCTTCGCGCAGCATGGTCGATCCCGCAAGGGTTTCCGTGGCTTCCCGAAGCGAGGTCGGGATCTCTTCGACATCCTTGGCGTCGTAGACATCACCCTTGGTCGGCGCGGCGAGGCTCAGCCCCTCCTCAATGCCCTTGATGCCCGCGGCCAGCAGCGCGGCTTGGGCAAGATAGGGGTTCAGGTCCGACCCGCCGATACGGCATTCCATGCGCACGCCCTTGGTCCCTTCGCCACACAGGCGGAAAGCCGCGGTGCGGTTGTCGACGGACCAGACGGATTTGGTCGGCGCGAAGGTGCCCTTGGCGAACCGCTTGTAACTGTTGATGTAAGGCGCAAGGAAGAAGGTGTAATCGCGGGCGTATTTCAGCAGCCCGGCGGTAAAGCTTTTCATCACGTCGGACATGCCGTGCGTGTCGGTCTTGTCGAAAAACGCGGCCTCGCCATCCTTCCACAGCGACATGTGCACGTGGCTGGAGGACCCCACCTTGTCAGACGCCCACTTCGCAAGGAACGAGGCCGAACGGCCGTTCATCCAGGCGATTTCCTTGGTCGCATGCTTGGCGATCGTATGGTTGTCGGCGCAGTCCATCGCATCGGCATAGCGGATGTTCAGCTCCTGCTGGCCGATCTCGGCCTCGCCCTTGGTGTTCTCGACCGGGATGCCCGCACCGACCAGATGGTTGCGCAGCGGGCGCATGATGCCCTCTTCCTTGGTGGTCTGGAAAAGGTTGTAATCCTCGTTATGGCCGGACAGCGGGACCAGTTCCTGATACCCTTCTTTCTGTAATGTCCGATAATCCTTTTCGAACAGAAAGAATTCCAGCTCGGTCGCCATCATGGCGTCGAAGCCCATGTCTTTCAGACGCTTGACCTGCGCCTTCAGCATCTCGCGCGGGGCGTGCGGCACCGGCGCGTGCGTGTGGTGATCTTCCAGATCGCCAAGGACCAGCGCGGTCCCGTCCAGCCAGGGCACCAGCCGCAGCGTCGAAAGGTCGGGCTTCAGCGTGTAATCGCCATAGCCGGATTCCCACGAGGTCGACTTGTACCCGTCCGGGGTCGACATCACGAGGTCGGTCGCCAGCAGGTAGTTGCAGCAGTGGGTTTCCTCGATCGAGTGATCGATGAAGTTGGACACGTGGAACCGCTTGCCCATGAGGCGGCCCTGCATGTCGACCAGCGCGACGAGGACCGTGTCGATCTCTCCGGTCGCGGCCATTTCCTTGAGCGTCTCAAGCGACAGGTTGCCTGCCATGACGTTTCCTTTCCCGTGTCACGTGACAGGGCGGCCCACGACGGGGCCACCCTGCAAGTCTTTGATAAGGCGATCAGCCGTTGGTGTACGGCGGGCCTGCCTGGTTGATGACGGCGTTGTATTCCTTGAAGATGTTGACGATCTTCTGGTGCACTTCGCCTTCCTGCGCGACTTCGTCCCAGAACACCTTCGCGGCGTTCTCGACCTCGGCCCATTCGTTTGCCGGCACGGTGCGCAGTTCCAGCTTGTCGCCGGTCGCCCGCAGCTTGGCCTCGCCACCCCAGTACCACTGGTTGCGGTAGGTGTGGCCCGCTTCGATCGCCGACATGACCAGCGTCTTCAGGTGGTCCGGCAGATCGGCCCAACGGCCTTCGTTCACGAAGAACGACCCGATCCAGGCGCCCGAGATGTTGTTGGTCAGGAAGTAGTCGGTCACATCCGCCCAGCCGACGGTGTAGTCTTCGGTGATGCCCGACCAGGCCATCCCGTCAAGCTCACCGGTCTGTACGGCAACTTCCGCATCCTCATAGGGGATGTTCATCGGAACGACGCCGAACTGTGCCAGGAAACGGCCCGCGGTCGGGAATGTATAAAGTTTCAGACCATCCAGATCGGCGACGGACGTGATCTCTTTCTTGGTGTTGAAGTTACACGGGTCCTGGCCAGCGGCGGACAGCCACTTGACGCCGACCTTGGCGTATTCCTCTTCCCAGATCTCCTTCAGGCCGTACTGGTTGAACAGCACCGGCACGTCGAGGATGTGCTTGGTCGCAAAGGGGAAATAGCCGCCGAACTGGCGCAGCGGGGTCGGCGACGCCATGGAGTCATCATCCGAATGCACACCATCAATCGTGCCGCGCTGCATGGCCTGGAACAGTTCGCCCGTGGGGACGATCTGGTCGGCATAGAACAGCTCGATCTCAAGCTCGCCGTTGGCGGCGGTGTTGATGTAGTCGATGATCGGTTTCGTCACCTGTTCACCAAGCGCCGAACCCGCGTAGGTCTGGAACCGCCACTTGATGGCATCCTGCGCCTTGACGATGGCGGGGGCCGCCAGCGTCGCGGGGATGGCCGTGGCGGCCCCGCGAATAAAGGAACGTCTTGTTGTCATGTCTTTCTCTCCTGTTGGTTTCGAATTTTGCGAACCGGTTGCCCCGGTCTCTGGTTCATCTTGAATACACAAGCTCCGGCAGCCAGAGCGCGATCTGCGGGAAGACCATCACGATCGCCAGTGCCACCGCCATGACGCCGACGAAGGGCACGATGGACCGGTAGATGTCCTTCAACCCGATCTCCGGCGGCGCCATCGCCCGCATCAGGAACAGGTTATAGCCAAACGGCGGCGTCATATAGGCGATCTGGCAGGTGATCGTGTACAGAACCCCGTACCAGATCAGGTTGAAGCCCAACTCCCCCACCAGCGGCACGTAAAGCGGCGCAACGATCACCAGCATGGCCGTGTCGTCGAGGAAGGTGCCCATGACCAGGAACGACAGCTGCATCAGGATCAGGATCACCCAGGGGCTGAGGCCCAGCTGTTCGGTGAACAGGTTCTCGATCGCCTTGACCGCGCCCAGCCCGTCGAAGACCGCGCCGAAGGCCAGCGCCGCCAGGATGATCCACATGAACATGCACGTGATCCCAAGGGTTTGACGCAGGCAGGTTTCGAACACGGTCCAGGTCATCCGCCCCTTCAACACCGCGGCGAGGAAGGCCGACATCGCGCCGATGGCCGAGCTTTCGACAAGCGAGGTCCAGCCGTTCACGAAGGGCACCATCATGATGAAGAAGATCGCCAGCGGCAGCAGACCCGCGCGCAACAGGCGCAGCTTTTCTCCAAGCGGCACCGCTTCGCGTTCTTCCTTCGGCAGGATCGGGCCAAGCGCCGGGTTCAAGCGGCAGCGCACCGCGATGTAGATCACGAAGAGCGCCGCCATCATCAGCCCCGGCAGCACCCCGGCCAGCCAAAGCTGCCCCACCGGCTGCCGCGCGATCATCGCGTAAAGGACAAGCACGACCGAGGGCGGGACAAGGATGCCAAGCGACGATCCGGCCTGAATGACCCCCGTCACCATGATCTTGTCATAGCCCCGCTTGAGCAGTTCGGGCAGCGCGATGGTCGCCCCGATGGCCATGCCCGCGACGGAAAGTCCGTTCATCGCGGATATCAGAACCATCAGGAAAATCGTACCGATCGCCAGGCCACCGTGCAGCCCGCCCATCCAGACGTGGAACATCTTATAGAGGTCATCCGCGATCCGGCTTTCCGACATCACGTACCCCATGAAGACGAACATCGGCAGCGTCAGCAGCGGATACCAGCGCATCACCTTGATCGCGGCCGAAAATCCGATGTCGTACCCGCCGCGGTCCCCCCAAAGAAGCACCGCCGCGATCACGGCGACAAAGCCGATGGCGCCAAAGACCCGCTGCCCGGTAAAGAGCATCACCATCATGGACGAGAACATGAGGATCGCGATCAGTTCATACGGCATCGGAGGCCTCCTTGTCGGCACGGCCCTGCGGACGCTCTCCGGTCTTGAGAAAGATGATGTCCTTGGCCAGCTCGGACAGGGCCTGCAGCAACATCAGGGTGATGCCGATGCACATGACCACCTTGATCGGCCACATGTAGGGCCGCCAGGCCGAGGCGCTGCGCTCTCCTCCGTACTGGAAGGCGTACTGGGTGGACTCGATTCCGCCCCACAGAAGGATGCCAAGGTAGACGACCAGGAACAGCACGGTGAAGCTGTCGAACCACGCTTTCTTGCGGGGACTGAAATCTCCGTAGAACAGGTCCATCCGCACGTTCGACCCCATCTGGATCGAATAGGGCCCGCCCAGCATGAAGTAGCCGACCATGACGAACTGCGCCATTTCCAGGGTCCAGAGCGACGGCGTGAAGACGGCCTTCGAGACCGTGGACCAGGCCAGAACCGCCATGAGGGCGAAGATGCCGAACATGATCACCCGGCCCAGACCATAGTTCACCGTGTCCACGATCGCGACATATCGACGAAGGGCGTTCATGCTGACTTTTCCTTCGGTTGCGCGATGCTCTTCAGGCTTTGCCTCAACACCTCGGCCAGATGTGTCGCCATTTCGCGAGCAGTATCAGGCGTGTCGATCAGGTCGTTGCGAACCTCGATCATCAGGGTGGGAAGCCCGCGGGCCTCGCCGTGCAGGCGCAGGGTATGCGTCACCCCGTCCGAGGCCGCGTAGGGTTCGTTCAACGCCGCGCGATAGCGACCCGCAGCCTGCTCGGCCTCGAGCGCAGCGCGGGCCAGCGCATCGCCCTGGTCGTGCAGATAGCCGATTTCGACGTCGCGCCGGACACCGTTGTAGACGGGCGTGAAGCTGTGGATCGTCACGAAGGCCGGGGCGTCGTCGCGCGCGTCGAGCACATCGGAAATCGCTGAATGGAACGGCGCGTGGCAGCTGTCGAACCGGGCCTGACGATCCGCGTCAGACAAACCGTGGTTCCCCGGCACGTCGAAGATTTCGCTCTTTTCGGGAATGGCCGTAGGTGACTCGAGCGGGCGGTTCACGTCGTAGACAAGTCGCGACACACGGCTGGCAACAAGCGGCGCATCGAAGGCATCGGACAGCGCCAGCGCCAGATCCCGCGCGCCGATATCCCAGGCGGCATGCGACCGCCGGGCGTCTTCAGACAGGCCAAGGCCATCATAGCCCGCCGGTATCGCGCAAGAGGCGTGGTCGCAGGCGAACACGATCGGCCCTGCCCCGTCTGCGCGGATGATCTCGGCGCTATGTGCGTCGCTGTGCACGGAAAATGGTCCCCTCGGCTGCTGGTGTCATGATCACTACAGGAAACTCTGGCCTGTCAAGAATATACCTGTAATATTTTCTTCAACGACACAAAGTTTGTCTAGAAAGGCTACAGAGTTGGAGAGACGCCCCCTGATCCGCGACCTGCTGAAGGAACGGCAGGCCGAGCTGACCGCATCGGAACGCAAGCTCAGCGCGGTGCTCGAGGCGGACGGGTTGGTCACGGGGCTGCAGTCCATCACCCGGTTGGCCGAAATCGCCGAGGTGTCGACCCCCACGGTCATCCGGCTGGCGCGCAAGCTGGGCTTCGAAGGCTTTCCCGACCTGCAGAATGCCATGCGCGAAGAAGTCGCCGCCCGTATCAAGCAGCCGCTGGCCAAGTTCCAGGCGGCGCGGCAGGACGCCCGCGACCACATCGTGTCCCGCTTTGCCGAGGCGGTTTCGGACAACATCAACCGCACGCTCGACCGGCTGGACCTGGCCGAGTTCGACCGCATCGCCGCGCTTCTGTCGGACCCAAACAGACGACTGCACCTGCTGGGCGGGCGGATCACCCGGTCGAACGCACACTACTTTTTCAACCATCTTCAGATCATCCGGTCGCAGGTCACGCTGCTGGACAGTTCGCCCAGTGCCTGGCCACAGGCCCTGCTGGACATGGACGCGCAGTCGACCCTAGTGATCTTCGACATCCGCCGGTACGAGCGCGAGCTTGAGAAACTGTCGACGTTGGCCGTGCAGCAGGGCGCCAACATCGTGCTGTTCACCGATGCCTGGGGATCGCCGATCGAACGCTGCGCCACCCACACCCTGCGCGCCATGGTCGAGGTCCCCTCGGCCTGGGACAGCACGCTCGCGATCAGCTTCCTGGTCGAGGCACTGGTGGCCGAGGTGCAGACGCGGTGTTCGGCCTCAAGCGCCGAACGGATCGCCACGCTGGAAGAGATGATCGGGGAATCGCGCATCTTCCGCGGCGCCTGACGGCGGGGGCGATCTTGCCTCCCTCCGGGTGCGGGCCTAGACTGCGCGCTCACGCGAGTCCGGACCGGCGCAGGTGCGCCCGATGCTTTCGGCAGCCATCCGAAGATCCCATCTCCCGGAGTCCGCCTTGGGCTACAAGCACGATTTCACCGGCGAAACGCAGAAGGTCCATTGCCTGAGGCCTGTGCAATGGCGGCTGACCGACAACATCCTTGCCGCCTATTGGGAGGCCCGGGGCGATGCCGGCGCCAAGGGGCATTACCTGTCGGCCAATCCGCGCATCAGCCTGTTCTTCGATAATGTCCGGTCGATCCAGGTCGTCGACGCCATGGGCTCGCGCCCACTGGCACAGGCGATCTACGTGCCCGCGGGCGCCCTGATGGATACGACCTTCACGCGGGATCTGAACTTTGCCCATCTCGACATCCACCTTGATCTGGGGTGGGCGGCGCAGGTGCTCTCTCCGCTCCTGCCCCGGCCCGACGCGCTGCGGCTTCTGGCCGATCCGGCGGCGTGCGACATCATCACCGATCTCGAACCGATCGGACGGGTGATTGTCGGCGAAGTGCAAGGAAACCGTCGGCCGGATCTGTTTCTTGAGACATTGGCAGCCAGCCTGCTGGCCGGCGTCCTGGACCTGGCAGAGCCAGCCAGCGATCCGGTCAACGCACGGCTGACCACGGCGCAGATGCGGCGGGTCACTGCCCGGCTCGAGGCTGCGAACGGGCAACGGCTCAGCATTGCGCAGATGGCCGAAGCCGTGAACCTGTCGGAAAGCTGGTTCTCGCAGGTTTTCAAGAACACGACCGGCCAGACCCCGCACCAGTGGCAACTGGCCCGCCGGGTCGAACAATCGCAGGACCTTCTGATCGACACCGACCTGAGCGTCGCCGACATCGCCGACCGCCTTGGCTTTTCCGATCAGGCCCATATGACCCGCATCTTTCGGCAGATCATCGGCGAAACCCCCGCCGCATGGCGACGGGGGCATCGGCCGGTCTAAGCGCGCATGGCGCCGCCCGACAGGGCGGCCCCGGCCTCACCAGCTGTGGCGCAGCGCCGCCGTGATGGTGCGGCCATTGTTGTAGTAATCCGCGGTTCCGCTGCCCACGACGTACTGTTTGTCAAAGAGGTTCGACACATTGACCGTCAATTGCGTGTTCTCGGCGACGTCGTACCCGAAGGACGCATCGATGAAGGTTTGCTCGGGGCTTCTGCCGCTGTTGTTGTAGACGTTGTAGTAGTACGGCCCGATATACCGCGCACCGATCCCGACGGACATCTTGCCCAGGGCGCCCGCCCCCGGCAGGTCGTAGTTCAGCCAGACCGAGGCCATGTGGTTCGGCACGGTGGCAAATTCATTGCCGTCCACGGTCGTGCCACGCACGTTGCCGCGCACATAGGTCGACTTCTGGTAGGTATAGCCGCCGCTCAGGCTCAGCCCATCCGCCAGTTCGGCCTTGGCCTCAAGTTCGAACCCCTGCACGCGGGATTCCCCGACCGTCTGACGCACGATCATGCCGCCCGGCAGAACCACCGGCACCACGACGTTCTTCTTGGTCAGGTCATAGGCCGAGGCGGTGAAGATCGCGTTGTAGGCCTCGGGCTGATACTTCACCCCGACCTCGTACTGATCGCCCCGCTCGGGTTCGATCCCGATGGACGGCGGCGCGACCGATTGCACATAGCTGGTATAGGCCGACACTTCGCTGGTGACCTTGTAGGTCAGTGCCGCGCGGTACGATGTTTCCGAAAAGGTGCCGCTGGTCGTCGCGGGTGTGCCAGAAGAGCTGTCGACGTTTGTGATATCCATCCAGTCGTGGCGCACGCCCACTGTCGCAACCAGCCGGTCGGCGAAAGACAGGTTCTGCTGCACGAAGATCGACTTGGTCGTATAGTCGTTGGCCTGCACGCTATAGGGCGCGGGCGTGGCGGGCGGCCCGGCATAGGTCGGGTTCGCCACGTCGGTCTGGTCGTAGTTGAAGGTGTAGAAGTTCGACGAGCTGTTCGAGGCGTCGCGGAATTCCACCCCCGCCAGCGTACTGCTGTCGACGCCGCCGATGGTCGTGTCGTATTGCAGGATCGCGTTGCCGATCAGCTCTTTCGCGGTGCTGTCACCGCCGAAGATGTCGCGCTGTACCAGCGTGCCCACCCGGCCCGCGCTGTCATTGAGGTACAGGTAGCCGAAGCTGTCCGTCAGATCGCTGTACCGCAGGTTCGCGGTCAGGCGCAGGCCATTTTCAAACTCGTGCTGCAAGGCGGTCGACACGGTCAGCCGGTCCACATCGTGATAGTTGAAGCCCGGCTCTCCGAAGAAAAGGCTGCGATCATACAGCTGATCAAGGGGATAGCCGCCACTGTTCGGTGAACCGTCACGCTTCAGGTAATCGACCGTGAAGGTCAGTTTCGTGTAATCTGTCGGCGCCCAGGCGAGGCTGCCTAGGAAGAACTGTTCGTCATCGCGCGAATTGGCATACTCAAGCCCCGCCTTCTGGACCTTGCCGACAACCCGGTAGGCCAGCGTCTGGTCATCGTTCAGCACGTCACCGAAATCGAACCCCAACTCCTTGTGGTCGTAAGACCCATAGCTGCCATAGACTTCTCCGAAGCGTTCGAACCTGGGCGACTTGGTCACGAAGTTGATCGTGCCGCCCGGATCGGACGTGCCAAAGAGGGTCGAGTTCCCGCCCTTCATCACCTCGAGCCGTTCGAAGGCATAGGGCTCCTCGCGGACGCCGCGCATGGTGCCAAGCGTAAGCCCGTCGCGGTAGGTCGAAGCCTGGTATCCCCGCACGAGGTAATAATCGTTCCGGTCATCGGTGCCGTAGTAGTCGGTGATGACGCCCGGCGTGTATTCCAGCACGTCCTCGACCTTGTCGGCATTGCGCTGTTCAATGTCCTTTTGCGTCACGACCGACACGGTGGCGGGCGTGTCCAGAACGCTGGTGGCGACCTTGCCGCCCGTCCAAAGCTCGGTCGCGACGATGGAATTGGCGTCGTCGTCGGCCTCGAAACTCAGGTCCACCGTGATCGGCGACAGGCGATAGGTGCCGGCCTCGCCGCCCTCCTGCGCCGCGACGGCCAGCGGGCTGGCGACCAGCGCCGTGCATCCCAGAAGAAGTGAGCCAAGCCGCGCGGGCCCGGACAGGAAATGGTGACGAGTGTTGGTCGAGGACCCCATGGCGACGTTCCGCAAATTCGAGTGAGTGGCGATTCTGGCTGGCGGTCCGCGAGGGTCGGGCGCGTGCTGAAATCAACTGGCATGTCCGCAGCCCCCACGATCCGTCACCCCGAAACAGGGAAGACCGCACGCTGCGCCGTGGCTGGTAATACAGTCTGCCGGGAAGGTGTATTGTATAAACCTACTTTTTTTGTCAGAAACCCCGGAAAGATGCATATCGCATGCAATAACCGCCACTCTGGCAGGCCATTCGCCTTGACGGCCATGGGGCAAGATGGAAATCCGACTGAAAGACTTGCCTATTCGGCAACACCCTAACGGAGGCATGAGTCCTTGGCCCATTTCCCCAGATCGCTGCGTCTGATCCTTGCCGCGCTGGTATGTGCCTGCAGTGGCGCGATGGCGCAGGATTTTCCGGTCACACTCGATCATGCCTTCGGCAGCACCACCGTGACGGCCAAACCTGTTCGCATCGCCACCGTCGCCTGGGCCAATCACGAGGTGCCGCTGGCCCTTGGCATCGTGCCCGTCGGCTTTGCCCGTGCGAATTTCGGCGATGATGATGGCGACGGCCTTCTGCCCTGGGTCGCCGACCGGCTTGAGGAGCTGGGCGCCGAGGCCCCGCCGCTGTTCGACGAAGGGGACGGCATCGATTTCGAAGCCGTTGCCGCCAGCCAGCCCGATATCATCCTGGCCGCCTATTCCGGGCTAAGCCGGTCAGACTACGACACGCTCAGCAAGATCGCCCCGGTCATCCCCTTTCGCGACGGCCCCTGGTCCACCGACTGGCGCGAGATGATCCGCCTGAACGCCGCGGGCCTCGGCATGGCCCAAGAGGGCGAGGATCTGATCGCGCGGATCGAAGGTCAGATCACTGATGTCACTGCAGAACATCCCGAAATCGCGGGGAAGTCCGCGATGTTCGTCACCCATCTGGATGTCCGTGACCTCAGCGTGATCCGCTTCTATTCCGCCAATGACACGCGGGTGAAGTTCCTCGCCGATCTTGGCCTGACCTCACCGCGAAGCGTGCAGGAGGCGACGCGCCCCGGCCAATATTCCGGCGAGATGAGCGCCGAGCGCATCGACGCCTTCGCGGACGTCGACATCGTCATCACCTACGGCGGCCGCATGCTGCTGGACACGGTGAAGCAGAACCTGCTGACCTCGCGCATGAAGACGGTGGAAAACGGAGCCGTCGTCCTGCTGGGCAATGATCCCGTGGGCACCGCCGCGAACCCGACGCCGCTGTCGATCCCCTGGGTGCTGGACGACTATGTCACCCTGCTGGCCGAGGCCGCCCGCAAGGCGCAATGACAACCGTTTCCGCGACAGACCTGCCCCTCGCCGCCCTGCGCCGCAGCCGAAGCCTTCGGTTGGGCTGGCTTGTCGCGGTGCTGGCCCTGCTGGTCGGCGCCTGCATCCTGTCGGTCAGCTTCGGCACCCGCGACGTCGCCCTGGCCGACATCCTGGCCGGGGTCCGGGGCCAGTCCGACACCATCGCACAGGCGGTGGTCGCGGTGCGCGTGCCCCGCACGGTGCTGGCGGTTCTGGCCGGCGCGGCACTTGGGCTGGCGGGCGCGGTGCTTCAGGGCGTCACGCGCAATCCGCTGGCCGATCCCGGTATCCTCGGCATCAACTCGGGCGCGGCGATGGCCATCGTGATCGGCATGGCCTGGTTCGGCATCCAAAGCCTGAGCGCCTATCTCTGGACCGCCGTTCTGGGCGCGGGAATCGCGGCGGTGGCCGTCTATGCCATCGCCTCGCTCGGCCGGGGCGGCGCGACACCGCTCAAGCTTGCCCTGGCCGGTGCCGCAACGACCATCGCCGCGACGTCCTTTACCGTGGCGATCATCCTGCCGCGCAACGACATCGCGGGCGGCGTGCGGTCCTGGCAGATCGGCGGCGTGGGCGGCGCGAGCTTTGACGCGATCCTGCCGGTGCTGCCCCTGCTGATCGCCGGGCTGGCGCTGGCGCTTCTGTCGGCGCGCAGCCTGAACCTTCTGGCGCTTGGCGACGACGCCGCCGCGGGCCTTGGGGCGCAGGTGGTCTGGGCGCGGGCCGCAGCAGCGCTTGGCGCGGTGCTTCTGTGCGGGGCGACTACGGCGATCTGTGGCCCGATCGGCTTTGTCGGGCTGGTGGTGCCGCACCTCTGCCGCCTGCTGGTCGGGGTGGATCACCGCTGGCTTCTGCCCTTCTCGGCCCTGACCGGGGCCATCCTGCTGATCGCGGCCGACGTGCTGGGCCGACTGATCGCCCGCCCGTCCGAGATGGACGTGGGCATCGTCACCGCCTTCCTGGGCGCGCCCGTCTTCATCTGGATCGTGCGGAAACGCCGGGTGCGTGACCTGTGAGCCTGCCCGCCGACGCCCCCCTGATCGCCCGGATCGCCGCCACCCGCCGCAGCCGCGGCCGCGCCCGGCTTCGCCTCATCACGATCATCGCGGGCGTGCTGATCGCAGGCATCGCCCTCACGCTCAGCCTGGGTCAGTCGCTGACCCCGCCGATGGATGTGCTGCGGGTTCTCATGGGCGCGGATGTCCCCGGCGTCAGCTTTACCGTGCGCGACCTGCGCCTGCCCCGTGCCGTCCTGTCGGTGCTGGCGGGGATGAGCTTTGGCCTGGGCGGCGTGATCTTCCAGACGCTGCTGCGCAATCCGCTGGCCAGCCCGGACATCATCGGCATCAGTTCCGGCGCCAGCGCGGCGGCGGTCTTCGCCATCGTCATCCTCGGCTGGAGCGGGCCTGCGGTCTCAGTCCTCGCGGTCCTTGCAGGGTTGGGGGTGGCGCTGGCGATCTACCTTCTGGCCTGGCAGGACGGGGTGGCGGGCGCGCGGCTGATCCTGATCGGCATCGGCCTGTCGGCCATGCTGGACAGCGTGATCGCCTTCGTCCTGTCGCGCGCGCCCGCCTGGACCCTGCAGGACGCCCTGCGCTGGCTGACCGGAAGCGTCAACGGCGCGACGCTGGATCAGGCCCTGCCGGTGGCGCTGTCGCTGCTGGTGTTCGGCGGCCTTCTGATGCGGCTGCGTTCGAGCCTCGAGGTCATGCGCCTTGGTGACGACACCGCCGCCGCCCTTGGCGTGGCGCTGGCGCGGGACAAGGCGCTGGTGGTGCTGTCGGCGGTCGGGCTGATCGCAGTGGCCACCGCCGTGGCAGGCCCCATTGCCTTCGTCGCCTTCCTGTCGGGCCCGATCGCCCTGCGCCTGACCGGACCGGGCCGGTCGCCGCTGATCCCGGCGGCATTGGTCGGCGCGGCGCTGGTGCTGCTGGGCGATTACGCGGGCCAGCACCTTCTGGCCGCGCGCTATCCCGTGGGCATCGTCACGGGCGCCCTGGGCGCGCCCTACCTCATCTACCTGATCATCCGGTCCAACCGCGCAGGAGGCACCACATGACAGCCCCCATCCTCAAGGCCGAGGGCATCGAGGCCGGCTATGGCCAACGCGCGATCCTCAGCCAGCTTGACCTCACCATCCCGCCCGGAGAGATCACCGCCATCGTCGGGGCCAACGCCTGTGGCAAGTCCACGCTGCTGCGCTGCCTGTCGCGGCTGCTGCGTCCCGACGCGGGGCAGGTCGTGCTGGATGGCCGGTCCGTCCGGCAGATCCCGGCCCGCGATCTGGCCCGCCAACTGGGGCTTCTGCCCCAATCCCCGATCGCCCCGGATGGCATCACCGTCGCCGACCTGGTCAGCCACGGCCGCCACCCTCACCAAGGCCTGCTGTCGCGGTGGAGCCATGACGACGACCTTGCGGTCGCCCGCGCGCTTGAGGCGACGCAGACCGCCGATCTGGCCGACCGCGACGTCGACGCCCTGTCGGGCGGACAGCGGCAGCGGGTCTGGATCGCCATGGCCCTGGCGCAGGACACCGACATCCTGCTGCTGGACGAACCGACCACATTTCTCGACATTGCGCACCAGGTCGAGGTGCTGGATCTGCTGGTCGATCTGAACCAAAGCCGCGGCACCACGATCGCGATGGTCCTGCATGACCTGAACCTTGCCGCGCGCTATGCCGACCACCTCGTCGCCCTGCGCGACGGACGCGTCCATGCGGCGGGCCGCCCGACCGAGATTCTGACCGAAACCCTGGTGGCCGAGGTCTTCGGCCTGCGCTGCGCCATCATGGAAGACCCGACCTCGGGCAAGCCGATGATGCTGCCCATGGGCCGACACGGAAAGATCACCCCGCAACACCCGCCGGAGATGCGCAATGCCTGACGGAGCCCCCATGCCCACGACCACGACGAAGGCCACCGCCCAAGTCCGCTTTGACGGTGCCATGCCCGACGACCTGTTCCCGCATATCGCCGCCCATGTGCGCGAAGCCGATCTGCTGGCCGAGGAAACGGAAGACCGCCTGATCGTGCGCACCCCCGATGCCCGGGTCGATCTGCACCGCGCGGGCCCGGTCCTGACCATCGGGATAACGGCCCAAGACGCCGTGATCCTGCAGAACATCCGGGAATACCTGATCTATATCCTCGACCAAGCGGCCCCGGGCCTGACCGACAGCGGCACCTGGCAGGGCGACATCGCCCGCGACAATCGCCCGCCGAATTTCGCGCTGGCCCGGTTCTGCCGCAGCTGGCGTGTCGCGCCGAACTTCATCCGGGTGGAATTGGCCTGCGACGACACCCGGCGGCTGGCCGAGGGCAAGGGCATGCACTTTTCGCTTCTCCTGCCGCCCGCGGGGCGCGATCCGGTCTGGCTGACGCTGGATGACCGGGGCCGCACGCTCTGGCCCTCGGGGGCGGATGCGCTGCACCGCGCGCCCTACACCTTCGTCGACCTCGACGTCGCGACGGGCCGCTTCACCTTCGACGTCTTCGAACACGAGGGCGGGCGGGTAACCACCTGGGCCACGACCGCCACCCCCGGCACGGAGGTCGGCATCACCGGCCCCGGCAGCGGCACCTTCCCGACGGGAACCGCGATGCTGATGGCCGGGGACGAAACCGCCCTGCCCGCGATGCGCCGGATCCTTGCGGCCTCTCCGGCGGATCGTCATGGATCGGTCTTCATCGAGGTCGGCAGCGCGGCGGATATCTGCGACCTGCCCCGCCCCGACGGCATGGCGCTGACCTGGGTCCTGCGCAGCACGGGCGACACGCTCTGGGATCACCTGTCGCGCATCGACGCGCCCGAAGGCCCGGACCGTCACGTCTGGATCGCCGCCGAAAAGGATCTTGTCCGCCGTGCCAAGACCCGGTTCCGCGGCGATCTGGGCGTCGGTATCGACGAAAGCTACATGGCCTACTACTGGTCGGCCTGAGCCGCGATCACGCGTCGCTCAGGCTGGCGTAACGCCCGGCAGCGGCGCGCAATTCGGCGTCCGTCCCCATCTCCACGATGCTGCCCTGATCCATGACCGCGATGCGGTCGGCGTCGCGGATCGTGCCAAGCCGGTGCGCGATGACCAGCGTCGTGCGGTCGCGGGACAGGTCGGTCAGCGCCGACTGGATCAAACGTTCGGTTTCGGTATCCAGGGCCGAGGTCGCCTCGTCCAGGATCAGCACCGGCGGGTTTTTTAGAAACGCGCGCGCGATGGCCACCCGCTGTTTCTGCCCGCCCGACAGCATCACGCCGCGTTCGCCGACGATGGTGTCGAGCCCTTCGGGCAGGCCCTCGATCATCTCGCTCAGCTGGGCACGGGCGGCGGCCTGCAGGATGTCCTCCTCGGTCGCATCAAGCCGTCCGTAGGCGATGTTCTCACGCAGCGTCCCGCCAAACAGGAAGACATCCTGGCTGACGATGCCGATCTGACGGCGCAGCGATTTCAGCGTCATGTCCCGGATGTCCATGCCGTCGATCAGGATGCGGCCCTGCGCGGGTTCGTAGAACCGGGGCACCAGAGACAGAAGCGTCGTCTTGCCTGCACCCGAGGGCCCGACAAAGGCCATGGTTTCCCCGGCCCGCACGGTGAGAGAGATGTCGCGCACCACGGGCCGGTCGTCGCCATAGTCGAAATTCACGCCGTCGAAGGTCACCTCGCCCCGGAAGGCGGCCGCAGGCCGGGCATCGGCGCGATCCGACACGTCGGGTTCGGTCTGCATCAGATCCAGATATCGGCGAAAGCCCGCGATGCCGCGGGGATAGACCTCGATCACCGCCGCGATCTTGTCGAGCGGGCGGAAGAACACCCCGACCAGCAGCAGGAAGGCCACGAACCCCCCGGTGGTCAGCGACCCGTTCAGCACAAAGATCGCGCCCGCGACCATCACGATCACCTGGATCAGGCGCATGCCCATGTAGTTGAGAGACGAGGACGCCGCCATGACCTTGTAGGCCTGCAACTTGGTCGTGCGATAGGCGGCGTTGTCCTTTGCAAACAACGCCTTCTCGTGATCCTCGTTGGCAAAGGCCTGGACCACCCGCATCCCGCCGACGTTTTCCTCGAGCCGGACGTTGAACGATGCGACCCGCGCATAGATCTCGCGCCAGGTGCGGGTCATGCGGCCGCCGAAAACGACGACGATGGCCACGCAGGCGGGCACGATCGCGGCGGTGATCAACGCCAGTTCGACATCGATCGTCAGCATCAGCAGAAAGGCCCCCACAAAGGTCATCACCGCGATGAACAGATCTTCGGGCCCGTGGTGCGCGACCTCTCCGATCTCTTCAAGGTCTCGGGTCACCCGCGCCACCAGCTTGCCGGTGCGGACGCGGTCGAAATAGCTGAACGACAGGCGTTGCAGGTGATCGAAGGCGCGGCGGCGCATCTCGGTCTCGATGTTGATGCCCAGCATGTGGCCCCAGTAGATCACCACCGCCATCAGCCCGGCATTCACCAGGTAGATCACCAGCAGCCCCACGGCCGCGAGGATGGTGATCGGCAGATCCCCTGCAGGCAGCAGCCGGTCGATGAAGGCCTGCACGGCCAGCGGGAAGGCAAGCTCCAGCAGGCCCGACAGGACGGCACAGCCGAAATCCAGCCAGAAAAGGGCTTTCCAGGGGCGATAATAGTCGAAGAACTGGCGCAGCATCGGATCCTGTCCGTAAGGTCTGCGCCGCCTTAACACCTTGCTGGTGCAGCCGCGAGGGCGCCAGGCGACAAGGCGGACTTGCGAAGGACGTGTACCGTCGTCCGCACGGGAACGGGGGGGCGACAGCCAGCCGTCGCCCCCGGGATTTCAGGACGTTTTGCGTCGTGCGCGCAGGCCGATCAGCAGGGCAAAACCACCCGCCATCAGCGGCAGACCCGCAGGCAGCGGCACCGGCGCGACGGACGAAACCACGCCATAGACTGCGTAGGTTTCACCATCTTCCAGCATCGCCAGCGGATCGTTCAGATAGGGATCCTCGAAGAACAGTTCAACCAGCGCGAAATCACCGAAGAGCGATGCGGCAGAGCCGGTCAGGTTGCCGAAGACCAGTTCGACGACATACGTGTCGAAGCCGACATTCACCAGGTCGCCATCAAGGAAACCGTCGGCACCGTCCGTGGTGAAAAGCGCGCCGGTCAGCGTACCGTAGGGATCGCTGACGTCGAAGCCCAGCTGGACATCGACACCGACCTCAAGCACCGGGCCGGCCCCAACGACGGAGCCGAGCGCCACGGTGTCGAACCACAGGTCCGCGTATCCGCCAAAGACGGAGGCCGTCGCATCGACGAAAAAGTCGATGGTCGGTTCGGGCTGGGTCGGCAGGTTCAGCGGTGCCGCGACGGCGGCCCAGGCTGAGGTAGCCAGAACGGCAGCCGAGTAAAGAGCTGTTTTCATAAGGTGTTTCATGTCGCTTCCTTTCAGGGACCGGAGGCCGGGCGCTTACGCGCCCGCCATCCAGTAGTCCTCGATGATGGTGATGTTGGAGGCCGTCAGACCTTCGCCGCGGATATGGATCGCGTCGTCGAAGCCCGAAGGATCTTCCAGGTAGATGATGACGTTCGGCCCGGCTTCGCGGATCTCGGCGACGGTGACGCCGGACATCAGCCCGATGGCATCCACGCCAACCTCGAAGTCGGTGATGGTGTCGCGTTCGCGCATCCCGTTCAGCGCCTCGGCGCCGAAGACGAAGACATCCGCGCCACCCAGACCTGTCATCGTCTCGTACCGGCCTTCGCCGGAGACGATGATGTCCGCCCCTTCCGTGCCGACCAGACGGTCCCGGTCGCCCTCGCCCACGATGATCGTGGCCTCGGGGGTGTCGATGACCGTGTCCTCGCGGTAGTTGAGGTTCTGGATCCGCTCGTCGCCCTCGGGCCCGGTGTCCTCCTGGTTGAAGGCCATGGTGTCCTGCCCGAAGAAGTCGTCCAGGTATTCGGCCAGCGCATCCTGTTCCGTGCCGTTGTCGGCAAAGGTCGCATCGCCGGTCCGCACACCGTCTTCGGTCAGAACCACCTTGTTGATCCGGTCCAGCGTCGCCTGGTCCGCCACCTCGCCGACCGTCGGGTCGGTGTTGGTGTTCGGGAAGGGATAGCCATCGCCCGCACCGATGAAGTTGCCCGCATCGTCGAACCGCGGCTGCGACAGGAAGTCGAGCGTCACAACCCGGAATTCCTGAAGCGCATCGCCAAAGACCTCTCCGTCGCGGACAAGCACGGCGATGTCGTTGCCATCGGCATCCGTGATCGCTGCATTGACCACCCGCGCCCCCGACGGCAGGTCGGGATCGAAGGAGAACTGCAGACCCGAGATCTGCGGGAAGCGGCCCGACACACCTGGAAGCGCGCTGACACCATGTTCAAGGATGTCGACCAGTTCCTGCTTGGTCAGGGTCAGGATGGCGAGGCCGTTGTTGAACGCCAGCGCCGTGGCGATGTCGTTCTGGCTGATGCCACCTTCGGCCTTGACCACGTTGCCGTCGCTGTCGCGGACTTCCTGGTTGGCCACCCGTTCGAACCCGGTCCCACCCGGAGGCACGACCGTTTCGCCGATCGACGCCCGGATGCCACCGCCGTTCTTGATCGACACGACGACCGTGTTATCGATGATCTGCGCGGCCGCCAGGTTGGCGTCGGCGGTCAGGTTGCCAAGGTTGGTTTCCTGCGTCCGCACCCCGTCCGGATCCCCGTCCGAGAAGTCGCCCGCCCGGTTTCCGTTCAGGAAGACATCCGAGTACCCGAAGACATTGCCTTCGGTCGCGACGATCTGGTTTTCGATCGCGTCGACGATCGCCTTCACCTCGGTGTCGACCAGCCCTTCGGCACCCAGATCCGCCACGCCCTGCGCGTCGGTGGCATAGGCACCGGACACGGCAGCATCATAGCTGTCGGGGATGATGTTGCCGTCGCTGTCGAAGTCGATGACCAGGCGACCAACGTACTTGTAGCTGCCGTCGGTGTTGACGATAGCGGTGTGGGTGCCGCCCGCGTTGTCGACGATGATCGGATAGGTGCCCTGATCGGTGTCGCCGTCGCGGACCCGGTCGTCTTCGTCGAAGAGCCGGGTGTTCGACCCGCCCGCCACAATCACGTCGACATCGACCAGCCGCGCGGCCAGCTCCTGCTCGATCGAGATCTGCTGCATGTGGGCCAGAAGGATCACCTTGTTCATCGACGGGTTCGCCGCCAGCAGGGCATCGACCTCGGCCTGGATCTGGGCGGCGAGCGCATCAAGCTGCTCGGGCGTCGGATCCGTGTCGAAGGGCGCGGGCGAGATCCCGATGCCGCCGGGGCTCGAGATCGAGCCAAGCGTGGGGGTCGTTGCACCGACGATGCCCAGCAGCTCTCCGCCCTTTTCGATCACGGTCGAGGAGGTCACGACATTGCCCTGCGGCGCCTGCCCCCCGGCCACCTCGAGCGGCGCCATGTTGGCATCGGTCGAGAAATCGAGGTTGGACGACAGGTAGGGCATGTTGGTGCCGGTAAAGTCCTGGCCATCCAGCGCCGTGCCGGAAAGGGCCGAGAAATCACCGGGGGCCGAGCCGTCGATCAGCGCCGCCAGATCAGCGGTGCCCTTGTCGAACTCGTGGTTGCCAAGCGCGATGGCCTCGAAGCCCATCTCGTTCTGCAGCTGGATGTCCGCGATACCGGCCGACCCGAAGACCGCGGCCGAGGCATCGTAGAACAGACCCGGGATCACCGCATCGCCCGACGACAGGCGCAGCGTGTTGTCCGCCACACCGTCATTTCCGATATCCTGCGCCTCAAGCGCGTTCAGCACGGCCGAGGTGTTGATGATGTCGGTGAAGGTGCCCAGCAGGTTCAGCGGCTCCTGGTCGGTGACGTGCAGGATTTCCAGCGTATAGACGACCGGTTCGTCCACCGGCAGGGCACCGGGGGTGCCGACGGCCGCCTGACCTTCGTCGTTCAAGGTGTCGGTCGCATAGGCCCCGAACACACCGGCGTAGGAGAACATGCCAAGGACCGGATCATAGGACTGGCCACCGGTCAGTTCCGCGTCCGGGTAGGCTTCGAAGTCCAGCACCGCGCGCACCTCGGCATCCCCGAAAAGGATCGTCGCGGCATCGCCGCCCTGCCCCAGACCCGCGCCATCGGACCAGCCGATCTGCACGTCATCCCCGATGTGATTGCCCCAGACCGCTTCGAACCCGGCGATCCCGCCTTCGTCGTCGATCACCACCACGACCGATTCACCCGGCGCGATCGAGGTGATGCCGAAGATCATGTCCGCATCCACCGCCGAGGCGCTTTCGTCATCGTAGTATAGGTCGGGGTCGATGCCCGCGACCCAGGCGACGTCCCCGAAGTTCGTTATCTCGATCCAGTCAGAGGTCAGGTTGCCGCCCGGTTCATTGCCTGGCCAGATTTCGGTGATCTGCAGATCGAAGCCATAGTCGGCGGGGTCCAGCGGGTCGGGGTTGGTGCCGCCCTCGCCGAAGTCACCCGGATCGCTCGGTTCTTCGAAGGTCAGCTCGAACACCGAGGTGGTGCCGCTCTCCTCGTAGGACACGGCGATCTCGGTCCGACCGGTCGCGCTTTGCTCGGGCGGGATGACGGTGATCACCTCGGGGCGATAGTCGGCGTTCGCGACGCCGTTGACATAGCTCAGGAAACGCGGATGTGCGGGGTTCGACACCTCGAAGAGGAACAGGCCGCTGTCGCGCTCCATCCCGACGATCGCGACCATCCGGCCTTCGACCTCGGCAATCGCGATCGCTTCGGGTTCAGGACCCTTGGCGTCCGACCGGCCGTCGTCGCCGACCGGGTTGTCCTGCGTCGCGTCATGCGAGTTGAACCGTTCCGGGAAGTTGGCGGCGATGTACTGTTCGAAGAAATCACCGCTGTCGAAGACCACGTTGCCCGCATCGTCGAAGATGGTGAAGCTGCGCGTGCCGTAGCTGTAGAGTTCGTCGTAGTCGCCATCCCCGTCGATGTCGCCGTCGATGCTCGAGACCTCGAGCCGACCAAGGTTCTGTTCCTGCTGCAGCTCGGCCGCATCGGGGAAGGCCGTGGGGTCAAGCGTCAGATCCTCGACCCGTGCATCGGCGTCACGGGCGTCGCCTTCGTTCGCTGTGGCATAATAGGTCTTGCCGTCCACCACGAAGGTCGCGATCGCATCGGGCATCCGAAGGCCCTGCACATTCCAGGTCTGGATGTTGATCCCGCCGTCCTTGTCCGACGCATCAAGCCCGTTGCCTTCAATCGAATGATCGACGGTGCCAAGCGGCCGGATTTCCGTCACGGTTTCGGTCACCGGGTCGATGATCGCGACGGCGTTGGCTTCCTGCAGCGTCACGATCAGCTCTCCGGTCTGCGGATCGATCGCGATGTATTCCGCTTCGAAATCGGTCGAAGGCAGCTTGCCCGGGAAGATCCGGACGCCTGCCTCGCGCAGCGCGTCGACCTGGGCATCAAAAGCATCGAAGCCCACCATGGAAACGGTCGAATTGGCCAGCACATCCGCCAGCGTGACGATCGCCACGCCGCCCTTGGGATCGATGACCTCGCCCGGTTCGCCTTCGATGGCGACATAGACCTGCGCCCCGTCACCCGAGAAGGTGACCATGTCCGGCCCGATACCGATGTCCAGCGCGGTCATGTTGGTCAGGTCGTCCGCCGGGATCAGCGCCAGCTTGCCGGCACCTTCACCGTTGCCCAGCACCACGGCGACAAGACCGTTCTTGACCGCGACCGAGGTGATGCCACCCAGACCGGCCAGGTCGATTTCATCCACCTTGCCCTCGGCCAGCGTGAAGACGTCGATCCGGTTGGCTTCGCCGTTGGTGACATAGAAGCGGCCGTCCTCGAAGGCGACGACCTCGGACCCGGCAGAGCCGACGAGCGAGTCGAACTGCGCCAGCTGGGTCACGTTCAACCCGGCCAGATCCAGCCCCACGACGATGGGGTCGTGATCGGACGACCGGTAGGCGTCGTCAGAGTAGATGTCGCCCGGGCGCCCGAAATCCAGGTTGTAGTCGATGGCGTCCGGCTCGTCCGCATTGATGTTCCACACGGTCGCGCCGGTCACCTTGCCCGCCAGCCCGCTTGAGGCCAGCGCATGATCCAGCGACCCGGTCTGCCCGTCGAAGACGTAGGAATAGGCGCCGGGGGCGTATTTGCCGACGAGGTTGGTGTAATCGTCCGCCGTGCCCGCGATGCCGTCCGCACCCGCTTCGATGGCGCGGATCGGGTCTTCCTTGGCATAGGCGTTCAGGTCGCCAAGGATGATGTAGCCATCGTCACCCGCACCCGTCGGATCGGTTTCCAGCCAGTCGACCAGCGCTTCGGCCGCATCGGTCCGCGTCTGGTTGTTGTTGCCCTGTCCGTCGCCGATCGCATCTTCGCCCGGCAGGACAGACCCCTTGGACTTCAGGTGGTTGACCACGGCGGTGAAGCTTTCGCCGCTGGCGATTTCGGTAAAGCTCTGCGCCAGCGCCGGACGCTGGACGCCTTCGGTCTGGAAGCGCGCATCGACGGTTTCGTCAAGGATGGCAAAGTCGCCGTTCAGCGTGACCGTGGTGTAGTCATAAAGGAAGCCGACCTTGATCGCGTCGCCTTCCAGCGCGCCGCCCATGGCGCCTTCGATCGGACCCGCGTCGACGTAGGCATAGGTGCCGCCCGCCGCGTTCAACGCATTGGTCAGCGCCATCAGCGACACCGACCCAAGCGGGTCATTCTCGATTTCAATCAGGCCGACGACATCCGCGGCCACCGCGTTGATCGCGGCGACGATCTTGGCTTCCTGGCGTTCGAATTCGGTCATGCCCGCATAGCTGAGGTTGTCGGCCCCGCGCGGATCCTGGTTCTGCGCCGGGCCGGTGTTGCCGTCCAGGCCGTCGATCGAGGTGAAATAGTTCAGCACGTTGAAGGCCGTGACCTTCAGCGTTCCGCCCACGTCCGCCGGGGCGGCATCACGGGTGTTGACCTGCGACAGCGTGCCTCCGGTCGGCTGGTGGATGCGGTATTCGCTTTCCTCGGACGAGCTCTGTTCGTCCTTCGAATAGCTCAGCACACCTGTCAGGCCGGAATAGACATCGCCCATCCGGACCACGTCGCCCTGATCCAGCGTCTCGTCGGTGCCAAGGCGGGGCACGGTGATCGGATCGGGGTTCTGCACGTTGGATCCGTCGTCCAGCACCAGCGACCGCGCCGCGACGTCCTTCAGGTGCTGTTGGTACCCTTCGACGCTTGGCAGGTTCGACTGGGTGAACTGCTCAAGCTGACCTTCCGAGCTGAGGCGCAGGGTGCCGAAACGATCCAGCTGGAACATCTCGGTGATGCTCATGTCTTCGGGAACGTTGACCAGCATGCCCTCGTAGGCCTCGAGGTTGGCAACGTAGTCGCCATCCGTGTCGACCAGGACCGTTGCCGTAGGGAATTCGATCGCGGTGGCCGTCGGTAGGGAGCCGGTGCCGTCGACGCTGACCGCGTCGGCGGTGATGCGCGTCTCGCCCTCGATCTCGCCAACGATGCCTTCAACCGTCACAACATCGCCGACCGAAACCGAGGCGTTGGAGGCCACGAAGACCCCTTCGGACGAAAACGCGTCGTCATCCGCGTCGGCGTCTTCCTCCTGGATGTAGAAGCCGCCCAGGCCGGGCATGACCTGGGTCACGACCGCCTGCACGCGGACCGCCGCGCCCAGAAGCGGGCTTTCGTCGGCCGCGCCCGAGGTGCCGACCAGCGTCCCGTCGGCCAGGTTCGTGCTGCCCTGGACGTCGTGGATGAAGTGATCGGCATAGGTGGTGCCGGATGTGAACGTGCCCGCGGTCGGCGTATTGACGGCCGGGTCGTTGTTGTAATCCGAAATGCCCCAGTCCTCGGGCGTGTCGGTGTCCGGGCCGGTCGAGACGCGATAGACGCCAGCGGGCAGATAGCTGCCGTCCGGCCCGACGACCGGCGCGTCCAGCGCAAAGCTGTCGCCTTCGCCGCCGTCGCTGACCCCGACGCTGTCGATGACAACCTCGGTTCCGGCGATGGAGCCGCCGATGATCGAGGCGGTTTCGACCAGCAGCAGGGTATAGCTGGAATTCTCGATTGAATTCTCGGGGATCACGATGTTCGGCGTCACGCCATAGGTCGTCGCGACCGAGGCGTTGCCCAGCAGCAGGAAGCCGTTTTCGCCCAGCACGTCACCCGCACCAAAGTCATACTGGAAATCGATGGTGCCGTTTGCCGCGCCCGCGTCGCTTTCCACGACGATCAGGCTCAGCCCGTCCAGCGATGCCGACGGCGCGCCGCGCAGTTCGATGAACTCGACGTCCGTGCTGGTGGTGCTGCCCACGACCTCGTTGATCAGGATCGGCTGTTCAACGCCGTACTGGGCCGTCGGGAAAGCTGTCGCTGCAGTTGCGTTGGTCGTCTCGCCGTCCAGGGCATCGGGGCCCGAAAACACCCAGTCAGCCGCATCGAACAGCGCCGACGGGCCGGTGCCCGGCTTGCGCGCCGCCCAGCCATCGACGTGGTCCCAGGCCTGCCCGGTGCCGTCGACGTCGATCTGGCCGAACAGGTCGACCACGACGTCGTTCATGAACAGCTCGATCGCGTCATCCCCGTTGATCGACGCCATGCCGCTGACGTAGGTCGGCGCAAAGCCGAAATAGGCCGTGAATCCATCGGTTTCGCTGGCGACGTAAATGTAGGTGCCCGCCGCTGCGGCCACGGCGGGGAAGGTAAATTCCTCTCCGTCGGTGCCCTGACCATTGTTGGCCGACCCCAGCCCATAGATCGACAGGTCCGCGACATCAGCGGCCACGTAGATTTCGATCGCCTTGGGTACACCGCCGGACAGCGGGCCGTCGATCACCCCCGTAATGACGAGATCGGACTTTGAGATGGCAGCAGAGGTCATGGAAATCTCCCGGGAATGTGATCACAAAACGTGACATTGGCGTAACGCCACGAAATGCGGCGAAATTTGGGCCGTCGTAGCAGCGCCGTGTGACAGTTTTCCTTCAAGTCCACGAAGGTTTTCCGACGGTCGCAGGATCGGCGCCTACGGTCTGCATCACCGGGCGATCTGGCATGAGATCGCGGTCGCGCGCTCCTGTTCCACTATTGACTTCAATGACATACAGGTATGGACATGCGCATTGTGTGCTGACGGCGCTTCGGACAAAGTCTTGCCGGATCCCTCGACAGACCTCGCAGGACAAAGGTGCCCACCAACCAGAATGCGTCCGATTTGTGGCGACGGTGACGCGACAGAGTCCCCTGCCGGGCGGCATGAAGTTCCCCGGGTTGTCCACCCACCCGACGCAGGAAAAACCCACCCACACGCCACTGCTTGACGCTAGGTGATTCGAATTCCTGCAAGGCCAAACCTGCAGAAATGTCGGCCGGACACGTCCACGGGTTTTCAACGCCAGACCAAGCTGGCCCCAAAGTTCCGCGCCAGGCGCAGCATTCTTGCCACAGAAATGGAACCGCACGAACAAAGCGAACGAAAAAAATGAAGCCAATTACATTAAGTTAGTCGCCACTTGGTTAATGGGCTTTGCGTCGCGGAACTATGTCGGACCATTTTTGTGTCAGCCCCCTGTCAAGCCCCCATGAATTCGTCTATCTACGCCGAAAGACGTCGATTGTATTTCGGAGCAATGGAAATGAAAGCCGCGATCACTTGCCAAGTTGATCTGATGGTGACGGCGAATTCGGGTCAGGTCGCACAAAGCCGACTGGCTGACGGTCTGAGGAAACTGGCCGCCCAGATCGAGAACGACCAATGCGATATCGGCGCCCAGCCCTGGTCCGACGACCAGAAGCTGTGCCTGGGTCGTTTGAACCTGCGCTACTTGGAACTTGACCGCGAGGATGAGACATCGGCCGAGCATCTCATCCCCTCGGGCACGAACTTGTCGAGCATGAAAAAGGCGCACAGAACGCCTGATCGGAAAATGACCCTTGTCAGCTCTCATCGGCCGATTGCACCGGCGGACTGACAGCGGGCTGTTGGACAGTGACACCCCGGCGACCTGACCACTGATGACGACAATGGCGCGACCTGACCACAGGTGGCGCCATTTTCAATTCGGGCCAAGACCGGTGTCACAACTATGCGTCATGCATTTAATTATTTCACCTCCCTATCCTAGCGAATAAAAAAATTTCAAAACGAAAAGGACTGAAGACACATTCTGACGCAAGGATCAGTCTTCCCGACCGATCTTGTCGCGCTGCCTATGGTCGTCAGAAAGCATAAAGATCCCGCCCCGGACTCCCGCCAAATGCCGGGCGCACAGGTATCGAATAGGCCCTAGACCACTCAGAATTTTCCGCCTGAACGACCGAAAGGGCGCGGCCTGCCCTGCTGACCCCGTCCAGATCATCAAAATTGATGCAGGCTTGCGTCACTTAATCAGCTGGCTAAGGTATCCCGATAAAGTAAGGGAGGAGACTTTATGCTCAAGCAAGTCATTGGGGCCGCGATCGGCCTTGCCGTCATGTCAGGTGCAGCCCAGGCCACCGAAAAGATGCGGATTTCGCTTCAGCTGCCGCTGACCAGCCACCTCGGCCAGAACCTGAGCCTTTTCGAAAAGGAAGTGGAAGAGCGCACCGGCGGCGCCATCGATGTCGAGATCTACGACAGCGCCACGCTTTACAAGGACAAGGAAGTGCCCGCCGCCGTCGGCTCGGGCGCGATCGAGGCCGGCGTGGCCTCGCTGACCCGTTACGTGGGTGACGCGCCGGTGGTGGATGTCTTCTACATGCCGTTCCTGCTGAATTCCGAAGACAAGGTGCGCGCGGCCGTGGCCAAGGGCAGCCCTGTCCGGACCACCATCGAAGACGAGGTCGCCAAGACCGGCGGCCAGATCCTGTACTGGCAGGCCTACGGTGGCGCGGTCATGCTGTCGAACGGCGGCCCGATCAAGACGCCCGAGGATCTGAAGGGCAAGAAGGTCCGGGTCTTCGGCAAGACCCTTGGGGATTTCGTCACCGCCGCGGGTGGCGCGCCGACGCTGATCTCGGGCTCGGAGCAGTATCTCGCCTACCAGCGTGGCACCGTCGATGTCGGCATGACCGGCGTGTCCGGCGTCAAGTCCCGCAAGCTGTGGGAAGTCATGGACACCATCACCGTCACCAACCACGCCGATATCGAGTTTGTCGTCGTCGTGAACACCGACTGGTGGAACGGCCTGTCCGAGGAACTGCAGGGCCAGGTCTCTGAGGCGGCCGAAGTGGCGCAGGCCGATGTCCGCGATCGCATGTCGCAGATCGAGGCCGACGCCTATGCGGCCGCCAAGGAAAACGGCATGACCGTGGTTGAACTGTCCGACGAAGACCTGGCCGCGTGGAAAGCCGTGGCCCAGCCGGTCTACGACGAATACCTCGCCGCTGCCGGTGACGCGGGCCAGACCGTGCTCGACGCCGCAGGCAAGTGACCTGACCCCAACCCGGAACGGGCGGCCCCCGGGGGTCGCCCGACAGGATGCCCCCATGACCTTCGTGACCACCCTATCCCACTTGGCCGGGCTTCTGGGCGCCTGCCTTCTGGCGGCGACCGGGGCGATGCTGACCTACGAGGTCATCGCGCGCTATTTCTTCATCAAGCCGACCATCTGGGCGGCCGAACTGAGCCAGCTGAGCCTGATCTGGGGCTGCCTGCTGGCCATGGCCTGGGTGCTGTCGACCTATCGCCACATCACCGTCAACGCGGTCACCAACATGCTGCCCCGTCCCATCCAACAGGTCTGCGTCGCCTTTTCGCTGATCGCAATCATCGTCTTTTCGGTGATCGTCACCTACTGGGGCTGGGACATCTTCCATGACAGCTATGTCCGGGGCCGCCTGACCGGGTCGATGCTGAACATGCCGATCTGGATCAGCGAACTGTCGGTGCCCGTGGGCTTTGGCCTGCTGACCCTTCAGGCGGTCGTCGAACTGATCGGCCTACGCCGCACCGGCCTCACCACCCTGGGGAGCAGCCACGAATGACCATCATCCTCATCCTGGTCTGTCTCTTCATCCTGCTGCTGGTCGGCGTTCCCGTGGCCTTTTCCCTTGGCGGCATGGGGCTTGGCATGCTGATGCTGGGCGGCTTTTCCCCGCTGATGGCTCCGCAGGCGATCCTGTCGACGCTCGACGGGTTCATCCTGCTCGCCGTGCCGCTGTTCCTGCTGATGTCGAACGTGCTGCTGAAGGGCGGCGTCGGGCGGGATCTGTTTGCCGCCGTGCAAGCCTGGGTCGGGCACTGGCCCGGCGGGCTGGCAGTGGCGACGATCCTCAGCTGCGGGCTCTTCGCGGCGATCTCGGGGTCGTCGGTCGCGACCGCCGCCACCATCGGCACCGTCGCCATTCCCGAAATGGTCAGCCGGGGCTATGACCGCCGGTTCGTCTACGGTCTGCTCGCCGCAGGCGGCACCCTTGGGATCCTGATCCCACCGTCGATCCCGATGATCGTCTTCGGATTTGTCGCCGAGGAATCCGTGATCGCGCTGTTCCTGGCCGGGATCGGGCCGGGCATCGTGCTGGTCTGTCTGTTCATTGCCTTCGCCATGGTCCACGCGCGGTTTTCCGACAGCTATACTCCCATGCCGAAATCAACCTGGGCGGAACGGCGCGCCGCCACGATGCGCGCCCTGCCCTCGCTGGCGCTGGCGCTCTTGATCATCGCGGGGCTCTATTCCGGGGCCTTCACCCCGACCGAAGCCGCCGCCGTCGGCTTTGCCGCCGCGCTCGTTATCACCGCCTTCATCCTGCGCACGCTCAGCTGGGCGGGCCTGTGGGACGCGATCCGTGACAGCGCGGCGACGACCACGGCGATCCTGCTGATCATCGCGGGCGCCAAGATCTTCGGCAAGGCCATCGCGCTCTATCGCATTCCGCAGGACATCTCGGCCTTCATCGCGGCCAATATCGACGGGGCGGTGATGTTCATCCTGCTGGTCTCGGCGGTGCTGCTGCTGATGGGGCTGGTGTTCGAGGCGCTGTCGATGATCCTGATCATGACGCCGGTGCTGCTGCCCGCCGCCATGGCGCTTGGCTTCGATCCGGTGTGGTTCGGGATCTTCATGGTGATCATGGTCGAATGCGCGCTGATCACGCCGCCCGTGGGCTTGAACCTCTATGTCATCCAGTCGGTGGCGCGGGCCTCCATGGGCGATGTGGCACGTGGGGTCCTGCCCTTCCTGGGGCTGCTTTTGTTAACGGCGGCAATCCTTTATGTCTGGCCCGACCTCGCCCTCTACATCCCGTTCAAATGGTGATCCGATGACCCAAACCGCCAAGCTGCGCAGCCTTCTGCAACAGGACAAATGCCATATCATGCCCTGCTGCTTCGACGCGCTATCCGCCCGGCTGATCGCGCAGGAAGGGTATGAGCTGACCTTCATGTCCGGCTTCGCGGCCTCGGCGTCACGCATCGGCGCGCCGGACCTTGGCCTGATGAGCTATGGCGAGGTTGTCGATCAGGCGCGCAACATCACCGAAACCCTGCCGATCCCGCTGATTGGGGACGGCGACACCGGCTATGGCAACGCGATGAACGTGCGCCGAACGGTGACGGGATTTGCCCGCGCGGGCTGTGCCTCGGTGATGATCGAGGATCAGCTGGCCCCGAAACGCTGCGGCCACACGCCGGGCAAGGCGGTGGTCGGGCGGGACGAGGCCTTTGACCGGATCCGCGCCGCCGTCGATGCCCGCGAGGCGCTGCGGGCCGAGGGCGGCGACATCCTGATCCTTGCCCGCACCGACGCCCGGCACGAACATGGTCTGGCCGAGGCCATCAAGCGTGCGGAAACCTTCGCCGAACTGGGTGCCGACATCCTGTTCGTCGAAGCCCCCCGGACCGAGGCCGAGATGCGCGAGGTCTGCAATTCGCTGCCCGGCCCCAAGATGGCGAACATCGTCGAGGGCGGAGAGACCCCCGACCTGTCGAACGCCGCCCTGCACGACATCGGCTTTTCCATCGCCGCCTACCCGCTGACACTGATGGCGGCCGCGATGCAGGCGATGGTCGACACGTTGCGCGGCATGAAGGGGGATACCCGGCCCGGGCTGATGGATTTTGCCGACCTGCGCGACCGCATCGGCTTCAACGATTACTACGCCACGTCCGAACGGTACGATACCTCGCGGCGCTGACAAACGGGCGGTCCCCGCCCCACCACAGGAGAGCATCCATGAAACATTTCACCCTGCTGACCGGCGCCGTCGCGGCGCTTGCCGTCACGGCCACGGCGGCCTTCGCGGAAACCCGCGTGACTTACAAATCGGCCAAGACCGGGTCGTCCTATTATCAGATGGGCGTGCAGATCGCCGAGGCGATGAAGGCGAATTCCGACATCATCGTCACGGTCGAGGAAAGCCAGGGCTCGGTCCAGAACGTGATGGAGGTCCGCGCGCGCGGCGGTGACTATGTCTTCACCACGCCGCCCGCGCTGGTCGGTCTGGCCCAGGGTGGCAAGGCGATGTTCGAAGGCAAGGGCGATCCGTCCTTCGCCGAGATCCGTGCGCTCTTTCCCATCCCGTCGCTGACCATGCACTTCGTGGCCCGCGCCGATGCAGGGATCGAAACCCTGGCCGATCTGGAAGGCAAGCGGCTTCTGCTGGGCAAGGGATCCTTCGGCGCGACCGAGGGCGAGAAGTACCTCAAGCTCTTTGGCCTTGAAGGCAAGGTCGAACTGGCAGAGGTCGAACTGTCGAACGCCGTGCCCGCGCTCAAGAACGGCCAGATCGACGCCTTCGTGACCGCCGGCTCCTACCCCGCGCCGAACGTGATCGAGGCCGCTGCCTCGACCGGCGTGACGGTCTTGTCGCTGGACGACAGCCAGATCGAAGCCTCCAAGCGGTCGCGCCTTGTCATCCCGGCGGGCACCTACGCGGGCCAGGACGCCGACATCGTCACGACCTCTCTGCCGGTGGTGGCCTTCACCACGACCAAGATGGACGACGAAACCGCCTATCAGCTGACCAAGACCTTCTGGGAAGGCAAGGCGGCCATGGCTGGAAGCGCGCCCTGGTGGAACGGCGTGGACGAGGCCCTGATGGCCAACATCAGCGGCAAGATCCACCCGGGCGCCGTGCGCTATTACCAGGAAGCCGGAATGGCCTTGTCCGACGATCAGATGTAAGGCAGGTCACAGACGCGATTGGCCGGGCCCTGCGCCCGGCCTTTTTTGTAAGGACAGACAAGATGTTGCAGGATGACACCCCGATCCGGTTCCGCGGGCTTTGGCTGGGACTGGCGGCGCTGCTTGTCGCCTTCCACATCGGGCTGATCTTCTGGGGCCTCGCCCCCAACCTCGTGTCGCGGCCCCTGCACATGGCGCTGGTTCTGCCGTGGATATTCATTTTCGGCGCCCGCACCCGCCTGCACCTGATCACGGGCATCCCGCTGGCCGCGCTTGGGATCGCCGCATCCATCTGGATCGCCCTGAACCACGAGATGCTGGGCGACCAGTACGGGTTCCTTGAAACCCCCTTCCAGATCGCCATCGCCGTCGCCCTTCTGGTCTGCGTGATCGAGGCCGCGCGCCGTGCCATCGGCTGGCCCCTGCCGCTGGTCGCGGTCCTGTCGCTGGCCTACGCGATGCTGGGACAGCACATCCCCGGCGAATTCGGCCATTCCGGCACCCCGGTCAAAAGCTTCCTCGGCACGATGACCATCGCCGAGGGCGGCATTTGGGGCACGTTGACTGCCGTATCGGTCGGGGTCGTGTCGATCTTCGTCATCTTCGGGGCCGTGCTGAACGCGAGCGAGGCCGGACAGGGCTTCATGAACGTGGCTGCCGCTGCGGCCGGGCGGCTCAAGGGCGGCGCGGCGAAGGTGTCGGTGATCTCTTCGGCGCTGTTCGGGTCGATCTCGGGGTCGGCCTCGGCCAACGTCGCCTCGACCGGCGCGATCACCCTGCCGGCGATGACCGGCCTTGGCTATCCCCGCCGCCTTGCCGGCGCGGTCGAGGCCGTGGCCTCCTCGGGCGGGCAGATCATGCCGCCGCTGATGGGGGCCGGCGCCTTCGTGATGGTCGAACTGACCGGCATCCCCTACACCGGCATCATGGCCGCCGCCGCCCTGCCCGCGCTGCTGTATTTCCTGGCCGTCTGGTTCGGCATCAACGCCTATGCCAGCCACACCGACCTGCGCGGGATCGACGCCGCCGACCAGCCCAGCCTGCGCGATGTGGTCGTGACCTCGGCCTTCTTCCTCGTGCCGTTCACCGTCCTGCTCTGGGGGATGTTCGGCATGGGGGTCACACCGCAATACGCCGCCTGCCTTGCGATCGGTGCGGGGGCGCTGTTGCTGCCGTTCAACCGTCACCTGACGGTGAACTGGGGCGAATTCCGGATCCGTGTCGAACAGGCGCTGCTGACCTCGGCCCGGCAGGTCGCCATGATCGCCGCGATCATCCTGTGCGCCTCTATCGTGATCGGGGTGCTGTCGGTCACCGGCCTTGGCGTCAAGATCACCTCTCTGATCCTGTCGGGGGCCAGCGGCATGCTCTGGTCGGCACTGCTGCTGACGGCGCTCGCCTGCCTGATCCTGGGGATGGAGGTGCCGACGACCGCCGCCTATGTCATCTGCGTCTCGGTCGCCGGGCCTGCGCTGATCGAACTGGGGCTGGAGCCGCTGCAGGCGCATCTGTTCGTCTTCTGGTACGCGCTGCTGTCGACGATCACCCCGCCGGTCTGCGGCGCGGTCTTTATTGCCGCCGGCATGGTCGAGGAAAACTGGCTGCGTGTCGCCAAGACTGCGATGGCACTTGGCGTGGGGCTTTACATCATCCCGCTTGGCATGATCGCGAACCCCGGGCTTCTGGCCCTGACGGACGCGCCGGTCGCCGCCCTGATCGCTTTCCTACGCGTGGCCGTCGGCCTTGGCCTGATCTCCTACGGGCTGATCGCGATGCGCCGACCGCTGGCCAAGATCGGCCTGACGGCGGCGGGTCTTGCGGTGATCTTCGCGCCGATCTGATCAGATCCAGCTTGCGCGGCTCAGGCCGCCGGCGCCGCCAGCGCGGCCTCTATCGCGTCGCGCATCTGGGCCGAGGTCGGTTCGGTCCGGCTGGACATCCAGCTGATCACCTGGCCATCGCGACCGATCAGGTACTTGTTGAAATTCCACCGCACGCGATGCCCGGTTTCCGCGGCCGCCCATTTGAAGAACGGGTCCGCCTCGCGCCCGATGACATGCACAGGCGCCGTCAGCGGAAAATCGACCCCATAGGTGAATTCGCAGAAATCCTTGATCTCGCTGGCTTCGTCGTACTCCTGCCGGAAATCCGTCGACGGCGCGCCGATCACGATCAGGCCCCGGTCCCGATAGTCTTGCCACAGGGACACCAGCCCTTCGTACTGTGGCGTGAATCCGCAGAACGACGCCGTGTTGACCACCAGCAGCACCTTGCCCTGCCATTGCGACAGGGGCATCGGCATCCCGTCAAGAGAGGTGAAGGTGAAATCCCAGGCCCGACGCGCGTTATTCGCCGCGGCCACGGGTCCTGACAGAACGGCCGCAGCGCCAAAGGCCGCCCCACCCAACATCGCGTCTCTCCGGTTCATCATGCGCCCTCTCTTGCGGCTGTCTGTCGGCCTGCGTTTCACGCCCTTGCAGAGACCGGCAGCGGCGTGGACCACGCCTGAGGCCAAGATAGCACGCTTCTTCCACAGGTCCCGTGTCACACAAAAAATGTGATCGCCGCCCGAACCGGCAGCGACTGTCCTCTCCCCCGGTACATTCGATACGTCGGGGCGCCATTACGATCCGCAGCAATGGCGTGATCCCGCCTTCACGTCGATGCGCGCTTCGAAATTGTTGCCAGAATCAAGGTAAAGTGCATTAATTTTATAGATTGTTTGTAATTATTGTTAAATTCGGAGCGTGTGATGAGTGTTCGCATCAACGAGATTTCCGTGTCCACCACCAGCGTGGATGTTGAATTCATAGAATTTTTCGGCGAACCGGGGGAAAGCCTGGATGGGCTGACCCTGATCAGGCTGTCTGGCACGGGGACCGTCATGGCGGCCTTCGACCTGGCGGGTCGCATCGGTGCGAACGGGTATCATCTGATTGCCAATTCGGAAACCGAAGCCGATTTCGGGGTCACCGCAAACCAGTCCATTGCGTTGAACGCGCTTTCCAACAGTTCGGCCAGTTTCCTGCTGGTGAGGGACTTCACGGGCAGCATCGGGGACGATCTGGACCCGAATGACGACGGGGTGATCGATTTCATCCGCTGGTCCGAACTGGCAGATGGCGTCGCGGTGATCGATGACGACGCACCGCGGGTCTACACCCCGAACGTCATCGGCCCCGACGGGTCTTTCCTCGCGCCGGGCGGCTATCGCCCCACCCCGGCGTCGGACAGCTTCGTGATGCACGATTTCGCGGATTTCTCGCAATACACACCCACCGCCGGCACCGAAGTCATGATCAACGAAATCTCGATCTCGACCACCGGAACTGACCGCGAATTCGTCGAATTCCTTGCCCTGCCGGGCACGGACCTGACTTCGTATTCGCTGATCGCGGTGGACGGCAACGGGGAAATCCGGACTGTTCTTGACCTGGAAGGCAGCGCCGGCACCGGCAATGGCAAGTACCTCGTGGCCAACGGTGTCACGCAGGGCAATTTCAATGTGCAGGCCGACCAGACGATCCCCGACAACTTCTTCACGAATGCCTCGCGCAGTTACCTTCTGGTCCAGAATTTCAGCGGCGCCGTGGGCGACGACATCGATGCGAACGACGACGGAACGATCGACGCCATGCCCTGGACCAAGGTCTCCGACAGCGTTGCCGTCGTCAGCGGTGACACGCCGCTTGTCTATTCGCCGAATGTCGTGGGCCCCGACGGGCCGTTTCTGGCGGCTGGCGGATACCGCAACCACGCGGGCGACGGCAGTTTCCAGATGCACGCCTTTTCGGACTTCTCGAATTACACGCCCGAGGCCGGATCACCCGTCTACATCAGCGAAATCTCGGTCTCGACCACCGGCACGGATGCAGAGTTCATCGAATTGCGTGGCGCGGCGGATCTGGACCTGTCGACTGCATCGCTGATCGTGCTTGCCTCGGGCGGCCAGGTCGCACGGCAGATCGACCTTTCGGGGACCATCGGCAGTAACGGCTACTTCTTGCTGGCATCGCCGCAGACCGAAGGTCTGTTTGGTGTCACGGCCGATCAGGGCATGGCGAACAACACGCTGACCAATGCGTCCCGCACCTATCTGCTGGTCGACGGGTTCACGGGCAGCTCCGGTGACGACCTTGATACGACAGACGACGGCATACTGGATGTCGGCGCCTGGTCGCGGCTGTATGACTCCGTCGCGGTGGTCGATGACGATGCGCCCGTGACCTATTCGCCGAACATCGTCGGCCCCGACGGGGCCTTCCTGGCCGCCGGGGGCTATCGGACCCTGAACGGTCTGGGCAGTTTCGAGATGCACGATTTCTCGGATTTCAGCCTGTACACCCCGACCTCTGGACAGGTGACCACGCAGCTGGTCATCAACGAGATCTCGGTATCGACCACCGGGACGGACCGCGAGTTCATCGAATTTGCCGGAGATGCCGGGCTGGACCTGTCGAATTACACGCTGCTCAGGCTGGACGGGACCGGGCTGATCCGCAGCGCGATCGACCTGACCGGACGGGTCGGCGACAACGGCTATTACCTGGTGTCGAGCCCCCAGGCGATCTCGACCCTCGGGGTCATCGGCAACCAGTTGATCCCGGACAATTCCTTCGCGAACTTTTCCGCGACCTACCTGCTTGTCGAAGGGTTCACCGGCGCCGTGGACGACGACGTCGACACGGACGACGACGGCATCATCGACGCGGCGGTCTGGACCGACATCCAGGACAGCGTCGCGGTGATCGACGACGACAGTCCCTTGGTCTACAGCAGCAACGTCGTCGGACCTGACGGAAACTTTCTGGCGGCAGGCGGCTATCGCTCGCCCGATATCGTCGGCGGCTTTGTCATGCATGCCTTCGGCGACTTTTCAGACTACACGCCGACCGCCGGAACCTATGCCGCGCCCGTGGTGATAAACGAGCTCGTGGTGTCGACCACAGGAACGGATGCCGAGTTCATCGAACTGCTGGGCGATGCAAACGTCAATATCTCGGACCTGTCGATCCTGACGATCGATGGCACGGGCGAGATCCGGACAGTCCTCGACCTTGAAGGGCAGACGGGTGACAACGGGTACTACATCCTGGCAAGCCCCGAAGCCGAAGCCCAGTTCGGCGTGACCCCCAATGCCGCCATTGCCAACAACACCTTTTCGAATGGCTCGCGAACCTACCTGCTGGTCGAGGATTTCACCGGCACCGTCGGCGACGATATCGACGTGAACGACGACGGGGTCGCCGACGCCTGTCCCTGGGCCAGCATCTGGGACGGGGTCGCGGTGATCGACGATGATCTTCCCGGCATCTACACCAACAACGTCATCGGGCCGGACGGGACCTTCCTGGCGGCCGGGGGATACCGCAACCCGGAACGTACCGGTGATTTCGTCATGCACCACTTCGGGTCCTTCGTGGCCTACACGCCGGTGTCGGGAACCGGCGATACCATCGGGGACGGTGGTGTCGGCGAAACACCGGCCGAGCTGTTGATTTCCGACGTCCAGGGGGCCGGCACCGCATCGACGCTGGTTGGCGATCTGGTCGCGATCGAAGCCATTGTCGTCGGGGACTTCCAGGACGGCGATGCCGATACCCTGCGCGACCTCGGGGGCTTCTTCCTGCAGGAAGAGGCCGTGGATCACGACGGAAATGCGCTGACTTCGGAAGGGATCTTCGTCTTCGACCGCACGATTTTCGGGCCGGACGTGCAGCTTGGCGACCGGGTTCGCGTGGTCGGGACGGTCGAGGAATTCTTCGGCGAAACGCAGATCCGGGCAAGCACGGTCCAGGTGCTGGACGCGGGCGCCGTGGCCGACGTCAACACCATGGCCGTGTCGCTGTCGCTGGACACCATCGACGGCGTGATCGTCGACGGCGCCGGAAACTACGCCCCGGACATGGAAGCCTGGGAAGGCATGCTGGCCACGTTCAGCGACACGCTGACCGTGAACGAGATGTTCCAGCTGGACCGGTTCAACGAGATCCGCCTGTCGGCCAACGGTCGCCCCGAACACTTCACCCAGTTCGCCGATCCTGATCCCGCCGCCTTCGATGCCTACCAGCGCACCACAGCCTCCGACCAGATCATCTTCGACGACGGCCTTGATGTGCAGAATGCGCCGATCCTGCCCGAAGCCGACCTGAACGGCGACGGGGTTTTCGACACCTCGGACGGGTTCACCATGGGTGACACGATCACCGGCCTGACCGGGGTCGTCACCTATTCATCGGCCGGCAACAGCGCCTCGGCCGAAAGCTGGCGGGTGCGCAGCGTGGATGACGGGAACGTCTTCGAAGACACCGCCCCGCGCCAACCCACGCCCCCGGACATCGGCGGCAGCCTGACGATCGCAAGCTTCAACGTGCTGAATTTCTTCACCACGCTGGACGTGTCGGGAAATCCCGGGTCCGGGCCTTCGTCGCTTGATCCCAGGGGGGCTGACACGGCGGCGGAATTCGACCGCCAGATCGACAAGCTTCTGACCACGCTGGTCGATATGCAGGCCGATGTCTTCGGGCTCGTCGAGCTTGAAAATGAATTCGGCTATGACCAGAACGGTGACGGGTTCGTCGCCCTCAGCTTCCTTGTCGACGAACTCAACGCGCGCCTCGGCAGCGTCACCTACGCCGCCGTGGACCCGGGCCGGGGTTTCGTGGACACCGGCGACGCGATCTCGGTCGGCATGATCTACAACGTCAACACGGTGGCCCTTGTCGCCGACAGCGTGCACATCCTGGATGACAGCGTCGTGGCCACCCTGTCGGGCAGCTATCCCGCATCCCTGTTCGACGGCACCGACACGAACCGCGCGCCCCTGGCCGCGACCTTCGTGGATCTCGCCTCGTCCGAGGACTTCACCGTCTCGGTCGTCCACATGAAATCCAAGGGCGGATCGGGCCTCGGGGACGATGCCGATCAGGGCGACGGCGCCGGAGCGTTCAACGCAACCCGGACCGCCGGGGTCGAGGCGACACAAGAGTGGCTGTCGACTTTCGCCGACGAGGATCTGATCGTCATCGGCGATTTCAACGCCTACGCGCAGGAAGATCCCATCGACGCCATGGCGGCCGGCGGCTTCACCAACCTGGGCGAAACCTATTCGCCCGGGGAAACCAGCTATGTCTTCGACGGCAAGACCGGAACGCTGGACTATGCCTTCGGCTCGGCCGGGGTGCTCGACAACGTCACTGGCGCGGCCACCTGGTCGATCAATGCCTCCGAACCCGATGCGATCGACTACAACCTCGATTTCGGGCGGGACCCGGCGATCTTCGATGGCCTAACTCCTTATCGCACCTCGGACCACGATCCCATTCTGGTCGGGCTTGAGTTCGCCCCGACCTTCAACCTGGTCGCGGGAACCGACCGAGGCGGTCTGACCTACGGCACGGACGGTCGCGACTGGATCGACGTCGGCGGCGGTCTGGGCGATATCATCTTCGGCCTGGCCGGAGACGACGTCTTCGACTTTACCGCCAACATGTCGAACGGGCTGCGAGACACCACCACCATCCGCGATTTCGCCGCCGCCGATGCGATCTTCGGTTTCGAATATGCCGATATCGATCTGGCCACCCTGACCAACGATGGCAGCCTCATCCGCTTTGCCTACGGACCGGACGGCGACGTCCTGAACCTGCTGGGCGAGCTGCCCGCAGACGAAACGGCCCTGTTCTGGCACCTGGCATGATGTCCCGCCCACGATATTTCCCCTCTCTCAAGGAGCCTCAGATGTTTTCCCGATCCATCATGTCACGCATTTTCAGTCTGCTTCTGGCGCTTTGCGCGCTGTCGCATCCCGCAGGCGCAACGCCGGCCTATTCGGTCGCCACCGATCCCCTCATGACGGCAAGCGGCACGTTGACGGCGGATGAGTTGGGACTGTTGGGAATGGACGACCTGACCACGTCGCCCTTGATCACGTTCGACGCCCTTCCAGGCCTAACGGCGGGATCTCTCAACGGATCCGACGGAACGACGACGATCTATTCCAACAATTTGCTTGGCATCGACATCTCCGGCGACAGCCTCTGGGCGCTGTTCGTGACCGATGGCTTGTCCTATTTCGCATTCAATTTCATGGGTCCCTTGGCCGGAATCGATGCCGCCTTGAACGACACGGCGGACGCCATAAATCCGGCCGGAACCCTCAAGATCTACGAGGCGACGCTGAACGCCGTGCCCCTGCCTGCACCAGCGCTGCTGCTGGTCGCCGGGCTCGGCGCCCTGGCCGCGCTGCGCAGACGCAAGAGGTCATGATCAAAGGCTTTCCAATAGGCTGGAAAGACGTTGGCTGAACCTTGATGGATCGGAAAAGTGACATAAGCCACTGAATAATGGCGGAGACGAAGGGATTCGAACCCTCGAGACGGTTACCCGCCTACTCCCTTAGCAGGGGAGCGCCTTCGACCACTCGGCCACGTCTCCGTCGACGGGTATAGCCGCGCAGGTCCAAGGGATACAAGGCGAAATTGGAGGCTTTACGTTCGGGCGGTGCGGCCGTGTCTCACCACCTGATCCGGGCCGCATCGATTGGCTTGGATACACACC
Organism: Pseudooceanicola onchidii; assembly: GCF_004959925.1. GTDB lineage: Bacteria > Pseudomonadota > Alphaproteobacteria > Rhodobacterales > Rhodobacteraceae > Pseudooceanicola > Pseudooceanicola onchidii. The sequence continues at coordinate 948,607 of NZ_SPUW01000002.1, read as the reverse complement.
GCAACGCGGTGCCGGCAATGGCACCCGGACGTTGCAGGGCCGCGTCTTGCCGCAACCGTTCATCCTTCCGCCGACCAGGCGCCGTGGCACAACCCGTCCGACATCCCGACGGCACCGCTGGCCACATCGACGGTCGCGCCATTCTGACACTACACCGCCCCTTGCCCAGCATCCCTTCCGTCTCTGCAGCGCCCCGCAGGCCCGCTAGCCGGTCGGGCGGGTCAGGAACCAGTCGTAGGTTCGGCGGATGCCGTCCTCGAGCATGACCTTGGATTCCCAGCCCAACCGATCCAGCCGGGAACTGTCCAGCAGTTTGCGCTGCACCCCGTCCGGCTTGGTCGTGTCCAGCGTCAGCCGCCCCGAAAAGCCGGTGACCTTGGCGATGACCTTGCACAGGTCCCGGATCGACACATCGCGCCCGGTGCCGATGTTCAGGTGCCCGAGCGTCGGATCGACCGCGCGGACGTAATCGGATGCCGCCATGTCCAGCACGAAAAGCACCGCGTCCGCCAGGTCGTCCACGTACAGGAAATCGCGCAGCGGCTTGCCCGTGCCCCAGATCGCCAGCCGGTCGTCCCCGGCCTGCACGGCGTCATGGAAGCGGCGCAGAAGTCCCGGCACAACATGGCCCCTGTCGGCATCGAAATCGTCGCCCGGACCGTAAAGATTGGTCGGCGTGACACAGCGATAGTCGCGACCATGTTCTGCGCGATACGCATCGCAAAGCGCGATCCCGGCCAGTTTCGCCATGCCGAAGGGCGCGTTGGTGGCGTCCAGCCGGCCCGTCATCAGCATCGGTTCCTTCATCGGCTGTCCGGCCGCCTTGGGATAGACCTCGGACGCGCCGATGTAGATCAGGCGGTCAACACCCGCGCGGTGCGCCTGATGCACGACATTCGCGGCCATGATCATGTTCTGGTACATGAAATCCGCCGGGTGCGCGGCGCGATCCGCGATCCCCCCGGTGCGCCCTGCTGCCATGATCACCACGTCCGGCGCCTGGCTTTGCATGAACTGGCGGACGGCCAGCTGGTTGGTGAGGTCCACCTCGGCATCGGTTCGGGTCAGGATCCTCTCCCCCCGATCCACCAGTCGCTGCAGGATTGCACTGCCGACCATACCGGTGTGGCCAGCAAGAAAAACCTTCATGAAGGACCTTACCTCTCCTCAGCCCACCCTAGTTTTCGATCGACACCGGCCCGTCCAGCCCGTGCTCTTTCAACAGCGCGTGACGGCGGGCGGACATCAGGTCCTGCGCCACCATCTCGGCGCACATCTCCTGCGTGGTGATCTCGGGCACCCAGCCCAGCTTCTGCTTGGCCTTCGAGGGATCGCCCAGCAACGTCTCGACCTCGGCCGGACGGAAGTAGCGCGGGTCGATCTTCATCACCACGTCCCCGACCTTCAGCGCGGGGGCCATGTCGCCCTCGATCGCCGTGACCGTCGCGATCTCGTCCACGCCCTGACCCGAGAATTCCAGCGTCAGGCCCAGCTCGGCGGCGGTCCAGCTGATGAACTCGCGGACCGAATACTGCACACCCGTCGCGATCACGAAGTCGTCCGGTGCGTCCTGCTGCAGCATCATCCACTGCATCCGCACGTAATCCTTGGCATGGCCCCAGTCGCGCAGCGCGTCGATGTTGCCCATGTGCAGGCATTGCTCAAGACCCTGCGCGATGTTCGCCAGTCCGCGGGTGATCTTGCGGGTGACGAAGGTTTCGCCACGGCGCGGGCTCTCGTGATTGAAGAGGATCCCGTTGCAGGCATACATGCCATAGGCCTCGCGGTAGTTCACCGTGATCCAGTAGGCGTACATCTTGGCCACCGCATAGGGGCTGCGCGGATGGAAGGGGGTCGTTTCGCGCTGCGGCACCTCCTGCACCAGCCCGTAAAGTTCGGACGTCGAGGCCTGGTAGAACCGCGTCTTCTTTTCAAGCCCCAGGAACCGGATGCCCTCAAGCAGGCGCAGCGTGCCCATGGCGTCGACGTCGGCGGTGTATTCCGGGCTTTCGAAACTGACGGCGACATGACTTTGCGCACCAAGGTTATAGACCTCGTCCGGTTCGATATCCCGCAGCAGACGGGTCAGGTTCGAACTGTCGGTCAGGTCGCCGTAGTGCAGGTGCAGGCGCGGGTTCGGCTCGTGCGGGTCCTGGAAGATGTGGTCGATCCGTGCGGTGTTGAAAGACGACGCGCGACGCTTGATGCCATGAACCTCATAGCCCTTCTGCAGCAGAAACTCGGCCAGGTAGGACCCGTCCTGCCCGGTGATGCCGGTGATCAGTGCGCGTTTGGTCATGATCGTCTTCCCTTCGCAATACCCTGCCCCTTCACCTACTAGGCCACCCCGGGGATGGGAAGCGTCAAGCCGCCCCGGGTCGGCGACTCGGGACGCAGAGGATCACAGGATGCCGCCCAAATGCGGCAGTTTTTGGTTAATCTGTCTTAACCTCTTCTCACCCTTCGTCCGGGCGGGCAAACTGGTGCCATAACGACGGATGGGGGTGTCAGGCTCATGATCATTGCGGAATCCATCGGCTTCGCCGCGACGCACAGCATCACCGAGATCCTGAGCGCGGTCGATGAGGTGGATGTCAGCCACGGCAGTCAGCACTTTGCCGACAAGTCCCCGATTGGCCAGGGGTCACAATCGCCCGAGGACTTCGTCACCTCGATGGCGCAGGCCAGGGACGATGGCCGCCACCCGGTCGCCCTGCACACCCTGTTCCATCCGCAGCAGCTGAAACCGGCCATCGAGGCAGCAGGGGGCAGCTATTGGCTTCTGGTGCGCGATCCGCTGGCACAGATCGAAAGCTGTTATGCATGGATCGCGCGGCAGACCCTGACGGGCAGTGCGCCGCATTTCCTGCAGGTCCTGAACACCTCGATCGCGGCCCTGCCACCTGCGGGCGTTCAGGCGTCCCTGCCGAACGCGCTGTACTACTACGCCATGAACCACGTGCTCAGCTTCAATTTCCTCGCCGTGGGCCTCGGCGCGCCGACCCGCAAGATGGAAGACCTGCTGTCGGATGAGGCGGCATTCCGAGAAGCTTTCGAGCTGGCGGATGATACGCCCCTGCCCCACTTTGACGGCAACAGCGTGCACCGCGCCTCGCATCGCGCCCGCAAGGAGGTCGACGCCCTGGCCGAACCCGAGCGCGAGGTGATCCAAGATCGCTATACCCTGAATTTCGGCGGGCGGGATTACCGCCTTGCCGACATGCAGATGCTGCTGGGGTATTAGGCGTTGAAGAGGAAGTGCAGGACGTCGCCGTCCTTCACGATGTATCCCTTGCCTTCCGCCCGCAGCTTGCCCGCGTCCCGCGCGCCCGTTTCGCCTTTGCAGGCGATGTAGTCGTCGTAGGCCACGGTTTCCGCGCGGATGAAGCCCTTTTCGAAGTCACCGTGGATCACACCAGCCGCCTGCGGTGCGGCCGTGCCCTGACGGATCGTCCAGGCGCGGGCCTCTTTCGGGCCAACGGTGAAGTAGGTCTCAAGGTGCAGCAGGTCATAGCCCGCGCGGATCAGACGATCCAGGCCCGGCTCTTCCAGACCCATTTCGCCCAGGAACATCTCGGCCTCGTCGGCCTCGAGTTGCGAAATCTCTTCCTCGATCCGGGCCGAGATCACGACATGGCTGTTGCCCTGCGCCTCGGCCATCTTGGCGACGGCGGCGGAATGGTCGTTGCCGGTGGCGCTTTCATCCTCGGCCACGTTGCAGACGTACAGCACCGGCTTCGTCGTCAGCAGCTGCAGCATCTTCCAGGCCTTGGCGTCCTCGGCATCGACTTCGACCACGCGGGCGGGCTTGCCGTCTTCCAGCGCCGCCTGTGCGGCCGCCAGCAGGCGATCCTGTTGCGCCGCATCCTTGTCGTTGCCCTTGAGCTTGCGGACCAGGTTGGCGCGGCGCTTTTCGATCGACTCGAGATCAGACAGCATCAGCTCGGTCTCGATCGTCTCGGCATCGGCCACGGGGTCCACCCGTCCCTCGACATGGGTCACGTCACCGTCTTCAAAGCAGCGCAGCACGTGGGCGATGGCATCCACTTCGCGGATGTTGGCCAGGAACTGGTTGCCCAGCCCCTCCCCCTTGGACGCGCCTTTCACAAGGCCCGCGATGTCGACAAAGGTCATCCGGGTCGGAATGATCTCTTTCGACTTGGCGATCTCGGCCAGCTTGTCGAGCCGCGCATCGGGCACGGCGACTTCACCGACGTTCGGTTCGATCGTGCAGAACGGAAAATTCGCGGCCTGCGCGGCGGCAGTCCGGGTCAGAGCGTTGAACAGGGTGGATTTGCCCACGTTCGGCAAGCCCACGATCCCCATCTTGAAACCCATCTGATCCCCCTAAAGCTGGTGTCCGGCGCCTCATACGCCGCGGCGGGGGGCGGTGCAAGGGAAGGCAGACGTCAGACGTCCCAGTCGTCGGCGTCCTTGACCTCTCCGATGGCCATCCAGCCGATCCGGGCACGGGCCACGCGGCTGTCACCCCAGGTCCGGAAGACGATATCGAAGCCCGTGTCGTCGATCTTGTCGGCAAAGACATCCGCGCGCACGTTGGCCGTGCTGTCGATATCCCACAGGGACAGCGAACAATGCACAATGGGACGCTTGCGGAAGGTTTCCGAGAAGCAGACGCGCTGACGTCGTTCCCGCTCTCCCTCACCGGTCCACATCTTTCCGCCGTGCTGGAAATCCGAAAAAAGCACGGATTCCCCCTGGTCGACACCGATCATGTTCTGGCCAAGCTTCTGCATTGATACATTCCGACTGGTTACCGGACGATGAATGCCGTCCGATTCCGGCAACAATGCGGCCTGAACCAAGGAAATATCCGGGCAGGCCGGATAATGGCGCGGCGTCTGGCAACGCCTTCTGCCCAAGCGAAAAAGGCCCCGGATCTCTCCGGGGCCTTCTTCAAATCGATGATCGAAAGATCAGAGGTTCGCCTGGTTCGGGTCCAGCCCGATATGGCCACCCACGGCGACCATGTCGGCCAGCAGCTTTGCCGCGCTGTCCGCCGCATCGCCCTGGGCGTTGGCGTGCGCCTCTTTCGCTTCCTTGACCCAGTCGGTGTAGATCTCCTGGGTCATCTCTTTCTGGTGCAGCGCGCGCTCGGCCAGGACCGTGACGCCTTCGGCGGAAATCTCCGCGAAGCCGCCGGTGACGACGTAATCGTCTTCACCGTCCGGGCCCGACACGTGCAGCACGCCGGGACGCAGGGTGGTGATCAGCGGGGCATGACCTGCCATCGCTGTCAGGTCACCATCGGCGCCCGGGATCTGCACCTGTGCCGCCGTCCCGGAGGCAAGGCTCCGTTCCGGGGACACAAGGCTGAAGGTGAGGGTATCTGCCATCTGTCAGACCCTTACGCTGCTTCCGCCGCGAGCTTCTCGGCCTTGGCTTTCACTTCCTCGATGCCGCCAACCATGTAGAAGGCCGCTTCGGGCAGGTGGTCGTATTCGCCGGCCACAACCGCCTTGAAGGACGAGATCGTGTCGTCCAGCGGAACCTGGACACCGTCGGAACCGGTGAAGACCTTCGCAACGTCGAACGGCTGGGACAGGAAACGCTGGATCTTACGCGCACGCGCAACGGTCAGCTTGTCCTCTTCCGACAGTTCGTCCATCCCGAGGATCGCGATGATGTCCTGCAGCGACTTGTAGCGCTGAAGGATACCCTGCACGTCACGGGCCACCTGGTAGTGATCTTCGCCCACGATCTGGGGATCCAGAATACGCGAGGAGGAGTCGAGCGGGTCAACGGCCGGGTAGATACCCAGTTCCGAAATCGCACGGTTGAGAACGGTCGTTGCGTCGAGGTGCGCAAAGGTCGTTGCCGGTGCGGGGTCGGTAAGGTCGTCCGCGGGAACGTAGACGGCCTGGATCGAGGTGATCGAGCCTGCCTTGGTCGAGGTAATGCGTTCCTGCATCGCACCCATGTCGGTGGCCAGCGTCGGCTGGTAACCCACGGCCGAGGGGATACGACCCAGAAGTGCGGACACCTCGGACCCTGCCTGCGTGAAGCGGAAGATGTTGTCGACGAAGAACAGAACGTCGGTCCCGGACTGGTCGCGGAACTGTTCGGCCAGCGTCAGACCGGTCAGGGCGACGCGCGCACGTGCTCCCGGAGGTTCGTTCATCTGACCGTAGACCAGGGCCACCTGGGACTCTTCCAGGTTGTCCGGCTTGATCACGTTGGATTCGATCATCTCGTGATACAGGTCGTTGCCCTCACGGGTCCGTTCGCCAACACCCGCGAACACCGAGAAGCCCGAGTGCACTTTTGCGATGTTGTTGATCAGTTCCATGATGAGAACGGTCTTGCCCACGCCGGCACCGCCGAACAGACCGATCTTACCACCCTTGGAGTAGGGAGCGAGAAGGTCGATCACCTTGATGCCGGTGACGAGGATTTCCGTTTCCGTGGACTGTTCCGAGAATTCCGGCGCTTCCGCGTGGATTGGACGGGTCTCGGTTGCGTTGACGGGGCCCTTTTCGTCGACCGGCTCGCCGATCACGTTCAGGATGCGGCCCAGGGTCGCGTTGCCGACCGGCACCGAGATCGGCGCGCCCGAGTCGGTCACGATCTGACCGCGAACCAGACCTTCGGTCGCGTCCATCGCGATGGTGCGAACGGTGTTCTCACCAAGGTGCTGCGCAACTTCCAGAACCAGTTTGTTGCCGTTGTTGTCGGTGGTCAGTGCGTTGAGGATCTCCGGCAGGTGATCGTCGAACTGCACGTCCACAACGGCGCCGATGACCTGGGTCACTTTGCCTTTTGCGTTTGCCATGTTTCGTCTCCGGTTCCGTTAGAGCGCTTCCGCGCCCGAGATGATTTCGATCAGTTCGTTGGTGATGACGGCCTGACGCGAACGGTTGTATTCGATGGTCAGTCGATCGATCATGTCGCCCGCGTTGCGGGTCGCATTGTCCATCGCCGACATCCGCGCACCCTGTTCGGATGCACCATTTTCCAGAAGCGCCGCGAAGATCTGGGTCGCCACGCCGCGGGGCAGCAGGTCGGCCAGGATGGTTTCTTCGTCGGGCTCGTAATCATAAAGCGTCGCTTCGGCTTCGCCCTCTTCGGGCGCGTCGAAGGATGCCGGGATGATCTGCTGTGCGGTCGGGATCTGGCTCACGACGTTTTCGAACTTCGAATAGAAGATCGTGGCGACGTCAAAGTCGCCCGCGTCGAAGCGGCCCAGCAGGTCCTTGGCGATGTCCTGCGCGTTGGCATAGCCGATGCGCTTGACTTCACTCAGGTCCACGTGACCGACGAACAGGTCCGCATTGTCACGCTTAAGCTGTTCCCGACCCTTCTTGCCCACGGTCAGGACCTTGACGGTCTTGCCCTGGGCCTTCAGGGCCGCGATCCGCTGGCGCGCCAGCTTCACGATGTTGGTGTTGAACCCGCCGCAAAGACCACGCTCTGCGGACATGACGACCAGCAGATGCACGTCATCCTTGCCCGTGCCGCGCAGCAGCATGGGCGCAGAGTCAGACCCGCCAACCGAGGCCGCCAGCTGACCCAGAACGGCGTTGAACCGTTCTGCGTAGGGGCGTGCCGCCTCGGCCGCATCCTGTGCCCGCCGCAGTTTCGCGGCGGCCACCATCTGCATGGCCTTGGTGATCTTGCGGGTCGATTTGATCGACTCGATCCGCAGTTTTAGGTCCTTCAGAGAAGGCATAAGCTCTCTCCCTTAGGCGAAGTCTTTGGCGAATTCTTCGATTGCTGCCTTCAGCTTGTCCGCGTTGTCGCCCTTCATCTTCGGATCTTCGTTGGTGATCCAATCCAGGACGTCGGACTTCTGGTTGCGCATGAACTTCAGCAGGTCGGCTTCGAACCGGCCCACGTCCTTCACGGCGACTTTGTCGAGGAAGCCATTGGTACCTGCGAAGATGATCACGACGATCTCTGCGTTGGTCAGCGGCGAATACTGCGGCTGCTTCATCAGCTCGGTCAGACGCGCACCACGGTTCAGCAGACGCTGAGTTGCGGCATCAAGGTCGGACCCGAACTGCGCGAAGGCAGCCATTTCGCGGTACTGAGCCAGCGACAGCTTGACCGGGCCAGCCACCGACGACATCGCCGAAGTCTGAGCGGACGAACCCACGCGGGACACCGACAGACCGGTGTTCACGGCCGGGCGGATACCCTGGTAGAACAGTTCGGTTTCCAGGAAGATCTGGCCGTCGGTGATCGAGATCACGTTGGTCGGAATGAACGCCGAAACGTCGCCACCCTGGGTTTCGATGACCGGCAGAGCCGTCAGCGAACCTGCACCGTTGTCTTCGTTCAGCTTCGCCGAACGCTCCAGCAGGCGCGAGTGAAGGTAGAAAACGTCGCCCGGGTAGGCTTCGCGGCCCGGCGGGCGGCGCAGCAGCAGGGACATCTGACGATAGGACACGGCCTGCTTGGACAGGTCATCATAGATGATGAGCGCGTGCTTGCCGTTGTCGCGGAAATATTCCGCCATCGCGGTCGCGGTGTAGGGCGCGAGGTACTGCATCGGAGCCGGGTCGGACGCGGTTGCGGCCACGACGATCGAATATTCGATCGCGCCGGTCTCTTCCAGTTTCTTCACCAGCTGCGCAACGGTCGACCGCTTCTGGCCGATGGCGACGTAGACGCAGTACAGCTTCTTGGAGTCGTCGGAACCTGCAGCGTCGTTGTAGGACTTCTGGTTCAGGATCGTGTCGAGCGCCACGGCGGTCTTGCCGGTCTGACGGTCGCCAATGATCAGTTCCCGCTGGCCACGGCCGATCGGGATCATCGCGTCGATGGCCTTCAGGCCGGTCGCCATCGGTTCATGCACGGATTTCCGCGGGATGATGCCCGGCGCCTTCACGTCGGCGATGCGACGCTCGGAGGCCGCGATCGGGCCCTTACCGTCCAGCGGGTTGCCCAGGCCGTCGACAACGCGACCCAGCAGGGCTTCACCGGCGGGAACGTCCACGATGGAGTTCGTGCGCTTGACGGTGTCGCCTTCTTTGATGTCGCGGTCCGAGCCGAAGATCACGATACCGACGTTGTCGGCTTCGAGGTTCAGCGCCATACCCCGGATACCACCGGGGAATTCGACCATTTCACCAGCCTGGACACTGTCCAGACCGTGGACACGGGCAATCCCGTCACCGACGGAGAGCACACGGCCCACTTCTGCAACTTCGGCGTCCTTGCCGAAGTTCGAAATCTGCTCCTTGAGGATCGCAGAGATTTCGGCTGCTTGGATTCCCATTATCCGACCTCTTTCATGACATTCTGAAGGGAGGAGAGCTTCGACTTGACCGACGTGTCGATCATCTTCGAGCCCACCTTGACGATAAGACCACCGATGAGGCTTTCATCGACGGACGAATTGAGTTTGACGTCCTTGCCGACCTGGGCCGACAGGACCTTGGACAGCTTGGTTTCCTGGGTCTTGGTCAGGGCTTTCGCGCTGACGACCTCTGCGGTCACTTCGCCCTTGTGCTCTGCAATCAGCGCCTCGAGCTGGGAAATCAGCTGCGGCAGCACGAACAGGCGGCGTTTCTCGGCCATGAGGCCAAGCGTGTTTTTCAGGACGACCGGCAGGCCCATCTTGTCGGCGATGGCCGCGACGGCCTTGCCCTGCGCGTCCCGCGAATAGACCGGCGACGCGATCAGTTCGCGCAGGTCTTCACTGTCAGCAAGGGCTGCGCCCAGGTCCGCGACACCCGTCTCGAGCTTGTCGAGGTCATTGTTGTCGCGGGCAATTTCGAAAATCGCGGTGGCATAGCGCTGCGCGATGCCGGAGGAGATCGAAGCTGGTTCGGACACGTCCACCCTTCCGATGTTCTTGGCCCCTTTCCGCGCATCGTGGCGCACAGGCAGGGGGCGTTATGCCTCGGCCATGACCAAAGCGGTAAAATCGGCGTGGGTGTAGCAGAGCGTTCCCACCCTATCAACCCGGTTACGCGCGCCCGTGTGACACCCTTTTTTACTGGGGTTTGGCGGGCTCTTCAGAACCGTTTGCGCGAACATGACAGGGCCATGACAACCGCCCGCCCCCGCAATGGTTGCGATTCCCTTACCTTTGCCGAACCTTTTCCCGGCGCGGCCGGTGGCGGCCTGCTGCCCGGCAACCACGATCGGGCGGAGGCTGCGGCATTTTGGCCCGCCCTGCCCTTCCGTCCGACCGCCGCCGCGTTCTGCGACTGTCGGGGCATTGGTCCCTGCCCCAGAAACAATCGGTTTCCACCATTGCCCCCACTAGCGGGACGCCCGGCAACCGGATTAAAGATGGGTTAACGCGATTTTTTCAGTCGTGGCCATATTTTAGATAAACTGGATCAAGCCGGGGGGCTGCTATGTCGATCTTGTTTCTTTTCCTGTTGGGGTCTCTCATCGGGCTGACCGGGTTCGGGTCAGACGATGACCCCGTCACGACCACGTCCGGCGATGACTCCATCCCCGATGTCGATCCCGTCTTCTGGGACGGCACAGAGGGGCCCGACACCTATGTGCACGACGGCCGCGGCGTGATCCGGGGCCTAGGCGGCGACGACACGATCGAGGTCGGCGGCTATTCACAGGCCGAAGGCGGCGAAGGCAACGACTTTCTGGAAGTCTACGATGTCTCCAAGGGGCTGGGCGGTCCGGGCAACGACACGCTGATCATCCACAATGAAAGCGTCGGGGTCGGCGGATCCGGCGACGACACCATCCGGTCCTACGACGCCAGCACATCCTACGGCGGCGCCGGCAATGACGAGATGTTCGGCAACCGCTTTGCCGAGATCACCGGCGGATCGGGCGACGACAACATGATCGTCACCAACAAGGCCAAGGCGGGCGGATCCCTGGGCGACGACACGATCCTGGCGCGCAACGAAGCCCGCGCCTGGGGCGGACAGGGCGATGACACCATCACGGCCTTCAACTTCGCCACCGTCGTCGGAAACTCGGGCGATGACGTGCTGACGCTGTTCGATCAGTCCGAAGGCTCCGGGCGGCAGGGTGCGGATGTCTTCGACGTCAATGACCAGGCCGTGGCCTACGGCGGATCCGGCAACGACACCTTCTCGCTCGACGATCAGGCGCTGGCCTTCGGCGGCGCAGGGGACGATCTGTTCCGCGATGACGGGAGCTTTGCGGACGGCGGCATTTCGACAGGGGTCGGCGGCGCGGGCGAGGACCGTTTCGAGGGCTTCGGACATGCGGACTATTACGGCGGGTCGGGCGATGACCTCTACATCGCGCAGGATGCCGTGGCCTTCGACATCTTCTTCGGCGGCAGCGGCGCGGACGTGGCCGAGATGGGCCAGACCGGCATCGCGCTTGGCGGGTCGGGTGACGACACGATCACCGGCAACACCTATGGCGTGATCGCAGGCAATTCCGGCGACGACACGCTGATCCTCACCCGTACGCTGAAGGTCGACGCCACCGACGGTGTCGTCGAGGTGCCGGAAGACTTTCAGGCGATGTATGCCGTCGGCGGCACCGGGGCCGACACCTTCGTGATGGACAAGACGATCTTCATGGCCGACGCCGATTTCGTCGACGGCATCGCGCCCGCAACCGGATCGACGGCCGAGGCCAGCTATCTGGCGGCGGTCATGCCCTCGGCCCTGACCGTCGGGACGATCACCGACTACGACGCCGCCGAAGATCAGATCGTGCTGGAACTGCCGGCCGCCGCCACCGGCTATCAGCTGTCGTCCATCACCACCGCGCCCGTCACCGGTCAGACCGCGCTGGATGTCTCGGTCACGATGTCCCACAGCGACGCAGGCCAGCCCGATCTGGTGCGCACCTTCCGGCTTGAGGGGGTGACCACCTTCGACACCGACAGCATCGTGGTCGTCCAGCCTCCCGCGCCGGTGATCTGAGCCTAGACCTTCCGCACCGGTTCGGCCCTTGGCGGGGCCGGTGCGGTCAGCCCGCCCAGCACCTTCAGCCCGGCGGGCTTCTTGTCCCGCACGCCCGGCCCGCTTGGCATGTGCACGCGCTTGGTCGCCTCGACCATCAGCACGCCGCCGGTCAGCACCATGCTGAACCGCGCCCCCAGCTTTTCCCAGAACGGCGCCGTCTTGCGCCAGAACCGCTTGGTCGACGGCGGCTGGAACAGCGTCTGAACGTGGCGCTCGGGCATGAAGGAATGCCTGCGCAACTGCGCCTCGAGCTGCCCGAGGCTGTAGGGACGCCCGAACCCGAACGGCGTGCGGTCCGACCGCGACCAAAGACCCGACCGGTGCGGCACGACAAAGACCACCCGCCCCCCGGGGCCCAGCACGCGAAAGCATTCCTCCAGAAGGTCGAACGGCCGTTCGGACGTCTCAAGCCCGTGCATCACCACCAGCTTGTCGACATGCCCCGTCTCGATCGGCCAGGCGGTTTCCTCGCACAGGACCGAGATATTGGGCATCCCCTGCGGCCAGGGCATCACCCCCTGCGGCCCCGGCATCAGCCCGATCACCCGCCGCGCGTCGGCCAGGTAGGGGCGCAGCAGCGGCACCGCGAAACCAAAGCCCGCAACCGTCTGCCCCTTGGCCTCGGGCCAGAGCCGCTGAAGCTCTCCGCGCACCCGCGCCTGGGCGGCCCGGCCAAGCGTCGACCGGTAATAGAAGTTTCGCAGGTCCTGCACGTCCTGGTGCATTGCATCTCCAGATTGTCTGCGGTTCCATATGGCAAGATAACAACGAGGAGGCAATTTGCCATGACTTTGGACATCGTCACCGTCCCCTGCCGGTCCGACAACTATGCCTACCTTGTGAAAGGCCCCGACGGGGTCTGCATCATCGACGCCCCCGAGGCCGCCCCCCTGATCGCCGCCGCCGAGGCGCGCGGCTGGGAACCGGGCGTGCTGATGATCACCCATCACCATCCCGACCACGTCGAGGGCACGGCCGAGCTGAAGGATCGTTTCGGCCTCAAGGTCATGGGCCCGAAGGCCGAGGAAGCCAAGCTGCCCCCGCTCGACATGGCGCTGAGCGAAGGCATGAACGGCGGCAATGGCGATGCCTATACCGTTCCGCTCGATGTGCCGGGCCACACGCTTGGCCACATGGCCTTCCATTTCCCGAACGCGGGCGTGATCTTCACCGCCGACAGCCTGATGGCCTGGGGGTGTGGCCGCGTCTTTGAGGGCACGATGGAGATGATGCATGCCACGATGCAGAAGCTTGCTGCGCTGCCACCCGAGACGATGATCTATTCGGGGCACGAGTACACGCTTGGCAACATGAAGTTCGCGCTGTCGATCGAACCCGACAATCCCGACCTTCTGGCCCGCGCCGACAAGGTGAAGGCGCTGCGCGACCGGGGCGAACCGACCGTACCGGTATCTTTGGCCGAAGAACTGGCAACCAACCCGTTCCTGCGCTGCCACACCCCGGAGGTCCAGAAGGCCGTCGGCATGGAAGGCGCCACCCCGGAGGCCGTTTTCGCAGAGGTCCGCGCCCGCAAGGACCGCTTCTGAAACGCCGCAAACAGTGACCCAAAAAGTGTCAAGTCGATAAATGTGAAGCTATCTTTCAAGAAAACCCTTGAAGAGCGGCCACAATCGACCAAAATTTAAGACTATGAGGCCATGGTTGACGCCGGGGCCCGCCCCCGCGCTCCAACCCAGATCAAAAGGAGCATGCGAGTGCCCTCATTCTCGAATACGCTCGAACAGGCAATCCACGCTGCCCTGGCCCTGGCCAATGCGCGGCGCCATGAATTCGCAACGCTGGAACATCTGCTTCTGGCCTTGATCGACGAACCCGATGCCGCCCGCGTCATGCAGGCCTGCACCGTCGACATCGAAGACCTCCGCAAGACATTGCTGGAGTTCGTCGAAGACGACCTGTCCAACCTCGTCACCGATGTCGAGGGATCCGAAGCCGTGCCGACCGCTGCTTTCCAGCGGGTGATCCAGCGCGCCGCGATCCATGTCCAGTCCTCGGGCCGGACCGAAGTGACCGGCGCCAACGTGCTGGTCGCGATCTTTGCCGAACGCGAAAGCAACGCCGCCTACTTCCTCCAGGAACAGGACATGACCCGCTATGACGCGGTCAACTTCATCGCGCACGGCGTGGCCAAGGATCCGGCCTTTGGCGAAAGCCGCCCGGTCACCGGGTCCGACAACGAAGACCACACCGAACAGGCCGCCGCAGCCGCGCCCGAAGGCGACGGCAAGGAAAGCGCGCTGGCCAAGTATTGCGTCGATCTGAACGCGAAATCCCGTGTCGGCGACGTCGATCCGCTGATCGGCCGCGCACACGAAGTCGAACGCTGCATTCAGGTTCTGTGCCGCCGCCGCAAGAACAACCCCCTGCTTGTGGGCGACCCGGGCGTCGGCAAGACCGCCATCGCCGAAGGTCTTGCACGCAAGATCGTCTCGGGCGAAACGCCTGCCGTTCTGGCCAACACCACGATCTATTCGCTCGACATGGGCGCACTGCTGGCCGGCACCCGCTATCGCGGCGATTTCGAGGAACGGCTGAAGGCCGTGGTGACCGAGCTTGAGGCGCATGACGACGCGGTCCTCTTCATCGACGAGATCCACACCGTGATCGGCGCCGGCGCGACCTCGGGCGGGGCGATGGACGCCTCGAACCTGCTGAAACCCGCGCTGCAGGGCGGCAAGCTGCGCTGCATGGGCTCGACCACCTACAAGGAGTTCCGCCAGCACTTCGAAAAGGACCGCGCCCTGTCGCGCCGGTTCCAGAAGATCGACGTGAACGAGCCTTCGGTCGAAGACACGATCAAGATCCTGCAGGGCCTCAAGCCCTATTTCGAGGATCACCACAACATCCGCTACACCGCCGACGCCATCAAGACGGCGGTGGAACTGTCGGCGCGCTACATCAACGACCGCAAGCTGCCCGACAAGGCCATCGACGTCATCGACGAGGCCGGTGCCGCGCAGCATCTGGTCGCGGAATCCAAGCGCCGCAAGACCATCGGCACCAAGGAGATCGAGGCCGTGGTGGCCAAGATCGCCCGCATCCCGCCGAAGAACGTCACCAAGGACGATGCCGAAGTGCTCAAGGATCTGGAAAAGACCCTCAAGCGCGTGGTCTTCGGCCAGAACGACGCGATCGAAGCCCTGTCCTCGGCAATCAAGCTGTCCCGCGCGGGCCTGCGTGAACCGGAAAAGCCGATCGGGAACTACCTGTTTGCCGGACCTACGGGCGTCGGCAAGACCGAGGTCGCCAAGCAGTTGGCAGACAGCCTCGGCGTGGAACTGCTGCGTTTCGACATGTCCGAGTACATGGAGAAACACGCGGTCTCCCGGCTCATCGGCGCGCCTCCGGGCTATGTCGGCTTTGACCAGGGCGGCCTGCTGACCGACGGCGTCGACCAGCATCCGCATTGCGTGCTGCTGCTGGACGAAATCGAAAAGGCCCACCCGGATGTCTACAACATCCTGCTGCAGGTAATGGACAACGGCCAGCTGACCGACCACAATGGCCGGACGGTGAACTTCCGCAACGTGATCCTGATCATGACGTCGAACGCGGGCGCATCGGACATGGCAAAGGCCGCCATCGGCTTTGGCCGCGACCGTCGCGAAGGCGAAGATACGGCTGCCATCGAACGGACTTTCACACCGGAATTCCGCAACCGTCTGGACGCCGTGATCTCCTTCGCGCCGCTCGGCAAGGACGTGATCCTGCAGGTGGTCGAGAAGTTCGTGCTGCAGCTGGAAGCCCAGCTGATGGACCGCAACGTCACGATCGAACTGACCAAGCCTGCCGCCGAATGGCTGGCCGACAAGGGGTACGACGACAAGATGGGCGCCCGCCCGCTTGGCCGCGTGATCCAGGAAAACATCAAGAAGCCGCTGGCCGAGGAACTGCTGTTCGGCAAGCTGTCGAAGGGTGGCGTGGTCAAGGTCGGCGTCAAGGACGGCAAGATCGATCTGCGGATCGACGGGCCGGACGCGCCGCGCCTGTCGACCAAGAAGCCGCCGCTTCTCACCGCGGATTGATCCCGATACGATCGGAAAGGCCCGGGCGTTCCACCGCCCGGGCCTTTTCCTTTGCACCGATCCCGGACAAGCTGTGCCGGACCCCAGCACAGGTGCCCGCATGTTCCGCGCCCTTCTAGCCCTGCCCCTTATGGCCCTGCCCGCCACGGCCCAGCCCCGCCTTGAGCTGCCGATCGACTGCATCCCCGGCGAAAGCTGCTTTATACAGAACTACGTCGACCGCGACACCGGCCCCGGCGCACGCGACTACACCTGTCTGGGGCTCAGCTACGACGGCCACAAGGGCACCGACTTCGGCCTGCCCTCACTTGCCCGGATGCTTGAAGGGGTCGAGGTCCGCGCGGCCGCGCCCGGCACGGTCAAGGGCGTACGCAACGACATGATCGACAAGCTTTATACCGAGGCCGAGGATGCCCGGATCGACGGGCGCGACTGCGGCAACGGCGTGGTGATCGACCACGGCGAGGGTTGGGAAACCCAGTATTGCCACATGCGCCAGCATTCCGTCCGCGTCCGGTCCGGCGATCAGGTCAAGGTCGGCGCGCCCCTTGGCCTTGTCGGTCTGTCGGGACGCAGCCAGTTCCCGCACCTGCACATCTCGGTCCGCCACAATGGCGAACCGGTCGACCCCTTCACCCCTGACGCGCGGATCGGCACCTGCGGCGGCACCGGGCCGACGCTCTGGGCCGATGACCTGGCCTATGCCCCCGGCGGGGTGATGTCGGTCGGTTTCGCGGACCACGTGCCCAGCTATGCCGATATCAAGGCCGGGACCGCCGCCGTGCCGGTCCTGCACCAAGACGCGGGCGCCATCGTTCTTTGGGGGTTCGCCTTCGGCGGTCGCGAAGGCGACGAGATCGAGATCGAGATCACCGGCCCCGACGGCCCGGTCGTGCAGGGGCGCCAGGTGCTCGACAAACCGCAGGCCCAGTTCTTCCGCGCCAACGGCAAACGCCTGCGCGCGCCCCTGGCCAAGGGCAAATATCAGGGCACGGTGACCTTCTGGCGCGGCGACGACAGGATCGACAGCCGAACGATCACGCTGCGGGTCGACTGACCCCCTAGCGTTCGGTGAACTTCAATTCGATCCGCCGGTTCGCCGCGCGGGCCTCGGGCGAGGTGCCGGTGGCAATCGGCTGGTACTGGCCAAACCCGTTGGCCGCCAGACGGTTGGGCGGAAAGCCCAGCCCGTCCGTCATGAACCGCACCACAGAAAGCGCGCGGGCCTGCGACAGTTCCCAGTTGTCGGCGAATGCGCCCTGGCCTGACAGGGGCACGTCGTCCGTGTGGCCATCGACCCGCAGGACCCAGTCGATGGCATCGGGAATTTCATCCGCCAAGGCCTGCAGGGTGGCCGTGATCGAACTGATCTGCCCCCGCCCGGCCTGCGACAGATCGGCCGAACCCGGATCGAACAGCACCTCGGAGGAGAAGACGAAACGGTCGCCGACGATCTGCACGCCCTCCTGCCCGGCAAAGACGTCGCGCAGCTGGCCGAAGAACTCGGACTTGTATTTCTCCAGCTGGTCCCGCTCGGCCTCAAGCCGCTTCCGCTCGGCCTCTTCCAGCTGACGGCGGCGGCGTTCCTCGGCCGCCTTCTGCGCCAGCGCCTGGTTGAGATCGGACCCAAGCGACTGGATCTGCACCTGGTTCGCCTCGTCCCGCGCCTTGTAGTCATCAAGCAGCGCCTGCAACCGCGACAGCTGCGACCGCATCTGCGCAACCTGCTGGTTCAGGACGGCGGTCTGGCGCTGCGCCTCGGCCGATACGGCCTGTTCGTCCGCCAGCCGCTTGTTCGCCTCGGCCAACAGCGCCGCACGCCGGTCCGCGTCCGACATCTGCGTGTCCAGCGACCGCTCGGCCGCAAGCTTGGCCGCCAGGGCCGCGGCCAGCTGACGCTTGAGCTCGTCCCGGTCCACGGCCTCTGCATCGCGGTTCGACAGCGCCGCCGCCAGCCTGTCACGAAGCGAGGCCAGCTCTTCCTCTGCCGCCGCGCGTTCGTCTGCACGTTCGTCCCGGGCCTGCGCCATCTGTGCCTCAAGCGCGGCGATGCGCTGCTCCAGGTCGGTGATCCTGGCGGTCGCGTCTGACGCCTCGGCGCGGCTGGCTTCAAGCTGGCTTTGCAGGGCGGCGCGATCCGTCCGGATTTCCTCGGCCTCGGCATCATCGGCCAGCGCGCTGGCCAGCTGATCCTGCAGCGCCATCCGGTCCGATTGCTCGGCGGCCAGGCTGTCCTCCAGCGCGGCGACCCGGGCCATGGCGTCGGCCAGTTCACCTTGCCGCCCCTCGAGGTCAGACAAAAGCGCCGCGATCTGGTCGCGCAATTCCGTCTCGAGCGCGGATCCTTCGTCTCGCCGGGCCAGCGCGGCGGCAAGCTGCAGGTCCAGATCCTCGCCCGCCTGTTCCGCTGCGGCCAGCAAGGTCAATGTCTCTTCGGCCTCGCGCCGCTGCTCTTCCAGCGCCAGCGTCATGGCCGTCAGCTCCGCATCCGCATTTTCCAGCCGGGCGCGCAGGGCCTCGGCCGCCGCCGCTTCGGCCAGGCGGGCCTGTTCTTCCTCGCTCAGCGCGGTTTCCAGATCGTCCACCCGCGCGGCCAGGGTGGCGCGGTCTTCGGCGTTCGCCGCCGCGTCACGCTCAAGATCCGCCACCAGCGCCTCAAGCGCCTCGCGACGGGCCGCGGCCAGTCGGGCGGCCTCGGCCCCCTCGTCGATCTCCTCGCGCGCCTGCGCCAGGGCGATGTTGAGAGCATCGCGTTCCGAGGTCAGCGTATCCCGTTCGGCGGTCAACGCATCGCGTTCCTCGCCAAGCGCCGCGATCGTGCCCTCGGCCGCGCGTTGCTGCGCCAGCAGGGCCGTGACCTGCGCTTCGAAATCCGTGATCCGGGTCTGCGCATCCTCCAGCGCCGCTTCCTGTTCGGCCCGCGCCTGCGTCAGCGTGTCGATCAACGAAGCCTGGGCGACGATTTCGGCTTGCGCGGCTTCAAGCGAGGTCTGGGTATCCCCCAGCTGCCCCTGCAACCGATCCGCCCGGTCGCGCGCCAGGCCAAGCGCCTGGCTCAGCTGCGCCATCTCTCCGGTCAGCTGATCAAGCTGGTTTTCCTGGCCTGAAATCGTCTCACGCAGGATGAACTGGATGACCATGAAGATCGTCAGAACGAAGGTCAGCACCATCAGAAGACCGGTGACCGCGTCCACGTACCCCGGCCAGATCGCGCCTTCGAAACGGTTCCCCTTGCGGCGGGACAGGGCCATGGATCAGCCCTCCTTCTCCGGCGGCATCCCCCGCATCCGGTGCACCATCGCCTGCCCGCCGGACAGCTGGCTGCCCTGCAGCGACCGTCCCAAGGCGGCCAGATCGGCCCGAAGTTCCGCCATGGTTTCCTGCCGCCCGGCGGAAACTTCCTCAAGCAGGCGCAGCAGTTGCACGTCGATCGACCGCAGCCTCATCCGGCTTTCGGCATCCACGGTTTCTTCCTTGTCGAGATCACGCTGCATGTGCTGGATCAGCGTTTCCTGCCCCTGCGCGACCCGCATCATCGTTTCGTTCAGCGGCCCGTGATCCCCCATCCGGTGCGACAGCCGTTCCATGCTGTCGAGCACGTTGGACAGTTTTTCATCCACCACCGCACGGTTCATTTCCGACTGGGTGAAGATCGTCTGCAGCGTCTCGATCTGGTCGCTCATCGTGTCGATGATCCCGGACAGAACCTGCGTATCCGCGCCGCCCTCGCCCTCCGCGCTCGACATGCCGAGGCGGGTGATCGACGACAGCCACTCTTCCAGCTCGCGGTAGAACCGGTTCTGACCGTGACCCGCGAAAAGCTCAAGCAGGCCGACGACCAGCGATCCCGACAGGCCCAGAAGCGACGACCCGAAGGCCACGCCCATGCCGCCCAGCTGGCTTTCCAGCCCGGTCATCAGCCGGTTGAAGACATCCAGCGCCTCCTCGCCTTCTTGCGGGGACAGGCTTCGGATGGTGTCGACCACGGCCGGAACGGTCGTGGCAAGGCCATAAAAAGTGCCAAGAAGACCAAGGAAAATCAGCAGGCTGACCAGATAGCGGGTGATTTCCCGCGCCTCTTCGATCCGGGTCGCGACCGATTCAAGGATCGACGACGTGGATTGCGACGACAGCTGCATCCGCTTGGACCGCGACCGCAGAAGCGTCGCCAGCGGGGCCAGCAGCTGCGGCGCTCGGCGGCCTTCGGCATCGACCGTCCCGGCCGCGAAACTCTCGATCCAGCGGACCGAGGACACAAGCTGCGCCACCTGCCAGAAACACCCCATCAGACCGGCCAGGAAGACCACCCCGATCAGCCCGTTCAGATAGGGGTTCGCCTCGAAGATGGGCAGCACGCTCGGCGCGACGAAAAAGCCCGCCGTGACCGCCAGCCCAAGGGCGATCAGCATCAGGATAACCTGACGTACTGGTTGCGAAAATTGCGGCTCGGCCTCGCGGTCCGGCTGGTCCATTCGGACGGCTCCCGACACTGGATTATGGGGTCACGCTAAGGGGTTTGGCCGCTCAAGCCAAGCGATTATCCACAAGATCCCGGACCATGCCCGACAGGTCGTCAAGCTCGCTATCCCGCAAGCCAAGCTGCGACAGGTGATCCGCCGTCTGCCACAGGTAATCGCGGTTCGGCCCCTTGCCACCGATCGCGCGTGCGATGATTTCCGCCTGCGTTTCCAGCGACATGCCACCGCAGTACTGGCGATGTGCCCGGTCGACGACATAGGCCAGCGCCTCGACCTCGCGCCCGTCCTCCAACGCAAGCGGCAGGACCTCTTCGCGATAGGCCGACGACACCAGTTCACGCTCGCGCAGGTTGGCCAGGATCTTGGCCTCGTCCGACTTGGGGATGGCCAGCGCCATGCCCCGGCATTCCGCCCCGGCCGAGGCGTCCAGCGCCAGCACCAGTCCCGGCTCGGCCTCGCTGCCCCGGTGGTGGATCGACGACATGCAGAACGACCGGCGAAAGCCCGTCAACGTCGCGCGCACCCGTTCGACCGGGGTAAACTCGGGGTTCCAGACAAGTGATCCGTATGCGAAGACCCAGGTGGTCATGGCTCTGGTCCTTTCCTTTCCTTGGCCTATAAACAAGGCCGACGGGCAGCAAAAGGGGCGGCGCTTGAAACGTCTGTTTTTCGTGGTGATCGCGGCGGCGCTGCTGTGGTCCGGCTATTGGGTCTACGGCGCGCAAAGCGTCCGCAGCGGGGTCGAGGACTGGTTCGACCTGCGCCGCGACGAAGGCTGGGTGGCCGATTACGACGACTTTGCCGTGCGCGGGTTTCCCAACCGCTTCGATGCCACCTGGCAGGGCCTGACCCTGGCGGATCCCGACACCGGCGTCGCCTGGACCATGCCGCAGTTTCAACTTCTGGCCCTGTCCTATCGCCCCCGTCACATGATCGCCGCCTGGCCGCAGCGGATGCAGCTGGCCACCCCGACCGACAAGCTCGAGATCACCAGCGACCGGTTGCGCGCGTCATTGCGCATCGGCTCGGGCCCGACCGGAGAGCTGGAGCGTGCCGTGCTGGAAGGTCAGACCATCGCCTTCACCGGCGCCGAAAGCGGCACCCTGGCCGAGCTGCACCTCGCGGCAGAGCGGACGGCCGAAACCACCTATCGGCTGGGGCTCGAGGCGCGCGACCTGTCGCCCCCCGCCCCCATGCTGCGCCGGACCTTCGGCGATCAGGCGCTGCCCGACACGGTGCAACTGGCCCGGCTGGACGCCACCGCGACCTTCGATCGGCCCTGGGATGTCACAGCCCTGGAGGTCAGCCGCCCGCAGCCGACCCGGATCGACATCGCCACGCTGCGTGCGGAATGGGGCGTGATGGCCTTCCAGGCGCGCGGGACGCTGGACATCGACACGGCCACCGGCCGCGCCTCGGGCACCCTGGCCCTGCAGGCCGAGGAATGGCAGCAGATGCTTGAGATCGCCCAGGCCTCGGGCGCCATCACCGACACGATGGCGCAGGCGGCGCGCGGCGTATTGCAGATGGCGGCCAATGCCTCGGGCAACCCGGCCTCGATCGACGTCGAGGTCACGCTGAAGGACGGCATCGCCTACCTCGGCTTCCTGCCGATCGGTCCCTTCCCCCGCATCTTCCTGCGT
Organism: Pseudooceanicola onchidii; assembly: GCF_004959925.1. Lineage (GTDB taxonomy): Bacteria > Pseudomonadota > Alphaproteobacteria > Rhodobacterales > Rhodobacteraceae > Pseudooceanicola > Pseudooceanicola onchidii. The sequence goes on along the minus strand of NZ_SPUW01000002.1, from coordinate 926,543 downwards.
TAACGGCAGTAGCTGCCCGACCGGTAGCGCGCCGTATCGAAATGGAAGTGATCGCGGTGAAACCGGTTCGCATCCGGCCCCAGGACCGTGCCGAAGGGGCCGCAGGCTGCGCCATGCATCCGCCGCAACGCCTTTGAATAGGACGACCCGCCCCAGTCCGACAGCACGCTGACCTTCGCCCCGTTCCGCAGGGTGAAGCCCGCGATGTCGATCGCCCGCCCCTTCCCGTGTTCTGAGATCTTGGCGCCGCTCTGGTTGTTGCGCGGGCGGCAGGCATAATGTGCCGCGACCCTGATCTGCGCCACGCCACCGCCCGCCTTGAGCGCCGGTTTCATCCCGCGTTCCACCCATGTATTCAACGCCTTGGCCGTCGTGCAGTCCATCACCGCGTGGGTCGACAGCGCAACGCCCGACACCGAACTGACCCGGACCGCCTGGTCGATGCCGCAGCCCCCGATCCGCCCCGGCACCGGCCCGATCGACACGCCCTGGATGGCCACGTTGCCACAGACCGCACCCTTGGCGCGGGCGGCGGCCCGCGCCTCGGCCTGACGCTCGATCTCGCGGTCGCGGGCCTTGGGGCGGAAGACGCCCAGCAGGCGACGCTTGGGCGGGGTATCGACCTGGGGCGTCACGCCATAGCTTTGCGGGCGCTGCGGCACCTCGGGCGGACGGACGATGTCGGACACGATACCCTGGGCCGCGGCCTCGGCCGCGCCGCGTGTGACCGGCCGAAGCGAAGACTTCGGCGGCTCTGCCGCAACCGTTCCGGCCATCAAAAGACCGAAGACGAATGCGGCAAGCCCCCTCACCGCGTCGCGGGCCCGCGGCCGAAGTTGGGCTTGTCGGTGTCCTGCCCGGCCTGGATGATCCCCCGCCGGATCGCGCGGGTGCGGGTGAAATAATCGAAAAGCTGGTCCCCGTCCCCGGTCCGGATCGCCCGTTGCAGCGCAAACAGCTCCTCGGTGAAGCGGCCAAGGATTTCCAGCGTCGCTTCCTTGTTGGTCAGGAACACGTCGCGCCACATCGTCGGGTCCGACGCGGCGATGCGGGTGAAGTCCCGGAAACCGGCGGCGGAATACTTGATGACCTCGCTGTCGGTCACGCGCCGCAGGTCATCCGCCACCCCCACCATCGTGTAGGCGATCAGGTGCGGGGTATGCGAGGTCACCGCCAGCACGAGGTCATGGTGATCGGGATCCATCACCTCGACGTTCGCGCCCATGCCTTCCCAAAGCGCCCGCAGGTTATCGACCGCCGCCTGATCCGGGTCACCATGCGGCACGATCAGGGACCAGCGGTTGTCGAAAAGTTCGGCAAAGCCCGACTCCGGCCCGGAATGTTCCGTGCCCGCCAGCGGATGCGCCGGGATGAAGTGGACGCCTTCCGGGATGTGCGGCGCCACCGCGTCGATCACCGCCCGCTTGACCGACCCCACGTCCGACACCGTTGCGCCCGGCTTCAGATGCGGCGCCATTTCGGCCGCGACCGGGCCCATGGCCCCGACCGGCACGCACAAAACGACCAGATCGGCGCCCGCGACGGCCTCGGCCACGCTGTCGCAGACCCGGTCGCAAAGCCCGATCCTGCGCGCGGTGTCGCGGGTCGCTTCGGACCGGGCATAGCCCGTCACCTCGCCCACCAGCCCGGCGCGCTTGATCGCCCAGAACATCGACGACGCGATCAGGCCCAGCCCGATCAACGCCACACGGTCGTAGACCTGGCTCATGCCGCGCCCTCCTTGAACCGCCCGATGGCATGGGCGACCTGTCGGCAGGCGCTTTCGTCGCCAACCGTGATCCGCAGGCAATGCGCCAGCCCGTAGCCCGCCGTCTGCCGCACGATCAGCCCCTGGGTCTTGAGGTAGGCGTCGCAGGCTTTCGCCTCCTCGGCATCGGCAAAGCGCGCCAGGATGAAGTTCGCGCAGGAGGTGTCGGACGGCACGCCATGTTCCGCCAGCGCCTCGGCCAGCCAGGCACGCAGTCGGGTGTTCGCCTCGCGCGTGCGGGTGACATGCGCCTGGTCCTTCATCGCGGCCTCGGCCACCGAAAGCTGCGTGTTCGACAGGTTGAACGGCTGGCGCAGCCGGTTGAGGACATCGATCATGTCCTGCTGCGCATAGCCCCAGCCGATCCGCAGGCCGCCAAGCCCGTAGATCTTGGAAAAGGTCCGCGTCATCAGGACGTTGTTGCGCTTGTCGACCAGCTTGGCCCCGCCGTCATAGCCTTCCACGAACTCGGCATAGGCGCCATCGAGGACGAGGATGCACTGATCGGGAAGCCCGTCGGCCAGCTTGGCGACCGCGTTGTTGCCGATCATCGTGCCGGTCGGATTGGCGGGGTTCGCCAGGTAGACCAGTCGCGTCCGGTCGGTGCAGGCGTCGAGGATCGCATCGACATCGACGACCCGTTCGCGTTCCGCCACCTTGATCGGCGTCGCGCCCACCATGTTGGCAAAGATCGGGTACATCGAGAATCCGTGTTCGGTATAGATCACCTCGTCACCGGGCCCGGCATAGGCCTGGGCGACCAGCGACAGGATCTCGTCCGAACCGACGCCGCAGATGATCCGCGCCGGGTCCAGCCCGTGCTGGGCGCCGATGGCCTCGCGCAGCGGGGTATGGTCGATGGACGGATACCGATGCAGATCATAGGCCGCGCGGGCATAGGCCTCGCGCGCGGCCTCTCCGGCGCCGTACGGGTTTTCATTGGACGAGAGTTTCACAACCTCGCCCACGCCGTCGATCTTGGACGCCCCACCAACGTAGAGCTCGATCTCCATGATCCCGGGCTGCGGCTTGATCTGATCCGTCATGTCGGTCCCACCTATCTGTCGGGCCGTCATAACGTGGCCCGGGACCAAAAGACCAGATGTCGCGTGCGCGCAGCCTGTTCAGGCAAGCCGTTCCAGCACATTGCGGAAGGCCCAGGGGTTGTCTTCGTCCAGATCCTCGGCGAACTGGGTCTGCCGGTCGGTCAGCGGGGTCCAGTCGGTATAGTGCCCTTCGACCGGGCCGAGGTACGGACGCTGAACTTCGAGGCACCGCTTGTGATCCATCTCGTCGGTCTCGACGATCCCGGCCTGCGGATTTTCCAGCGCCCAGACCATCCCCGCCAGCACGGCCGAGGTCACCTGCAGCCCGGTTGCGTTCTGATCCGGCGCCAGCCCCTTGGTTTCGTCGTTGGACAGCCGTGATCCGTACCACAACGCGTTCTTCTCGTGCCCGTACAGCAGCACGCCCAACTCGTCGATGCCGCCCGGCTCGATCTCGTTCACGTCGAGGATGTAGTGCACATCCTGGATCTGGTTCGACCCGAACATCTCGTGCAGCGACAGCACCGCGTCGTCGCAGGGATGATAGGCATAGTGGCAGGTCGGCCGGAAATCGGGCGCATGGGCCGCGCCGACGGTATAGTAGTCGGCGATCGAGATCGCCTCGTTGTGGGTGACCAGGAAGCCGAACTGCGGCCCCGGCGTCGGGCACCAGGTGCGCACGCGGGTAGCCGCGCCGGGCTGTTCCAGCCAGATCGCCGCCTGGCAGCCGGTATCGTAGGAATGGGCGTTGGCGGGCATCCAGCCTTCGGCGGTGCCCCAGCCCAGTTCGGCCGGCTGGAAGCCTTCGGCGATGAAGCCTTCGACCGACCAGGTGTTGACGAAATGGCCGGGCTGGCGCGGTTCGGTCCGCACCTGGGTGTCCCGCTCGGCGATGTGCACGCCCTTGACGCCAAGCTTCTGCATCAGCTGCGCCCAGCCCACGCGATCCGTCGGGTCGGCCGTCACACCGGTGTCGGACGCCAGCATCAACAGAGCCTCTTTCACGAACCACGACACCATTCCGGGGTTGGCGCCGCTGCAGCTGACCGCCGTGGTCCCGCCCGGGTTCGCCGCTTTTTCGTCGCGCACCTTCTGACGCAGCGCATAGTTCGTGCGATCGGCATTGTCGTCGGTCCCGAAGTAATACCCCGCCCAGGGTTCGACCACGGTATCGATATAGAGCACGCCGTTTTCCCGGCAGAACCGCATCAGGTCCAGGGACGAGGTGTCGACCGACAGGTTCACGACAAACCCCTTGCCCGCCTCGAACAACCCGCCCAGCACGTCGCGATAGTTGGCCGGGGTCAGTGCCTCGGCCACGTGGCGATAGCCTGTCTTCGCGATATCGTCGGACAGCGCGGTGTTGGGTTCGATGATCACCAGCTTGGAGCGGTCGAAGTCGAAATGGCGTTCGATCAGCGGCAGCGTACCGCGCCCGATCGAGCCGAAGCCGATCAGGATCACGGGGCCGTCGATGCGGGCGTAAACGGGATGGGTCATGGTGGCTCTCCTGTCTGCGGTCCTTGGCGGGACGCCGGGCTGTATCGCGCGCGTTCCTGCAACGACGCGCCCCTTCAAACAAGGGGCAACACGCCGCACGTAGCGCTTTTGCAGACAGGACCAATGAAATCACCTCCGGATAAACTGGTGCAATTGGGGGATCTTGATAGACCCAAATCAAGAACATATCATGAACACATGACACTGACCCTGACTGAAAAACTGGCCATCCTGTCTGACGCCGCGCGCTACGATGCCTCTTGCGCGTCGTCGGGCACGACGCGACGCGACAGCACCAAGGGCGGCCTTGGATCGACGGAGGGGTCGGGCATCTGCCACGCCTATGCCCCTGACGGCAGGTGCATTTCCCTGCTGAAGATCCTGATGACGAACTTCTGCATCTATGACTGCGCCTATTGCGTGAACCGCGTGTCGTCGAACACGAAACGCGCGCGGTTCACCCCGGATGAAGTCGTGACGCTGACGCTGGAATTCTATCGGCGGAACTATATCGAGGGGCTGTTCCTGTCCTCGGGCATCATCCGGTCGCCCGATGCAACGATGGAGGACATGGTCCAGATCGCGCGCAGCCTGCGGCAGGACCATGGCTTCAAGGGCTACATCCACCTCAAGACCATCCCCGACGCCACGCAAGAGCTGATCGACGAGGCCGGGCTCTATGCCGATCGCCTGTCGATCAACGTCGAACTGCCGACCGAACACGCCGTCCAGACCTATGCGCCGGAAAAATCCCCCGCGACCATCCGCGGGGCCATGGCGCGGGTGAAGACGCGACGCACCCTGTCGAAGGACAAGACGCACACCGGAAAGCGGCCGCCGAAATTCGCGCCGGCCGGTCAATCGACCCAGATGATCGTCGGCGCGGACGGATCCAACGACCAGACGATTCTCGGACAATCGACCCGCCTTTACGGCGATTATGGCCTGCGGCGCGTGTACTATTCCGCCTTTTCGCCGATCCCCGACAGCAGCGCCAAACTGCCGTTGATCCAGCCTCCGTTGATCCGCGAACACCGGCTATACCAGGCCGATTGGCTGATGCGGTTCTACGGGTTCTCGGCGACCGAGATCACGGCCGCACGGCCCGATGGCAATCTTGACCTGCAGCTCGACCCCAAGCTCGCCTGGGCGCTTGAAAACCGTCACCTGTTTCCGGTCCCGGTCCAGACGGCTGAAAAGCAACTGCTTCTTCGCGTGCCCGGGTTCGGAACCCGCACCGTGCAGCGCATCCTGACCGCGCGCAGGCATCGCACGCTGGCCTACGAGGACCTGACCCGGATCGGGGCCAACCTGAAGAACGCCCGGCCCTTCATCACCCTGCGCCACTGGTCACCCGGAGCGCTGACCGACAGCGCGGACCTGCGCGCCCGCTTTGCCCCGCCGCCCGAACAGCTGTCCCTTTTCTGACCTTCCCACCGCTCGATGATTGTCAAACTGCCGGTATCCCATGCAGACCGTCCACCTTCCCATGATCGGCACCGATATCGCCTGGCGCGACGCCGCGCGCGCGCATCTGGCCCAGGGCACGCCGCCCGAGGCGCTGTTGTGGACGCATGGCGATGCCCCGCAGACCGACCTGTTCGGCGCAACGGCTGCGCCGAACCCGGCGATGGTGACCCCGCTGACGGTGCCGAAACCCTTCGTCGATCTGTCGCGCCGGGTGGTCTGGCACAGCGATCCTGAACGCTTTGCCCGGCTCTATGCCTTTCTCTGGCGGCTGCGGGACCGGCCCGCCCTGATGCGCGACACGGCCGATCCGGATCTGATCCGACTGAACGGCATGGAAAAAAACGTGCGTCGCTGCGCGCACAAGATGAAAGCGTTTGTCCGGTTCCGCGACATCGCCCAGGGCACGACAGGGCGCCGCCGCTTTGCCGCCTGGTTCGAACCGACGCATTTCACGCTGGAACCCACATCGCCCTTTTTCGCGCGCCGTTTCGCCGACATGGACTGGGTGATCGCCACGCCGCACGTCACCGCCCGCCACGAAAACGGCCGCGTCACCTTCGCCCCGGGCCAGGCAAAGCCCGACCTGCCCGAAGACGGCGCCGAACAGCTGTGGGAGACGTATTTCTGCAACATCTTCAACCCGGCGCGCGTCAAGATCAGCGCCATGCAGTCCGAGATGCCCCGGAAATACTGGAAGAACATGCCCGAGGCGAAGCACATCCCCGCGCTCATCGCGGGGGCCGAGGCCCGCGTGCGCGAAATGGCCGAAACCGCGCCGACCCTGCCGCCGTTGCGGGCGGCCCGGGTGCTGGATCGCCTGCACCAGCCCAGGGACCTGCCCGAGCTCAGCTTTGACGCCATGCGCGCCCGCGCCGAAGAGGCGAGCCGCGATCTGCCCGAAGGCTACGGCCGCATCATCCTGGGCGAAGGGCCGCAGACGGCCCAGGTCATGATCGTCGGCGAACAGCCGGGCGATCATGAGGATCAGGCCGGTCGGCCCTTTGTCGGCCCTGCCGGGCAGCTGTTTGACCGGATCGCCGCCGAGGCGGGGCTTGATCGGACAGGGGCTTACGTCACGAACGCGGTGAAGCAGTTCAAGTTCAGGCGGCAGGGCAAACGGCGCATCCACATGCCGCCAAACCGGACCGAGATCGAACACGGCCGCTGGTGGCTGGATCTTGAGTTGCAGCTGGTTCACCCGAAGATGATCCTTTCCATGGGGGCCACGGCGCTGCAGGCGCTGACGGGATCACGGGACGGATTGCTGAAACGCCGGGGGCAGATCGAAGCCACGCCCTACGGCCCGGTGCTGGTCACGGTACATCCGTCCTATCTGCTGCGCCTGCCCGACAGAGTGCGCCAGGAGGATGAGACGGCGCTTTATCGCAACGATCTGGCCGTGTTTGCCGGGATGGCTGCGGCGGCCTGAGGGACGTTTATCCGCAGACACGGGGCGAAGGCCGGAAACGGGCGATCCTGACGGGAAAGGCCAACGGCGCTTGCACGAACACGATCCACCGTCCCCGCCATCATCCGAAAAAGGAAAAGGCCGCATCCCATCGGATGCGGCCTCCCTCGTCCCTTGAGCCGACCTTGTACGGCCGGTTCTCGACTTAGTTCTGTGCGTAGTATTCGATCACGAGGTTCGGTTCCATGATGACCGGGTACGGCACGTCCGACAGGCCCGGGGTGCGCACGAAGGTCGCAACCATCTTGGAGTGGTCGACGTCCAGGTAATCGGGAACGTCACGCTCGGGCAGCTGGGCCGCTTCGAGGACCAGAGCCATCTGCTTGGACTTCTCGCGAACCTCGATCTTGTCGCCTTCCTTCACGCGGTAGGAGGGGATGTTCACGCGCTTGCCATTCACCAGGACGTGGCCGTGGTTGACGAACTGACGGGCGGCGAAGACGGTCGGCACGAATTTGGCGCGGTAGACGATGGCGTCCAGGCGGCGCTCGAGCAGGCCGATCAGGTTCTCGCCGGTGTCACCCTTGGTCCGGGCGGCGTCGCCGTAGATGCGCTTGAACTGCTTTTCGGTCAGGTCGCCGTAGTAGCCTTTCAGCTTCTGCTTGGCGCGCAGCTGAAGGCCGAAGTCGGACATCTTGCCCTTGCGGCGCTGACCGTGCTGGCCGGGGCCGTATTCACGACGGTTGACCGGGGATTTCGGACGACCCCAGATGTTTTCGCCCATCCGGCGGTCGATTTTGTACTTGGCAGACGTGCGTTTGGTCACGGTCTGATCTCCTTCGTTTTATGGCTCCGCAACTTGGTCCGAAAACCGGTTCCCACTTTTCGGGTTGCGGACGCGGGCGACCTCAACCGATCTGTCGGACCCGAGCCCGGTCAGGCTGCGGATATGAAGGGCGTTGTCCTTTGGTCTTTGGCCGGGATCATGTCCCAGGCTTCATCCCGACAGGCATCCCCTTGCGGGGGCCACCAACACCAATGAAGACCCCGCCGGTAAAGGCGGGGATGGGCGGCTTATACAGATGAAAGAAAGGGAGTCAACAGCCCGCACCGCGCGGGGGCTCTGCCCCCTTGGCCTGCGGCCAATTCCCCCGGGATATGGAACCAGAGGAAGGGCGGACCGTATCGCGTCAGGCGGCGTCGTGGCGCAGGATGGCGGCTTCGGACCGGGTCAGGTTGCGGCGGGCATGGCGGCCATAGGCCATCGGGTCGGCCACCAGATCGGGCATGCCCGCGACCAGACGCGCACGATCGGCGTCGGTCAATGCAGACAGGGCGGCGTTGGCGGGATGGAAGCTTTCCGTTTCGACGCAATTGGCCCAGATCACCTGGTGGCTTTCCAGCAGCAGGTGAATATAGGTGATCTCTTTCAGCCCGGTTTTCTGCCGGATGGTCGTGCCGTTGATCAGGTCGCGGGCGGCCACCAGCACCTCGTCGGTATTGAAAAGGGCCTGCGCCGCACGGCCGCGGACCAGCATCCTGTGTTCGGGCGACACCAGCAACGTATCGTCGGGCCGGTCGATGCCGAAGGCGCCGGGGCTGATCCGCACCGGCCGCAGGTGCGGCATGGTATAGAGCCGCGCGCCGGACATCCGCCGCGCGCCAGACCAGAGGATTTCCTGCGGGCCGTTGTCCTTGGTCAGAACCCGGTCGCCTTCCCGCAGCTCTTCGACCGGGACGGCACCATAGGGGGTGGCGATCCGGGTGCCCGGAGTGAAGCAGATCACACCGCCTGCCACCGGTTCGCCGGGCGCCAGGGCCTGCGCGACGTTGTTGTGCTGGACGATCCAGAATTCGCGATCCGAGGGGGGCAGTTCATCGACGAACATGATCAGCGGGAGAGAACCTTCGACGCCGATCAGCGTGGCGGTGTAGGAAAGCCGCCCATCGGTCACGACAAAACCGCCGTCCATCAGCGGGTCGTCCCCGATCATGTCCTGAAGGTCGGTCTGCGGATCCATCGCCGCCCCGACAAGGCGACGCACCACCCGTGCCGCCCGGCGTCTGATGTTCCGGTCTTCGTCTGCCTGTTCCAGCCGCAAGACCTCGGTCGGGCCGTCCACGCGGACCGCCTGCCCCGTCCAGGACCAGGTGGCCCCGATGCGAAGCGCCGATAGCCTGGGGGCGCGAAGCCCGTCCAGCTCTGCCTGCGACCAGGACATGACATACGTGCCCTTGAAGCCCGCGCTCATGCCTGTTCTCTGCCTTCCCCGATAACCGGGACTGTTCGTTTTTTGTATCATGCCGGTCTTTTTAGACCGGTCGTATTAAGATCAGTTTATCAGACTATTGCGGCTTCTGTAACCCCGGCGAGGTATCCGCGCGTCAGAACCGTATCTGAATCCGCAGCGCCCCGATCAGCTGGCTTTCGCGCTGACCCACGAATTCCTTGCCCAGCCAGGTCAGGCCATAGAAGCCCGCCCATGTGTCGCGCTGCACGTGCACCCCCGCCCGCAGCCTGTAACGCGCGTCGGTCAGCGTGTTGGTCGCGGACGGAAGGTGCAGGCTTTCCCAGACCTTGGCGACATCGGCACCGGCAACAAAGGCGACGCCCGGCGTGGGCCGGGTGACCGCGCGATAGCGATGGCCGGTGACCGGATCGCGCACCAGAAGCTCCCCCTGCCCGAACGGGCCGATCGTCAGGTCAAGGCCGACACGGGCCATGTCCTCGACCCCGGCACGCAGTTCGGCGAAGGGGCGCAGGGTCGCACCGCCCAGGGAAAGATCCCGGCCGACCTCGACCACACCCGACCCATGCACGCCGTTCGGGGTCTGCGCCGCCGCGACCGCCGGGTGGATCATGTGATCGAACCCCGTCGCGCGGTGCAGGAACATCTGGAAATCGGACAGGCCGGTCTGCGGCCCGGTGATCACCGCATCCGCCCCCATGGCCACCTGCCAGCCGCCCCGGTCGAAATGAGTGTGCAGACCAAGCGACAGCGCCTGGCTGTAGGGCCGGTCCATCATCCAGGGAAGATCCAGACGCGCGGGCGCGATGACCTCGCCCAGGATGCGGAATTCCAGCACCTGGCCCGGCACGTCCGGCAGACGTCCCGTCCAGGCCGGCCCGAAGACATAGCTGGCCGCGACGGACCCGGTGCGCCAGCGATCGATACGGTCTCCGAACAGGTCGTTGACCGACAGCCGCCCGTGGCCGATCCGCGACCATGACCGGTCATCGGCCGAGGCGACGGAGGCCGCGAGGATCAGCAGAAGGGAGAGGAGGATGCGCATCAGGAACCCCGGCTTTTCCCTTGGCATATCGCGCGGTGGCCCCTGCGCCAAGATGCCCGCAATCGGCCGCCCGCCGCCTGTCGCAAATCCGCCGCGCCCGGGTGCGCGTCACATGTCGCGATGATGCAGGATCCGGCCGATCACGTTCATCAGAAGCTGCGCCGCGAGGATCGAGGTCACCCCGCCCGGATCATGATCCGGCGCGACCTCGACCAGGTCGAGCCCCACGATCTCTCCGTGCTGGGCGAGCGCATCGATCAGCTCGAGCACCTCGTAATACAGGAACCCGCCGTGACTGGGCGTGCCAGTCCCCGGGGCGATCGACGGGTCGAAGGCGTCGATGTCGATGGTCAGGTAATAGCGCTCGGCGGCCGGGATGCGCGCCAGCATCCCCGCGACGCCCAGCCCGCGGGCCTGCCGGACCGACAGGATGTCGGAGCCCATGCCGCGCGCGGCCTCATAGCCGTCCTTGGCGGTCGACGACACGTTGCGGATGCCGATCTGGGTCAGCCCGGTGACCCAGGGCTTTTCCGCCGCGCGCCGCATCGGGTTGCCATGGCCATACCGCACACCGTGGCGTTCATCGACAAAATCCAGATGCGCGTCGATCTGGATCAGGTGCACGGGTTCTTCCCCGTCAAAGGCGTTGATGCAGGGAATATTGACCGAATGATCGCCGCCGATGACCACCGGCAGCGCCCCGGCCGCCAGCATCTTGCGCACCCCGTGTTCGATGTTCCGGTGGCTGGCCTCGGTATCGGTATGCACGATGTCGGCGTCGCCGATATCGACGATGGTGACGCGGTGCGGTTCCAGATAGGTGACATCGTCCTCGTGGTCGTAGGCGCCGGCATGGCCGAAGGAAAACAGGGTCGAGGCCTCGCGGATCGCGCGCGGCCCCATGCGCGCGCCCGACCGCCACTGCGTCCCCATGTCAAAGGGCGCACCCATCACGGCGACGTCCGCATCGATGCTGTCCCAGTCTTCGACATACGGGTATTTCCCGAAGGTGCAGATCCCCACGAAGGGCAGGTTCAGCCGTCCGCCGTCATAGCCATGTTTCATGTCACGTCCCTGTTTTTCCGTCACTAAGGCACAGTTTGCCCCGTTTGTCGCGCCCGTCGGCCCGACCCGTCGCCCCCGGCCCTTCCCAAGCGCGCCGAAACCCCTAAGTTGTTCCCGGTGTAACAGGAGATGACATGAGCGGACTTCTCGCCCTGCTGGATGACGTGGCAGCCATCGCAAAGATCGCGGCCACCTCGATCGACGACGTCATGGGTCAGGCGGTCAAGGCCTCGACCAAGGCGGCGGGGGCGGTGATCGACGACGCGGCGGTCACGCCGAAATACGTCCACGGGTTCAGTGCCGACCGCGAACTGCCGATCGTCTGGAAGATCGCCCGAGGGTCGCTGTTCAACAAGATCGTCATCCTGCTGCCGATCGCCCTGCTGCTGTCGACCTTCCTGCCGATGCTGATCTATCCGCTGCTGATGCTGGGCGGGGCGTACCTGTGTTTCGAAGGGGCGGAAAAGGTCTGGCACGTCCTGAGCCCCGCCCACCACGACCAGGCCGAGGCCGTCGCCAAGAAGAAGGTCGACGGCGCGCATCTTGAGGAACAGAAGGTCAAGGGCGCGATCAAGACCGACTTCATCCTCTCGGCCGAGATCATGACGATCGTGCTTTCGGCCCTGCCCGAAAGCCAGCCCCTCTGGCTTGAGGCAATGGCCCTTGGCGTCGCCGGGATCATCATCACGCTCGCCGTCTATGGCGCGGTGGCGCTCATCGTGAAAGCCGATGACCTGGGGCTTGCCATGGCCGACCACGGCCGCTTTGCCCTGACCCGCAGCCTTGGCATGGGGATCGTGCGCGGCATGCCCTATTTCATGCAGCTTCTCATCATCGTCGGCACCGCCGCGATGATCTGGGTCGGCGGATCGATCCTGGTGCACGGGTTGCACGAACTGGGCTGGCACCTGCCCTACGAGACCATCCACCACATCGCCGTCGACCTCGCCGAAGGCACCGGAGAGCTGGCCGGTGCCGTCGAATGGACCGTGACCGCCTTCCTCGACGGCGTGATCGGGCTCGCGGTCGGCGCCCTGCTGATCCCGCTGGTGAGCGTCGGGATGGGCCTTTTCGGCGGAAAGAAACAGGGCGCGCACTGAAGCCCCCAAAACCAGAAAGAGCCGCAGGCGGTGATGCGCTGCGGCTCTTTCTGTTGGATAGCTGGCTGGCGCGTGGCTTGCTGGCTGTCTGTAAGATGTGTTTAGCCCGCTCCATGGTCGGGCGCAAGATATAACCCAATAAAATCATATAGTTGACAGATTTAATCGGGTATCGAACCGACCTTCCCCGAACGCGCTGAAATCAATCACTTGCCGACAGCAGTGTCCCGCAGCACCACATCCGCAGGGGCCGCACCGGCGATGACCCGGTCCGCGTTGACCAGATCGTTGCCCTGCGCCCGGGCGCGGGCGGCCTGCTCGCTCAATCCGTGATCCAGCCAGCGCGCGATCAGGCGGCGTTCCAGTTCGGCGCGCGGCACGTCGAGGCGGACGGTCATGTCGAACTGCTCTGCCAGCCCGGACCACGGCGGTTCGTTCAGCAAAAGATAGTTGCCCTCGGCCAACAGGATGCGGGTGTCGGCCGTGACCCGGCCTCCGCCTGGAACGGTGCGGTCGGCGGCACGGTCGAAGGTCGGATAGGCGACGTCCCCGCCTGCCCGCACCTGCCGCAGCAGCGCAGCATAGCCCGCCGCGTCGAAGGTTTCGGGCGCGCCCTTGCGCTCGAACAGGCCCATGTCGCGCAGTTGGTCGTTGTCGAGATGGTAGCCATCCATCGGCAGCACCGCCGCGCCGTCGCCGAGCAAGGCCGCCAGCTGATCCGCCAGCGTCGATTTCCCAGACCCCGGCGCCCCGGCAATCCCGACGATGAACCGCGCACGCCCGGCGGAGCGGGTGCGGATCTCTTCGGCCAGATCGGTCAGTGCGGGGGTCATTGCACCGCCCGGATCGCGGGATAGGCGGCGCGGAACCTTCGGTAGGCCGCGTCAAACGCCGGGACCAGCGCGGGATCGGGGTCGATCACTTCTCCGCCCTCGGGGGGCAGGATCACGTCTTCGGGCCGTTCGCCGGTTGCGGCGATCCGGGCCAGACGGGCCGCGCCAAGTGCTGCGCCGAACTCTCCGCCCTCGGGCAGGGACAGCGGCGTGTTCAGGACCGTCGCGATCAGCCGCACCCAATAGCGCGACCGCGCGCCGCCGCCGATGGCCTGCAGCACACCGATCCGCGCCCCGGCGGTCTTCATCGCCTCGGCCGTGTCGCGCAACCCGAAGGCCACGCCTTCCAGCACCGCGCGGGTCATGTCGTCCAGCGTGGTCTGCGTGCCAAGCCCGGTAAAGGCCCCGCGCACATCGGCGTCGTTGTGGGGCGTCCTTTCGCCCGACAGGTAGGGCAGGAACTGCACGCCACCCGGCGCCAAGAGCCTGTCACCCAAGCCCGCCGTCAGATCCGCCGGGCGGCGCCCGCTGATCCGCGACAGCCAGTTGAGGCAATCGGTTGCCGACAGCATCACCCCCATCTGGTACCAGCGCCCCGGCACCGCGTGACAGAAGGTGTGCAGCGCGGTCTCGGGCGCCGGGTGATAGCCGTCGCGCGCGATCAGCAGCACGCCCGAGGTGCCAAGCGACACGAACCCCTGCCCCTCGGCCAGCGCGCCGATCCCGCAGGCGGCGGCGGCATTGTCGCCCGCCCCGCCGGCCACCACCACCGGACCATCGACGCCCCAATCGCGCGCAAGATCAGCCCGAAGGTGACCACCTGGCTCGCACCCTTCGACCAGGCGCGGCATCTGATCGCGCCGCATGTGACCGGCGTCCAGAAGCCGCTCGGACCAGTCCCGCGCGCCCACGTCGAGCCAGGATGTCCCGGCGCTGTCGCTCATGTCGGCGACATGTTCGCCGGTCATGTGGAACGACAGGTAGGCGGCGGGCAGAAGCACCTTGGCCACCCGGGCATGGGCCTCGGGGTCGTGCCTGCGAAGCCATTCCAGCTTGGGGGCGGTGAAGCCCGGGAAGACGATGTTGCCGGACAGGCCGCGCACCTCGGGCGTGGCGTCCAGCGTGGCGGCTTCGGCATGGCTGCGGGTATCGTTCCACAAGATGCAGGGCCGGATCACCCGGTCGTCGGCATCCAGCAGCACCGCCCCGTGCATGTGCCCCGACACCGCCACGCCGCGCAGCCCGGCGAAGGCCGGACAGGCCCCGCGCAATTCGGCCACCGCCCTGTGCAGGGCATCGACCCAGACCTGCGGATCCTGTTCGGACCAGCCGGGCGCAGGGTGTTGCGTGTCATAGGCAACCTCGGCCGACCCGATCGGCCGACCGCCGCCGTCCACCAGCAGCGCCCGCAGGCCCGAGGTGCCAAGGTCGATGCCAAGGAAGGCCATGTCAGCCCTCCAGGTAGGCGGCAATGGCGGCCTCGACGCCCTGATCCCAGATCATCCGCAGCCAGTGATCGAAGGCATCGGCGAAATCTGCAACGCCCCCCAGATCACCGTACAGGTGCCCCCGCGCCAGCCAGGCCGCCGGATCGCTCCGCGCCAGGCGCGCGGCCGATTGCAGGTCACCCCAGAAGGGATCGTTCGGTACGATCTCGGTGCCGTCCTCGCGGGTGCCGTCGCACATCCGCGCCCAGATCGCCTCGACCAGCGCCAATCCTCGGACGGGCCGGCCCGACGCCAGCCCGTCCCGGATCGACGGGATCACGAACCCGGTGTGGCGGGAGGAGCCGTCAAAGGCCACGCGCCGGGTCGTGTCGACGATACGGGGGTTTCCAAACCGCTGCGCGATCAGCGCAACGTAACTCTCGGGCGTCATGCCCGGCACAGGTTTGACATGCGGCACGATTTCATCCCGCGCGACCTTGTCGAACAGCGCCGAGATCCGGGGATGCGCCATGCAGCCCGCGATGCTGTCGACCGACAGAACCTCGCCCGCGCCCGCGATGACCTGATGCCCGCCGTTGAGGATGCGGATCTTCATCGTCTCGTAATCGTGCACGTGATCCGAGAAGGTCGCCCCCGCGCGGTCCCAGTCGGGCCGCCCGGCGCAGAAGTCGTCCTCGATCACCCACTGGCGGAAATTCTCGTGTGTCACCGGCGCGGCGTCGTCGATGCCAAGCGACCGGACCAGCTCAAGCTCTTTCGGGCCAGTGGCGGGCACGATGCAGTCGACCATCGAATTGGGGAAGCTGCACTGCGTCTCGATCCAGTCGGCCAGGTCGGGATCGGAAAGCCGCGCCAGCGACACGACCGTCTGGCGCAGGATCGCGCCGTTGCCCTGCAGGTTGTCGCAGCTGAGCCCGGTGAACGGGCCGATCCCGCGATCCCGCCGCAGCCGCAGCGCCGCCACCATCGCGCCAAAGGCCGTGCGCGGCGTGGCCGGATTGGCCGCGTCGTGGCGGATGTCGTCATGGCCCGCGTCGAACCCCTTGGTCACCGGGTCGATGTAATACCCGCCTTCCGTCACGGTCAGCGCGACGATGCGGATGTCCGGCTGGGCCATGCGGTCGATCAGCGGCGCATTGTCCGCCGCGACCGGGACGTAGTCGATCATCGATCCGACGACCTCGACCGCCGTTCCGGCCGGGTCAAGCTCGATCAGCGTCGTCAGGTAATCCTGCGCCGCCAGCTTCTTGCGCTGGTCTTCGTCATAGGCGCGCACCCCGGCCCCGACGATCCCCCAGTCCAGCGCATCGCCCTGCTGCATCAGCCGGTGTAGGTACCAGGCCTGATGCGCCCGGTGAAAGTTGCCCACGCCGATGTGCACGATGCCCGCCGTCACGGCAGACCGGTCATAGCGCGGGCGCAGCACGCCGTCGGGCAGATCGGCCAGCGTGGCGTCGCGCGGGGGTGTCAGGTCGGGGTTCTGCACGATTGCTCCCTCAGCTCATCCAGTTGCCGCCATCGACCCCGAAGGTCTGGGCGACGATGTAATCGGCCTCGTCCGTGGCCAGGAAGATCGCCATGCCGGTCAGATCCGAGGCGCGGCCCATCCGGCCATGCGGCACGGCTGCGCCGACCTCGGCCTTCTTCTGGCCCGGCGCCTTGCCTTCGTGTTTCGCAAAGAACGCATCGACGCCGTCCCAGTGTTCGCCGTCGACGACACCGGGCGCGATGGCGTTGACGTTGATCCCGTGGCGGATCAGGTCGAGCCCGGCGGACTGCGTCAGGCTGATGACCGCCGCCTTGGACGCACAGTAGACCGCGACCAGCGGTTCACCCCGGCGGCCTGCCTGGCTGGCCATGTTGATGATCCGACCGCCCCGGCCCTGCGCGATCATCTGGCGCGCGGCCGCCTGCAGGGTGAAAAGCGTGCCGGACACGTTGATCGCAAAGACCCGGTCATAGTCGGCCCGCGTGATTTCAACCGTCGGAGAGGCGGTGAAGATCGCCGCGTTGTTGATCAGGATGTCGAGCCCATCGAAGGCCTCGACCACCTGTGCGACGGCGCTGTCGATGCTGTCCTGGCGGGTCACGTCCATCTCGACCGCGATGGCCGCGTCGCCGATGTCGGCGGCGGCGTCCCGGGCCCGGGCGATGTCGATATCCCCAAGCGCCACGCGCGCGCCCTCGGCGGCATAGGCGCGGGCGAATTCCAGCCCGATGCCCCGCGCGGCCCCGGTGATCAGGGCCGTCTTTCCGGCCAGTCGGGTCATTCGACCCGCAGCCCCTGGGCGTCAAAGCGATGCAGATGCGCCGGGTCCGGCGTCAGGAACACCCTGGACTTGTACTTCAGGTCCATCTCGCCACTGGCGCGCACGGTCAGGGGGTCGGCAAAGCCCGGGCAGTTGACGTGGAAGAAGGTGTCGGACCCAAGGTGTTCGGACACGCCGACCGTGCCTTCCCATTCGCCGCTTTCGGTCGAGATCAGCAGATGCTCGGGCCGGATGCCGATGGTATGCGCGCCATGCTTTTCGGCCTGCGCCCCGCTCAGCAGGTTCATCTTGGGGCTGCCGATGAAGCCCGCGACAAAGGTGTTGCGCGGCGTCCGGTACAACTCCAGCGGGCTGCCGACCTGTTCGATCCGGCCTGCCTGAAGCACCACGATCTTGTCGGCCATGGTCATCGCCTCGACCTGGTCGTGGGTCACGTAGATCATCGTGGTCGCCAGGCGCTTGTGCAGTTCCGAAATCTCAAGCCGCATCCCGACCCGCAGCGCCGCATCAAGGTTCGACAGCGGTTCGTCGAACAGGAACGCCTGCGGTTCACGCACGATGGCCCGGCCGATCGCCACACGCTGACGCTGACCGCCCGACAGCTGCCCCGGCCGCCGTTCCAGGTAATCGGTCAGGTTCAGCACCTCGGCCGCCTGGGTCACGCGGCGGTCCTGTTCGGCCTGGTCCATCTTGGCCATCCGCAGCGGGAAGGCGATGTTCTTGCGCACCGACATGTGCGGATAAAGCGCGTAGGACTGGAACACCATCGCCAGCCCCCGCCGCGCGGGCGGCACCATCGTCGCGTCCTGTCCGTCGATCAGCACCTGACCGCCCGACACGTCCTCGAGCCCCGCGATCAGGCGCAGCAGCGTGGACTTGCCGCAGCCCGACGGGCCGACGAAGACCACGAACTCGCCATCTTCGATCTGCAGGTCAAGCGGCGGAATGACCGTGAGGTCTCCGAACTTCTTGGTCACCTTGCTAAGCTGGATCTGTCCCATCTGTGTCTTCCCTGTTTCCCGGTCCTATTTGACGGCGCCGAAGGTGAGGCCGCGGACAAGTTGTTTCTGGCTGAACCAGCCCATGATGAGGATCGGCGCGATGGCCATGACCGACGCCGCGCTGAGCTTGGCGTAGAACAGCCCCTCGGGGCTTGAGTAGCTGGCGATGAAGGCCGTCAGCGGGGCCGCCTTGGCCGCGGTAAGGTTCAGCGTCCAGAAGGCTTCGTTCCAGGCGAGGATCACGTTGAGCAGCACGGTCGAGGCGATCCCCGGCACCGCCATGGGTGTCAGGACGTACATCACCTCTTCGCGCAGGCTGGCCCCGTCCATCCGCGCTGCTTCCAGGATCTCGCCCGGGATTTCGCGGAAATAGGTGTAAAGCATCCAGACGATGATCGGCAGGTTGATCAGCATCAGCACCATCACCAGCCCGATCCGTGTGTCGAGGATGCCAAGCTGGATGAACAGCAGGTAGATCGGATAGAGCACACCGACCGCCGGAAGCATCTTGGTCGACAGCATCCACATCAGGATCCCCCGCGTCCGGTCCGACGGCACGAAGGCCATGGACCAGGCCGCCGGCACCGCCACGATCACCCCAAGGAGGGTCGATCCCACGGCAAGGATCACCGAGTTGGAGAAATGCTTGAAGTAGTCCGACCGCTCTTGCACCACGGCATAGCTGTCCAGCGTCCAGGCCGAGGTCAGAACCTTGATCGGGGTGCGGATCGCGTCGCCTTCGGATTTGAACGACAGCACGATGATCCAGAGGATCGGGAAGAAGATCAGCAGACCGATCGCCCAGGCGACGAGGGTGTTGATCAGCTTGCGGCGGGGTGTGACGGCACGGGCCATGATCTCAACTCCTCACGCGTCCAGGTTCTTGCCGACGATGCGCATCAGGAAGACCGCAATGATGTTGGCAAGGATGATGGCATAGACACCGCCCGCCGACCCAAGGCCCACGTTCTGGCTTTCCAGCACGCGCTGGAAGATCAGGTAGGTCAGCGTCTTGGTGCCGAAGGCGCCGCCGGTGGTCACGAAGATCTCGGCGAAGATGCCCAGCAGGAAGATGGTCTGGATCAGCACGACCACGGTGATCGCCCGCGCCAGGTGCGGCAGAACGATAAAGCGGAACCGGCTGAACTTGCGCGCACCGTCCATTTCGGCGGCTTCGATCTGTTCGCTGTCCAACGACTGGATGGCGGTCAACAGGATCAGCGTGGCAAAGGGCAGCCATTGCCAGCTGACAATCATGACGATCGACGGCAGCGACGCCTGGCTGAGCCATTGAACAGGTTCCGCGCCGAACGCGCGCCAGAGATGGGCGAGGAAGCCGTTGTTGGCATCCATGAACATGTTCTTCCAGACCAGGCCCGACACGGTCGGCATGACGAAGAAGGGGGCGATCACCAGGATCCGGACAATGCCCTGCCCCCACATCGGCTGATCCAGAAGGATCGCCAGCAGGATGCCCAGGACCACGGTGATCGCGAGGACCCCGCCGACAATGATCAGCGTGGTCCAGATGGCCGGCCAGAACGAACTGGACGACACGAAACGGACATAGTTTTCGAACCCGACCCAGCCCAGGTCGCCACCGCGCAGCGGCAGGTATTTCTTGAACGAGAAATACAGCGTCATGGTCAGCGGGACGAGCATCCAGCCAAGCAGCAGGATCACGGCCGGGGCCATCATCACACGTGCGGCGGATCGGGAATGCTGGGTCGCCATGGGCATGCCTCCTCTGTTGACGGATATACCGTCACTCATGCCTGAGCAGTTGGATAGGATCGTCGGGGTATGGTCCGGGGGCCGCGTCAGGGCAGCCCCCGGAAAGGTGGACGCTTAGCGGTAGCCTGCGGCTTCCATCGCGTCGTTGGTCAGCGCCTGAGCCTTTTCAAGGGCTTCGTCGACAGTTTGCTGACCGGCATAGACGGCCGAGAACTCCTGGCTGACTTCGGTCGCGATGCCCGCGAATTCCGGGATCGCCGCGAACTGAACGCCGACATAGGGGCTTTCTTCCACCGTCGAATTGTTCGGATCCGCCGTCAGGATCGATTCAAGGGTCATCTTCGCGAAGGGGATGTCCTTGTAGTTCTCGTTTTCATAAAGCGAGGTCCGCGCGCCCGGGGGAACGTTGGCCCAGCCTTCGTTTTCCGCAACCAGTTCGATGTACCCGGTCGAGGTCGCCCATTCGATGAACTCCTTCGCCGCGTCGACCTTCTGCGACCCGGCCGGGATGCCAAGCGCCCAGGCCCAGAGCCAGTTGGACCGCTTGCCCAGGCCGTTGTCCGGCGCCAGCGCGAAACCGACGCTGTCCGCAACGGTGGAGTCGTCGGGGTTGGTCACGAAGGATGCCGCAACGGTGGCGTCGATCCACATGCCGCACTTGCCCTGCTGGAACAGCGACAGGTTTTCGTTGAACCCGTTGGTCGCATAGCCCGCCGGGCCGCTTTCGTTCATCATGCCGACGAAGAATTCCAGCGTGTCTTTCCAGGGCTGAGTGTCGAACTGGGCGTTCCAGTCCATGTCGAACCAGCGCGCGCCGAACGAATTGGACATCGCGGTGATGAAGGCACCGCCCTCGCCCCAGCCGGCCTTGCCGCGCAGGCAGATGCCGTTGATGTCGGCGTCGCGGTCGGTCATCGCCGCGGCCGCTTCGCGGATGAACTCCCAGGTCGGGGCATCCGGCATTTCCAGACCGGCCTTCTCCATCAGGTCGGTGCGGTACATGATCATCGAGCTTTCGCCATAGAACGGTGCCGCGTACAGCGTGCCGTCGTGGCTCAGACCGCCGCGCATCGCGGGCAGGATGTCATCGACGTTGTAGTCCGCCGACAGGTCATCCAGCGCCACCAGCCAGCCGTTCGCGCCCCAGATCGGGGTCTCGTACATGCCGATGGTCATGATGTCGAAGGCACCACCCTTGGTGGTGATGTCCGTGGTCACGCGCTGACGCAGCACGTTTTCTTCCAGCGTCACCCACTCGACGGTGTGCCCGGTCTTTTCGGTGAAATCTTCGGTCAGCCCCTGCATGCGGATCATGTCGCCGTTGTTCACGGTCGCGATCACGAGGTTCTCTGCCTGCGCCGCACCGGCAGCAATCAGAGACATCGCAGTGGCCGCACGAAGTGCGTTTCTCAGTAACATTGGTGTCCTCCCATGGGTTTGATCCCTGGCGAAACCTTAGCGGCGATAATTGGCCTCGGTCAACAAATTACTTTACGCGCGTAAATTTATGAATTTTCGCCTTTGGTTGACAGGATGTTAAGCCGAGGCCCGCATGATCAGCTCGCCGTCGAACTGGGTGATCTGGCGCTCGGCCAGCCGCTCTCCCGATTCGATCATGTGCATGACTGTCTCGACGCTCTTGGCGGCGATCGCCGAATAGTTGTGCGAAATCGTGGTCAGCATCGGGCAGGTGAACCGCGAAAACGGGTGGTTGTCGTGCCCGGCCACGCGCAGCTCGCACCCCTCGGCATGGCCGACCTTCATCTCAAGCTCATAGGCCGCGGCCAGGAATCCGATCGCCAGGCGATCGTTCGAACAGAACACGGTATTCGTCGCCAGGCGCCGGTCCTGCAGGGCGCGGCGGCCCCCGCGATAGCCGATCTCTTCCAGCTCCCACCCCTCGCCTTCCGCCTGGATCACCTGCGGCTCAAGTCCCAGCCTTTCCATCGTCGCGACATAGGCGATCCGGCGTTTGTTGGCGTTCGGGTTGGGCGGCGTGCGCATCTCGAAGAACACCGGCGGCTCACCGCTGCGGACCAGATAATCCACCATGACTGTCGTGGCTTGCGCGTTGTTGTGGCCGACGAAGACATCGCCGACCCCTTCGATGTTGCTGTCAAAATTCACGGTCGGCACATCGGCGCAGAACCGTTCGATCGCCGCATGATCCGAGGCCCGCCCAAGCGGCGCCAGAAGCACCCCCGCCGGCTTGATCGCCCGCAGGCTTTCAAGGTTCTCGACCTCCAGCGCCGGATCCCCATGCGACGACAGCAAGATCGGCCGGAACCCTTCCGCGATCACCAGCGTCTCGACCCGGCGGGCAAGTTCGGCGAAGAACGGGTCGGCCAGGTAGGGCACTACGATCCCGACGTTCTTGGTCAGCTTCCGGTTCTGGTTCACCGCGAAGATGTTGGGACGGTAGTCGCACTGCTCCAACGTCCTCTCGATCTTCTCGCGGGTCGATGGCCGGACGCTTTCGGGATCGTTGAAATATTTCGACACCGTCGGCCGAGAGATCCCGCTCAGAGCTGCAAACTCCTCCATGTTCCGGATCTTCGGAGTGCTCATCCCACGGCGCCTCGTTAAAAACTTTCCTGAAACTTACAGTTTCTTATCGCGCGGAAAAAATCAACTGAGGAGAGGTCTGCAGGCGCTGGAAGCGACGCGGCGCCCGCCGCTGACAGGGGCGCCGGTCTGTCGAAGGTCAAATCGGACGGTCTGCCGTCAGCCGCACTTTGAATGGCCGCAGGACGAACAGGTCATGCAGCCTTCGACCATCATCATCGAATACTGGCCGCAGGACGGGCAGGCCTTGCCCCGGTTGCCGGACTCCAGCCCGACGACCTTGGCGGTCGGGTCGGTCTTGAGCCCCGTGCCCTCGCCTTCGATGAACCCGATCGCGATCAGGTGGGTTTCGATCACGCCGCCGATCGCCGCCAGGATTGAAGGGATGTACTTGCCCTTGATCCACGCCCCGCCGCGCGGGTCGAAGACGGCCTTCAATTCCTCGACCACGAAGGACACGTCGCCCCCGCGCCGGAACACGGCCGAGATCATGCGGGTCAGCGCCACGGTCCAGGCGAAGTGCTCCATGTTCTTCGAATTGATGAAGACCTCGAAGGGCCGCCGCCGTCCGCCGACGATAATGTCGTTGATCGTCAGATAGATGGCATGCTCACTGTCGGGCCACTTGAGCTTGTAGGTATTGCCTTCCAGCGTCTGCGGCCGGTCCAGCGGATCCTGCAGGTGGATGACGTCGCCCCCTTCCACCGGCATCGGCGCGGGTGCGTCTTCCTTGTTGGATTCGACCGACAACACCGACCCCGTCACATCGTTCGGACGGTAGGTGGTGCAGCCCTTGCAGCCCGTCTCGTAGGCTTCCATGTAGACGTCCTTGAACGCCTCGAAGCTGATGTCCTCGGGGCAGTTGATCGTCTTGGAGATCGACGAATCCACCCATTTCTGCGCCGCCGCCTGCATCTTGACGTGCTCAAGCGGGGCCAGCGTCTGGGCGTTGACGAAATGGTCGGGAAGCGGCGCGTCGCCCTTCAGTTCCTTCCACATCTGCACGGCGTAATCGACGACCTTCTCTTCGGTCCGGCTGCCGTTCTTCTGCAGCACCTTGCGGGTGTATTCATAGGCAAAGACCGGCTCGATCCCCGAGGACACGTTGCCCGCGTAAAGCGAAATCGTGCCCGTCGGCGCAATCGAGGTCAGCAGCGCATTGCGGATGCCATGGTCTGCCACGGCGGCGCGCACGTCCTCGTCCATCATCTGCATGGTGCCCGACGCCAGATAGGCGTCGCGGTCAAAGAGCGGAAAGGCCCCCTTTTCCTTCGCCAGATCGACCGACGCCAGATAGGCCGCCCGCGCAATCGCCCGCATCCACTCCTCGGTCTGCGCAGCGGCCTCGTCCGATCCATAGCGCAGCCCCAGCATCAACAGCGCATCGGCCAGCCCGGTGACACCCAGACCGATCCGGCGCTTGGCCTCGGCCTCGCGCGCCTGCGCCTCGAGCGGGAATTTCGACGCATCGACCGTGTTGTCCATCATCCGGATGGCCACGCGCACCAGCTGGTCCAGCGCCTCGGGGTCCAGTTCCGCCGCGTCCGTGAACGGCGCGGTCACCAGCCGGGCGAGGTTCACCGAGCCGAGCAGGCAGGCGCCATAGGGCGGCAGGGGCTGTTCGCCACAAGGGTTCGTCGCGGCGATGGTTTCGCAGTAGTTCAGGTTGTTGGCCTTGTTGATCCGATCGATGAAGATCACGCCCG
Source organism: Pseudooceanicola onchidii (assembly GCF_004959925.1). Classification (GTDB taxonomy): domain Bacteria; phylum Pseudomonadota; class Alphaproteobacteria; order Rhodobacterales; family Rhodobacteraceae; genus Pseudooceanicola; species Pseudooceanicola onchidii. Next base: position 902,335 of record NZ_SPUW01000002.1, on the reverse strand, counting down.
GTTCGGCATAGTCATAGGTCGCCTGCATGATCCGGTTCCACAGATCACGCGCCTGAAGCGTGTGATAGACCTTGCCGTCGAAGACCAGATCCCAGGGCCCGTCGGCCTTCACCGCCTCCATGAACGGGTCGGTCACCAGGACCGACATGTTGAACATGCGCAGGCGGGCGGGGTCGGATTTCGCGCCGATGAAGGATTCGATATCCGGGTGATCGCAGCGCATCGTCGCCATCATCGCGCCCCGGCGCGATCCAGCCGACATGATCGTGCGGCACATCGCGTCCCAGACGTCCATGAACGACAGCGGGCCCGAGGCATCCGCCGCCACGCCCGCCACCGCCGCGCCCTTGGGCCGGATGGTCGAGAAATCGTACCCGATCCCCCCGCCCTGCTGCATGGTCAGCGCGGCTTCTTTCAACATGTCGAAGATGCCGCCCATGTCGTCCGGCACCGTTCCCATGACGAAACAGTTGAACAGCGTCACCTTGCGCCCCGTGCCGGCCCCGGCGGTGATGCGCCCGGCGGGCAGGAACTTGAAATCCTCAAGCGCGGCATAGAAGGTGTCTTCCCACTTGGCCGTGTCGTCCTCGACCTCGGCCAGGGCCCGCGCGATGCGGCGCCAGCTGTCTTCGATGGACCGATCGACGGGGGTGCCGTCGGCCTCTTTCAGCCGGTACTTCATATCCCAAACCTGTTCGGCAATGGGGGCGGCAAAGCGGGTCATGGCATGATCCTCGGGCAAATGGGACTCACAGGTTAGCATTGCGGGCGGGCAGTCTCTACCGGCCTTCACCGGCGGCATCCATATCGCCTGTGGGCCAAAGGTAAATGACACGTCTTGTTGACTTGCTGGACGCGCCGGGATCGCAGATATAAGGTAACCGAACCGGGATTACCACAAGATATAGGGTAAGCATGGCGAAAGTACACCTTATCAAGCTGTCTGTCGGTACGGAATCGGTGGACCAGCTGGCCGCCTGGCAGGCCACCCGTCGCGCCCAGGCCAGCGACGGCAACCCGCGCCATGTCACCCGCATGTGGCCCAAGCGCGAGGCCGAGCTGCTGGACGGCGGGTCGATCTACTGGGTGATCAAGGGGTTCATCCAGGCCCGCCAGCGCGTCCTGCGCCTGGACGAGGTCATCGGATCGGACGGCACCCGTCACTGCGCGCTGCTGCTCGACCCCGAGCTGCACACGACCGCCGCCACACCGCGCCGCCCGTTCCAGGGATGGCGCTATCTGGCCGAGGGCGACGCCCCGCCGGACCTGTCGAAATCACGCCAAAGCGAAGACACCCTGCCCCCCGACCTGTCCAAGGCACTGGCGGATATCGGGGTGCTTTGAGGGGCCGACGGCCGGTCAGTCCAGCCCCAGCCGGTCCAGCAACAGCGCCAGCACCTGCCGATCCTCGGCCGACATCTCGGCCCGGCGGGACCGGAACAGCGTGGCCTGCGACCTCAGGATCGGCTCTTCGCCCAGGATCTTGAGATGGTTGGCCCGCAAGGTTTCCCCGGTCGAGGTGATGTCGGCGATCGCCTCGGCGGTTTCGTTCTTCACGGTGCCTTCGGTCGCGCCCTGGCTGTCGACAAGCTGATAGTCCGCAACCCCATGATCGCGCAGGTAATCCCGCACCAGCCGGTGGTACTTGGTCGCGATCCGAAGCCGGAACCCGTGCGCCGCCCGGAAGGCCGAGGCCACCGCATCGAGGTCATCCAGCAGATCGACGTCGACCCAGGCCTGCGGCACGGCGAGGATCAGGTCGGCGTGACCGAAGCCCAGCTCGGCCAGTTCCTCGACCCGCTGATCCCACCCGGCCAGCTTTTCGCGCACCAGATCCGTGCCGGTGACGCCCAGGTGGATCCGTCCGGCGGCCAGTTCGCGCGGGATCTCTCCGGCGGACAGCATGATCAATTCGACCCCGTCGATCCCGTCGACCTTGCCGGCATATTCACGTTCCGACCCGGCGCGCCCCAGCACGATGCCGTGCTGCCCGAACCAGTCGAAGGTCTTCTCCATCAGCCGCCCCTTGGAGGGCACGCCCAGCTTCACGCTCATGCCTCGGCCTCCAGTTCGACGACCAGCCCGGGACGCACCACCGCGCCGACCGCCGGAATGCCATCCGGACGCCCGGCCCGCTGGCCAAGGATCCGCGTCAGCGCATCATACCGCCCGCCGGTCGCCACGGGGGGCAGATCGGGGCGGCTGCCGGCATAAAGGCCAAAGACGAAGCCGTCGTAATATTCCATGTGGGTGCGGCCATAGGCGGCTTCGAAATCCAGCGCCTCGATGTCCACGCCGCGGGCGTCCAGCGCGGCGGCGCGGGCGGCAACCCCTTCCACAGCCGGGGAAATCGCGGGCATGTCGATGGCGATGTCGCGCAACCGGGTCAGCGCGTAGGGCAGCGTTTCGCGCACCTCGAGGATGGCGTCGATCAACCCGACCTGCTTGTCCGACAGGGGCGCGGTATCCGCATCCGCCTTCAGCGCGGCGATCCGCGCCTCGACCTCGGCACGACCGCGCAGACCAATCTGCGGCCCGGCCGCGTCCAGCGGATTGTCGGCTGACAACAGGGCAAGGCGCGACGGCGGCACCGGGGTCCGGCCCGAGAACCGGTCAAGCAGCGCCTTGAACCGGCGCGGCCGCCAGATGTGCCGCATCAGCGCCGCCTTGCGGGTCGCGCTGGTCTCAAGCCCCGCCACCGCGGCCAGCAAGATGCCGATGTCGCCGGTTGCCGCCCGCAGGTTCAACCCCTCGGTCGCGGCCCGCACAAGCGCGAACACCTCGGCATCCGCCGCCGCCGGATCGGATCCGTCAAAGACCTCGACCCCGACCTGCAGGTATTCGTTGGCCCGGGATTCGTCCTCTTCCTGGCGGCGAAAGACCTCTCCGGAATAGGTGTAGCGTGCGGGTTCGGCGCCGCCGTTCATGTGCATCTCGACCACCGGGACGGTGAAGTCGGGGCGCATCATCTGTTCGCCGCGCAGCGCGTCCGAAGTGACGTAGGCCCGCGCCCGGATGTCTTCGCCGTACAGGTCCAGAAGCGTGTCGGCCGGCAACAGGATCGGGCATTCCACCGGGGCCGCACCTGCGGCTTCGAACCCGGCGCGCAGACGGGCGGCGCAGGTCTTCACCTCGGCCCGCGTTTCGGGCGAATGCCCCTGCCACAAAGGCATCAGCCCTGCCCTTTCAGAAGCTTCTGAATGTGCGGAACCAACTGATCGCGCGGAATTTCGGCTTGGGACGGACGTTCCTTCCATTCCTCAAGCGTCGCGTTTTCGGCAATGATCTTGCCCAGGATCAGGTCTTTCACCTGCACGACGCCCCGCGCCTTTTCCTCGCCCCCCTCGATCACGGCCGCCGGAGAGTTCCGCTTGTCCGCATACTTCAGCTGGTTGCCGAAGTTCTTGGGGTTGCCCAGATAGACCTCGGCCCGGATGCCTGCCGCCCGCAGCTCGGCCACCATCGCCTGGTAATCCGCCATCCGGTCGCGATCCATCACCGTGACCACCACCGGCCCCTGGTCCTGCGTCCCGATGCGGCCCTTTTCGCGCAGCGCCGCCAACAGACGATCCACCCCGATCGAGACACCGACGGCCGGCACCTGCTGCCCGGTGAACCGCGCCACGAGGTCATCGTAACGCCCCCCGCCCGCGACCGCCCCGAACTGCCGCTTGCGACCCTTTTCATCAAGAATTTCAAAGGTCAGCTCGGCTTCGAACACCGGCCCTGTGTAATAGCCAAGGCCCCGCACGACCGACGGATCAATCTCGATCCGGTCGGGGCCATAGCCGCCGGCCGCCAGCAGGTCGGCGATCTGTTCCAGCTCGGACACGCCGTCGGCGCCCACGGGGCTGTCCCCGATCGCAGCGCGCAGGTTCGCCAGCGTTTCGGCGACGGTCGCGCCCTTGGACGTCAGGAAGGCGATGACCGGTTCGGCCTGCGCCGCGTCCAGCCCGACCCCGTCGATATAGGCGCCCGAGGCGTCCAGCCGCCCCTTGCCAAGCAGTTCTCGCACCCCGGCCTCGCCCACCTTGTCGAACTTGTCGATGGTGCGCAGGACGTCAGCCTGCTGCCCGGCGTCCGACACGCCCATGGCCTCGAGCACGCCGTTCAGAACCTTGCGGTTGTTGACCCGGACGATGTAGTCGCCGCGCGGGATCCCGACCTCTTCCAGGCAATCGGCCAGCATTGCGCAGATCTCGGCATCCGCCGCCACGCTCGCCGTGCCGACCGTATCCGCATCACATTGATAGAACTGCCGAAACCGCCCCGGTCCGGGCTTTTCGTTGCGCCAGACAGGCCCCATGGCATAGCGCCGAAAAGGTGTCGGCAAATCGTTACGGTGCTGCGCATAGACGCGGGCCAGCGGCGCCGTCAGATCGTAGCGCAGCGCCAGCCAGTCGCCCTTGTCGCCCTCGTCCGCCTCTTGCCAGGCAAAGACACCTTCGTTCGGGCGATCCACGTCCGGCAGGAATTTGCCAAGCGCCTCAACGGTTTCCACCGCCGAGCTTTCCAGCGCATCGAAGCCGTAGCGATGATAGACCCCGGCAATGCGGGTCAGCATCTCCGTCCGCTCGGTCACCTGCGCGCCGAAATAATCGCGGAACCCCTTGGGCGTTTCAGCCTTGGGGCGCGGGGTTTTCTTGACCTTCGCCATGTCGGACCCTTACGTGGTTTGGCTCGCGGCGGGGTCTAGCCCATGGCCTGCGTCGCGGCAAGGCTTAGCGCGGGTGCACCCTTGCGCCGCGCGCGCCTTCGGTCCACCTATGGGCCAGCGACAAGGCATCGCGACAGGGGGTTCGGGACCATGAGTGAACACGAAGAACGCATCGCCCATCTGGAACGGGCCATCGACGACCTGTCGGACACCATCGCGCGGCAGGACCGCGAGATCGCCATGCTGACACGTCGCGTCCAGCTTCTGATGGAACGGGAAGCGGAACGCGAGGCGTCGCAGGAAGGCGGGGTCGTCATAGGCGACGAACGCCCGCCGCACTACTAGATCTCTTCGACCGCCATCACCCCGTTCAGGCTTTTGATCGCGCCCTTGATCTGTGGCGTCACCGGGAATTCGGCCCCGGAATCGATCTCGACCTCGCCCGGCAGGTCCGGGCCCATGATGCAGAAACTGACCGGCCCACCTGCAACACGCGCGGCGGCTTTGGTCGCGTTTTCAAGAACTTCGGCAACCATTGCGATGGCTTCAGGCGACTCGATGAAAATCTTGAGCCCGATGCCTCCGGCGTCCGCCACGATGGTGTCCAGCGGCGCAATGCCCCGCGCCAACAGCTTGAGCTGATCGCTTTCCATCGTCGCCTCGACCGTGATCACGACCATGGAGCCCGCATCAAGGTGATCGCGGCTGGCTTCGAGCGTGTCAGAAAAGACTGTACACTCATAAGCCCCGGTCGTGTCCGACGCCTGAACAAAGGCAAACCGGTTGCCCCGCGCCGATTTCCGCTCCTGTCGGCCCGATACGATCCCGGCGATCTTGGCGACCAAAGGCCCACCCTGCGCCAGCTGCGCGACCTCGTCCAGGGTTTTGACATCCTTGCGTTTCAGCGCGCCGGCATAGTCGTCCAGCGGATGGCCCGACAGGTAGAAACCGATAGCCCGGAATTCCTCGGCCAGACGTTCGGCGGGCAGCCAATCCTGCACCGGCGACAGGCGCGGCTCCGGAAGATCCTCCCCCGCGTCCCCAAACAACGACACCTGGTTCGAGGTCTTCTGTTCCCAGATCGCTGCCGAATATTGCACCAGCGCGTCCAGGCTGTCGAAGACGCGGCGGCGGTTCGTGTCGATCTCGTCAAAGGCGCCGGCACGGGCCAGCATCTCAAGCGGCCGCTTGCCGACCTTCTTCAATTCGACCCGCCGCGCGAAGTCGTAGAGGTTGACGAAGGGCTTCTCGGAATCCCCGTCCCGCCGACCTTCAACCACCAGCCGCATGGCGTCCAGGCCGACGTTCTTCAGGGCACCCAGCGCATAGACCAGCGCCCCGTCAACCACCTTGAACGACGCGTCCGAACGGTTCACGCAGGGCGGCACATAGGGCAGCTTGAGCGCCTTTTTCACCTCTTCGAAATAGGTGGCGAGCTTTTCCGTCAGATGGATATCGCAGTTCATGACGCCCGCCATGAACTCGACCGGATGGTTCGCCTTGAGCCAAGCCGTCTGGTAGGACACCACCGCATAGGCCGCCGCGTGCGACTTGTTGAAACCGTAGTTTGCGAACTTTTCCAAAAGGTCGAAAACTTCTGACGCCTTCTTGGCGTCCACCCCGTTCTCGCCCGCGCCCTTTTCGAATTTCGGGCGTTCGGCGTCCATCGCCTCCTTGATCTTCTTGCCCATGGCGCGGCGCAGCAGGTCCGCGCCGCCAAGCGTGTAGCCCGCCATCTCCTGCGCGATCTGCATCACCTGTTCCTGATAGACGATAATTCCCTGAGTTTCCTCGAGGATATGGTCGATAAGGGGGTGGACGGATTCGATCTGACGCAGGCCGTTCTTGACCTCGCAATAGGTCGGGATGTTCTCCATCGGGCCGGGCCGATAAAGCGCGACAAGCGCCACGATGTCTTCGATGCAGGTCGGCTTCATGCGCTTGAGCGCATCCATCATGCCCGAGCTTTCAACCTGAAACACCGCAACCGTCTTGGCCGCGGAATAAAGGTCGTACGTCTTCTCGTCATCCAGCGGGATGGCGTTGATCTCGTTCTCCGCCCCGGCAGGCGGTTCATAGATTACAGAACCGTCAGCCGAGACATGCAGGTCGCGCCCGCCCGCGTGGATCTGTTCGATTGCGTTCTGAATGACCGTCAGGGTTTTCAGACCAAGGAAGTCGAACTTGACCAGACCCGCCTGTTCGACCCACTTCATGTTGAACTGGGTGGCCGGCATGTCCGACCGGGGATCCTGATACAGCGGCACCAACCGATCCAGGGGCCGGTCGCCGATCACGACGCCCGCCGCGTGGGTCGAGGCGTTGCGCAACAGTCCCTCGACCTGCATGCCGTATTGCAGCAACCGGTCGACGACCTCTTCGGTTTTCGCTTCGGCGCGCAGGCGTTCTTCCTGGATCAGCGCCTGCTGGATCGACACGGGCTTGACGCCTTCGACCGGAATCATCTTCGACAGGCGGTCGACCTGCCCATAGGGCATCTGCAGAACGCGGCCGATGTCGCGCACGGCCGCCTTCGACAGAAGCGCACCGAAGGTGATGATCTGGCCCACCTTGTCGCGGCCGTATTTCTCCTGCACGTAGCGGATCACCTCTTCGCGGCGGTCCATGCAGAAGTCGATGTCGAAGTCGGGCATCGACACCCGTTCGGGGTTCAAAAACCGTTCGAACAGAAGGGAATAGCGCAGCGGATCCAGGTCGGTGATCGTCAGCGCGTAGGCCACCAGAGACCCCGCACCCGACCCCCGCCCCGGGCCGACGGGGATGTCGTGATCCTTGGCCCACTGGATGAAGTCCGCAACGATCAGGAAGTAGCCGGGAAAGCCCATGCCCTCGATGATGCCAAGTTCGAAATCCAGCCGTTCCTGGTATTCCTCGGGCGTCACCGCATGGGGGATCACCGCCAGACGCGCCTGCAGGCCTTCGTTGGCCATGCGCCGCAATTCCGCGACCTCGTCATCGGCGAACTTCGGCAGGATCGGGTCGCGCCGATAGGTCATGAAGGCGCAGCGTTTGGCAATCTCGACGGTATTTTCGATCGCTTCAGGAATGTCTGCAAACAGCGTCGCCATTTCCTCGGGCGACTTGAAGTAATGCTGCGGCGTCAGGCGGCGGCGGTCTTCCTGCTGGTCGACATAGGCGCCCTCGGCAATGCAGATCAGCGCGTCATGGGCCTCGTACATCTCTTCCTTCGGGAAGTAGACGTCGTTTGTGGCGACCAGCGGCAGCTCCATCGCGTAGGCCATCTCGACAAAGCCGCGCTCGGTCGTGCGTTCGGCCTCGGGCAGGCCTTTTTCGCCGGGGTGCCGTTGAAGTTCCACGTAAAGACGATCCGCGAAAATCCCCTTGAGCCGGTCCATCAACGCCTGCGCCGCCGGGCGTTGCCCAGCCTGAAGCAGCATACCGACCGGACCAAGCGCCCCGCCCGACAGGCAGATCAAACCGGCCGAGAACTCTTCCAGCTCTTCCATCGAGACCTGGGGCAACTGACCGGCGTTGTCGACGTAAAGGCACGACGACAACCGCATCAGGTTTTCATACCCGACCTCGGTTTGCGCCAGCAGCACCACGGGCGCAGGGGGTTTGGGTTTCTCTCCGGGCTGGGTTGTCAGATATGTCAGATCAACCTGACACCCCATGATCGGCTGCACGCCCTCTCCGCTGGCGCCGACGGCAAATTCCAGCGCGCAGAACATCGAATTCGTGTCCGTCACCGCCACCGCCGGCATTCCGGCGGCCTTGCAAATGCCCGGCAGCTTTTTCAGCCGGACGGCGCCTTCCAGAAGCGAATATTCGGTATGGGTGCGGAGGTGGATGAATCGCGGATCACTCATGTCGCGACGCTACCGCGTGCGCCGGGGCAAGGGAACACCGGTTGCACTCACTTTCTGTCTCGACGATCTTGGCGCAAGACACGAGATACCGCATGACCCCGATCCCCCCTGAAATCCTGCCGCATGGACCCGATGGCCTGTTGATCCGGCTGGGCCTGACCCCGGCCGAAGCGACGGTCGGGGCGGTCCAGATGCTGCGCCGCGCGATCGAGACCGCAGCCCCCCCGGGGGTCGAGGAGATCGCGGGATCGCTGACCTCGGTCTTCGTGCGGTTCGACCCGGCGCGCGTCACCCGGGCCGAGGTGGTGACCGAGGTGCAGCGGATCATCGACGCGACCGACCTGGCCTCGGCCGCCCTGCCGCCGCCCCTGCGGCGCTGGACGATCCCCGTGGTGATCGGCGGCGATAAAGGCCCGCAATTCAACGACATGGCCAAAGCGGCAGGGCTGTCGCCCGACGCCGCCCGACAGGCGCTGCTGGAGGCGCCACTGCGTGTCCTGGCCATCGGTTTCGCCCCCGGCCTGCCCTACATGGGCCTGCTGCCGCCGCAGTGGGACGTGCCCCGCCTGCCCCAGATCACACCGGATGTGCCGCGCGGCGCGCTGGTCGCTGCGGTGCGTCAGCTGATCATCTTCACCAACGCCACGCCGACCGGCTGGCGTCATATCGGACAGTCCGCCTTTCATGGCTTCGACGTGCACCGAGATCCGGCGACGCCCTTGCAGGCCGGGGACGAGATCCGCCTTGCGGCGATGACCCCGGCGGATCTGGCCGCGTTTGAGGCCGACAACCCCGGCGGACTTGGCGGCGCGCGATGCGAGGTGCTGCGATGACGGGCCTGACGCTGCATCGCTGCGGCCCCGGCGTCGCCGTGCAGGACATGGGCCGCCCGGGACGCCTGGCCGAGGGGCTGTCGCGCGGGGGCGCCGCTGACCGCCTGGCCCTGCAGGAGGCCGCGGCGCTGCTGGGGCTGACCGCCCCCGTTCCCGCACTGGAAATGGCCATGATGGGGGCGGAGGTCAGCACCACGGCCCCCACCCGCATCGCCCTGACCGGCGCCAAGATGCAGGCCAGTCTGAACGGCCAGCCCGTGCAGTGGAACACGACCCTGCGGCTTGACCCCGGCGACCGTCTGACCATCGGCCCGGCGCGTGCCGGCGTCTATGGCTACCTCACCCCCGCGGGCGGCATCGCCACCGATCCGGTCATGGGCAGCCGCGCGGCGCATCTGACCGTTGGCATCGGGCGGTTGCTGCAGTCCGGGGATACGCTGCCGATCGGCGCGGATCCGGACACCGACGCGCCGCCCGTGACGATCGCCCCCGAAGACCGGTTCAGCGGCGGTGCCCTGCGCCTGATGCCTGGCCCGCAGACCGGGCTGTTCGACGATGCCACCCGCGACCGACTGTTCACGACCGCCTTCACCCGGTCACGGACCGGGAACCGGCAGGGCGTGCGGCTTGACTTCGACGGCGCACCCTTTGCCAGCAACACGAGCGATCTGGCCTCTGACATCATCCAGCCCGGTGACGTGCAGATGACCGGCGACGGCATCCCCTACATCCTGATGACCGAATGCCAGACCATGGGCGGCTATCCCCGGATCGGCACGGTGATCTCCGCCGACCTGCCCCGCGTGGCGCAGGCCACCCCCGGCGCCGACCTGCGGTTCACCGACATCACCGTGGCCGACGCAGATGCCCTCTGGCGGTCCGACGCCGACCAGCTGAAGGCGCTGCGCAAGGCGGTCCGGCCGCTGCGCCGCGATCCGCATGACATCCCCGACCTTCTGGCCTACCAGTTGATCGGCGGGGTGATCCGCGGCGATGAAGAGGACGGATAGGATGAAGACGGTCGATCTGAACGCGGACATGGGCGAAAGCTTCGGGCCCTGGATCATGGGCAACGACGCGGGGATCCTCGACGTCGTGACCTCGGCCAATATCGCCTGCGGGTTCCACGCGGGCGATGCGGACGTGATGGCACGCACCATGCGTCTGGCGCTGGACCGGGGCGTCGGGCTGGGCGCGCATCCGGGGTTCGCCGATCTGCAGGGGTTCGGCCGTCGCCGGATCAAGCTGTCGGGCGAAGAGCTGACCAACATGATCACCTACCAGCTGGGCGCGGCGCAGGCGATGGCGCGGGTGGTGGGCGGCGACATCCGACACCTGAAATTGCATGGCGCGCTGTCGAACATGGCGTCGGAGGATATCGAGATGGCCCGGATCTGCTATGCCGCAGCGGAAAAGGCCCAACCCGGCATCGTCATCATGACCCTTGCGGGGACCGCGCAGCAGCGCGCCTGCGAAGAGCTTGGGCTGACCTGGGCCGGAGAGATCTTTGCCGACCGCGCCTACAACGACGACGCCACTCTGGTGGACCGATCCCTGCCCGGCGCGGTGATCCACGATGCGGCGACGGCCGGTCGGCGCATGGCCGAGATGGTGCGCGAAGGCGCGATCATCACCGACAGCGGCAAACGCGTCCCGACCCGGATCGACACCATCTGCTGCCACGGCGACACGCCCGAAGCCATTGAAATCGCTCAGGCCGTGCGGGATGCGCTGGCCGCGACAGGGGTCACGCTGCAAAAGCTCTGACGCCCAAGACGCAGGCAGATGCCGTCCGGTCAGCGCCGGTTTTTTCAGCATTTGCTTGCAATGCGTCCCGCCACCCGCTTTCCTGTATGCCGGAAGACCGCCCGGCTCTACGCCGCATCGAACCGGGCACAAGGGTCCAACGGGGTAAGGCGGCGGACAACGCACATGACCATCTCCTTTCACCTGAACGGAGACCGCGTCGACCTCTCCCCCGAGGTCGCGCCGACCACGACACTTCTGCAATACCTGCGCGACCAGCGCGGCCTGACCGGCACCAAGGAGGGCTGCAACGAAGGCGATTGCGGCGCCTGCACCGTGATGGTGACCGATCCCGACAGCCCGCAGGGGGTGAAGGCCCTGAACGCCTGCATCCTGTTTCTGCCGCAGCTGCACGGCAAATCGGTGCGAACGGTCGAAGGCATGGCGGGTCCGGATGGCCAGATGCACCCGGTTCAGCAGGCCATGGTCGACCAGCACGGATCGCAATGCGGCTTCTGCACGCCGGGGTTCATCGCCTCGATGGTGACCGCACATATGACGGGGCGCAAGGATCACGACACCGTACTGGCGGGCAACCTGTGCCGCTGCACCGGCTACGCCCCGATCGTGCGCGCGGCGCAGGCGGCAGAGGGCGCGGCGATCCCCGACTGGCTGACCGATACGCCACCCGAGGTCGCAGCCTCGACCCTCGCGCCCGAATCCTCGGACGAACTGGCGGCGATCTATGCCGCCCAGCCCGATGCCACGCTGATCGGCGGCGCCACGGATGTCGGGCTTTGGGTGACCAAGCAGTTGCGGCAGCTGGACCGCGTGATTTTCACCAACCGCTGCGCGGACCTGAAACGGATCGAAAGCGGAGCGGACACCCTCCGCATCGGCGCGGCGGTCACCATGGCCGAACTGCTGCCAACGCTGAAGGCCCATCACCCCAGCTATGCCGCGATGGTCACGCGCTATGGGTCGGAACAGGTCCGACAGGCCGCGACGATCGGCGGCAACATCGCCAACGGATCGCCGATCGGGGACAACCCGCCCGCGCTGATCGCCCTGGGCGCGACGCTGCACCTGCGCCACGGCGACACGCGCCGTGAAATGCCGATCGAGGATTTCTTCCTCGACTACGGCAAGCAGGACCGCGCGCCGGGTGAATTCGTCGAGGCCGTGACGATCCCGAAACACGCGCAGCGGCTGGCCTGTTACAAGCTGTCGAAACGCTTCGATCAGGACATCTCGGCCGTGCTGGGGTGCTTCAACCTGAGCGTGGAGGGCGGCATCGTGACCGGTGCCCGCATCGCCTTTGGCGGCATGGCGGGCATCCCCAAACGGGCCGCCCATGTCGAGGCCGCGCTGATCGGCCAGCCCTTCGACGAGGCCGCGCTGGCCCGCGCCGCACCGGAATGGAGCAAGGATTTTGCGCCCATGTCGGACATGCGCGCCTCGGCCGACTACCGCCTTGCCGCTGCGCGCAACATGCTGCGCCGGTACTGGCTGGAAGCTCAGGGCGCTGCGACCAACGTGCGGGAGGTGCGGGCATGAGCAACGTGATCCCCTGTCGAAACCTCGATCATGCGTCCCGCCCGGCGCACACGCCGGGCAGCGCCGCCCCGCCCCACTGGGTGGCGCTTTCGCGCCCCCCTCGAGTCGGCGCGGCCCTTCCCGCCGGATCCGCAACCACCGGACTGGAGGTGCGGGCATGAGCGTCGGAAAACCCCTCCCCCACGACACCGCGCCGCTGCATGTCACCGGCGCCGCGCGCTATGTCGACGACATCCCCGCCCCCGCGAACACGCTGCACCTGGCCTTCGGCCTGTCGACTGTGGCGCGCGGGGTTCTGAACGGGGTCGACCTGACAAAGGTCCGCGCCGCGCCGGGCGTGGTTGCCGTTATGTGTGCGGACGACCTGCCCTTCGCCAACGACGTCTCGCCCTCGATCCATGACGAACCGCTGCTGGCCACCGACCGCGTGCATTTCGTCGGACAGCCGGTATTCCTGGTCGTCGCGACCTCGCACCTTGCCGCGCGCAAGGCCGCCCGGCTGGCCACCTTCGACATCACCGAAGAGACGCCGATCCTGACGGTGGACGAGGCACTGGCGGCCGACAGCCGGTTCGAGGACGGGCCCGTGATCTGGTCCAAGGGCGCGGCCGCAGACGCCATCGCCCGCGCCCCGCACCGCGTCGAGGGCACGATGGAGGTCGGCGGGCAGGAGCATTTCTACCTCGAAGGTCAGGCCGCGCTGGCCCTGCCGCAGGACGGCGGAGAGATGGTCGTGCACAGCTCGACCCAGCACCCGACCGAGATCCAGCACAAGGTGGCCGAGGCGCTTGGCCTGCCGATGCACGCCGTCCGGGTCGAGATGCGGCGCATGGGCGGCGGGTTCGGCGGCAAGGAAAGCCAGGGCAACGCGCTGGCCGTCGCGTGTTCGGTCGCCGCGCGCGCCACGGGGCGCCCCTGCCGGATGCGCTATGACCGCGACGACGACATGGTCATCACCGGAAAGCGGCATGACCTGCGGATCGACTATCGCGCGGGGTTCGACGATCTGGGCCGCCTGACGGGCGTGGATTTCCGCCACCTGATGCGCTGCGGCTGGAGCCAGGACCTGTCCCTGCCCGTCGCGGACCGCGCGATGCTGCATGCCGACAACGCCTACCTTCTGGATCACGTGCGGATCGAAAGTCACCGGCTCAAGACCAACACCTGTTCCGCCACCGCCTTTCGTGGCTTCGGCGGGCCGCAGGGCATGGTCGGGATCGAACGGGTGATGGATCATGTCGCCCACGCCCTGGGTCTGGATCCGCTGAAGGTTCGCCGGGCGAACTATTATACCGACATGGCGGAGGACGCGACGGAGGGGGGGCCGTCTGCCCCCCCGCAACGATCCCTTGGATCGTCACCGCCCCCCGAGGATATTTCCGGCAAAAAGAAAGAGGCCGACCTGACATCACGCGGCGGACCGGATGAGCTGAATCGTGTGGTCGTGGCCGAGGCCTCGGGCCAGACCACGCCCTACGGGATGGCGGTGACGGATTTCATCCTGAATGCGATGACCGAGAGGCTGGCCGACCAGTCCGACTATGCGGCGCGGCGGGCGAAGGTGGCCGACTGGAACGCGACCCAGCCGGTGCTGAAGCGCGGGATCGCGCTGACGCCGGTGAAGTTCGGGATCTCCTTCACGCTCACCCATCTGAACCAGGCGGGCGCGCTTGTGCATGTCTACCAGGACGGGTCGGTACAGGTGAACCACGGCGGCACCGAGATGGGGCAAGGCCTCTACCAGAAGGTCGCGCAGGTGGCGGCGCAGGCCTTTGGCGTCGGGATGGAGGTCGTGAAGGTCACCGCCACCGACACTAGCAAGGTGCCCAACACCTCGGCCACGGCGGCGTCTTCGGGGTCGGATCTGAACGGCATGGCGGTGAAGATCGCCTGCGACACGATCCGCGACCGGATCGCCGCCTGCCTGGCCGAACTGCACCAGGTTGCGCCCGACACGGTTGTCTTTGCGGGAGGCGAGGTCACGGTCGGCGGCGATACGATCAGTTTCGCCCGCGCCGCGCAGCTGACCTATGAAAGCCGGGTAAGCCTGTCGGCCACTGGGTACTACAAGACCCCCGGCCTGGCCTGGGACCGCAAGCGCGGGCAGGGTCGGCCGTTCTTCTATTTTGCCCATGGCGCAGCCTGCACCGAGGTCGTCATCGACACGCTGACCGGCGAATACCGGATCCTGCGGACGGATATCCTGCACGATGTTGGCGAGTCCTTGAACCCGGCGCTGGACATCGGCCAGATCGAGGGCGGCTATGTTCAGGGCGCGGGCTGGCTGACGACCGAGGAACTGGTCTGGGACGATCGCGGGCGGCTGCGGACGCATGCGCCTTCGACCTACAAGATCCCCGCCTGCGGCGACCGGCCCGAGGTTTTCAACGTCGCGCTCTGGGACGGGGCCAACCGGGAGGAGACGATCTATCGGTCCAAGGCCGTGGGTGAGCCGCCCTTCATGCTGGGGATTTCCGCCCTGATGGCCCTGTCGGATGCCGTGGCGGCCTGCGGGCCGGGCTATCCGGCGCTGGACGCCCCCGCCACGCCCGAACGGGTGCTGGCGGCGGTCGACCGGGTGCGCCGTGGTTGATCTGGGCGCCCTTGCCACGGCGCTGGACCGGCACGGGCCGCTGGTACGGGTGAGCGTGGCGGGCCTGCGCGGATCGGCCCCGCGCGAGGTCGGCGCGTCGATGCTGGTCGCGCCCTCGGGACTGGTCGCGGGCACCATCGGCGGTGGCGCGCTGGAGCTTGAGGCGATCCGCGCCGCGCAGGGCCTGACCGAAAACCGCGTGATGCGCCGGACGCTCGGCCCGGATCTTGGCCAGTGCTGCGGCGGGGCGGTGGTGCTGGTCTTCGACCGGATCGACCACCTGCCCGAACCGCAGGGAGACATCATCCTGCGCCGGATCGACGGGCCGGACGTTCGGCCACTGGCCGTCCGGCGCGCGCTGTCGGACCTGCGCAACGGCAAGGCCGCCCCGGCCACGCAGCTGATCGACGGCTGGCTGATCGACCCGGTCGAACGGCGCGAAACGCAGGTCTGGGTCTGGGGCGCGGGCCATGTGGGACGGGCCATCGTCGCGACGATCAGCCCCCTTCCGGATGTCGCGGTCACCTGGGTGGACACCCACGCCGACCGGTTCCCCGACACGGTGCCGGACGGCGTGACGGTGGTGCCCGCCGCGCAGCCCGAACGCCTGGCTGCCCATGCCCCATCCGACGCGCATCACCTGATCCTGACCTATTCCCACACGCTTGACCTGGCGCTGTGCGACGCGGTGCTGCGGCGCGGGTTCGCCAGCGCGGGGGTGATCGGGTCGAAGACCAAGTGGGCGCGGTTCCGGTCTAGATTGGCCGCCCTGGGCCATGCACCTGCCCGGATCGACAGCATATCCTGCCCAATCGGCGATCCGGCCTTCGGCAAACATCCACAGGAGATTGCGGTTGGCGTCGCGGCAAGGTTATTAACACAGATGCAGGCGCGCCAAGACGCCGCAAGGGACATGACAGGGTGACGGAACCGCTTCTTTCCATTCGCGGCCTGACGAAGGCCTATCCGGGCGTCGTGGCCAACGACGACGTGTCCTTTGACATCCAGCCGGGCGAGGTGCACGCGCTTCTGGGCGAAAATGGCGCCGGCAAGTCGACCATGGTCAAGATGATCTATGGCCTGGTGAAGCCCGACAGCGGTGAGATGCGGATGCGGGGCGCGGCCTATGCCCCGGCCGAACCGCAGGCGGCCCGCGCCTCGGGCGTCGCGATGGTCTTTCAGCATTTCTCTCTGTTCGATGCGCTGACGGTGGCCGAGAACATCGCGCTTGGCATGGCGAACCCGCCGGCCCTGCGCGACCTGGCCGCGCGGATCCGCGAGGTGTCGGAACAATACGGGTTGCCGCTGGATCCCTGGCGCGTCGTCGGCGACCTGTCAGCGGGCGAACGCCAGCGGGTCGAGATCATCCGCTGCCTGTTGCAGAACCCCAAGCTGCTGATCATGGACGAACCGACCAGCGTGCTGACCCCGCAAGAGGTCGAGATCCTGTTCGAGACGCTGCGCAAGCTGAAATCCGAAGGCACGTCGATCCTCTATATCTCTCACAAGCTTGAGGAAATTCGCGCGCTTTGCGACGAGGCGACGATCCTGCGACTGGGCAAAAAGGTCGCCACCTGCACCCCGCGCGACACCACGGCGCGTGAGATGGCCGAGCTGATGGTGGGCGCGGAACTGCACACGCCAAGCCGCGACTACAACGAACCCGGCGCGGTGCGGCTGGCGCTGAACGGGCTGTCGGTGGCCTCCCCTGGCCAGTTCGGCACATCGCTCAAGGGCATCACCTTCGAGGTGCGCGCGGGCGAGGTTCTGGGGCTGGCCGGTGTCGCGGGCAACGGGCAGGACGAACTGCTGGGCGCGCTGTCGGGTGAGCTGCGGTCGGCCGCCGGGATGGTCGTGCTGGACGGGGCCGAGATCGGCACCAAGGGACCGGGTGAACGCCGCCGCATGGGGCTGCTGACCGCGCCCGAGGAACGGCTGGGCCATGCCGCCGCCCCG
This sequence comes from Pseudooceanicola onchidii, assembly GCF_004959925.1. Taxonomy (GTDB): domain Bacteria; phylum Pseudomonadota; class Alphaproteobacteria; order Rhodobacterales; family Rhodobacteraceae; genus Pseudooceanicola; species Pseudooceanicola onchidii. Next base: position 885,142 of record NZ_SPUW01000002.1, on the reverse strand, counting down.
GACATGAGCCTGACGGAAAACGCCGCGCTGACAGCCGTCGACCGGCGGCAGATCGCGACCAACGGCTTCCTCAACTGGGGCCGCGCCCGCGATTTCGCCAAGGAGATCATCGCCCGCTTCGATGTCCGCACGCCGGGCACGGAAAACGCGGCGCGGTCGCTGTCGGGCGGCAACCTGCAGAAATTCGTCATTGGACGAGAGGTGTTGCAGGACCCGCAGGTTCTGGTGGTCAACCAGCCGACCTGGGGCGTCGATGCGGCGGCTGCCGCGACGATCCGGCAGGCGATCCTTGATCTGGCAGCCGGGGGCGCGGCGGTGGTCGTGATCTCTCAGGACCTGGACGAGCTCATGGAGGTCTCGGACCGGTTTGCCGCGCTGAACGAGGGCCGGCTGAGCGACATCCGCCCGGCCAAGGGGCTGACCGTGGACGAGATCGGACTGATGATGGGCGGCGCCCACGACATGGAGGTGGCCCATGGCTGATCCTGATCGCTTGCGGGACGTGTCGGACGCCTCCGGCGGGAGTATTTTCGGCAAGATGAAGCAGGGGACGCGCCCATGCTGAGGCTTGAGAAACGCCGCCAGCCGTCGCAGGCCTTTGCCTATGCGACGCCGGTGATGGCCGTGATCGCCACGATGATCTTTGGCGGGCTGATGTTCGCGGCGCTTGGCAAGGATCCGGTCGCGGCGATCCGCACGATCTTCTGGGATCCGCTGTTCGGGCAGCATGCCTTTTATTACCGGCCGCAGCTGCTGGTGAAGGGCGGGCCGCTGATCCTGATCGCCATTGGCCTGAGCCTCGGGTTCCGGGCGGGGATCTGGAACATCGGGGCCGAGGGGCAGTACATCCTCGGTGCGCTTGGCGGCGCGGGCGTGGCGCTTGCCTTCTACCCGATGGAGGGCTGGTTCATCTTCCCGCTGATGATCCTCGGCGGCGCGATCGCGGGCTGCGCCTGGGCGATGATCCCGGGGCTTCTCAAGGTCAGGTTCGGCACGAACGAGATCCTTGTGTCGCTGATGCTGGTCTACGTGGCCGAGCAGTTGCTGGCCTCGATGTCGCTTGGCCTGATGAAGAACCCGCAGGGCTTCGGTTTTCCCGGATCGCGCAACCTTCAGCAGTATCCGTCGGCCCATAACGCCGACCTGATCGCCAACACCGGCATGCACTGGGGCGTCGCCGCGGCCTTCATCGCGGTGATCTTTGCCTATATCCTGCTGACGCGGCACCAGCTGGGCTATCACATCCGCCTGACCGGAGAGGCCCCGCGCGCCGCCAAGTTCGCGGGCGTGTCCCCGGCGCGGCTGATCCTTTTCTGCCTCGGCATCTCGGGGGCGCTCGCGGGTCTTGCGGGCATGTTCGAGGTGTCGGGCCCCGCAGGCCAAGTGTCGATCGATTTCAACACCGGCTACGGCTTTACCGCGATCATCGTCGCCTTCCTTGGGCGGCTGCATCCGGTCGGTATCCTGCTGGCCGGGATGCTGATGGCGCTGACCTATATCGGCGGCGAAATCGCGCAGTCCAGCATGGGGCTGCCGGCGGCGGCGATCCAGATGTTCCAGGGGATGCTTCTGTTCTTCCTGCTGGCGGTGGATGTGCTGACCTCCTATCGGCTGCGCTTCGGAAAAGGGGAGGTCGCCTGATGGACCTGTCTGCCATCAATCCCGTCCTGCTCATCGCCTCGCTCATGGTGGCGGCGACCGCCGTGATGATCGCCGCGATCGGAGAGCTGATCGTCGAACGTGCGGGCGTGTTGAACCTGGGCGTCGAGGGCATGATGATCACCGGGGCGATCTGCGGCTTTGCGGTCGCCGTGCAGACCGGATCGCCCACGGCCGGCTTTGTCGCGGCCACCATCGGGGGCGCGGCGCTGTCGTTGCTGTTTGCCTTCCTGACGCAGTTTGCCCTGGCCAACCAGGTGGCGTCGGGGCTGGCGCTGACGCTGTTCGGGCTGGGGCTGTCGTCGCTTCTGGGCCAGGGCTACCAGGGGATCAAACCACCCGCGACGCCGCGGCTGGATATCCCCGTGCTGACCGATCTTCCGGTGGTCGGGCGGATCCTTTTTGGCCATGACCTGATGGTCTATGTCGGGCTGGCGCTGGTTGCCGCCGTCTGGGCCTTCCTGAAATACTCCCGCGCCGGGCTGATCCTGCGCGCGGTCGGGGAAAACCACGACGCCGCCCATGCGCTTGGCTACAAGGTCGTCCGCATCCGCATCATGGCCATCGCCTTTGGCGGCGCCTGCGCGGGCCTGGGCGGCGCCTATATCAGCCTGATCCGCGTTCCGCAGTGGACCGAGGGCATGACCGCCGGCATCGGCTGGATCGCCCTGGCGCTGGTGGTCTTTGCCAGCTGGAAACCCTGGCGCGTCCTGCTGGGGGCCTACCTGTTCGGCGGCGTCACTGTGCTGCAGCTGAACCTGCAGGCCGCAGGCATCGCCATCCCGGTCGAATACCTGTCGATGTCCCCCTACATCATCACGATTGTCGTGCTGGTCATCATGTCCGCCGACAAGTCACGGGCCCCGGCCTCGCTTGGTCGCATCTTCCACGCGACCAGCTAGACGATTACACTCAACCCAAAACACGAAGACCTGAAAGGGAGAAACATGAAACTCACCAAACGCGCATTGATGACCGGCGCCGCCATGGCGCTTGGCCTGGCCGCGACCGCCACCGGGGCCATGGCCCAGGACAAGACCAAGGTCGGCTTCGTCTATGTCGGCCCCGTCGGTGACGGCGGCTGGACCTATGAGCACGACAAGGGCCGCCAGGCGGTCGAAGAACACTTCGGCGACCAGGTCGAAACCGTGTTTGTCGAATCCGTGCCCGAAGGCCCGGACAGCGAACGCGTGATGACCCAGATGGCACTGGACGGCGCGGACCTGATCTTCACCACCTCGTTCGGCTACATGGACCCGACCATCAACGTCGCGGCCAAGTTCCCGGACGTGAAGTTCGAACATGCCACCGGCTACAAGACCGCCGACAACGTCAGCGTCTACTCGGCCCGCTTCTACGAAGGCCGCGCGGTGCAGGGCACGATCGCGGGCCACATGACCGAAAGCAACATCATCGGCTACATCGGGTCCTACCCGATCCCCGAGGTCATCCGCGGCATCAACTCGGCCTACATCCACGCCAAGAAGGTCAACCCCGACGTGCAGTTCAAGATCGTCTGGGCCTTCACCTGGTTCGACCCGGCGAAGGAAGCCGACGCCGCCAAGGTTCTGATCGAACAGGGCGCCGACGTGATCCTGCAGCACACCGACTCCACCGCCCCGCAGGCGGCGGCTCAGGCGGCGGGCAACGTCTACACCTTCGGCCAGGCCTCGGACATGGCGGAATATGCGCCGAAACCCCGGATCTCCTCGATCATCGACAACTGGGCGCCCTACTACATCGCGCGCACCCAGGCCGTGATCGACGGCACCTGGACCTCGACCAACACATGGGACGGCATCGGCCCGGGCATGGTCGGCATCGGTGAGATCACCGACGCCGTCCCCGCCGAGGTGAAGGCCGAGGCGCTGGCGCTGAAGGACAAGCTGGCCTCGGGCGAATACCACGCCTTCACCGGCCCGCTGAAAAAGCAGGACGGCTCCGACTGGCTGGCCGAGGGCGAGACGGCGGATGACGGCACCCTGGCCGGCATGAACTTCTACGTCGAAGGGATCGAAGGCGACATCCCGCAGTAAGCGGCCCGCCTTGACCAGACCGGGGGCGGTTGCCACGCGCAGCCGCCCCCTTTTCTTACCGGATCCGCCGTGACCCATATCCTTCGCCCCGCCACCGCCACGGACGAACCCGCCGTCCGGACCTGTGCCGAATTGGCCTATGCCCGCTACGTGCCCCTGATGGGCCGCAAGCCCGCCCCCATGGTCGCCGACTTTGCCGCCCAGATCGCGGCGGACGTCGTCCGGGTTGCCATGGACGGGGACCGGCTTCTGGGCTTCATCGTCTTCTACGAGGATGCAGGCGCCATGCTGCTGGAAAACGTGGCCGTCCATCCCGACGCCGCCGGTCGCGGCATCGGCAAGGCGCTGATCGGCCTGTGCGAGGACACCGCCCGCCACGCCGGCCTGCCCGCCGTGCGGCTTTATACCAACATCAAGATGGCCGATAACCTCGGGATCTATCCCCGGCTGGGCTATGTCGAAACCGACCGGCGGATCGAGGACGGCTTTCACCGGGTCTACTTCGAAAAGCCGCTGTCCCTGGCCCGCGATTGACCCTGCGGCGATAATCGGCACTCTCGCCCCATGACCGACCACAGTGACATCGCGATCATCGGCGGCGGCGTGGCCGGGCTGACGGCGGCGGCCGCCCTTGCGCCGCATGCCGACGTCACGGTGATCGAGGCCGAGGATCACCTTGCCTATCACGCCTCGGGGCGGTCGGCGGCGATGTTCCTGGAAAGCTACGGCAACGCGACGGTCCGCGCCCTGAACGAGGCCAGCGCCGATCACCACCGCACCGCCGACGGCGGCGTTCTGACGCCCCGCCCCTTCCTGCTGATCGGACGCGCCGACGAGGCCCGGGCCTTCGCGACCGAGGCCCGCAGCTTCGGGATGACCGACCTGTCGGTCGCCGAGGCGCAGCGCTATTTCCCGCTGATCGACCCTGCGGTGATCGCCCACGCCGCCCTGCGCGACGACACCGCCGATCTGGACACCGACCTGCTGATCCAGAATGCCCGCCGTCGCGCCCGGGCCCATGGCGCCCGGATCATCACCGGGGCCCGCGCGACCGCGATCACCCGCGACACCGCCTGGCGGGTGACGACCGCCGCCGGAGAACTAACCGCGACGACCCTTCTCAACGCCGCCGGAGCCTGGGCCGACGATATCGCGCGCATGGCGGGCGTCGCGCCCCTTGGCATCACGCCCTACCGCCGGTCGATGGCCCGCATCCCCCTGCCCCCGGGCACCGATCCCGCCGCCTGGGCCTTCGTCGATGCGGTCGGCGAAAGCTGGTACGCCAAGCCCGATGCCGGCGGGCTGATCGTCTCTCCGTCCGAGGAAGACCCCTCGGCCCCGATGGACGCCTGGGCCGATGACATGGTGATCGCCGAAGGCCTTGCCCGGTTCGAAGCCGCCGTCACGATTGAGGTGACGCGCGTGATCGCCACCTGGGCGGGGTTGCGCAGCTTTGCCCCCGACCGCACGCTGGTGATCGGGCGCGACCCGGGCATGCCCGACTTCTTCTGGCTTGCCGGACAGGGGGGCTATGGGTTCCAGACCGCCCCCGCCGCCGCCGCATTGACCGCCGATCTGCTGACGGGCCGGACCCCGGGCCTGCCTTCGGCCATCGTCACCGCCCTCAGCCCGGAAAGGTTCCATCAATGACCAAGCGCGCCCTGCCTGCCTCTGCCACGGTGTCCGAAGATGCGGGCGGCGGCCGTCTGCGCCTGCCCGCCGCCGACCGCAACAAGGACGCCATCGCCACGCTGGTCGCCGGGCTGGTCGAGGACCGGGACAGCGGCCACGCGCTGGAACTGGCCTCGGGCGCGGGCCAGCACATCGTCGAACATGCCCGCCGCAGCCCCCGGATCACCTGGCAACCGACCGAGGTCGACGCGGCCCGCCGGACCTCGATCGACCTGCTGGCGCAGGATGCCGGATTGCCGAACATCCGACCTTCCATTGCGCTGGACGCCACCGCGCCGGGCTGGTCCGACGCCCATGGGGGCCAGGACCTGATCCTGCTGGTCAACCTGCTTCACCTGATCAGCACCGAAGACTGCCGCACCCTGATCCGCGAGGCGGGTCGCGCCCTCGCCCCCGGTGGTCAACTGATGCTCTACGGCCCCTTCATGCGGGGCGGAGAGCTGACCTCGGACGGCGACCGCCGCTTCCATGCCGAGCTGACCGGCGCCGATGCGGCGATCGGCTACAAGGACGATTTCGACATCACCGACATGATCCACGCCAGCGGGATGGAGCTGGCGCAGCTGGTCGAGATGCCGGCCAACAACCTCGCCTTCGTCGCACGGCGCTTCGGCTGAGCCGTCGGCAAAGGGGGCTGTCTGCCCCCTCTCGCCCCTCCTGCGGAGGGCCGAACACCCCCGAGGATATGGACACCAGGGGAAGCAAGGGTTTCTTAACCATCCGGGCGCAGACTGGACCTGCGGTACAGGTGGGAACCGATGACCGCACCAGGGGAAGGCCCCTTGCGACATGCAGGGGGCCGGACCCCGCCTGCTTCCTCTGGTTCATGTATCCTGGGGGGCGCGCGGCACGCCCGGGGGGCAAAGCCCCCCTGCCCGGTCAGCCGTCCTTGCGGATCACTTCGTTCTTCGGATCGTAGGGGCTGTCTTCGGTGATTTCGCAGTCCCAGAGCCGATCGAACATCTTCACCTTCAGCTTGGTGCCCGGCACCGCCAGGGCGGGCGTGACGTAGCCCATGCCGATCGATTTGCCGAAGGCCACCGAATAGCCACCCGAGGTCAGACGACCCACCTTGGTGTCGCCGTCATAAAGCGCCTCGCGCCCCCAGGGGTCCGCGTCGTCCGGCCCGTCGATCAGCAGCGTCACGCATTTGGCGCGGATGCCGGTCGCCTCCATGGCGTCCTTGCCGTGGAATTCTTTCGACAGGTCGATGAAGCGCGGCAGGTCCGCCTCGGCCGGGGTCGCGTCACGGCCCAGTTCGGTGCCGAAGGCGCGGTAGGATTTCTCCTGGCGCAGCCAGTTCTGCGCACGGGCACCGACCAGCTTCATGCCGTGCGGTTCCCCGGCCTCGACCAGCTTGTCCCAAAGGTAATTCTGCATCTCGATCGGGTGGTGCAACTCCCAGCCCAGCTCACCAGTATAGGCGACGCGGATGGCGCGGACCGGGCACATGCCCAGCTCGATGTTGCGCATCGTCAGCCAGGGGAAGCGCTTGTTCGACAGGACCGTCTCGGGCTCCCCATCCCGAACCAGGGCGTTCAGCACGTCGCGGGATTTCGGCCCGGCGATGGCGAAGACGCCCCACTGCGTGGTCACATCGTGGCAGGAGATCCAGCCGAATTCGGGGATCTTGTCCTCGATCGCCTTCTGCAGGAAATCGCTGTCATAGGCCGTCCAGGCCCCGGCGGAGACGAGGTAATATTCGTCCTCGGCCAGCCGCACGATGGTATATTCGGTCCGCGTCGTGCCCTTGGAGGTCAGCGCATAGGTCAGGTTGATGCGGCCGACCTTGGGCAGCTTGTTGCAAGTGAACCAGTCCAGGAAGGCCGTGGCGCCGGGGCCCTTCACCAGGTGCTTGGTAAAGGCTGTCGCGTCGATCAGGCCGACGCCTTCGCGGATTGCCTTCGCCTCGTCGACCGCGTGCTGCCACCAGCCACCCCGGCGGAAGGACCGTGCCGCGTGATCGTCGAAGCCTTCGGGCGCGTAGTAGTTCGGGCGTTCCCAACCGTTCACCTGGCCGAACTGTGCCCCCGCCGCCTTCTGACGGTCGTAGGCAGGCGAGGTCCGAAGCGGCCGCGCGGCCTGCCGTTCCTCGTCGGGGTGGTGCAAGATGAAGACGTGCTCATAGGCCTCTTCGTTCTTGGCCACCGCATAGTCGGTCGTCATCCAGGACCCGTAGCGCTTGGGATCAAGCGAGGCCATGTCGATCTCGGCCTCGCCCTCGATCATCATCTGGGCCAGGTAATAGCCCGTGCCGCCCGCAGCGGTGATCCCGAACGAAAAGCCCTCGGCCAGCCACATGTTGCGCAGGCCCGGCGCGGGGCCGACCAGCGGGTTGCCGTCGGGGGTGTAACAGATCGGGCCGTTGAAATCGTCTTTCAAACCAACCTCTTCGGAGGACGGCAGGCGATGGATCATCGACATGTACTCTTCCTCGATCCGCTCCAGATCGAGCGGGAAGAGGTCGGCGCGGAAGCTGTCGGGCACGCCGTACTGGAAGCGCGCGGGGGCATTGCGTTCATAGGGGCCAAGGATCCAGCCACCGCGTTCCTCGCGCACGTACCACTTGGCATCGGCGTCGCGCAGGACCGGATGCTCTTCACCGCCCGCCGCGCGATAGGCGACCAGCGCGGGATCGGGTTCGGTCACGATGAACTGGTGTTCCACCGGGATCGCGGGCGTCTTGATGCCCAGCAGTTTCGCGGTGCGCTGCGCGTGGTTGCCCGTCGCGGTGACGACGTGTTCGGCGGTGACGACGCAGGCCTCCTCGGTCGGAACAAGGTTGCCGCCCCGCTCGCCCATCTTGGTCAGCGTGACCTTCCACTCGGACCCGGTCCACTCATACGCGTCGACCTGCCACTTGCGTTCGATCATCACGCCGCGCTGGCGCGCGCCCTTGGCCATGGCCATCGTGACATCGGCCGGATTGATGTAGCCATCCGTCGGGTGATAGATCGCGCCCTTCAGATCCTCGGTCCGCACCAGCGGCCAGCGGTCCTTGATCTGCGCGGGCGTCATCCATTCGTAAGGAACGCCGGCGGTTTCGGCCGTGGAGGCATAAAGCATGTATTCGTCCATCCGCGCATCCGTCTGCGCCATGCGCAGGTTGCCGACGATCGAAAAGCCCGCGTTCAGGCCGGTTTCGGCCTCGAGCGTCTTGTAGAAATCGACCGAGTACTTGTGGATGTGGGTCGTCGCATAGCTCATGTTGAACAGCGGCAGCAGGCCGGCGGCGTGCCAGGTCGATCCGCTGGTCAGCTCGTCCCGTTCCAGCAGCATCACGTCGTCCCAGCCCCCCCGGGCCAGGTGGTAGGCGATCGAGGTGCCGACGGCGCCACCACCGACGACAAGGGCTTTGACATGGGTCTTCATGGATCGGGTCTCCGCTGCGGTCTGATCCCGGTTTAGCAGCCCGTACGGACGGCGCGCGGTCCAGCCGACATTTTCAGAGCGGAAAGCGACGTGGCGGCGGATTTCGACCCGTCCGGCGGCCCGGCACCCGCGCGGTCACTCGCCGTAGGCGATCCCCTCGCGGCGCGGATCGGCGGCCCCCAGCAGCCCCTCGGGCGTCACCATCACCGCGTGCAGGCCCGAATTCATCCCCGTCACGCGGGTTTCAAAACCACGCTCGGCCAGGGCCTGCGCGATCGTGTCGCCCTGCGGCCCGACCTCGAAATCATAGGTGCCGAAGCGGTTGACTGCATGGGGTGCGGCGGCGGCCTGCTGCACGCCCTGCCCTTCGCCCAGCACCCGCAGGATGTATTCGGCCACATAGCCGATGATCCGCGACCCGCCCGGCGATCCGACGACCAGCACCGGCTTGCCGTCCTGCAACACGATGGTCGGCGACATCGACGACCGCGGCCGCTTGCCCGGTTCGACCCGGTTGGCGATCGGCACGCCGTCGCGGTGCGAGCGGAAGGAAAAGTCGGTCAGCTGGTTGTTCAGAAGAAAGCCGCCCACCATGACGCGTGACCCGAAGGCGTTCTCGACGCTCGAGGTCAGCGACAGCGCGTTGCCATAGCTGTCGACGATCGAGATATGCGTGGTCGAGGGCAGCGCCCGCCCCTCGTGATCGGCCCAGTTGAGCGCGTGATCGAACTGCGGCTGGCCCGGCACGACCTCGGCCATGGCCGACATGTCCGACGCCAGAGCGGCGCGCTGTGCCAGGTAGGCCGGGTCCAGCAGGCCCCGCACCGGCACCGGGACATAGTCGCTGTCGGCCAGGTACCGGCCCCGGTCGGCAAAGGCCATGCGCCCGACATTGCCCCAGAGCGTCAGGAAATCGTCGCGCTTCCCGGGGGTCCGCAGCACCTCGGCCAGCGGCTGGTCCAGTTCGGCATAGAAGGCTTCGGTCAGGCCAAGGATCTGCCCCACGGCCACCGCGCCCGAAGACGGCGGGCCCATGCCGCAGACCTCAAAGCTCAGGAAAACGGAACAGGCCGGGTCGCGTTCCTTGACGGTATAGTTGCGCATGTCCCATTCGCTCAGCATCCCCGGCTGCGCTGCGCCCTGCACCGCCGACACGATCGCCGTGGCGACCTGCCCGTCGTAAAACGCGGCCGATCCGCTTTCCGCAAGCGCCTCGAGGCTGGTGGCATAGGCCGGGTTCTGCAGCAGGTCGCCCGCCTGAACGGGTTCGCCAAGCGGCAGGAAATAGGCAGCCGTCACCGGATGCACGGCCAGCCTGTCGCGATCGACACCGACCATGGCCGCCAGCCGGGCCGAGACCGGGAACCCATCCTGCGCCGCGCGGATCGCCGGGGTGAACAGCCGCGCCCAGGGCTTGCGGCCCCATCTTTCGTGCGTGGCCTCCATCAGCGCGGGTGTGCCCGGCACGCCGACGGACAGCCCGCCGACAACCGCATCGAAGAACCCCATGGGCGCGCCATCCACCTGGAACAGCGTCGGCGTGGCATCCAGCGGCGCGGTTTCGCGGCCGTCGAGGGTGAAGACCTCGCCCAGTTCGGCATCATAGAAGACAAGGAACCCGCCGCCGCCCAGACCCGAGCTTTGCGGTTCGACCAGTCCAAGCATCGCCTGCGCGGCAACCATCGCATCCGCAGCCGAACCACCTTCGCGCAGCACGTCAGCGCCCGCCTGCACCGCCATCGGATGCGCCGCCGAAATCATCCACTGCCCCGCCTTGGCCGGACGCCCGGCGGACTTCAGCAGCTGCGATGCCCGCAGTCCGGGATCGGTCACCGGCGCCGACAGGTCGGTCGTCATCTCGGGCGGGATGGCATCGGCGGCCTGCTGTGCCTGCAACGGGGCGACCAGCGGTCCGCACAGCAGGGTGGCGGCAAACAGGAATGATCTCAGCTTCATGGGCACCCCGTACTGTATGATTCGCCAACATGATAGTCGCGATTCCGATAGCGCTACACCTTTCCGCACTGCGAAAAATTGCGCCGCCAGCCGGAATTTCGCGACGAGTCGTCGCGGCGTCACGTCGCTTTTGACCTGTCCGATCGCTTTGCAAGATTATATCAACACCGCTGAGACGGGCAGCGCGAATCCGCGTTGCCCCGGGAATTTGCAAAAGGGAGTGACCGCAGATGAAGGTGCTTGTGCCTGTCAAACGCGTGATCGACTACAACGTGAAAGTTCGCGTCAAAGCGGACGGATCGGGTGTCGATCTTGCCAATGTGAAGATGTCCATGAACCCATTCGACGAGATTGCCGTCGAAGAGGCCATCCGACTGAAAGAAGCCGGGAAAGCCGAAGAGGTCGTCGTCGTCTCCATCGGCGTCAAGCAGGCGCAGGAAACCCTGCGGACCGCGCTCGCCATGGGTGCTGACCGTGCGATCCTCGTCGTGGCCGCCGATGACGTGCACACCGATATCGAACCGCTGGCCGTCGCGAAGATCCTCAAGGGTGTCATCGACGAAGAGGCCCCGGGCCTCGTCATCGCGGGCAAGCAGTCGATCGACAACGACATGAACGCCACCGGCCAGATGCTGGCGGCCCTGCTGGGCTGGTCCCAGGCGACCTTCGCGAACGAACTGGACATCGACGGCGATGCGGCTGTCGTGAAGCGCGAAGTCGACGGCGGCCTGCAGACCATCAAGGTCAAGATGCCCGCCATCGTCACCGCCGACCTGCGCCTGAACGAACCGCGCTATGCGTCGCTGCCCAACATCATGAAGGCGAAGAAAAAGCCGCTGGATGAGAAGACCGCCGACGACTACGGCGTCGATGTCTCTCCGCGTCTGGAAATCGTGAAGACCTCTGAACCCGAAGCGCGCAGCGCGGGCGAAATGGTGCCGGACGTCGACACGCTGGTTGCGAAACTCAAAGAGAAGGGGATCGTGTAATGGCCGTTCTTCTGCTTGCCGAAGTCAACGACGGCGAACTGGCGCTGGACGCCACCGCCAAGGCCGTCTCGGCCTCCAAGGCCCTGGGCGACGTGACGGTTCTGGCCGTCGGCGCATCTGCCAAGGCCGCCGGTGAAGCCGCCGCCAAGATCGCGGGCGTGTCGAAGGTGCTGGTCGCCGAAGACGCCCTTTATGGTCACCGCCTGGCAGAACCCGTGTCGGCGCTGATCGTGTCGCTGGCCGGTGATTATTCGCACATCGTGGCCCCGGCCACGACCGACGCGAAGAACATCATGCCCCGCGTCGCGGCCCTGCTGGACGTCATGATCCTGACCGACGTCACCGCCGTGGTCGACGCCGACACGTTCGAGCGTCCGATCTATGCCGGCAACGCCATCCAGACCGTGAAATCGAAGGACGAAAAGAAGGTCATCACCTTCCGGACCTCGACCTTCGACGCAGCCGGTGACGGCGGCTCTGCCTCGGTTGCCGACGCGGCCACCGCCGAGGATCCGGCCCTGTCCGAATGGGTCGAGGATTCGATGGCGGCCTCGGACCGCCCGGAACTGACCTCGGCCAAGATCGTCGTCTCTGGCGGTCGTGGCGTGGGCTCGAAGGACGACTTCGCGCTGATCGAAGGCCTTGCCGACAAGCTGGGCGCCGCCGTTGGCGCATCCCGTGCCGCTGTCGACTCGGGCTATGCCCCGAACGACTGGCAGGTTGGCCAGACCGGCAAGGTCGTCGCCCCCGAGCTTTATGTCGCCGTCGGCATCTCGGGTGCGATCCAGCACCTCGCGGGCATGAAGGACAGCAAGGTCATCGTCGCGATCAACAAGGACGAAGAGGCCCCGATCTTCCAGGTCGCGGACTACGGCCTTGTCGCCGACCTGTTCGAAGCCGTCCCGGCCCTGACCGAAAAGCTCTGATCCGGTCGGGGCGTGGCGACACGCCCCAGCCGACAGACCTGAAAAGGCCCGCTTCGGCGGGCCTTTTTCATGCGACCCCGCAAAAGCGCCCCCCCGAAAAGAAAACGGCCCGTCCCCCACTCACTAGGGACGAGCCAAACATGATAAAAAACACTCGGATTCAAAACGGCAGTGTGCCGCACTGATTTTCCATGTTCGAGAATGCAGGGGAAGACACATCCGGTACACCCCCCTGAATAGGGGGGATAGCCGTGACGGCGTCGGACACGACGGTCAAAGTTGATCCACTTTACCTCAAAGCTTGGAAATTACGAAGCCTGTTCGTTCCCGGCCCCTGCAGAAAAGAACATCTGCGCCAGCCGCACCCGATCGTTCACGCCCAGCTTGGCATAGATCGACTTCAGGTAATCCGACACCGTGTGCAATGAGATGTCGCAGGCCCGCGCGCATTCCTTCCGGCTGTACCCCTGCGCCACCAGATAGGCCACCTCGCGCTCGCGCGGGGTCAGCGCGGACAGTTCGGCATGATCCGGCGCGATCATCAGGCGCGAGAATTCGCCGTCCAATATGCCCGGAGCCTGCATCAGCTCTTCCAATCGCCGGTGGACCAGCAGGCAGAACAGCCGGAATTCCTCGCGCTTCGGCAGGATCTTCGCCTCGAAGGCATTCCGGTCCAGCCGACTGCCCAGGTTGAACCCGCCGAAGCGCGACGTCCCCTGCAACCGCATCGGGATGCCGAGGCCGGTTTCAAAGCCCGTCTGCCGCGCGCGCGTGATGAACGCCTTGGCCTTCTCTGGCAGGTAATCATGCTCGGGCAGATAGGCGACCCCGGTCATGGTGATCCGGTAGCTGTTGCAGCAGTGGCTCAGGAAGGGATCCTCCTGCGGCGGAAACCCGGCATAGATCTCGGGCACATTGGTCAGCAGCTGGGGCGCCGTGAAATCCTGTTCGACAGACAGGTAGATGACAAAGTCGATGCCTTCCGCACGAAGAATGGCCTGAACCTTGGTCCAGATCGACTCGAGGTCGGTCAGATCTTCCAGCCCTCGGGCCTTGTCTGCCAGCACGTCACACCCTTCGCTACCCTGCCCTATATTGGTAGGACCCGGTGTACCGGCTGGCAATAATCTTGTGGTCGCATCACCTTATCCGATGCGACATACGCCCCGGATCAGTTAAGCCGCGCCTTGCGTCCCTTCGGCACCAGATCACACAGCACCGGCGCCAGGGCCTCGGCCGCTTCGACCTGCGCCCTCACCCCCAGCTGGCAATGGGCCGCCGCGGCTTCCATCTGCGAATAGACCATGCCTTCGGATCCAAGCGCCCGGGCTGTCGGGCTGGCCGTGACCTCGACCACGGCGGCCACATGCGGGCGCAGCGCATCGACCATGGGCCGAGAGATGAACAGCGGCTCTCCCTGCCCCTCGACCGGATCCATGGGGGACGCGACGTCCGGCACGGGCCTGTCCGCCAGCCACAGCAGCACCACCGGCCCCCGGATCGCGGCAAGCAGAGAGGTCATGCGCCCGACCCAGGCCTCCTGCAGTTCCTCGACCAGGATGGCGAACCGGTCCGCCGACAGATCCTGCAGGCCCTGCAACATGTGACGGGTAAAGTGATAGCCCGTGAAATCCACATCGCGGAACACCGTCCGCAGCAACTGTGACGCCTGCAGGAACCGGTCGTTGCGGCGCGGATGCACACTGTAATACCGGTTGGTCAGATTCGGCGCCCCGGTGATCTGCACCACCGTCGCCGCCGCCCCTTCGGTCATGGCCAAAAGATCGGCGTCGTTCAGGTACAGGTCCGGACCCGAATTCACCGCGCCAAGGTTCACGCTTTGCAGATGCGTCCGCGATTCGATCAGCGCCGGGAAGGGACGCGGGATGAACTTTCCGTATGTCGCCGTGCCCCCGAAATAAAGAACATGCGGCCCCACCCGATCCGCCTTCGGTCCGCGAAACAGCATCCGCGATCCGCTGTACCGACACGGGTAATAATCAAGCCCCGCCTGCTCAAGTCGTTCATAGGTCATGATACCCACCACAAGTCACCCGTCGAACCTTGTGCCGCGCAAACCTTACGAAGTCCCTAAATCTTGCATTCATCGCAAATGGTCGGCACTTGCGGCCAGCGGCCGCTTTGGCCACTGTACGCGCGACGAACAAGGAGACCGGTATGGAGATCAAATCGATTGGCGTGATCGGCGCAGGCCAGATGGGCAACGGGATCGCCCATGTCTGCGCGCTTGCGGGATATGACGTGATGATCACGGACATCAAGCAAGAGGCCCTGGACCGTGCCGTCACCCAGATCGACCGGAACATGGGCCGCCAGGTCAGCCGGGGCCTGATCACGGAAGAGGCCAAGAACGACGCCCAGTCGCGGATCGGATCGACGCTGACGCTCACCGACCTGGGCCAGATGGACCTGGTGATCGAGGCCGCGACCGAACGCGAAACCGTCAAGGACGCGATCTTCAAGGAACTCGTCCCGGCGCTGAAACCCGAAACGATCCTGACCTCCAACACCTCCTCGATCTCGATCACCCGGCTGGCATCCCGCACCGACCGGCCCGAAAAGTTCATGGGCTTCCACTTCATGAACCCCGTGCCGGTGATGCAGCTGGTCGAACTGATCCGCGGCATCGCCACGGACGACGAAACCTACAAGGCCTGCCACGCCGTGGTGGACCGCCTGGGCAAGACCGCCTCCTCGGCCGAGGATTTCCCGGCCTTCATCGTCAACCGCGTACTGGTGCCGATGATCAACGAAGCGGTCTATGTCCTCTACGAAGGGGTCGGCAACGTCCGGTCGATCGACGAGGCGATGAAGCTTGGCGCCAACCACCCCATGGGCCCGCTGGAACTGGCGGATTTCATCGGCCTCGACACCTGCCTCGCGATCATGAACGTGCTGCACGACGGCCTGGCCGACACCAAGTACCGGCCCTGCCCCCTGCTGACGAAATACGTCGAGGCCGGCTGGCTGGGCCGCAAGACCGGGCGCGGCTTCTACGACTATCGCGGCGAAACGCCGGTCCCGACCCGCTAGACCACGGCACGCCGACCCCGCAGCGGGTCGGCCTCCGCTTCATCTTGCCCGAAATACTCCCGCCGGAGGCGATCTGTCATCGCCACCGCACGAAGCGCCGCGGCCCCTGCGCCGCCAGCACCAGCAGCCCGCCGGCGATGGCCCAGTTCTTCACGACGATGGTGACCTGCCAGGGATCGGCGCGCAGCTGCCAGTGAAACCAGCTGGTGAAGACGCAGTAGACGGCCAGCAGCACGGCCCAGACCCGCACGCGCGGCCCCAGCACCAGGCAAAACGCCCCCAGCAGGTTGAAGACCGCCACAGGCCAGACAAACCACCCCGGCAGGCCGACCGACCGGATCATCGCCTCGACCGGGCCGGGATCCCCCAGCTTCTGCGCAAACCCGCCCAAAAACAGCAGCGCGATCAGCAGCCGCCCCGCCAGATCCGCCAGATCCCGCATCAGCCCCGCCCGATATAGGGCATCTTGGTCGCCATCACGGTCATGAACTGGACGTTGGCGCTCAGCGGCAGTTCCGCCATGTGCAGCACCGACTGGGCCGCATGGGCCACATCCATCGACGGCGGCGGGTTGTCGGGGTTCTGGTCGATGATCCCCTGCAACAGCTCGGTCCGCGCATTGCCGATGTCGATCTGCCCGCAGGCGATGTCAAAGGCCCGGCCATCCAGCGACAGCGTCCGCGTCATCCCCGTCACCGCGTGTTTCGTCGCCGTATAGGCCAGCGACCCCTCGCGCGGGACATGGGCGGAGATGGACCCGTTGTTGATGATCCGCCCGCCCTGCGGATCCTGCATCCGCATCCGGCCAAAGGCCGCCCGGGCGCACAGGAACATGCCCGTCAGGTTCACGTCCACCACCGCGCGCCATTCGGCCAGGGTGATCCCGTCGATGGTATCCGCCCGCCCGAACATCCCCGCATTGTTGAACAATACGTCGATCCGTCCGGCCGCGCGCAGGAACCTGTCAAAGGCCGCGTCCACCGCCCCCTCGTCGGTCACGTCACCGGGCAGGATCACCGCCCCCTCGCGCCCGCCGAAGACCTCCTCCAGCACCTCCCCGCGCCGCGCCAGCACGCCGACGCGCCAGCCGTGGTCCAGAAACAGCTCGGCCGTCGCGCGGCCGATGCCGTCGCTGGCCCCGGTCACCAGGATGCTCTTCATGCCTCTCCCCCCTCTGCCGTCAGCTCCAGCGGCGCGACCGGCGCCGCCAGCAGATCCTCGACCCCAAGCGGCGCCGAGGGTTTCGCCAGCCGGTTGCGCACCACCCAGATCAGCCGCGTTTCGGCCCGGGTGATCGCCACATAGGCCAGCCGCTTCCACAGCGGCTGCCCGGCCTCGATCCGCCCGACCCGCGCGGCGGCGTAAAGATCGGGGGCAAAGACCTGCACATCGCGCCACTGCGACCCCTGCGCCTTGTGAATCGTCACCGCCGCGCCATGCAGAAAGGTCGCTCCCATGCGTGCGGCATAGGGGATGAAGGGCTCTTCCTCGTCCGGCTTCTCGATTTTCACGATCGAGGCCGCCGACACCTGCGGGCTTTCGGCCCCCATGACATGCAACTTGGAAAACCCGGCCTTCGATCCGGGCCCGAGGTAGACGACCTGCGCCCCCTTGATCAGCCCCCGCGCCTCGAGATCCAGCCGCTTCTTGCGATGCTTCAGCGGCAGTTCGATCCCGTCGCAGATCAGCGGTTCGCCCGGCAGCAGCGCATCCTCGGGTGCGCCATGGACCTTGCGGAAGGCATTGATCAGCCGGATCCGCGTGGCATTGCGCCAGACCAGCACGGGCGAGCGTGCCATCAGGTCGACCTCGACCCGCTGCCCCCAGACGACCCGTTCGTCCTGCGCCGCCTTGTCTTCGATCATGCGCTCGAAATCCTCGAACGACAGCTGCGGGTCCGCCAGGGCATGAGCCAGATCGAGGATCGGGTTGTCCGCATCCTGCCGGTGCACCCGGTCCAGGTGCATGACATTCGGCGCCCCGACCCGGTCAAAGACCATCCGGCCGGACTGCCCCACGGGCGCCAGCTGCGCCGGATCGCCGAACAGCAGCAGGGTCGGAAAGATCTCGCGCAGGTCGTCGTACTGCTTGTCGTCCAGCATCGAGGCTTCGTCGATCAGCCCCATGTCCAGCGGATCATCGCGCCGCTTCCAGCCGGTGATGAAATCCGACCCGCGCAGCCCGGCCGCCGCCAGCGCCGCCGGCACCGAGGTGTTCACCTGGTACGAGGCATGCGCGCGATCCAGCGCCACATCCGTCAGCCCCTCGATGACAGGGCGATCGCCCTCGCCCGCCAGCCATTCCGCGATGCGTTCGTATTCGGGATCATAGACCGGCGTGTACAGAATGCGGTGGATCGTGGTCGCAGGCACCCCGCGCAGCCGCAGCACCGAGGCCGCCTTGTTCGTCGGCGCAAGGATCGCCAGCGTGCGCCGGTCCTTGGTCTTCTTCGGCTCGTAATCGCCCGAAATCAGGGCGACCCCAGCCTCCTGCGCCGCCTTGGAGATGGCCGACAAAAGCAGCGTCTTGCCCGACCCGGCCTTGCCCGTGACAGCCAACACCTGCCCCTTGCCCGCCCCCGGCGGACGCAGGGCATCGCCGTCAAGATCAACACCATCGGCACGCAGTGCCTCGGCGATCCGGTCAAAGGCATCGGCCTGATCGTGAGAAAATGTAACGGAGGGCAAGCTCATGCCCGGACGCTACAGCGGTTCCCGGGAATGCGCCAGCGCGACCCGACGCGATGGCCCAGGATGCGGCGCAGGGGGCTCTGCCCCCGTCCTGCGGACTCCCCCGGGATATTTCCGGCAAAAAGAAATTGTTAACCAGAATCAGGAAAGCTGAACACGCGGTACAGGCGGGGACGCCGATGACCGCGCAAAGAGAAAGCCCCTCGCAGCACCGCCGGATTGGCGGACGGCGAGGGGCCCACTGTTCTTTTTGCCAGAAATATCCCGGGAGGTCTGGAGGGCAGAGCCCTCCGGCGCCAGCCAGAAAGATCAGGCCTTGCTGGCTTCCAGCACGTCTTCCACGGTCCGCAGACCGGGCCGCGGCGACTGGACCAGCACGGCCATGTTGCCCGGCTTGTGTTCGTTCCGCATCATCTTCATGTGCGCATCCGGGATCTCGGCCCAGGGGAAAAGCTCGGACATGCAGGGATCGAGACGGCGTTCCATCATCAGGCGGTTTGCCGATGCCGCCTGTTTCAAGTTGGCAAAGTGCGAGCCCTGCAGGCGCTTCTGGTGCATCCACATGTAACGCACGTCGAAGGTGGTGTTGAAACCCGAGGTGCCCGCGCAGATCACCACGATGCCGCCCTTCTTCACCACGAGCGTGGAGACGGGGAAGGTCGCCTCGCCGGGGTGTTCGAAGACCATGTCGACGTTCACGCCCTTGCCGGTGATGTCCCAGATCGCCTTGCCGAACTTGCGCGCCTCTTTCAGCCAGGCGTTGTATTCGGGGCTGTTGACCTTGGGCAGCTGGCCCCAGCAGTCGAAGTCCTTGCGGTTGATGACGCCCTTGGCTCCTTGGGCCAGAACGAACTCGCGCTTGGATTCGTCGGAAATCACGCCGATCGCATTGGCACCGGCCGTCGCCGCCAGCTGGATCGCGTAGGACCCCAGGCCGCCCGAGGCACCCCAGACCAGCACGTTCTGGCCGGGCTTGAGCTCGTGCGGGTGATGACCGAACAGCATCCGATAGGCGGTGGCCAGCGTCAGCGTATAACAGGCGGCCTCTTCCCAGGTCAGGTGCTTGGGGCGCGGCATCAGCTGCTGCGCCTGTACGCGGGTGAACTGGGCAAAGGATCCGTCGCCGGTCTCGTAGCCCCAGATCCGCTGCGTGGGCGAGAACATCGGGTCGCCGCCGTTGCATTCCTCGTCGTCGCCGTCGTCCTGGTTGCAGTGGATCACGACCTCGTCGCCCACTTTCCAGTTCTTCACCTTGTCGCCCACGGCCCAGACGATGCCCGAGGCATCGGAACCGGCGATGTGATAGTCCTGACCGTGCACGTCGAACGGAGAGATCGGTTCGCCCTTGCCGGCCCAGACGCCGTTGTAGTTCACGCCGGCGGCCATCACGAGGACGAGGACCTCGTGGCTGTCGATCTGCCAGGTGTCCACGACCTCCTGCTGGAAGCTGGTGGCCGGATCGCCGTGGCGGTCGCGGCGGATCGCCCAAGCGTACATCTTCTTGGGAACATAGCCGAGCGGGGGCATTTCACCCACGTCGTACAGGTCTTTTTCAGGGGCGTCGTAGGGTGCGATGCCCGTATCGGTGTCCAGCGCCATGGGGGCCTCCTTCAGATCGTGATGCCGCGACGCAGAATCGCGGCGGACTGATCCCCGGGATATAAGTCGCCACGCAACAAAGCAATACCGGAAGCTTCTCTTTTGTAATTTTATGACCCTTACGATCCTAGTGGACGCCAAGCGGACCGGGCCCACAAGGCCGGTTGCGCGAAGGAATTGCAGGATCTGGTCAAGATTGCCGCTGTTCCGGTGAGTCGGGCCAGAAAATTTCGGCAGCGCGGCAAAAGCACCCGTGAAAACCCGCGCCGAGGTCCCGGAACATGCTAGATTTGCCGGATATTGCCGCGACGCGGCGAATTGACAAGGCCATATTCTTTCCGATACGAACGACCAGACGAAATTTAATTGCGCACCCAAAACCCGAGGCCCGCCATGACCGAGACCCCAAAGGACCGCCCCTGGCTTTTCCGGACCTACTCCGGGCACTCGACCGCAAAGGCGTCGAACGAGCTTTACCGCTCGAACCTCAAGAAGGGTCAGACGGGCCTGTCGGTGGCCTTCGACCTGCCCACGCAGACCGGGTACGACAGCGATCACGTCCTGGCGCGGGGCGAGGTCGGCAAGGTCGGCGTGCCGATCAGCCACCTGGGCGACATGCGCACGCTCTTCGACCAGATCCCGCTGGCCGAGATGAACACCTCGATGACGATCAACGCGACCGCGCCCTGGTTGCTGTCGCTTTACATCGCCGTGGCCGAGGAACAGGGGGCCGATCCCAAGGTCTTGCAAGGCACCGTGCAGAACGACCTGATCAAGGAATACCTCTCGCGCGGGACCTATATCTGCCCGCCCGCCCCCAGCTTGAAGATGATCGCGGACGTGGCCGAATACTGCTACCGCGAGGTTCCCAAGTGGAACCCGATGAACGTCTGTTCCTACCACCTGCAGGAGGCCGGTGCGACGCCCGAGCAGGAGCTGGCCTATGCGCTGGCGACCGGCATCGCGGTGCTGGACGAGTTGCGCCCCCGCGTCCCGGCCGAGGATTTCCCGACCGTGGTCGGCCGGATTTCGTTCTTCGTGAACGCGGGCATCCGGTTCGTCACCGAGATGTGCAAGATGCGCGCCTTCGTCGATCTCTGGGACGAGATCTGCCAGGACCGCTACGGCGTCGAGGATCCCAAGTTCCGCCGCTTCCGCTACGGGGTGCAGGTGAACTCGCTTGGCCTGACCGAACAGCAGCCCGAGAACAACGTCTACCGTATCCTGATCGAAATGCTGGCCGTGACCCTGTCGAAAAAGGCCCGCGCCCGTGCCGTTCAGCTGCCCGCCTGGAACGAGGCGCTTGGCCTGCCGCGACCCTGGGACCAGCAATGGTCGCTTCGGATGCAGCAGATCATGGCCTACGAGACCGACCTGCTGGAATACGGCGATCTGTTCGACGGCAACCCGGCGGTGGATGCCAAGGTCGAGGCGTTGAAGGAAGGCGCGCGGGCCGAACTGGCCAACCTCGACGGGATGGGCGGGGCCGTGGCCGCGATCGACTACATGAAGTCGCGGCTGGTGGAATCGAACGCCGAGCGGGTCAACAGGATCGAAACCGACAAGACCATCGTCGTCGGTGTGAACAAGTGGACCGAGGCCGAGCCCTCGCCGCTGATGGGCGAGGATGGCGGCATCATGACCGTCGATCCGGCGGTCGAGGCCGACCAGGTCACGCGGCTCAACGCCTGGCGGGCAGAGCGTGACGAAGCCGCCGTGCAAAAGGCGCTGGCCGATCTGCGCGACGCGGCAGCCAAGGGCGAAAACTGCATGCCCGCCTCGATCGCGGCGGCCAAGGCCGGGGTGACGACCGGCGAATGGGCGGCGCAGATGCGCGCGGTGCACGGCGAATACCGCGGCCCGACCGGCGTGGCGGCGGGCATGTCGAACAAGACCGAAGGGCTGGACGACATCCGCGAGGCGGTCGATGCCGTGTCGGACAAGCTGGGCCGGCGGTTGAAGTTCATCATCGGCAAGCCGGGGCTCGACGGGCATTCCAACGGTGCCGAACAGATCGCCTTCCGCGCCCGCGACTGCGGCATGGACATCAACTATGAAGGCATCCGCCTGACGCCCGAAGAAATCGTCACCCGCGCGCAGGAGCAGGAGGCGCATGTGATCGGCCTGTCGATCCTGTCGGGATCGCACCTGCCGCTGGTCGAAGAGGTCATGACGCGCGTCCGCGACGCGGGCCTGGACCACGTGCCGGTGATCGTCGGCGGGATCATCCCCGACGAGGATGCCAAGCGCCTGCTGGGGATGGGCGTGGCGCGGGTCTATACGCCCAAGGATTTCCAGCTGAACCGGATCATGATGGACGTGGTCGAACTGGCCGATCCCAAGGACGTCGCGGCCGAGTAAGTGCACAGGGGCCCTGCCCCTGCGCCGCCCCTGCGGGTCGGCTACCCCGAGGTATTTGCCGACCAGAAGAAGCCGGAATGGTGACGCAACGGGCTGGCAGCCCACCCGGTCCGTGCTAGGTACGGGGTCAGGAGGCGCCATGTCCGACATCACCCGAGAGCTGCGCATCACCGGCCGCGTCCAGGGCGTGGCCTATCGCGCCTGGACCCGGTCACGGGCCGAGGCGCTTGGCCTGACGGGCTTTGTGCAGAATGAAAGCGACGGATCGGTCACGGCGGTCGTGCACGGCCCGAAGGACCGGGTCGAGGCGCTGATCACCGAGTGTCACTCCGGCCCCGGCGCGGCGGCCGTCCGCGACGTCCGCGTGACAGATGCGTCCGCCCCCGACCTTGCCACATTCGAGATCAGGAGAGGCTGATGCCCACCCCCACCCTGCCCCTGCGCGGCCAGTGCCGTTGCGGCGCCACCACGATAGAAGTCACCGCCGCCCCCATCATGACCGCCGCCTGCCATTGCACCGGCTGCCAGCGGATGAGCGGATCGGCCTTTTCCCTGACCGCCATGATCCCGACCGCCGGCTTCGCGGTGACCAAGGGAGAACCGGTCGTGGGGGGTGCGAAATCCGAAGGGCTTGAACACATGTTCTGCCCGGACTGCATGACCTGGATGTTCACCCGGCCCGCGGGCGTCGAATTCGTCAACCTGCGCCCCACCATGCTGGAGGACCACGCCTGGTTCACGCCGTTCATCGAGACGATGACCGAGGCCAAGCTGCCCTGGGTCTCCCTGCCCGTGGCCCATTCCTTCCCCGCCTTCCCGGCGATGGAGGACTTTGGCCCCCTGATGAGCGAATTCGCCGCCGCGCAGGCCTGAGCCTGCGGCGCCAAACGCCCGTCACGGCATCCGTGGACAATCCTGTCGCCGCGCGGCATCGTCGGCGCACATCGGACAGGAGCTTTGCCATGACCATCCATATCGGCGCCAAACCCGGCGAAATTGCCAAGACCGTGCTCATGCCCGGCGACCCCTACCGCGCGAAATGGGCGGCCGAGACCTTTCTGGACGACGTGAAGCTGGTCAACGAAGTACGCGGTATGCTGGGCTTCACCGGCACCTGGAAGGGCCACCGCGTCACCATCCAGGGCTCTGGCATGGGCATGCCGTCGCTGTCGATCTACGCCAACGAACTGATCCGCGATTACGGCGCCAAGACCCTGATCCGCATCGGATCCTGCGGCGCGATGCAGGATCACGTGGGCATCCGCGATGTCATCCTGGCGATGTCGGCCTCGTCGATCTCGACCCCGTCGCTTGGCTTCTTCAAAGAGGTCAACTATGCCCCGACCGCCGATTTCCGCCTGCTGATGAAGGCCTATCGCGCGGCCGAGGAAAAGGGTGTCACCACCCACACCGGCAATATCTATTCCGCCGATGTCTTCTATGCCGAACGCCCTGATCTCGATGAGATGATGGAGCGCCACGGCGTCCTGGCGGTCGAGATGGAGGCGGCCGAGCTCTATACCGTCGCTGCCCGCCACGGCTGTCGCGCGCTGGCGGTGCTGACGGTGTCCGATCACCTCAAGACCAAGGAGGCCCTGCCCTCGGAAGAGCGTGAACAGAGCTTCGGCGACATGGTCGAAATCGCGCTCGAGGCCGCCTTCGGCTGATCACGCGCCGCCTGCGCCGGGTTGGTCCGGCGCAGGCGGCACCGGTTTCGGCTTGTCGCGGGCACCGAAAAGGCCGCGCCCCTCGGGCCCGTACCAGTCCTCGTTCCGGGTGGCGAACATCGTCGCGGCGATGGCCACAAAGGCCAGGGTCGATCCGGCCAGCAGCGCGTAATCCTCGCTTTGCAGGATCAGGTAGAGCACCGCGTAGACCAGCACCAGCATCGCGCCCACCACGAGACTGCGCCGTCCCAGTTGCAGGCCGATCCAGCCGAACAGCGTCAGCAGCGCGGTCACCGCGCCCGCCGACACCAGGTAGGCCAGCGCAAAGCCGATCTGTTCGGCATACGACACCATCAGCAGCACGAAGGTCGCCTGCGCCAGCCCGATCAGGAAGTACTGGACCGGATGAACCGGCGTCGCGCGATTGCGGTCGACCAGCAGGACGGTCAGGAAGGTCAGCGCGATATAGAGGATCCCGTAGCGCGCCGCGCGATAGGCCTTCTGGTAGAAGTCGTTCGGCTCAAACAGGGTGACGCCGAAGGCCATGGCGCCCAGCTCGCGCGGGGCAAGGTCATCGCGGCTGATCTGCTGCAACGACCGCGCCAGGTGCGGCACGGTCCATTCGGCGCGGAACCCGGTCTCGGTCACCTCGCGCGTGTCGGGCAGGAAGGTGCCGGTAAAGCTGGGATGCGGCCAGTCCGAGGTCATCACCACATGGCTGGTCCGCCCGACCGGCGCGACCTGCAGCGATCCCGCACCGTTCAGGCCCAGCACCAGCCGATAGGACCCGCCCGCACGCGGATCGCCGATCTGCGCCACGATGCCGGGCCGCGCGCCATCGCCCGAGGGCTCCATCGCGATGACCCCGTTCGGCCCGGTCAGTTCGGCTTCGCGGCGCAGACCGTTGCTGTTGCTGACGAAGACCGCCATCTCGGCCTGATCCCAGTGGATGACGGCCGCGCCCAGGTCTACCTCGGCCAGGGCCGCGGCGGGAAAGTCGAAATCCACCTCGACCCGTGCGCGATAGACAGGGGCCGAGAAGATGCCGCGCTGGCGCACCTCGGTCTCGCTGCTGACGGTGACGTCGAAGGTCACGGGATAGACGTAGATCGGCGCACGGCCTTCTGTCACCCGGCGGCGCACCGTTTCCTGGCGCGGCTCACCGGTCGTCGGGTCGATGATGACACGTCCCGTCGCCAGATCGGTCACGGTCCGGGTGATGTCGCGCATGACCTCTTCGGTCACCGGGATCATCAGGCGCGGGCCGCCGATCGACTGCTCACCGCCCCAGGTGCGGCCGATTTCGTCGATCACGTCGCGCGACAGCCGTTTGCGGTCGCCCACCACCTCGGCCACGAAGAACAACGGGATGAACATCAGCAGGATGAGCACCCCGACAATCAGAAACCTGGCCCCGAACCCGCGACGCATGATGCTGCCCTCCGACTGACGCGAGGGCCAGCCTAGCCCCGTCCCCCGGGCGCGTCACCAAGCGATCACAGCATGACGAGGTTTGTCACCGACCGTGTGTGCCCGAATATCCGTTGCGCGGCGGGCTGACCCAGCCGTCCAGCGCGCCCGCCGCCGGGGCGAAAGCCTCGATCAGCAGCGGATGGCAGGGCGCGGTGTCGGACGAATGTTCCGACCCGCAATCACCGCCCGGACAGGCCGACAGCACGCCAAGCAGATCGATTTCGGCGAAGAACTCAAGGTAATCACCGGGCCGCACGGGGCTGGCCTTCATGAAATACTGCCCGGTGTCGCGGGTGAACCCGGTGCACATGAAGACGTTCAGCACATCATGCACCTCGCGCGCGGCGTCGCGCACCGGCAGGCCGGTGGCATCGGCATAGGCGCGCGTCAGGTTCGAATGGCAGCAGTGGTGATAATCCTCGCCGCTCAGCAGGTGGTGCGTGTGCGGATCGCAGCGCGTGCCGATCACGTCATGCACCCGCCCGCCGAACTCATCGACACCGTACCAATCCAGCGTGTCCGCCGTGATCGTCGCCATGGGGCGCAGGTGGGGAAAACTGCTCCACATCCTGTCGCCCGTGCTCAGGTGCGATCCGTGCAGGGCGCGGGTCTTGCCGGAATAGAACCTCTCGGACGGGTCGGCCGCGTTCCACAGGTTCAGATCGCCAACCTGCGGCCCCTCGATGCTGGTGATGCGAAAGAACTGCCCTGCCGCGACACGGAAATGCGCGGCCTCGCGCGGGGCGGCGATCCATTCCCCGACCTTGACGGCGCCATCGCGCGCGCGGGCATAAAGATCCAGGTCCGGCGCTGGCAGGGTCGAGACGGGATAGCAGATCACGGGCGCCACGGCGCGGCGCGCCTCGGCATCGGCGGGGGTGGTGTGGGACGTCGTCATCCGTCCAACCTGCCCCCGGCTCTGCATCTGTGCAATCCTGTTTACCCCATTGTGCATTCACCCCGTTGCAACCATGACGGCGCAGGCCAATGTTAGGCAAGAACCCAACAAGGAGACGCCGCATGAGCGATGAGAGCTACACCCCGCCCGAGGTCTGGACCTGGGACCAGGAAAGTGGCGGTCGTTTCGCCAGCATCAACCGCCCCATCT
The DNA here is from genome assembly GCF_004959925.1 of Pseudooceanicola onchidii. Lineage (GTDB taxonomy): Bacteria > Pseudomonadota > Alphaproteobacteria > Rhodobacterales > Rhodobacteraceae > Pseudooceanicola > Pseudooceanicola onchidii. The sequence continues at coordinate 858,560 of NZ_SPUW01000002.1, read as the reverse complement.
CGGGCGCGACCCACGACAAGGACCTGCCGGTCGGCAAGCATCCGCACCAGCTGTATTCGCTGGCCACCCCGAACGGCCAGAAGGTCACCATCATGTTCGAGGAACTGCTGGCCGCCGGTCACGGGGATGCCGAATACGACGCCTGGCTGATCAACATCGGCGACGGCGACCAGTTCGGCTCGGGCTTTGTCGAGGCCAACCCGAACTCCAAGATCCCGGCGATGGTCGATCATTCGGGCGACAAACCGCAGCGCGTGTTTGAATCCGGCAACATCCTGTTCTACCTGGCAGAAAAGTTCGACGCCTTCCTGCCGAAGGGCCACGCCGAACGGACCGAGGCGATGAACTGGCTGTTCTGGCTTCAGGGGTCTGCCCCCTACCTGGGCGGCGGCTTCGGACATTTCTACGCCTATGCGCCGACCAAGATGGAATACCCGATCAACCGCTTTGCGATGGAAGTGAAACGGCAGCTGGACGTCCTGGACAAGCAGCTGGCCGACAACGAATTCCTGGCCGGGTCCGAGTATTCGATCGCCGACATGGCCACCGTCCCCTGGTACGGCCGCATGGTCACCGAAGGCGCCTATGAAGAGGCCAAGACCTTCCTGGCCGCGCATGAATACACCAACGTCGTCAGGTGGGCCGAGACCATCTTTGCCCGCCCTGCCGTCCAGCGTGGCCGCATGGTCAATGCGGCGTTCGGCGATCCGGCCAAGCAGCTGCGCGAACGCCACGATGCCTCGGATTTCGAGACGAAGACGCAGGACAAGCTGGAGGGCTGATCCCCGGCCTGACCGAAACGCAAAGGGGTGGCCGGATCATCGGCCACCCCTCTTTGCATCCGGCTGTCAGGTCACTCGGCCGACATCTTCTCCATCTTCAGGCCCTTGGCGGTGCGATCCGCAAAGCCCTTCCAATAGCTGTGATCCGGCTTTTCCGCCCCCGCATCATCGCGCGAGGCCACGCCTTCTTCCGCCGTCTCGACCAGCCCGTCGTAATAGGCGGCCTTGTCGGCATCGCCCTTCACGTTGGCATCCATGAAGGCGGTGACGAAGTGCTGCAGGATGTTGTTCATCCGCACCGTATCCCAGACCGCGTCGGCATAGTGATCGAAGGGCGCATAGCCCAGCTTTTCCGATACCGCATAGCTTTCGGCAGGCGCGGGCATCGGGGCTGCGGCGTTGTGGTTGGCCGACATGAAAGTCAGCAGATAGCGGTCGACGCCGGTGGTTTCTTCGAAGATCTGGCGGATCGCGGGATATTGCGACACGTCATCCTGGCTGCCCGCGACCAGCATCAGCGGCTTTTCCAGCCCCTTCAGGCTCTCGGCGTCGAAGAAGCCATAGTTGCGGCCCCAGGGCCCGATGGCCACGATGGCCTTCACCCGGTCATCGACCAGCGCGTCCAACTCGGCGCTGCCGGTGGCGTTCTGCGCCAGCAGGTTCTGCGGCGCCACGGCAAAGGCCGGTTCGGTCCGCGTCACCGCCAGTTGCGACAGCCCGCCGCCCCCGAAAATCAGCGCTCCGTAGCCACCCATCGAATAGCCGACGACCCCGATGTTCGCGTCATCGACGATCTGCCCGACCTCGTCGTCCAGCGCGGTCATGCTGTCGATCACGAACCGCTGGTCGATCGGACGGTTCACCAGGGTCGAGGTGAACTTGTTCTGATCCGAATAGGTGCTGTCCCGGTGATCGGCGGACACCACGACATAGCCCTTCGTCGCAAGGTTTTCGCCCAGATGGGACATCAGCATCCGGTTGCCCGGATACCCGTGCGAGATCAGGATCAGCGGAAAGCTCCCCTCGGCCGGGGCGGCATCGCGGGCGGCCTGCCCGGTCAGCGTCGTTTCGGTTTCGCCGTCCCGCAGCACGGTCTGGTAGGTGCCGCCGGGGGTCGTGCCTTCGGCCGCCGGGTACCAGACCTCGACCGTGATTGCGCGGTCATAGGTGGGCAGGTCGCCCTCGGCCGTGGCGTTCACCACGTCCACCCGGCCCGGATCGGTGAAGGTCATGGTGCGCACGCCGATCACGTGATCGCCCGGCGCCGCCAGTTCCGGCGCGTCGGGGCGCTGCATGTCGATGCGGTTCTCGGCCATCAGCGGGCTCGCGACAAGGGATGCAGCCGCAGCCGCGCGTAGCAATCTGTTCATTGGTATCCTCCCTGGATTGCCTGCAGGATCACGGCCTCCTGGCCCTGGCGCAACCGAAATCTTGGCAAGACCGACCCTGCAGTCCGACGCAAAAGCCCCGCCACACGACGTGTGACGGGGCTGCGCAGGTCCGGAAGGGAATGGACCTTATGCGGCTTTCACGTATTCGAAATACTCCGGCGCGGTCGCGTCCGCAGCCGTGGTCTGCGGCGTGAAATATTCGTAGGCGGCGTTCAGCGCGTCCAGAGCAGCCTGCGCCTTGCGCAGCTCTTCTTGGGTGGGTTTGGCGATCTTTTCCATAAGGTGCCTCATGCTGGTCAAAGGCCCCTCCCTGCCGCAGTAAATGCGCATCTTGGTGTGGAAAATCAGCCCCCTAATGCGCATTGCCGCATTGCAGCATCCGCAAGGCTCAGGCCTCGCGCCCGGCCGTCCGACCGGAAAAGATGCAGCCGCCCAGGAATGTCCCCTCAAGCGCGTTGTAGCCATGGTATCCGCCGCCACCGAACCCCGCGACTTCCCCGGCGGCATAGACGCCGTCGATCACCTGCCCTGCCCCGTCCAGCACCCGCGCCCGGACGTCCGTGTGCAGCCCACCCAAGGATTTGCGCGTCAGGATGTTCAGCCGCACGGCAATCAATGGCCCCTTGTCCGGGTCGAGGATGCGGTGCGGTTTCGCGGTCCGGACCAGCTTGTCCCCCAGATACCGTCGCGCCCCGTGGATCGCCGTCACCTGGGCGTCCTTGGAAAACGGGTTCGCCATCTCGCGGTCCCGCGCCTCGATCTGGCGGCGCAGCCGGGCGGCGTCCAACGGGCAGTCAGGCTCCAGCCGGTTCATCCCCACGACCAGCGCGTCGAGCGTGTCGGCCACGACGAAATCCGCCCCCTTCTCCTTGAAGGCCTCGACCGGCCCGGTCGCCGCCTTGTTCAGCACCCGCTGGCGGATGACCTCAGCCCACTTGCCAGAGGTGAAGTCCGGGTTCTGCTCCGACCCCGACAGCGCGAATTCCTTCTTGATGATCGCCTGCGTCAGCACGAACCAGCTGTGATCCTGCCCCGTCGACAGGATCCGTCTCAGGGTGGCCAGCGTGTCGAACCCGGGCAGGCAGGGGGCCTCCATCCGCTGGCCATGCGCGTCGAACCAGAGCGAGGACGGCCCGGGCAGGATGCGGATGCCGTGGTTCGGCCAGATCGGATCCCAGTTCTCGATCCCCTCGCAGTAATGCCACATCCGGTCGCCGTTGATCAGACCCGCCCCGGCGGCCTCGGCAATGCCCTGCAACTGCCCGTCGACGTAATCCGGCACGCCCGACACCATGCGCGCGGGCGGAGCGCCCAGCCGGTCCTGCGGCCAATATCGTCGCACCTTGTCGTGATCCCCGCCGATCCCGCCCGAGGTCAGGATCAGCGCCTCGCCTTGGGCCTCGAACGTCCCCGCGACCTCACGCGATGTGCTGACCCCGCGCGGCGCATCCGTCGGCACCAGCACCTCGCCCGACACGCGGCGGGCTGCCAGATCCAGCGCCGTGACCCGGTGACGGAACCCGAAGGTCAGCCGCCCCTCGGCCTCCAGCGCCCGGGCCCGCGCGACGAAGGGCGCGATCACCCCCGGCCCCGTACCCCATGTCAGGTGAAAGCGCGGCACCGAATTGCCGTGCCCGTCCGCCCGGCCACCGCCCCGTTCGGCCCAGCCGACCACCGGAAACCAGCGCATCCCCATGCCCGCCAGCCAGCCCCGCATCTCGCCCGACGCGAAGTCCAGATAGGCCTCGGCCACGGCGCGCGGGTTCGCATCCTCGGCGCGGTCGAACCCGGCCGACCCCATCCAGTCCTGCGCCGCCAGATCGCGACTGTCACGGATCTTCATCCGACGCTGTTCTGGCGTATCGACCATGAACAGCCCGCCAAGCGACCAGAAGGCCTGTCCTCCAAGCGATTGCGGACCCTCCTGATCCAGCAGCAGGACCTTGCGCCCGCGCCCTGCCGCCTCGGTCGCCGCAACCAACCCCGCAAGACCGCCGCCGACGACGATCACATCCGCTTTTTCCAGTGCCATGAAACCTCTCCCTGTCGGCCAGCCTAGACCGCCCGCGCCGCCGTCGCCAAATGAAAGCCGAGCGCAAATAGAAAAACGGCCCCGCGAGGGGGCCGTTTCATCAATCTCGGAACGGGATCAAACCGGATCAGACGGTCCGTTCGACCATCATCTGCTTGATATGCGCAATCGCCTTCGCCGGGTTCAGGCCCTTGGGGCAGGTCTTCGCGCAGTTCATGATCGTGTGGCAGCGGTACAGCTTGAAGGGATCCTCCAGCTCGTCCAGACGCTCGCCGGTCGCCTCGTCGCGGCTGTCGATGATCCAACGGTAGGCATGCAGCAGCGCGGCCGGGCCAAGGTACCGATCGCCGTTCCACCAGTAGCTGGGACACGAGGTCGAACAGGATGCGCACATCACGCATTCATACAGACCGTCCAGCTTCTTGCGGTCTTCGATGGACTGCCGCCATTCCTTCGCGGGCTTGTTCGTCTTCGTCTCAAGCCAGGGCATGATCGACGCGTGCTGCGCGTAGAAATGCGTCAGGTCGGGGATCAGGTCCTTCACCACCGGCATGTGCGGCAGCGGATAGATCTTCACGTCGCCCTTCACCTCGTCGAGGCCATAGATGCAAGCCAGCGTGTTGATCCCGTCGATGTTCATCGCGCAGGACCCGCAGATGCCTTCGCGGCAGGACCGGCGGAAGGTCAGCGTGGGGTCGATTTCGTTCTTGATCTTGATCAGCGCGTCCAGAACCATCGGGCCGCACTTGTCCATATCAAGGAAATAGGTGTCGACCCGGGGCGTTTCGCCATTGTCCGGGTTCCAGCGATAGATCTGGAACTTGCGGATATTGGTCGCGCCGTCGGGCTTGGGCCAGGTCTTGCCGGCGGTGATGCGGGAATTCTTGGGAAGAGTGAATTGTACCATGTCGTCCTCCTCAGAACGTCCGCGCCTTGGGCGCGATCTTCTTGAGCGCGATGCCACCGTCCGCCTCGGCGGTCAGCGGATCCTTGATGACCGGGCGATAGGACAGGTCGACCTTGTTGTCCTCGACACGCGAAATCGTGTGGACACGCCAGTTCTCGTCGTCGCGTTCGGCGTAATCCTCGTGCGCGTGGGCGCCACGGCTTTCGTGGCGCGCCTCGGCACCGACGATGGTCGCCAGGGCGTTCGGCATGAGGTTGGTCAGTTCCAGCGTCTCCATCAGGTCGCTGTTCCAGATCAGCGACCGGTCGGTGACCTTCACGTCGGGCAGTTTCGCCGCGATCTCGGTCATCTTGTCGACGCCTTCCTTCAGCGTCTCGGACGCCCGGAAGACAGCCGCGTCGGACTGCATGGTGCGCTGCATCTCAAGCCGCAGGTCGGCCGTCGGGATGGAGCCGTTGGCGTTGCGATAGTAGTCGAACCGGGTGAAGGCCTTGTCGACCTGCGCCACGTTGGTCGACGGGATCGCCGCCTCGCGGTCCACCACGGCGCCGGCGCGAATGGCCGCGGCCCGGCCGAAGACCACGAGGTCGATCAGCGAATTCGACCCAAGGCGGTTCGCACCATGCACCGAGGCACAGCCTGCCTCGCCCACGGCCATCAGGCCCGGAACCACCTGGTTCGGGTTGTCGGCGGTCGGGTTCAGCACTTCGCCCCAATAGTTCGTCGGGATACCGCCCATGTTGTAATGCACGGTCGGCAGAACCGGGATCGGCTCTTTCGTGACGTCGACGCCGGCGAAAATCTTGGCCGATTCCGAGATCCCCGGAAGCCGTTCCGCCAACGCCTCGGCCGGCAGGTGGCTGAGGTTCAGGTGGATGTGGTCGCCATGCTCGCCCACGCCACGGCCCTCGCGGATCTCCATCGTCATCGACCGCGAAACGTAGTCACGCGGCGCAAGGTCCTTGTATTGGGGCGCATAGCGCTCCATGAACCGCTCGCCTTCGGAGTTGGTCAGGTAGCCGCCCTCGCCCCGTGCGCCTTCGGTGATCAGGCAGCCCGAGCCGTAGATGCCGGTCGGGTGGAACTGCACGAACTCCATGTCCTGCAGCGGCAGACCCGCACGGGCCACCATGCCGCCACCGTCACCGGTGCAGGTGTGCGCCGAAGTGGCCGAGAAATAGGCACGGCCATAACCACCGGTGGCCAGCACGACCATCTTGGCGTTGAACACATGCATCGTGCCATCGTCCAGCTTCCAGCAGACGACACCGGTGCAGACGCCGTCGTCCGACATGATCAGGTCGATGGCGAAATATTCGATGTAGAACTCGGCGTTGTTCTTCAGCGACTGACCATACAGCGTGTGCAGGATCGCGTGGCCGGTCCGGTCGGCGGCGGCACAGGTCCGCTGCACGGCGGGGCCTTCGCCGAATTCGGTGGTGTGACCGCCGAAGGGCCGCTGATAGATCTTGCCCTCTTCGGTGCGCGAGAACGGCACGCCGTAATGCTCAAGTTCGTAAACAGCGGCCGGCGCGGATTTGGCGAGGTATTCCATCGCATCCGTATCGCCCAGCCAGTCCGACCCCTTCACGGTGTCGTACATGTGCCACTGCCAGTTGTCCGGGCCCATGTTGGACAGGGACGCCGCGATGCCGCCCTGTGCCGCCACGGTGTGCGACCGGGTCGGGAAGACCTTGGTCACGCAGGCCGTGCGCAGGCCCTGTTCTGCCATGCCAAGCGTCGCGCGCAGACCGGCGCCGCCGGCACCGACGACCACGACGTCATAATCATGCGTCTCGTATTCGTAAGCTGCTGTCATCTATCGTATTCCTTCTCGCGCACAGGCTTAGAGGGCGAGTTTCAAGAGAGCGAAGAGACCAACCGCCATCAGCACGTAGGTCGCTGCGTTGACCGCGATCAGGGTCAGTTTCTGGGCCAGTCCGTGGACGTAGTCCTCGACCGCCTCGTCGATTTCCATCTTGAAGTGGCGAAGCCCGACGATCAGGCCAAGCGCCATCACCAGCGCGACGAAGGGGCTTGAGAAATAGGCCTGCACGTCTTCGTAGGTGCCGCCCAGACCGGCGCCGAAGGTGAAGACGAAGAAGGGAACCAGGACGACAAGGCAGATCGAGCTGACCATCATCTTCCAGTGGTGGTGGGTGCCTTCGCTGCCGGCCCCGTTGCCTACGGCGCGCTTGCGGTCGGTAAGATAGCTCATGGTCGCCTCCTTATACCGCGATGATCGTGATGAGCGTCAGGACGGTGGCGCCGATGAACATGCCCCAGCCCATCTTCTCGGACGTCTCGACATCCAGGAAGTAGCCGAAGTCCCAGACGACATGCCGCAGGCGGCCCAGCACGTGATACCAGATGCCCCAGGTGCCCAGCAGGAAGATCAGGTCGCCGACAAAGCTGGTCAGCAGCCAGTTCACCCAGTCATAAGCGGTTTCCGATGACGCCGCAGCCAGCAGCCAGCAGACGACCAGGAACACCATCCCGAAAGAGGCGATGCCGGTGATCCGAACAAGGATCGACGACATGGAGGTCATCTGGGGCCGATAGTACGGTCCAATCATGAAAGGGGATAGCGGGCGGTTGCCCCGGTTCACATCAGCCATGGCGGTGCCTTATCTGGGTTCCGTTGGCCTCGTCTTAGACTTTTTTTCGGGATTGTCATTAGCCGACTGGCAAGTTTCCCGCTAACGCCCTGCAGGTTTTCCCACTTGTGATCACATGAATGTGCCGTGTGATCACAGGATAAGCATTTGGCAACCCTGATCCACGACCGCGACTCGCGTCGCCCGGGGGCGACGCGCTGCGTCGACGTGACAGGTCGGGATCAGCCCTTGCGGCGACGCCCCAGCAGACCGAAGGCCAGTAGACCCCCGGCCAGAAGCGGCAGGCCGGCGGGAAGGGGGACCTGGGCTCCCGGCGTCGGGTCTGGCTGCCCTAGATCGCCATGCGTTTCGACGTTCCCGATATAATAGTCATCCTCACCGGTACCACCATCGCCGTCAAACATGATCTTTGTGAACGGAGTCGACGACACGAAACCGGCAAATCCAGACCGCGCATGCTCACCGCCGACGAACGCCAGTTCGGCGACTGCATTCTGACCGCCAAAACCAATCGTGATACGGACGGATTCGTGTGTCAGGTTCTCTGCCCCTGCACCGCGAAAATCGAACCCGATCGCATAAGTGTCGTCGGCGAATGACCAAACCTGGTATTTGTTTTGCCCCACAACGTAGGGGTCATCCACGATCGAATACAGGAAAGTCCCGAAAGAGTTGGATCTGGTTTCCATCGTGTTGCCGAAAGACGTAATCTCTACGCCCGCGCGGCTGAGCGAATACGTTGCGGTAACCCCGGAGAAGTCGAACGACCTGAGAGGCGTTCCGCCAGCAACCGCCAGATCAAACTTGGACTGGTCGCTGTACACAACGACCGCAGCCGAAGCCGCCATGGAGGTCATCGAAAGGGCAAGAGCGGAAGCGGCAATAAGTTTCACTGGTTTTCCCCAATTCGAGTCGGTCGAAGTTCCGTCAATCAATGACGATACCTAAACATTCGATCAGCCCAAAACGCAACCCAAACACAAGATGTCGCCACGGAATCCCTCCGCAGCGACATATCTGTCCCAAGACCTGATCGTTCGATCTATGCCGCTCAGACCGGCATCAGCGCCCAGTAATCAAGGTCCAGAAGCACCTGCGGCAGGTACTTTCCGTCCTCGCCCTTCAGCTCTCCGACCGAGGCATCGTCGACGGCCACCAGCCGCAGCCGGATCGCGCCGACGCCCGGCGCCGAGGTCTCGGCGCGGTCCAGCACCTCGGACCAGGCCTTGATCGTCTTGCCGCTGAAGCACGGGTTCGCATGCGCCCCGCCGTTCAGACCGACGATCATCTGCGCATTGGCCAGCCCGTTGAACGACAGTGCCCGCGCCATGGAAATCACGTGCCCGCCATAGATCAGCCGCTGCCCGTCGGGCCGGAAGGTCGCGTCGAAATGCACCTTCGCCGTGTTCTGCCACAGCCGCGTCGCCAGCATGTGCTCGGCTTCCTCGATGGTCACGCCGTCGACATGGCCGATCACCTCGCCCACCTCGTAATCGCCGAACCGATGCGGCTCTCCGGCGAGGGTGAAATCGTAGTTGGTAAAGTCCAGCCCCTCGGGGATCACCAGATCGGCCGGATCGATGACCTTGGCCAGCTCCGGAACGACCGTCTCGGGCGCGGGCGCATCAAGGTCGTTCTTCCGCACCATCACCCAACGCACATATTCCATCACGACCTCGTCGCGCTGGTTGATCCCGCGCGTCCGCACGTAGACCACCCCGGTCTTGCCGTTGGAATTCTGCTTCAGCCCGATCACCTCGGACGATGACCGCAGCGTGTCGCCCGCATGGACCGGTTTCAGCCAGCGCCCCTCGGCATAGCCCAGGTTTGCGACCGCGTTCAGCGACACGTCCGGCACCGTCTTGCCGAAAACCACGTGGAAGGCCGCCAGATCGTCGATCGGCGCTTCCCGCAACCCGCAGGACCGCGCAAATTCATCCGAGGAATACAGCGCATGCCGCATCGGATAAAGCGCATGGTACAGCGCCCGCTCGCCCCCCGACACGGTGCGCGGCACGGCGTGGTCGATCACCTGACCGATGCTGTAATCCTCGAAGAAACGGCCCGCGTTGGTCTTGGTCATTCACAGCTCTCCCAGCTTCATGTCGGGGTCATAGTCACCCGCGACCTCCTTGGTCACGGCCTGGCCGCAGCGCATCACGCCGGTGGTCGCGTCGTGGGCATAGGTCGGATCGCCATAAAGCTCCCACCCCTTGGCCAGCGCCGCCGTCACCTTGTGACAGAAGGCCGAGGTGTCGTCGGCGGTCAGAAAACGATAGGCTTTCATGTCAGGTCCTCATCCAAAGGTCGGGTAGCCAAGCCAGGTATGCACGAAGCCGATCACGGCAAGCAGGATGACCGAGGCCACCAGGAACATCGCATCCTTGGCAATGGAGCCTTTTTCCGGCGGGGTCCAGCCCGGCTCGGCCCGGTTGATCACCACCATCTCGGCAATCGCCCAGGCGCCAAGCCCCCCGAACAGAACGAACGACGGCACGTCTCCGTTCACCAGCAGGTGCGCGATGGTCCACAGCAGGAACCCGGTCAGCATGGGATGCCGCATCCGGTAAAACAGCGCGCCCTTCTTCGGCCCCGGCGAGGTGAAGTAAAGCGCCGCGATCATCAGCAGGTTGTTGATCCCCACGGTCGCCGGATGCCGCCCCCAGAAGAACGCGCCATCAGCGGCACGATAGCCGAAGATCATCAGCAGGATCGATACCGCCAGCGCCAGCGCGACCAGGCCCTTGCCCCGGTCGCCCATGGCCGCGCGCCGCGCGGGCGCGAGCCGTTTGAAGAAATGGGCCCCCGCCCACAGAAGAACGCCGAGGATAAGAAGGATCATGGCAAGCTGCCCCGCTGGCTAGATGTGAATCGACTTCACATTGCACCCGTCACGCCATGCGCGCAATGGCCTCGGCCTTGGCAAGCGTCTTCTTCGCGGTCTCGACATGCAGGTTCTCGACGATCTTGCCGTCGACCACCGCAACCCCCTGCCCCGTGCGCTCGATCTCCTCGTGCGCCTCGATCTGCCGCTTGGCCAGGTCGACCTCGGCCTCGGACGGCGCGAAGGCCGTGTTCGCGCCCGCCACCTGCGCCGGGTGGATCAGCGTCTTGCCGTCAAAGCCCAGATCCCGGCCCTGGTCGCATTCGGCCGCCAGCCCCTCTTCATCGAGGTACTGGTTATACACGCCATCGACGCAGATCACCCCATGAGCCCGCGCGGCGAGCAACATCTGCTGCAGCGCGAACATCATCGGCAGGCGGTCGTCCCGGCTCCGGCAGTTCAGCTCCTTCGCCAGGTCGTTCGTCCCCGCGACGAACCCCTTCACCCGCGGATGCGCCGCGATCTCAAGCGCATTGAACACGCCCAGCGGCGTTTCGATCATGCACCAGATGTCCATCGCCTCGCCCATCAGCGCATCAAGCGCCTCGACGTCGCGCACCGAATTCACCTTGGGCAGCAGCATGGCGTCGGCCTTGGCGTCCTTCAGCGTGGCCACGTCATCCGCGCCCCAGTCGGTGTCCAACCCGTTGATCCGGATGATCTTTGCCCGTTCTCCATAGCCATCCTGCTCCAGCGCGGCCTTCAGGGTATCGCGCGCCTCGGACTTGGCGTCCGGGGTCACGGCGTCCTCAAGGTCGAAGATGATCGCATCGCAGGCCAGCCCGCGCGCCTTGTCCAGCGCGCGCTCTTTCGAGCCGGGGATATAGAGGACGGAACGGTAGGGGCGAAGGTCGGTATCCATGGGGCAGCTCCGAGTCGCGGCGGCGGTCGCCGGGTAACAATGTTGCGCATCAATCGCACCAAATGACCGAAAAATTCAAGACCCGTTGCGCCGCAACGCAGAAAAAACTGCCGCCTTTCTTCGCCTCTTCCGGGCGCAAGCCGCGAAAATCGGCGCGTTTTCCGCGCGCTACACCAAGCCGCCCGTGGCGCGCGGTGCGTTAACCACTTCTTCGCACCCCGCAGGCACACTTCAGACATGCGGAGATTGAAGGCCGGAGCCAACCGCCCGATCCCGGAGCAGAGGACGAACCGCCCCACGGCGCAAAGCCGCCATGCGGGCCTTAGAAAGGACTGCACCATGACGCGCTTTGCGATTGGCGGGATCCTGACCGCCGCCGCACTTTCCCTGCCGACCGGGGCCATGGCCGGGGCCTGCGCCCCGCGCGATGTCGTTCTGGAACGCCTCGCCACCACGTACGGTGAGACCCGGCAATCCATCGGCCTCGGCCCCAACAACCAGATGGTCGAGGTCTTCGCCTCGGATGCCACCGGCACCTGGACGATCACCGTCACCAAGGCCACCGGCGTGACCTGCCTTGTCGCCAGCGGCCAGGCTTTCGAAACCCTGGCCGAGGCGCTGCCCCCCGATGACAAGGACGCCTGACATGACCACAGAATCGTGCCCCATCCGGGGCACGCCGCCCCCGACACGACCCGGAACAGCCGCACAACCGATGCGGGTGGACCGCCGTAATCCGCTGATTTTCAAGACTATAAGAACGGCGAATCCGGCCCCGCACAGACCTGCACCCCCGCCTGTCACGGCCTCACCCTTGCGCTGAGGCCCCAAAACTCCTAGGCATCGGCCCGAGATTTCATCGGACTGGAGATAAGTTCCATGGCACGACCCAAGATCGCCCTCATCGGCGCAGGTCAGATCGGCGGCACGCTCGCCCATCTCGTAGCACTCAAAGAACTGGGCGACGTCGTTCTGTTCGACATTGCCGAAGGCACCCCCGAAGGCAAGGCGCTCGATATCGCGGAATCCGGCCCGTCCGAAGGGTTCGATGCCACGCTGAAGGGCACGCAGGATTACGCCGACATCGCCGGCGCCGACGTCTGCATCGTGACCGCCGGTGTCCCGCGCAAGCCGGGCATGTCCCGTGACGACCTGCTGGGCATCAACCTCAAGGTCATGAAGTCCGTCGGCGAAGGCATCAAGGCCAACGCACCCGACGCCTTCGTCATCTGCATCACCAACCCGCTCGACGCGATGGTCTGGGCGCTGCAGCAGTTCTCGGGCCTGCCCGCAAACAAGGTCTGCGGCATGGCCGGCGTTCTCGACAGCGCGCGCTTCCGCCACTTCCTCGCGACCGAATTCGGCGTGTCCATGAAGGACGTCACCGCATTCGTCCTCGGCGGCCACGGCGACACCATGGTCCCCTCCGCCCGCTATTCGACCGTCGCCGGCATCCCCCTGCCCGACCTGGTCAAGATGGGCTGGACCACGCAGGAAAAGCTCGACGCGATCATCCAGCGCACCCGTGACGGCGGCGCCGAAATCGTTGGCCTGCTGAAAACCGGCTCCGCCTTCTACGCCCCCGCGACCTCTGCGATCGAGATGGCCGAAGCCTACCTCAAGGATCAGAAGCGCGTCCTGCCCTGCGCCGCCTATTGCGACGGCGAACTGGGCGTGAAGGACATGTACGTGGGCGTCCCGACCGTGATCGGCGCCGGCGGCATCGAAAAGATCGTCAACATCACGCTCAACAAGGAAGAGCAGGACATGTTCGACAAGTCCGTCGCGGCCGTGAAAGGCCTCGTGGACGCCTGCAAGGGCATCGACAGCTCTCTCGCCTGATCGCCCTTGGCTGACAACGACACATCCGGATCGGCCCGGGACCCGCACAGGTCCCGGGCCGATCTTCTTTCAAGGGCCGAAACGGCGTTCCGAGCAGGAGATCTTGCCGGGGCGGATCGGCTCTATGCAGATCTGCTGGACACCGCGCCGGACATGGTGCCCGCGCTGGTCGGCAAGGCCATCACCGGAACACGGTTGCGCGGGGCGACCAGGGACGCACTTGACCTGCTGGACCGCGCCGCGACCCTCGCCCCGGACAACAGCCATATCCCGCAGACCCGCGCCGCGATCCTGAACGAGGTCGGGGATTTCGCAAATGCGGTCGCCGCCGCCCGTCAGGCGCTGGCGATCAATCCCCGGTGCGCGCTGGCCTATGTGAACCTGACCGACTCGACCACGATCCGGCCCGGCGACCCGATCTTCGCCACCGGCCAGGCGGCGCTCGACGACCCGACGCTTCCCGATCCCGACCGCATCCCGATCCACTTCGCGCTAGGCAAGGCCCACCAGGATTGCGGTGTCTTTGATACTGCTTTCGCGCATTTCGATCGCGGCAATCGCCTGAAGCCTGCGCTGGCGGACCTCGGTGACACGCAGGCGGTCGCCGCCCGGCAGATGTCCCTGTTTTCGCCCAAGTTCTGCAAAACCCTGACAGGCGCAACCCGCACCAGGCCCCGCCCGATCTTCATCCTCGGGATGCCCCGATCCGGCACAACGCTGCTTGAGCGGATGCTGGCGGCCCACCCCGAAGTCGCGACTGCCGGGGAACGGCCCGAGTTGAACCGGATCAGCGGCGCGTTCTTTGCCAAGGCGCAGGCCGCCAACCCGGACACCGCCCCGGATCAGGCCATCCGCAGCGCCATGACGTCCAAGGCGTTGGCCGAGATCGCCCGCGCCTACATCACCCCCGTGGCCCGCGCCGCCGGACAGGCGCGCCCCCAAGTCATCGACAAGAACCCGCTGAATTTCTGGAACATCGGCCTGATCGCCGCGACCTTCGCTGACGCGCCGATCCTGCACCTGCGGCGCAATCCGCTGGACACCTGCCTGTCGAACTACATCGCCAATTTCCGCACGGGGCTGACCTTTTCCAATCGGCCCGAGACCCTGGGTCGGTACTTCCGACTATACGACGATCTGATGCAGCACTGGGACGCCGCCCTGCCCGGCCGGATCTGCCACGTCGAGTACGAAGCGCTCGTCCAGAGCCCCGAGCCGACCCTGCGCCGCGTTCTGGCGACCTGCGACCTGCAATGGGATGCGGCCTGTCTGGCGCCGGAGCAAACGGGCGGCCGCATCGCCACGGCCAGCCGGTATCAGGCACGCCAGAAGGTCAGCGCGGCCTCGGTCGGGAAATGGCGCAGCTACGCGGCACACCTGGATCCGCTGATCGACGCGCTTGGCGGGATGGAGTGGATCACGGCCTATGACGCGCGCCGCCAGATCGCTTAGTCGCTGACCAGCTCGTCCAGCACGCGGGCCACCAGCATGGCGGCCCCGGCCATGACCAGCGACTTGCCCAGTTTGGACGACATGTTGTCAGGCGCGACATGATCCGCCCCGTCCCGCACCCGCGCGACGGCCCGCGCAGCCCGGTGGCGGGGTTCGGCGCGGCGGGGCGTGGCGCTTGGCATGTCCAGCACGCTAGGCCGGAACCGCGACATCAGCGCACCGGTGGCGACGATGCCCAAACCGAAGGCAAAGGGGGCGATCCGATCCCAGTTCGACGTCACCCGGTCGGGCAGCACGCGGTCGGTCTTGAAGTCTGGCAGGTCCATGGTGTTTCCTTTCCTCACTTGGAAAGGCAACCGGCAAGCAGGGCTCCGGGTTCCGGCCCCGAGGTGCCCTTTGGTCAACGCGGCGTGCCAACCGTCAGTGAGTCGGAACCGACACCCTAGGGAAGCCAACTGTGATCACACCACTTTCGCGTGTGATCACAAATCGCAAAAATCGGCGGAAAATCCCGCATCCACTGCACAAAACGATTCATAGGCCAGCAACCTTGTGCCAGTACCAATCCAAATCGTAGCAACGAGGGACGGATTTCATGAACATCCATGAATACCAGGCGAAGGCAATCCTTCGCGACTATGGCTGCCCGGTTTCTGACGGACGCGCCGTCACGAAAGCCGAAGAAGCCAAGACCGCGGCGGGCGAACTTGACGGGCCGCTCTGGGTCGTGAAGGCCCAGATCCACGCAGGCGGCCGCGGCAAGGGGTCGTTCAAGGAAGCCGACGCCGGCGAAAAGGGCGGTGTCCGCCTGGCCAAGTCGGTCGAGGAAGCCGCCGAAGAAGCCAAGAAGATGCTGGGCCGCACCCTTGTGACCCATCAGACCGGCCCCGAGGGCAAGCAGGTCAACCGCATCTACATCGAAGCGGGTTCGGACATCGAACGCGAACTGTACCTCGCGCTGCTCGTCGACCGCCAGACCTCGGCCGTGTCCATCGTCTGCTCGACCGAGGGCGGCATGGACATCGAAGAAGTCGCGGCCTCGACCCCCGACAAGATCCTGTCCTTCTCGATCGAACCGGCCACCGGCTACCTGCCGTTCCACGGCCGCAAGGTCGCCTTCGCCCTCGGGCTGGAAGGCCAGCAGGTCAAGCAGATGGTCGGCCTTCTGGGCAAGCTCTACCAGGCCTTCATCGACAAGGACATGGAACAGCTGGAAATCAACCCGCTGATCGTCATGCCCGACGGCAACCTCAAGGTGCTGGACGCCAAGGTCGGTTTTGACGGCAACGCAATCTACCGCCATTCGGACATCGCCGCCCTGCGCGACGAGACCGAAGAGGACCCCAAGGAACTGGCGGCCTCCAAGTACGATCTGAACTACATCGCACTCGATGGTGAAATCGGCTGCATGGTCAACGGCGCGGGCCTGGCCATGGCGACGATGGACATCATCAAGCTGTATGGCGCCGAGCCTGCGAACTTCCTCGACGTTGGCGGTGGCGCCACGAAAGAGAAAGTGACCGAGGCCTTCAAGATCATCACCTCCGACCCGAACGTGAAGGGCATCCTGGTGAATATCTTCGGCGGCATCATGCGCTGCGACGTCATCGCCGAGGGCGTGATCGCCGCGGTGAAGGAAGTCGGCCTGAAGGTTCCGCTGGTCGTCCGGCTGGAAGGCACGAATGTCGAAAAGGGCAAGGAGATCATCGCGAACTCCGGCTTGAACGTCATCGCTGCCGACAACCTGTCCGATGGCGCCGAGAAGATCGTCAAGGCGGTCAAGGGCTGACATCGATGAGAGCCGCAGCCCTCTCCCTCCTGCTTGTGTCCGCGGCCCAGTCGGCCGTGGCACAGGACATCGCTTATCTGCCCCGTTGCGTGGCCCAGGCCGTGCAGCAGTGCGACGCGGCCCTGACCGCGCCGCAGGGATACCTCGATGCCGTGCAGTCGCGCGGCGCCGACAAGATGATCGACGTGGCCACCACGGTGGACAATCAGGCGCAGGTGGTTTCGGTTCTCGAAGCGATCGACATGAATGCCGGTGCAGGGATCATTGAACAGGTCACGTTCGGCAATGCCGCGAATGGCCCGTTCATCCTCTGCAGTGTCATGTGCACGGGCTATGACCGTGCGGATGCCGCGGGCATGAATGCCATCCTGACCGAGGCGCTGGCAAAGGCCGCCCCCGACGCGCATGTCGTCGGAGGATCCCTGCCGCATTCGGTCCAGGCGCAGATGAACAACCTCTCGGGAAATTACCTCTACATCGTGACGGGCTGGGCGTCGGACCCCGACCTGATCATGCACGCAACAGCTTGGGACGGCGAAATCCAGCTGTCTGCCGTGGGACTTCCCTCGACAGACTGACACTGGGCCCCCGCCCCATCCGAAAGATATTCAATCAGGAGACTGAACATGGCAGTCCTCGTAGACGAAAACACCAAGGTCATCTGTCAGGGCTTCACCGGCTCTCAGGGCACCTTCCACTCTGAACAGGCCATCGCCTATGGCACCAAGATGGTCGGCGGCGTGACCCCGGGCAAGGGCGGCACCACGCACCTTGACCTGCCGGTCTTCAACTCGGTCCACGAAGCGGTCGACGTCACCGGCGCGAATGCCTCCGTGATCTATGTCCCGCCGCCCTTCGCGGCCGACTCGATCCTCGAAGCGATCGACGCCGAAGTGCCGCTGATCGTCTGCATCACCGAAGGCATCCCGGTGCTGGACATGATGAAGGTGAAGGCCGCGCTGAAGAACTCCAAGTCGCGCCTGATCGGCCCGAACTGCCCCGGTGTCATCACGCCGGACGCCTGCAAGATCGGCATCATGCCCGGCCACATCCACAAGCGTGGGTCCGTCGGCGTGGTTTCCCGTTCGGGCACGCTGACCTACGAGGCGGTCAAGCAGACTTCCGACGCGGGCCTCGGCCAGTCCTCGGCTGTCGGCATCGGCGGCGACCCGATCAAGGGCACCGAACACATCGACGTGCTGGAAATGTTCCTGGCCGACGACGAGACCCAGTCCATCATCATGATCGGTGAGATCGGTGGCTCGGCCGAGGAAGAAGCCGCGCAGTTCCTCGCCGACGAGAAGAAGAAGGGCCGCTGGAAGCCGACCGCAGGCTTCATCGCCGGTCGTACCGCCCCTCCGGGCCGTCGCATGGGCCACGCGGGCGCGATCGTCGCCGGCGGCAAGGGCGGCGCGGAAGACAAGATCGAGGCGATGAAATCCGCCGGGATCGTGGTCGCCGACAGCCCCGCCGGTCTGGGCGAAGCTGTTCTCAAGGCCATCAAGGGCTAAGTCCCTTCGGACAAGACGGTTCCGGGCGATGCCCGCCCGGAACACCCAATGTAAGGATCGGCCATGGGCCAGTTGACCGCGACGCATCGAGAGAGCTGTTTGGCACCCCGCACGGGTGAACCCAAATCCGCCGCTCTGCGTCCTGCCCGGGGGGTCATGCCATGACCTTCACCGACGCCATCCGCACCTGTTTTCGCAAGTACATCACCTTTTCGGGCCGCGCATCGCGCCCGGAATACTGGTACTTCGTGCTGTTCATCGTGCTGGGCGGCATCGTCGCCTCGGCGATCGACGGCGCGCTTTTTCGACCGGCCGCCCGCGTCTCGGACAGCAGCGGCCCGGTGTCGAACATCTTCTCGCTGGTGACCTTCATCCCGCTGCTTGCCGCCGGCTGGCGGCGGATGCATGACACCGGCCGATCCGGGCTCTACCTGCTGTACCCGATCCTGGTCTGGGTCGGCATCGCCAGCTTTGCCGCCATGACCGGCGTGACCGGAGAAGTCATGTCCGGCAACATCGGCGCGCTCTACTCCGGCATCGTCGGCATCATCATGATCGTCTCGATTCTGATCGCGATCTTCTCTCCGCTGATCGTGATCTGGTGGCTGACCCGCCCCACGCAACCCGGCCCCAACACCTATGGCTCCAACCCCAACGAGGTCCCCGCATGACCGAGCAAAGCCCAAACGACGTTTTCCATGCCTCCAGTTTCATGCAGGGGCACAACGCCGAATATCTGGAACAACTGCAAGCCAGATGGGCGACTGACCCCGCCTCTGTCGACGAAGCCTGGGCCGAATTCTTCCGCCAGCTGGGCGACAGCGAAATGGACGCCAAGAAAGAGGCCGCGGGCCCGTCCTGGGCGCGCGCCGACTGGCCGCCCGCCCCGAACGACGACCTGACTGCCGCGCTGGATGGCCAGTGGCCCGCCCCGGCAGAAGCGAAGGCTGCGGGTGACAAGATCAAGGCCAAGGCGGCAGAGAAGGGGATCTCTGTCAGCGACGACGCGATCAAGCAGGCCGTGCTGGATTCCGTGCGCGCCATCATGCTGATCCGGGCCTACCGGATCCGGGGTCACCTGGCGGCGGACCTTGATCCGCTTGGCATGCGGGACGAAACCAACCACCCCGAGCTTGACCCGCGCTCCTACGGCTTTGCCGAATCCGACATGGACCGCCCGATCTTCCTGGATCAGGTGCTGGGCCTGCAGATCGGCACCATGCGCCAGATCGTCGACATTGTGCGGCGCACCTACTGCGGCACCTTCGCGCTGCAGTACATGCATATCTCGAACCCCGAAGAGGCCGGCTGGCTGAAAGAACGGATCGAGGGCTACGGCAAGGAAATCGCCTTCACCCGCGAAGGCCGCAAGGCCATCCTGAACAAGCTGGTCGAGGCCGAGGGCTTCGAGAAATTCCTGCACGTCAAGTACATGGGCACCAAGCGGTTCGGCCTGGACGGCGGCGAGGCGCTGGTTCCGGCGATGGAGCAGATCATCAAGCGCGGCGGCAGCCTTGGCGTGAAGGAAATCGTCATCGGCATGCCGCACCGCGGTCGTCTGTCGGTTCTGGCCAACGTGATGTCCAAGCCTTATCGCGCGATCTTCAACGAATTCCAGGGCGGGTCGTTCAAGCCCGAGGACGTGGATGGTTCGGGCGACGTGAAATACCACCTCGGCGCCTCGTCGGACCGTGAGTTTGACGGCAACGAAGTGCACCTGTCGCTGACCGCGAACCCCTCTCACCTCGAGGCGGTGAACCCGGTTGTCCTTGGCAAGGCACGGGCCAAGCAGGACCAGCTGAACGACGCGGATCGCACCGCCGTTCTGCCGATCCTTCTGCACGGTGACGCGGCCTTTGCAGGCCAGGGCGTCGTGGCCGAATGCTTTGGCCTGTCGGGCCTGCGCGGCCACCGCACCGGCGGCACCATCCATATCGTGGTGAACAACCAGATCGGCTTTACTACCGCGCCGCACTTCTCGCGCAGCTCGCCCTACCCCACGGACATCGCCCTGATGGTCGAGGCGCCGATCTTCCACGTGAACGGCGACGACCCCGAGGCCGTGGTGCACGCCGCCAAGGTCGCGACCGAATTCCGCCAGAAGTTCCACAAGGACGTCGTGCTGGACATCTTCTGCTATCGCCGCTTCGGTCACAACGAAGGCGATGAGCCGATGTTCACCAACCCGATCATGTACAAGAAGATCAAGGGTCACAAAACGACCCTCAGCCTCTATACGGATCGCCTGGTGAAGGACGGCCTGATCCCCGAGGGCGAGATCGAGGACATGAAGGCCGCCTTCCAGTCCTATCTCAATGACGAGTTCGAGGCCGGCAAGGACTACAAGCCGAACAAGGCCGACTGGCTGGACGGCAAGTGGTCGGGCCTCGACCGCGAGAAGGAAGAATACCAGCGCGGCGAAACCTCGATCAAACCCGAGACGATGGAGCAGATCGGCGCGTCGCTGACCCGCGTGCCCGAGGGCTTCCCGACCCACAAGACGGTCGACCGCCTGCTGGACGCCAAGCGCCAGATGTTCGAATCCGGCACCGGGTTTGACTGGGCGACCGGCGAAGCGCTCGCCTTCGGGTCCCTGCTGACCGAAGGCTACCCGGTCCGTCTGGCCGGTCAGGACAGTACGCGCGGCACCTTCTCGCAGCGGCATTCCGGCATCGTGAACCAGGAAACCGAAGAACGGTATTACCCGCTCAACAACATCCGCGAGGGCCAGGCCCGCTACGAAGTCATCGACTCCATGCTGTCGGAATACGCGGTGCTGGGGTTCGAATACGGCTATTCACTGGCCGAACCGAATGCGCTGACGCTGTGGGAGGCGCAGTTCGGCGACTTCGCCAACGGCGCGCAGATCATGTTCGACCAGTTCATCAGCTCGGGTGAATCGAAATGGCTGCGGATGTCGGGCCTCGTCTGCCTGCTGCCGCATGGCTACGAAGGCCAGGGCCCGGAACACTCCTCGGCCCGGCTGGAACGCTTCCTGCAGATGTGCGGCCAGGACAACTGGATCGTCGCCAACTGCACCACGCCTGCCAACTACTTCCACATCCTGCGCCGCCAGCTGCACCGGTCCTTCCGCAAGCCGCTGGTCATGATGACGCCGAAATCCCTGCTGCGCCACAAGCTGGCCGTGTCGGATGCCGACGAATTCACCACCGGGTCGTCCTTCCACCGCGTGCTGTGGGATGATGCGGATGCGCAGTACGGCAAGAACCGGTCGACCACGAAACTGGTCGCGGACGACAAGATCAAGCGCGTCGTCATGTGTTCCGGCAAGGTCTACTACGACCTTCTCGAGGCGCGTGACGAAGCCGGTCTGGACGACGTCTATATCCTGCGTCTGGAACAGTTCTATCCCTTCCCCGCGATCTCTCTGGTGAAGGAACTGGAACGCTTCAAGGGCGCCGAAATGGTCTGGTGCCAGGAAGAGCCCAAGAACCAGGGCGCCTGGTCCTTCGTCGAACCCAACATCGAATGGGTCCTGACCCGCATCAACGCCAAGCACCAGCGCCCGGTCTACGCCGGCCGCGTCGCCACCGCATCGCCCGCAACGGGCCTTGCCGCCCAGCACAAAGCACAGCAAGCCGCCCTCGTTGCCGAGGCGCTGAACATCGAAGGGAAATAAGACCCCATGAGCACCGAAATCCGCGTACCCACCCTGGGCGAATCCGTCACCGAGGCCACCGTTGCCACCTGGTTCAAGAAACCCGGCGATACCGTTGCGGTCGACGAAATGCTGTGTGAGCTGGAAACCGACAAGGTCACGGTCGAGGTCCCCTCGCCCGTCGCCGGCACCCTGTCCGACATCGTCGCCGGTGAAGGCGAGACCGTCGGCGTCGATGCCCTGCTGGGCAACATCTCGGAATCCGGCAGCGCCGGCCCCGAGGAAACCAAGCCGCGCGCCGCTGACACCAAGGCGACCGAAGCCGACGAAACCGCAAACGGCGGTTCGGGCGAGACGGTGAAGGTCATGGTCCCCGCCCTTGGCGAATCCGTGTCCGAGGCGACCATCGCCACCTGGTTCAAGAAGGAAGGCGACAGCGTCGCCGCCGACGAGATGCTCTGCGAGCTGGAAACCGACAAGGTTTCGGTCGAGGTTCCGGCGCCCGCCGCCGGTGTCCTGACCAAGATCCTCAAGGGCGAAGGCGACACCGTCGAGGCCGGCGGTCAGCTGGCCGAACTGTCGGCTGGTGGCAGCGCCGCCAAGCCCAAGGTCGAAACCGAAGGGTCCAAGGGCGAAGCCTACCAGACCACCCAGAACGCCGAAGCACGGTCCGACGTCGAAGACGCGCCCTCGGCCAAGAAGGCGATGGCCGAAGCAGGCATCAGCCGCGATCAGGTCACCGGTTCGGGTCGCGACGGTCGGGTGATGAAGGAAGACGTGGCCAAGGCCCTGTCCGCCGCGCCCAAGGCCGCCGCCCCGGCCGCTGCCCCGCGCGCGCCCGTCCCGGCCGATGATGCCGCGCGCGAGGAACGGGTCAAGATGACCCGCCTGCGCCAGACCATCGCCCGCCGCCTGAAGGACGCGCAGAACACCGCCGCGATCCTGACGACCTACAACGAGGTCGACATGACCGAGGTCATGGCCCTGCGCAGCGAATACAAGGACCTGTTCGAGAAGAAACATGGCGTGAAGCTTGGCTTCATGTCCTTCTTCACCAAGGCCTGCTGCCACGCGCTGAAGGAAGTCCCCGAGGTCAACGCCGAGATTGACGGCACCGACATCGTCTACAAGAACTTCGTACACATGGGCATCGCTGCGGGCACCCCGCAGGGCCTCGTCGTTCCGGTCATCCGCGACGCCGACACCATGTCCTTTGCCGAGATCGAAAAGGCCATTGCCGAAAAGGGCAAGCGCGCCCGCGACGGCAAGCTGTCGATGGCGGAAATGCAGGGCGGCACCTTCACCATCTCCAACGGTGGTGTCTACGGCTCGCTCATGTCCTCGCCGATCCTGAACCCCCCGCAGTCGGGCATCCTTGGCATGCACAAGATCCAGGACCGCCCGATGGTCATCAACGGAGAGATCAAGATCCGCCCGATGATGTACCTGGCCCTGTCGTACGACCACCGCATCGTCGACGGCAAGGGCGCCGTGACCTTCCTGGTCCGCGTGAAAGAGGCGCTCGAAGATCCGCGCCGCCTGCTGATGGATCTATAACCGGTTGGCGGGGTTCACCCCGCCCTACGAGGGCGCCCTTGTAGGGCGGGGTTCACCCCGCCATCCCCCCTTACGAGGAGACTACCCAATGACCCTCACCACGATCCTCGCCATGTACGGCATCGTCGTCCTCGCCACGATCTTCGTGCAGGTCCTCGCCGCCGCCCAGAAGCTCGACATGTCCCAGCTCATGGGCAATCGCGAAAGCCTGCCCTCGCTGACCGGGGTGGCCGGTCGCCTCGACCGCGCCCAGATGAACTCGGTCATCGCCATGGCGCTTTTCGCGCC
Organism: Pseudooceanicola onchidii; assembly: GCF_004959925.1. Taxonomy (GTDB): domain Bacteria; phylum Pseudomonadota; class Alphaproteobacteria; order Rhodobacterales; family Rhodobacteraceae; genus Pseudooceanicola; species Pseudooceanicola onchidii. The sequence continues at coordinate 835,026 of NZ_SPUW01000002.1, read as the reverse complement.
CGCCGTGCTGATCCTCGCGCAACTGCCCGAACCGCCCGCCACCGCGACCTTTGCCGCCACGATCTTCCTGCTGGCGCGCATCGCCTATGTCGTCGTCTACGCCATGGGCATCGCCTATCTTCGCACCATCGTCTGGCTGGTCGGTTTCGCCATGACCTTCTGGCTCTATCTCCTGGCGCTCTGACCCGATGACCCCCGAACTTGCCGCCCTGGCCGCCACCGCCTTCATCCACCTCGCCGCCGTGGGCTGGTCGCAGAAGTGCCTGACCGACGACATCGGCACCAAGGGCAACGCCGCGCCGCGCGACGGGGATCTGAACCTGTCGACGCGTACGAACCGCCTGCGCCGCGCACTTGCGAACCACACCGAAAACATCGGGCCCTTCATCATCGCGGTGATCCTGGTCGAACTGACCGACAGCAATGGCCTTCTGACCGCCATCGCCGCCTGGGTCTTCGTCGCCGCCCGCGCGCTCTACCTGCCCGCCTATGCCTTCGGCTGGGTGCCCTGGCGCAGCCTGATCTACACCCTGGGCCTGATCGCCACCTTCGCCATGATCGTCCGGAGCCTTTTCTGATGACGCCCGAACTCACCGTCCTCGCCCTCGCCGCGCTTCTGCAGGTCGCGCAGCTGGCGATGTATTCCGTTGCCGGTCAGGCCCAGGCCGGGCGCAAGGCCGCGCTGAAACCGCGCGACGAGAAGATCGAACTGACCGGAAAGCCCGGCCGCATCCACCGCGCGCTCAACAATCACTTCGAAGGTCTTATCCTTTTCGGCATTGCGGCCCTGCTGACCGCCCACGCCGGGTCGACCGGCTTCACCACCACCTGCGCCTGGATCTACCTGATCGCGCGCGTCGCCTATATCCCGGCCTATGTCTTCGGCTGGGTCCCGTGGCGCAGCCTGATCTGGATGGCGGGCCTGATCGCCACGACGCTGATGCTGATCGCCGCCCTGATATGATCTTCACCTTTCCGCAAATACTCCGGGGATGAATTGGGCCGCAGGCCCAAGAAGGGGCAGCGCCCCTTTCCCTGACACACCGACAGGCGTACACCCAAGGAAACGGGACGCCGAACAGACCGAAGGAGACCCCAATGGCAGCCTATGATGTGATCGTGATCGGTGCAGGCCCCGGCGGCTATGTCGCCGCCATCCGCTGCGCCCAGCTTGGCCTCAAGACCGCCGTTGTCGAAGGCCGCGAGACGCTCGGCGGCACCTGCCTGAACGTGGGCTGCATCCCGTCCAAGGCCCTGCTGCACGCCACCCACCAGCTGCACGAGGCCGAGCACAACTTTGCCACCATGGGCCTGAAGGGCAAGGCGCCCTCGGTCGACTGGAAGGTGATGCAGGAGTACAAGCAGTCGGTCGTCGACAGCAACACCGGCGGCATCGAATTCCTGTTCAAGAAGAACAAGATCGACTGGCTCAAGGGCTGGGGTTCGATTCCGTCCGCCGGCAAGGTCAAGGTCGGTGACGACGTGCACGAGGCCAAGAACATCATCATCGCCACCGGCTCCGAACCGGCCTCGCTTCCCGGCATCGAGATCGACGAGAAGACCGTCGTGTCGTCGACCGGCGCGCTGAGCCTCGCCAAGACGCCAAAGAAGATGATCGTCGTTGGCGCAGGCGTCATCGGGCTCGAGATGGGTTCGGTCTACGCCCGCCTCGGCACCGAGGTCACGGTCGTCGAATTCCTCGATCACATCACCCCGGGCATGGACAAGGAAGTGCAGCGCAGCCTTCAGAAACTGCTGAAGAAACAGGGCATGGAGTTCATCCTTGGCGCTGCCGTCCAGTCGGTCGAAACCGCGCGTGGCAAGGCCAAGCTGACCTACAAGCTGCGCAAGGACGACAGCGAACACCAGCTGGACGCCGACACCGTGCTGATCGCCACAGGCCGCAAGCCCTATACCGACGGTCTGGGTCTGGCCGATCTCGGCGTCGAGATGACCGATCGCGGTCAGGTCAAAACCGACGATCACTGGGCGACCAACGTGAAGGGCGTCTATGCCATCGGCGACGCCATCACGGGCCCGATGCTGGCCCACAAGGCCGAGGACGAGGGCATGGCGGTGGCCGAGGTCATCGCGGGCAAGCACGGCCATGTGAACTATGGCGTCATCCCCGGCGTGATCTACACCCACCCCGAGGTTGCCAGCGTCGGCAAGACCGAAGAGCAGCTGAAGGACGAGGGCCGCAAGTACAAGGCCGGCAAGTTCTCGTTCATGGGCAACGCGCGGGCCAAGGCGATCTTCGCCGCCGACGGCTTCGTCAAGATCCTCGCCGACAAGGAAACCGACCGGATCCTGGGCGCGCATATCGTCGGCCCGGCAGCGGGCGACCTGATCCACGAGATCTGCGTGGCGATGGAATTCGGCGCCTCGGCCCAGGACCTGGCACTGACCTGCCACGCCCACCCGACCTATTCGGAAGCCGTGCGCGAGGCCGCGCTGGCCTGCGGTGACGGACCGATCCACAGCTAAGCAGGTCGGGCTCCGCCCGTCGTCGGCATGAAAGGTCCACCGGACCTTTCACCTGCTGCGCCAGACAGACAGACGGCCCGGAGTTTTGACAGCTCCGGGCCGTTTTGCCTCCGGCGGGAGTATTTTTCGCAAGATGAAGGGGTTAGCCGCGCGTCGCGACGGGAAAGCCCGCTTCGGCCATCAGGCGGTCGCTGTTGGCCTCGACGCTGGATTCGAGCTGGGCCATGAAGTCCTCTCGGCTGGCGCCCGGGGTGATCGGCGGCAGGAATTCGACCACGGCCAGACCCGGGCGACGCAGGATGCCGTGACGGGGCCAGAAGACGCCGACGTTGGTCGCGGCCGGGACGCAGGCCTGAACGGTTTCGCTGTAGATCACGTAAGTCCCGATCTTGTAGGGCAGATGCGCGCCGGGCGCGACGCGCGTGCCCTGCGGAAAGATCACCAGCTGCCCGGCGGGGGCATCGCCGGCCGTCACCCCTGCGACCATCTTGCGGATCGCCTCGGCCCGTTTGCCCCGGTTCACCGGGACGCAGCCGATCCGGTCGGCGTAATAGCCGACGATCGGGGCGAAGCGCAGCGACGATTTCATGATGAACTTCGGGCGCGGCAGGACCGAGACCAGCAGGATGATATCGAAGAAGCTTTGGTGTTTCGAGGCGACGATGACCTCGGTCTCGGGCACCGGGCCGCGCACTTCGGAGCGCAGGCCGACGATCAGCCGCGCGGTCCAGCGGACCCACCTGCAGTAGGTGTGCACCGCCGAGTAGGCATAGCGCCGGTTGACGATGACGAAGGGGGTGAAGCCGATCGCCATGATCAGCATCACCAGGTACATCTGGAAAATGAAGAACAGCGACCGCAGGTATTGCATCAGCTCAGCGCCCCCAGAACGCGCAGGGCCGCGCGCTGCGTGGCCAGATAGGCGACAAGCCCCGCCACCGGCGGCAGGACCAGAAGCCAGAACCATTCCGCCCCGGCAAAGCCCAGGCCCGTCAGGAAGCCGACCTCGGCCTGCGACGGCATCAAAAGCACCGCGATCATGCCCGCCACTGTCCCGACCGTCGCGCCCGCCAGCGCACGCAGCGTGAAGCGGCGCACGAAGGCCCGGGCGATATAACGATCCTGCGCGCCGACAAGGCGCAGGACTTCGATCACCTTGGCATTGGCGGCAAGGGCTGCATTGGCGGCAAGCGTGATCATCGCCGCCATCGCGCCGCCGATCAGCAGGATCGAGAAGAGGCCGAGCGCGCGCAGCCGGTTCGCCGCCGCGATCAGCGGCCGCCGCCAGCGCGTATGGTCGTCCAGCACCGCGCCGGGGGCTTCGGCCGAGAGCCGCATCCTCAGGCCCGCCGCATCATAGCCCGCGTCGCTTTCGATCACCTCGATCAGCTGCGGGATCGGCAGGCTTTCCACAGGCACCTCGGGACCGAACCATGGCGCCAGCAGGGCGCGCTGTTCGTCCTCGCTCAGCGCGCGGGCGCTTTCGATGCCGTCGGTGGTCTGCAGCACCCTCAGCGCGGCTTCGGTCTGCACCGCCATCTGGTCGTCGGGTGCCGAGATGCGCACGGTCGAGGCATGGGCCAGCTCGTCTCCCCATCTGTCGGCCAGGCGCCCGGTTGCCAGCGACAGGGCCAGCGCGAAGACCGCCAGAAACGCCATGACGCCCGCCGAAAACAGCGTCAGATGCGCCGTGAAGCCCGAGGGCGGCACCACCCGGTCAGCCGATCCGTCGGCGACCAGCAGGTCCGTCAGGAACCGCGGCGCCCTCACAGGTCGGCCCCCGCAAGCTGAAGCCGCCGGTTGGAAATCCGCAGGACACGCGCCTGCACGTGCTGCTTGGCGGCGCGGATCAGGCCGAGGTCATGGGTCGCGATCATCACCGTCTTGCCCATCCGGTTCAGCTCGATCAGCAGTTGCAGAAGGCGTTGCGACATTTCCCAATCGACGTTGCCCGTGGGTTCGTCGGCGAGGATCAGGTCGGGCGACAGGATCACCGCGCGGGCCAGGGCCGCACGCTGGCGTTCACCGCCCGACAGTTCCGGTGGCAGCGCATTGGCGCGCGGGGTCAGGCCGCACCACTGCATCAGTTCGGCCAGGTTCTGCGATTCCGACTGCACGTCGAACCCCGCGACCGTCAGCGGCAGCGCGACATTGTCCGAGATCGGCAGGTGATCAAGAAACTGGCAGTCCTGATGCACCACGCCGATCCGCCGCCGCGCCATGGCGATGTCGTCGCGTGTCATGGACCGCACGTCCTGATCGAAGATCCGGGCAAAGCCGGACGTCGGCACCAGTTCACCGTAGCACAGCTTGAGAAACGTCGTCTTGCCAGAGCCGGACGGCCCCGTCAGGAAATGGAACGACCCCGGCGCCAGCCGCAGCGACACGTCGCTCAGCAGTTCGCCCCCGCCATAGCTGTAGGCCACATTCTCAAGCTCGATCACTGCCTGCCCCCGGTTATCGCGACGTTTCTGCACCAGACCGGGGCAGGTTTCAATCGCACCTCGCTGACAGGCGATTGCGTTTTGCGGCGAAGCCTATACAAAATAAGCCACAAAGAGTTATGTGCGGGCCTGAAACGGGCGGAGGCTCATGCGACTGACGTGTCCAAACTGTGGTGCCGAGTACGAAGTGCCGGACGAGGTGATCCCGACTTCGGGACGCGATGTCCAGTGCTCGAATTGTGGTGACACCTGGTATCAGTATCACCCGGACCACATGCCCGAAGAGGACACGGACGAGGACGACCTGTCATCGCCCGACCTGTCCGCAGCACGGCAGGAGCCCGCGCCCGACGACACGCCCGAGGACGACCCCGAGACCTTCGAATTCACCGACACCGCCCCCGAGGATGCGGAGGACGAGGTCGAGCCGGACGAAGCCTTCGACGAAGACTTCGATGAGGATGAGGACGACGACGAGGATGTCGGCCCGCCGCCCGATCATCCGGCCCCGCGCCGCCGGGCGCTGGACCCGGCCGTGCAGTCGATCCTGCGCGAAGAGGCCGAATACGAAGAACGTGCGCGGGGCCAGGATCCGCTGGAAAGCCAGCCCGATCTTGGTCTGGGCGAGCCCGAGCAACCGCCCCGCCCCGCGACCGAAAGCCTGCGCGTCAAACCCGGAGAGCTGATCCACGACGATACGCCGGCCGAACCGGTCCGCCCGGGGATGGTCGAGGGGGCCGCAGCCGCCGCGTCGTCACGGCGCAACCTGCTGCCCGATATCGAGGAAATCAACTCGTCCCTGCGCCGCAAGGGCGACACGATGAAGACCGGTCCGCGCGCGGCCCAGACGGCGGCGCGTCAGGCGCGACGCGGAACGCAGCGCGGGTTCATTTCGGTGCTGATCATTCTGGCGGTCGGCGCGACCCTTTACCTGCAGGCCCCGGCCATCGGGAAGGCGCTGCCGGTGCTGGGCCCGATGATGAACACCTACGTGGATGTCATTGATCGTGGCCGGTCCTGGCTGGATCGTCAGGCGGCGTCGCTCGCGGCCAAGCTGGACGACATGGCGGGCGACGCGGACAGGCAGCCCGCCCCGACCGAATAAGGCTTCGGATCTTCAGAACCGTTCGAGCAGCCGCTTGAGGTAGTCGCGTTCGACCTCGGGCCGGTCGCCATCGCCGGACCGGCGGCGCAACTCCTGTTCCAGTTCAAGCGCACGGCGATAGACGTCACGGTCCTGCAGCATGTCCTGCTGGCTGCCCATTTCGCCGTTGGTGCCGGCCTGGCGGCCAAGCGGATCGTTGCGTTCGCCACCCTGGTTGCCCTGCGCCTGACCCTGTTGACCCGCGCGCTGGCGCTGTTCTTCGGCCATGGCTTCGCCCATGTTGCGCAGACCTTCACGCAGGGCCTCCATCGCGTCGGACTGCTGGTCGATTGCCTCGGCTAGGTCGTTGTCGCGCAGCGCATCCTCGGCGCCTTGCATCGACCGTTCGGCCCGTTCCAGCGCCTCGCGGGCGGCCTCTCCGGCCTCGCCGCTCATGCCCGGCAGGTTGCCGCGCTGGCGGTTCAGTTCGTTGCGCAGCGCCTGCTGACGCCCGGCCAGGTCGCCTTCAAGCGACCCGTCGCCACCGCCGCCGGGTTGCCCCTGTTGCTGGCCCTGGCCCTGCTGCTGGCTTTGCTGGTTGCCCTGGCCCTGCCCTTCCTGCTGGCCTTCGCCCTGTCGCTGACCCTGGGCCCCCTGGCCATGCTGCTGGCCCCGGCCCTGGTTGCCGTCACGGCCTTCGTTCTGCGCATTGTCGCCACGGTTGGCGTTCGGGTTGAACTGTTCCTGCAGGTCGCGGAAGGCCTGGTCCGACAGACCCTGCTGTTCGCGCAGGGTTTCCGACAGTCCTTCCATCGCCTGCTGACCCGGCGATTGCTGCTGACCGCCCTGGCCCTGGGTGACGCGCATGTTCTCCATCATCCGCTGAAGCTCTTCCAGCGCCTGGTGCGCCTCGGCCATGCGGCCCTGTTCCATCAGCTCCTGGATGCGGTCCATCATCGCCTGCAGGTCGTCCTGGCTCAGGCGCATCGCGTTTTCCATCTGCTCGGCCGACAGCTCTTCGCCCATCTGGCCTTCTTCTGCCGCCTCACGCGACAGCTGGCGCATGTAGTCCTGGGTGGCGTCGCGCAATTCCTGCATGAGCCGGGCGATTTCCTCGTCCGAGGCACCGTTCTTCATCGCTTCGGACAGGCGTTCCTGCGCGCGCTGCATCCGTTCGCGGGCGTCATCCAGATCGCCGTCCTCGATCAGCAGGGCCAGATCCCACAGGGCCTGCGACAGGTCCGTGACCTGTTCATCGGTCAGGGACGCATACTGCGTGATCGTGTCCATCCGGCGCAGCAGCACGCGCATCCGCAGATAGGCGGTCTCGCTTCGGAACAGCCCCTCGGGCTGCCAGGAGATCGCCTTCATCACCTGCACGATGCGCCGGTCGTTGTCGCGGTTCCAAAGCAGGTCGCGACGCTGTTCGATCAGCGCGGCGGCCAGCGGGTCGAAGAACCGGCGCGACGACAGACGCGTTTCGAACGGCGCGGACTGGCCCGACTGCCCGGCAGCATCCGTGGCGGTCAGCGTGATCGTGACCGGCATGTTGGCCCAGGGGTGCTGCGACAGATCCTCGATCAGCTCCTGCGTGAACAGCGTGCGGTCGCCCGCGATCGGCAGCGGCATGACCAGCCGGATCGGATCGCGCGGTTCGGGATCGCGGGTCAGGCCATAGCGGCGGTCGACCGCATCAAGGTTCAGCGTGATGACCGCCTCTCCGCCTTCGACGCCGAAATCATCCTCGGCCCGGAAGGGCAGCTTGAATTCGCCCCGGATCGAAGCCTCGGCCTCGCCGGTGATCTCGACGCGCGGGGGGGCGTCGCGGGATAGCAAGACCTGCCAGGCCTCGCCGCCCGGGCCGGTGATGGCCAGCGTGCCGTCCTGCGTCATCTCGTAGCTTTGCGCCGGGGCGGTCGGATCTTCGACCGCCGCGCCGACGCTTTGGTCGACCGACAGCGCGCCGACTTCGCCATATAGCCGCAGGGTCGCCTTGGATCCTTTCGGCACCTCGATCGTGCCGTCCAGATCGGCGAGGTACAGGACCGGCAGACCGGTATAAAGCGGCGGTTCGATCCAGCCTTCCCAGGCCGGTCCCGCCGCCAGCGCCGCACCACCGCCTGGGGCCATGCCCGCAACGGTCCCGACGCGCCAGAACGATCCGAAAAGCGCCGCGACCATGAACACCGTCAGTGCCACGAACCGCAGCCCGAAGACATCGCGGTTCGACACGCGCAGGTCAGGCTCGACCGCTTTCGCACTGCGGGCCCGATCGGCCATCCGCGCCTGGTGCGCCCGCCACAGCCCTTCGGATCCGAAATCGCCCGCGCCGATCGTCTGGCTGTCGCGCAGCGCCTGCAGGGGGCGTCCGCGTAGCGAGGCATCCAGACGTCCGATCGCCTCGTCCCGGCCGGGCCAGCGGAACCGCATGGCCCCGCGCAGCAGCGCCCCAATGGCAAGTACCGCCAGAGCCGCGCCCATGCCCCAGACGACCTCGACCGGCACCATGTCCTGCACGCCCAGCATCAGCAGCGCCAGCGTGAAGATCAACACCGACCAGAGCGGCCAGAAGGCGCGCGCCAGCCGTTCGGCCACCAGCCCCGCATGGGTCAGCATCAGGGGCCGCGAAATGCGACGGAGGGTTTCGGTGAAGAGGCTGCGGTCGGTCATCAAGCTCCTCGTGGCGCGGACGGGGATCGTCCTAGAGCCACGAAGGTAGCGTATCGCGGTTTATCATCTCGTCAAAGCTTGGACGCGGGCGGATGACAGCGAATTGATCCTCGTGCACCAGAACCTCGGGAATAAGCGGGCGAGAGTTGTATTCGCTGCTCATTACCGCGCCATAGGCCCCGGCAGAGCGGAAGGCGACCAGGTCCCCTTCGGCCAGCGGCGGCATCATCCGTTGCTTGGCAAAGGTGTCGCCGGATTCGCAAACCGGGCCCACGATGTCATAGGGCTGGTATTCGAAGCCGGGGGCGGGTTCGATGACCGGGATGATGTCGTGATGCGCGTCGTACATGGCCGGGCGGATCAGGTCGTTCATCGCCCCGTCGAGGATCAGGAAGTCGCGCCCTTCACCCGATTTCACGTAGACCACCTTGCTGACCATGATGCCCGCGTTGCCCGCGACCAGACGGCCCGGCTCGATCTCGATCTCGCAGCCCTTGTCGCCCAGTTCCTCGCGGATCAGGTTGCCGTAATCCATCGGAAGCGGCGGCGCCTCGTTGCCGCGGGTGTAGGGGATGCCCAGCCCGCCGCCCAGATCCAGCCGCTGGATGTCGTGCCCGTCGGCCCGCAGCACGTCGGTCAGTTCCCCCACCTTGCGGAAGGCGAGTCGGTAGGGTTCCAGATCGGTCAGCTGTGACCCGATATGGACGTCGATGCCCACGGCCCTGAGGCCCGGCAGCTTCGCCACACGGGCATAGACTTCGCGGGCGCGGGAAATCGGGATGCCGAACTTGTTCTCGGACTTGCCGGTCGCGATCTTGGCGTGGGTCTTGGCGTCGACGTCCGGGTTCACCCGCACGGTCACCGGGGCCACGACGCCCATGTCCAGCGCGACACGGTTCAGCCGCTCCATCTCGGGCTCGGACTCCAGGTTGAACTGACGGATGCCGCCGGACAACGCCGCACGCATCTCCTCCTCGGTCTTGCCGACGCCCGAAAAGACGATCCTGTCGCCCGGAACGCCCGCTGCGATGGCCCGCGCGTATTCACCGCCCGACACCACGTCCATCCCCGCCCCGCAGGCCGCCAGCGTCTTCAGGATCGCCTGGTTCGACGCCGCCTTCATCGCATAGCAGACCATGTGCGGCCCCCAGGCGAGCGCTTCGTCAAAGAGCTTGAAGTGGCGGGTCAGGGTCGCGGTGGAATACAGGTAGAACGGCGTGCCGACCTGGGCCGCGATGTCGGCCACGGGAACGTCTTCGGCGTAAAGCGCGCCGTCGCGATAGAGGAAATGGTCCATCAGGAAGCTCGTGTTCGAAGGAAAAGATAAAGCGGCAGGCCACAGCTGACGCCGATCAGAAATGTCGCCGGTATGGCGACAAGGGCCGACCAGTTGCGGCGCACGTAGACCTCGGCCAGGATCCAGACCGTCAGCGCCACCGCGGCGATCACCAGATCCCAGGCCAGCCCCGCGACCGCGCCATTGGCCGTCCAGGCGGCAAGAAGGCCACCCAGCCCCTGCCCCGTCTCGGACACCCACCCCAGCATCAGCGACATGGGATGCACCGCCCCCCAGATCGCCAGCCCGAGATAGAGCATCCGCAGGCTGGACATCAGAAGATCACGCCAACGCGGGCCGACCCGCTGACGGTGACTTTGGGTGCGTCACGCTCTGCGCCCGGTTTTTCCGGCTCGCCGTCGACGCCGCAGGCCGCGACCAGTGCCACGAAGAAGGCAAAGCCGATCAGCACGATGACCCGCATCACGCCAGAACCTCGCGCCAGCGGGCGACCTGTTCGCGCACCCGCGTGGGCGCAGTGCCGCCGTAGGACATGCGCGAGGCAACCGAATTGTGCACGCCCAGCACGCCGAAGACCTCGTCCGTGATCTTGTCATGGACCGACTGCATGTCGGCCAACGTCAGGTCCGGCAGGTCGCAGCCGCGCTTTTCGGCCATGGCGACCAGCGATCCGGTCACATGGTGCGCATCGCGGAACGGCATGTTCAGCGCCCGCACCAGCCAGTCGGCCAGGTCCGTCGCGGTCGAGAAGCCCGAGCCTGCCGCGGCCTCGAGCGACGCCCGGTTGGCGGTCATGTCCGACACCATCCCGGTCATCGCGGCCAGCGCCAGCATCAGGTTGTCGGCAGCGTCAAAGACCTGTTCCTTGTCTTCCTGCATGTCCTTGGAATAGGCCAGCGGCAGCCCCTTCATCACCATGGTCAGCGCGACATTCGCCCCGAAGATCCGGCCGATCTTGGCGCGGATCAGCTCGGCCGCGTCGGGGTTCTTCTTCTGCGGCATGATCGACGACCCGGTCGAGAACCGGTCGCTGAGGGTGACGAAGCGGAACTGGGCCGAGGACCAGATCACCAGCTCTTCGGCCATGCGGGACAGATGCATCGCGCAGATGGTCGACGCGCCCAGGAACTCCAGAGCAAAGTCCCGGTCGGACACCGCATCCAGCGAGTTCGCCATCGGCCGGTCAAATCCAAGCGCTTCGGCCGTCATCTGCCGGTCGATCGGGAAGGACGTGCCGGCCAGCGCCGCGGCACCAAGCGGAGATTCGTTCATCCGCACCCGCGCATCGCGGAACCGCGACAGATCCCGCGCGAACATCTCGACATAGGCCATCATGTGGTGGCCCCAGGTGACGGGCTGCGCGGTCTGCAGGTGCGTGAACCCGGGCATGACCCAATCGGCCCCGGCCTCGGCCTGATCCAGCAGCGCCGCCATCAGCGCCTGCAGGCCATCTATCGCCGCATCCACCTGATCGCGCACCCAAAGCCGGAAATCCGTCGCCACCTGATCATTGCGCGACCGCCCGGTGTGCAGACGCCCCGCCGGTTCACCGATGACCTCTTTGAGCCGGGCCTCGACGTTCATGTGGATGTCTTCCAGCGCGGTGGAAAAGGCGAACTTGCCCTCTTCGATCTCTGACAAGATCGTGAGAAGCCCTTCCCTCATCGCCTCGGCATCCTTATCCGAAACGATACCAGTTGCGGCCAGCATGGCGGCATGGGCGCGCGATCCCGCGATGTCCTGCGCTGCCATACGCTGATCGAACCCGATGGAGGCATTGATCGCCTCCATGATAGCATCGGGTCCGGCGGCGAAACGGCCACCCCACATCTGGTTCGAAGTCTTGTCGGTCATTTGCACCCGCCCGGAGGAATTATGAGAAACTGGCTCACCGCGCTCCTTTATACGGGGTTGATCCTCACTGCAAACGTCGCCGCCGCCGACGGTATCGCCGATCTGCGCGACGGCGACATGAAGAAACTGGCCGTGCACGAGGCCCCCAAGGCGTTTCAGGACGCGCAGTTCGACGCTGCCGACGGCAAGATCAGCCTGGCAGAATATCGCGGCCAGGTGGTTCTGGTGAACTTCTGGGCGATCTGGTGCGCCCCCTGCCGCGAGGAAATGCCGACGCTCTCTGCCCTGCAGGACGCCTACGGAGGCGAGGATTTCGCCGTCGTCACCGTGGCGACCGGCCCCAATGCGACACCCGCCATCGACAAGTTTTTCGACGACATCGGGGTGAACAACCTGCCGAAATACCTGGACAAACAGGCAGCCCTGGGTCGGGGCAACGGCGTGCTGGGCCTGCCCGTGTCCGTCCTGCTGAACCGCGAGGGACAGGAAGTGGCCCGGCTGACCGGCACCGCCGACTGGGCGTCTGACAGCGCCCGCGCCATCATCGAGGCGATGATCAACGACATGGAAAGCTGAGGGATCTTTTCGGTTTCTTAACGACTGCGCGCGACACTTCCCGCATCAGGAGCGGGGGCTGCCATGCAGGAAACCGGGAACAGGCGACTTGAGGATATCACGACCGATCAGCGGGACCCGCTGAGCTTTGCCGTCGCCGCCCGCGATGCCAGGGTCGAAGACATGGTGGATGCGGCCCTGCGGCACCGGCACGTGGCCCTCGCCTTCCAGCCGATCGTGCCCGCAGGCAATCCCGCGAACGTTGCCTTCTACGAGGGGCTGATTCGGATTTACGACGAAACCGGGCGCTTCATCCCCGCCGGAGATTTCATCCACGCCGTCGAACAGACGGAAATCGGCCGCCGTATCGACACCGTTGCGCTGGACCTGGGCCTGCGCGAACTGGCCCGCCGCCCGGACCTGCGGCTGGCCATCAACATGTCCGCCCGATCGATCGGATATCCGCCGTGGATGCGGATCCTGCGCAAACGGCTGATGGGCGATCCGACCGTCGGGGAACGGCTGATCCTCGAGATCACCGAAAGCTCGGCCATGCTGATCCCGGAACTGGTGACCAGCTTCATGTCCGACATGCGGCGGCACGGTATCGGCTTTGCGTTGGATGATTTCGGGGCGGGCTATACCTCGTTCCGCTACCTCAGGAATTTCCTCTTCGACGTGCTGAAGATCGACGGCCAGTTCATCCAGGGCGTCGCGACCAATGCGGACAACCAGGTCCTGTCCAGCGCCCTGATCGCCATCGCGCAGCAGATGGACATGCTGACAATCGCCGAACAGGTCGAAAACGCCGCCGATGCGAAGTGGCTGGTCGAGGCCGGGGTGGATTGCCTGCAGGGCTACTACTTCGCCGCCCCCACGGTGCACCCCCCGTGGGAGGAGACGAAGCGCGCCACCGGAACCTGAGCGCCCGGCACCACCGATTTTGCGGCACTGCAGCACGTTGAGATTCGCCGCGATTTGCGTTAGGTCACCTGCATGGAGGCGTGGGGGGAGAATCTCCTGCGTCAAAATAGTGGAGGACCACACATGACCAATGTCGTCATCGCATCCGCAGCGCGTACGCCCGTCGGATCCTTTCTCGGCTCTTTTGCAACCACCCCGGCACATGACCTTGGCGCAACCGTTCTGGCAGAACTGGTGAAGCGCGCAGGCATCGATGCCGCGGACGTTTCCGAAACCATTCTCGGCCAGGTGCTGACCGGCGGTCAGGGGCAAAACCCGGCCCGTCAGGCGCATATCAACGCAGGCCTGCCCGAAGCCTCCGCCGCCTGGGGCATCAACCAGGTCTGCGGTTCGGGCCTCCGCGCCGTCGCCCTTGCCGCCCAGCACATCCAGCTTGGCGATGCCTCCATCGTGGCCGCCGGCGGCCAGGAAAGCATGTCTCTCTCGCCCCACGTCGCGCACCTGCGCGCGGGCCACAAGATGGGCGACGTCAAGTACATCGACTCGATGATCAAGGACGGTCTGTGGGATGCCTTCAACGGCTACCACATGGGCCAGACCGCTGAAAACGTTGCTGAAAAGTGGCAGATCAGCCGCGACCAGCAGGACGAATTCGCCGTCCAGTCGCAGAACAAGGCCGAAGCCGCGCAAAAGGCCGGCAAGTTCGCCGACGAAATAGTCCCCTTCACCGTCAAGACCCGCAAGGGCGAAACGGTCGTGGATCAGGACGAATACATCCGCCACGGCGCGACCATCGACGCCATGCAGAAACTGCGCCCTGCCTTCACCAAGGACGGTACCGTGACTGCGGCCAACGCGTCGGGCATCAACGATGGCGCAGCCGGTGCCCTGCTGATGTCCGCGGATGAGGCCGAAAAGCGCGGCATCGAACCGCTGGCCCGCATCGTCAGCTACGCAACCGCCGGCCTCGACCCCAAGATCATGGGCGTCGGTCCGATCTACGCGTCCCGCAAGGCGCTTGAGAAGGCAGGCTGGAAGGCCACTGATCTCGATCTGGTCGAGGCGAACGAAGCCTTCGCCGCACAGGCCTGCGCGGTGAACAAGGACATGGGCTGGGATCCGTCGATCGTGAACGTGAACGGCGGCGCCATCGCCATTGGCCACCCGATCGGCGCATCCGGCGCGCGCGTGCTGAACACCCTGCTTTTCGAGATGAAGCGGCGCGGCGCCAAGAAAGGCCTCGCCACGCTGTGCATCGGCGGCGGCATGGGCGTCGCGATGTGTGTCGAACGCCCGTAAATTCGGCAGCTTCACAAAACATACGCAAGCGAAGGGTACCTGAAAAGGTGCCCTTCTTTGCTTTCCACTGCCCTATGGTAAGCCGGGGGTGCGACAAAGAATCAGAGCCAAGAGGCAAAATTCATCGCGCAACAATGTTGCGCAGCACGACCTAAATGAGTAACAGGATTACCTGAAGACATTCCGGAGGAGACATAATGGCACGGACAGCACTGGTCACCGGAGGGTCGCGCGGCATCGGCGCGGCAATCTCCAAGGCACTGAAAGACGCAGGGTATCAGGTGGCCGCCACCTATGCCGGCAATGACGAGGCCGCGGCCAAGTTCACCGAGGAAACCGGCATCAAGACCTACAAGTGGAACGCCGCAGACTATGCGGCCTCCAAGGAGGGCATCGCCAAGGTCGAAGCCGAGGTCGGCCCGATCGACGTGGTGGTCGCCAACGCGGGCATCACCCGCGACGCGCCCTTCCACAAGATGACGCCGGAACAGTGGAAAGAGGTTGTCGACACCAACCTCACCGGCGTCTTCAACACCGTCCACCCCTGCTGGCCCGGCATGCGCGAACGGGGCTTTGGCCGCGTGGTCGTGATCTCTTCGATCAACGGACAGAAGGGCCAGTTCGGCCAGGTGAACTATGCCGCGACCAAGGCGGGTGACCTGGGCATCGTGAAATCCCTCGCGCAGGAAGGCGCGGCCAAGGGCATCACGGCCAACGCCATCTGCCCCGGCTACATCGCCACCGACATGGTCATGGCCGTGCCCGAAAAGGTGCGCGAAGCCATCATCGGCCAGATCCCGACCGGCCGCCTGGGCGAGCCCGAGGAAATCGCGCGCTGCGTGGTCTTCCTGGCGTCCGACGATGCGGGCTTCATCAACGGGTCGACCATCACGGCAAACGGCGGTCAGTTCTTCGTCTGATCCCAAGCCACGATGATACGAGGGCCGGGGTCATCCCGGCCCTTTTCATGTGCGCAGCCCGCCATTGACCCGGCCCGGGCGGTCGCGCACAACCCGCGCATGACACGATCCCGCGCCACCGCCATCGGCTTCACCGCAGTCCTCCTTTGGGCTCTGCTTGCGCTGTTCACCGTGGGCAGCGCCCCGGTCCCGCCCCTGCAGCTGAACGCCATGTGCTTTGCCGTCGGAGGTACGATCGGCCTGATCTGGGCCACCGCGACCGGTCAGCTGTCGGCCTTGCGCCGCGTGCCACTTCCCGCCTTTGCGCTTGGGACGATCGGGCTCTTTGGCTACCACGCATTGTATTTCGCCGCGCTGCGCAACGCGCCTCCCGCTCAGGCCGGGCTGATCGCCTATCTCTGGCCCCTGCTGATCGTGCTGTTCTCGGGGCTTCTGCCGGGCGAGAGCCTGCGCCCCGGACACCTGATCGGCGCCTTGGCGGGCTTTGCCGGGGCGGCGCTGATCATTCTGGGCGGCAAGGGGGGCTTCGCGGCGGAACACATGACCGGTTATGCGCTGGCCGTGGCCTGCGCGCTGACCTGGTCCGGCTATTCGGTGCTGTCGCGTCGGTTTGGCACGGTTCCGACGGCGGCGGTCGCGCTGTTCTGCGTGGTCACGGCGGTCCTGTCGGCCGTCCTGCACCTTCTACTGGAAGAAACAACTCAACCAGAAGGCGTCATCGGATGGGCCGCGATCCTGGGCCTCGGGCTTGGTCCCGTGGGGCTGGCGTTCTACACTTGGGATGTCGGGGTCAAGCGGGGCGACATCCAGATTCTCGGTGTGGCATCCTATGCCGCACCGCTGTTATCGACGCTGATCCTGGTGGTCGCAGGCATAGCCGAGCCAACGGCCCGGCTTGCCCTTGCAACCATACTCATTACCGGTGGCGCGACCCTTGCGGCCCGCGCCAGTTTGCGCAGATCCCCTGCCCCGAAGGTCAGTGGGTCAGGCGGGCAATCTCTTCCTTGAGTCGCAGTTTCTGCTTTTTCATCTGGGTTATCTCGGTCTGAGACACACCCGGCGACCGCTGCGCATGTTCCACGGCGGTCGAGAGGGATTGGTGCTTTTTCTTCAGTTCTTCCAGATGCGAACTCAAGCTCATTGTCGTCTCCTCTCTGTTGGCGATAACGAAAGTGGACCACAGTTTTACAAATCTGTCACGCTGCAGTCGCGAGAGTTTGCCGACATGGTTTCCCCAAGGTGAATGATTAACCCATATTAATCGGCATACCGTCCCTGAGAATGCCAGTCGCCTCAGGGGTATAGTCTTCCTGGTCGGTGTCATGTGCGGCCCCGTCGTGCACAACCAGACCGGGCAGAAGACGGAAGGCCGCGCGGCCGTTTTTCCGCCCCCGAAGAAGGAAAAGTTGCGGATCGCGGCCTTCGCGGGGAATCAGTGGAAAAAGTTCGACCGATCCAAGACAGGATGTGAAAGCCGTCAGAAGATCCGGCAGGCGTTCGATCCGCTGGATGAAGCTTACGTAGCCGCGCGGCGCACAGCGGCGCGCCGCGACCGCGACCCACTCTGACAGCGGCACATCTTCTCCATGCGCGCCTTCGCGGGCGGCGTTCCCGGCGGCAACGCTTTGATCGCGCCGGAAATAGGGCGGGTTGGCAATGACATGGTCGAACTGGCGCTGCTTCAGCTTGGTCGGCATGTCGGCCAGGTCGCCCTCGATCACCTCGAAGTCCTGCCCGTTCTCGCCTGCGTTCCGGCGGGCCAGGTCGGCATAAAGCGCCTGGCGTTCCAGTCCGACCAGCCGCAGCCCCGGCACCCGCGCCCCGAGGCACAGCGCCGCAGCCCCCGCCCCGCATCCCAGGTCCAGAACGCTCTGCCCCGTCCGGGCCGGCACGCTGGCGGCCAGGAACACCGGATCGACACCGGCGCGATAGCCTGCCTTCGGCTGCCACAATGCGACCCGACCGCCGAGGATACGGTCCAGAGTCACAGGCGTTTCGGTCATTCCGACACCTCGATCCCGTTGTCGGTCAGGCAGCGCGCAGCCCGGTCGAAATCATCCGACCGGACCATCAGGCGACGGGGAAAAATACCGATCGATCCTTCGAGGACGCTCATGTTTACGTCCATTTCAAAGCAGTCTATACCCTCGCCCCGTAGCAGCGCTTGCGCGAAGGCCATGTCAGCCATGTTGGTGGTCCGCAGGAGCTGTTTCATGATCGGGACTTAGGCACTGGGGCCCGACATGTCGAGATATCTGGCAAGGGATCACGCGCTTGGACCTCCCCGTGGACAAACCTCATGAGGCAATTGCCACACTGCTGGCCGATGATCTGACGGCCGTGAATGCCTTGATCCGCGACCGCATGGCCTCGCGCCACGCCCCGCGCATCCCCGAAGTGACCGCGCATCTGGTCGAAGCCGGCGGCAAGCGCATCCGGCCGATGCTGACCCTCGCCGCCGCACGGCTAAGCGGCTATGACGGCCCCTGGCACGTGCATCTGGCCGCGACGGTCGAATTCATCCACACCGCGACCCTGCTGCACGACGACGTGGTGGACGAAAGCCGCCAGCGCCGCGGCCGTCCGACCGCCAACCTGTTGTGGGACAACAAGTCTTCGGTTCTGGTCGGGGATTACCTGTTCGCTCGCGCCTTTCAGCTGATGGTCGAACCGGGCAACCTGCGCGTGCTCAACATCCTGTCCGACGCCGCCGCCACCATCGCCGAGGGCGAAGTGCTGCAACTGACCGCCGCGCAGGATCTGAAGACCACAGAAGAGATCTATCTGCAGGTCGTCCGGGGCAAGACCGCCGCGCTGTTTTCCGCCGCGACCGAGGCCGGCGGCGTCATCGCCGGGGCATCCGAGGATCAGGTGCAGGCGCTGTTCACCTATGGCGACGCGCTTGGCATCGCGTTTCAGATGGCGGACGATCTGCTCGACTGGCAGGGCGACGCGGCGCAGACCGGCAAGAACGTCGGCGACGATTTCCGCGAACGCAAGCTGACCCTGCCGCTGATCCGTGCGATTGCCGACGCCGACGCGGACGAACGCGCCTTCTGGACCCGCACGATCGAGAAGGGCAAGCAGGAGGACGCGGATCTGGCGACCGCGCGCGCGCTGCTCGACAAGCATGGCGCGCTGGAGAGCACCCGTGCCACGGCGCTTGGCTGGGCCGACACGGCCAAGGACGCGCTGCGCGCCCTGCCCGACCACCAGCTGACCGGGCTGCTGTCGGACCTGGCCGATTACGTAGTGGCCCGCCTGCGCTGACGGCGCGGGCAACGCCCTGAATTCGCCCCTAGGCCCCCTCCGCCATTGACCGCAGCGTCCCCTTGCGGCAAGTCAAGGCGCGCGGCCCGCAGAGGCCGAAGGGAAAGGGACGCCATGACACGCATCGACGCCACGTTTGACCGCCTTCGCGCCGAGGGAAAGAAGGCCTTCGTGGCCTATGTCATGGCCGGCGATCCCGACGAGGCCAGATCGATGGAGATCTTCCGCGCCCTGCCCGGCGCCGGCGTCGACATCATCGAACTGGGCGTGCCCTTCACCGACCCGATGGCCGACGGCCCGACGATCCAGCTGGCCGGCCAACGCGCCCTGGCCGCAGGCATGACCCTGCGCAAGACGCTCGCCATGGCGGCCGAGTTCCGCAAGACCGACAACACCACCCCAATCGTGCTGATGGGCTATTACAACCCGATCTTCTCGATCGGCGTCGACACCTTCCTGAGCGAGGCGAAGGCCGCGGGCATCGACGGGCTGATCGTGGTGGACCTGCCCCCCGAGGAAGACGACGAACTGTGCATCCCGGCGCAGGCGGCAGGCCTGAACTTCATCCGCCTCGCCACGCCGACGACGGACGACAAGCGCTTGCCCAAGGTGCTCGAGAACACATCCGGGTTCGTCTATTACGTCTCGATCACCGGCATCACCGGATCGGCCGAGGCGCAGGCCGTCGACGTCGCCCCCGAGGTCACCCGCATCAAGGCGCAGACCGACCTGCCGATCATCGTCGGCTTCGGCATCCGCACCCCCGACACCGCACGGGCCATCGCGGCCGTGGCGGACGGCTGCGTGGTGGGATCGGCCATCGTCAGCGAAATCGCCCAGGGCCGGTCGACCGAAGAGGTCGCGGCCTATGTCAAATCGCTGGCCGACGGCGCGCACAGCGCCTGAGGTCACAGCCCCTCTATTGCCGCCCCTTTCCCCGGTTGCTAAACCTTTGCAACCACTGGGAAGGGGAGGTCACCATGCCCGTCATCACCTGCATCGACGATCTGAAGCGCCTGCATAAGCGCCGGACGCCGAAGATGTTCTACGATTACTGCGAAAGCGGGTCCTGGACGGAACAGACCTTCCGCGAAAACACCACCGATTTCGAAGACATCCGCCTGCGCCAGCGCGTGGCCGTCGACATGACCGGCCGCACGCTTGAGACCGAGATGATCGGCCAGAAGGTCGCCATGCCCGTGGCCCTGGCCCCGGTCGGGCTGACGGGCATGCAGCGCGCGGATGGTGAGATCAAGGCCGCCAAGGCCGCCGAAAAGTTCGGCGTGCCCTTCACCCTGTCGACCATGTCGATCTGTTCGATCGAAGACGTGGCCGAACACACCTCAAGGCCCTTCTGGTTCCAGCTTTATACCATGAAGGATCAGGACTATCTCAAGCGGCTGATCCAGCGGGCCAAGGACGCCAAGTGTTCGGCCCTGGTCGTGACGCTTGACCTGCAGATCCTCGGCCAGCGGCACAAGGACCTGAAGAACGGCCTGTCCGCCCCGCCAAAACTGACCGCCGCCGTCATCGCCGACCTCATGACCAAGTGGACCTGGGGGATCGAGATGCTGCAGACCAAGCGTCGGCAGTTCGGCAATATCGTCGGCCACGTGAAAGGGGTCGAAGACACCTCGCGCCTCGGCGAATGGACGGCGCAGCAGTTCGACCCCGCGCTCGACTGGCGCAAGATCGAAGAGATCAAGGCGCTGTGGGGCGGTCCGGTCATCCTCAAGGGGATCCTCGACCCCGAGGACGCGGTGATGGCCAAGAAGGTCGGCTGCGATGCCATCGTCGTGTCGAACCACGGCGGGCGGCAGCAGGACGGCGCGCTGTCGTCGATCCGCGCGCTCGATCCGATCATGCAGGCGGTCGGGGACGATCTGGAGGTCCACCTCGACAGCGGCATCCGGTCGGGTCAGGACGTGCTCAAGGCGATCGCCATGGGCGCCAAGGGCACCTACATCGGCCGCGCCTTCATCCATGGGCTGGGCGCGCAGGGCGAGGCTGGCGTGACCCGGGCGCTCGAGGTCATCCGCAACGAGCTGGACATCTCGATGGCCTTCACCGGCCAGCGCGACATCAAGAACGTCACCCGCGACAGCATCCTGGTCCCCGAAGGGTTTTCCGGCACCTGGGTGTGATTGAAAAACCAGCAATGCCTAAAATTGACGCCAAATCGCGTCCCTTTTGAAGGGGCGCGATTTTACTTTGCCGCTGCGCATGCTATATCTTGGGGATAAGCAAGAAGAACGTGACGGCAGTTCACCCCATGATGCACTACTTCAAGTCCGCCTGGAGCGGATACGTCCAGCCTATGCTGCAGCGCCCAAAGCGCCTGCAGGTGGCGGCGCTGTGCTTTCGCGGGTCGGGCGACACGACGCAGGTTCTTCTCGTCACCAGCCGGGGCACCGGGCGCTGGATCATTCCCAAGGGCTGGCCGATGACCGGCAAGACCTCGGCCGAGGCCGCGCTGCAGGAAGCCTGGGAAGAAGCGGGCGTCGAAGGCGGCACCTGCAACGGGCGCATCATGGGCAGCTACACCTATGAAAAGCGCAAGAAAGACGGCTGGAGCATGACAGTCGAAACGCTTGTCTACGCGGTCGCCGTGGACGACGTTTGCGACAGCTACCCCGAAGCCGACCAGCGCCGCCGCACCTGGGTCACCCCGCAGCAGGCCGCCACCATGGTGGACGAACCTGAACTGCAACAGATCCTTATGGCCTTCGACCCCGACAACATCCCCGGTTGAATTAAGACGGTCTGACCGTTACCTAGCCCTCCACTTGCGCAGGGGGAAGCCATGGCCCGTTCGGACGACGAAATCAGACACCTCGACACGCTGGACCGCGACCTGGGCCGGATGTCGAACATCGAACTGGCGTCAGCTTATGTCTCGCGCCCGCTGGTCGGGCCGGGGATCTCGTTTCTCTTCATCGTCTTTGCCGGGCTGATCGCGCTTCTGTTCTTCGGGCAGACGTCGCACACGCTGGTCGTCGTCATCGCCGCCGCCTTTGGCGCCTACATGGCGTTGAACATCGGCGCGAACGACGTCGCCAACAACATGGGCCCGGCGGTCGGGGCCAATGCGCTGACCATGGGCGGGGCGATCCTGATCGCCGCCATCTTCGAAAGCGCCGGCGCGCTGATCGCGGGCGGGGACGTGGTCAAGACCATCGCCAAGGGCATCATCGACCCCACCTCAATGGGCACGGCCGAGGTCTTTATCTGGGCGATGATGGCGGCGCTGCTGTCCTCGGCGCTTTGGGTCAACCTTGCCACATGGGTCGGCGCGCCGGTGTCGACGACGCATTCCGTCGTGGGCGGCGTGATGGGCGCGGGCATCGCCTCGGCCGGGTTCGCGGCGGTCAGCTGGGGCACCATGGGCGCCATCGCCATGAGCTGGGTGATCTCTCCGGTCCTCGGCGGGCTGGTCGCGGCCGGGTTCCTGTGGTTCATCAAGTCGAACATCATCTACCGCGACGACAAGATCGCGGCGGCGCGCAGATGGGTGCCGGTGCTGGTCGGCATCATGGCCGGGGTGTTCGCCACCTACCTGGCGCTCAAGGGCCTCAAGCAGCTGATCAAGATCGACCTGGCCACCGCGATCATCATCGGCGCAGTCACCGGCATCGCTGTCTGGTTGCTGATGATCCCGGTGATCCGCCGTCAGTCGCGCGGGCTGGAAAACCGCAACAAGTCGCTGAAGGTGCTGTTCGGCATTCCGCTTGTCGTCTCGGCGGCGCTGTTGTCCTTTGCCCATGGCGCCAACGACGTGGCCAATGCCGTCGGCCCGCTGGCCGCCATCGTCCAGGCCACCAGCGTCGGAGACTTCACCCACGCCGTGCAGATCCCCTTCTGGGTCATGCTGATCGGCGCCTTCGGGATTTCCTTCGGCCTGTTCCTCTTCGGGCCCAAGCTGATCCGCGTGGTCGGCAGCCAGATCACCAAGCTGAACCCGATGCGCGCCTACTGCGTGGCGCTCTCGGCGGCGATCACCGTGATCGTGGCCAGCTGGCTGGGCCTGCCGGTGTCCTCGACCCATATCGCCGTCGGCGCGGTCTTCGGCGTGGGCTTCTTCCGCGAATGGGACGCCGAACGCCGGTTGCGCCGCGCGCGCACCGCCGTGCCCGACCGCCCCGCCCTGTCGGTCGAGGAACGCCGCCGCCGCAAGCTGGTGCGCCGGTCGCATTTCATGACGATCATCGCCGCCTGGATCATCACCGTGCCGGCCGCCGCCCTGTTGTCGGCCGTGATCTTCAAGGTGATCAGCGCCGTCGCAAGCTGACCTGCCCTAGTCGCCCGTCGCCAGCGCCAGCCCGTCGACCACGGCCGTGAAGGCTTCGGCCCGGCTGATCCGGGCGGCGGGGCAGATCTGCGTCATGACGTCGGACACCACGCCCATCAGACTAGACCCGCCGACAAGGATCACATGGTCCACCCCGGCGGGCGGCACCGCCGCAAGGCTCAGCGTGTCATAGACCGCCCGGATCAGCTCTTCGCGCGCCTGCCCAAGCGCTGCGTTCATCGAGCCCGTGGTCACCGGCACGGATAGCCCGGCCTCGACCAGACCCAGCCCGATCTCGCCCCGCGGGCCGCCGTTGGCCGCGATCTTGCCCGCTTCGACCGCGAAGGCGACGTCATGACCCAGCTCGTCGCGCAGCACCGATTGCAGGCGGGCCAGCCGGGGGCGATCGACCGCATGGGCGACCAGGTCATCGACCATCCGCCGCACCTCGGCCGTGTAGAGAAACGGGATCATCGCCCAGGTCGCCAGGTCGACATAGATCGCCCGGGGCACGGGCAGCAGCCCGTCGGCCAGCGTGCGCGTCAGCTGCCCGCCCAGACCGAACTCGGGCATGACATGCGCCAGAGAGATCGCCTGGTCGAAATCCGTCCCGCCCAGCCGCACCCCGTGGCTGGCCAGCACCTCGATCGCCGCCCCGCGCCGAAACAGCGTGAAGTCCGAGGTGCCGCCGCCGATGTCGACGATCAGCCCGGTTTCGCCATTCGGGCCCTGGCTGGCCCGGGCGGCGGCTTCGGGTTCGGGCAGGAAATCGACCGTTTCGAACCCGGCGGCGCGGTAACAGGCCCGCAGGTCCGCCTCGGCCTGCGCGTCCTTCTCGGGATCGTTGGTGTGAAAATGAACCGGACGGCCCGACAGCACCCGCGTGAACCGCTGGCCCGTCTGCGCCTCGGCCCGGTCCTTCAACACGGACAGGAAGGCCGTGATCACCTCGGAGAGCGACCGCCGCTTGCCACCGATCAGCCGGGCCTCGTGCAACAGCGGCGTGCCCAGCACGGATTTGAGCGCACGCATGTACCGCCCCTCTTCCCCGTCGATCAGCGCCTCGGCCGCGCCCTGCCCGATCCGCATTGCGCCGCGTGGAGGGAAGAACACGGCCGTGGGCAAGGTATCCGCCCCCGCCTCGATCGACAGCCGCCGCACCGCGCCGCCGTCGAGCACCGCCGCCGCCGTGTTCGAGGTTCCGAAATCCACCGCCAGAACCGCCATCGCCCATCTCCGCCTGTCCTAAAGATGCCGCGCCTACACCACCCCTTGACCTCGCGCAACATCCCCCTTCTTCTGGTCCCAAATACCTCTGTCGGAGACATCGGCCCGTCCACCGGGCGGGACGACCCCCGCGCCAGTCCACCCCGCTTGCCGGGCCCCGGGCCATTTACCCCTTCCCATCCCCCCAGAATCCGTGTAAGCGCGCGACTTCACGCGGACATACAGCCTTGGAGGATGTCCGCCCCAACTTATGGAGAATAGACTGATGGCTGGAGAAATTCCTGATCTCGTAGCCCAGGAACGTGCGGGGACGGGCAAGGGCGCCGCTCGCGCAGCGCGTCGCGCTGGCATGGTTCCGGGTGTTGTGTACGGTGGCGACAAGGATCCGCTTGCGATCCAGATCCCGTTCAACGACCTGCTGAAAAAGCTGAAGGCCGGCCGGTTCCTGGCCACCCTGTGGAACCTGAAGGTCGAAGGCCAGGAAGACGTCCGCGTCATCTGCCGCGGCGTTCAGCGTGACGTCGTCAAGGATCTGCCGACCCACCTCGACCTGATGCGCCTGCGCCGCACCAGCCGTGTGAACCTGCACATCCCCGTTGAGTTCATCAACGAAGACAAGTGCCCCGGCATCAAGAAGGGCGGCGTTCTGACCGTCGTTCGCGCCGACGTGGACCTGAACGTGCTGGCAGGCGACATCCCGGACCACATCACCGTGGACCTGGAAGGCCTGAACGTCGGTGACACCATCACCATTTCCGCCGTCACCCTGCCCGAGGGCGTGAAGCCGGTGATCGAACGTGACTTCGTGATCGCCAACATCACCGCTCCGTCCGGCCTGCGCGCCAGCGACGACGAGGTGGAAGAGACCGAAGCGACCGAACAGGACGCCGATCCGGAAGCATAAGCTTCCCGATGATGCGAATTCGAACGGCCCTGCCTTGTGCGGGGCCGTTTTTCTTTGCCCAAGCCCCTGCACCCCGGATCCCATGCCGTCGCTGGAATTACCGGGACGGGTTGGATAAAACGAAGGCGACACAATCCCGGATGCGCACATGAACCTCTTCGTCGGCCTCGGCAATCCCGGCGGCAAATATGCCGGCAACCGCCACAACATCGGCTTCATGGCGCTGGATGCCATCGCGTCGGACCATGGGTTCGGGCCGTGGAAATCCAAGTTCCAGGCCGAGCTGTCCGAGGGCATGCTGCGCGGCGAAAAGGTACTGCTGCTGAAACCGCAGACCTTCATGAACCTCTCGGGCCAGTCCGTCGGCGAGGCGATGCGGTTCTACAAGCTGACGCCGGGCGACGTGACCGTCTTTCACGACGAACTGGATCTCGCCCCCGGCAAGCTGCGCTGCAAGACCGGCGGTGGCCATGCGGGCCACAACGGGTTGCGGTCGATCCACCAGCATATCGGGCCGGATTATCACCGCGTCCGGCTGGGCATCGGGCATCCTGGCCACAAGGACAAGGTCGCGCCTTACGTGCTGTCGGATTTCGCCAAGGCCGAACAGGGCTGGCTGGACGACATGATGCGCGGCATCGGTGACGGCGCCGCAGACCTCGCGGCGGGCGACACCGGCAAGTTCATGAACGCCGTCGCCCTGCGGACGGCCCCGCCGCGTAGCTCGACCACGAAGCCGAAGGCCGAAGCCAAGTCGGCCACCGCACCTGAAGCCGTGCCCGAGACCCCGACAGAGGACACCCGCTCGCCCCTGCAAAGACTGGCCGACAAGTTCCGGTGACCGCGCTCGCCCCCCTCTTCGCCCGGCAGGCCGAAGCCTGCGGGCGGCTCGGGTCGCCCTTCATGGCACGACTGCTGACGCTGTGCGGAGAGCGCCTGGCCCCGGGCCATCCCGTGACCGACCGCCTTCTGGCCTGGCCCGGCGATGCGACCGCCACCGGCGACGCCATCGCCCTGCGCTTTGCCGGGGCCATGCATGCGCTGGCCCTGATGGGCCGGGACGACGGCCTTGTCGCCGCATATCCGCCGCACACCGTCGCTGATGATGTGCTCTGGCAGGCCGTTCGGGCCGCCATGACCGCGCATCAATCCCATATCATGCACTGGCTCGACAGCGCGCCGCAGACGAACGAGGTCCGAAGGTCCGCCGCGATGATCGCCGCGACGCAACTGCTGGCCGCCCGCTTTCCCGGCCTGCCGTTCCGACTGTCGGAACTTGGGGCCTCGGCCGGGCTGAACCTCTGGTTCGACCACTATGCGCTGGCCCTGCCCGATGGCACGGCCCGCGGGGCGGTGGATCCGGTTCTGACGCTGGCCCCGGATTGGACAGGCCCCCTGCCGCCCGTGGCACCGGTCACCGTCGCGGACCGGCGGGGCGTGGATCTGAACCCCCTGTCCCCCGACGCCCCCGACGACCGCCTGCGGTTGGCCAGCTACACCTGGCCCGATCAGCCCGAGCGCATGGCGCGGCTGGACGCGGCGCTGACCGTCGCGCAACCGGTCGTCGACCGGGGCGATGCCGCCAATTGGCTGGCCGACAGGCTGGCAGCCCCGACGCCCGGGCAGATCGACCTCGTCTTCCACACCATCGCCTGGCAGTACTTTCCCGCCGCCACCGACGTCGCCCTGCGCGCCACCCTGACCGAGGCCGGATCGCGCGCCCGCCCCGACGCGCCCCTGGCGCATCTGTCGGTCGAATTCGAAGATGGCCAGCCTCTGGCCACCATGCGGCTGACAGTGTGGACCGGAGACGCCCCGCAGGTGCTGGACCTTGGCCGGATGAACGCCCACGGGATCACCGTCGAGGCCGCCGCGCCCTTCGCACTCTGACTGGCGGCGCACCCGCCGGGGCGCTAGATTGACCGGCAAGGAGCACCCCATGACCCGCAAAGATCCCGCCATCAACGTCCTCGGCACAGTGCTTGAGCCCTGTTCGACCGCGCCGGTCACCGGCTTCTTCCGCGACGGCCACTGCAACACCTGCGCTGAGGATCAGGGATCCCACACGGTCTGCGCGGTGATGACGGCCGAATTCCTGGCCTATTCGAAATACGTCGGCAACGACCTGTCGACGCCCCTGCCGCAGTTCAACTTTCCCGGCCTCAGGCCCGGCGACCGCTGGTGCCTTTGCGCGGCGCGGTTCCTGCAGGCCCACGACGAAGGCTGCGCGCCCGAGGTCCACCTAGGCGCCACGCACCAAGGCGCGCTTGATATCGTGCCGATCGAGGTGCTGCGCGAACACGCGGAAAAAACCTAACGGGCTCAAAGGTCAGGCCGGTTGGGGCGCGTTTTTTCGCGTCTCGATGGATCACTTTCGGCGTTGGCAACGTACCTTCTGTATCAGGCACCGGCCCGTGCTGCCCGCAGGGACGCTGCCCCAACTCAGAGGGAACGCCCATGACCCGCCTTTTTGCCGCCAGCCTTCTTGCCCTGTCCCTTGCCACGCCCGCGCTGTCCGCGGGGTCCGACAGCAGCGAACCGCCAAAGACGACCAAGACCTCGACCGACTGCAAATCCGGTGAGGTCTGGGACGAGAAGACCAAGACCTGTCTCGACGTGAAATCCGACGCCGTGACCGACGACGACCGCTATCTCGCCGCGCGCGAACTGGCCTACGACGGTCAGTATGACCGCGCGCTGGATGTCCTGGCCGCGGCCCAGAACCAGAACGATCCGCGCATCCTGAACTACTACGGCTTCACCAACCGCAAGCTGGGTCACACCGAGGTCGCGATGGACTATTACCGCGCGGCTTTGGCGATCGACCCGGACTACGTGCTGGCCCGGTCCTACATGGGCCAGGGGCTGATGGCCGAGGGCGACCTGGTCGGCGCGGTCGAGCAGCTTGAGGAAATCCGCCTGCGCGCCGGAACCGAAACCTGGGCCTACGCCAGCCTCAGGGACGCCATCGCAGGGGCGCCCACCACCTGGTAAGTCGCCCCTTTAAACGACACCACCCCCGGCGATGAACCGGGGGTGGCGTGAACTTGGGAAACCGGTAAGGACCGTCAGTCGGCGCTGCGGCCCTCGGTATCCGACATGTCGAAGCCCAGATAGCGCGCGACGGTCTGCACGTCCTTGTCGCCCCGGCCGCACATGTTCATCACGATGATGTGGTCCTTGGGCAGGGTCGGCGCGATCTTCATCACATGCGCCAGCGCGTGACAGGGCTCCAGCGCGGGGATGATGCCTTCGGTCGAACAGGACAGCTGGAACGCCTCAAGCGCCTCCTTGTCGGTGATCGACACGTACTGCGCGCGCCCGATGTCATGCAGCCAGGAATGTTCCGGTCCGATGCCCGGATAATCAAGGCCCGCCGAGATCGAGTAGCCCTCGAGGATCTGCCCCTCGTCGTCCTGCAACAGGTAGGTCCGGTTGCCATGCAGCACCCCCGGACGCCCGCCGGTGAGCGAGGCGCAGTGCTCCATCTTGTCGTCGACACCCTTGCCGCCGGCCTCGACCCCGATGATGTTCACCGACTTCTCGTCGAGGAATTCATAGAACAGACCCATGGCGTTGGACCCGCCGCCGATCGCCGCGATCACGGTGTCGGGCAGGCGGCCTTCGCCTTCCTGCTCGGCCAGCTGCCAGCGGACTTCGCGGCCGATGATCGACTGGAAATCGCGCACCATCGCCGGATAGGGGTGCGGGCCCGCCACGGTGCCGATACAGTAGAACGTGTCGCGCACGTTGGTCACCCAGTCGCGCAGCGCGTCGTTCATCGCATCCTTCAGCGTGCCCCGACCCGAGGTGACGGGAACGACCTCGGCCCCCAGAAGACGCATCCGGAACACGTTCGGCGCCTGCCGCTGCACGTCATGCGCGCCCATGTAGATCACGCATTTCAGGCCGAACTTGGCACAGACCGTCGCGGTCGCCACGCCGTGCTGGCCCGCGCCCGTTTCCGCGATGATCCGGGTCTTGCCCATGCGGCGGGCCAGGATGATCTGGCCCAGCACGTTGTTGATCTTGTGCGCGCCGGTGTGGTTCAGCTCGTCCCGCTTGAGGTAGATCTTCGCCCCGCCCAGATGCGCCGTCAGCCGTTCGGCGTGATACAGCGGCGAGGGCCGCCCGACATAATGCTTCCACAGGTCGTCCATCTCGTCCCAGAAGGTCTGGTCCGTCTTGGCGTGTTCATATTCCTTCTCGAGATCGAGGATCAGCGGCATCAGCGTTTCCGACACGAAACGCCCGCCGAATTGCCCGAACCGCCCCTTGTCGTCGGGGCCGTTCATGAAGGAGTTGAAAAGATCGTCCATCGCCGTCGCTCCCTGCGGTTTCGCCCGTGATTAAGGGGGAAAAGGGGCGATGACCAGCCTTTTGCGGCAATGGATCGCAGTTGGGGATCGCAGTCGGAAAGACCCCCGCACGCAATTCGGGTGCCGCCACCGACCCGACCCCGTTCCCCCTGCGGGCGCGACGGGATAGTGTCGGCGCATGGAATCGGCTCTCGACTGGCACAGCGCGCTGGCCCTGCTGGACTGGCAGGTCGACCTTGGCGCGGACGAGGCGATCGGCGATGCGCCGGTCGACCGCTTTGCCGTGGCCGAAGAGACGCCCAAGAAAGCCGCCGACAACGCCCCCGTCCAGATCGTCAAGCGGCAGGAGATCGACGCGGTCGACATCGCCCGGCAGGCCGCGACCCAGGCCGACACGCTGGATGCCCTGCGCGAGGCGCTGGCGGGCTACGATCACTGTGACCTCAAGCGCGGCGCCAAGTCGCTGGTCTTTGCCGACGGCAACCCCGCCGCCCGCGTGCTGATCCTGGGCGAAGCCCCGGGCCGCGAGGAAGACCGCGAGGGCCGCCCCTTTGTCGGACGCGCCGGACACCTGCTGGACCGGATGCTGGACGCGATCGGCCTGGACCGCAGCGCCGACACCCCCGACCGCGCGGTCTATATCACCAACGTCCTGCCCTGGCGCCCGCCGCAGAACCGCGACCCCGAGGCCGAGGAAATCGCGATGATGCTGCCCTTCGTGCAGAAGCACATCGAACTGGTGAACCCCGACATCATCGTGCTGATGGGCAATATCGCCTGTCGCGCGGGGCTGAAGAAACAGGGCATCCTGCGCCTTCGCGGCCAGTGGTCCGAAGCCTTCGGCCGCCCTGCCCTGCCGATGACCCACCCCGCCTACCTGCTGCGTACGCCCCACGCCAAACGCGACGCCTGGGCCGACCTGCTGTCCCTGAAAGCCCGTCTGACATGATCGATCCGCTGATACTGCTGGCCTTTCTGCCGGCAAGCCTTGCCCTGAACATCACCCCCGGGGCGGACATGATGTTCTGTTTCGCGCAAGGCTTGCGGCGCGGGCCGCGCGCGGCCTGGGCGGCCTCGGCCGGGGTGGCGACGGGCGGGATGATCCACGCGCTGGTGGCCGGCCTGGGCCTGGCCGCGCTGATCGCGGCGCATCCCGGCATCCTGACGGCGATCCGCTGGCTGGGCGTCGGCTATCTGCTGTGGCTCGCGGTCAAATCCCTGCGCGCCTCTCGCCCCGACATCCCCCGGGACGCACCGTCGCACGCCTTTCGCGAAGGACTTCTGGTGAACCTGACGAACCCCAAGGTGATCCTGTTCGTGCTGGCCTTCCTGCCGCAGTTCGTCGACCCGGCCCGCCCGCTGCTGCCGCAGTTCCTGATCTTCGGCGCCGCGCTTGGGATCGGCGGCTTTGTCATCAACGGCACTGTCGGCCACCTGGCCGGTGGCGCCGGTCGGCAGATGGCCGCCTCCGAACGGTTTTCCCGTTGGCTGGGCCGGGTTAGCGCCGGGATCTTCGGCCTGTTGGCCCTGCGCCTGGCGCTGTTGGAGCAGACATGACCCGCGACTTCATCCCCATTGGCATCGCCGTCCTGACGGTCTCTGACACCCGCACCCTGGCCGAGGACCGGTCGGGCGACACGCTGGTCGCCCGGATCGAAGACGCGGGCCATCGGCTGGCGGCCCGGGCCATCACCATCGACGACCGCGACCTGATCAGCGCCCAGCTGCGCGACTGGATCGCAGACCCCGCCATCGACGCCATCGTGACGACCGGCGGCACCGGCCTGACCGGCCGCGACGTCACGGTCGAGGCGCACCGCGATGTCTATGAAAAGGAAATCGACGCCTTCGGGACCGTCTTCACCATCGTCTCAATGAAGAAGATCGGCACCTCGGCCGTGCAGTCCCGCGCCACCGCCGGGGTCGCGGGGGGGACCTATCTTTTTGCCCTGCCCGGCAGCACCGGGGCCTGCAAGGACGCCTGGGACGAAATCCTCGTGCACCAGTTCGACTACCGCCACAGCCCCTGCAATTTTGTCGAGATAATGCCCCGCCTCGACGAACACCTGCGCCGGAAATGACCCATGCTTGAACTGCGTCCGAACTGCGAACTCTGCGACCGCGACCTGCCGCCCCAGTCCGGGGACGCGCGGATCTGTTCCTATGAATGCACCTATTGCGCCCATTGCGTCGAAACGGTGCTGCATAACGTCTGCCCGACCTGCGGCGGAGGCTTCGCGCCCCGCCCCATCCGGCCCGCGCGCAACCATCGCGAGGGCAAGCGGCTTGGCCTGGCTCATCACCCGGCCTCGACCACCCGGGTGACCTCGCCCTACACGGCCGAGGATATCGCAGCCCACGTCGCCCGCCTGCGCGACACCGCGCCCCGGGATCGCTAGTCCGGGATCGCCAGTCGGGGGATCGCCCGCCCCGGCGCCCAAATTATTTTCGACCGAAAGTGGCACATGCGGCGTATCATCTGTGATAACGCCGTCGTGGCTTGGCACGGACCTTCAATTCGGTACGGTAACCCCCGGCGTCTGAATGGATTACGGAATGCGGTTTCTGCGACATAGCCTGAGCGGGCTTTTCCTTCTTGCCCTGACACTTGGCATGCTGGTCTACGCCGGCGTGCTGGTGCGCGATGCCGTGCAGGCGCGGCTGGCCGACGAACCCTTCCGCCCGACCGCGCGGGAACGGGTCTTTACCGTCAACGTCGTCACCGCCACGCCGGAAACCATCACCCCGACCCTGACCGCCTTTGGCGAAATCCGCAGCCGCCGCACGCTGCAGATCCGCGCGTCCTCGGCCGGACAGATCATCGAACTGTCGGAAGATTTCGAAGAAGGGGCCGAGGTCACGGCAGGCCAGACCCTGGCCCGGATCGACCCGACGAACGCCCGGTTCGCGCTGGAACGGGCCGAGGCCAACCTGCGGGACGCCGAAGCCGATGCCGCCGACGCCAAGCGCGCCATCGAGCTGGCGCAGGACACGCTCACCGCCTCGCAGGAACAGCAGACGCTGCAGCAGCGCGCCTACGAACGCCAGCAGGATCTGCGCGCACGGGGTGTCGGCAGCGCCTCGGCCGTCGAGGCGGCGGAACTGTCGACCGCCGGCGCCCGCCAATCCGTGATCTCCGCCCGCAACGCCCTGGCACAGGCCGAAAATCGCGTCTCGACCACGGAAAGCGAGGTCAACCGCGCCCGCATCGCCCGGGACGAGGCGCAGCGCGCGCTGGACGACACCACCATCACCGCCGAATTCGACGGCACCCTGTCGGATGTCGCCGTGGTCGAAGGCGGGCTGGTTACCGCCAACGAACAGCTGGCGCAGCTGGTCGATGCCTCCGCGCTTGAGGTCGCCTTCCGCGTGTCGACAGCCCAATACGCGCGGCTGCTGGACGACGACGGCCGCCTGCTGAAGGCCCCGATCACCGTGTCGCTGGACGTGCAGGGCATTGCGCTGACGGCCGACGGCACGATCACCCGTGACAGCGCCGCCGTGGGGGAAGGCCAGACCGGGCGGCTGGTCTTTGCCCGGCTCGACAGCGCGCGGGGTCTGAAGCCCGGGGATTTCGTGACCACCGCCATCACCGAACCCCCGCTTGAACGCGTCGTCCGCCTGCCCGCCACCGCGCTGGACGCCGACAACACCGTTCTGGCGATCAACGACGAAAGCCGTCTTGAGGCGCTGAGCGTCCGCCTGCTGCGTCGTCAGGGCGACGACGTGCTGGTGCGGGGGCCCGAGTTGAACGGGCAGGACATCGTCGCACAGCGCTCGCCCCTCTTGGGCAGCGGTATCAAGGTCACGCCGCTGCGCCCTGCCGGGGATGCGGAACCCGACGAACCCGCGCTGGTCGAACTGACGCCGGAACGTCGCGAAAAGCTCAAGGCCTTCATCAGCGCCAACCAGCGCCTGCCCGATGACGTCAAGACCCGGATCCTCGCCCAGCTCGAGGCCGACCGCGTGCCAGCCACAATGATCGAGCGCATCGAACAACGGATGGGGGGCTGACGCCATGCGGGACCTGCCCCGGCCCGGTGGCGGGCTTCTGTCCTACTTCACCCGCCATCGGACGGCGGCGAACCTGCTGCTGATCATCCTGCTGGCGCTTGGCATCGCCGCCGTGCCCAACATGCGGGCGCAGTTCTTCCCCGACACCATCGTCGACGACATGACCGTGTCGGTTACCTGGGACGGCGCCGGGGCCGAAGACATCGACGCCGCGATCGTGCAGATCATGGAACCGACCCTGCTGGCCATCGAAGGGGTGGAAAGCAGCGAAAGCACCTCGCGCGAAGGGCGCGCCTCGATCCGGCTTGAATTCGAACCGGGCTGGGACATGGCGCGCGCCGGCGATGACGTGCAGACGGCGGTCGAGTCGGTCACCAACCTGCCCGCCGAGGCCGAGGATCCGACGATCCGCCGGGGCGGCTGGCGCGACCGGGTGACGGACGTGGTCATCACCGGCCCCGTCGACACCACGCAGCTGGGCCGCTTTGCCGATGAATTCACCACCCGGCTCTTTGCCGAAGGCGTCACCCGCACCACGATCAGCGGCGTCGCCGCCCCCGGCATCGTGGTCGAGGTGCCGACGGTCAGCCTGATCCGCTTCGACCTGACCATGGCCGAAATTTCGACCGCCATCGCGGGCGAGGTCGACGCCGATCCCGCAGGCAGCGTCACCGGCGCCAATGCCCGCGTCCGCACCGGTGTCGAAAAACGCTCGGCCGACCAGATCGCGGCCATCGTGTTGCGCTCGGGGCAGGACGGCACGTCGCTGACCATCGGCGATGTGGCCACCGTGCGCACCGAAGGCGCCGACCGTGACGAGGCCTATTTCGTCGGCGACAACGCGGCCGTGTCGGTGCGCGTCGACCGGTCCGACAAGGGCGACGCCATCGACATCCAGCACCGCGTCGAACAGGTGGCGGAACGGATGGAGCCGACCTTGCCCGAAGGGTCGTCGATCGAACTGATCCGCACCCGGGCCGAGGCCATCACGGGTCGGCTCAACATCCTGCTCGACAACGGGCTGATGGGGCTGGGGCTGGTCGTCATCCTGCTGTTCCTGTTCCTGAACGCGCGCACGGCAATCTGGGTGGCGGCCGGTATCCCCGTGTCGATGCTGACCGCCATCGCGCTGATGTACATGTTCGGCCTGACGCTCAACATGATCTCGCTTTTTGCGCTGATCATCACCACCGGCATCGTGGTCGACGACGCCATCGTGGTGGGCGAACATGCCGATGCCCGCGCCCGCCGTCTGGGTGAAGGCCCGATGCAGGCCGCCGAGAACGCGGCGCGCCGCATGGCCCTGCCGGTCTTCTCCGCCACGCTCACCACCGTCATCGCCTTTTTCGGCCTGACCTCGATCGGGGGGCGGTTCGGCGACATGATCTCGGATATCCCGATCACGGTGATCATGGTGCTGCTGGCCTCGCTGGTGGAATGCTTCCTGATCCTGCCGCGCCACATGGCCCACGCGCTGGTGCATGTCGGCGAAAACCACTGGTACGACTGGCCCTCGCGGCAGTTCAACCGGGGCTTCGACTGGGTGCAGACCCGCATCTTCCGGCCCTTCACCGCCGGGGTGATTATCCTGCGCTATCCGGTGCTGGCCCTGATCATGGTCGCCTTCGCCTGGCAGGCCGCCCTGTTCATCAAGGGCGACGTACCCTGGCGGTTCTTCAATTCGCCCGAACGCCCGTCGATTTCCGGCAACTTCATGATGGCCGAAGGCGCGGTGCGCGAAGACACCCTGGCCCAGCTGCGCCTTCTGCAGCAGTCGGTCGAAGAGGTCGGCGCGGATTACGAGGCGACGCATGGCCGCAATCCGATCGACTATTCCATCGGCCAGATCGGCGGCGGATCGGGGCGCGGCCTGTCGGGCGCCGACACCAAGGACGCCGACCTTCTGGGTGGCATCTCGATCGAACTGATCGACCCGGACGACCGCCCCTATTCCAGCTTCCAGTTCCTGGCCGATCTTCAGGACCGCATTCAGCGCCACCCCCTGCTTGAAGAAGTCAGCTTCCGGGGCTGGCGATCCGGGCCCGGGGGCGATGCGCTGGACGTGCAGTTTTCCGGCGCGACCTCCGAAGGGCTGAAGGCCGCGAGCGAGGCGTTGAAACAGGCGCTTCTGCC
This sequence comes from Pseudooceanicola onchidii, assembly GCF_004959925.1. Classification (GTDB taxonomy): domain Bacteria; phylum Pseudomonadota; class Alphaproteobacteria; order Rhodobacterales; family Rhodobacteraceae; genus Pseudooceanicola; species Pseudooceanicola onchidii. Next base: position 799,337 of record NZ_SPUW01000002.1, on the reverse strand, counting down.
CTATGCCGAGGTCTCGGCGGTCGAGGACAACCTGGCCTACGACAAGGAAGAGCTGATCCTGGAACTGACGCCGCAGGGGCAGGCGCTCGGCTTTACCATCGACGACCTGGGCCGCGTGCTGCGCAACCGTCTGAACGGGATCGAGGCCGCGACCTTCCCCGTCGGCCCCCGCAGCGCAACCGTCCGTGTCGAGCTGCCCGAGGGAGAGCTGACGGCAGATTTCCTGGACCGCACCCAGATGCGCGCACCCTCGGGCATCTACGTGCCGCTGGCCGATATCGTGCAGGTCGACCGACGCACCGGGTTCTCGACCATCCGGCGCGAAAACGGGCTGCGCCTGATTTCCGTGACCGGCGACATATCGGACGACGATCCGGCCCGCGCGGTCGAGATCCAGCAAACCCTGCAGGACGACATCCTGCCCCGCATCGCCAGCGAACATCAGGTCGAATGGCGGCTTTCGGGGCTTAGCGAACAAGAGAACGAATTCCTTACCGACGCGGGCAACGGCACGATCCTTGTGCTGCTGGGCATCTTCCTAGTCCTCGCCTGGGTGTTTTCCAGCTGGACCAAGCCCCTGGTCGTCATGGCGATCATTCCCTTCGGGCTGATCGGCACGATCTATGGCCATTACCTGTGGGATGTGCCGCTGTCGATGTTCACTGTCATCGGCGTGATCGGCATGACCGGGATCATCATCAACGATTCCATCGTGCTGGTGACCACCATCGACGAATACGCCGAAGACCGCGGGCTGATCCCGTCGATCATCGACGGCACTGCGGACCGTCTGCGCCCGGTGATGCTGACGACGCTGACCACCGTGCTGGGCCTTGCCCCGCTGCTGTACGAACAGTCAAGCCAGGCCCAGTTCCTGCGCCCGACGGTGATTTCGCTGGTCTACGGGCTGGGCTTCGGGATGGTGCTGGTGCTGATGCTGGTGCCTGCGCTTCTGGCGATCCAGCACGACATCACGCGGCAGGTGACTGCCGCGCGTCGCGCCCTGCGCAGCCGGGCAACCGGGCTGCGGCTGGTGACAGCGGTCACGGGCGTCGTGATGCTGGCATGGCTGGGCGCGACCCTTGGCGTCACGGCCGTGACGGGCACCTTGCCCGCCGTTCTGGGCACCGCGCTGCCGATCCTGGCAGGCCTGTCGCCGATGGTCGCAGCCCTGGCTCTGTTCGTCGCGGGAACGGGTGCGATGATCCTGATGGTCTATATCGCCTCGGCGGCCACCTATGCCCTGCGCCGACCGGCCGCCTGAGCGCCTAGCCGCCCGAACAGCCCTTGATCTCGACCGCCTTCGACCCGCCCAGTACGGTCATCCGCACGCCCGAGCGGTCGAACATCAGCGCCCCGCCGCGCATCGGCACCATCTCGGCCTCGGCGATCAGGCGGCGACCGTCGCGGTGCACCTCGGCTTCCGACACCCAGATCGTCGGGTCCGAAGCCTCGAGCACCACGATCTCCTCTCCGCCCATGGCGGGCAGGTCGATCTCGGCCCGGACGATGGTGCGCTTGCCCTCGGGCCGAACCGCGCAGGTCACCCGCCCCACCCCGGCATCGCGCTGCGAATAGGGCCGGTTCGCCAATGCCGCCGCAATCGACGGCACCGGGCGCGACACGGGCGGCAGGACGACTTCGTTCAGGTTCACGGTCAGCGGCACGCAGATGTCCGAACAGATGCCGAACTGAAGCTCTCCGTCCAGCTGCACCGTGCCGTCGCCCCGGGGCTGCACCCGAAGCGGCAGGACCACCCGGTCGGAATAGCCGATCGACCGCAGGCCGTTCTGGTGAAAGACTTCGGGCCGGGGCCAGATCACATCGACGGCGGCGACGTTGTCGGACCCGGACCACGAGAACACGGGCGGCACCCCGGCATCGCCGGGCGCGCGCCAGTAGGTCTTCCATCCTTCGGCCAGCCGCACCTCAAGTCCGGCGACATGGCTGCCATCGGCCTGCTGCCACCCGGGCAGTAGCCGGACGGTAACCTTGTCCGCGTAAGGATTGGCGGCAAGCGGGCCGGCTGCAAAGGCACAACAAAGGGCAAGGGATCGCATCAGGGTCATGACTTCGATCTCATGCCGCAACCCATTGGTCTGTCCAACTCACATTGATGCGACTCCCGAATCTGTGACCAACCGTTGAAACCCGGTCACAATCGGCACAAGTTATCCTGAGACGGGACAACCTAGCCCCCAACCAAGGCCCCGAGGAACGGACCGAGTGGAAGAGACGACGAACCTGACCGGCAAGACCCTGATCGCCATGCCAGACATGGGCGACAGCCGCTTCGACCGAAGCGTGATCCTTCTGTGCGCGCATTCCGACGAAGGCGCCATGGGCCTGATGGTCAACGTCCTGTCGGACGGCATCACCCTGTCGCATCTTGCCGAACAGCTGGATATCGACCGGATCGGCGGGTTCCAGAACCGTCCCGTGCACACCGGCGGCCCGGTGGAACAGGAACGCGGATTCGTCCTGCACACGACCGACTACACCAGCTCTCTCTCGACGCTCGAGGTGACGGACCAGATCGCAATGACCGGGACGCTCGACATCATCGAGGACCTGGTCGAAGGCACCGGGCCGGACGTCGCGCTGATCTGCCTTGGCTACTGCGGCTGGGGCCCCGGGCAGCTGGAAAGCGAAATCGCCCAGAACGCCTGGCTGGTGGGCGAGGCGCCGCTGCCGCTGATCTTCGCCACCCCGGACCCGAAAAAATGGGAAGCCGCGCTGGCCAATGAAAAGATCTCGGCCCTGACGCTGTCGACGACGGCGGGGCGCGCCTAGCGCGGTGCCGCCGCCCGCCGCAGACGGTCGTTGATCGCCGCGCCCAGCCCCTCTTCGGGCACCGGCGCCACGGCGATCCGCTCGGCGCCCCGGGCATCCATCGCGTGGAAATGGCGAAACAGGTTGGCCGCGGCCTCGGCCAGGTCACCGGACGCGGACAGGTTCAGATCACAGGCCATGTCGCCAAAGCCCAGGTAAACCTCGTGCGGCTCGGGCCTGGTAACGCCCAGACGCACGCGGCCCTGTGGGGCGTAATGGCTGGCCAACTGGCCGGGTGCGTCGATGGCATCACCCTCGGCCCGGTGACGCGGGGTGTAGCCCAGCACCTGCGCCAGCGCCTCGGCGGTCACGCCGCCCTCGCGCAGGATGACGGCACGCCCCTCCGGGAAGCCCAGGATCGTGCTTTCCACCCCGACCGCGCAATCGCCGCCGTCCAGCACCGCCGCGATGCGCCCGTCCAGCCCCGCCATCACATGCGCCGCCGTCGTCGGGCTGATCCGCCCCGAAGGGTTCGCAGACGGCGCCGCGACCCCGGCTCCGACGCCGCGCAACAGCGCCCGCGCCACGGGATGGGCGGGCATCCGCACGGCCAGCGTGCGCAGACCGGCGGTGACCAGCGGCGACACCGGCGCGCCCGGCTTCAACGGCAGGACGATGGTCAGCGGGCCGGGCCAGAAGGCGTCGATTACCGGCCGCGCGACTGCGGGCACCTCGACCAGGTCCTCAAGCTGCGCGGCTTCGGCCACATGCACGATCAGCGGGTTGAACGACGGACGCCCCTTGGCCTCGTAGATCCCCGCCACCGCCCGGTCGTCACGCGCCAGCCCGGCCAGCCCGTAGACGGTTTCCGTCGGCATGGCGACCAACGCCCCGTCGCGCAGCAGGCCCGCCGCGCGGGCGATCCCTTCCTCGGTCGACGGCAGAACCTCGGTCATCGTCATCCTCTTGTGACGCCGCGTTTGGGGTTGCGGCAAAACCGGGCTTGTCTAGCCTTCCCGGCAAAACCTGTGCATAGAGAACGCCGTGCCGCTTGCCAAGCGCCGGTCATGAGTGGAGGAGGACCCCATGCCCTATCGTTCCCCCGTCGCCGAATACAAGTTCGTGCTGGACGAAATCGTCGGCTTTTCCCAGGTCGCCGAGACCGACACCTACGCCGAGGCGACCCCCGACACGGTCGAGGCGATCCTGACCGAGGTTGGCCGCCTGGCGGATGAAGTGCTTGCCCCGCTCAACCGCAATGGCGACCTGGACCCGGCCAAGCTGGAAAACGGCGTCGTGCGGACCTCCAAGGGGTTTTCCGACGGTTACGCCGCGATCACCGAAGGCGGTTGGGTTGGCCTTGCTGCGCCCGCCGATCATGGCGGCATGGGCCTGCCGCAGACGCTGAACTGCGCGGTCAATGACCTGTTTGCCGGGTCCTGCATGGCGCTTGGCCTCAACCCGCTGCTGACGCAGGGCCAGATCGAGGCGCTGGAACACCACGCCCCCGACTGGATGAAAGAGCTGTACCTGCCCAAGCTGATTTCCGGCGAATGGTCGGGCACGATGAACCTGACCGAACCGCAGGCCGGGTCCGACGTGGGCGCGCTGACCTCGAAGGCGGTGCCGAACGGTGACGGCACCTACAGGATCTCGGGCCAGAAGATCTATATCTCCTGGGGGGATCACGACTTTGGCGGCAACGTCTGCCACCTTGTCCTGGCCCGTCTGCCCGAAGCCGCCCCCGGCACCAAGGGCATCAGTCTTTTCATGGTGCCCAAGTTCATCCCGAACGACGACGGATCGCTTGGCGACGCCAATGCGCTGCGTGTCGTGTCGCTGGAACACAAGATGGGCATCCACGGATCGCCGACTTGCGTGATGGAATTCTCGGACGCGACCGGTTGGCTCGTGGGCGAGGAAAACAAGGGCATGGCCGCGATGTTCACCATGATGAACAACGCCCGGCTCGGCGTCGGCATCCAGGGCATCGGCATCGCCGAAGGCGCGATGCAGCACGCCCAGTCCTATGCGCTGGACCGCAAACAGGGTCGCACCCCGCTTGAGGGCAAGGGCGGCACCGGCACCATTGCCGATTTCGCCGATGTGCGCCGGATGCTGGCCACGATGAAGGCAGACACCTTCGCCGCCCGCGCCATCGCGCTGGCCTGCGGTGTGGCGATCGACATGGCCACGGCAACCGGCGACGCCACCTGGAAGACCCGCGCGGCCTTCCTGACCCCGATCGCCAAGACCTTCGGCACCGAAACCGGCATCACCGTCTCCGAGATCGGTGTGCAGATTCACGGTGGCATGGGCTTCATCGAGGAAACCGGCGCCGCGCAATTCAGCCGCGATGTCCGCGTGACCGCGATCTACGAGGGCACCAATGGCATCCAGGCGATGGACATGGTCGCGCGCAAGATGATGGACGGCGGTGAAATGGCCGTGGCCCTGATCGACGAGGTCGAAGCCAACGCCGAAGCCGCCCGTGCCGATTTCCCCGACCTGGGCAACGCCGTGTGGCAGGCCGCCGAAACCCTGCGCGAGGCCACCGAGTGGATGGTCGCGCAGGGCGAGTTGAACGATCGTTTCGCTGGCGCCGTGCCCTACCTGATGGGCTTCGCCCGTGTTCTGGGCGGGCACTATCACCTGAAAGCCGCGATGGCCGAAGGCGGCGATGGCCCGCGCACTCGGCTGGCCAAGTTCTATATCGACCGACTGCTGCCGGAACACGCCGGCCACCTCGCCCACGCCACCTGCGGCGCCGACGACCTTTACGCCTTCACGACCGAGGAGCTGACAGCTTGAAATCCGACCACGCCGCCCTCGCCTTTCCCTGGCCCGACGTCCCCGAAGCGGGCGAGGCCGTAGAGATCGCGGAGGGCGTGCTGTGGATGGCGCTGCCGCTGGAATCCCCTCTCAAGTGGATCAACGTGGTGGCGCTGGACGACGGCGACAGCTGGACGCTGATCGACACCGGCACCTATTCGAAAAAGACCGTCGGCTACTGGGAACAGAACCTGGCGGGACCGCTGAAGGGCAAGCCGGTCGGGCGCGTGATCTCGACCCATCACCACCCCGACCACGTCGGCATGACCGGTTGGTTCATGCAACGCCACGACGCCGAACACTGGGCGTCGCGCACCACCTACCTGCTGACCCGGATGCTGGTCATGGATATCGAGGAACGCCCGACCGAGGCCTCGATCCGCTACTGGCACCGCGCCGGGATGCCCGCCGCGCGCATCGAACAGAAAAAGAAGGAACGCCCCTTCAACTTCGCCGACATCTGCCACGACGTGCCGGTCGGCCACACCCGCATCCAGCAGGGCGACGTGATCCGCGCGGGTGGGCGCGACTGGGACATCCACATGGGCAACGGCCATGCGCCGGAACATGTGACCATGTGGTCCCGCGACGACAACCTCGTGATCGCGGGCGATCAGGTGCTGCCAACGATCAGCCCGAACGTCGGCGTCCAGCCCGCCGAACCCGAGGCCGACCCGCTGGCCGAATGGCTTGAGGCCTGCGAACGCCTGCAACCCATGGCGCGCGAGGATCACGTGGTGATCGGCGGTCACAAGCTGCCCTTCACCGGCCTGCCCCGCCGGATGAACGACCTGATCGAAAACCACCACTCCTGCCTCGACCGGCTGCTGGATCACATCCGCGAGCCGAAGGTGGCGGTCGCCTGCTTCTCGCCGCTGTTCAAGCGCGAGATCGTGGATGCGATCTACAACCTTGCCATGGTCGAGGCCTATGCCCATCTTCAGCATCTCTACAAGACGGGCCGCGCCAGCCGCACCCTGCGGGACGATGGCGCCTATGAATGGCAGGCGATCTGATGGACGACAGCATCCAGACCTCGGCCGAAGCCGAAGAGGCCGACGCCCTGCCGCGCCGCCACGAGGCCCTGCGCGACGGCACCACGCCCTTGCCCAACCACGTGACGGAAAAGCCCACCAAGTCGAAAAGCCCCGCCGAATGGGCCTATGAGCGGCTGATCCTTTACATTCAGTCCTTCGAGGAAGGCCTTGATGCGGATCAGGAAGTCGCCATGGGGTTCGTCGGCAACGACACCGGTGTGCTGCGGATCGAGGGCATGGGCTTTTTCGACCCCGACATCCTGACCTTCTACGGCACCGACACCCAGGGCGTTCGCACCCAGCTGGTCCAGCACGTCAGCCAGTTGTCGGTCGCCCTGCGCGCCATGCCGAAGATGCCCGAGCGCAAGGAACCCAACCGCATCGGCTTCCGGCTTCAGCGGGATCTGGAAAACTCGACCACCACCGACCCGAAGGCGTGACAGGCCGGACTGAATCGGCTAATCACGCCCCGACCACGTATCAGAGGATTGACTGACATGGCCGAACACAAGCACGGCGAAATGGACATCACGGTTCAGAAAAAGACCTACGAAGGCTTCATCAAGGCGACCACCTGGTCCTGCATTGCCATCGTCGGCATCCTGATCTTCATGGCCCTCGTCAACGGCTGACCCGATCCCGGGCGCCTGCCGCCCTGACAGGAGACGACGATGAAACGCGTGTTTCTTGCCTTGGCGGCCGTGGCTGCCCTTGCAGCCTGCGCCCCGCGCAACCCCGCCGTGCTGCCCCCGGCAGAGCTCGCGCAGGTGTCCTACCGCAACACCGGCCCGACCGAACTGACCCTCTATACGGTCATCAACCGCCGCAGCGGCGCGGGCGCGCACACCGCGCTTGAGGTCGCGTCGGACGAGGTGGTGCTGTTCGATCCTGCGGGTAGCTTCAAGGCCCAGGGCGTGCCGCGGTCCGGCGATGTCCTCTATGGCTTCACCCCCGGCGTCGAAAAGTCCTACATGAGCGGCCATGCCCGCAGTGCCTTCCTGGTCCGCAAGGTCACTGTCCCCGTCTCGCCCGAGGTCGCGGCGCTGGCGATGCAGAAGGTCAAGGCGAACGGCCCGGTCGGCGCGGCACTTTGCGCGCAAAGCACCTCGTCGATCCTGCAGACCCTGCCCGGCTTTGGCGGCATCAAGCAGACGTATTATCCCAAGGATCTCGAGGAAAGCTTCATCGCGATCACCGGCGGCCGGACCGAGACGCTGATCGAAGAAGACTGACCGCGTCAGCCCAACAGCCAGAGAAACCCGTAGAGCGCCGCGAAGCCCGCAAGGATCGCGGCGATCACGCGTCCGGTGGTCAGCCCGACCACGAGCGCGACAATCGCCGCCCCCATGCGGGCCGGGTCCGGCTCTCCGCCTGCCGCCTGTGGCCAGACAACCAGTGGCGCAACCAGCGCGGGCAGGACGGCCACGGCGGTGTAACGCAGGTGGCGCAGCACCCATTCGGGCAGCGCCCGGTCACCGATGATCCCGAGAAAGACGAACCGCAGCCCGAAGCTGCCAAGCCCGAGCGCGATGATCGTCAGCCAAAGGTCGACGCGGTCGATCATGCCGTCTCTCCTGTCTTGCGCGACATCCACACCTCGGCCTGCGCCCCGGCGGCCATGCCGATCACCGCAGCCAGCAACAGCCCCATGTTCAGCGGCAGCCCTGCCAGCAGCAGCGATCCCGTAACCGAAGCCCCCGCCGCGATCAGGTGCGGCACCGACCGCAGCATCGGCGCGATCATCGCGATGAAGGTGATGGGCAGCGCGAAATCCAGCGCGAATTCGGGCGGGATCGTGCTGCCGATCAGCGCCCCGACGATGGTCATCAGGTACCACATCGGACAGATCGGGGTTACCGTCCCGAAGAAATAGGCGACCTTCTGGGCCACGCCCCAGTCCTTGCGCTTGTCGAAGGTGACGATCGACAGGGCATAGCTTTGATCGACCGTGAAATAGGCCACCAGGGCCCGCTGCCAGATCGGCGCCGCCCCCAGATGTGGCGTGAGCGAGGCCGAATACATCGCCATCCGCAGATTCACCGCCAGGGCCGACAGGATCACGATCAGCGTCGGCGTGTCATTCTGCAGCAGGTGAAGCGCAGTGAACTGCGCCGCCCCCGCGATCACGACGACCGAAAAGGTCAGCGCCTCGAGCACGTTCAACCCGGCTTCGGTTGCCACGACGCCGAACAGCACGGAGAAGGGCATGATCACCAGCAGGAAGGGCAGCCCATCACGGAACCCTTGCCAATAGGCAGCTTGCGGAGTGGTCGTCATCGGGGAAAGCTCGTAAAAGGACCGGAAGCCACTGCCTAGGACGCCAGCGACCGTGATGCAATCTACCCCGGGGGACAAATCCGCCTTTGCCGCAACCCACTGCGGGGCCCCGGCATGAGACCCCCGCCGGTCATGATCCTGGCGGGCGGGGCGTCGCGGCGGATGGGCGGCGGCGACAAGGGGCTGCGGATGCTGGCGGGTCGCCCGCTTGTGGCGCATGTGATCGACCGGATCGCGCCGCAATGCGATGACCTGGCGATCAACACCAATGGCGCGGCTGCGGACTTCGCGGGTTTCGGCCTTCCGCTTCTGCCCGATGTGATCCCCGACCGGCCCGGACCGCTGGCCGGGGTTCTGACGGCGATGGACTGGGCCTTGCAGGGCGGACACACCCATGTCGCGACCGTGCCCGGCGATACGCCCTTCCTGCCCGGCGACCTGATCCCGCAGCTGATGCTGGCCGCTGAAGCCAGCGCCACTACGCCGGTCTTGGCTCAAAGCGGCGGGCGGGTGCATCCGGTTGCGGGGCTTTGGCCTGTGGCCTTGCGTGACGCGCTGGCGCAGGCGCTTGCGACGGGCACCCGGCGCATGACCGACTGGACCGCGCAGGCGGGGGCCACGGCGGTGCCCTTCCCCGACACCACGCCCGATGCCTTCTTCAACGTGAACACGCCCGAAGACCTGGCCACCGCCGAAGCGGCGATCGGCTGATTTCAGGTAAAGACGCCCGCGACCCGGCCCAGCAGCATGAAGGCCCGCGCGGTCCGGGTTTCGGCCAGGGCCGAGATCTCCTGGTCCGTGGCCGATCCTTCGAACTGTTGCAGCATGGAATCGAACCGCCGCAGGAAATGATGCGCCGCGTCACGGAAGATCGGATCCTGCCGCATCCGCCCCGCCGTCAGCGCCAGCGAGGACCGGTCGCGAATGCCGCCAAGCGCGGCCACCTGCCGCCCCCTCTCGCCCTGGGCGAACCTGCGCCACAGCTCGGGCCGGGCCATGTCGGGGCGCAGGGCGTCCATGTAGATGCCGTCCTGGCTGAGCAGGGTCAGCACATCCTGCGACGCCTGCACGAGGTTCGCCGTCACCCGATCGCGCAGCGCGGTGCGCAGGGCGGCAAAGCCGTCCTCGTCCTCGGCGGTTTCGGGGAAATTCAGCGCCCGGATCAGCGTGCTTTTCGGCAGGGTGACCTCGGCATCGCCGACCACCTCAAGCGGCAGGTCTGCCTGTTCCTCGGCCACCTGGACCTTGGGCGGCGCGGTCGGCTCTTCCTTCTTCGGGGTCTCGGCCTTGCGGGTCGACTGGAAGGTGGCCAGTGCGGTTTCGGTCTTGAGCTGCGCCGCCGCGATTTCATCCAGCTTGCGGGTGATCGTGTCGGCCCCGCCCAGTCCGGCCTCAAGCGCGATACCAGACTGATAGCTTTCGCGGATCGCATCGACCGTCGCCTGCATCCGGCGGCTTTCCTCGCGGATCTGCCGCCCGGTGCGCACGGCCAGGACCGCCACCCAGAACATCGCCAGCGGCAGGACCACCGCCAACAGGACCATGGCCCGGGTCAGCGGATCGATCGGCGCGGCGTCCTCGGACCCGAGGGTCATCCAGAAGATCAGTGATCCCAGAACCCAGATGGCCGACACGGCAAGTGCCACCACCTCGAGAGAGGTCAGCCGACCCGTGGCTGCCCCGCCGTAGACACCAATCGGTGTTGGCCGGGTGTCCGGTTTGTCACTCATCTTCGGTCCTGTCTCAAATGCCTTGCGCCGGGGCCGTCATGTGGCCGGGCGGAATTCCTCAACCATACTCGATCTTGAGGATCTCGTAAGCGCGCTCACCGCCCGGGGTGCGGACTTCGACGGAATCGCCTTCGTCCTTGCCGATCAGCGCCCGCGCAATGGGCGACTTGATGTTCAGAAGACCCTTCTCGATGTTGGCTTCGTATTCGCCAACGATCTGCCAGACCTTTTCCTCGTCCGTGTCTTCGTCGACCACGGTGACCTTCGCACCGAACTTGACGTTGCCGGTCATCTGCGACGGATCGATCACGTCGGCCAGGGACAGCACGCCCTCAAGTTCCTTGATGCGGCCTTCGATGAACGACTGCTTTTCGCGCGCCGAATGATATTCCGCGTTTTCCGACAGATCGCCCAGCTCTCGCGCTTCGGCGATGGCCTGGATGATCGCCGGACGTTCCACCGATTTCAGGTGCTTCAGCTCCTTCTCGAGGGCGCTGAACCCGGTGCGCGTCATTGGAATCTTTTCCATAATCATCTCCACGGCAATGACGAAGGGGCCTTCCAAAAGGCCCCTTCGCGGTCGTTTACGTCCAGCTACAACACCCAATCCGGGCGGCAATTGCAAGCGAAATGGCGTCAGCTTTGATGCGACGCGACCTCCCACTCGATCCCGTCGGCATCGTGGAAATAGAACCGGCGACCGGGGGCATAGGTGCCGTGGTTGACCGGCGCGAACCCGGCCGCCCTGACGCGGCCCTCGACGGCATCGATGTCTTCGTCGGTGAAGACCGCAAGGTGATTCAGCATCCCGGCCGTCCGATAGCTGTCCGCGTCTGATGCCCGCGTTTCGCCTGGGCAAAAGAGCGCGACGTACCCCTCGGGCGTTCCCACGTGGATGGTTCGACCGGTCTGCATCGCAGGTCCGGACCAGCGAACAGCCCAGCCAAATACTTCGCCCAGCCACTGCGCCGTCGCTTCGGGGTCCGATACGGTGACATTGGCATGCTCCAGCTTGATCATGAGGGGTCCTCCTTTGGTTGACGGTCCTTTTGTAATTTCTCAAGTTAACTTGAGATCAAGGGGAATGAGTCGATGAAATCCAGGGGCTTGCCGATCAGCACCCTCGCTGCGCGCACGGGGCTCGCCCCCTCGGCCATCCGCTATTACGAAGATGAAGGGCTGATTGCGCCCGGGCGCGGCCCCGGCGGGCACCGGCAGTTCGAAAAATCCGACATCCGCCGCCTGTCTTTCGTGATGATCGCGCAGCAGCTTGGGTTTTCGATCGCCGAGATCCGGCAACAGCTGGCAACCCTGCCCAAGGGGCGCACCCCGACCGCCGCCGACTGGCGGCACCTGTCGTCCACCTATCGCGCCGACCTGGACCGCCGCATCGCCACGCTGGAAAAACTGCGCGACGATCTGGACGGCTGCATCGGGTGCGGCTGCCTGTCCCTGGATCGCTGCCGCCTTTACAATCCCGACGACCGCGCCGCGCGACATGGGCCGGGACCGCGCTATCTGATGGGGGACAGCCCCGCACAGATGGAAAATCGGGATGCAGAGCGGCAAAATGGGTTTTAACGCGGTGTCGCAATTGACCCGCCGCACCGCCGCACGATAATCACTGCGAAACTTAATTTCGCACACGACCCGCTGAGGGAGAGGAAAGTACAATGACCGAGACGCAGCGCGAGACGATGGAATACGATGTTGTCATCGTGGGTGCAGGCCCGGCCGGCCTGTCCGCCGCGATCCGTCTGAAGCAGCTTGACCCCGACATGGAAGTCGTGGTGCTGGAAAAGGGTTCTGAAGTCGGCGCCCATATCCTGTCGGGCGCGGTTCTTGATCCCTGCGGCCTCGACGCGCTGATCCCCGACTGGAAGGAAAAGGGCGCGCCGCTGAACGTGCCGGTCAAGGAAGACAACTTCTACATGCTGGGCGAAGCGGGCAAGCTGCGCGTGCCGAATTTCCCCATGCCGCCGCTGATGAACAACCACGGCAACTACATCGTCTCCATGGGCAACGTCTGCCGCTGGATGGCCGAACAGGCCGAGGAACTGGGCGTCGAGATCTTCCCGGGCATGGCCTGTTCGGAACTGGTCTATGGCGACAACGGCGACGTGAAGGGCGTGGTCGCGGGCGAGTTTGGCCGCAACCCCGACGGCACCGAAGGCCCGGGCTACGAGCCGGGGATGGAGCTGCATGGCAAATACGTCTTCCTGTCCGAAGGCGTGCGTGGGTCGCTGTCCAAGCAGGTGATCGACAAATACGGCCTGTCCGACGGAAAAGAACCGCAGAAATACGGCCTTGGCATGAAGGAGATCTGGGAGATCGACCCGGCCAAGCACCGCGAAGGCACCGTGACCCACACCATGGGCTGGCCGCTTGGCGGCAATGCCGGGGGCGGGTCGTTCATCTACCACTTCGAGAACAACCAGGTTCTGGTCGGTTTCGTGGTGCACCTGAACTACAAGAACCCGCACCTCTTCCCCTACATGGAATTCCAGCGGTTCAAGCATCACCCGATCGTCGCCGACCTGCTGGAAGGCGGCAAGCGCGTGGCCTATGGCGCGCGGGCGATTTCCGAAGGCGGCTACCAGTCGATGCCGCAGATGGTGGCGCCGGGTGTCGCGCTGCTGGGCTGTTCGGTCGGCATGGTCAACGTGCCGCGCATCAAGGGCAACCACAACGCCATGCTGTCCGGCAAGGCCGCGGCCGAAGCCGCCCATGCCGCGATCAAGGCGGGCCGGTCGGGCGACGAACTGCATGATTACGAGACCGAGGTGCGCAAGGGCGCGATCGGCAAGGACCTCAAGAAGGTACGCAACGTCAAACCGCTGTGGTCCAAGTACGGCCTCACCGCATCGCTGGCGCTTGGCGGCTTCGACATGTGGACCAACACCTTCGGCTTCTCGCTGCTCGGCACGCTCAAGCACGGCAAGACCGACGCCGAGGCGACCGAGATCGCGGCGGTCCACAAGCCGATCGACTACCCCAAGCCCGACGGCAAGCTGTCGTTTGACCGGCTGACCAACGTCAGCTTCTCGATGACCAACCACGAGGAAAGCCAGCCCGCGCACCTGAAACTGAAGGATCCGATGATCCCCGTGCTCGACAACCTGCCGAAATACGCGGGCCCCTCAGCAAGATATTGCCCGGCCGGGGTCTACGAATTCGTGCAGGAAGAGGGCAAGGACACGAAGTTCGTGATCAACTTCCAGAACTGCGTGCACTGCAAGACCTGCGACATCAAGGATCCTGCGCAGAACATCGTCTGGACCACGCCGCAGGGCGGCGACGGGCCGAACTATCCCAATATGTGATCAATCAACCCGCGCATGTGTCATGCGCAGGTCACAATAATTAGAATGCGGGGGATCTGGCGGATTCCCCGCATTGCTTTTCGGGGAATCGATCCCGTAGTCTTGTCCAGACCCGGAACAGGCGAGGGACGACATGTCGAAGACAAGACTATGGCGCGCCGTGACTATGGCGCTGGCACTTACCGCGACGACCACCCCGGTCATGGCAGGAAACTCCGGCGACTACCTGGCGGCCCGACAGGCCCGGTTGTCCAGCGACTTCGATGCCGCCGTCTATTACTACATCCGCGCCCTGGGCGCTGACCCGCGCAACCCGCAGTTGCTTGAAGGCTCGGCCCTGTCGCAGCTGTCGGCCGGCGACCTGCCGCGCGCCGTGGCCGTCTCCGAACGGATGGAGGACGCCGGGATCGAAAGCCAGATCTCCCAGGCGATCCTGGCCGCACATGATTTCACCGAGGGCGACTTCCAGGCCGTGCTTGACCGTGTCGCCGCCGACAAGGGCGTCGGCCCGCTGGTCGACGGCCTGATGGTGGCCTGGGCGCAGCTGGGCGCCGGCGACATGTCCAAGGCGCTGGCCGCCTTCGACGACGTGGCCGAGACCAAGGGCATGCGCGGCTTTGCGCTTTACCACAAGGCGCTGGCGCTTGCGATGGTCGGCGACTTCGAAGGGTCCGAGGCGATCTATTCCGGCGACGACGAACGCGTGCAGATGACCCGCCGCGGCGCCATGGCCCGGATCGAAGTGCTGAGCCAGCTGGATCGCAACGACGACGCGCTGGCCATGCTGGACCGGCTGTTCGGCACCGACCTGGACCCGGGCCTGACGCAGATGCGCGAAGACCTGGGCGCGGGCAAGACCCTGCCCTTCACCCATGTGACCAAGGTCACCGATGGCGTGGCCGAGATCTTCTTTTCCGTCGCCGCCGCCCTGCGTGGCGAGGCGACCGACGACTATACGCTGATCTATTCCCGCGTGGCCGAGGCCCTGCGCAACGATCACGTCGACGCCATCCTGCTGTCGGCCGAACTTCTGGAAGACATGGGCCAGCCCGACCTCGCCACGCGCGCCTATCGCCGCGTGCCGCAGTCCAGCCCGGCCTTCCACGTCGCCGAACTGGGTCGCGCCGATGCCCTGCGCAAGGCGGGCCGTGACGACGCCGCTCTCGAGGTGCTGGACAACCTGGCCGTCACCTACAGCGACCTGCCGATCGTGCACACCACGCGCGGCGACGTGCTGCGCGGGATGGACCGTTATGTCGAGGCGATCCAGGCCTACGACCGGTCCCTGTCGCTGTATGCCTCGGACGATCCGGGGCAGTGGTTCGTCCTATATGTGCGCGGTATCAGCCATGAACGCCTGAACCACTGGCCCGAGGCCGAGACGGATTTCCGCGACGCGCTGGCCCTGAACCCGGGCCACCCGCGCGTGCTGAACTACCTTGGCTATTCGCTGGTCGAAAAACAGCAGAACCTCGACGAGGCGCTCGACATGATCGAACGCGCCGCCGCGGCCCGCCCCGACAGCGGCTATATCCTCGACAGCCTGGGTTGGGCGCTCTATCGCCTTGGCCGCTATGACGAATCCGTTGGCCACATGGAACGCGCGGCGGAACTGATGCCGGTCGATCCGGTCGTCACCGACCACCTGGGCGACGTCTACTGGGCCGTGGGTCGCCTGCGTGAAGCGCAGTTCCAGTGGAACCGCGCCCTGTCGTTCGACCCCGAAGACAAGGACGCCACCCGCATCCGCCGCAAGCTGAAGGTGGGCCTCGACGCCGTGCTGGCCGAGGAAGGCTCCGAGCCGCTGAAGGTCGCGCAGGACGGCACGAACGGCGGCTGATCCATGACCAAGGCGGCGCCGGTGCAGGTCTTTGCACCGGCCAAGATCAACCTTACCCTGCATGTCACGGGGCAACGGGCGGATGGCTATCATCTGCTCGACAGCCTCGTGGTCTTTGCGGATGTCGGCGACCGGCTGACGCTCGCCCCGGCCGATGAAACCACGCTGACCGTCACCGGCCCCCGCGCGGCGGGTGTGCCGACCGACGGATCGAACCTGGTGCTGAAGGCCGCGACCCTGGCCGGGCATTTCGCCACGATCACGCTCGACAAGCACCTGCCCGCCATGGCCGGAATTGGCGGCGGATCATCGGACGCGGCGGCGGCCCTGCGCGGGCTGTCGGTGCTGCATGGCACGCCCCTCCCCGCTCAGACCGAACGGCTGGGGGCCGATGTGCCCGTCTGCATGCTGGCCCGCGCCGCCCGGATGCGCGGCGTCGGCGAAGACGTGACACCGCTGCCTCCCCTGCCCGATCTGCACGGCGTTCTGGTCAACCCCGGTGTCGACGTACCGACGCCAAGGGTCTTTGCCCGCCTCGCCCGCCGCGACAATGCCCCGATGCCCGACACCTTGCCGACCTGGCCCGACGCCGCCGCGCTGGCCGGATGGATGGGCACGATGCGCAATGATCTGGAACCCCCGGCCCGCCAGATCGCGCCCGAGATCGACCATGTCCTGTCCGAGATGTCTGCGCAGCCCGCCTGCCTGATCGCCCGCATGTCCGGGTCAGGCGCCACCTGTTTCGCGCTGACGGCCACCCGCGCGCAGGCCGAGGCCATGGCCCGCGCCCTCACCCGACCCGGCTGGTGGGTTCAGCCCGTGACCTTCGCCTGAGCCGCCGCCACGAAGCTGTCGATCAGGCCCACGTCCTTCACGCCCGGCGCGCTTTCCACGCCGGACGACACATCGACCTGCCGCGCCCCGGTCAGGCGCACGGCCTCGGCCACGTTGTCCGGGGTCAGACCACCGGCCAGCATCCAGGGCCGCGTCCAGTACTTGCGTCCGGCCAGCAGCCGCCAGTCAAACGACAACCCGTTGCCGCCCGGCAGATCGGCCCCCTTGGGCGCCTTGGCGTCGATCAGGAGCTGATCGGCCACCTGCGAATAGACATCGATCGCGGCCAAGTCCTCGGGCCCCGCCACACCGATCGCCTTCATCACCGGCAGACCGGTCCGCGCGCGCAGTTCGGCCACGCGGTCGGGGCTTTCCTTGCCGTGCAACTGCAACATGTCGAGAGGCACCGCCGCAGTGATCGCATCGATCAGCGCATCGTCCGGATCGACCACCAGCGCGACCTTTGCCAGCCCGACGGGGGCATCCACTGCCAGCGCCCGTGCCGTATCGACCGTCACGTTGCGCGGGGATTTCGGGAAGAAGACAAAGCCGCCATACACCGCCCCCGCCTGCGCGGCGGCGGCAACGTCCTCGGGGCGGCTCAGGCCGCAGATCTTGACACGGATATCCATGGGGCGGTGTTACGCGCGCCGGGGCCGTCAGTCCAGCAGCGCGAGGACCTCGTCCTTGCCCTGGTGCTTTTCGCCCTTGAGCTTCTTCACTTCACGCTCGAGCTTGCCGACTTCCTTGGATTTCCGGCTGACCTCGGCGCGGTGCTTGTGTTCGCGCAGCCATTCCCAGATGAACCCGATCAGCACGCCGGCCACGACGCCGCCAAAGATCACGACGAACAGCGGAAGCTGGATCGACTGGTTCATGCCGACGACGCGGGCCAGCCCTTCGGGCAGAAGCGTCAGGGTCACCAGATCACGATTGGCCAGCGCCACGGCGATCAAGGCCACGCCGATCACGGCGAGGATCAAGTAGCGAATGTATCTCATTTCAAGCCTGTCCGTTCAGCCTGTCGCGCAGAAGCTTGCCGGTCTTGAAGAAAGGCACGTGCTTCTCTTCGACATCAACCGCCTCGCCGGTGCGCGGGTTCCGTCCGGTTCTCGCATCCCGCTTCTTCACGGAAAAGGCCCCAAATCCGCGCAGCTCGACACGGTCGCCCCGGGCCATGGCTTCGATGATCTCTTCGAAGATCACATTGACGATCTTTTCGACATCCCGCTGATAAAGATGCGGATTTTCATCAGCGATTTTCTGGATGAGTTCGGAACGGATCATCGACAGTACTCCCCAAGGTCCCACGGCAGGCTTTGACACTTCACGACTATAGGAGGTTTCGAGAGGTGCCGAAACAGACTCGAAAGCGGGATCGGCGGAAATTTTCATGAGAAAACGGGGTTTTGCGCGGATATTTTGAGCGATTAACCCTTGCCCCGTATTCACGCGGTCGGAATCACGGAACGCCGCACTGCGGCATCAGACGCTGATTCGCAACGCTTTTGCCGGGAATGTTCAAGCCTCGGTGTCCAGCGTCACCGGGGCATGGCCTGGCTCAAGACGTGTGCTGCCTCCGGGAATGACAGGCACCTCGCCCGCGCGGATCCGGGCGACGCGACGGTTCATCCAATGGCGGACAAACCCGCGATACAGAAGCCCGCGAAGTCCGGACAATTGGCGATGGCGCGCGTAGAATTCGTCCGGCGCATCGAAGACACCGAGGTCGCGGTTGATGCCGGTTCTCTGGATATAGGTGCTTTGCCCGGTCCAGCCGACCTGTGGCGCCTGCAGGCAGTCTGTCCCGGCCCCGTAGGCGCAAAGCGTCTGCCGCCCCGGAAACCGCGCCTGCAGGGCCGCCAGCACTGGCGCATCAAGAATGAAGCCCTCGAGGTCCAGCCAACCTCCATCGTGCCAGACTTCGACCCAGCTGTGCAGGATGTCACGGGGCACCAGCGGATAGATCAGTTCCGGCACGACGCCGCGTTGCAGGCCTTTGTCGATCGTGAAACCGTGGAACCGGCACCGGATGCCAAGGCCCCGCAACAGGGCCATCAGCAGGATCGCCTTGGTGTTGCACTGCCCATAGCCGTCGGCAAGCACGCGAGAGGCCGGCAGCGCATCCTCGGCATTGTAGCCGAAGCGGATCTCGTTCCGGACGAAATCATAGGCCGCGCCGATCCGCGCGGCCGGGGGCAGGTCGGCCCAGCCACGGTCGGCGATCAGCCCGCGCAGCGGGGCGCTGTTGAAATCAAGAAGCGGGGTGGCGGTCAGGTGAATGTCGGTCATGGAACCCTCTGGAATCAGTCACCCTCCCCTTGTAAAACCTCTAGCAACTAGAGCTTCAAGGGCAAAATCATGTACTCCATCGGTCAGCTGTCCCGCCGCACGGGCGTCAAGGTTCCCACCATCCGCTATTACGAACAGACTGGTCTGATGCCCCCGGCAGATCGGACCTCCGGCAACCAGCGCCGCTATGACACCGACGGTCTGGAACGGCTCAGCTTCATCCGTCATGCGCGGGGGCTTGGTTTCCCGATCGATGCGATCTCGGCCCTGATCGAATTGCAGACCCACCCGGACCGGTCCTGTCAGGCGGCAGGGGACCTTGCACAGGCCCAGCTGGACGACGTCCGCAACCGCATCGCCCGCCTGCAGGCCCTGGAGTCAGAGCTGGACCGGATCGTCGCGGGGTGTGACGGAAAGGGCGCGGCCGGGGACTGCCATGTCATGACCGCGCTGGCCGATCACGACCTTTGCGCACAGGATCACTGACGGCCAAAGCATCAGGCGCAAAAGAAAAAGCCATTATCCACGAAACAAAGCATCATCTGCTACGGGTCCAATGTAGGTTGCCACATCGGCGCCTAACGACGGCCATCACGTAGTCGCTTCGCCTTTTCAGGAAAGAGCCAATCTATTGGGTCCCCCAAAGCGAGGCTCGATCATGATCACCGAACTCAAGTCCGTGCGTGATGTCTGGAAGAAGATGCCGACCGAACGCCATGCCAGGATCTTCCTCGAGCAGGCGATCTGGGCCGGGGAT
Organism: Pseudooceanicola onchidii; assembly: GCF_004959925.1. Classification (GTDB taxonomy): domain Bacteria; phylum Pseudomonadota; class Alphaproteobacteria; order Rhodobacterales; family Rhodobacteraceae; genus Pseudooceanicola; species Pseudooceanicola onchidii. Next base: position 779,643 of record NZ_SPUW01000002.1, on the reverse strand, counting down.
CGCTTCTGCCCGCATTGCGGCAGCTTGCGCTCGACACGGCTTCAGGGCGACACCCCGCGCGCCGGTCTCTACCAGTGCGCCGAGAAGGAGTGTCGGCGGCAGTTCACCGTCACCACGAAGACGCCGCTCCACGCGACGAAGCTCGACCTGCGCATCTGGATCGCCGCCATGTTCCTCGTGCTGACTTCGTCCAAGGGGATTTCATCCGTCGTCATGGCGCGCATCCTTGGGGTGAACCAGAAAACGGCGTGGAAGCTCGGCCACGCGATCCGGGAACTGATGGACGACCGTGAGGGGATCGCCGGCCAGTTGTCCGGCGTCGTCGAGGTCGATGAGGCCTTTGTCGGTGGGAAGCCGAAGTTCAAGCACGGGGTAAAGAACAAGAGGGGGCGCGGGACCGGAAAGCCGATCGTCCTTGTGGCTGCCGCTCGAAATGGCCAGGCGCGCGCCGTTCTCGTTCCGAATGCCCAGGGGCGGACAATGGGGCCGGTCATCAAAGATTGGATCGACCTGGGCTCGGTCATGATCACCGACAAGAACTCGACCTACAAGAAAATCGGCACCGCCTTTGCGGGGCACATGACGGTGCAGCACAACAAGCACGAATATGCCGACCGCCGAACCGGAGCGCATATCAACACCGTGGAGGCCGTGAACGCTGTAGTGCAGCGCGCGTTGATCGGGGTCTACCATCGGCTGGGGAGACAGCACCTTCAGCGGTATCTCGATGAGATCCTGTGGCGTTGGAACCACCGTGTGCCGACGACGAAGGTCCGGACCCGAAAATCGCCTTCGGGGCATGCTACTGCCGAAGCTACCATTGTCTGGAAGCCAATCCCGGTCGTCGACCAGATGCGCGGGCTGCTCCGTTGCGCCGTTGGCCGCCAGATGAGACGGACACCGGCGTGGGGGCTTCGCTGGCCGTAAGCCGCTGTGAGGGAATTGCGCAACGTTCCGATTGCGGGCGTTGACATCTTTCCCCCGGGGAGTCTGATGCTCGTCTATTGGTTCGCAAGTGTGGGTGGTGACCGGACATGAATACGCTAAACGACTTTACGCGGAAATGGTGCCATCCGGACTACCCGCCAACTACAGTCAATGCTGACGATTTACTCGCCGCAGAGCACAAGCTTGGTGTGGTGTTTCCTGAAGATTACAGGTCTTCGGTGTTGGCCGTCGGATTGCCTTCTCCCACCTTGGCCCTGCTCAGCGCCATCGTTGACAAGGAACTGGACTTGCGTGATCTGGCTGACCTTCTCTCGCCCGAAGAGGTCGTGGATGAGACACTTGGCTGGCGTGAAATCGGGATGCCGGGCAATCTGATCGCCATCGGCAATGACGCCGGTGGAAGCAAGTTCTGCGTCGATGAAAATGACCTTAAAGGTCAATCGGTCGCATCGGCACCGATCTACTTCTGGGATCACGACTTCGACGAGACTGAGCGCGTCTCGGACTCATTTTCTGCATGGATGGGTAGCTATCTTGGCGATTGGAGCCGTGGTCGGAACTTCAAGGACTTCTAAGCCCAACTCCTATCATCGTTTGCTTCCGATATTTCCTGCGCTGGAGGAGCGAGCCGTGGTGGCTGCGGGCCTGACTTCGTTTGGTGGATAATAGGGAAAGAAAAAGCCCCGGCGCGAACCGGGGCTTTCTGATCTTTCAGGCGGTGCGATTACTCGTCGCCGGACTTCAGGGCTGCGCCCAGAATGTCGCCAAGCGATGCGCCCGAGTCGGAGGAACCGTACTGTTCCACGGCTTCCTTCTCTTCTGCGATCTCGCGTGCCTTGATCGACAGGCCAAGACGACGGGTCTTGCTGTCGACGTTGGTGACGCGGACGTCGACGTGGTCACCGACCGAGAAACGCTCGGGGCGCTGTTCGGAACGGTCGCGCGACAGGTCGGAGCGGCGGATGAAGGACTTCATGCCTTCGTATTCCACTTCGATGCCGCCGTCTTCGATCGCCGTCACGTTGACGGTGATGATCGAACCGCGCTTCACGCCACCAACGGCTTCGGCGAACTTGTCGCCGCCGACGTTCTTGATGGACAGCGAAATGCGTTCCTTGTCGATGTCGACTTCGGACACCACGGCCTGAACCATGTCGCCCTTGCGGTAGTTCTGGATGGCGTCTTCGCCACGCTCGTCCCACGACAGGTCCGACAGGTGAACCATGCCGTCGATGTCGCCGTCGAGGCCGACGAACAGACCGAATTCGGTGATGTTCTTGACTTCGCCTTCGACAACGGTGCCCTCGGGGTGCTTTTCAGCGAACACTTCCCACGGGTTGCGCATGGTCTGCTTGAGGCCAAGGGACACGCGGCGCTTGGCACCGTCGATTTCCAGAACCATGACGTCGACTTCCTGCGAGGTCGACACGATCTTGCCGGGGTGCACGTTCTTCTTGGTCCAGGACATCTCGGAGACGTGGACCAGACCTTCGACACCGGGCTCCAGCTCGACGAACGCGCCGTAGTCGGTGATGTTGGTCACGCGGCCCTGGTGGACCGAAGACAGCGGGTACTTGGCGGCAACCAGATCCCACGGATCTTCCTGCAGCTGCTTCATGCCGAGGGAGATACGGTGCGTGTCCTTGTTGATCTTGATGACCTGGACCTTCACGGTCTCGCCGATCGACAGGATCTCGGACGGGTGGTTGACGCGGCGCCATGCCATGTCGGTGACGTGCAGCAGGCCGTCAACGCCGCCGAGGTCGACGAATGCGCCGTACTCGGTGATGTTCTTGACCACGCCGTCGACCGTCTGACCTTCTTCAAGGTTCGAGATGACTTCGGCACGCTGTTCGGCACGGCTCTCTTCGAGGATCGCGCGGCGGGACACGACGATGTTGCCACGACGACGGTCCATCTTGAGGATCTGGAACGGCTGCTTGAGACCCATGAGCGGGCCTGCGTCGCGCACGGGGCGGACGTCAACCTGCGAACCGGGCAGGAAGGCCACGGCGCCGCCGAGGTCGACGGTGAAGCCACCCTTGACGCGGCCGAAGATCGCGCCTTCGACACGGGCGTCGTCGGCGTAGGCTTTTTCCAGGCGGTCCCAGGCTTCTTCGCGGCGGGCCATCTCGCGCGAGATGACGGCTTCGCCACGGGCGTTTTCGGCGGCGCGCAGGTAGACTTCGACCTCGTCACCGACAGAGATCTCGGGCGCTTCACCGGGGTTCGCGAATTCTTTCAGATCAACGCGGCCTTCCATCTTGTAGCCGACGTCGATGATGGCCTGGCCCGCTTCAACTGCGATGACCTTGCCTTTGACAACAGACCCTTCTTCGGGCGTGTCCATTTCGAAGCTTTCATTAAGGAGGGCTTCGAATTCCTCCATGGATGCGTTCTGAGCCATGTGGCTTTGATGTCCTTTTCAAGGTTTATGCTGGCCGAGCGGTTGTCTCCGCCGGTCTTGGGGTTGGTCAGTAGAGCCGCCGCAAATGGAAAGAGGGCCGGTGATTCCGACCCTGCTCGCTCTCTTCATCGCGGCTTTGCGCCTTGTCGACCCGCGCCAGATACCCCCGTGATCCGAAGAAATCAACACCTCATCGCCTTTATATGCACGCTTTGGGGATCTCTGGCCCCTGCAAGACGACCGGCAAATGCCGCCCGATTGACAGGGCAAAGACCTTGGGGCACACATGATTAACTATATTGTTAATAAGTGAGAGAGCGCCGCGATGTCGGACAAGATGATGATCCGGGCCGGCTGGGCCCTGTCGATCCTTTACGGCCTGTTCATGCTGGGCGCCTCGGTGATGCCGAAGTTCGTGTCGGACATCGGGTCGCAGACGCTGGCGGACCTTGGCTGGCCGGACAGCCCGATCCTGCTGATCGGAGTGATCGAATTGCTGTGCACGGTGCTGTATCTGGTCCCGCGCACCGGCCTTTTGGGTGCGTGCCTGTCGATGGCGGTGCTGGGTGGGGCCATGGTGACCCAGATCAGGGCCGGCAGTCCGCTGTTCAGCCACACCTTGTTCAGCCTCTACCTCGGCACCGTGATGTGGGCCGGTCTGTGGCTGCGGGATCCGGCGGTGCGGACGGTCTGGCCCGTCCGGCGCCGCTAGGGATCAGTCCCGGTAGTTCTCGTGATTTTTCGGCAGGGCGTAATCTTCTGCCGGGATCAGGCAATCCATCCCGAAGTCAAATTTCCGCCACTCTTTCTCGGGAACGGGGCGGCGCTTGGGGGTGTCGGACGACGGCGGCGTGACGCTCGCCTGGTCAAAGATATAGGACATGAAATTCACTCCTGAAGTGTCAGATTTTCAATAAATCAACGGGTACATGGTACACCGGTTCCGAGAAATCTCTGAGAAGCGAATGCCGGACAGACCGTTTCTGATCGGGAATTAACCGATCGGGCGTCAATGTGGCGGGGTGGCGGGCCGGGCAGCCCGCCCCCTTCGAAAGCCGCGCCTGACAGGCGGCCCGAAGATCAGTCGTTCGACGTGGGCGCGCTGCGCACGATCAGGCAGTCGGCGGCGAAATCAATCTGCCGCCAGTCGATCTGCGCCGCCTGCGGGGCGGACGGCATCGGCTGGGCATTCGGCTGCGGGGCCGACGGGGTCAGGGGGGTGGTCTGGATACTCATGGTTCACCTGTATGTTTGGTCTCTCGCGTCGCTCATTGTTCCTCCCACTCTCAGCCCCTCGGGGGGTGTGCCGGTTGCCCCGGTCTGCCCCGATCAGATGGATAGTTTCTTGAACACGCGCTCCGGAATCGCGCGGATGATTCCCATGATCAGCCGCCAGACGCCGCGCACATAGATCACGTCCTTGCGCCGCTCAACGGCTGTTTTCACGGCTCGGCCAATCTCGGCCGGTTGTGCGGTCAATTTGTCGGGAAGATCGAGGTGTTCGGTCATCTGCGTCGCCACGAACCCGGGCTTGACCGTGACCACGTGCACGCCTGTCTTGGCCAGCCGGTTGCGCAGGCCCGACAGATAGGCGGTGAAGCCCGCCTTGGCGGACCCGTAGATATAATTCGTCGCCCGTCCGCGATCCCCCGCGACCGAGGAAATCCCGACGATCACGCCCGATCCCCGTGCCTCCATCGCATTGGCATAGGCTGCCAGCGCCAGCGCCGGGCCTTCGAAATTCGTTCTGAACACCGCACTTGCCGCCGCCGCGTCCCGTTCGTCTGACGTCTGGTCGCCCAGCAGGCCCACGGCGCAGATCACCACGTCGGGCAGGTCCGCGCCCGCGACGAATTCCGCATGGTCCGGCGCCAGCGCGTCGAACTCGCGCAGCGTGACCGTGCCGCCGTGGCGCAGTTCGATGTCCCTCGCGTCCGCCGTCAGCGTCTCGGCCCGGCGTGCGGCCAGGGTCACCAGGTCGCCGGCCGCCGCGAATTCATGCGCGCAGGCCAGCGCGATATCCGACCGCGCGCCAAGGAGTGTCACCTGTCGGCTCATAGCCCCAGCCTTTCCGATTGGGCGGAGGCAAAGCCCGCCATGTTTTGTGCCACCCGGGCCGCCCGGAAGTCCGGCACGCGGGGGTCGGCCCGATGCAGCGTTTCGGCACTGACCCGCGCGTCCTTGGCCAGGTAGTACCGCCCACCATGATCCAGCGTGATGCGGTCCAGCCGGTCCAGCAATGCCAGCGCCGATGCGCGCGCCGGGAAATCCAGCGCCAGAGTGTAGCCCTCCATCGGGAAGGACAGGCGGCTGTCCTGCGGCCCGAGCCGCTTGAGCACGGCCAGGAAAGACCCCTGCCCCGCCTTGGCAATGGTGTCGAGCAGCGCCGCAAGACCCGCCCGCGCCGAGGCCAGCGGCAGCACCACCTGGTACTGCGCGAACCCCTTGCGGCCATAGATCCGGTTCCAGTCCTGCACCGCGTCCAGCGGATAGAAGTACCGGTCCCAATCCACCAGAGACGCCCCCGCCTTGCGGGCATTGGCGGCATGGTAGACCGCGTTGAAAGCGCGGATCGTGTGGCGGTTGAGCGCGCCCCCCGGCACATCCAGCGGCACCGACTTGCGCCGCCGCAGCGGCACCTCGAACGGCCGGGCCTGACGCGCGGCGGGCAGATCCGCCACCGCCGCATGATCCCCCAGCATCACCAGCGACCGGCCAAGCGAGGCGCCGCGCCCCAGGCAATCGAACCAGGCCACGGCATATTGCGACTGCGCCGCCTCGAACACCTGCATCGCGGCATCCAGATCCGGGGTCACGTGCATCTCCTGCCGGATCCAGCCGGTCGTGACGGGCATCAGCCGCACCGCGCAGCGCAGGATCACCCCGGTCAGCCCCATGCCGCCGACGGTCATGGCGAAAAGCTCATCCCCCGGCGCCGCGCGCGTGACAGTGCCGTCCGGGCCCATCACGTCGACCCACGCAAGGTGCCGACCAAAGGACCCGTCGCGCCGATGGTTCTTGCCATGCACATCCGCCGCGATCATCCCGCCAAGGGTCACGAACTTGGTCCCCGGCGTCACCGGCGGAAACCATCCGCGCGGCAGGAAGGCGGCGATGACGTCGCCCAGGATCACCCCGGCCTCGGCGGTCAGCACGCCGGTTGTGGCGTCGAACTCCAGCATCCGGGCGAAACCGCGCATGTCCACGGTGCCCTTGGGCTGCGCCGCGCTGTCGCCATAGCTGCGGCCATTGCCGCGCGCGATCACGGGGCCGCGCCCCAGCAGATCACGCAGGCTCGCCTCGTCGCGGGGCCGCGCGACCTCGGCCTCGATCCGTGGGAACCGGCCCCAGCCCGAGACATCGCGCCTCATGCCGCCAGCCCCCCGCCAAAGACGAACCGCCGGTCGAGCCGGTATTTCACCACATAACCGACCGCCAGCCCGACAACCGCCCCGACCTCGCGCGCCATGTCGGTCTGCCAGATCGCCCAGGCGGCAGCCTCGGTCCCCCAGAAGATCGCCGTCGTGGCAACGCCCATCAGCGTATAGAGCGTGAACTTCCGCCCCTCCGCCGCGACACCGGCCGTGCGGTCGCCAAAGATCCAGACCTTGTCGAGCACATACTTCACCACCAGCCCCGCTGCCGTGCCGGCCACCAGCGCCGCCAGCAGACCCAAGCCCACGGCCAGCACGCCGCGCTGCACGGCCAGATTGACCAGCACCGCCAGCACGGCAAAGGCGCCGTAGCGCAAAATCAGGCCAGGCAGGCTCATATCTGCGCCCCAAGCGCCACGATCGCGCAGACCAGTGCAAAGGCGCCAAGGCTGACCTTGTCACGGGCGGCAAAGACCACCGGATCGTCGTGCATCTCGCCCCGGTGCGCCAACATCACCACGCGGCTGATCCAGAACAGCAGCACGACGCAGATGCCGAACAGCACCTCGGGCGTCGAATAAAGCGCCGTGACGGCCGGGGAATTCACGTAAAGCGCCATGACAAGGACCGAGACATAGCCCGCCCCGACCGCCATCATGGCGACCAGCGGCAGATCCTCGGCCCGGTAGCCGCGCCGGGTGTTGAGCGCGCGCCTGGACTTGACCGCATCCACCAGTTCCGCCTGCCGTTTCACCGCCGCAAGCGAGAAGAAAAAGAAGATCGCGAAGGCCATCAGCCAGATCGAGATCGGGATCGCCGTCGCCGCCGCCCCCGCCGCGATCCGCAGCGAATAAAGCGCCGCCAGGGTGCAGATATCGACCACCGGCTGCCGCTTGAGCCAGAGCGAATAGGCCGTCGTCGTGGCATAGTAGACGCCCAGCACCGCCAGGAACCGCCAGCCCAGCAGCGCGCCAAAGACGACGCCCGCGCCAAACAGCCCCGGCGCAAGCCACAGCCCGTGGCGCAGCGCCAGATGTCCCGAAGCGAAGGGCCGGTTGCGTTTGCGCGGATGGGCCCGGTCCGACGGCAGATCCAGCAGGTCGTTCAGCACATAGACGGACGAGGCCACCAGCCCGAAGGTGATGAAGGCCAGCACCGCCTGCGCCAGCGACACGGCATCCAGCTGGTGCGCGGCCAGAAGCGGCAGGAAGATCAGCAGGTTCTTCAGCCACTGATGCGGCCGCATGGCGCGCATCAGGGCACGGGGGAAATTCGTCGGCTCGCGGTCCAGGTGGGCGACCTTGCCAAGCGCGGTGACCTTGGCCCGCGCCGCATCGGTCAGCCCGATGGTCGTCGCCATCGTGGCCGTGGCCCAGACCGGGCGGTCCGTCGCCACGCCGCCGATGTAGTTGTAGCCGCCTTCGCCGAAGCGATCGACAAGGAAGGCCGCCTTGGTCGCCGCCCGCAGGTTGCGGCGGCCGTTCGATCCATGCACCTCGTCAAAGACCTGCAGGTGATCGGCGATCCCTTCGGCCACGGCCTGATCGGCAGAGGTGACCAGCGCCGTCCGCCCGCCTGCCGCACGCCACGCGGTCAGGCGCGCCACGATCTCGGGCCGATAGGGCAAGTGCTCGGGGTCGACCGGCCCGCGATCGGCCAGCACCTGCTTGAGCGCCGCGCGCCCCCGCATCAGCGCCCGAATCGCGACCAGAGGGGCGGTCCAGCCTGCCGCCACCGACGCCCAGAAGGTTTCATCCAGCATTTCAGTCCGGATCAGCACCCCGTCGAGGTCGCAGACCAGCACCGGGCGCGCATCGCCCAAGGGTTCGATGTATTCTGCCTGTGTCATGGCTGACGCCTTGTCCTGCCCGCGCAAATGCCCGGCTCTGACGGCCAGTGTCACATGCAACCGTGGCAGGATAATGGACAAACCCCGGCATCAACACGGGTTTGCGGACAATTTGAGGACAGTCGTGCCGATCAGGCGACAGGGGCGATCCCGGTCCGGTCCGTCACCAGGGCGATCGCGGCGGCCACCACCGCGTTGATATCCATACCCGAGGTATCCAGCACCACCGCATCCTCGGCCGGTTTCAGGGGCGCGGCGGCACGGGCACTGTCACGGGCGTCGCGTTCGCGCAGGTCGGCCAGCACCTGGCCCAGGGTCACGTCGTGGCCGCCGTCCCGCAGCTCGATGAACCGGCGTTCGGCCCGCACATCGTCCGAGGCAGTGACGAAGAACTTCACCTCGGCTTCGGGGCAGATGACCGTGCCGATGTCGCGCCCGTCCAGCACCGCGCCCCCCTGCCGCCGGGCGAAGGCGCGCTGGAAATCCACCAGCGCCGCGCGCACGTCCGGAATGGCGGCCACGACGGACGCGGCCCGGGCGACGTCGGGCGTACGCAGGTCATCGGCCTCAAGATCCGCGGCCGTGAGCGACTGCGCGGCCTCAAGCGCGGGGGTCCCGTCCAGCGTACGCCGCCCGGCCGCGCGATAGATCAGACCGGTATCAAGGTGCGCCAGCCCGAAGGCCTCCGCCAGCGCGCGGCTCAGCGTGCCCTTCCCGGCTGCGGCCGGCCCGTCGATGGCGATTGTCAGTCTCATGTGGCCCTCACCCGATGTGGACGCCCTTGATGCCACCCTTGCGCATCATTTGCCAGCCTTGCCGCCCTTGGGCGCGGCCTTGCGCTTCGTCCCGCCGGTCTTGCGTTTCGGGGTCTTGCGCGGCCGCGACCGCCAGGCCCGCACCCCGATCCAGGCCATGACGCCCAGACAGACCAGGTAGAACAGCCATTTCGCGATGGTCATGGCCGAGGCCAGCGTGACCTGTTCCACCGTCGCCGGTTCGGTCAGGATCGCCGCGACCAGCGCGTTTTCCGAATAATCCGCCACGGCCCCGGCAACTGCCACCACCGTCATCACCAGCCCGCCGACCGGGCCAAGGAACCGCCGGAACCCCGTGATGAAGGCCATCGCCAGCACCAGCGGAAAGATCAGGTCCAGCTGATGCTGCGGGCCAAGGTAGGTCGCCAGCCCCTCTTCGCTGATGGTGACGAGATAGCTTTGAACCGCCTCGACCGAGTAGCCCCAAGGGCGCAGGTCGAAGGGCAGCATCCCCGCCGCCTCGGTCAGCAGGGTCGGCACCGTCAGCACCATCATGGCAAGAAACAGCGTCACCGCCGCGCCGGTCAGGGCCCAGAAGATCATCGCGCCGCCCCCGACCGCGCCGTCACACCCGCCGGATGCGGGCGCCGAGCGTGGTCATCAGCGGCTCGAAGATCGGAAAGGACGTCGCGATCGGCTGACCGTCATCCAGCGTGACCGGCGCGTCCGACGCCATGCCGAGGCAGAGGAAGGACATCGCGATCCGGTGGTCCAGATGGGTTTCCACCGTCGCGCCGCCCGGAACCTTGCCATGGCCACGACCGGTGACGATCCACCAGTCCTCGCCATCCTCGACCTCGATGCCATTGGCGCGCAGGCCTGTGGCCATCGCCTCGATCCGGTCGGATTCCTTGACCCTTAGCTCCTTGACCCCGCGCATCACCGTCTGCCCTTCGGCAAAGGCCGCGACGACCGACAGCACCGGATATTCGTCGATCATCGAGGCCGCGCGCTCGGGCGGCACTTCGATCCCCTTGAGGTCGGGCGAGAATTTCGCGCGCAGGTCGGCCACCGGCTCTCCGCCCTCTTCGCGCGGGTTCTCGTAGGTCAGGTCCGCGCCCATCTCGCGCAGCGTCTCGAACAGGCCCGCGCGGGTCGGGTTCAGCCCGATGTTGGGCACCAGAACGTCTGATCCCGGCACGATCAGCGCCGCACAGACCGGAAACGCGGCCGAGGACGGATCCCGCGGCACGACGATGGTCTGCGGCACCAGCTCCGGCTGGCCGGTCAGGGTGATGACGCGGCCCTCGTCGGTGTCCTCGACCGTGATGGTCGCGCCGAACCCCGCCAGCATCCGTTCGGTGTGATCGCGGGTCGCTTCTTTCTCGATCACCACGGTCTGGCCCGGGGCGTTCAGCCCGGCCAGCAGCACCGCGGATTTCACCTGCGCCGAAGGCACGGGCACGGTATAGCGCACCGGCACAGGATCCTTGGCGCCCACGATGGTCATGGGCAGTCGCCCGCCCTCGCGCCCGACCGCCTGCGTTCCGAACAGCGCCAGGGGGTCGGTCACCCGCGCCATCGGCCGCTTGTTGAGGCTCGCGTCGCCGGTGAAGGTCGCGGTGATCGGGCAGGTCGCCATGGCCCCCATGATCAGCCGCACGCCGGTGCCGGAATTGCCACAGTCGATGACATTGCCCGGTTCGGCAAAGCCGCCGACGCCCACGCCATGCACCCGCCAGTTGCCGTCACCAAGGTTTTCCACGTCCGCGCCAAAGGCCTGCATCGCCTTGGCCGTATCCAGCACGTCCTGCCCTTCAAGCAGGCCGGAAATCCGGGTTTCCCCGACGGCCATCGCGCCAAGGATCAGCGACCGGTGAGAGATCGACTTGTCGCCCGGAACATCGGCGGTGCCGGTCAGCGGGCCAGCGGCCTCGGACATCATCGGGATCGGGGTGCCATGGGCGGACATGTCGGGCCTCCTTCGTGGTGCAGGACGTCATAGCGCGGAGGGTCCGGGGCGTCCATGGGGTGCGGGCGCTGGCCGGCGCGGCCCCCTCCCCCGCCACGGGGGAGGGATGGGGAGGGGGCTGCGCCTACGCCCCCACCTCGATCACCCCGTGATCCGTCACGATCATGTCGAGCGGTTGATCCGTCGGCTCCAGCGGCAGGCCGTCAAGTTCCTGCGCCGCATAGGTAAATCCGATCGCCAACACCGGGCCACGCGCACGCAGGCCTTCCAGCGTCCGGTCATAGAACCCGCCGCCATAGCCCAGACGCCCGCCCTTGCGGTCAAAGGCCACCAGCGGCACGATCAGGATCTGCGGCACCATCGGCACGATGACCTCGGGCACCTCTGCCCCGAAGGGCCCCGGCACCAGCGGGCCGTCCGGCACCCATGTCGCGAAATCAAGCGGTTGGCCCGCCGCCGCGATCACCGGCACGCCGACCACCCCATGCGCCGCGGCCTCGGCCATGGCGGGGCGGGGGTCGATTTCCGTCCGGATCGGCAGATAGCCCGACAAAGGCACACCGCGATAGCCCGCCAGCACCTCGGACAGCACGCCAGACGCCGCGCCGCGATCCAGCGCATGGGCCTCTTTGCGACGCGCGAAGGCCTCGGCCCGGGCGGCAGCCTTGGGATCCCCGGTCACAGCAGGATCACCCCTGCCAGCCCGAGGAAGGCGAAAAAGCCAACGATATCCGTCACCGTGGTGACAAAGGCCCCCGAAGCCAGCGCCGGGTCGACGCCCACGCGTTCCAGCACCACCGGGATCACCGTGCCCGCCAGACCGGCCACGACAAGGTTGATCACCATCGCCGCCGCGATCACGTACCCCAGCCCCGGAGAGCCAAACCAGAGGATCCCCACGATCCCCATCACCACCGCGAAAATCACCCCGTTCACCAGCCCCACAAGGCATTCACGGCGGATGACCCGCCAGACGTTCGCGCCGGTCAAGTCCTTGGTCGCAATGGATCTTACCGCAACGGTCAGCGACTGCGTGCCCGCGTTCCCGCCCATTGAGGCAACGATCGGCATCAGCACCGCCAGCGCCACGAATTCGGCGATCGTGGCTTCGAACTGCGCGATCACCAGCGACGCGAGGATCGCCGTCACAAGGTTCACCGCCAGCCACGGGAAACGCCGCTTGGTCGTCTCGACCACGCGGTCGGTCAGCGAGCTTTCCTCGCTCACACCCGCCAGACGCAGCATGTCCTCGTCGTGTTCCTCGTCCAGCACGATCATCGCGTCGTCGATGGTGATGACGCCGACCAGCCGGTCGTTTTCATCGACCACGGGGCCGGAAATCAGGTGGTACTGGTTGAAGGCATAGGCGACGTCGCCCTCGTCCTCGGTCGCCTCGAAGGTCATGAACCCGGGCTCCGTGATCTCCATCAGCGGGGTCGCCCGCTTTGAGGCCATCAGTTTGCCTAGCGTGACATGCGCCACCGGCTTGAACCGCGGATCGGTCAGAATGACGTGATAGAATTGCTCGGGCAGACCGTCACGTTCCCGCATGTAATCAATGGCTTGACCGACATTCCAGAACTCGGGCACCGCGACGACCTCGCGCTGCATGAGGCGGCCTGCGGATTCCTCGGGATAGGACAGCGCCTGTTCGACGGCCGCCCGGTCGCTTTCCTCGAGCGCGCCGAGGATAGCCACCTGCTGTTCGTCCTCAAGATCCTCGACCAGGTCGACGACGTCATCCGAGTCAAGCTCTCGAACCGCGTCGGCCAGCACTTCGGGATTGAGGACCGAGATGACCTCCTCCCGGATCGACTCGCCCAGTTCGGACAGGATTTCACCATCGAATTCCTTGCCGTAAAGCTCGATCAGGCGCCGCCGGTCATAGGCGTTGATCTGTTCCAGAAGGTCGGCGATGTCGGCCGCGTGCAGCGGCTCCATCAGCTCGACCAGCTTGTCCCGGTCATCGGCGTCGACAGAGAACAGGATGGCCGCGATGGTCTTCCGGTCGAGCGTATAGCCGTCCTCTTCGACCTCCGCCTCGTCCTCGGGCAAGAGATCGTCCTTTTCCTTGATCTCTTCGTCGCCGTCGGTCATGCGGTGCTCCTTCTGCTTGCTCCTCTCATAAAGGACAAAGCTTGATGAAAACAATGCCCCGGGCGGCAGGTCGTGGCCGTTTACGACCCTGCGCCCAGAGGCTACGCTGCAATGCGGAACCGGAGACCCCAAATGCCCCAACCTACCCTGCTGACCGGCCGCGTGCTGCGCACCCTTGGTTCGCCGTTCGACCTGCCGCCCGAAGAGGCGCTGCGGATCGAGGATGGCTGGGGCGTGATGCTGGAAGGCGGGCGGATCGCGGATATCGGCCCGGCCGAGGTGCTGCGGCAGAATTGGCCGCAAGTCACCGAAATCGCTTACGGAAAAGATCTGATCTGCCCCGGCTTCGTCGATGCCCACGTGCATTATCCGCAGACCGCCATCATCGCCTCCTGGGGCAAGCGGCTGATCGACTGGCTCAACACCTACACCTTCCCCGAGGAGATGCGTTTTGCCGACCCGGGTTACGCCGCCAAAATCGCCGCGCGGTACCTTGATCTGACGGCGGCCCACGGCACCACAACCGTCTGTTCTTTCTGCACGATTCACCCCGCATCGGTGGATGCCCTGATGGCCGAGGCGCAGGCGCGGGGGCAGCGGATCGTGGCGGGCAAGACCTGCATGGACCGCAACGCGCCCGAGGGGCTGCAGGACACCGCGCAATCGGCCTATGACGACAGCAAGGCGCTCTTGGAGAAATGGCACGGCGTGGACCGCCTGTCCTATGCGATCACGCCGCGGTTTTCGCCGACCTCCACCCCCGACCAGATGGCGGCCATGGGGGCGCTTTGGGCGGAACACCCCGATTGCCTGATGCAGACGCATCTATCTGAACAGACTGATGAAATCGAATGGGTAAAGTCGCTCTACCCGACCGCGCGGGACTATCTGGACACCTACGAGGCGCATGGGCTGCTGGGGGCGAACGGGCTTTATGGCCATGCGATTCACCTGGAGGATCGTGAACGCGACCGGCTGAGAGAGGTCGGCGCGGGGCTCGTGCATTGCCCGACGTCGAACACCTTCATCGGCTCGGGGCTGTTCGACATGGCGGGGCTGACGGGGGCCGGTGTGCGCGTCGGACTGGCCACGGACACCGGCGGCGGGTCGTCATTCTCGATGCTGCGCACGATGGCTTCTGCCTATGAAATCGGGCAGTTACGCGGAACCCCCCTGCACGCGGCTCAGCTGATCTGGCTGGCCACGGCCGGGTCGGCCCATGCGCTTGGGATGGGCGACCGGATCGGCGCGCTGACCAAGGGGGCGGAGGCCGATCTGGCTGTGCTGAACCTGTCGTCGACCCCCGCGATCGCGCAACGGGCCGAACGGGCAGAGGACAGCTGGGAGGAGCTTTTCGCGACGATCATGATGGGCGACGACCGCGCGGTGCGGGCGACCTGGATCAGCGGAAAGGTTAATGCGTAAGGCGTTGGAATGCTGAAGGGTTTCTGAGAAATCGCCCTCTGCATAAGTTTCGCTGAAGAAATCGAAGATCGATAAGCTCAGCTTATCCGAAAGACCCCGTCGTCCGAACGCCCCTCCCGTCGGCGCCCCCTTTCAGGAGCCCGCCGCTACCCGGCCAGCGCCCGGGCCATCCGGTTCGCATCCTCGATCACCCGGGGCAGGTCGATGGTCATGACCTGACCGTCGCGCACCACCTGACGGCCTTCGACCAGCAGATCGCGCACCCGGGTCGGACCCGCAAGTAGCAGCGCGGCAGGATCCCAGGATCCGGCGCTGTCCACGCCCGAGACGTCCCAGATCGCCACGTCGCCCCGCGCGCCGACCTCGATCCGGCCGCAGTCGGGGCGGCCCAGTACGTCGGCGCCGCCACGGGTCGCGATCTCCAACGCCTCGCGGGCGGACATGGCATCGGCGCCGCGCGACACGCGTTGCAGCAACATCGCCTGCCGTGCCTCGCCGATCAGGTTGGCGGCGTCGTTCGACGCCGATCCGTCGACGCCCAGCCCGACCGGCACGCCCGCGTCGCGCATGGCGCGGACGGGCGCAATGCCGGAGCCGAGGCGACAGTTCGAACAGGGGCAATGTGCGACGCCGGTGCGGGTGCGGGCGAAGAGGTCGATCTCGGCCCCGTCGAGTTTCACGCAGTGGGCATGCCAGACGTCCGGGCCGGTCCACCCCAGGTCTTCGGCATACTGGCCGGGGCGGCAGCCGAACTGCGCCAGCGAATAGGCGATGTCTTCGTCGTTCTCGGCCAGATGGGTGTGCAGCATGACGCCCTTGTCGCGGGCCAGCAGGGCGGCATCGCGCATCAGCCCCTGCGAGACCGAGAACGGCGAACAGGGCGCGACGCCCACGCGAGTCATGGACCCGACGGAGGGGTCGTGGAAGGCGTCGATCACCCGGATGCAATCGTCGAGGATCGCGGATTCGCCTTCGACCAGGCTGTCGGGGGGCAGGCCGCCCGCGCTTTCCCCGATGCTCATCGCGCCGCGCGTCGGGTGGAACCGCATCCCGATGTCGCGCGCGGCGTGGATCGTATCGTCCAGCCGCGCACCGTTTGGATACAGGTACAGGTGATCCGAGGTCAGCGTGCAGCCCGAGAGCGCCAGTTCGGCCAGCCCCGCAAGCGCCGACACGCGCATTTCATCGGGGCCAAAGCGCGACCAGATCGGGTAAAGCGTCTTGAGCCAGCCGAACAGCAGCGCATCCTGCCCGCCCGGCACCGCGCGGGTCAGCGTCTGGTACAGGTGGTGGTGCGTGTTCACCAACCCCGGCGTGACGACGCAGCCGGTGGCGTGGATGACCTCGCCCGTCGTCTCCAGCCCCTGGCCGATTTCGGCAATCACGCCGTCGGTGATGCGGATGTCGGCGCCGGTCAGTTCGCGGCGGTCGTCGTCCATCGTCAGAAGGGTGTCGGCACCCCGGATCAGGATTTCGGCCATGGGCACCTCAGGTGAAGGGTTTCAGAAGCTCCAGAACCTCAGCGTGCAGGGTTTCGGTGGCAGCCGCAACGGCGCGCCCGCCAGGGTGGGCCGGATTGCCGGACCAGTCGGTGACGATGCCGCCCGCCGCCTGGATCACCGCGATCGGCGCCTGGATGTCATAGGCGTTCAAACCCGCCTCGATCACCAGGTCGGCCTGTCCGAGGGCGACCAGCGCGTAGCCGTAGCAATCCATGCCGTAGCGGGTGAGCTTGGCCCGGGCCGCGATCGTTTCGAACCCGGCGCGGTCCTGCGGCGTGCCGACCTCGGGGAAGGTGGTGAACAGACGCGCTTCGGCCAGTGTCGTGCAGCCGCTGACCGCCAGCGGGTGGTCGCCATGGGGCCCCGCAAGGCCCGCGCGGCCAAAGCCGCCCTCGAACCGTTCACCGATATAGGGCTGGTCGATCAGCCCGTAGATCGGGCCGGTGTCATCCGACAGCGCGATCAGTACGCCCCAGGTCGGCGTGCCGGTGATGAAACCGCGCGTGCCGTCGATCGGGTCCAGCACCCAGGTCAGCCCGCTGGTGCCGGGCTTGGTGCCGTGTTCCTCGCCCAGGATGGCATCGTCGGGGCGGCGGCGGGCCAGAACCGCGCGCATGGCGGTTTCGGCATCACGGTCCGCCACGGTGACGGGATCGAAGCCATCGGCCAGCTTGTTGTCGGCCGTCAGCGCGGTGGTGCGGAAATGCGGCAGGATCGCCGCCCTTGCGGCATCGGCCATCTCATGCGCCGTGGTGATGATGTCGTCGGTGTTCATCGGACCCCCTGCCCCGTTCGTCCCCTGCGTAGAGCTGCATAAATCAAACGGGTGGCGGGAAGGGAAGCGGGCAAAAGAAAAGGGCGCCCAAGGCGCCCCCGAAGACTTGAGCCGACCGTCGTCAGGCCACGTCGCTCAAGACCCGGGCAAGTTCGAACAGGCGGCGACGTTGCGCCTCGGGAATGGCGTAGTAGGACCGGACCAGGTCCAGCGCTTCCTTGTCGCCCATGATATCCGCCGGCACCATCGTGACGGGCTTGGCGTCGTCTTCGTCGATACCTTCGAAGAAGAAGCTCACCGGCACCTCGAGAGCGTCCGCAATATCCCAAAGACGGGAAGCGGAGACGCGGTTGGCGCCTGTTTCATATTTCTGAATTTGCTGGAATTTGATCCCGACACTTTCGGCCAGCTGCTGCTGGGTCATCCCGACCAGCCACCTGCGATGCCTAATCCGTTTGCCTACATGAACATCAACAGGGTGCGTCATGACGCTGCTCCTTACTCAATCAAATCCGGGAAATACCAAGCAGTCCCAGCACACACTAAATCAGCCAAGGGTTGCAAAATTCTTTCCCACAACCCTCGTTGGGTTGGGGAAGCGTACCATTTTCAGTCATTTGCGCAAGTAAATTGCCTTAACCCCCTTCACTTTGACGTAAGGGTAAAGGTTACTTAACTTTCCGATCATCAAACAATCGCCCCTATCCAAAAGGATTGTCGTCCGGCCGACGACTTGCCCAGTTTTCGGTCGCCAGCGTACCAACGATCCGAATCATTCACGAAGGCCAGAAATGCGCGCGTTCATCGTCCCGACAGAGGGGGCCGCCCCCGAACACTCCACACTTCCTGATTGCAAGCCGATTTCCGGTCAGCTGCTGATGCGCAATCGCGCCTGCGGGTTGAATTTTGCCGATCTGCTGATGATCCGGGGCAAGTACCAGGACACGCCCAAGGCCCCCTTCACGCTTGGCATGGAGGCCGCAGGCGTGGTCGAGGCGCTTGGCCCCGACACCGACGGCCCTGCCCCCGGCACGCGGGTCGCGGTCTTTGGCGGCAGCGGCGGTTTGGCCGAGCTGGGGTGCTATCCGGTGGACCGCGCCGTGGTCCTGCCCGATGCGGTCAGCTTTGAGACCGCCGCCGCGCTGCAGATCGCCTATGGCACCAGTCACGTCGCGCTGGAGCACAAGGCGCGGATGCAGCCGGGCGAGACGCTGGTGGTGCTGGGCGCGGCCGGGGGCGTCGGGCTGACGGCGGTCGAACTGGGCCACCTGATGGGCGCGACGGTGATCGCCGTGGCGCGCGGGGCCGAGAAGCTTGAGGTGGCGCGGACCGCCGGGGCCGATCACCTGATCGACGCCGAGGACCCCGAGCTGCGGGAAAAGATCAAGGCGCTTGGCGGGGCGGACGTGGTCTATGACGCGGTCGGAGGAGAGCCCTTCCGCGCCGCGTTCCGCGCGATGAAACCCGAGGGACGTATCCTGGCGATCGGCCATGCCTCGGGCGACGTGCCGCAGATCCCGGCCAATCACCTGCTGGTCAAGAACATCGACGTGCTGGGGTTCTACTGGGGCGGCTACCTGAAGTTCCGCCCCGAGGTGGTCACGCGCAGCCTGGCCACGCTGTTCGCCTGGGCGGCCGAAGGGCGGATCACGCCGCACATCAGCCACACCCTGTCCTTCGACCGCGCGGCCGAGGGGCTGGAGCTTTTGAAATCCCGCGCCTCGACCGGCAAGGTGGTGATCACGCTGTAGCGCGGACCACTTCGCGCAGCATCGGCCGTTCCAGCGATTCGCCGCCCGTGTAGCCTGCCCGCAGCAGGCTGGTCAGCCGGTCGAGCACCTGCGCCGACCCGCGCGTCTGGGCATACATGCAGATCTTCTGGATCCCGAGCGCGGGCAGTTCGCCGTTGTGGTCGATGCGCGCCAGCTGTGGCGGTTCGGTGCCCTCGATCATCGCGCAGACACCCAGGTCGGCGGAAATCGTCGCCTCGACCGTCCGGTCCTGTTCGGTCTCGACCGCGCTTTCCCAGTCGATCCCCGCCTGTTCCAGCGCCCGGATCGCATCGGCGCGGAAGATGCAGGTCTTGGCCGAGGCATAGCGCAACGGCCGCTGCCGCCAGGCGGTACCGCCGGGGGCGCCGACCCAGGCCATGGGGCGTTCGTCCAGCACCTCGGCTTCGGCGTCGGGCTTGGCTTCGGTGGTCAGCACCACATCGGCCTGCCCCCGCGCGAAATCGTCCTTCAGCTTCGAGGTGTAGGCCGAGATCAGCTGCACCTTCATCCGGGGGAATTCGGCGTTGAAGCGTTGCAGCACCCGGGGAATCACCGGGTAGACGATGTCATGCGGCACGCCGATGGTGACCTGGCCCTCGAAAACCTCGGAGGTCAGGCGGGACATGGCTTCGTCATTCATGTCGATGATCCGCCGCGCATAGCCCAGCAGCTGTTCGCCCGAAGGCGTCAGTGCGATCTTGCGCGCCGACCGGTCCAGCAGGTCGATGCCGATCATTTCCTCAAGCCGCTTCAACTGCATCGACACCGCCGACTGGGTGAAGTTCAGCACACCCGCCGCACGTGTCACACCGCCGTGATCCGCCACCGCTACGAAGCTGCGCAGGGCCGTCATGTCCAGATTTCTCATCCATCAATTCCCGTGATGATAACCGTCAGAAACATTCATTTCCAATAATGATCACACTCAACCATATACATCAACAGAAATCATGCAGACGGACTGAAGCATCACCGAAACGAAAGGCTCCCCCAATGTCCACGATGTCCCGCTCCTCCTCCATATCGCTGTCCCGGTCCTTTTCCCTGATCGGCGCGACCTTCTCGCTGCTGGCGCTGTCCCGGTCCCGCCAGGCGCTTGCCGATCTTGACGCCCGCGCCCTCGAGGACATCGGCGTCACGGCCTCCGAGGCCCGCCGCGAAGCCGCACGCCCGGTCTGGGATGTGCCGACCAGCTGGCTGAAGTGATTTTCGACACCGGCGACCGCCGCCGGATCTTGAAAATGTATCCAAGCTTCCCGATATTGAACCCGAACACCCCCACAAGGGTTCGGGTTCTTTCTTTTTCGGAGGCTTAAATGGCTGAATTCAACACTATGCGCGCTGCGGCAGGCACACGCTCTGCAGCCATTGATGCGGGTCTGCGCGCCCACATGAACAAAGTCTACGGCACCATGTCCGTGGGTATGCTGATCACTTTCGCTGCAGCTTGGGCTCTGGCCGGGCTCGCGGTCACGGATGTCCCGACGGCTTACCAGATCGGCGCCGACAAATACCTGACGTCGCTTGGCGTTGCGCTTTACGCCTCGCCGCTGAAGTGGGTCGTCATGTTCGCACCGCTCGTCTTCGTGTTTGCCTTCAGCGCCATGATCAACCGGATGTCCGCCGCCACCGCGCAGACCGTGTTCTACGCATTCGCGGCGGTGATGGGTGTGTCGATCAGCTCGATCTTCCTGGTGTTCACCGGGTATTCGATCATTCAGGTCTTCCTGATCACCGCGATCGCCTTCGCCGGTCTGTCGATCTGGGGCTATACGACCAAGAAAGATATCTCCGCGTGGGGGTCCTTCCTCATCATGGGCGTCTTCGGTCTGATCGCGGCTTCGCTTGTTAACCTGTTCTGGCCGATGCCCGGTCTGGCTCTGGCCATTTCGATCCTCGGCGTCCTGATCTTCGCGGGCCTGACCGCCTATGACACGCAGAACATCAAGAACACCTACCTGCAGCACGCACATTCCGGTGACACCGAGTGGCTGGGCAAGGCGGCCATCATGGGCGCTCTGAACCTCTACCTCGACTTCATCAACATGTTCATGTTCCTGCTGCAGCTGCTGGGCAACCGCGAATAAGCTGACGCAGCACAGACATCCGAAGGGCCGGTCGATTGACCGGCCCTTTCCTTTTGCGCGGGTGGTGTCGGGGAGGTCGGCACGGGCGGCTGACCGGGGCGACAGTCAAACCATGTCGTGCCGGAGCGATCCGCCCTTCCGGATCGGCCCGTGGTGCGGGCCGCTACCCCTCGGCCCGCCGCATCTGCACGGCCGGGAACAGCACGCCCGTTGGCAGGCGGACCGCGATCTCGCCCAGCGCGTCGAAGCCGTGCGCCTCGTAGAAGCCGACCGCCGTCAGCGTCGCCTGGCAGCGCAGGTCCACCACCCCGGCGGCACGGGCGGAACACAGCACCCGCGACATCAGCAGCGATCCGACCCCGGTCCGCACGCAGGCCGGGTCGCAGGCGACGTGGCGGACGTGACCGACCCCGGCCCGGCCCGGCGCCCCGTGCGGAGACAGGTCGGTCCAGCCGCCCGCCGCAAGGATGCGGTCATCCCGTTCGGCCACGAAATAGGTGCCGCAGGACAGAAGCGAGGGACGCGCGTTGGAAATCAGCGGCAACGCCTCGCGCAACAGCGCGGGATCGTAGTCGGGCGCCAGCAGCGCGCGGTAGGACCGGGCCAGCATCCGCGTGACACCTTCGGTGTCGGCGGGCATGGCGGGCCGGATCAGGATATCGGCAAGGGCGCCCGCACCGTCTGGTGGGGCCAATGGACAATGGGACGAATTGAGTTCGGGCATCTGGCAATCCTAAGCATCCGGAAATCAGGGGAGGCAGAGGGCGGCCCGAAACTGAAAAGGCCGCGCTCTGCGGCGCGGCCTTTCATGTCTTTCAAGGGTTTGGCGATCTTACTTGATCTTGCCTTCCTTGTATTCGACATGCTTCCGCACCACGGGATCGTACTTTCGTACGGTCATCTTTTCGGTCATGGTACGCGCGTTCTTCTTGGTCACGTAGAAATGGCCCGTGCCCGCGGTCGAGTTCAGACGGATCTTGATGGTCGTCGGCTTCGCCATTTTCTCATCTCCTGCACCGGGCACAGCTATGCCCGCGAAATCTCATGAAGCCCGCCTTTTACGGCGAATCTCGGCCATGTCAACCGCCGATCGGCGGATCTGGCGCCACATGGTGCGCAAAAAGGAGGGCAGCTTGCGCTGCCCTCCCCCTTCTCCCGTCAAGGAGACCCCTCAGGGACGAGGTATCATTCGGTCGGCTGGGCGGTGCCGCCCATCGTGCCACCCATGGTGTCACCGCTTGACTGCATCTCGGTCTGCTGCTGGGCAGCGGCCTGATCGGCAGCGGTCACGAAGGTCGGCGCGGCTTCAAGGTCGGACTTCGATGCCGAGGTCACCAGACGCGGCGTCCCTTCGTTGTCGATCACGTCAAGCGCGGCCATTTCCACGGCGACGTCTTTTTCACCAAGGCCAAGGAAGCCGCCCACGCCGATCACGACGCCTTTGACGGATCCGTCCAGACCGATGATCAGGTCGTTGATGTCACCGACATTTTCGTCAGAGCCATTATAGACGGTCGCGCCCAGCAGATCTTCGGCAAGCACCGTGTCGGCGTCCTGCATGGTGATCTGGCCTTCCACCGGCTTGGCGGGTTCTTCGGCGGCCATCTGTTCGCTTTCCTCGACCATTGCGCCGTCATCGGTCGCAACGTCCGTCGCAGGTGCTGCGGTCATGCCGTCCTGGGCAGGCTGGGTTTCATCCGTCGCCAGATCGGTGTCGTCCTCGGCCGGGGCGGCCTCGTCCGTGGCCATGTCGGTCTCTTCCTCGACCGGCGCGGCTTCGTCCGTGGCAACATCTTCGGCCGGGGCCATCGTGTCGTCGGTGGCACCTTCGTCGGCAGCCACATCGGCCGAGCCTTCGGTGGTCGATTCGACGGCAGCACCCTGGTCGGCGTTCTGCTTGATCTCGGTGTCGACAGTGGCGGCCGAATCGTCCGTCTGGGCATAGGCCAGCACGGGGGTTGCGGCGAGCATGGTGATAAGGGCGCCACGGCTAACGGTCTGAAGCATGCGTTTCATGGATCATCTCCTCTGTGTGTCCATATGGAGAAGCCAACCGATCATCCCGATCCAACCTTCGCCGGGGGCCAGCTCCTGTCGCTGTGGGGTAACAACGGCGGGGTCCCGGGGGACGTTCCGGACGGGGTTTGGCCTGTGACGCGGCTTCCCGCCTGCCGCAGCGCAGAAAAGCAGCGGGTTCCCACCGATCGCGGGTGAAACGACGCCTTTGCGGGGCGGATATGTGCACGGAGGGCCTGTAAGCCGGATTCTGTTCCCCGCCCGAAGGCGGTTCGATGACCATTCATCTAGACGCCGGATTGCCCCGACGCCTCTAGCTGCCAACCCGGACTTCCGGGCCAAGGCGGCCCTGCGGCGGTATCCGGGCGAACCCGGACCTGCCCCGCGCGAAGTCCCTATTCGGCATTGCTCCCGGTGGGGCTTGCCATGCGGGTCCGGTTGCCCGTCCCCCGGTGCGCTCTTACCGCACCGTTTCACCCTTACCCCGTGTCGCCGGAGGTTACCCTCCGAACAGGCCGGGGCGGTCTGTTCTCTGTGGCGCTGTCCCTGGGGTTGCCCCCGCCGGGCGTTACCCGGCACCGTTGCCTTGTGGAGTCCGGACTTTCCTCGGATCGAAACCCGCAGCCATCCGGCCCTCCGTGCACGGAACGGGCGATAGCGGCCGGGATGCGGGGCGTCAACTGCCGTGCAATCGCGCACCTGCAGCATCGCCAATTGACCGATCGGTAGAATAGCGCGAGGGTGCCGGCGCGGATCCTGGACCGAGCCGCGTCCTGTCCCACCCCTGCCCCCCGGAGAGCCACCCTGTCCCTGCGCACCAAAGACGACACCCTGCTGATCGTGATCGGCGCCGGGCTGCTGCTGTCGCTGGCCATGGGCCTGCGGCAGAGCCTGGGCATCTTCATGCAACCGATCACGGAAGACCTGGGGATCGAGGTGGCGCAGTTCACCGTCGCCATCGCGGTGCAGAACCTGGCCTGGGGCGTGTTCCAGCCCTTCGCGGGCGCGCTGGTGCCGCGCATCGGGTTCCGGGCGGTCATGCTGATCGGTGCTGTGCTGTATGCGTCGGGGCTGATCGGCCTGTCGATGGCGACCTCGGCGCTGCACGTCATGATGACCGCCGGGCTGCTCATCGGACCGGCCATGGGCTGTGCGGGCACGGCGATCACCATGGCCGTGACCTCGCGCGCGGTGCCTGCGGCCAAGCGCAGCCTGTATCTTGGCATCATCTCGGCCGCCGGTTCGGCGGGCGCGCTTTATGCCGCGCCTGTCGGGCAATGGCTGAACACCTCCATCGACTGGCACGCCGGCATGATCTCGTTCGCGGCGCTGGCCTGCCTGATGCTGCCCGCCGCCTGGATCGCGGGCCGGATCGACCGCCGCCCGGTGCCGCCGCCCCCCGCCAGCGCGACCGAGGCCGCCACGGCCCGCGCCGCCCTGCACGCCGCGATCCGCAATCCGAACTTCGTGGTCATGGCGCTGGCCTATTTCGTCTGCGGCATGCAGCTGGTCTTCCTGACCACCCACCTTCCCGCCTATATCGCGCTCTGCGGACTGGACCCGATGCTGGCGGCCACCGCGCTGGCGCTGATCGGGGGCTTCAACATCGCCGGATCGCTGTTCTTCGGCTGGGCCGGGGGCCGGGTGAACAAGCAGGTGCTGCTGGGACTGATTTATGTCTGCCGGTCGCTGGTGCTGGCCTGGTATTTCACCGAACTGCCGACCCCGGCGACCACGATGATCTTTGCCTCGGTCATGGGGTTCCTGTGGCTGGGCGTCGGGCCGCTGGTCGCCGGATCAGTCGTCGACATGTTCGGCCTGCGCTGGCAGGCGATGCTGCAGGGGCTGGCCTTCATGTCGCACCAGTTCGGCAGCTTTACCGGCGCGCTTGGCGGCGGCTGGATCTTCGATCTGAACGGCAATTACACGCTGGCCTGGCAGCTGGGCGTGGGCATGGGCCTGACGGCGGGGGTCATCCAGATCGCCTTTGCCCTGTCGCGGCCCGCAGCCCCGCGGGGCGCCCCGGCCTGAACGGCACCCGCGCCGCGTTTGGCCCTGCCTGGCACGCCGCCGTGCACAGCCGACAGTTACCCGTGGACGCGCCCCGGCCCTTCCGCCATATTCCCCCGGAACCGGAGGCCGACCATGCGCAAGTTCCTCGTCATCCTGGATGACAGCCGTGAATGTCTGAACGCCATGCGCTTTGCCGCCATGCGCGCCGCCCACACGGGCGGAGGGGTCACGATCCTGTCGGTGATCCCGCCCGAGGAATTCCAGCACTGGATCGGCGTGGCCGACATCATGCGCGAAGAGGCCCGCGAGCGGATCGTCGTGCATTTCGAGGTCTTCGCCAAGTGGATGCGCGACCGGCAGGGGATCGACCCCGAACTGGTGATCCGCGAGGGCGAGCCGGTGCCAGAGATCCTGGCCCAGATCCGCGAAGACGCCGACATCGGCGTGCTTGTCCTGGGCGCGGGGACCGAGAAATCCGGCCCCGGTCCGCTGGTCAGCCAATTGGCCCGCGCCTCGGGGTCGTTGCCGGTGCCGGTCACGATCGTGCCGGGCGACCTGTCGAAGGAAAAGCTGGAAGCCATCACGTGAGCGCCGCCGTGGATCGACCTGTGGCCCGACCCGGGTCGTGACGCGGATCCTTTTCGCCCACGGCGCGGGGGCCACGCCCGACGACCCGCCCCTGCCCGCCCTGCGCCGTCTGCTGGGCCCCGGGTATCAGATCACTGCCCCCGACCTCGGCCCGCCCGACCCCGACACCTGGACCGCGACGCTGGCGCCGCTGCTGCGGCAGATGGAAAGCGCGATCCTGATCGGTCATTCGCTTGGCGGGTCGCATATCCTGAAAACCCTGGCCGAGCTTGGCCCCGCCGTCACCCCGCGCGCCTTTGTCGGGCTGGCCTGTCCGCTGTGGGGCCAGCCGGGCTGGGACGTCCCCGGGTTCGCCCTGCCCGCCTATGCGCCCGAGGCGCTGGCCCGCCTTCCCATCCGGCTGTTCCATGCGCGTGACGACGACGTGGTCCCGGTCGATCACCTGACGGCGTGGAAGGCGCTGCTGCCGCAGGCGCGGCTGTACCCGGTCGAGCGTCAGGGCCACCAGTTCACCGGGGACCTGTCGGCGCTGGTCATCGCGCTGTCGGAACTGTGACCGCCACCGCCCCGTAATTTAGAATCGTTCCAAATCTTGACGTCCGACCACGGCAGGCGCATATAGGGGACGTCAGCCAAAAAGGGGACTGCAGATGTTCATTCAGACCGAATCCACGCCGAATCCGGCCACGCTGAAGTTCCTGCCCGGCAACACCGTGCTGCAGGCCGGCACCGCCGATTTTCCCACCGCCGACACCGCCGGGAAATCCCCGCTGGCGACGCGCCTCTTTGCCGTCGACGGCGTGACCGGCGTGTTCTTCGGCACCGACTTCGTCACCGTGACCAAGGCCGACGCGGTTGAGTGGGACCATATCAAGCCCGCCCTGCTGGGCGCGATCATGGAACATTTCCAGTCCGGCCAGCCGGTGATGGACGAAGGCGACCAGCCGTCGTCGGGCCACGCCGAACACCATGGCGAAGACGGAGAGATCGTCGGCCAGATCAAGGAACTGCTCGACACCCGCGTCCGTCCCGCCGTGGCGCAGGATGGGGGCGACATCACCTTCCATGGCTTCGAACGCGGCGTCGTCTACCTGCACATGCAGGGCGCCTGCGCGGGCTGCCCGTCCTCGACCCTGACGCTGAAAATGGGGATCGAGAACCTGCTGCGCCATTACATCCCCGAGGTGACCGAGGTCCGCCCCGTTGCGGTCTGAGCCGCTCACCCTCGGGTTCGACACATCGGCCGCGCATTGCGCGGCCGCTTTGCTGTCGGGCGACCGGGTGATCGCCGCCCGCACCGAAGAGATGACGCGCGGCCAGGCGGAACGGCTGTTTCCCCTGCTGGAAGAGGTGCTGACCGAGGGCGGCGCCACCTGGGCCGACCTGTCGCGCATCGGCGTGGGCACAGGCCCCGGCAACTTCACCGGCATCCGCATCGCGGTCAGCGCGGCGCGCGGGCTGGGGCTGTCGCTGAAGGTGCCCGTGCTGGGCGTGACGAGTTTCGAGGCGCTGGCGCTGGACCTGCCCGGGGGCACGATCGCCACGGTCGCCGCCCCGCGCGACCGGATCTACGTGCAGACCGGCGGGGACGACCCACGCCTGATCGCGCTGGAGACGCTGGAGGACGAGGGCCTGCCACGGGGCGCCACATGGGTCGGCGCGCCCGCAGACGACTGTGCCGACCGCCTTGCGGGCCAGGCCACCGCGCCGCGCCATCCGCTGGCCGAGGCCATCGCCCGGATCGCCGCCCGGAAGACGCCCGGACCCGCCCCCGCACCGCTCTACCTGCGCCCCGCCGACGCCGCCCCGGCCCGCGACACGCCGCCCGTGATCGTTCCGTGACGCCTTCGGAACTGGCGGCCCTGCACGCCCGCGCCTTCATCATGCCCCGTCCCTGGTCGGCGGCGGAAATCACGGATCTCCTGGCCTCGCCCCTCGTCTTCGTGGTCGAGCTGCCGCAGGCCTTTGCCATGGGCCGCGTGATCGCCGACGAGGCCGAGCTGCTGACCATCGCCACCGATCCCGACGTCCGCCGCCAGGGGCTGGGCCGCCGCTGCCTGGACGCCTTCGAAGACACCGCCCGCACCCGCGGCGCCACCACCGCCTTCCTTGAGGTTGCGGCGGACAATGCCGCCGCGCGCGCCCTATACCTTGGAAACGGCTGGCAGATTTCCGGTACCCGGCCAAAGTATTACCACGCGCCCGACGGCCGCCGCGTCGATGCCCAAATCCTTGGCAAATCACTCGCCTGACGTGGCGCAAGATTCAGCATCTGCCCGGGCAGTGGGCCGGATTCACCCTTGACCCTTGCCCGGGCCACGGCCTTAATCCCATCTGATCAACCACGATCTGCCGTAAGCGGGGTGGGGCCAACCACCCGCTGCCAACTGGGAGACTACCTATGACCCTCATGACCAAATTCCTTGGCGCCGCTGCCGCTGTCGCGCTGACCGCCGGCGCCGCCATGGCCGAACCTGCCCTGATCTTCGATCTGGGTGGCAAGTTCGACAAATCCTTCAACGAAGCCGCCTTCGGTGGTGCGACCCGTTGGGCCGAGGAAACCGGCGGCGAGTTCCGCGAGATCGAGCTGCAGTCCGAAGCCCAGCGCGAGCAGGCGCTGCGCCGCTTTGCCGACGCGGGCGCCAACCCGATCGTCATGACCGGCTTCGCCTTCGGCAACGTGCTGTCCGAAGTGGCCCCCGATTACCCCGACACCAAGTTCGCGATCATCGACATGGTCGTTGACGCGCCGAACGTCCGGTCTGTCGTCTTCAACGAACACGAAGGGTCTTACCTGGTCGGCATGATGGCCGCGATGGCGTCTGAATCCGGCACCGTCGGCTTCATCGGCGGCATGGACATCCCGCTGATCCGCAAGTTCGCCTGCGGCTATGCCCAGGGTGTGAAGGCCGTGAACGCCGACGCCAAGGTCGTGGCCAACATGACCGGCACCACCCCCGCGGCCTGGAACGACCCGGTGAAGGGGTCGGAACTGACCAAGGCGCAGATCAGCCAGGGCGCGGACGTCGTCTATGCGGCCGCTGGCGGCACCGGTGTGGGTGTCCTGCAGACCGCGGCCGACGAAGGCATCCTGTCGGTCGGCGTGGACAGCAACCAGAACTACCTGCACCCGGGCCAGGTCCTGACCTCCATGCTCAAGCGCGTCGACAACGCCGTCTATGACGCGATGACCGCCGGCACCGAGCTGGAAACCGGCATCAACGTCATGGGCATCGCCAACGGCGGCGTCGACTATGCGCTGGATGACAACAACGCCGAGCTGGTGTCCGAAGAGATGAAGACCGCCGTCGACGACGCGAAAGCCAAGATCGCCAGCGGCGAGCTGATGGTTCACGACTACATGGCAGACAACACCTGCCCCGCGCTGGACTTCTGATCCGGTGAATGATCCGGGGGCCGCGCATTCGTGCGGCCCCCTTCCTTTTTCCAGCTCTTTCGGAGCATGTTCAATTCAGGTTCGGCCATGGTGCTCTGTTCGAGCAACTTCGCCCTGCGGCACGCCGGGCAGCGCCCCGCAGCCCCGAAAGAGGATTGCAGAGCAATCGCTCGAAAGGGGACCCTCCCCCCGGGAGGGCGCATCTTCACCGGCCCGCACCTGACGAACGGCATGATTGCGACACTGGATCTCTCTATGACTATCTTGCAAGCGCCCACCCAGGCTCGGGCGCTGCCCTTACCGATACCCGTTCGGGGGACACATTATGACTGACACCGCCCCCGCCATCGAACTCAAAGGCATTTCCAAGGCCTTTGGCCCCGTGCAGGCCAACAAGGACATTTCCATCCGCGTGATGCCGGGCACGATCCACGGCATCATCGGCGAAAATGGCGCGGGCAAGTCGACGCTGATGTCGATCCTCTACGGCTTCTACAAGGCCGACAAGGGCGAGATCTTCGTCAATGGCACCAAGACCGAGATCCCCGACAGCCAGGCCGCCATCGCCGCCGGCATCGGCATGGTCTTCCAGCACTTCAAGCTGGTCGAGAATTTCACCGTGATCGAAAACGTCATCCTGGGCGCCGAGGATGGCGCGCTGCTGACCCCGTCGATCTCGAAGGCGCGCAAGTCGCTGAAACAGCTTGCGGAAGAATACGAATTGAACGTGGATCCGGACGCGCTGGTCGAAGACCTGTCGGTCGGGCACCAGCAGCGGGTCGAGATCCTCAAGGCGCTGTATCGCCAGGCGGATATCCTGATCCTCGACGAACCCACAGGCGTGCTGACACCGGCCGAGGCCGACCACCTGTTCCGCATCCTCGACAACCTGAGGAAAGAGGGCAAGACGATCATCCTGATCACCCACAAGCTGCGCGAGATCATGGAATACACCGACACCGTGTCGGTGATGCGGCGGGGCGAGATGACCGCGACCGTCAAGACCGCCGAGACCGACCCCGAACAGCTGGCCGAGCTGATGGTCGGCCGCAAGGTGCTGCTGCGCGTCGACAAGAAGCCTGCCACCCCGGGTGACGTGGTGCTGTCGGTGCGCGATCTGAAGGTCACCGACAGCGCAGGCGTCGAGCGGGTGAAGGGCATTTCCTTCGATATCCGCGCGGGCGAGATCTATGGCATCGCGGGTGTCGCGGGCAACGGCCAGTCGGAACTGATGGAGGTGCTGGGCGGCATGCGATCCGGCACCGGCACCATCACGATGAACGGGCAGGAGATCGACCTGACCGGCAAGTATTCCGACGGCCAGTCGCGCCGTGCGCGCGGCATCGGACACGTCCCCGAGGACCGGCATGACGAGGGGCTGATCCTCGACTACACGGCCTGGGAAAACATGATCTTCGGCTATCACCGCGATCCCGAATGGGGCACCGGCCCGCTGATGAACAATGCGGCGATCATCAAGGAGGCCGAGGCGAAGATGGAACGCTTCGACGTCCGCCCGCCGATCGCCACGCTCAAGGCCAAGAACTTCTCGGGCGGGAACCAGCAGAAGATCGTGCTGGCCCGCGAGATCGAGAAGAACCCCGACCTGCTGCTGATCGGCCAGCCGACGCGCGGCGTCGACATCGGCGCGATCGAGTTCATCCACCAGGAGATCATCCGCCTGCGCGACGAGGGCAAGGCGATCCTGCTGGTCTCGGTCGAGCTGGACGAGATCCGGTCGCTGTCGGATCGCATCGCGGTGATGTTCGACGGCCAGATCATGGGCGAACGCGACCCCGCCGCCGCCGACGAACGCGAACTGGGCCTGCTGATGGCCGGGATCGCAGGCGAGCCGGACAAGCCCGACCACATCGCGGTCGAAGAAAACCTCACCGCCGTCGAACATGGAGAGGCGCCGAAGCATGGATAAGATGCCCGCATGGGCCGATGTGGTCCTGATCCCGCTGATCTCGCTGCTGCTGGCGGCGCTGCTGTCGGCGCTGGTCATCCTTGGCATCGGGGAAAACCCGATCGACGCCTTCAAGCTGATGGTCGACGGGGCGCTGATGCGGTCGTCGGGCTGGGGCTATACGCTGTATTACGCGACGAACTTCATCTTTACCGGGCTGGCCGTTTCGGTCGCCTTCCATGCGCGGATGTTCAACATCGGCGGGGAAGGCCAGGCGATGCTGGGCGGCCTGGGCGTGGCGCTGGCCTGCCTCTACGTGCCATGGCCGCACTGGAGCCTCGCGATCCTCGGCTCGTCCATCGGCGCGGCAACCTTCGGCGCGGCCTGGGCGTTGATCCCGGCCTATCTGCAGGCGAAACGCGGCAGCCACATCGTGATCACCACGATCATGTTCAACTTTATCGCCGCGGCCCTGCTGAACTACCTGCTGGTCAACATCCTGCGCCCCGTCGGTGCGATGGACCCGGCCACCGCGCAGTTTGCCGAACCGACGCACCTGCCGACCTTCCAGGACATGTTCTCGACCGCCGCGATGCCGCTCTTCCGGGGCGCGCCGGCCAATGTCACCTTCTTCCTGGCGCTGCTGGCCTGCGTGCTGGTCTGGCTGCTGATCTGGCGCACCCGCCTGGGGTACGAGATCCGCGCCTACGGCTGGTCGCAGACCGGCGCCAATTACGCGGGCATTTCCGGCACCAAGATCATCATCATCGCCATGCTGATTTCCGGCGGGCTGGCCGGCATGATGGCCGTGAACACCACGCAGGGCGAGGCCGAGCGGCTGATCCTCAACATGACCGAAGGCGCGGGTTTTATCGGGATCGCGGTGGCGCTGATGGGGCGCAACCATCCCTTCGGCGTGCTGCTGGCGGCGATCCTGTTCGGCTTCCTCTACCAGGGCGGCGCCGAGCTGGCGCTCTGGACCTCGATCCCGCGTGAGCTGATCGTGGTGATCCAGGCGCTGGTGATCCTGTTCACCGGAGCGCTCGACAACATGGTGCGGATGCCCCTGGAACGGCTGTTCCTCGCGATGCGCCGGAAGGAGGGCTGAGCCATGGCCGAATACCTGCCCGGCTTCCTGGCCGCCTATTCGATCCTGCTGGTCGCCGTCCTGTCGCCCGGTCCCGCCGTTGCCATGCTGCTGGGCCTGGGCCTGTCGCGCGGGCGCGGCACCGCCGTCATCGCCTCGGTCGGGGTGGCCACGGGGGCGGCGACGATTGCGCTGCTGACCATGCTGGGCGTCGGGCTGTTGCTGCAGAAGGCCGCCTGGGCGATCACCCTGCTGCGGCTGGTCGGATCGGCCTACCTGCTGTGGCTGGCCTATGGCGCCTTTCGCAAGGCGCTGAACCCGCCGCGCGTCGCCGCCGCCGAAATGCCGCCGCTGTCGCCCGCGCGCGCCTTCGCGACCGGCTATCTGCTGCAGATCACCAACCCCAAGGCGATCGTCTTCTGGCTGGCCATCGCGTCGATCGGGGCGACCACGGGCGCACCGCTGACGATCAAGGCGGCCTTCCTGGTCGGCGCCTTCGCGATCTCGCTGACCGGGCACATGGGCTATGCCATCGCGCTGTCCTCGGCCCCGGTGCGGCGGACCTATCAATCGGCACGGCGCGGCGTCGAAGCGACGCTTGGCCTGTTCTTCACCTTCTTCGCCTTCAAACTGGCAACGAGCCGGAGCTGAACCATGGATTTCCTGACACTCGTCCAGGTCCTCGACTCGACCATCCGCCTGGCCACACCGCTGCTGCTGGCCTGTCTTGCGGGCCTCTTTTCCGAACGCGCAGGCATCTTCGACATCGGGCTTGAAGGCAAGATGCTGGCCGCCGCCTTCTTCTCGGCCGCCGTGGCCTTCATGACCGGGTCGGTCTGGGTCGGCCTGCTGGCCGGGATCGGCGCGTCGATGGTGCTGTCGGCGCTGCATGGCGTGGCCTCGATCACCTTCCGGGGCAATCAGCTGATTTCCGGGGTGGCGATCAACTTCCTGGCCGCCGGCATGACCGTGCTGATTGCACAGCACTGGTTCAGCCAGGGCGGGCGCACCCCGTCGCTGTCCGGCGCCGCGCGGTTCGAAGGCATCGTCTGGCCCGGCGCCCTGACCCGGATCCGCGACATCAAGGAAGCCGGACCGCTGATGCAGGTCTATTCCGAGCTGATCTCGGGCCATTCGATCCTTGTGTACATGGCGCTATTCGCCGTGCCCGCGACCTGGTGGATCCTGTACCGGACCCGGTTTGGCCTGCGCCTGCGTGCGGTCGGCGAAAACCCCGCCGCCGTGGACACGGCCGGCGTGTCGGTGGTGGGGCTGCGTTTTGCAGCCGTGGGGATCTGCGGGCTGCTGTGCGGCATCGCGGGGGCCTACCTGGCGACCGCGCTGCAGGCGGGCTTCGTCAAGGACATGTCGGCAGGCCGGGGCTATATCGCCCTTGCCGCGCTGATCTTTGCCAAGTGGCGTCCCTGGTACGCCCTGATGTCGACGCTGCTGTTCGGCTTCCTGCAGGCGCTGGCGCTGCGACCCGACCTGATCGAAACCGCCGTCGGCGTGAAGGTGCAGGTGCAGCTGCTGGACGCCCTGCCCTATATCCTGACCGTGATCATCCTCGCGGGCTTCGTCGGCAAGGCCATTCCGCCGCGTGCCGGCGGCGAGCCCTACGTGAAAGAAAGATAACTGGCGGCGTTGCCTCTCTTGCGGCAACGCAGCATCCGGCTTACGTAAGGCCATGCAACTCTACCTGCCGATAGCCGAAGTTTCGGTGAACATCTTCCTGCTGTTCGGGATCGGCGGGATCGTGGGCATCCTGTCGGGCATGTTCGGCGTCGGCGGAGGCTTTCTCATCACGCCGCTGCTGTTCTTCGTCGGCATCCCGCCGGCCGTGGCGGTTGCGACCTCGGCCAACCAGATCGTCGCCTCGTCTATCTCGGCCGTACTGGCCCACCTCAGACGCAAGACCGTCGACCTGCGTATGGGCAGTGTCCTGCTGACCGGCGGCCTGATCGGATCGGCCGTCGGCGTCGTGATCTTCAACTACCTCCGCAGCCTCGGCCAGGTCGATCTGCTGGTGAACCTGTGCTACGTGGTCTTCCTGGGCACCGTCGGCGGGCTGATGCTGGTCGAAAGCCTGCGCGCCCTGCGCCGGGCCCGGACCGCAGGCCCCGCGGCCCCGCGCAAGCCGCGCGGACAAAGAGGCTGGATCTACATCCTGCCCTTCAAGGTCCGCTTCCGTACCTCGGGCCTCTATATCTCGGTCATCCCGCCGATCCTCGTGGGGATGTTCGTGGGTATCCTGTCGGCCATCATGGGCGTCGGCGGCGGCTTCATCATGGTGCCCGCGATGATCTATCTGCTGCACATGCCCACCAAGGTCGTGATCGGCACGTCGCTGTTCCAGATCATCTTCGTCACCGGCTTTACCACCCTGGCCCATGCGGTCACGAACCAGACCGTCGACCTGCCGCTGGCGGTGGTCCTGCTGCTGGGCGGGGTCATCGGGGCGCAGTTCGGCACCAGCATCGGCGCCCGGATGCGCGCCGAACAGTTGCGTATCCTGCTGGCGCTTCTGGTGCTGGCGGTCTGCGGCAAGCTGGCGCTGGACCTGCTGCTGCCCCCGGCCGAACTTTACGAGATCGGACCGGCCGTATGAGACGCCTGATCGCCCTTCTGATGTTCCTGGTCGCCCCCGCCGCCCCTGCCGCCGCGCAGGAGGAGATCGTGCTGGGCCTGAGCCAGGACCGCGTGCGGATCACCACCAACTTCGACGGGTCGGACCTGCTGATCTTCGGCGCGGTGAAACGCGAAAGCCCGATCACCGACACCCCGCTGGACGTGATCGTCACCGTGGCGGGGCCCGCGACCCCGGTGATGATCCACCACAAGGCGCGTCGCCTGGGCATCTGGGTGAACGCCGAAACCGTGCGTCTGCCCGAAGCCCCCAGCTTCTATGCCGTGGCCAGCACCGGGGCGCTGCACGAGATCCTGCGCCAGACCGCCGACCTGCGCCATTCGATCACCGTGCCCCGGGCCATCCGGCGGGTCGGCGCGGCTTCGATGACCGACCACCCGCAGGATTACATCGACGCGCTGATCCGCATCCGCAGCGCGAGGGGGCATTACCAGAACCTGGAACGCACCGTGCAGCTGGACCAGCAGACGCTGTTCCGCACGCGCATCACCCTGCCCTCGGACCTGACCGAAGGCAGCTATGACGCGCGGGTCTTCCTGCTGCGCGAGGGCAGAGTGGTATCGCGGTTCGATACGGCGCTGGATGTCCGCAAGGTGGGGCTTGAGCGGTGGCTTTACACGCTCGCCCACCAACAACCGCTGCTTTATGGATTTCTGGCCCTGGCCATCGCGATCGCGGCGGGCTGGCTGGCATCGGCGGCTTTCCGGGTGATCCGGTCGGGATAACATCGCGGCGGCTGGTGACTGGCCGGAACGGGGCCTGGCGAGGCGTCCGCGATACAAGGCCGCCCCGGCGGGTGCACCGCAGGCGATCCTGTCATCCGAACGACAGCGAAAGGTCGCCCTGTCAGGCCCGCGTCGCATCCCCGAGCGACAGCGTGTGATCCCGCAGCCAGGCCATGAAACCGCGCGGGTCGGACTGCAACATCTGCATCTGGTCCTCACTGATCGGATCGCCGACGACCGGCGCCTGCGGCTTGTTGCAGCTGTGCACGATCTCATGCAGCAGCAGCGCCTGGCGCAGGATCGGGCTGATCCGGTTGGCCATCTGGTACCAGCGGCTGTTGGAGCCCGGGAAGAAGATCGGCACCACCCGCGCGCCAGACCGGCGGATCATCTGGGCGGTAAAGACGTTCCAGTCGGCCTCGATCGCGGGGCCGAACATGGATTTCGACGCCGCCACCACGCCCGAGGGGAACAGCGCGACAAGCCCGCCCTCTTTCAGGTGCGCCATCGCCTTGGCGCGCATTTCCACCGACTTGCGCTGCGCGTCTTCCTCGTGCGGGAAGGGCACGGGGATCATGTAGCTCGACGCGACCTCGTCAATACCGGTGAGGATCTGGCGGGTCAGGATCTTGTAGTCGTTGCGCACGCGGCCGATCAGATCGGCGAAGATCATGCCGTCGACCATGCCGTGCGGGTGGTTCGCCACCACCACGACCGGGCCGTCCTTGGGGATGCGGGCCAGCTGATCCGCCGGGGTCAGCAGGTCGATCCCCATGGTATCCAGCGTCGCCCGCCAGAAGGCCTGCCCCTGAGGCGCGCCGCGTTTCTCGAACTTGCGGATCATCCGGATGATCGACACCTTGCCGGTCATCCATTCGATCGCGCGGATGATGTTGCGCCGGTAGGGATCGTCGAACGAAGTCGAATAGGTCAGCGACCGGCGATCGTACTTGGTGAAGGTCAGCGGCTGGTCCGGCCCCGCATCGCGCGGGCGATCGGACTTCACGAAATCCGTCCGGTTCTGGGTACTGTCAACCAAGGGGGATCCCTTCGCCTGCTGTCTGCGGACCCGTGGCCCGCCCGCCTACATGTTCTCTCCGAACCTGTCTGCAACAAGCGCTTCAAGCGCGTCGGCAAGGGCCTCTGCATCCGGTCCGGAGGTTTCAACCTCAATAGAGGTTCCCTTGGACGCTGCCAACATCAAAAGGCCCATGATGCTGTCGCCACCGGTGGACATGCCGTCGCGGCAGATCTCGGCGCGCGCGTCAAAGGCTTCGACCACTTCGACCAGCTTGGCCGAGGCCCGCGCGTGCAGGCCTTTTTCGTTCACGATCTTCAGCGTGCGATGGACGGAACTGGACATGGACCTACTGGAGCGAGATGTTCTGGCTGTCGATATACTTGCGTCCGGCTTCGGTCGCAGCGCGCACGGCATCGGCCAGCGGTTTGTGGCGGCATTTCGCCAGCTTGATCAGCAGCGGCAGGTTGGCCCCGTAGAGGATACGCCGGTCGTCGGGGCGGCAGGCCATCAGCGACAGGTTCGAGGGCGAGCCGCCGAACATGTCGACCACCACCACGACACCGCCACCCATGTCGACGGAATCCGCCGCGTCACAGATTTCGGCCTGCTTTGCAGGTCTGTCATGATTGGCGTCTATGCAGATGGTGCGGATCCCGTCCTGCGGGCCGACCACATGTTCGACCGCGGACAGGTATTCGCGGGCCAGACCGCCATGCGCCACGATCACGATACCGATCGCGGGCAGGACGCTGTCCCGATGTTCTTCATTGACCAGCAGGGCGCTGCTTTTTCCCATACCCATCCCTCAGGCTCGCGCCGCACTGCGGCGTTCGAGCTCATGATGCCTAATTGACACCTGCCAGCCCTCCTCTGCAAGGGCCTTTGCCAAACGTTCAACAAGCGTGACCGACCTGTGCTGCCCGCCAGTACAGCCGAAACCGATGGCAAAATAGCTTTTGCCTTCCTCGACATAGGCCGGCAGCAACATCTGGGTCAGGTCGCGAACCTTCGAAAAGAACTCCGCGAAGCGGGGGTCTGACGCAACGTAATTCTGCACCTGCAAATTGGCGCCGGTCAAACCGCGCAGCGACTCCTCCCAATAGGGGTTGTTCAGGAATCGGGTGTCGAAGGCCATGTCGAGCCCGCGCGGCATCCCGCGCTTGTAGCTGAAGCTTTGCACCGACACCGACAGCGACCGGCCCTTTTCGACGCCATACCACTGCGCGACCTCGGCCCGCAGGTCATGCGGCGACAGGTCGGTGGTGTCGATCAGCACGTCGGCGCGGGTGCGGATCGGGGCCAGCAGGTCCATTTCCCGGGCGATGCCGTCGCGCGGGGTCTCGCCAAGCGCCATCGGGTGGCGGCGGCGGGTTTCCGAGAACCGGTTGACCAGCACGTCCGGCGCGCAATCCAGGTACAGCACCTCAAGCGGGCGGGTCCGGTCGGCGCCGAAGGTGTCGATCGTCTCGATCAGCCCGGCGGTCGAGAAATCGCGGTTGCGCACATCGATGCCAAGGGCCATCGGGCGCCGCGCCTCGCCCGCGTCCAGCAGTCGGGGGACCAGCGACAGGGGGATGTTGTCGATCGCCTCGTAGCCGAGGTCTTCAAGCGCCCGGATCGCAGTTGACCGCCCGGCGCCCGAAGGCCCGGTGACCAGCACACGGCGATCCACCGTCTGCACGTCCTTGATCCGGTCAGGTTGATCCATATGCCCCATTACGTCGCGACCTCTCCCCCCTTCAGATATTGCAGGATTGCCGGTGCGAAATACGACCTATCGACATTGTGTAGCATCCGAAGCTTAATCCCCAGCAAATTCGTGCTGCGGCGCGGCGGTAGACGGTCTGTTTCCATTTCGTCCATAGTGACGACCAAACGGATAGGACTGTCCTGCACCACCTCTGCCTTGAGGATCCCGACACCGCGGGCTTCGATCTGGCCAAGGATCGGTTCGGGGGCCGAGGCCAGCACCCGGTCGCCCGACCGGGTGACGATCACCCGGTCATCGGCAACCAGCGTGGCGCCATGCGCCATGAGCGTGAGCGCGAGGGCGGACTTCCCCGCCCCCGAGGCCCCGGTGATCAGGACCGCAGCGCCGCCCAATGCCACCGCGCTGGCGTGGAGGATGACCTGTTCCGGAGAAGGGGCCATCCCGCCACACCTTAGAGGGGCAGACCGACGACGAAGCGGGCACCAAGCGGGTCCGAGGTGATGTCGGCATCCGTGGGGCGGATGTTCTCGGCCCAGATGACCCCGCCGTGGGCTTCGACGATCTGCTTGGAAATCGCGAGGCCAAGGCCGGAGTTGTTGCCGAAATCATTCGCCGGTCGGTGCGAATAGAACCGCTTGAAGATCTTCTGCAGCGCATTGTCGGGAATGCCCGGCCCGGTGTCTTCGACGACCACGAGCACACGGTTTTCCCGCCGCCGCACCCAGACCCGGATCGCGTCCCCGTCTTCGCAGAAGCTGGTGGCGTTGGTGATCAGGTTGACGAAGACCTGTGCCAGCCGCGCCTCGAGCCCGCGCAGGATGATCGCCTCGGACGGAAGGTCCGAGATGAAGTCGATCCCCTTGTCTGACGCCTGCTGGCCCAGGTATTCGCTGAGGTTGCGCAGCATCTGGACCAGGTCGAAGGCCTCTTGCTCTTCCTTCACCAGTTCGCTGTCGAGCCGCGAGGCGTTGGAGATGTCGGACACCAGCCGGTCCAGCCGCCGCACGTCGTGGTCGATGACATCCAGAAGCTGCGTGCGCTGATCGTCCCGCTTGGCCAGCCGAAGGGTCACGACGGCCGAGCGCAGCGAGGCGAGCGGGTTCTTGATTTCATGCGCCACGTCGGCCGCGAACTGTTCGTTCGCGTCGATGCGTTCATAAAGCGCCGACACCATGCCCCGAAGCGCCCCCGACAGCCGCCCGATTTCATCCGGTCGCGCCGTGAGATCGGGAATGCGCACGCGGGCGGGCGTCACCTTCTTGTTTTCCTTGTCGCGCCCGACTTCGGCCGCCGCGGCCAGGTCGGCCAGCGGGTTGGCGATGGTCGAGGCCAGCACAAGGCTGAGCCCGATCGACACCAGCGTCGCGATCACGAACATCTCGAGCACGCGTTCACGTTCGGCCCGGACCACCGCGTCGATCTGCCCGGCGGAAGAGGCCAGCGCCACGACGCCGATCGCCTGGCCATTGACCTGGATCGGAGAGGCCACGGCCAGGAAGCTACCGCTGTCGCCGCGCCCGATGCTGATCTGGGTCTGACCGGTCAGGGTGTTGCGCACCAGGTCGCGCGCCTGATCCTCGACGGGCACCTGCGGCACCTCGCGCTTGCCGGACGAGAAGACCGAGGTCATGCCATCCCAGAGCATCGTCAGGAAATCGATGATCAGCGTGTTGTCGTCGGTCGGGTCGGTCTGCCGGGTGACGGCGTTTTCGACACGGCCGGACATGCGGCCGATGACCTCGCCCGAGGCGTCGAAGATATAGGCGTCGACCCCGGTGCGCAGGTCGATCCCGTCCAGCGTGGACGCCACGTCGGCGGCAGCCGCAGCCGAAAGCGGCAGGGTGGTGCCTGCGGGAATGCCGGCCTCGAACACATCGGCCAGCAGTTCGGCCTCGCTTGCGAGGCTGGCGGCGCGTTGCGTGACAAGGCTGTCGCGAGAGGCGGAGAGATACAGGATCCCCGCCACCAGCACGTTCAGGGCGATCAGGTTGAAGATGATGATCTTGCGCGTCAGCGGCGACGCCTTGAGCGAGAACAGCCCCCGCCGTTCCCGGCGGGCGCGCAGTTCTTCAGCTACCGTGGCGTTCGGAGCGACGAAGTCGTCGCCAAGCACCACGTCGCCGCTGGTGTCGGGCGTGTCGTCGCGCAAGCTGATCCTTTCGGCGAGTGCCATCACTCTTCGTTGTATCTGTACCCGATGCCGTAAAGCGTCTCAATCGCCGAGAATTCCGGATCGACCGAGCGCATCTTCTTGCGCAGACGCTTGATGTGGCTGTCGATCGTGCGGTCGTCGACGTAGACCTGATCGTCGTAGGCCACATCCATCAGCTGGTCGCGCGACTTCACGAAGCCCGGACGCTGTGCCAGCGCCTGCAGCAGCAGGAATTCGGTGACGGTCAGCGACACGTCCATGCCCTTCCAGGCCACCGCGTGGCGCAGCGGATCCATGCGGAGGTTGCCGCGGTCCATGACCTTGGTTTCCTCGGTCTCGGGAATGACTTCGCCGCCGATGGCATCCTGGCGGCGCAGCAGCGCGCGGATGCGTTCGACCAGCAGGCGCTGGCTGAAGGGTTTCTTGACGTAGTCGTCCGCGCCCATGCGCAGGCCGAGCACCTCGTCGATCTCGTCATCCTTGGAGGTCAGGAAGATCACCGGCATCGTGGTCTTCTGCCGCAGCCGCTGCAGCAGATCCATGCCGTCCATGCGGGGCATCTTGATGTCCAGCACGGCCATATCGGGGAGTTTCTTGTTGAAAGCGTCCAACGCGGCCTGGCCGTCGTTGTAGGTTTCGACTTCGAACCCTTCTGCCTCAAGGGTGATGGCGACGGACGTCAGGATGTTCCTGTCGTCGTCAACAAGGGCGATTTTCGACATCGCGTTATTCCTTATACTGCTCAGCGTTCTTGCCGGTTTTTTCTACCTTGATCACGTGATCGGCCTTTACAATCAATACCAAAACGCGAATCGCCCGCGACTTCGCCGGATGATTGTGGCGAAAATGTCTTAGAAATGCCTGAATTGTTCTCGGAACCGGACCCTGCGTCAGGTGGTTTTCGGGGTGATTGCGCTAAAACGTCCTTGGTGGCGCTAACTGCGTGAAAGCGTCCTGTTCATCCCCGCGAACGACATGTTAAGAGCGCCGCCATCGGTGCGCCGCACAGGGTTCTGACGGCCGAGGAGGCACCGCATCAGCACAGCTACAGGAGCTTGGCACATGACATTTGGACGGGTGAACCCCCAATTCCGCCTTGAAGATCAGGGAATCGAAGGGCTGGGCAATGTCTATTACAACCTTATGGAGCCCGCGCTGATCCAGACGGCGCTGACCAATGGCGAAGGTACCCTTGGCCAGGGCGGCGCCTTCCTCGTCTCGACCGGCAAGTTCACCGGCCGGTCGCCCAAGGACAAGCACGTCGTGCGGACCGACAGCGTCGCCGACAAGATCTGGTGGGACAACAACCGCGAGATGTCGCCCGAGGGTTTCGACACCCTGTACGCCGACATGCTTGAGCACATGAAGGGCCGGAACATGTATGTTCAGGACCTCATCGGCGGCGCGGACCCGACCTATTCGATCAACGTGCGCATGGTCACCGAACTGGCCTGGCACAACCTGTTCATCCGCCACATGCTGCGCCGCCCGCAGCGCGATGCCCTGGACAGCTTCGTCGCGGAATTCACCGTCATCAACTGCCCCAGCTTCAAGGCCGATCCGGAGCGTCACAACTGCCGCACCGAAACCGTGATCGCCATGAACTTCGACAAGAAGATCATCCTGATCGGCGGCACCGAATACGCGGGCGAGAACAAGAAATCCGTGTTCACCCTGCTGAACTACCTGCTGCCCGAAAAGGGCGTGATGCCGATGCACTGCTCGGCCAACCACGCCAAGGACAACCCGGTCGACACCGCGATCTTCTTCGGCCTGTCGGGCACCGGCAAGACCACCCTGTCGGCCGACCCGGACCGCACGCTGATCGGCGATGACGAACATGGCTGGTCCGATCGCGGCACCTTCAATTTCGAAGGCGGCTGCTATGCCAAGACGATCAACCTGAGCGCCGAGGCCGAGCCCGAGATCTACGCCACCTGTTCGATGTTCGGCACCGTGATCGAGAACATGGTCTACGACGAAGAGACCTTCGAGCTTGACTACGAGGACAGCTCTCTGACCGAGAACATGCGCTGCGCCTACCCGCTTGAATACATCTCGAACGCGTCGGACACCGCGCTTGGCGGCCACCCCAAGAACATCATCCTGCTGACCTGCGACGCCTACGGGGTCCTGCCCCCGATCTCGCGTCTCACGCCCGCGCAGGCGATGTACCACTTCCTGTCCGGCTTCACCTCGAAGACCCCGGGCACGGAACGTGGCGTGGTCGAACCTGAACCCACCTTCTCGACCTGCTTCGGCGCGCCCTTCATGCCGCGTCGTCCGGAAACCTACGGCAACCTGCTGCGCGAAAAGATCGCCAAGCACGGCGCGACCTGCTGGCTGGTGAACACCGGCTGGACCGGCGGCGCCTTCGGCCAGGGCTCGCGGATGCCGATCAAGGCGACCCGCGCGCTGCTGACCGCCGCGCTGGACGGATCACTGAACGATGCGACCTTCCGCAAGGATCCGAACTTCGGCTTCGAAGTGCCCGTGACCGTGCCGGGCGTCGACGCGACCCTGCTGGATCCCCGCGCGACCTGGACCGACAAGGCCGCCTACGACGCGCAGGCCGCCAAGCTGGTCAACATGTTCTCGGAAAACTTCGCCCAATACCTGCCCTACATCGACGAGGACGTGAAGGCCGCCGCCATCGGCTGAGCCTGACGTGCCCGTGACGACCATGATGCAGCGCCTCGCCCTGATGGGCGGGGCGCTGTTGCTTTGCCCCCTGCCCCTTGCCGCCGACACCTTCATCGCGCCGCCGGTCGAGGTGCTGGAATACGGGGTGATCTGTGATTACCGCCCGCAGGGGCAGGAGATCGAGGCGCCGGACACCAACGCCGGGCGCATCCGCCAGGGCGGCGATCCGATCGTCTTTGACCTGCTGACCGACCAGGTGCCCGGCGTTCTGGGCGTGGCGTTCGGCATAAGCTTCCAGCCCTCGGCCGACCTGGGCGATGTCGCGGTGCGGATGGTCACGCATCACCCGTCCTTCGGAACCGGGTTCCGCACATC
Organism: Pseudooceanicola onchidii; assembly: GCF_004959925.1. Classification (GTDB taxonomy): domain Bacteria; phylum Pseudomonadota; class Alphaproteobacteria; order Rhodobacterales; family Rhodobacteraceae; genus Pseudooceanicola; species Pseudooceanicola onchidii. The sequence continues at coordinate 736,396 of NZ_SPUW01000002.1, read as the reverse complement.
CGAAAGCTGGCCGTCGACAATCACCGGCGGCTCGGGGTCGTCGCGATACTTCTACTTCGAATTCGACTACGAGCTCGCCCCCGGCCCCTGGGTGATGGAGGTCTGGTTGGAGGACCAGCTGATCGTGCGGCAGGATTTCAACGTGGTCTCAGGGGAGGCGGCGAAAGAGATCCTGCGCGCCTGCCCCACGGACAACCTGACTTCCTAGCCCATCAGGCCGCGCCGGACGAGGTTGCCGCCCGCCACCAGAAGCACCACAAGCGTCGCCTTTCGGAACGCCGTCTGGTCGATGCGGTCCTGGATGCGAAACCCGATCCACATGCCGATCAGTGCCGGGATCACCAGCAGCGCCGAAAACGGCAAGGTGCGGGCGTTGATGACGCCGCTGCCAATATGCGCCCCGAAGAGCGCCAGCGCGCCCAGGCCATAGATCACGCCCTGCGCCCGCACATGCGCCTGTTTCGGCACGTTGAGCGCGGTCAGGTAGGCCACGGTCGGCGGCCCCCAGACGCCCGAGAACCCGCCGATCAGCCCGGCGAACCCGGCGATGGCGTATTCGATCCATCGCGGGGGATTTTCCCCCAGCGTCAGCACCTTGCCCATCAGCTGGGTGATGGCGAAGATGACGATCGGGATGCCGATCATCAGCAGCATGGTGTCCGCAGGCAGCACCCGGACCAGCTGGGCCGAAATCACCAGCGCGACGAACCCGACGATCAGGAAGGTGCGGAACCGCACCGCGGCCTCTTTCGCCGCCGAAAAGCCCTGCCGCAGCGCCTGCCAGCCGTTGGTCACCAGCGTCGGCAGGATCAGCCCCGCCAGCGCGACCTCCGGCGAGACAAAGCTGCCCATGCCGGAAATCATGATCATCGGCATGGCAAAGCCGACCATCCCCTTGACCACGCCCGCCACCAGTCCGACGATGAGGCAGGCAAAGATGGCGGTCAGCGGGGCGAGGTCTGTCAGAAGGTCCATGCCCTCTCCGATACGCCTGCCTGCGACGCTCTGCCACTGGAAAATCGCGCGCGCAACTTTAGGTCGCGCAATGCTGCGTGTGCGCAAATTTGTTGCGCTGCACCTGCAAAGTAGCTAGGACGCAAGGATGCAAACAAGGGATGATTCATGGCACATGATGGACAGGACATGACCGGCACGGGGAACACCCTTCTGCCCGACCTTCTTTCGCTGACCGGCGCGGCCATCGCCCCGGTCGAGGCGCTTCTGGAGAAGGCGCAGGCCAGCGTCCGCGCGATGGTTCTGGGCGGCGGCGACAGGATCACCACCAAGGCGGTCGAGGCACATCAGACCGCGACCCACGGGCTGGCCTGGCTGGCCACCTACGTGGAATCCCTGCGCCAGATGCAGAAATGGGCCGAAAAGCTGCAGGGCGACGGCAAGTTTGGCGAAACCGAACAGCTGATCCAGCAGATCGCCTTCGGCGAATACCTCTGGCAGATCTATGGCGGCATCCAGATGTCCCAGAACGAGATCGTGCGCCTGCAGGATCTTGGCCTGTCCCAGGACGACCAGCGCGGCCTGATGACCGACGCCGTGATGACCCTGACCCAGTCCGGCAACACGCAAGCCGCCCGGTCCCGCCTGGCCGAGCTGATGGTCGACCAGCAGGGCGCCACCATGTTCGGCGCCAGCGGCCTGGAAGACGAGCTTGAGATGATCCGTGACCAGTTCCGCCGCTACGCGGTCGAAAAGGTCGAACCCCACGCCCATGACTGGCACCTGAAGGACGAGCTGATCCCGATGGAGGTCATCAACGAACTGGCCGAGATGGGCGTCTTCGGCCTGACGATCCCCGAAAACCTTGGCGGGCTTGGCCTGCCCAAGGCGGCCATGGTCGTCGTGTCCGAGGAACTGTCGCGCGGCTATATCGGTGTCGGGTCGCTGGCCACCCGGTCGGAAATCGCGGCCGAACTGGTCCTGGCGGGCGGCACCGACGAACAGCGCAGCTATTGGCTGCCCAAGTTCGCGAGCGGAGAGATCCTGCCCACGGCCGTCTTCACCGAACCCAACACCGGGTCGGACCTTGCCTCGCTGCGCACCCGCGCGGTGAAGGACGGCGACGATTACCGCATCACTGGCAACAAGACCTGGATCACTCACGCGGCACGGACCCACGTGATGACCGTTCTGGCCCGGACCGACCCCGCGTCCAAGGACCACAACGGGCTGTCGATGTTTCTGGCCGAAAAGACCCCGGGCACGGATGAAAACCCCTTCCCGACCGAAGGCATGACCGGCGGCGAGATCGAGGTGCTGGGTTATCGCGGCATGAAGGAATACGAACTGGGCTTCGACAATTTCCACGTGAAGGGCGCAAACCTTCTGGGTGGCGTCGAAGGCCAGGGCTTCCGGCAGCTGATGAAGACCTTCGAGGCCGCCCGCATCCAGACCGCCGCCCGCGCCATCGGCGTCGCCCAGGCGGCGCTGGACGTCGGCCTGCAGTACGCCCTGGACCGCAAGGCCTTCGACCAGCCCCTGGCTGCCTTCCCGCGTGTGTCCGGCAAGCTGGCGATGATGGCGGTCGAAATCGTCATCGCACGGCAGCTGACCTACTTCTCGGCCTACGAGAAGGACCATGACCGCCGCTGCGACCTCGAAGCCGGGATGGCCAAGCTGCTGGGCGCCCGCGTCGCCTGGGCCTGCGCCGACAATGCGCTGCAGATCCACGGCGGCAACGGGTTCGCGCTGGAATATGTCGTCAGCCGCCTGCTGTGCGACGCGCGCATCCTCAACATCTTTGAAGGGGCTGCGGAAATCCAGGCGCAGGTCATCGCGAGACGCCTGCTGGGCTGATCTGACGGCCATTTTATCATGAACGGCGCGGCCCGATCGGGACCGCGCCGTTTTGCGTTGTTCACGCGATAGTTGCGCATGTCAATTCAATGCAGCAGGCGCGAAATGTGTTCGAAATGTGGCAAAATACGATCCACATCGTGAAATACTTTAAATCTGAAGCAATTCACGATAGGAAATTTCCCATCAGAAATCGTTAGAAAAACAAGGAGCTTATGAAGCTCCGCCTGAGTTCGGAAATATATTCCGGAAAAATACGAGATTTTCACTATATGATAAATCCCATTAATTTATCATTTTTTATCAGTATCTTGCCGCAACGCAGAAAAAATAACTATGGTCTTGTGTGAATAATTATCTTGAATGCCCCTTTTCTGCCCAGAACGGAGAGCAGTCTTAACCCATGAGGCGAGTTGTAAGCCTCTGCGGAGAGAGAGCCACGTTGGTTCTGTGTTTCTCCGGATAAGCCCTAATGGGCATGGTAACGAGTGGTTTGTTAAAATGGGAAGTACAACGATCGACGTTGTGCCATACAACGGGGCATTGGCAACCGTAGACCTGTATACCGCAGGGCGAACGATTGTCCTTGGCGACTTTGGCCCGACACAGTCAGGCACCCTTACGGATGCTGACGGAACCCTGGGCACCGCCGACAACGGGATCGCGACCTTCGCATCACAGCCGATAACCTATATCGGTTCCGGCACGGCGACGCCTGGCGTGGCCGTGCCGGGCCCCCTGATCATCCCGCTTGGCGCATCCGTCGATGTCGTCGTGTTCGAATCCGGGGGCCAGGTCTATTTCCACTATCCCGACGGACCGCCGGACTTCACGAGTGCCGTCGCGCTGGTGCTTAACATCGACACGACCGCCTATCCGCTGTTCACGCCGGTCTGCTTCCATGCCGACACCCTGATCTCGACACCGCATGGACACCGCCCCGCAGGCAAGATCCGCGCAGGGCAGCTGGTGCTGGATATCCACGGACGCGCCCACACGGTGGTCTGGACCGGCCGCCGCCACGTCGCCCTGGGCGCGTGCGACGACACGGCGCGCACCCGGCTGGCGCCCGTGGTGATCCCGCCGGGCCTGCTGGGCCAGGCCGGGCCACGGACCGGGCTGCGCGTGTCCCGCAATCACCTGATCCTGATCCGTCACCCCAAGTGCGCCTATTACTTCGGAGCCGACGCGGTGCTGGTGAAGGCCTCGGCCCTTCTGGGCGTCGGGGCCACGCTGGACCTGACCACGCCCGCCATCACCTACGTGCACCTGATGTGCGACAGCCACGTGATCCTGAATGCCGACGGGCTCGAGGCCGAAACCTTCCTGCCCGGCCCGCAGGCCGTTGCCGCGCTGACCCCGTCGCAACGCCTGGCCCTGATGCGCTGTCCGGGGGCCACGACGCTGATCAAGTCCATGGCTGCCGCCGCCCCGGTCCTGAGCCAACGCGACGCCCGGTTTCTTCTGACGCAGGTCGTGACAACCGGGGACATCAGGAAGGCAGGATAAATTTACCACATCATTCCAGTGCCTTGAACAAACCTCACGCCCCTGTGATGTCGATTTTCGTGGCAATTTGAAACCGGGCCGGGATGGCCTCCGTAATTCAGGGCATCACCGGGACACAACGATCCCGCAGAACACATCGGAGGAATGATGATGAAAACCAAACTGTTTGCCGCCCTCGCCGCTGCCGGTATCGCCACCACTGCATTTGCCATGGAAAACCCCACTGTCGGCGGCGCGCCGATGATGGCTGACATGACGATCGCCGAAAACGCCTCGGCCGCCCCGAACCTGACCACGCTGGTTGCCGCCGTGAAGGCCGCGGGCCTGGCCGACACCCTGATGAGCGATGGCCCCTTCACCGTCTTCGCCCCGACGAACACCGCCTTCGGCAAGATTTCCGAAGCGTCGCTGAACGCGCTGCTGGAAGAAGGCAACAAGGCGCAGCTGCAGCAGATCCTGACCTGCCACGTGGTTGCGACCGAAGCTTTCTCGACCGATATCGCGGGCATGATCGCGGACGATGGCGGGATGCACGTCGTGCCGACCGTCGGTGGCTGCCAGCTGGAAGCCTACATGGAAGGCGGCAAGCTGAAGCTGAAGGATGAAAACGGTCGTGTCGCCACGGTGACGACGGCGGACGTGGATCAGTCGAACGGTGTTGTCCACGTCATCGACCGCGTCATCCTTCCGGCCGGTCAGGCGGGCTAACCCTCTCCTCCTGCTCCCTGACTTGCCGATCGGGGCGTCCCACGCGGGGCGCCCCTTTTTCATGGATCACCCAGGGCCGCGCCGGGCCTGACCAGTACCGCAGATTGACAAGCCACCCCGCCTGCCGCCATGTGATTGCATGACCCAGACACCCTGCATCATCTGTGTCGCGATCACCGGCTCCGTGCCGACGAAAGCCGACAACCCCGCCGTTCCGATCACCGTCTCGGAACAGATCGAATCCACGCACGAAGCCTTCGAGGCCGGCGCCAGCATCTGCCACGCCCATGTGCGCAACGATGACGAAACGCCGTCGTCCGATCCCGAGAAATTCGCGCGCCTGAAGGAAGGGCTGGAACAACACTGCCCCGGCATGGTCATCCAGTTCTCCACCGGCGGCCGGTCCGGCGCGGGCCGCGCGCGCGGCGGGCACCTGTCGCTGCGGCCCGACATGGCGTCCCTGTCGGTCGGGTCCAACAACTTCCCCACCCGCGTCTACGAGAATCCGCCGGATCTGGTCGACTGGCTGGCCGCCGAGATGCTGGAACACGAGGTGAAGCCCGAGATCGAGGCCTTCGACCTGAGCCACATCCACCAGGCCGCCGCGATGTTCCGCGCGGGCAAATTCGCGCAGACGCCCTATGTGCAGTTCGTCATGGGCGTGAAGAACGCGATGCCGGTCGACCGCCCGACCTTCGACTTCTACATCGAGACGATGAAGCGCCTGCTGCCCGACAGCCCGTGGTGCGCGGCCGGGATCGGCAAGGATCAGATCACCGTCAACGAATGGGTCGTTCCGGCCGGGGGCCATGCCCGCTGCGGTCTGGAAGACAACGTGCGGCTGGATCGCACGACGCTGGCCCCGTCGAATGCCGCCCTGGTCCAGCGCGTGGTCGACATCTGCGCCCGCCACGACCGCCCCGTGGCCACGCCCGCCCAGGCGCGCGACCTGCTGGGTCTGCGCCCCGCGTGACCCGGGCCTGACCCGGCCTGCCCCAAAGGGACAGGCTTCCATACCTTTCGCAAATGGCAGGAGATCCTCCTGCCATTTGTCATTTCCGCGCTCGGTTCGTGCAAGAATTAACGCCATCTCGGGCAAGATCGCCAAGCATTTGCACCGATCCCGTGATCCCATGGTGGCAGATCCACTGCAACCGGAGGAGGAACCCCATGCGCATCGGATGCCCCAAGGAAATCAAGACCCACGAATATCGCGTCGGCCTTACGCCCGAAAGCGCGGCTGAACTGATCGCCCATGGCCACGAGGTGCTGATCGAGGCCGGCGCCGGCCTCGGCATCGGGGCCGACGACGCGGCCTATCAGGCCGTTGGCGCGCAGATCACCGATGTCGACACGCTGTTCGCCCGGGCCGAGACGATCGTGAAGGTCAAGGAACCGCAGGCCGTCGAACGCGCGCGGCTGCGCGCGGGCCAGACGCTTTATACCTACCTGCACCTCGCCCCCGATCCCGACCAGACGCGCGACCTGATGGCCAGCGGCGCCACCTGCATCGCCTATGAAACCGTGACCGCGCCCGGCGGCGGCCTGCCCCTGCTGCGCCCGATGAGCCAAGTCGCCGGCCGCATGGCGATCCAGGCCGGCGCCCACGCGCTGGAAAAGGCGCAAGGCGGGCGCGGCATGCTGCTGGGTGGCGTGCCCGGCGTGGCCCCGGCCAAGGTGATCGTGATCGGCGGCGGCGTCGTTGGCCGGAACGCGGCGCAGATGGCCGTCGGCATGGGTGCCGATGTCACCGTGCTGGACCGGTCGCATGACGTGCTGGAAGACATCGACCGCCAGTTCAATGGCCGCGTCCGCACCGTCTATTCCACGGCGACCGCGCTGGCCGAGTTGACCCGCACTGCCGATCTGGTGATCGGCGCCGTGCTGATCCCCGGGGCCGCTGCACCCAAGCTGATCAGCCGCACAATGCTGGCCGACATGCTGCCCGGCGCGGTGATGGTCGACGTGGCGATCGATCAGGGCGGCTGTTTCGAGACCTCGCGCCCCACCACCCACGCCGACCCGATCTACGAGGTCGACGGCATCATCCACTATTGCGTGGCGAACATGCCGGGCGGCGTGGCGCGCACCTCGACCTATGCGCTCAACAACGCGACCCTGCCGCACCTGCTGCGTATCGCCGACAAGGGCGTGAAGGCGGCGCTCGAGGCCGACCCGCACCTGCGCGCAGGCCTGAACGTGGCAGGCGGCCGGATCACCTGCGCCCCGGTGGCCGACGCACAGGGGCTGGACTGGATCACCCCGGAAGAGGTGCTGGCGCATCTCGACACCGCCGCGCCTGCCGCCGCCTGAACGGATAACGTCAAATCCTGAAACGAGAGCGGCGGGCCAGTGGCCCGCCGTTTGTTTGGTCGATATCCCATCTACGGGGTCAGCGCTGCCCGGCGTTGCCGCCGGACGGGACCTGCGACCCACGTTCGGGCGCAAGGCTCATTCAAGCTACGGATCCGTCAGTTGAGGATCCGCAACAGGAACAGCGATATCCCGGGGAACAGCACCAGCAGCCCCACCCGCAGCAGGTCGGAAGTGACGAAGTAGATCACCGCCTTGTAGGTCTGCACGATCGGCGTTTCCCGGTCCATCGAGTTGATGACGAACAGGTTCATCCCGACCGGTGGCGTGATCAGCCCCACCTCGACCACGATCAAGACGATGATGCCGAACCAGATCGCGAATTCCTCGGCGTTCAGGCCGAAATCCAGCGCCGACACGATCGGGAAGAAGATCGGGATCGTCAGCAGGATCATCGACAGGCTGTCCATCACGCAGCCGAAGATCAGGTAGAGCACGAGGATCATGACCAGCACGGTCCAGGGGTTGAAGCCGCTCTCGGCGACCCAGGCCGCCAGTTCCTGCGGAACCTGCGTCAACGCGAGGAAGCCGTTGTAGACTGCCGCCCCCAGCACGATGAAGAAGATCATCGCGGTGGATTTCGCCGTGGCGTAGAAGCTCTCAAGCCAGGCGCGGCCACGCAGCCCGCCGTTCACCAGCGCGATGAACCCGGTCCCCGCAGCCCCCACGGCCGCCCCTTCGGTCGGCGTGAAAAGGCCAAGGTAGATGCCGCCCACGACAACGAGGAAGACGATCAGCACCGGCAGCACGTCGACCAGCGATTTCACCCGGTCGGCCATCGGCACCGGCGGACGCGTCCCCGCGCTGTCGGGGTTCACGCGCACATAGATCGCGATGGTGATCATATAGCCGATCGCGGCAAGGATGCCGGGAATGAAGGCCGCGAGGAACAGCTTGGCGATATTCTGTTCGGCAAGGATCGCGTAGATCACCAGGATCACCGAGGGCGGGATCAGGATGCCGAGCGTGCCGCCTGCGGCCAGCGTCGCCGAGGAAAAGCCGCCCGAATAGCCATAGCGCTTCATCTCGGGCAGGGCGACCTGCCCCATGGTGGCCGCCGTTGCCAGCGACGACCCGCAGATCGCGCCGAAGCCCGCACAGGCGCCGATGGCCGCGATGGCCACGCCGCCCTTCAGGTGCCCCAGCCACGACTCCGCCGCCTTGAACAGGGCCTGGCTCATCCCGCCCAGGGTCGCGAACTGCCCCATCAGCAGGAACATCGGCACGATCGACAGCGAATAGGACGAGAAGGTCGAATAGGTTTCCGACTTCAGCCGTGCCAGCGCGACGGTGGTGCCGCCGGTGACATAGAACAGACCCACGATCCCGACGGAAAACATCGCCAGACCGATCGGCATCCGCAGGAAGATCAGGAACAGGAGGATCGCGAAGGACAGAAGCCCGGCGTCGAAATTGCTCATTAGTGTGCGCCCCCTTCGGCGTGCAGAATGACCCGGCCGGTGACCACTTCGGACACCCGGGCCGCCGCGACATAAACCGCGACCACGGCGGCGATCACCGCCCCCGACAGCGACAGCGCATAGGACCACCAGACGGGGAACTGCAGCAGCATCGTCGTTTCGTTGTAGCGCATCTTGCCGGCCATCCCTTCATAGAGCTTCCAGGCGATCACGATCAGCACCACGGCAAACAGCACCTCCCAAATCATCGACAGGACGCGGGTGACCCAGGCGGGCAGCTGCATCGTCAGGATGTCGACGGTGGCATGGGCGCCGGTGATCTGCGCCAGCGGCAGGAAGGCGAAGATACAGAAGGCGACACCGGCCTCGACCAGTTCGAAATCACCCATGACCGGGCCGACGCCCGCGTCCAGCATCCCCTGCCCCACACCGGCCAGCATGCCGGAGTTCACGAGGAAATGTCCCAGGGTGTTCAGCCCACGCCCGGTGACGGACACGACCGTCAGCAGGATCAGGAAGGTCAGCACGATCCCGCCCAGGATCGCGGCAATCTTGGCCAGTGTCAGGAAGGCACGTGTCATTTCGGTCATCCCCCGCCCGAAAAGAAGAACGCCGGGCTGGATCGCCCGGCGTCTGCAGGCCGCGACCGGCGCGGCCCACCTGTTTTACATGGAGTTCTTTTCGATAAGAGCCTTCGCCTCGTCAAGCAGGGCCTGCCCGTCGATTCCCGCGCCCTTCATCTCTTCGACCCACCAGCCCTTGATCGGCTCGGCGGCGTCTTTCCACTCTTGCTGCTGCTCATCGGTCAGCTCGATGATGTTGTTGCCACGCTCCATCGCGAACTTGTGCGCCGGTTCGTCGGCCGCAGCCATCGTCTTGCCCGCGAAGGCCGAGAATTCCTCGCCCGAGTTCGCGTCGATCACGGCCTTCAGGTCATCGGGCAGGCTGTCGTACTTGGCCTTGTTCATACCGAAGATGAAGGTCGTGGTGTACAGGCCCTGACCCGGGAAGGTCGTGTGGTTTTCAACCAGCTCCGACACCTTGAGCGCCGTGGTCACTTCCCACGGGATCACGGTCGCGTCGATCACGCCCTTGGACAGCGCCTCGGTCACGGCCGGAACCGGCATGCCGACGGTGGTCGCACCCATGTCGGTGAACATCTTGTTCGTGACGCGGGTCGGTGCGCGCAGCTTGACGCCGTTCAGATCCGCCACAGTGGTGATCGGCTTCTTGGAATGGATCAGGCCCGGGCCATGCACCCAGACGGCCAGCATCTTCAGGTCCTTGAAGTCCTGGTCGAGCATGTTCTTCTCGACGTACTGCCAGTAGGCGCGGCTGGTGTCTTCGCCATTGGTCATGGTGAAGGGCATCTCGAAGGCTTCCGAACGGGGGAAGCGGCCGGGGGTGTAGCCGGTCACGGTCCAGACGATGTCGGCCACGCCGTCCATCACCTGGTCGACCAGTTCTGGCGGCTTGCCGCCCAGCTGCATCGAGGGGTAGCGGTCGATCTTGATCCGACCATCGGACTCCGCCTCGACCTTGTCGGCCCAGACGTCCAGCACCTGCGCCGGCACCGAGGCCTGGGCGGGCAGGAACTGGTGAAGTTTCAGCGTGACCTCCTGGGCCATCGCAAAGGTGCTGGTCCCGGCAAGCAGGGCTGCCGTCGCAAGACCGCGGGCTGCGGTTTTCATGAATGACATATGATCCTCCCGTCATCTGGTGGCGCCTGTCCCGTGACCCCGGGGCCTCCGCCCCCAAGACCCGTTTACCGGGTTCTGGTCATTGCGGTTTCAGGCACCGCGCGCAGCAAAAATGACGCCGCCCATGAGGCGTGTCAAACGCTCAGATGAGACAAAAGGTATTTTCCAAGGAAATAATTGGCATTGTCACATAAATTTCCTGCAAAGGCGGTGCTGCGCAGGCGACAAACAGCGTCGAAAGACCTGTTTGCACGACGAATCAGACAGATGTTTGAAACCTAGAACCGGGGAAGCAGGGCCGCCGGTGCGTCATCGTTCCGGGCGAAATCCAGCGCGGGGCCGTCCATGGCGACCGAGCGGCGCTTGAACTCGTAGATCATCTCGCCACCCTCTTCGGCCGAGGCGACGATCAGGCACTGACAGACATGCCGCGCACCATCGTAGAGATCGACCAGCCCGCGCAGCCGCGGCGCATCTTCCAAAGGCAGGGCAAAGCCATTGCGTTCCAGCCGCAGGACCGGATGCGCCACGCCATCCACGACCACGCGCAGGCGGCGGGATTTACGCAGGGCCCTGGCCCGCGCGGCGGCAAGCCCATCCCGGATTTCCTTGGACAGATAAGTCGACATGATCGCCCCTCCCCGTCAAAGGATGCCTCAGTTTACCTTTCCGTCAAGTTAAACGAAGGTATCAAATTGTTTCCGGACAGACTGTTGTCAGGCCTCCACAGGCCTCACCCGCGGCCGCAGCACATGCGGGATCGCCGCATCATAGAGCGCGGAGTCCTTGAAATCGCGGATCTCGCCCAGCACCGGCCCCACCAGGATCAGCGCCGTACGCGTGATCTTTTCCGCCCGCACCTTGCCCTGGATATCCGACAAAGTGCCCCGGATGAACATCTGGTCCGGCCAGCCGACGCGATAGGCCACGATCACCGGGCAGTCGGCCCCATAGTAGGGCGCCAGCTGCCGCTCGATCTCGCGCAGGTTCCGCACGCCCAGGTGGATCGCCAGCGTCGCGCCGGTGCGGGCAAAATTCTCCAAGGTCTCACCGGCGGGCATGGCGGTGGATTTCATCGACACACGGGTCAGCACGATCGACTGCGCCACCTCGGGCACGGTCAGTTCCTGTCCAAGCGCCGCCGCCGCCGCCGCATAGGCGGGCACGCCGGGAATGATCTCGTACGGGATGCCATCGGCGCGCAGCCGCCGGATCTGCTCCGCGATCGCACCATAGAGCGACGGATCGCCCGAATGCACCCGCGCCACGTCCTCGCCCCGGCCATGGGCCGCCACGATTTCCGCATGGGTGTCATCCAGCGTCATGGGCGCCGTGTCCATCACCCGCGCCCCCTCGGGCGCGCAGCCCACGACCTCTGGCGGAACCAACGACCCGGCATAAAGACAGACCGGGCAGGACCCGATCACACGCTGCGCCTTGAGTGTCAGAAGCTCCGGATCACCCGGACCCGCACCGATGAAATAGACCGTCATTCTTTTTGCCTCAAATATCCCGGGGGGACGACAAAGCCTGCTTTGTCGTGGGGGCAGCGCCCCCCTCTTCCGGCTCCCACAGGGCGCCCGACCCGATGTGCCGGTTGCCCACGTCCACAAGGTCGCCGTCGATCCGCCGCGCATAGCCGCGCGGGGTGAACATGCGCGGCCCCTCACCCAGCTGCGCCAGCCGCGTGTTCGACGACCCGACCAGCACCACGGTCAGCATGTCGACCTCGTCAACTTCCAGCTCATCCAGCCTCCGATAGCGCACATGTTCTTCGGGCCGACCCAGAGAGGTCGCCAGCATCACCGGCGTATCGCCCGGGCGGTGCTGCAACAGGATGTCCCGGCCTTCGGCCAGAAGGGTCCGGCGCGTCTTGCTGACCGGGTTGTAGAAGGCCACGACGAAGTCCCCCTCGGCCGCCGCACGCAGCCGCCGCAGGATGTCGTCGCGCGGCGTCAGCAGGTCCGACAGCGAGATCGCGCAGAAATCATGCCCAAGCGGAGCACCCGCCCGCGCCGCCGCACCCTGCAACGCCGAAACGCCCGGCGAACAGATCACCTCGACCCGCCGCGCGGCGTCGGTCACGCCGGTCTCATCGCTGCGGTCCAGCAGTTCGAACACCAGCGCGCCCATGGCGTAGATGCCTGCATCGCCCGAGCAGACCAGCGCCACGTTGCGCCCCTCGGCCGCGCGTTCCAGCGCAAAGCGACAGCGGTCCTCTTCTCCGCCAAGCGGGAAATCGGCGCGATGCTTGCCCGCCGCCAGCGGTCCCAGCAGGTCGATATACAGCCCGTAGCCCACCAGTTCCTCGGCCTCCGCGATCAGGCGCGACACCTCGGGCGTGCGCCAGGCGGCCTGCCCCGGCCCGATGCCGACGACCGACACCCGGCCACGCGCGCGGCCCCTGGGCGCCGCGATCACCCCCGGCACCACGGCCAGCGCGCAGGTCGCATTGGCCGTCTTGCGCTTGGGATAGATCAACGCACCCTCGGCCCCCGCACCGGCCAGCGCCGCCCCTTCGGACACGCCGTGACAGCCAACCTCGGCAAAGACGACCTCGGACGGGGTTTCCAGCCGTGGCGTCTCGGCCTCCAACTCGGCCGGTGAAAACAGCCGCAGAGGCAGCCCCAGCCTTTCAGCCAGGCGGATCATCGCGGGCTCATCCCCCTTCACGTCGATCGAATGCACAGCCGAAATCGCCCCCGGCGCGACGCCGGCCTCGTCCAGCATCTGCTGCACCAGCGCGTTCAGCTCCTCCGGCGGGCAGTTGCGCGAACAGCCCACGCCAAGCGCGAACCGCACCGGGTGAAAGGTCAGCACCCCCGGCGTCGCAGGCTCCGCCGTCGCCGCAATCTCCACCACATCCGTATCCTCTGGCCCGGCCTGCGGCAACGCGTCCAGCCACCCGGCCTTCGCGGCCTCATCGCCGACGATCCGCGCCTTCGCGCCCGACAACAGCCGCGCCATCGCCTCCTGCGCCAGATCCGGCGTGCCCAGACGCCAGCCCGCGGGCGGTTCGTCCAGCGACACGCCAAGCGCCACGTCCCCCGCCGTCGTCACCGCCGCCACGCCATCCAGCGCCTCTGCAATCTGCCGCGCCAGCCGGTTCGCCCCCCGGTGCCCGCCCAGCAGCGGCACGACCACCGCGCCGTCATCGCTGACCGACACCACCGGCGGCTCGACCGTCTTGTCACCAAGCATCGGCGCCACGGCCCGGATCAGGATGCCCGAGGCACAGATCCCCACCACCGGACGCCCCGCTGCGAACATCTCGCGCGCGAAATCCAGCGCGTTGGCAAAGCTGTCGTCAGCGCCTGCGACCCGGCCCGCACGGCCCCACATCGGCACGCCAAGCGCATCGGCCACCCGCCGCGCCACCGCCGCGCCGGATCCCGACACCGCCATCACAACCGGATCTAGAGCCATGGATCGCCACCTTTGTTCATCAGGATCATCGAGAAATAGGGCGCCGCCTCGGGCGCCTCGGCCAGCGGGCACAGCACCTCGTCCGGCAGGCCCACACGGGCCACATAGGTCGCGCGATCCAGCAGACCCAGATCGGCAAAGACCCCCCGGATCTTGGCCATGTGCCGCCCGACCTTCATGATCGCCACGGCCTCGGCCCCGGCAACCCGCTCGCGCAGCTCGGCCTCGGGCAGAGGCCCCGGCAGCACCGTCAGCCGTTCGTTGCGCGCCACGAGCGGCCTCCCGGCCCGCGCCGCGCAGGCACTGACCGAAGTCACCCCCGGCACGACCTCGACCGCATACCGATCCGCCAGCCGCGCGAAGAGATACATGAACGACCCATAGAAAAACGGATCCCCTTCACAAAGACACACGACATCCAGGCCACGATCCAACGCCGCCGCGATCTCGGCCGCGCCCGTGTCATAGGCGGCCTGCGCCGGTCCACGCTCGACCGTCATCGGCACATCCATGACGATCTCCCGCGCCCCCGCCGGGATCAGCTCGGCCGCGATCGACCGCGCGAAACTCGCCCCGCCCGCCAGCGCCGGATAGGCCACGACGCCGGCCCCCGCGATCAGACGCGCCGCTTTCAGCGTCAGCAACTCCGGATCGCCCGGGCCAAGCCCGACACAGTAAAGCCGCCCCTTCATCTTGCCGGAAATACTCCCGCCGGAGGCATCCCCGGCCACCACTCGCGTCATCGCTTCACCAGGCTCCACTGCGTCACGGTCATCGACGGCTTCCACCCCGACAGCCGCCCGACCGCTTCGGCCCGCGCGATGGAGATCTTGGTCAACTCGCCGCCGTGTGTCGCATGCAGGGCCAGCATGACCTGTTCGCTCTCGATGGTCACCGCGTTGGCCACGAACCGCCCGAGCGGTTTCAGCGCCGCCCAGCCCGCCGCGAAGACCTCCTCCGACAACCCGCCGCCGACAAAGACCGCATCCGGCCGGTCCAGACCGTCCAGCGCCGCGGGCGCCTCGCCCTCGATCAGGTGCAGCCCCGGCACGCCAAGCGCCAGCGCATTCGCCGCCGCCATCGCGCGACGGTCGGCGCGTGGCTCGATCCCCACGGCGCGGGCATAGCGCGCCCCCCGCATCCATTCGACCGCGACCGACCCGCAGCCCGTGCCGATATCCCACAACAGCGCGCCGCGCATCGGCATCAGCTTGGCTAGCGTCACCGCCCGCACCTCGCGCTTGGTCATCGTGCCGTCGGATTGAAAGAGCTCATCCGCCAGCCCCGGCACCCGTGGCACCAGCGCGGCATCGGGCGCCGCGATGCACTCGACCGCCAGAGTATTGAAGGCCGGCACCTCGTGGTCCCAGCCCTCGGCCTCGCCATCGAAGCGCAGTTCCGCCTCGCCGCCCATGTTGGCCAGCACCGTCATCTTCGACCGGCCAAAGCCGCGTTCGGTCAGGAACCGCGCGATCTGGCCGGGCGTCTCGGCTCCCGTCGTCAGGATCAGCAGCCGCGCGTCG
The DNA here is from genome assembly GCF_004959925.1 of Pseudooceanicola onchidii. Lineage (GTDB taxonomy): Bacteria > Pseudomonadota > Alphaproteobacteria > Rhodobacterales > Rhodobacteraceae > Pseudooceanicola > Pseudooceanicola onchidii. Next base: position 720,925 of record NZ_SPUW01000002.1, on the reverse strand, counting down.
GGCTGGATGAAGGCGATCATCTGTTCGACCGGGCGGCCATGCACCGTCAGCGTTTCCAGATCCGCCATGGACCAGCCCATGCGGGCCGAGGCCAGCTGAAACGCCGACAGCTGCGGGTGATAAGTGATCTCGGACGGTGCAATCGACCGTCCGATCCGCGCGCCCACGGAAAACCACAGCGGATCGCCGGTGACCAGCACGACCACGCGCCGACCCTTCAGCCCCTGCAACACCTCGATCAGCGCATCGAAGGGATGCGGCCAGGCCAGCCGTTCGGCGGTGATCGCCTCTGACAGCTTGTGGTGCCGGTCGCCGCCGATGATCACCTCGGCCGCCTCGACCACGGCGCGCGTCGCGGGCACCAGCCCGTCCATTCCGTCCTCGCCTATGCCGACGATATGCAGCCAGGGTGTATTCACGTCCTGTCCCCTTCACATGTTGCGAATTGAGTATTTCCGGCAAGATGAAGCCCCCGTTCATCTTGCTCCAAATACTCCCGCCGGAGGCATCCCCGGATGGCCACATGCCCCATCATCAGACCTCTTCCCCCGGCAGCCCGGCCGCCAGCGCATTGACCGCGGCCGAGGCCATGGCCGACCCGCCCCGCCGCCCGCGCAGGGCCACGAAATCGCAGCCGCGCGGGCGTGCCGCCAATTCGGCCTTGCTTTCCGCCGCGCCGACAAAGCCGACGGGAAAGCCCAGGATCACGGCCGGGCGCGGGGCGCCGGCGTCGATCAGTTCAAGCAGGTGGAACAGCGCGGTCGGCGCGTTGCCGATGGCCACCACGGCACCGTCGAGATGCGGTTCCCACAGCTCGACCGCCGCCGCCGACCGGGTGTTGCCGATCCGTTTGGCGCGGTCGGGCACCTCCGCGTCGTTCAGCGTCACGATGACCTCGTTGTCAGAGGGCAGCGTGCGGCGGATCACCCCGGCCGCGACCATTTCGCAATCGCACAGCACCGGGGCGCCGGCCAGCATGGCGGTGCGCCCGGCCTCCCACGCGCGCGGCGAAAAGGCGAGCCGGTCCGCCACCTCGACCATGCCGCAGGCGTGGATCAACCGGATCGCCATCGCATCGAGCCCCTTGGGAAAACGGTCAAGCCGCGCCTCGCGCCGCACCGTGGCAAAGCTTTCGGCGTAGATCGCGGCGGGGTCGTGTTCATAGCGCATGACGGCGGGCACATGCACCGGGTCATCCGGCGCGTCATCCAGCCCCGCGCCAAGGATCCAGGCCTCTTCGCGCGCAATCACCTCGCGCTGGTCGGGCGTCAGGGCTGCGGGCCCGGCAAAGGCGCGGGCCAGGGTGCCCTGCGCGTCCCAGGCGGCCAGCTCGGCCGCGGTCACACGCACCTGCGCGCTGTCCAGCACCTCGTCCTCGCGCCGGGCCGCATGGGCCTTGGCCTGCCAGAGCGAGGGGTAGACCTCGGCCAGGACGACCTGCGCTTCGGGCACGTCCAGACCCGTCTCGAACGGCCAGACGGCCACGCGGCCCGCCAGGCGCGGATCGCTGCGCAGAGCGGCAAGGGCCGGCAGGCCAAGGATCACCTGGCTGCCGACGGATCCGGCATAGGCCAGCTGCCAGATCGTCTTGGCCCCCTTGACCGACGCATCGGCGTGGCGCCGTTCGGCAGGCTGATCGGCCCCGGCGCGCGCCGTCTGCTTGACCGGGATCGCCGGGTGATCGGCCGTCTCGGGTCGCCCCCAGAAGGGCCCCACCCCGTCGAAAAGGTCATTGATCCGCGCCGCCACGGCAAAACGGTTAGAGGCATTGTCGACCCCGTCCGACACCTGCCCCGCGAACCAGTCCCAGAGGTCGAGCGCCCGGTCGGATCCGCAGATCCGCTGCGCCACGCCCTGCGGGTAGCCGAAAGGAAAGTCGAAGCCCGCCAGCACCCGGCGGCCCAGGGCGGCCTCGGCCGACAGGAAATCGGCCAGCCAGGCGACGGCACCGTGGCGGGTGCGGAAATAGCGCGGCTCTTCGGCCTGCGCGTCGCGCTGCACCCCGATCCAGATCGCGTCTTTCGACGGGCGCACCGGACTGGGCGCATTGCGCGCCGACCAGTCGACGACGACATGGGTGTCAAAGATCCGCGCGGTCATGACCGGCGGGCGCTTTCCGGCCCGAGCGGGTGCTTGGCGTGCGGATATTCGGCGTGGTGGTGGTGCCCGTGGCCGTGGTCATGTCCGTGGTGGTGCCCATGGTGATGACCGTGCCCATGATCATGCCCGTGATCATGGTGGTGGTCATGCCCATGATCGTGTCCGTGGTCATGGTGGTGATGCCCCAAGTCCAGCCGGCATTCCCCGGTGCAGAAGGTGTCGCACAGCGCACAGTCCGCCACGTTCGACCCGGGCGCCGAGGCCCCCTGCCCTTCGACGTGGTGATGGTGGCTTTCCTGCACCGCGCCGACCTCGCCCTCGAAGCCGATCACGGCGGTGCGGTACTTGCACAGCACGCAGGTCGGCGGCGGCACCTCGGCAAAGGCCGGGTGGGCGCGGTCTTCGGGGCGGATGTGGACGTGTTCACCATTGTCCATCGCCAGCACCTGTTCGCGGTAGGCGCAGATGCCGCAGTTCGGCACGACCACGCCGCCAGCGATTTCGCGCACGCGTTCGGCGAAGGTATCCATGACCAGCGGGTGGTCGCTCAGATACCCGGCCTTGAGGAATTCGATCTCAGGGTGGCGGTCGGCGACCCGGTCGGTAAACCCGTAGATCCGGTCGACGAGGATCCCGGAGAAGAGGAAATAGGGGAAGACCACGACGCGCTTGTAGCCCAGCTTCACCACATGGTTCAGGCAGGGTTCGACCAGCGGGAAGGTGACACCCGAATAACCGACTTCGCACCAGCCAAAGCCGATCCCCTCGTGCAGCATCCGCGCGACCTTGGCGACATTGCCGTTGGCGTCCGGGTCAGACGCACCCCGGCCGATCACGACAAGGCAGGTCTCCTCAAGCGGGACATCGCTGTCGGCCGCGTCGATCGCTTCGCGGATGCGGGCGGCGGCGGCGGCGATCATCTTGGGATCGACGCCCAGCTCGCGGCCATAGCTGACCTCGATCCCGTGCTTGGCGGCATAGGTGTTCAGCACCGTCGGGATGTCGTTCTTGGTGTGCATCGCGGCAAAGAGCATCCCCGGCACGGCCAGGATCCGATCGCACCCGGCCTCGCGCAGGCGGTCCAGCCCGTCGCGGATCACCGGGTTGGCGAATTCGAGATAGCCGTAGTCGACCGGCCAGTCGGGCGGCAGCAGCGCGGGCAGCTTTTCGGCCAGCACGGCGAATTCGTCGACAGCGGACTGGCTGCGGGACCCGTGGCCGCAGATCATGACACCGGTCTTCATGGGCTCAGGCCTCCTGCGGCTCTTCGTCGGACAGCTCTTCCGTGTCCTCGGCCTCGTCTTCCTTCTCGGATGCCTTGCCGCGCAGGCCCTGCCACAGCCCGATGGCGATGGCGGCACCGATGGCGGCGGCGCCCAGCCAGTGACCATGGCCGGCGACCTCTCCGAGGTGACCGATATGGGCCGCGGCGGGACCGGCAAGAACCGTGAAGACCGTCATGAGGAGGGCGAGTGCGATGCGCATAGGCTGTCCTTTCCACGTCTTCGAAAAGGCCGCTGGCCCGCCGGGCGGCGGGGCCTCACAATCCGGCCACGCGATCCCCTGATTGGGTCGATGCGCAGGCCCGGCACCTTTCCGGCCCCTCTTGGGGCATTGCCCCCCGTCTATAGGCGGCAGGCGGACGACAGGCAATGTCCATTCCCGACGCCCGTGGCCCCGGGCACGACATGGCCGCCGTCACGATCGCCTCCGGCCCCGCCCCCCCTGTGCATCACCGCACCCGACCTGCGCGCCCCGCACGGTGGCGCGGCCCGCCCTGCGGGTTAGGTTATGTCGCAAAGGAGATATACACATGGGTCAGCTGATCGACGGTAAGTGGCGCACCGAAAGCCTCGCCAGCCTGTCAAAGGATGGGTCCTTCGACCGCAAGGAAAGCACGTTCCGCAACTGGATCACCGCCGACGGCAGTGCCGGACCAAGTGGCGAGGGCGGGTTTCCCGCCGCCTCCGGGCGCTATCACCTCTACGTCGCCTATGCCTGCCCCTGGGCGCATCGCGCGCTGATCTTCCGCAAGCTCAAGGGGCTTGAGGATCACATCACCGTCTCGGTCGTCGATCCCGACATGCTGGATGAAGGCTGGACCATGTCGGGCGATTACCCCGGCGCGACCGGCGACACCCTGCTGGGCAAGGACAAGCTGCACGAGGTCTACACGACCTCGGATCCCCAGGCGACGACCCGCGTGACCGTGCCGGTGCTCTGGGACAAGGAGCAGGGCAAGATCGTGTCGAACGAAAGCGCCGAGATCATTCGCATGTTCAACAGCGCCTTCGACGCGATCACCGGCAACACCGACGACTACTATCCCGACCCGCTTCACGACCGGATCGAGGAGATCAACGCCCGCGTCTACGACACCGTCAACAACGGCGTCTACAAATCCGGCTTCGCCTCGTCGCAGAAGGCCTATGACAAGGCGGTCACCGAACTCTTCGACAGCCTCGACTGGATCGAGGGCATCCTGTCCGAAAACCGCTATCTGACCGGTGACCGGATCACCGAGGCCGACTGGCGGCTCTTCACCACTCTGGTGCGGTTCGACACGGTCTATCACACGCACTTCAAGTGCAACCGCAGCCGCATCGTCGATTTTCCGAACATGTGGGGCTATCTGCGCGAGCTGTACCAATGGCCGGGCGTGGAGGAGACCGTGAACCTCGATCACATCGCGCGGCACTACTACTACAGCCACGACCACATCAATCCGAACCGGATCATCCCGATCGGGCCGGATCTGGATTTCGCCGCACCCCACGGGCGCGGCTGATCCACACGCTTGCCAAATCGGACCGATTTGGATGATACCCCTCCGGACTTGGCCCCGCCCGGGCCGGAGGGAACGACGATGACAAGCTGGATCACCATCTGCGACACCTGCAAGCGCGAGGACTGGGCCGAACGTGGCACGGGCGTGACCGATGGCGAGGCGCTCGCCATGCTGGTCGAGGCCGCAGCCGAGGGCACCGAAGTCCGCACCCGCCGGACCTCGTGCCTGATGGGCTGCACCCATGGCTGCAACATCGCGATCCAGGCGCAGGGCAAGCTGGCCTATACCCTGGGCCGCTTCACCCCGGATACCGAGGCCGCGCAGGCCATCGTCGACTATGCGGTGATGCATTCCGACAGCGACACCGGCCGCGTGCCCTTCCGCGACTGGCCCGTCGGCGTGAAGGGGCATTTCGTGACCCGGCACCCGCCGCTGCCCGATGCCGACTGATCCCGCCGCCACCCGCGACCATGGCGGTCGCCTCGATGCCGCCGTCGCCCTCTATGGCGGCGACCGTGCGGGCTGGATCGACCTGTCGACCGGCATCAACCCGGTGCCCTACCCGCTTGGCGACATCCCCCCGGGCGCCTGGACCGACCTGCCCGACCAGGCCGCCGCGCAGGCCTTCGTCACCGCCGCGCGGCGGTTCTGGCGCTGCCCCGAGGGGGCGGCGCTGATCGCCGTGCCGGGCCTGTCGTCGGTCATCGCGCAGATCCCCTACCTGTCGCGCCCCGGCAGCGTGCGGATCACCCAGCCGACCTACAACGAACACGCCGCATCGTTCGAGGCGGCGGGCTGGCAGGTCGTCACCGACGACGCCGCCAAGGCCCGCGTCGTGGTGCACCCGAACAACCCCGACGGACGCTGGTTCACGGAAACCGAGGCCGACGCGCCACTCTGCGTGATCGACGAAAGCTTCTGCGACATCGCGCCGGATCGCTCGCTCGTCCACCTCGCCACCCGCCCCGGCACGCTGGTGCTGAAAAGCTTTGGCAAGTTCTGGGGTCTGGCGGGCCTGCGCCTGGGCGCGGTCATGGGCGATCCGGAGCTGGTGGCGAAACTGGCCGCGCGTCTTGGCCCCTGGCCCGTGTCCGGCCCCGCGCTGGACATCGGCCGCCGCGCCCTGACCGATCTTTTCTGGCCCGAAGACACCACCGCCCGGCTGACCGCCGATGCCCTGCGGCTGGACACTGCGATGCAGTCCGTGGGCGCGACACTTACCGGCGGCACGCCGCTCTTCCGGCTATATGACCACCCCGAGGCCGAGGATCTGCACCACCACCTCGCCGCCGAACATATCTGGACCCGGACCTTCCCCTGGTCGGCCACCGTCCTGCGCCTGGGCCTGCCCGCGCCGGACGACTGGCCCCGGGTCGAAGCGGCCATCGCCGGGTTCGCCTGATGTTGGCGCTCGCCCTGCTGCTGGACGCGGCGTTCGGCGAACCCCGCTGGCTCTGGTCGCGGCTGACGCATCCGGCGGTGCTGATCGGCAACGCCATCGGCTGGGCGGACAGGCGGTTCAACCATGGCGCCGCCCGCCGCCTGAAGGGTGTGCTGCTGACCGGGGCGCTGGTCCTTGGCGGGGTGGCACTGGGCGGGGTGATCGAAGCCCTCGGCGCCCTCCCGACGGTGCTGGTCGCCGCCGTCCTGCTGGCACAACGCTCGCTGGCCGATCACGTCCGCGCCGTCGCCCGTGCCCTGCGCCTGTCGACTACCGAAGGACGCCGGTCCGTCGCCATGATCGTGGGCCGCGACACGACCCAGATGGAGCCCCCCGCCATCGCCCGCGCCGCCATCGAAAGCGGGGCGGAGAACCTGAGCGACGGGGTCATCGCCCCCGCCTTCTGGTTCCTGATCGCGGGCCTGCCCGGCATGCTGGCCTACAAGGCCGTCAACACCGCCGACAGCATGATCGGCTACCGCACCCCGCGCCACGAAGCCTTCGGCTGGGCCGCCGCGCGGCTGGACGACCTGCTGAACCTCGTCCCCGCCCGCCTGACCGCCCTGCTGCTCGTGCTCGCCTCGGGGCGCGGCACGGACTGGCGGGCGCTGCGCGCCGACGCGCGCCTGCACCGATCGCCCAATGCCGGCTGGCCCGAAGCCGCGATGGCCCGCGCCCTTGGCATCGCGCTGTCCGGCCCGCGCAGCTATCACGGTGAAATGCAGGACCTGCCCTGGGTCAACGAAACCGGCCGCCGCGACGCCGCGCCCGGCGACATCGACCGCGCCGTGATGATGCTTTGGAAGGCCTGGGGCGTGATGCTGTTCGTGGCCATCCTGGGCGCCGCGCTCTGAGGCATTGCCCACCCGGCCTGACCTGTTACGCTGCCCCCGCCGCGACCAGCCAAGAGGACCCTCATGATCCGCACCCTGACCGCCCTGACCCTGATGGCGCTGACCAGCACCCAGGCCGCCGCCAGTTGTGGCGGAAATTTCGGAAGCTTCGTCAAGGGCCTGAAGGCGGAAGCCACGGCCAAGGGTCACGCCGCCGCCACGGTCGACCGGTTCTTCTCGGGCGTGCGGCAGGATGGCGCCGTGCTCAAGGCCGACCGCGCGCAGGGCGTCTTCCAGCTGGATTTCACCACTTTCGCCCGTCGCCTGATCTCGGCCAACCGGATCAACGCGGGCGTGGCGAATGCCAAGAAGTACGACGCGATCTTTGACCGCATCGAACGCGACTACGGGGTGTCACGCGGGGTGCTTCTGGCCTTCTGGGCGTTTGAAACCGACTACGGCGCGTTTCAGGGCGATTTCAACACGTTGAACGCCCTGACCACGCTGGCCCATGATTGCCGACGCCCCGAGATCTTCCGCCCCCAGATCTTCGCCGCGCTGGAACTTTACGAACACGGCGATTTTGACCCCGCCCGCACCACAGGCGCCTGGGCCGGGGAAATCGGCATGGTCCAGATGCTGCCCGAGGATATTCTGACCAATGGCGTCGATGGCGACGGCGACGGGCATGTCCTTCTCAAGACCTCGGCACCCGATGCGCTGATGTCCGGCGGCAAGATGCTAAGCCATCTGGGCTGGCGCGCCGGCGAGCCGTGGATCCAGGAGATCACCGTGCCCGCCGAGATGGACTGGTCCAGAACCGGCCTGCGCACGACGATGACCCCCGCCGAATGGGAAAGGATGGGCGTCCGTCCCCGGTCGGGCCAATGGGCCGCCAACCTGCCCGCCTCGGTGATCATCCCGCAGGGGCGCAAGGGGCCGGCCTTCCTCGCCTACCCGAACTTCAACGTCTATTTCGAATGGAACCAAAGTTTTACCTACGTCCTGACCGCCGCCTACTTCGCCACCCGCCTGACCGGCGCGCCGGTGTTCGACGCGGGCAACCCCGATCCGGGCCTGTCGGGCGGGCAGATGAAGCAGCTGCAACAGAAGCTGGCCGCGCGGGGCTATGATGTGGGTGACATCGACGGCATCCTCGGCGCCAAGTCGCGTGAGGCCGTTCAGCTGGTCCAGCAGGAGCTTGGCCTGCCCGCCGACGCCTGGCCGACACAGGCGCTTCTTAACCGTCTTTGAGGGTCGTTCTTTACCGGATGTTAGGGGATGTGGTACATCTTGAGGCATCGATATTCTTTTCGTTCAGCGAAATCACCAAAAGGCCCGGCAGAGGTGCGACTCTGCCGGGCCACTCTGTCCCGACCTACGGAAGGCCGGACCAGAGTTTGATGATCGCGATCACCACCGTGATGGCGGCCAGTACGACCATCCACTTTCGGTATTCATTCTCGTTCAGTCTCATCACCTCCTCACGCCGCGAAGGGTCGCGACACGGCGAGGCTACGGTGCACATGGTTAAGCGTCTGCTAAGGCTGGCGGCGGCCATCCCGGGTCAGGCCGAGGTCGTCCAGCAAATAGTCCGGCAGATGGCGCAGCCGCTCGGCATCGCGCGCCAGCCGACGGTGCTCGACCCAGGCGGCAAACATCAGGCGGACTAGCGAGGGCCGCTTGAGGACGGCAGGACGGCTTGGAATTGAAGCATGGAACATGGGGCATCTCCTGTTGATACGACAAGGATGACCGGCCACGACGATCACGGATCGCAAAATCTCGCAAACAGTGATAATCTTCCGCAAGTTGGACCGCTTGAACGCGGCAAAAACACGACTAGCGAGAAATTCCCATGGACCTCGACCAGTTCGACCACCAAATCCTCGCTCTCATGCAAAAGGACGCCCGCCAGACCGGCGCCGAGCTGGCCGACCAGGTTGGCCTCTCCCCCGCTGCCTGCCTGCGTCGCCTGCAGCGTCTTCGCAAGATCGGCGCCATCACCCGCGAAATCGCCGTCCTCTCCGACGACGTCACAGGCCGCAACATCACCCTGATCGTGACCCTGCCCCTCAACCGCGGTCGCCCCGACATGCGGGCCCGGTTCCGCGAGTACTTTGGCAAGCTGCCCGAGGTGAAGCACCTCTATCACGTGACCGGAGAGGCCGACCTTGTCCTGATCCTCGAATGCCAGACGATGGAGGCCTATGCCGACTTCGCCGAACGCCATTTCCGGATGGACGAAATCAAGGGCTACGAAACGAACGTGGTCCTGCAAACGCTGATCTAGGCGACCAGCTGCTCGGCCTTCTTCAGGTCGACGGACACCAGCTGCGACACGCCCTTTTCCTGCATGGTCACGCCGAACAGGCGATCCATCCGGGCCATGGTCACCGCGTGGTGGGTGATGATCAGGAACCGCGTGTCGGCGCGGCGGACCATTTCGTCCAGCATGTCGCAGAACCGCGTGACGTTGGCGTCGTCCAGCGGCGCGTCGACCTCGTCGAGGACACAGATCGGCGCCGGGTTGGTCAGGAAGACCGCAAAGATCAGCGCCATCGCCGTCAGCGTCTGCTCGCCCCCCGACAGCAGCGACAGGACCGACAGTTTCTTGCCCGGCGGCTGGCACATGATCTCAAGCCCGGCTTCCAGTGGGTCCTCGGATTCGACCAGCACAAGGTTCGCCTCGCCGCCGCCGAAGAGGTGACGGAACAGCATGCCGAAATTGCGGTTCACCTGCGTGAACGCCTGCAGCAGCCGATCGCGCCCTTCGCGGTTCAGCCCGGCGATACCGCCGCGCAGGGTGGCGATGGCGCTGGTCAGATCGTCCTTTTCCGTGACCAGCGTCTGATGTTCGGTGGCGATCTCCTTGGCGTCTTCCTCGGCCCTCAGGTTCACCGCGCCAAGCGCGTCACGCTGGCGGCGCAGGCGGTTGAGGTCATTTTCGATGGCATCCGACGACGGCATGGTCGCAACCTCGACCCCCAGGCTTTCCAGCAGCTGCTTCGGCGTCATCTCCTGCTCTTCGGCGATGCGCTCGGCATTGCGCGACACGTTTTCCTGCGCCGCATCCGCCTTGGCCTCGACCCGGGCGCGGGCCTCGCGCGCCTCCGAGGCGGTGCGTTCGGCGTCCCGTTCCCCCGCCACGGCCTCGCGCAGCGCGGCCTCGGCCACCGCCAGCGCCTCCCGCGACTTGGTCTTCCGCGCCTCGGCGGTGACGATATCGGCATCAAGCGCCGCCCGCTTCCCGGCAAGCTCGGACGGCACGGCCTGCGCCACGGCCAGTTCGGCCTCGCTGTCGCCGCGACGGCTGTCCAGCTCGGCGATCCGCTTGTCGGCGGTCTCAAGCCGCAGTTTCCAGCCGCTGATTTCCTTGACGACTTCCTGGCTGCGACGCTTGCGGGCCTCGCCTTCGCGGCGCAGCTCGTCATGGCTGGCACGACGCGACATCATGGTGACCCGGGCCGCTTCGACCGCCATCTTGACCTCTTCGACGGCGCCGCGCGCGGTGTCGAGGTCGGGCAGATCCTTGACCGCCTTCTCCGCCTCTTTCAGCTGGGCCGAGGCCGCGAGCGTCTCTTCCTCGAACCGCGACACCGACAGGCCAAGGTTTTCCAACCGCGTCTCTGCCATCGAGTGATCGGATTCCGCGCGGTTCAGACGCCGCGCGGCCTGGGCGACCAGCCCGTCGGCCTGCCGCCGCGCCTCGCGGGCGCGCTTGTCGGCGTCGGCCAGGTCGGCCAGGCGTTTCGACAGCGCCTCATGCGCGGCGCGGGCGCCGTCGGCCTGGGCAGTGGCGCGCTCCATCTCCTGTTTCAGCTCTTCCAGCCGGTTCAGCTGCTGCAACCGCAGCGCGGCTTCCGACGGAGCGTCTTCGGCCCAGGCGCGCAGCCCGTCCCACCGCCACAGGTCACCCTCGATCGACACCAGCCGCTGGCCCGGACGCAGCAGGGGCTGCAGACGCGGCGCATCCTCGGCCTCGATCAGGCCGATCTGGGTGATCCGGCGGCGCAGCACCTCGGGCACGGTCACCACCTCGGCCAGCGACATCGCGCCCTCGGGCAGCGCGGCGGTACGGTCATAGTCCGGCAGGCTGACCCAACCCGAGGGGCCGTCATCCACCACGATCGGCGCGCGCAGGTCATCGGCCAGGGCGGCGCCCAATGCCTTTTCATACCCCGGGGCCACGCGCACGGTATCCAGCAGCTGCCCGGTTTCCGCCGCCTCGCGCTGTACCAGCCGGGCAAGCGCCGTGGTTTCGGCCCGCAGCGCGTTCAGCTCCCCCTCGACCGAGGACCGCGCGGCGCGGGCTTCGGCCTCGCGGGTCTGGGCCTCGGCGCGGGCGGCTTCGGTCTGCACAAGCGTCTCTTCGGCGTTCTCGACCGTGGCGCGGGCGGTATCCAGCTCGGCCGCCGCCTTCGTCCGGTCCTCGGCTGACGAGGTCAGGACCTTGCGCGCCTCGGTCACGGCGGTGCGGGCCTTTTCGGCCTCGGACTCGGCCCGGGCGCGATTGCGCAGGCTGTCGTCCAACATACGCTGCGCCGACTGGTGCCGTGCGGCCAGACGCGCGACGTCTTCGGTCAGCTGCGACAGGTCGCCCTCACGTTCGGTCAGGATCGCGGCGGCCTGCCGGGCTTCTTCGGCCAGATCGGCCAGCGCGCCCTCGTGCCCCTCGCCCGCCTTGGCCAGTTCGCGCTGTTCCCATTCCAGACGGGCGATGGTTTCGCCCGCGTCCCGGTTCAGCCCCTGTTCGCGGTCGCGGTCCTTCGACAGCTGGTCGATGCGGGCGGTCAGGGTCGCGATCATCTCGGCGGCACGGGTTTCGTCCTCGGTCAGCTGGTCGCGTTGCACCTGAAGGCGTTGCAGGATCGCGCCCGCCACGGCCTCTTCCTCGCGCAGCGGCGGCAGGGCCTCTTCGGCGGTGGCGCGCGCCTTGGCCGCCTGGACCGCCGCCTGTTCGGCCTGTCCGGCCGCCGCCACCTTGCCCCGCAATTCGTCCAGTGCGGCCGACCGCGCCTCGTCCGCCTCTTTCCAGCGACGATAAAGCAGCAGGCCCTCGGCCCGCCGCAGTTCCGCCCCGATGGCGCGATAGCGCTGCGCCTGACGGGCCTGCCGTTCCAGCGTCGCCAGCTGCTGCGCGAGCGTCTCGATCACGTCATCGACCCGGGCGAGGTTCTGTTCCGCCGCCTTCAGCTTCAGTTCGGCCTCGTGCCGCCGCTGGTAGAGGCCCGAGATCCCCGCCGCCTCTTCCAGCACGCGCCGCCGCGCCTTGGGTTTGGCGTTGATCAGTTCGGAAATCTGCCCCTGCCGCACCAGCGCGGGCGACTGCGCGCCGGTCGAGGCATCGGCAAACAGCATCTGCACATCGCGCGCGCGGACTTCCTTGCCATTGGTCTTGTAGGCCGACCCGACGTCGCGGGTGATCCGCCGCACGATCTCGATCTGGTCCTGGTCGTTGAAACCAGCGGGCGCCAGCCGTTCCGAGTTGTCGATCTGCAACGCGACCTCGGCAAAGTTGCGCGCGGGCCGCGAGGCCGCGCCGGCGAAGATCACGTCCTCCATCCCGCCGCCGCGCATCGCGGTCGGGCGGCTTTCGCCCATGACCCACCTCAGCGCTTCCAGCAGGTTGGACTTGCCACAGCCGTTCGGCCCAACCACGCCCGTCAGACCGTCATGAATCAAAAGCTCCGTCGGATCGACGAAGCTTTTGAAGCCGGTCAGTCTGAGTTTCGAAAAGCGCAATGCAGGTCCTGATGATTCCAAAAGGTCCGGCCATGCTGGGTGTCCGGACCGGCCGAGTCAACAAATGTAGGGCCTATTTGGCATTCGCCCGCCGAGTTACCCACAAGATATTGCGGAACCCCACGTCATATCGAAGCCAAGACCGCCCCTTGCCAGTCAGGCCACCGCATTGCCCCGCGCCACGGGGACCCGTCGCAACGGCCCGCCCTATACCGCTTTTGCCCTTGACGGAACGACCCCCAAGCCGCCAGAACGAAGGGATACGGTTCCCCGTTATGGTGCCAAGCGCCAGGGGATAATCGGGAATGCGGAACGGATGACCCATATCGGGGTCCGAAACCGCAGCCGCCCCCGCGACTGTAAAGCGGCGAGCGCGCCTTTGACGCCACTGGGACACCGGGAAGGCAAGGCCGCGCAACGACCCGCCAGCCAGGAGACCGGCCGTGTGAGCAAACCCAAACCGCCGTCGGGGATGACGGCGAAGGAGTATAGACATATGACGACCCAGACCCTTGGCCTCTCCGCCGTTCGTTCCGACATCGCCGCGATCTTCGCGGTCGCCGTGATCGGCCTTGGCATCGTGTTCGCCGCCGGCCACGCACAGGCATCGGCCCTGCATGACGCGGCCCACGACGTGCGCCACGCCACCGGCTTCCCCTGCCACTAAGGCCCTGACCCCTAGTCAGATGTTCCAGAAATTGCTGACCAGCGCGTTGTTCGCTGGATTCGCGGCGGGCCTGTTGGCCGCCGTGCTGCAACTGGCATTCGTCCAGCCGTCCCTCCTGCGGTCCGAGCTGTTCGAATCCGGTGCCCTTGTCCATTTCGGTTCCGGGTCGACCCCGGTGCCGCCCATGCCCTTTGCCCTCGACCCGGTGCGCGACGCGCTGTCGGTTCTCTTCTCGGCCCTGATCTACTGCGGCTACGCCATGCTGCTGGTCGCGGGCATGTCACTGGCCCAAGGGCGCGGCGCGCGGATCGATGCGCGCACCGGCCTGCTCTGGGGTGTGGCGGGATTTGTCGCGGTGCAGTTTGCGCCCGCCTTTTCCCTGCCGCCGGAACTGCCCGGCAATGCGGCGGCAGATGTCGGCGCGCGGCAGGTCTGGTGGTTCGCCACTGTGGCGGCCACCGCCGCTGGCCTTGCGCTGATCGCCTATGGTCGGGGATGGGTCCAGTGGGGCCTTGCCGCCCTGCTGATCCTGGCACCGCATGTCATCGGCGCCCCCGAGGCCCCCGATTACGTCGGCCCCGTCCCGCCTGAACTGGCCGGACTGTTCGCCGCCCGCGCCCTTGGCGTCGGCCTGATGGTCTGGACCGTGCTTGGCGCGCTCGCGGGTTGGCTCTGGTCGCGCGAGGATACGGCATGAAGGCGAACCTCCTGCTGCTGGTGATCGGTCTCTTCTTCGGGACCGGTGCGGGGTTCCTGCTGGGTCAGCAGGTCGAGGCCCCGGCCGGCCACGACCACGACCATGCCGCCCACGGCGAACCGCACGACGACGCGGGCCCGATGACCCACGACCACAGCGCCCTGCTTGAAGGTCCCGTCGCCAGCGTCGCCGTCACCGCCCTGCCCGACGGGCCGGGCGCGCTGAATGTGCGGATCGTGCCGACCGGCATGACCTTTGCCCCCGAAGCCGTCAACGCGGCCCATGTCGCTGGCCAAGGCCATGCCCATGTCTACGTCAACGGGGTGAAGGAAGCGCGGGTCTACGGCGAATGGGTCCACCTCTCGGGCCTGCCTTCGGGGCCCGCGACGCTGCGCGTGACGCTGAACGCCAACAGCCACGAACAGCTGGCGCACGACGGCACCCCGATCGAGACCGTGACCGAGGTCGTGATCCCGTGACCTATGCCGCCGGGATCCGACCGATCAGGCAATGCCTGAGCACCGGGATCGCGGTGGCCTCTGCGATGCGCCCGCCGGGCGCGTCGCGATACAGCTCCAGGAACACCGGCACATCCGCCGCCGCAGCCACCGGCACCGGCCCGAAGAGATACGCCTCGCGCCCCGGGTCGCGCACCGCCATGACGGGCGCCGATCCACAGGCGTTCATGCAGCCCACCAGCCGCACCGGCGCTCCCGTGGCCTCGACCGCCTCGGCCAGCGCCGTGCCGCCTTCGCAATTCGCACAGACCAGGATCACCTGCGTCCCCTTTCCCAACTCACCCGACGCTGATAGGCCCTGATCAGCCGTCACCGCAACACCGGAGGCCCTCATGCCCGCCAAGATCCCCGCCACCGTCGTCACCGGCTTCCTCGGCGCCGGCAAGACCACCCTGATCCGCCACATGCTGCAAAACGCCAACGGCAAGCGGATCGCGCTCATCATCAACGAATTCGGCGACCTCGGCGTCGACGGCGACATCCTGCGCGGCTGCGGTGATGAAACCTGCCGCGAGGAAGACATCATGGAGCTGTCGAACGGCTGCATCTGCTGCACCGTCGCCGACGATTTCATCCCCACGATGGAAAAGCTGCTGGACCGCGAGGATCGGCCCGACCACATCGTGATCGAAACCTCGGGCCTCGCCCTGCCGCAGCCGCTGGTTCGCGCCTTCAACTGGCCCGGCATCTCGACCCGCGTCACCGTCGACGGCGTGGTCACCGTGGTCGACGGCCCGGCGCATCACGCGGGCACCTTCGCCCATGACGTCGCCGCCGTGGACGCGCAGCGCGCGCAGGACGAAAACCTCGATCACGAAACGCCGCTGTCCGAGCTTTTCGAAGATCAGCTGGCCTGCGCCGACATGATCGTCGTCAACAAGTCCGACCTGATGGACCCGACCGCGCTGACCGCCACCACCCAGACGCTGACCGAGGCAACCCGCCCCGGTGTCCGCGTCGTGCAGGCCTCCATGGGCGCGCTGCCGACCGAGGTTCTGCTGGGTCTGGAAACGGCGGCCGAAGCCGACATGGCCGCGCGCCACGAGGTGCACCACCATCATCACCACGACGATGACGAAGACGACGATCACCACGATCATGAACACGAACACGGCCATGACGAATTCGAATCCTTCGTCGTGTCGCGCGGCGAGATCGCCGACCCCAAGGCCTATGCCGAACAGGTCGCCGACGTGATCCGCACCCACGGCATCCTGCGGCTCAAAGGCTTCGCCGCCGTCGCGGGCAAGCCGATGCGCCTGACCCTGCAGGCTGTCGGCCCCCGGATCGACACCTACTTTGACCAGCCCTTCGGCACCGCGCCCCGCGAAACCCGCCTTGTCGTGATCGGCCAGACCGGCCTTGACCGCGCGGCCATCGAACAGGCGCTGGTCGCGTGATCATCGTCGAGCCCGGCAATCCGCTGGCGCCCGAGGCCTCGGCGCTTCTGGACGCCAGCCAGGCGCTGATGCGGCGGCTGTTCAACCCCGAGGAAAACCACTTCCTCAGCCACGCGGCGCTCGCCCAGCCCGAGGTGCGGTTCTTTACCGCCCGAGACGGCGCTGAAACCCTTGGCACGGCGGCTCTCAAGCTCTGCGACGGCTATGGCGAGGTCAAAAGCTTCTTCGTCACCGACGCCGCCCGTGGCCGGGGCGTCGGCGCGGCCCTGCTGCGCCAGATCGAAGACACCGCCCGCGCCGAAGGCCTGACCCTTCTGCGCCTTGAGACGGCCGAGCTGCTCGACGCCGCCTGCCGCCTTTACGAACGCAACGGATTTGCCCGCCGTGGCCCCTTCGGGGCCTACCAGGCCAACGGTACCTCGGTCTTCATGGAGAAATCCCTGCCCGCCGAAGACACCGCCGCCTGATCCTTCACCTTTCCAGACATACTCCCGCCGGAGGCGCCGTCCCGGCAGAGGCGAAACACCCAAATGCACCTTCTTGCCGCCACCCCCGGCCGTGTCGATGACACCGAAGCCACCGACCTGAACCAGACCCCGGCTGATCTGGTGGTGATCTCTGCCGCCGACACCGAACTGGCGGCCCTGTCGACCGCCCGCACGCTCATGACCGACCCGCCCGAGATGCGGCTGGCCAACATGATGATGCTGCAACACCCGCTGTCGGTGGACCTGCACCTTGACCAGACCGCGACCCGCGCGAAACTGGTCGTCGCCCGCATCCTCGGCGGCGCGGCCTACTGGAAATACGGGTTCGAACAATACGCCGCGCGCCTGCGCGAGGCCGGGGTGCCCTTTGCCGCCCTGCCCGGCGACGACAAGCCCGACGCCGACCTGCGCACCTTCTCGACCGTGTCCGAAGACGACTACACCGCCCTCTGGCAGGCGCTGGTCGAAGGCGGGCCGGACAACGCCCAGACCTTCCTTGCCCATGCCAGGGCGATGATCGACGGCACCGACCGCCCGGCCCCGGCCCGGCCACTGCTGAAATCCGGGCTCTACTGGCCCGGCGCACCCGACCCGGACCTCGCCACCCTGCGCCAGACCTGGACCGAAGGCGCGCCGACCGTCCCGATCATCTTCTACCGTGCGCTGTTGCAGGCGGGCGACCTTGGCCCGGTGAACCGCCTGACCAAGGCACTGCTGCGGGCGGGCCTGAACCCGCTGCCCATCTACGTTGCCTCGCTGAAAGACCCGGTCTCGGCCGCCACGCTGGATCACCTCTTCACCAAAACCCGGCCCGAGCTGATCCTGAACCTGACCAGCTTCGCCGTCGGATCGCCGCACGGCGAAGACACCGGCCAGAACCCTCTGACCGCCGCCTCGGCCAACGAAAGCCCCGTCTTTCAGGTCGTCCTCTCGGCCTCGTCCGAAGAGGTCTGGTCCGAGACCCTCACCGGCCTCTCGGCCCGGGATATCGCCATGAACGTCGCCCTTCCCGAGGTCGACGGCCGCATCCTGTCGCGCGCCGTGGCCTTCAAGGGGCAGACCTTCTTTGACGAGGCCACGCAATGCCCGATCGCGGGCTGGCAGACCCGCGGTGACCGCATCGATTTCGTCACGCAGCTGGCCAGGAACTGGACCACCCTGCGCCGCACCGCGCCTGCCGACCGCAAGACCGCGATCATCCTGGCGAATTATCCCAACAAGGACGGGCGGCTGGCCAACGGCGTCGGCCTCGACACGCCCGCCGCCACGGTCCACACGCTCAACCTGCTGAAATCGCAGGGCCACACCGTCGACGCTGCCCCCGCCGACAGCGCCACGCTGATGGAGGAGATCACCGCAGGCCCCACCAATTACCTGACCGACCGGGCGACGCGGACGGGCGGCACCTTCCTGCCGCTCTCGACCTACCTCGACCACTTCAACGCCCTGCCCTGGGACGTCAAACAACAGATCACCGACAGATGGGGCAGGCCCGAAGACGACCCCTTCGTCGCCCCGCTCGCCCCGTCCGACTTCATCTTGCCCGAAATACTCCCCCCGGAGGGCCCGCCGCCCGAAGGCACCCCCGGATTCAAGCTCTCGCTCCACCCCCACGGCAACACGATGGTCGGCGTGCAGCCCGCCCGCGGCTACAACATCGACCCCGAGGCGACCTACCACGCCCCCGACCTCGCCCCGCCGCACAACTACCTGGCGTTCTACATCGCCCTGCGCGAGGCCTGGGGCGCGCAGGCGATGATCCACATGGGCAAGCACGGCAACCTCGAATGGCTGCCGGGCAAGGCCATCGCCCTATCGGACACCTGCCTGCCCGAAGCCGTGCTCGGCCCGGTGCCGCATATCTACCCCTTCATCGTGAACGACCCCGGCGAAGGCACCCAGGCCAAGCGCCGCGCGCAGGCGGTGATCATCGACCACCTGACCCCGCCGCTGACCCGCGCCGAAAGCTACGGGCCGCTGCGCGACCTCGAGGCGCTGGTGGATGAATACTACGAGGCCGTCGGTGTCGACCCGCGCCGCATCGACCACCTGCGCCGCGAAATCCTGTCGCTCACCTCGGTTACCGGGGTCGATCAGGATGCTGGCTTCACCGGTGAGGAAGAGACCGATCTGGCCAAGCTTGACGCCTGGCTGTGCGAGCTGAAAGAGGCACAGATCCGCGACGGGCTGCACATCTTCGGCCAGACGCCCGAGGGGCGGCTGTTCCGCGACCTCCTCATCGCGCTGACCCGCATCCCGCGCGGCGAGGGCAAGGGCGGCGATGCCTCGCTCCCCCGCGCGCTGGCCGCCGATCTGGGCCTGAGCTTCGACCCGCTCGACTGCGACATGGCGGCAGGCTGGGACGGGCCGAGGCCCGAAATGCTGGCGAACCTGTCCACCGAGACCTGGCGGACCAACGGCGACACGGTCGAGCGGTTGGAGCTGCTGGCCATGGCGCTGATCGACGAGTTGCTCGAGACTATGGACAGCGCCCCTTACGAAACGGACAAGATCGGCCCAGCCACGACCGCCGTCCTCGCGCAGATCCGCACCCACATCGCCCCCACGCTCGAAGCCTGCGGGCCGGACGAAGGCTCGGGCCTCCTCACCGCCCTGTCTGGGCGTTTCGTCGCCCCGGCGCCCTCCGGCGCGCCGACCCGGGGTCGGCTGGACACCCTGCCCACGGGCCGCAACTTCTTCAGCGTCGACAGCCGCGCGGTACCCACGCCAACCGCATGGAAACTCGGCTGGAAAAGTGCCAACCTCCTGATCGACCGGCATCTTCAGGATCACGGCGATTATCCCCGCACTCTGCTGCTGACCGCCTGGGGCACGGCCAACATGCGCACCGGCGGCGATGACATCGCGCAGGCCCTGGCGCTGATGGGGGTGAAGCCCACCTGGGATTCCGCCAACCGCCGCGTAACCGGGTTCGAGATCATCCCCGCCACCACCCTTGGCCGCCCGCGCGTCGACGTCACTCTGCGGATCTCTGGCTTCTTCCGCGATGCCTTTCCGCAGCTGATCGCCCTGGTCGACAGCGCCGCGCAGGCGGTCCAGCGGCTCGATGAACCCGAAGACGTCAATCCCGCCGCCGCCCGCACGCGGGCAGGTGAAGCGACGCACCGCGTCTATGGATCGAAACCCGGCGCTTATGGCGCGGGGCTTCAGGCGATGATCGACGAACGGCTGTGGAATGACACCAGGGACCTGGGCGAGGCCTACCTGACCTGGGGCGCCTATGCCTACGGCGCGAAGACCGAAGGCGAGGCCGACCGCGAGGGGCTGACACAGCGCCTGCGCCAGACCGAGGCGATCGTGCAGAATCAGGACAACCGCGAACACGACCTGCTGGATTCCGACGACTACTACCAGTTCGAAGGCGGGGCCTCGGCCGCGATCCAATCGCTTCAGGGCCAGGCCCGTCCGATCTACCACAATGACCATTCGCGCCCCGAACGGCCCGTCATCCGCACCCTGGACGAGGAAATCGCCCGCGTCCTGCGGTCGCGCGTGGTGAACCCCAAGTGGATCGACGGGGTGAAACGGCATGGCTACAAGGGCGCGTTCGAGATCGCCGCGACGGTCGATTACCTGTTCGCCTTCGCCGCCACGACCGGCGCGGTGAAGAACCACCATTTCGATCTGGTCGAAGAGGCTTTCCTGCAGGACGAGGACACGCGCACCTTCATCGAAGACGCCAATCCCGCCGCCCTGCGCGAGATCGCCGAACGCCTGCAAGAGGCCATCGATCGCGGCCTCTGGGTGCCACGGTCGAACTCGGCCCGCGCGCGCATCGGCGGTGAGCTGGGGGGATGACACCGGTCAGGCTCGGCCCCGGCGATCCGTCCCTGCTTGCGGTGCTGACACTGCTGCACGACAGCTTTGCCTACATGGAGGGTCGGATCGACCCGCCGTCTTCGCTGCGCGAGATGACGCTGGCCTCGCTCGCACGTGACGCCGAGGTGAACGAACTCTGGGGCCTCTTTTCCGGGGATCGTCTTCTGGCCTGCGTGATCCTGACGCCAAAGCCGGATCACCTGTATCTGGGCAAGCTGGCCGTGGCCCGTGACGCCCGTGGCACGGGTCTGGCCCGGCAGCTGGTCACCCTGGCGCTGGACCGGACCCGGCAACTGCGGCTGCCCGCCCTGCGCCTGCAGACCCGGGTCGAGCTGACCGAGAACCAGGCCGCCTTCGCGCGTCTCGGATTCCGTGAAATCGCGCGAACTGCCCACGCAGGCTATGACCGTCCGACCAGCGTGACGATGCAGCGCGAGGTCTGACCGCGCAGGAGGGGGCCAGCCCCCTCCACCCCCGAGGTATTTCAGACCAGAAGAAGCCTAGGGACAGGCGCGCAGCACCGGCGCGCGAAACCCGCGCGGGCCCTGCAGGACAGCGTCGACATCACAGGGCGCACGTGGCCGCCCCCCGCAAGAGAGAGAGCCGACCAGAACGGCCGCATCCCCGCCCAGCCTGGTCACCCGGCACCCGCTGGCCGCCTGCATCGCCACCGCCGCCTGTCCGGCCAGTGGGCCGATGCGCGGCGCAAACTGGCGATTGGTGCGCACGGCCTGCGCGGTCTCGCCCTTGACATAAACGGCGAAGGTAGAGCCGTCGACAGTATGGCGGCTTACATCGGCCCCGCGAAACCCCGGGGTGGGCGCATCACAGGCGGCGAGGATGGGCAGACACGACAAGACGGCAGCAACTCTGGACATGACCCAGCTTGACCCGAACAAGGTAAACAAAGTCTTAGTAAAAGCCCTTTTCCTTGCCCGCCCGCCCGCGTCACGTTACGCCTGTAGCGCCAATGAGGAGTGCAAGATGACCATCGAAGACCCCGACCGCCACGCCCAGAAGATGGCCAAGAAGAAGGCCGCCCGCGACAAGATCATGGCGACCAAGACGGACGAAAAGGGGCTGGTCATCGTCCACACTGGCAAGGGCAAGGGCAAGTCCACTGCCGCCTTCGGCATGATCTTCCGCTGCATCGCCCATGACATGCCCTGCGCCGTGGTGCAGTTCATCAAGGGCGGCATGTCCACCGGCGAACGTGACCTGATCCTGTCGCGGTTCCAGGACAAATGCGCCTTCCACACCATGGGCGAGGGCTTCACCTGGGAAACCCAGGACCGCACCCGCGACACCGAGATGGCCCAGGCCGCGTGGCAAAAGGCGAAAGAGCTGATCCGTGATCCCGCCAACCGCATGGTCCTGCTGGACGAGATCAACATCGCCCTGCGATACGACTATATCGACGTGAACGAAGTGGTCGAATTCCTGCAGGCCGAAAAGCCCGCGATGACCCATGTCGTGCTGACAGGTCGCAACGCCAAGGAAGAGCTGATCGAGGCCGCCGATCTGGTGACCGAGATGGAGCTGGTCAAGCACCCCTTCCGGTCCGGCATCAAGGCCCAGATCGGCGTGGAATACTGATCTTCATCTTGCCGGAAATACTCCAGGGTGGCCGGGATCGCAGATCCCGGCAGGGGCAGCGCCCCTTGCCCGATCGCCCCCGGCACACCGACAACGAAAAAGGCCCGGAGGATCCTCCGGGCCTTTTCAATTCGGTTGGGGTGCCGCTCAGTGCAGCTTCTGTTCGACCGTCTCGATGGCGTCATCGATCATCTTGTTCGCGTCGGCGGCCTTCATCTGGCTGGTGATCACGTCACGCGCGGCGGCGACGGCGATGGTCACGGCGCGGTTCTTGACTTCCTTGACCGCGCTCGCCTCGGCCGAGGCGATCTGGTCTTCGGCGGCGGCCAGACGGCGCGCGATGGAGGCTTCGAGATCCTTCTTCGCCTGTTCAGCCGCGTCGGAGGCTTCGGCCTTCGCGGTGGCGACGATCCGGTCCGCCTGCGCCTGCACGTCCTTCTGCTTGCGCTCGTAGGATGCCAGCAGGGCCTGGGCTTCCTCGCGCAGCGACTTGGCTTCGTCCAGCTCGGATTTGATCTGGTCCGCCCGCTTGTCGAGCATGCCGCCCAGCATCTTCGGCACGCCGAAGTAGAACAGCACGGCGACGAACAGGATGAACGCCAGCAGAACGATGAAGTCGGTGTTGTGCAGCGAGAAGAACGGGCCGGTGGCGGCAAACGCCGGGGTGGCCGCGGTCATGGCTGCGAGTATGGCAAGAGTACGCATCGGTCAGCCTTTCATCCGGGAGGTGACGGCGGCATCGACCGCCTTGGCATCGGCCGTGAACCCGAGGCTGGTGATGACGGCTTCGGCGGTGTCCTTGGCCACGACCTCGATGTTTTCGAGAGCGTTGGCGCGGATCTCCGCGATGGCCTTTTCGCCTTCGGCAGCCTTCGCCGCGATTTCGGCATCCGCCTTGGCGGTGGCCTTGTCGAGGTCGGCCTGGATCTCGGCGCGGGTGTCCGCGACGATCTTGTTCGCCTCGACCCGGGCGTCGGCCAGTGCCTTTTCATAGGCGGCCTCGGCCTCCTGGGCCTTGCGCTTCAGGTCTTCGGCCGCAGCGATATCATTGGTGATCGTACCGGCCCGCTCGGCCAGAACGGCCGAGATCCGGGGCAGCGCGACGCGGCTGAGGATGAAGTAGATGGCGACCAGAGTGACGATCAGCCAGAAGATCTGGTTGCCCCAGTGGTCGAAGTTCAGCTGCGGCATGCCGGGGGCAGAACCCGCTGCGTGTTCGGCTACGCCGGTTGCATCGGCAAGCCCGTCACCTTGTGCTGTGGCCATGTCGTCCTCCGTAGGAACGTCGGGTGGAATTCTGGCGGTCTTTCCCGGTGGTCAGGGCGATAGCCTCGCCCGGGGCCTCGCAATGGGCGGAGCGCGATGGCTCCGCCCCTGCGTAAGGATCGCGTCAGTGGATTAGACGGCGAACATCAGCAGCAGAGCGACGAGGAACGAGAAGATCCCCAGTGCTTCTGCGAAGGCGATGCCGATGAAGAGGGTTGCAGTCTGCGAAGCAGCTGCGGAGGGGTTGCGCAGGGCGCCGGCGAGGAAGTTGCCTGCGACGTTGCCCACACCGATTGCGGCTGCGCCGGAACCGATTGCTGCGAGGCCTGCGCCGATGTGTGCGAGTTGACCTTCCATTGGTGTATCTCCTTACGATTGGAAGTTGCGTTACTCAGGGTGCGCGCCGACGGGCCCGCACCGCATCTTTTAGTGACCCGGGTGAAGGGCGTCCTTCAGGTAGACGCAGGTCAGAATGGTGAAGACGTAGGCCTGGATGAAGGCCACGAGAACCTCGAGCCCGTACATCGCGGTGATGGCGACGATCGACACGGGGCTGATCACGGCGATGGCGGCAAAGCCCGCGAACACCTTGATCACCGCGTGACCTGCCATGACGTTACCGGCAAGACGGATGGAGTGGCTGACCGGACGCACGAAGTAGGAAATCAGTTCGATGATCGCCAGGATCGGGCGCAGCGGCAGCGGCGCGGACGAGACCCAGAAGAGACCCAGGAACTTCGACCCGTTCTTCATGAAACCGTAGATCGTGACGGTCAGGAACACGGCCAGCGCCAGAACCACCGTCACGGCAAAGTGCGACGTGGTGGTGAAGGACATCGGCAGCAGGCCAAGGAAGTTGGCGAAGACGATGAACATGAACAGCGTCATCACGTAGGGGAAGAAGCCGACGGCATCCTTGCCCGCGACGTCTTCGACCATCTTGTAGACGAAGCCGTAGGCGAGTTCCGCGATCGACTGGCCCTTCGAGGGGATCGTCGCCCGGCGCGAGGTTGCCAGGACCATCAGCGCGAAGATCGCGATCACGGCCAGCGCCATCCACAGGGTCGCGTTGGTGATCGTGTACCAGTGAACGGCACCGTCGCCGAACAGCGGCTTGACGATGAACTGGTCCATCGGGTGGAAAACCAGACCACCCTCTTCGCCGTGTGCTGCTGCGGTCTCAGTCGCCATCTCGGTCCCCTTCGCGTGTCGCCGGAGTCTCTCCGGCCGCATTCGTCGCGCTGAATTCGGCCGAAGTGCGCATCATCGTCTTGATGCCCGCGGCCAAGCCCAGCAATGTAAACACCAGCATCAGGAACGGTTGGGTGCCAAACAGGAAGTCCAGCCCGTATCCGATGCCGAAGCCGATCCCCAGACCGGCCACCAGCTCGATCACCATGCGCCAGGCGAGGTTCGCCGCCGAATAGTGTTCGTCCCCACGGGGTTTCGGCGCCTGGGCCTGCCTGGCCGCTGCGATCCGGTCTTCGAGTTCGGCCATCTGCCGCTTCGGGTCGGGATCGGACACCTGTTCCCCCATGGAAAAGTTGCCGCTTTGCTAAGTGGCGGGGGGGATTTAGTCAAGCTGACTCATTGCCCGAACATATGCGCCACAACCATTTGTAATCATGAGTATTTTTTGCAAGATGAAGACAGGACGACAGCGCGTCGCAGGCCGCGATAGCGCGAACGGCCCCGCATGGCGATATTCAACTTTGCGGTTGAATCTACAAAGGATGCGGGCGCGATCCCTCAACCATTTGGTTGACCGTCCAGGGTCCTTGGGCCCAGATGGCCCGCATGAGCGAGCATCTCGACACCGTTTTCGCGGCCCTGGCCGACCCCACCCGCCGCGCGATCCTGTCGATGCTGCTGGAGGATGACATGGCCGTCACCGACGTGGCCGAACCCTTCGAGATGTCGCTGGCCGCGATCTCAAAGCACCTGGCCATCCTGACCCGCGCGGGCCTGATCAGCCAGGAGAAACGCGGGCGGGTGAAATGGTGCAAGCTTGAGCCCGACGCGATGAAGCAGGCCTCGGTCTGGATGCAGGGCTTCGGGCAGTTCGAGCCGGTGAACCTGGATGCGTTCGAACGGTTCCTGGAAACCGAGCTGCGCGATCAGGAGGGCTGAGCCCGCCCGACCCGCAACAACAGCAAGAGCGACAGGATCGTCAACGCCACCCCGGCCAGGATCGTCACCGGCGGCAGGGCCGCGCCGCGCGCGATTTCCCACAAGATGACCCAGGACGGCACGAGGTAGGTGTAGGCCATCACCTTGGCCGAGGGCAGTCGCAGCGCCGCGTATTGCATCAGCACGAAGGTCATGGCCGAGGCGAAGATGGCGACGTAGAGGATCGTGATCCAGACGATGCGCGGAAGCGCGGACCAGTCGGTGGCGAGGATGTCCCCCGCCCCATAAAGCCCGACGGTCACGCAGGCGGCGCAGAGCATCCCGAAGGTGAAGACCACAGGCGGTTCGCCCCGGTTCAACGTCGGCACCAGCGGCGTATAGATCGCATGGGCGACGCAGCCCCAGAAGTAGATCCATTCGCCCCGCCCGATTTCGAACCGCACGAGCGCGGACAGATCGGCGCGGAAGATCACCCAGACCGCCCCCGCCGCCCCCACGGCCAGCGCCAGCGCCATGCCGCCCGTCGTCACCTGCCGCAACAGGATCCAGCCGAAGCCCGCCGCCATCACCGGCACCAGCGTGAAGACGGCCGAGGCCGCGACCGGATCGGCGGTCTTCAGGCCTTCGAACATCAGGACGAAATAGCTGCCGAACACCCCGCCCAGCACGAAGTACCGCCAGGGCGCCCGGAAGGCGCTGCGTGGAATTCCCGTGGTTGCCAGCGCCGCCACGCCGACCAGCACCGCCGCGATGGCGAAGCGCACGGTGTTCAGTGCGGCGGGTGCGATATGTTGCGCCGCCTGCACGCCAAGCGAGAACGATCCCGCCACCAGGCAGGAGAAGAGCAACATGGCGAGGTGGCCGCGCCCCTCGTCGGTCATTCCTCGGGTCTCAGGTGCTTGGTGTCTTCCTTGAGGTATCGCAGGAAGGTCTGCACCTTGTTGGTCCGGTGCAGGTCCATGTGCGTGACCAGCCACAGGCGGCTTTCCCAGTCGGGCAGCGGCGCATGTACCTCGACCAGGTCATGGGTCGCGCATTCATAGGTGCGCAGGAACCCCAGCCCGATGCCGCTGAAGATCGCCTGACGTGTCGCCACCGGATCACCCGACCGGAAGACGACCTGCCGTTCGGGGATGTTCTCGCGCATCCAGCGGGCAAAGGGCGCACGACTGGCAGCATCGTCAGAGCCGACAAAGCGGTGGCGCGACATGTCCCCGCAGAAATCGGGCATGCCGTGTTCCTCGATATAGTCGCGGCTGCCGTAGATGCCGAATTGCAGGTGCAGGAAAGGTTGCACGACATTGTCGGGCTGGCTGGGCGGGCTGCCCGCGCGGATCGCCACATGAGCCTCGCCATATTCCAGCCGGAACAGCCGCGCCGAGGTCAGGTAGCGCAGGATCACGTCGGGGTGGTCGTGCTGGAACCGGGTCAGCACCGGCATCACGAGGTCCGACAGGCCTTCGATGGTGGTCACGACCAGTTCGCCCGAGACATCGTTGCCGCGCCCCTTGATCCGCCCGGCCAGCTGGCTGAACTGATCGTCCGTCGCCTGCGCGACGCGCAGCAGGTCCTGCCCGGCCTCGGTCGCGGTATAGCCGCGCGCATGGCGCTGGAACAACTTTACGCCCAGCCGCCCCTCGAGCGCGTCGATGTGGCGGATCACCGTGGCGTGGTGCACCCCCAGAACATCGGCCGCACCGGAAACGGTGCCAAGCCGGGCCACCTGGAAGGCCGTGCGGATTTCATCCCAATTGTCCATCTGTCTCTGCGCGCTGAGGAACCTTGCGCCAGCAATCAACCGCCAATCGTGCGCGAACGCAAGGGCCTGCTAGCGCTGGTCCATCCGGATCGCGAGGTAATCGGCCAGCCGGTCGGCAAAATGCGGGATCGCCTGCGGATGGGTGAAATAGCTGCGCGGCGGCATCAGCTCCCACGACTGTCCTTCGTCGCCCAGCACCACGTCGTGCGCGATGTCCGGCCCGAATTCGGCCGCGAAGAAGATCGAGGGGCCGGACGGGCCCGGCGCCTGCACCCGCCAGATCAGGTCCGCGGCAGACAGGCTCAGCCCCAGCTCCTCTTCGGTTTCGCGCAGCACGCAAACCTCGGCCGTCTCGCTGCCCTCCCGGCCGCCGCCGGGAAAATCGAGGTGGTCGGGCCATGGGATATCCGGCCGGTCATCGCGACGGATGACCAGTAGTTTCCCGCCAATCAGCAGGATCAGCTTTGCAGCCCCGAAGGAAGTGTGGTCTGCTTCCATGTCCGCCCTTATACTCCGTTGGCGTCGGAAAGACGACGCCGCCCAAGGATTGCCGCATGGACGCCCTCTGTCGTGACTGCCTGAACAGCTTCGACGCCAAGCCGGGCGGCCTGTTGCGCTGCCCGGCCTGCCGCAGCCCGCGCTGCATCGCCCATGCCGAACTGAATACACTGTCGATCGCCCATATGGACTGCGACGCTTTCTACGCTTCGGTCGAAAAGCGTGACAATCCCGAACTGGCCGCCAAGCCGGTGATCATTGGCGGCGGGCGGCGCGGCGTCGTATCGACCGCCTGCTACATCGCGCGGATCCGGGGCGTGCGGTCGGCCATGCCGATGTTCCAGGCGCTGAAGCTTTGCCCCGAGGCGGTGGTGATCAAGCCACGGATGGAGGCCTATGTCGAAGCCTCGCGCGCGATCCGCCAGATGATGGAGGAGATGACGCCGGGCATCGAACCGCTGTCGCTGGACGAGGCGTTTCTGGATCTGACCGGCACCGCGCGCCTGCACGGCCATCCACCCGCCTGGATGCTGGCGCGGCTGACCCGCCGGATGAAGACGGAACTTGGCCTGACCGGATCAATCGGGCTGAGCCACAACAAGTTCCTGGCCAAGGTCGCCTCGGACCTCGACAAGCCGCACGGGTTTTCGGTGATCGGCGTGGCGGAAACCGCTGCCTTCCTGAAGGACAAGCCGGTGCGGATGATCTGGGGTGTCGGCGCAGCAACGCAGGCGGCGCTGGAAAAGGCCGGGATCCGGACCTTCACCGATCTTCTCAGATGGGACCGCACGGATCTGGTGGCGCGCTTCGGGTCCATGGGCGACAGGCTGTGGCACCTGGCGCGCGGCGAGGACCGGCGGCGGGTGTCGGCCAATGCGCCGGTCAAGTCGATCTCGAAGGAAACGACCTTCAACGAGGACACCGGGGACGCCGATCTGCTGGATGGACACCTGTGGCGGCTGTCAGAACAGGTGGCCGACCGGGCCAAGGCCAAGGGGATCGAGGGGCGCGTGGTGGTGCTGAAGCTGAGGCGGGCCGATTTCACCACCCTGTCCCGGCGCCTGTCGCTGCGCGACCCCGCGCAGCTGGCAGATACGATCTACCGCACCGCGCGGGGCCTGTTCGACGGCGTGGGCGATCAGGGGCCCTACCGTCTGATCGGGGTCGGCATCGCGGACCTCACCCCCGAAAGCAACGGGGCTGCCACGGGGGATCTGCTCGACCCGGATGCCTCGCGCCGGGGACAGGCCGAACGCGCCACGGACGAGATCCGCAAACGCTTCGGCCCTGACGCGATCCTCAAGGGACGGGCCCTGCGTTAGAAATCTTCGGGCGGGTCGATCCAGTGGCCTGCCGGGTTCCAGCGGCGCGGCTTTTTCTCGACCGGGCGAACCTTGGGGGTGGTCGGGCTGGCGCTGGTGGGGTGGCCCGCGGCCAACATGAAAGTTTTCGCGTAAATTCCAAGCATCGTGACCTCCTGGCCGTTTGCGTTTCGATGATTGATATATGGACCCAAAGGCCCGCACAGGCTAATCAGGAATTCAAGCCGCACGTAAGCTGAGGTTACATGATGGATTGGACCGCCCTGCCGCCCCTGACCGCGCTGCGTGCCTTCGCGGCCTATGCCGATACCAAGTCGATGGCCGAGGCGGGCGCACGGCTCAATGTCAGCCACGCCGCCATCAGCCAGCAGATCAAGGGGCTTGAGGACCGGATGGGCCTGTCGCTGCTGGACCGCGCACGCGGCAGCGGCGCCCTGACGCCCGAGGGCATGGCCCTGGCCGAAGCGACGCTGGACGGGTTCGCCGCGATCGCGCGCCTGTCGGCCGAACTGACGGGCCAAGATGCCGAACGGCCGATCCAGATCTCGACCACGCCGACCTTTGCCTCGGCCTGGCTGATGCCGCGCCTTGCCGCGTTTCGCGCAAAACACCCCGAGCTGTCGCTGATGGTCGACCCGACCCCGGATCTGCGCGACATCAAGCCCGGCGGGCTCGACATGGCGCTGCGCTATGGATCGGGCCGATGGCCCGGGCTCGAATCCGAGCTGATGGTCGAAACCCCGATCGCCATTGTCGCGGCCCCGTCCCTTGTTGGCGACACCCCCTTCAAGACACCGGGCGAACTGACGCAGTTTCACTGGCTGCAAGAGCTTGGCACCAGCGAGGCCTCGGATTTCCTGAGCCGGTACGGGGCGGTGCTGAACAAGGCCAGGGGCGTGACCTCGATGCCCGGCAACCTTGTCGTCGAGGCCGCGCGCAACGGCCAGGGCATTGCCGTGTCGGCCCGCGCCTTCATCCAGCCCGATCTCGATTCGGGTCGCCTGCGGCTGCTGTTCGAAGACACCCGGAACAAGGGCTACTACCTTGTCTACCGTCCCGGGGTCATGCGCCCGTCGGCGCGGGCCTTCTATCGCTGGCTGGTGGCCGAGGCCGGGATGCACCGCCAGAAATAGATAGGCCAAGAATACCGCATTTGATGCAGGTCAAAGAGCACGACCGCGCGGGCTGCGAGAAGCACACTCAATAGCCACGCCAGCGGGAGCCCTCCCCTTGTCCGCCACCGACCAGCAACCTGAAAACCTTTACGCCGCCCGCGAGCCCATTTTCCCCAAGCGGGTCAAGGGCACCTTCCGGTCGCTCAAGTGGGGGATCATGATCGTCACCCTGGGTATCTACTACCTGACCCCCTGGATCAGGTGGGACCGCGGGCCGAACCTGCCCGACCAGGCGGTTCTGGTCGATCTGGCGAACCGGCGCTTTTTCTTCTTCTGGATCGAAATCTGGCCGCATGAATTCTATTTCGTCGCGGGCCTGCTAGTCATGGCGGGGCTGGGGCTGTTCCTTTTCACCTCGGCGCTTGGCCGCGTCTGGTGCGGCTACACCTGCCCGCAGACCGTCTGGACGGATCTTTTCATCCTTGTCGAACGCTGGATCGAAGGCGACCGCAACGCCCGCATACGCCTGCAGCGGCAGAAGACATGGGACCTGCGCAAGGCCCGGCTGCGGCTGACCAAGTGGGTGTCGTGGTTCCTGATCGCCATGGCCACGGGCGGCGCCTGGGTCTTCTATTTCGCCGATGCACCGACGCTTCTGGGCGACCTTTTCACGCTGAACGCGCACCCCGTCGCCTACACGACGATCTTCGTGCTGACGATGACGACCTTCATTTTCGGCGGGTTCGCCCGCGAACAGATCTGCATCTACGCCTGCCCCTGGCCCCGCATCCAGGCCGCCATGATGGACGAGGACACGATCACCGTCGCCTACCGCGAATGGCGGGGCGAACTGCGCGGCAAGGGCAAGCGGCGCGAGATCACGATCCCCGACCAGGTCACCTATGCGGCCGGTGAAAAGCACGGCGGCACCTCTCCGAAGATCCCGATGCCCGGGATGCCCTCGGGCGTCGGCAAGCCCCCGGTGCAGGAATTGGGCGACTGCATCGACTGCAATGCCTGCGTCAACGTCTGCCCCATGGGCATCGACATCCGCGACGGTCAACAGCTGGCCTGCATCACCTGCGCGCTGTGCATCGACGCCTGCGACGACGTGATGGCCAAGATCGGCAAGCCGCGCGGGTTGATCGACTACATGGCGCTGACCGACGAACAGGCCGAACGCGCCGGGGCGCAGCCGCGCCCGATCTGGAAACACATCCTGCGGCCGCGCACGATGCTGTACACTGCGCTCTGGTCGCTGGTCGGCGTCGCGCTGGTCGTCGCGCTGTTCATCCGGCCCAACATCGACATGACGGTCGCCCCCGTGCGCAACCCCACCTTCGTCACCCTGTCGGACGGATCGATCCGCAACACCTACGACATCCGCCTGCGCAACAAGCATGGCGACGACCGCCCCTTCCGCCTGTCGGTCAGCGGTGACCTCGCCCTGCGGGTGACGATCGAAGGGTCGGCCTATGACACCGTGACCGTGCCCGCCGACACGGCCAGCCTGCAACGGGTCTATGTCACCGCCCCGCGCGGGTCCGACCCGGCCGAAGCCGAGCGCACCGAATTCCGCTTCTGGGTCGAAGATATCAGCAACGGCGACCGCGCCCACAAGGACAGCGTCTTCAACGGGAGGACAAACTGATGAGCAACCTCGCAGACACCACCGGGTTCCGCCTGAAGGGCTGGCACGTTCTGGCCGGCTTTGTCGGGGCCTTCGGCGTCATCATCACCGTCAACATCGTGATGGCGACCCAGGCGATCCGCACCTTTCCGGGGCTGGAGGTCAAGAATTCCTATGTCGCCAGCCAGCAGTTCAACGACCGCCTGCACGCGCAACAGGCGCTGGAATGGACCGTCCGTGCCGATTGGCACGACGGCCGGGTGCATCTGTCGATCACCGACCCCGAGGGGCCCGTGCGCGTCAAGGATCTGCACGCCGTCGTGGGACGCGCCACGCAGATCGCCGACGATGTGGAACCTGTCTTTGCCTTCAACGGCACGACCTACGAGGCGCCGCTGGATCTGGGGCCCGGCAATTGGAACATCCGCATGACCGCCCGCGCGCAGGATGGCACCGACTTCATCCAGCGCGTGATCCTGCATGTGACCCGGTGACCCCATGACGACTGTGGCCCTTTCCGCCTGCCCGGCCTGCAACGCCGCCCCCGCCGCCGAGGCGCTGGCGACCCGCGCCGCGCCCCGGGACGTCAAGCTGACCCTGTCTTTGCCAACGATCCACTGCTCGGCCTGTATCGCCACGGTCGAACGCGTGCTGAACGGCCATCCCGGCGTGCAGGGCGCGCGGGTGAACCTGACGCTGAAGCGCGCGCAGGTCGATGCGGATGCGGAGGTGTCGGCCGAGGACCTGGTCGCCGCGCTCAAGGGCGCGGGGTATGAGGCACACGAGCTGGACGCGGGCAGCGCCGCCGTGACCGCGACCGACCGCGCGGGACGCGACCTGCTGATGCGGCTGGCGGTGGCGGGCTTTGCCTCGATGAACGTGATGCTGCTGTCGGTGTCGGTCTGGTCGGGGGCCGAGGACGCGACCCGCGACCTTTTTCACTGGATCAGCGCCTTCATCACCCTGCCGACCATCGCCTTTGCCGCCCAGCCCTTCTTTCGCAACGCCTGGGCAGCCCTGTCGGCGCGGCGGCTGAACATGGACGTGCCGATCACGCTGGCCATCCTGCTGGCGCTGGCGACCTCGCTTTGGGAAACCATGCTGTCGGGCGAACACGCCTATTTCGACGCAGCCCTCACCCTGACCTTCTTCCTGCTCGCCGGCCGCTACCTCGACCACCGCACCCGCGCCATCGCCCGGTCCGCGGCCGAGGAACTGACCGCCCTCGAAGTGCCCCGCGCCTGGCGCATCGTCGACGGCCACGAGGTGCAGACCCCCGTGGCCGAGCTTTGCGTCGGCGACCTGATCCGCGTCCGCCCCGGTGCCCGCATGCCCGTGGATGGTGAGATCATCGAGGGCACCTCGGAGCTCGACCGGTCCCTGCTGACTGGCGAAACCCTTCCCGTTGCGGCCGCCCCGGGCACCCAAGTCAGCGCGGGCGAGGTCAACCTGACCGGCCCCCTGACCCTGCGCGCCACCGCCGTCGGGCAGGATACCTCTCTGCATCGCATGGCAGATCTGGTGGCGATCGCCGAAAGCGGTCGGTCGCGCTACACCTCGCTCGCCGACAGCGCGGCAAAACTCTATGCGCCTGGGGTGCACATCCTCTCGGCGCTCGCCTTCGTCGGCTGGTATCTTTACGCGTGGGATGTGCGGACGGCGCTGAACATCGCCGCCGCCGTGCTGATCATCACCTGCCCCTGCGCGCTTGGCCTTGCCGTGCCGGCTGTCACGACTGCCGCATCGGGCCGCCTGTTCCGCCGTGGCATGCTGGTGAAACACGAGACCGCGCTGGAACGGCTGGCACAGGTCGACACCGTCGTTTTCGACAAGACCGGCACGCTGACCACGGGTACGCCCACACCCACGAACCTCGACGCGCATGACGCCGACAGCCGCGCCCTGGCGCTGGCACTGGCCGAGGGGTCGGCCCATCCGCTAAGCCGGGCCCTGACCGAAGCGCTGCGCGCGGAAGGCGTGAACCCCGCCGGGCTGACCGACATCCGCGAGATCCCCGGTCATGGGACCGAGGCAACCTGGAACGCCACCCGCGTCAGGCTGGGCCGCGCCGATTGGGTCGGGGCCCGCACCGGGGTGGAAACCTCGGCCTGGCTGGCCATCGGCGACACGCCCCCGAAGCCGTTCACCTTCACCGACAGCCTGCGCCCCGGCGCGGCCGAGGCCGTTGCCGGCCTGAAGGCCGCCGGGCACCGGGTCATCCTGATCTCGGGCGATGCCGAAGCGCCGGTCCGCAGACTGGCCGACACCCTTGGCATCGACGACTGGACCGCCACCGCCCTGCCCGGCGACAAGGCCGCCCGGATCGCCGCGCTTCAGGCCGAAGGCGCCAATGTGCTGATGGTCGGCGACGGGTTGAACGACACGGCGGCGCTGACAGCCGCCAATGTCTCGATCTCTCCGGCCTCGGCGCTGGATGCGGCGCGGGTGGCGTCGGATATCGTGCTGCTGGGCACCGACCTGTCGCCCATTCCGGACGCGCTGCGCACCGCGACCCGCGCCACCCGGCGGATCCGCGAAAACTTCCGCATCGCGACGCTTTACAACGTGATCGCGGTGCCGCTGGCCATCGCGGGCCTTGCCACACCGCTGATCGCGGCGCTGGCGATGTCGATCTCGTCGATCACGGTATCCCTGAACGCATTGCGCCTGAGGTAAACATGGACGTTCTTGTCTGGCTTATCCCGATCTCTCTGCTTCTCGGCGGTGCCGGGCTGATCGGGTTTCTCTATACCCTCAGGTCGAACCAGTACGACGACCCCGAAGGGGACGCGCAGCGGATCCTGTCGGGCGAATACGACGACCATCCGAAGCGATAGCGGAAGCGTCGCCAGGGCTCTGCCCCGCGCCCCCGGAGTAGTTCCGGCAAAATGAAGAGCCGCCTCGGATCTCGGGGCGGCTCTTGTCATGGGGTAGGTTCGGTGTCCGAGGTCAGCTTGGCCCGATCATGAAGCAGGTCTGGTTGCGCGCCTGAAGACGGCGGCAGGCAAGATCGGCAGTCTCACGTTCCATCCCAAGGAAGTTCGCGTCGAAACCCGTGGGCCGCCGCACCACCTTGCGCAGTGCGCCGTCCAGAGTGCCGGTTTCCTTGAGAGCCGTCTGCAGCAGGATCCGTTCGGCAGCATTGTGCGACTTGTAGCGACCGATGTTGATGCCCCAGTGGCGCCCGCCCGAGGTCGAGACCCGGGTGACAACGCGCGGTTCGGCGGGTTCGGGATCGACCGCGGGTTCCGGCGACAGCACGCGCTGGAACAATCCCACGGGCCGCGCTTCGGGCGTGACCATGGCGATCGCGGCCGAGGCCGACTTGACCGGCTGGGGTTTGGCCTCCGGTTCCGGATCAGGTTGCGGCATCAGGCTGGCCTTCTGGGCCACGTCCGCGACGACCTGGTCGATCACGTCGGCCATGGCCACGGCAACCGGCGCCTCGGTGCTGCCCGGACGGGCCTGCGGACGCAGGCTGCGGGTCACGGCGGTGTTCAGGCGGATGACCTTGCCGGCGGACCGGGTCGCGCCGTCGGCCTGCTTGACCGTTTCGATATCGGCGTAGACCGGGGCGGACGGCGCCTTGAGCGGCGCCTTGGACGGCGCGCGCTTGAACCCGAGGTCGAGCAGTTCGGCCACCTTGGCGTTCCGCGACGCCGAGGACCGGCCGCCGAAGACGGTCGCGATGATCCGTTCGTTGCCCCGTTCGGCCGAAGCCACGAGGTTGAAGCCGGCCGCGCGCGTATAGCCCGTCTTGATGCCGTCCGCACCACGATAGCTGGCCAGAAGGCGGCGGTTGGTGTTCAGAACCGACTTCACCCCGGCGTCCGTTTCCGTGCGGGAGAAGAGGTTGTAGTAGTCCGGGTAATCATAGAGCAGATGCCGCCCCAGCACGGACATGTCCCGTGCGGTCGACAGGTGGCCGTCCTCGGTCAGGCCATGCGCGTTCTTGAAGCTGGTCCGGGTCATGCCGAGCGCCTTGGCGGTGCGGTTCATCCGGCGGGCGAATTTCGCCTCGGAGCCCTCGATCGCCTCGCCGATGGCGGTGGCGGCGTCGTTTGCCGATTTCACCGCCGCCGCGCGGATCAGGTAGCGCAGCTTGATCTTCTGGCCCGAGACCAGACCCAGTTTCGATGGCGGTTCCGACGATGCGTTCTTTGAGATCCGCACCGGCGTATCCAGCGTGATTTCGCCGTTCTTGATCGCCTCGAACGCGATATAAAGCGTCATCATCTTGGTCAGGGACGCCGGATGCAGCCGTGCATCGGCGTTCGACGAATGAAGCACCTCACCGGTGCGCGCATCCATCACGTAGGCGGCATAGGGTGCCGCTTCGACCTGACGCACACCGACCCCGCCAAGGATCAGCGCAAATGCCCAGAAAAATAGAAAAACGAGTGCCCGCCTACGGGTCGGCTTCGCCTGCCGCTCCATCATGCCTCTCACAACTGCCTCTGGCCGCTGGTTTTCCAACTGACCTTTTTATCATTACGAATAGGCTAACACAGACAGGGCCTGTCGCGAAATACCTAATTTCTAAGGTTTCGCTGCGGGTAAACTGTATACACCGGGCCGATCTAGTGGTCGGCCGGGCCAGCCCCCACCAAACAGGCAATCGTGTCAACATTGTGGCGAAATCGCGGCGGAATAATTCCGCCGATACAAGGGCTTGCCGCAGGGTCAGGCAACAGCCGGACCCGCTTCAGCCAATTGCCTGAAGAATAGGCGCCAGTCCCGACAGATCGCGGATTTCGCGGTATCTGGCACTATCGACGGGGGCTTCGGCATGCTCCAACGCCCAGTTGAGGCTGCCGGGGACATAGATACCCCAGCCGCCGGCGTCGATCATCGGCACCACGTCGGACTTCATCGAATTGCCAACCATCAGACCCCGGTCTGCCCCTGCCCCGTGACGCGCAAAGATCGCCTCGTAGACCGGGCGGGTCTTGTCCGACACGATTTCGACGCCGTGAAACAGATCGCCCAGCCCCGACTGGGCCAGCTTCCGCTCCTGGTCCAGCAGGTCGCCCTTGGTGATCAGCAGCACCCGGTGCGTGGCGGCGGCGGCCTCGACCGCCTCCTGGGCGTGGGGCAGAAGTTCGATCGGGTGCGACAGCATCTCTTGCCCGGCCGCGATCAGCTGGGCGATCACCTCTCCCGGGACGCGGTTGTCGGTCACTTCAAGCGCGGTTTCGATCATCGACAGGACGAACCCCTTGATGCCGAATCCATAGTGGCCGATGTTGCGACGTTCCGCCGCCAGAAGCCGGTCGGCCAGGTGGTCCTTTTCGGCATGATCGGCCAGCAATTCGGCGAAACGGTCCTGCGTCAGCTGGAAAAACCGTTCATTTTGCCACAGCGTATCATCCGCATCGAAGCCGATCGTGGTAAGGTTTTTCGTCATTTTCCCCCAGCTTTTCGCCACGGGGCCCGATCCGACCCCTTCCAACTTTCGACCGCCACGTTATATACAAGGGCCTATCGCCGAAACCCCACGCGACGGTCTTGCATATCTGATGAAGCTGACACCGGACCATATCCCTGGCCTTGCCCCCGCCATCCTGATGTCTTCGGACGGGGATGACGGCGATGCGGGCGTGGTGGTGGAAACCAAGGCGCGGACCAAGCGGCCGCCGCTGTACAAGGTGCTTCTGCTGAACGACGACTACACCCCGATGGAGTTCGTCGTGGCCGTTCTGGAGCGCTTCTTCGGCATGAACCACGCTCAGGCGTTCGAGATCATGCTGACCGTGCACAAGAAAGGTGTCGCGGTCGTTGGCGTCTTCAGCCACGAGATCGCGGAAACCAAGGTGGCACAGGTCATGGACTTTGCCCGCCAGCATCAGCATCCGCTGCAATGCACGATGGAAAAGGAATAGTCGCGCCTTGACCGGGCATCCGCGACTTGACCTGGCGCTCGCCCCCGGCGGGCTGACCCTGCCCGAGGGCCGGATCGCCGTGTTTGGCCCCCGCGAAGGCACATCGCTTGACCCGTTGCCGAAAGACCGGGTCGAGGTCATCACCACGCTGTTCCCCGATCACGCCTGGTTCGATCGTCAGGGGTACGCCTGCCGACTGGCGCCCGATGGCACCTAT
Organism: Pseudooceanicola onchidii; assembly: GCF_004959925.1. Classification (GTDB taxonomy): domain Bacteria; phylum Pseudomonadota; class Alphaproteobacteria; order Rhodobacterales; family Rhodobacteraceae; genus Pseudooceanicola; species Pseudooceanicola onchidii. The sequence goes on along the minus strand of NZ_SPUW01000002.1, from coordinate 682,993 downwards.
GCCGCCGCCGTGGTCTTTCTGCCCCGCGCCAAGGCGCTGGCCCGCGACTGGATCGCCCGTGCCCGCGCCGCGACATCTGGCCCCGTCATCGTGGACGGCGGCAAGGAAGACGGCATCGAGGGCGTGCTGAAGGACTGCCGCAAGCGCACGCAGGTTTCGGGCCCGGTGAACAAGGCGCATGGCAAGCTCTTCTGGTTCGAGGGCGGGGATTTCACCGAATGGCTGGCACGGCCCGCAGCCGGGCTGGACGGCTTCGTGACCGCGCCGGGCGTGTTTTCCGCCGACGGGATCGACCCGGCCTCGGCCCTGCTGGCCGAGGCGCTGCCGCGCAGCCTTGGGGCCCATGTCGTCGACCTGGGCGCGGGCTGGGGGTACCTTGGCGCGCAGGTCCTCGAGCGGACGGATGTCACCCGGCTCGACATGATCGAAGCGGACCATGCCGCGCTGGACTGCGCCCGCCAGAACGTGACCGATCCGCGCGCCCTGTTCCACTGGGCCGATGCCACCGCCTGGACGCCCGAGGTGCGGGCCGACGCGGTGGTGATGAACCCGCCCTTCCACACCGGCCGCAAGCCGCAGCCCGACCTGGGCCGCGCCTTCATCCGCACGGCCGCCGCCTGCCTGAAGCCGAAGGGCACCCTGTGGATGGTGGCCAACCGACACCTGCCCTACGAGGCGCAGATCGAAGATTGCTTTGCCACGCACGAAGAAGTCGCTGGAACCGGACGGTTCAAGGTGCTGCGTGCCACAGGCCCCCGGGTCGCCAAGTCGCCTCGCCTGATCCGGCGGGATCGGCTAGGCTGATCCGACGGCCCATTCCCAAGGAGCTCTCATGTCCTTTTCCCTCGCCGGCAAGACCGCCATCGTGACCGGAGGTGGCAACGGCATCGGCCTTGCGATCGGGCGCCACTTTGCCTCGCGCGGGGCCAATGTGATGTTCACCGACATCGACGAAGACGCGCTGGTCCGCGAACTTGGCGCCACGCCCGAAGAAGACAACATCCGGCACTTTGCCGGGGACCTGCGCGAAAAGCTGACCATCGCCAACCTGTTGTCGGCCACCATCGACGCCTTCGACCGGGTCGACATCCTGGTCAACGCGGCCCGTCAGATCATGGCCTCGGATCCGCTGAACCCGGATGACGACGCGATGGAAACGCTGCTGGAAACGAACCTGATGACTGCTCTGCGCGTCACCCAGACGATTGCCAAGCGCATGATCAAGCAGGCCGACGGCAACACCGACGGGCCGACCGGGTCGATCGTCAACCTGTCGTCCATCGCCGCCCGCCGCACCCATCCCGAACTGCTGGCCTATTCGGTGTCCTGCGCCGCGCTGGACCAGATGACCCGGTCGCTGGCCGTCGCCCTGGCCCCGCATGGTATCCGGGTGAACGCGCTGGCCTTCGGGTCGGTGATGAGCGCCAGCCTGCAGTCCGCGCTGAAGGACGACGACGACATGCGTTCGGACATCGAGGACCATACGCCGCTGAACCGCATTGCCGCGCCGGGCGAACTGGCCGAGGCCGCGCAATACCTGGCCTGCGATGCCTCGGGCTTCATGACCGGGCAGGTCCTGACCGTCGACGGCGGACGCACGCTTCTGGATCCGGTCAACACGCCGGCGCACTAGCGGACGCACGAAGGCGGCAGGCCGGGGATGCCTCCGGCGGGAGTATTTCTGGCAAGATGAAGGGGATCCCATGGCCGATCTGATGGAGACCGAGAAGGCGCAGGCCGCGGCATGGTTCCGGCAGTTGCGCGACCAGATCGTCGCGGCCTTCGAGGCGCTGGAGGATGCGCAGACCGACGGACCGCTGTCGGACATGGCCCCGGGCCGGTTCGAGGTAACCGAGACGCGCCGCGCCGCACCGGACGGTGGCGATGCGGGCGGCGGGTTGATGAGCGTGATGCGCGGAGGCCGGGTGTTCGAAAAGGTCGGCGTCAACATCTCGACCGTTTACGGAGAGCTGGGGCCGGAGGCCCAGGTCGCCATGGCCGCCCGCAAGGGTCTGCCCGGCATGACCGAGGATCCACGATTCTGGGCCTCGGGAATTTCGCTGGTCGCCCATATGCAGAACCCGCACTGCCCGGCCGTTCATATGAACACCCGCATGTTCTGGACACCGCACGGCTGGTGGTTCGGCGGCGGATCGGATCTGAACCCCTGTCTCGAGTATGACGAGGACACACGGCACTTCCATTCCGTCCAGAAGGCCCATTGCGATCCGCATGGCGCGGGCGAATATGACCGGTTGAAGGCCTGGGCGGACGAGTATTTCTATATCCCGCACCGGGGCCGCGCGCGCGGCGTGGGCGGGATATTCCTTGACGATCACTGCACCGGCGACTGGGTGGCGGACTTTGCCTTCATCCAGGACATCGGCCGCGCCTTCCTGCCTGCCTACCTGCCGCTGATCGAGAAACGGCGCGGTACGGAATGGAGCGACGCCGACAAGGACGCGCAACTGGTCCATCGCGGGCTTTATGCGGAATACAACCTTGTCTACGACCGGGGCACCAAGTTCGGCCTGGCCACGGGCCATGATGCCAATGCGGTTCTGATGAGCCTGCCGCCCATGGCCAAGTGGGTCTGAGGTCCAAGCGGGTCCGAGGGGCTTCCGCCTCGGCCCGGTTTGATCAGCCCGGTTTGCTCAGATCGATGTCGACGTTGAGTGTGTAGCTGTCGGCGGTTTCCTCGACCTCGGCCCGCGATCCCAGCTGCGCCGCGAAGGCGGTGATCAGCTGCTTGCCCAGGCCGCTGCTTGATCCGCCGTCTTCGACATCGTCGCGTTGCGCCCCCTTCGAGTTCGCCACGCTGAACCGGCAGCCGTCGTCGCCGGTCTTGATCAGCGAGATCTTGATCCAGGGCTTGCTGCCATCCGCCGGTCGGCCGAAGTACTTGATCGCATTGGTCACGGTCTCTGTCGCCAGCAGCGACAAGGGCACCGCGCGGTCAGGCGACAGGATGACCTCTTCGACCTCGATCAGGACATCGGCCTCGCCATCCTGCGGCAGGGCACTTTTCACCACCTGGTCGAGGATATCCTCAAGCAGCCCGTCCGCCCGCAAATTCGCCAGGCGGGCGGTGTGATACAGGTTCGAATGCACGGTCGCGAGGCCAAGCACCCGGTCCTGGATACGGCGCAGGGTCGACTTGGTTTCGGTGTTGCCGGCCTTGCGGACCTCCATGTTGATGATCGACGCGATCAGCTGGAGGTTGTTCTTCACCCGGTGGTGCACCTCTTTCAGCAGGACGTTCTTTTCATGCAGGTTGTTTTCCAACTCGGCCGTGTCGCGGGTGATCCGTTCGACCATGTTGTCGAAGGTTTCCTCGATCTGGATCAGCTCGGTCGGGGCGCGGCTTGCGATCAGGATGCCGGGTTCCTGGTAGCTGTAGGTCGCACCGAAACGCCGCATCTTGACCCGCAGGCTGCGGATGTGGCGGATCACCAGCCGGTGCACGGCGAAATAGGCCACGACAAGCGACACGATCCACATGAGGATCGGGAAGGCCACGGCGGACCGGCTGATCAGCCCGACCTCGTTGCGCGCGGCCTCGGCCGGCCAGACCGATATGGCCACGACGATGCCGGGCACGATCGGCGCGATGGAATAGACCCGCATCACGCCATCCTGGTCCTGCGCGCGGAACGGGTTGAGATGGCGGTAGAGTTGCGAATTCAGGTCGCGGAAGGCCGGCAGGCGGTTGGCGGCGGTATTGATGTCACCCATGGACAGCAGCACATCGCCATCGACATTGATGGTGATCAGGTCGTCCGGTTCGGCCGGGCCAACGAAATCAGGCTGGAAACGGGCGTTGGCGCGCGGCAGCGACAGGGACACGAACCCCATGAACCGGCCTTCTTCGAAGACCGGCTGCGCAATGACCATGACCTCTTGCTTGGTGATCTTGCCGCTGTCGGTCGCCTTCATCAGCGGCCGTGGATCGGCCAGCATGGACTGGAATGTCGAGGTCGACCGCACATCCGCAGGCGCACCGCGCGAATTGCAGCGGGTCACGCCACTGGGTTCGACGAAAAGCGCGAGGATGAAGGCCGGATGGGACCGGATGAACCCCTCCATGAGGGACGTGCAGGCCGCAGGATCGTCACGCATTTCCATCAGCGCGCCACCCAGAACCCGAGCCGAGGCGAAGCCTTCGTGGATCAGGTCGCTTTGCCGTTCGGTGGCGGCGACCGTCTGACCAAGATAGGCGGCCCGCGTAAGAGCGTCCGCCTTCTCGACCACGGAACTGGTCTGGTAGAGAGAGATCAGCCCGATCGGCAGAAGCGCAATCGACAGGAGCGCGACAACCCGCACCCCAAGCCGGTCAGTGAAACGAAGACCCACCGGGTACCCTTTACATGGATTTCATCTTGGCAGCCGACATCACGGCCATGGTCGACTGATCTGTTAGCTCCATCGACTCATCATCGTCCAGATTCATAAGCTCGGCAAGCTTGGCCCGGCCGCGGTTCGCGCGACTTTTGATCGTGCCGACGGCGCAGTCGCACATGTCTGCCGCTTCTTCGTAGGAAAACCCCGAGGCGCCGACAAGGATCAGGGCTTCGCGCTGTTCGTCGGGCAGCTGCGCAAAGGCCTTTTCGAAATCCTTCATGGCCAGGCGGCCGTCGTGATCGGGCTTGGTGGCGAGGTTGGCCGAGAACACGCCATCCACATCGGCAACTTCACGGCCGGACTTGCGGCGGGCGGAGTAGAAGGTGTTGCGCAGGATGGTGAAAAGCCACGCCCGCAGGTTCGTCCCGACCTTGAATTTTTCGATGTTGGTCCACGCCTTGACGATGGTGTCCTGAACAAGGTCGTCGGCCTGGGCGGAATTGCGGCAAAGGCTCATGGCGAATGCGCGCAGGGAGGGAAGATGCTCGACGAGCTCTTCGCGAGGATCGGACGACATTAGACGTTGTCCCCTTCACCCTGCGTCTTCTTCAACTGATCGAGGAGCGACTTGAAGCGGTCCGGAAGATCCTCTTCGAGCTTTTCCTGGTAAACCCGTTTCAAGTTTTCGTCGATCTGTCTCAGCACGTGTTGATTTTCGTTGTCGTGCGCCATAGCCCTACTTTTTCTTGGGTCATTCCTACTTTTCTCGGAACCTAACGCAGTTTACCCGCGTTGGGTTCCCGAAAACCGAAAAAAAAGGTACGAAAAAAATGAACCAGACGGTGGGGTCCGAAGATTTTGCCATGAACGTCGCGACAGAGCTGCCATACCTCCGTCGATACGCGCGCGCCCTTACGGGCAGCCAGACCTCCGGCGACAATTACGCCGTGGCGACGCTTGAAGCGATCCTCGAAGATCCGATGCTGGCCAAGTCCGGCAAATCCACCCGCGTCACCCTGTTCGGCGTCTTCCACGCCATCTGGAACAGCTCGGGCGCGCCGGTCGCTGCCGAAGAGGCCGGGATCGAAGCAAGGGCGCAGGCACACCTTAGCCGCCTGACCCCGAACACCCGCGAGGCGCTTCTTCTGTCCACGATCGAGGAATTCTCGTTCGAGCAGATCGGCGAAATCATGAAGATCGGCACAGCCGAAGCCGAAGAATTCGTCCGGATCGCGCAGCGCGAACTGGCCGAAAGCGTCACCGGCCGCGTCATGATCATCGAGGACGAGGCGATCATCGCCATGGACCTGCAAAGCATCGTGAGCGAAATGGGCCATGCCGTCACCGGTGTTGCGCGGACCCGCGACGAAGCGGTCGCCCTTGGCAAGGCCGAGCGTCCCGACCTTATCTTCGCGGACATCCAGCTGGCGGACAATTCGTCTGGTATCGACGCCGTGAACGATCTTCTGGAAATCCTCGGCGATGTTCCGGTGATCTTCATCACCGCCTACCCAGAACGCCTGCTGACCGGCGAAAAGGCCGAACCGGCCTTCCTGATCACCAAGCCATATTCCGAGGAACAGGTGCGGCTGGCCGCGAGCCAGGCGATGTTCTTCTCCTCGACCGAAACGCTTCGGCACTGATCGTCATCCGGTCAGTCGAATTGAAAAGGGGCGGCCAGTGGCCGCCCCTTTTGTCATCTGTCACCGTTACGGCGTCTGGCCGCGAACGGCCCGTGCCACCATGGCGACGACAAACAGGACCAGGAAGATCACGAACAGGATCTGTGCGATACCGGCCGATGCGCTGGCGATGCCGCCAAAGCCGAAAACAGCCGCGATAAGGGCGATGACAAGGAAGGTAAGTGCCCAGGAAAGCATGGTATTTTCCTTTCAGTATGGTTTTCCGTGCATATCTTGCAGTCTGGGAATGAAACGCCAGATCAGCCCCGCCGGTTCCCGAAATCTGCCGCTGAAAAATTTTTGCAGAAAAATCTGAAACCGGTGGAACCCGGGCGTTCCGCGCGCGTTAACACTGCAGACGCACCCCAAGCGTCTGTCCCTCGAAGACTGGCGGGGACTCCCCGACCTACCTCTCCCCGCCAGTCTCAACCCCTCCCCTGTTCGGGGCCGGGACGCGCTTTCCCTGAATTGAACCAAGGACATCTATCATGTTGGAAGTATCTGGAATTGGCGGCCTCATCATCCTCGCCCTCGACATATGGGCCATCGTGTCGATCATCGGATCCGGCGCATCGACGGGGAAGAAAGTTCTCTGGACGCTGCTGGTCCTGATCCTTCCGGTTCTCGGCTTCATCATCTGGCTGGTTGCCGGGCCGCGCAGCCGTACCGGAATGGCATGATCCGGGGTTTGCCCGCCCGTCCCCGCACCTTAGGGTGAAAGAACCAGACAGGAGAGACACCGCATGGTTCGGGGGATCCGACAAGTTGTCATCGGCATCGTCACGGATGTCGGTGACAAGAACCTAAGCCTGATTGCCGCCGGCGTCGCCTTCTATGCGATGCTGGCCATTTTTCCGGGGATCGCCGCGCTCATCGCGCTGTGGGGGTTGCTGTCCGACCCCCATGTCCTGATCGATCAGCTTGATGCGATCCGGACGATCCTGCCCCCCGATGTCGTCAATCTTGTTGCCACCCAGATCAACGCCCTGACCAACGCCAGCGGCGACCAGCTGGGCTGGGCGGGTCTTCTGTCGACGCTTTTCGCCATCTGGTCCGCACGGTCGGGCGTGGCGGCGCTGATGCTCGGGCTCAACACCATTCACGGCCGGATCAATCGCGGGTCGCTGCGCCATTACCTGATCTCTCTGGTGCTGACGCTGGCCCTGCTGGGCGTGTCGATCGTCACCCTGTCGGCCGTGGTCGTCGTTCCCGTCGTCTTCTCGATCATCCCGCTCGGCCCGGTCACCGCCATGATGGTCGAGGGCTTCCGGTGGTTCGCCGCCGTCTTCGTCCTGCTGGCCGCGCTGGCGGTGATCTATCGCTTCGGGCCGAACAACAAGGGCGAGCGGCTGAAATGGATCACGCCAGGCGCGATCCTGGCCGTGGTCCTCTGGGCCGTCGCGTCCTACGGCTTCTCGCTCTACCTGACGAATTTCGCCAACTACAACGAGGTTTACGGATCGATCGGGGCCGCCATCGCCATGTTGATCTGGCTGTACATCAGCGCCTTCCTGATCCTCCTCGGGGCAGAGGTGAACCTGCACCTCGGTGCCCGCCGAAGCCTGTTGAAAGCCGTGGACGGAGTGGCCGAGGCCACCTAGCGGCCGCGCACCGTATCGATCATCAGCTGCACGTTCTCGGGATCCGCGTCCGGCGTGATGCCATGGCCGAGGTTGAAGATATGTGGCCCCTTCGACAGCGCCTGCACGATCTCGCGCGTTTCATCTACCAAGGCCTGCCCCCCGGTGACCATGTGCGACGAGGCAAGGTTGCCTTGCACGCATCCGTCGACCTGGACATGGTCGGCCGCCCAATGCGCCGACACCGAATTGTCCAGCGCGACACAATCCGCGCCGGTCGCCTTGGCAAACCCGACATAGCGATCGCCCGCCTCACGCGGGAAGGCGATGACCGGGATGCCAGGGTGACGCGCCTTCAGCTCTGAGATGATGCGTTTCGCGGGGTCCAGCGCGAAGTCATCGAAATCCTGCCCCTTGAGCGATCCGGCCCAGCTGTCGAACAGCTTCACCACCTCGGCCCCGGCGTCGATCTGACGGCTGAGGTACTCAATCGTCCCTTCGGTCAGCAGATCGATCAGTGCGGCAAAAAGTGCGCGGTTCTCGTCCTTCAGCGCATGGGCCGGCCCCTGATCCGGCGTGCCCCGCCCCGCGACCATGTAGGTCGCGACGGTCCAGGGCGCCCCGGCAAAGCCGATCAGCGTGGTGTCCTCGGGCAGTTCACGCGACAGTATCGACACGGTGTCATAGATCGGCGACAGCACCTCGTGCACGTCCGACGCGGGTTTCAGCGCGTCGAAATCCGCCTGCGACGTGATCGTCGACAGCCGCGGCCCTTCGCCCGTCACGAACCACAGATCCGCGCCAAGCGCCTGGGGGAGCAGCAGAATATCGGCAAACAGGATCGCCGCATCGAAGCCATACCGCCGGATCGGCTGCAGCGTGACCTCGGCGGCCAGTTCGGGGTTGTAGCACAGCGACAGGAAATCCCCGGCCTGCGCGCGGGTGGCGCGGTATTCCGGCAGATAGCGCCCGGCCTGCCGCATCATCCAGATCGGCGGCACGTCCTGCTCTTCTCCGCGCAGGGCTTTCAGGATCGTCTTGTCGGTCTTGGCTGTGGGCATGGCATCCTCCGTCCGGCCTGTCGTCGCCGCGCGCGTCCGGGAAGTCAAGCAGACCCCACTTGCAGGGACCCTATGCCGCGTCTAGACCATCGCCATGACGAAGGATCTGCCCTCCCCCGCCCGCCCGCTGAAAATCGGCACCCGTGGCTCGCCCCTGGCGCTGGCCCAGGCGCATGAGACCGCCGATCGTCTGGCCAAGGCCTTCGACCTGCCGCCCGAGGCGTTCGAGGTCTGCGTGATCCAGACCACCGGCGACCGGGTGCAGGACCGTGCCCTGCGCGAAATCGGCGGCAAGGGCCTGTTCACCCGCGAGATCGAACAGGCCATGCTGGTCGGAGAGATCGACATCGCCGTGCATTCGATGAAGGACATGCCGGTGCTTCAGCCCGAGGGGCTGGTACTGGACTGCTACCTGCCGCGCGAAGACGTGCGCGATGCCTTCGTGTCCAACGCTCACAAGCGGCTGGCGGATGTGCCCGAAGGCGCGACCATGGGCACCTCGTCGCTGCGCCGCCGCGCGCAGCTTCTGGTGAAGCGCCCCGATCTGAAGGTCGTTGAATTCCGCGGCAACGTGCAGACGCGCCTGCGCAAGCTGACCGAAGGCGTGGCCGAGGCGACCTTCCTGGCCATGGCGGGCCTGAACCGTCTGGGCCGCCCCGAGGTCGCGCAATCCGCGCTCGCCCCCGAAGAGATGCTGCCCGCCGTGGCCCAGGGCGCAATCGGCATCGAACGGCGGCTGGACGACACGCGCACCGCCGACATGCTGGCGGCAATCCACGACACGCCCACGGCACAGCGCCTGGCCGCCGAACGCGCCTTCCTGGCGGCGCTGGACGGGTCTTGTGAAACCCCGATCGCCGGGCTGGCTGACCTGGACGGCAGCACCCTGCGTCTGCGCGGGGAAATCTTGCGCCCCGACGGCAGCGAATGCCTGACCGACGACCAGACCGCCCCGATCGAGGACGCGGCCGAACTGGGCCGGACCATGGCCACCGGCCTGCTGGCGCGCGCGGGCGACGGGTTCTTCGATTTCCGGACTTAATCTACGATCTGGCAGTCGCCCGAGGCATGGCAGCGGGCGACCCGGTCAATGTCCTCGTCGCTTGGATCGGTGAACATCCAGCCGCCGCAGGGTCCGACGTTCAGCTGATAGCCGTCGGGTGATTCCTGCAGGTAGACCAGCACCTCCTGCGAGGGCTCGGGCATCTGGCCGCAGGTCATCATCACGCAGTCCACGTTCACGGTGACCGGCGCGGCAAAGGCGCCGTGAAACCGGTCGTCCTTCAGGAACGCCCCGGTCAGGGTGGCGGGGAAGCTGACGGGCTGTTCGGGCGAATGCCGGTCGGGAACGGACGTCGGATCATGGCTAAGCGTGCCTGTGACGACCAGATAGGCCTCCTCCGCCTCGGCGGCCTGCTGATAGCTGCGCACCGGGTCCGGACGCATGCAGGACAGGGCCAGCGCGGGACCGGCCGACAGTGACAGCACCAGAACGGGGAGGAGGGATTTCATATCTTGTCCTTCAGTTCATCCAAAACGGCCTCGTAGACGGCGCGCTTGAACGGGACGATGTTGTCGACCAGATCCCCGGTCGGCAGCCAGCGCCAGCGGGAAAACTCGGGGTGATCGGTGTCGATGTTCACATCCGCGTCGTCCCCGAGGAAACGCATCAGGAACCACTTCTGTTCCTGCCCGCGAAACCGCCCCTTCCACAGTTTCGGCACCAGGTCATGCGGCAGGTCATAGGGTACCCAACCCGAGGTCTCGGCGATGACCTCGACCTTGTCGGCCGTCACGCCGGTTTCTTCCCACAGCTCGCGCAGGGCCGCATCGCGCGGATCCTCGCCCTTGTCGACACCGCCCTGCGGCATCTGCCAGGCGGGCCCGGGGTTGTCGATGCGCTGACCGACGAAGACATGGCCATCGCGATTGGCCAGCATGACGCCGACGCAGGGGCGATAGGGCAGTTGGGCGATCTCTTCGGGGGTCATGGCGGCTCCTTTGCTTTGGCGAAAGGCTTGCCCGTCGGGGGCCGGGAACTCAAGGGGGCTCTGCCCCTGCGACAAGGCAGGCCTTGTCGCCACCCCGGAGTATTTTCGGCAAGATGAAGATCAGGCCCAGATGTCCTCGATCTCGGCGCGCAGCCAGTCGCGGAAGCGCGCGAAATGCGGCAGGGCCTCGCTGTGGTCGGGGTAGATCAGCGTATAGGCCTCGCCCGTGGCCAGATCGCCGGGCAGCGCGCGGATCAGATCGCCCCGGGCAATCGCGGCACGGGCAAGGATTTCGGGCACCAGTGCGACACCCAGCCCGGCGGTGGCGGCATCCAGCACCATGTCGAAGTGATCGAAGCGCGCGCCGCGCAGCGCGTGGCGCGGGTCCAGCCCCATGGCGCGGCACCAGTCGGGCCAGAGGGTCGGGCGGGTCGATTGCTGCAGCAGCGGCAGGCGCAGGATGTCGTCCGTCCCGAGCGGCGTGCGCACCAGCGACGGCGCGGCGACGACGGTCAGTTCCTCGTCCAGCAGGTGGATGTGGCGATGGCCCGGGGTGCGGTGGCGCGTGCGCTGGATGGCCAGATCGAAGGGGTCGGTTTCGAAATCCACCGGGGCAAGGCGCGCGGCCATATCGATCGAGAGGTCCGGCATCGTCGCCTGGAACCCGCGCAGCCGCGGGATCAGCCAGAGCCGCCCGAAGGTCGGCAGTACCGCGATCCTGAGCACCCGCGCCTGCCCGCCGAAGGCCATCACCGTCATCGCCGCATCGTCAAGCCGGTCCAGCAGCGGCCCGGCCTCGCGCAGAAGCGCCCGGCCCGCGTCCGACAGGCTGAGCCGCTGGCGGGCCCGGATGAAAAGCGCGACGCCCAGCTTGGCCTCGAGCCCCGCGATGGACCGGCTGACAGCGCTTTGCGTGCGGCCCAATTGCTGCGCCGCCTGGATCGTCGTGCCGGCGCGGGCGCAGGCACAGAAGGCCTCGAGTTCCGGGACCGAGGGCGTGTAGGCGTGACGCATCGCGCAACCTATGCGTTTGACTCATCAAGTCGGCAGGATAACTCGTTATGAGATACCACCACAACCGGGTATACGCCACATCAAACTCATAGAGCCACGCGCAGGGAGACCGACATGGACGCTGAAAACCGCCCGATCATCAAGGACAAGGACCGCCCCAACATGGCGTCCTTCAACTGGGAAGACCCCTTCCTGCTGAACGACCAGCTGGAAGAAGAAGAGCGGATGATCGGTGAATCCGCCCGCACCTTCTGTGAAGAGCGCCTCGCGCCGCGGGTCGAGAAAATGTACCTGGAGGAAGGCGTCGACCCCGAGATCTTTGCCGAGATGGGCGAAGTGGGCATGCTGGGCGTGACGGTTCCGGAGCAATACGGCGGGCTGGGGTCCGGCTATGTGTCCTACGGGCTGGTTGCGCGGGAAGTGGAACGGATCGACAGCGGGTTCCGGTCGATGTGTTCGGTTCAGTCCTCGCTGGTGATGTACCCGATCTATGCCTACGGCTCGGAAGAGCAACGGATGAAGTACCTGCCGAAACTGGCCTCGGGCGAATGGATCGGCTGCTTTGGCCTGACCGAACCCGATGCGGGGTCCGACCCGGCGGGCATGAAGACCCGCGCGAAGAAGGTCGAGGGCGGCTATGTGCTGAACGGCGCGAAGATGTGGATCTCGAACGCGCCGATCGCCGATGTCTTTGTCGTCTGGGCCAAGTCCGACGCGCATGACGGGGCGATCCGCGGCTTCGTTCTGGACAAGGGCACCAAGGGCCTGAGCGCGCCGAAGATCGGCGGCAAGCTGTCGCTGCGCGCCTCGATCACCGGGGAAATCGTGCTGGAGGACGTCGAGGTCGGCGAAGACGCGCTGCTGCCGCATGTGTCGGGCCTGAAGGGGCCGTTCGGCTGTCTGAACCGCGCACGCTATGGCATCGCCTGGGGCGTGATGGGCGCGGCCGAGGACTGCTGGTTCCAGGCCCGCACCTACGGCCTGGATCGCAAGCAGTTCAACAAGCCGCTGGCCGGCACGCAGCTGTACCAGAAGAAACTGGCCGACATGCAGACCGAGATCACGCTTGGCCTTCAGGCCGCGCTGCGGGTGGGGCGCCTGTTCGACCTGGCCAAGGCCGCGCCCGAGATGGTGTCGATCATCAAGCGCAACAACTGTGGCAAGGCACTGGACATCGCGCGGATGGCCCGCGACATGCACGGCGGCAACGGCATCCAGATCGAATACAAGGTCATGCGCCACGCCGCGAACCTTGAGACGGTGAATACCTACGAGGGGACGCATGACGTGCACGCGCTGATCCTGGGCCGTGCCCAGACCGGGCTGCAGGCGTTCTTCTGATACCGGGTGCCAGGCGGGCCTGTCCCGCCGCCTCCGGCAGGAGTATTTCGGGCAAGATGAAGAAGGGGCCTTTCGGGGCCCCTTTGTCATTCAGGCGTTCATTGTCGCGGCGGCCAGAAGCTGCTGCGTATAGGGATGGCTGGGCGCCTTGAAGACCTGTTCGGCCGTGCCGACCTCGACCACGTCGCCCTGTTTCATCACCATCACCCGGTGTGACATGGCGCGCACCACGTTCAGGTCGTGGCTGATGAAAAGATAGGCCAGCCCGTATTTCCGCTGGAGGTCCCGCAGCAGGTCGACGATCTGCACCTGCACCGTCATGTCGAGCGCCGAGGTCGGTTCGTCCAGCACAACCAGCTTGGGCCGCAGGATCATCGCGCGGGCGATGGCGATGCGCTGGCGCTGACCGCCGGAAAATTCGTGCGGGTAGCGGTCCATCGTCTCGGGGTTCAGACCGACCTCGGTCATCACTTCGGCCACGAGGTCGCGCACCGGTCTGTCTGTCGGCAGTTTGTGGACCGTCAGACCCTCGGCGATGATCTGCATCGCGGTCATGCGCGGCGAGAGCGAGCCGAAGGGATCCTGGAAGACGATCTGCATCTCGGACCGCTTGTTGCGCAGTTCACGCGTGGACCAAGCGTGGACGTCATCGCCGTTGAAGCGGATGCCGCCCTTGCTATGGATCAGCCGCATGATCGCCAGTGCCAGCGTCGTCTTGCCCGACCCCGATTCGCCCACGATGCCAAGCGTTTCACCGGCCCGCACCTGGATCGAGGCCTCGTTCACGGCCTTCACATGGCCCACGGTCTTCTTGAAAAGCCCGCGCTGGATCGGGAACCAGATGCGCAGCTTGTCGGTCTCGGCCACCACGGGCGCGCTGTCCGACGCCGGATCGGGGGTGCCTGCGGCATGGGCCGCCAGCAGTTTCTGCGTGTAGGGATGCTGGGGTGCGTCGAAGATCGCCTTGGTCTCTCCGGTCTCGACGATTTCGCCGTCCTTCATGACGCAGACCCGGTCCGCGATGCGGCGCACGATGTTGAGGTCATGGGTGATGAAAAGCATCCCCATCCCCTCGCTCGACTTGAGCTCGGCAAGAAGGTCCAGGATCTGCGCCTGGATCGTCACGTCAAGCGCCGTGGTGGGTTCGTCCGCGATCAGCAGCTCGGGCCGGTTGGCAAGCGCCATGGCGATCATCACCCGCTGCCGCTGTCCGCCCGAGAGCTGGTGCGGGTAGGAGCCCAAGCGGCTTTCGGGATCGCGGATGCCGACCTTGTCGAGCAGTTCGATGATCCGCACCCGCACCGCGTCGCCGCGCAGCCCCTGGTGCAGCTCAATCGATTCCGCCAGCTGCTTTTCCAGCGTGTGCAGCGGGTTGAGCGATGTCATCGGCTCCTGGAAGATGAAGGAGATATCGTTGCCCCGCACTTCGCGCAGATGCGCATCGTCGGCGCCGATCATTTCCTTACCCTTGAAGGTCACCGAGCCGTCGACATGGGCATTGCCACCCAGAAGCTGCACGGTCGAGAGCGCGGAGACGGATTTGCCGGATCCGGATTCACCCACCAGCGCGACGGTTTCGCCCTTGTCGACGTGAAAGCTGACGCCCTTGACCGCGGGCACCAGCTGACCGTCCTGCTTGAACGACACCTTCAGGTTTTTCACATCCAGCATCATTCGAACGTCTTTCTCGGGTCAAAGGCGTCGCGCACCCCTTCGAAGATGAACACCAGAAGCGACAGCATCAGCGCAAAGACGAAGAAGGCGGTGAAGCCCAGCCAGGGCGCCTGAAGGTTCTGTTTCGCCTGCAACGTCATCTCGCCCAGGGACGGGGCCGAGGACGGCAGGCCGTAGCCCAGGAAGTCGAGCGAGGCGAGCGAGCCGATCGTGCCGGTCACGATGAAGGGCAGCATGGTCAGCGTGGCGACCATGGCATTAGGCAGCATATGGCGGAACATGATGGTCAGGTTCGACACGCCAAGCGCCCGGGCGGCGCGGACGTATTCCAGGTTGCGTGCGCGCAGGAATTCGGCCCGCACCACGCCGACCAGCGCGGTCCAACCGAAGGCGATCATGAGGAAGACCAGAAGCCAGAAGCCCCGGCCCAGGATCGCGAAGAGGATGATGATGACGTAAAGCTGCGGCACGCCCTGCCAGATCTCGATCACCCGCTGGAACACGAGGTCCAGCCGCCCGCCGAAAAAGCCTTGGATGGCCCCCGCGAAGATCCCGATGAGCGAGGCGCAGGTCGTCACGATCAGGGTGAAGAGGATCGACAGCCGGAAGCCATAGATCGCCCGCGCCAGCACGTCACGCTTGGTGTCGTCGGTGCCCAGCAGGTTCGCGCCGCGCTGATCGGCAGGCAGAAGGCCCCAGTGATCTTCGCCCGCGTCGTCCGTGTAGGATCCGATCACGTTCGGGGCCAAGGGCGCGGCGCCGGGCAGTTCGACCGGCGTGTCGTAGGAATAGGGGATGATCGGCCAGATGGCCCAGCCCTTGTTGATCGGCTCGCCCTCGATCACGCCGTCCTGCGCGTCTTCGAAATAGGCTTCGGGGTCGTCGAAGCACAGGTCCAGACCGCCGGTTTCGATCAGGCATTTGACCTCGGGGTCGCGATAGATCGCCTCGGTCCGGAAGTCGCCGCCAAAGGCGGTTTCGGGATAGAACTTGAAGACGGGGAAGTAATATTCGCCCTGGTACTTCACCAGCATCGGCTTGTCGTTGGCGATGAATTCGGCGAACAGCGACAGCCCGAAGAGCACGGAAAAGATCACCAGCGACCAGTAGGCGCGGCCATTGCGACGGAAGTTGCGCCAGCGGCGCTTGTTGAGAGGCGACAGCGCGAAACGTCCCTGTTTCGCGGGGGGCACGGGGGCCGGGGCCATCTGGCCGGGTTCACGGCCGGGCAGCGGATCGGTGGCGGAATGGACCATGGCTCAGCCCTCCCGCCGTTCGAAATCGATGCGGGGATCGACGAAGACATACATCAGGTCCGACAGGATCCCGACGACCAGCCCGATCAGACCGAAGACGAAGAGCGATCCGAAGATGATCGGGTAATCCCGCGCCACTGCGGCCTCGTAGCCAAGCCGCCCCAGCCCTTCGAGGCTGAAGAGCGTCTCGATGATGATCGACCCGCCGAAGAAGACGCCGATGAAGACCGCCGGGAAGCCCGCGATCACGATCAGCATCGCGTTGCGGAAGACGTGGCCATAAAGCACCTTCCGTTCCGACAGGCCCTTGGCCCGCGCGGTCATCACGTAGTGTTTCTTGATCTCGTCCAGGAACGAGTTCTTGGTCAGCAGGGTCAGCGTCGCGAAGGACGAAATGGTCGAGGCCAGCACCGGCAGCGTGATGTGCCAGATGTAATCCTTGATCTGCCCGAACAGGCTCAGCTGGTCGAAGTTGTCCGAGGTCAGGCCGCGCAGCGGGAAGATCCGCCAGTAGGACCCGCCGGCAAACAGCACCAGCAGCAGGATCGCGAACAAAAAGCCCGGGATCGCATAGGCCGCGATGATCAACCCGCTCGTCCAGGTGTCGAACCGCGACCCGTCGCGCACGGCCTTGCGGATGCCAAGCGGGATCGAGATGAGATAGGCGATCAGCGTCGACCAGAGGCCAAGCGAGATCGAGACCGGCAGGCGTTCGATCACCAGGTCGATCACGTCGGCCTTGCGGAAGTAGCTTTCACCGAAATCGAGCCGCAGGTAGTTGCCCATCATGACAAGGAACCGTTCCACCGGCGGCTTGTCGAAGCCGAACTCCTTTTCCAGCTGTTCGATGAATTCAGGCGGCAAGCCGCGCGCGCCGGCATAGGTTTCGTTGGCGACCGCGCCAGAGTTCGACTCCAGCCCCATGTCGCTGCCCGACCCGGCGAAGGATCCGAACACGTCCCCCTGCCCCTGCTGCTGCGCGATGATCTGTTCGATCGGTCCGCCCGGCACGAATTGCACCAGTGCAAAGTTGATCACCATGATCCCCAGAAGGGTCGGGATCACCAGCAGCAGTCGACGAAGAATATAGGCTCCCATGGGGGCGGCTTACCTCAAGGCCCCGGCGGCTTTCAACGCCTCTTCCTTCTCGGCGTCGGCCCACCAGAAATCCATCTGGCCGACGGCAAAGGGTGGCATGTCCTCGGGGTGGTCGTACATGTTGAAGTAGGCCAGCCAGTTGTCGGCCTTGAAATAGGCGGGAACCATGAAGAACTCGTGCCGCAGAACCCGGTCGAGCGCGGTCAGGGCAGCGGTTTCCGTCTCGGTCTCCTCGGCCTCGAGCGCGGTCTGGATCAGCGCGTCGATCAGGGGGCTGGCGACACCCGCAGGGTTGAAAAGGCTCACATCGGCGTTTTCGGACCCATACAGCTGGAACAGCCCCGTGCCCGCACCGACGAAGGTGCGATAGCCCGCGAAGATCACGTCATAGTCTCGTTCGCGCTGACGCAGCGTGTACTGGCTGGGGTCGACCTTCTGCATCTGGGCGTTCACACCCATTTGCTGCAGGTTCTGCACGTAGGTCTGCACCATGCTTTCCAGCGTCGGTGACCCGGACGAGTTGATCGGGATCACGATGTCCAGCGTCTGCCCGGCGTCGTTCCGGCGCATCCCGTCACCGCCGACCGACCAGCCGGCCTCGTCCAGAAGACTCATGGCGCGGCGCAGGTTCTTGCGGTCCAGAACGCGGGTGGGGCTGCTGGTATGGGCCATCCGCACCGGTTCGCTCAGCACCTCGGCAGGGACCAGATCGCCGAGCGATTCCAGGATCTCGCGCTCCTTGCCCTCGGGCACGCCGGTGGCTTCCTGCACGGTGCCCTGGAAGAAGGAGTTGCGCTGTTCGAAAAGGCCGAACTGCAGGCTCTCGTTCGTCCATTCGAAGTTGTAGCCAAGCGCCAGCGCCTCGCGCACACGCTTGTCCTTCAGCACTTCGCGGCCCAGGTTGAAGACGAACCCGACGTTGGTGGGCGGGTTGCCGTCGGGAATGCTCTCAAGCTTCACATAGCCCTTGTCGACCGCAGGAAAGTTGTACCCGGTCGCCCACTGCTTTGAGTTCGTTTCTTCCCGGAAGGTATATTCGCCGGCCTTGAAGGCCTCGAATGCCGCCGTTTCATCGGAAAAGTATTCGACCCGGATCTCGTCGTAGTTGTGCCGACCCTTGTTGATCGGCAGGTCCTTGCCCCAGTAGTCCGGGTTGCGCTTGTAGGTGATGCGCCGGTTGATGTCGTAGCTGTCCAGCATGTAGGGGCCCGACCCCGGCGAGGTTTCCATCCGCGGCTCGTCCAGCCGGGCGCCGGTTTCCTCGAACCACTTCTTCGACCAGACGGAAACGCCACCGGCCTGATCGATCAGGGACCGGCGCGGGATGTCCGTCGCAAAGGTGAACTTGACCGTGTAGTCGTCCAGCGCCTCGGCCCCGGTGATCCGCTGGCTGACCGCGCGGGCATAGGACGGCAGGCCCTGTTCCAGCAGCAGTTCGTGCGAGAAGACGACGTCATGGGCCGTCACCGGCGTGCCGTCGGAAAACTTGGCGTCCTTGCGCATGTGGAAGATGACCCAGGTCTTGCCCTCGTCGTATTCCAGGCTTTCGCACAGCAGGCAGTATTCCGACCCGTATTCATCCGCCGGCGCCGAGGGATCGAGCAGGGATTCGTACATCATCGACGACATGGCCCCGGGCCGCCCCTTGCGGCTGTAGGGGTTCATGCTGTCGAAGGTGCCCGAGGCGTCGATGGCGAAGGTGCCGCCCTTGGGCGCATCGGGATTGACGTAGTTCATCTGCGGGAACCCGGCCGGATAGGCCAGATCGCCGTAATAGTTGTAGCCGTGCGACTGGATCACCGCGTCGCCCTTGGTCATCTCGGCATGGCTTTCCGCCAGCGCCATCGAAGCACCGAGAAAAAGAGCCAGGCCACCAAGGGCAACCGCCATTGCCGGCCGCGACAGGCCCCACTGCGACAGACCGGTATCTACCTTCGCGCGCGTCTGGCTGCGGGTCGGGGCTGATCGCATGGTGGGCTCCTGATCTCTGGGCAATGCTCTACCTGTCGAATTAGGCTACTTGGCCGCAAAGGCGACATTCAAGTTGAGATTGCGTCAAACCAGCGTGAGCAGACCCGCCCGCCAAACAAAAAGGGCCGCGATCCCGTGATCGCGGCCCTTTTTGTATTGAGATCAGGCTGGATCAGCCGCCGATCGACTGCAGATAGGCAATCAGGTCAGCGCGATCTTCGGCCTTACGCAGACCGGCGAAGGACATCTTCGTGCCGGGGGCCGCACCCTTGGGGTTCTCGAGGAAGGTGTTCAGGTGCTCGGGCGTCCAGGTGTCGAAGACAGCCTCGAGAGCGCCGGAGTAGGCATAGCCGTCAACCGCATCAACCGCACGGCCGACCACACCATCCAGGTGCGGGCCGGTGGCATTGGTGCCGTCGATCTTGTGGCAGGCCTTGCACTTGCCGAAAACCTTGGAGCCGGACGCGACATCCGCGCTGGCCAGAAGCGTTGCAAAGTCGGGGCCTTCTTCTTCAGCCGCGCCGCCTTCTTCTTCGCCGGTTTCGATCACATATGCCTGGGTATATTCGTCCCCGTGGCCGCCGGATTCGGTGGAGTAGAGAAGTTCCGCCGCCCAGTTGCCAAGCAGAAAGACCAGCAGTGCGCCACAGAAAGCGCCGCCAACCTTGGTAATGGTCATGGTGTCGAACATATGATGCCGAGTCCTCGATGTTTCGTCACTTGTTCGGCGCGTATCTATATGCTTCCCCTCCCCCTGCGCAAGGTGTAGTTACCGCGACCATTCGCCCGATCCCCCGGGCACGGAAGGAAAGTGCATGTCGAAACCGCTGATCGCATTCCAGGGCGAACTTGGCGCCTATTCCCACGAAGCCTGCCGCGAGGCCCGCCCGGATCACGATCCGCTGCCCTGCCGCACCTTCGAGGAATGCATCGACGCGGTCCTGGACGGCACGGCGGATCTGGCCATGCTTCCCGTTGAAAATTCGACCTACGGCCGGGTTGCCGACATCCATTCGCTGCTGCCCAAAAGCGGCCTGCACATCGTGGACGAGGCCTTCGTGCGCGTGCGGATCAGCCTGATGGCCCTGCCGAATGTCCCGCTGTCCGACATCACCAAGGTGCGGGCCCACCTCGTCCTTCTGCCGCAGGCGCGGAATTTCCTTAAAAAGCATGGGATCAAGGCGGAAACGGCGGCAGACAGCGCCGGCGCGGCGATGGAGCTTGCCGCCTCGGGCCGCCGCACCGAGGGCGTCCTGGCCAGCGACATCGCAGCCGAGATCCACGGTCTGGACGTGCTGGCCCGCGACATCGAAGACCACGGCCACAACACCACGCGTTTCCTGGTCATGTCGCGCCAGCCCGACCACCACAGGCGCGGTGATCTGGGCATGATCACCACCTTCGTCTTCGAGGTCCGCAACATCCCGGCGGCGCTTTACAAGGCCATGGGCGGCTTTGCGACCAACGGCGTCAACATGACCAAGCTGGAAAGCTACATGGTCGGCGGCAGCTTCACCGCGACACAGTTCTATGCGGATATCGAAGGCCACCCCGACGACCCGAACGTCAAGCTGGCGTTCGAGGAACTGCGGTTCTTCACCTCGATGTTCGAAATCCTGGGCGTCTACCCGGCCGCGTCACAACGTCACTGACGCCCGCGCGCTCAGGCCATCCTGTCCTGGCGCGCTGCGATGTCACGGGCATAGTCGGCCACGCGCGCCTCGAACTTCTTGTCGACGGTGCCCTTGGCCAGCTTGATCGACTGGATCAGGAGCCGCGCCGACAGCGTGTGCGGCTTGAGATCCAGCGACACCCGCATCCGGGTCTTCTTGGGCGACAGGGCGATCAGTTCGATCTCGCAGAACCCGGTCAGCCCGGCGCTTTTGCCTGCAAAGCCCAGCATCACCGGTTCTTCGTAATCCTCTAGGTCGATCCGCACCTCGCGGGTCTTGCCGCGAAAGGTGAATTCGGTCTGCCAGGCCATGCCGGGGCCGCGCACATCCTGGCTGTCCACCCGCTGCACCTTGGCGCCGCGCCGCATGGCAGACCGTTCGAAGGTCGAAAAATCGGACACCTCGGCGAA
This sequence comes from Pseudooceanicola onchidii, assembly GCF_004959925.1. Classification (GTDB taxonomy): domain Bacteria; phylum Pseudomonadota; class Alphaproteobacteria; order Rhodobacterales; family Rhodobacteraceae; genus Pseudooceanicola; species Pseudooceanicola onchidii. Next base: position 661,901 of record NZ_SPUW01000002.1, on the reverse strand, counting down.
GACATGCTCGATCGGTGCCTCGATATCCGTGCGGGTCGAAAACTTCATGCTGGCTGCCCTTGTCCTGATGTGTCGCCGCCCCTGACCGAAAGGGGTCTTAACCTCGATTTACTAATAAATTTTAAGCGAGTGTATCCGCAACCCAGTTCCGGATCAGAAACTCGGCGATGGCGCCTTGGCGCAGGGGCCGGATGTCGGGGTGGTTGCCCGCCAGCACGTCGACCATGTCTTCGCGTGACACCCAACGCGCGCCTTCCAGTTCGACCGGGTCGATCTCGATCTCGCGGCCCGTCGCTTCGCCGATACAGCCGAACATCAGCGAATTGGGGAAGGCCCAGGGCTGGCTTGACAGGTAGTCCACCCGCCCGACGGGCACCCGGGCTTCCTCCATCACCTCGCGCCGCACGGCGGCTTCCAGCGTCTCGCCCGGCTCGACAAACCCGGCCAGCAGCGACCACATGTTGTCCGGCCAGCCGGGCGACCGGCCCAGCAGAACGTCGTTGCCATGGGTGATCAGCATGATCACCACGGGATCGGTGCGCGGAAAATGCTGACCGCCGCAACTGTCGCAACTGCGCTGCCACCCGGCCATGGCCATGCGGCTGGCCCGCCCGCAGCGCGAACAGAATTCGTGGGTGGAATGCCAGCTGTAAAGCGCCCGCGCCGTCGCGGCCAATTCGGCATCCCGCCGGTTCAGCCGCCCCATCACACCGCGGAGGTCCCCGAAGTGAAGGGCATCCTCGACCTCGGGGTGCCGGGGCAGCGGCGCCTGTTGCGGCCGACCGGGGCCTGCATCCATCGGCGCATCGGGCGGCGACCATTCCGAGATGTCCTGCGCAAAGGTCATCCCGTGATCTTCGCGGCCCAGGAAGATCGGTGTCTTGTCCCGGCCCTGAAGCACCGGGTGATCCATCGGCAGCCGCGCCAGCGCAGATTCACCGGCCATCAGAAGAAACCCGCGCCACAGCAGAAGGCATTCCGACCCCGGATCGCGCCGCGCCGCCTGCAGGACCTCGTCCTGTCCGCGCAGCTCGGCCGCCCGATCCAGTCCCGATCCGCCGAATGTCACGTCTTCCGCGTGCCGCATGTCCTGTCCCTCGCGCCTGAAATCCTGTGCCGGACCCTGCAACGGGATCAGGGATTGCGCAATGGCCAGGCGGCGGGTGACAGAATTGAACGGCCCGTTCCGAGAATTCTGTTCCCCTGCCCCGAAGTCACGCGCAGTATACCCCCACGACCGTGCCCGACCGTAGCGCAGCTGTCATGCTAGGGTGACACCGTCCCCGCGATGGAATCAGGAGAGAGCCATGACCCGTACCCCACACACGACCCTTTCGCGCCGCCACTTCCTGGCCACCACGGCCGGCGCGTCGCTGATTGCCCTGCACCCCTTTTCGGCCCGCGCCGCCGCAAGCCAGGTGCACCTGCGGATCATGGAAACCACCGACCTGCACGTGCATGTCTTCCCCTACAATTATTACGCCGACAAGGAAGACGACACCGTCGGCCTGGCCCGCACCGCGGCACATATCGCCGACATCCGCGCCGAGGCGTCAAATTCGATGCTGATCGACAACGGCGACTTTCTTCAGGGCAACCCCATGGGCGACTATATCGCCTATGAACGGGGCATGAAGGACGGCGACATGCACCCCGTCATCCAGGCGATGAACACGCTTGGTTTCGATGCCTCGACCCTGGGCAACCACGAATTCAACTATGGCCTGAGCTTTCTGGAAAAATCACTGGCGGGCGCGAACTTCCCCGTCGTGTCGGCCAACATTGCCAAAAAGAAGGGTGCCGATCCGACCAAGGACGAAACGCTGCTCAAGCCCTATGTGCTTCTCGACCGCGTGGTCGTCGACGGCAATGGCGTGGAACATCAGATCAAGGTCGGGATCATCGGCTTCGTGCCACCGCAGGTCATGAACTGGGACCGCAAGCACCTGGAAGGCAACGTCGAGGCCCGCGATATCGTCGAGACCGCCCGCGCCTGGGTGCCGCAGATGAAGGAAGCGGGCGCGGACGTCATCATCGCGCTGTCGCACTCCGGCATCGGGTCGGCGCAGCACGAGGACGGGATGGAAAACGCAAGCGTCCCGCTGGCCGAGGTCGAGGGTATCGACGCGCTGATGACCGGCCATTCGCATCTTGTCTTCCCGTCCGCCAAATACGCCGATTTCGCGGGTGTCGATGCCGACAAGGGCACGATCCACGGCAAGCCGGCGGTCATGGGCGGCTTCTGGGGGTCGCACCTGGGCGTGATCGACCTGATGCTGGAAAAGGACGGATCGGAATGGCGCGTGCTGATGCACGAAGCCGCCACCCGCCCGATCTCCAAGCGCAACGAAGACCGGTCGATCACCGCGCTGGTCGAAAGCGTGCCGACCGTGCTGGCCGCCGTGCAGAAAGAGCATGACGAGACGCTGAATTACGTCCGCACCGCCGTCGGCAAGACCGACACGCCGCTGCATTCCTATTTCGCGCTGGTGGCCGACGATCCCTCGGTCCAGGTCGTGACCAATGCGCAGAAGTGGTACATCGAAGAGATGATGAAGGGCACCGAATGGGAGGCCCTGCCGATCCTGTCGGCCGGTGCGCCCTTCAAGGCCGGCGGCCGGGGTGGACCGGAATATTATACCGAGGTGCCCGTGGGCGATGTGGCGATCAAGAACGTCGCCGACCTCTACCTCTATCCCAACACGATCCGCGCGGTGAAGATCACGGGCGCGCAGCTGCGCGGCTGGCTGGATCGGTCGGCGGGCATGTTCAACCAGGTGGAGCCCGGCGCGACCGATGCCGTCCTGCTGAACCCCGATTTCCCGTCCTACAACTTCGACGTGATGGACGGGGTGAGCTATAAGATCGACCTGTCCAAGCCAATGATGTTCAACCGCGATGGTGAGAAGATCGGCGAGGAAAGCCGGATCGTCGACCTGATGTTCGACGGCCAGCCGGTGACGGACGACATGGAGTTCGTCGTGGCCACCAACAACTACCGCGCCAGCGGTGGCGGCGCCTTCCCCGGCGCCATGGGCGACACGGTGATCTTCGAGGGGCCGGACACCAACCGCGACATCATCGTTCGCTATATCGTCGAAAAGGGCACGATCAGCCCCGCCGCCGATGGCAACTGGACCTTCGCGCCGATGGACGGAACCACCGTGCTGTTCGAGACCGGACCGGGCGGCAAGCAATACGCGGACAGCGTACCGGGCGTGAAGATCGAACCGGCCGGCGACGGCGAAGGGGGCTTTGCGCTCTATCGCATCACCCTTTGACGGTTGCGCGGGCGGTTGCCTGCGCCTCCGGCGGGAGTATTTATGGCAAGATGAAGCAGGGGGCGCGCGTCGTCCCCTGTCGTTTTTGAAGGAGGAATGCGATGCGGGTCTATCTGTCCGGCGAAATTCACACCGACTGGCGCGCGGAGGTCGAGGCGGCCTGCGACGGGCTGGACGTGGTGTTCGATGCCCCCGTCACCGATCACGCGGCCAGCGACGACTGCGGGGTGGCGATCCTGGGTGGGGAGCCGTCAAAGTTCTGGCACGACCACAAGGGCGCCAAGGTCAATGCGATCCGCACCCGCAACGCGATTGAAGCGGCAGACGTGGTCGTCGTGCGCTTTGGCGAGAAATACAAGCAGTGGAACGCGGCCTTCGACGCCGGCTATGCGTCGGCACTTGGCAAGTCATTGATCATCATGCACGGCGCTGATCACCAGCATGCACTGAAAGAGGTCGATGCCGCGGCTCTGGCGGTGACCGAGACGCCGCAGCAGGTGGCCGACATCCTGCGCTATGTGCTGACCGGGCAACTGCCGGGCTGAGCCTTTCGATCTTTCCGACGCACGGGCCGCGCCATGTAGCCAGGCGTTCCGTTTGTCCGTAATCTGGAAACGGATAGTGTCTGCGCGCGGGGTCAAACCCGGGCACAGGTTCGGTCCGGGGCACCTACTGGAGATCATCATGCTCGAAGAATTCAAGGCATTCATTGCCAAAGGCAACGTCATGGACATGGCCGTCGGGATCATCATCGGCGCGGCGTTCACCGCCATCGTGAAGTCGATGGTCGACGATCTGATCAACCCGATCATCGGTCTTTTCACCGGCGGCGTGGATTTCACCAACAACTTCGTCGTGCTGTCCGGTGGCGGCGATTATGCCAGCCTGGAAGCCGCCCGCGAAGCCGGGGCGGCCGTCTTTGCCTACGGGGCCTTCCTCATGGCGGTTTTCAACTTCCTGATCATCGCCTTCGTGGTCTTCATGCTGGTCAAGATGGTGAACCGCGCAAAGGACAGCGTGATGAAGAAGGAAGAGGCCCTGCCCGCCGAAGAGAAGAAGGCCGGCCCGACCGAGCTGGACGTCCTGCTGGAAATCCGAGATTCGCTGAAATCCGGCGCCTGAGAGCGATTTCGGCGCAGATCCTCTCGCCAATCCAGCGGATTATCGAATACCCTTCCGGCCAGTGACCGGCCGGAAGGACCCCCATGACCCTTGATGACATCGACCGCAAGATCCTGCGCGTGATCCAGAAGCAGGGCCGCATTTCCAACGCCGACCTGTCCGAGAAGGTGAACCTGTCGCCGTCGGCCTGCCACAGGCGGGTGCAGCGGCTGGAAGCCGAAGGGATCGTGAAGGATTATGTCGCGCTGCTGGACGCCCGGCGGATCGGCCTACCGTCGACCATCTTCGTCGAGATCAAGTTGCAGGGCCAGGCGGACGAGATCCTCGATGCCTTCGAGGCCGAGGTGAAGCGCGTGCCCGAGATCCTGGAATGCCACCTGATGGCCGGGACCGCCGACTATATCCTCAAGGTCGTCGCCGACAGCACCGAGGATTTTGCCCGCATCCATCGCCAGCACCTGTCCCGCCTGCCCGGCGTGCAGCAGATGCAGTCGAGCTTTGCGCTTCGCACGGTCTTCAAGACCACGGCGCTTCCGGTCTAGGCTGGGCCGCAGGGCTGGGAATTTCGGGGGAGGACCATCATGGACTGGGATTACATCATCGTGGGCGCGGGCAGCGCCGGGGGCGTGCTGGCCAAGCGTCTGGCCGAAGGCGGGCACAAGACGCTGATCCTCGAAGCCGGCGGGCAGGACAATTACCACTGGGTGCATATCCCCATGGGGTATCTCTATTGCATCGGCAATCCACGCACCGACTGGATGTACAAGACGGCCGAAGAACCGGGGCTGGGCGGACGGTCGATCCTTTATCCGCGCGGCAAGGTGCTGGGGGGATGTTCGTCGATCAACGGCATGCTCTACCTGCGCGGCCAGTCCGCGGATTACGACGACTGGCGGCAGATGGGCCTGCCCGGCTGGGGCTGGGACGATGTGCTGCCCTACTTCAAGAAGTCGGAGGATTACGTCGACGGCGCGTCGGACGCGCATGGCGCAGGCGGCGAATGGCGGGTGGAAAACCAGCGGCTGCACTGGGATCTGCTGGACGACTGGATCACCGCGGCCGAAGAAGCGGGTTTCCCCCGCACCAGCGATTTCAACACCGGCGACAACGAAGGTGTCGGATATTTCCGCGTGAACCAGCGCAACGGCTGGCGGATGAACACGGCCAAGGCCTTTATCCGCACGACGTCTGGCCCGAACCTGCGGGTCGAGACGCACGCCCACACCACCCGCCTGCTGATGGACGGCCGCCGGGTGACCGGCGTGGAATACCGGCGCAATGGCCAGCTGCATCAGGTGAAGGCCCGGCGCGAAGTCATCCTGTCGGCCGGGGCCGTAAACTCTCCGGCGATCCTGCAACTCTCGGGGATCGGCCCGGCGGATCTGCTGCGGCAGCACGGGATCGAGGTCGTGCAGGACAGCGCCGAGGTCGGGGCCAACCTGCAAGATCACCTGCAACTGCGCTGTTCGTGGCGGTTGACCGGGGCCAAGACGCTGAACACCCTGGCCAATTCCCTGTTCGGCAAGATGATGATCGGGATGGACTACACCTTCCGGCGGCGTGGGCCGATGTCGATGGCCCCCTCGCAGCTGGGTGCCTTTACCAAGTCCCGCCCCGATGTCGCGACGCCGGATCTGGAATACCATGTGCAGCCGCTGTCGCTGGACGCTTTCGGGCAACCGCTGCACAACTTTCCGGCCATCACGGCCTCGGTCTGCAACCTGCGCCCCGAAAGCCGGGGCCGGATCGAGATCACGACCAACGACCCCATGGCCGCCCCCCGGATCGCGCCGAATTACCTATCGACCGAAGGCGACCGGCGCACCGCCATCGACGCCATCCGGCAGGTGCGGCGCATCATGGAACAGCCCGCCATGTCCCGCTATGCCCCTGACGAGCTGAAGCCGGGCGCCGCCGCCCAGACCGACGCCGAAGTCGCCGAGGCCGCGGGTCAGGTCGGCACCACCATCTTCCACCCAACCAGCACCGTGCGCATGGGGTCCGACGACGCCGCGCCGCTGGACGAGACGCTGAAAATGCGCGGGATCGGTGGCTTGCGCGTGGTCGATGCATCGGTCATGCCGCGCATCACCAGCGGCAACACCAATGCCCCGACCATCATGATTGCGGAAAAGGCCTCTGACATGATCCTGAAGGACGCGCGCGCATGATCGCCATCGCCTATTTCTCGGGCTCGGGCGCGATATCCCACAGCGCAGAGCTGATCGGCGAAGCCGCCCGCGCGGCGGGCGTTGAGACGCGATTGATCGATGTCGCCACGCTGACCGACGCCGACTGGGCCACGCTGGCGGCTGCCGACGCGATCCTCTTTGGCACGCCGACCTACATGGGCGGCCCGGCGGCCGGGTTCAAAGCCTTCATGGACGCCACCGGCGACGACATCTGGCTTGACCGCAAATGGCGCGACAAGATCGCGGGCGGCTTTACCGCAGGCGTCAATACGGGCGGCGACAAGCTTGCCACGCTTCAGGCCCTCAATGTCTTTGCCATGCAGCACGGGATGATCTGGGTCGGGCAGGACATCATCGGCGCCCCGGTCTTCAAGGAAAACGACGGGTTGAACCTCTCGGGCACTTTCCTTGGCCTCGCGGTGAACGCAAATACCAAGGGCCTGACCGAGGGCTGCAAGGCCTCGGCCAAGCTGTTCGGTGAACGGGTCGCGGGGCTCGTCAAACGCCTGCAGGTCGGGAATACCTGACCCCTCACGGCCTTCATGACAGCATAGTTCATGTGAATTGCGCCGCCCCGGCGGCTAAAGTCATTTCCAGTACTTCAACTCAGCTCGATCCCCAGACCGGAGCCGCCCATGCGGCACCGACCACCCCCGGATTGCCGGTTTCCCGGCCTTAGTCAGTAAAGGATTTTCCCATGACACGTTTTACCCTGACCCGCCTGACCCTTCGCCGCTCCATCGCCGCGCTGGCCGCCGCGATCACACTGACCGCCACGCTGTTTGGACAGGCCGCGCAGGCGACCAACTGGCACGGATCAAAGTTCCTGCAGGTCTATTCGATGTCCCATGTCGGCGAGGCCCGTGCCAAGGCCTGGCACATGAAGAAGGCCGGGTTCGGCGACGCCGCCATCTTCCGCGCCTCGAATGGGTATTACGCCGTGGTCGCCGGAAAGGTGCCCCATGGATCGGAACATGTCGTCAAAGAGCTCAAGCACTGGGGCAAGATCCCCCACGACAGCTTTCTGACCTCGGGCCGCGCCTATGTGGAACAGGTCAGCCTGCACAAGCCCAAGCCCCACGGCCACCTGTCCGGCTACAAACCCGCCGCGACGCCGCAATACCACGCCAAGCCGGTGCACACCCACGGATACAGGAAGGTGATCGTCTACGGCTACTGACATCCCCGAGGCCGCCCGAAAGGGCCGAGCAGCGACCGGAGCGACTGTCCCCGCTCCGGTCTTTCGCCTGCGCGACAAACGCGGTGATATCTGGCCACCCTGTCCAAACGCAAAAACAAACCCCCGGGGCCAGGCCACGGGGGTCGCTTGAACTTGCGTTCGTCGAAAGGCTCTTAGAGCAAACCTTCACGCTGCGCTTTTTTGCGTGCCAGCTTACGGGCACGGCGGACAGCTTCGGCTTTCTCGCGCGCTTTCTTGACCGACGGTTTCTCGAAATGTTGCTTGAGCTTCATTTCACGGAACACGCCTTCGCGCTGGAGCTTTTTCTTCAGGGCACGGAGCGCCTGATCGACATTGTTGTCGCGAACACTAACCTGCATGTGGTTGTCACCACCTTCCTAGTTTGAGTTGCAAAAGTTGCAGGAGGTGGCCGTATAGCCGCAAATGCCCTATCTGTCCAGTAGGACACCGAACCGGAGGCTTTGATGACCGAACTGCAGGACAAGCTGATCGACGCGATCCTCACGCATGTCGCTTTTGACGGCTGGTCGGACGAGTCGTTCCGCGCCGCCGTCGCGGATACGGGCACGGATCCGGCGGTGGCACGGGCTCTCTATCCTCGCGGTGCCCGTGACCTGGCCCGCGCCTGGCACGACCGGGGCGACGCCCGCATGGTCGCCGCGATGGAGGCCGCCGACCTGACCGAGATGCGCTATTCCGAAAAGGTCGCCCATGCGGTCCGCCTGCGGATCGAGGCCATCGAGGACAAGGAGGCGCTGCGCCGCGCCATGACCCAGAACATCCTGCCGCTGAACGCGCCCGACGGGGCCAAGATGCTGTGGCAAACCGCCGACCGGGTGTGGACCGTACTGGGCGACACCTCGGACGATTACAACTGGTACACCAAGCGGATGACCCTGTCGGGCGTGATCGGATCGACCCTGCTGTTCTGGCTGGGTGACGACAGCTATGACGGGCAGGCGACCTGGGATTTCCTTGACCGCCGGATCGACAACGTGATGCAGTTCGAAAAGGTGAAGGGCAAGGTCACCAGCGGCCCGCTTGGCCGCGTGCTGACCGCGCCGGGATCGCTTCTGAACATGATCCGCGCCCCGCAACGCCGCGACGACCTGCCCGGGCGGCAGGGCTGAGGCGCGATCCTTCTGCAAGGGCGCCCCTCCCTCACCCCCGGTAGACATTCCCCCCGCCGCGCCGGATAGTCCCCCCAACATCAGGAGGACACCATGACCGACATGCGCGCGATCGAAATCACCACCCCCGGCGGACCGGAGGTGCTGAAGCCGACAACCCGGCCCCGGCCCGAACCGCAGGCAGGCCAGGTTGTCATCAAGGTGGCCTATGCCGGGGTGAACCGCCCCGATGCGCTGCAACGCGCGGGCAATTATGCGCCGCCGCCCGATGCCTCGGACCTGCCGGGTCTCGAGGCCTCGGGCGAGGTCGTGGCGGTTGGCGATGGTGTCGGCTGGCCCAAGGTCGGCGATCAGGTCTGTGCACTGCTGCCCGGCGGCGGCTATGCCGAATACGTCGCCACCCCCGCCGCGCACTGCCTGCCCATCCCCAAGGGCATGGGCCTGAAAGAAGCCGCATGCCTGCCCGAAACCTATTTCACCGTCTGGACCAATGTCTTCATGCGGGGCGGGTTGAAGGCCGGTGAACGGTTCCTGATCCATGGCGGGTCCTCGGGCATCGGCACGACGGCGATCCAGCTGGCCAACGCTTTTGGCGCCCGCGTCTTCGCAACGGCCGGCAATGCCGAGAAATGCGCGAAATGCGTCGAACTGGGCGCCGAGCGGGCGATCAACTACCGCGAGGAAGACTTTGCCAAGATCCTGAAGGACGAAGGCGGCGCGAACCTGATCCTCGACATGGTGGGCGGCGATTACATCCCGCGCGATGTGTCCTGCCTGGCGCTTGAAGGACGGCTGGTCTTCATTGCCTTCCTCGGCGGGCCCAAGGCCGATCTGAACTTTGCCCAGGTCATGGTGAAGCGCCTGACCATCACCGGATCGACGCTGCGCCCGCAGTCCGACGCCGCCAAGGCCGAGATCGCCGAGGGTCTGCGCAAACACGTCTGGCCGCTGCTGGATGAAGGGCGCATCGCACCGGTCATGGACAGCGAGTTCGCCTTCGAGGACGCCGCCAAGGCCCATGCCCGGATGGAGACCTCGGAACACATCGGCAAGATCGTCCTGAAGGTCGGCTGACCCCTGCCCGCCCGGATGGAACGCCGGGGCGAAACGGTCCGGCGGCTGCTTTGGTCGGCGGCCGCCCTGATCGTCTACGTCGGCACGGTCGCCGTTGTGGCCGAAATTGCGCTATGGCTGTCCCCGCCCCCGCCCCGCGGCGTCGGCCATGGCGTGACCCTCTGGTATACCTATCTGATGCTGTGCTGTCTGGGTGCAGTCACCCTTGCCCTGCCATCGCGGCTGGGTTTCGTGCGGTCGTTTGGACTGATCCTGATGGCAAGCGGCCTGATCGCCGCCCTGACCTTCCCTGGCTTTGCCGAGACCACACCGGGTTACGTCGCGATGTTTGGCGGCGCCCTGGCGCTGTCAGCCCTCTACCTGTCGATCCGGGCACAACGCCGCGGCCCACGCGGGCCTACCCCGCCTCGACCGCCCAGTCAGGCAGGGCCCCGCCGCTGACGATCACCGCGCCAAGCCGCCCCAGTTCGTCCGAGTTCTTGGCCGCCCGGCCACAGCCGCCGATCGCCGTGAACACACGATCCGACAGCGCCTTGAGATGCGGCAACTGGTTGGGCGTGTAGCTGGTCACGCAGGTCACGACCCGCCGCCCGGCGATCGCCAGATCGGGCATCCTGTCGCGAATCATGGCCTCGATCTGGTCGGCGACACCCGGCGTCCCCTCGGACCTAAACCAGGCCTTCACGTCCGCAGTGTCACGCAGAAGGATGTCTTCGGGATCATACCCCAGTTTCACGTAGACCTTGCCATCGGGATAGCGGATCGGCGGCAGCAGGTAGGGATTGTCGCGATCCGGGTCCTGCCAGATCAGCGACGGCATGGAGGCAAGGCGCGCGGCCTCGGCCTCCTCAAGCTCGAACAGCGCGACGGTGCGCCCGTAGACCTCCATCGGCAGGACGGAGCCAATCAGCGCGTCCGAAAATCCACCCGTCGCCATCAGGACCCTGTCAAAGACCCGGGGGCCCGATGCGCAGTGCAGCGTGACGCCATCGGGTCCGTCGTCAAAGCCCGTCACCTCTTCGGCCAGGTGCTGCACGCCCGCAGCCACCCCCGCCGTCAGCTGTGCCCGCACCAGCGACCGCGGAGAGATATGCCCGGCCCCGACCGCTTCGAACCGGCCCGTCGCGCCGTCGGGGAAGGCGAAATAGGGGAACCGCCGCGCCAAGGCGTCCCGGTCGAAGTATTCGCAAGACAGCGCATCGCGCGCCGCAACCTCGTCGATCGCGGCCATCTTGGACGATCCTTCGGGCCCCGCCATCAGGCAGCCGACCTCGGAATAGAACCGGATGCCCGATGCGGCCTCGATCTCTCCGTACCGCGCGATCGAGGCGCGTGAAGCGCGGGACCAGAAGGGCATCGGGTCGAGCCCCCGGGTGATCCGGCCCTCGTCATAATGCGATCCGAAGACGCCGGCGTGGCTGCGCAGGTCGGCGGGTTCGCCCGGCCCGATCAGCGTCACGTCCAGCCCGGCCAGCGCCATGTGCCGCGCCGCCGCCGATCCGATCAGCCCTGCCCCGATCACCGCGTATTTCATGCCCGTTCCCTCTGTCAGTCGCGGCGACGGTGGCGCAACTGCCGACGGAAGGAAAGGGCCCGCCGCACGTTCCGATACACCGCAGATGCCCTGCCAAGAAAAAAGGCGCGAAGGTGTCCCCCGCGCCTTCCGATCCTGTCCGGGCCTGCCCGATCAGGGCTGTTCGTCTTCGTCGTCCGAGCTGTTGGGCAGGTTGAAGAAGCTATCCGCATCGACGAGGTTGTCCTCGTCTTCATCGTCCTTGTCGTCGTCGGCGAGGGAAAAGGTTTCAAGCCCCTCGATCGCCGTCGGCATGCGCGGTTCGGTTTCCATGCCAAGCGACTGTTCGGTCGACAGCAGCTTGCGGCGGTCATCGTCCGACATCGCCTCGCCTTCGGCGGCACGCTTGGCCGCGGCCTTCTGCACCTGCGTGTCCAGTTCGGACTGTTTGCAAAGCCCAAGGGCAACCGGGTCGATCGGCTGCATGTTGGCGATGTTCCAGTGGGTGCGTTCGCGAATCGACTGGATCGTCGGCTTGGTGGTGCCCACCAGCTTGGAGATCTGGCCGTCACTCAGTTCCGGGTGGAACTTGACCAGCCACAGGATCGCGTTCGGACGGTCCTGACGCTTGGACAGCGGGGTATAGCGCGGGCCACGGCGCTTTTCCTCGCCGACCGCAGCCGGGTTGAACTTCAGCTTCAGCTTGTGCAGCGGGTCGGCCTCGGCCTTGTCGATGTCGTCCTGCGTCAGCTGGTTGTTGGCGATCGGGTCGAACCCCTTCACGCCCGCCGCGACGTCGCCGTCGGCGATGCCCTGCACTTCCAACTCGTGCATGCCGGTGAAATCCGCGATCTGCTTGAAGGTGATGGTCGTGTTGTCCACCAGCCAGACGGCGGTGGCCTTGGCCATGATCGGTTTGCCCATCTCTGCAACTCCTTCTCGTTTACCCATGATCCGAACAAGTCTTTCCCGTGGCCTGCCGGGACAGGCGGCACCGTGTGGTGCGGGTTTCCGTTGTCGGGGAACTTGGCGGCTATATAGTGCCGAAAACCGCATATGGGAAGAGAGAAGATGCCCAGACACCTGGCCGCCCTGCTGTGCCTGGTCCTTGCCACGCTGACCGCCCCCCCGGTGCGGGCCGAGGGCGAGCGGCCCGGAGACTATGATTACCTGCTGCTGTCGCTCAGCTGGTCGCCGACCTGGTGTGCGCTGACCGGCGATGCGCGGCAGTCACCGCAATGTGACGGGGACAAGGATTTCGGCTGGGTGCTGCACGGGCTTTGGCCGCAGTACGAGGACGGCTATCCGTCCTATTGCCCGACCTCGAAACGCCCGCCATCCCGCGCGATGACCGCCCAGATGGCCGACATCATGGGGGCGCCGGGCGTCGCCTGGCACCAGTGGAAGAAGCACGGCAGCTGCACCGGCCTCGAGGCCGCGCAATACTATGCGCTGATGCGGCTGGCCTATGACAAGATCACCCGTCCCGAGGTTCTGCGATCGCTTGGCAAGGACGTGCGCCTGCCCGCGACCGTGATCGAGGAGGCCTTCCTGGAGGCGAACCCCGGACTGCGGCGCGAAGAGATCACCATCACCTGCAAGCAGGGCCGGATCCAGGAAGCACGGATCTGCCTGGACACGCAACTGAAGCCGCGCCGCTGCGGCGACGACGTGATCCGCGACTGCCGGATGCAGGACGCGCTGCTGGAGGCGGTGCGCTAGGGCTGGCGTCGCAGGGGGGCGCTGCCCCCCGTCCTGCGGACTCCCCCCGGGATATGGAACCAGAGGAAGGCGGGGCCGACGCGCGAGGCCCTCGGACTGCCGTCAGATCTCTTTCCGGGCGCGCAGTGCGGCCGTGATCGTGCCGTCGTCGAGGTAGTCAAGCTCGCCTCCGATCGGCACGCCCTGCGCCAGCGAGGTCAGCTTGACCCGACCGTCCAGCTGGTCGGCGATGTAATGCGCGGTCGTCTGGCCGTCGACCGTGGCGTTGAGCGCAAGGATCACCTCGGTGATGTGCTCTTCTCCAACCCGATCGATCAGCCGGGGGATGCGCAATTCTTCGGGCCCGACAGCATCCAGTGCCGAGAGCGTGCCGCCCAGAACGTGGTAGCGCCCCTGGAAGACGCCCGCGCGTTCCATCGCCCAGAGGTCCGCCACGTCTTCGACGATGCAGATCTCTCCGGTCGCACGCTTGTTGCTTTGGCAGATGTCGCAGAGCGGTTCCGAGCCGATATTGCCGCAGTTCGAACATTCCCGGACCGAGGCCGCGACGTGGTGCATCAGGTCCGCCAGCGGCATCAGCAAGAGTTCCTTCTTGCGGATCATCTGCAGCACCGCACGCCGCGCCGACCGAGGACCTAGCCCCGGAAGCCGCGCCATCATGTCGATCAGCGCGTCGATGTCGCGACTGGCGGCCATCTGCCCTTAGAACGGCATCTTGAAATCGGCGGGCAGGCCCAGACCTTCGGTGATCTTGGCCATTTCCGCCTGGTTGGCCGTCTGCGCCTTCTGCTGCGCATCCTTGATCGCGGCAAGGATCAGGTCCTCGACCACTTCCTTTTCCTCGGGGTTGAAGATCGACGGATCGATGTCGAGGCCCTTGAGCTCGCCCTTGTAGGTCGCGACGGCCTTGACCAGGCCCGCACCCGACTGGCCCTCGACGGTCATGCGGTCCATCTCTTCCTGCAGCGCCACGACCTTGGTCTGAAGCTCCTGCGCGGATTTCAGCATCTTCGCCATGTCGCCCATCTGGCCCAAGCCCTTGAACATCGTCTCTCTCCTGATCTGTTGTGGCGCGGGGGCGCCGTCATCTGTCGATATCGCGATCCCGCGCGGGCTGTGCAACCCCGGGGGTCAGTCTTCCTCGAAGGGATCCCATTCGTCCTCGACCTCGGCCAGGGCTTCGGTCGCGGCTTCAGCGGCCACCTCCTCTGGCGTGCGGATCGCCTTGATCGCGGCCTTGGGGAAGGCGGCCTTGATCGCCTGGAACATGGCGTGCGCCTCGGCCTGCTTTTTCAGCGCGAGGTCCTTGGCATCGCGCTTTTCCACGATGGTTTCCGCGTCACCCCCTGCAGATACGATCACCGCCCAACGGTTGCCGGTCCAGTCCTGCAGACGGCTGCCCAGCTTCTGCGCCAGATCGCGCGGGGCCGTGTCGGTCGGGGCGAATTCGATCCGCCCGGGACGGTAGGAGATAAGGCGAACGCAGGTTTCCACATCGACCAGAAGCTTCACATCGCGGTTTGACCGGATCAGTTCGACCACGTGATCGAAGGTCGGATACCGCGCCAGCGCCTCGTCCAGATCCTCGGCCAGCGCGGTCACCGCGCCATGCACCCGCCCGCCGGGCGCCGGTGCCCCGCGCGCCATCGTGGCGCCGCCCGTCGTGGCACCGGCCGATCCGCCGCCACCCGGCGGCGTCGGGGGCCGGGGTTCGTCCTTCAGCTTGCGCACCAGTTCCTCGGGCGAGGGAAGCTCGGCCACATGGGTCATCCGGATCACCGCCATTTCGGCGGCCATCATCGCGTTCGGGGCCGCGGCGACCTCGTCCAGCGCCTTGAGCAGCATCTGCCACATCCGCGTCAGCGCCCGCATGGGCAGGCGGCCCGACAGGTCGACGCCCCGCGCCCGTTCCGAGGGCGAGATCGTCGGATCCTCAGCCGCGTCGGGCGTGATCTTCACAACCGAAATCCAGTGCGTGATCTCGGCCAGATCGCGCAGCACCGCCAGCGGATCGGCGCCCTCGGCATATTGGCTGGACAGCTCCTCGAGCGCGGCGGCGGCATCCCCGCGCATCACCATCTCGAACAGGTCCAGCACCCGGCCCCGGTCCGCGAGGCCCAGCATGGCGCGCACCTGGTCCACGGTCGTCTCGCCCGCGCCGTGGCTGATCGCCTGATCGAGCAGAGAGGTGCCGTCGCGCGCCGATCCTTCCGCCGCGCGGGTGATCAGCGCCAATGCATCCTCGGCAATCTCGGCACCCTCGGCGGTCGCGATCTTGCGCAGCAGCCCGATCATCACCTCGGGTTCGATCCGGCGCAGGTCGAACCGCTGACAGCGCGACAGAACCGTCACCGGCACCTTGCGGATCTCGGTCGTGGCGAAGATGAACTTCACGTGCTCGGGCGGTTCCTCAAGCGTTTTCAGCAACGCGTTGAAGGCGTTGACCGACAGCATGTGAACTTCGTCGATGATGTAGATCTTGTAGCGGGCCGAGGCCGCGCGATAGTGCACCGAATCGATGATCTCGCGGATATCGCCGACCCCGGTGTTCGAGGCCGCGTCCATTTCCATCACGTCGACATGGCGGCCTTCCATGATCGCGACGCAATGTTCGCAGACACCGCAGGGTTCTGTCGTCGGCCCGCCGGTGCCATCCGGCCCGATGCAGTTCATGCCCTTGGCGATGATCCGCGCGGTGGTGGTCTTCCCGGTGCCCCGGATGCCGGTCATGATGAAGGCCTGCGCGATGCGGTCCGCCTCGAACGCGTTCTTCAGGGTGCGCACCATGGCGTCCTGACCGACAAGATCGGCAAAGGTTTCAGGCCGGTATTTCCGGGCCAGCACCTGGTAGGCGGGTTTGGCGTCGCTCATCTGCCCCTCGGGATTCTCTGTCCCGCGACCCTAAAACCTGCGGCAACCAGCGTCCACCGGCCTTTGAGGGAACCGAACCCTGCTGTACGACTTTACCCAGTATTGGTGAAAGGAATCGCGATGCGGCTCAGAGGTGTCAGAAGAAGCTCCAATATCGAAGACCGGCGCCGCATGGGCGGACGGGGCGGCGCGATCGGAGGCCTTGGCATCGGCGGCGTCCTGCTGGTCCTGGCGATCGGCTATTTCACCGGCATCGACGTATCGCCGATCCTGACCGGCAGCCCGAGCCAATCAAGCGCCCCGCGCGACCTGACCCCGGCCGAGGAAGAGGCCGCCGCCTTCTCATCACGGGTGCTGGCCACCACCGAAGACACCTGGGCCGAGATCTTTCCGCAACAGGTCGGCGAGGCCTACCAGCCCCCGACCCTCGTGCTTTTCTCGGGTCAGACGTCCAGCCCCTGCGGCGGCGCCTCGGGCGCGACCGGCCCGTTCTACTGCCCGCTGGACGAAAAGGCCTATCTCGACACGCAGTTCTTCGCCACGCTGGCGCAACGCCTGGGCGCGAAGGGCGACTTCGCCCAGGCCTATGTCATCGCACATGAGGTGGCGCATCACGTTCAGAACGAACTTGGCATCCTGGGCCAGGTGAACCAGATCCGGCAGTCCTCCAGCCAGTCCGAGGCCAACGCCATCACCGTGCGGCTGGAACTGCAGGCCGATTGCCTGGCCGGTGTCTGGGCCTCGAAGAACACGACGCTCCTGGAACCCGGCGACGTCGAAGAGGCCCTGAATGCCGCTCGCCAGATCGGCGACGACACGCTGCAACGCAACGCGGGCCGGGTGCCGCAACCGCATACCTTCACCCATGGCACGTCCGAACAACGCGCGCGCTGGTTTGCCACCGGGTACAAATCCGGCGACATGGGCGCCTGCGACACGTTCAACGCGCGTCAGCTCTAGGCCGTGCAGCGCCGACACCTGTTCCGGGCAGTGCTGATCCTATGGGCCGGGCTCTGGCTCGGATCGCTCGTCGTTCCGGCCTTTCAGGCACCAACCGGCGACGGCTTCACGCGCGGGCTGAACCGGGTCACCACCTTCTTCGGATTTCAGATCGCGGCCGCTCTGGCCGCCCTGATCCTTGTCCCGCTGCGCCCGGCGTCCGGCTGGGCCCGTCGCGCCGCCTGGATCCCCGCAGCGCTCGCAGCCCTTCTCGCGCTCCTCATGCTGGGCCTGATTCTGAACGCGGAATACGCCTCGCCGCTCGACGGCATCACCGACGACCGCCCGGTCACGGCACCCGCCACGCCGACGATGCCCGTCAAACCAACAGTAGGGGATTAGGGTGAGAGGCTGGACAACGACCCAAGCGGGGCTCGTTACGGCTGCTTCCTTCCGGACCTGACCGGGTTGGCGAGGCGCTCGCCCGCGCCAACCTCTCAAGGCGCATATAGGAAACGGGGGCCGCCCTTGCAACCCCCGCCTGCTTCCTCTGGTCAATATATCCTCGGGGGTGAATTGGTCCGGCACGGACCAAGAGGGGGCAGACAGCCCCCTCCCCCGTCAGCCGCGCAGAACGCCGCCCGTGGCCTTGGTGACCTTCTCGACGACCTTGGCCGAAATCGCCTCGATCTCGTCGTCCTTCAGGGTCTTGTCCTGCGGCTGGATCCGCACGGTCACCGCGATGGATTTCTTGCCCTCGCCAAGCGCCCCGCCGATGAATTCGTCGAAGACACGCACATCCGCGATCATCGCCTTGTCAGCCCCGGCGGCGGCATTGACCAGCGTCAGCGCCTCGACCCCGGTGTCCACCACGAAGGCAAAGTCCCGTTCGACCGGCTGCAGGTCCGACAGGTGCAGCGCCCCGCGCGACGCACCGGTATTGCGCGGCAGCGGCACTTCGCCCGGGAACAGCGTGAAGGCCACGGCGGGCCCCTTCACGTCCATCTCGCGCAGCACCTTGGGATGCAACTCGCCGAACACGCCCAGCACCTTCTTGGGGCCAAGGCAGATCACGCCATGACGGCCCGGATGCCACCAGGCTTCACCCGTGCGCAGGATCTGCACCTTGGCGGGCGCGCCGATGGCCGCCAGCACGGCCTCAGCATCGGCCTTGGCATCGAACAGATCCACCGACCGCGACGTGCCGTGCACATCCTTGGGGGCGGTCTTGCCGACCAGCAGCCCGGCAATCGCCACGCCCTGATCCTCCGGCTCTCCGCCGTGCCAGGTCGCGCCGATTTCGAACAGCGCCATGTCGCCCATGCCGCGCGCCTGGTTGCGCGCCGCCGCCCGCAGCAGCCCCGGCAGAAGCGAGGGGCGCATGTGGCTCATGTCTTGGCTGATCGGGTTCGCAACCATGGTCGCATCCGTACCGCCACCGAAGAGCGCAGCGCCGGCCTGATCGACAAAGGAATAGGTCACGCATTCGTTGTAGCCAAGCGCCGCCGCCGTGCGCCGCGCGACCTGTTCGCGCTTTTGCATCGGGGTCAGGATCGGCTTCGGCACGCCGGGGATCGCCCGCGCCAACGGTTTCGCCTCCAGCTTGGTCAGCGACGCCATGCGCGCCACTTCCTCGACCAGGTCCGCCTCGCCCAGCACGTCGGGCCGCCAGGACGGCACATGCGCCATGTCGCCTTCCATGACAAAACCCAGCCGTTCCAGCGTTGCGCGCTGATCCTCGGCGGGGATGTCCATGCCGACCAGCGACGAACACCGCGCGGTGTCCAGCTTGTAGGCCCGGCTGACGTCCGGCACCGCACCGGCGACGACCATGTCGGTCACCTCACCGCCGCACAGCTCGACGATGAGCGCACAGGCACGGTCCAGCCCTTCCATGTTGAAGCCCGGATCGATGCCCCGTTCGTTCCGGTACCGCGCGTCCGAGTTGATCTTGAGCCCGCGCCCCGCATGGGCGATCGACACGAAATCCCAGAAGGCCGCTTCGACGAAGACATCGGTCGTCTCAAGCGTGCAGCCGGTGGACAGCCCGCCCATGATGCCGCCGACGCTTTCGACGCCGTTGTCGTCCGAGATGACCAGCGCGCCCTCGGGCACCACGTAGTCCTTTTCGTCCAGCCCTGTGAAGGCCTCGCCGCCCTCGGCGCGATGCACCTTCAGCGTGCCGGAAACCTTGCCCGCATCGAAGACGTGCAGCGGGCGGTTCAGGTCATGGGTGAACAGGTTCGTCACGTCCACCAGCGCCGAGATCGGGCGCAACCCGATGCTTTTCAGTTTCTGCTGCAACCAGGCCGGGGACGGCGCGTTCTTTACGCCGCGGATCAGGCGCCCGGCAAAGACATGGCAGCCATCGGTGGCGTTCTCGGCGATCTCGACCTTGACCGGGCAGTCGCCCTGGGCCTCCAGCGCATACTCCGGCATCGGCTTCAGCGTGCCAAGGCCCCGTGCCGCCAAATCGCGCGCCACACCGCGCACGCCAAGCGCATCGGGGCGGTTCGGCGTGATCGCGATCTCGATCACCGGGTCCACGGCTGCAGGCCGGTTGCGGGCCAGCCAGTCCGCGAACTCCTGCCCGATCTCGCCCGAGGGCAGTTCAATGATGCCGTCGTGTTCGTCCGACAGCCCCATCTCCCGTTCCGAGGCCATCATGCCGTGGCTTTCGACACCCCGGATCTTGCCGACCGAAATGGTGATATCCAGCCCCGGGATGTACATGCCCGGCTTGGCCAGCACGACCGTGATGCCTTCGCGTGCGTTCGGCGCGCCGCAGACGATCTGCTTTTCGCCCTCGTCGGTCTGCACCATGCAGACGCGCAGCTTGTCCGCGTCGGGATGTTGTTCGGCGCTGGTCACCTTGGCGATGGTAAAGCCCTTCAGCGCCGCCGCCGGATCCTCGACGCCCTCAACCTCGAGCCCGAGGTCGGTGAGGGTTTCCAGGATCTCGTCGAGGCTCGCCTCGGTCTCAAGATGCTCTTTCAGCCAGGACAGGGTGAATTTCATGTCAGGTCTCCAGGCGGGAGGCGACGTCTTCGGCGTCGCCCATGGATATCAGTTTAATCTCGCGGATCAGGCGCAGCGTCGGCTTCACGGCGAACAGCACCGATCCGATCAGGAAGAGCCAGGTCGCGGCGGTCATCAGATCGTCATAGAAGAACATGACCGACCCGATGATGAAGCACAGGGCCGCGCCGAAATCGACGCAGGTGTGGGCCAGTTCGAACAGCGCATAGACCCGGCGCGTGTCATGGCTGCGCTCGCGGTTCTCGTGGCGAAAGAGGCGGGAGTTGGTCATTTTGACCCCCATGGGACAGTGCGTCCGTTATGCGCCCGACCGGTCGTGCCCGTGGCACGGCCAGCGCCCGGCCGTTGTTCGGCGCGGATCGGACCGGTCAGCCGCATCGACTTAGACCCCACCCCGGATCGTCGGCACCTGCAGGGCGCTGAACCCGTAGTGCCGCAGCCAGCGCAGGTCTGAATCGAAGAAGGCGCGCAGATCGGGGATGCCGTATTTCAGCATCGCGATCCGGTCGATCCCCATGCCGAAGGCAAAGCCCTGCCATTCCGCCGGGTCGACGCCCGCCGCTTCCAGCACCTTGGGGTGGACCATGCCCGAGCCAAGCACCTCGAGCCAGTCGTCGCCTTCGCCGACCTTCACCGTGCCGCCTTCCCAGGAACACTGGATGTCGATCTCGGCCGACGGCTCCGTAAACGGGAAATGCGACGCGCGGAAGCGGGTCTTTACCGGCGTGCCGAAGTAGGCCGTGAAGAACTCTTCCAGCACCCACTTGAGGTTCGCCATCGAGATATCGCGGTCGATCGCCAGGCCTTCAACCTGGTGGAACATCGGCGTGTGGGTCTGGTCGTAATCCGCCCGGTACACCCGCCCCGGAGAGATCGTGCGGATCGGCGCGCCCTGCGCCTGCATCGCCCGGATCTGCACCGGCGAGGTATGGGTGCGCAGCACGTGCGGCGGGCGATTGTCGCCCTCGGCCCGGTGCATGTAGAAGGTATCCATCTCGGCCCGCGCGGGGTGGTGCGAGGGGATGTTCAGCGCGTCGAAGTTGTACCAGTCATCCTCGATCTGCGGCCCTTCGGAGACCGAAAAGCCCATGTCGGCGAAGATCGCCGTGCATTCTTCCCAGACCTGGCTGACCGGATGGATCGTGCCGACCCGCGCGTCGCGCGCAGGCAGCGTCACGTCCAGCCATTCGGTCTTCAGCCGTTCATCCAGCGCGGCATCGACCAGCGCCACCTTCTTGGCCGAAAGGGCCGAGTTGATTTCATCCTTCAGCGCGTTCAGCGCGGGTCCGGCCACCTGCCGTTCCTCGGGCGTCATGCGGCCCAGCTCGCGCATCTTCAGGCTGATCTCGCCCTTCTTGCCCACGGCCTGCACACGAAGCTCTTCCAGCGTCGCCTCGTCTTTGGCGTCGCCGATCGCGGCAAGGTATTTGGCTTTCAGATCGTCCATCCGGGTCCCTCCGGTACTTGTCGACGATCCTGCTACCCAAGCCGGGGCTGAGAGGCAAGGCGGCAGGCTGCCTCAAACCCCGTTCAAAGCTTTCTCAAACCCTAACCAATCGCCACCCATCAGCCACATTCCCGCCCGGGCGACGGCGCGCGGGACCGTCAGACAGCGGGCAGTGACTTCGAAAGGATGGCCCATGCAGCTTCTCAAGATCGGACTTCTCGTCGCCTCCGCCGCGTTCGGCGGCACCCAGGCCAAGGCAATCGGAACGGTCAAGGCCCCGCCGCCACCGCCGGGCACGATCCAGACCGGACAGCAGTGGATCACCACACCGAACGGCTGTTCCTATTCGCGCACGCAGGCGCCAGGGTATCCGGTGCAATGGGTGCTGATCCTCAACCCCCATCACATCGGCCAGCCGAACGCGCATATCGGATGCGCGCCGGTTCTGGGCGGCTGACATCAGGCGGATGGCCCGCCCGGGTCTGTAAAGACTTGGGGCCATCCCGCCCCCGATGCGCCGCAAATTGGCCGGCATTCTGGGGTCGAATCCGTCGATCACATCAGGAACGCTGCCGATGCGAGATACCGCACATGCCCCGCTGCCGGGGGCCCGCAAGACCGTTGATCCGAAGCGGCTGCTGTCGTGGCTGACGCGTGGCCTGCGGCGACCGCCCGCGCGCCCCGACGACCCACACCCGATGACGCTGGAGAGCCTGCGCAGCCAGATCAGCCTGACCGTTATTGCCGGCCACCCCGACCGCCGCGCCCTGGCCCAGCATATCCGGCCCGCCTATCGCGACTGGCAGGCGCAGAACTGGGCCGGGCTGGGACAGCGCCTGTCGCGGCTCGATCAGCGGCACACGGCCCTACCGTCAGGCGAACGCATGGCCCCGGCCCTGGGCCAGGCCCTGTTTCGCCATCTGGTCGGCGCCCGGGCCTGCCAGATCATCGATCGCGGACAGGGGGTCACCGACGAGGATCTGCCGGATACGCTTTTTGCCCCGCTCGACCGCGCCCTGTCGCGGCCCGACACGCCGCCCGCGATCCATCTCTTCGCGGCGCAGATCCATCTTGAAACCAGCTGGGCCCGGCGCGGAGAGACCCATGCCGAACTGACCCCGGACGACGCCTTGGCCGCCACGCGCCGTCATATTTCCATGGCGCGTCAGATTCTTGACGGGATTTCCGACCGCAGCGCCGGGTCAGCCTTCCATGCCGAGCTTGACTATCGCCTGCGCGCCGCCGAGGGCAGCACGGAAGAGGCCCTGACCGAAGCCGCCCTGCGCTGGAGCACCGCCGACCCGACCGCCCTGACCCCTCATGCCGTGCACGGTCTGCACCTGCTGCCGCGCTGGTACGGCAGCGATCACGCGCTGGCGGGCTATGCCGACAAGATCTGGTCCGACACCCACACGACACTTGATGCCGCAGGCTATGCCGCCTGCTACCTGTCCGCGATGGAGGCCGATCCGTCGGTCCTTCTGACGCTCGACATCTACGGCTTCCGCGACGGGCTGATCGACATGATGCAGCAAAGTGACGACCCGGATGTCACCTGCAACGCCATCCTGCGCGTCCTGTGGGAAGTCGGCAGCGAGACCCACGGCGCCGATGCGCGGGAGTCGACGGCCCTGCGCCGCGCGCGCCGCGATCTGCGCAGCGTCTTCGCCTATCTGGTCCACCATGCGCTTGGCCCGGTGATGCCCGATGTCTGGGGGCGCGGCTGGAACGAGGACCGCATCCTGCCGACCCTGGCCGAAGCCTTTGCCCCCGATATCGCCGAGGGCCGCCATATCGCCATCGGGATGGAAGGCGTCGTGATCTCGGACCCTGCCTGACCCGACCGCGCAAAGAAAAAGGCCGCCCCGTGGGACGGCCTTCTGATCTTTCGGCTGGCCTAAGCTCAGGCCAGTGCAGCTTTCGCCTTGTCGACGATGGCACCGAAGGCATCGGGCTCGTGCACGGCCAGATCGGCCAGAACCTTGCGGTCCACTTCGATCCCGGCAAGCGACAGGCCGTTGATGAAGCGCGAATAGGTCAGCGCTTCGTCGTGCGACCGGACAGCCGCGTTGATCCGCTGGATCCACAGCGCGCGGAAGTTCCGCTTGCGGTTCTTGCGGTCACGGGTGGCGTACTGGTTGGCCTTGTCGACCGCCTGGGTCGCGACCTTGAAGGTGGTGGAGCGGCGGCCGTAGTAGCCTTTCGCTGCCTTCAGAACCTTCTTGTGACGTGCGTGGGTGACGGTACCGCCTTTGACGCGAGACATGTTCTATCCTCCCCTATCAGCGATCGTACGGCATCATCGACTTGATGATGCGTGCGTCGGGTTCGGACATCACGGTGGTGCCGCGGGCGTCACGAATGAATTTCTTGTGGCGTTTGATCATGCCGTGGCGCTTGCCCGCCTGGCCGGTGATCACCTTGCCGGTTGCAGAAATCTTGAACCGCTTCTTGCAGCTCGATTTCGTCTTCATCTTGGGCATTTCCGTCTCCTTGATCTTTCGAACGGTGAAACGCGACTCGGTATGCCACTTGAACCGGCCGCGCGGATGAGCGGGCCGTATAGGACCCATGACCCAACAAGGCAAGAGGAAATCCGCACCCTGACAGGGCAGCGGATCGGGTGGGCGCTTTCAGGGTATGACCCGCGCCAGCACCCGGAAGATGACATGCGGCAGTTCTGCCACCGTCATCTCCTCGGGGTGGTGCACCCAGCCCCAGCCCAGAACCCCGGCCCCGGCCAGCACCACCGACAGCGCCACATAGGGGCGGCGTCCATCCGCGAAGGCCGCGACCGCAGATGGGATCGACAGGATCAGCAGACCCAGACCCGCCACCATGATGAGGTCGCTGTCCATCCGCTATTCCGGGTCGGAGGCGAAGATCAGCCGTTCCTCGCAGGGGGCGACGCGCAGGATGTTGGTCGATCCCGGCACGTTGAAGGGCACGCCCGCCATGACGAGGATCTGGTCGGCCTCGGAGGCGAACCCATGACTGCGCGCGGCGCGGGCGGCGTTGACCACCGCCTGCTTGAACCGCTCAAGCTCGGGGCTGATATAGCAGTTCACCCCCCAGCTCAGCGTCAGCTTGCGCGCCGTGCCCCGCTGCGGCGTCAGGCCAAGGATCGGCACCCGGGGCCGTTCGCGCGAGGTCAGCAGCGCGGTCTTGCCGCTGTCGGTGAAGCAGCAGATCGCCTTGATGTCCGTCGTCTCGGCGATTTCGCGTGCGGCGGCCACGATGCCGTCGGCGACCGTGCTGCGTTCGACCCGGCGCGAAGCCTCGATCACCTCGCGATAGTTCGGGTCGGTCTCGACCTCGCGGGCGACGGCATCCATGGTGCTGACCGCCTCGACCGGGTACTGGCCGGCTGCGGATTCCGCCGACAGCATGACCGCATCGGTGCCCTCGTAGATCGCGGCGGCGACGTCCGAGACCTCGGCCCGGGTCGGCATCGGGCTCTCGATCATAGATTCCAGCATCTGCGTCGCCACGATCACGGGCTTCGCCGCCATACGGCACAGGCGCACCAGCTGCTTCTGGATCGGCGGCACGTTCTGCACCGGCAGCTCCACCCCAAGATCGCCGCGCGCCACCATGATCCCGTCCGACACCGCAAGGATGTCCTCGAAGGCCTTCACGGCGGCGGGTTTCTCGATCTTCGACAGGATCGCGGCGCGGCCATCGGCCAGCCGCCGCGCCTCTTCCACGTCCGCCGGGCGTTGCACGAAACTCAGTGCCAGCCAGTCGACACCCAGCTGGCAGACGAATTCCAGATCGGCTCGGTCCTTTTCCGACAGCGCCGCCAGCGGCAGCACGACGTCTGGCACGTTCACGCCTTTGCGGTTGGAAATCGTGCCCCCCGCGATGACCTCGCAATCGGCATGATCGGTGCCACAGGCGGTCACGCGCAGGCGGATCTTGCCGTCGTTCACCAGCAGGTTCGCCCCGACCTCGAGAACCTCGAAGATCTCGGGGTGCGGCAGGGTCACGCGGGTCGCGTCGCCCTCGGCCTCGTCAAGGTCCAGACGGAAGCTTGCGCCTTCCTCAAGCTCTTCTGACCCGTTGGCAAAGACGCCGACCCGCAGCTTCGGGCCCTGCAGGTCCGCAAGGATGCCGATGGCGCTTTCGGTGTCGCGCTCGACCTCGCGGATGATGCGGTGGCGTTCGCGGATCTCTTCGTGGCTGCCGTGGCTCATGTTCAGGCGGAACACGTCCGCGCCGGCCTCGTGCAGCTTGCGGATCATCTCGTAATCCGAGGAAGACGGCCCGAGGGTCGCCACGATCTTTGTGTTGCGTTGTCGTCTCATGCCCGTCCCTGCCTTCTGAACCGCGCGGCCCTTTTGTCCGACGCTACCGTTGTAACTGCAGGATTGCCATAACAAGTGACGCCAAGGTGACAACCCGGGTCGATTGACCTGCCCCCCTCCGCCTGTCAGCCTGCCACCAAACGACCCGAGGGGATCACGATGGACCGCCAGACCCAGACCGAAATCGAAGCCGCCGCCTTCCGCACCCTGCGCAAGCACCTGATGGAAGACCGCCCCGACGTCCAGAACATCGACCTGATGAACCTGGCCGGCTTTTGCCGCAACTGCCTGTCCCGCTGGATGCAGGAAGCCGCGAACGACCGCGGCATCGAGATGACCAAGGAGGAAGGCCGCGAGGCCTTCTATGGGATGCCCTACGACGACTGGAAAGCGCAGAACCAGTCCGAGGCGACGCCCGACCAGAAGGCCGCCTTCGACACGGCCTTCAAGGAAAACGTCACCGACAAGGGCTGATCCGCAGGGCTGCGATCAGACCACGGTCGCGGTGACGGCCCCGTCCATGTTGATCGTCACGCCCGTGACATAGCTGGCCCGATCCGACGCGAGGAAGACCGCCATGTCGGCGACCTCCTCAGGCTCGGCCATCCGGCCAAGCGGGATGCGCGAGGCCGCCGCGCGTTCGGCTTCCTCGTACGTCGTGCCCGCGAATTCGGCCTGCGCCTTCAGACCTTCGGTCAGCCGCGTGGTGCGCGTGGCACCGGGGTTCAGCCCGATGACCCGGATCCCCTCGCCTGCGTAGGCCTGCGCCAGACCGGCAGTCGCCAGCATCAGCGCCGCATTGGCCGACCCGCCCGGCAGGTGGATCGGTGAGGCCAGCTTGCCCCCCGCCCCGATGATATTGACGATCCGACCGGCGCCGCGCGCGGCCATGGTTTTGACCACGGGGTCGATCACGTTGATGTAGGAAAAGAACTTGGCGTCCATCGCGGCGCGCCAGTGCTCCGGCGTCAGCTTTTCCGGCACGGTGCGCTGCGCCGCCCCGGCGCTGCTGATCAGGATGTCGATCTCGCCGATCAGGGCCCGGCAATCTTCGACCATCCGCGCCGCATCCTCGGCCGACCGCAGATCCGCGTGCAGTCCCTGCGCGCCGTCCAGCCCCGCCAGCGCGGCATCGACCGAATCCTGCGACCGCCCCGCGATCACGACCCGGACCCCTTCGGCGATCAGCGCCCGGGCGCAGGCCAGGCCAATCCCCTTCGTGCCGCCGGTGACCAGGGCGGTCTTTCCCTTCAGTGCCAGATCCATCGCCGTCGCCTCCCTAACGCGTGTTGGCGGAAGACTAGTGGGCCACCGACCCGGGCACCACTGGCAAACCGCACGGCCCTGAACATAGGCAGGGATGCATTGAAAGGGCCGCGCAAAGAAAAGGCCCGGGCGCGAACGCCCGGGCCGGACCGTCAAGGCTGACGGGAGGAGGAGTATCAGCCTTTGGCGAACTCGGGGTAGGCTTCCATGCCCAGTTCCGCGGTGTCGAGACCGTTGATCTCGTCTTCTTCCGACACCCGGATGCCCATGACGGCTTTCAGGATGAACCAGACGACCGCGGACATCACGACGGTGGCGATACCGACCACGATGATCCCGTAAAGCTGGGTGCCAAGCGACGCGTCACCGTTGGTGAAGACAACCGCGATGGTGCCCCAGATGCCGCAGATCAGGTGGACCGGGATGGCACCGACGACGTCGTCGATCTTCAGCTTGTCCAGCATCGGCACGGTCAGCACGACGATGATACCGCCGATGATGCCGATCAGGGTGGCCACGCCCAGGGTCGGGGTCAGCGGTTCGGCGGTGATGGACACCAGGCCCGCCAGTGCACCGTTCAGGATCATGGTCAGGTCGGGCTTCTTGTAGAGAAGCTGCGTCATGATCAGGGCTGCAACCGCACCACCGGCAGCCGCCGCGTTGGTGTTCGAGAAGATGCGCGACACGTCGGCCACGTCACCGACCGACCCCATGGCCAGCTGCGAGCCGCCATTGAAACCGAACCAGCCGAGCCACAGGATGAACGTACCCAGGGTGGCGAGGGACAGGTTGGAACCGGGCATCGGGATGGTCTTGCCATCTTTGTACTTGCCGATCCGCGGGCCGAGGATGAGCGCACCGGTCAGAGCGGCCCAGCCACCCACGGAGTGCACGACGGTCGACCCTGCGAAGTCCAGAAAGCCAGCGCCGTCCAGGAAACCACCGCCCCACTTCCACGATGCGGTCAGCGGATAGATGATCGAGGTCAGGATGATGGTGAAGATCAGGAACGGCCACAGCTTGATGCGCTCGGCGAGCGTACCGGACACGATGGACGCGGTGGCGGCACAGAACATCAGCTGGAAGAAGAAGTCCGAACCGGTCGAGGCATAGCCGTAATCGTCAGCCGCATCGGCGGTCACGCCGACGGCTTCCAGAACGCCCGGGCCCCAGACGCCGGACAGCACACCTTCGATCGACCAGGTGCCGAGCGGGTACATCAGGTTGTAGCCGATCAGGTAGTAGAAGATCGACGCCAGGCCGAACAGCGCGACGTTCTTGGTCAGCTGCATGGCAACGTTCTTGGACCGCACGAGGCCCGCCTCGAGCATGGCAAAGCCGCAGGCCATGAAGAAGACGAGGAAACCGCCGATCAGGAACAGGAGCGAGTTCAGGATGAACACGCTGTCGGTGGACGGGTTGGTTCCCGCAACGGGACCGTCCTGCGCCAGGCCAAGGCTCGGCGCTGCGATCAGCGCGGCGGCAAGGCCCAGTTTCGTAAGAGTTTTCATTGTTACTTCCTTTCCCAGTCCGTCGCTTACAGCGCGTCCGCGTTGGTTTCCCCGGTCCGCACGCGAACCGCCTGCTGGATATCCAGCACGAAGATCTTGCCGTCGCCGATTTTCCCGGTCTTGGCAGTGTTCGTGATCGTCTCGACGACCTGGTCGGCCATTTCTGCCGACACAGCGATCTCGAGCTTGATCTTCGGCACGAAGTTCACAGCGTATTCCGCGCCGCGATAGATTTCGGTATGACCGGACTGAGAGCCGAAGCCCTTGATTTCCGTCACCATCATGCCGCGCACGCCGATTTCGGTCAGCGCCTCGCGGACCTCCTCGAGCTTGAACGGCTTGATTGTCGCAATGATGAGTTTCACTGAGTTTTCCCTTCCGTATCTCGGGGCGCGAACCCCGCCTTTGGCAGGAAAACCTAAGACTCGACGTCACCTTCACCGGAAGCGTGGGCACCCGGAACAGGTGATTATTCCCTTCGCATTTGCACAATTTTTGACCACATCATCCTTTGTGCATATTTTTTAGGCAGAGTTGTAACGTCGTTTTGCGCCCAAACTCCTCAACATCCGGGCCGCAACCACGTATATCGGGGCCAGGCAAAAGAACCGGGCAGCACCCAATGAGTGATTCAGGACGACGCAAACCGACGCTGGTGGCTGATCGCCGATATGGCAGCCAGAAGGCCAAGCGCACGACCAAGGGCCAGGGCAAGACCCCGGGCGGGAAACGCGGGCGCCGTCGCGCCCCGGCGCGGCGCACCCCGCGCGGCCCGGTCGGCTGGATCCTGTCGCTGATCTCCTGGGCGTTCCGACTGGTCTGGGGGCTCACCTGGCGGCTGGGCCTCGTCGTCGTCGCGCTCATCGGGCTTGCGGTGGCCTACTCCGCCGCGACCATGCCACCGCTGGACAGCCAGTTGGACGGGCGCGCGCGCGGGTCCGTCACCATGCTGGACAACGAAGGACAGGTCTTTGCCTGGCGCGGGGACCAGTTCGGCGGGGTCGTGACCACGGAAACCGTGTCGCCGCACCTGAAGAACGCCATTGTCGCGACCGAGGACAAGCGGTTCTACAACCACTTTGGCCTGTCCCCGCGCGGCATCGCCTCGGCCATCCGCATCAACCTGCGCGAAGGGCGCGGGCCGCTGTCGGGTCACGGCGGGTCGACGATCACGCAGCAGACCGCGAAACTTCTGTGCCTTGGCGATCCCTATGATCCCGAAATCTGGGACAGCGAAGCCGCCTATGAAGCCGACTGCCGCGAGACCACGCTGTGGCGGAAAGTGCGCGAGGCGATCTATGCCATGGGGCTCGAGGCCGCCTATACCAAGGACGAGATCCTCACCATCTACATGAACCGCGCCTTCCTGGGCGCCGGCGCGCGCGGGTTCGAGGCCGCCAGCCAGCGGTACTTCGGGAAATCCGCGGCCGAGGTCAATCCGGCCGAAGCCGCCATGCTTGCCGGACTTCTGGTCGCGCCGACGCGCTATGCCCCGACGGCCGATCTGGCCAGGTCGCAGAACCGCGCCGCCGTCATCATCGGCCTGATGGAGGATCAGGGCTACCTGACCGCCAATGCCGCCGACGCGGCCCGCGCCAACCCCGCCGAACTGTCCGAGGCCGCCGAGGCCCGCGCCGGCGGCTATTTCGCCGATTGGGTCATGTCGTCGGGGCCCGAGTTCCTGACCCGCAAGACAACCGAGGACGTGGTGATCCGCACGACACTGGATCAGCGCATCCAGAAGGCCGCGGAAGACGGGCTGAAAGAGATCTTCGAGACCAAGGTCAAGGAAGGCTCCAAGGCGCAGGCCGCCGTCATCGTGATGAGCGCGGACGGCGCCGTCCGGGGCATGGTCGGCGGCCGCAAGACCAAGGTGTCAGGCGCCTTCAACCGCGCGACACAGGCGCTGCGGCAGACCGGTTCGGCCTTCAAGCCCTTCGTCTACGCCACCGCGCTTGAGCTGGGCTATCACTGGTACGACACGGTCGAAGACGCTCCGCTGACGATCAACATTCCCGGGTCCGGCCCCTGGTCCCCGGAAAACTATGACCGCCGCTTTCATGGCACCGTGACGCTGGCGCGGGCGCTGGAAAGCTCTCTCAACATTCCCGCCGTCAAGGTGGCGGATTCGGTCGGGCTTGACCTGGTGCGCAAGGTCGCGGGCGACTTCGGCATCCAGTCGGATCTGGCGCAGGGCCCCGCCCTGGCGCTTGGCGCGTCGGAATCCACGCTGGTCGAGATGACCGGGGCCTACGCGGGCATCCTCAACGGCGGATCGTCGGTCACCCCCTACGGTCTGGTCGAGCTGCGCCTGCAGGGTCAGTCCGAACCGCTGATGGATGCCTCGGGCGGGATCGGTGAACGGGTGATCCGGGAAGACGCCGCGCGCGAGCTGATCTGGATGATGCACAACGTCACCACCCAGGGCACCGGCGGGCGCGCGAACCTGACCGATCGGCAGGTCGCGGGCAAGACCGGCACGACCTCGGCCGCGCGGGATGCCTGGTTCATCGGCTTCAGCGCCGATTACGTCGCGGGCGTCTGGATGGGATATGACGACAACACGCCGCTGACCGGCGTGACCGGATCGGGCCTGCCGGCCGAAATCTGGCACGAGGTCATGGTGCGCGTCCACGAAGGCCTGCCCGCCAACCCGCTGCCCATGGCCCACCCCGAGGCCCCTGCCGTCGCGCCGAACGTGGCCGACAGCAACCGCGCGCCGCAGGGCACGCAGCAGCGCGGTCAGGATCCGCTGGAACGGCTGATCCGCAACATATTCGGCATTCGGAACTGACGACGAAAGCGACGGGGCGACAGTGCCCCGTCCGACAGCGCGGCTTAGCCCGCTTTCTTGAGATCTGCGATAAGGCCGTCGATGCTGCCACGGTTGCGGTCCAGCATCGCACCGATCTCGGCCCGCTCGGACGTGCGCAGCGAAATCCCTTCGATCACCATGTCGAAGAACAGCTCGCGCCCCGACCGGTCGGACACGAGGAACCGCACCTCGAAGGGGCTCTGGCCCTTGAGGTAGGCGGTGGTGATGACCTCGTGCCAGGTCTTGACCTGCCGGGTGCTTTGAACCTCGATCCGGCCACCGACGAATTCCTGGAACCGCTTGCCGTACTTGCGCGCGACATAGCCCTGGAAGGCGGCGATGTAGGCGCGCATCTGCGCGGGGGACGCGCTGCGGGCATCCGGGCCCAGCACCGACTGCGCGATGATCGACACGTCGGCATATTTCACGAAGATCTTCTCGAAGCTCGAGATCATCGACGCCAGCGATCCGCCCGAGGCGATGATGCGGTTGATGTCGCCCACGATCCCGTCGACCAAACGCCGCGCCGAGGCATCCGTCAGCGCCAGCGCCGGTAGCGGCGCCACGATCGCCATCGCTGCGGCCGAGGTCAGCAGGCCACGGCGGGTCAGGTTATTGAAGGTACGGGTCGTCATACGGGTCACCTGTCGCAGCATAGGGGTCATCGTAGGGGTCCGCGACCGCCGCATCGCCGTTCAATTCATACCGGCGGTTCTGCAGGTAGGTCACGCGACCCTGGGTGTAACTGTCCGCACTGTCATATAGGACGCTGTCCACGGTTTGCGAATAGCGGCCCCGGTCGCCGATGCGCTTGGCGATCCCGGCCGCCGTGCCGATATACTTCTCGGGCTTGGGCAGGACATGGCCAAGCGGGTTGGTGAACAGATCGACGACGCGGCCCGCCGCATCCCGCTGAGTCGATGGCCCCAGCAGCGGCAGTTCGACATAGCCGCCTTCGCGCACGCCCCAGACATGCAGGGTTTCGCCAAAATCGGTGTCGTGTTCGGGGATGCCCATGGCCGTGGCCACGTCGATCAGGCCGACCAGCCCGATCGTGGAATTCAGCGCGAACCGCGCGGTCGAGGCGACGGCGCCTTCGATATTGCCCTGCAGCGTGTTGTTCACGACCATCGCCGGGGTGGCAAAATTGTTCGACACGTTCCGCACGCCCGTGACCACCGGTTGCGGCAGCACCTTGACATAGCCGCGCCCAGCAGGCCGCAGCAGCGCGCGGTCGATGGCCTTGTTCAGACGGTGCGTGTTCCGGTTCGAGGCTTCCCAGGGGTCGTTGATGCCGACGGCGGGGTCGGCAGGGGCACAGGCCGACAGGGCCACGAGACCAACCAGAGCCGCCAGGCGAAGACATCCGACTGCAAAACGACGCGACCCAAACAATAACCTACCTCCGAAATTCGTCCCGGCTTACCATTCAGCGCCTGACGATTCCAGAGTTGTAAACACTGTTGTGTTTAATCTCGCCAAGGAATGGCGCAACAATGATGTACAGTTTGGAAACGACGCAGTAGAAGGTGGGAAATCCCCAATGATTTTAAGCCTTGGCAGCTTCCTCCCATGATTAGTCCCAAAGTTCAGAACGGCTATCGCGAACTTCGCGCCGCCCGTCGCTCAAACCGATCCCTTTTCTGGGCCGTCGGCATTTTCAGTATGTTTTCCAACCTGCTGATGCTGACCGGTCCATTGTACATGCTGCAGGTCTACGACCGCGTGCTGGGATCGAAATCGGTGGAAACGCTGATCGGCCTGTCGGTCATCGTCGTCTTTCTGTTCATCATCATGGGCCTGGTCGATGCGGTTCGCGCCCGGGTCATCAGCCGCGCCGGCGCCCGGTTTCAGGCGAAATTGGACCAGCGGGTCTTCGATGCGGTGATCCGTCGCAGTGCCGTCAAGCAGGACGAGGTCGGGCAGACCGGCGTCCGCGATCTGGAAGCCGTGCAGCGGTTCATGTCCTCGCCCGCGCTGATCGCGCTTTACGACATTCCGTGGACCCCGCTGTTCCTGGCCAGCATCGCGATCTTCCACCCCTGGCTGGGCATCCTGGCCCTGTGCGGCGGCGCGGTCCTGATCGCTGTCACCATCTTCAATCAGATCATCACCAAGGATCCCCAGGCTGCCGCGATGCAGTCGATGATCAGTTCGGAGAAGCTGGCCGACCAGATCCGGACCGAAAGCGAAATGGTCAACGCCATGGGGATGCGCAAGGCCGCGTTCTCGCGCTGGAACAACCTGCGCGGCCAGACCCTGAAACGGCAGATCGCCGCCTCGGACCTGACCAGCGGGTTTTCCACCACGACCAAGACCTTCCGCCTGTTCCTGCAATCCGCCATGCTGGGCCTTGGCGCCTTCCTGGTGCTGCGCGGCGAACTGACCCCGGGCGGGATGATCGCCGGCTCGATCCTGATGGGCCGCGCCCTGTCGCCGATCGAAATGATCGTCGGCCAGTGGGCCGTGGTGCAGCGCGCCATGCGCGGCTGGCATTCGCTGGCCGTCCTGCTGGGCGAAACCCCGGCCGAGGCAGACCGCACCGCCCTGCCGACCCCGCAGGCACGTCTTGATGCCGTCCAGCTGACCGTGGTGCCCCCGGGCGAAAGCGTGGCGTCGATCCGGATGCTGTCGTTCAAGGTCGAACCCGGCCAGGCCGTCGGCGTCATCGGACCCTCGGGCGCCGGCAAGTCCACGCTGGCCCGCGCGATCACCGGCGTCTGGCGCCCGGCCGGCGGCAAGGTGCGCCTGGATGGCGCGGCGCTCGACAACTATGATCCGACGGTGCTGGGCCGCTACATCGGCTACCTGCCGCAGCGCGTGCAGCTGTTCGAAGGCACGATCGCCGAAAACATCGCCCGGCTTGAACCGAACCCCGACGCGACCGCGATTGTCGAAGCCGCGAAGAAGGCCGACGCGCATGACATGATCCTCAAGATGCCCGACGGCTACGATACCCGCATCGATGCCTCGGGTGGGCGGCTGTCGGGCGGTCAGATCCAGCGGATCGGCCTGGCCCGCGCCATGTATCACGATCCGATGATCCTGGTGCTGGACGAACCGAACTCCAATCTCGACAACGAAGGCAGCCAGGCGCTGAACAAGGCGATCCGCATCATGAAAGAGGCCGGGAAATCCGCGCTGATCATGGCGCACCGCCCCGCCGCCATCCAGGAATGCGACATGATCCTGATGCTCGACGGCGGCAGCCGCGTGGCCTATGGCCCGCGCGACGAAGTGCTGCAGCAGGTGCTGAAGAACCATGACCAGGTCCGCGTCGGCGGCCAGGGAGGCCTGAGATGAGCGCACCTGACACCAACACCGACAAGACCTGGTCTGCCCGCGGCCCTCTGACCCTTGGGTTCATCGCCCTGCTGGCCCTTGTCGGCGGCTTCGGCACCTGGTCGATCTTCACCGAGATCTCGGGCGCCGTCATCGCGCCTGGCCAGCTCGAGGTCGACCGAAACCGCCAGGTCGTGCAGCACCTTGACGGCGGCGTGGTCGCCGAGATCGACGTGCGCGAAGGTGACCGGGTCGAGGTCGGGCAACTGCTGATCCGCCTCGATGACACCCAGCTGCGGTCGCAACTGGCGATCACCGAAGGCGAACTGTTCGAACTCATCGCCCGCCGTGGCCGTCTTGAGGCAGAGCGTGACAACCGCGACGACGTCACCTTTGACAAACTGCTGGTCGATATCGCCCAGACCAACCCCGACGCCGCCGAACTGATGGAGGGGCAGACCCGGCTCGCCGAAGCGCGGCGCGAATCCATCGCCAACGAGATCGAGCAGCTGCGCAAGCGCAAGGGCCAGATCGTAAGCCAGATCGAAGGCATCACGGCGCAACGCAACGCGCAGGACGAACAGATCAAGCTGATCGAAGCCGAACTGACCGACCAGCGATCGCTGCTGGAACGCGGCCTGACCCAGGCCTCGCGCGTGTCGTCGCTGTCGCGCGAAGCAGCCCAGTTGATGGGGTCGCGCGGGGAACTGACCGCCCAGCTGGCCGAGGCCGAGGGGCGGATCACGGAAATCGACATCCAGATCCTGAACCTGCGGACGCAGCGCCGCGAAGACGCGATCACCCGCTTGCGCGACATCCAGTACCGCGAGCTTGAGATGCGTGAACAGCGCAACGCATTGCTGGAACAGATGGCCCGGCTTGAAATCCGCGCACCTGTTTCGGGCGTGGTCTACGGGCTTCAGGTCTTCGCCGAACGCTCGGTGCTGCGCCCCGCCGACCCGGTGCTTTATGTCGTGCCGCAGGACCGGCCCCTGATCATCGCCGCGCGGATTGAACCGATCCACATCGAACAGTTGACGGTGAACCAGTCGGTGAACCTGCGCTTTTCCGCCTTTGACCAGCGCACCACGCCGGAACTGAAGGGCCACGTCACGCAGATCTCGGCCGATGCCTTCACCGACCAGAACTCCGGCATCTCGTACTACCGCGCCGAAATCATCCTGGATGACGGTCAGCGCGAACTGCTGCCCGAAGGGTCCAACCTGATCCCCGGCATGCCGGTCGAAGCCTATATCAAGACCCATGACCGCACCCCGATGGCCTATTTCATGAAGCCCTTCACGGATTACTTCGCCAAGGCCTTCCGGGAAACCTGATCCGCTCTTTCGCTTTGCCGCGGCGGGGTTTAGCGTCGCGGCAAATTGAAAGGAGCTTCCATGAGCAACGCGATCGAATCCCGCCTGGCCGAACTGGGCCTGACCCTTCCCGACAGCCCCGCCCCGGCGGCCAACTATGTGCCCTACGTGATCAGCGGCAACCTGGTCTTCGTGTCGGGTCAGGTCTGCATGGATGAAAACGGCTTCATCAAGGGCGTTCTGGGCGACACCATGACGGTCGAGGAAGGCGCTGAAATGGCCAAGCTCTGCGGCCTGTCGCTCCTGGCCCAGGTCAAGGCGGCCTGCGGCGGCGATCTGTCGAAGCTCAAGCGCGTCGTGAAACTGACCGGCTTCGTGAACTCGACCAAGGACTTCGGCGATCAGCCCAAGGTCATCAACGGCTGTTCCGACATGCTGGTCGATGTGCTGGGCGACGCAGGCCGCCATTCGCGTTCTGCCGTCTCTGCAGGCGCCCTGCCCTTCGGCGTCGCGGTCGAGATCGAAGGCATCTTCGAGATCGCCTGACATGACATTGCCTGCCGCCTTCCTCAGCCTGCCGATCGCGCACCGCGCGCTGCATGACAAGGCGGCAGGCCGCCCCGAAAACTCGATCGAGGCCATCCGCGCCGCCGTCGATGCCGGCTATGGCATCGAGATCGACCTGCAACTGTCGCAGGACGGCGAGGCCATGGTCTTTCACGACTATGACCTTGAACGTCTGACCGGCGAAAAGGGCCCGATCCAGATGCGTGCCGCCGCAGACCTGGTGAAGATCCCGCTGCTAGGCGGCACCCATATGATCCC
Source organism: Pseudooceanicola onchidii (assembly GCF_004959925.1). Lineage (GTDB taxonomy): Bacteria > Pseudomonadota > Alphaproteobacteria > Rhodobacterales > Rhodobacteraceae > Pseudooceanicola > Pseudooceanicola onchidii. Next base: position 625,048 of record NZ_SPUW01000002.1, on the reverse strand, counting down.
GACCTTCGCGCAGGTGCTGAGCGAGGTCGACGGCAAGGTGCCCCTGCTGGTCGAGATCAAGGATCAGGACGGAGCGCTTGGGCCGGCGGTCGGGCGGTTGGAACAGGCCGCAGCCACCGCGCTCAAGGGATACCGGGGCGATGTCGCGGTGATGTCCTTCAACCCGAATTCGACCCGGGTCTTCGGCGGCCTGGCGCCCGACGTCCCCGTCGGCCTGACGACCTGCGATTTCAACGCCGCCGACTGGCCGCTGGTCCCAAAGGCGCGTCGTGAACGGCTGGCCGGGATCCCCGACATCGCCGCGTCGCGCGCGCAGTTCATCAGCCACGACCGCGAAGACCTGGCCAATCCGCGCGTGGCAGAGCTGAAGGCGCGGGGGCTGCCGGTGCTGTGCTGGACCATCCGGTCGCCAAAGGCCGAGGCCGAGGCGCGCCGAATTGCCGATAATGTGACCTTTGAAAACTATCTTTCACCGATCCCGGCTTGATCGCCGCGCGCGGCGCGTCACACTTGCCCCATGGACGGTGATCCCGAGACCCTTTTCGAAGTACGCGCGCATCGCGACCTGAGCACTGTCGCCCAGGCCGACTGGGATGCCTGCGCCTGCCCCGAGGTCACCGAGGGTGGCGCGCCGACCGATCCCTTCACGACCTATCGGTTCCTGAAGGCCCTGGAAGACAGCGGATCTGTCGGGCGCGGCACCGGCTGGCAGCCGCATTACCTGACCGCCCACAAGGGCGAGGTGATGATCGCCGCCGCGCCGCTTTACGTGAAATCGCACAGCCAGGGCGAATACATCTTCGACCACAACTGGGCCCATGCCTATGAAAGCGCGGGCGGGCGGTACTATCCCAAGCTTCAGATGGCCGTGCCCTTCACGCCCGCCACGGGTCGCCGGTTCCTGACCCGCCCGGGCCACGAGGCCGATGGCATGGCCGCCCTTGTGGAAAGCGCGGTCCGGATTGCCTCGGACAACGGCGTGTCGGGGCTTCACGTGACCTTTTGCACCGAAGACGAAGCCGTCGCGGGCGACGCCATGGGCCTGATGTCCCGCGCCAGCCAGCAGTTCCACTGGCTCAACAACGGCTACGCCGACTTCGATGGCTTCCTCGCCGACCTCAGCTCGCGCAAGCGCAAGACCATTCGCAAGGAACGGCGGCAGGCGCAGGATTTCGGAGGCGAGATCGTGTCGCTGACCGGTGACGATCTGCGCCCGGACCATTGGGATGCCTTCTGGCGCTTCTACCAGGACACCGGCAGTCGCAAGTGGGGCACGCCCTACCTGACCCGCGACTTCTTTGATCGCGTGCACCAGACCATGCGCGACGACGTGTTGATGGTGCTGGCGCTGCGCGATGGCCTCCCGATCGCGGGTGCGCTGAACTTCATTGGCCGCGACACGCTTTACGGACGCTACTGGGGCTGCACCGAACATCATCCCTGCCTGCATTTCGAACTGTGCTATTATCAGGCCATCGACGCCGCTATTGCCCGGGGCCTGGCCCGGGTCGAGGCCGGCGCGCAGGGCGAACACAAGCTGGCCCGCGGATACCTGCCGACCGCGACCCATTCCCTGCATTGGTTCGCCGATCAGGGTTTCACCCGAGCCATCCGGCAATACCTTGACGCCGAGGCCGACGCGGTCGAGGAGGAGATGGAGATCCTGACCTCTTACGGGCCGTTCCGCCGCGATAAGATGGAGGATCAGGAATGACCGAGAAACTGTCGGACACCGCCCGCGAAACCCTGCTGCCCGCCCTGCTGTCCACTGGCTGGGCCATGGCCGAAGACGCCGATGCGCTGACCAAGTCCTTCCGCTTCGACGATTTCACCGCCGCCTTCGCCTTCATGACGCGCGCGGCGCTTTATGCCGAGAAGTGGGATCACCATCCCGATTGGTCGAACAGCTACAACCGCGTGAAGGTCACGTTGACAACCCACGATCTGGGGGGCCTGTCGACACTGGATGTCAAGCTGGCCCGCAAGCTGGATCAGCTGGTCTGACCGCCGGCCTCGACATCAGCCAGATACCCGTAAAAGGCGGCAGGTCCGCCTTTTTCAAGCCGCTCGGCGCCATTGCGCAGCAGGTCGCGCAGCATCGGGATGACCCACCCCTCGGCCCAGCCATGATCCGCCATGCGCCAGCGGATATGCCGCCACTGCGCGGCACGGATGGCGTCGCCGATGATCGGATCCGGGGCGAAATCCGATGTGATCTCAAGGATCTCGATCCGGATATTCAGATAACCCTGCGCGTCTTCCCGGGCCCTGTCCGCCACCACCTTGGCCGAAGCCAGACGGTCCAGCATCCGCATGTCCGCGGGGGTATCCCCGACGCAGATCGATGCAGCCCTCAGCAGTTCCTTCACCACGATCAAGTCACGTTCACGATGCGCCGGATTCAAAGGCGCAACAATCGTGCCGACGCCGGACCGGGTTTCCACCAGCCGTTCGTGTGCCAGCTTCTGCAGGATCTGCCGGATCGGCGTGCGGGACACGCCGAATTCGGCTGCGATGGCGCCTTCGTGAAGCGTGATCACCTCACCGGTCGTCTGCATCATGCAGATCCGGGTCCGCAGTTCTGATGCGATCGTTGAACTTTCGGCTCTGAGATGCATCCGCGTTTACTTTTCCGGTTCGTTTGGACATCACTCTCAATTGAAGAGAGCCAAAGCATATATGGCCCTGCGCTTCCCCGGCGTCAAAGGTTAATATGCAATTCACATTCATCTTTAAGGCTTTACCCATCATGTCCGTTCCGCAGACCCCCGAAACGTCCCTGCGCGCCGTCATCGAATGCCCGGGTCAGGGACGTTGTATGATGGCGGGCTTCCCCGGCCTCGCCGCCGGTGCAGATGGCACGCCATTCCTCGACCCCGACCGGATGGGCGCGACGCTCGATGCCATCGTCGCAAACGGTGCCCCGCTTCTGGTCGTCCTGACCGAAGAGCACGAATTGCCCGACGGCAGCTTTGACCAACTGCGCGGCCAGGCGGCGGCGCGCGGGCTCGATCTCGCCTTCCTGCCGATCCGGGACTACCACACCCCCGACGACCCCACGATAGGCCGGTGGCACGATCTTCTGGCCTCGCGCCAAGATCTGCCCAACACCGGCGGGACGGTGGCCTTCACCTGTCGACACGGCGCCGGCCGGTCGGGGCTGATGGCGGCCAACGTGCTGCTTCATGACGGGATGGATCTGCCCGACGCCGTAGATCTGGTGCGCAGCCATTTCGCCGAGGCCATCGAAACCGAGTCACAAATGTCTTGGCTACAAGGGGTTTCACGCCGGTTAAAAGATGATTCGCAGACTCTTGACGTAGATTTCGGCACCACACATAGATAATGCATAACCCGACGGTACTACCGTTCGACAACTCCGGATCAACCGGACCTGCTGCATACCGGCCAGAAGGCCAACCGTGGCTGGGGGATTGTAGGGTTTACGGGCGTCGCAAGACGCAACCTTGAGGCCCGCAGGACAGAAGTGCTGCGGGCCTCGTCCGTTCTTAGATGGATTCCAGCAGAGCTTCACCGCCGGACGTGTCGCAGACACCGGGGTTCTCTTCAGCCTGGATCACGGTGACCTTGCCGTCTTCGACGCACATCGCATAGCGCTTGGAGCGGTCGATCAGACCGACCGGCGGGGCCGAGAAATCCATGCCCACGGCCTTGGTGAACTCGGCCGACGGGTCCGCCATCATGGTGATGCCCGCCTTGCCTGCGCCGGTCTGCTGGTCCCACGCGCCCATGACGAAGGGGTCGTTGACGGACAGGCAGATCACCTCGTCCACACCCTTGGCGCGGAACTGGTCCGCCGTGCGGATAAAGCTGGGCACATGTGCCGTGGTGCAGGTACCGGTAAAGGCGCCGGGCAGCGCGAAGATCACGACCTTGCGCCCCTTGAGCCGTTCGGTCAGCGAAACCTGCGCGGGCCCCTTGTCGGTGTTTTCGACCAGCGTCGCGTCGGGAAGTGTGTCGCCTTGGGAAATTGCCATTGGAGGAGCCTCTCGCTATCCATTTGTTCCGGGGACACCATAGCGCCCGGACAGGACGCTGCCAGAGCAAAAGAAGAGGCGCACATGTCACATATCGTTATCGTCGGGGCCGGGCAGGCCGGATCCTCTCTGGCCGCGAAACTGCGCGACGACGGCTTTGACGGCGACATCACGCTGATCGGGGATGAAACCGCCCCGCCCTATCAGCGCCCGCCGCTGTCCAAGGACTACCTGCTGGGCAAGATGCCGCGCGACCGCCTGTTTCTGCGCGCCGACAGCTTCTACACCGACCGCCGGATCGTGCTGCGCACCGGCACCCCGGTCACCCGCATCGACCCCGCAGCCCGGACCCTGACGTTTGGAGACGAGGTTCTGTCCTACGACCAGCTGGCGCTGACCACCGGGTCGGTCCCGCGCCGCCTGCCCGCCGCGATCGGCGGCGATCTGGCGGGGCTGTTCACCGTGCGGACGCTGGCAGACATCGACGCGCTGGAACCGCAGGTCCGCCCGGGACGTCGGGTCCTGATCATCGGCGGCGGCTATATCGGGCTCGAAGCGGCTGCGGTCGCGGCCAAACAGGGGCTGGAGGTCACGCTGGTCGAACTGGCCGACCGGATCCTGCAACGGGTCGCCGCGCCCGAGACCTCGGACTTTTTCCGCGCGCTGCACAGCGCGCACGGCGTCGACATCCGGGAAGGCGTCGGCCTGTCGCGGCTGATCGGCGACGGCCAAGTGGCGCAGGCCGAACTGTCCGACGGCACGACGCTGGACATCGATTTTGCCATCGTCGGGGCCGGGATCCTGCCTGACACCGCGCTGGCCGAGACCGCCGGGATCGCCTGCGACAACGGCATCGCCACCGATACTCACGGCCGCACCTCGGCCGAAGGGATCTGGGCTGCGGGCGATTGCGCGAGTTTCCCGCACGGGTCCGCCCGCCTGCGGCTGGAAAGCGTGCCGAACGCCATCGACATGGCGGAATGCGTCGCCTTGAACATGCTGGGCGGGGACCGGGAGTATGTGCCCGAGCCGTGGTTCTGGTCGGATCAGTACGATGTGAAGCTGCAGATCGCGGGGCTGAACACCGGCTACGACCGCGTGGTGATCCGCGAGGGCGAAGGGTCGCGGTCGCACTGGTATTACGCGGGCGATCGCCTGCTGGCCGTGGACGCGATGAACGACCCGCGCGCCTTCATGGTGGCCAAGCGTCTGCTGGCGGCGGGGAAATCCCCGGATGCGGCGGCGGTCGCCGATGCCTCCATCGACCTCAAGACCCTGATGCGCTGATGCGGATCGTCGGAGGCGCCTTTCGCGGCCGCCGCCTTGCCGCCGTCGGCAAGGGGGATGCGGGCGCCCACCTGCGACCCACGGCGGACCGGGTGCGCGAAAGCCTGTTCTCGATGCTGGAAGGGGGCCGGTTCGGGGATCCGATCGACGGCGCCCGGGTGCTGGACCTGTTTGCCGGAACCGGGGCCCTCGGGCTCGAGGCGCTGTCGCGCGGCGCGGATCATGTGACCTTTGTCGACGACGGCCGGGTGGCGCAAAAGCTTCTGGCCGAGAACATCGCGACGCTTGGGGTGAAGGACCGGGTGCGCGTACTTCGGACCACGGCCCTGCGCCTGCCGGTGGCCGAGGCCCCTGCCACGCTGGTGTTCCTCGACCCGCCCTATGGCAAGGACCTGGGCGCCAAGGCGCTGACGGGTGCACGATCCCAGGGCTGGATCACGGCCGAGGCGCTGGTGATCTGGGAAGAACGCGGCCCGCAACTCGCGCCCGAAGGGTTCACCCTGCTGGAACACAAGACCTATGGCGACACAGTGATGACGCTGCTCATGGCCACCCCGTAGGGTAGGTGTCCGCGCGCGCCGTCACCTGCGGCGGTGCGTGCAAGCACGCACCCTACCGCCCGCGTAACGTCGCCCCTTACCCGAACCGCCCCTGGCAGAACCACCCAGCCGACATCGCCGCCCCGTGGGCAAAGAAAAGCCACAGCCTTTCGCCCCCCTCGACGGTCACCCGCCAGTAGTCGCGGATGCCGGACCGCCAGGCCGGGTCGTCCAGCCACCATTCCGGCGCGATGCGTTCCGGGCCCAGGGTCTCAACCGGCGTCAGATCCCGCCCGCGCCAGCGGAACGGTCCATTCAGGCGCGGCACCTCCGGAGCGGTCACCGGTTCCGGCCGCCACAGCAGAAGCGGACGCGGCACCGGCGGGTCGGGCCATTCGGTCACCGGCTCAGACCAGGCGGCGGCCAGCACAAGCGCGGTCTTTTCCGGGATGTGCGAGGACGCCGGGTGCCAGCGGGTGATCTGCTCCATCCCGACGCGGGCGCCGATCCGGGCGATCAGATCATCATGCCCCGTGCTGGCCGCCAACCGGTCCGCGATCACCTTGCCGGCCTCAAGATGTCCGACGGGCTGGCGGGCCGACACGGGTTCGGTCTGCACCGCCTCAAGCCGCAGCATGTCGATGCCGTGGCCTGCGTCGATTTCTTCGACCTTCATGGCCAGCAGGGGACGGATCCGTTCGGGATCCGCCGTCGGGCGCGCCACCCCGGCGGACACCCATTGCATGGTGTGATCCGTCCGGTAAGCCTGCAACCGGATCAGCCGCACCCCGCGCCCCGCCTTGCCGACCGTATCGCACAGGCGCGGCAGCAGCCGGTCGAGCCCGGCCAGGAGGTCATCGGTCAGCCCGATCGGGTCAGGCAGGGTCATCCGCACGGCAAAGGGCCGCGCTTCGGCCACCGGCGACACCGGTTCGGGCACCTGGCCAAGCGCCTGGTCGATCCGCAGCACGACCCCGGGACCGAACCGGCGCGACAGCGGCCCGCGCGGCTGGTCGATCAGGTCCGACACCCGCCGCAGCCCCAGCCGCGACAGCTGCGTCACCACGTCAGGCTCAAGCCGCAGGGCGGCCAGCGGCAACCCGGCGATGGCGCTGCGGGTCTGGCCGGGCGCGGCGATCCGCTGCGCCTCGACCCCGGCGGTCTTGATCCGGGGGGCCGCGCCGCCCCGTTCCCAATGCCGCCGTTTGGCCGCCCGCGACCGGGTGGCCCGCGCCTCCTGGTCCACGGCGTCACCGCTGCGGTGATGCCCCGCGCCGATGCCGGCAAACCGCGCCAGCGCCCAGGACCCGCCGATCGTGTCGGCGACACCCGCGCGCACCGTCAGCCCCAGACCCGCGCAATCGGCATCGACGGAGTCGAGCAGCCCCTCCTCTCCGCCGAACAGGTGGGCGCAGCCGGTGATGTCGAGGCAAAGCCCCTCTTCCCCCGCGATGCCGACCCAGGGCGAATATTTCCCCGCCCACCTGCGCAGGGAGGCAAGGAAGACCCCTTCGGCCTGCGGATTCCGCAGGCGCGTGATCATGTCCGGGCACATGGCCAGGGCATCCCGCAGCGGCTGCCCCCGCACCAATCCCGCCACGCTCGCCCCGGCCGAAAGCGAATGCAGCACCTGCGCCGGACCCTGCGTCGCCACCACCGCAAAGGGCATCTCCGGATCGCCGCCGATCTGCCGCAGCAGACGGTCGGCCCCCATCCGGGGAAACCACAGCGAGAGGATGCGACGGCGTGGAGCAGGCATGAGTCGGTCAGGTAATGTTCATGATATGTTCCAAAGATAAACCTCACGTGAACGGGAGTCGAGTCTGCTGGCCTCACCCCCGCCAAACCGCCATGGTTCAACAAAATGAAGGAGATACCGATGACAGTTCGCCACCTTGCCCTCGCCCTATGCCTGATTGCGACGGGCGCCCTGGCACATGACAACGTCCAGAACCCCTCGGTTCAAGCCCGGATGCAGATGATGAAAGACATCAAGGCCGCGACCGGTGTGCTGGGAAACATGGCCAAGCAGCCCGCCAGCTATTCCCAGGCCGACGCCGAGGCTGCGGCGGCCAAGCTGGCAGATCTGGCCGGGCGGATCCCCGCGGCGTTCGAAGATGCCGCCACCGATCCGCAATCTGAATCAAGCCCGGCGATCTGGGACAACTGGAACGACTTCACCGCCAAGGCGGCCGCCCTGCAATCCGCCGCGCAGGACATGGATGCAGGCTCGGCCGAGGGCGTCGCCGCCGGAATGCTGGCGATCGGCGGGGCCTGTGGCGCCTGCCACCAGCCCTACCGCCTCTGATCCGTCAGCCACAGCGCAGGCGCGTCACAACGCCCGCGTCATCAAGGTCGATATTCAGCCGGTCGGCACGGTAATCCATCGTCGCCATGTCGTCCGGCCCGAGGATCCGCAGATCCCGCCCGGCCTCCAGCCCGGCCGCCGCGATCGCAGCGCGATCCTGACCGACAAGTGATTGGTATTGCGTCGCGCCACAGGGGTCATCCGCCACCTCGGTCACGCCGGTTTCACGACATCCGGCAAGGGCCAGCGCCGCACACAGGACAACCGCGCCCCTCATCCGCAGTAGACCCGCGTGACGATCTTCCCGTCATCCGACACGATGTTGACCCGTTCTGGGTTGAACTCGTCCGTCAGGATCGCGCCGGGACCGAAGATGCGCACCTTGGGCCCTTCGGCGATGGTCTGTTCGGCGGTTCCAAGGGACTTGCCGACCAGCGCTTTGTAGGCCGACGGGCGGCATTCGTAGCTTTCGTAATAATTCGCGAGACCACCGGTGTCGGCCAGCGCCGCAACCGGCGTGGCCGTCATCAGGGCCATGATAAGAGTCTTCATGAAGGGCACTCCTTTACCAGATGTCTTAAATGGAAATTCCCGGCCCGCCGAACAAGTTCCGCCGTTGATCCCAGGCCCGAACCGGACCAAGGTGGCGCGAAGCCAATTTCAGGAGGATCCCTTGATGCGCACCAAAGCCGCCGTCGCCACACAGGCCGGAAAACCCTTGGAAATCATGGAGGTGAACCTCGACGGTCCGAAGCCGGGCGAAGTTCTGGTCGAAGTGAAGGCCACCGGCATCTGCCACACCGATGAATTCACATTGTCCGGAGCAGACCCCGAAGGGCTGTTCCCCGCGATCCTCGGCCATGAAGGTGCGGGCGTGGTGGTCGAGGTCGGCGAAGGCGTCACCAGCCTGAAGCCCGGCGATCACGTGATCCCGCTTTACACGCCGGAATGCCGCGAGTGCTATTCCTGCACCAGCCAGAAGACCAACCTCTGCACCTCGATCCGCACAACGCAGGGCCAGGGCGTCATGCCCGACGGCACCTCGCGCTTCACCACGCTCGATGGCGACCCGATCCTGCACTACATGGGCTGCTCGACCTTTTCGAACCACACGGTGCTGCCTGAAATCGCACTGGCCAAGGTGCGCGAGGACGCCCCCTTCGACAAGATCTGCTACATCGGCTGCGGGGTGACCACCGGCATCGGCGCGGTGATCAACACCGCCAAGGTCGAGGTCGGATCGACTGCCGTGGTCTTTGGCCTGGGCGGCATCGGGCTGAACGTGATCCAGGGCCTGCGCCTTGCCGGGGCCGAGATGATCATCGGCGTCGATCTGAACAACGGAAAGAAGGAAATGGCCGAACGCTTCGGCATGACCCATTTCATCAACCCGTCCGAGATCGGCGAAGACATCGTCCCCTACATCGTCAACCTGACCAAGCGGCGCGGCGACCTGATCGGCGGCGCGGATTACACCTTTGACTGCACCGGCAACGTCAATGTCATGCGTCAGGCGCTGGAATGCGCGCATCGCGGCTGGGGTGAATCGATCATCATCGGCGTGGCGCCTGCCGGGGCCGAAATCGCCACGCGTCCGTTCCAGCTGGTCACCGGCCGCGTCTGGAAAGGCACGGCCTTTGGCGGTGCACGTGGCCGGACCGACGTGCCCAAGATCGTCGACTGGTACATGGACGGCAAGATCGAGATCGACCCGATGATCACCCACACCATGGGCCTCGACGACATCAACAAGGGGTTCGACCTGATGCACGCCGGAGAATCCATCCGGTCGGTCGTGTTGTATTAACGACGGAGCGGCGGGGTGAACCCCGCCCTACCGCAGGACCATCCCCGTAGGGCGGGGTTCACCCCGCCCCGCGGCCATCCACCAAGGCCTGCCCTACACCTTCCGCGCCACGAGGAACCGCGTGACCACGCCCTTCCCCATGGTTTCGGATTCCACGATCTCAAGCCCGTGCCGCGCCATGGCGGCGTCGATATCGCGGCTCGACAGGAAGCCGACGTAGGGCGCCTTGCCGATCATCCGCATCGCCCCGATCACCAGCCGCAGCGGCCAGCCGCGCCAGTTCTCGGCCAGCGCACCGGTCTTGGTCACCAGCACGCCGCCCGGCTTGACCCGCGCGGCCAGCGACGCGACCGCGCCATCGAAATCCTCGATCAGGTGCAGCAGGTTGTAGGCCGCAACCATGTCGAACTGCCCCTCGGGCAGATCAAACAGACCGTGGCGCGCAAAGCTGACAGTGTCGACCGCCTGTTCGGCCTGCCGCTGCCGCGCGATGTCCAGAAGCGCGCCGCTGATATCCGTGGCCAGCACATGCCCCGCGTGAGGCGCCAGCCGCATCGCGATGGTCCCGGTGCCGCAGCCGACCTCAAGCACCTCGGCTTCGGGCGTCAGGTAGGCCGCTGATCGTTCGACCGTCCGGTCATGCTGATCCATGTTCTGAATGGGCCGCTTGGCATAGGATTGGGCCATGCCGTCCCAGAAGGCTTCCGCTTGCATATCGCTCTCCGTCATCTCTGTTGATCCTGTTTACCCATGCGCGGACCACATAAGAATTGCCTGAATTCGCAGAAACGGCATACAAAAACGCATGAATTGGCCCGCTGCGAGTTTTGACTGGAACCAGGCCCGCGCCTTTCTGGCGACGGCCGAACACGGATCGCTCTCGGCGGCCGCGCGCGCGCTTGGCCAGACCCAGCCCACGGTCGGGCGGCAGGTCACTGCGTTGGAGGACGAACTGGGCGTCGCGCTCTTCGACCGGGCCGGGCGCGGGTTGATCCTGACGGACCCCGGGCGCGAGCTGCTGATCCACATGCGGGAAATGGGGGCGGCGGCCGAACGGGCCGCCCTGACCGCGACCGGTCAAAGCCAGACCCTACGCGGCACCGTGTCGATCACCGCGAGCGACGTCTCCTCGGCCAACCTGCTGCCCCGCGTGATCGCCGATCTGGGCCGCAAGACACCCGAGATCGATATCGAGGTCATTGCCGCCAACGACCTGCGCGACCTCTCGCGGCGCGAGGCCGACATCGCCATCCGCCATGTCCGCCCCGAAGACCCGAACCTGACCGCGCGGCTGTTGGGCGAAGGCACCGGGCGGTTCTATGCCGCGCCCGCCTATATCGATCGCCGGGGGCGGCCCGAAACCCGCGCCGATCTGTCCCGCCATGACTTCGTCGGCTTTCTGGATTCCGACGAAATGTGCGCCTTCCTCGCGCAGCGCGACATCCAGATCACCGCCCAGAACATCCGGTACCGCACCGACAGCGGGCTGGTGCTGTGGGAACTGGTGCGCGCGGGCCTTGGCATCGGCATCATGAGCGACGACACCGGCCGCACCACGCCCGATGTCGACCTGATCCTGCCGAACGAGCCGGTCTTTGCCTTTCCCATCTGGCTGGTCACGCACCGCGAACTGCATTCCTCGCGCCGGATCCGCACGGTCTTTGACCACCTGGCCGACGCGCTTACGGCGCATATCAAGCGCACCTATACCCGCACCGGCACCTGACCGATCAGCGGTGGTCTTCCCCGCCGCCGCGCCCTATGTGAAGGCAAAAGGAGGCCCCATGCCCGACACCCGCCCGCTTTATGCCGTTCTGATCGACGCCGACAACATCCCGGCGAAATACGCCAAGGCGATCCTGAAAGAGATCACCAGCATCGGCGAGCCCGCCCTGCGCAGGGTCTATGGCGACTGGGGATCGGACCGCCTGCGCCCCTGGACGGAACAGGTGCGCGAACTGGGGCTGGTGGCGCATCAGGAAACTGCGAACACCAAGGGCAAGAACGCCAGCGACATCGGGCTGGTGATCGACGCGATGGATATCCTGCACACCGGCCGCTTCGACGGGTTCGTGCTTGTGTCGTCCGACAGCGATTTCACCGCGCTGGCCAACCGGGTGCGGGAACAGGGGCTCGACGTCATCGGCATCGGGGAATCCAAGGCCCCGGAAAGCCTGCGCAACGTCTGCAACCGGTTCATCCTGATCGAGAACATCGTCGAGGATTCGGCCCCGGCAAAAGGCGCCGAAAAGCCGACCGGAAAGCTGAAACCGGCCGAGGCGCAGCCGCTGATCCTGCGGGCCATGGACAAGATCGACACCGACGACGAATGGGTCACCATGGGCCAGCTGGGCCAGTACCTGACGGCAGAGAACCCGGATTTCGACACGCGGTCCTACGGCAAGCGCAAGCTGTCGGACCTGATCGCCGACATCAAGATCCTCGAATCCAAGCGCGGCCCGGGCAATCAGCTGATGGTGCGGCGGCTCGACTAGGCGCCGTAGCGGGCAAGGAACATGTCGACGGCGGAATTGGCGACCTTCTCGCACCACTCCGGCGACAGTTCCCCGGCCACGCCGAACAGGCGCTGCGTAAAGATCCCCGCCTTGCACAGCTCGGCGAACTGGTCAGCGGCCAGCTCGGGGTCCTCGACCTTCAGGTTGCCCGCCTCAGTCGCGCAGCGCAGGTAATCCGCCATCATGTTCCGCGCCATCATCGGCCCGGTGCGGTAGAATTCGCGCCCCAGCTCCGGGAAGCGTTCGGCCTCGGCCACGCACATGCGGAAGATCGACAGCGACATTGGAGAGTTGAAGAATTCGGCGATCCGGCGCGCCCCGAACAGCAGCACGTCGCGCGGCGGCAGGTCGGGCTGCACCAGCTCCATCGCCGCGTCGGCCTGGCGCTGGCATTCGCTGCGCGCGACCTCCATGAACAGCAGCCGCTTGTCGGGAAAATAACTATAGAGCGTCGCCTTGGACACGCCCGCGACCCGGGCGATGTCGTCCACGTTCGCGCCCTCGTAGCCCTCGGCCACGAAGACTTCGCGCGCACCTTCAAGCACCTGGCCGAACTTGCGTCCGGTCCGCATGACGGGGCGGGTGACACCCATGTTTTCCTCCCTCACAGATCCTGACAAATCTAAACTGTTCCGTTCACCTGGTTCAAGCGGCTGAAATCGCGATTCCGGCATGTGTGCGCCGGGTCACGCAGATATGAGCGCCCCGCCGCCGCCCTTGACCCGCCACGTCCCGTCAGGGACAACCCGGGAAAGGGAGGACACCATGACAGCCCAAACCTCGACCACCTATCACCCGGTTCCCCTGCCCGACCGGCAGGAGGTCACGCAGGACCAAAGCCTGCACGGCGCCCGCGCCTTCCACGACCGCATGAAGACCCGCCACACGGTGCGGGATTTTGCCGACACTCCGGTCGATCTGGCGGTCATCCAAAGCGCCATCGCGACAGCCGGGCTCGCGCCCTCGGGGGCGAACCACCAGCCCTGGCACTTCGTGGCGATTTCCGACCCCGAGACGAAGTCAAAGATCCGTCAGGCCGCCGAGGAGGAGGAGCAGAAGTTCTACGACGGCGGCGCGGGCGATGAATGGCTGTCGGCGCTGGAACCCATTGGCACCGGCGTGTCCAAGCCGCACCTGACCGACGCACCCTGGCTGATCATCATCTTCGCACAGCGCTACGGCCTGCGCCCCGATGGAACACGCTTCAAGCACTACTATGTGCCCGAAAGCACCGGCATTTCGACCGGCTTCCTGATCGCGGCGCTGCATCACGCGGGGCTCTATTGCCTGACGCACACCCCGAACCCGATGAAATTCCTGACCGAAATCTGCGGCAGGCCGGATCACGAGAAACCGACGATGATCCTCGCGGTCGGACACGCATCGAAAGACGCGACCGTGCCGCAGAAGGCGCTTCAGAAGAAGCCCCTGTCCGAAATCCTAACCCTCAATCCCGAAAGTAATTGAATGGAAACCCTGTCCGAGAACCGCTGCTTCGGCGGCACCCAGGGCGTCTACAAGCACGCCTCCTCTGCCACCGCCTGCGACATGACTTTCGGCCTGTTCCTGCCGGAAGAGGCGCAGGACGGCCCCGTGCCGATCCTGTGGTACCTGTCGGGCCTGACCTGCACCCACGAAAACGCCATGACCAAGGCGGGGGCGCAGCAATGGGCCGCCGAACAGGGCATCGCGATCTGTTTCCCCGACACTTCGCCGCGTGGCGACAACGTGGCGGATGACGAGGCCTTTGATCTGGGCAAGGGCGCGGGGTTCTACCTGAACGCCACGCAGGATCCCTGGGCGCCGCATTACCGGATGTGGGATTACGTGGCAGACGAGCTACCCGCCCTGCTGGCCGACCAATTCGCCATCGACCCCGATCGCCAGGCGATCACCGGCCATTCCATGGGCGGCCATGGTGCGCTGACGCTGGCCATGTCGCTGCCGGGCCGGTTCCGCTCCGTCTCGGCCTTTTCGCCGATCTGCAACCCGACGGGGGGCGACTGGGGCCGCAAGCAGTTCACCGCCTACCTTGGGACGGACGAAGCCACGTGGAAAGCACACGATGCGTCGATCCTGATGGCTGACAAGGGTTTCGACGGCCCGGTTCTGGTCGACACCGGCACCTCGGACCAGTTCCTTGACCTGCTGCGCCCCGAAACGCTGGCCGAAGCCGCCGCAAAACGGCGCCAGCAGATCCAGTTCCGGATGCAGCCCGGCTATGATCACAGCTATTTCTTCGTCTCGACCTTCATGGAAGACCACGTCGCCTTCCACGCCGAGGCGCTTTACGCGTGACGCTTTACGTCGATGCAGACGCCTGCCCGGTCAAGGCCGAGGCCGAGCGGGTCGCCACCCGCAACAAGCTTCCCATGAAGCTGGTCTGCAACGGCGGCCTGCGTCCCTCGCAGAACCCGCTGGTCGAACTTGTGATCGTCGATGCGGGCCCGGACGAGGCCGACAAGTGGATCGCCGACCATGCAGGCAAGGGCGACGTCGTCGTGACCTCGGACATGCCGCTGGCCGCGAAATGCGTGGCCAGTGGCGCGCGCGTCCTGCGTCACAACGGCGAACGGCTGACGCAGGCCAACATCGGCGCCCAGCTGGCCATGCGCGACCTGATGACCGACATCCGCGCCGCCGACCCCTTTGCCCAAGGCTCGGGCAAGGGCTTTACAAAGGCCGACCGCTCCCGTTTTCTGGACGCATTGGAACGCGAAATCCGCGCCGCAGAGCGTGAAAGCTAGGCCCCGCACGGGGGCTGGAACAGGGGCAGCAATGGGCATTCAGGCCGTCGTCTTCGACATCGGAAACGTTCTGATCGAATGGAACCCCGAACGGTTCTATGACGCCGAAATCGGCCGCGAGCGGCGGGAAGAGCTGTTCGCCCAGGTTGACCTGCACGCGATGAACGACCGCGTCGACATGGGCGAGGATTTCCGAACCACGATCTATGACGCCGCCGAACGGCACCCGGCCTATCGCGACGCCATCCGCCTGTGGCACGACCGCTGGATCGACATGGCCTCGCCCGCGATAGACCAATCGGTCCAGCTGTTGCGCGCCCTGCGGTCCAATGGCGTGCCCGTCTTCGCCCTGTCGAACTTCGGGATCGGCACTTTCGCCCAGGCGCAGTCGGTCTATGACTTCCTGCACGAATTCGATCGCCCTTACATCTCGGGCCACCTGGGCGTGATCAAGCCCGACCCCGAGATCTATCGCATCCTCGAAGACGACAGCGGCCTGCCCCCCGAGAGCCTGCTGTTTGCCGACGACCGCGCCGACAACATCGCCATGGCCGCCTCGCGCGGCTGGCAGACGCACCTGTTCGACGGACCGCAGGGCTGGGCCGACCGGCTGGTCGCCGAAGGCTTGCTGGCGCAGGAGCAAGCGGCATGAGCATTCCCAGCATCTCGTTCGACGAAGGAGAAAAGGTTCTGGACTGGATCGCCCTGACCGACGCCATCGCGGCGGGGCACGACCTGCCCAGGGCCGAGGTCTCGGATACCTTCCTCTATCGCGGCGACGACACGCTGCTGACGCGGTCTGCCTGGATCGACGGGCTGGGCCTGGCGATCAAGGCCGCCACGATCTTTCCCGGCAACCCCGAGCGTGGACTTGGCACCGTCAACGGCATGATGAGCCTGATGTCCGATACCGACGGCACGCTTGAGGCGATGATCGATTTTCACCTTGTCACCAAGTGGAAGACGGCCGCCGACAGCCTGCTGGCCGCCCGCCGCCTGGCCCGGCCCGACAGCCGCAGAATCCTGATCGTCGGCGCAGGTGCGGTTGCGCGATCCCTGCGCGAAGCCTATGGCGCGGCCTTCCCCGAGGCAGACTTCACCATCTGGAACCGCACCGCCGCCAAGGCCGAGGCATTGGCTGCAGACTTCCCCCGCACCACCTGCGCGATGGATCTGCCCGATGCGGTCGCCGAGGCCGATATCGTCAGCTGCGCGACCTCGGGCCATGTGCCGGTTCTGAACGGGGCCTGGCTGCGCCCGGGCCAGCATATCGACCTGATCGGTGCCTACCGCCCCGACATGCGCGAAGCCGACGACGAGGCCCTGCGCCGCGCCCGGGTCTTCGTCGACAGCCGCGACACGACGATCCACCACATCGGGGAAATCGCGCTGGCCATCGCCTCGGGCGCGATCACCGAAGACGCGATCCTGGCCGATTACTACCAGCTCGCCGCCTTCACCCGTGCGCCCGACGACATCACGCTGTTCAAGAACGGCGGCGGGGCGCATCTGGATCTGATGACGGCCCGCCACATCCTGACCGCCTGGACCGCTGCACAATGATCTGGCTTATCCTTCTGGTCCTCGCGGCCGCCGTGGCCATCGCCCCCTTCGTGGTCGAACAGCGCCGCACTCAGATGAATGACGCCGCCCGCGTCGATGCGCCCGGCAGCTTTGCCGAACTGTCGCAGGGCACCACGCATTATCGCTGGTTCGGCGGCACGCGCGGCCCGGTGGCGGTGCTGGTCCACGGCCTCACCACCCCCGGGTTCGTCTGGGACCAGATCGCCGAGGGCCTGACCCACATGGGCTTCCGCGTCCTGACCTACGACCTTTACGGGCGCGGGTTTTCGGATCGGCCCGACGGTGTGCAAGACGACGCCTTCTTCGTGCAGCAGCTAGAAGACCTTCTGGCGCACGAGAAGATCCCCGACGACATCACTCTGTTCGGCTATTCCATGGGCGGCGTAATCGCCACCTGCCATGCGGCCAAACACCCCGACCAGATCCGGCAGCTTGTCCTCGTGGCCCCCGCCGGTTTCGGCGGCTTTCCCAAAGGCTTCTATCGCCAGATCCGCGACATGGGCCGCCTTGGCGACTGGCTGGCCCACGCCCGCCTGCCCCGCGTGATCCGCAAGGGCGCACAATCCCTGGCGGGCCAGCATCCCGACCTGGCCGACGTTGCCGCCGGTCAGGCCGCCGAGTCGGACCGGCGCGGGTTCATTCCCGCGGTCCTGTCGTCGCTGCGCCATGTGCTAAGGGACGAACGGGAATACGAACACCGCAAGCTCAGCCGGGTCGACGTGCCGGTGCTGTCGATCTGGGCGACAGAGGATGACGCGATCCCCCTGTCGGGCATGGGCAACCTCACCCGCTGGAACCGTCTTGCCATCCAGTCCCAGGTCGAAGGGGCGACACACTGGTTGCCCCTGACCCACCCGGACGAGGTTCTCAGGGCCTTCCAGGACGGACGCGAATAGCCAGCCCCAAACGAAAAACCCCGGCGCGAGGCCGGGGTTTATCAAAGGCATGATCCGCAGATCAGGCAGGCACCGCCACCGGCGTTCGCTTTTCCTTCACCGGCAGGTGGACGATCGCGCTGAACGCGCCAACCCCGACGCCGATCCACCATACCATCGTGTAATCGCCATAGACGTCGTACATCCGCCCGCCAAGCCAGACCCCCAGGAACCCGCCCAGCTGGTGCGAGAAGAAGACGATGCCGTAGAGCGTGCCCATGTAGCGCAGCCCCCAGATATGCGCGACCAGACCCGAGGTCAGCGGCACGGTGGCCAGCCACAGCGATCCCATGGCGGCCGAGAAAAGCAGCACGCTGAGCGGTGTGATCGGCAGCAGGATGAAGGCGGCGGCGACGAAGGTGCGCAGGGTGTAGATGCCCGCAAGCAGGTACTTCTTGGTGAACCGGTTGCCCAGCCACCCCGCCAGCAGCGTGCCCGCGATATTGGCCAGCCCGATGAGAGAGATCGAGATCGCCCCAAGCGCCGAGGTCGTGGTGATCCCGATCGAATGCAGCACGCCGCCCGGCATGATCGGCCCGCACATTTCGGTCACGAAGGCCGGGAAGTGCGCGGTGATGAAGGCCAGCTGGTAGCCGCAGGAGAAGAAGCCAAGGAAGATCAGCGTGAACGACGGATCCTTGCCGGCGCGCAACAGGATCTGACCCAGGCTTTCCTCCAGCTCGGTCTTGGTCGCCGTGATCGGGGCACGCATGAACGGCAGGAACAGGATCACGCTCAGGATCAGCGCCGCGAAGACCAGGAAGACGCTTTGCCAGGGCATCATGCCCAGCAGGTATTCCGCAAAGGGCGCGCCGACGACCTGCCCCGCGCTGCCTGCCGCCGTGGCGATGGCCAGCGACATCGACCGGTTCGCGCCCGATGAGGCCCGGCCAACCACGGCCAGGATCACGCCGAACCCGGTCCCCGCGATGCCGAAGCCCACCATGATCTCAAGCAGTTGGTGCTGGACCGGCGACACGGCGAAAGATGACAGGACCAGCCCGGCGGCATAGGTGATCGCGCCCAGGATGATGGCCCGCCGGTCCCCCAGCTTTTCCGCGAAGGCCCCGAAGATCGGCTGCCCGATCCCCCAGGCCAGGTTCTGGATCGCGATCGCCAGCGAAAATTCGGCGCGCGCCCAGCCGAACTCGTCGGCGATCGGGATCTGGAACACCCCGAACGAGGCACGCACAGCAAAACTGATCAGGATGATCACGCAGGCAGAGATCAGGACAGGCGTCATCAGACGGGCAGAGGACATCGGAGGCTCCGGGAGATAAATGCAGGCGCATACAATCCGAAACCCTGCCCCGAGGCAATTCATCCTTTGTGATGTCCCGCATTTGCATTGCTGCTCTTTTCCCTGCCCGGGCCGCAAGGTAACTAGTCAGTATGAGCCAGAAAATGCGCGATCTCTACACCGCCCGCCTGAACTCCGGAGAGCTGCACGCCGACCCCGCCCAGGAGGCGGTGCTGGCCGAGTTCGACCGCATCCTCACAGGGCTTGAGGCGAAACCCGAAAAGCGGGGCCTGTTCCGGCGCAAGACGCAGGTCGACGCACCGGATGGGCTGTACCTTTGGGGCGGGGTCGGGCGCGGCAAGTCGATGCTGATGGACCTGTTCGTCGAAAGCCTCGACGTGCCGGTGCGGCGGGTGCACTTCCACGCCTTCATGCAGGAAATCCAGGCAGGCCTGCACGAAGCGCGCAAGGCCAATGTCGAAGACAGCCTTGCGCCCGTTGTCGAACAGGTGGCCGACGGCCTGCGCGTCTTGGCCTTCGACGAGATGCAGATCACCGACATCGCCGACGCGATGATCGTCGGACGGCTGTTCCAGGCCCTGATGGACCGGGGCGTGGTCATCGTGACGACCTCGAACCGGGTGCCGGATGACCTGTACAAGAACGGCCTGAACCGGCAGCTGTTCCTGCCCTTCATCGACCTGATCAAGGACCGGCTGGTGGTGCACGAACTGGCCAGCCCCCGCGATTACCGGCAGAACCGGTTGTCCGGCAGCAAGGTCTACTTCACCCCCGCCAATGCCGCCGCCCGGGCCGAGATCGACGCGATCTGGAAAGACCTGACCGGCGGCGGAGGCGAACCGCTGGTGCTGACCGTCAAGGGGCGTCAGGTCACGCTGCCCGCCTACCGCAACGGCGTCGGGCGGACGACCTTCCACGCGGTCTGCGGCCAGATGCTGGGCCCCGGCGACTTCCTGGCCATCGCCGATGCCGTGCGCGTGCTGATCATGGAGGATATCCCGCGTCTCGGCCGGTCGAACTTCAACGAGGCAAAGCGCTTCGTCACGCTGATCGACGCGCTTTACGAGGCAAAGGTGCGATTCATCTGCTCGGCCGCGGACGAACCCGAATCGCTTTATATCGAAGGTGACGGCGCGTTCGAATTCGAACGTACGGCAAGCCGCCTGCGCGAGATGCAGGATGCGGACTGGGGGAAGGACTGACGCTGCGCCACAATTGGGGGACCGTTGAATCGGCCCCCTCATATTGTGCCCGACGTATTTCTAAACACCACCGATATTCAGACTGCCGCGTGTATGAAGACGTGAGGGCGGAGGTCCCGGGTGGAGGATTGCCTGTCTAACAACTAAACCCAAGATAGGCGAATCATCGCGAATCGGTCAACCGGTTGCGATTCGTTTCTTGACGAATCGGACCACATTTTTTGTGCAGCCCCGCAGTTTTGAAACTTCGCCTTAACCCGGCTGCACGTTTTCGCGCAAAATTTCACCGGCCAGGTACAGCGAACCGCAGATCAGGATCCGGGCCTGCGGGTCCTGCGCCACGATGTCATCCAGCGCCGCGCGAACGGTTTCGGCTTCGGTTGCGACCATACCGACGTCCCGCGCGGCGGTTGCGGTTTCCTCGGCTGACAGCGTGGCCGCCTCTCCGGGGATGGACACAGCGTGCAGCGACGCCGCCTGCGCTGCCAGGGGTCGCAGGTATCCGCGCACGTCCTTGGTGTTCAGCATGCCGCAGATCAGGTGCGTCGGGCGATCCGGCAGTCCGGCCAGATACCGACCCAAAGCTTCGCCGGCCGAGGCGTTGTGCCCGCCGTCCAGCCACAGTTCGGCAGTGCCCGCGGCCTCGACCAGTGGACCGGCGCGCAGGCGTTGCATCCGGGCGGGCCAGCTGACCCGGGTCATCGCGGCTTCGGCAGCATCTTCGCCGAAGCCGAGCGCGCGTAACGACGCCAGCGCCGCGCCCGCGTTGTCGATCTGATGCGCCCCGAGCAGGGCGGGCAGCGGCAGATCCAGCAGTCCGGTTTCGTCCTGGAACACCAGCCGACCGCGTTCTTCCCAGACATGCCAGTGCTGGCCCTGCGCGATCAGCGGCGCGCCCAGCCGTTCGGCGGTCGCCTCGATCACCTCAAGGCCTGCCTCCATCTGCGGCCCCACAACGCAAGGCACCCCGCGCTTGATGATCCCGGCTTTCTCGCCGGCGATCGCCTGGATCGTGTTGCCAAGGTACTGGGTGTGGTCGATGGACACCGGAGTAATGACCGTCAGCGCGGGCTTGGCGACCACGTTGGTTGCGTCCAGCCGTCCGCCCAGCCCGACCTCGAGCAGGGTGTAATCCGCGGGCGTCCGCGAAAACGCGAGGATCGCGGCGCAGGTTGTGATCTCGAAATATGTGATCGGTTCGCCGCCGTTCACCGCATAGCATTCGTCCAGCACTTCGGTCAGATGCGCTTCGGTGATCAGGTCCCCGGCCAGACGGATGCGTTCATGAAACCGTGCCAGATGCGGCGAGGTGTAGGCATGCACCCGTTTCCCCGCCCCTTCCAGACCGGCCCGGATCATCGCCTGCGTCGATCCCTTGCCGTTGGTGCCGGCGATATGGATCACCGGCGGCAGGCGGTCCTGCGGATTGCCAAGCGCGTCCAGAAGCCGCCAGACGCGATCCAGCACAAGGTCCATCACCTTGGGATGCAGCGACATCATCCGTTCAAGGATGACATCCGAGGACGGCGAGGTCACTTCTTGGCGCCCGGTGTGGCCGGCGTGGCGGGGGCTTCGATCGCGGGGGCCTCTGCCTCGGGTTTCGGCAGGGTGCCCTTGACCGCCGGCGGCAGCCCCAGAAGCATCCGGGTGATCGTGATCAGTTCGTCCCGCATGTCGGTCCGCTTGGTCACGCGGTCCAGCATGCCGTGATCCAGCAGGTACTCGGCCCGCTGGAACCCTTCGGGCAGCTTTTCACGGATCGTCTGTTCGATCACGCGCGGCCCGGCAAAGCAGATCAGCGCATTGGGTTCGGCGATCTGCACGTCCCCCAGCATTGCGTAGGATGCGGTCACGCCGCCTGTCGTGGGATGCGTCAGCACCACGATATAGGGCAGACCAGCCTCTTTCAGCATCTGCACGGCCACGGTCGTCCGCGGCATCTGCATCAGCGACAGGATGCCTTCCTGCATCCGCGCGCCCCCGGCGGCGGAAAACAGCACCAGCGGCCGCTTCAGCTTCACCGCACGTTCGGCGGCGGCGATGATCGCATTGCCGACGTACATCCCCATGGAGCCGCCCATGAACGAGAAATCCTGCGCCACGGCGACGATACCGGTCTGGCCCATCTCGCCCTCGGCGACCAGCATGGCCTCGTGTTCGCCGGTGTCGCGCTGCGCCGCCTTCATCCGGTCGGGATAGCGTTTCTGATCGCGGAAATGCAGCGGGTCGGCCACCGGGTCGGGCACCTTCACCTCGACGAACACCCCGCCGTCGAACAGCGCCTTGAACCGGTCACGTGGCGAAATCGCCATATGATGCCCGCACGAGGTGCAGACGTTCAGGTTCTCGGCCAGCTCGCGGTGGAACAGCATCGTTCCGCATTCCGAGCATTTCGACCAGAGGTTTTCGGGGACTTCGCGGCGCGAGAAAATCGAGTTGATCCTCGGGCGGACGTAGTTGGTGATCCAGTTCATGTCGCGTCCAGAGCGGTTGCGGATTTCTGTCCAGATAGGCCCTTGCCGCCCGGAATGCAATCAACGCCTGACCGCCACCCGCACCGCAAGCCAGGCTAGGGCCAGGATCGCCAGGTCGATTCCGAAGCCAAGCGTGACCACCGGCGACGGGTCCGGCAACACCAGCTCACCGGTGTCCGGCAGGGGCGACACGAGGAACAGGGCCAGCCCGCTGTCGGGCGCCCCGACCTCTTCGACCACGAGAAAGGCAAAGATGTTGTTGGCCATGTGAAACCCGATCGCCGCCCCAAGCGATCCGGTCCGCGCGGTCAGGTCGCTGGCCGCCAGGCCGAACAGGAAGGCCCAGATGACGTACTGTACGGAATCCGCATAGCCGTCGCCGTTGTACCAATGCACCGACGCGAAGGCGATATTGGGCACCGTCAGCCAGACCAGCGGAGAGGAAAACCGCGCCGCGATCTGCTGTTGCAGGTAGCCACGATAGAAGATCTCTTCTGCCCCGGTCTGGATCAGCAGCGCCACCAGCGCCCAGGGCAGATACAACAGCCACGGACCAAGCGGGTTCAACGTCGCCTCGGACGGGGTCCACCACGGCACCACGATCTCGAGCACGAGGTAAAGCAGTGCCCCACCCACGGTCGCGCGGAGCATGTCGTGTTTCCAGACCTGCGCATCGCCCAGCAGGCTGCGCGGCCCGCGGTGATGCGTCATCCAGACCACGAAGATCACGGCAAGCCCCAGCACCCCGAAGGCAAACAGGTCGTAAAGCGCGCCGGCCGCCGTGTCGGGCGCCAGCAGTTGGCCAATCCGGTCGGGGGCAAGGTTGAAGGCGAAGAAATCCAGGGCATCCCGGCCGATCCGGTAGAAGAATTCGACCGCCAGGAACCCGATCAGCGTATAAAACAGCGCCGACGACCGGCGGGCCGGCGCCACGTACCCGGCATGCGGCGCGTAGCCCGACATCTTCAGACCCTCAGCACGATCCGCGCGCCCAGCCAGGACACGAGGATCAGCAGCGCCTCGAGCGCCAGCATCGGCGCAAGCGACGGGTCGGCCATGTCGACCGGCATCAGGTACAGCGCCAGCCCCTGCATCGGCCCCTTGGCTCCGACCAGCATCAGCGCCCCGAAGTTGTTGGACAGATGCATCGCCAGCGCCGGTCCAAGCGTGCCGGTCCGCGCGGTCAGATCGCCCGCCGCAAGCGCGAACAGCAGCGTCACCCCGACGACGCCCCACTTGTTGTCGCCCGCCGACGGATCGACATGCAGCAGGGCGAACAGAACGGCAGGCAGGCCCAGCCAGACGATCGGTGACCGGACCCGCGCCGCAAGCTGCGATTGAAGGTAGCCGCGGAAGATCAGCTCCTCCGCTCCGATCTGCACCATCAGCAGCACCACCGCGGGCCCCAACCAGACCAGCCAGCGCGAGAAAGCCAGATGCGCCACCGGCTCCATCCCCTGTGGCGAGGGCAGGATCAGCGCCAGCGTCAGCACCGCCGCCTGCACCATCAGGACGCGCCCGAACTGGTAGACCGCCGGCCCAAGCGGCCCGACCAGCGACAGAAGCGTCCTATGGTGCAAAAGCTGCATCACCAGCCACAGGGTCAGCATCGGGCACAGGAAGGACGACAGGATCCAGATCATGCCGGCGGGCGTCGTGCCCGGCTCGATCCCCCGGATGCCGAAAAAGGGCACCACGGCCACCCACAGCGCGGTCAGCGCCAGCGTGCCGGCCGCAAGAAGGGCAATCCCGACGGCGGTCCGCCATGCTTCGGCGCGGGGACGGGCCCGCTCGGTCAGGATGTCCTGCGCGTCATAGGTCATGCGCGAGACGCTATCCCGCTGTTGCGACAGCCGCAATCGGCCTTGTCTGCCCGGGTGGCGTCATTTATCCCGATGCCAGCCAGTTACACCGGGGAGGCTTATCATGACCAAGTTCGACAAATCCCGGCTGCCCAGCCGATATGTCACCGAAGGCCCGGAGCGCGCGCCGCACCGGTCGTACCTCTATGCCATGGGCATTGCCGAGCACGAAATTCACCAGCCCCTCGTCGGCGTGGCGACCTGCTGGAACGAAGCCGCCCCCTGCAACATCGCGCTGAGCCGTCAGGCGCAGGCCGTGAAGCTGGGCGTCAAAGCCGCCGAAGGCACGCCGCGCGAATTCACCACCATCACCGTGACCGACGGCATCGCCATGGGCCACGAAGGCATGCGGTCCTCGCTCGCCTCGCGCGAAGCCATCGCCGACACGGTCGAACTGACCATGCGCGGCCATTGCTACGATGCGATCGTCGGCCTTGCGGGCTGCGACAAGTCGCTGCCGGGCATGATGATGGCGATGGTGCGTCTGAACGTGCCGTCGGTCTTCATCTACGGCGGCTCGATCCTGCCGGGCAAGGCGCCCCAGATCGACGAGATCCCCGAGGATTTCCGCACCCGCGACCTGACCGTGCAGGACATGTTCGAAGCGGTCGGCCGTCACCAGAACAACGAACTTTCGGACGCGGCCCTCGACATCCTCGAACGCGTCGCCTGCCCGTCTTCGGGGGCCTGCGGCGGTCAGTTCACCGCCAACACCATGGCATGTGTCTCCGAAGCGATCGGCCTTGCGCTGCTGAACTCGTCTGGCATGCCGGCGCCCTATGAATCGCGCGACCAGTACGGCGAAGCCTCGGGCCGCGCGGTCATGAACCTGATCGAAAAGAACATCCGCGCCCGGGACGTCGTGACCCGCAAGTCGCTGGAAAACGCGGCGCGTGTCGTGGCCTGCACCGGCGGATCGACCAACGCCGGTCTGCACCTGCCCGCCATCGCCCACGAGGCCGGGATCGAGTTCACCCTGCAGGACGTCTGCGAGATCTTCCGCGACACGCCCTATTTCGTGAACCTGAAGCCGGGCGGCGATTATGTGGCGAAAGACCTGTTCGATGTCGGCGGCATCCCCGTCGTGATGAACGAACTCCGCAAGGCGGGCCTCATTCACGAGGACTGCATCACCGCGAGCGGCAAGACCATGGGCGAAGAGCTGGACACCGTGAAGCGCAAGGCGGACGGCAAGGTCATCTTCCCCGTAGAGACCCCGATCACCAAGACCGGTGGCGTCGTCGGCCTGCAGGGCAACCTCGCCCCGGAAGGTGCCATCGTGAAGGTCGCGGGCATCAAGCCCGAGGATCAGAAGTTCACCGGCCCGGCCCGCGTTTTCGAATGTGAAGAGGATGCCTTCGCCGCCGTGCAGAAGCGCGAATACAAGGAAGGCGAGGTCATCGTCATCCGCAACGAAGGCCCCGCCGGCGGCCCCGGCATGCGCGAAATGCTGGCCACCACCGCCGCCCTGTCCGGTCAGGGCATGGGCAAAAAGGTCGCGCTGATCACCGACGGCCGCTTCTCGGGTGCGACCCGTGGCTTCTGTGTCGGTCACGTCGGGCCCGAGGCCGCCCACGGCGGTCCGATCGCCATGCTGAAGAACGGCGACATGATCACCATCGACGCGGTCGCGGGCACCATCGACGTGGACCTCTCGGACGCCGAGATGGAACAGCGCAAGGCTGACTGGGCCGGTCCGCGTGACACGATCTATGCCTCTGGCGCGCTGTGGAAATATGCGCAGCTGGTCGGCAAGACCTATCTGGGCGCGGTGACGCATCCCGGCGGCAAGGCCGAAAAACACATCTATGCCGATCTCTGATCGGACAGACCCCAAGGGGGCCGGGCGCGCCAAGGCGATCCCGGCCCTTTTTGCCTGCGCCGCGCTGGCCCTGTCGGGCTGCCAGATGGCCCTGCCCACGGCCTCGGGCAACGGCAATGCCCTGCCCATGGCGGAACTCGACGCGGGCCAGATCACGGTGCGCGGCCCGGCGGGCTACTGCATCGACGCCAAGTCCCTGCGGTCGTCCGGCGCACGCCAGTTCGCCCTTGTCGCGCAATGCGATCTTCTGACCCGGGGCGAGATCGAGGGCGTCAGTTCGCTGTCCTTCATGACCGTGACCGCCGTGCGGTCCTCGGACGATACGCCCCTGCCCACGGCCAGCCAGATCGCCGCCACCTTCGGCCCCGCCAAGGTTCTGAACCAGACCACCCGCAACGGGGTGATCTACGTCCAGCTGTCCGACGGCGGCCAGCGGGCGACCCGCAACGCCACGCCGGTCCACTGGCGCGGGGTGATGCAGGTCGCGGGCCATACGCTTGGCCTTGCCGCCTATTCGACCGAAGGCGGCGCCGCCAGCGGGCGTGGCGGGCGCGATCTGCTGATGTCGCTCGTTACAAACATCCGGCAGGCCACCACGGGGACCGTGACCGGCGACAGCATCGCGGTCCAGAAGCCCGACGGCTGAGCCCCGGATTAGGCAATAGTCCCGCAGGGGTTTCCGTGCCATAAACGGCCAACGGCGGCACGACCGGCGACACACAGGACGGCAACAGGCTTGGCACGGGCACCCATGGCGACGGCGATACGGTCGATACTGCGAAAGCTCTTCCTCAAACGCGAACAACGTCTGTGGCGCGCCGAGGCCCGCGCGGCCCGCACCCTTCCCATCCCGGCCCTGCGCACCCTGCGCACCCGCGCCCGCAGCCTGCGGCAGACGCTGGACCAGGTGATCCATACGGCAGACGAACGCCTGGCGCTTCCGGCGGTCGGATCGACGATCTTTCCGACACCCCACGGCACCGACTGGTCCTGGCGTCCGCACCTGTGGCGCGCGCCCCTGCCCGTCACCGGGATGGCGGCCGTGCCCGCCCGCACCCGCCTGGGCGACGAGGTTGCGCTGCATCATGACTGCGTCCGCTCGGAACTGTCGCTCAGGCAGATCCGCAACGACCGCGAGGAAGACCTGGCCCCCTATTCGTTGCGCATGGATGTCTTCGCTTTCGACGGCACCTTCCTGTCGCTGGCCATCGACCTGCCCGGCGACATCCTGACCGGCCTGCAGAAGACCCACCTGGTCCGCCTGTCCGCCACGATCGAGCTGGAAAAACCGCTCGAGGTCTTTGCCCGGCTCAACATCGTCCATGGCCCCAACACCGAACAGGTGGTCCGAGAGCTGCCCCTGACCGGGCCGGAAACCATGGTCGAATTCGACCTGGCCTACACCAACCTCAACGAAAAGCGGCTTGAGAAGGCCTGGCTGGACCTGATTTTTGAGGACCCGCAGATGAACCAGATCACCCTGCGCGACATCACCTTTGCCCGCTGCCCGCGCGCGGAATTCTGACAGGAGAGAGCGATGAGCGTCCTGACCGTCACCAAGACACGCCTTGCCAACGGCCAGTGGGAAGGCGTCATCACCGATGTCCCCGACGGCATCCGCCCCGGCGTCGCGGTCCGGTTCCGCGACAAGCCGCTTGACGATGTCACGGTCAGCCCGGCGGGCAACGGCGACTGGCGCCTGTCCTTCGCCATCCCGGTCAACGCGATCTGTGACGGAATCCAGACAATCACCATCGTCGAGGCCAAGACCGGCGACGTTCTGAACAGTGCTGCCATAATCGCAGGCGAGACCGCGGACGAAACAATGCAGGCCGAGATCGACCTGCTGCGGGCCGAACTGGACATGCTCAAGCGGGCTTTCCGGCGACATTGCGTCGAAACCGCCTAGATCGTTTCAAATGTGGCGGGAAACGCCCTGTTTCCCTGTTTCCCGTCCATAAACGATCCCGACATTACCCCGTAATTGACGATGCCCCGCCCGGATTGCGCCCGAATTGGCGTCGATACCTTGCGTCAAGGCAACCGAAACTATGAGGCAGAAAGGTTAGAGCAATGGACCGTCTGACAGAAATGGAAGCATTTGCGACGGTCGTGGATCAAGGTGGTTTCACCGACGCGGCCAAGAAGATGGGGATCTCGAAATCCGCCGTGTCCAAGCATGTTTCCTCCTTGGAAGCACGATTGGGCGCACGTCTTCTCAACCGGACCACGCGTCGTGTGTCCCCGACCGAGATCGGCCTGGCCTACTACGACCGCGCCCGCCGCGTCCTGAACGACGCGGGCGAAGCGGATGCGCTGGTCACCTCGATGCAGTCCGCCCCCTCGGGCCTGCTGCGCATCTCGGTCGCGACCGACTTTGGCGTGAATCATCTAAGCCCCGTGCTGGGTGAGTTTCTGGCCGAGTTCCCCGACATCACCGTCAACATGGTGCTGAACAACCGCTACGTCGAACTGATCTCCGAAGGGTTCGACATGGCCATCCGCATCGGCGAGCTCGAGGACAGCACCCTGCGCGCCCGCAAGCTGACCGACACCAACAAGCGGATGATCGCGGCGCCCTCGTACTTCGAGAAATACGGACGCCCCGGCAAGATCGACGACCTGAACGAACACAAGCTTCTGCACTACTCGTCGCAGGCTTCGGGCAACGTCTGGAAACTGACCGCGCCCTCGGGCGAAAAGCGCCAGGTCCGCACCGCCGGCTGGCTGTCGGTCAACGACGGGCAGTCGCTGCTGAACGCCGCGATCTCGGGCCTGGGCATCGCCTACCTGCCGTCGTTCCTTTATGCCGACGCCATGGCGCAGGGCCTGGTCGAGGACGCGATCCCCGACCTGCCGGTCGAGACCCAGGGCATCTACGCGGTCTACCCGCCGGGCCGGTTCACCCAGCCCAAGGTCCGTGCCTTCATCGATTTCCTTGTCCGGAGCTTCAACGAAAAAGGCCCCGACAAGTGGTGAGCCCCACCTGACGATTTCCTTCCCCTGCCTGACATCAGGCCACCTGGACCCCGGCGGACTCGCCGGGGTTTTTCCTTGGGGGGAGTAGGATGGGGGATGGGTGTTTGATTTCCGCCAAACGCGGGACGAAGGCCTGCTGTGCGAACAAAGCTGCCGTTGCCCTACCTTCACTTTCGCTGCGCGATGACGGTGAGCGCGACGCCGGCAAGAACAAACGCAACTCCGATCAGGAAAAGACCGCCCATACGGTCCCCAAAGAGCGCCGCCGAGGCCCCGATCCCGAAGACTGGCTGAAGGAACTGGACACTGGCCGCAATCCGGGCCGGGATGGTGCGCAGCAACCAGAGCCACAGGAACAGCCCCGCAGCCGTCACGGCCAGCCCAAGGTAGACGGCCGACGCGATCGCCTTGGGCTCGACTGTGAACGGCGTCGTGGCGGCCTCATGCAGGGCGAATGGCACGATGGCCAGGAAGCCCGCCAGAGTGCTCCATGCTGCCACCGTAACCGTTCCGTAGCGGTTGGTCTGCTCTACGCTCCAGACATAGTAGAACGCAATGGTCAGCGCCGAGAGCAGGACGAGCGCCGCGCCTGCGAGTGTGGTCTCAATGACTCCGGCAGCCGCCCCGCCACGATCCAGCGCGACAAGGGCGATGCCACCGAAGGCTCCCGCGAGACCCAGTTTCTGCCGCAGGGACACGGACTGCCCCAGACGAATGGCCGCGAAAATCACGATGAAGATCGGGATCATCGCCGAGATGATCGTGCTGACAGAGGCAGACGCCTCTGCAATGCCGAAAGTCTGGGACACCTGGCCGACGCCGATCCCCAGCAATCCAAGGGCGGCGACCTTGGGCAGGACGCGCAGGGGAATGCGGTGACGCCCGATCGCGAAGAGAAACAGGAAGGGCACAGCGACACCGAACCGCAGCGCAGTCAGCACCATCGGCGGCATGGTCTCAAGGCCGAGCTTCGTGATCGGGATGGACAGCCCCCAGATCACCGCCAGAAGCAGCATCCCGGCCACGCTGAGCAAAGTGATGCGGCTGACGTTGAGTGATGTTGGCGTGATCGTGGCGTCAGACATGGCTGCCCCCCAGTATTGGTTGCGTTTCGATCACCTATGGCGCGCCATATACCCAACTGACAAACGATCATTTTTCCTGTTATGATTGCGCTCAGATCAATCATGAGGCCCAGGATGCCCGCATTGCCCCCGCCGCTACAGACGCTCAGAGCCTTCGAGGCGACCGGACGGCTGCTCAGCATGGCCTTGGCGGCGGCGGAGCTGAACGTGACCCCCGGCGCGGTCAGCCGCCAGATCAGGACGCTTGAGGACGATCTTGGCGTCAGACTGTTCCGCCGGATGACACGGAGCTTGGCATTGACCGAAGACGGCGCGGCCCTTCATCAGGTGGTCAGCAGAAGCCTTGCCGAATTGACGCGAGAAGCCGAGCGCCTGCGCGCCAGGGACACCGGCACGCGATTCACCCTCACGACCAGCGTCTCCTTCAGCCGATGGCTTGCCCCCCGCCTCGCCGGTCTGATGCAACAGATGCCCGAGGTCGATGTGCGGCTGGACGTGAGCGACATCAACGTGGATCTGACCGACGGACGCGTCGATGCGGCGATCCGCTACGGCAACGGGCCTTACCCCGGCGCAACTTGGGAACGTCTGCTGGACGAGACGATCGGGCCTGTCTGCGCGCCGGACTATCGGGCGCGCGTGGGAGGCATTGCCACCCCCGCCGACCTGCTGGCCTGCAACCTGATCCGGGAGGAGCGGGTGCTTCACGACGACCGCCGCCTGCCGAACTGGGAACGATGGTTCGCCACCGCAGGTGTAACAGGGCACCATCGCAAGGGGCCGACGCTCAGCCATGGCAGTCTTGTCATCGAAGCTGCATTGCGTGGTGAAGGCGTGGCCCTGGGGCGCAGCGCCCTTGTCACGGACGACATTTCCGCAGGGCGACTGGTGGCGCTTTTTCCCGACATCACGCTGCCTGCCGGGCGCGGTTATGACCTGGTCTATCGGGATGGCGAGGCGGACGACCCACGCATCAGTGCGTTGCGAAATTGGCTTCGAAGCGAAATCTTGAGCATCAGTGCTGACACCATTTCTGGCTGACCAATGCTGCTCCGAGGATGATGCGAATGTCTTGGATGGGCTCGATGCCGACCTTCACCACAACCCTCACCTGTTCCTCACCCCCCCTCACTCCGCCGCCAGCAGCACCGCCTCGACCCGGCGGTTCGCTTCCCGTCCCGCCTGCGTCAGGTTCGACGCCACCGGCGCCAGATAGCCCGCGCCCTGTGCCACCACCTGCCCGCCCGGCACCTCGTACTTGCCGATCAGCCTCGCGCGGACGGCCTCGGCGCGTTTGCGGGACAGGGCGGTGTTCGCCTCGAGCGATCCGGTCGCGTCGGTGTGGCCGACCAGAGCGATGATCCGGGCGGGGTTGGCCTTGAGGTAGCCCGCCAGTGCCTCGAGCGTGGCATAGCTGCGGTCCGACAGGGTGCCCGCGCCCGATGCGAAGTCGAGGTCCTTGAGAACGACGTGACCGGAGTCCTGTAGGCGCGTGATGATCTCGGGCGTCTCGGGTGGCGACTCGGCCGGGGTGATGGCCAAGGCCTCGGGCGCGGGCTGATCCTCGGGGGTCGTCACGACCTCCATCACCTGGACAAAGCGATTGCTGCGGCCCCGGCTGACAAGGATGTAGACATATTCCGCGCCCGGCCCCTCGCCCTTCTGCGCGACCAGCACGCGGAAGTCGAAGAGATCGACGTTCATAGCCGGGGCCGGCAGGACCGGCAGGCCAAAGCGGAAATCGAACCCGCCGCAGGCCTGCGTGCGACAGTCGAGGATGGTGAAATAGCCGCCCTGCGCCAGGTCCACCCGCAGCCCTTCGATGATCCGCAGGGTCGACAAGGCGGCCGAGGGCACCCGCCAGGCCCGTTCACGCAGCGCGCCCTCGACCTCGAGCATCGGCAGGGTGCCATCATACACGCCAACCGGAACGGACAGCGCCGCCGGGGTTTCCTGCCGGTCATGCGTCGGCTCGGCCGCCTCGGGCAGGCTGCCCGGCTCGAACGCCATCACCGGGGTCGCGACGCCAAGCGCAAGGTATGCCGCGAGGGCCAGCCGCACCTAGCGCGCCTGCGAATGGTATTCGTCGTTCGGCCGCATGTCGGTGGCGCTGGCGACCCGGTTGGTCATGTTGAAGAAGGCGGCGACATTGGCGATGTCCCAGATGTCCCGGTCCGAGAAGCCCACGTCCCGCAGGGCCTGCCGGTCGGCTTCCTCGATCTTGCGCGAGGCCTCGGTCACCTTTGCGGCGAAATCCAGCATGCCCCGCTGCCGCGCGTCCAGATCGGCGACACGGTAGTTCATCACCATCATCTCGCCCAGCTTGGGATCGCCCGACAGTTCGCGCACCGCCGCGCCATGGGCGGTCAGGCAGTAGAAGCACCCGTTGATCGACGAGACGACCACCGCGATCATCTCACGCTCCAACTTGGTCAGCCCGCTGTCGGCCAGCATCAGGTCGTTGTAGAGCGCGGTGAAGGCGTTCAGCTTGTCGATGTCGAAGGCATGGGCCTTTAGCACGTTCGGCACCATCCCCAGCTTTTCGTCGCAGATGTCGAAATACTTCTGCGTGCTCGCAGGCAGTGGATCGACCATCGGCAGGTCCAGGGCGGTCGGCAGGTCGCGGCTCATATCAGCTC
Source organism: Pseudooceanicola onchidii (assembly GCF_004959925.1). Lineage (GTDB taxonomy): Bacteria > Pseudomonadota > Alphaproteobacteria > Rhodobacterales > Rhodobacteraceae > Pseudooceanicola > Pseudooceanicola onchidii. The sequence continues at coordinate 592,003 of NZ_SPUW01000002.1, read as the reverse complement.
TCCTTGATGCGATAGTGGTACTGCCCGACGATTTCCATGCCGAGCTTGCTGTAAAGGGCGTTGGCCGCCGCGTTCTGTTCCACGCACAGACAGGTAAAGTCGGTCGCGCCTTCGTCCTTGGCCCATTGCGCGGCCTGCACGGTCATCGCGCGGCCCATGCCGACACGGCGGGCCTCGGTGATGATCTCAAGCGCGTGCATCATGGCGACGCCACCGTGAATACCGACATAGCAGGTGCCGCCGGGCGAATTGTCGTGCCGCCCGATCATCGCGGTCTTGGCGCAGTCGGCCCGTTCCATGACCGCGATCCGATCCGGTCCGATGCCGCCGCGCGCCCAGAAATCCAGCTGGATCGCCAGCGGCTCCCAGACGGCGAGGCTGGCCTGTTCGACGTCCGTCTCCATCGCCGACAGAAGGCCGATCGGGCAGCTGTAGATATTGGTCCGGTCGACCACGGCATAACCGCGCGCGGCCAGCAGGTCGTCCAGCGCCGTGTCGCCGGGCCGAAGCGAGAAGAGAGGCGTCTGACCCATGTCCCGCATCCGCGCCTCGGCCGCCTCGATGTCCTGCGTGGTGATCGCGTCGTCGACCGTGGCCGCCGACACCCGCTTGCCACCGCCGGAACTGCGCCGCAGGGTGATCGGCCCGCAGGCGATCTTTTCCTCGGCGGGCCAGGTGACGTCGACGGCGTCGAAGATCTTGGAAAGCTCAGGCACTGGGAAACACCTCTTGCAGTTTGACCATCGCCGCGTCCAGCCGCCCGCCATCCGTGCCGCGCACCACGACATTGGCGCCGAAGACACCGTTGAGGCTGAACGGATAGGACCCGAAGGACAGGTCGTCGTATTCCTCGGCCAGCGCCCGCAGCGGCCCGGCGATGTCACCCTCGGGCTGCATCACGCGCCAGGTCTGGCTCAGCAGCGGCGTGCCCCCGGTCAGTTTCGGCAGGACCGAGGCGACCATGGCCTCGAACACGGCGGGCACCCCGGCCATGACATGCACGTTTTCCACGGTGAAACCGGGCGCGGTCGACACCGGGTTTTCGATCAGCGCCGCATCGTCGGGAATCCGCGCCATGCGCAGCCGTGCCTCGGTCACCTCGACGCCCCGGGCGGTGTAGGCCTCGGTCAGCAGCTTGCGGGCGTCGTCGCGCACGTCGATGTGGCGGTCAAAGGCCTGCGCCACGCAATCGGCGGTGATGTCGTCATGTGTCGGCCCGATCCCCCCGGACGTGAAAACGTGATCGAACGCCCCCGACAGCGCCTGCACGGCCGCGACGATCTGGTCGGCCTCGTCCCCCACGACGCGCACCTCTTTCAGATCGATCCCGACCCGGGTCAGTTCGTTGGCAAGGTGGTGCATGTTCGAATCCCGCGTGCGGCCCGACAGGATTTCATCCCCGATGACCAACATGGCGGCAGTAGGGTTAGGCATGGGGCGCTCCGGCTTGTTTTCAGGCTGCGAAAAGGTATAGGCCGGCCCCATGCGCTTTCCCACCCCCCTTGTTCCGGCCACGCTGATCCGCCGCTACAAACGGTTTCTCGCCGATATCCGGCTTGAGGACGGGACCGAGGTGACGGCCCATTGTGCCAACCCCGGCTCGATGCTGGGGCTGGCCGATCCCGGCACGAAGATCTGGGTCGAACCCAACGACGATCCGAAGAAAAAGCTGAAGTACGGCTGGCGGCTGGTCGATCAGGCGGGCACCTTCACGGTGGTCGACACGGCCATCGCGAACCGCGTGGTGAAAGAGGCGCTGCTGGCAGGCCGGATCGAGGCCCTGCGCGACTATTCAACGGTGCTGCCGGAACAGAAGTACGGCGAAAAAAGCCGGATCGATTTCCTGCTGCGGGCCGAGGCCACGCCGACCCTGCCCGATGTCTATGTCGAGGTGAAATCCGTCACCCTGTCCCGCCAGCCCGGCCTGGCCGAGTTTCCCGACAGCGTCACCGCCCGTGGCGCCCGCCACATGGAGGAGCTGGCCGCCATGACGCAGGCGGGGCACCGGGCCATGGTGCTGTTCCTTGTGCAGCGGTCGGACGCCGACCGCGTCACCGTGGCGGCTGACATCGACCCGGCCTATGCGGCGGCCATCACAGCGGCACGGGCCTCGGGGGTCGAGGTGCTGGCCCTGTCCTCGATCATCTCTGCGCAAGAGATCACCGCAGGCCCGGCCTTGCCCTTCGCCTGATCCGCGGCCCGGGTGCGATCCGTTGTACCTGCGCGAAAAACGTCCTATCTAGGGCGCAAACCACGCCGAGAGGACCGCCTTGGACGACAAAGGCCAGATAACCCGCGACGGAATCCGCATCTATCAGGAGGCGGATTTTGCCGGGATGCATGCCGCCGGAAAGCTGGCGGCGCAGATCCTCGACGAGGTCGCCGAACACGTCTTCCCCGGCCAGACGACCGGTGAGATCGACCGCATGATCGAAGAGAAGGTCAATGCGGCCGGCGCGACTTCGGCCACGATCGGCTACAAGGGGTACAAGCACGCCTCCTGCATCTCGATCAACCACGTGGTCTGTCACGGCATCCCCGGCGACAAGAAGCTGAAGGACGGCGATATCCTCAATATCGACGTCACCGTGATCGTCGATGGCTGGTACGGCGACACCAGCCGCATGTACGTCGCGGGCAAGCTGTCGCGCAAATCCGAACGGCTGATCGAAATCACCCATGACGCCCTGATGAAGGGCATCGAGGCGGTGAAGCCCGGCAACACCTTCGGCGACATCGGCTATGCCATCCAGAGCTTCGTCGAAGCCAACCGCATGTCCGTCGTGCGCGATTTCTGCGGCCACGGGCTGGGCCGGGTGTTCCACGCGCCCCCGAACGTGCTGCACTATGGCCGACCCGGCAGTGGCCCGACGCTTGAGGAAGGGATGTTCTTCACCATCGAACCGATGGTGAACCTGGGCCGTCCGGAAACCAAGGTGCTGGCCGACGACTGGACCGCCGTGACCCGCGACAAGTCGCTGTCGGCGCAGTTCGAACATTCGGTCGGCGTGACGGCCAACGGGGTCGAGATCTTTACCCTGTCACCTGCGGGCAAATTCCACCCGACCTATTGATCCCGGCCCGCCGGGGCGCTGCCCCGGACCCCGAGGTATTTCGGACCAGGAGAAGAAAAGGCGCGGGATCAACCGCGCCTTTCGTGTTTTCGGGCAGGGTGTCTGTCAGACTGCTTCGAGCATCAGGGCGATGCCCTGGCCCACGCCGATGCACATGGTGCAGATCGCGCGCTTCGCACCCATGTGGCCCATCGACAGACCGGCCGTCAGGGCAAGACGTGCGCCGGACATGCCAAGCGGGTGACCAAGCGCGATCGCGCCGCCGTTCGGGTTCACATGATCGGCATCATCGGGCAGGCCCAGCTGGCGGGTGACGGCAAGGCCCTGCGCCGCGAAGGCTTCGTTCAGCTCGATCAGGTCGATGTCGCCGATGCCGTAGCCGGTCATCGCCAGCAGCTTTTCGGTCGCAGGCGCCGGGCCGATGCCCATGATGCGCGGCGGCACGCCGGCCGTGGCCATGGCGGTGATCCGGGCGCGCGGGGTCAGGCCGTACTTCTTCACCGCCGCTTCCGACGCGATGATCACCGCGCAGGCGCCGTCGTTCACACCCGAGGCATTGCCGGCCGTGACCGACCCGTTTTCACGAAACGGCGTCGGCAGGGCGCCCAGTTTCTCCAGCGTGGTCGCACGGGGGTGTTCATCGGTATCGACGATCTTGGGGTCACCCTTCCGCTGCGGGATGGTCACCGGCACGATTTCCTCGGCCAGGCGGCCCGAGGCGATGGCGGCGGCGGCACGCTCTTGCGAGCGCAGGGCGAAGGCATCCTGCGCCGCGCGGTCGATCTGGAACTGGTCCGCCACGTTTTCGGCCGTCTCGGGCATCGAGTCGGTGCCGAAATGCTTGTGCATGGCGCGGTTCACGAAGCGCCAGCCGATGGTGGTGTCGTAGATCTCGGCCTTGCGGGAAAAGGCGCTGTCGGCCTTGGGCATGACCAGCGGCGCGCGCGACATGGATTCGACGCCACCGGCGATCAGCACCTCCATCTCGCCCGACTTGATCGCCCGGGCCGCCGTGCCGACGGCATCAAGGCCCGAACCGCACAGGCGGTTGATGGTGGCACCCGGCACATCTTCGCCCAGCCCCGCCAGCAGCGCCGACATGCGGGCCACGTTGCGGTTGTCTTCGCCGGCTTGGTTGGCGCAGCCCATGTAGACGTCGTCGATCTGGACGCCCGGGTTGCGCTCCATCAGGGCCTTCATGACACCGGCCAGCATGTCGTCGGGGCGCACCGTCGACAGCCCTCCGCCATAGCGGCCGATCGGTGTACGCAGGCCATCGCACAGGTAAGCTTCGGTCATTGGGATCCCCTCTTGGTCAATTTGCGCGCAACCTGAAAGAAACTAACCCTGCGGTCAAGTTCCATGGAAGGTCGTTCCGCGATGCGGACAGCCGACCGGTGAAACCCCTTGATTTCCGTCTGCATCCGATCAACTCTTCGGGTATGACGGTGCAAGACCCGACCCCCTTTCCCCATACCCCGCAGTCCGAGCGCGTCGCGTTTCACCGGACCGAACTGTCGGTGATCCTGTCGCTGTATGGGCGCATGGTCGCCGCCGGGGAATGGCGCGATTACGGCATTTCCACCCTGTCGGACATGGCGGTCTTTTCCGTCTTTCGTCGCACGGCCGAGAACCCGCTCTACCGGATCGAAAAGCGGCCGAAGCTGCGGCTGAAGCAGGGGATGTATTCGGTGGTGGGCATGGATGGTCAGGTGCTCAAGCGCGGCGGAGACCTGAAGACCGTGCTGCGCGTGCTGGAGCGCAAGCTGATCCGCGCCGTCGACTGATCAGAGCACCCTTCGACGTACCGTGACCGGCCCTTCGGCCGCCTCGATCCGGGCGATGGCGCCGTTCAGATCCTCGTAGGCCACCGCCATGTGATGGGCATTCGCGTGCAGGATGCGGCCGTCACCGACCACCCAGGCGACATGCCCTTTCCAGAAGATCAGGTCGCCGCGTGCCAGCGGTTCACCGACCTCCAACTCGCGGCCCAGCCCTTCGGCCTGCTGGTCGCTGTCGCCCGGACAGGGGATGCCACAGGCGAGACAGGCGGCCTGAACCAGCCCCGAACAGTCGATGCCAAAGCTGCTGTTGCCCCCCCAGAGGTAGGGCACGTTCAGATAGCGCTCGGCCTCGGCCACAGGATCGGTCGCAGGCGGATCGAGCGGGGCGAGGTGCGGCATCGGCACGTGGATCCCCCAGGTCTCACCAACCTCGCCCGGCAGGCAGGCTTCGGCCCAGTCGCAGTGATCGTGGGTCACCGCGCGCACTGACAGCAGCGACCCGATCGACAGGGGCACACCCGGCGCGGGATCCTTCAGCGCGGGGTTCGAAAACCAGTAGGTCGGGGCCACGACGCGGTGCGTCGGCCGGTGGTCCTGATCCGACAGATCCTCGGCCGCGACATAGCCGACGAACCCGTCGCGTTCGGCAAACCCGAAGACGTGATCCTCGCCGAGATCAAGCACCATGAAGGCCTCTCCGAACACCAGTTCGCGATCCCGCGCGCCCTCCCCGTCGCCCCGGGTCAGGATGGGGGTAACCTCGCTGATGACACGGTGCCGTTGCGGGTCGACGAACCGCTCGGCCTCGACCTGGCCTTCCAGCGACCGGTCGGCGACCCGGCCGTTGGATTTCAGGACACGCCGGTCGGTCACAGGCCCAGAACCTCGGGCAGCGCGGCCAGCACGGCGCGGGCGCCCTGACCGACGCCGCCTTTCGGGCGGGCGGGCGCGGCGGCGGGTTGCCAGCCGTAGATGTCGAAATGGGTATAACGCGCGGTCTCTCCGGCAAAGCGGCGCAGGAACAGCGCCGCCGTGATGGACCCGGCAAAGCCGCCCTTGGGCGCATTGTCCAGATCGGCGATACCCGGTTCGATCATCGCCTCGTAAGGCGCATGGAAGGGCATCCGCCAGACCGGATCCGCGACCCGTGCCGCCGCCCCCGTGATCGCAGCCGCGACGCCCTCGTCATCGGAATAGAAGGGCGCGATATCCGGCCCCACGGCGACCCGCGCGGCCCCGGTCAGCGTCGCCATCGACAGCATCAGGTCCGGCTCGCCTTCGGCCCCAAGTGCCAGGGCATCCGCCAGCACCAGCCGCCCCTCGGCGTCGGTATTGTTGATCTCGACCGTGAGCCCGTTGCGCGCCGTCAGGATGTCCTGCGGGCGGAAGGCGTTGCCGGAAACCGAATTCTCAACTGCCGGGATCAGCACGCGCAGTTGCACCGGCAGATCCAGCGCCATAATCATCCGGGCAAGCCCCAGCACCGTGGCCGCCCCGCCCATGTCCTTCTTCATCAGGCCCATCGACGCACCGGGCTTGAGGTTCAGCCCGCCGGTGTCGAAACACACGCCCTTGCCGACCAGCGTCAGCTTCGGCCCGGATGTGCCCCAGCTGAAATCGATCAGGCGCGGCGCACGGGGCGAGGCGCGGCCGACCGCGTGGATCATCGGGAAGTTCTGCGCCAGCAGGTCGTCGCCCCGGATCACGTCGAAGCGCGCCCCGAATTCGGTCGCAAGGCCAGCGGCCGCGTCTTCCAGGTCCTCCGGGCCCATGTCGCTGGCCGGGGTGTTGATCAGGTCGCGGGTCAGAGCCTCGCCTGCCGCGATCGCCTCGATCCGCGCGGCGTCGATCCCGTCGGGGGCGACCAGCCGGGCGGTTGTGCCATGGGCCGGGGCGTAGCGGTCGAAGGCATAGCCCGAGAGAAGCCATCCAAGGGCCTCCTCCTCGACCGCGATACCCGACAGGTCCCCCGCAAGACGATAATCGCCCTGCGGCAGCTTGGCAGCCGCAGCGGCTAGCGTGAACCGCCCCCGCGCGCGGCGCGCAGCGGCGCCGTATCCGGCCAGTGCCATCACGGGGGCGCCATTGGCATCGGGCACCAACGTCACCTCGCCCAGACCCGCCGCGAAGCCTGTCGCCTTGACCCACGTCTGAACGGCGGCCTCCTGGCCGGACAGCCAGCCCTCCAGCGCGTCGGCATCGATCACGTGAAGCGGCAGGGCCGCGTCGGGGTCTTGGGCAAAGGTCAGGGGCATCGGTGTCTCCGCAGGGAATTTGGCCAGAGCCTAGCCCGATGCAACGCCGCCGCAAGGGCTTTCCGGGGTCAGACCCGCACGCCCTGCATGTCCCAGATTTCCATCAGTGACCGTTCCCCGATGCGCAGCAAACGTGACAGGGTCGCCGACAAGGCCACGCGGTCGTTGTCATCGATGCAGATGGTCACGTCGCTGGCCACACGGCACAACGTATGCATGCCGATCTGTTCGGCGATGCCGGTCAACGACCGCGCCGCCTTGCGCATCTCGCCCATGCGGTCCTGCCGGAACAGCCGTTCGACCAGAGACAGCCGGACGGCCAGTTCTTCCATCGCACGGCACACCACGTCTTCGGCCCCGACTTCGCCCAGCTGGTCATAGAGCGATTGCAGCCGGTCCGGATCGAGGCGCACATCTTCGTTCTGCGCTAGAATCCTTACTTGATCCACGTTCTCACACCCTTGTTCGTCGTCCCACAAGCACTGGTTATGACTGGGATCTCTTCCCAAAACCTTTCGTCACAAGCGAATTCTCGGCAGAATACGTTTCAAATTCGCTTCAACCGCGCGGCCGCCGCGCTATATACGCGACAGGCCGACGCCAAGACGAAAGGATGATCATGCCTCACTCAAAGCCGCTCCCCGCCTATCTGGTCCAAAGGTTCCATGGCTGGCAGGCCACGACTTTTTCGGACAACAAGTCGTGGTACAAGCGTCTTGCCACCGAAGGACAGCGCCCGCGTGCGATGATCATTTCCTGCTGCGACTCGCGCGTGCATGTCACCGCGATCTTCGGTGCGGATCAGGGCGAATTCTTCATTCACCGCAATATCGCCGCGCTGGTGCCGCCCTATGAACCCGATGGCAACCAGCACGGCACCTCGGCCGCGATCGAATATGCCGTCACCGCTCTCAAGGTGGCGCATGTGGTGGTCGTGGGCCATTCCAGCTGCGGCGGCGTCAAGGGCTGCCTCGACATGTGTTCCGGCAACGCGCCCGAGCTTGAAGAGAAATCAAGCTTCGTCGGCCGCTGGATGGACCTGCTGCGCCCCGGCTACGAGCGCGTCAAGGACATCGCCGACTACGATGCCCAGGCCCGGGCGCTGGAACGTCAGGCGATCCTCGTGTCGCTGGACAACCTGATGACCTTCCCCTTCGTGAAAGAGGCCGTCGACAAGGGCGACCTGTCGCTGCACGGGCTGTGGAACGACATCGGCGAAGGCGGACTGGAACAGTACATCCCCGAAAAGGACCGCTTCGAAGCGGTCTGACACATCGACCGGGACAGGCCGCCGGGCCTGTCCCTGCAGTCCCGCGCCCTAGCGCAGGACCTTGCCGTCGGGCCAGCGGATGCGGTGGTTCAGCTCGACCCGCTGGTCTGTCTTGGGCGCCATGTCGAAGCGCCACTCCAGCACGCCGCGCAGATCGTCGATGTTGGTTTCCGTCGGCACCGGCTGCGCATCCCAGGAAATCTCAAGATCCTCCTGTTCCGAATAGGGCACGCGGTCGCGCAGGCGCACCGACCAGCTGCGCGCGGTCAGGTTGCGCAGGGTGATCTGGACCTCTTCGTTCTGTTCGTTCCGGCGGGTGATCACGCCGCGATCGCCTTCCTGCCGGTCCAGCACCACGCGTTCCAGCCGCAACCCCTCGATCGGGCCGAAGGACAGCTCGGCCTTGTCGCCGTTGGCGATCAGGTCAAGGTAACGCTGGCCGACGAAGGTGCCGTCCAGATAGAACTGTGCCGCGCCGCCGCCCAGGATCAGCTCTCCGCTGTCGTTGGTGAATTCGGCCGCAAGAAACGCCGTGGGGTCCGACAGCGGTACCGCGCGGGCAAAGACCTCGGGCGTGAAATCCAGCGTGCCGAGGGAAATCTTCACCGCATCGGCTTCGTTCGCCACGCTGACCCGGTCGGGATAGCTGTAGGTGACCGACAGGCCGTCGAACTGTGACGTCGCGGTCACTTCCTCCATCACCGGTGCGGGTACGGCCATGTCGGCGGCTTTCATCGATCCACGCGCCAGCGTCATCGGCTCGGGACGTTGCGGATCGATGGCCCGGCGCAGCCAGGGCCAGACCTCTCCCGGCTGGCCCTGCCCCGACGGACGCACGGTCGACAGGGTCAGCGCCACGTTGCGCCAATCCTCTCCGGTCGACTGTTCGACGTAGGCGCCGTTCTGAAGGGTCAGCCCGGCATCGCCCTGTGTCACCAGCCGGACATCATAGGTCGGCGTCCACGAGGCTTCGGCCACGGTATAGGTCAGCACCATCTCGCCCTGTGCGCCGCCGTCGGAACTGACGTCGATGGACAGGTAGGCCCGGTCGCCCGATCCGGTCGACAGCGCCTTCAGCGCCTGCTCCGCATCCGCCAGATCCTCGCGCGCGTCCTTCACGGCGCGCTGCGCCTCGCGCACGCGGGTTTCGGCGGCCTGCACGGCGCGACGGGCGGTCAGCCCCTCTTCTCCGATCAGGGTCGCAAGTTCGCGCAGCTTGTCGGCGCTGACCTGCGCGAGGTCGTTGGACTGGCCGATGCCATCCAGAAAGGCGATCCGTGCCCGCGCCGTGTCCGCTTCGATCTGGATCGAGGCGACGGCGTCCTGCGCCACCTCGACCGCGCGTTCGCGCTCTTCCACCAGCGCCTCGGCGGCCTCGTATTCGGCGGTCTGGCTGTCAGTGCGCGGCGGCACGAAATCGTCACGGTAGCGGATCGCGCCGACGGTCAGACCGGGCGCATTCAGCCGCAGGCTGGCCGGATCGATGCGCGGCATGTCGGTCAGGATCAGCTGATGCCGCCCGGCGGGGATCTCGTAGCTGGCCACGCGGGTCAGCGTGGCCCCCTGCGGGAAAACCGTCGCCTCGGCCACCCGGCTGGGGACGGCGATGTCATCAGCCCAGAGCGGTGCGGGAATGGCCAGAAGGCAAAGGGCGAGAGCATGGCGGCGCATCGGAAACCTCACTTGTCCGTAGTGTCGGCGCACTGTCGCGCGAACCATCGCAAAGGCCAAGTGACATCCCCGTTCATTTTTGGTGACCGGCAGGAAAAGGCTGCATGGCCCCGGCAAAACGAAAAGGGGCGGCCCGCCGGACCGCCCCTGTCGTACCTGCAGAAGAGAGGCCTCAGCCCTTCTTCAGCACCCGCTTGCCAAGCGTTTCGGCAATCTGAACCGCGTTCAGCGCCGCGCCCTTGCGCAGGTTGTCGGACACGCACCACAGGTTCAGACCGTTTTCGATCGTGCTGTCCTGACGGATGCGGGAAATGAAGGTCGCGAAATCGCCGACGCATTCGATCGGGGTGACGTAGCCGCCGTCTTCGCGCTTGTCGATCACCATGATGCCCGGCGCTTCACGCAGGATGTCGCGCGCTTCGTCTTCGTCCAGGAAATCCTCGGTCTCGATGTTGATCGATTCCGAATGGCCGACAAAGACCGGCACCCGCACGCAGGTCGCGGTGACCTTGATCGACGGATCGATGATCTTCTTCGTCTCGGCGACCATCTTCCACTCTTCCTTGGTGGAGCCGTCTTCCATGAAGACGTCGATGTGCGGGATCACGTTGAAGGCGATCTGCTTGGGATAGACCTTGGCCTCGTATTCATCGGTCGGGTTGTAGATCGCCTTGGTCTGGTCCCACAGCTCGTCGATGGCTTCCTTGCCCGAGCCCGAAACGGACTGGTAGGTCGACACCACGACACGCTTGATCTTGGCGCGGTCATGCAGCGGCTTCAGCGCCACGACCATCTGCGCGGTCGAACAGTTCGGGTTGGCGATGATGTTCTTCTTGGCATAGCCGTCGACCGCTTCAGGGTTGCACTCGGGCACCACCAGCGGAACGTCCGGGTCGTAGCGATAGAGCGAGGAGTTGTCGATCACGACACAGCCCGCCGCGGCGGCCTTGGGCGCGTATTCCTTGGTCGGGCCCGAGCCCACGGCAAAGAGCGCGATGTCCCAGCCAGTGAAATCGAAGGTATCCAGATCCTGGGTCTTGAGTGTCTTCTCGCCAAAGCTGACCTCAGTTCCGAGCGACCGGCGCGATGCAAGCGCAGCGATCTCGTCCACCGGGAACTCACGCTCCGCGAGGATGTTCAGCATTTCGCGGCCCACATTGCCCGTGGCACCGGCGACGACGACTTTATAGCCCATCTGGAAAATCTCCTTTCACTCGGGTCGGCGGCGTATACCGCAGCCTCGGCCCGGTGCAAAGCGTAATGCGATGATCCCTTGTATCAAGGGCGCGGATGAAACGCCTTAATCCGTTCGGTCCCGCGCCATCAGGTAGATCAGCAGCCCGATGGTCTGCGCCCCGGCATAGAACAGCAGCACCGGCACGAACCCCCCACCTTCGTAAAGCGGCCCGGTGATGACCTGGGCCAGCCCGGCCCCGCCGATCGAGAAGAGGTTCATCAACGTGACCCCCCGCCCGACGAGGTGCGGCGGCAGGAACGCCCGGCCATGGGCCATCAGCATCGGATAGTTCGACAGCATCAGCCCGATCACCGCAAATAGCGCCGCCGCCGTCCACAGGCCCTGCGGCGGCATCAGCGCCAGCCAGGTCACCAGGCTGATCCCGATGGTCGCTCCGCCGACGTTGATCCACTTGCGGGTGCCGAAGATCCGGTCCAACGGGCCGTAGACGAAGGTGCCGAAGATCATGGCCGAGGCCATGATCAGCGTGGCATAGCCGATCATCCGGGCATCCGCGCCGTAGGTTTCCGCAAAGAACGGTCCCGCCCACATGCCGCGCAGACCTGCAGCGGGGGCATAGTTCACCATGGTCAGCGGCAGGATCAGCCACAGGCCCCGGATCTTCAGCACGTCCAGCAGACTGCCCCGGGGCGCATCCAGAATATGCGGCGGATCCTGCACCAGGCGCATCAGCAGCAGCGCCACCACGACCGAGGCCACGGCCAGAAGCGCCATGCTGACCCGCCAGCCGAAGGCCTCGACCGCCAGCGCAAGCGGCAGCGATCCGGCCAGGTTCCCCGCCTGCCCGAAGGCGATGACCAGTGCCGCAAAGGTCGCGAACATGGCGGCCGGATAGACCCGGGCCAGGATGTAGTAGGACGCCATCAGGACCGGCGAACAGCCCACCCCGATCAGACCCATAGCGAAGATGATGTGCCAGGGTGCCTGTGCCAGCGCAAAAAGCGCCGCGCCGCCGCCACCGCCGATCAGCAGCAGCCAGCTTGACGTCAGGCGCGGTCCCAGACGGTCCAGCGCCCAGCCCACGGGGATCTGGCACAGCGCGAAGACCAGAAACCAGATGCCCGAAGCCCAGGACAGATGCGTCGCCTCGACCCCGATGTCCTGGTTCAGGACGTTGGTCAGGACCGGCAGGAAGGACCGGAAGAACTGGCTCAGCACATAGGCCAGCACGAGAAGGACAAGATCGAGACGCATCATCCGCCCCGCCGGGTGGTCACGGTCAGGGCGATGCCGCCCGTCGCATCCGGCCCCTGCACAAGCCTGCGCAGGCCGACGATCCTGTCGTCCCGTGTCATCCGTTCCTCCCTCGATGATCGGCGCGACGATCCACTGACCGCGCGGTAAAGACAAGCCTCGGCGTCACATACCCGCCCCTGCAGCCGCGGGACGTCAGGCGATCTCGGGCAGGTCGGGCGCGGCGGCGATCAGTTGCTGGGTGTAGGGATGCTGCGGGTTGGCAAAGACCTGATCGGTCGGGCCCTGCTCGACGATCTCACCGGACTTCATCACAAGGCAGCGGTCGGTGATGACCCGCACCACCGACAGATCGTGGCTGATGAACAGGTAGCTGAGCCCGAAGCGTTTCGACAGATCCGCCAGCAGGTCGAGGATCTGCGCCCGCACCTGCACGTCCAGCGCCGACACGGCCTCGTCCAGCAGGATCAGGTCGGGCTTGATGATCAGGGCGCGAGCGATGGCGATCCGTTGCCGCTGCCCGCCGGAAAATTCGTGGATGTACTTGTAGCGGTCCGCCTCGCTCAGCCCGACCGAGGTCAGCGCCTCGGCAATCGCGCGGTCGCGGTCGGCCCCCGTCGGAGGCGTGTCGAGCAAGTGGAACGGCTCGCAGATCAGCCGGTCGACCCGGTGGCGCGGGTTGAACGACCCATAGGGGTCCTGGAACACAACCTGCATCCGCCGCCGGACGTCGCGGTTGGGCTTGTGGCCGGTGAAGACCGGTTCGCCGTCCAGCAGGATCTCTCCGCCCTGGACCTCCTCCAGACCCAGGATCGCGCGGGTCAGCGTGGACTTGCCGCAGCCGGATTCCCCGACCAGCCCCAGGCTTTCGCCCTTTTTCAGATCGAAGGAGACGCCCTTCACGGCCTCGACCTCTCCGGCCGGGCCGAACAGCGTCTTGCGCGGCAGGCGATAGGTCCGGCGCACGTCACGCACCCGCAGCAGCGGCGCCTCTTCGACATGCACGGCACGGTCCGGCGCATGGGTCGAGGCGGCAAGAAGCGAGATCGAATAGGGATGCTTGAGCGCGCCGAAGATGCCCGGGCACGGCCCGCGTTCGACCACCACGCCGTTCTGCATGATGACGATCTCATCCGCCATGTCCGCCACGACCGCAAGGTCGTGCGAGATCATGAGCATCCCCATCCCGTCCTCGCGCACCAGCCGCTTGAGCAGGTCGAGTATCTGCGCCTGCGTCGTCACGTCCAGCGCCGTGGTCGGTTCGTCCGCAATCAACAGCTTGGGTCGCAGGGCGATGGCCATGGCAATGACGACCCGCTGACGCTGCCCGCCCGAAAGCTCGTGCGGATAGCGCGACAGGGGAAACCGATCCTCGGGCAGTTCGACCCGGTTCAGCGCCTCGCGCGCACGGGCCATCGCCTCGGATTTCGACACCCGCTCGTGGATCAGGATGGTTTCGGCCACCTGGTCGCCAATGGTGCGGATCGGGTTCAGCGCCGTCATCGGTTCCTGGAACACCATGCCGACTTCGTTGCCGCGCAGGTCGCACAGCGCCGCCTCGGGCAGCGACAGCATGTCATGGCCGGACAGGATCACGCGCCCCGAGGCCTGTGCGCCTTCGGGCAACAGCTGCATCACCGTGAAGGCCGTCATCGACTTGCCCGACCCCGACTCGCCGATGACGCCCACGATCTGGCCCGGATCGACCGACAGCGACACGTCGCGCAGGATGTGGTGCCGCCCGATGTCGAGGCTCAGTTTCTCGATCCGAAGAAGGCTCATGACCGGCCCCGCAACTTCGGATCGAAAAGGTCGCGCAAACCGTCGCCCATCAGGTTGAGCCCCAGCACCGTCAGCAGGATCGCGAGGCCGGGAAACAGCGCCATGTGCGGCGCGAAGGAAATCATCGTCTGGCTTTCCGCAAGCATCCGGCCCCAGGACGGCGTGGGCGGCTGTACGCCAAGACCGACATAGGACAGCCCCGCCTCGGCCAGGATGCCAAGCGAGAACTGGATTGTCCCCTGCACGATCAGCAGGTTGGTCACATTCGGCAGGATGTGTTCCACCGAAATCCGCGCTGCGCCCTTGCCCGCGACACGCGCCGCCAGCACGTAATCGCGCTGCCACAGCGTCAGCGCGCCGGATCGTGTCAGGCGGGCAAAGACGGGGATGTTGAAGATGCCGATGGCAATGATCGCGTTCAGCGCCGAAGGTCCGAAGATCGCGGTGATCAGGATGGCGATGACCAGCGATGGAAAGGCGAAGACCAGGTCATTCGCCCGCATGATGACCTCGTCCAGAAGCGACCCCTTGCGCGCCGCCGCCCAAAGGCCAAGCGGCACACCGAAGACCAGCCCGATGCCGACCGCGACAAAGGCCACGGCGATCGACACGCGCGCGCCGACCATGATCATCGACAGGATGTCACGCCCGAAATGATCCGTGCCCAGCAGGTTGCGGGCCGAGGGCGGCTTGATCCGGTTGGCGATATCCATGCCGGTCACGTCAAAGGGCGTCCAGGCAAAGCTGACCAGCGCGGCCAGCGCAAAGGTCAGCGTCAGCATGGCCCCGATCACCAGGTTGCGCGACCGCAGCGCGCGGCCCCACAGCCGCACCGGCGCACCCGAGGGCGGCAGGCTATCCGTCCGCAGATCCGTCATCGCCGCCGCAGCCTCGGATCGACCAGCGCATAGGCGATCTCGACCATGAAATTGACCATGACCACGGCAAAGACCAGCAGCATCACGACCGATTCCACCACAATCAGGTCACGCGCCGAAATCGCCTGGAAGATCAGGCGACCGAGGCCGGGCAGGAAGAAGACGTTTTCGATGATGATACCCCCCGCCAGCAGGAAGGCGAACTGCATCCCGATGATGGTCAGCACCGGGATCAGCGCATTGCGCAGCGCATGTCGCCACAGGGCCTGGCTTCGGGTCAGCCCCTTGGCGCGGGCGGTGCGCACGAAATCCTCGGACAGGGTGTCGACCAGCGCCGACCGCATCACCCGCGCCAGGATCGACGCCTGCGGCAGCGCCAGCGCGACGGCCGGCAGGGTCAGCGCCTTGATCGACACCCAGAACCCTTCGTCCCAGCCGGGAAAGCCGCCGGCTGAAAACCAGCGCAGGTTCACCGCGAAGACGACCACCATCAGCATGGCGAACCAGAAATTCGGGATCGCAACGCCCAGCTGCGTGATGCCCATCACGCCCACGTCCGCCGCCGATCCACGACGCGAGGCTGCCCAGATGCCCGCCGGAAAGGCGATCACCGTCGACAGGGTCAGCGCATAGATCGCCAGCGGAAGGGACACCCAAAGCCGGTCGCCCACCATGTCCGCCACCGGCGTCCGGTAGGTGTAGGACGTGCCGAAATCCCCGACCAGCATGCCCCCGACCCAGTCGACATAGCGCGTCAGCATCGACCCGTTCAGGCCCAGCTGGTCCCGCAGCGCGGCCAGCGTGTCTTCCTGCGCGTTGACGCCCAGCATCAGTACGGCGGGATCGCCGGGCAGGATTTCGATGACAAGGAAGATGACCAGCGACGCGACCGCAAGGCTGATCGACAGGGACAGAAGGCGCGAGAGGGTGTAGCGAAGCATGGGGTCTTACCCGTCCTGCCGCGCAGATACGACCCGCCCCGCGCCGAAAGACGGCCCGCCGAATGGGGTAACCCCGGTATCCGGCGGGCAGCAGATCATTCGGACCAGGACACCCCGGTCACGTCCGCAGCCTGCGTCGGCGCGTTGATCCAAAGGCCCTCGACCCCGGTCTTGGCAACCGTGTGCAGCGGCAACTGGAACAGATACGCATTGACGTAGTCTTCGGCGATGGTGGTCTGCGCGGTCTTCAGCATCTCGGACCGCTTGGCCGGATCGCTTTCGACGCTCAGATCTTCCATCAGCTTCTGCAGTTCGGGATTGTCATACTGGAAGTAGTAATCGGGCCGCGCGTAGATGTTGATGTCCAGCGGTTCGGTGTGGCTGATGATCGTGAAGCCGAAATCGTGCGCCCCACGGAAGGTCGTCTCAAGCCACTGGGCCCATTCGACATTCTCGATCTCGGCCTCGATACCGACAGCGCGCAACTGGGCCGCCACGATCTCGCCTCCGCGACGCGCGTAGGACGGCGGCGGCAGGGTCATCTTCAGCTTGACCGGGGTGGTCACACCGGCCTCGGCCAGCAGCGCCTTGGACTTCTCGGGATCGTATTCGGACAGGCCCGTCAGATCCAGGTAGTCGGGATGATGCGGCGCGAAATGCGTGCCGATCGGGGTGCCATAGCCGAACATCGCACCGTCGATGATATCCTGACGGTTGATCGCATGGGCCACGGCTTCGCGCACCTTGACGTTGTCCAGCGGCGGCATCTTGTTGTTCATCGCCAGGATCGTCTCGCCCTCGGTCGATCCGATCAGCACCTTGAAGCGCGGGTCGGCATCGAACTGCGGCAGGTTTTCGGGCGCCGGGAAAGCCGCGAAGACATCGAGGTCTTCGGCCATCATCGCGTTGAAGGCCGCCGTCGGGTCGCTGATGAACTTGAAGGTCACCGCATCAAGCATCGCGGGGGTGCCCCAGTATTCGGGGTTCTTCTTCAGTTCAATCCGGTCGCCCTGCGCCCAGCTGTCGAACATGAAGGCGCCGGTGCCAATGGGCGTGGTCTTGATGTTGTCGATGCTTTCGGGTGCCACGATGACGGCATCACCCCAGGCCATGTTGAACAGGAAATTCCCGTCCGGGTTCTTCAGCATCACGGTCACGGTCTGCGGATCGGTCGCTTCGACCGACTCGATCCCCGCGAACAGGGCCTTCTGCGCATTGGCGCTGTCTTCGGCCCGCGCCCGGTCGAGCGAGAATTTCACATCCTCGGCGTCCATCGTGGTGCCGTCGTGGAACTTGACGCCTTCGGCCAGGTGGAAGGTATAGGTCTTGCCGTCTTCCGAGATGTCCCAGCTTTGTGCGAGACCCGGGCCGACCGACCCGTCGGGGCCGAACCGGGTCAGCCCTTCGAACACGTTGGAATACACAACCGAATCGATGGCCCCCGCAGCGGCAGAGGTCGGGTCCAGATGCGGCGGTTCAAGCTGCATCCCCAGGACAAGGTCCGTCTTCTCGGCCAAGGCCATCGTCGCCGACAATGCCAGCACGCTGGCAAGCCCGGCAGTCAAGGGTTTAAAGGTCATAGTCCACTCCCTGTTCACGCCCGTTTTTCAAGGGCTTTGGGGCGACCCGAGAAGCGACAGAAGGCTGAGAGCCATCACCTGTGCAGAGGCCACCATGTCATCGACCCCCACATATTCATCCGGTTTGTGCGCAAGGTCCAGAATGCCCGGGCCATAAGCCACGCAATTTTTTAACTTTCCGATCCGATCAATGTGCTTCTGATCGTAGGTGCCCGGCGAAACCACGTAGGACGGATCCTTGCCAAGCGTCTGGCGAATCGCCTCCGTCACCGTGGTGACGACCGGCGCATCGCGTTCGGTCATGGTCGGCAGGACCCTGTGCATCTCGCGGATGCCATAATCGAACCCCGCACGCCCGGCCTTCACCCGTTCCAGCACGTCGCGGATTTCAGCCTGCACCTCGTCGATGTCTTCCTCGATCAGGAACCGGCGGTCGATCACCATGCGCGCGCTGTCGGGCACGACCGGCGACGGCAGCCCGGTGCTGTCCGAAGGGATCTCCTCCTGCCCGCCATGCAGCGAATTGATGTTCAGAGTCGATTGCTTGGCCCCTTCCGGTACCACCGGCATGTCGGTCCGCTTCTGGGCCAATGCCGGAAACAGCGTCGCCTCCATCTCGTGCAGGACGGCCCCCATGTGGCGCACGGCACAATCACCAAGGAAGGGCATCGACCCGTGGGCGATCTCTCCGTGCGTCTCGATCTCGGCCCACCAGACACCACGATGGCCCAGGCAGATGCGGTCGACGTTCAGCGGTTCCGGGATAATGACGTGATCGACCTTTTGGTAGAACCCCTGCTCGGCCAGGTAGGCGACACCGCCGAACCCGCCCGATTCCTCGTCCGCCGTGCCGGAAATCTCGATCGCGCCCTGCCAGTCCGGCACCACCGCCAGGAAGGCCTCGGCCGCGACGATCGACGCCGCCAGCCCGCCCTTCATGTCACAGGCTCCGCGGCCATAGACCTTGCCGTCCTTCAGCTCGCCTCCGAAGGGATCGGTCGTCCAGCCCTTGCCCACATCGACCACGTCGATGTGCGAATTGAAATGCACGCACTCTCCGGCCCGCGCGCCTTCGCGCCGCGCCACGATGTTCCAGCGCGGATAGACCTCGCTGTCGCCCGGAGCACCGACCGCGCGCACCAGCTGGGTCTCGAACCCCGACGCCTTCAGTCGACGGTCAAGATATTCGCAGATCTCGCGATAGTTCTCGCCCGGCGGGTTCAGCGTCGGAATTCGGATCAGCTCCTGCGTCAGGGCAATCAGGTCGTCGCGCCGCGCCTCGACCTCGGCCGAGATCTTCGCCTGCAGATCAGTCAATTGAGGGGTCTGTGTCATGGTGACAGGATGCGCCGCACCCGCTACGGTCTCAATACCGTAGTTTCACGGGAGTCCCCCTTGCCCGACCTCGCCTCGCTTGCCTTCGACATGGCCCCGGTCGGCATCTGCCTGACCGAAGACCGCATCATCCGTGCGGTCAACGAAAGTTTCGCACGGATGACCGGACACGACGCCAACCTGTTGCCAGGCCAAAGTTTTCGCATCTTCTACGACAGCGACCGCGCCTTCGACGGCATCCGCGATGTCGGGCTTGACCCGTTGCGGGACGGGCGCGACTTCACCGATGAACGGCTGCTGCGCCATGCCACGGGCCGGGCGATCCTGGTGCGGTTTCGCGCGCGAACATTGACGCCGGACCGCCCCCTGGCCCGGCTGGTGATGACCTTTGCGCCCCTGACGGACACCACGCAGGACCGCCACCTGACGCCGCGCGAACGCACCGTGATCGCAGGCCTCACTCGCGGCCGCACCAGTAAGGAAATCGCCCGCGATCTGGGCCTGTCCCCACGCACCGTCGAAGATGTCCGCGCCCGCCTTCTGCGCCGCTTCGGGGTCCGCAATGCCGCTGAACTGCTGGCCCGGCTGTCGGGCCCGGCCTTTTGAACAGACCCCGGGTATAGAAGTGTAACTATAGTTAACTGCAGATATTGTGAACGCCGCTGTAACATGCATATTTCCGCCTTCCGGATGAAGGAGACCCAAGATGCTGGCAATCCCGCCCGATGATCAGCAGGACCGCCTGCAGGAGCTTCGGGACCTCGACATTCTGGACACCGCGCCAGAAGAAGATTTCGACGACGTCGTGCAACTGGCGTCGCGCATCTGTGGCATGCCCATCTCTCTTATTTCGCTGGTTGACGAAGACCGGCAGTGGTTCAAGGCCCGCAAGGGCATGAACGACACCTCCACTCCGCTGGAACAGGCGATCTGTGCCCATGCGATCCTCGAGGACGACTATCTCGAAATCGGCGACACGCTGACCGACCCGCGCACGCGCGACAATCCCCTGGTCACGGCCGACGACGCGCTGCGGTTCTACGCCGGCGCGGTCCTGCGCACCTCGAACGGCCATGCGGTCGGTACGTTGTGCGTGCTGGACAAGCAGCCCAATTCCCTGACCGATCTGCAGCGCGAAACCCTGCGGGTGCTTGCGAAACAGGTGATGGCGCAGCTTGAGCTGCGCCGCGTGGTATCCGAAGCCGACCTGCTGCGGCGCGAGGTCGACCACCGCGTCAAGAATTCGCTTCAGTCCGTTGCCGCACTGACGCGCATCCAGGCCCGCACCGCGACCCACCCCGAAACGCGCGAGGCGCTGAACCTGACGGGGCGCCGGATCGACACCGTCGCGCTGCTGCACGAACACCTCTATGCGCCCCGCGCGCAGGGCCGCATCGCGATGGAGGACTTCCTGCCCCGCGTCGCCAACCTGCTGCAACAGGCCGCCCCTGCCAACATCCTGCTCACCACGGATGTCGCGCCCTTCACGCTCTCCTCGGCGCGTGCGGCGGCCGTGGGCGTTGTGCTGAACGAATTCGCCAGCAACGCCTTCAAGCACGCCTTCACCGACGGCCAAAAGGGAACGATCGCCTTCCGGCTTCAGACGCAGGACGATGGCGGCGCGCTGCTGACCTGCTCCGACAACGGTCGCGGGATAGAAGACGCCGACACCGCGAAGGGCGGGCTTGGCTTCACGATCATGGAGGCCTCGGCCCAGCAGCTTGGCGGTCGGGCCGAACGTCACTCGGACGCGGGTGGCACGACGATCCAGCTGACCATCGCGCCGGAGCCTGCGGCCTGACCCCGGACCCCGGTGGTCAGACCAGCGTGTCGCAGGCCGTACGGATCGCCTTGATGTTCGCCCCATAGGGAGCGGGATCGGCCACCGAACCGCCCTTGAAGACGGCCGACCCGGCAACCAGGACATCCGCCCCGGCCTCCCACATGGCGGGCGCGGTCTTGGGATCCATACCGCCGTCGATCTCGATATGCACCGGGCGGTCCCCGATCATCGACCGCAGCTCGCGGACCTTGGCGGTCATGTCGATGTACTTCTGACCGCCGAAGCCCGGGTTCACCGTCATCACGCAGACCAGGTCGACAAGATCCAGCACCTCGGCAATGGCGCCTGCCGGCGTGCCGGGGTTCAGCGCCACGCCCGGTTTCATGCCCGCGCCCCGGATCGCCTGAAGCGTCCGGTGGATATGCGGCCCGGCCTCGACATGGGCGGTCAGGATATCCGCGCCCGCGTCGGCGAAGGCGTCGATATAGGGATCGACCGGCGCGATCATCAGGTGCACGTCCATGACAGTCTTGATGTGCTTGCGGATCGCCTTCACCAGCGGCGGACCGAAGGTCAGGTTCGGCACGAAATGCCCGTCCATGACGTCGACGTGGATCCAGTCCGCGCCCTGCGCCTCGACCGCTTCGATCTCGGCTCCGAAGTTGGCGAAATCTGCGGCCAGGATCGACGGCGCGATCTTGAGGTTGCGGTCAAAGCTCATGCCCGTCCCTTTCATCTTTCCAGAAATACTCCCGCCGGAGGCGGATTACCCGTGCAACGCGGCGATGCGGTCGACCTCTTCAGCCGATCCGAAGACAAAGGGCCGTCTCTCGTGCAGCTCTTCGGCCGTCAGCGACATGATCGGCGCAACGCCATCCGTCGCCTTGCCGCCCGCCTGTTCGACCAGGAAGGCCATCGGCGCGACCTCGTAGACCATGCGCAACCGGCCATTTTCGTATCCCTTCCGGGCGTCCGACGGATAAAGGAACGTACCACCCCGCGTCAGGATCCGGTGCGTTTCCGCCACCAGCGATCCGACCCAGCGGAAGTTCATGTCCTTGCCCTTGCGCCCATCCTTGCCGGTCTCGTTCTCTTCGACATAGGCCAGCACGGGTTGCGTCCAGTGGCGCCGGTTCGAGGCGTTGATCGAAAATTCCTTGGCCGCGGCCGGCAGGTCCATCGCCTTGTCTGCCAGCACGAAGGCGCCTGTTTCGGGGTCGAGCACGAACAGCATCGTGCCCGCGCCAAAGGTCACCGCCAACAGGGTCTGCGGACCATACGCGATGTAGCCCGCGCAGATCTGGTCAGAGGCGGGGCGCAGGAAGCTGGCCTGCGCACCGCCCGCGGCCTCGAAGATCGAAAAGATCGTGCCGATGGTCACGTTCACATCGATATTCGAAGATCCGTCCAGCGGATCGGTCGCCAGGGCCAGTGTGCCGCCCTCGTCGATCGTCAGCACGTCTTCCTGTTCTTCCGAGGCGTAGTATTTGACGCCCGTGCCCCTGAGCGCGGCCTCGAACATCTCGTCCGCCATGACGTCCAGCGCCTTCTGCTGGTCGCCGTCCGAGTTTTCGCCAACCCCGGCGCCCAGAGCACCCGCCAGGGGCCCGCGCGCGATCACGCGCGACAGTTTCGCGCCGGTCGCGCACATCGCCTCGATCGCGGGGCGCAGGTTTTCGGGAATCAGGGCGGGGTCGATGGCGGGCATGGGCGTCTCCGGCTGCTGTCGCGGTGCTTATGCCCCATTCCGGGCGGGCGCAAAACCTCAAACGGCATCGGGACTGGCCGGGGCGGACGGGGGGCTGTCTGCCCCCCGGCGCGTGCCGCGCTCCCCCCGAGGATATTCGACCAGGGGAAGCAGGGGCCGTCAGGCGAGTGACTGGCCGCCGTCAGCGATGATCAACTGGCCATTGACGTAGCCCGACAGGGGCGAGGCGAGCCAGAGCGCGGTGCCCGCGATCTCCTCGACCGTGCCCATGCGGCGCATCGGGTTGGCGCTGTTGATCCGCTCGATCCGCTCGGGATCTTCCCAGAGCGCCCGGGCGAAATCGGTCTTGATCAGGCCGGGCCCGATGGCGTTGACCCGGATCTTGCGCGGCCCCCATTCCAGCGCCAGCGCGCGGGCCACCGCCGCATCGGCGGCCTTGGTCACCCCGTAGGCGCCAAGCGTGGTCGAGCCTTTGATCGCCGCCACGGACGAGATGATGACGACTGATCCGCCGCCGTTGTCGGCCATCTGCGGCAGCACCATCTTGCACATCGTATTGATCGTGCGGACGTTGGTCACCAGCATCTTGTCGAAGACCGCGTCGTCCAGATCCTGCATCGGGCCATAGACCGGATTGATCGCCGCATTGGGGACCAGCACGTCGATGCGGCCCCATTCGCGGATGGTCGTGTCGACCAGGTTCTGCAGATCTTCGGGATTGCCGATGTGGCAGGGGACGACCAGCGCCTCTCCGCCCTTTTCACGGATCGCCTCGGCCACCGGGTCGCAGGCCTCGCGCTTGCGCGAGGAGACGACGACCTTGGCCCCCGCCTCTGCGAACATTTCCGCCATCGCGCGACCGATGCCGCGCGATGACCCGGTGATGAGGACGACCTTGCCTTTGAGATCAAGCAAGTCGGTCATCCGATCAGTTCCGGTAGGGCTTCAGTTCCATCTTGGCGATGGCTTCGCGGTGCACCTCGTCCGGGCCGTCGACCAGGCGCATGGTACGCGCATGGGCAAAAGCCGAAGCCAGGGTGGTGTCCTGCGACACGCCCGCACCGCCGTGGACCTGCATGGCGCGGTCGATCACACGCTGCACCATGTTGGCCGCGACCACCTTGATCATCGCGATTTCCTTGCGCGCGACCTTGTTGCCAACGGTGTCCATCATGTAGGCGGCGTGCAGGACAAGCAGGCGGGCCTGTTCGATCTCCATCCGGCTTTCGGCGATGTTGTGGCGGGTCACGCCGTGATCGGCCAGCGGCTTGCCAAAGGCGGTCCGGGCCATCGCACGTTCGCACATCATCTCAAGCGCGCGTTCCGCCTGACCGACCGAGCGCATGGCGTGGTGGATGCGGCCCGGCCCAAGACGGCCTTGGGCAATCTCGAACCCGCGGCCTTCGCCAAGCAGGATGTTCGAGGCGGGCACGCGCACGTCGGTGTATTCGACCTCGGCATGGCCGTGCGGCGCGTGGTCATAGCCGATCACGGTCAGCGGGCGGATCACCTTCACGCCGGGCGTGTCGAAGGGCACGAGGATCATCGACTGCTGCTTGTGCGTCGGTGCATCCGGGTCCGTCTTGCCCATCAGGATCGCGATCTTGCAACGCGGGTCCATCGCGCCCGAAGACCACCACTTGCGGCCGTTGATGACGTAGTCGTCGCCATCGCGGACGATCCGGGTTTCGATGTTGGTCGCATCCGAGGACGCCACCGCCGGTTCGGTCATCGCGAAGCAGGACCGGATTTCGCCGTCCAGCAGCGGCTGCAGCCAGGTCGCCTTGTGTTCGTCCGTGCCGTACATGAAAATCGTTTCCATGTTGCCGGTGTCGGGTGCGGAACAGTTGAAGGGTTCGGACCCGATGGAGGAGCGGCCCATGATCTCGCAGAGCGTGCCGTATTCAAGCTGGGTCAGACCAGCGCCCTTGTAGCCGCCGGCCTCGTGGGTGAGGAACATGTTCCAAAGGCCCGACTCGCGACCCTTGGCCTTGAGCTCTTCCATGATCGGGACGGGCTGCCAGCGATCACCTTCATCGACCTGTTTCTTGTATTCTTTTTCAGCCGGGTAGATGTGGTCATCCATGAATTTCAGAAGCTGTTCGCGCATCTTCTTGGCGCGGTCCGAAATCGGGAAATGATCGTAAAGCATAATCGTCCTCCTCCTCTTTGGCGGTAATGGACACGCCTTTCCGGGGCATGTCAACATGCGGAACACGTTTTCGATATGCGGAATATTGACCTCATCTTTCCGGGCGGTAAGCTGGCGCTCAATCCGGACTCAGGGAGGAGGCCAGGTCAATGACCCAGAACGCATCAGCCGGTGTGGCAAAACTGACGCCCATGCAGATCGAGGGAGAGGAGCTGGTCCGCTTCGGCCCCCGCATGGCGGAAAACGCGGCGACCTTCGGCGACAAGCCCTGCATCATCGACGAGACCGGAACCCTGAGCTGGGCTGAATTCGGCGATCTGGCCGCGCGCGTGGCGGGC
This sequence comes from Pseudooceanicola onchidii, assembly GCF_004959925.1. Lineage (GTDB taxonomy): Bacteria > Pseudomonadota > Alphaproteobacteria > Rhodobacterales > Rhodobacteraceae > Pseudooceanicola > Pseudooceanicola onchidii. Next base: position 567,000 of record NZ_SPUW01000002.1, on the reverse strand, counting down.
AGGCTGCGGGGCATGGGGATCGGCCGGGGCGACATGGTCGCGTCGCTGGCCGAGAACTCGGCCATGAACGTGGTGATGTACGCCGGCGTATTATGGTCCGGCGCCTGCATGGTGCCGTTGCCGTTTTCCGCCACCGAAGACGCGCTGATCAAAGAGCGCAACGACTGCGGCGCCACGCTGCTGTTTGCATCAAAGCAGTTCCGCGAGACGGCGGAAAAGCTGGGCGCCTCGGAGATCGTCGACCTGGCCGAGCTGCGCGCCTGGGTGGGCGATGCCCCGGCGATCGACCCGGTGGCGGTCGGCGACGACGACCTTTTCGACATGATCTATTCCAGCGGCACGACCGGCACGCCGAAGGGCATCGTGCATGACCACCGGTTCCGGTCGCGGCAGTTCTCGCGCAATTCCTCTTACGGGTTGGAATCGGACGGCGTTCTGATGATGTCGACACCGCTTTATTCCAACACAACGCTGGTGGCCGTCATGGCCGCGCTGGCCCGCGGCGCGACCATCGTGTCGATGTCGCGCTTCAACACCGTCCGGTTCCTTGAACTGAGCGAACAGCACAGCGCGACCCACGCCATGTTGGTGCCGGTGCAATACATGCGCCTGATGGACGAACCGCGCTTCGACGACTTCGACCTCAGCGCCTATCAGAACAAGATGTCGACCTCTGCCCCCCTGCCCGGCCAGCTGATCGCGCAGGTGATGAAACGCTGGCCCGGAAACATCATGGAATTCTACGGCATGACCGAAGGCGGCCCGGCCACCGTGCTGGATTGCGCGGCCCATCCCGACAAGTGGGACACCGTCGGCCAGCCGCAGCCCGGCGCCGACATGCGCGTGATCGACGAAGACGGCAATGAACTGCCCTATGGCAGCTATGGCGAGGTCGTGGGGCGGTCGGGCGCGATGATGCCCGGCTATCACAACAACCCCGAAAAGACCCGCGAAGCCACCTGGGTCAGCCCCGATGGCCTGCACTTCGTCCGCACCGGCGACATGGGCCGGTTCGACGAAGACGGCTTCCTGCACCTGCTGGACCGCAAAAAGGACATGATCATCTCGGGCGGGTTCAACATCTATGCCGCTGACCTGGAGGCCGTGTTGCGCAAGCATCCCGCCGTGGCCGACGTGGCCGTGATCGCCGTGCCCTCGCGCCAGTGGGGGGAAACCCCGCTTGGACTGGTGGTGCCCAAGGGCGAGGCCGACGCGGACGAGATCCGCGACTGGGCCAACGGCCAGCTGGGCAAGACTCAGCGCCTGTCGGCGGTCGAATTCCGCGACGACCTGCCCCGGTCCGAGATCGGCAAGATCCTGAAACGCGAGCTGCGCGAACCCTACTGGGAAGGCCAGCCGGCATAATCCGCATCGCGGAAGCTAATTCCAAAAATATTGATCGGCACGCCCGGCTGTGCCATCGTTCCATCGGGAGGACACATCGTGAGATTTGAAGGCAAGGTCGCCATCGTGACCGGCGCAGGCAGCGGCATCGGCCGCGCCACGGCCCGTCGTTTCGCATCCGAAGGGGCACGCGTTTGCCTTGTCGACGTCAACGAGGCCGGGCTGGCCGAAAGCCTGCCCGAGGGCGACCACATGACCATGACCTGCGATGTGTCGGACGAGGCGCAGGTCGAGGCGCTGGTGTCGGCCGTCGTCGCGAAATGGGGCCGGGTCGATGCCGTGGCGAACAATGCCGGCATCTCCTGCACCAAGGAACCGATCACGGAAAACACCCCCGAGATCTGGCAGAAGGTTCTGGGCGTCAACCTGATCGGCGTGGCCAATGTCATCAAGCACGCGGGACGCGTCATGACCGGCCAGGGATCCGGCGCGATCGTCAACACGGCCTCGGTGGCGGGCATCCGGTCGGGCGCGGGCGGCAACGCCTATTCGGCCTCCAAGGCCGGGGTCATCAACCTGACCCAGACCGCCGCCTGCGACCTTGGCGGCTTCAACGTGCGGGTCAACGCGGTCTGCCCGGGCCTGATCGAGACGGGCATGACCAAGCCGATCTTCGACATGGCACGCGACAAGGGCAAGGAAGAGAAACTGGGTTCGCGCTGCGAATTGCGCCGCTATGGCCGCCCCGAGGAAATCGCCGCCGCGATCTGTTTCCTGGCGTCGGACGATGCCTCCTACATCACCGGGCAGGCGCTGCCGGTGGATGGCGGCAACACCGCGTCGCTCAACCTGCCGGGAATGAAGGTGTGACCACGCTTCATTTCGCCAACTGGCCTCCGGGCCTGCCGCACCACATCGACGTGCCGGCCCAAAGCCTGGCGCAGAACCTGAGCCAAACGGCAGCCCGCCTGCCCGACAAGGTCGCGATCCACTACTACGGCCGCGCGATCACGTATCGAGAGCTGGCCGCCGATGTCGACCGCATCGCCGCCTGGCTGCAGGCGCAGGGCGTCGCGCGCGGCGACCGGGTGCTGCTTTACGCGCAGAACGCGCCGCAATGGGTCATCGGCTACTACGCGATCCTGCGCGCAGACGCCGCCGTGATCCCGGTCAACCCGATGAACCGGCAGGCCGAACTGGAACACCTGGCCCGCGACACCGGCGCCCGCGTCGCCATCGTCGGGTCCGAGCTGGTCGATCACATCACCCCGCTGGTCACCGGCGGGCATCTCGACCACATCCTCGCGGCCGCCTACGCCGACATGGCCCACCCCTCGGCCGACGAACCCCTGCCCGCAGGGCTGGGCGGCCTGACCGATACCACCGCGACCGGCCCCGGCGTCACCCCCTGGTCCGCCGCGATCGCGCAGGATCTGACGCCCGCCCCGCATCTGGCCGGGCCGGACGACCTGGCGGTGATCCCCTATTCCTCGGGCACGACGGGCAATCCAAAGGGCTGTGTCCATCGCCACCGCACGGTGCAGGCGACGGTCCACGCCTACGTTCGCTGGAGCCCCTTCACCGAAGAGGACACGCTGCTGGCGGTGATGCCCTACTTCCACGTCACCGGCATGCAGAATTCGATGAACGCGCCGATCTGCGCCGGGTCGACGCTTGTCCTGATGACAAGGTGGGACCGCGACCTGGCGGCAAGGCTGATCGCGCGCCACCGGGTCACGATGTTCAGGTCGATCACGACGATGGTCATCGACATCCTCAACGCCCCCGATTTCGCCAGCTACGACCTGTCGAGCCTGACCTCCATGGGCGGCGGCGGCGCCGCCATGCCCGAAGCCATCGCGGCCCGTCTCAAATCGGAAACGGGGCTTGAGTTCATCGAAGGCTACGGCATGTCGGAAACCATCGCCGCGACCCACATCAACCCGCCCCACGCGCCCAAGATGCAATGCCTCGGCATTCCGCTGTTTGACGTCGACGCGCGCGTCCTTGATGTCGACACCGGCGCAGAGCTTGGGCCGAACCAGCCCGGCGAGATCGTGATGCACGGACCGCAGGTCTTCGAGGGCTACTGGCGCAATGACGCGGCGACGCGGGATGCCTTCCTGACCCTCGACGGCAAGCGTTTCTTCAAGACCGGTGACATCGGATACTACGATGAGGGCGGTTATTTCTTCATGACCGACCGGATCAAGCGGATGATCAACGCCTCCGGGTACAAGGTCTGGCCTGCCGAGGTCGAGGCGCTGATGCATCATCACCCCGACATCGCCGAAGCCTGCGTCATCGGCGCGCCCGACCCGCGGCGCGGCGAAACCGTCAAGGCCTATGTCGTGAAACGCGCAGCATCGCAGAATGTGACCGAGGAAAGCATTATACAGTGGTGCCACGCCACGATGGCCGCATATAAATGCCCCCGACAGATCGTTTTCGTCGATGCCCTCCCCAAATCGGGGACCGGCAAGGTACAGTGGCGGGCGCTGGCCGAAGCAGAAGCCGCCGCCGCCGAACAGACGGACGCATAGGACACGCCGACGCCCGGACCCTCCGGGCGTAAAACAAGGAGACGGACAGGTGCGCAAAAGAGCAACCGACATGAGCCCGGACGCCGCCGAACGTCCCGACGGGGATCGCCAGTTCGTTACGGCGCTGCACCGCGGGCTGGAAATCCTGCGTGCCTTCCGCCCGTCCGACAAGGCGGGGCTTGGCAATTCGGAACTGGCCGAACGCACCGGCCTGCCCAACTCCACCGTGTCGCGCCTGACCTTCACGCTGCTCAAGTCCGGCTACCTCGTCTATGACGATGGCACCGGACGCTACCGTATGGGCGTGCCGGTCCTGTCGCTCGGCTATGCCTGCCTTGCGGGCATGCAGGTGCGGGAAACCGCGCAGGTCTACATGCAGGAACTGGCCGATCGCGCCGGCGACGGCGTATTGGTCGCGCTTGGCGGGCGCGACGACATGTCGATGACCTATATCGCGGCGGCGCGATCCAAGGGCGTGATTTCCCTCCAGCTGTCGGTCGGCTCGCGGATCTCCCTCGCCCGGTCTGCCATCGGGCAGGCCTACATCGTCGGCACCAACGATGCTGAGCGCGCCGAGATCGTCGAACGCATCCGCGCCCGCTATGAACCCGACCGCGTGAACGAGGTGCTGGAAAGCCTTGAGGACGCGCGCGAACAGGTCGCCGCGAAGGGATTCTTCACCATGATCGGCGGCTGGCAACGGGATGTGAACGCCGTCGCCGTGCCCTACCGAAGCCAGCAACCCGACACGCCCATGCTGGCCTTCAACCTTGGCGGCTACAGCTTTGCCCTGCCCAAGCAACGGCTTGAGGATGACCTTGGTCCGCAACTGGTCGAACTGGTGCGCATGGTGAACCGCGTCGGCTACTGACGCCCCGGGACTTGTCCCTGATCTTCACCTTCCCAAAATACTCCCGCCGGAGGCATCCGGCGGGAGCAATCTTTCAGACGTTTGACAGGCGCGCTTACGGCACCAGCGCGATCTTCCCGACCGCCCCGCGCCCCAGCACCCGCTTGAGCACCTCGGCCGCATCGGCCAGCGGATAGCGCCCTTCGATCAGCGGCTTGATCTTGCCCTCGGCGTACCAGCCGAACAGCTCGTCCATGTTGGCGAGATAGGCTTTGGGATCGCGCCGGGTCCAGTTGCCCCAGAAGACACCGACCACGGCGTATTCCTTCACCAGCGTCAGGTTCACCGGCAGCTGCGGGATCTCTCCGCTGGCGAAACCGATGATCAGCAGACGGCCGTCCGGCGCCATGAACCGCGATGCCGCCTTGAAGGCATCGCCGCCGACGGAATCATAGACCACATCCGCGCCGCGCCCTTCGGTCAGCGCCTTCACCTCGTCCTTCAGGTTGTCATAGCCGATGGCGTGATCGGCCCCCTGCTCCAGCGCGATCTTCTGCTTTTCGTCCGACGAACAGACCGCGATGACCCGGGCGCCCATGACCTTGCCGATCTGGATCGCCGCCGTGCCCGTCGCGCCTGCCGCGCCGAAGATCACCAGCGTTTCGCCCGGCTGCAGGTTGGCGCGCTGCTTCAGCGCGTGGTGCGACGTGCCCCAGGCGATGATCATCGCGCAGGCATCCGCCGCATCCATGCCGTCGGGCAGCGCGAAACAGGTCTGTTCGGACCCGACCGCCAGCTCGGCGTAGCCGCCCGAACAATATGTCACCACCCGGTCGCCCGGCTGGAACCGCGTCACGCCCTCACCGATCGACACGACCTCGCCCGCGACTTCGCTGCCCGGGGTGAAGGGCCGTTCGGGCTTGGCCTGGTAAAGCCCCTGCACCGTCAGCCCGTCGGGATAGTTCACGCCCGCCGCCTCGGTCCGGATCAGAACCTGCCCCGGCCCGGGCGTCGGATCCGCCACGTCGCCATAGCGCAGATCGTCCAGCGGTCCGAACTCATCACAAATAATCGCTTTCATCTCATACCTCCCACAGGATCCTGGCCGAAACGGCCAGACATTCGCGGCCAATCCTAACGGTTTCGACAGGCTAGGCCATTGAATTTCGTATACTTTAGCACCTTTTTGCCACTATTCCGCACTGCGGGCGGTGATATTCCGACAGGCGAACAAAACGCGACGTCCATTCTGCGGAATACTCTTCCACAGACACCTCCGGACCGTTACACATCTAGGAACAAAACGGGAGGAACTGCCATGAAAGGCATGATGATGCACCAGCCACTGCTGGTGTCAGAAATTCTGGAATTTGGCGCCGGAGCCTATCCCCGCGCCGAGATCGTGTCGGTCCGCACCGAGGGCGACGTCCACCGCGAGACACTGGTCGAATTCCGCAAGCGCACCATCCAGCTGGCACACGGCCTCAAGGCGCAGGGCGTCGAACTGGGCGACCGGATCGCGACACTGGCCTGGAACGGCTATCGCCACATGGAGCTGTACTATGCCATCTCGGGCATGGGCGCCGTGTGCCATACGATCAACCCGCGCCTGTCGGCCGAACAGTTCATCTACATCGTGAACCACGCCGAAGATAAGGTGCTGTTCCTCGACACCACCTTCGTGCCGATCATCGAGGCGGTGAAGGACCACCTGCCGAAGGATCTGGTCTACGTCATCATGACCGACCGGGCGCATATGCCCGACACCTCGTTCGATGCGCTCTGCTACGAAGAGCTGCTGGAAGGCCAGCCCGAGGAAATCGAATGGCCGGTCTTTGACGAAAACACCGCCTGCGGTCTGTGCTACACCTCGGGCACCACGGGCAATCCGAAGGGTGCGCTGTATTCGCACCGCTCGACCGTGCTGCACGCGATGATGATGTCGGTGATGCAGACCACCACCTTCAACGAAGGCCTGTCGGTCCTGCCCGTCGTTCCGCTGTTCCACGTCAACGCCTGGGGCCTGCCCTATTCGGCGCTGCTGTCGGGGATGAACATGGTCATGCCCGGCGCCGCGCTGGACGGCGCGAGCCTGTACAAGCTGATGGACGACGAAAAGGTCTTCTCCGCCTGGGGCGTCCCGACCATCTGGCAGGGTCTGCTGGCCGAGATCGGAAAGCAGGGCCGCAAGCCCGAAGGATTTGGCGACGTGGTGATCGGCGGGTCCGCCGCGCCGCGGTCCATGATCGAAGCGTTTGAGAAGATGGACGTCTCGGTTGGCCACGCCTGGGGCATGACCGAAATGTCCCCCGTCGGCACCCATGGCATCATGCCCAAGTGGATGGACGACGAACCCTTTGATACGCGCATCGACTACAAGTCGAAGCAGGGCCGCCGGTGCTTTGGCGTCGAGCTCAAGATCGTCGACGAGGATGGCAACAAGATGCCCCACGACGGCAAGTCGATCGGAGAGCTGTTCGTACGAGGAAACACCATCGTGTCGGGATACTTCCGGAACGAGGAAGCCACCGCCAAGGCGCTGGACGCCGACGGCTGGTTCGGCACGGGCGACGTTGCCTCGATCGACGAAAACGGCTTCATGACCATCCAGGACCGCGCAAAGGACCTGATCAAGTCGGGAGGCGAATGGATTTCGTCGATCGACCTTGAAAACATGGCCATGGCGCATCCGGCGATCGCCCAGGCGGCGGCCATCGGCGTGAAACACCCCAAGTGGGATGAACGTCCGATTCTTGTCGCGGTGCTGGCCGAAGGGGCGGAAAAACCCTCGGTCGAGGAGGTCCGCGATCACCTGAGCGCCGAATTTGCCAAGTGGCAGCTGCCCGATGACATCGTCTGGCTGGACGCCATCCCGCTGACCGCGACCGGCAAGTTCTCAAAGCTGAACCTGCGCAAGGAACTGGGCGATTACGTCCATCCGGAACTGCGCGAAACCGCCTGACCGGCAGCGGTGATCTGACCCAGAACAAGCGCCCCGGGGAAACCCGGGGCGTTTTGCGTTTCCTTCAGCCGTCGTTGGCCGCCAGCCTGTTAATCCCCGCCATCAATCTGGTGACATCGGCCCCAATATCGGCCTGCTGTCGCGCCACTTCGTCCTGCGCCTTCTGCCAGTCGGCCGAAGCCGCGATCAGCCGCTGGTCGCCTTCCTCGGTCAGGCGCAGCACCCGTTTGCGCTTGTCCTTTTCGTCGGGCGCCGAACTGACCAGCCCCGCGCGTTCCAGCGGCATCAACCCGCGCGACAGGGCGGACTGGTCCATCTCCATCAGATCGGCGATGCGCTGCACCGTGGGATGCCGCAGGTGGCGGATCCAGGCCAGGGTCGCAAGCTGCGAAATCGTCAAGTCATGATCGGCCAGCGCCGCATCGTACAGCCGCACCAACCGCCGCGACGCCCGCCGCGTGGCAAGGCAATAGCATGAACCCGTCAGCAATTCTGCAAGGGCGGGTGTTTCTGGCGGGCGGCGATCCATCGGCATCTCTCCTTGACTCATGCATATGCATGGAATTAGCTGCATATGCATATATCCACGGAGTACCCGATGTTCCAGCCTACGCCAATCCCCGAATACAACGTCGGCCTTGCGGACATGACCGATGTCCTGACCCGCAATGGCCTGGACCTGATGCAGGGGATCCTGGACGGTCGAACCCCCGCGCCCAGCATGGCCCGCACGATGACGCAATGGATCCACGAGGTCGGGGAAGGCACGGTCGAATTCCGGGGCGACCCGACCGCAGATGTTCTGAACCCCGCCGGGATCGTGCACGGCGGATGGGCGATGACGCTGCTGGACAGCGCGCTTGGCTGCGCGGTGCACACCATGCTGGACGCGGGCGAAGGCTATGTCTCGCTCGATACCTCGGTGCGGTTCGTGCGCGCGATCACGGCGAAGACCGGACAGGTCCGCTGTATCGGTCGGGTACAGACCCGGGGCCGCCGCATCGCCACCGCCGAGGGCGTGATCGAAGATCAGCAGGGCCGTATCCTGGCCACCGGCACCACGTCCTGTTTCATCCAGAAGATCGAAGGCTGAGATCATGCGCTTCTTCGCCCTCATGCTGGCGCCCCTGGCCTTCACCACCGGCGTCTTCGTCTTTGCCGGGGTGTTGACCCCGATGGCACAGGATCTGAACACCAGCGTCGGCGCGGCCGGACAGCTGCAGTCGATCTTTTCGATCACCTGCGCGATCTGCGGCCCGATCCTGGCGATGCTGACCACGCGATTCGACCGCAAGATGCTGCTTGTCGTGACCCTGGCCTACCTGACGGTGATGAATGGCGCCTCGGCCCTGATGCCGGGCTTTACCGGCCTGGCCGTCACCCGGGCACTGACCGGAGCCTTCGGGGCGCTGGCCCTGCCGATCGCCTCGACCATTGCCGTGGCGCTGGTGGGGCCGGAACGACGCGCCCGTGCGTTGGCAACGGTCTATGGTGGCGTCACTCTGGCCTTCCTGTCGGGCATCCCGCTTGGATCGGCGATCGGAGAGGTCTATGGCTGGCGCGCCAGCTTCTGGCTGGCCTCGGGCATCAGCGCCTTTGCCGCTGTCATGGCCCTGATCTTCGTGCCGCGCATCCCCACGCCCCCGGCTCCGCACAAGGGCGCCTTCCGCATGGTGATGCGCTGGCCGACCACCGGCTATCTGCTGGTCACGGGCCTCGCCTTCTGCGCCATCTTCGTGGTGATCGGCTTTGTCCGGCCGGTGGTGTCGGACCTGACCGGCTTTGACGGGCGCGGGGTGGGCATGGTGCAGATGATCTCGGGCCTCGGCACCTTCATCGGCCTGGTCGTCGGCACGCGGATGACCGAACGCGGGGCGCGCAGCCCGCTGGTCTGGCTTTTTGCCACCATCGCCCTGTCGCAAACCATCTTTGCCGTGGCCCTGATCGGGGACTGGCACGGCACCCCCGGACTGATCGCCGCCATCAGCGCAATGATGATCGGCTCTGCCTCGCTGTTCGGGACGGCACCGATCGTCCAGTCCCGCCTGGCCGAGGCCGCAGGCCCCGCCGCCACGCTGGCCTTCGCGCTGAATGGGTCGATGGTCTACCTGGGCCAGGGCATGGGCGTGGTCATCGGCGGCGCGATGCTGGCCGGTGTCGGGCTAAGCTTCATCAGCACCGCCGGCATCGCCATCGCGGTCCTCGGCATCCTGATCGCCCTCAAACTCAGGGCGCAGCGTGACCTCCCGTTACCTGCAACCTGAGCCCGAGGCGTGGGGCCGCCCCGCCAAACCACTGGCGGGGCGGCCTTTTGATACGGTTTGACAAGTCGCCCAGAATGCGGTCAGCAGGGTCATGCCGAATATTTCCCTGACCCACGTCGTGCTTGTCGTCCTGGCCATGGCCTGCATCGTGCTGGGCGATACCGGCGGCAAGACCCTGACCTCTCAGGGGATCAGCCCCTACTTCGCCGCCTGGGGCCGCTTTGCCCTGGCCGCCGTCGTGCTGGCCCCGCTGGTCGGGCTGACCCGGGCCGATCTGCCCGCCTTTACCGACCGCCGCCTGCTGCTGCGCACGGTGCTGATCGTGGCCGGGATCAGTTCGATCCTGACGGCCCTGCGGACCGAACCGATCGCCAATGTCTTCGGCGCCTTCTTCGTGGGGCCGGTGGTCGCCTACTTCGGCTCGGCCCTGCTGCTGAAGGAACGCATCACCCTGACCCGCGCCACATTGCTGCTGGTCGGGTTCGGCGGCGTGCTGCTGGTGGTCAAACCGGGCTTCGGCATGTCCTTCGGCATGGCGATGGCGCTTCTGGCGGGCACCTTCTATGGCAGCTACCTGGTCGCGACGCGTATGGTCGCCGGAGAGTTCCGGCCCCGGTTCCTGCTCTTCTCGCAACTGGTGATGGGGGCCGTGGCGATCACCCCGGCCGCCGTCTACACCTGGCCCGAGACATTGCCCCCCGGCTTCGCCTGGGCCTTCCCGCTGTCCGCCTTCGGATCGGCGCTTGGCAATTACCTGCTGCTGATCGCCAGCCGCAACCTGCCCGCAAACGTGGTAGCACCCCTGGTCTACAGCCAGATCCTCTGGGCCATGCTGCTGGGCTTTGCCGTCTTCGGAGACTGGCCTGATGTGCTGGCCTTCCTGGGCCTCGCGATCATCCTGGCCTCAGGGCTCATGGGCCTGCGACTGGCCGGGCGCGGGCGGTAAGGGCGGAGGCCTCCGGCGGGAGTATTTGGGGCAAGATGAAGAAAGGGGCCCCGAAAGGCCCCTTTGGTCGTCGCGAGGTGTCGCGGCTCTCAGACTTCGAGCCATTCCTTGCGGACATCATCGCGCGTGGCGAAATCCGACGGGGTGCCGCCGTAGACGATTTCACCGTGTCCCATGACATAGACGCGGTTGGCGATGCGCAGGGCGATCGACAGCTTCTGTTCGACCAGCAGGATCGCGACGCCGGTCTTGGCGATTTCCGCGATCGTATCGCCGATCTGCTGCACGATCTTGGGCGCGAGGCCTTCGGTCGGTTCGTCGATGATGATCAGCTCCGGGTTGCCCATCAGGGTCCGGCACATGGTCAGCATCTGCTTTTCCCCGCCCGACAGGACGCCCGCCGCATTGTCGGCCCGGCGGCGCAGGTTGGGGAACATGTCGAGCATGTCGTCCACGGTGTACTTGCCGGGGTTCTTCATGTCCTTGATGCCAAGGATCAGGTTCTGGCGCACCGTCATCGTCGGGAAGATGTCCCGCGATTCCGGCACGTAGCCCAGGCCCATGCGGCTGATCTTGTGGCTTTCCAGCCCCGCGATCGGCTCGCCCTTGAAGAGGATCTCCCCTTTCGGCGCGACCTCGCCCATGATGGCCTTGGCGGTGGTCGACCGACCCACGCCGTTGCGGCCCAGAAGCGCGATCACCTCGCCCGGCATGATCTCCATGTTCACGCCGCGCAGGACGTGGGACTTGCCGTAGAAGGCGTGGAGGTCTTTGACCTCGAGCATTGGCTGGGTCATACGGTTTCCTCCGGCAGGGCTTCATCCCCGAGATAGGCTTCGCGGACCTTCGGATCGCCGCGGATTTCCGACGGCGGCGCCGAGGCGATGATTTCGCCGTAGACAAGCACCGAGATGCGGTCGGCCAGGTCGAAGATCACGCCCATGTCGTGTTCGACGATCACCAGCGTCTTGCCCTCGGTCGACTTGCGGATCAGTTCCACCGCGCGGTCGGTTTCCGAATGGCTCATCCCCGCGGTCGGTTCATCCAGCAGGATGACATTGGCACCGCCCGCGATGGTGATCGCGATCTCGAGCGCCCGCTGGTCGGCGTAGGGCAGAAGCGCTGCCGGGGTGTTGGCCTTGTCGACAAGCGAACAATGTTCCAGCACCTCGTAGGTCTTCTCCTGCACCTCTTTCGACGAGGTCACGCTTTTCCAGAAGGCGTAGCCCTGGCCAAGCGAATGCAGCACGCCGCAGCGCACGTTTTCGCGCACCGTCATGTTGGCGAAGATGTTCGAGACCTGGAAGGACCGCGACAGGCCCATCCGGTTGATCTCGAACGGGGCGACGCCTGAGATCAGCGTGCCGTTCAGCGACACCGTGCCGGATGTCGGGGTGTAGAGCCCCGAGATCAGGTTGAAGAGTGTCGACTTGCCTGCGCCGTTCGGACCGATGATCGCGTGACGTTCCCCCTTGGCGATATCCAGGGTCACGTCATTGATGATCTTGGCCGGGCCGAAGCTCTTGCACAGGTTCTTCAGGGAAAGGGCGGGTGCGGTCATGCCGGCATCTCCTCTTTCTCGCGACCCGCGAGCCGCAGCAGGTAACCCCCTGCGACAAGCGGGACGATGATGACGATCCAGGTCACGATGGAGCCATGGGTGAAGTGCAGACCGAAGGGTTCGAAGGCCTCACCCCAGCCGTTGGACCAGCGCACGGCGACCTCGACCAGGACGATCAGACCGATCAGCATCAGGAGACCACCCGCCAGCTGAACCGCCCACTTGCGCATCATCTCGCCTGCATTGGGACCACGGATGCCGTCCCAGATGCCGAAGATGATCCCGGCGATGCCACGCGGCGCGTACATCACGATCAGGACGAACATCAGCCCGAGGTAGAGCAGCCAGGCTTCGGTGAAGTCCGACATCATCGACGACATGTAGGTCAGCAGGATCGCCCCCATGATCGGACCGACGAAGTAGGTGATGCCCCCCACGTAGGCCATGATCAGGACGAAACCCGACGGGATCAGCGACAGCGCTTCCGGCGTGAAGATCTCGTAGTTCACGGCCGACATGCCGCCCGCCAGGCCCGCGAAGGCGCCCGAGAGCGAGAAGACCAGCCAGCGCACGCGCTGCGGGTTGTAGCCGATGAACTCGACCCGCTGCGGGTTGTCGCGGGTTGCCTCGGACAGACGGCCAAGCGGCGTCCGCGTGAAGGCATACATCGCGATGACCGCAAGGATCGTCCAGAAGGCCATGAACCAGTAGATGTCCGACTGCGGACCCATCGACAGGCCGAAGACCTCGGGGCCGTTCATCCGGTCACCGTTGATCCCCTGTTCGCCGCCGAAGAGGCTGTCGAACATGAAGGCGCCGGCAAAGATCAGCTCGGCCACACCGAGAGAGATCATCGCGAAGGTCGTCCCCGACCGCTTGGTCGAGAAGGAGCCGATCACGATGGCCGCAAGGCCGCCGCCGACGAAGCCGATGATCGGCAGGAAGAACGTCGGGAAGCTGCCCCAGATGCCCGTCCCGTCGGCGATCCAGTTCATGGCGTGCATGCACAGATAACCGCCGAGGCCGAAGTAGACCGCGTGGCCGAAGGACAGCATGCCCCCCTTGCCCAGCAGCATGTTGTAGGCCACCGCGAAGACGATGTAGATCGCCATCTGGTGCATCAGCGCATACATGGTCCGCGACGGATCGGTCAGCGGGATCAGCAGGATGATCGCGATGAACACGGCAAACGGCAGGATCCGCTGGCGGAACTTGGCCGCGCCCGAGGGCGCGATGTTCTGATAGCTTTGGGTTGTGTCGCTCATAGCTCTTGCTCTCCCATCAGGCCGCGCGGGCGGAAGATCAGCATCAGGACCAGCAGCAGGAACGGCAGGACCGGGGCCAGCGACGACACGGTGATGTCACCGATTTCCGAGGTCGGGCTGAGGCCGGTAAACCAGAAGATATCCGCGAAGGACGCACTGATCCCCACGGCGAAGTTCTGCAGCAGGCCGATCAGGATCGAAGCCAGGAAGGCCCCTTCCAGCGATCCGATCCCGCCGACGACAACCACCACGAAGACGATCGGGCCCATCTGCACCGCCATGGCCGGGTCGGTCACGAAGATGTTGCCCGCGATCACGCCCGCCAGACCGGCCAGCGCACAGCCGATGCCGAAGACGGTCATGAAGATCAGCGGCACGTTGTGGCCCAGGTGGCCCACCATGTGCGGATGCGTCAGGGCGGCCTGGATGATCAGACCGGCGCGGGTCTTCTTGAGAAGGAACCACAGGCCGATCAGCATCCCGATGGCGATGACAAGCATGAACATCCGGTAGGCCGGGAACGAAGCCCCGTAGATCGTGAAGGCCGGGAAATCGAGAAGCGAGGGGATCTTATAATCCACGGCGGTCTTGCCGTAGAAAATCTTGACGATCTCCTCGATCAGGTAGGCGAGGCCGAAGGTGAACAGAAGTTCCGCCACGTGGCCGTTCGCGTGAACCCGCCGCAGACCGTATCTTTCGACGACGGCCCCGACCAGTCCGACAAGAACGGGGGCAAGGAACAGGGCGATCCAGAAGCTGGTCGCGCCCATGATGGTGAAGGCGAAGTAGGCGCCCAGCATGTAAAAGCTCGCATGTGCGAAGTTCAGCACGCCCATCATCGAGAAGATGAGGGTCAGGCCGGACGACAGCATGAACAGCAAAAGCCCGTAGATCACGCCGTTCAGCAGCGCGAATACGATCGTTTCCATGATGACCTCGTTGAGTGTAGGAAGGGCGCCGCGCAGACCTGCACGGCGCCCTGATCAGTCAGCAGTGAAGAACCCGTGGATTACGGCTTCTCCGGGCGCTCCATCTGGCAGGTCGTCGGCTGTTCGGCCGCGGCTGCGTCGATTTTGCCGCCGTCCAGCAGCTTCCAGCCGAGGTCGATGTTGTCCACGCCGTACTTCACGTCCTTCGAGACGGTCGAGATGTACAGGTTCTGCTGCAGCTGGTGATCGTCGGCGCGCATGGTCGCGGTGCCATAGGGCTCTTCGTAGGTCATGCCTTCCAGCGCGAAGGCCACCGGGATCGGATCGTTGGATCCGGCAGTTTCCGCCGCCTGCTTGAACATGTTCAGAGCGTTGAACGCACGGTGGTAGTAGTAGTCATACTCGGGGAAACGCTGCTTGTATTCCTCGATCAGAGCGTACTGCTCGTCCGACGCATCCAGGTTGGTGATCGCTTCGGTCACCTGGTACAGGCGGTCGATCGCGCCTTCACCCAGGGCCGACACCGCACCAAGCGAACCGCCGTAGAAGGTGAAGTAGGGGATTTCAGAGCCGGATTCCGCAGCGGCTTTCATCAGCAGCTGCATGTCGGCGCCCCAGTTGCCGGTGATCACGGCATCCGCACCGGAAGAAATGATCTTCTGGATGTAGGGGGTGAAGTCCTTCACCTTTGCCAGCGGGTGCAGTTCGTTGCCGACGATTTCGATGTCGGGCCGCTTTTCCTTCAGCTGGCTTTCCGCCGCGGCCGCGACGGCCTGACCGAAGATGTAGTCCTGACCGATCAGGTAGACCTTCTTGATGTCGTCCTGGCCCTGAATGTAGTCGGTGATTGCGGCCATCTTCATGTCGGCATGCGCGTCGAAGCGGAAGTGCCAGAACGAGCAACCGTCGTTGGTGAAGTCCGGCGTCACGGCGGCGTAGTTGAAGAACAGGACCTCGTCACCGGGGTTCCGCTGGTTATGCTTGTTGACCGCGTCGATGATCGCGGCAGCCACGGACGACCCGTTGCCCTGGAAGATGTAGCGCACGCCATCGTCGATGGCTTTCTGCAGCTGAACCAGGGATTCCTTCGGGTTGACCTTGTTGTCGTAGCCTTTGACTTCGATTTGTTCGCCGTTCACGCCACCATTTGCATTGATATGTTCGGCTGCAAGCAGGAAGCTGGTGTAGCCGGCCTCACCGGACGGACCCATGGGGCCCGACAGCGGGTCGATGAATGCGAATTTGACGTCAGCCATTGCAGAAGAAACAGCAACAACAGAGACAGCAGCCGCGAGAGCGGCAGTTTTGATGGACATAGATTTCCTCCCGTTACGAAAGTCCGGATTCTGTTCCCGAACGTTTCTGGGTCGATCAAAAGGTTTCCGACCCGCCTTGTCAAGCAATCTGTGAAATTCTATTCTGCACTGCAAAACATCACGCGTCTGGGAGGAGAGCGCATGTCGTCATTTTCGGACGACCTGGACCTTTTTCGGTCCGAGGTCGCGGCCTTTATCGCCGAAAAATGCCCGCAAAAACTGAAGGATATGCCCGCATCCGCGCGGACGATCTGCTGGGGCGGCAAGCGCTTTGAATTTGCGTCGGACGAGCAGCGAATCTGGATGGAAAACGCGGCTTCGGTCGGCCTGACCGCCCCCCGCTGGCCTGTCGAATACGGCGGCGCGGGCCTGTCGCGGGCGCAGGAAAAGGTCTTCCGCGAAGAGATGGAAAAGGCCAAGGCACCCTCTCCGCTGGAAAGTTTCGGCCTCTGGATGCTTGGCCCGGCGCTGCTGGCCTTCGGCACCCATGAACAGAAGCTGAAATACCTGCCCGACATCACCAACGGCCGCATCCGCTGGTGCCAGGGCTATTCCGAACCCGGCGCCGGATCGGATCTGGCCAACGTCCAGACCCGCGCCGAGGACAAGGGCGACCACTGGGTGGTGAACGGCCAGAAGATCTGGACCTCCTACGCCAACCACGCCGACTGGATCTTTGCTCTGGTGCGCACCGACAAGGACGCGCCCAAGCACAAGGGCATTTCCTTCATGCTGATCGACATGTCCGAAACCGGCGTTTCGACCAAGCCGATCAAGCTGATCTCGGGCTCTTCCCCTTTCTGCGAGACCTTCTTTGACGACGTCACCGTGCCCAAGCAGGACGACGGCACATCCCGCATCGTCGGAGAGCTGAACCGCGGCTGGGACGTGGCCAAGCACCTGCTGACACACGAACGTGAAATGATCGGCGGCGGCGGTTCTGGCGCGGCGGGTGGCATCCTGGGCGGACGGTCCCTGGGCGCCTTCATCGACACGCTGGACGACCACCTCATGGAAGATCCGATCATCCGCGCCGAAACCATGGAGCTTGAGATCGACACGCTCGCCATGGGCATGACGATGGAACGCTACAAGGACATGGCCAAACAGGGCGGCGTCGGCCATGCCTCGGCCATGCTGAAGTATTCGGGGACCGAGCTGAACAAGCGCCGGTACGAAATCCTGATGTCCATCACCGGCTCCGAAGGGGTCGAATGGGACGGCGATCACGGCACGCTGGCGCCGGAATGGCTGCGCACCAAGGCGAACTCGATCGAGGGCGGGACGAGCGAAGTGATGCTCGACATCCTGTCCAAGCGTGTTCTCGAACTGCCGTCTTCGTAAAGGAATAACACCATGGTTGCTTCGCTTGTCCCGACCGAGGATGAAGTCATGCTGCGCGATGCCGCGCGCGGGTTCCTTTCGGAATCCTCCCCCATCACCGCCTTTCGCGCCAACCGCGATGCTGGCCGGACCTATGACCCGGGCCTCTGGAAGGAAATGGCCCAGATGGGCTGGACCGGCGTGCTGCTATCCGAAGAGGCCGGCGGGTCCGACATGGGTCACCGCGCAGCGGGTATCCTGAGCGAGGAGATGGGCGAGGTGCTGGCCAGCTCTCCGTTCATCTCGACCGCCGTGATGACGGCCACCGCGCTCAAAGGTGCCGCCAACGACCGGCTGGCGGGCATCGCCGACGGATCGTCGATCTATGCGCTGGCCGTGGACGAAGGCGCGAAGCACGCGCCCCTGCGCACCGCGCTGAAGGCCGAGAAATCCGGCAATGCCTTCCGGCTGTCTGGGCGCAAGGTCTTTGTCGCGGACGGCGGCGCGGCGACCCGCGTGCTGGTCCTGGCCCGGACCGCCGGCGCCGAGGGCGAGGCCGATGGCCTGACCCTTTTTGACATCGACGCCGACCGTGCGGGCCTGTCGCGCACGGCCAAGCGCACGGTGGACGAACGCGACCACGCCCAGCTGGATTTCGACGCGGTCGAGGCGACCGGCGACGACGTGGTGGGCGAGGTCGACGGTGGCATGGCCGCCATCGCGACCGCGCTGAACGCAGGTCAGGCCGCCCTGTCGGCCGAGCTTCTGGGCGTATCGGCCGGCGCCTTCGGCATGACCACCGGCTACCTGAAGGAACGCAAGCAGTTCGGCCGCACCATCGGGTCGTTCCAGGCTCTGCAACACCGCGCCGCGCACCTGTTCGCGGAAATCGAGATCACGGCCTCGGCCATCGCCAACGCCGGCCGGATGCTGGACGAAAGCCCCGAGGACGCCGAGATCGCGGTGTCGATCGCCAAGGCCCGCGCCACCCGGACCGCCAAACTGGCGGTCAGCGAAGGCGTCCAGATGCATGGTGGCATCGGCATGACCGACGAATTTGACATGGGCTTCTTCATGAAGCGTGCGCGCGTCGGGGCCGAATGGCTGGGCGACTATGGCTATCACGCCGCACGGGTCGCGAAGGCCCGGGGCTTCTGATGTCGGACCTGCTGGCGTCACGGCTGTTCGATCTGACCGGCAAGACCGCCCTTGTCACCGGCGGCGCATCGGGCATCGGCCTGATGGCCGCCGAGGCGTTGATGGGGGCGGGCTGCGACGTGATGATCGCCTCGCGCAAGGCGCATGCCTGCGAAGGCGCGGCGGATCAGCTGAACGCCATGGGGTTGGCCGGACAGGCCGTGGGCTTTGCGGGTGACGTCGGCACCGAACAGGGCGTCCTGGACCTGGTGCGCGAGGTCGAAGCCCGCACCGATGCCCTGCCGATCCTTCTGAACAACGCGGGCAAGACCTGGGGCGCCCCCTCGATCGAGGAGTTTCCCTATGACGCCTGGTCCCGCGTCATGGACGTGAATGTCACGGGCATGTTCTACCTGACCCAGAAACTGCTGCCGCTGCTGCGCCGCGCGGGCACCGCCGAGGATCCGGCGCGCGTGGTCAACACCGGATCGATTGTCGGGATCCAGCCGCGCGGCGGCACGGCTTATTCATACGGCGTGTCGAAAGGCGCGGTGCACCACATGACGACGCTGCTGTCGTCGGAACTGGCGCCGCAACACATCACCGTCAACGCGATCGCGCCCGGGCCTTTCGTCTCGAAGATGATGGCCTTTGCCATCGGCACCGAGGAACAGCGCGACAAGGCCGGCCAGAACATCCCCCTGGGTCGTGTCGGCACGCCCGAGGATATCGCGGGGGTGGTCCTGTACCTGTGTTCCCGCGCCGGCGCCTATGTGTCGGGTCACACCATTCCGGTGGCAGGCGGGCTCAATGCCGCCGTCGCCGCCAAGTCAGCTACAGCATCAGAGGATTGAGATGAGCAAAACCATCACCCGAGAGGAATTCGAGGCCATGGTCGGCCAGGAGATCGGCGTCTCCGACTGGTTCGAGATCACGCAGGCCCGGATCGACCAGTTCGCCGACTGCACCGAGGACTGGCAGTTCATCCACGTCGATCCCGAGGCCGCCGCCAAGACCCCCTTTGGCACAACCATCGCCCATGGCTTCCTGACGCTGTCGATGCTGTCGGCCATGGTCTACCAGATGCCGTCGATCGAAGGCGTCACCATGGGCGTGAACTACGGCATGAACAAGGTGCGCTTCGTGTCGCCGGTGCCGGTCGGGTCCAAAATCCGCGGCCGCTTCGTGCTGGACAAGTTCGAAGAGATCCGCCCGGGCGAGGTGCAGACCACCACCACCGTCACGGTCGAAATCGACGGCAAGGACAAACCCGCGCTCGTGGCCGAATGGCTGGGCCGCAGATACTTCGGAGAGAAATAATGAGCATTCGTTTTGACGGCCGCGTGGCCATCGTCACCGGCGCAGGCGTCGGTCTGGGCCGGTCCCATGCGCTTGGCCTGGCGAAACTGGGCGCAAAGGTCGTGGTCAACGATCTGGGCGTCGCCACCGACGGCACCGGATCGTCCACCGCGCAGGCCGATGCGGTCGTGAAGGAGATCGAGGCCATGGGCGGCGAAGCCATGGCCCACGGCGCAAACGTCACGGACGCGGCGCAGGTCAAGGACATGGTCGATCAGGCCATCGCCAAATGGGGCAAGGTCGACATTCTTGTCTGCAACGCGGGCATCCTGCGCGACAAGACCTTCGCCAAGATGGAGCTTGATGACTTTGCCAAGGTTGTCGACGTGCACCTGATGGGGTCTGTCGTGCCGACCAAGGCGCTGTGGGATCACTTCCGCGAAAACGAATATGGCCGCATCGTCTACACCACCTCGGCCTCGGGTCTTTACGGCAACTTCGGCCAGTCGAACTATGGCGCTGCCAAGGCCGCCATGGTCGGCCTGATGAACGTGCTGGTCCAGGAAGGGCAGAAGTACAACATCAAAGCCAACATCCTGGCGCCCACGGCCGCCACCCGGATGACCGAAGGCCTGCTGCCGGAACAGGTGCTTGATCTGCTCAAGCCGGAAACCATCACCCCGGGCATGCTGACGCTGGTGGCCGAGGACGCGCCGAACCGGATGATCATGGGCGCAGGCGGCGGCTGCTTTGCCGAATGCCGCATTTATGAAACCGAAGGCGTGGCCTTTGGCGATGACGAGCTGAACCCCGATGCCATCGCCGCCCGGATGGACGACATCCGTGCCGAGGACAATCAGCAGATCATGCCGGGCGCCTTTGCCCAGACCCGCAAATATGCCTCGATGGCCGCCGAAAAGCGCGGCATCGAGCTGCCCAAATCGTAATTCTCAGGGAGGAAACCCAAATGCGTGACGCAGTCATCGTCTCGACCGCACGGACCCCGATCGGCAAGGCCTTTCGCGGTGCGTTCAACAACACCCAGGCACAGGAACTGATCGGCCACGCCGTGAAGCACGCCGTGGATCGCGCGGGCCTCGACGGCTCCGAGATCAGCGATTGCATCGTCGGTGCGGCGCTTCAGCAGGGATCGACCGGCGGCAACATCGGCCGTCAGGCCGTGATCCGCGCGGGCCTGCCCGTCAGCATCGCCGGCATGTCGCTGGATCGCCAGTGTGCCTCGGGCATGATGGCCATCGCCACGGCCGCCAAGCAGGTCATCCACGACGGCATGGACATCTGCATCGGCGGCGGCGTGGAATCCATCTCGCTGGTCCAGAACCAGAACATGCGCGCCGACCGTGCCCGTGATCCCTGGATCAACGAACACAAGCCCGAACTCTACATGTCCATGCTGGAAACGGCGGAAATCGTGGCCGAGCGTTACAACGTCAGCCGCGAAGACCAGGACGAATACGCCCTGAAATCGCAGCAGCGCACCGCCGCAGCCCAGCAGGCCGGCAAGTTCGACGACGAAATCGTGCCGCTGACCTCGACCATGGGCGTGATGGACAAGGAGACCAAGGAAGTCTCGTTCAAGGAAGTCACGCTTGAGAAGGACGAAGGCAACCGCCCGTCCACCACGCTGGAAAACCTGCAAAGCCTCGCTCCGGTCTTCAAGGACGGCCAGCAGATCGCCGAAGGCAAGTACATCACCGCCGGCAACGCATCGCAGCTGTCCGACGGCGCGTCCGCCTCGGTCATCATGGAAGCCAAGGTGGCCGAACAGCGCGGCCTGCAGCCGCTTGGCCGCTATGTCGGCGTGATGGCCGCCGGCCTCGGCCCGGAAGAGATGGGCATCGGCCCGATCTACGCGGTGCCGAAGCTGCTGGAAGCGCATGGGCTCAAGATGGACGACATCGGCCTGTGGGAACTTAACGAAGCCTTCGCGAGCCAGGTCCTGCAGTCGCAGCGCGTCCTCGGCATCCCGGACGAACTGCTGAACGTGAACGGCGGCGCGATTTCCATCGGGCACCCCTATGGCATGTCGGGCGCGCGGATGGTTGGCCACGCACTGATCGAAGGCAAGCGTCGTGGCGCCAAGTACGTCGTCTGCACCATGTGTGTCGGCGGCGGCATGGGCGCGGCAGGCCTGTTCGAAGTTCTCTGAACCATAGGGACGGCCCCGGACCCGCTCCGGGGCCGTCCCCCCAGACATAACGCAGTCCCGGCACCCGGCCGGGATAGGCGCATGGAAGACGCAACACACTAATGCCCACGCTCTACCTTATCCGCCACGGTCAGGCCTCTTTCGGGGCCGACGACTATGACGTGCTGTCCCCGATCGGGCACGAACAGGCCGAAGCGCTTGGCCACTGGTTCCGGCAGGAAGGGATCACCCCCGACCTGACCGCCCACGGCACCCTGCGACGTCAGAAGGAAACGCTGGCGGGCATCCTGAAGGGGCTTGGCGTCGACAGCACACCCGAAGAGCACCCCGGGCTGGACGAGTTTGATTTCGGTGCACTGCTGAAGGCCAAATACGCGGCTGGTGGTGAACCGGACGGCATGATGACCGACCACAAAAGCCACTTCCGCACCCTGCGCACCACCGTCGCCGAATGGCAGCGGGACGAGATCCCGAACCCGCCGGAGACATGGGCCCAGTTCACCACCCGCGTCGATCAGGCCTGCACCGCGCTGATGCGCGACGGGGTCGAGACGGTCTTTGCCGTCTCCTCGGGCGGGGCGATCGGTCAGGCGGTGTCGGCGCTGCTGGAAACCCCCGGCCTCCACCAGACCAAGATGCAGCTGCAGATGAAGAACACCGCAATCACGCGCTTCGTCTGGACGCCGCGCGCGAAGTACTTTCACGGGTTCAACGAAACCCCACATATCACGGCGGCCAATGCGGACCGCCTTCTGACTTACGCTTGAGGGAGGGTAACGATGACCAAACAGGACCCCACGAAACTGGACGTCGCCGCCGTTGAGAAATGGCTGACCTCAAACCTGCCGGGCTTCGAAGGCCCGCTCGAGGCCGAGAAGTTCAATGTCGGGCAATCCAACCCGACCTTCCGGCTGATCACGCCGAAACACAACTATGTCCTGCGTCGCAAGCCGCCGGGGGTCCTTCTCAAATCGGCTCACGCCGTCGACCGCGAATTCCGCGTGCAGAAGGCGCTTTACAACACGCAGGTGCCGGTGACCAAGGTGCATGTGCTGTGCGAAGACGACGACGTCATCGGATCGATGTTCTACGTCATGGACGAGGTGAAGGGCCGCCACTTCAACCTGCCGTCCCTGCCGGAACTGGCGCGGGATGACCGCTATGCCATCCATGACGAGATGTCGCGCGTTCTGGCCGCGATCCACGCCGTCGATCTGGAGGCTACGGGGCTGAGCGACTACGGCCCCACGGGCAACTACTATGAACGCCAGATCGGCCGCTGGACCAAGCAGTACCGCGCGTCCGAGACAGAAACGATCCCCGACATGGATGCGCTGATCGACTGGCTGAACAACAACATCCCCGCCGACGACGGTCTGCGGACGTTGGCACACGGCGATTACCGCATCGACAACATGCTGTTCGACAAGGATCAGCCGCGCGTTGCCGCCGTGCTGGACTGGGAACTGTCGACCACCGGCCACCCCTACGCCGACGTGGCAGCGGTCATCATGCAGTGGATGATGCCGGCCGATGCCAACAGCCGCGGTCTTGCCGGTGTCGACCGCCGGGCCGAGGGCCTGATGACCGATGAAGATTTCCTCGAAAGCTACTGCCGTCGCGCCGGAATCCCCGGCATCGACCGCTTTGGCTTCTACCTGGCCTTCTGTTTCTTCCGCATGGCAGGCATCATTCAGGGCGTGTACAAACGCGCGCTGGACGGCAATGCCTCGAACCCGGAACGGGCGAAACAGATGGGCGCCGCTGTCCCCCGCTTTGCCGAAGCGGGCCTCAACGCAGCCAAGACGGTCTGAATACTGAACATGAACGACATCCCCCTGGACCCCCTGCTGGTCGAAGACCCCTACCCTTTCCAGAAGCGCATCGGCTTCTTCCTGACCGACTGGGGCCCCGACCACGCGCGGTTCGACCTGCCGATGGAAGATTTCCTGATGAACCGTTACGGCATCCCGCATGGCGGGGTGCACGCGCTGATGGCCGACACCGTCATGGGCTACGCGGGCTGTTTCACCGGCGATCCCGAGGACCGGCAGCTGGCCATGACACTGAACCTCAACGTGAACTACGTCGGCCCCCTGAAGGGCAAGACGATCATCGCCGAGGGACGCAAGACCGGCGGCGGTCGCAAGACATACTTTGCCGAAGCCGAGATCCGCGATGAACTGGGCAATGTCGCCGCCCGCGCAACCGGCGTCTTCCGCTACCGGGGGCGCTAGGCCCTCAGCCAGCCATCGGGCAGGATATCGGGGTTCGTCAGCTTGGGGTTGGCGAACCAGTCCTTCGGACCCACGACGATCTTGTCCGGGTTGGTGTTCAGCCAGGCCCCCCACCACGAGAAGGACGAATTGGCGATGATGTTGTGGTCACACAGCGACATCAGCCGCATGTCCTCGTAATCCGCATCCTCGCCGTTGTGGTCGATCACCACCCGCCGCCCGGGCAGGGTCAGGTGATGGCGCGCCCAGTCGGGTTCATCCGAGAAAACGAAGATCACCGGTTCGGCATCCAGCCTGGGCAGCAGTTGCGCCAGCGCCGCGTCGTAATAGGCCTGATCGCAGACCCCATGCGCCGCCAGCGCAACGTAGTCGCCCCGGCGCACATGCAGCGACACCGACGGCGCTGCCGCAATTTCCTCGGCCAGCTCGGCATTCCGGCCGGTCGGCGCGGGCAGCGCGAAATCGGCGCGGATCTGGTCGGCGTGACGACCGAAGTATTTCTCGGATTGCCAGTAGCCATGAAGGTAGCTGTCGTCGGGCAGGGAAAAGAACGCCGGATCGAAACCAAGCCCCTTCTCCCGCACGTATTTCGGCGACCGCCCCAGGTAGCGCCACTGGTAATGGGCCAGCTTGCGGTCATGCTTGGACGGCGGCATCGGTGCCTGCGTGCGTGGCAGATCCCAGATCCGGGTGATCGACCGTTCACCCCGCGCGATGGCCAGCCGGTCGTCCAGCACCACCCGCGTGCACAGCTCAAGCGCCAGGGCCCGCGCGGCGGCGTATTGGAACATCTGGTTGCCGGTACGCCCGTGAAACCGCGTGTAGATCATGTCTTGTCCCCTGAAAGCCGCGCCACCCGTGACCGATAGCGCATCCGGCGCCAGCCGCGGCTGATCTCGGCCCAGGCCGAAGTGTGGCTTTGTATCGTGCTGCCGCCCGTTTCCGCCACCGCGCTGCGCACCGGCGCAGGCGTCAGGCTGACCACCTCGACCCCGTGCAGCCAGCGCATCTGAAGGAAGGTGTCGACGGGCCGGTCCAGCGTGTCCGTCAGGTCAAGCAGACGCGCCGCCGCCTCGCGCCCGACGATCTGCATGCCCGTGGTCAGGCCGATGACGCGTGGCCGGAAAAGCCGGACCCCGTCTGCCGTCGCGACGACCTCGGCCACCTCTTCCTTGTCGCGCAGGGGGAAGCGGATCAACCGGTTCGGCGCGATGTGATCCAGCGCCAGCGCCAGCGCCGCATCGAAGCCGTCGGTCGGCGCGATGTCATCCTCGACGATCAGGCCCGCCGCGTCGCCCGACGCCACGATCGCCGCCCAGGCCTTGCGGTGCGACAGGAAACAGCCGATTTCGCCCGGTTTGAGCGGGAAGGGATAGGCCGGATCATGCGGCGTCATCGCCGTGATCGCCGTGCGCGACGCATCGTCCATCACCCGGCCATCGACGGCCGGCAGAACCTCGGCCCCCGGCAGGCGCGCCATCAGCCCGTCGACCAGCCCGCGCCGGGCCGTGCTGCTGTCCATGTGAATGATGTAGCTGCGGATCATGCCGCGATATTGCAGGACCGCCCCCAAAGGGCAAGCCGCCCGCGAAACGCGAAACGCCCCGAGGTCTCCCCCGGGGCGTCCCAAATTCAACCTGACGAAAGGATCACTCCTCTGCGTCGGCCTTGTCCTTGGCGATCTCTTCGCCGGTCTCCTGGTCGACCATCTTCATGGCCAGGCGCACCTTGCCGCGATCGTCAAAGCCCAGAAGCTTCACGTAGACGTCCTGGCCTTCCTTCAGCACATCCGACGGATGGTTCAGGCGGCGGTTCTCGATCTGGGACACGTGCACCAGGCCGTCACGCTTGCCGAAGAAGTTCACGAAGGCGCCGAAATCGACAATCTTCACGACCTTGCCCTTGTAGACCTGGCCTTCTTCCGGCTCTGCCACGATCGAATGGATCATGTCATAGGCCTTCTGGATGGCGTCACCGTTCGGGCTAGCGATCTTGATGATGCCTTCGTCGTTGATGTCGACCTTGGCGCCCGAGACTTCCACGATTTCGCGGATGACCTTGCCGCCGGACCCGATCACTTCACGGATCTTGTCGGTCGGGATCTGCATCGTCTCGATCCGCGGTGCGTGGACCGAGAATTCGCCGGTGCCGGCCTGCGCCTTGTTCATCTCGCCAAGGATGTGCAGACGGCCCGCTTTCGCCTGGGCGAGGGCTTTCTGCATGATCTCGGGCGTGATGCCTGCGACCTTGATGTCCATCTGAAGCGAGGTGATCCCCTCTTCGGTCCCGGCCACCTTGAAGTCCATGTCGCCCAGGTGGTCTTCGTCACCCAGGATGTCGGTCAGGATCGCGTAGGAGCCGTCGTCTTCCAGCACCAGACCCATGGCCACACCGGCCACAGCGGCCTTCAGCGGAACGCCCGCGTCCATCATGGACAGCGACCCACCACAGACGGACGCCATCGAGGACGAGCCGTTGGATTCAGTGATCTCGGACACGATGCGGATCGTGTAGGGGAAGTCGGTCGAGGCGGGCAGAACGGCCTGAAGGGCGCGCCATGCCAGTTTGCCGTGACCGATTTCACGACGACCCGGGGAACCAACGCGGCCCACTTCGCCAACCGAATACGGCGGGAAGTTGTAGTGCAGCATGAAGTTCGATTTGAAGTTGCCGTGCAGCGCGTCGATGAACTGTTCGTCATCGCCGGTGCCAAGCGTGGTCACGACCAGACCCTGCGTCTCACCACGGGTGAAGAGCGCGGAACCATGGGTCCGCGGCAGCAGGCCGGTTTCGACCTCGATCTGGCGGACAGTGTCCAGCGCCCGACCGTCGATCCGCTTGCCTTCCTTCACGACAGAGCCGCGCAGGACGGACGATTCCAGCTTTTTCAGCGCGGAACCGAGGTTCGCATCCTCCAGCTGTTCTTCCGTCAGGCCCGCCTTGATGGCGTCCTTGGCGGCGGCAACAGCGGCAACGCGCTCCTGCTTGTCGGTGATGGCGTAGGCGGCCTTCATCTGGTCTTCACCTGCGGCTTTCACGACGTCATACAGCGCCGAGTAATCCGGGGGAGTGAAGTCGAACGGCTCTTTCGCGGCGTCTTCGGCCAGCGAGATGATCAGGTCAATCACCGGCTGGATCTGCTCGTGCGCGAAGGTCACCGCGCCCAGCATTTCTTCCTCGGTCAGCTCGTAAGCTTCCGATTCCACCATCATGACGGCGTCCTTGGTGCCGGCCACAACCAGGTCGAGACGCTGCTCGGGGTTGTTGCGCAGGCCCTGCATGTCGTCGACAGAGGGGTTCAGCACATACTCGCCATCGACGAAACCGACGCGGGCACCGGCGATCGGGCCCATGAACGGCGCGCCGGAAATGGTCAGCGCAGCAGATGCCGCGATCATCGCCACGACGTCCGGATCGTTGACCAGGTCGTGCGACAGAACGGTGCACATCACCAGAACTTCGTTCTTGAAGCCCGGCACGAAAAGCGGGCGGATCGGACGGTCGATCAGGCGCGCGGTCAGCGTTTCCTTCTCGGTCGGACGCGCCTCGCGTTTGAAGAAGCCGCCCGGAACCTTACCGGCGGCATAGTATTTCTCCTGGTAGTGAACCGTCAGCGGGAAGAAGTCCTGGCCCGGCTTCGGTTCCTTGGCGAAGGTCACGTTCGCCATCACGCTGGTCTCACCCAGCGTCGCGATCACGGTGCCATCCGCCTGACGGGCAACCTTGCCCGTTTCCAGAGTGAGCGTTTCATCGCCCCACTCCATCGTCTTCTTAGTCACATTGAACATATGTCTATCCTGTAGGGAGCACTCCCGCCCCTGCGGGTCTCCCGGTGTCATGGCGGCCCCATTGCCGCCGCCCCCTATCCTTTGCACGACGCCGGGGGCCGGAGCGTCACGTCTCAGATGCGGGGGCCATACAGGAAATCAGCCAACGTGGAAAGCATTGGTTTCTCCCGGCCGCAGGTTTCGCGAAAGGTTGCGGACTGGTATCGATCCGTCGAACCAAAGTCGTCAGGGTCGGCAATACATGAAACGCATTAGCATCCGCCTCGGCCTTACCCTGCTGATCCTCGTCGCCCTCGCCTGGGGCGTTGAACGCTTCAGCGACGCCAATCGGTATCAACTGTTCGGCAAAATCATCGCCAAGGTGCACACCGAAGACAAGGTGATTGCCCTGACTTTCGACGACGGACCCACGGATGAAGCGACGCCGGAAGTCCTGAAAATCCTCGCCGACAGAGGCGTAATCGCGACCTTCTTCGTCAATGGCATCGCGGTTGAAAGGCATCCCGACGCCATGCGCGCGATTATCGCGGCGGGCCATGAGGTCGGCAATCACACCTGGTCGCACCGTCGGATGATGCTTGTCTCTCCCTCCGCCGTACGTAAGGAACTGGAACCGACGGACGCCATCCTGCGCGACGTCGGATATGAAGGCCCTCTTCACTTCCGGCCGCCCTATGGGCGCAAGCTTTTCTCTCTTCCCCTGCACCTCGCGCGAGAGGACCGTCTGACCGTGATGTGGTCGGTGGCGGCCGAGACATTCCAGCCTGACCAGACGGCAGAAGATATCGCCCGACGGGTTCTGGCCCAAGCCGGGCCGGGCGATATCGTGATGCTCCACCTGATGTTTCGCGGCAATGCCAACAGCCGCGCGGCCCTTCCCGTGATCATCGACGACCTTTCTGCGCGGGGCTATCGGTTCGTCACGGTGTCGGACCTTCTGAGCTATCGCTGAACCGAACGGCCGTTTTGCAGGCGTCGTTCGGGCGCTGGAACATCGCCACTTGCAATTCCTGATTAATTTTGTCAGATAAGCGATGCCAAGTCAGGCCTATCGGTCATCGCCAGGCAGCCCTACCGCCCTCGCGGCACAATACGGAAGCACTGGCATGGACAAGACACTGACAAATCTGCTGGCAACCGACGCCTTCGCGCAGCGCTTTGGCTGCGGCCTGAACCCGAAATTGCGTCAGGCAATCGAAGCCGACCTGCGATTCCCGGCCAAGGCGGCGGTACCCCGCCCCGACCCGCGAACCATGGCGACCCTGACCGACGACGACGCGGTTCGGCTGGATGACTATCGCCCGACAGCAGAAAGGACCCGCGCATGAGCGACATGTCGAACGCCCCGCATGGCATTGCCCTGACGGACCTGCCGCTGGACAAGACCGAACGGGATCTTCTGCCGATCCTGCGGCATTTCCTGATCGCGCTGGCCCGGCCCGAAACGCACGCCTGGCACCTTGCATATGCAACGGCGTCCGAGAAATGGGGCGCGACCGTCGGCCTCGCTATGGCGCATGGGTTGGCGGAATATCTGCGCGCGGCTGCGGCCTGCCGACCGGACGGGTTCAAGGTGCACGACCCGCTCGACATCATGCAACGGCACATTCTGACGGTGGACGAGGCGATGTTGCTGATGGTGTTGCACTACACCCGCCGCGACCGGACGGACCAGGCGCGTGTCGCGTTGGAGAGCGCGACACATGGGCGGCGCGATCCCAGGATGATCCGCGCCGCATTGGCCTTCGCAGCGCGGCATGGGGTCGGTGCGGATCATCAGGCAGTCGGCGGTCGTCCGACCCTGCGTGTCGTGGCCTGACCGATCGCCAAAAAGAAAACGCCCGCGTCTTCCGACGCGGGCGTTTCGCAATGTGCCGAGGGCCGAAGCCCAGGGATAGCCTTAGCGGCGCAGGCCCAGACGCTTGATCAGGTCGGTGTAGCGCGCTTCTTCTTTTGCCTTCAGGTAGTCCAGCAGCTTACGACGCTGAGCAACCATCTTGAGCAGACCACGGCGACCGTGGTTGTCTTTCTTGTGCTCTTTGAAGTGCTCGGTCAGCGTGGCGATACGCGAGGACAGGATGGCAACCTGAACTTCGGGCGATCCGGTGTCGCCTTCTTTGGTTGCGTATTCCTTCATCAGGCGCTGTTTTTCTTCAACAGTGATCGACATCGGTCTCTCCTATTCAAAGGGTGGCGGGCACAAGCCGGGATGTCGTCCAGCAAGGTCCGAAAAACGTCAGCCGCCGGGATTTCCGACGGCAACCTGGGCCACATATGTCATGCCGTGCAGAAAATAAAGCTGATTCTTGTTAATGCGCCGTGCACGCATAGCCCGCCAAAGACGTCATGTTGGCGGATACAGGTACGGGCCCGCCGCGCTTTCCGGCAAGAGAGCGATGTCGTCCAGCCCGATCTCCGTCCCCGCTGGCAGTAGGGCGACCACGGTGCCATCCATCGTCACGCGGGTGCCGGTCTGGTCCCGCACGATGTCGATCTCGTGATTTCCGTCCGCGCCATCGGGGTACAGAAGAACCAGTTGATCCTCCCCGGTCAGGAAATCGAGGATCGAGGCTGCGTCCGCCCCCTCCTCGGTCCCGGCTGCCAGAACCGCCGTATCCGCCCCGGCCCCAAGGGTCAGGACATCGCCCGCGTCACCGACAAGGGTGTCGGCCCCCGGACCGCCATTCAGGAAATCCAGTTCTCCGGAGTCGCCCGCACCGGACAGATCCGCAGCAAACCCCGTCAGCCAGTCGTCGCCCGACCCGCCCATCAGCGTGTCGGCCCCCGCGTCGCCGACCAGCACGTCGTTGCCCAGCCCGCCGTGCAGCGCATCGTCCCCCGATCCGCCGTTCAGCCGGTCGTCGCCAGCCCCCCCGTGGGCCACATCCGCGCCGATGCCGCCTGCCAGAAGATCGTGGCCCATCATGCCGAACAGGCGATCATCGCCAGACCCGCCGACAAGTTGGTCGTCCGCGTCGCCGCCCAGGATCGTGTCGTCGCCGGATTCGCCCAGCAGCAGGTCGATCCCCTCGCCACCCAGCATCACATCGGTGCCAGCGCCGCCTTCGACGGTGTCGTCGCCGGAATAGGACCCGATCTGATCACCCTCATCCGTGCCGACCAGCAGTTCGGCAAGGGGTGTGCCGGTCAGGATGTCGCCATCCATGACAGAGGCACCGCGCAGCAGATCCTCGGGATCCTCCACGTCCTCCGACAGGTCGTCAGGCTCTTCGATGCCGATGAACGCAGTCGCGCCCACCAGCATCAGCCCCATCATTCCAGCAAGCATCAGCATGGCATGTTCCCCAGATGTTCCAGGGATACGCCACCCGCCGCACCCGATCAAAACCTATCGGATCACGTGGTAAATCAGGGATTACCAGCGCCACCAACCAGCCGGGCGATGTCGTCAGGCGACCACGGCTCAGGCCTTTGGGAATAGGCGATATACAGCGGATGACGGGGGTGCCCGGCCTTGGACAGCCCCAGATGAACCGGCGCAGATCCACCCGCTGCCAGCAGGGCCGCGACCGCCGCACCGCGTCCCAGATGCGCGCCATGGGCCCCCCAGGCGGCAATCACCTCGTCCGCCCAGTCGACGCCCTCGCGAATCGCCAGATCGTTGTCAGGCCCGCAGGGATCGGCAGCGGCCTTCAGATCGCGCGGGTCGGTGGCGCGGAAGGCAAAGATGTTGACGACCCGCATCCCCCCGAAGCCAAGCGCCCGGGCGCGGCGCTCGCAGCGTTCGACCGTCGGGTCGTTGGCGACCTCGGTCGCCTTCGACGGGTTCAGCATCAGGAACAAGACGCGCCGCCCGGTGTCGTCCCAGACGCGGGTCAGCGCATAGCGATAGGCCTCGCACTCCGAATAGGTCGCAGAGGAGTCCGCGTCGCCTTTCCGGAAATGCCGGGTGATCACAGGTTGAAGACCCGGTTCGGGTGCAACTCTCCGGCCTTGAAGATGCCGACGGCCAGCGGCTTGCCGTCGTGGCTGGCCCAGCATTCCTCGCCATATTCGACGTCGCGGGCAATCACCATGCCGGGGTTGCCATTGCGCAGGCGCACCGCGCCCTCGTCGGTCGCCGTGACCTCTTCCATGCAGTCGAGCGCAAGCTCCATCGGCAGAAGCAGCTCATCAATCTCTTCGCTGCGGGCCAATTCCTCGATCCGGTCCATGCTGGCCCCTTCGGCGGCGTTGAACGGACCGGACCAGACGCGCCGCAGTCGCAGCACATGGCCCTTGCAACCAAGCGCCTCGCCCAGATCGCGCGCGACGGACCGGACGTACCCGCCCTTGCCGCAGACCAGTTCCAGCACGACGTGATCGGCGTCGGGCCGGTCGGTCAGGATCAGGCTTTCGACCCAGAGCGGGCGCGCGGCCAGATCCAGATCCTCGCCCTCGCGGGCCAGCTTGTAGGCGCGCTGACCGTCGATCTTCACGGCGGAAAACTGCGGCGGCACCTGCATGATTTCCCCGATGAAGGGCGACAGCGCTTCCTTGATCTCGTCATCGGTCGGGCGCAGGTCGCTTTCCGCGATCACCTCGCCTTCGGCATCGTCGGTATTGGTCGCCTGCCCCAGCCGTACGGTGAACTCATAGGCCTTCAGTGCATCGGTGACGAATGGCACGGTCTTGGTCGCCTCGCCAAGTGCCACGGCCAGAACGCCCGTCGCCTCGGGGTCGAGCGTACCCGCGTGCCCGGCCTTCTTCGCATTGAAGGCCCACTTCACCTTGTTCACCACCGCGTTCGAGGTGATGCCCGCCGGCTTGTCGACCACCAGCCAGCCAGATACGTCGCGCCCCTTGCGTGTACGTGCCATGTCATTCTCCGTTTATGGCGGGCGGGCCTAGCCCGTCACGCCCGGCGGGTCAATCCGCCGCCTCGACCACGCCCACGATCGGCCCCATCCGGAACCCGAGGTCATTGCGATCCAGCTGCGGCGCATAGAGCCGCGAGACATTGCCATCGAAATACAGCGCCTGCGGTGTCTTCAGCCGATCCCGGAAGAGGCTGGCGAACTGATGGAAGGTGACCGGCAGTTGCGACATGACGAAAAAGGCGCGGCTGCCATCCTCGCTGACGCCGACCCCGTTGCGGATATAGCGCGAGGTGCTGTCGGGCAGGAAACGCGGGTGCAGCTTGCCGTCGATCACCAGCATCGGCCCGGACTGCGTGGCCGACGGGCAGTCGGCCGCATCCAGCGCCTCGTAGGCCAGGCTTTCGATCACCCGCAGACGGTCGGCGCCAATGCAGAAAACCCCGTTCGGCAACATCCCGAAGTTGCCCGGCCCGGCCGAGGTGATGAGCCCCCGCACCTCTTCACCACCCTCGCGGTAGTGCCCGACGGGGCTGCGATCCTCGTGGTACATGCCCGCGTTCATCGCAAAGACCAGCCGACCGCTGTCGCCCAGCCGCGCATCGACTGCCTCGAACGTGCCGTAGGGCGCGCCGCCGGGGTCTGTCAGGAACAGGCGGATGTCTTCGTCCGCCGCGACCTCGCAGATCGTATAGGGGATCTCTCCGACCGTCTCGTCCCGGCAGTCGACCGCAAAGGCAGGCGACGCCCAGAGGGCCAGCACGAGGGCCGCGAGCACGCGCAAGGCGTTATTCCTCGACGTCCCGGCGCACGTCGTCCTGATTGAACAGGCGGCGCGTTTCGTCCATGCGGTCAAAGGTGTCGTCCAGCCGGAAGCGCAGGTCGGGCGTATACTTCAGCCC
The DNA here is from genome assembly GCF_004959925.1 of Pseudooceanicola onchidii. Lineage (GTDB taxonomy): Bacteria > Pseudomonadota > Alphaproteobacteria > Rhodobacterales > Rhodobacteraceae > Pseudooceanicola > Pseudooceanicola onchidii. The sequence continues at coordinate 533,347 of NZ_SPUW01000002.1, read as the reverse complement.
CAGCTTCTTGCCGATCATCCGGCGCAGTTCACCCTTGTTGCGGGCCAGCAGGCTCACGGCCTCGTCCTGACCCTGCCCGCCAAGCGGCAGAACATAGGCCGTCGCGACCTTGAGATCCGGCGAGGTCCGGACCTCGCCCACGGTGATCGACAGGCGGTTGAGGTCGGGGTCGTGGATATCGCCCCGCTGCAGAACTTCGGACAGGGCACGCCGGATGGTTTCGCCGACGCGAAGCTGTCTTTGGGACGGCCCGGGCCCGTCGTGATGGATGTTTCTGCTCATCCCCCGCATCTAGACCGATCCGGCCCCTTTGCCAAGCGGGACGCGGGGCGATAAGCAAGGCGTGAATGGAACGGAGCGAACGATATGACTGACCTGCCCGGGATCGTGGTGACAGGCGCCTCGGGGCGCATGGGCCGGATGCTGATCGAAACCGTGCGCCAAAGCGACGCCGCCCGGATCGCCGGCGCCGTCGAACGGCCCGGGCACGACTGGGTGGGCAGGGACCTGGGTGCCTGCCTTGGCGGCGCGGATATCGGCGTGATCGTCCGCGACGACCCGGCGCAGGCCTTTGCGGGCGCGCAGGCGGTTCTGGATTTCACCGCACCCTCGGCCACCGTGGCCTTCGCCAAGGCGGCAGCTGAAGCTGGCGCGGCGCATATCATCGGCACCACCGGCTTCGCCCCCGAGGACCTGGCCGCCATCGCCGAAAGCGCGAAGAAGACCGTCATCGTGCGCGCCGGGAACATGTCGCTTGGCGTCAACCTGCTGACCGTGCTGGTGAAACAGGTCGCCGCAGCATTGGACGCCGATTTCGATATCGAGGTGGTCGAAGCGCATCACAACCGCAAGGTCGACGCGCCTTCGGGCACCGCGCTGATGCTGGGTCAGGCCGCCGCCGACGGGCGCGGCGTGGATCTGGACGCGGTATCCGACCGGGGCCGCGACGGCATCACCGGCGCCCGCAAGCGCGGCGACATCGGCTTTTCCGCCATCCGCGGCGGCGGCATCGTCGGCGAACACGACGTGATCTTTGCCGGCCCCGGCGAACGCATCACCCTGCGCCATGTCGCCGACGACCGGTCACTTTTCGCCAAGGGCGCGCTCAAGGCCGCGCTCTGGGCACAGGGCAAGGCGCCCGGTGAATATGCCATGACGGATGTTTTGGGACTTTAAGTGAACCGAAAGGCTTGTTCGCGCGTAATGGTACCATGCGCCGGATATTGCCCCTTCTTGCCCTTTCCCTGACGTCTCCCGCCCATGCGGGGGACAAGCAGCCCGTCACCGACCGGGCCCAGTTCGTGTCACTGATCGAAGGGCGGTCCCTCACGCGGCTTGGCATCCGGCTGAACGTGTCCGGCGACGGCCAGATCATCGGCCGCGCCTTCGGCAAGGACGTCACCGGCGAATGGACGTGGAAGGCGCCTTATTTCTGCCGGTCGATGCAGTGGGGCGATGAACCGCTGCCCTACAACTGCCAGACGGTGAACCTGATCGGGTCCAGCCTGCGGTTCCAGTCGGATCAGGGCACGGGCGATTACGCCGACCTGCGGCTCGACTAGGCCGCACCCTTTAATTCAGAAATCGACGGCGATTCCCTTCTTCTCCCAATCGCCGAAGCGCACAGGTTCCGGCCCGTCGCGACCACCCAGTTCAGTGGGAAGATCGTCGGCCTTCGCCTGACGGCGCCGCTCCTCTGCTTCGGCAAGCGCGCGCTGCGCGGCGGCGGGCAGATCGGGGCGGGGGCTGGCGTCGGTCATAGATTCTGGTTCCTTCTGATCGCCCCCATGATATACGCCCGGCTTGACCCCGGGCAAGGAGCGCGCGTTGAAACCCCCATCTGACAGACCGTCCAACCGTCGCCCCGCCAACCGTGGCGGCGACAGCCGTCCCTCTCGTCCCGGCGGCAAACCCGGTGATCGTGCGGGCGGCAAGCCCGGTGGAAACCACGGCGGCAAACCGGGGGGCAAGCCCTTTGGCAAACCCGGCGGACGCCCCGGCGGCAAGCCCGGTTCGCGCCCCTCGGGCAAGGGCAACGTCAAGCCGCGCGACGACAACCAGCCCCGCCGCATCCCCGATCCGCGCCGCGCCGCGCTGATCCTGCTGAACGGTGTGATGGTCGAAGGCCGCACGCTGGCCGATCTGACCGGCCGCACCGGCCCGCTGACCCGGATGGAGCCCGGCGACCGCGCCCGCGCGCAGCGGCTTGCAACGGAGACCATGCGCTATCTTGGTCCGATCGACAGCCTGCTGCTGCCGCATGTCGCCCATACACCGCCCGATGCCGTGCTGAACGTCATGCGCATCGCGGCCTACGAACTTTGCATCGGCGAAGCCGCCCACGGCGTGGTGAACACCGCCGTTACGCAGATCGCCGCCATGCCCCGCCACAACCGCGCCAAGGGGATGGCCAACGCCGTCCTGCGTCGCGTCGCCGAAGCGCCGGTTGATCTGTCGACCCTGCCGCCCTCCAAGCTGCCCGAATGGCTGCGCGACCCGCTGATCATGGCCTGGGGCGAAGACACGATCGCCGCCTGCGAAACGGCACACGCCAAGGGCGCGCCGATCGACCTGACTTTGAAAGACCCGGCCACCGCCGACCAGCTGGCCGAGGCACTGCCCGCGACCAGGCTGCCGACCGGCAGCCTGCGGATCACCGGCAACGTGCAGGTATCCGCCCTGCCCGGCTTTGCGGAAGGTCAGTGGTGGGTGCAGGACGTCGCCGCCGCGATCCCGGTGCAAATGCTGGATCCGCAGAAAAGCGAAAAGATCCTCGACCTCTGCGCCGCCCCCGGCGGCAAGACGCTGCAACTGGCCGCCGCGGGCGCACGGGTCACCGCGCTGGATATCTCGAACGCACGGATCGAACGGGTGGCCGAGAACCTCAAGCGGACCGGGCTCGACGCGCGCACGGTGACCGCCGATGCGCTGGAATTCCGCGAAACCGGCTGGGACGCGATCCTGCTGGACGCGCCCTGTTCCGCGACGGGCACCATTCGCCGCCATCCCGACTTGCCATACGCCAACGACGGCAGCGCGATTTCGGACCTGATCGACCTGCAGGCGCAGATGATCGACCACGCCATCAGCCTGCTGAAACCCGGCGGGCGGCTGGTCTTCTGCACCTGTTCGCTGATTCCCGACGAGGGCGAGGTGCAGGTCGACGAAGCCCTGGCCCGCCACCCGGGCCTGAGCGTCGACCGCAGCGCGACCGACCGCCCCGGCCTGTCGCCCGACTGGGTGACAGAAGAAGGCGGGCTGCGCTTGCGCCCGGATTTCTGGGCCGACGAGGGCGGGATGGACGGCTTCTATTGCGCGGTGCTGCGCAAGGGCTGACCCCTCTGCCGGTCGCCCAATCGCCGCTCTGTCCGCCGAGACCCGGCTTTTTCGGTGACGCCGCGCGCGCCGCCCGTTAAGTTGGACCCGACGCCAGAGAAGCGACGCAAAGACAGGCAGGATGACGAAACGCACGATCCCCGAAGGCTCCGGGCCTCGGTTGCTGGACAGGGTCCACGCGCGCCTGACGCGCTGGACCCCTGCCCCGGAAGGATTCGTCAGCCCGCCCGAACCCCGCACCATCGGCAGCTTTGCGAGGGGCCGTCAGCTCGTTGCCGGCAATTTCCTGTTCGCGGGACACCTTGTCGAGGATTCGGGCGCCGACATCTGGGCCCTGCCCTTCCCCGATCCTGCCTTCCAGGAAGAAATCCACGGGTTCACCTGGCTTGATGACATGGCCGCCGTGGGCGATATCCCGACGCGCCAGCGCGCGCAGGCCTGGGTGTGGGAATGGATCGACCTCTACGGTCCCGGGCGCGGCCCGGGCTGGACGCCTGCGCTGACCGGACGGCGCATCATCCGCTGGATCAACCACGCGGTCTTCCTCCTGCAGGGCCAATCGGACGAGGCGAAGGCGGCCTTCTTCAAATCCCTCGGCCACCAGACCCGGTTCCTTGAGAAACGCTGGCGCAGTGCGCCCCCGGGCCTCGCGCGGTTCGAGGCGCTCTGCGGTCTCATCCACGCGGCCCTGTCGCTCAGGGGGATATCGCGCCTGCTGGATCCGGCGGTGACCGCACTGGAACAGCTGTGCCGTGATGACATCGACGCGCAGGGCGGCGTGGCGACCCGCAACCCCGAAGACCTGCTTGAGGTGTTCACGCTGCTGACCTGGGTGGCCGCCGCGAAGTCGGACGCGGGCCATACCCCAGGCGAGGCGCTGCAGGGCGCCATCGAACGCATCGCCCCAACCCTGCGGGCCCTGCGCCATGCCGACGGCTGCCTGGCCCGGTTTCACGGCGGAGGGCGCGGCGTCGAAGGGCGGCTGGACACGGCGCTGGCGACCTCGGGGATCAAGCGCCGTCACGCGGACGGGCTGGCCATGGGCTATGCCCGCCTGTCGGCCGGACGCACCAGCGTGATCCTTGATGCCGCCGCCCCGCCGACCGGGCGCGATGCCTTCAACGCCCATGCGTCGACGCTGGCCTTCGAACTCACCTCGGGCCGTCGCCCACTGGTCGTCAACTGCGGATCGGGCGCAGTCTTCGGGCCGGACTGGCGCCGCGCGGGCCGCGCCACGCCCAGCCATTCGACCCTGTGCCTCAACAACGCATCCTCGGCCCGTTTGCCCAACGGCAGCCGCGACGCCCGCAGCCCGCTGGTCGACGGCCCCACCCATGTTCCGGTGCGCATGACCCACGCGCCCGACGGCATGCGGTTTCAGGGCGGCCACGACGGGTACCTGCGATCCTACGGGCTGACCCATGCCCGCACGCTTGAACTGACGGCCGACGGGCGCGCGCTGGCGGGCGAAGACCTGCTGGTCGCGATGGAGCTGCGCGAACGGCAGTTTTTCGAACAGGCGATCCACAACCGCGACGGCGAAGGCTTTCCCCTCGCGATCCGTTTCCACCTGCATCCCGATGTCGAGGCGCAGCTGGATATGGGGGGCGTCGCGGTGTCGCTGGCGCTCAAATCCGGGGAACTTTGGGTCTTCCGGCATGATGGCAGCGGCGAATTGCGCCTTGAACCTTCCGTCTTTCTGGAGAAGAACCGCCTCAAGCCGCGTGCGACCACCCAGATCGTGCTGGCGTCAACGGCGCAGGACCCTGCAACCCGCATCCGCTGGTCGCTGTCCAAGGCGCAGGACACGCCGATATCGATCCGCGATCTCAACCGGGACGGGATGGACGGGGCGCTCTGACTGCCGATTCTCTGCCGATAAGGGACCTGCCACCGCCATGACCGACCTTCACCCCGTCCGCCGCGCGCTGATTTCCGTTTCCGACAAGACCGGGTTGATCGACCTGGCCAAAGAGCTGGCCGGGATGGGCATCGACCTGCTGTCCACGGGCGGCAGCGCGGGCATGCTGCGTGACGCGGGCCTGACCGTCACGGACGTGGCCGATGTCACCGGTTTCCCGGAAATGATGGACGGCCGGGTCAAGACGCTGCACCCCAAGGTGCACGGCGGCCTGCTGGCCCTGCGCGACAACGACGGCCACGTCGCAGCGATGAACGACCACGGAATCGAGGCGATCGACCTGCTGATCGTCAACCTCTACCCCTTCGAGGAAACCGTTGCCAAAGGTGCCGACTATGACACCTGCATCGAGAACATCGACATCGGCGGCCCCGCGATGATCCGCGCCGCGGCCAAGAACCACGCCTTTGTCACCACCATCGTGGATGTCGAGGACTATGGCGTCCTGGTCGACGAGCTGAAGGCCAACGACGGCCAGACCAGCCTGAACTTCCGCAAGCGGCACGCCCAGATCGCCTATGCCCGCACCGGCGCCTATGACGCGGCCGTGTCCACCTGGATGGCCAGCGCAATCGGCGAAGAGACCCCGCGCCGCCGCGTCTTTGCCGGCACGCTGGCGCAGTCGCTGCGCTATGGCGAGAACCCGCACCAGTCCGCCGCCTTCTACACCGACGGGTCGGTCCGCCCGGGCGTGTCGACCGCACAGCAACACCAGGGCAAGGAACTGTCCTACAACAACATCAACGACACCGACGCGGCCTTCGAACTGGTGTCGGAATTCCTGCCCTCGAACGGTCCGGCCTGCGCGATCATCAAGCACGCCAACCCCTGCGGCGTGGCCCGGGGTGAATCGCTGCGCGACGCCTACCTGCGGGCCTTCGACTGCGACCGAACCTCGGCCTTCGGCGGCATCATCGCGCTGAACCAGCCGCTGGACGGCGACACCGCCGAAGAGATCGCGCAGATCTTCACCGAGGTCGTGATCGCCCCCGGCGCCGACGACCGCGCCAAAGAGATCTTTGCCAAGAAGAAGAACCTGCGCCTGCTGACCACCGATGGCCTTGCCGACCCGAAGACCGCGATCCTGTCCTACCGCCAGGTCGCGGGCGGCCTGCTGGTGCAGGACAAGGACAACGGCCGCATCGACATGGACGACCTGAAGGTCGTGACCAAGCGCAAGCCGTCCGAAAAAGAGATGGCCGACCTGCTCTTCGCCTGGACCGTCGCCAAGCACGTCAAGTCCAACGCCATCGTCTACGTCAAGGACGGCGCGACCGTCGGCGTCGGTGCGGGCCAGATGAGCCGCGTCGACAGCTCCACCATCGCCGCGCTCAAGGCCGCGCGCATGGCCGAGGAAATCGGCCTCTCCGAAACCCCGGCCAAGGGGTCCGTGGTGGCCTCGGACGCCTTCTTCCCCTTTGCCGACGGCCTTCTGGCTGCGGCGAACGCAGGGGCAACGGCGGTGATCCAGCCCGGCGGGTCGATGCGCGACAACGAGGTGATCGAAGCCGCGGACGAAGCGGGCCTTGCCATGGTGCTGACCGGCATGCGCCACTTCCGGCACTGACCCTCGCATGAAGACCGTTTTCTGGGCCGGGTTCTGGACCTTCCTGATCGATCAGCTGTCGAAGTACGTGGTTGTCCACATGCTCGACCTGGTCAATCGCGGCGTGATCGAGGTCGCGCCGCCCCTTCTCACGCTGCGCATGGCCTGGAACACCGGGATCAACTTCGGCCTCTTTTCTGACGGATCGGGCGCCGCGCGCTGGTTCCTGATCGCGCTTGCCCTGGCGATCTGCGGTGCGGTCCTGTTCTGGGTGCACCGGGAACGTCCGCGCCACATCGGGCTGATCGCCGCAGGCGTCCTGGTCGGCGGCGCGCTTGGCAACGTGATCGACCGGATCATTTATGGCGCCGTGGCGGATTTCCTGAACATGTCGTGCTGCGGTATCGACAACCCATTTGCCTTCAACGTCGCCGATATCGCGATCTTCGTCGGGGCTGCCGGCCTGATCCTGCTTCCGGCCGAGAAAGGCGCGTGACCTCTTTGGCCAGATGGGTTAAGACTTGCGGCCAGACGACTAGGGAGACGACCATGCCAGCGACCGGACGCTTCGCGTTGCCGCTGATCCTTCTGACCTGCACGGCGCTGTCCGCCTGCGGGGGGCTTAGTCCTGATCCCGACAAGGAGTTCGCGCTGCACAAGGTGCGCAACACCTCGAACGGCCCGGATGAATTCACCGTGCTGCCGACGCGCCCGCTGGAAACACCGCCAAGCTTTGTCGAACTGCCCCAGCCGACCCCGGGTGGCGCGAACCGCACCGACATGACCCCCAAGGCCGACGCCGTGGCTGCCCTTGGTGGCCGTCGCGAAGCGGTCGAGGATCGCGGCGTGGGCGCAGCCGATGGCGCACTGGTGACGGCAGCGGCCCGCCGGGGCATCGACCCGAACATCCGCGCCGACCTGGCCGAAACCGACGAAAACTTCCGCTATCGCCGCTGGCTGGCCAGCCGCCTGCGGATCTTCGGCAGCGACGAATATTACCGCGCCTACGACAAGCAGACGCTGGATCGCCGCGAAACACAGGAACTTTGGCGTCGCGCCGGTGCGCCGACCCCCAGTTCCCCGCCCGAGAACTGACGGCCGCGTCACGCGACGCTCAAACTCCTGTCATCTGAGAAGGCCCGAGTTGCGCACCCGGGCCTTTCGCCTATCTTGAGCGCCAAGACACCGACGCCCCAATGAAAGGACACCGGATGCCCCTGTCGCCCCTGGCGCGGCTGGCCAGATGGACCGCCGCCCTGACCTTCCTGTCCGCAACCCTGGCCACGGCCTCGGATGACCTGGTCACCGACTTCACGCTCGACAACGGCATGCAGGTCGTCGTGATCGAAGATCACCGCGCCCCGGTCGTGGTCCACATGGTCTGGTACAAGGCCGGTTCAGCAGATGAAACGCCCGGTGTCTCCGGTGTCGCGCATTTCCTGGAACACCTGTTGTTCAAGGCAACTGACACGCTGGACTCCGGCGAACTCTCCAAGACGGTTGCCGAAAATGGCGGCACCGACAACGCCTTTACCAGCTTTGACTACACCGCCTACTTTCAGCGCGTCGCGGCGGACCGCCTCGGTCTCATGATGTCGATGGAATCCGACCGGATGCGCAACCTCCGCCTGACCGAGGATGACATCCTGACCGAACGCCAGGTGATCATCGAGGAACGCAACCAGCGGACCGAAAACTCTCCTCAGGCGCTGTTCAATGAACAGGCCAATGCCGCGCAGTACCTCAACCACCGCTACGGTGTCCCCATCATCGGCTGGCGGCACGAGATGGAGGAGCTGAGCCTGCAGGATGCCCTCGCTTATTACGAACAGTTCTACGCCCCCAACAACGCCATCCTCGTGGTGGCGGGTGACGTGACCCCCGACGAGGTGCGGACGCTGGCCAAGCAGTACTACGAACCGATCCCGCCCAACCCGGACCTTCAGCCGCGCGACCGGCCCGCCGAACCACGCCAGACCGCCGAACGCCGCCTGTCCTACGAAGACCCGCGCGTCGCGCAGCCCTATGTCACCCGAAGCTACCTGGCCCCCGAACGCGACACCGGCGATCAGAAGACCGCCGCCGCGCTGGTCATGCTGTCTGAGGTGCTGGGCGGCGGCCAGACCGGGTATCTGAACGAACAGCTGGTCTTCGATCAGAAGAAGGCGCTTTACACCTCGGCCTATTACCGGGGGCAGTCGCTGGATGACACGACCTTCGGGCTCTACATCGTGCCCGCCGAAGGCGTCAGCCTGGACGAGGCCGAAGCGGCCCTGGACGACGTGCTGGCCCAGTTCCTGAAGGATGGCGTCGACGCGGCCAAGCTGGACCGCATCAAGATGCAGATCCGCGCCGGTCAGGTCTATGAACGCGACAACGTGCAAAGCCTGGCGCGCCGCTATGGATCTGGCCTGACGCAGGGGCTGACCATCAAGGACATCCAGGAATGGCCCGACCTGCTGCAGGCCGTGACCGAAGACGACATCCTGGTCGCCGCCCGGGATCTCTTTGACCGCAACCGCGCCGTCACCGGCCATCTGACCGGCCCGGCCCGTCCGACGGACGCCAGCGCCCCCGCTGACGCCGACGCCGCCCCGCAGCCCGCCGCCGAGGAGGTGAGCCAATGATCCGTTTCGTCCTTCCCCTGATCCTCACGCTGGTCACCGCCGTGCCCCTGCGGGCCGAGGTCGAGATCCAGGAGGTCAAGACCCCCGGCGGCCTGACCGCCTGGCTGGTCGAGGAACATTCCATCCCCTTCACCGCGCTTGAAATCTGGTTCAAGGGCGGCACCTCTCTGGATCGCGAGGGCAAGCGCGGCGCCATCAACCTGATGACCGCCACGCTCGAGGAAGGCGCCGGAGAGATGGACGCGCTGGCCTTCACCCGCGCCAAGGAAATGCTGGCCGCCGACTTCGACTATGACGTCAGCGACGACACCCTGACCGTCTCGGCCCGGTTCCTGACCGAAAACCGCGACAAGGCCGTGGCCCTGCTGCGCGAGTCGCTGATCGACCCGCGTTTCGATCAGGACGCCATCGACCGGGTGCGGGGGCAGGTGGTTTCGATCATCCGGTCCGACGAAAAGGACCCCAACGACATGGCGGGCCGCGAATTCGAAACGCAGGCCTTTGGCGATCATCCCTATGGGTCGGACGGCAACGGCACGCTGGACAGCGTGGCGGGCCTGACCCGCGACGATATCCTGAACGCGCACGCCGACACGATGACCCGCGACCGCATCTACATCGGTGCCGTCGGGGACATCACGCCCGAGGATCTGGCGACCCTGCTGGACGACCTGCTGGGCGATCTGCCCGAAACCGGCGCGCCCATGCCCGATGACATCGCCCCGGCGCTGACCGGGGGCGTCACGGTCGTCGACTACGATACCCCACAGTCGGTGGCGCTGTTCGGCCACACCGGCATCAAGCGCACCAGCGAGGACTTCTTTGCCGCCTACCTGTTGAACACCATCCTCGGCGGCGGCGGCTTTGAAAGCCGCCTGATGACCGAGGTGCGTGAAAAGCGCGGGCTGACCTACGGGGTCTACAGTTTCCTCGTCGACAAGGACCACGCCGACCTCTGGATGGGGCAGGTGCAATCGGCCAACGACCGCGTCGCCGAGGCGATCGACGTCATCCGCACCCAGTGGTCCGACATCGCCGAAAACGGCGTGACGGAAGAGGAGCTGACCGCCGCCAAGAAATACCTGACCGGCGCCTATCCCCTGCGCTTCGACGGCAACGGGCCGATCGCCAACATCATCACCGGGATGCAGATCCAGGACATGCCGATCGACTATGCCGAAACCCGCAACGACCGGGTGAACGCCGTGACGCTGGAGCAGGTGAACGACGTGGCGAAACGCTACCTCAAGCCGGATGACCTGCGGTTCGTGGTGGTCGGCAAGCCCGAGGGGCTGACCAGCACGAACTAGGCCTGCGCCTGCCCCGCCCGAACGGAAGGGGCAGGCCCGCTCTCAGGCGAACGAACCGGGCCGGACGAACCCGACCTCCTTGCCGCGGCAATTGGTCATTGGCGCGTTCCAGAACTTGGCGACCGCCGGATGGCCCGCATCCAGCACCCCCGCCCGGATCAGCAGCGCCGCGATGGCGCATTCCGCCCCGCGCGTGCCGCCGTCGACGACCTTCAGCGCAATGCCCAGCTCCTGCTCGGGCAGGATCGCGACAAAGACCGCCTCGGCCCCAGTCTTGATCGCCACGCGCCCGCCCATGGCACGCATCAGCTCCGTACAGGCCCGCCCCTCGCCCGCGACCAGCAGCGGATGCGTCGCCATGGCGCGCGTCAGCCGGGTGGCGGCCTCGGCCCGCGCGCCGCTGCGCCGGTGCGCCGAGGCAAAGAATCCCATGGCCCGCGCCAGCCCGGTCAGGGAGGTCGCGAAGTTCGGCGCCGAACACCCGTCGATGCCATAGCCGGGGCTGTCTTCGCCGGTCATGTCTTCGAACGCGGCACGCACGGCGACTTGCACCGGATGATCAGGGTCGACGTATTCCGACCCGCCGCCCAGATGTTGGTTCAGCGCCAGGAACCCCGCATGCTTGCCGGAACAGTTGTTGTGCAGCTGGCAGGGCTCTTCCCCCGCCCGGATCAGCCGGTGATGCTCGGGCTCGTCCTTGGGCATGTGCGATCCGCACCGCATGTCGTGCTCGGCCAGCCCCAGCTCACCCAGCCAGGACCCGACCATGTCGACGTGCACGCCCGCGCCATTGTGCGACGCGCAGGCAAGGGCCAGCTGGCTCTCGCTCAGCGCGATCCCGCTTTCCACCAGGGGCAGCGCCTGGATCATCTTGCACGACGACCGCGGGTACATCACCAGCGCCGGATCGCCCCAGGCATCGACCACCTCGCCGTCCCCGTTACAGATCACCGCATGACCCATGTGGATGCTTTCCAGAAGATCCCCCCGCCAGACCTGCGCCAGTTCAACTGCACTCGACATCTTCCCGCCTTCCTTGCAAATTACGGCCAATCGCTCTTTCGTCATTGGCACATTTTGGACTATTGTAGCACTGTCGATTTACATCGAGCTCTGACAGACAGCCAGTAAGGCGGAAGAGCAGGATAGAGGCAAGGACGGCTTGGAGGCTGGATTAATGATTTCCCGTAAAGTGCTGGGTCTGACCACGGCTGCCGTGATCGGAACGATCACCATGAGCGCTGGTGTCGCATCCGCACAGCAGGTCAGCGAAAACATCGTTAGCGAAAAGGGTGACTGGGCGGTCTACGAAGAGGCGGACCCGAAGGAATGCTGGGCCGTCGCGGCGCCCAAGGAAACCGTGAACACCAAGGACGGCCGCGTCGTGACCGTGACCCGGTCGCAGATGCTGTTGATGACCTTCTACCGCCCCGGCGCGGGCGTGGATGCGCAGGTGACCTTCACCGGCGGCTATCCCTTCGCCCCCGGATCGACGGTCAACCTGAACGTCGACGGCACTGAATTCGAACTGATCACCCAAGGCGAATGGGCCTGGCCCGAGAACAAGGGCGAAGACGCCAAGATCGTCGCCGCCATGAAGGCCGGCGCCAACGCGATCCTGACCGCCCGGTCGTCGCGCGGCACCACCACGAAGGACACCTTCTCGCTTTCGGGCTTCACCGCTGCCGTGGGCGAAGCACAGAGCCGCTGCAAGTAAGTCTCGTGGGCCCTTTCGGGGGTCAGTGCCCGATGACGGGCACGCCCTCGCAGGCGGCCTCGACGGGCTCAAGTTCGATCACCGAATGATGAATATGAAAGCGCTCCGACAGGAGCGTTTTCAACGTCTGGCGCAGGCCATCGCCGGGCTGGTCGGACACCACGTGCGCCTCAAGCGCAACCTCGTGTTCCTGCATCCGCCAGATGTGCAGGTGATGCACGTCCCGGACGCCCGGCAGGCCGCGCATGGCGTCCAGCACCTCGTCCGCGTGGGGCGCATCCGGGCTGCCCATCATCAGGATGCGGACCACCGGCATGATCTCGGACGCGGCATGCCACAGGATGTAGGCGGAAATGCCCAGGGTCACGATCGGGTCGATCAGCCGCCAGTCGTACAGCAGGATCAGCGTTCCGGCGACGATCACTGCCACCGATCCAAGCGCATCCGCGATATTGTGCAGGAAGGCCGCGCGGATGTTCACGCTGTCCTTCGCCATCCGCAGTGTCAGCAACGCCGTCACCGCATCGACCACCAGTGCGATGCCCGCGACGATCACCACGGTCCACCCCTCGACCGGTTGCGGGGTGATCAGCCGCATCACCCCCTCGGCCGCCAGCCAGACCGACAGGACGATCAGCGTGGTGTAATTGATCAGCGCCGCCACCACCTCGGCCCGGCCATATCCAAAGGTCATCGCGGCGTCCGCAGGCCTTCGGGCGATCCGCCGCGCCACCAGTGCCACGATCAGCGACACGGCATCCGACAGGTTGTGCACCGCATCGGCGATCAGGGCGAGGCTACCTGAGAAAAGGCCCGCAACCACCTGCGCCACGGACAGAAACAGGTTCACGCCTATGGCGGCCCACAGGTTGCGGTCGCTGCCATCGGCGGGGATGTGGTGATGGTGGTGGTGATCGTGCGGCATGAGGTCATGCAATCCCTTTTCCCAAGCCGCGGCAACGGATTATTCGTCGCAGTTCACGCAGCCGCGCGTTCCGCGGCCTCGATCTGGTTCTCGCGCCGCCGCCCGGCCGCGGCCGCCGCAACCAAGGCGCGGAAAATGGCCCTTTGGCGATGCGCATAGATCAGGTGTTCGGGATGCCATTGCACGCCAAGTGCAAACGGGTCGCTGAAACGTTCGATCGCCTGGATCATCTGGCCCTGATCGCGCGCTGCCACCCGCAACCCGTCACCCAGCCGGGCGACCGCCTGCGTGTGCAGGGCATTGACCTTCATGACCTCGGGCCCCGCGATATCCATCAGGCGAGTGCCCGGCAGGACCCGCACGGATTTGCGCGGCAGGATGGTCTTGTAGAACCGGCTGCCGGTGAAGGTCGCATAGGCATCCTGATCGAGGGTGCCGCCAAGCGCGACGTTCAGCATCTGTGACCCGCGACAGATCCCCAGAACCGGCTTGCCCTGATCCATCGCCTCTCCGACCAGACGCCGTTCCAGCGCGTCGCGCGCCGGATCCAGCCGGGCCGATGCGACGATCTCTCCGCCATAGAGATCCGGCGAGATATCGTCGCCGCCGCCGATGATGATGCCGTCGATCGCCGCCACATCCGCAGGCCGACCGGCGCCCCATCTTACGGCGCGGCCTCCGGCCAGCCAGATGTTCGCCGCAACCAGCGGAAAGATCCGCCAGCCCGACCGAGAAGAGGTCGTCACGCCGATCAGGGGCCGGGTCATGCCGCCGTCCTTTCCGAAATCGCGCCGGCATCTGCCAGGATCTCACCGCAGCGCTCGGCCCAGGGCGTGCGGCGCAGGGTGATCGCGCCATGCATGTCGTCCCATTCGCGCATCAATCGGGCCAGCAGACCTTGGTCAGCCGCGACCTGTTCGACCAATCGCCAGCGAGTCCATTCGGACCGCAGGGTCCAGTCGGCCTCGTCGATGCGGCAATCGGGCAAGCGGAAGTGGAAAGCGGGGCGTGCCGACACGGCCTTGCCGCCGCCCAGGGCATCGCGCACCCGGTCTTCGTCCAGCCAGGCAAAGATCGGCAGCATGTCGAGCCCGTAGTTCCGGCTTGGCGCATGTTCGAGGTAGATCTCCATCGCCGCCTCCGGCGTCACGACCCCGGCCTCGCAGAGGGCCGAGACCAGCTTGGTCGGATAGGGGTCGGTGAAGGGCAGGACACGGCGGCTGAAGTCGATCGGATGGGCTTCTCGCATCCAGGCCTCGCAAAGCGCGTAGGCCATGAGGGGGGCGGTGATCCCGGCAGCGTCGCGCCGCGCGATCGCCGGGTTCAGGTGCACGCCGAAGCCGTAGGCCAAGCCTGCACGCGTCCCTTCGGCCCCGGCCTGGCGCAGGTCGTCGCGCAGCCCGTCAAGCGCCGCGAGCCCGTCCAGATCAAGCGGTTCGGTGACGATTTCGACCGGGATGACCTCCTTGCCGATATCCAGCCCGATGCGCTTGATCGGAGAGCTGTCCTTGTGGCGCAACGCCGTGTCGAGATAGATGTCGAGCTTTCCGATGCGGCTGTCGGACACGCGCCAGGCGTGATCGTCCTGCTGCTGCGCCGACCCGCCCAGGGCGTCGGTCGCAATCTGCGCCACGCGGTCGGCATCGAGACCGGAAAATTCGATCTCGACCCCCGTCAGGCGCGGATCGCCGTTGATGTCGGTGTCGTGCGGAAGTGCTTGAAACGTCTCTGCCATCGGTCCCCTCTTGGATCGGGGGACCAACGGTCAGACCGGCGAATGGTTCCGAAGGGGCCTTGCGCTCAGCCCAACCCGGCCTCAGCCGCGATTTCACGGCGCGACTTGCGGGCGCGTTCCGTGGCCGACTTCAGCTGACCGCAGGCCGCCATGATGTCTTCGCCCCGCGGCGTGCGGATGGGCGAGGCGTAGCCGGCCTTGTAGACGATGTCGGCAAAGCTCTCGATCCGGCTCCAGTCCGACCGCTGGTAGGGGGCGCCGGGCCATTCGTTGAAGGGGATCAGGTTGATCTTGGCCGGGATGCCCGCGATCAGCTTGACCAGACGCCGCGCATCCGCGTCGCTGTCGTTCACGTCCTTCAGCATCACGTATTCAAAGGTGATGCGTTCCGAGTTCGACAGCCGCGGGTATTCGCGCAGCGCGGTCAGCAGCGTCTCGATGTTCCAGCGCTTGTTGATCGGCACCAGCTTGTCGCGCACCTCGTCGGTGGTGGCGTGGAAGGACACCGCCAGCAGGCAGCCGATTTCCTCGGCGCACTTGGCGATTTCGGGCACCACGCCCGAGGTCGACAGCGTGATCCGGCGGCGCGACAGGGAAATCCCCTCGCCGTCCATCGCGATCTTCATGGCGTCGCGCACGTTGTCGAAATTGTAAAGCGGTTCGCCCATGCCCATCAGCACGATGTTCGACAAGAGCCGCGTTTCGTTCTTGGGCGCGCCCGGTTCGGGCCATTCGCCCAGATCGTCCCGCGCCACCATGATCTGGCCGACAATTTCCCCGGCGGTCAGGTTCCGCACCAGTTTCTGCGTGCCGGTGTGGCAGAAGGAACAGGTCAGCGTGCACCCCACCTGAGACGAGATGCACAGCGTTCCGCGATCTTCTTCCGGAATATAGACGACCTCGACCTCGTGCCCGCCCGCGATCCGCACAAGGTACTTGCGCGTGCCGTCCGCGCTGACCTGCTTGGACACGACCTCGGGCACCTCGATCACGAAGTGCTCGGCCAGTTTCGCACGATAGTCCTTGGCCAGGTTCGTCATCTCGGCAAAGTCGCGCACGCCCCAGTGATACAGCCACTGCCAGACCTGGTTCACCCGCATCTTCGCCTGCTTCTCGGCGGTGCCCATGTCGATCAGAGCCTGCCGCAGCGCGTCACGGGTCAGGCCGACGATGTTCGGCTTCCCCTCGGGCAGCTTGCGGGGGATGGTCATCACGTCCTGCGTGATCGGGCTCTGCGGCGCGTCAGTCATGGGTCGGGCTCCTGCGGCGAAGCCCGCGCTATACGCGATTCAGGCGCGCGTGGCTACACCCTTGCCGGCAAGGGCCGGGGCGTGGGTGATCACAAGGCACTCACGCTTTGATCACAGGGCGTTGTCCGGCCGCATGTACCCGCGCCGGGTCTGTTCGTCGTAGAAGGCGCGCAGGGTCTTGTCGCGGTCTTCACGGAACACATGGGCTTCGGTCATCTCGGCCATGCGGTCCACGCGGAAGTTCCGAAAATCACCCCGCAGCTCGCACCAGGCGACCAGCGTCCAGACCTTGCCCCAGAAGAAGAGGCCAAGCGGGCGCAGGTCGCGTCGGCTTCGGCTGCCGTCCTCGGCCGCATAGGCGACCTGCAGCGTGACCCGCCCGTTGATCGCCGCTTCGATCCGGTCCAGCCGCTTGCGCACCTCCTCGGACATCTCGCCGAAGTGCATCGCGTGGATCTGAACGCGGTCCGACTGCGCCCGGGCGGCATCGGGCAGCACGGCGTTGATCTTGACCAGCGCCTCTTCGGCGGCCGAGGCCATTTCCATCCCGCCCCAGGCCCGGATCAGGCGCGCGCCCGCCACCAGCGCGACGATTTCCTCTTGCGTGAACATCAGCGGCGGCAGGTCATACCCGGCCCGCATGACATATCCGACGCCGGCCTCGCCTTCGACCGGCACGCCGGACCCGATCAGGTCGGCGATGTCGCGATAGATCGTGCGCTCGGACACCTCGAGCTTCTCGGCCAGTTGCGCGGCGGTGGTCAGGCGACCGCCGCGCAGGTACTGGACGATCTGGAAAAGGCGATCGGCCCGTCTCATGCCACCGGCTCCATCAGGCGGCCTTGGGTTCGAACAGCCCGATCGAATTGCCGTCGGGATCTTCGCAATAGAGGAAACTGCCGACCGGGATGCTGATCGGCCCCATGACAACCGTCCCCCCTGCCGCCGTCAGCCGGTCCGACGCCGCCGCAAGCGTATCGGGCACGGCCAGGTGGATCGTCGGGCCGGTGCCGGGGGCCGCAGGCTTGCCGGGGTAAAGATGCCCGCTGACGCCCGTGGTCTCGGCGGTGAAATTGGCCATCGGGTTGGGTCCGCTGTCGTCTTTCATCATCTGCCACTCGAAGACCTTGGAATAGAAGCTGATCGCGTCATCAAGGTCGGTCACGGGGATTTCGGTCCAGACGGCGGTTGGTCGGGTGGTCATGTCGGTCACTCCATCAGTGTTGCGATGGTTCGGGTATGACATACTCCTCCTGACAGCATTCTGTCAGGAGGTTTGGCGAATCCAGTCAAGCCCGGCCTCCGGGTCGGCCTTCGGGGCATATTCGCCACTGATCCACCCGTCATAGCCGTCGGCCTTCAGCTGGTCGAAAAAGCCGGACAGGTCGATCTCGCCGGTCCCCGGTTCGTTTCGCCCGGGGTGATCGGCAACCTGAACATGCCGTGCCCGCGCCCCGTGCGCCGCCCAGGTGCCCGCCAGATCACCGGTGATCCGATGCGCATGGTAGGCGTCGAACTGCAGGCCCAGGGTCCTGGCCCCGACCGCATCGATCACCCGGGCCGCCACGTCGAAATCGGACAGGAAATAGCCCGGCATGTCCTCGGCGTTGATCGGTTCGATCAAGATGCTCTGCCCCGGCGCATGGTCGCAGGCCCAGTTCAGGTTCTCGATGAAGGTCGCTTCGGCCTCGGGCCCCATGGCGACCCCGGCCATGACATGCAGGTGTTCGACCTTCAGCGCCTTGGCATAGCGCAGCGCGCGGCGGAAATCCTGCCGGAACCGGTCGCGGTCTTCAGGCACGGCGGCAAAGCCGCGACGACCGCCGGTGTAGTTCGGCGGCGGGCAGTTGATCAGCGCCAGCGACAGCCCTGTCTGGGCAAGCGCCGACTGAACCTCGGGCATGGGATCGTCATAGGGAAACAGGATCTCGACCGCGCCGAAACCGGCCGCGGCGGCGGCGCGCACACGGTTCGGCACCGACAGGTCTTTCCACAGGAAAGAGATATTGGCACAGACCTTCGGCAAGACCGCCCCCCTTGTCATACCCTCACACCGAAAATTCCGTGAGAACAGGGGCCTGTCAACTCAGTCTGGCAACTCAGTCCGGCAGGTCTTCGGATTTCTGGACCGGAAAGAATTCGCCCCCCGACCACAGCCCGAACCAGTCCTCGCCCTCGTGCCGATGCGCCACGCCCAGATCGACGAGTCGGTAAAAGGTCTTGCGATCGATCAGTGCCTCAAGCCGGTCACGGACCAGCACGTAGGGCGACGGCTCTCCGGTCTCGGCGTCGCGGGTGACCCGGATCGGGTGGTCCGGCCCCGCCTCCGCCACATCACCGACGTTGGTGACAAAGCTCAGAACCTGCGCCTCGCCCGTGCCCTCGGCTTCGACGTCGACGGCGACAAAGGGGGCGTCCTCGACCGTGATTCCCCACTTTTCGACCGGAGTGACCAGCACATAGCCGTCGTCATCGCGCCGCAGGATGGTGGAAAACAGCCGCACCAGTTCGGGGCGCTGAATTACTGTGCCTTCGTGATACCAGGTCCCGTCGCGGGCGATCCGCATGTCCATTTCGCCGCTATGCTCCGGGTGCCAAAGATGAACCGGCGGCAGGCCCCGCCCCTTGGTGGCTGCCTTGGCAGAGGCTTCGATGCTGTCTGCACCCGCTTTCACGCTATTTTGTGAACTCATTGCTTTTGTATGTCCCGATGGCCGCGATACACTCACCAATGACTATAGTCCCGGACGGAGCCTTTGCCATGACCACGACCCCCGACGACGACCTCGTTGCCAAGATCGAAGCCGTTGAGGAGAAGCTGGCAGATGCCCGTAAATCCATCGAACGCCGGTTCATCGGCCAGGAACGCGTGGTCGAACTGACCCTCTCGGCCCTGCTGTGCGGCGGCCATGGTTTGCTGATCGGCCTGCCGGGCCTCGGCAAGACCCGCCTGGTCGAGGCGCTGTCGACCGTGATGGGCCTGAACGGCAACCGTATCCAGTTCACCCCCGACCTGATGCCCGCCGATATCCTCGGCTCCGAGGTGCTGGAAACCGCCGCCGACGGGTCGCGCGCCTTCCGCTTCCTGCCCGGCCCGGTCTTCTGCGAACTTCTGATGGCGGACGAGATCAACCGCGCCTCGCCCCGGACCCAGTCGGCGCTGCTGCAGGCGATGCAGGAAAAGCAGGTGACCGTGGCCGGCGAAGACCGTCCCCTCGGCCGCCCCTTCCATGTGCTGGCCACCCAGAACCCGATCGAACAGGAAGGCACCTACCCCCTGCCCGAGGCGCAGCTTGACCGCTTCCTTGTCCAGATCGACGTCGAATATCCCGACCGCGACACCGAACGCGAGATCCTGATGGCCACCACCGGTGTCGAAGAGGCCGAAGCGCACGAGGTCTTCACCGCCGCCGAACTGATCGAGGCGCAGGCCCTGCTGCGCCGGATGCCCGTGGGCGAGACGGTCGTCGAACAGATCCTCGACCTGGTGCGCGCCTGCCGCCCCGATGATCCCTCGGCCGCGCCGAAGGTCCGCGAAACGGTCAACTGGGGGCCCGGCCCGCGTGCCGCACAGGCGCTGATGATGACCGTCCGCGCCCGCGCGATGCTGCATGGCCGTCTGGCCCCCTCGACCGAGGACGTACTGGCCATGGCGCGCCCGGTCCTGTCGCACCGGATGGGCCTGAACTTTGCCGCGCGCGCCCGGGGCGACAGCCTGGCCGCCCTGATCGAAGACACCGCCGCCGCCATCACCCGGACCGAGGCCGCCGCGTGACCGAAACCGCCCGGCTCACCGACCCGCGCCAGCTGCGCGAACGGGCCGAGCGTCAGGCGGAAAGCCTGCCGCCGCTGCTGGCCCGGGCCGAGCATCTGGCCGGGACCGTCCTGCTGGGCGATCACGGGCGTCGGCGGTCCGGGCTGGGCGACGACTTCTGGCAATACCGCCCGGCACAGATCGGCGATCCGGCCCGCTGGATCGACTGGCGCCGGTCGGCGCGCAGCGACGATCGCTATGTCCGCGAACGCGAATGGCAGATTGCCCAGTCGGTGATGCTCTGGGTCGATCAGGCGGCATCGATGCGCTTTGCCTCGGACAAGGGGTTGCCGGACAAGGGCGAACGCGCCCGCCTGCTGGCGCTGGCCACCGCGATCCTGCTGATCCGGGGCGGCGAACGGGTCGGGCTGACCGGCACCCTGTTGCCGCCGCGCCGCGCCCGTAACCAGATCTACCGCCTTGCCGAATTCTTCGCCGAACCGGGCACCGACGACTATGGCGTGCCCGAACACCGCGCCATGATCCCCAATGCCCGCGCGCTCTTCATCTCGGACTTCTTCGGCCGCCTGGACGAGGTCGAACTGGCCCTGACGAAGGCCGCAGACCGTGGCGTGCGCGGCGTGCTGCTGCAGGTCCTTGACCCGTCCGAGGAAAGCTTTCCCTTCAAGGGCCGCACCGTGTTCCAGTCCATCGGCGGCACGGTCGAACATGAAACGCTCAAGGCCGGCGACCTGCGCGATCGCTACCTGACGCGGCTGGCCGAACGGAAGGACCGCCTGGATCACCTGTGCCGCGCGACCGGCTGGCAGTTCCACACACATCACACCGACCGGTCGGCGCAATCGGCGCTGCTGACGATCTATGCCGCGCTTGACCGGGGGACGACCTGATGATGCTTGGCCCCATCGGCTTTGCCGCCCCCTGGCTGCTGATCGCACTGGCCGCGCTGCCGATCCTGTGGATCATCCTGCGCGCCGTCCCCCCCGCTCCGATCCGCCGCCGCTTTCCCGGCGTGGCGCTTCTGCTGGGCCTCAAGGACGAAGAAAGCGTGTCCGACCGCACGCCGTGGTGGCTTCTGCTGCTGCGGATGCTGGCGGTGGCTGCGGTGATCATTGGCCTCGCCGGGCCGATCCTGAACCCGCAGGACGAGGCCGAGACGGGATCCGGCCCGCTGCTGATCGTGATGGACGGATCCTGGGCCGCCGCGCGGGACTGGGACCGGTCCGCCACGCTGGTCGAAGGGCTGCTGGCCGAGGCCGGGCGTCAGGGCCGCACCGCCGCCATCCTGCGCCTGACCACGCCCGAGGCGGTGACGTTCGCCGCCGCCGACACCCTGCGCGCCCGTCTGCCCGGATATCAGCCGCAGCCCTGGTCCCCCGCGCCGCAACAGATTGATGCCGCGGGCGGCCTGCTGCCCGACACCGACTTCGACACCTACTGGCTGTCCGACGGGCTGGCGCACGAAGGACGCACCGCGCTGCTTCAGGAACTGGAAAGCCGTGGCACCGTCACCATCTACGAAAGCCCCCGCCCTGCGCTTGGCCTGAAACCCGTGACGATCGAGGATGGCGCGTTGCAGGTCACCGCGATCCGCCCCATGGCACTTGGCCCGCAGGAGATCACGGTGCAGGCCATGGGCCGCGACCCCTCGGGCACGCTGCGCACGCTGGCCAACCTGCCGATGACCTTCGCCGATGCCGAGACCGAGGCCACCGCAGGCCTGTCCCTGCCCGCCGAATTGCGCGCCCGGGTCACGCACCTGTCGATCGCGGGCGCCCGGACGGCCGGGGCCACCACCCTGTCGGACGACAGTTTCCGCCGCCGCGAGGTCGCGCTGATCGGTGCCCGGCAGGAAGGCGAGACGCTCGATCTGCTGTCGCCCATGCATTACCTGCGCAAGGCGCTGGCCCCCACGGTCGACCTGATCGAAGGCCCGCTGATGGACATGATCCCGGCCAACCCCGATGTCATCGTGCTGGCCGATGTCGCCACCCTGTCGGAATCCGAGGAAGAGGCGCTGTACGAGTGGATCGACCAGGGCGGGATGCTGCTGCGGTTCGCCGGGCCGCGCCTTGCCGCCAGCGACGTCAGCCGCGAGGTCGAAGACCCCTTCCTGCCCGTGCGTCTGCGCGCCGGCGGCCGCAACGTGGGCGGCGCAATGAGCTGGGGGGAACCCAAGACGCTGGCCCCCTTCGATGCAACCAGCCCGTTCAGTGGGCTCGAGATCCCCGGCGACGTCACGATTTCCTCTCAGGTCATGGCACAGCCCGATCCATCGCTGGCCGACCGCGTGATTGCCCGGCTGACCGACGGCACGCCGCTGGTCACCCGCAAGACGACCGGACAGGGGCAGGTCGTGCTGTTCCACGTCACGGCGAACGCCGAATGGTCGACACTCCCGCTGTCGGGCCTCTTCGTGCAGATGCTTGAACGCCTGTCGGTGTCGTCCTCCACCTCGCGCCCGCAGGCCGAGGATCTGGCAGGCACCACCTGGCAACCCGTGCAGTTGCTGACCGCGACGGGCCGGATTGAACCGGCGGGCACCCTTCCCGGCGTGCCCGGTGAACGGCTGATCGACGCGGCGCTTGGGGCCGACCTGCGACCCGGGCTTTACCAGGGGCCGGACCGCACGCTGGCGCGCAACGTGCTGTCTGCCGATGACACCCTGCGCCCGACCCAATGGCCCGCGCGCCTGCGTGTCGAAGGCCTGACCCGCGCGCAGGAACAACCGCTTGGCGGCTGGCTGCTGGCGCTGTCGCTGATCCTGCTGACCGCCGATATCCTTGCCACTCTTGCCCTGTCGGGCCGACTGACCGGGCGCGGCGCCGGAGGGGCCACAGCCGCCGTGCTGCTGGCGCTGACGCTTGTCTCCCCCGCCCCTGTCCGCGCGCAGCAGGCGACCGACGACCCGCAGGAGATCGCCCGCGCCATCGCCGCGACATCCGAGGTCGTGCTGGCCCATGTGGTCACCGGCAACCCGCAGGTCGATGACCTCTCGCAGGCCGGGCTCCGGGGGCTGACGCAGGTGCTGACCTTCCGCACCTCGGTGGAACCGGCCGCGCCCGTCGCCGTGAACCTCGAGACGGACGAACTGGCCTTCTACCCGTTCCTCTACTGGCCGATCACCCCCGATCAGCCGATCCCCTCGGCCGAGGCCTATGAAAAGCTGAACCGCTACCTGCGGACCGGCGGGATGATCATGTTCGACACGCGTGACGCCGACGTCGCGGGCTTCGGCGCCTCAAGCCCCAATGGTCGCAAGCTGCAGGCGCTGGCCGAACCGCTGGATATCCCCGCGCTTGAACCCGTGCCGGAAGACCACGTGCTGACGCGGACCTTCTACCTGCTGCGCGACTTCCCCGGGCGTCACGCAGGCCGCGATGTCTGGGTCGAATCCGCGCCCGCCGATGCCGAACTGATCGAAGGCATGCCCTTCCGCAACCTGAACGATGGTGTCACGCCGGTGGTGATCGGCGGCAACGACTGGGCCGCCGCCTGGGCCGTGGACCAGACCGGCAACCCGATGCTGCCCGTGGGGCGCGGCTATGCCGGGGAACGTCAGCGCGAGATCGCCCTGCGCTTCGGCGTGAACCTGATCATGCATGTGCTGACGGGCAACTACAAATCTGATCAGGTCCATGTGCCTGCGCTTCTCGACAGGCTGGGCCAATGACCGGAACCGTGATCTTCACCCCGCTTCTGCCCTGGCCGCTGGTGGCGGTCATGGCGGCGCTGGCACTGGCCGGCGTGATCCTGGCCACCTGGCGCGGGCTGGCGGGCTGGGGCCTGCGCGGGCTGGCGGCGCTGGTGGTGATCGCCGCGCTGGCAGGGCCGTCCTGGCGCGAAGAAGACCGCACGCCGCTGACCGACATCGTCCTGCTGGTCGAAGACCGCACCGCGTCGCAGCGCCTGTCGGACCGCGCCGCCCAGACCGAAGAGGCGGCGGAAACACTGGCCGCCCGCATCGGCGCGCGCCCCGACACCGAGGTGCGCCGCGTGACCCTGGCCGATGGCGAAGGCGACACCGGCACGCGCCTGATGACGGCCCTGTCGGACGCCCTGGCGGAAGAACCCCGCGCCCGAATCGCCGGGATGATCCTGCTGTCCGACGGTCGCCTGCACGACCTGGATCAGGCCCCCGACCTGCCCGCGCCGCTGCACCTGCTGCTGACCGGCGAACCCGAGGACTGGGACCGCCGCCTGATCGTGCGCAACGCCCCCGCCTTTGCCATCCTGGGCGAAGAGGTCACCCTGACCCTGCGGATCGAAGACACCGGCGCCGCCCCGACCGAAGAGGCAGAGGTGCCGCTGGACATCTCGGTCGACGGAGGTGAGCCCGAACGCTTCCTCGTGTCCACCAACCGTGATCTGGAACTGCCGCTGACCCTGCCCCATGGCGGGCGCAACGTGATCCAGTTCTCGACCCCCGAAGCGGACGGAGAGCTGACCGCGCGCAACAACACCGCCATCGTCCAGATGAACGGCGTGCGCGACCGTCTGCGCGTGCTGCTGGTGTCGGGCGAACCGCACGCCGGTGGCCGCACGTGGCGCAACCTGCTGAAATCCGACAGTTCGGTCGATTTGGTGCATTTCACCATCCTGCGCCCCCCGTCGAAACAGGACGGCGTGCCGGTGTCGGAGCTGTCGCTGATCGCCTTCCCGACGCGCGAGCTGTTCATGGACAAGGTCGATGACTTCGACCTGATCATCTTCGACCGCTACAAGCGGCGCGGCATCCTGCCCTCGCTCTACCTGCAGAACGTGGCCGATTACGTCGAACGCGGCGGCGCGGTGCTGGTGGCGGCGGGGCCCGACTTTGCCTCGGCCGACAGCATCTACCGATCCCCGCTCAGCGCGGTACTGCCCGCGCAGCCGACCTCGGCCCGGGTGATCGAACAACCCTACAGCCCGACCGTCACCGACCTTGGCAACCGCCATCCCGTCACCGCCGGATTGGCCGAGGAATGGACCGGCGACTGGGGCCGGTGGCTGCGCCAGATCGACCTCGACGCCAGCCAGGGCGACGGAGAGGTCGTGATGTCCGGCGTCGATGACCGCCCGCTTCTGATCCTGGACCGTGTCGGGGAAGGGCGGGTGGCGCTGCTGGGGTCCGATCATGCCTGGCTGTGGAATCGCGGCTACGAAGGCGGCGGACCGCAACTGGAACTGCTGCGCCGCCTTGCCCATTGGATGATGAAGGAACCCGAGCTTGAGGAAGAGGCGCTGACCGCCACCGCCACCGGCCAGTCCATGCAGATCATCCGCCGTACGCTGGAAGACAGCATCGGCCCGCTGACCATCACCCGCCCCGATGGCGAGACCGAGGAGATGACGCTGACCGAAACCCGCCCGGGCCTCTGGACGGGCGACTACACCGGGCCGGACATCGGGCTCTATCGCCTGTCGGAAGGCGACCTGGAGTCGGTCATCGGTCTGGGCCCGTCGGCCCCGCGCGAGTTCGAGGAAACCATCGCCGACGGCAGCGCGCTTGCGCCGCTGGTCGACAGCACCCGGGGTGGCGTGCGCGCGCTGACGGACGGTCTGCCGACGATCCGTGACGTGCGCCCTGGCCGCCCGGCTGCCGGACGTGGCTGGATCGGCCTGACCCCGCGCGACGCCTACGAGACGCGCGACGTGCGCCAGATCCCGCTGCTGCCGGAGTGGCTGGTGCTGCTCGTGGCTTCGGCGCTGATCCTGGGCGGCTGGCTGCGCGAAGGGCGCCGCTAGGGCCGGTTCACGCGATTGTTGGCTGATGTCATGGCCCGGTGGCCTCGTGCGCCTTGGGCGACCTCAGGGATCGCGCTACCATCGATAGCATCGATATGATCGGAGGACGCAGCATGACGACCCTCACCCGACGCAGCCTTTTGACCACCGCAAGCGCCGCACTTATTGCCGCCCCCGGCCTGATCCGTCCGGCGCGGGCACAGGGCCTTACGCCCACGCCAACCATGCGCGGCGGCGCCAATAACTATCGCGCCGGGGCTCCGATCGTTGACAAGATCGGCGGCGGCGGCTTCTGGATGTCGGGCACCGTCCGACGGGCCGGGGATGGCACTCCGCTGCCCGGTCAACGCATCCAGATCTGGGCCCATACTACCGAAGGACGCGAAAGCGATTGGCACAGCCATGGCGCCACGCTGACCGACGACAACGGCATTTTCCGGCTTGAGATGCCCCAGATCGTGCCGACCTTCGGCCAGCCGCACGGGCACCTTGCCTATGACAGTGAAGAGTACGAGACCGTTTTCCTTCGCCCGGTCATGCCAAGCCCGTCGGATCAAAGTCTCGAAGCGCATTTCGTCCTGCAACCGGCCTGACGTGCGCCGTCTGCCGACCTGGGTCATCTGGGCAATTCTGTCCGCCGTCATGGTCGCACCAACCCTTGCAGCCACACAAAGCCCGCTGCTGGCTTGGCGGGATCCCGTGCACATCACTGCCGGTCTGGCGGGCGTCGTGGCGCTGGTATTGCTGGTCGTCCAGCCGCTGTTCGGATCAGCCGACCTGCCAGGCCTGACAACCCTGCGGTCGCGCCGCCTGCACCGTTGGACGGGTGCCACGATACTGGCTGCGCTGGCAATCCACGTCGGCGGGCTTTGGATGACCAGTCCGCCCGACATCATCGACGCGCTGCTGTTTCGCGCACCGACACCTTTTTCGGTCTGGGGTGTGATCGCCATGGCGGCCGTCATAGTGACCGCCGCGCTTGCGCTCGGACGGCGCAGACTGGCCCCCCGCCACTGGCGGATCGCGCACGCTGTCCTGGCCCTGATTATCGTAGGCGGCAGCGTCGCCCACGCATGGCTGATCATTGGCACGATGGCAACGGTGACCAAAGGCGTGTTGTGCTGTGCGGTGGTCTTGGTGACGGCACGGGCGCTGTCGGGAATGCGCCTGCGCGCATCCCGAAACGGCAAACCCTAGGCGCAGACCTCGGCGATGGCGCGGGCAAGGCGCGGGATGTCTTCCTTGGACAGGCCCGCCATGTTCATACGGCCATCGCCGATGATGTAGATCCCGTGGTCGTCGCGCAGCGTCCGGATCTGGTCCGGCGTCGCGGTCAACCGCGAGAACATGCCGCGCTGCACCGCAAGAAAGGCATATTGATCCGACCCGGTCTCAGCCTGAAGTGCCGCGGCAAGTTCGCCGCGAAGGCTGTTGATCCGGCCCCGCATTTCCGACAGCTCGGTCGCCCATTCGGCGCGCAGCGCGCTTGAATTCAGGATCATCTCGACCACGCGGGCGCCGTGATCGGCGGGGAAGGAATAGGCAAGCCGGTTCAGCGTCGCGAGATTGCCCTGCACCACGGCCCGCGCGTCTGCATCGGCGGCGGTCACCAGGACCACACCGGCCCGTTCACGATAAAGGCCAAAGTTCTTGGAACAGCTGACGGCCACGATGACTTCGCCCAGTTCCTGCACCATGAGACGGGTCGAGAACGCATCCTCCGCGATCCCGTCGCCGAAGCCGAGGTAGGCCAGGTCGATCAGTGCCGTCACCTGCGCCGCCTTGAGGGTCGCCACGATCTCTTGCCACTGCGCGTCGCTCGGGTCGGCGCCGGTCGGGTTGTGGCAGCAGCCGTGCAGCAGCACCACGTCGCCCGCAGGCACGGCGCGCAGGTCTTCCAGCAGGCCGGTCATGTCCAACCCGTTCGCCTCGGCGTCGAAGTAGCGGTAGGTCTTCACGGCCATGCCCATGGCCTGCAGGATCGCCCGGTGGTTGGGCCAGCTGGGGTCGGGGATGTGCACGGTCACGCCGGGCCGGGCGAGCCGGATCAGCTCAAGCCCCTGCCGCACCGCGCCGGTGCCACCCACGGTGCCCGCCCCCGCCACGCGGTCCGCCGCCACCACGTCACCCAGCACCAGTTCGGCCATGGCGTCGATGAAGGCCGGATCACCGGCCAGCCCGGTGTAGCCCTTGCTGTCCTGTCCATCGACCAACTGCCGCTCGGCGGTCTTCACCGCCTGCATCACCGGGGTCACGCCCTGGCTGTTGCGATAGACGCCGACGCCCAGGTCGATCTTGTCGGTGCGGGGATCGGCGCGATACCGGTCCATGAGGGCGAGGATGGGGTCTTCGGGCTGCGGACGCAGATGTTCGAACACTTGGGGTAGCCTCAGGCGCCGGTGGCCACGGGAAGCGTGGGGAAGGCGCCCCATTCAGACCAGCTTCCGTCATACAGCGCGTGATTGTGATGCCCGCTGCGCTCCAGCGCAAGGCTCAGCACGGCGGCGGTCACGCCCGATCCGCAGGTGGTGATGACCGGCTTGCGCCCTTCCACACCACGCTCGGCCAAAATGGCCTTCAGCACCTCGGGGTCCTTCATCGTGCCATCTTCGTTCAGCACCTCGGTAAACGGCAGGCTGACCGATCCGGGGATATGCCCCTTGCGCAGGCCCGGGCGCGGTTCGTCTGCCTCGCCGCGGAACCGTTCACCGGACCGTGCGTCAAGGATCACCGTATCCGCCAGCTTGGACGCGGCCGAGACCTGCGTCACGTCCTTCACAAGGTGGTTCTGACGGCGCACGGTCATGTGGCGGTCGCGCACGACCGGCGGCATGTCTTCGACCGGATGCCCTTCGGCCTGCCATTTTGGCAGCCCGCCATCCAGCACGGCGATATCGTCCTGCCCCATCAGGCGGAACAGCCACCAGACACGCGCGGCGGAAAAGATCCCCGCGCCATCGTAGACCACGACCTGATGACCATCGCCCACACCCATGGCCCGCATCCGAGACATGAACTTTTCGACCGGCGGCGCCATATGCGGCAGATCCGATCGCAGGTCCGAGATTTCGTCGATGTCGAAGAACCGCGCCCCGGGAATATGCGCCGCGTCGTATTCGGCCTTGGGGTCGCGCCCGGCCGACGGCAGGTACCAGCTGGCATCCAGAATGCGCAGATCCGGATCCTCAAGATGGGCCGCCAGCCAGTCGGTGGAAACAAGCGTCTTCGGATCGTCCTGCATCTGGTCCTCTCCTCTCGGGTCTGGAAAATCCCTACAGGCGCCGGACCTTGCAGGCAAGGAGAATGCCCTTTTGCACCCCTTAACCGGCCTGTTTCAGCAGCCTTTGCTTCTGCCGGTTCCAATCCCGCTTGGCCGAGGTATCGCGCTTGTCGTGGTTCTTTTTGCCCTTGGCGATGCCGACCTTCATCTTCGCGATGCCGCGATGGTTGAAGTACAGGACCAGCGGCACGATCGTCATGCCCTTGCGCGCGGTGGCATTCCACAGGCGCGACATCTCTTTCCGGGACACCAGCAGCTTGCGGCGGCGGCGTTCGTCATGCTTGAACATCTTCGCCTGCTCGTAGGGCGCGATATAGCTGTTCACCAGCCACAGCTCGCCCTCTTCGACCGAGGCATAGCTTTCCGCGATGTTCGACCCGCCCTGGCGCAGCGACTTGACCTCGGACCCCTCAAGCACGATTCCGACCTCGAGATCCTCCTCGATCGCGTAATCGTACCGTGCCCGCCGGTTTTCGGCGATCACCTTGTAGTTCGGGTCTGATTTAGCCTGTGCCATGATCCGGCCTTCCTAGCCGCGTTGTTCCGTTGAGTCCATCTGGTCGATTGGCTCTTGGATTCAAGTCCTCAAAGGATATTCTGCATGTCGGACATATTTTCCACATCATTACGGAAGGAGACCGAAATGTTGGATACCATGAAACGCATCGTGCTGGCCAAGCGCCCCGAGGGCTTTCCCAAGGACGAGAACTTCCGCCTCGAGGACTCCGCGCTGCCGACCCCGGGCGAAGGCGAGGTCCTTGTCGCGTTGAAGTACATGTCGCTTGACCCCTACATGCGCGGCCGCATGGACGACGGCCCCAGCTATGCCGCCCCGGTGCCGATCGACGGCACGATGGAGGCCGGCGCCGTGGGCGAGGTCATCGCCTCGAACCACCCGAAATTCGCCGTCGGCGACCATGCGTTCGGCATGTTCGGCTGGGCCACGCACGGTTGCCTGCCGGGCGACCAGCTGCGCAAGGTGAACCCCGATCAGGCGCCAATCCAGACCTCGCTTGGCGTGCTGGGCATGCCGGGCTTTACCGCCTGGGCCGGGATGACCGCCTATTCGAAGATGAAGGCAGGCGAGACGCTGGTCGTCGGTGCCGCCACCGGCCCGGTCGGGTCGATGGTCGGCCAGCTGGCCAAGCAGGCCGGTTTGCGCGTCATCGGCGTCGCGGGTGGTGAAGAGAAGTGCAAGATGGCGGTCGAGACCTTCGGCTTCGACGCCTGCATCGATCACCGCGGCAAGGATGCAAAGGCCATGCGCGATGCGCTGGCGGCCGAATGCCCCGACGGGATCGACATCTATTTCGAAAACGTCGGCGGCCCGACCCTGGGCGGGGTCATCCCCCTGCTGAACCTGCACGCGCGGGTCATCATCTGTGGCATGATCGCCTGGTATTCCGGCGAAACGGACGAGACCGGGTCGATGGCCCTGCAGAAGCTGTGGCGCTATTCGCTGGTCAAGCGTCTGACCATCCAGGGCCTGCTGCAGACCGACCACGTCAGCCGGTTCGGCGAGTTCCTGAAAGAGGTCGGTCCCAAGGTCGGCGCAGGAGAGATCGCCTATGCCGAGGATGTCGCCGAAGGGCTGGAAAACGCCCCGCAAGCCTTCATGGGTCTGCTGAAAGGCAAGAACTTGGGCAAGCTGGTCGTCAAGGTCGGCTGAGATCGGGACGGGGGGCTCTGCCCCCCGGGCCCTGCGGGCCTCCCCCCGAGGTATTTCAGACCAGAAGAACTTCGGGCGGGAAGGTCAGGGCGCAGCCCTTACAGGAACAGTGCGACCATCTGCTGGGCCGAGGCCACGAGGCTGCCATCGGTGTCGCGCAATTCCATGTCCTGCACCGAATAGCCCTCGGCCGCCTGTTTCGACGTCGTGCGCGTCCAGAGCCAGTCCGTCCTGGCGGGCATCCGCGCCACATCCAGCGACCAGGTGATGGTCGAGATCGGCGCGCGTTCGGTGAAGGTCGTCATGGCGGCGGGCGGCATGCTGTCGGCGTTGCAGATCAGGGCGACCTCGGTCGACACGCCTTCGGTTTCGGTTAGCCGCGACCAGACGATCAGCTCGGGCCGGTCGGACCCCGAGATCAACTGATCGCCTTCGATGATCGTCGCATCGAAATTGCCGAAGAAGCTGGGAGCATTGGATCGGCGGACCAGCGGCACACAGCTGACGGGATCGGGCGTGGCGGGAACGGGCGCGTAGTCATGCACGACCTGGCTGGGGCGCGCGGCGCCAAAGACGAAGGTGATGCGCGCGCCAAGCGCGTCATCGCTGATGCAATCAACCTGAACGAAGCTGGCGGTGCGGCCCGCACGGATCAGCGTGACCTCGAAGCTCACCTCTTGCAGGATCGGGCGCAGGAAGGCGACCTGCATCGATCGCAGGTCGGGCAGGTCGGGCAGCGACTTGCGCGCGGCCGCAAGGGCCAGCGCCGCCGTGATGCCGCCAAAGGCCGTCCGCCCCTGCATCCAGGACGGTGTCAGGTGGGCTGTCAGGCGCGGCGCGGTGCCGGTCATGCCATCGATCAGCTGGGCCAGGGTGGGGGTGTCTGAGGTCATCGGGCTCTCTCATGCAAAAGGGCCGGGGTGCTGCCCCGGCCCTGATGGTCGTTCACTGGATCAGGCGGCCTGCGCCACGCGGGCGAGGTGATAATCGGTATCCCCCAGCTGCGCGTCGATCATGATGATCCGCTTGGCGTAATGCGATCCGGGGTATTCCCAGGTCATCGCGATGCCGCCGTGCATCTGGATCGCCTCTTCGGCCACCAGGCGACCGGCGCGGCCGATCAGGTTCTTGGCCATCGAGCAGTAGCGCGATGCATTCGGACCACCCAGTTCCGCCGCCGCCTTGATGACGATCGACCGGCTCTGTTCGATTTCCGTCAGCATGTCGACCGCGCGATGCTGCAACACCTGGAAGGTGCCGATCGGGCGACCGAACTGCTTGCGCTGACCAAGGTAGTCGACGGTCATCTTGTGCAGCACGTCCATCGCGCCCACGGCTTCGGAACAGAGCGCCACGATACCCGCGTTCACCGCGTCTTCGATGGCGGCCTCGGCCCCCTCGATCAGCAGCGTGGCGGGGGCGTCGTCCAGCACGACTTCGGCCGCGCCGGCACCGTCCATCAGCGCATAGCCGGTGACAGACGCATCCGCCGCCTTGACTTCGTAGACGTTCAGGCTGTCGCCGTCCTTGGCCGCGATCAGGAAGACATCCGCCGCCTGCCCGCCGTAGACGATGGACTTGCGGCCCGTCAGCTTGCCACCCTTGGCGGTGGTCGTCAGGCCCGACATGTCATAAGGCGCGTCCAGTTCCCCCAGGCCCACGGCGTATTTCGTGGCACCGGACAGAAGCTCTTCCTGATCCGCGCCAGCCGCGGTCATCAGGCGCGACGCCATCAACGCGCCCAGAACAGGTTCGGGGCAGATCACGCGACCCAGTTCTTCGAACACCACCGAGATGTCGAAACCTGCGCCGCCCATGCCGCCGGCCTCTTCTGGCGCGAGGGCAAAGAGCGCGCCAAGTTCGGTCAGCTCGGTCCATTTGGCGTCGTCATGGAAGGGGTCTTCGTAGGCGACCTTGTTGCGGTGTTCCACGGTGTACTTGTCGGCCAGGTAGCGCCGCAGGCTGTCCTGCAGCATCTGGCGGTCTTCGGTCAGATCAAAATTCATGGATCACAGCCCCAGCATGGTCTTGGTCAGGATGTTTCGCTGGATCTCGTTCGAGCCACCGAAAATCGACGTCTTGCGGTTGTTGAAGTAGCGCGCGGCGTTGTTGGCATGGCCGTCCGGCGCGACATCAAGGTTGGTGCCCGCCAGCGAGCCGGGGAAGGGTGCGGCGTTCGGGCCAAGCGCCCGACGTCCCAGATCCTTGAGCTCCTGGTTGATGACCGTGCCCTTGATCTTGAGGATCGAGGTTTCCGGCCCCGGCGCACCGTTCTTCTGCGCAGTGAACAGCATCCGCAGGTTGGTCAGCTTCATCGCCTCAAGGTCGATCTCGGCCTGGGCGACGCGGGCGGCAAACAGCGGATCCTCGGCCAGCGGCTTGCCGTTGCGGATGACCTTCTTGGCCAGTTCCTTGACCTCTTCAAGTTCCAGCATCGAGAAGCCGACACCCGCGATCCCGGTACGCTCGTGCGTCAGCAGGTACTTGGCGATCGTCCAGCCCTTGTTCTCTTCGCCGACGAGGTTGCCATAGGGCACGCGCACGTCGGTGAAGAAGACCTCGTTCACCTCGTGACCGCCTTCGATCAGCTTGATCGGGCGCACTTCGACACCCGGCGTCGACATGTCCACGAGGATGAAGGAAATGCCTTCCTGCTGCTTCACGTCCGGATCGGTCCGGCACAGGCAGAAGATCCAGTCGGCGTGCTGGCCAAGCGTGGTCCAGGTCTTCTGGCCATTGATCACCCATTCGTCCCCGTCACGCACGGCGCGGGTCTTCAGCGAGGCAAGGTCAGACCCGGCACCCGGTTCCGAATAGCCCTGGCACCACCAGTCGTCGCCGTTGAGGATGCGGGGCAGATAGTAATCCTTCTGCTCCTGCGTCCCGAATTTCTGCAGCACGGGACCCAGCATACCAAGGCCGAAGGGCACGATGCGCGGGGCATAGGCGGCACAGGATTCCTCGTCGAAGATGTGCCGTTCGACCGGACCCCAGCCGGGGCCGCCGTATTCCTTGGGCCAGGTGGTGCCCAGCCAGCCCTTCTTGTTCAGGATCGCATGATAGCGCTCCATGATCTCCTTGGTCAGTTCGCCACCGCGACGCACGGCATCGCGGATGTCGTCCGGCAGGTTTTCGGCAAAGAAATCCCGGACTTCCTGGCGGAAGGCCTCTTCTTCGGGGGTGAAGTTCAGATCCATTGCAACCTCCTCACTTATTCATGTCAGCGAATGTTGTGCCGTCTTCGGCCATCTTGCGCAACAGGTCGGGGACCTGCCAGTAGTTCGGGTCTTCCTTGGCGTAGGCTTCGATCCGGGCAACCAGTTCCTTCGCGCCGATGGAGTCCGCATAGTGCAGCGGGCCACCGCGATG
This sequence comes from Pseudooceanicola onchidii, assembly GCF_004959925.1. Lineage (GTDB taxonomy): Bacteria > Pseudomonadota > Alphaproteobacteria > Rhodobacterales > Rhodobacteraceae > Pseudooceanicola > Pseudooceanicola onchidii. Next base: position 499,160 of record NZ_SPUW01000002.1, on the reverse strand, counting down.
ACGCGGGAAACCGTAGCCGAAGAGGAAGACCATATCGACGTCGACGGGCCGCTTGGCGGTGCCGTCTTCGACCACGCGCGCCGCTTCGGAGATGAAGGCGGTCATGTAGCGGTCGACGATGTCCTGATCGCTGAAGGTCTTGGGCGTGATGCCCTTGTCGGCGCGAACCTCGTTGATGATCTCTTCGACCGCCGGGTTCGGCACCGGCGCGCCGGTTTCGTACAGGTAGTACCCCTTGCCGGTCTTGCGACCATAGCCTTCGCGTTCACAGATCAGGTCGGCGATGTCGCCGCCATAGCGTTCATTGGCGGGCAGACCTTCTTCCTTGCGGCGCTGGCGCGTCATGTAGCCGATGTCGAGCCCCGCGAGGTCGCCCACCTTGTGCGGCCCCATGGCCATGCCGAAGCCTTCCAGCGCGCGGTCCACGTCGGCGGGCGAGGCCCCGTCCAGAACGAGGTAGGAGATCACCTTGCCGTAGTGACCAAGGATCCGGTTGCCGATGAAGCCATCGCAGACCTGCGCCAGAACGCCGACCTTCTTGAGCTTCTTGGCCAGGGCAAAACCGGTCGCCAGCGCGTCGGGCGCGGTTTTTTCGCCCTGCACGATTTCCAGCAGGCGCATCACGTGGGCCGGGCTGAAGAAGTGCAGGCCCAGCACGTCCTGCGGACGGTTGGTCATGTTGGCGATGGCGTTGATATCAAGGTACGAGGTGTTCGACGCCAGGATCGCGCCCGGCTTGCAGATGGTGTCGAGCTTGCCGAAGATGTCCTTCTTGATCTCCATCTTCTCGAAGACCGCCTCGATCACCAGGTCGACATCCGACAGGTCTTCCATCGCCAGCGACGGCTCCAGCATGGCGAGCGCGGCATCGCGCTTGTCCTGGCTCATCTTGCCGCGCGACACGGCCCCGTCGAGGTTCTTGGTGATGGTCGCGACGCCACGGTCCAGACCTTCCTGCTGCACCTCGATCAGGCGCACAGGGATGCCCGCCATCAGGCACGAGGTGGTGATGCCCGACCCCATGGTGCCGCCGCCGATCACGCCGATCTTGTCCAGCGCCCGGGTTTCGCCCTTGGCCTCGGGGATGTTCGACACGGCGCGTTCACCGAAGAAGGCGTGGATCAGGCCGGACCGCTGCGGGGATTCGATGCAGCGCATGATGCGCTCGCGCTCTTCCGCCAGACCTTCCATCAGCGGCTTGGTCGAGGCCGCGATGGCCTTGACGCATTCCGCGAGGTTGATCAGGTGCGGGTTCTTCTTCTCGACCATGGCGAGGGTCGAATTGATCGCCGCCTCGTCCGGGGTCACGTCGATGTCGCCGGTGCGACGGGTCGGCAGGGTGCCCGCGATGACCTCCTGCCCCATGGCGATCGCGATGTCGCGCGGATCACCGGCCTCGACCACGCGGTCGATGGCGCCCTTGTCGACGCCCTCTTCGACCTTGGCGTGCCGGCCCGACACGGCGATGTCCAGCGTGAAGGGAATGCCCGACAGGCGCGGCAGGCGCTGCGTGCCGCCGGCGCCGGGGATGATGCCCAGCAGCACTTCGGGCAGGCCGAACTTGGCCCCCTTGAGCGCCACGCGGGCGTGGGTGGCCAGCGCCACCTCGTAACCGCCGCCAAGCGCGGTGCCGTGGATCACCGATACGGTCGGAATGGCCGAGGCCTCGAGCGCATTGCAGACCTCGGGCAGCGACGGATCCTTGCGCGGCTGGCCGAATTCGCGGATGTCGGCCCCCGCGATGAAGGTCCGCCCGGCACAATACAGCGCGATCGCCTTGGCCTTGCCTTCGTCGTTGATCGCCTTGAAGGCATCGACCAAGCCCTGCCGCACGGCGATCCCGGTGGCGTTCACCGGCGGGTTGTCGACACAGACCAGCGCGACCTCCCCTTCGTATCCGTAGCTGACGACGTCGCTGGTTGCGTTGGATTCGGCCATGGTAGTCCCCTCGGGCAAAACGGGTTTACATCAACGGGGGACCACCGCGCGCCTTGCGGCCGCCGGTTCCATCCTCCCTCATCGGGCCGAAAGGTAAGGGCCGCATCCCCTGAGGTCAATCCAGTGGAAAAGTGTTTTGCAGAGCAGAATTGCAAAACGCCGCTGCGTCACCCGGGGATGATTTCGAACTTCACCACGTCGACCATGCCGCGATCGGTGATCTTCAGCGCAGGGATCACCGGCAGCGCAAGGAAGGCCAGTTGCAGGAAGGGTTCGTCCAGCGTGACGCCCAGGGATTTCGCGGCCTTGCGCAGGTCGATCAGGCGGTCGTGCACCTCTTCGAACGGGCGGTCCGACATCAGGCCCGCCACCGGAAGCGCGAGTTCTGCCAGCACGGTCCCGTCCCGCACCACGACGAACCCGCCCTGCAGTTCGGCCAGCCGGTTGGCCGCAAACGCCATGTCCGCGTAATCCGCCCCCACCACCGCGATATTGTGGTGATCGTGACAGACGGTCGAGGCGATGGCCCCACCTTTCAGCCCGAAGCCTTTCACGAACCCCGTGGCGACATTGCCGTTCACCCCGTGCCGTTCGATCACTGCGATCTTCACCAGGTCACGGTCCAGATCGGGGCGCTTGTCGCCATCGGTGATCGCGATCTCTTCGCTCAGATGTTCGGTGATGATCTTGCCGGGGAGGATGCCGATCACGTCGGTCTTCGTCCGATTGCCCCCGGTGCGGAACTGGTCGGCACTGATCCGCGCGATCTTGACCGATCCCTGTCCGACCGGCGGCGTGATCCTGCGCGCCGCAAAGGCCGCATCATCCATCACGACCCCGCCCGACAACACCATCTGCGCCCGGCAATCCGTCACGTCGGACAGGCAGACGATATCGGCCCTCTTGCCCGGCGCAATCTGGCCGCGATCTTTCAGTCCGAAGGCCTCGGCCGCCGACAGAGACGCCGCGCGATAGACGGCCAGCGGCGACCGGCCCAGCCGGATGAGTTCGCGGATCATGTAATCCAGGTGCCCGTGTTCGGCGATGTCCAGCGGGTTCCGGTCGTCGGTGCACAGGCACATGTAGGCGGATGTCACATCCGTCAGCAATTCCTGAAGCGCGTGAAGATCCTTCGACACCGATCCCTCGCGGATCAGAACGCGCATCCCCTTCTGCAGCTTCTCCCGCGCCTCTTCGGCCGTGGTCGCCTCGTGTTCGGTCCGGATGCCGGCGCTGACATAGGCGTTCAGGCCCTTGCCGATCAGCTGTGGACAGTGCCCGTCGATGTGACGGCCGCGAAAGGCCTCAAGCTTGGCCATGCAAACGGGGTCCTGAAAGATAACCCCCGGATAATTCATGAACTCTGCCAGTCCGATAACCTGAGGATGATCCATCATCGGCACCAGATCCTCGGCCTCGATCCGCGTCCCGGCGGTTTCCATGTGCGACGACGGCACGCAGGACGAAAGGTTGACCCGGATGTCCATCACCGTTTCCGTTGCAGAATTCAGAAAATACTGAATGCCTTCGACGCCGATCACGTTGGCAATCTCGTGCGGGTCGCAGATTGCCGTCGTCACGCCACGCGGCCCGACGCAGCGGTCGAATTCATGCGGCGTCACCAGAGAGCTTTCGATATGCAGATGCGTGTCGATGAACCCAGGGACCAGCGTAAGACCGGCGACATCCAGAACGCGCCGACCCTCGTAGTCCGCGCCGATCCCGACAATCGTATCACCGCAGATCGCCACGTCGCCGTCGATCATGTCGCCCGTGACCATGTCCCAGACCCTGCCGCCGCGCAGCACCAGGTCGGCAGGCGCATCGCCACGCCCTTGCGAGATGAGATCGGACAGGGGTTGGGTCATAACGGGCCTCGCAGGTTGTGTCCCCGAATCCGACCGCACCGGCCCCTGATTGTCCAGCCGGAAGTCTCCCGTCACGCCGCGCCGGGTCACGAGACCTTTACCGCCCCGCGCCACAGGCCCATAACACGCTCAAAGGAGACACGAATGCCCCTCTTCGACATCCCCCCCTTCCCGACCGTTCCCGTGAACGGCGAAACCCAAGCCTACGCCGTTCGCCGGATTTTCTGCGTCGGGCGCAACTATGCGGATCACGCCAAGGAAATGGGCCACCAGCCGGACATGGAGGCGCCCTTTTTCTTCTGCAAGACGCCCTCGGCCATCTGCCTGGCGCCCGCGACGATCCCCTACGCGCTTGGCACCAACGACCTGCACCACGAGATGGAGCTGGTCGTGGCCCTTGGCACGCCCGCCTTCCGCGCCACCCGGGAGGAGGCCGAAAACGCCGTCTATGCCTATGCCTGCGGGCTGGACATGACGCGCCGCGACCGGCAGCAGGACGGCAAGGACAAACGCCGCCCCTGGGATTTCGGCAAGGATTTTGAACAGTCCGCCGTCATCGCCCCCCTGACCAAGGCCGCTGATTTCGGCCCGGTCGGCGGCCAGCGCATCAACCTGACCGTCAACGGAGAGATCCGGCAGGACGCCACGCTCGACCAATTGCTGCACGATATTCCGGCAGTGATCGCCTATCTGTCGACCTTCTATCACCTGGCACCGGGCGACCTGATCTACACCGGCACGCCTGCGGGTGTCGGCCCGGTCGTCGAAGGGGATGTCCTGCGGGGCGAGATCGAGGGGCTGTCGCCGCTCGACCTGACGATCGGTCCGAAGGAATAAGCGTCAGGCAGGCACGCGCAGCACGCGCGGCACCTTGAACTCGACGTTCTCCTGCGCGGTTTCGACGACCTCGACGGTCACGTCGAACCGCGCCTTCAGGGCATCGATCACCTCGCTCACCAGCACTTCGGGGGCCGAGGCGCCTGCGGTGATGCCGATGGACCGGATGCCTTCAAGCGCCCGCCAATCGATGTCGTCAGCCCGCTGCACGAGCTGTGCATAACCACAGCCGTTCTTCGCCGCGACCTCGACCAGACGGCGAGAGTTCGAGGAATTCGGCGCGCCGACCACCAGCATCGCGTCGATCTTGCCGGCCATGGCCTTCACGGCCTCCTGCCGGTTGGTGGTGGCGTAGCAGATGTCTTCCTTGTGCGGGCCGATGATGGCCGGGAACCGCGCCTGCAGCGCCGCGACGATGCCCTTCGTGTCATCGACCGACAGGGTCGTCTGGGTGACAAACGCCAGCCGCGTCTCGTCGCGCACCTGCAAACCCGGCACATCGGCCTCGGTTTCCACCAGCAGCACCTCGCCCTGCGGCAGCTGGCCCATGGTGCCGACGGTTTCGGGATGGCCCGCGTGACCGATCATGATGATCTGCAGCCCGGCCTCATGGTGCCGTTCGGCCTCGATATGCACCTTCGAGACCAGAGGGCAGGTGGCATCCACATAGATCATCTCACGCCGGGCAGCTTCGGCCGGGACGGTCTTGGGCACGCCATGGGCGGAAAAGATCACCGGGCGGTCATCGGGGCAATCGTCCAGCTCCTCGACAAAGACCGCGCCCTGATCGCGCAGGGCATCCACGACGAACTTGTTGTGCACGATCTCGTGCCGGACATAGACCGGCGCACCCCATTTCTTCAGCGCCATCTCGACGATCTTGATGGCGCGATCGACCCCGGCGCAGAATCCGCGCGGGGCAGCAAGATGCAGGGTGAGGGGCGGCTTGGTCATGGCGGTCTCCTTGACCCCGACCTAAGCCTTCGCACCGCCTGCGTCCAGATCAGCCGGGCCATGCAGGATCAGGAAGTCGTGCATCGCGGCTTTCGTGCGCGCCGCGATCCAGTCGGCCGTCGGCTCCGTTATGGCCCCGGTCACCCGCCGCACCTGCGCGTCGCCGATCAGCAGACTGAAATACCGTTCGGTCATCTGGCGCGGGTCATGATCGCCCAGCTGACCCTCCGCAATCCCGCGCTGCATCACCCCGGCGATCCACGGCCCGACGACCCCGCGCCCGGTTTCGGCCAGTAGCGCCCCAAGCACACCTGATCCATCCGCCGCCGCCGCTCGGTTCAACGCGACCGCCCGAGGCCCAAGCAGCATCGCCAGCAGGACCTGCCCGACCCGGTCAAGCGTCTGCGCGGCCGAGGCCCCCTTGCATTCATTCAACTGCGCCAGCACACCTTCGGTATTGCGGCGGATCAGGGCCTCGAACAAGCCGGACTTGTCGCCGTACCAGCGATACAGCGTCTCGTTCGATGCCTTCGCCGCCTTTGCCACCGCCAGCATGGTCAGGCCGTCATAGCCCTTGGCCTCAAGCACCGCATAGGCGGCGTCTTCGATTTCGGCGGCACGCCGGGCCCGTCGATCTTCGCGCATGATGAAAAACTCCTTGACCAAATCCGTAACGAATCTTACGGATATGTCAAAGCGTAACATTAATTACGGATTTGACATGACCATCGCAGCTTCCCGCCCCGCCCTTTTGACCGGACTGTCCCTGACGTCCCTGGTGCTGAACGGAGCGATCTTCGGTTTCTTCTATGCCTGGGTCTGTTCGACCATGTGGGGGCTGGACGCGGCCGACCCCCGGATCGCGATCGGCGCCATGCAGGCGATGAACGCCAGTGTGCGCAACGCCGTGTTCTTTCCGGCGTTCTTCCTGACTGGCCCGGTGCTGCTGATTACAGCCGTCATCGCGGCGCGCGCTGGACGGCGTGCATCTGCGCAGCTTTTTGCGGCGGCGGGGCTGCTGTACGTGCTGGGAGGAACGATCCTGACCATGGCCGTCAATGTCCCGATGAACGAGGCACTGGCGCTGGTCGATGTCCCCGCGACCCTGGAGCAGGCGCGGGCGGTCTGGGCGGACTATTCCGGCCCGTGGCAGGTCTTCAACCAGATCCGCACCGTCGCCTCCGGCGTGGCGCTTGGCCTGACCGGACTGGCGTTGCTGCGCCTGTGACCTGCGATGCAAAAGGGCCGGAGATCACTCCGGCCCTTTCAGTCATGTCTTCGACGGTCAGTCATTTGATGCCGACTCACGCACCCGCGGCTCGGCCGAGGGTTCGCGGGGCGGGCGGCCGATCACGTCGCGCAGGTCTTCCAACTCGATGAAGTTGTCGGCCTGGCGGCGCAGTTCGTCCGCGATCATCGGGGGCTGGCTGCGAATCGTGGACACCACGGAGACGCGCACACCCTGCCGCTGAAGGCTTTCCACCAGCGGCCGGAAATCGCCATCGCCCGAAAAAAGAACGATGTGATCGACACGCGGTGCAAGCTCCATGGCATCGACGGTAAGTTCGATATCCATGTTGCCCTTGACCTTACGACGGCCCTGGCTGTCGGTGTATTCCTTGGCTGGCTTGGTGACCATCGAGAAGCCGTTGTAGTGCAGCCAGTCCACCAAGGGGCGGATGGGGGAATATTCGTCGTTCTCCAGCAGTGCGGTATAATAAAACGCACGAACCAGTTTACCACGACGCATGAATTCCTGGCGCAACAGCTTGTAGTCAATATCGAATCCAAGTGACTTGGCGGCCGCATACAGATTCGATCCATCGATGAACAGCGCCAGCCGTTCGTCTTTGTAGAACATCTAAAACCTTTCCGAGTGCTGCGCCCGGAACCGTGAGTGTGAAAAAATAAATCGGACGCAATCACCGCTAGGATAGATGCAATTTGCGGGTGTATCAAGAACTTAGGCGGCCGCAAAAGAATAGGTATGACCCATAGTGACCTACCATCACCTCGTTGCCCTGGGGGGAAATCTGCCAAGCAACGGATTGAAAAGCGAAAATTTACTTCAATCTGTGGTTGAGGAAGTCCGCCGTCGACTAGGACCTGAGGTTGCAATGTCACACTGGTACCGCACCCCCGCCTTTCCGGCAGGCAGCGGGCCCGATTTCGTCAACGGCGCCCTCAGCCATGCCAGCACGCTGAATCCGGTCGACTTTCTGGCCGAACTGCACGGAATCGAACAGCACTTCGGGCGCATACGCCAAGACAGATGGGGACCGCGTACGGTCGATCTTGACCTGATCGCCTCTGGTAACGTGATTTTGCCCGACCGCGCCACCTGGCAGCACTGGCACGACCTGCCGCATGCGCGACAAACCGCTGAGACGCCCGACACGCTGATCCTGCCGCACCCCCGGATGCAGGACCGCGGCTTCGTGCTGGTGCCGCTGATGGACATCGCCCCCGATTGGCGCCACCCAGTCCTGGGGCGGACCATCGCCGAGATGCACGCGGATTTGACCGAAGATGACCTTGCCGGCGTGGAAAGACTGGCGGATTCGGGTTGTCAATAACGCACCTTGCGCGTATGAGAGCCTTTCATCCCCGATAACCCGGAGTGCCCTATGGCCCGTGTGACCGTTGAAGATTGCGTTGATAAAGTCCCGAACCGGTTCGAGCTCGTCCTGCTTGCCGCACATCGTGCGCGTGAAGTGTCGGCCGGCGCACCGATCACCGTGGACCGCGACAACGACAAGAACCCGGTCGTCAGCCTGCGCGAAATCGCCGAGGAAACCCAGTCCGCTGACGAACTTCGCGAACGTCTGATCGAAGCCAACCAGGCCCAGATCGAAGTGGACGAGCCCGAAGAAGACAGCATGGCGCTGCTGATGGGGTCCGAAGCGGCGGACAAACCGGCCGACGACGACATGAGCGAAGAGAAACTGCTTCGCGCACTGATGGAGGCGCAGGGCGGCCAGGGCTGACCTGCTTCGGGAAGGCGCGACCACGTGGATCTGAAGCCTGCCGATGATCTTATCACGCTGGTCCGCGCCTATAACCCCCGGACGAACGAACAACTGATTCGCGATGCCTACGACTTCGGCCGCGACATGCATGAAGGGCAGTACCGGAAATCCGGTGAGCCCTACTTCTCGCACCCCATAGAAGTCGCGTCGATCCTCGCGCAGCAGCACCTTGACGATGCCACCATCGTCACCGCCCTGCTGCACGACACCATCGAAGACACCAAGGCCAGCTATCAGATCGTGGCCGAGAAGTTCGGCACCGATATTGCCGAACTGGTCAACGGCGTCACCAAGCTGACCAACCTGCAGCTGAACTCGACCGAGACGAAGCAGGCCGAAAACTTCCGCAAGCTCTTCATGGCGATGTCGCGCGACCTGCGCGTGCTTCTGGTCAAGCTGGCCGACCGGCTGCACAACATGCGCACGATCCGGTCGATGCGTGCCGAAAAGCAGGTGCAGAAGGCCCGCGAAACCATGGACATCTTCGCGCCCCTTGCCGGGCGCATGGGGATGCAATGGATGCGCGAAGAGCTTGAGGACCTGTCCTTCAAGGTGCTCAACCCCGAAGCGCGCAATTCGATCATCCGCCGCTTCGTCATGCTGCAGCAGGAAACCGGCGACGTCATCGAACGGATCACCACCGACATGCGCGCCGAACTGACCCGCGTGGGAATCGGCGGCACCGTCACGGGCCGCGCAAAACGCCCCTACTCCATCTGGCGCAAGATGGAGGAAAAGGACCAAAGCTTCTCGCGCCTGTCCGACATCTACGGCTTCCGCATCATCACCGGGTCCGAAGACGACTGTTACCGCGTGCTGGGCGCGATCCATCGCCGCTGGCGATCGGTGCCGGGCCGGTTCAAGGACTACATCAGCCAGCCCAAGTCGAACGGCTATCGGTCGATCCACACCACCGTGTCCGGTCGCGACGGCAAGCGGGTCGAGGTGCAGATCCGCACCAAGGAAATGCACGAGGTCGCCGAAGCCGGGGTCGCCGCGCACTGGTCGTACCGCGATGGCGTGCCGTCGGAAAACCCCTTCGCCGTCGATCCCGCCCGCTGGATCACCACCCTGTCCGAACAGTTCCAGAACGAAGACGACCACGAGGATTTCCTCGAGGCCGTGAAGCTGGAAATGTATTCGGACAAGGTCTTTTGCTTCACGCCCAAGGGCGAGGTCGTCAAGCTGCCCAAGGGTGCGACGCCCATTGACTTCGCCTACGCCATCCACACCCGGATCGGGTCGGCCTGTGTCGGCGCCAAGATCGACGGCATGCGCGTGCCGCTCTGGACCCGCGTGAAGAACGGCCAGTCGATCGAGATCATCACCGCCGAGGGGCAGGAGCCGCAGGCGACCTGGCTCGACATCGCCACCACCGGCAAGGCCAAGACCGCGATCCGCCGCGCCCTGCGCGAGGTCGACCGCGAACGGTTCATCAAGCTGGGCTGGGAACTGGCCCGGTCCGCCTTCGAACACATCGGCAAGAAGGCCACCGACAAGGCACTGGAAACCGCTGCGGAAAAGCTGCGGCTCGACAGCCGCGACACCCTGCTGGCCCGGCTCGGCTCGGCCGAGCTTAGCGCCAGCCAGGTCGTTCTGACGCTTTATCCCAAACTCGTGCCGGATGATGGCGAAGGCGTCGCCCGTGACCGTGCGGTGATCGGCCTTGCCCCCGGCCAGAAATTCGAACGCGCCGCCTGCTGCCAGCCGCTGCCCGGCGAACGCATCGTCGGCATCACCTGGAAGGGGCGGGGCGTGGTGGTCCATGCCATCGACTGCCCGGTGCTGGGCGATTATGAGGATCAGCCCGAACGCTGGCTGGACCTGCATTGGCACGCGGGCAAGCACGCCGCGGTGAACCCCGTCACCCTGGCCGTGACAATGGGCAACGACGCAGGTGTCCTTGGTCGGATTTGCACATTGATCGGAGAGCAGAAGGCCAATATCTCGGATCTCAAGTTCATCGACCGGAAACCTGACTTCTATAGGATCCTGGTCGACATCGAATTGCGCGACGCGGAACATCTGCACAATGTGACCTCGGCCCTTGAGGCCGAGTCGGATATTGCTGCCCTGTCGCGCCACAGAAACCCGTCGGCGGCCAGGCCCCCAGCGCCCGCCCCGGCAGAGATCGGAGAGACCGTTGGTCTTCAAACGTCGCGATAGACGTCCTCTCTGGCAAATGGCTTTGGAGTTCATCTGGCCGCGCGGCGGCTGGGCCCGGGCGTTTCACTACGTCAAACACCGGATGCGGCGCCTTCCCGACAGCCCCGAAAAGATCGCGCGCGGCATCTTCGCCGGGATCGTCACGATCTTCACCCCCTTCTACGGTCTGCACTTCCTGACCGCCGCGATCATCGCCTTCATCGTGCGCGGCAATATCCTGGCCGCCCTGCTGGCCACCTTTGTCGGCAATCCGCTGACCTTCGTGCCGATCGCCATCATCTCGGTCCAGACGGGGCTGTTCCTGCTGGGCCGGCATCCGCATTCGGCCGGGCACGAAGATACCTTCACGCAGAAATTCTTCTATGCGGCACAGGATCTGAAAGACAATGTCTGGGCGCTGTTCACCGACAAGGACGCCGACTGGACCGCGTTGCAGGTCTTCTATCACGACATCTTCTATCCCTTCATGATCGGCGGAATCATCCCCGGGATCGTGGCCGGTCTGGCGGCCTACTACTTGTCCGTGCCGATCATCCGCGCCTATCAACACCGCAGGCGCGGCGCGCTGAAAGCCAAGCTCGCCGCGATCCGTGCCAAGGCCGACGCGGCCAAGCGCGCGAAAAACGACAAGGTCGACAAGGGACGGGAGACAGGGACATGACGGACGGCAAGCTGCGCCTCGGGGTGAACATCGATCACGTGGCCACCGTGCGCAACGCGCGCGGATCGGCCTATCCCGATCCCCTGCGGGCCGCCAAGATCGCGGAAGAGGCCGGGGCCGACGGCATCACTGCCCACCTGCGCGAAGACCGCCGCCACATCTCGGACGCGGATATCGAAGCCCTGATGGATGGCCTGACGCTGCCGCTGAATTTCGAAATGGCGGCGACCGACGAAATGCAGAAGATCGCCCTGCGCCACAAGCCGCACGCCGTCTGCATCGTGCCCGAAAAGCGCGAGGAACGGACAACCGAAGGCGGGCTTGAAGTCGCGCGCGAGGAAAACAAGCTGGCGCACTTCATCGCCCCGCTGCGCGAGGCCGGCTGCCGCGTCTCGATCTTCATCGCCGCCGACCAGCGCCAGATCGAAGCCGCGCACCGCATCGGCGCCGAGGTCATCGAACTGCACACCGGCGCCTACTGCGACTTCCATGCCGAAGGGGCCTTTGACAAGCGCGACGCCGAACTGGCCCGCCTGACCGACATGGCCACCTTCGGCCATTCCCTCGGGCTTGAGGTACACGCAGGACACGGGCTGACCTACGACACCGTGAAACCCGTCGCCGCCCTGCCGCAGGTGATGGAGCTCAACATCGGTCACTTCCTGATCGGTGAGGCGATCTTCCGCGGCCTCGACCCGGCGATCCGCGAAATGCGCAGGTTGATGGACGAGGCCCGCGAAACGGCCTGACCCGGCGTAGGGTGCGTGCTTGCACGCACCGCGCGCAGCGGCCCTACCGCGCCCCCGGCACCTCGGCCACGCCCAGCCCCTCGGCCTCGATCGCGCCCTTCAACCACGCGCGAAACCGCCTTTGCGGCACGCTCAGCGACCGGTCCTGCGCCGAGATCAGCCAATAGGCCGCGCCGGTTTCGCGCCAGATCGGGAAGGGCGCCACGATCTGGCCGCGCCGCAGCGCATCGGCGCACAGCGTTTCAAACCCAAGGAAAACGCCGGCGCCGGTCATCGCGGCATCAAGGCACAGCGATCCTTCCCCGAACTCAGGCCCGTCCGGCAGGTCGGATGCCGTGATCCCCTGCCCCGTCAGCCAATCCGACCAGCCGAACATCGCCTTCACGTCGCGGATGATCGGAACGCTGCGCAGATCGGCGGGCGTCCTCAGCCCCTCGGCCAGCTCGGCGCTGCAAACCGGCAGGATACGCTGCGGGAACAGCCGTTCGGCCTCAACCCCGGGATAGGGACCGTTGCCGATGCGGATCGCGAAATCCGCTGATCCGTCGCTTGGGTCGATCAGCCGGGTGTCGCTGTCGATGCGGATCCGGATATCGGGGTGCGCCCGGGTGAAATCGCGCAGCCGCCAGATCAGCCAGCGCGCCGCAAAGATCGGGGCACAGGACACGGTCAACGCGGTCTGGCGATCCTTGCGCGTTTCCTCAACAGCCGCAGACAGCCGTTCGAACCCTTGCCGCAAAAGGCGAAAGACCTCTTCCTGTCCCTCGGCGGCGATCATGCCACCGGGACGGCGATCAAACAGGCGCAGGCCAAGCGCGCCCTCCAGCCGACCGATCTGCTGGCTCACCGCGCCGGCCGACACGCCAAGTTCGCGGCCCGCAGCGGACAGGGACCCAAGGCGATGCACGGCCTCGGCGGCGCGCAATCCGTTCAGGGGGGCTCGGCTCAGCTCATCCATTCACAAAACCTAAAGCCATATGAAGATCCGCTGCAATTCATTCAGGCCGTGCAGCGACCATATACCACAATATCTTAAACACAGGAGAAAACCATGACCAACTGGTTCACAGCGCTTTTCACCCCCGCCGTGCATCCCGCGCCCGGCGATCCCTTCGCCCATCCCGACATCGCGCGCATGTCTCAGCGCGATCTGGCCGACCTGCCGCTGACCCCGCCGCCCGCACCCGGCGCAGGCCCCGCCGCGCGGCAGGCCACCCTGCCCCATGCCCGCGCGATCTTGACCTGACGCCGGACCGCCACAGCTTTCCCGCAACCCGGAGAAAGCACCATGACCAACCAGCCGACCCAAGCCGAACGCGACGTGATGCGCGATCTGATCGACCGCGCCCTGGACGAGGCCAAGGATGGCGGCAAGGCCGGGATCGCCGCCGCCGTGATGCGGGGCGACACGCTGATCGCGCGCGGCCTCAACGAGGTGCACCTGCGCCATGACCCCACCCGTCATGCCGAAATCGTGGCGATCTCTGCCGCGACCCGGGCGTTGTCGGACCCGGACCTGAGCGGCTGCACGCTGCTGACCACCCTGCAACCCTGCGAGATGTGCCTGTCCGCCATGCGCTTTGCCGGCATCCGGCGGGTGATCTATGCGGCCGGGCGGCCGGATGTGGTCGAAACCAAGTATTTCGCCTTCCCCGGACTGACGATCCCCGATTTCCGCCGCGCCGATCACGACGACTTCACCGCCATCGGCGGCGTCGACGAAGACCGCATCCGCCACATCTATGCCATGGGCGCCGACTGAGCCCCCGCTGACAAGCCCCGGCAAAGCCTGTAAGCGGGGACGGCAACAGGCAATGGACACCCCGCAATGATCCTTGGAATCGGCACCGATCTGGCAAACATCGACCGGATTCAGGCGACGCTCGACCGGTTCGGCGACCGGTTCCGCAACCGCGTGTTCACCGAAACCGAACAGGCCAAGGCCGAACGCCGCGCCGATGTCGCGGGCACCTATGCCAAGAGATGGGCCGCAAAAGAGGCGTGTTCAAAGGCACTTGGCACCGGGCTGCGCATGGGGATCTCGTGGAAGGACATGGCGGTGACCAACCTGCGCACCGGCCAGCCGGTGATGCATGTGACCGGCTGGGCCGCCGAACGGCTGGCGCAGATGACCCCCGCAGGGCATGAGGCCATCATTCACGTCACCCTCACCGACGACCACCCCTGGGCGCAGGCCTTTGTCGTGATCGAGGCGCGCCCCCTCTCCGACGGTTGATCAGCGCAGGCGGGCTGCTGCCTTGACACCCCCCGGCCCCGGACGCATGAACCCATCAGGCGTCGAGCAGAAGGACATCCGCAATGGCTGACGAAAACCAGGGCTTCATGGGGGCCGTCTGGGAAACCATCAAGACGATCTTCTGGGCGTTGATCATCGCCGGGGTCTTCCGCACGCTGTTCTTCCAGCCCTTCTGGATCCCCTCGTCCTCGATGAAGGACACGCTGCTGGTCGGCGATTTCCTTTTCGTGAACAAGATGGCCTACGGCTATTCCTACGCCTCCTGCCCGAACATCAAGATCGCGCGCTTCGGCATCGACATCGACGCGGACGACATCTGTGGCTTCCTTGACGGTGACAACACGCGCGTGCTGGCGGGTGAACCCGAACGCGGCGACGTCGTGGTCTTTCGCCACCCGGTCACGCACCAGGATTACATCAAGCGCCTGATCGGCCTGCCGGGTGACCGCGTGCAGGTCAAGGAAGGCCTGATCTACATCAACGATGAACCCGTCAAGGTCGAGGACGGCGGCACCTTCACCGAGGTGAAGGAAGCGCAAGGCCCCGAACGCCGTTTCCCCCGGTGTTCCAACGACCCCGTCGGCGAAGGCGGTCAGTGCGTCAAGGAACGCCAGATCGAGACCCTGCCCAACGGCGTGACCCATTCGACCCTGAACATCACCGACCGTGGTGACCTGGACACCACCAAGGTCTTCACCGTGCCCGAAGGCGAATACTTCTTCATGGGCGACAACCGCGACAACTCCACCGACAGCCGGGTCGCGCAGACCTCGTTCGGGGTGGGCTTCGTGCCCTACGAAAATCTGATCGGCCGCGCGGATCGGATCATGTTCTCCTCCGCCGGACGGTCGATGCTGTTCTTCTGGACCTGGCGCAGCGACCGGTTCTTCAAGGGTATCGAATAATCCCGCAGGCGACGCACCTGTTGGCACGGGGCGTCGCGGTGCTAGGATGCGCGGACGCTTCGGGGGACTGTGGTGAAACTGTCGGCTGAATTGAAAGAGTTCCAGCGCCGGATCGGGCATGACTTTGCCCGGCCCGAACTGCTTGTGCGTGCGGTGACGCATTCCTCGGTCTCCTCGCCGACGCGCGGCGACAACCAGCGTCTGGAATTCCTGGGCGACCGGGTGCTGGGCCTGGTCATGGCCGAGGCGCTGTTTGCCAAGGACATGGATGCCAGCGAAGGCCAGATGGCCCCGCGCTTCAACGCTCTGGTCCGGAAAGAGGCCTGCGCTGACGTGGCCCGCCAGGTCGATCTGGGCACGGTGCTGAAACTGGGCCGATCCGAACAGCTGTCGGGCGGACGTCGCAAGCAGGCGCTTCTGGGCGACGCGATGGAGGCGGTGATCGCCGCCGTATACCGCGACGCCGGGTTCGAGGCCGCGCGCGACCTGATCCTGCGTCTCTGGGGGGACCGCATCGACCAGGTCGAGGAAGACGCCCGCGACGCCAAGACCGCCCTTCAGGAATGGGCACAGGCGCGCGGCCTCCCGCCGCCCAGCTACGCCGAACTGGAACGGAAAGGCCCCGACCACGCCCCCGAATTCCGGATCGAGGCGCGGCTGAAATCCGGTCAGTCCGCCACCGCGACCGCCGGGTCGAAACGCGCCGCCGAACAGGCCGCCGCACAAGCGCTTTTGAAAAGCATCGGCCCGTCATGAAGATCGTCAGCCTGAACGCCTGGGGTGGGCGCCTGTTCGAACAGATGTCCGACTGGCTGGCCCACGAACAGCCTGATGTCCTTTGCCTGCAAGAGGTCGTCTATGCCCCCGGCAGCCCTTCAGCCTGGCTGGATTACCGCGATGACGGCCAGAACCTGCCGCAGCGCGCCGACATGCTCCGCGATATCCTGCGGGTGCTTCCCGATCACGGGGTGACCTTCTGCCCGGCGGCCTGCGGCACGCTCTGGCTGGGCGAACGGCCGATCCCGGCGCTTTGGGGGCTGGCGACCTTCCTGGGGCCGGAACTCACGGTGGTGGGCCAGCACCAGGGCTTTGTGCATGGCGATTTCTCACCCGCCGGGTTCGGCGCGCACCCCCGGTCGCGCACCGCCCATGTCGTGCGCGTCTTTCACCCCGAAGAAGGCGGTGTCACCATCGGCCACATGCACGGTCTGCGCGATCTGAACGGCAAGATGGACACGCCCGTGCGGGGCGAACAGGCCCGCAAGTTCGCGACCATGATCCAGGCCGTGCAGCAGCCCGGCGATCCGGTCGTGGCCTGTGGCGATTTCAACGTCCTGCCGGGGTCCGAGACCTTCCGCGTCATGACCCGTGTCGCGCCCTATAACCTTGTCACCCTGCGCGGCTATGACGGCACCCGCACGTCCTACTATCCGAAACCGCAGAGATGGGCGGACTACATGCTGGTCAACGGCCCGCTCAAGGACGCGGCCTTCGAGGTGGTGCAGACGCCCGAGATCTCGGACCACTGCCCGCTGGTGCTTCATACGGCCTGACAGTCCTGTGCTGCGCCCCTTACGACGGGCGCGGATCCCTGTCAGTGGTCGCCCCGGACCGTTTCCGCGCCGACGGATCATAGGGCGTCGACCAAAGATCCTGCCGCCCCTTCTGCCGGGCATCGGCCCGCCAATGCCGCTTACGCACCCCTTCGGGTTCGAATTGCAGATAGACCCCGCCCGAGAATTTCGGCCAATCGATCGCCATCCCCCGTCGCACCATTTCGGCCGACAGGTCCGTCCCGTCAGGCAGCAGGCATTTTGCAACGATCCGATCATAGGACAGCTGATCCTGCGGCTCGACGCGGATTTCCTTGCCTTTGCAAAGACCGATCAAGGTCCACTTCGATTTCTTGCCCCAAGGGTGCTCCATTTCCGGCGCATCGATCCCGAACAGGCGAATGCGCTGTTTCTTCACGATGATGGTATCCCCGTCGATCACCGTGCACCTGCCTGAAAATGCTGCGGGTTTCGTCGGCTCGGACACCGGAGGTCCAAGTGGGACACAGGGCGCAGGCCGTGGACCGGTCGGCCGTGATATCTCTTTCGGCAGGTCGATCGAGGTCGGCCTCCGCGTGGATCTGCGATCCCGTGGCGCCAAGAGTGCCACCACGCAAACCACCGCAAGCAATAATAAAATGAATTCCAAATCGATTCTCCCTAATGTCATTTTTGAAATGGCCTTATTGGGAGTCAATAAATCCACACGGAAACACCAAGTTTCCGGGATTATTCCTTGAAGCCGATGTCCCGGTTGGGGCTCTGCCCCCGGCCCTGCGGGCCTCCCCCGAGGTATTTCGGACCAGAAGAAGCAGCGTCAGGGGCGGCGCGCGTCGGGGTTCTGGCTTTGGTCACCGGAATCCTCTATGAGGCCCGGAAACCACCCAAGGATCGCCCATGAGCACCCGCGCCGGATTCGTCGCCCTGATCGGAGAGCCCAATGCGGGCAAGTCCACCCTGACCAACCGACTGGTCGGGGCCAAGGTCTCTATCGTCACGCACAAGGTGCAGACCACCCGCGCCCGCATTCGCGGCGTGGCGCTGGAAGGCGAGAGCCAGATCGTCATCGTCGACACCCCCGGCCTGTTCCAGCCGCGCCGCCGCCTGGATCGCGCGATGGTCGCCGCCGCATGGGGCGGCGTGGCCGATGCCGATATCACCGTCCTGCTGATCGAGGCGCATCGCGGCGTCACCTCGGGCGTGGAACGCATTCTCGATGTCCTGCAGGAGATGCCCAAGCATCGCCGCATCGCCCTGGCCATCAACAAGATCGACCGGGTCGAGGCGCCGCAACTGCTGGAGCTGACCGAGAAGCTGAACGCCGCCTACGATTTCGAACAGACCTTCATGATCTCGGCCGAAAAGGGCCACGGCGTGCAACATCTGAAGGAATGGCTGGCGGGCGAGATGCCGGAAAGCCCCTGGCTTTATCCCGAAGACCAGATCGCCGACCTGCCCCTGCGCATGATCGCGGCCGAGATGACGCGCGAAAAGCTGACCCTGCGCCTGCACCAGGAACTGCCCTACCAGCTGACCGTGGAAACCGAGGCCTGGGAGGAACGCGAGGACGGATCGGCCCGCATCGACCAGATCGTCTATGTGGCCCGTGACGGCCACAAGGGCATCGTGCTGGGCAACAAGGGCGAGACGATCAAGGCAGTCGGCAAGCTGGCGCGCGAAGAGCTTGAGGAATTCCTCGGCCGCCGCGTGCATCTTTTCCTTCAGGTCAAGGTCCGCACCAACTGGCTTGAGGAAAAGGAACGCTATTCCGAGATGGGGCTCGATTTCCGCGACGGGAACAAATGAGGCTGACGGCGCGGGTCTGGGTCGACGCCTACCTGACCCGCCTGCGCCTGCAGGACATCCCCGCCTTCGTGGTGGCCCATGGCGACGACACCGGTGGCGCGGTCCTGGTCAAGCTCGCGACGCTTGATGGCAAGGCGCAGGCCTTTCAGCGCAGTTTCGACATCATGACCGGTGCACGCCAGTGGATGACGCTGGCCGAAGGGGATGAGTCCGAGGTCGACGCGGCCATCACCCGCCAGCGCGGCTATGACCCCGATCTCTGGGTGATCGAAGTCGAGGATCGGCAGGGTCGTCACCTTCTGGACGAACCCGGGCTGTCGGACTGACGCGACCGCTATCTCGGCCGCACGAGCCGGGCGAGCGCGATCTGCATCAGCCCCGCGATCAGGAAAGCCACGGCAAGGATCACCGTCCAGCGCAGCACGCCATCCCAGCCGACCTGAACGGGGCTGGTGAAGAAATAGGGGTATTCCCCGTCGATCGCCCCCCGGCCCAGCGCGTAGCACACGTAGACGAGGGGCCAGAGCATCCACAAAAGCGCCGCCCGCACCCCCAGCCCGTCGCGCGGACCGAAGGCCAGCCACCACAGGGCCACCACCCCCGGCACGCTGCCATGCAGGCCGAGGTTGGCCCACCAGTCGAGCCCCGCCTTCGCGCCGTCCGTTTCGGCCAGGAGCAGGTGATAGACCACCCCCGTGATCGCGATCCAAAGCGTCACACCACCCAGCCAGACCGGCGCACGGACCCGACCCCGCACCGCCAGCACGGCATAGGTCACGGCAACCATCAGGTTCGTCAGGATCGTGAAGAACCGCGCCAGCCGCCACAGCGTGGCCAGACCACCATCCTCCGGGTTCTCGGCTTGGGTGACCAGCACCTGCGCACCAAGGCTGGCAAAGGCCATCACGGCGACCACAAGGGCAAGGAACCGGGCAAGGGGCGAAAGCGTCATGGCGGCAGGATTGCGCCAACTTGCCCTGCCGCGCAAGGGCACGGATAAAGGCGCATGGACTGGCGAGACGAAGGCATATTGCTGTCGGTGAAACGGCACGGGGAATCGGCGGTGATCGCCGAGGTCTTCACCCCCGCGCAGGGGCGTCACGCGGGCATCGTGCGCGGCGGCGCGTCGCGTCGGATGGCGCCGTTTCTGCAACCCGGGGCGCAGATGGACATCGCCTGGAATGCCCGTTTGCAGGAACACCTGGGTACCTTCGTGCTGGAACCGCTCAGATCACGCGCGGCGGTGGTGATGTCGAACCGCATGGCCCTGGCCGGGCTGAACGCGGTCACGGCGCTGTTGTGTTTCGCCCTGCCCGATCGCGAACCGCACCCCCGGCTGTATGCCCGGACCGAACAGCTGCTTGATCTGCTGGACCAGACCGACCTCTGGCCGCTGGCCTACCTGCATTGGGAACTGGCGCTGCTGGAAGATCTGGGCTTCGGGCTGGATCTGACCTCCTGCGCCGTGACCGGGGCGACCGACGGGCTGACCCATATCTCGCCACGCACGGGGCGGGCCGTGACGCGGGCGGGCGCGGGGGACTATGCCGACCGGCTGCTGCCTTTGCCGCCGTGCCTGTTGCGTCAGGGCGATGCACCCGACAGCGAAATCGCCGAAGGTTACCGGGTCACGGGCCATTTCCTGAACCAGCATCTTGCGCCCGATCTGGGAAGCAAGCCGCTGCCCGAGGCGCGGCAAAGGTTCGTCGATCTGTTCATGCGGGGGGTGGCGGCCTGATCCCGCTCAGCGCAGGGCGAGCACCAGATCAACCAGCGTTTTCAATGCCCTGTCATCAGCCACGTCGTCCGACAGCAGGCCCATGCCGACCTTGGCAGCATAGAGCGTGCGCGCGATGTCAGGGTTGGTCACGCCAAGTTCCCGCAGCACCGCCGACAGGTGCGCCAAACGCGCGGCGTCCAGTTTCGCCAGCTTCACGGCCGCCGCCGGGTCGGTGGCCGCCCAGCTGCGCATCGCGGCTTCTGTATCCGGATCACCGCCGAATCCCGTCTCCATCATGGTCTGCAGCTGCGCGACGGCTTCGGACTTCTCGGACGGGGTGGCGGGCAGCTTGGCCGTCAGGTCATGCCAGAAATCCAGCAGCGCCTGCCGATAGCCGGGAACATCATCGAAATGCCAGTAGAACGACCCCTTGGTGGTATCGAGCGCCCGCGCCAAGGGTTCGGCTTTCAGCGCCTCGGGCCCGGAGGCCGCGAGAGCGGACAGACCAGCCTGCAGCCAGTCATCGGCAGTAAGGCGTTGCTTGCGACTCATGCCCCCATGTTACCTCATCAACGCTGCCATGCAGCATTTTTCTGCGCCTGCAAAGAAAAGTGATCACATCGCCCCGATCATACAGAAATGTTGGCGGTTGACGAACCCTGCCGCGACCGGCCCAATTGCCGCCAAAGGAATTGTGCCCATGAGTTATGAATATTTCATTGCCAACTTGATCGTCTGCATCGCGCCGGGCCTTGGGGTGATCTACACTCTGTCGACATCGCTTGGCTCGGGCCTGCGCGCCGGGTTGTGGGCCGCGCTTGGCTGCACGCTGGCGACCGTCGTGCACCTGGCCGTCGCTCTGGCAGGGCTGGCGGCAGTTCTGCATACCTCGGCCGTTCTGTTCCAGACCATCAAGTTCGCCGGCGCGGCCTATCTTCTCTGGATGGCCTGGACGACGCTGCGGGCGACCGGCACGCTGGCGGTCGATCCGGACACCCGCGCCCGGGCTGACAGGCCTTGGCGGATCGTCCGGCGCGGCGTGCTGCTGAACCTTCTCAACCCCAAGCTGCCGCTCTTCTTCCTCGCCTTCCTGCCGCAGTTCCTGCCCGCGGGCACCCCCGACCCGACGCGCGACCTGATGCTGCTTGGCGCGGTGTTCGTCGCCACGACCGGCGGCGTCATGATGACCTATGCGCTCGCCGCCGGAACGATGCGCCGGTACATCGTCGGCTCCGAACGCGCCATGACCTGGCTGCGCCGGATCTTCGCCGCAAGTTTCGCGGCCCTCGGGCTGAGACTGGCGGCCGAACGGGCATGACCGCCGATGCGCGGACCCTGGCCGTCTATGACGAGGCCGCCCGGAAATACGGTCAAAGGCGCGGGCTCGATTGGGAGAACGATGCGCTCGACGCCTTCCTCGCTCGCCTGCCGCCAGACGCCCTCGTGCTGGATCTGGGCTGTGGTCCCGGCCATCATGCCCTGCGGATGATGGCCTCGGGTCGCAGCGTCGATGCGGTGGATGCCTCACCCGGGATGGTGGCCCGTGCCATCGACAGCGGGGTGCCCGCCCGCCTGGCCCGCTTTGACCAGATCGACGGCGATGCCCTCTATGATGGGGCCTGGGCCAACTTCACCCTGTTGCACGCCCCGCGCGATGCGGTGCCCGGACACCTGCAGCGCCTGCACCGCGCGCTGAAACCCGGCGGGGTGATCCATATCGGCTTCAAGGTCGGCACGGGCGAAGGGCGCGACAGCCTGGACCGGTTCTACACCTACTGGGAGGTCGCAGAGATGCATCGCGCTCTGGACCTCGCGGGCGTCATCGTGGATGAGGAGGTACGGCGGGGCAAAGGCACCGGCCTGGACAGCAGCCCCTTCGGATGGGCGCTGATGACAGGTGTCAAACGCCCCTGACCCGCGACGCGACATTGAACCGAGGACGGACATTTGGCCGACTATTTTGCCTTCACCGACGGAGCCTGCTCCGGCAATCCCGGCCCCGGAGGCTGGGGCGTGCTTCTTCAGGCGAAAGAGGGCGACACCGTCCTCAAGGAACGCGACCTGAAGGGCGGAGAGGCCGAAACGACCAACAACCGGATGGAACTGCTCGCGGCGATCAGCGCCTTGGAAACGCTAGGCAAATCAACCGCCATCACGGTCGTGACCGATAGCGCCTACGTCAAGAACGGCGTCACCGGCTGGATCCACGGCTGGAAGCGGAACGGGTGGAAGACCTCGAACAAGAAGCCTGTGAAGAACGTCGACCTGTGGCAGCGGCTGGACGAGGCGCAGGCGCGCCACCAGGTGACCTGGAAGTGGGTCAAGGGCCACGCCGGGCACCCCGAAAACGAACGCGCGGACGAACTGGCCCGCGCCGGCATGGCGCCCTTCAAGGGCTGAGACCTATCCCTTCAGCCCCCGCCAGAGGCTGAGCGCCAGATCCGACAGGTCCCCGGCGCGGGCCAGCAGGTGTTCGCGTTCGACCCCGCCGCTGTCAGCCCGGTCCATCCGCTCAAGCATCCGCATCAGCCGCCGCCGGTGCGTGCCCGTCGCCACCTGCACCGGATCCGCCAGCACCCCTGCAAAGGTCGTCACGATCGCCCCGATGACGGCAAGTGCCACCCCGGTCGCGACCACCTGCCAGACCGGCAGCGCGACCGGAAAGACCCCGTAGTAGAGCCCGCCAAGCGCTTGGCCCAGAGGAAACTCTGCCACCGCCTGAGCTTCGGCCCGCCGTTCGGCCATCGGCCCGGCCAGAGAGATCATGCCCGGCGTCGCCGTTCCGAACAGCAGCGCCCCGGTCCCAAGCACGAACAGCGTCGTCACCATCTCGGACACCGCGCTGCGGGTGGTGACGTAGGCGTCGATCGCCGTGCGTTCGGCCTCGACCGACGCGGTCACCAAGCCCTGCCCGCGCAAATCGGCCACCAGATCCGTCACCGCATCGGCCACCTTCACCGCCACGGCCGTCCGGAAAAACACCTGCCGCCGCCGCAACCATGACGCCAGCCCGGGCATCCGTCCCCATCCGGCCAGCAGGGCCATGAGGCGCGACAGCAGGAACGCCGGCGCCAGCACCACGTTGACCGGGGCCTTCACCAGATCCCAGCCAAGCGCGGCCCGATGCAGCCGCAGCGTGCCGCGCGCCCCGAACACCCGGCGCACGAAGGCGCGCACAAGATCGACCCGGGGATCGCGCACCTGGGACCTTACTTGGGACCGTAGGTCTGCCATAGCCAGATCAGCAGCAATGCGCCCAGAACCGCCCCGATGAGACCGGCAAACAGCCCCATGACCGACAGCAGAACCCGCACGACCAGCCCGCCGATCAGCGCGCCGCCCATGCCGATGGCGATGGTGACCGGGATCGACGCCTCGATCCGCATCATTCGCGTGGCCAGAAACCCTGCCGCCGCGCCCACGATCAGAAGCCAGATCACACCCATGCCGCACCCTCCGTTGACAGATCCAGAATGGGCACCTGCCCCGATGCTTTCAAGCACGGCGGCTCATTTCGTCTGAATTGCATCGCCCGAAACCCGACAGCTGCCCGCGCCAGACCAACGCCGACGATCCCGGCCCTGCCCGCCCTTAACAGCCTGCCTAAAGCCGAACGCCAGCAGGAATCGGATTGCCCCGCAGGAAATCCGCCGCGGATTGCGCGCCCTTGCCCGCCCGCTGCAGCCGCAGAAGCTGCACGGCGCCATCGCCGCAGGCCACGGTCAGCGCATCGTCCAGAACCTCGCCCGGCGCGCCCTGCCCGGCCCCCAGTCGCGAGCCCAGCAGCTTCACCCGCTGCCCCTCGACCTCGCACCAGGCGCCAGGGAAGGGCGACAGCCCCCGGATCAGCCGGTCGACCTCATCCGCCGGACGGGTCCAGTCGACCCGCGCCTCGGCCTTGTCTATCTTGCTGGCATAGGTCACGCCGTCCTCGGGCTGCACCTCCGCCTCCAGCTCGTCCAGCCGCGCCAGCGCCTCGACGATCAGACGCGACCCAAGCACCGACAGCCGGTCGTGCAGCTGATCCGTGGTCTCCTCCGCCCCGATCGACAGCGCCTCACGCAGCAGCACCGGACCTGTGTCCAGCCCTGCCTCCATCTGCATGATGCAGACGCCGGTTTCGGCATCTCCGGCCATGATCGCCCGGTGGATCGGCGCTGCCCCGCGCCAGCGCGGCAGAAGCGAGGCGTGGATGTTCAGGCACCCCCGCGCGGGCGCATCCAGCACGGCCTGCGGCAGGATCAGACCATAGGCCACGACCACCGCCACCTCGGCCTGAAGCGCGGCGAACTCGGCCTGCGCCTCGGCCCCCTTCAGCGACACCGGATGCCGGACATCCAGACCCATCTCGACCGCGCGCGCATGCACCGGGGTCGGTCGGTCCTTCTTGCCGCGCCCCGCAGGCCGGGGCGGCTGACAGTAGACGCAGGCGATCTCGTGCCCGGCATCGACCAGCGCCTCAAGCACCGGCACCGAAAACTCGGGCGTTCCCATGAATATGACGCGCATCCCGTCTCCCTTCATCTTGCCGGAAATACTCCGGGGAGCGCGAGGGGCAGCGCCCCTCGCCGCCGTCAGCCGAATTTCTTCGCCTTCCGCAGCAGCATGTCCCGCTTCATCTTGCTCAGCCGATCGAAATACATCCGGCCGGCCAGGTGATCGATCTGATGCTGCACCGATGTCGCCCAGAGCCCGACGAAATCACGCTCCTCGATCTCTCCGGCCTCGTTCAGGAACCGCACGGTCACCGCGCGCGGGCGTTCGATCTTGGCCGACACCCCCGGCAGGCAGGGCGAGGCCTCCTCATGCTCGCGCGGCTGCACGCTGGCATGCAGGACCTGCGGATTGGCCATCCGGACGGCCTGCCCCCGGCTTTCCGAGGCATCGACGACCGCCAGCCGCTGCATGACACCGATCTGCACGGCGGCCAGCCCGACGCCCGGCATCGCCTCCATCGTGTCGATCATGTCGGTCCAGATCGCGCGGATGTCGTCGGTCACCTCGGTGACCTCGGCCGCAGCAGTGCGCAGCCGCTTGTCGGGCCAGCGCAGGATCGGTCGGACGGTCATCGCAAGGCCCCGTAATCCGCCATCAGGGCGCTTCGGGCGACCAGCGGCACCCGGTCGAAGATGACCTTGCCGTCCAGGTGATCGGCTTCATGCTGGGCGCAGACGGCGTGGAAACCTCCAAGCTCGGCCTCCTGCGGCTGCCAGTCCGCATCGAACCAGCGCAACCGGATCCGCGACGGCCGCGACACCCGCGCCGACACGCCGGGGATCGACAGGCAGGCCTCTTCGTTGACCGAGGTTTCCTCGCCAAGCGGTTCGATCACCGGGTTCAGGCAGGCCACGGGGGTCTTCGCCCCTTCTTTCCAGGTCACATCCATGACGAACACCCGCTTCATCACACCGACCTGCGGCCCCGCCAGACCGCGACCGGGGGCGGCATACATCGTGTCGAACATGTCGGCGATCAGGCCGCGCAGATCCTCGCCCTCGGGCACGGGGGTGCAGACCTCGGACAGGCGCGGGTCAGGCCACTTCAGGATCGGCAGTACCGCCATGGCTCAGGCCCGGGCCCGTTCGCGTTTCATCTTCTGCGACTTGCGCGTCATCATCTGCCGCTTCATCGGCGACAGGTAGTCGATGAAAAGCTTGCCATCGAGATGGTCGATCTCGTGCTGCACGCAGGTCGCCCACAGCTTGTCGAAGGTTTCCGACTGCGGGTTGCCGTCACGGTCCATCCATTCGACGGTCACCTCGGCCGGGCGTTCGACCTCGGCGTATTGTTCGGGGATCGACAGGCAGCCTTCCTCGTACACCGATCGTTCATCCGATGCGGCGATAACCCTGGGATTGAACATCACCAGCGGACGCGGGCTCTCATTCTCTTCCTTGACGCAATCCAGCACAATCAGACGCGACATCAGGCCGATCTGCGGCCCGGCCAGGCCGATCCCGGGGGCATCGTACATGGTTTCCAGCATGTCGTCGGCCACCCGGCGCAGTTCGTCGGTGATGTCCGCGACCGGATCGACCACCTTCTTCAGGCGTGGATCGGGATGGATGAGGATGGGTCTGATCATGCCGGTCATGTAAGCGATGCCGCGCGGTCGCGCAATCTCTCCGGCACGCTGTCCATATATGCACAGACGGGTGTGACGCCGCGACCTTGCCCCCACCCCCAGAATGGCTAGCGTGCCACCAAGCCAACACAGGAAACCCCATGACGACCCACGACTTCGACACCATCATCGACCGCCGCGGCACCCACTCGGCCAAGTGGGACAAGATGGAGGCCTTTTGCGGCGTGTCGCCCGACGACGGGCTGGCCATGTGGGTGGCCGACATGGATTTCCGCCCCCCCGAAGCGGTGATCGACGCGGTGCGCGCCACGGCCAAGCTGGGCATCTTCGGCTATTTCGGCGACGACACCGAATACTTGGATGCGATCACCTGGTGGATGAAGACCCGCCACAACTGGGAGGTCGACCCGGGCCACATCTTTTCGACCCACGGGCTGGTCAACGGGGCGGGCCTGTGCGTCGACGCCTTCACCGCGCCCGGTGACAACGTGGTGATGTTCACGCCCATCTACCACGCCTTCTTCCGCGTGATCCGCGCCGCCGGGCGGGGCGTCACCGAACTGCCCATGGCGCTGACCGACAACCGTTACACGCTAGATTTCGCCAGCTATGACGCGATGCTGACCGGCAAGGAAAAGCTGCTGATCCTGTGTTCGCCGCACAACCCCGGCGGCCGTGTCTGGACCCGCGACGAATTGCAGGGCGTGCTGGACTTCGCGAAAAAGCACGACCTGATCGTCGTCTCCGACGAAATCCACCACGACCTGATCCTGCCCGGCCAGACGCATACGCCCATGGCAGTGCTGGACGGCGCGGCCGAGCGGCTGGTCATGATGACCGCCGCCACCAAGACCTTCAACCTGGCGGGCATGCACACCGGCAACGTCATCATCTCGGACCCCGACCTGCGGCGTCGGTTCGAAGACCGGATGGGGGCCCTCGGCATCTCTCCGAACGCCTTCGGCAAGCACATGGTGCCCGCAGCCTATTCGCCCGAGGGCGCAGCCTGGGTCGACGCATTGATGGAGTATATCGACGGCAACCGCCGGATCTTCGACGCAGGCATCGCCGCGATCCCCGGCGTGCAGTCCATGCCCCTGGAAGGCACCTACCTGTCCTGGGTCGACTTCGCCAACACCGGCATGTCCCCGACCGAGGTGCAGCGCCGCATCCAGAAGGACGCGAGGATCGCCGTGAACCAGGGCGAGACATTCGGCCTTGGCGGCGACACCTTCCAGCGCTTCAACCTCGCCACGCCCCGTGCCCGCGTCGAAGAGGCGGTTGAGCGGATGCAAAAGGCCTTTGCCGACCTGCAGTGATCACCCCAGGATCACCGCGATCACCCCGGCGACCGAGATCAGCGACCCGGCCAGCCCCCGCGGGCCGAGGCTGCGGTCGCCGTGGATCACCCGGTTCAGCCCGATGGTGATCAGCGGATAGGTTGCGACCACCGGCGACACCAGCACCACCTCGCCCATGCCGAGCGCGAGGTAGAGCATCACAAGCGCCGTCCCGTTGCACAACCCGATCAGCACGAACCACCCGATCCCCGCGCGCGCGCCGGGCGGGGTCTTCTGGCCCGACGCCAGTCGCGCGATCCAGACCACGGTCGAGGA
Organism: Pseudooceanicola onchidii; assembly: GCF_004959925.1. Lineage (GTDB taxonomy): Bacteria > Pseudomonadota > Alphaproteobacteria > Rhodobacterales > Rhodobacteraceae > Pseudooceanicola > Pseudooceanicola onchidii. The sequence goes on along the minus strand of NZ_SPUW01000002.1, from coordinate 471,016 downwards.
CATGAGGTAGGCGATCAGCGCCGCCCCGAAGGCCGACGGCCACATCAGCAACCCCAGTTTGACCACCGGCTGCACTGCGCCGCGCAGGAAAGCCCCCGCCAGGGGCAGCACCAGAAGCCGCAGGTTGGTCGACGGAATGCGCCGCGCCCGGTCCAGAGCCAGGAAGACCAGCCCGGCGCAGACGCCGAGGATGCCGATCCACTGTTGCGCCGACGGCAGCTCGCCCAGCAGCAGGATCGCCAGCCCGATCGCGAAGATCGGGGACAGGTTGCCCAACCCGCCCGTCAGGTTCGGGCCAAGCGCGCGGTTCGACACGAAGTTCAGCAGCGACACGAAGGCCGGATAGAATACACCGGCGGCGGCAAAGATCGCCACAGCCCGCCAGTCCAGCGTCGTGAAATCCACCGTCACAGGCGTCAGGATCAGGAACAGCAGGAACGATGACGGCACGCTGAACGACGCGCCCACCAGCGGCGACAGGGTCCGCAGCCCGAAGGTCGTCAGCACCAGACCAAGCGCCAGGAACACCGCCGCCCCGATCGACAGAAGAAAGATGACGATGTCCAAACGGCGGCTCCGGCTTTTCCGACAGGTTACTGATTCCCCCGTCCGCCGCGAGGCCAAAGCGCGGATGCAGCCCCGCCCGTGCAGCCGCGGTGCAGCACCAAGCGTTTGCGATTTCAGAAAAAAGAAACCCGGGCCGAAGCCCGGGCAAGTCCAACAGGGAGGTGCATATCAAACCCGGATATGCGCGGGATAGTTCCCGAAGGAATGTGAAAGCATGATATCATCATTCATCCGGCAAGAATAAGGCTGGAATTCCTTACCCGAATTCTCCTAATGGTTGTGGCTATTATGCCACCAGCCGATACCCTCCGCTTTCGGTGACCAGCAGGCGGGCGTTCGAGGGATCGGGTTCGATCTTCTGCCGCAGGCGGTAGATGTGGGTTTCCAGCGTGTGGGTGGTCACGCCGGCATTGTAGCCCCAGACCTCGTGCAGCAGCACGTCCCGCGCAACCACACCATCATTCGACCGGTAGAGGAACTTGAGAATGTTCGTCTCTTTCTCGGTCAGGCGGATCTTCTTTTCGTCCTCGGTGATGAGCATCTTCATCGACGGACGGAAGGTATACGGCCCAAGCTGGAACACCGCGTCTTCGGATTGTTCGTGCTGCCGCAGCTGCGCCCGGATCCGGGCCAGCAGAACGGGAAACTTGAATGGCTTGGTGACATAGTCGTTCGCACCGGCATCAAGGCCAAGGATCGTGTCGGCGTCGCTGTCATGGCCGGTCAGCATGATGACCGGCGCCTTCAGGCCCTGCTTGCGCAGCACTCGGCACAGCTCTCGCCCGTCGGTGTCGGGCAGGCCAACGTCGAGGATCACGAGGTCGAACAGGCTTTCCTTGACCTTCTGGGTCGCGCAGCTGCCATTGTTGGCTTCGAGGACGTCGAAATCCTCGGTCATGACCAGCTGTTCGCTCAGCGCCTCGCGCAGGTCATCATCGTCATCGACAAGCAGAATTCGTTTCAACTGTGCCATCGGGTACTCCTTCCACCGGCCGGGGGTGCCGGTGTCGATCACATGTGCGCGCTTCACGGCACCGGCAAGTTTTGCAACCATGCTCTCACGCCCTCGTGTCCCCCTGCATGGTTTTGTTTCAACTTTGCAATCCGGCGCATTACATAGGGGCTGACTGCAAAGGAAGCCCCATGTCCCTGATCCCCGACGATACCGAACGCCTGGCCCGCGCCCGCGCCGACCTGCGGATCGGCCTGCCTGTCGTGCTGCGCGATCAGGACCGGATGCTGCTGGTGCTGGCGGTGGAAACCCTGTCGCCGGAACGGCTGGCCGCACTGGCCCCCCTTGGCGGTACACCGCATCTTGCGATCACCGATCGCCGCGCCGGGACGCTCAAGGCGCGCGCCTATGACGGCGATCTGGCCCGGGTGGTCCTGCCCCGCGATGCGGATCTTGGCTGGCTGAAATCCGTCGCCGACCCGGCCGACGACCTGCGGATGCCCATGAAGGGCCCGCTGAACGCCCTGCGCGACGGTCCTGCGGATCTGGATCGCCTGTCCCTGCGCATTTTGAAAAGCGCGCGACTGCTGCCGGCCGCGCTGAACATGACCATCGACAGCGCGCCCGCCGACCTGACTGTCCTGAATGCAGCCGCCACCCGCGCGATCCTGGGCGAGGCCAGCCCCCTGCACCCTGCGATCTCGGCCCGGGTGCCGCTGGCAAGCTCCGAAAACGCACGCGTGCATGTCTTCCGCCCCGAGGATGGCGGCGAAGACCACTATGCGATCGAGATCGGGCGCCCCCCGCGCAATCAGCCCGTGCTCGCCCGCCTGCATTCGGCCTGTTTCACCGGCGATATCCTGGGGTCTCTCAAATGCGACTGCGGACCGCAGCTGCACGGCGCGCTGAACCAGATGGGCACCGAAGGGGCCGGCGTGCTGCTTTACCTGAACCAGGAGGGGCGCGGCATCGGCCTTGCCAACAAGATGCGCGCCTATTCGCTTCAGGATCAGGGCTTTGACACCGTCGAGGCCAACCACCGCCTTGGCTTTGAAGACGATGAACGTGACTTCCGGCTGGGCGCCGCGCTGCTGAGAGAGATGGGCTTCACCTCTGCCCGGCTGCTGACCAACAACCCCCGGAAAATCGCCATGATGGAACGCGCGGGCATCGCGGTTACCGAACGTGTGCCCTTGAAGGTCGGGCTGAACCCGCACAACGCCAATTACCTGGCCACGAAGGCGAAGAAGTCGGGGCACCTGCTGTGATGCGCCTGACGCCGCAAGGGCTGGCCTTTGCCGGGCGCGTGATTCCCTGCACCCACGGTCGTGGCGGCATCCGGGCGGACAAGCGCGAAGGCGACGGGGCCACACCGCGCGGGCTGCATCACATCGTCGGCTGCCTCTACCGGCCCGATCGCCTGCCCGCGCCCGCCCCATGGGCACTGCCGATTCGGCCGGGGATGCTCTGGTCGGACGCATCCAAGGATACGGCCTACAACCAACTGGTCCGCGCCCCCTACGCCCCCAGCCACGAAGTCCTGCGGCGGTCCGATCCGCTCTATGACATCATCCTGCTGACGGACTGGAATTGGCCCGAGGCCATCCCGGGCGCCGGTTCCGCGATCTTCCTGCACCAGTGGCGGCGCCCCGGCTTTCCGACCGAAGGCTGCCTGGCCTTCACACGCGCCGACATCCGCTGGATTGCCGAACGCGCGGCGCCCGGCACGCCGCTGCTGATCTAGTCGCGCGCGCCGAAGATTGCGGACCCGACCCGGACATGGGTCGCCCCAAGCGCCACCGCCTGTTCGAAATCGCCCGACATCCCCATCGACAGCCCCGTCAGCCCGTTGCGCGCCGCGATCTTCGCCAGAAGCGCAAAGTGCAGTGACGGCGTTTCCTCGACCGGCGGGATGCACATCAGACCCTTCAGCGGCAGGCCAAGATCCCGCACCTCGGCAATAAAGGCGTCGGCCTCGGTCGGCAGGATACCGGCCTTCTGCGGCTCCTCTCCGGTGTTCACCTGGATGAACAGGTCCGGGCACGACCCGATCTCGTCCGCGATCCGTGCGATGGTGGTGGCCAGTTTGGGGCGGTCTACCGAATGGATCGCCTGCGCCAGCTCCATCGCCTGCCGCACCTTGTTGGATTGCAGCGGGCCGATGATATGCAGGTCGATCCCGTCGAAATCCTCACGGAAGCCGGGCCACTTGCCCGCCGCTTCCTGAACCCGGTTTTCCCCGAACACGCGGTGCCCTTGCTCCAACACGGCCCGGACACGGTCGTCGGGCTGCATCTTCGAGACGGCAATCAGCGTCACGTCAGACGGATCCGGTCCGGCGTCGGTGGCGGCTTTGGCGATGCGGGTGGTGATATCAGACAGCGACATGGGCCAGAGATGCCACTTTGCCGGTGCGTCGTCCAGAATCGAAACGGGCAGAAACGAAATGGGCAGGCCCGAAGGCCTGCCCACGTAATCCTCTCAGGTGAGAAGATTAGAAGTTGAAGCGGACACCCAGGTCAGCTTTGGTGTCGCCGTAGGACTTCTCGACACCACCGCGGACGGATGCGCCGCCGCCGAGGCCGTAGACGAAGCCAACACCGTATGCAGTGTCTTCTGCGTATGCGTTGGTGTTGTTGTCGTCCTTCATGAAGTACGCCTGAACCGTGGTGGACGGTGCGACTTCGATGTTGGCGCCCAGACCGTAAACGGTGCCGGTGGTTTCGTTTTCAGCAACTTTCAGCGCCAGGGTGGCCGGGCCGAAGGTGCCGCCTGCGGTCACAACCCACTTGGTGTCGGTTGCGGCAGGGTTGGTGTTGTCAACAAATGCAGCCGCGAGGGTGTAGTTGTTGAAGGTGTAGGAAGCAGCAACTTGGGTCTGCTTCGCGCCAGCTGCGCCACCGTAGGACACGTGCAGGCCGAGACCGTTTGCGGAGTAGATGATTTCCGCACCCTGGGTCAGGCCAGCGCCGCCGCCGGAGTAGGCGTGGTTGTCACCGATGATCGCCGGGTTAGCAGCGAAGGACAGACCGGTCAGGCCGACTGCGCCGGTGTACAGGTTCGGCATCGAGTCAACAGCGCCGAGGATGTTGCCGACGGCAACGGTCAGGCCGTTGGATTCTGCGTACAGACGAGCGCCGTTGAATGCGCCGGTGCCGTTGGCCGGGTTTGCAGCCATTGCAGCGTTACGAGCGAACGCGGAACCGGTGGATGCGCGCATACGGATGCGGGCACCGAAGGTGACGCCAGCGTCGGACTCGGTTTCGATGTCGAAGTTCAGGTCCAGACGGTGGTGAAGGACGGTGGTGCCGCCAACTGCGCCAGCCGGATCAGCGTACAGCAGACCGAAGCGGCCCATACCGTTCATGTTGACGTTGGCGGAGTCTGCCGCTGCAACGCCTGCCGTCGCGATGATCGCGGTCGTGGCGAAGAGAATCTTTTTCATGGGTTTTCCCTCGATTTCACAAGTCAGCCCAGCCCGGTCCCCCGTCTGGGTATGACAGTCCTTTCGCTCTTTTGGCCCTTCCAATGCAAGCGATCCAAAATGGCCTCGATGTTTCCTCTGTCAGATGGTGCACGTTTGCCACAGTCGCTCGATCCGGCAAATCGCCTGAAACTGCGGGAACTTCTGCAGGCACACTTTGGAAATAAACAGGTACGTATATAGCGAAACAGTTGCGGCCCCTCCGCGTGTCGACTAGGAAACTTTGGACTGATTAACGGATGGGGACGGATATGTTCGCGAAGCCGATGACGAAATTTGCCCTGATTGCCGTGCTGGCCGTTTCCGTGGCCGCCTGCAGCCGCAACCGCGTCGCGACCCCGACACCGGACGCCCCAAGCTCGAACGGTGTCTTCTATGAAAACAGCGACACCAACCCCGGCACCACCATCTGGGAAGCCCTGCGCAAGGAAACCGACGACGGGTCCCGCGTGGCGGTCAACCGCTATCTCTGGAATGCCTCGCTCGAGGTTCTCGACTTTCTTCCCGTCCAGTCGGTCGATCCGTTTTCCGGCGTGATCGTAACCGGTTACGGCACCCCTCCGGGGGGTGGCCGCGCCTATCGCGCGACCATCTACGTCAAGGATCCCGCGCTGGACGCGCGGTCGCTGAACGTGTCGATCATGACCCGCGGCGGCCCCGTGGCCGAAGGCACGCAGCGCGCCGTCGAAGATGCGATTCTGACCCGCGCGCGTCAGCTGCGCGTGGCCGACAAGCGTCTCTGATCCACGACCAGGGGGGTCAAAGCGGCGCGCTGGCCAGCCGCTCGACCCACTCAAGCTGACGTGGCAGACAGGCCGAGGTAAGATCGTAGTTCCGCACGATGCAATCGCGTGCGGTGATCCCCAGCCGGTCGCGCATGTCCGCATCTTCCAACAACCGCACCGTTTCCTCGACCAACGCGTCGGGATCGAAAAAGTCCACCAGCCGCGCGTTCAGATCATGCCGCAGCGCGTCGACGACCGGCGCGGTCGAGGACGCCACGATCGCCGCCTCGCAGGCCATCGCCTCGAACAGCGACCACGACAGCACGAACGGATAGGTCAAATACAGGTGCGCCCGTGACAGCTGCAGCAGCGGCACGAACTGGGTGTAGGGAATCCGCCCCAGGAAATGCACCCGCGCCCAGTCTTCGTCCGAAATCCGGCCCCGTACCTCGTCGATGTAGATCTGTTTCCAGGTCTTCCCCTTGGGTGGATGGGCACCATAGCTGACCCCGTCACCGCCCACGACCAGAACCTGCGCCCCGGGGCGTTCCTTCAGCAGACGCGGCAGCGCCCGCATGAAGATGTGATACCCACGGTAGGGTTCGAGGTTGCGATTCACGAAGGTGATGACCTCGTCTTCGCGGGTCAGGACCTGTCCGTTCGGCAGCGGAAAGGCCACGTCGTCGTTCCGCACCAGTTGCCGCGTGTTGATCCCGTCGTGGATCACGTCGATCTTGTCGCGGAACGGCTGCGGAAAGGTGTCGGCCTGGAACCGCGTCGGGCTAAGTCCCATCTGCGCAACATCGAAGTGCAGATGGTTGTTGATGTTCTTCAGCCGGATCCGCAGCCCCTCTGATTCCTCGTCGCGCGACGGAAACTCGGGATCGAAGTTGATGTGCGGATAGTCGGTCAGATGGTAGAATTCGCAATACAGCCCCATCCGCGCCGACGGCCAGACATCCCGAAGGAACATCGACTCGCCCCAGCCGTGGTGCGCGATGATGATGTCGGGGGTATATCCCGCCTCTTTCATCTTGCGCGCTGCCCGGTAGCAGGATTCGCCCCGCGTCACCTTGCTGTCGAGATCCAGAACCCAGGGGTGCGTGCTTTGTTCGGACCGCTTGAGGATGCCATAGGGGATCAGATCGACCCCCTTCCAGCTTGTCCGTTCCTTCACGCGCAGGGTCAGCGCGGTGACCGAATGGCCCTGCGACGCCAGCGCGACCGAAAGATGTTTGAACTGCCCGGGGAAATTCTGGTGGATAAAGAGGATATTCATACGACCCGACAGCTTATTTCCCGGCATTATAATCTTGCGCCGGACCCTGCGCCAAGCGCGCGCCGCTCGCAAGCCTCTGGACCCTTGGGGCCGGGCCGCATATCACCCACGCCCAAGTAGATGCACAAATGACGCATGAGAGGACCGGCATGACGCGCTATTCCGCCGCCGAGATCGAACCGAAATGGCAAGAGGCCTGGGACGAGGCCGGGATTTTTCAGGCCCGCCGCGACGAGGCCAAGCCCAAGTACTACGTGCTTGAGATGTTCCCCTACCCCTCGGGCCGCATCCACATCGGGCATGTGCGCAACTACACCATGGGCGACGTGGTCGCGCGCTACAAGCGCGCCACCGGCCACAACGTGCTGCACCCCATGGGCTTCGACGCCTTCGGGATGCCTGCCGAAAACGCGGCGATGGCGAACGGCGGCCACCCCAAGGACTGGACCTATTCCAACATCGACACGATGGTCGGCCAGATGAAGCCGCTTGGCTTTTCGCTCGACTGGACGCGGATGTTCGCGACCTGCGACCCGGAATACTACGGTCAGCAGCAGGCGCTGTTCCTGGATTTCCTCGAAAAGGGCCTCGTCTACCGCAAGAACGCCGTGGTGAACTGGGACCCGGTCGACATGACCGTTCTGGCGAACGAACAGGTCGAGGACGGGCGCGGCTGGCGGTCGGGCGCGCTGGTCGAACGGCGCGAACTGACGCAGTGGTTCTTCAAGATCTCTGACTATTCGGACGAGCTGCTCTCCGCGCTCGATACGCTCGACCAGTGGCCCGCCAAGGTGAAGACCATGCAGGCCAACTGGATCGGCAAGTCGCGCGGTTTGCAATTCGCCTTCGGTCTGATCGACGCGCCGCACGGCTTTGACCGGGTCGAGGTCTATACCACCCGCCCCGACACGCTGATGGGCGCGTCCTTTGTCGGCATCTCGCCGGACCATCCGCTGGCGAAAGAGCTGGAGAAGGCCAACCCCGAGGTCGCGGCATTTTGCGAAAAGGCCCGTCAGGGCGGCACAACCGAGGAAGCCATCGAAAAGGCCGAAAAGCTCGGCTTCGACACCGGCCTCAAGGTGCGTCATCCCTTTGATACCGCGTGGGAACTGCCCGTCTATATCGCGAACTTCATCCTGATGGATTACGGCACCGGCGCGATCTTCGGCTGCCCCGGCCATGACGAACGCGACCACGAATTCGCAACGAAATACGGCCTGCCGATCATCGACACCTTCCTGCCGGTCGACGGCGATCATGACATCCAGTCCGCCCCCTTCGTGCCCGCCAAGTCGGAAAAGGTCCGCTACACACGCCTGATCGCGGGCGCGGAAATCCAGACCGGCGAAGAGGCCGTCAACGCCGCCGTCGACTTCTGCGAAAAGAACGGCGTCGGCCATGGCGTGACCAAGTTCCGGCTGCGGGACTGGGGCCTGTCGCGCCAGCGCTACTGGGGCTGCCCGATTCCTGTCGTGCACTGCGACGCCTGCGGCGTGGTGCCCGAGAAAAAGGAAAACCTGCCCGTCCAGCTGCCCGACGACGTCAGCTTCGACATTCCCGGCAATCCGCTCGACCGTCACCCGACGTGGCGCGACTGCGCCTGCCCGTCCTGCGGTGCGCCCGCGAAACGCGAAACCGACACGATGGACACCTTCGTCGATTCGTCGTGGTACTTCGCCCGCTTTACCGCGCCGCGCGCCGACACCCCCACGGTGAAGGAGGATGCGGAATACTGGATGAACGTCGATCAGTACATCGGCGGCATCGAACACGCGATCCTGCACCTGCTCTATTCGCGCTTCTTCGCCCGGGCGATGCACATCACCGGCCACCTGCCCGACAGCGCCAAGGAACCCTTTGACGCGCTCTTCACGCAGGGCATGGTGACCCACGCGATCTACCAGACGAAGGGCAAGGATGGCCGACCGGTCTATCACTACCCCGAGGATGTCGACCTGCGCGACGGCAAGGGCTTCCTGACGGACGGCACAGAGGTCGAAATTATCCCCTCGGCCAAGATGTCGAAATCCAAGAACAACGTCGTCGATCCGGTCGCGATCATCAGCCAGTACGGCGCCGACACCGCGCGCTGGTTCGTCCTGTCCGACAGCCCGCCGGAACGTGACGTGGAATGGACCGCCGCCGGGGCCGAGGCCGCGTCCAAGCACCTTGCCCGGGTCTGGCGCCTGGCCGCCGAACTGGACGACACCCCCGAGAACGAGGCCGAAGACACCGCCCTGCTGCGCGAGATGCACAAGGCGATCAACGACGTCACCGGCGGCATCGACAGTTTTGGCTTCAACGCCTCCATCGCAAAGCTTTACGGCTTCACCAACACCATCGCCAAGTCCAAGGCGGGCGCGGTGGCCAAGCGCATGGCCCTGAAAACATTGGCGCAGCTGATGTCACCCATGACCCCGCACCTGTCGGAAGAGGTCTGGGCGATCCTCGGCGGGGAAGGCCTGATCGCCGAAGCCCCCTGGCCGGTCGCGGACGAGGTCATGCTGGTCGACGACACGGTCACCCTGCCCATCCAGGTCAACGGCAAGCGGCGCGGCGAAATCACCGTGCCCAAGGACATGGACAAGGCAGAGGTTGAAAAGCTCGCGCTTGCGGATGAAGGTGTCCTCAGGACGCTGGACGGGGCCCAGCCCAAGAAGGTCATCGTTGTCCCCGGGCGGATCGTGAACGTTGTCATGTGATCGACGAACAGTGCTGATGATGCTGGCCGCCACACCGCTGGCGGCCTGCGGATTCGCACCGGCCTACGGGCCGCAGGGCGGGGCTCAGGCCCTGACCCGCGCGATCGAGGTCAAGGCACCGGTGACCCGGACCGACTACCTCATGACCCGCCAGCTCGAAGACCGGCTGGGGCGGACGGACGCGGGCGACTACCTGCTCGACTACACGCTGACGCTGGAAGAAGAGCGGATCGCGATCACCGCCAACAACATCACCCGCCGCTTCAACCTGATCGGGTCGGCCGACTATCGGCTGACCACGCCCGACGGCACCTTGATCACCAAGGGCAACGTCGAATCCTTCGTCGGCTATTCCACCACCGGGTCGACCGTGGCCACCCGCGCCGCCCGCGCGGACGCCGAAGAGCGGCTGACAACCATCCTCGCCGACCGCATCGTCACCCGCCTGATCGCCGCCGCCCCAACCCTGCCGATTCCCGGCGCATGAAGCTCTCTCCGCGCGACGCGAACGGCTATTTCGCCCGGCCCGACACCGACAGGATGGGCCTGCTGATCTATGGCATGGACGCCATGCGGATTGCGCTGAAACGGCAAGAGGTCATCGCCGCCCTCGTCGGCCCCAAGGGCGAAGAGGAAATGCGCCTGACCCGCCTGCCCGCCGCCGAGGTCCGCCGCGACCCGGCGATCCTGACCGATGCGATCAAGGCCGTCGGCTTTTTCCCCGGCCCGCGTGTCGTCTTTGTCGAGGACGCGAATGAAACCCACGCCGCCGCGATCCTGCCCGCGCTCGACGACTGGCGCGACGGGGATGCGCAGGTCGTGGTCACCGCCGGAAACCTGAAAAAGACCTCCTCGATCCGCAAGCACTTCGAGAACCACAAGAACGCCTACGCCGCCGCGATCTACGACAACCCGCCCACGCGCGGAGAGATCGAGGCCGAACTGCAGCGCGCGGGCCTGAAGAACCTCGGACAGGAGGCGCTGCGCGATCTGACCGCGCTTGCCACCGCGCTCGACCCCGGCGATTTCCGCCAGACGCTGGAAAAGCTGGTGCTCTACAAGCACGGCGATGACACCCCCGCCACGCCCGAAGACGTCGCCGCCATCGCCCCCGTGACGATCGAGGCCGAGGTCGACGACATGCTGGATATCGTCGCCGAATCGCGCACCGCCGAAATCGGCCCGCTGATGCAGCGCCTGCGCGGTCAGGGGATCGCACCGGTCACGCTCTGCATCGGGCTGATGCGCCATTTCCGCACGCTCTATGCCGTGGCCGCCGCGCCCGGTGGCCCGGGCGAAGGCATCAACAAGGTCCGCCCGCCCGTTTTCGGCCCCCGCCGCGACCGAATCCTTCGACAGGCCCAGACCTGGGGCGTGCACAAATCCCAGGCCGCTCTGACGGTGATCACCGAAACCGACCTGGCCCTGCGCTCTGCCGCGCAGACGGCCCCCGCCGGCGCGCTGGTCGAACGCGCGATGATCCGGCTGGCAATGATGGGGCGGCGCTGATCCCCTTCCCCCCGGTCCGGGCTTCCTCTGGTCCCATATCCTGGGGGGCGGCGCAGCGCGCCGGGGGGCAAGGCCCCCCTCTGACTTTGCCGCCAGCGCCGCAGATCCGCTGTAGCAATCGCGCCGGATTTCCTGTTGGCTGTCGTCAATCACCGGCCCCACGGCCGACACAGGGAGAGAGATCATGTACACCGTCATCGGCGCCCCGCGAAACCGCACCTTCCGCGTCATCTGGATGCTGGAAGAACTGGGCGAAGCCTACGACCGCAACCTCGCGAAACAGCACAGCCCCGACGTCTTGGAACATTCGGTCATCGGCAAGCTGCCGATCCTCGTCGACCAGGGCCATGGCATCAGCGACAGCGCGGCGATCCTGACCTACCTCGCCGACAAGCACGGGCGCTTCACTGCCCCCGCCGGCACCATCGACCGGGCCAAGCAGGACGCGGTCACCTTCCAGGTGCTCGACGATCTGGAAAGCATCATCTGGATCGCCACCCGGCACGGCTTCATCCTGCCCGAGGAACGCCGCTGCGCTGATCTGAAGGACAGCGCGAAATGGGAATGGGCCAGGAACCTGCAGGGGGTCGAGAAACGCTTCAAGGGTCCCTTCGTCATGGGGGATGACTTCACCCTCACCGACATCCTGCTGACCCATACGCTCAGCTGGGGCATGGGCGCGAAATTCCCCGTCGAAAGCGATGTGCTGACAGACTACGTCAAGCGCATGTCCGAACGCCCCGCCTATCAGCGCGCGGTCGAATCCGAAAAGGGCGGGGTCGCGGCGGCGTAATCCGCAGCCGCCCGCCCGGCCCACAGGCCCGTCGCAAGGCAGGCGGTCAGCAGGTAGCCGCCCGTGGGCGCCTCCCAATCCAGCATCTCCCCGGCGGCAAAGACGCCGGGGCGGTCGCGCAGCATCAGGCCCTGATCCAGATCGGCGAAGCGCAGGCCGCCCGCCGTGGAAATCGCCTGATCCATCGGCAGCGTGCCGTCATAGCGCACCGGCAGGGCCTTGAGCACGGGGGCCAGGTCATCCGGCAGGGGTCGCCCGAATTCCATCAGCAACGCCCGCTTCACCGGGTCCAGCCGGATTGCCCGCCGCAGATGCGACGACAGGCTGTCGCCCCGCCGCCGCCGCGCCAGTTTCTCGCGCAGCTTCTCCAAGGGCACGTCAGGCATCAGGTCCAGGGTCAGGGTCGCGCCCGCCCGCAGGGCCCGCGACACCGCGTAGACGCCTGCGCCTTCCAGCCCCCGGGCCGAGATCACGCATTCCCCGCGCGACGTGCGCCCACCCGCGCTTAGCGCCACGGCCTTCAGCGGCTGGCCGAACTGATCGGCCATCTTGTCGCTCCAGCCGACGGCGATCCCGACATTGGCGGGCTGGAACGGCGCGGAATCGAAGTGATCCGCCCAGGCCCCGTCCGACCCCAGGCGCGCCCAGCTGGCCCCGCCCATGGCCAGGACAGTGACATCCGGCGCGATGCGCTGCGTGCCGTCGGGCGTCTCGAAGACCGCCGCCGCACCGTCCCATCCGGTCCAGCGCCAGCGGGTCCGGACCTCGACCCCCGTCTCGGCCAACCGGCGCAGCCAGGACCGCAAGAGGGGCGAGGCCTTCATCACCTTGGGAAATACCCGCCCGGTCGACCCGGTGAAAAGCGATTGCCCCAGATCCTCGGCCCAGCCCTGCACTTCCGCGGGCCCGAAGGCCGCCAGCATCGGCGCCAGCGCGGGCGCGGCGTCCTCGAAGGCGGCCAGGAAGGTCGCCGGATCCTCGTCCTTGGTCAGGTTCAACCCGGATTTGCCCGCCATCAGCACCTTGCGCCCGAGGCTTGGCTTGGCGTCGGTGACAATGACCGACAGCCCGGCGCGGGCCATTGCCTCTGCCGCCATCAGGCCCGCCGGGCCGCCACCGATCACTAGTCCTGTCGCCATGCCGTTCTACCTGCGCAATGGGGCCGGGAATGACAAGGCCCACGCCGCCTGCCAGGATGCCCGCGATGTCCGAAGACCCGATCTGCCCGCTTTGCCTGCGCCCGATCCCGCATGGGGCGAAATCCTCGCTCCATCATCTCGTGCCCAAGCTGAAGGGCGGCAAGCACGGGCCGACGGTGCTGTTGCATCAGATCTGTCACAACGAAATCCACGCCACCCTGACCGAAGCCGAACTGGCCCGCGATTACGACACGCCGGAAAAACTCCGCAGTCATCCGAGGCTGGCGAAATTCGCGGCATGGGTGGCCAAGCGTCCGCCGACCTTCCATTCGAAGACGCCGGGGCGCAGACGATTGCGCTAGCCCCGGTAGCCCCGGCAGATCAGCTGCACATCCCCTTGATGCCCGCTGCGATCTCGGGCTTGGCGGCCAGCGTATCGGCACAGATGTCCCACGCGGTGTCCATCAGTGCGTCGGGTTCGACGATGCGGTCGACCAGACCAAAGGCCAGCGCTTCTTCGACCGGGATCTTCTGGCCACCCATCAGCATCAGCTTGGCCCGCGCGGGTCCGACAAGCGCCGCCAGACGCCCCGGATCCGACGGCTGCGGCAGATAGCCCAGCTTCATCACCGGATAGAAGAACTTGGAGCCCGGCACGGCCAGGCGCACGTCACAGGCCAGCGCCATTCCCATGGATCCGCCCGCCAACGTGCCGTTCAGCGCCGCCACCGACAGACCCGGCAGCGCGGCAATCGCCGTCGACAGCCGTTCCCACAGCGGCGACACGGCCAACCCGGCCCGCGCCTCGTCCAGATCGGCGCCCGCCGAAAACACCTTGCCCCGCCCGGTCAGGATCACGCAGCGCGCCGCCTGCGCGGCCTCGAAGGCCTCGGCCAATTCCTCCAGCATCACGCCGGTCAGCGAATTGGCCTTGTCGGGCCGGTTGATCGTGACGGTCCAGAGGTCGCCGTCCTGCGCGACCTCGATCATGCGATCACGCCGACAGCGCGGCGCACACCTTCGTCGCGCAGCGCGATTTCCTCGCCCAGATGCGCGTCGCCCTCGGGGCCGCACATCCACAGCAGGCACTTCGCGGGCCATTCGGGCGGGATGTGATCTTCCCACTCCAGCTGGCTGACCGGGTTCACGCCGCTGGCCTTGATATCGCGCTGCATCTGCGTCGCGACCGTGCCGGGCGACAGGCCCATGATCCGCAGCCCCTTGTCGGCGTTTTCCAGATGCGCCGCGCGGGTCAGCATCGCCGCCCCGGCCTTCGAGGTGCAATAGGCGCTCCAGCCCTCCAGCGGGCTATGTGCCGCGCCCGAGGAGATCGTGATGATCGTGCCGCCGCCCTGCGCCGCCATCACCGGGATCGCCGCGCGCATGCCGTTGAACACGCCCTTGATGTTGACGTCGATGACCTGCCCCCATTCGTCGGGGTCGGCTTCGGCCAGCGGGGTGATCGGCTTCAGCACGCCCGCGTTGCCGACCAGGATGTCGAGCCGCCCGAAGGTTTCGACCGCCGCGTTCACCGCCGCCTCGACTTCCCAGAAGCGCGAGATGTCGCAAGGCACGGCGATCGCCGCCTCGCCGATCTCTCCGGCCAGTTCCGCGATGGCGTCGCCGCTGCGGGCCAGCAGCACCACCTTCGCCCCCGCCTCGGCAAAGGCCCGCGCCGTCGCCGCGCCGATGCCCCGGCTTGCCCCGGTAATCATCGCCACTTTTCCGCTCAGATCCGTCATGACCTTTTCCTTCTCAATTCTGCGTCTTGTTGGTAGCCCTCGTCAGGCACCAAGGTAAAGATGTCCTGACCTTGACGGCGGGATCACTTGTCCCGATTCTACGCCCGACCGAGCTGAGGAGCGATTTCCGATGACGAAACCTTTCCGACGGGGCGCATTGGCCCTGCCCGCCACGATGATGACCCTGACCGGGACGGCCTGGGCGGATGTCACGCCACAGGATGTCTGGGCCCAATGGACGGCCTACATGGCCTCGTTCGGGTACGAACTGGAAAATGATCCGATCGTGGATGGCGCCAACCTGCGCCTGCCCGATTTCAGCATGGCCATGCCGGTACCTGCCGATCCGTCGACGGGCAAGGAAGGCGGCATCGTGCGCTTCCGGATGGGCGACATCGCCCTGATCGACCAGGGTGACGGCACCGTGTCGGTCGAGGTGCCTGCCAGCACGCCGATTTCGATCATCGGTGAAAGCGTCGGCGCCGAGAATTTCGTGGTGCGCGGCACAATGACATCCGCCGGCTATCGCACCGTCGCCTCGGGTCAGCCCGGCGACATCCTTTATGACTTCAACGCCGGGTCGATCACCTTCACGCTGGATGACCTGACCGAAGCGGACGGCCAGACCAAGACCCCCGGGGAATTCGAACTGTCGCTGCAGGGCGCGGCGGGGCAAAGCCGGATGAACACGCTTGGCGGTCCGACGCAGATGGATCAGACCCTGACACTGGCGCGGGTCACCTATGCCTTCGACATCCCCGAAATCGATGGCGCGGACACCGGCCACCTGAAGGCCGAAGGCGAACTGATGGGCGTGACCACCACGACCACCGGCACCATCCCCGCCACCTTCGACCCGGCCGCCGTGCCGCAGGCGCTGTCCGAAGGCTATGCCATGAAGGCCGACATGGGGTATACCACCGGCCGCTCCAGCTTCGATTTCGCCGAAGACGGCAAGGCGATGCGCTTTGCCTCGACCAGCGAGGGCGGGACGTTCACCGTCGGCATGGCAGCTGCAGGACTGGTCTATGAAATCGCCGCGCGGGGCATTGATTTCTCGCTCGAGGGCAGCGACATCCCCTTCCCGATCGCCACGACGCTTGCCGGGTTCGACCTTGGCGTCGACCTGCCGGTCCTGAAGGGTGACGCGCCGCAGGACTTTACTGCGCGGCTCAAGCTGACCGACCTGACCGTGCCGGAACCGCTGTGGATGATGATCGACGCGGCCGGGGCCCTGCCGCACGATCCTCTGACCGCCGAGATCGAGACAAGCGGCAAGGCCCGCCTGTTCGTCGACGTCTTTGATGAAGATGCCACCGCCGCACTGGTCGAAAACGGCCGCAAGCCGGGCGAGGTCACGACCCTGAACCTCGACAGCCTGCTGCTGAAGGCCGGCGGCGCGACCATCGCCGCGACCGGCGCCTTCGATGTCGACAACAACGCCCAAAGCGCCTTCAACCCCAAGATGCCTGCCTTCGCGGGGCAGGTCGACCTGCGCCTGACCGGCGTGACGACCCTGATCAGTACGCTGTCGCAGATGGGCCTGATCCCGGCGCCTCAGGCCATGATGGCCTCGGGGATGATCCAGCAGCTGGGCAAGCCCGAAACCGGGCCCGACGACGTGTCGGCCCTGATCGAAGTGTCCAAGGAATCGCGGATCACGATCAACGGCGCGCCGCTGCCGTTCTGATCCTGCACGACCTTTCTTGCAGGCGCGGGCCGGTCCTTCGGGATCGGCCCGCGGCCGTTTCCGCCCCCCTGCTCCGCACCCCCCGGAACACCCCCGGCCCTTGTGCGAGGGGGCATTCACCGCTACCTCAGTCGGACTGTCCAAGGATGTGCCGATGACCCAGACCCTCGCCGACCTGACCGCCCGCCTGCTTGATGCCGCCCGAAAGGCCGGCGCGGACGAGGCAGACGCCATGGCCCGGGACGGGTCCTCGATCTCGATCGGGGTGCGCGAGGCCAAGCTGGAAGAGGCCGAACGATCGGAAGGGGCCGAGATTGGGCTGCGCGTCATCCTGGGCCGCAAGCAGGCCTGCGTATCGTCGTCGGACCTGCGCGACACCGCACTTGAAGACATGGCCGCCCGCGCCGTCGCCATGGCGCGCGAAGCCCCCGACGATCCCAACATCGGCCTCGCCGCGCCCGACCAGCTGTCGTCGCTGCGCGATGCCGCATCGCTGGACCTGCACGACCCGACCGACGCCCCCAGCCCCGATGCCCTGATGCAGGATGCGCTGCGGGCCGAGGCCGCCGCGCGCGACGTCGAAGGCGTCAGCCAGGTGCAATCCGCCGGGGCATCCTATGGTGAAACGCGGATCTGGCTGGCCGCCACCAACGGCTTTGCCGGGGGCTACGCCCGCACGCACCGGCAGACCTATTGCACCGCCATCGCCGGGTCCGGCACCAGGATGGAGCGTGACAGCGACGGCGACATGCGCCTGCACCAGTCCGACCTGCGCAGCCCCGAGGAGATCGGCCAGCGTGCCGGCGACCGGGCCGTGTCGCGGCTGGGTGCGGTGCAGCCAAAGACCGGACGCTACCCGGTGCTTTACGACGAACGCATCAGCGGCGGCCTGATCGGCCACCTGCTGGGCGCGGTGAACGGATCCGCCATCGCGCGCGGGTCGTCCTTCCTGCGCGACAAGCTGGGCCAGCAGGTCCTGCCCCGCGGGCTGTCGGTGATCGAAGACCCGCACCGCCCGCGCACCAACGGGTCGCGCCCCTTCGATGCCGAAGGCCTGCCGACCGCCCGGCGCACCATCGTCGAGGACGGCCTGCTGACCGGCTGGACGCTGGATCTGGCCACCGCGCGCAAGCTGGGCATGACCGCGACCGGCAATGCGGCGCGCGGGTTGTCGGCCCCGCCCTCTCCGTCGAACTGGAACATCGAACTGACCGAAGGCACCGCCACCCGCGAGGACCTGATCGACCAGATGGGCACCGGCTTTCTTGTGACCTCGCTGATCGGGTCGACCATCAACCCCAACACCGGGGATTATTCGCGCGGCGCCTCGGGCTTCTGGGTCGAGAACGGCGAAATCGCCTATCCGGTGGCCGAGGCGACGATCGCGGGCAACCTGATCGACATGCTGGCCCGCATCATTCCCGCCAACGACGCCCGCCGACACCTGAGCCACGTCGTCCCGTCGATCCTGATCGAGGACATGTCCGTTGCCGGTCAGTGACACCGCGTCAGACCCGGCGCATGACCCGGCCGACGACCTTGCGCTGCTGATCGACGCCGCCCGCCGGGCCGGGCGCATCGCGCTGCAGTTCACCGGCACGACCGCGCGCCGGTGGGACAAGCCTGGCGACCTGGGTCCGGTGACCGAAGCCGACATCGCAGTCGACACCGACCTGCGCGAAAGCCTGACCGCCGCGCGGCCCGGCTATGGCTGGCTGTCCGAGGAAACGCCGGATGACGCGGCCCGCCTGTCCCGCGACCGCGTCTTCATCGTCGACCCGATCGACGGCACCCGAAGCTTCATCGAAGGCAACGACACCTGGGCGCATTCGCTGGCCGTGGTCGAAGGCGGCGTGACCGTCGCCGCCGCGATCTACCTGCCGGTGAAGGGCAAGCTCTATTCTGCCGCCACCGGGCGCGGGGCGCAGCTGAACGGCCGCCCGATCCGCGTGTCGCCGCGTGACCGGCTGACCGGTGCCAACGTGATCTCGGCCAAGCCGAACTATGACCCGCGCCACTGGCCGGGCGGGGTGCCGGACGTGCACCGCCACTATCGCCCCTCGCTGGCCTATCGCATGGCGCTGGTGGCCGAAGGCCGGTTCGACGCCATGCTGACCTTCCGCGACAGCTGGGAATGGGACATCGCCGCGGGCGATCTGATCCTGCGCGAAGCCGGTGCGCGGATCACTGACCGCCACGGCGCGCCGCTGCGCTTCAACAACGCGCACCCGCAGGTCGACGGGGTGGTCGCCGCCGGCCCCGGCCTGCATGACCACATTCGCACCGCCATGGGCCAGACGTAAGCCCTTCGGCAACCACGAAACCCCACGCTGCTTGACGCAACAGGCCAAATTCCGCAGGTTGCCCGCAAGCCCGACCGCCCTTTCAGGAGATGACACATGACGCAACGCCTGCACCTTGTCTTTGGCGGCGAACTCGTCGACCCCACGAAGAACGTGTTCAAGGACGTCGAAGACATCCACATCGTCGGCATGTACCCCAACTATGCCAGCGCCTATGACGCCTGGAAGGCCGAAGCGCAGCGCACCGTCGACAATGCCCACATGCGCTACTACATCGCGCATATCCACCGCCTGCGGGACGAAGAGGCCGCGGCATCCTCGACCGAAGAACTGGGGTAACACCACGTGCCATCCGCCGCGCGCAAGGCTGAAGGCGGCGCGATCGACAGACCTCCGCGCCCCCGCGGCCCGCTGATCTGGGCCCATGCCGCCGATCCCGACCGCGTTCAGGCGCTGATCCAGCTTGCCATCCGGGCCGAGGCACAGCGCCCCGGCCTGAACATGCTGATCACCGTGGCCGAGGACCGCGACCTGCCCGTCGGCCTGCCCCCGCATGTCCTGACAGCCGTCGCGCCGCGTGACCAGACCACCGACTGCACCGACTTCATGGCGCATTGGCGGCCCGATGTCGGCGTCTGGCACACCGGCCACCTGCGCCCCTCGCTGCTTGGCGTCGCGCGCCATGCGGACCTGCCGATGATCCTGGTGGACGCGACCGAGGAAGGCTTTGCCGAACCCCGCATGTCCTGGCTGCGCCGCAAGGACCGCTCGGCCCTGTCGGTGTTCGAGGTGATCTACGTGACCTCCGGCAACGCCGGGCGCCTGCTGACCCGCATCGGCGCCCCCGCCGACCGGATCGAGGTGACGGGCCACCTGCAGGAGGGCACCGCCGCCCTGCCCTGCAACGAAGACACGCGCACCGACATGGCCGAAACCCTGGCGACCCGCCCGATCTGGCTGGCCGCGATGGTCCAGCCCGACGAATTCCCGACCGTGATCGAAGCGCACCGGCAGGCGATCCGCGCCGCGCACCGTCTGATGCTGATCCTCGTGCCGCTACGCCCTGAAGACGGGGATGTCATGTGCACCTCTCTCACCGATCAGGGACTGCGCCACATCCGCTGGTCCGATGGTGGCTATCCCGAGGAAACGACCCAGGTCCTGATCGCCGACACCTTCGGCGAGATGGGGCTGTGGTACCGCCTGTCGCCGGTCACCTTCATGGGGTCGTCGCTGACCGCAGGCCATGGCGGGCGCGATCCGTACGAACCCGCCGCGCTTGGATCCGCGATCCTTTATGGCCCCAATGTCAGCCGCCATATCCAAAGCTATTCGCGTTTTGCCCGCGCCGGTGCCGCCCGGATGGTCAAGGACGCCGCGACCCTGTCGGCCGCCGTGCTGCGGCTCAACGCGCCCGACCAGGCCGCCGTCATGGCCCAGGCCGCGTGGGAGGTCGCGACCGAAGGCGCCGAGGTCACCGACAAGGTGCTCGAGCGGCTGGAAACCATCCTCGACCGAAGGCCGCAGCGCCATGCAAGCCCCTGACTTCTGGTACCACCCGCCCGGGCTGCGCGCCCGCCTGCTGTCCCCGCTTGGCGCGCTCTATGCCGCTGCCACGGCGCGCAGGCTTGCCCGCACCACGCCGCAGCGCGTCGGCGTTCCGGTGATCTGTGTCGGCAACCTGAACGCAGGCGGCACGGGCAAGACCCCGACGGTGATCGACCTGATGATGCGGCTGTCGTCGCGCGGCATCGCGGCGCATGTCGTGTCACGCGGCCACGGCGGGTCGCTGGAAGGCCCGATACAGGTCAACGAACGCAACCATACGGCAGCGGATGTTGGAGATGAGCCTTTGTTGCTGGCCGCCTTCGGGCCTGCGTGGATCGCACGCGACAGGCTGGCCGGGGCGCAGGCCGCCGTCGCCGCCGGGGCGCAGGCGATCATCTTGGATGACGGGTTTCAGAACCCCGCGCTGGCCAAAGATCTGTCGATCATCACGGTGGATGCGGCCAAGGGGTTTGGCAACCGGCTTTGCCTGCCCGCCGGCCCGCTGCGCGAACCGGTCGAGGTCGGACTGGCCCGGGCTGATCTGGTCCTGTCGATCGGAAACCCTCAATCACAGCAAAGCTTTGCCGCCGCCAACCCCACCATGCCCCTGCCCCATCTGACGGCCTCTCTCGATCCCTTGCAGACGGGGATGGACTGGACGGCAACGCCGTTCCTGGCCTTCGCGGGCATCGGCCACCCAGAGAAATTCTTTGCCACCCTGCGCGGCCTTGGCGCGTCCCTTGTGCACGCCGAGCCGCTGACAGACCACCAGCCCCTGACACCCGCGCTGATGACGCGGTTGGAAGCCGACGCCGCCCGCCTTGGCGCCCAGCTTGTCACGACCGAAAAGGACGCGACGCGCCTTCCTGCGGCCTTCCGACAGAAGGTGCTGACGCTGCCCGTACGCTTGCGTATTGACGATGACTCCGCGCTGGTCGCGGCATTGGATCGGCTCTTCCCCGCTTGACCCTGCGATGCCACGGGGCCAACTCTGCCGCATGACAAAGACGCTTCTCTCTCTCGGGCACGGGTATTCCGCCCGCGCGCTCGCTCCGCTTCTGCTGGCCGACGGCTGGACGATCCATGGAACCACCCGGTCACCCGACAAGGCCGAGGCGCTGCGGGCCGAAGGCGTGATCCCGCATGTCACCCCCGGCGATCTCTCCGCCCCGCTGGCGGTGGCGACGCACCTGCTGATTTCGGCCGGGCCGGATGCCGAGGGCGATCCGATGCTGCGGGACCTGCGCGATCAGATCACTGCAATCGCCCCGCGGCTCGACTGGGCGGGCTATCTGTCGACCACCGGTGTTTATGGCGACCATCAGGGCGGCTGGGTCGACGAGGACACGCCCCTCACCCCCTCGACCCGGCGCGGGCAGTGGCGTGTCGCGGCCGAGGCCGAATGGCGGGCAATCCCCGGCCTGCCGCTGCACATCTTCCGCCTTGCCGGCATCTACGGCCCCGGACGCGGCCCCTTTGCCAAGGTGCGCAACGGCACCGCCCGCCGCATCGTGAAACCCGGCCAGGTCTTTTCGCGCATCCACGTCGAAGACATCGCCCAGACCCTCGCCGCATCGATCGCGCGGCCCGATCCGGGTGCGGTCTACAACCTGTGTGACGACGACCCGGCCCCGCCACAGGACGTCATCGCCCACGCCGCCGCCCTTCTTGGTCGCCCCCTGCCCCCCGAGGAGGACTTTGCCACCGCCGAGATGACCCCCATGGCCCGGAGTTTTTATGCCGAAAGCAAGCGGGTCCGGAACGATCGCATCAAGCGGGATCTGGACGTCACGCTGAAATACCCCACCTATCGGGAAGGGCTGGCAGATCTGCTGACCCGCGAGACAGAATAAAGCGATGGAAGGGCTGAACCCGATGACCGCATCAGGCGTTACCCGGGTATGAGCACGATGGCCATGACCCAGCCCCCCACGCCGCACCGCCTTGGCCCGCCCGAGTCGATCCGCAGCCTTTCCGACATCCTTGACGCGCTGGACGACGCCGGAACGGGCGACACCGTGACCATCCGCGAGATCCTGGAAGAAATCGGCGTGCGGTCCTTCGCCCCGATGATCCTTGTCCCCGCGCTGATCCTCGTGTCGCCGCTGTCGGGGATCTTTGGCCTGCCCACCATTGGCGCGACCTTCATGCTGCTGGTCACGCTGCAGAAGCTTCTGGGGCGGCGCCACGTTTGGCTTCCCGAATTCCTGAAGCGTCGGAAAATTGCGACACATCGTCTGAAGAAAGCGGTCAGCTGGCTGCGCAAGCCCTGCCGCTGGATCGACAACCGCACCCACAAACGCCTGACGATGCTGGTATCCCGGCCCGCGAACATCGCGACACTGCTGACCATCGTGGCGATCTGTTCAGTGATCCCCTTTCTCGAGGTGCTGCCGATGGTGACCTCGATCTTCGCCGGCGCGATCTCGATGTTCTCGATCGGATTGCTGGCGCGCGACGGGCTGTTCATCGTGCTGGGCTACGCCCAGACAGCCGCCAGCGCCACGCTGGTCCTGTGGCTGCTGACGACCGCAGCGGGCGGCTGAGGGGCGCTGCCCCTCTTGGCCTGCGGCCAATTCACCCCGAGGTATTTGCAACCAGAAGAAGCCGGTCAGGCCTTGCGCTTGACCTGCGCGACGCCCAGCACATCCAGCACCTTGGCTTCGATGTCCGAGGCATTCATGCCCGCCACCGCGTACATGTCCGCCGGGCTGGCCTGGTCGATGAAGATGTCCGGCAGGACCATCGACCGGAACTTCAGCCCCGCATCGAAGATGCCTTCGTCGGACAGAAGCTGCGCGACATGGCTGCCGAAACCGCCAATGGCGCCTTCCTCGATGGTGATCAGCGCCTCGTGATCGGCGGCCAGCTGCAGGATCAGGTCGCGGTCCAGCGGCTTGGCAAATCGCGCGTCGGCCACCGTCGGGCGGATGCCCTTGGCCTCGAGCGCCTCGGAGGCGGTCATGACTTCGGACAGGCGGGTGCCGAAGGACAGGATCGCGACGCGCGCGCCGTCTTGCACCATGCGACCCTTGCCGATCTCAAGCGGGGTGCCCTTTTCGGGCAGTTCGACGCCCACGCCTTCGCCGCGTGGATAGCGGAAGGCGATCGGGCCATCGTCGTGGGCATGGGCCGTGGCAACCATGTGCTTCAGCTCGGCCTCGTCGGCGGCGGCCATGACGACCATGCCCGGCAGGTTGGCCATGTAGGCGATGTCGAAAGATCCGGCATGGGTCGCGCCATCCGCGCCCACCAGCCCGGCGCGATCGATCGCGAAACGGACGGGCAGACGCTGGATCGCCACGTCATGAACCACCTGGTCATAGCCGCGCTGCAGGAAGGTCGAATAGATCGCGCAGAAGGGCTTCATCCCGCCTGCCGCCAGACCGGCGGCAAAGGTCACGCCATGCTGTTCCGCGATACCCACGTCGAAGGTGCGCGACGGATAGCGTTCGGCCATGAGGTTGAGCCCCGTGCCATCCGGCATCGCCGCCGTCACGGCGACAACCTTGGGGTCTTCCGCCGCCAGCCGCACCAGTTCCTTGCCGAAAACCGAGGTATAGGAGGGCGCGTTCGACGGCGCCTTCTGCTGCTTGCCCGAGACGAGGTCGAACTTGGCCGTGGCGTGGCCGCCATCCTTGGCCTGTTCGGCGGGGCCATAGCCCTTGCCCTTCTTGGTCTGGACGTGGATCAGCACCGGCCCATTAGCCCGCGCCTTGACCGTGCGCAGCAGCGGCAGCAGCTGGGTCATGTCGTGCCCGTCGATCGGGCCGATGTAGGAAAATCCCAGCTCTTCGAACAGGGTGCCGCCGACGGTCATGCCCTTGAGCATCTCTTTCGCGCGCTTCGCCCCTTCCTGGAACGGCGAAGGCAGCAGGCTGACCGCGCCCTTGGCGGCGGCCTTGAACTCCTGGAACGGCTCACCCGCATAAAGGCGCGACAGGTAGGACGACAGGGCGCCCACGGGCGGGGCAATCGACATGTCGTTGTCGTTCAGAATGACGATCAGGCGCTTTTTCAGGTGGCCCGCGTTGTTCATCGCCTCGAACGCCATGCCGCCGGACATGGCGCCGTCGCCGATGATGGCGATGGCGTCGCCCAGACCCTCGGGCGGGGTGCCGCCCAGATCGCGCGCCGCGGCAAAGCCGAGCGCGGCCGAGATCGAGGTTGAACTGTGCGCGGCACCAAAGGGGTCGTAGGGCGACTCGGACCGCTTGGTGAACCCCGACAGCCCGCCCTTCTGACGGATCGTGCGGATGCGGTCGCGGCGTCCGGTCAGGATCTTGTGCGGATAGCTTTGATGGCTGACGTCCCAGATGATCTTGTCGCGGGGCGCGTCCCACAGGGCATGCAACGCGACGGTCAGTTCGACCACGCCCAGGCCCGCGCCAAGGTGGCCGCCGGTTTCCGACACGGCGGCGATGGTTTCGGCCCGCAGCTCGTGCGCGACCTGGCGCAATTCGGCGTCCGAGAACCGCTTGAGGTCCGCCGGGCTCTGGACCGTGTCCAGCAGGGGGGTATCGGGTTTCTGGCTCATCCTGCCCTCCCGGGCGCCGCTAGCTTTGCCGCGAGATAACGAAGCGGGCCGCCTCTCGCAAGCATTCGGCGTCCTTGCCATAGACAGATAGGGCGTCACAGGCCGAGGTCACCAAGCGGTCGGCTTCGGCCTTGGCCCCATCAAGTCCCAGCAGTGACACGAAGGTCGCCTTGCCGGCCTCACCATCCTTGCGCAGCCTTTTGCCGGTCTCGGCCTCGTCCCCTTCGACATCCAGGATGTCGTCGGCGATCTGGAAGGCAAGGCCAAGCGCGCGGGCATAGGCGCCAAGCGCCGCCGTGTCGTCCCCCGCCATGACCGGCCCGGCCTGCGCCGACCATTCGATCAGCGCGCCGGTCTTCTTGGCCTGAAGGTCGGTGATCTGCGGCAGGGTCAGCGGCACCGGCGCAGTTTCGGCGGCGATGTCCATCGCCTGCCCCTGCACCATGCCCTGCCCGCCCGCGGCCCGCGCCATCCCGGCGGTCAAGGCGACAACCCGGTCGGCGGCCAGCGGCATATGCGCCAGCAGATCGAAGGTCAGCGTCTGCAGCGCGTCACCGACCAGCACGGCCGTCGCCTCGTCCCATTTCACATGCACGGTCGGCAGACCCCGGCGCAGGTCGTCGTCGTCCATGCAGGGCAGGTCGTCATGCACCAGCGAATAGGCGTGCATCGCCTCGATCGCCGCCGCCGCATCCAGGGCCGCGCTTGGGTCCACCCCGTGCAGCGCCGCCCCCTCACAGACCAGGAACGCCCGCAGCCGCTTCCCGCCCGAGGACGCATGACGCATCGCATCGCCGATCCGCCCGTCCATCGGGGCCAGGGCAGCATCCAGCCGGGCGGTCACATCCGCCGCAACCTCGGCAATCCGCCGTTCGAACATGTCAGAGCCCTGCGGCAGGCCGGGTGCCCGTGGCGGTGCCATCGGCGTCCGCGGTGATCGCCTCGACCTTCTCTTCGGCGGCCTTCAGGCGGTCCTCGCAGCGCTTCTTCAGGGCCGCGCCGCGTTCGTAAAGCTTGATCGACTGTTCCAGCGGCACGTCGCCGCGCTCCAGCTGGCCGACGACCTGCTCAAGCTCGCGCATCGCCTCTTCAAAGGTCATCTCTTCGACGGGTTTCTGATCGCTCATCGCGCGGCTCCTCAGGCTCGGGTCGGGCGCACCATAGTGCGGCGCGCGGCGGGGTTCAACGCGCCGCGGCGATCAGTTCGTCGACATGCACCGAAGCCGAGGCCGCAAGGGCCGGAAGGTTGTATCCCCCCTCGAGGCAGGAGACGATCCGCCCGTCGCAGACCCGGTCCGCCAGCGCGGTCAATTCGCGCGTGATCCAGGCGAAATCTTCGGTTTCCAGCGACACCGAGGCCAGCGGATCGTCCTTGTGCGCATCGAACCCGGCCGAGATGAACAGCATCTGCGGCGCGAACTTCTCGATCATCGGCAGGATCCGGCCGGTCATCAGTTTCCGGTACAGATCGCCGTCGGTTCCGGCCGACAGCGGGATGTTGGTGATCTGCCCATGCGCGCCGCGTTCATGCTGCGCCCCCGTGCCCGGATACAGCGGCATCTGGTGGGTCGAGATGAAGAGCGCCCGGCTTTCGTCCCACAGCAGATCCTGCGTGCCGTTGCCGTGGTGGACGTCGAAATCCAGGATCGCCACCCGGTCGAGGCCGTGGACCTCAAGCGCGTGACGGGCTGCGATGGCGACGTTGCCGAACAGGCAGAACCCCATGGGCGCCTCTTTCTCGGCGTGGTGCCCCGGCGGGCGGGTGGCGACGAAGGCATTGCCGACCTCGCCCGACATCACCATGTCGACGGCCCGCACCGCGCCGCCGACTGCGCGATAGGCGGCGGTCAGCGACCCCGGCGACATCCAGGTGTCGGCATCCAGCTGCACCGTCCCGTCCGAGGGCGCGGCGCCCTTGATCCGGTCCAGATGCGCCTGCGGATGGCACAGCAGGATCGCGGCATCCTCGCCCATGGGCGCCTCGACCCGCATCAGGTCCTTGCCCTCAAGCGCCTTGAGCACCTCGTGCAGGCGCGCCACCTGTTCGGGGTGGCCGTCGGGGGTCACGTGACCATGGCAATCGATATGGGTGATCAGGGCAGTGGTCATGGGGTCCTCCGGTCTGTCGGGCGCTCAGTCGTGCACCAGCATGTAGCCTTCGCCGCGCACGGTCTGAAGATAGCGGGGCTGTTTCGGGTCGGCTTCGATCTTGCGGCGCAGCCGGGTGATCTGGACGTCCACCGCACGTTCCTGCGCCTGCCCATCCTTGCCGGCACCCCGCCCCAGTTCCTCGACCAAGCGGGTGCGCGACAGCGGCTCTCCGGGATTGGCGGCAAAGATGCGCATCAGCTGCACCTCGGTCCCGGTCAGGCGGACCGGATCGCCCGCGTCGAACATTTCACCCCGGTCGATGTCATACCGGACCTCGCCCATGGTCAGCACCTTGGGCGCGACCTTTTCCGGCTGCGGCTCGGGCATACGGCGCAGGATGGCGTTGATCCGCAGCAGCAATTCCTTGGGTTCGAACGGCTTGGCCAGGTAATCGTCCGCCCCGGCCTCAAGCCCCGCGATCCGGTCGCTCGTCTCGTCCCGCGCGGTCAGCAGAAGGATCGGCGTGCTCATCCCCTCGCGCAGCGACCGGGTCAGCGACAGACCATCCTCGCCCGGCATCATCACGTCCAGCACGATCAGGTCAAACTCCAGCCCCGCCAGCAGTCGCCGCGCATGGGCCGCGTCGCGGGCAGCCGAGACAAGGAAACCGCTTTTCTTCAGATACCGCGCCAGCAGGTCGCGGATCCGTTCGTCGTCGTCGACGATCAGCAGATGCGGCATCGGATCGGACAAGCTCACCCCTCCCTCAGGGCGGTATATAGCCGTCGCAGCTCCGGGTCCATCATCGCCTCCAGCACCGTACGGAAGCCCGCGACCGCCTCGGGCCCAGCCTTGCGATAGGCCGCGCGCATCTGCGCCCGCTGCGCTTCGGACAGTTGTGTCTCAAGCGCAGCGCCGTCTTCGGTCAGGTAGAGGTGACGTTCACGCTTGTCGGCCTTGCCGACCCGGCTTTCCACCAGCCCATCGTCGATCAGCGTCCGCAGCACCCGGTTCAAGGACTGCTTGGTCACGCCAAGGATCGCCAGCAGGCGGTTCACGTTCATCCCCGGCGACCGGCTGATGAAATGCAACGCCCGGTGATGCGCCCGGCCATAGGAAATCCCTTCGAGGATCTGGTCAGGCGCCGCCGTAAACCCCCGGTACGCAAAGAACATTCCCTCGATCCCCTGCCGCAGCTGTTCGTCGGTCAGAAACAGAAGGCTCTCGCCTGTGTGGGTGTCGCTCATTCTTTCCCCCGGCGGTCAGGATCACGTTTCCGGCCACATTACGTCAGCCTTGTTGACATTCCAAGGACCAACTGTTAGCGAGTCGGCAGTTTAGGCGCAACAAAATGTCCAGATCGGCCATTTCAAGCGCAACAAATGGAAAGGTGAGGAAGATGGAAGGCGCTTACGACGATCGCGACGGCAAGATCTGGATGGACGGCAAACTGGTCGAATGGCGGGATGCCAACGTCCACCTGCTGACCCACGGCCTGCACTACGCGTCCTCCGTGTTCGAAGGCGAACGCTGCTACAACGGCAAGATCTTCAAGGGCGTGCAGCATTCCGAACGGCTGAAGAAATCCGCCCAGTGGCTGGATTTCGAGATCCCCTACACGGTCGAGGAAATCGAAGCCGCGAAATACTCCATGCTGGAAGCCAACGGCTGGACCGACGCCTATGTGCGCGCGGTCGCCTGGCGCGGTGCCGGGGAAGACATGGGGGTCAGCGCCCGCCGCAACCCCGTCCGCCTGGCCATCGCAGGCTGGGAATGGGGCAACTACTACGGCGACGCCAAGATGAAGGGTGCCAAGCTCGACATCGCGAAATGGAAGCGCCCCTCGCCCGAGACCATCCCCGTGCACGCCAAGGCCGCCGGTCTTTACATGATCTGCACCATGTCCAAGCACGAGGCCGAGGCCAAGGGCTGCTCGGACGCGCTCTTCATGGATTACCGCGGCTACGTGGCCGAAGCGACCGGCGCCAACATCTTCTTCGTCAAGGACGGCGAAGTGCACACGCCCAAGCCTGACTGCTTCCTCAACGGGCTGACCCGCCAGACGGTGATCGGCATGCTGGAAGACAAGCAGATCAAGGTCCACGAACGCCACATCATGCCGGAAGAGCTGGAAAGCTTCGAACAGTGCTGGCTGACCGGCACCGCGGCCGAGGTCACCCCCGTCGGCCAGATCGGCACCTACAACTTCGAAGTGGGCGCGCTGGCCAAGGACATGGTCCAAAGCTACGAAAAGCTGGTGCGGGAATAACCTGCACCCGCCACACCGACTAAGCGAAAGGCGCGGGAGACCCCCGCGCCTTTTCCGTATCATCTGCGGCGACTGCTCAGCCTACGCTGATCTCGACATCCACATTTCCGCGCACGGCGTTGGAATAGGGGCAGACCGCATGGGCGGCGTCAGCCAGCGCCTGCACCACGTCCCGTTCCAGCCCCGGCGCCGTCACCTTCAACGCAACGGTCAGGCCAAAGCCCCCGGCCTCGGTCTTGCCGATGCCAACAGTGGCGGCAACGGTCGTGCCTTCGGGCAGCTTGCCGACAGACTTGTCCTGCCGGGCCACCAGCCCAAGCGCGCTTGAAAAACAGCTGGCATAGCCGGCCGCGAACAGCTGTTCGGGGTTGTGGCCCGCACCGCTGCCGCCAAGTTCCTTGGGCATGGCAAGATCCAGCACCAGCGCGCCATCAGCGGCCGTGACCTTGCCGTCGCGACCACCGGTTGCGGTGGCTTCGGTGGAATAGAGGGGGGTGATGGACATGGGGTTCTCCTTTTAATCGCTCACGTTTATATCGTGTACGATATATTTGGTCCGCAGGCGCCCTGGTCAACCCTTGCGATCATATCGCGCACGATTTATTTTCGACAGATGGACGACACACCTCTCGGCACCCAGGACCTGATCTGCTTCGCGCTCTATTCCGCGAACAATGCGATGAACCGGCTGTACCGCCCGCTTCTGGCGCAGCTGGGCCTGACCTATCCGCAGTATCTTGTGCTGGTGTCGCTATGGGATCGGGACGGCAAGACCGTCGGCCAGCTTGGCGCCGAACTGGGGCTGGAATCGAACACGCTGACCCCCCTGCTCAAACGCATGGCCGAGGCTGGGCTGGTCACCCGCACCCGCGCAGATGCCGACGAACGGGTCGTGGTGATCGCGCTGACCGACAAGGCGAACGGGCTGAAAGCCGAGGTCGCGGACCTAGCCGCCTGCGTGTTCGAGGCAACGGGCCTGACGCTGAAGGATGCCCGCCGCCTGCGCGATCAGGTCTTTGCCCTGCGGGACGCGATCGAACATCGCGATACGCGCGCGGACTGACCCACCCCCAAAAACGACACCGCCCGGTGAGGACACCGGGCGGGACTGATGTTGGGATGGCAAGGCCGATCAGCCGGGCGACATGCCCCGCAGCCGTTCGCTCCGCCGCCGCAGCAGTTCGACCGTCGCCAGCAGCATGATCGAAATCACCACGAGGATCGTCGCCACCGCCAGGATCGTCGGAGAGATCTGTTCACGCAGGCCGATGAACATCTGCCAGGGCAGCGTCTTCTGCGCGGCCGAGCCGACGAACAGCACCACGACCACCTCGTCGAACGAGGTGATGAATGCGAACAGGCCCCCGGAAATCACGCCCGGCAGGATCAGCGGCATCTGCACCCGGAAGAAGGTCGTCACCGGGTCCGCCCCCATGTTCGCCGCAGCGCGGGTCAGCGACCGGTCGAACCCGACCAGGGTCGCCGTCACGGTGATGATGACGAAGGGAATGCCCAGCACCGCGTGCGCCAGGATCACCTTGATGTAGCCGACCAGGCTTTTCGACATGCCGACCGTCTCTTCCAGGAAGTTGCCGAGCGTCGAGTAGAAGAAGAACATCCCCGTGGCCGAGATGATCAGCGGCACGATCATCGGAGAGATCAGGATCGCCATGATCGCGCGACGGCCCGGCACGTGGCTTTGCGACAGGCCGATCGCCGCCAGCGTACCCAGGGACACCGACAGGATGGTCGCGATCGGCGCGATGACCAGCGAATTCTTCAGCGCCAGCTGCCAGTCCGAGGTCTCGAAGAAGTCCCGGTAATGCTTCAGCGAATAGCCTTCGGGATCCAGCCGCAGCATCTCGGGCGTGAAGGTGAAGAAGTCCTCGGCATTGAACGACAGCGGCATCACGACAAGGATCGGCGTGATCAGGAAGATGAAGATCGCCCCGCAGATGAACAGGAAGAAATTCCACCACAGCGTCTGCCCCGGCGTCGCGTAGATCGGCACGTCATCGCGATAGGCCCCGCGCCCGATCCAGTAGGCGAACCACGAGATGATCGCGCCGATGATCACGCCCCCGACGGCACCGCCCAGCCCTCCGAACAGGAAGCCGATCACCGCAAAGCCGATGATCACCACCCAACGGCCCGTGGCCTTGGACGGCACCATGGTGTTCAGGACGTATCCAAGCACGGCCCCGATCACGGTGCCCAGCAGCAACCCGATCCACGGGGATCCGACGACATTTCCTGTCAGGAAGCCAAGGATCAGACCCAGCCCGGCCACCATGGGCAGGGTGAAGGTCATCATGTTGGGCGTACCCTTTTCGACGGTAAGTTCGCTCATCTCTCTTACCCCAGCTTCACGTTGTCGATGCCGACGATCCGGTCGTAGGCCCAGTAAAGCACCAGCACGACCACCAGCAGGATGGTCCCCAGTGCCGCCGCCAGACCCCAGTTGAGCGACGACGAAATATGATAGGCGATCCGGTTCGAAATGAACGTGCCCGTGTTACCGCCGACGATTTCCGGCGTGATGTAATAGCCGATGGCCAGGATGAAGACGAGGATCGACCCCGCCCCGATGCCCGGCACCGACTGCGGGAAATAGACCCGCCAGAAGGCCGTCCAGTTGGTCGCGCCCAGGGATTTCGCCGCGCGCAGGTAGCTGGGCGGGATGGTCTGCATCACCGAATACATCGGCAGGATCATGAACGGCAGCAGGATGTGCGTCATCGCGACGATCGTGCCGAACTGGTTGTTGATCATGGTCAGGCGCGCGTCATCCGCCACCAGCCCCAGCCAGACCAGCACGTCGTTCACCACGCCCTGTTGCTGCAGCATGACCTTCCAGGCAGATGTCCGCACCAGAAGCGATGTCCAGAAGGGCAGCAGCACCAGGATCATCAGCAGGTTCGCGACCCGCATCGGCAGGTTCGCCAGCAGCCAGGCCACCGGATACCCCAGAAGGATGCACGACCCTGTGATGACCAGCGACATGAACAGCGTCCGCTTGAACAGCACGCCATAGATCTGCTGGTTCTCGGGGCGCGATTCCAAACCCTCGGGCGTCACCTGCATGTCCGCCGCATTGGCGAAATAGCCCGGTGTCACGCGCGGGGAATAAAGCTGGATGGTCTTCCAGACCTCCGGGTCCAGCCAGTCCTCGTCGGCATCGGCGAATTGGTCACGCAGCGACACGGTCTCGAATTCGCCCACGGCCGCCGCGGCGGCGCGCAGCCGTTCCGAGGCTCCGGTGACCTCGGCCCCCTGGCTCAGTTCGTAGTGAAGCGCGGTGTAGACGAAATCCGGCACGTCCTCTTCCAGGACGGCATCGCCTTCCTCGACGTTGAACTCTTTCCAGCGCGCCCAGGCGTCGGCGGTCAGCGGCAGCTCATCGGCGGCCGGGCCGTCCAGCATGGCGGCGAAGGTCTGCGGTGCCTCCCATTCGGGGTTCAGCGCGACGAACTGGTCAGCGTAGATGTCGGTGTCGAACCGATCGACCCGGCGCCCGGTCTTGCGGAACAGCGACGACACGCCGGTCAGCTCATAGTTCAGACGCGTGCCCAGCCGGGTGTGCTCCTTGCGCTCGGCGGCGAACCACATGTCGACGTAGAAGGCCGTCCAGACGTCGTCGCCCGGCAGCTCCTGCGCGTCATGGTCCCAGTCGCCCAGCACCTCGACCGTGGCGGGCAGCGTGTCGGCGACGATGTCATTCTTTACCGACCGCAACAGCATGTCCCCGATCGGGATCACGAAGGTGACCAGCACGAAGATCAGCAGTGGCGCGATCAGCATCAGCGCGCGCAGTTTCTGGCGACGCAGAGCGCGGGCCAGGGATTTCTTCAGCGGCGTGCCGTCCGCGGCCAGCATCGGGCCTGCATTTGTCTCGGCCATGTCAGACCCCCTCCACGAGGATGATGTCACTTTGGGCGGTGGCGTGACGGATCTTCACCACCTCCTGGTATGCGTCGGAATGATAGGCGCGCTTGGCGTCCTCGAAGCTGGGGAATTCGATGACCACGTGGCGGTCCTTCATCGGACCTTCGGGCGCTTCCGAGGCTCCGCCGCGAACGATGAATCGTCCGCCGTAGCCTTCGAGGATGGGCGTATCCCGTTCCACGTATTCCTTGTAGGCCTCAGGGTCTGTCACCGTGATATGGCCAATGATGTAGCCTTTCGGCATGGATCGTCCCCGTTGTCTGCCGCGTTGTCGCGGTCGTTATAGGTGTGGTCCGGCGACAGGGCCGCCGGACCGGTAGGGCGGGGGGTCACCCCGCCGCTACGACCTTATTGTGCCAGCCAGGCCTGGAACTTCGCGTCGATGTCGTCGCGATAGTCAGCCCAGAACTCGTAGTTGTAGAGGAACGTGTTCGTGGCGTTGTTCGGATCGGTCGGCATGTGCGGCGCCATGTCGATCCCCAGTTCGGCGTGCTGGCCGACCAGCGGTGCGGAAGACGCACGTGCCGGACCGTAGGAGATGTACTTGGCCTGGTCCGCCAGACGCTGCGTGTCGGTCGCGAACTTCACGAAGTCCTTGACACGGGCCAGACGCTCTTCGCTCAGACCGGCGGGAATGATCCAGCCGTCAAGGTCGAACACCTGCGCGTCCCACAGCATGGCAACCGGCTGGTCCTGCTCTTCGATGACCGAGAACAGACGCCCGTTGTAGGTCGACCCCATGACGATTTCGCCATCGGCCAGCAGCTGCGGCGTGTCGGCACCGGCGGACCACCAGATCACGTCGTCCTTGATGGTGTCGAGCTTGGCCAGAGCGCGGTCCTGACCTTCTGCGGTCTCAAGCACGTCATAGACTTCGTCCTTCGCGACACCGTCGCAAAGCAGGGCCCATTCCATGTTGTTGATCGGACGCTTTTCCAGCGCGCGCTTGCCCGGGTAGGTTTCGGTGTCGAACACCGCGCAGACCGAGGTCGGCGGCGTGTCACCGACCATGTCGGTGCGGTAGCCGAAGGTGGTCGAATAGACGATCTGCGGAATGAAGCAGTCAGACACGAGCAGGTCGCCGAAGTCGTCGGACGCCTTGGAGCCGTCGTCGCCGTCGGCCAGCACTTCGTCCGCGTCGATTTCCATCGCCAGGCCTTCGTCGCACAGGCGGATGGCGTCGGATGCCACCACGTCAACGAGGTCCCAGGTGATGTTGCCGGCTTCGTTCATCGCGCGCAGTTTCGCCACGGCTTCGGCCGAGGATTCGTCCCACACCACGTTCACGCCTTCGTTCGCGGCCTGGTAGGGCTCGACATAGGCTTTCTGCTGCGACGACTGGTAGGCACCGCCCCAGGACACGAGCGTCATGTCGGATGCCATGTGGCTTTCGGCAAAGGCTGCGCCTGCGGCAACCGTCAGCGCAGTCGAAGCCAGAAGGGTCTTGGTCAGTTTCATACTGGTCTCCCTGTATTTATCCCGTTTCGGGTTTGCTTAGCCCTGCGCCACGGGTCGGACGCATAGGCTACCGTGATCGGCGCCAAGGGGCACCGAAACTCGATCTCAGGCGTCCAGCGCGCGGCAGTCTTCGGGCATCCACCCGATCTCGATCTGCTCGCCGGGCTTCAGACGCCGCTGGTCGGGGGCATTCCGTGTCTTGATCACGAAATCCTCGCGACCCGCCACGCGCAGACGCGTGCGGAAAATATCGCCCATGTAAATGAATTCCAGAACCTCGGCCTTCAGCGTATGGGCATCGGGGTTCAGCCGGTCGCGGTTCATCTCCACCCGCTCGGGTCGGATCGACACCAGCGTCTTCTCGCCAGGCTGCGACACGTTCACCGGCTTGGCGTCGATGATCGACCCGTCTTCCAGCTTGACGGTGCAATGATCGCCACGGATCTCCTGCACCACGCCGTCCAGCGTGTTGTTCTCGCCGATGAACTGCGCGACGAAACTGTTCTGCGGGCTTTCATACAGCTGATCCGGCGGCGCCAGCTGCTGGATCCGCCCGTCGTTGAACACCGCCACCCGGTCCGACATGGTCAGCGCCTCGGTCTGGTCGTGCGTCACGTAGACCGTGGTGATGCCCAGGTCATGGGCAATGCGGGTGATTTCGAACTGCATGTGTTCGCGCAGCTGCTTGTCCAGCGCGCCAAGCGGTTCGTCCATCAGCACCAGTTCAGGCTCGAACACCAGCGCCCGCGCCAGGGCGATCCGCTGCTGCTGGCCGCCCGAAAGCTGCGCCGGACGCCGCCCACCGAACTCGCCCATCTGGACCATGTCCAGCGCGCGTTTCACCTTGGCTTCGCGATCCGACTTGCCCATCCGCCGGACTTCCAGCGGGAAGGCAAGGTTCTCGGCCACCGTCATGTGCGGAAACAGCGCGTAGTTCTGGAAGACCATGCCGATCCCGCGCTTGTGCGGCGGGATATTGTTGATCGGCCGGCCGTCCAGCTTGATCTCGCCGTGCGTCGCGGTTTCGAACCCCGCAAGCATCATGAGGCAGGTGGTCTTGCCCGATCCGGACGGTCCCAGCATGGTCAGGAACTCGCCCTTCGGCAGGCTCAGGTTGAGGTCTTTGACGACGAGCGTCTCGCCATCATAGCTCTTCTGGACGCGTTCGAATTCAACGAACGCGTCAGCGCTTTGTGTGTCAGCCAAAACTGGCTCCCCGTTGTCGTGCCGCGGCTTTTGCCGCTGTTCTTCCTCCAGTAAAGACCGCGCACATGCGGCCTTGCAACCGGAACACGGCACTTTTTTCGCGTTTTGCGACTTATTTCTGCGCCGTGCAGGGCCTTAGCTAGCCCGACGGCGCAGAAAGTCACGTCAGCCAAGAACCTCTTTCACGGCCTTGGCCGTCTTCTCGGCCACTTCCGCGGCCTCCGACTCGCTCAGGCAGAAGGGCGGTGCAAAGCCCAGGATGTCGCCCTGCGGCATCGCCCGGCCGATCACGCCCTGTTCCAGCAGCGCGGCCGCAACCCGGGGCCCGACTTTCTCGGACGGATCAAAGAAATCGCCCGCCTCGACGTCCTTCTGGAATTCGACCGCCGCGATCATGCCTTCGCCGCGCACTTCGGCGACATGGGCGTGCCCGCCGACCGCATCCTGCAGCATGGCGTTGAACTGACCACCGACACGTCCGGCAGCCTCGACCAGATTCAGCTCGTCGATCAGCCGCAGGTTCGCGACACCCGCCGCCGCCCCGATCGGATGCGCCGAATAGGTCCAGCCATGGCCGATCGGCCCGTTCTCGTCGGTGCCCTGTTCCAGCACCTTCCACATCTTCTCGCCCACGATCGATCCCGAAAGCGGCGCATAGGCCGAGGTCAGGCCCTTCGCGATGGTGATCAGATCGGGCCGCATCCCATAGTGATCCGACCCGAACATCGTGCCCAACCGGCCAAACCCGGTGACGACCTCGTCCGCGATCAGCAGGATGTCGTGCTTGTCCAGCACCGCCTGGATCGCCGGCCAATAGCCTGCGGGCGGCGGAACGATCCCCCCGGTGCCCATCAGCGGCTCGCCGATGAAGGCCGCGATCGTGTCCGCGCCCTCGCGCTCGATCAGCGCCTCAAGCTCGGCCACCAGGTGCGCGACGAAAGCCTCCTCGCTCATGCCCTTGTTGGGGCGGCGCAGGTAATAGGGTGCCTCGGTGTGCACCACCTGCGCCAGCGGCAGGTCGAATTTCTTGTGAAACAGCTCAAGCCCGGTCAGTGACCCGGTCATCAGGCCCGACCCATGATAGCCGCGCCAGCGCGAGATGATCTTCTTCTTTTCCGGCCGACCAAGGATGTTGTTGTAGTACCAGACCAGCTTCACGTTGGTCTCGTTCGCGTCCGACCCGCCCAGGCCAAAGTAGACCTTGCTCATGTTGGCGGGCGCGCGCTCCAGCACCATATGCGCCAGCGTGATCGAAGCCTCGGTGCCATGCCCGACATAGGCGTGGTAATAGGCCAGCTCCTTCGCCTGCTCGGCGATGGCATCCGCGATCTCGGGGCGACCATACCCGACGTTGACGCAGTAAAGCCCGGCAAAGGCATCCAGCAGCTTCGTGCCGTCGCGGTCCTCGATATGACACCCGCTCGCGGTGCGGATCACCCGGTTCGCCGCCTCGCCGCGCGCATGTTGCGCAAGGTGGGTCGAGGGGTGAAAGAAGGCCTCGCGATCCCATTGATCCAGTTGGTCGTTCCGCAGCATTTCCGGCTCCTTTCGCTTCATCTTGCCCGAAATACTC
Source organism: Pseudooceanicola onchidii (assembly GCF_004959925.1). Taxonomy (GTDB): domain Bacteria; phylum Pseudomonadota; class Alphaproteobacteria; order Rhodobacterales; family Rhodobacteraceae; genus Pseudooceanicola; species Pseudooceanicola onchidii. Next base: position 433,504 of record NZ_SPUW01000002.1, on the reverse strand, counting down.
CCGCCGGAGGCACGCTTGCCATGGCGGGATTTCGGTCAATTCTTGCCCCAACACCTCGCATTCCAGCGCCGGGACTGCAACTCACCCGCCCCGAACCGCCCGCATCCCTTGACGTGGACGACCCGCGATGGTCGGGTTCGGACAACCGCTGCCCCGGCATACGGGCCAGTATGCAGCGAATCGAAAGGCCCCCGCATGATCCCCAAGACCATCCCCTTCTCTGCCGCCGAATATGACCGCCGCCTTCAGAAGACCCGCGCCGCGATGGAGAAAGCGGGGATCGAGGTGCTTTGCGTCACCGACCCGTCGAACATGGCCTGGCTGACGGGCTATGACGGGTGGAGCTTTTATGTCCATCAGGGCGTCGTCGTCTTCCTGGACGCCGAACCCTGGTGGTGGGGCCGGTCGCAGGACCGCAACGGGGCCATCCGCACGGTGTGGATGGAGGACAGCCGCTGCTATGGTTATGCCGACAACTTCGTCCAGTCGACGGAACGCCACCCGATGGAGGACCTGGCCGCCCAGCTGCGTGCCATGGGTGTCGCGACCTCCCGCATCGGGGTCGAGATGGAGAATTACTACTACACCGCAAAGGCCCACGCGGTGCTGACCCACGAACTGCCCGACGCGACCTTCATCGACGGCACCGCGCTGGTGAACTGGTGCCGCACCGTGAAATCGGCCGAGGAACTTGCCTTCATGCGAAAGGCCGCGCGGATCTCCGAAAAGATCGTCGACGGCTGGCTCGACCGGGTCGAACCGGGCGTGGCCAAGAACGCCGTGGTGGCCGAGATCATGCGCGACGCGATCCTCGGCGTGGATGACGCATGGGGCGATTACGCCGCCATCGTGCCGCTGCTGCCCTCGGGCACCGACGCCGCCGCCCCGCACCTGACCTGGGATGGTCGCCCCTTCCAGGAAGGCGAAGCGACGTTCTTCGAGATCTCCGGCTGTTACCGCCGCTATCACATCCCCTTCTGCCGCACCGTCTTTCTTGGCGAACCGCCGGAGCTCTTCAAACACGCCGAGGCCGCGCTGGTCGAAGGGCTGGAGGCCGGTCTGGAAATGGCCCGCCCCGGCAACCGCGCCTGTGACGTGGCCAACGCCCTTGCCGCGCCGCTCGAGGCCGCCGGGATCACCCGGGGCGCCCGCTGCGGCTATCCGATCGGCCTCAGCTATCCGCCCGACTGGGGCGAACGCACGATTTCGCTGCGGGCCGAGGACGAGACGATCCTTGAGCCTGACATGACCTTCCACTTCATGCCCGGCCTCTGGATGGCGAACTGGGGGCTCGAGATCACCGAATCCATCCGCATCACCGACGACGGCCCCGCCGAATGCTTCTGCGACCGCCCGCGCGAGATGTTCGTGAAGAAATGACCGACCTGAAGACCACGACGGACCTGCTGGGCGACCTGATCGCCCTGCCCACCATCTCGGCCGACAGCAACCTGGAAATGATCGCCCTGCTGGCCAACCGGCTGGGCGATCTGGGCGCGCATATCGACATCCAGACCGACGCGACCGGCACCAAGGCCAACCTGCTGGCCCGCATCGGACCCGAGGAACCCGGCGGCATCATGCTGTCCGGCCACACCGATGTGGTCCCGGTCGAGGATCAGGACTGGAGCTCGGACCCGTTTGCCATGCGCGAAGCCGACGGGCTTCTTTATGGCCGTGGCACCTGCGACATGAAGGGCTTCATCGCCGCCTGTGTCGCCATGGCCCCCCGCTTTGCCGATCAGGACCTACGCCGCCCGGTCACCTTTGCCTTCACCCACGACGAAGAGGTCGGCTGTCTTGGCGCGCGCAACCTGCAGGACATCCTGCGCAACAGCGACACGCGGCCCAGCCTCGCCATCATCGGTGAACCGACCGAAATGCGGATCATCGAAGGGCACAAAGGCTGCTGCGAATACACCACCCGCTTCACCGGGCTGGAAGGGCACGGCTCGCGGCCCGAACTGGGGGTGAACGCCGTCGAATACGCCACGCGCTATATCACTCGGCTTCTCGACCTGCGCGATGCGCTGCGCCACCGCGCCCCGCCGGGATCGCTCTTCGAACCGCCCTGGACTACGATCAACGTCGGCCGTCTGCACGGGGGCCATGTGCACAACGTCATCCCCGGACTGGCCGAGGTCGATTGGGAAATGCGCCCCGTTGCCGACGCCGACCAGACCTTCGTGAAAGAGGAAATGGCCCGCTACGTGGCGGACACGCTGCTGCCCGCGATGCGCCGGGTCGACCCCGACGCCGACATCGTGACCGAGGTGATCGGAGAGGTCGCGGGGCTGGAGCCGATGGAGCCCAATGCCGCCCGCGATCTCGTGGCGCGCCTGACCGGATCGAACGGCACCGACCTCGTGTCCTTCAGCACCGAGGCGGGGCTCTTCCAGCAGCTGGGCATGTCGGCGGTCATCTGCGGCCCGGGGTCCATCGCGCAGGCGCACAAGCCCGACGAATTCATCGCGCTGGACCAGATGGCGCAATGCCTGACGATGCTGGACCGGCTGGCGGATCAGATCGCGGCATAGACACGCGACGCGAGCCGTGCATCGCCGGGTCGCGGCAGGGCGATGCAACCGATCGATAGCAGCGCTTTATCCTGGCCAAGGTAGCACACCGATCGAGCGGGACCGCCAATGGCTGCCAATCGCCGTGCCGGGGGGCGGCCCGGCGATGCACGGCGGGGCATGCGCCCCTTGGCTCCGTGCGAGTACGACCCTCAGGGCAACGCAATCTCACCCACGACCGCAACGATGCCTTCGGCGAACAGCCCTGCGAGGACCGGCAGGATCAGGCTCGACCCCATGCGCAGGGCGATGAACTTCCAGCCCATGATCGGGGCCTCGTAGGCCAGCATCCGGTGCATCGCGAAGACCGACCAGCCCGCCACCAGCGCCACCATCTGCGGCACCCCCGCGCCTGCGTGCATGAAGACGATCGCAATCGGAAAGGAGGTCATCGGCCCGCCCGGCAGCAACCCTCCGACCAGCGCGGCGGTGATGATCCCCGCAAGCCCCGAGGTCGGGCCGATCAGCCGCGTCATCTGTTCGACCGGGATAATGTGGATCAGGAAGGACGCGGTCAGCAAGGCCAGCGGCAGCCGCAGCGACAGGGTCTTGGCGATGCCAAGCGCCGACACGCCGCCCTCTTTCAAGCCGACGACGCCCTCGCGCCGCCAGACCATCACCGCCAGCACGATGACCGCCAGCCAGACAAGGATCAGCGGTCCGTTCATTCCGCCCGCCCCGCAGGATCATCCAGCCGGAAGGCCGACCACCGCCCCAGCCGCCTTGCGATCAGACCTGCGATCACCGGCAAGGGCAGGCAGACCACGAACCGCAACATGGTGAACTCAACACCCAGCAGGGGCAGTTCCCAGACGATCAGCCGGTTGAACCCCAGAAGCGACCAGGCCGAGATGAAGGCGATCAGCGCGCCGGCATCCGCCCCGGCGATCCACAGCGCATAGACCATCGGGAAAGAGGTGAACGGCCCGCCCGGCGTCAGCAGCCCGGCGAGCGACGCCAGAAGAAGGCCGGTCATCCCCGACGACCCGCCCAGCCAGCGCGCCACTTTCTCGCGGCTGACCAGTCGCGTGACCAGCCCGCCGATCAGCAGACCCGCCGCCAGCTGTGGCAGCACCACCAGCAGCAGCGTTCCGGCCCGTTCGACCGACTCCCAGACCGCACCGCCGCCGAAACGGGCATAGGTGATGCCGCCGGTGATGGCGGCCAGGGCGGCAAAGACGATATCTGTTCTGGCGATCTTCATGGCTGTCCGTCATGGCCCGGGGATAGGCCCCGCCATGGTCCGGCCAACCTGTCAAAGCCCGGGGCGGAATTCAATGACTCAGTCATGCAATTCCGCAGGGCGACATCCCCTTCCCGGTCACGGGCCCGGTCACGGGCCCGCATCCGGGAAGGGGCAAGGGTATCTAGAGGATCAGGCCGACGCCCAAAGCCCGGCGTCCTTCACCGCCTTCATGCCCTCGTCCAGCGACTGCACGGCGCGGTCGATCAGCACGTCGATCTCACCCTTCGAGATCACCAGCGGCGGAGAGATGATCATCCGGTCGCCCACGTGCCGCATCACCAGGTTGTTGGCGAAACACCGTTCCCGCACCATGTAGCCGACGGTGCCGGCATCGGCTGCAAAGGCCGCCCGCGCGCCCTTGTCGGGGGTCAGGGCGATGGATCCCATCATGCCGACGATCTTGGCCTCACCGACCATCGGGTGATCGACCAGCGCCTCGAACTTCTCTTTCAGATAGGGGCCCGTCTCTTCGCGGACGCGATCGACGATCTTTTCCTCTTCCAGGATCCGCAGGTTTTCCAGCGCCACGGCCGAGGCCACGGGATGCCCGGAATAGGTGTAGCCGTGGTTGAATTCGGTCGCGCCGATCACCGCCGCGATCTCGTCCGACACGATCGACCCGCCGATCGGCTGATAGCCCGACGACAGGCCCTTGGCGATGGTCATGATGTCGGGCGTCAGGTCCAGCGTCTGCGACCCGAACCACTGGCCCGTCCGGCCAAACCCGCAGATCACCTCGTCCGCGATGAACAGGATGTCCCGCTCGCGGCAGATGCGCATGACCTCGGGCCAGTAGGTTTCGGGCGCGACGATCACGCCACCCGCACCCTGCACGGGTTCCGCGATGAAGGCCGCGACATTGTCTTCGCCCAGCTCGTCGATCTTGCGCTCAAGCTGGCGGGCGCGTTCCAGCCCGAAGTCTTCAGGGGACATGTCGCCGCCCTCGGCCCACCAGTTGGGCTGGTCGATATGTTCGATGCCGGGGATCGGCAGACCGCCCTGCGCATGAATGCCCTTCATCCCGCCAAGCGACCCGGACCCGACGGACGACCCGTGATAGGCGTTCCAGCGCGAAATCACGATCTGCTTGTTGGGCTTGCCCTTTTCGGCCCAGTAGGTGCGCACCATCCGCAGGTTGGTGTCGTTCGCCTCGGACCCGGACCCGGCAAAGAACACGTGGTTCAGGTTGCCCGGCGCCAGTTCGGCCAGCTTCGCCGACAGGGCGATGACCGGCACATGCGAGGTCTTGAAGAAGGTGTTGTAGTAGGGCAGCTCGCGCATCTGGCGCGCCGCGACTTCGGCCAGCTCGTCCCGGCCGTATCCGATGTTGACGCACCACAGGCCCGCCATCGCATCCAGGATTTCCTCGCCTTCGCTGTCTCGCAGCATCACCCCCTTGGCCGAGGTGATGATCCGCACGCCCGATTGCGCCAGATCGTCCTGAGTCGAGAAGGGGTGCATGTGATACGCAGCATCCAGCGCCTGCAATTCGGCGGTCGGAAGGTGGTTGGTGATCTGCTGCATGAAAATCTCCCGTTTTGCGATTTGCGGCGACGCTACGCCCGGAAACCGGAAAACGCCATATTGCCAGATGTCGAATTTGTTGATTGGATCGGCCCCCGAGGACGCTACCTCTTTGACGTCCAAGGGAGATCAAAATGACAAAATCACTCATCGCGCTGACCGCCGCCATGACCCTCGCCACCGGGGCCATCGCGGAAGAGGTGCATGTCTACAACTGGTCCGACTACATCGACGAAGAACTTCTGACGAAATTCGAGGAAGAAACCGGCATCGATCTGGTCTACGACGTCTTCGACAGCAACGAACTGCTGGAAACCAAGATGCTGGCAGGCGGGTCGGGCTATGACGTCGTCGTGCCGACCGGCACCTTCCTGCAGCGCCAGATCATGGCCGGGTCGTTCCAGCCGCTCGACAAGTCGAAGCTGCCGAACCTGGAAAACATGTGGGACGTGATCCAGAAGCGGACCGACACCTACGATCCGAACGGCGATTATTCGATCAACTACATGTGGGGCACCACCGGCATCGGCGCCAACGTCGGCAAGGTGAAGGAGATCCTGGGCGACGACGCACCGCTGAATTCGCTGGCACTGATCTTCGATCCGGCCATCGCCGAAAAGCTGTCGTCCTGCGGCATCCACCTGCTTGATGCCCCGACCGAGGTCATCCCCGCCGCGCTGACCTACGCCGGCTGGGAAGGCGGCCCGGACGATCACTCGCCCGAGGCGCTCGCCAAGGCAGAAGAGGTCGTCGCGGCCGTTCGCCCCTACATCCAGAAGTTCCACTCGTCGGAATACATCAACGCGCTGGCCAACGGCGACATCTGCGTCGCGCTCGGCTGGTCCGGTGACGTGCTGCAGGCCCGCGACCGCGCGGCCGAGGCCGACAACGGCGTGGAAATCACCTACGAAGTGCCATCGGAAGGTGCACTGATGTGGTTCGACCAGATGGCGATCCCCGTCGACGCCCCGAACCCCGAGGCCGCGCATACCTTCCTGAACTTCATCATGGATGCGCAGAACATGGCGGCGGCGTCGAACTACGTCTACTACGCCAACGGCAACAAGGCCTCGCAGGATCACCTGATCGAGGACGTGATCGGCGACACGGCGATCTACCCGGACGCGGCGACGCTCGACAACCTCTACACCGTCACGCCGTTCGACGTTAAGGATCAGCGGAACCTCACCCGCAGCTGGACCAAGATCAAGTCCGGCACCTGATCCGATCCGACGACAAGACCGGCCCGCGCGACCAACCGCGCGGGCCAATTCCAGACCCGAGTCCCCATGCCCCAAACTGTCTTCGCCCCCTGGGACGATCCCGCCGAAAAACCTCTGATCCAGTTCAAGGGGGTGACCAAGAGGTTCGGCGACTTCACCGCCATCGACAACATCGACCTCGACATCTACGCACGCGAATTCTTTGCCCTTCTCGGCCCCTCGGGCTGCGGCAAGACCACGCTGATGCGGATGCTTGCGGGGTTCGAGACCCCGACCGAAGGCAAGATCCTTCTGTCCGGCCAGGATATCGGCCCCGTGCCGCCCAACCAGCGCGCCGTGAACATGATGTTCCAAAGCTATGCGCTGTTCCCGCACCTGACGATCTGGGACAACATCGCCTTCGGCCTGCGCCGCGAAGGCCGCGACAAGGCGGCGATCGAGGCCCGCGTCGAAGAGATGCTGAAGCTGACCCGCCTGGCCAAGTTCGCCAAGCGCAAGCCGCACCAGATTTCCGGCGGCCAGCGCCAGCGCGTCGCGCTGGCCCGCAGCCTCGCCAAGGCCCCGAAACTCCTCCTCCTCGACGAACCGCTCGGCGCGCTCGACAGGAAACTGCGCGAGGAAACGCAGTTCGAACTGATGGACATCCAGGAAAAGACCGGCACCACCTTCGTCATCGTCACCCACGACCAGGAAGAGGCGATGACCGTCGCCTCCCGCGTGGCGGTGATGGACGAGGGCAAGCTGATGCAGGTCTCGACCCCCGACGCGATCTACGAGGCGCCCAGTTCGGTCTACGTCGCGGATTTCATCGGCGACGTGAACATCATCGAGGGCAAGGCACACCAGACCGGCACCAAACTGCAGATCGACTGGGCCGAAGGCCAGCCGGCGCTGTCGGCCACCACCACCAAGAACTTCGACCTGGGCCAGACCTGCTACATGGCGATCCGGCCCGAAAAGATCGCCATCTCGGCCGACCGCCCTTCCGGGGCCAACGTCCTGCAGGGCGAAATCCTCGACATTGCCTATCTCGGCAACATCTCGACCTATCACGTCAAACTGCCGACCGGTCACGTGATCAAGGCCCAGCAGGCCAACACCCGCCGCATCTCGCGCCGGGAATTTACCTGGGAAGACAAGGTCTGGATCAGCTGGACCGACACCGCCGCCGTGGTGTTGGCGCAATGATCGGGCCGACCACAGGACCCCGGAGGCCGCGATGCGCCGCCTGATCCTCATCGCCATTCCCTACCTCTGGCTGCTTGCGCTGTTCCTGATCCCCTTCCTGATCGTGGTGAAGATCAGCCTCTCCGACACCGCGCTGGCCCGGCCCCCATATTTCCCGCAGCTGGATCTCGCGACCGGCTGGCAGGGCTTCGTCGATTTCCTGCGCGAGCTGGATTTTGAAAACTTCACCTTCCTCACCACCGACGACCTCTACTGGAAGGCCTACCTCTCCTCGCTCAAGATCGCGCTGATCTCGACCGCCCTGACGCTGCTGGTGGGCTTCCCCATCGCCTATGCCATGGCCCGCGCACCCGAGGAATGGCGCCCCACGCTAATGATGCTGGTGATCCTGCCCTTCTGGACCTCCTTCCTGATCCGCGTCTATTCGTGGATGGGAATCCTCAGCCAGGGCGGTCTGCTGAACTCATTCCTGCTCTGGCTCGGACTGATCAGCGAACCGCTGACGATCCTGAACACCGACACCGCCGTCTACATCGGCATCGTCTACACCTACCTGCCCTTCATGATCCTGCCGGTCTACGCCGCGCTGGAAAAACTCGACGGCTCCCTGCTCGAGGCCGCCGAGGACCTGGGCTGTTCGCGCACCTCGGCCTTCTGGCTGATCACCGTGCCGCTGTCGAAACAGGGCGTGATCGCGGGCTGTTTCCTGGTCTTCATCCCCGCCATGGGCGAATTCGTGATCCCCTCGCTTCTGGGCGGATCGCAGACTCTGATGATCGGCAAGGTCCTGTACGAGGAGTTCTTCTCGAACCGCGACTGGCCCGTGGCCTCGGCCGTGGCCGTTGTCCTGCTGCTGATCCTGATCATCCCGATCGTGCTGTTCCAGCGCAACGAACAGAAACAGCGGGAGTCCGAAGGATGAGACGTCTTTCCGGTTTCAACGTGGTCTCCCTGACCCTGGGGTTCACCTTCCTCTACCTGCCCATGGTCATCCTGGTGATCTATTCGTTCAACGAATCCAAACTGGTGACCGTCTGGGCCGGCTTTTCGACCAAGTGGTACGGAGAGCTGATGCGCAACGAGGCCTTCCTCGACGCCGCATTGGTGACCCTCAAGGTCGCGGTGATGACCTCGACACTTGCCACGATCCTCGGCACCTGTGCCGCCTACGTTCTGGTGCGCATCCACCGCTTTCCCGGCCGCACGCTTTTCGCCGGCATGACCTATGCCCCGCTGGTGATGCCCGACGTGATCCTGGGCCTGTCGCTGCTGTTGCTCTTCATCGGCATCGGGCTGGATCGCGGCGTGCTGACCATCGTGCTGGCCCATACGACCTTTGCGATGTGCTATGTCTCGGTCGTCGTGACCTCGCGCCTCGTGGCCTTCGACGAAAGCCTCGAAGAGGCCGCGCTCGACCTCGGCGCCACCCAGTGGGAAACCTTCCGCCTGATCACCCTGCCCATCATCGCGCCCGCCGTGATCTCGGGCTGGCTGCTGTCCTTCACCCTGTCGCTGGATGACCTGGTGATCGCCTCGTTCACCGCGGGCCCGTCCTCGACCACCCTGCCGATGAAGATCTTCTCGGCCGTGCGGCTGGGCGTCTCGCCGGAAATCAACGCGCTGTCGACCATCATGATCGCGCTGGTGACCGTCGGCGTCATCACCGCCTCGCTCATGTCGAAAAGCGCCGCGATCCGGAAGGCCAAGGACGAAAAGGCCGCCGCCCGCGCGTGACCTGGCGCGCCTAACCTAAGGGGCCGGTCGATCCGGCCCCGCACCCCGCCGCCAGGCCATTTCGCCCAAAAAATCGGCACCCCGACCCCCTGACACAATCTGATGCCTTGAATGAGGGCAACCCCGCCCCTGCCTTGACTTGCACACAGGTCCGGGTTCCCACTGGTATCCGGACACCCGTCGGCCCGGGCCGACTCGCCTTCTCAAGACAGGTCACGCGACATGAAACACACCCTCTCCCTCTCTGCCCTGGCGCTGGCCGCCACGGCCGCCACAGCCCAGGCCGAAACGCTCGTCGTCTCCTGGTGGGGCTACAACGGCGAAAAGCTCAACGCGAACATCGTCGAACCCTTCAAGGCAATGTGCGGCTGCGACATCGTCTTTGAAACCGGCAACAACTCGGACCGCCTGGGCAAGCTGACCGCGCGCGGCGGCAAGGGCGTCGACGTGATCTTCCTGACCGACAGCTACAGCCAGGTCGGCATCGAAAACGGCGTCTTCCAGGAATTCGACCGCTCCAAGCTGTCCAACATCGGCGACCTCTACGACATCGCCCAGGACCCGCAGGGCGGCTATGGCCCGGCCTATACCGTGGGGCGCATCGGCATCGTCTACGACAGCGCCAAGCTTGAACCGATCACCTCCTGGGGCGACCTGTGGCGCGAAGACCTGGCCGGCCAGATCTCCCTGCCGAACATCACCACCACCGCAGGCCCGATGTTCGTCGTGCAGGCGGGCAAGCAGGCCGGTGTGAACGCCTATGAAGACGCCGACGCCACCTTCGCCAAGATCGAAGAGATCAAGCCGAACACGGTCAAGAACTACAACACCGGCTCCGAAATGGTGAACCTCGCCTCGACCGGCGAAATCACCGTGACGATGACGCAGGACTTCACCCTGCGCTCGCTGAAAGAAGCCGTGCCGACCATGACCTGGGCCAAGCTTGAAGACGGCGACATCGCCGTGCTCAACACGCTCAACATCCCCACGGGCGCCGAAAACGTCGACCTGGCCTACAAGTTCATCGACTTCGTCCTGTCCAAGGACGTGCAGCAGATCCAGGCCGAACAGGGCGTCGACGCGCCGATCAACAAGACGGTCGAACTGTCGGCCGAAGACGCGGCCAACTGGACCTACGGCCAGGACCAGATCGACGCGCTCAACACCATGGACTACGCCAAGATGAACACGGCCAAGACCGACTGGATCGACCGCTGGAACGAAATCTTCGGCATGTAAGCGACCCGGGGGCGCGGCCCGCCTGCGCCCCCACCCCCGGCTTCATCTTGCCATAAATACTCACGGCGCTTCCGTCGCCATCCCGGACGACTATCCAGACTGATGACTCCCCGCCTCCGTGCCTGGGCGCTTTCCGCCCCCGCCCTGTTCCTCGTTGCCCTGTTCCTCGGCCTGCCAGTGCTGTCGACGCTGGCCACGACCTTCGGCGACCCCAAGGGCCCCTTCGCCCAATACGCCGCCTTCTTCGACTCGCGCTTCCGCATGACCGTCCTGTGGCGCACGATGGAGGTCGCGGTCATCACCACCACGATCTCGGTCATCGTCGGCTTCATGACCGCCTGGGTCGTCGCCAAGTCGCCCGCGCGGATCAAATCGCTGCTGATCATCGCCGCCGTCTTCCCGTTGCTGACCGGCGTGGTCGTGCGGTCCTTTGCCTGGCTCATCATCCTCGGCAAGAACGGCATCCTGAACGACACGCTCCTCTGGCTCGGCCTGATCTCGGAACCGCTGTCAATGCTCTACACGCAGTTCTCGGTGACCATCGCCATGGTCTACCTTTTCGTGCCGCTGATGATCCTCACCCTCGTCGGCGTGCTTGAAGCCATCCCGCAGGACCTGACCGAAGCCGCCGCCTCGCTTGGCGCGACGCCCGCCGCGGCCTTCCGGCAGGTGGTGCTGCCCATGGCCGTGCCCGGGCTGATCGTGGGCTCGGTGCTGGTCTTCACCGGCTCCTTCACCTCCTACGCCACGCCGCAACTCCTGGGCGGAGAGCGTCAGATGATGATGGGCACCTTCCTGTACCAGCGCGCCATGGTGACCTTCGACTGGGTGGGGGCCTCGACCATCGCCGCCGTCATGGTCGTCGTGACGCTGACCACGGTGCTTGTGATGTCGAAACTCGCCCGCAGACTGAACCCGGTGGCCGGCTGATGAAAACGCATCCCCTTCTGATCGCCTTCGCGGTCCTGACCTTCGCCTTCCTGATCGGCCCGCTGATCATCATCATCGGCACGTCGCTCTCGAACACCTCCTACCTGACCTTCCCGCCCGAAGGCCTGTCGCTGAAGTGGTACGAGAACATCTTCGAAATCTCGGCCTTCCGCCGCACCATGGTCACGTCGTTCATGCTGGCGGTCGGCGGCACGGCGCTGTCGATGCTGATCGGCATCCCGGCGGCCTATGCCATGGCGCGCTACCGCTATGAACTGCCCGCCTTCCTCGGCAACATCTACGTCCTGCCGATCCTGATCCCGGAAATCGTGCTGGGCTTTTCGCTGATGAAATCCGTCGCCGTCGGCATGGACTTTCCGATCATGGCGGCGCTGCTGGTCGGGCACGCCCTGCTGGTCCTGCCCTACTGCGTCCGCGTGGTTGGCGCCTCGCTCAACGCCTTCGACTTCTCGATCGAAGAGGCCGCCGTGTCCCTCGGCTGTCCCCGGTGGAAGGCCTTCTTCACCGTGGTCCTGCCGAACGTGCGTGCCGGCATCATCGCGGGTTTCATCCTTGCCTTCATCACCTCGCTCAACGACGTGTCGATCTCGATCTTCCTGACCGGGCCCGGCGTCTCGACCCTTCCCATCCAGCTGCTGGCCCATATGGAGCAGTTCTTCGACCCCACCATCGCCTCTGTCTCGGTCCTTCTGATGTTCGTGACCGTCGGCGTGATGGCCATCGTCGAACGCACCCTCGGCCTCACCTTCCTGACGAAATAGCCATGACAGTTTCCCTCTCCCTCTCGGGCATCACCGCCCACTACGGCACGACCAAGGTGCTCGAAGATCTCGACCTGCACGTCGGCGAAGGCGAACTGGTGTCGCTGCTCGGCTCGTCCGGCTGTGGCAAGACGACGACGCTGCGGCTGGTCGCGGGGTTTCTTGAACCGACCACCGGGTCGATCAAGCTGGGCGATCGCGACCTGACCCGCCTGCCCGCCCATGCCCGCAACATCGGGCTGGTCTTCCAGACCTATGCGCTTTTCCCGCATCTCACCGTGCGCGACAACGTGGCCTTCGGGCTGAAACAGCGCGGCATCGGCGGGGCCGAACGTCGCAAGCGCGCCGACACGATGATCGACCGCGTTGGCCTTGGCGACTTTGCCGACCGCTATCCCGCCAATCTGTCCGGCGGGCAGCGTCAGCGCGTCGCGCTGGCGCGCGCGCTGGTCATCGAACCGCCGCTTCTGATGTTCGACGAACCCCTGTCGAACCTCGACGCGAAACTGCGCGTCGACATGCGGGTCGAAATCCGCCGGTTGCAACAGGCCAATGGCACCACCGCGGTTTATGTCACCCACGACCAGGAAGAAGCCTTCAGCATCTCGGACCGAGTGGCGATCATGAATGCGGGCCGGATCATGCAGCTCGACACGCCCGAGGTGCTCTATTCCCGCCCCGCCAATGCTTTCGTCGCGGATTTCGTCGGGTTCGAAAACATGATCCCCCTGCGCGCCGTGGCCGAAGCGGGCGACGCCGTGCGCGCCGAAATGCCCGGCGGCGGTGTGCTGACCCTGCCCAAGGAACACTTCACCGTGCCGTCGAAGGAGTTCATCCTCGCCACCCGGCCCGAAGGGCTGCTGGTCGCGCCTGCGGGCGACGGCATCCCGACGACGCTAGGCTTGCGCACCTACCTTGGCCGCGCCTACCAATACCAGTGTGATACCCCGGGCGGAGAGATCAAGGCCAACGGTCCCCTCGCCCAGCCCTTTGAAAGCGGCACGAACGCCGTGCTGATCCCGCAACCCGAACAATGTTGTCTGCTGCCCGCGTGAGTGACCCCCTGATCCTTCACAACTGCCGCCTGCTGACCATGGACGCAGAGCTGACCGATTTCTCGGGCGGCTGGATCGAGATCACGGGCGACACCATCACGCGGCTCGGCATGGGCACGCCCCCGCCGGGCAACCGGATGGACATGGGTGGCGACCTGATCATGCCCGGCATGGTCAACCCGCACTGCCACATGTCGATGACCCTGTTCCGGGGTCTGGGCGAAGACGTGGATGACCGGTTGTTCCGCTACATCCTGCCGCTGGAACGGGGGCTGATGACCGCCGATCTGGCCGAGGCCGGCGCGACGCTGGCCGCGGTCGAGATGATCCGCGGCGGCGTCACCACCGTGGCGGACATGTATTATTTCGAAGACCGGATCGGGCAGGTGATCGACCGCGCGGGCATGCGCGGCATCGTCGGTCAGACGCTGGCCAACTTCGAGGCCCCCGACCACAAGACGATGGACGAAGGCTTCGCCCGGCTCGACGCCTTGGCGGATCTCTACAAGGATCACCCCCGCATCACCGCCTCGGCCGCGCCGCATGCGCCCTATTCGACCGGCATCGAGGTGATGGAGAGGGTCGCCGCATGGTCCGACGCCCACCCCGATAGCCCCGTCCAGATGCACCTGGCCGAAACCAAGCCCGAACTGGACTGGGCCGCCGAACAGGGCGCCACCACGGTTGAACTGACCGACCGCGCGGGCCTGCTGACCGACCGCCTGATCGCCGCCCATGTCATGTACCCGACCGAGGACGACATGGACCTGATCGCGGAATCCGGCACCCATGTCGCCTATAATGCGCGATCAAACGGCAAGGCCGGGCGCGGCGTCGCCCCGATCACGGCCCTGCGCGCGCGCGGCGTACAGGTCGGCATCGCCACCGATGGCCCGATGTCCGGCAACACGCTTGATCTGTTCAGCCAGTTCGCCCCGGCGGTGATGTTCCAGAACATTGCGCAGGGCACCCGATCGGCACTGTTGGCGCAAGACGTGGTCAGGATGGCCACGATCGAAGGCGCCGCGACCCTGCGGATGGACGACCGCATCGGATCGCTGGAACCCGGCAAGCAGGCCGACCTGATCCGCGTTTCGATCCGCGACCCGCGCCAGCAGCCGATCTACGACATCTATTCGATGCTGGTCTACGCCACCATGCCGACGGACGTGCAGGCCACCATGGTCGCGGGCCATTGGCTGATGCAGGACCGCACCGTCGCCACGCTCGACGTCGACAAGACGCTCGCCGATTTCCTCCAGACCGCGCGCCTGTTCAAGATCAACATGGCCAAGCTCGACATCGGATCCTGACATGACCTCCAAGACCACCGCCATCATCGACACCGACCCCGGCATCGACGATGCCATCGCGATCCTCTACGCCCTGCGTCACCCCGACCTCGACATCGCCGCCATGACGACGGTTGCCGGCAACATCGGGCTGAAGGTCACCACCACCAACGCGCTCAGGATCGCCACCCTCGCCGGGGTGCCCACGCCCGTGCACTCCGGCGCCGCCGCACCTCTTGGCCGCGACCCCCGGCCCGAGATCGGCATTCACGGCAACGACGGGCTGGGCGGCGTGACCTTCCCCGACCCGGCCACCGGCCCCGCCAGCAGCTATGCCGTGCCCTATATGGTCGACGCGCTGATGACCGCGCCGGAAAAGACCATCGACCTCTTCTGCCTCGCCCCGCTGACCAACATCGCCACGCTGATGACCATGGCGCCCGAGGCCCTGCCCCGCGCCCGTCGCATCATCGCCATGGGCGGCGCGGTGGACGAACCCGGCAACATGGGGCGTGGAGAGTTCAACCTGGCCCATGACCCCGAAGCCGCCGCGATGGTCCTGCACGCGGGCCTCGACCTGACGCTGATCCCGCTGGATGCCACCCGCCAGTTCCGCGCCGGGGCCGACTTCCTGGCCGACCTGCGCGCCACCGGCAAGGCGGCCGCCGTGGCCTCCGCCGACCTGATCGACGCCTATTTCGTGCAGACCGAACACCAGGCCCGGGGGTCGGTCAGCCGCCCGCTGCACGACCCCTGCGTGCCGCTCTTCGCGCTGCACCCCGACCTGTTCCGCATCGAAACCCGCCACCTGGAGGTCGACCACGACGGCGCGCTGATCGAAGGCCCGCACCCGATCCAGGTCGCCATGGGCGTCGACGCCGACGCCCTGCGTGCGCGGCTTTGCGAAGGTCTGGCGTGTTAGGACAGCTCTTCTTCCACCACCGCGCGCCAGAAGGTCACGCCATGGGGAATACAGGTATCGTTGAAATCGTAGTTGGTGTTGTGGTGCGTGCCGTTCACCCGCGTCTCGCCCATGCCCAGCCAGACATAGCACCCCGGCACGCGGCTGCCGAATTCGGCAAAGTCATCCCCGGCGGTCGAGGGCGCAAAGCTCTCCCTCAGATGCGCCTCACCCATACGCTTGCGTATGGCATCTCGCGCCACGGCCACCGGCCCGGCGGCGTTCACCACCGGCGGGATGCGTCGAATGAAGGTATAGTCGGCGTCGATCCCGAACCCCGCCGCCACGCCCCGCGCATGGCGTCCGATCGCCTCTTCCAGCTGGTCGCGCACCGCCACCGAATAGGCCCGCGCCGTGCCGCCCACCCGCACGACCTCGGGGATGACGTTCAGCGCGTTGAAATTGCCGGCCTCAAGCGCACAGGCCGACACCACCGCCGGTTCCAGCGGATCGACCTCGCGCGCGACGACGCCATGGACCTGCGCCAGGAACACCCCCGCCGCCGTCACCGCGTCGCGCCCCTGATGCGGCTTGGCCCCGTGCGACCCGATCCCGCGGAAGTTCACCGTCCAGCTGTCCGAACTGGCCAGCTGCGGCCCTTCGACCGCCGCAACGACGCCCAGATCCAGCCCCGGCATGTTGTGCAACCCATAGGCCGCATCCACCGGGAACTGATCGAAAAATCCGTCCGCGATCATCCTGGCCCCGCCGCCGCGCCCCTCTTCGGCCGGCTGGAACACGAAATGCACGGTGCCGGAAAAATCGCCATCCCGCGCCAGCGCCTCGGCCGCGCCCAACAGCATCACGGTATGCCCATCATGCCCGCAGGCATGCATCTTTCCCGGCACGGTCGAGGCATAGTCCAATCCCGTCTCCTCGGGCATGGCCAGCGCATCCATGTCCGCCCGCAGCATCACCGCCCGGTTGCCCGATCCGCGCCGCAGCGTGCCGACAACCCCCGTGCCACCCAGCCCCCGCGTGACCTCGATCCCCGCCGCCGCCAACCGGTCGGCCACGATGGAGGAGGTCCGCTCTTCCTCGAACCCAAGCTCGGGGTGGGCGTGCAGGTCGCGGCGCAGGGCGGTCAGCTCGGCCAGCGTGTCGGGGGTCATTTCGGTCATGGGGGATCCTTCGGAATGGGACGCCCAAGGCCTAGCCTGTCTGACCCGCGCGGTCCACGCACACCGGCGCTTGCACGGCGCAACGCCCAAAACATCCGCAGTCATCCCCGGAATCCGCTCACATGAGAACCGACGTCTGGCAAACCCTCCACACCGATCTGACCCCCGGCGTGCAACCGGATCAGGAAACCTATGCCGTGCCCTTTGGCCCGCATCAGATCCTTCTGCCGATCCGCCAACTGGCCGACGGGCGCGGCGTGGCCTCCCTGATCGTCAACCAGGCCAGCTTTGCCGTCCTCGACGCCCTTGCCGACACACTGACCGCGAAACTCGCCGCGCACCGGCCCGACATCATCATCGGCGTGCCCACCCTTGGCCTGACCCTGGCCGAAGCCATCGCCCGCCGTCTGGGTCACACCCGCATGGTACCGCTCGGCACCTCGCGGAAGTTCTGGTACGACGACGCGCTGTCGGTCGATCTGAAATCCATCACCACGCCCGGCGGCGGCAAGCGGCTTTATGTCGATCCCCGGATGCTGCCGCTTCTGTCGGGGCGCCGTGTTGCCGTGGTCGATGACGTGCTGTCCTCGGGCGCCTCCATCGCCGCGACCCTTCGGCTGCTGTCGTTGATCGACGTGACGCCGGTCGCCATCGGCGCCGCGATGCTTCAGGGCGAGGGCTGGCGCGAGCGCGTCGGCACCACCCCGGTCGAAGGCGCCTTTGCCACGCCGACCCTGACGAAATCCGCCCAAGGCTGGTCATGACTGAAATTACTGCAAAATCAGAAACCATTATCCGACAGGATCTTATCGACGTCGCCCTGGGCCGCACCCCTGCCGATACGCTGCTACGGATCGGCCGGTTGCTGGACACCAACACCGGGCTCTGGCGCAGCGATGTCGAGGTCGCGATCCACGGCACCCGCATCGCCTATGTCGGCCCGCGCGGAACCTTCCCCGGCACCGCGCACCGCACCGTGGACAAGCCCGACCTCGCCGCCGTGCCCGGCCTGGGCGAAGTGCACAAGCACATCGAATCGAGCCACGTCACCCCGGAATACGAGGCCGCCCTGGTCATTCCCCACGGCAACACCTGGACCTGCGAGGCGTCGCACGAACTTTCCAACGTCCTGCCCGACCGCACACTCGATTTCTGGCTGGCCCCCGCCCGCGCGGGATCGCCGCTCAAGATCTTTCCGCTGCCCGGCTCGGCCGTGCCGCCGACCGCCTGGGAACACGGCGCGCACCTGGACGGCAGCGATCAGGCGCGGTTCCTGACCGAAAGCCTGATGACCGCCGGCCTGGACGAGGTCATGGACTGGCCCGCCGTGCGCGACCGCGACAACCCCGCGCATGACCGGCTCTGGTGGATGATCGAGGCAACCTGGAACGCCCGCGCCGTTGTCGAAGGCCACGCCGCCGGCATCCGCGATCTGCCCAATATCAACGCCTTCGCCGCCTTCGCCGCCTCGGATCACGAGGCATGGACGGCGGAAGAGGCCTTTGACAAGCTGCAAGCCGGCCTCTTCGTCGAAATCCGCATCCATACCGGGGCCGAGATCATCAAGGGCCTGCTGGACCGGGGCCTGAAAGATTGGTCGCAGGTCGCGCTCGCCACCGACGACCGCCCAGCGCAAGAGGTTCTGGCCCAGGGCGCCACCGACCGCAACGTCCGCATGGCGATCGACGCGGGCCTGCCGCCCGAGGTCGCGATCCAGCTGGCCACGATCAACCCCGCCCGCCACATGCGCCTGACCCCCTGGGTCGGATCGATCGCGCCGGGCCGCTTTGCCGATCTGGTGCTGCTGTCGGACGTGGCGAGGTTCGAGATTGCCGAGGTCTGGGCCAACGGCCAACACGCCGCGACGGGTAATGCCTACCTGCTTGACGTGCCGCAGATCGACTGGCCCGATTGGGCGCGTCAGACCGTGAACATCGGCCGCGTGCTGGTGGCTGATGACTTCGCCATCCCCGCCGCCGAGGGGCGCGACACCATGACCGCCGCCGTCCTGCGCCCCTTCCATTGGACCGACGATTTCCTGACCTTCGACCTTTCCGTACGTGACCGTATGGTTCAGCGCGACCCGACCCGCAACATCACCAAGTTCGCCATCGTCGACCGCTTTTCCGGCACCGGAGCGGTGTCCAAAATGTTCTGGCTTGGCTGCGGCCCGCAGGACGACGACACCGCGCTGTGTTGCTCAATGGCGCATGACAAACACAACATCTGGTGTGTTGGATCCTCGGACGCCGCCATGGCCCTCGCCGTCAACACCTGCGCCGGGATGCAGGGCGGCTGGGTCCTTGTCCATCGCGGAAAGGTCACCGCCACCGTCCCCTACGAGATCGCAGGCCTGATGACCGCGCGCCCCGCACAGTCCCTCGCCGCAGACATGGAAGCACTCTATGCCGCAGGTGCAAAGGTCACCTGGATGTATGAGCCAAGCTTTCACCCCCGATGGTCCGAAGGCTTCCCCGAACGGCTGGGCTTTGCCACGCTGACCTGTTCGCCCTGGCGCTGGAACCTCGTCGCCCCCTCGGCCCACGCACCGCAGGGGCTGGTGCAGGTCCAGACCGGCGAAACGCACCCGGTGGTGTGGTAACCCGCCCCGCAGCGCCGCCTAGCCGAACACCGCCGAATATTCCTCGCGCAGGGCCTTTTTCTGCACCTTGCCCATGGTGTTGCGTGGCAGCTCGGCCACCACGACCACCCGCTTGGGCTGCTTGAATTTCGCCACCCGGTCGGACAGCGCCGCGCTCACGGCCTCGGCCGTGGTATCGCCCACGACAACCGCCACGACACCTTCGCCGAAGTCCGGGTGCGGCACGCCGATCACCGCGCTTTCCACCACACCGGGCAGGTCGTCGATGACCTCTTCGATCTCTTTCGGATAGACGTTGAACCCGCCCGAGATGATCAGATCCTTGGCCCGGCCGACGATGGTCACATACCCCTCGGCGTCCCGCGTGGCGAGATCGCCGGTGATGAACCAACCGTCCGCGCCCAGCTCCTCCGCCGTCTTCTCTGGCATCTGCCAATAGCCCTGGAACACGTTCGGCCCGCGCACCTCGATCACGCCGATCTCGCCGGTGGCGACCTCCGCGCCGCCCTCCATGATCCGCAACTCGACCCCCGGCAACGGGAAGCCCACGGTGCCCATCCGCCGTTCACCATCATAGGGGTTCGAACAGGACATGTTCGTTTCCGTCATGCCGTAGCGTTCCAGCACCCGATGGCCCGTCCGCGCCAACCACTGCTCGTGCGTGTCCACCAGCATCGGGGCCGAGCCCGAGATGAACAGCCGCATGTTCGCGGCCAGTTCGGGCGTCAGCCGGTCGTCGGCCAGCAGCCGGGTGTAGAAGGTCGGCACCCCCATCATCGCGGTCGAGGACGCCATGGCGGCGATGATCGCATCCGGGTCGAACTTCGGCAGGAAGACCGTCGACGCCCCGGCAAACAGCGCCACGTTCGTCGCCACGAAAAGCCCGTGCGTGTGAAAGATCGGCAGCGCATGGATCAGCACGTCTTCGCGGGTGAAGCGCCAGTAATCCCGCAGCATGTCCGAGTTTGACGCCAGGTTGCCGTGGCTCAGCATGGCGCCCTTCGACCGCCCCGTCGTGCCCGAGGTATAAAGGATCGCGGCAAGGTCGTCGTCGCCGCGCGGCACGGCGGCAAAGCCGGGGTCCACCGGCAAAAGGTCGATCAGCGTGCCGGTGCCGTCGCCGCCCAGGGTCAGGCAGCGGGCCGATGACAGCGGCGCGATCTCGGCCTCGCGCGCCGGGTCGCAGACCACCACGCGCGGGGTCGCGTCGCCCAGGAAATAGGCAACCTCGGGGCCGGTGTAGGCCGTGTTCAACGGCAGGAAGACCCCGCCAGCCAGTACCGTGCCGATATACAGCTGGATCGCCTCGATCGACTTGTCGACCTGCACCGCCACCCGGTCGCCCGGCTGCACACCCTGCGCCACCAGCGCCGCGGCCATCTGCTCTGCCCCGTCGAACAAGGCCTGGTAGGTGACGTTCGGCAGGCCCGGGCGATAGGCGAAGACATGATCCGGGGTCAGAACGGCGTGACGGGCCAGCAACCCGCACAGGTGGTTTTCTTGATACATCGCGGCCTCCGCTCGGGTGCGTTCGGGCGCATAAATGACCCCGGGTGGGGGAAATGCAAGACCGCACTGGCGATTGACCCGGGCAGTGCAGCGTGCGCAAGAAGGGGCACCAAACGGACCGGACCCAGATGCAACCCCTACGCGGCATTGCCTATAAACTCACGGCGGTGATGTGCTTCATCGTCATGCAAGCCCTTGTGAAATGGGTGTCCACGGACATCCCGGCGGGTGAGGCCGTGTTCTTTCGGTCGCTTCTGGCGCTTCCCATCATCATCGTCTGGCTCGCCATGCGCGGTGATCTGCGCACCGGTCTGCGCGTCGCCAACCCGATGAGCCATGTCTGGCGCGGGTTCATCGGAACCATCGCCATGGGATCGATGTTCGCAGGCCTCGCCTTTCTGCCGTTGCCCGAGGTCACGGCGCTGACCTACGCCATGCCGCTGCTGGTGGTCATCTTCGCCGCCATGTTCCTGGACGAACGGGTCGGCGTCTTTCGTCTTGGCGCGGTTGCCCTGGGCCTTTTCGGCGTGCTGATCATCCTTGCGCCGCGCCTGACCGCACTGGAAGGCGACACTGTCAAGACGATGGAGGCCATCGGGGCCATGATCGTGCTGTTCGGCGCGGTCTGCGGCGCGCTGGCCCAGATCTTCATCCGCAAGATGGTCC
The DNA here is from genome assembly GCF_004959925.1 of Pseudooceanicola onchidii. Classification (GTDB taxonomy): domain Bacteria; phylum Pseudomonadota; class Alphaproteobacteria; order Rhodobacterales; family Rhodobacteraceae; genus Pseudooceanicola; species Pseudooceanicola onchidii. Next base: position 411,856 of record NZ_SPUW01000002.1, on the reverse strand, counting down.
AGACCGAAGAAGTCTCGGCCATTGTTTTCTGGTTCTCCTGCACCTCCACGTTGATGGCGCTGCTGACGATTCCCTTCGGCTGGGCAATGCCCACGCCCATGCAGTTCGCCGCCCTGATCCTGACCGGGCTGGTCGGCGGGATCGGGCAGATCTTCCTGACCTCCAGCTACCGATACGCCGACGCCAGCCTTGTTGCGCCGTTCGATTATGCCTCCATGCTGTTTGCGATCCTCATCGGGTATTTCATCTTTGCCGAGGTCCCGACGCTTCAGATGCTGCTAGGCGCGGCGCTGATCATCCTGGCGGGCATTGCGATCATCCTGCGCGAACGTCACCTTGGCATCCGGCGGGAAAAGGCGCGGCAGGCCAAGCTGCCGGGCGGTTGAAACCGACCGGGTCCCTACAGATACCCCTCTGATCTAAAGCTGAATTCACAGCCCTTCCCGACCACCAGGTGGTCGTGCACGGTGATGCCCAGAACGCCGGTCGCCTCGACGATCTGACGGGTCATGTCCACATCGGCCTGGCTTGGCGTCGGATCCCCCGACGGATGGTTGTGCACCAGGATCAAGGCCGAAGCGTTCAGCTCAAGCGCGCGCTTCACGACCTCGCGCGGGTAGACGGGGACGTGATCCACCGTCCCCTTCGCCTGCGGTTCATCTGCGATCAGCACGTTCTTGCGGTCCAGGAAAAGGATACGAAACTGCTCGGTCTCTCGATGGGCCATGGCGGTCTGGCAATAATCTAGCAGCGCCTGCCACGAGGACAGGACCTGTTTCCCGATCACCCGGTCGCGCAGAAGCCGTTGCGCCGCAGCCTCGATCAGCTTCAGTTCGGCCACGATGGATGGACCGACGCCTTTGACCTTCCGCAATTCGGCCTCGGGCGCGGTGATCACGCCGTTGAAGGTGCCGAACCTGTCCAGCAGCGCGCGGCCAAGCGGTTTCATGTCACGGCGGGCGTTGGCGCGGAACAGGACCATCTCAAGCAGCTCATAGTCCGGCATGGCATCCGCCCCGCCCGTCAGGAACCGGTCGCGCAAACGCGAGCGGTGATCACCGATATAGGACGGCACCCGGGCAGGCGGCGCCGCAGCTTGCGCCCCCGCGAAAAGCGGCATCGGCGATTCCTGCATTGAGCGATGGCGTGACATGCGCCCACATTCGGACACAGAACTTAAGAACGCCCTAACAGCGGCCAGATAAGTAGAACTTATGGAAATCAAAATGGATCATAAAATCTGATCCAATTGATAAACAAAAGAAAAAGGGCCGCGCCCAAGCGCAGCCCTTTCAATGCCGTCCGCAGCAGATCGCGGCCTCAGCCCTTCATGGAATCCCAGAACCCGCGCACGGATTTCAGGAAATCCTTGTTCTCGGGACTGTTGTTTTCCGACTGGTCCTCGAACTCTCGCAGCAGTTCCTTCTGGCGCGATGTCAGGTTGACCGGCGTCTCGACCGCGAGTTCGATCATCATGTCGCCCGCCGCACCGCCACGCAGCGCAGGCATCCCCTTGCCGCGTAGGCGCATCTGCCTACCGGATTGAGATCCCTCGGGAATTTTGACCCGGCTGCGGCCGCCGTCGATCGTCGGCACCTCGATATCGCCACCAAGCGCGGCGGTCGTCATCGACACCGGCACGCGGCAATAGAGGTTCGGCCCGTCCCGTTCAAAGATCTTGTGCGGCTCGACCTCGATGAAGATATAGAGATCGCCCGCAGGACCCCCGCGCATCCCCGCCTCGCCCTCACCGCCAAGACGGATGCGGGTCCCGGTTTCGACCCCGGCCGGGATGTTCACCGACAGCGACCGGTCGCGTTCCACACGTCCCTGGCCACCGCATCCCTTACAGGGATTCTTGATGATCTGGCCCGCGCCGGAACAGGTCGGGCAGGTGCGTTCGACCGTGAAAAAACCCTGCTGCGCCCGCACCTTGCCCATACCGGAGCAGGTCGGACAGGTGGCCGGTTCGGACCCGCCTTCGGCACCCGATCCGTTGCACTGGGTACAGGCGACCGAGGTCGGAACCTGGATGGTTTTCTGCAGGCCTTCATGCGCCTCTTCCAGCGTCACGCGCAGGTTGTAGCGCAGGTCGGACCCACGGGTTGCCCGGCGACGTCCACCGCCGCCCGGTCCGCCCCGTTGCCCCATGAAGTCGCCGAACAGGTCGTCGAAGACGTCCGAGAAGGCCGAGGCAAAGTCGCCCTGCTGGCCGCCCCGCGGGCCGCCGCCGCCCATCCCGCCTTCGAAGGCCGCATGACCGAACCGGTCATAGGCCGCCTTCTTGTCGGCATCCTTCAGGCATTCATAGGCTTCGTTTGCTTCCTTGAACTGCTCTTCCGCGGCCGGATTGTCCTTGTTCCGATCGGGGTGCAGTTCCTTGGCCTTCTTGCGATAGGCCTTCTTGATCTCGTCGTCGCTGGAGCCCTTGGGCACGCCCAACACGTCGTAGTAGTCACGTTTTGCCATGTGGGTGGTCTCCCCCTAGGAACGGATAGGGCCGGCCCGCCCGAAGGTGAGCCGGCCCCAGAGGTTCCCGCGTGCGATATTACGCACGCTTGTTGTCATCCAGATCCTCGAAATCGGCGTCGACGATATCGTCGTCGTTCGAAGGACCATCGGCAGGCGCGGGTTCGTCGTCACCGTCTTCCGACTGCGCCTTGTAGATCGCCTCGCCCAGCTTCATGGCCGCTTCGGTCACGTTCTGGATGCCGGACTTGATCTTGTCGGCGTTGTCCGACTCGAGCTCGTCCTTGAGGGCGGCGATGGCCAGTTCGATCGCCTCGATGGTCGACGGATCCACCTTGTCCGCATGCTCTTCCATCGACTTCTCGGTCGAATGGATGAGGCTTTCGGCCTGGTTTTTCGCCTCGACCAGTTCGCGGCGGCCCTTGTCGGCCTCTGCGTTCTCTTCGGCGTCCTTGACCATCTGTTCGATGTCCGCATCGGACAGACCGCCAGAGGCCTGGATCGTGATCTTCTGTTCCTTGTTCGTGCCCTTGTCCTTGGCCGAAACAGACACGATGCCGTTGGCGTCGATGTCGAAGGTCACTTCGATCTGCGGCAGACCACGCGGCGCCGGCGGGATGTCCTCGAGGTTGAACTGACCGAGCATCTTGTTGTCGGCCGCCATCTCGCGTTCACCCTGGAAGACCCGGATGGTCACGGCGTTCTGGTTGTCCTCGGCGGTCGAGAAGACCTGGGACTTCTTGGTCGGGATCGTCGTGTTGCGGTCGATCAGCCGGGTGAACACGCCACCAAGCGTTTCGATGCCAAGCGACAGCGGGGTCACGTCCAGAAGAACGACGTCCTTCACGTCACCCTGCAGAACACCGGCCTGGATGGCGGCGCCAAGCGCGACCACTTCGTCCGGGTTCACACCCTTGTGCGGCTCTTTCCCGAAGAACTTGGTCACCTCTTCGATGACCTTCGGCATCCGGGTCATACCGCCGACCAGAACCACTTCGTCGATGTCCGAGGTCGACAGCCCGGCGTCTTTCAGCGCGGCCTGGCACGGCTTCATCGAGGATTTGATCAGGTCGCCGACCAGCTGTTCCAGCTTGGAGCGGGTCAGCTTCATGACCATGTGCAGCGGCTGGCCGTTGGAGCCCATGGAGATGAACGGCTGGTTGATCTCGGTCGACTGCGAGGACGACAGTTCGATCTTCGCCTTCTCGGCCGCTTCCTTGAGACGCTGCAGCGCCATCTTGTCCTGAGTCAGGTCGACCGAGTGCTCTTTCTTGAACTCGTCCGCCAGGTAGTTGACGATCCGCATGTCAAAGTCTTCACCGCCAAGGAAAGTGTCGCCGTTGGTGGATTTCACTTCGAACAGGCCGTCGTCGATTTCCAGGATGGTCACGTCAAAGGTACCGCCGCCAAGGTCATAGACCGCGATGGTGTGGCTTTCCTGCTTGTCGAGACCATAGGCCAGCGCGGCAGCCGTCGGTTCGTTGATGATCCGCAGAACTTCCAGACCGGCGATCTTGCCGGCGTCCTTGGTGGCCTGACGCTGCGCGTCGTTGAAGTACGCAGGCACCGTGATGACGGCCTGGGTCACTTCCTCACCGAGGTAGGATTCAGCGGTTTCCTTCATCTTGCCGAGGATGAAGGCCGAGATTTGCGACGGCGAGTATTTCTCGCCTTTGGCTTCCACCCAGGCGTCGCCGTTGCCGCCATCGATGACGTTGAACGGCAGGTTCTTCTTGTCCTTGGCCAGATCCGCGTCGTCCGAACGACGGCCGATCAGGCGCTTGACGCCGAAGACGGTGTTGGTGGAGTTCGTGACAGCCTGCCGCTTGGCAGACTGGCCGACAAGGCGTTCCTCGTCGGTGAAGGCCACGATCGACGGCGTCGTGCGCGCACCTTCAGAGTTTTCGATGACCTTCGGCTGCGAGCCGTCCATGATGGCCACGCAGGAGTTGGTGGTGCCAAGGTCGATACCGATCACTTTGGACATGTTTTCAATCCCTTTCACTTAAGGCGATACAACCGGAGACGGACCCGTTACGGCATCCGCCACCGTCCGAGGGACGGCGGCCAGCTGCCTGTCCGCCGCGCTTCTGGGCGTATATAGGTAGGGGTAGGAAGGCCTGCAAGCGGCCTGTTGACCCCCATTTGGTAAAAATCGAAGCTTGCGACCGCCACACAACAAGGCCACGACACCCCCATGCCAGCCCCAACCCTCCGCCTGCGCGGGTTCGACATTCACAAGCAGTATCTTGATCCTGCGGCGCAAAAGGCGCTGATCGACGCGCTGCGCCCGGTGCTGAAGGCGGCCCCGCTGTTTTCGCCAACGACGCGCTTTGGAAAACAGATGTCGGTACGGATGACCTCGGCCGGAAAATACGGCTGGTATTCGGATGCGCGGGGCTATCGCTATGAATCGCACCATCCGAACGGCCAGCCCTGGCCCGCCATTCCCGACCCGGTGCTGGCGATCTGGCACGATGTCACCGGCCACGACCGCACCCCGGATTGCTGCCTGATCAACTACTACGGCGACGGGGCGCGCATGGGCATGCACCAGGACCGGGACGAGGCCGATTTCACCTGGCCGGTGCTGTCGGTGTCCCTGGGCGACGACGGCCTGTTTCGCATCGGCAACGAAGAGCGCGGCGGCAAGACCGAGTCGATCTGGCTGGAATCCGGTGACGTGGTTCTGATGGGCGGCGCCGCGCGCCTGATCCACCACGGCGTCGACCGCATCCGCGCCGGATCGTCGCGCCTTCTGCCCAAGGGCGGGCGGATCAACCTGACCTGTCGCGTGGTGGATTAGCGCTTCGCGTTCCAGCTGACCGAGGCGTGGCGGCGCGTGAAAAATTCGCCCATCAGCCCCAGCATGATCAGGCCCAGCCCGACGAAGAACGGGTACTCCAGCGACGAATTGTGCGGCGTGTAGTTCAGGAAGACATAGCCCCGGCACTGGTCGATGGCGTGGAACAGCGGATTCCAGTCGAACATGTTCACCATGTAGGCGGGCAGCGCGTTGGCCACGAACATCTTGCCCGAGGCGATCATGTTCGCCCGCTGGTAGATCTGGGTGAAGATGCCGACGAACTGCGGCGCCCAGGGCTTGGCCGCCAGCAGTACAAGGCCGATGCCGATGCCGGTGAACCAGGCCATCAGCAGCATACCGAAGGCATAGACCGGCTGGTCGATGGTGATCTGCACGAAGACCACGTCGTAGACGAACAGGATCAGCACCAGCGTCAGCACCTGGATATACAGCGTCGACAGCGCCGCCGCCCCGATGGTGACGGCGGTGTTCATCGGCGCGTGCTTCATCATGCCGGATGTTGAATTCTCGGCCCCTGCTACCGCGCCAAGCGTCTTGACGTGTGTCATGAACAGGAAGACGCCCGACATGATGTACAGCAGGAAATCCCCCCGGATCGTATTGCCGCGCATCCCGAGGATTTCGAACATCAGGTAGAAGGTCAGGACGAAGACAACCGCCTGCACCATATTGATCGCGATCGAGGCCAGCGCATTCTGATGCGTCTTGCGCACCGAATGGACGGCGGCGTGATAGACCAGCTCTGCTATGGCAACGGCCGAGGACAGACGCGACCGGTGAACCCTCTGCTCAAACATTTCGATGCCTAACTGAAGATTGCCCGAGGATTGCAGGGAATTCTTGCCGATCCCTTTCCCACGCAGCATAACGTTGCGCGTCACTCATGGCAATTCACACGAACCGGGCCGACCCGGCAGGAGCAGACCTTGGATTACGCGAAACTTGAAACCGTCATGCGGCGGCTGGCCCTCGAGGCCGGCGACAAGATCATGGAGATCTACAACTCGGACGATTTCGAGGTGAAGACCAAGTCGGACCAGAGCCCGGTGACCGAAGCCGACGAAGCCGCCGACGCGCTGATTTCCGCCGGCCTTCGCGCGGCCTTCCCCGATGTGACCCTGATCACCGAGGAACAGGCCGCGACCCACAGCGAAAAAGCCAAGGATTTCCTGATCGTGGACCCGCTGGACGGCACCAATGAATTCGTCAACCGGCGCGGCGATTTCACCGTCAACATCGCCTGGGTCGAAGGCGGCGTGCCGGTGCGCGGCGTGGTCTATGCCCCGGCCCGCGACCGCATGTTCTATACCCGCGCCGACGGATCCTCGGTCGAGGAAAGCGCGCCCTTCGACCATGACGCCCCCGGCGCCCTGACCCCGATCCGCGTGGCCGAGGCCGACAACAGCGCCCTGCGGGTCGTGGCGTCGAAATCGCACCGCGATCAGGCGACCGACGACTACATCAACCGCTATGCCACCGCCGAGGCGAAAAGCGCCGGCTCGTCGCTCAAGTTCTGTCTTGTCGCAACGGGCGAGGCGGACCTTTACCCCCGCATCGGCCGCACCATGGAATGGGATACCGCCGCCGGCCATGCGGTCGTCACCGGCGCGGGCGGCCAGGTTCTGAACTTCGACACGCTGGAACCGCTGGCCTATGGCAAGGACGGCTACGCCAACCCCTTCTTCATCGTGACGGCCCCTTCGGTCGACCTGAAGCAGGGCTGATCCCGGGGCTGATCGGATGACCACACCTCCGGTCAGTGTCATCGTCGTCAGCCGGGGCCGGGGCGAAAGCCTTGGCCTCACCCTTACCGGGCTGAGCCGCCTGTTCCACGACCATTACGAGATCGTGGTGGTCGCCGATGCCGAGGGGCAGGACGCCGTGCGCCGCGCGGGCCTGCAGGACGAGGTCAAGGTCGTGCCCTTCGCCGACCCCAACATCTCGGCCGCGCGCAACCGGGGCATCATGCAGGCCGCCGGAGAGATCATCGCCTTCATCGACGACGACGCCGTGCCCGAGCCCTCGTGGCTCAGCTATCTGACCGCGCCGTTTACCGACCCCGAGGTCGCCGCCGTCGGAGGCTTTGTCATCGGGCGCAACGGGATCAGCTTTCAGTGGAAAGCGTCCAGCGTCGATCACACCGGATCCGCGACGCCCCTTGCCGTCGACGAAACCCGCGCCACGGCCCTGACCCCGCCCGCCGGTCGCGCCATCAAGACCGAGGGCACCAACATGGCCTTCCGCCGGTCGGTGCTGGCCGGGTTGGGCGGTTTCGATCCGGCGTATCGGTTCTTTCTTGACGAAACCGACCTGAACATGCGGCTGGCCAAGGCGGGATACGTGACGGCGATCGCACCGATGGCCCGCGTCCATCACGCCTTCGCCGCCTCGCCGCGCCGGGCGGCATCGCGGGCGCCGACGGACCTGTTCGAAATCGGCGCCAGCCTCTCGGTCTACCTGCGCCGCCACTGCCCGGTGGCCGATCGCGCCCATGTCGTGGCAGCCTTCACCAAGGCGCGCGACCGGTCCCTGATCGATCACATGGTGGTCGGTCGGCTGGAACCCCGCGATGTCAGAAGGCTGCGGCGACGGTTGGCCGAAGGCATCGCCGCAGGGCAACAACGCCCCCTGACACCGCTGCCGGACCTGGGCCATTCCGCCGCCGCGTTCCGCCCCTTTGAAACGCGCATCCGTCAACCCTCCGTCACGATCGCCGGCCGCATCTGGCAGGGCCGTCGCCTGCGGGCGCAGGCCGCGGCCAAGGCGGCGCAGGGCGCCTGCGTCAGCCTTTTCCTGCTAAGCCACACGACACGTCGTCATCGGGTCCGGATGCGCCCGGATGGGGTCTGGGAACAGACCGGCGGACTCTGGGGTCGCAGCGACAGACGTACAAAAATCATGCGATTGACCACGTTCAGGAAACGCATAAGTAAAGAAATACAAAGAATATCCCTACTTCGCGGCTTGTGACCGGAAAATACGTTGAAAACGGCCATAATCGTGCCTTTGTTTGCCCCCGGAAAGAGAATTTCCGCTGCATACGGAAGAAACCGTCGCAAACGACTGACATCTATTGGTCCATGTCATACAGTCGCCTACATAGCAGAATGAGTTGGACATGAAGAACAAGATCACCAAAGCCATCTTCCCGGTTGCCGGCATGGGAACGCGGTTCCTGCCCGCGACCAAGTCCGTTCCGAAAGAGATCATGTCCCTCGTCGACCGGCCGCTGATCCAGTACGCGATCGACGAAGCCCGCGCCGCCGGCATCAAGGAATTCATCTTCGTGACCTCGCGCGGCAAGGGCGCGCTTGAGGACTACTTCGACCACGCACCGCAGCTGGAAGCCGAGCTCAAGCGCAAGGGCAAGAAGGACCTCCTCGAAGAGGTCAAGAACACCAACATGGACAGCGGCGCCATCGCCTACATCCGCCAGCACAAGCCGCTTGGCCTGGGCCATGCGGTCTGGTGTGCGCGGCGTCTTGTCGGCAACGAACCCTTCGCGGTCATCCTGCCCGACGACATCATCGCAGCCGAGAAGCCCTGCCTGCAGCAGATGGTCGAAGCCTTCGCCGAAAATCCCGGCTGCATGGTCGCCGCGATGGAGGTTCCGAAGGACCGGGTCAGTTCCTACGGCGTGCTCGACCTCAAGGAAGATCACGGGTCGCTGGTGTCGGTCAAAGGCATGGTCGAAAAGCCTGCGCCGGGCGAGGAGCCTTCGAACCTTGCCGTCATCGGCCGCTACCTTCTGACGCCGCAGATCTTCAAGAACCTGAACTCCAAGCAGACGGGCGCCGGCGGGGAAATCCAGCTGACCGACGCCATCGCGCAAGAGATCACCGAAGGCCGCGACGTCTATGGCTACCGTTTCCAGGGCCAGCGGTTCGACTGCGGCTCCAAGTCCGGCTACCTGCAGGCGACCGTGTCCTTTGCCCTGTCGCGCCCCGATCTGCGGGATGACCTGATGGGCTTCCTGCACGAAGTCGTCGCCATGGACAAAGCCGCGCAGTAAGGGCGGATCATGAAGAAGGTTCTGGTCACTGGCGGTGCGGGCTATATCGGGTCGCACGCCTGCAAGGCCCTGCGCGCCGCCGGGTTCGAGCCCGTCACCTACGACAACCTTGCCACGGGCTGGCAGGACGCGGTCAAGTTCGGGCCGTTCGAACAGGGCGACCTGCTGGACCGCGCCCGCCTGGACGAGGTCTTTGCCACCCATCAACCCGTCGCCGTCATGCATTTCGCCGCGCTCAGCCAGGTCGGCGAAAGCATGAAGGAACCCGGGCTTTACTGGCGCAACAACGTGCAGGGGTCACTGACCCTGTTCGAAGCTGCCGTGGCCGCCGGGTGCCTGAACGTCGTCTTCTCGTCGACCTGCGCAACCTATGGCGATCAGGACAACGTGGTTCTGGACGAAGACAGCGCCCAGTATCCGATCAACGCCTACGGCGCCTCGAAACGCGCGATCGAGGACATCCTGCGCGACTTCGAAGCCGCACATGGCCTACGCCACGTCATCTTCCGCTATTTCAACGTCGCCGGCGCCGACCCCGAGGGTGAGGTGGGCGAATTCCACCAGCCCGAAACCCACCTTATCCCCCTGATGCTGGACGCGATTGACGGCAAACGTGACGCGCTGACGATCTTCGGCACGGACTACGCGACGCCGGATGGCACCTGCATCCGCGATTATGTCCACGTTTGTGATCTGGTCGATGCACATGTTCTTGGGGTAAACTGGATCATGGACGGCAAGCCGAGCCGGGTGTTCAATCTGGGCACCGGGTCCGGGTTTTCGGTCCGCGAAGTTATCGACCATTCCCGCGCGGTCACCAACAGGGCCGTGCCCTACAAGGAAGGACCGCGCAGACCCGGGGATTGCACCAAGCTGGTATCGGGATCGACCCGCGCCGAGGCCGAACTGGGCTGGCGTCCGACCCGATCAACGCTTGAAACCATGATCACCGACGCCTGGCGGTGGCATCAGACTGGCCACTACGACAAATAGCATCCCGCCGACCCGCCTGATCGATGTGACCCGCCTTGCCAGTCGGCCGGGGCGGCAGTTGACCGGTATCGACCGGGTCGAACTGGCCTACCTGCGCCATCTGGTCGAACTCGAGGCTCCGATCATGGGGCTGGCCCGGGTGTCGATCGGCTATGTGCTGCTGGATCGTGGCGGGCTTCTGTCCTTCCTGCATCGCCTGCAGGGGCGCACGCAATGGGGCAGCACCCGGTTCATCTTCCGCTTTGCCCGTCGCCTGTCGCCCCTTCAGCGCCGGGTGCATAGCGACCTGTGGCGGCTGGCCGCGCACCGCGTCGTGGGGCGCAAGCTGCCGCGACTGCTCGACACCCTGTCGGACGAAGTCGCCTATATCAACGTCGGCCATTCGAACCTGACCGAACACACCCTGTCGTCGATGGATGCCCGTCCGCAGACGAAGATCACCGTGATGATCCACGACACGATCCCGCTGGATCACCCGGAGTACACCCGTGTCGAGGCCGTCGACAGGTTTCGCGGGCTGCTGCGCCGGTGCCTGCACCACGCCGACCTGATCCTGTGCAACAGCCTGCACACCCGCGAAAACGTGCAGCGCCACATGGCCGAACTGGCCCGGGAAGATGCCGAGATCGCGGGCGACACCGACCCGAGCGACGAGGCCGTGACCGCCGCCCTGCCCCGGATGATCGTCGCACCGCTGGCTATCGACGCCCCGCGCCCCGACGCCGTGGCCCTGCCGCCCGACCTGCCGGAAAACCGGCCGCTGTTCCTGATCCTCGGCACGATCGAACCGCGCAAGAACCACAAGCTGCTTCTGGATATCTGGGAAGGCTGGGACGAGGCCGAGGACGGACCCCGCCCGGTGCTGGGCATCGTCGGCGCGCGCGGCTGGCAGAACGAAGACCTGTTCCACCGGCTGAACACCACGCCGCTGCGCAACGTCGACGTCTTTGAATGGCCCGACCTCAGCGACAAGGCCGCCAGCGCCCTGATGGCCCGCGCCAATGCTCTGCTGTTTCCCAGCTTTGCCGAAGGCTATGGCCTGCCCCCGGTCGAGGCCGCCGCGCTTCAGACCCCGGTGATCAGCGCCGACCTGCCTTCGGTCCGGGAAGCGCTTGGGGATTTCCCAGTTTACCTTGACGCGAACGACAGCTACTCTTGGAAAAAGGCCATAAAGAGCCGTGTAGAGGTTGGACGGTCAGTGACCGAGGGGATGCGGGGGCATATCACCCCCTACTGGGAAGAGCACTTCAAGGTCGCCTTAAGGATGACCTGATAGCCTGACCCCGGACCCGACGGCTCTGGTCTGGAAGGGCGGGCGTTGAGCATCGTTTCGTCATATCGCCTGAGGCTCCAGCGGCGACGCTGGCTGATCCGCGCCGTGCGCAAACGGCGGGAGCTGTCTTCTGTCGCCAATCGCACCCGGCAGATCCGCAAGTCCGACGTGCTGCTGTTCTGCACCTTGCGCAACGAACGCATCCGCCTGCCCTATTTCCTGGACTACTACCGCCAGCTTGGGGTGACGCATTTCCTGTTCGTCGACAACGACAGCAGTGACGGCAGCCGTGATTACCTGGCCGCTCAGGACGACTGTTCGGTCTGGTACACCCGGCGCAGCTACAAGCGCGCGCGCTTTGGCATGGACTGGATGAACTGGCTGCTGTTGCGCCATGGCCACGGCCACTGGTGCCTGACGGTGGATCCCGATGAATTCTTCGTCTTCCCCTTCTGCGACACCCGGCCCATCCAGGCGCTGACCGACTGGTTGGACGCATCGTCGATCAAGTCGTTCTCGGCCATGATCCTGGACATGTATCCCAAGGGCCGCATCGACGCCCAACCCTACCGCGAAGGCCAGAACCCGCTGGAAATCGCCGCCTGGTTCGACAGCGGCAACTACGTGATCGAAAAGAACCCCCGCTACGGCAACCTGTGGATCCAGGGCGGCCCGCGCCAGCGCGTCTTCTTCCCCGACCAGCCCGAGCTGGCCCCGGCGCTGAACAAGATCCCGCTGGTGAAATGGGAACGCAAGAACGCCTATGCCTCGTCGACGCACATGCTGCTGCCGCGCGGGCTGAACCTGACCTATGACGAATTCGGGGGCGAAAAGGCCTCGGGCCTGCTGCTGCACACCAAGTTCCTGAACACCTTTGCCGACAAGGCCAAAGAAGAACTGACACGCGGCCAGCATTACTGTGCCTCGGTCGAATACAAGGCCTATGCCGACCTGATCGGCGACGATCCTGAACTGTGGTGCAAGTGGTCCGAGAAATACATCAACTGGCGCCAGCTTGAGATCCTTGGCCTCATGTCCAAAGGAAACTGGGCATGAGCGTCGGGATCGTCATGCTGGTCCACGCCGATCTGGACCGGGCCGAACAGGTGGCGCGCCACTGGTCCGCGGCCGGCTGCCCGGTGGTGATCCACGCCGACGCCAACGTCCCCGCCCGGACGTTCCGCAAGTTCGTCAAGGCGCTGTCGGATATAGACACGATCCAGTTTTCGCCCCGCCATCGCTGCGAATGGGGCACCTGGGGCATCGTCGCCGCAACCCAGTCGGCGTCGGAACAGATGCTGCGGTCGTTTCCCGACGTGCGGCACGTCTACCTTGCCTCTGGGTCGTGCCTGCCGCTTCGCCCGGTGCAGGAGCTGATCGACTACCTCGCCGCCCGCCCCCGCACCGATTTCATCGAAAGCGCGACGACCTCGGACGTGCCCTGGACCGTGGGGGGGCTGGACAGCGAACGCTTCACCCTGCGCTTTCCCTTCTCATGGAAGAAACACCGCCGCCTGTTCGACGGTTATGTCCGACTCCAGCGTCGCATCGGGCTGAAGCGGAAGATGCCGAACGGGATCGTGCCGCACCTGGGGTCACAGTGGTGGTGCCTGACCCGGCAGACCCTGTCGGCCATCCTGCAAGATCCCGAACGCGACACCTATGACCGGTTCTTCAAACGCGTCTGGATCCCGGACGAAAGCTATTTCCAGACCCTCGCGCGGCTGTATTCGGGGCATATCGAAAGCCGGTCCCTGACCCTGTCCAAATTCGATTTCCAGGGCAAGCCACACATCTTCTATGATGATCACCTTCAGCTTCTGCGACGGTCGGACTGCTTTGTCGCCCGCAAGATCTGGCCCCGTGCCGACCGCCTGTACGAAGCGTTCCTGACGGATGAAGCCCATGCGATGAAGCGGACCGAACCCAATCCGGGCAAGATCGACCGCATCTTTTCCAAAGCCGTCGAACGCCGCACGCGCGGCCGTCCCGGGCTTTACATGCAAAGCCGCTTCCCCCGGAAGAACTGGGAAAACGGCATGACCGGGGCCAAGTATTCGGTCTTCCAGGGCTTTACCGAACTGTTCAGCGATTTCGAACCCTGGCTGGCCCGCGCCACCGGCTGCAAGGTGCACGGGCACCTGTTCGCGCCCGACCGCGCGCAGTTCTCGTCCGATCAGAAGGTGATCAACGGGGCGCTGTCGAACAGCGCCGCGATCCGCGACTACCGTCCGCAAGCCTTTCTGACCAACCTGATCTGGAACACCCGTGGTGAACGCCAGTGCTTCCAGCACGGCCCGGTGGACAGGCAGGGCGCCGCGATGGCGATGGCGCGCGATCCCAATGCGCAGATCTCGGTCATCTCGGGCGCCTGGGCCGTGCCACTGTTCACGTCCAACCGCGATTTCGCCGACCTGAGGACCGAAGCCGCGCGGCTGCAGAAGATCGAATCCGAATTCCTCGACAAGCTGCGGTCTCCACTGGCGAAGGCACGCATCCGGATCTGGACCATGGCCGAGTTTGTCGAAAACCCGATGGAGCCGCTGCAGCTGATCATCGACGAACTGGGCGCCAAGAACGCCCGCCGCCTGACCGAAGCCCCGAAGATGGTGAACCTGCAGGGCTTTGGCCAGTTCCTCCAGAACCTCAAGAACCAGGGAATGCACCCCTACCTGATGGGCGATTTCCCGACCGACCCGGCGACGCACCGCCCGGGCCGGACCAACCAGCGCAAACCCTATCTGGTGAAGAAATAGATGCCTCAGTTCGACTACTTCGTTGTCTTCGCCGAAATGCGCACCGGGTCGAACTTTCTCGAGGCGAACCTGAACGCCTTCCCCGGCCTCGCCTGCGTCGGAGAGGCCTTCAACCCGCATTTTCCCGGCTATCCCAACAAGTCCGACTGCCTGGGTATCACGCTGGATCAGCGCGAGGCCGATCCGCACGCACTGATCGACGCGGTCCGGGCGCAGGACAGCCTGACCGGGTTCCGGTTCTTCCACGACCACGACCCGCGCGTGCTGGACCCGATCCTGACCGACCCGCGCTGCGGCAAGATCATCCTGACCCGCAATCCGGTCGACAGCTATGTCAGCTGGAAGATCGCGCAGGACACGGGCCAGTGGAAACTGACCGACGTGCGCCGCCGCAAGGACACCGCCGCCGTCGCCTTCGATGCCGACGAATTCGAAGCGCATATGCAGCAGCTGCAGGACTTCCAGGTCCGCCTGCTGAACGCCATGCAGGTGACCGGGCAGACGCCCTTCTATGTCGCCTACGAAGACCTGCAGGACGTGGCCGTGATGAACGGCCTGGCGCGCTGGCTGGGGCAGGTCGATCAGCTGGACAGGCTGGACGACAAGCTGAAACGCCAGAACCCTGCGCCGATTTCCGAAAAGGTCGCGGATTTCGACGGGATGCAACAGGCGCTGGCCCGGCTTGACCGCTTCAACCTGAACCGCACGCCGAATTTCGAACCGCGCCGGGGGCCGAACGTGCCGTCGTATCAGGCCGCCGCGAAAACGCCGCTGCTCTACATGCCGGTGCGCGCAGAGATCGACCGCCAGGTCTCGGACTGGCTGGCCGGGCTGGACGGTGTCGACAAATCCGATCTGCCGGGCAAGTTCACCCAGAAGACCCTGCGCCAGTGGATGCGGCGCAACCCCGGGTTCCGCAGCTTTGCCGTGATCCGCCATCCCGTGGCACGCGCGCATTCGGTCTTCTGCAACCGCATCGTCAAGACCGGCCGTGGCGCCTATGGCGAAATCCGCCAGACCCTGCGCCAGAAGTACAAGCTGCCGATCCCCGGCCGCAACGGCGATGACCCCTACCCGGTCGAGGATCACCGCGACGCGTTCAAGCTGTTCCTCGATTTCGTGAAGGCGAACCTGAGCGGCCAGACCTCGATCCGCATCGATCAAAGCTGGGCCACGCAAGCCAGCGTCATCGAAGGCATGTCCGCCTTCTGCCTGCCCGACATGATCCTGCGCGAGGACGAACTGTCCGACGCCCTGCCGGCTCTCGCCCGCAAGGTCGGCCACCCGGACCCGGCACGGCCCAGGGCGGCGCCCGAAGACCAGCCCCATACGCTGGCGTCCATTTACGACGCCGAGATCGAACAGAAGGCCGCCGACGCCTATCAGCGCGACTATCTGCTGTTCGGGTTCAAGGGGTGGGCTTAGGCGGTCAGGCCGCCTGGGTGTTCTGATCCGAGGTCAGAAGCGCATAAAGCGTGGCGGCGTCCTTGTTGGCGCGCAGCTTCTTGCAAAGGTCGGGATTGCGCAGCGTCCGCGACACCAGTGCCAGCGCCTTGAGGTGTTCGACCCCGGCTTCCTGCGGCGCGAACAGCGCCATGACGATGTCGACGGGCTGCCGATCGACCGAATCGAAATCCACCGGCTTTTCCAGCAGGATGAAGGCAGCGGTCATGTCCGTCACATCGGACAGCCGCGCATGCGGCAGGGCCACGCCGTGGCCCACGCCGGTCGGTCCAAGGGATTCCCGTTCCATCAGCGCTTCGATGACCGCCGAGGAATCGTAGTCGTAGGTCGACTGTGCCAGGTCACCGATGTCGTGCAGAAGACGCTTCTTTGACGAAGCCGAGGCGATAACCTTTACCGCCTCGGGCTTGAGGATCTCAGATAGGGCCATTGTGTCCTTACGCTCGGCGCGGGCAGCCCCGCGACCTCAATTCCTGGGGTCTATCCAGCCAATGTTGCCGTCGTCGCGACGATACACGACATTGACCCCGTCCTTACCCTCATTTCGGAAGACGAGAACCGGCACTCCGGCCAGTTCCATCTGCATCACCGCCTCGCCAACGGAGAGAGAGGGGATCTTGGCCTCCATCTCTGCCACGATGATCGGCTGCAGGGATTCGGCTTCTGATTCCTCGTCGTCCTTCTCAGCGGCGAGGATATACGAGGACGCGCCAAAAACTTCAACCGGCTCGGCCCGCTGTTTGTGGTGGTCTTTCAGACGCCGCTTGTAGCGCCGCAGCTGCTTGTCCATCTTTTCGCAGGCTTCGTCAAAAGCGGAATAGATTTCAGTGGCATGCGCCTTGGCCGAGGCATTCAGACCGGAACTGAGATGCACCGTGGCCTCGCAGACGAATTCGTGGCCCGACTTGGAAAAGACGACGGCGGCATCGGTTGGTCGCTGCGAATACTTCTCCATGACCGACCCGAGTTCGGTCTTCACATGGGTCTGCAGGGATTCTCCAACATCAATGTGTTTGCCAGTGACTTCGTAACGCATTCCGTATCCTTTCATCACAAGTCGCGCAGGCGCTACCGGGGCCAGGGGCCCCGGACGTCAGCGTCGAATGCATCGGAAAGACACTTGCGGCTCCTTGATCTCGCGCAAGAAACGCAAGGATGTTTCAGAACGGACCAAGAGGTTCGCGAGTGTCATACTTTATATGAAAGTACGCCAGCCTTCCCTGTCAATGGGCTCGCTATGTCGTGGTTGTCAAAGGCTTGCGACCGCCGGGGCGGTTTCACGAAATCCGGAAACTGTCGCCAAGATAGACGCGGCGGACGTTTTCGTTCTGCACGACCTCTTGCGGGGTGCCCGACATCAGCACCTTGCCGTCATGCAGGATATAGGCGCGGTCCACGATCTCGAGCGTTTCGCGGACATTGTGGTCGGTGATCAGCACGCCGATACCGCGCGTCTTCAGGTCGGCGACAAGATGCCGGATATCCGAGACCGAGATCGGGTCGACCCCGGCAAAGGGTTCGTCCAGCAGCAGGTACTTGGGATCGGCCGCAAGGCAGCGCGCGATTTCCACCCGCCGCCGTTCCCCGCCCGACAGCGCCATCGCGGGCGCGCGGCGCAGGTGTTCGATGGAAAATTCCGACAGCAGTTCTTCAAGCCGTTCGCGCCGCTTGTGGCGGTCGCTGTGCGTGATGTCGAGGATGGCCGAGATGTTGTCCTCGACCGACAGCCCGCGAAAGATCGACATCTCCTGCGGCAGGTATCCGATGCCCAGCCGCGCGCGCCGGTACATCGGCAGGCCCGTCACGTCGCGGCCGTCGATCTTCACATGCCCGCCCTCGGGCGTGACCAGCCCGGCGATCGCGTAGAAGGTCGTCGTCTTGCCCGACCCGTTCGGCCCCAGCAGGCCCGCGACCTCGCCCTGCGCCACCGACATCGACACGTCGCGGATCACGACGCGCTTCTTGTAGGATTTGCGCAGGTTCTCGATGCGAAGTCCGCCGGACGACTTGTCGCCGTCGTGGATCTGAAGGTCGGGTGCAGCCAAGGCCTAGTCTTTCTTCTGGTTGAGGATCGTGCGCACACGTCCCTCCATCTGCGCGGTGCCGGAGGTCAGGTTCACCACCATCCGCTGGCCCGACAGGGTCGACTGACCCTGCACCAACAGAACGTCGCCCTGCATCACCACGTTCCCCGCGTCGATGTCGTAATCCGCCTGCTGCGCTTCGGCCGCGTCCTCTCCGGACACCAGCGTGACACCGCCGGTCGCCTGCATCTTGCTGATCCGTTCACCGTCCTCGTCGTAGACGACCAGAACGCGCGGCGCGGCCAGGCGCATGTCGCCCTGCACGATCACCACGTTGCCCAGAAACTCGGCCGTGCCGTCGGCTTCGCTGACCTTCAACTCGTCGCTCTCCACCTCGACCGGGGCTTCCGGGTCGGTGGTGCCGGACCCGAAGGCCGTTTGCTGCGCGGCCGCCAGCACGGGCAGCAGCGACAGAAGCGCAATCGCCAGAAGTCTGAAAAGGGTCATCTCAAATATCCTCATTCGGATCGGGGGAGGTATACCAGCTTGACGCCATCGGTGAAGTGCAATTGCGCATCGCCGCCCTGCTCGCTTGCCCGCAGCACCATGCGACCGGCAACAAAGCGCCCCGGCGGTCCCTCTCCGTGCACCTCGCCTTCGGTTTCGGCATATAGCTCGTCCATCCCGGCGGTCAGCTTCTCGGTCTCGACGCGGTAGCCCTGCGACGACACGATGACGACGCCGCCCTGCAGCTCGGCCTCGCCGCGGGTCTGCGCCATGGTGGCGGTGTCGGACCGGAACGTGATCGTCCCGCCCGAGGTCAGGTCGATCCGCGCGCGCACGTCATCGGCCTGCACCGATCCCAGCCCTTCACCGATCGGCCGGGCGGTTTCGGCGACGAAGGCGATCAGGTCGCCATCCTCGGTGGCCCCGGCAAAGGTCGGCCGCAGCACCCGTTCGCGCAGCCCGTCCTCGCCCGGCTGGATATCGGCAAAGGGCAGGTCCTGACGCACCTCCTGGGTGCGCGACAGAAGGAATACGGTGGACAGCAGGCCAAGCGCCGCCAGCGGCAGGATGATCTTCAACCCGCCGACCAGTCGCGAATAGCGATCGCCCGCCAAGGCGGCCTAGCCCCGCAGCGGGCGGTATGCCGCCCGGACCATCATGAATGCGCGAAGATGTCGGTGTCGGGCCAGCCCATCAGGTCCAGCTTGGCCCGCATCGGCAGGAAATCGAAACAGGCCTGCGCGACCTCGGTCCGGCCTTCGCGGGCCAGCCGCGTGTTCAGCTCGTCCCGCAGGCGGTGCAGGTACAGCACGTCGGACGCGGCATAATCCAGCTGGGCGGGGGTCAGATCTTCGGCCCCCCAGTCCGAGGATTGCTGGACCTTCGACAGGTCCACGCCGATCAGTTCCTGCGTCAGGTTCTTGAGCCCGTGGCGATCCGTGTAGGTCCGCACCAGCCGCGAGGCGATCTTGGTGCAGTAGACCGGCGCGGCCAGCGCCCCGAAGGCGTTGAACATGGCGGCGATGTCGAACCGCCCGAAATGAAACAGCTTGAGCACGTTCGGATCTTCCAGCATCCGGCACAGGTTCGGCGCGTCAGTCTGGCCAAGCGCGACCTGCACGATATGCGAATGCCCGTCGCCGCCCGACATCTGCACGACGCACAGCCGGTCCCGATGCGGGTTCAGGCCCATGGTTTCGCAGTCGATGGCGACAACCGGACCCAGATCCAGCCCGTCGGGCAGATCGCCCTTGTAAAGATGATTGGTCACATGAAGCTCCGTCACGGTCTGCGCCGGGTCTAGCGCCAGTATGACACGGTTGCAATTCACCCTGCCGTCACATTCCATGTCCCCGCGCGGAGGAGCGCCATTCATAAGGCAACCTTATCAAAACCATCAGGCGACTGCGGGTTAAACTGATACAACACCCCTGATAGGGTCTGCGCGACGGCCGGATACCCGGCCAGGACCAAGCCAGTTTTCAGCTAAGGGAGAGACAGCAATGGACGGCAACGACATCTCAGGCGGCAAGTGCCCCGTCATGCACGGGGGCAATACCACGACCAAGGTCTCCGTGACGGACTGGTGGCCGAAGACGCTCAACCTCGACATCCTGCACCAGCATGACGCCAAGACCGACCCCATGGGCCAAGACTTCGACTACCACGAAGCGCTCAAGTCGCTCGACATCGACGCGCTCAAGCAGGACATGCACGCGCTGATGACCGACAGCCAGGACTGGTGGCCGGCTGACTGGGGTCACTATGGCGGGTTGATGATCCGCATGGCCTGGCACGCGGCCGGGTCCTACCGTCTGGCCGATGGCCGTGGTGGCGGCGGCACCGGCAACCAGCGGTTCGCCCCCCTGAACTCCTGGCCCGACAACGCGTCGCTCGACAAGGCGCGGCGTCTGCTGTGGCCGATCAAGAAGAAGTACGGCAACGCCATCTCCTGGGCCGACCTCTTCATCCTCGCGGGCAACATCGCCTACGAATCCATGGGCCTGAAGACCTTCGGCTTCGGCTTTGGCCGGGCTGACATCTGGGGCCCCGAGATCGACATCTACTGGGGCGCCGAACGCGAATGGCTGGCCCCGTCAGATGAACGGTACGAAGACGTCGGCAAGCCCGACACGATGGAAAACCCGCTGGCCGCCGTGCAGATGGGCCTGATCTACGTGAACCCCGAAGGCGTGAACGGCAATTCCGACCCGCTGGCGACTGCCGCGCAGGTCCGCGAAACCTTTGCCCGCATGGCCATGAACGACGAGGAAACCGCGGCCCTGACCGTCGGCGGCCACACCGTCGGCAAATGCCACGGCAACGGCGATGCAGGCGCGCTTGGCCCCGATCCCGAGGGCGGCGATTTCCACCTGCAGGGCTTCGGCTGGGACAACCCGGCGATGGATGGCAAGGCGGCAAACGCCGTGACCTCGGGGCTTGAAGGCGCCTGGACGACCGAACCGACCAAGTTCGACGACGGCTATCTCAAGCTGCTCTTCGGCTATGAGTGGGAGCTCAGGAAATCCCCCGCAGGCGCCAACCAGTGGGAACCGATCGACATCCGCGAAGAGGACAAGCCGGTCGATGCCAGCAACCCGTCGATCCGTCACAACCCGATCATGACCGACGCGGACATGGCGATGAAGATGGACCCGACCTACCGCGCCATCTGCGAAAAGTTCGCCGCCGATCCGGCCTACTTCCGCGACACCTTTGCCCGCGCCTGGTTCAAGCTGACGCACCGCGACATGGGCCCCAAGGTCAACTACATCGGCCCCGACGTTCCGGCCGAGGACCTGATCTGGCAGGATCCGATCCCGGCGGGATCGACCGGCTATGACGTCGCGGCCGCCAAGGCCAAGATCGCGGCATCGGGCCTCAGCCAGTACGACATGGTCACCGTGGCCTGGGACAGCGCCCGCACCTATCGCGGGTCGGACATGCGCGGCGGCGCCAACGGTGCCCGCATCCGCCTGGCCCCGCAGAAGGACTGGGTCGCCAACGAGCCCGAGAAACTGGCCCGCGTGCTGTCGGTGCTTGAGCCGATCGCATCCGAGGTCGGGGCATCGCTGGCCGACATCATCGTGCTGGCCGGTGTCGTGGGTGTCGAACAGGCGGTGAAGGCCGCCGGTTTCGCGGTCGAGGTGCCCTTTGCCCCCGGTCGCGGCGATGCCACCGCGGAACAGACCGACGCCGACAGCTTCGACGTGCTTGAACCGCTGGCCGACGGGTTCCGCAACTTCCAGAAGAAGGACTACGTGGTCAGCGCGGAAGAGCTGCTGCTGGACCGTGCCCAGCTTCTGGGGCTGACCGGACCCGAGATGATCGTGCTGATCGGCGGGATGCGCGCCATGGGCGCCACCTACGGCGAAGGCGATCTGGGTCTGCTGACCGACCGCAAGGGTGCGCTGACCACCGACTTCTTCGTCAACCTGATGGACATGGCGTACAAGTGGGTTCCGGCCGAGGGCGACACCTACGAGATCCGCGATCGCAAGACGGGTGATCTGAAGTGGACCGCCTCGCGCGTGGACGTGGTGCTTGGATCGAACTCGATCCTGCGCGCCTACTGCGAGGTCTACGCCCAGGACGACAACGCCGAGAAGTTCGTGAAGGACTTTGTGGCGGCCTGGACCAAGGTGATGAACGCCGACCGCTTCGACCTGTGATCCCGGCTTGATCCGACACACTGACGCCGCCCTTCGGGGCGGCGTTTTTCGTAGGCTGCAGGGCATCGGCTTTGCGCCCCGGCCCCGAGACGGCTACGACTAGCTGCATCGCCATCAAGGACAGGCCCATGACCCCCGACGCCAGCACCTCTTCACAAAGCTATGTCGCCGACCCGCGCAACAACCGCGTGCACATCTACGTCAACGGTCAGTTCTGCAAACGTGACGAGGCGAAGGTGTCGATCTTTGACGCGGGGTTTGTCCTTGGTGACGGTGTGTGGGAAGGGCTTCGCCTGATCAACGGCAAGCTGCTAGCGCTGGATGACCACATGGACCGCCTGTACGAGGGCGCCAATGCGATCCAGCTGGATATCGGCATGGACCGCGAAACGCTGATCCGCGAAATCCGCCGCACGCTCGACCATCACGGCATGACCGACGGCGTGCACATCCGCCTGATGATCACCCGCGGGCTGAAATCCACGGTCAACCAGGACCCCCGGTTCATCACCGGCGGGCCGACCGTGGTGATCGTGGCAGAATACAAGCAGCCCAACCCCGAGCTGAAGGCGCGCGGGCTGAAGCTGATGACCTCGACCATCCGCTGTTCGACCCCGGATGTGTTTGACCTGCGGCTGAACTCCCATTCCCGGCTGAACTTCATCCAGGCGTTGATCCAGGCGATCAACATGGGCGCGGACGAGGCGCTGATGCTGGACGACCGCGGGTTCGTCGCCTCGTGCAATTCCACCAACTTCTTCGTCTTCCGGGGGGACGAGCTTTGGACTTCTTCCGGCGCGTGCTGCTTCAACGGCATCACCCGCAAGACCGTCATCCGCCTGTGGCGCGAGGCCGGCTTTACCGTGCGCGAAGGCGATTTCACCCTGGCCGAAACCTATGCCGCCGACGAAGCCTTTGTCACCGGCACGCTCGGCGGCATCACGCCCGTGTCGATGATCGACGGCCGCCCGGTCGGGCAGGGCTTGCCCGGGGCGATGACAACGCGGCTGATGGACCTTTACGACGCCTACCTGGCCGCCTGATCCAGCCAGGCCTCGATCGCTGTCACCTCGGCCTCGACCTCGGTCTCGACCCCGCCGGCAAAGGCGCGGAAAGCATCGAGGTTCAGCGGGTTCACCACCGTCAGCACCGGCACGCCACGGTCCAGCGCCAGCGCGATGGTTTCGGCAAAGCCCCGGCCCTGCGCCTCTTGCGCGCCGAACTTGTTGAGGATGAAGATATCCGCCCCTCCCCGCACCTGGTCGGTCACATAGGCAACACCGCCTTCCAGCGCATCCAGGTCCATCCGGCAGCCGCGCGATCCGCGCCCCAACTTCTGCGCAATGGGAAAGGTCGGCCCGTCAGGCAGGCAGTGCAGATCCATGTCGCAGGGATGCGCCCCGTCCTCGGGCGCGCGCACCTGCACAAGGCCCACAACACGCAGCCCCCGCGCCTGCAACCGCGCCGCCAGATCGGCCAGCACCGCGTTCGGCACGCCGCGATCCGCGCTATGGATGTATCCCAACATGCTGTTCCCCGTCATGTCGGCCACCTTCCCCCCGACGCCGGGCGGGTGCAAGGGGCGTCTGCGGGGACGTCGCACCCCGGCCTTGCCGCCCATCAGCGCGGCGTTTTCAGCACATCGCCCAGAACCATCGCCACCGCGCGGTCACGCAACCGCGCCTGCCCGTCCTTCGAATAGATCGTCTTGCCGAACAGCGCGGAAAACGTGGCCTTGTTGGACACGTTGAACACCGACAGGGCCGAGATCTGCCAATGCAGTTCGGTGGCGTCGATGTCATCGCGAAACACACCCGAGGCCTGCCCCCGCGCGATCAGCGCCTCGAGCCGGGTGATGGCCTCTCGGTTCACGTCCCGGACGACGTCCGAGGCCCTGAGATACCGCGCGTGGTGCACGTTCTCGATCATCACCATGCGGATGAAGTCCGCGTTTTTGCGGTGATGGTCGAAGGTGAAGGCCACCAGTTTTTCCAGTGCCTCGACCGGCGACAGGTCGGCAAGATCCAGCTTTTCCTCCAGCGCGCGCACCTTGGCATAGGCGGCCTCCAGCGCGCGGACATACAGCCCTTCCTTGTCGGTGAAGTAGTAATAGATCATCCGCTTCGACGTGTCGGTCCGCGCCGATATGTCGTCGATCTTTGCGCCCTCCAGCCCGCTCTTGGCGAACTCTGCCATGGCGGCCGTCAGGATATCGCGCTTGACCCTCTCGGGGTCCTGCTTCCACCCCGACTTCACTTTAGAACTTTTTCCCAAGGACTTGCACAAGCCTCACCATCGCAACCCTCATGGGTGGCGATGCGGACCTTACCTGAAAATTTCACAACGTGTGAAATATGTGCAGCAAAACACTGCCACAGCGCACGGCCCGGATCGGACCCAGGGGCGCGACGTCACCGGGCCCTTGCGCCCGAACCACGCCCGCCCGGTGCCGCGATGATCCGTCGGGGGTGGCCACACTCAGCCACCCCAGGACCATGTCAGTTCGACAGACCGGCCTTCAGCGCGGTCATCCCCTCGGTCACGCCGTCGAAGTTCAGGCGAAAGACCAGCGGTTCGGCCCCAAGGCGTGGGCGGTACCCGGCAAAGACCTCGGCCCCGTCTTCCAGCGCGCCAAGCGCCTCCATGTCCACCGGCAGCAGACCTTCGCACAGTTCGCGCGAACAGCTTTGCCAGACAAAGCTCTGCCGCTCTTCGCTGTCCTCGGGCTTGAAGGCAAAACCCGACGGGAAGAACACGCCGTTCGGCACCCGCGCGGCCATGTAGCTGGTGCTGCCGTCGCCCGACCAGAAGGCCAGGATTTCGGCAAGAAACTGGTTGTCCGCGCTACGCACCAGCGTCTGGCTCAGCACGCAGGCGGTTTCGTTGACGCCAAGCGCCTCGCAAGTGACGGTCCAGGCGCCATAACGCGCGCCGTTGCGCACCGGTGCCGGGGTTGCGACCGCTGTCTCCTGGGTCGCGGCGGTCGTGTCGGCTTCCTGCGCCGGCAGGACGGTGGCGCCAAGCGCCAGTGCAAGGGAAAGGCCAAGGGTTCGAAGGTGGGACACGGGAAATTCTCCGTTCTGGGTCAAAAGGTCATGGAAAGCGAAGCGCCGATCACCAGATCGCGGCTGGGATTGGCCCAGCCGGTGATCCCGGTCTTCAACGGCTTCGCGACGTAGATGTCGCCGAACACGGTCTGCTCGGCGACGAAGCTGACACCAAGGCCGACGCTGGCGGCCATGCCCAGACCGACATCATTGCGGTCATAGGCCTGCCCGGCATCGAAGAAGGCAAAGGGCCGAAGCCTGATCCCCTGCCCAAGGTCAAAGGGGGTCAGCGTCTCGATCTGCGTGCGCAGGTAATAGCCGCTGTCGCCCGAACTCAGGCTGGTGGGATAGCCGCGCACCGCCGACGGGCTGGTCACGGTGAACTTGCGCTGTGACGGCATCACCCCGCTCAGCCGTTTCTGCCCCGAGGCCGTGACCGACGCGACAAGGTCTTCACCGATCGCGACAGAGGCGAAGATCGTCGACTGAACCGCCGAATATCCGATGTTCGACGCCGGGGTCACCGCATCGTCGTACCGGCCCGCCAGAAACCTTGGCGACAGGGTCAGGCTCCAGCCCTCGCCCGCGCGGTAGTAGGACGCGCCGATCGATACCTCGGTGCCGCGATGGCCCAGGGTCTGCACGCCAGCCAGCCGCGCGATTTCCTCATAGCCCGACAGCCCGAAGGTCAGCGACAGGCGGCGCGCCGGCTCCACGATCAGCGGCTGGGTATAGGTCATATCCGCCGTCGTCTGCTGGCCGGTCAGCGGGGCGCCGGTGACGTCTTCAGTCACCGTGTGGCTGAAGCTGAAGCCCAGCAGCCCGCCGCCCGGCGTGATCGTGCGGGCATAGCCGATGGTCCCGGCCTTCGATCCTTCGCGCAGTTGCAGCGTCAGCGACAGCGGGTCGTTCCAGCCGGTCAGGGACCGCACCGTATGCGCCAGGCTCAGCTGCGGCCGCCCCGACGAGACCGAACCATAGTTGTCCAGCGTCACGACCGTCGTGTGACGTGGCTGATCCGGCTGCAGGACCGTGATGTCGGTGGTGCCATAGCTGGCCCCGGGCGCGAACCCCAGCTGCAGGGGCAGGCTGTCGGTCAGGCTCATCCGCTGGACCTGCGCTTCCAGAACCCGGTTGTCCGCCAGATCACCCGGCGCGGCCGCCATACGGAAGCGGATGTAGTCATCCGACAGAAGACCGGGCGAGGCACCGATCTGGCCGACCCGCGCCTCCAGCAGCTCGACCGTGGCCCGGCCGCCATCCACCCGGCGCAGCACGGCCTGCGCCGTGGATATCCCCCGCTCGGCATAAAGTTGGTTGAAGGCCTGCGGGATCGCGGCCAACCCCTGAAGGGAATAGCGCCGCCCGATCAGCCCGGCCTCGACCCGCGCCAGATCGTCAGGTGACAGGTAGGCCGAGCCATTGGCAAGCACGACGTCCCGCACCACGTATCCGCGCGCCACGGCCTGCCGGGCGGGTTGCGCAGTCGGGGTCCTATCCCGCGCCTGTGCGGCCGCTTCGGCGGCAGCCGCGGCCTGACCCGCATCGGACGGCGCGGCGGTTGCGCCCTCGGGCTGCGCGTCGACCGCGCTGCCGGGGTCAAGCGTGACCCCCTGCGCCAGGGCCGGGGCCGCACCCAGGGCGATCAGGGCCGCGAGGCACGCGGATAGTTGCACTGAACGTGTCATGTGGCGGGGTCGTCCGATACCTGTCTTCACCCCAGACCTAGCAAACCACGGGTCGTTTTCTTGAACGTTTGCAGCCCCTTCCGGGATTGACGCACGAGATGCGGCAATTCCGCCACATGCGTTGCGACCAAAGGCGTGACCGGATCTCACGTCGCGTCGTCCTGTCCGTCACTGCGCTCGCCCTCTTCATCCTTCTCTTCGTCGTCCTCGTCGCTGTCATCTGCCTGATCATTGATCACGCTGGCCGGATCCGCCGCAGGATCGATGCCTGCATCCTCCTCCGTCGCGCCACGGACCGGAGCCGGAGTCGCACCCGGACGCGAGAGCACCCCACGCGGGCTCAGCCCCTTCGGCGCGAACGGGTTGCTGAACCCTTGCCGCGTGATGCCCTGCGCCACCGGCAGTTTGGCCACGACACCATTTCCACCAGAGTTGTCACCGCCGACCGATCCACCG
Source organism: Pseudooceanicola onchidii (assembly GCF_004959925.1). Taxonomy (GTDB): domain Bacteria; phylum Pseudomonadota; class Alphaproteobacteria; order Rhodobacterales; family Rhodobacteraceae; genus Pseudooceanicola; species Pseudooceanicola onchidii. The sequence continues at coordinate 384,669 of NZ_SPUW01000002.1, read as the reverse complement.
GTGTTGCCCGCGCCAGACCCGTTGTCCCCGACGGAATTGTCTCCACCGTCAGACCCACCGTCCCCGCCGGAGTTGTCACCACCGTCAGAGCCACCATCCCCGCCGGAGTTATCGCCACCATCAGACCCGCCGTCCCCGCCGGAGTTGTCACCACCGTCAGACCCGCCGTCCCCGCCGGAGTTGTCTCCACCGTCAGACCCGCCGTCCCCACCGGAATTGTCTCCACCGTCAGACCCACCGTCCCCGCCGGAGTTATCGCCGCCATCGGATCCGCCGTCGCCACCAGAGTTATCGCCACCGTCAGACCCACCGTCCCCGCCGGAGTTATCACCGCCATCGGAACCACCGTCGCCACCGGAGTTGTCACCGCCGTCAGACCCGCCGTCGCCGCCAGAGTTATCGCCGCCGTCAGAGCCACCATCCCCGCCGGAGTGGTCTCCGCCGTCAGACCCACCGTCCCCGCCGGAGTTATCTCCGCCGTCAGAGCCACCATCCCCGCCGGAGTTATCACCGCCATCGGACCCACCGTCCCCGCCGGAGTTGTCACCACCGTCAGAGCCACCATCCCCGCCGGAGTTGTCTCCACCATCAGACCCGCCGTCGCCACCGGAGTTATCACCGCCGTCAGACCCGCCGTCCCCGCCGGAGTTATCTCCGCCGTCAGAGCCACCATCCCCGCCGGAGTTATCACCGCCATCGGACCCACCGTCCCCGCCGGAGTTGTCACCACCGTCGGACCCGCCGTCCCCGCCGGAGTTGTCACCGCCATCGGACCCGCCGTTTCCACCAGAGTTATCTCCACCGTCGGACCCACCATCACCGCCGGAGTTGTCTCCGCCGTCAGACCCACCGTCCCCGCCGGAGTTGTCTCCGCCGTCGGACCCGCCGTCCCCGCCGGAGTTGTCTCCACCGTCGGACCCGGCGTCTCCGCCGGAGCCGCCGCCCGTGCTGCCGTCATAGGCTGCCACGTTGAAGGTCGGATAGAGCGCGCGGCTCTGCAGGTCCTTGCCAAGCGTCGGATGGGTGTCGAGGGGAGCATCCCGGCCCCATTCGCCGACGTTTTCACTACCCGCGTCGATATCGACGTCAACAGGGGTGCCCAGCAGGGCGATGTCGAGCGCACCGGTGGCCGTCACCGCAACCGATCCCGTGTCCGAGACAAGGTAGCCGAAGGTCAGATCGCCGTCAGCGGCGACCGCGATATCACTCCGCGCGGCCATGTCGATCCGGCTGGACGCCTGCGTCTTGAGCTGCAGCGGACCGTCCATGCCAATCCCGCCGGCGAAGGAAGTGAGGGTGACGTGCCCGCCCTCCGCGATCTCGATCGCGGCGTTCGTGTTGATGTCACCCGAAATCGTGCTGACCACGGTCAGCGCCCCGCCACGGCGGCTGATCGGACCCGACAGGATGACATCGCCGTCCGCCAGGATATCCAGTACCTCGCCGCTACCGCCGAGGTCGCCAAGAACGATCTGCTCGCCCAGCGCGCGGATATGTCCGGTGCCGCCGTCCGCGGTCACCGACAGGGTCCCGGCCTTGACCTGAACCGGGGTGTCGGCCGAACCGATGGACTTGCCGGCCCGCAGGGCGATGGTGCCGTCCGCGATGATGCTGTCGATCTGCAGATCCTGGCTGGCCGCAAAGCTCAGGTCCGCGCCATTGACGCCGATGAAGCGGACCGCGCTGCCGTTCAGGCCCTTGATGGATCCGGCCTCGGAAGAGCCTGCCGTCAGGCTGGCCGTTCCGGCAAATGTCAGGACGGCGTCGTCCCCGGCCAGGATGTCGCGTGCGGCGTCTAGCGTCACGCCGACACCCGCGCCGAACCCGGCACTGGTCAGGATCCGGATATCCGCCGGACGCCCGCTGTTGCGGGTGGTCAGCGACAGGTCCGAGACATCGACGACGGAGGCATCGAGGCTCAGGTGGTCGCGCCCCAGCACGTGCACCATCCCGCCGGTCTTCAGCCGGGACAGGCGCATGTCGCGGTCGGCCTCAAGATAGCTGTGCAGCACCGTTGCGTCCTGCGCGGTCAACCTGAGGTCGGCCGCGTCGATCCGTAGGCTTTCGACGTCCGTGCCGATGCGCCCCTGTGCGGTGATGTCGGCCGTCGCGTCGGTGTCGAAGGACAGCCAGTCCGACCCGCCGGTGATCCCGCCCGCGATGTCCAGCGTCAGGCCGGCCCGGCCCTGAAGATGCGTCTTGGTCAGGCCGTCATCCAGCCCGAGGGTTTCGACCAGCGTCAGACCGCTGCCATGGGTGGTCAGATGGGTGATCGATCCGGTCGAGGCGATGCGCCCGACTTTGATATCGGTGCCGGTCAGGCCAAGCGCGACCGGACCGCTGGCAAGCGCATTGACGGTCCCGCCAGCCTGGGTCAGGCGGATGTCGAAGGTCGCGCCGGACTGACCGCCGATGCCGGAGGCGCGCAGATCGACCGAACCGGCCAGGATCTCGTCATTGTCGCGACCGTCGGCGTCCCCGATGTGACTGTTGGCGGCGTCGATGGACAGGTGGCCCGGCGTATAGATTTCGGCAATCGCGATGTCGTTTTTCCCGGCGCCGAGGTAGATGTCGCCAAGGGCCCGGGCCGCCAGCGTCCCGCCCTGCGCCACTTCGACCTGAAGCGCGGTCTGCGCCGACCCGATGCCGCCACCCGCGGCTTCGAGGTTGATGTCCCGGCCGCTGACACCCGCCGCGCCGGTCACACCAAGGATCGCACCCGAGCTTTTCAGCGTCGCGTCCAGTCCGGCGGACAATTCGGTCAGCGTCACATCGGTTTCGCTGCCCAGGTAGACGTTGTTGACGGCCCGCGCGATCACCTGCCCGGTGGCCTCGATATCAAGGTCATCGTTGCGTTCGATCACGACCCGGTCGTCCTGCAGATGCACATCCGCCTTCGAGGCCGAGAAGAGCCAGAGCCGTTCCTGCGTCGTCAGCTTGCTGCCTGCCATCTTCACCAGCGGAGCCACCGCCTCTCCGATGTCGCGGGCGGAGTTCAGGGTGATGTTGTGGCCGACGATGTTCGGCTCTTCGATGTTCAGCTGCGTGTCGGTGACCGGCAGGATCAGGTCGGCGCGGAATGCGGCTTCCAGTTCGGTCGTCGTGAAATAGGCCGACTTCTTTAGCGCCTCGATATCGTCCAGCGTCATGGCATAGGTGTAGTCGGCGTCGAACTCGGCATCCGTGTACCGTGCGGCGTTGTCGTGGAACCAGCGGTTGCGGGCCTCTTCCTGCGCGGCGATGGCGTTTTCGGTCATGCCGTTGGCGATCATCGCGTCGACCTGCGCCTCGGTATAGGCGAAGGGGTTGGTATCCTTGTTGTAATCCTTGTGGCTGGTGTCGCCGTTCTCGGTGACGGCCAGCATCGCCCACCAGTCGAAATACTGCTGCGTCCGCAGGTCTGTTTCGCGTTGGACGATCGGGTTGGTCGACGCCTTGTCCAGCGCCATCGCGGTCTGGATCTGGGTCCGGGCGGCGTCGGACAGGGTATGTGCATAATCGCGGTCATAGCCCAGACCCGCGAAACGGGCCGCATCGCTGTGGAAGGCGGCGGTGCGGTCATCGACGATGGACTGGATCTTGGCGTCGTCCGCCCCCTTGGCCCGCAGTTCCCGTTCTTCCAGGCGCGACAGGCTCAGCACGATGGCGGGGTCATAATCCTTGACCTCCACGACCTTGCCGAACTCGTTCCGCACGACAAGGTTTTCCCAGAAGGCAAAGTAGCCAGCGTCGAAATCTGCTTCCACCGCGGCCACGGCGGCGTTCAGTTCTGCCTTGGTCACGTCTGTCAGGCTGGCGTCGTCGATCAGCTGCAGTTCTTCCCACAGCGCCGCCAGAAGCGCGGCCTGCGCGCGGCGGTCGGCGGTTTCGCGGCGGTCTTCGTCGTGGATCGACAGCGCTTCGGTCGTCAGGGTCACGTCGCCCGTCGTCGACACGATGCTTTCGACGTTCATCTGACCCGAGGTGCTGACCAGGTCGATATCGCCGTATGCCTCGGCGCGAAGCTCATCTGTCGCGGTGATGTCCAGCTGGGCCAGCGGGTTGCGGCTGACCGGGTCAAACCCGATGACGCCGGTTTCGGCCAGCAGGTCAACGCGGCCCCCGTCGATGGTCCCGAGGGTCGCGATGGCCAGGCTGTTCGGGATGATCGACCCCTGCGCCTCAAGCTGGACATCGCCCTGCGCTGCGGCGGTCACGTTGTTGATCCGCAGGTTGCCGGTGCCGTTGCGCAGGCGAATGTCGCCCTGCGCGGTGACCGAGACACTGACGTCATCCCCCGACAGCAGCGCCACGGTATCGCCGATGGCGGGCGTCGCCGCGCCGATCAGTTCGTTCCGATAGACTGTCTGGCCGGGTTCCAGATCGGCGCCGGTGACGCGGCCAAAGATGTCGCGCGCCGCGACGGGGCCGGTGATGCGATAATTGCGCGGCTGGAACGAGGACGGAGAGGCGCCGCCGACGGATCCGCCGGCCGTGATGCCCAGGCTGCCCGCCGTCAGTGTCACGTCGGGGCCAAGCGTCAGCACGTCACCGCCCGCATGCACCTGCACCGATCCGGTGCCGACGCGCACGGCTTCGCCGAACAGCACCGAAGCGGGGGTATCCACCGTCACCCGCGCCGACGGACGGCCCGAGATCGCGATTTCGACCGGGTAATCGGCGCGCAGGCGGTGCGTGTAGGTCCGGCGTTCGACAAAGGTCTCGATCGCGCGGTATTCGCGCTCACGCTCTGCGTGGGTCACCCACCAGAGAGCGCCGTTGTGATCCCACTCGGGATCCTGATCCCCGACGGGCGTGTAGACATAGTCAAGGATGTCGCGATCGGACGAGAACTTGTACTGGTTCGCCGTCAGATCGACGTTCTGGTTCGCCAGCTGGACATAGCCGACCTCGGGCTTGTCCTCGAGGAAGACGGTCGTGATGTCGTCGTCGCTGATGGCCCCGACGCTGTAGACCTCGGTCACGATGGCATTGTCCTGGTTGGTCAGGCGGCGCTGCACTTCGCGGATGGTCCGGGTGCGGGTGACGTTGGTGTCGGTTGCATAGGTGTAGAACCAGGCCAGGTCATCCATCGGGTTGTAGACCGACGGATCGGCGTTCGGATCCGAAAGGACCAGCCCGCTACCGGTCGAGCCGAGGGTCTTCTGCAACTGGCCATCCTGACCGATCTTGAAGGTGGTGACCGTGTAGCCGCCGAAAGCCCCCGTGATCGGGTGGGTCTGTTCCTTGAACCGGTCGATGATCCGCACGACCCCTTCGACACCGCCTTCGGGCCCGAGGTCGATCTTGGCAAATTCCAGATCCCGCGCCGACGTGCTTGTGACCGTAAGGCGGCCATAGCCATGCGCCGCTTCGATCCGGCCGTTCCCGGTCGAGGCGATCTTGCCCGAGATCTCGATATAGCCACCGCGGGTCTCGACGCCGCGCAACTCAAGCCGGTCGGTCGCGGCGTTGTAATCCACCGACACGTTGCCGGTGATATGCCCTTCGCCGTCCAGCCCATGGACGGGGTGGTTGGCCACGACATCGACGTTGGTGTCGTCGTCACTGCCGACCGCCGTGCCACGCAGCGGACGGTACAGTTCGGTCAGGCCGGGGCCCGCGTTGTCCAGCACCGTGTCGATCGAGGCGTCGATGTTCACGGTCCAGTCGGTGATGCCCGACTTGATCAGCCCGTCGATGTTCAGCGTTTCCGCATAGATGAAGATCGACCCGACTGCCGTGACCGATCCACCCGGCTCGGCCAGGTCATAGGCTTCGTACTGCGGAATGATATTGGCAAAGAGAAGGGCATTGCGCGCCTCCTGCTCGGTCATGTCCGGATTGCGCCGCATCAGGTTGTAGATCAGGTTCTGATAGGACTCGTAGCTGTCGAACAGGTCCGAATAGGCATTGACCGGGTTCTGCGGCAGGTGCGTCAGCGGATCGGACGGCGCGAGGAAGAAGTCACCGCCCGAGTCGATGTTGATCGAATGCGCGTTGATGTTGCCGCCGAAGACATAGACCGACCCCTCTTCGGTGCGCAGGGTGACATCGCCCATCAGGTTGTCGACGTCGCCCCGGACATAAAGATCGGCGGTCGGACCGCTCGACACGGCATGGTTGTTGCGCAGGTTGATCTGCGGCGGGGTGATGTCGGTCGGGCTGGCCGCGATCTGGGCGAAGGTCGGCTGCGTTGCCCCCCCGGCCAGCGGATTGCGCGATGCGCCCCGGGCGATCAGGTCCGCATTCGTGAAGACCGAGGCGTTGTTGTACAGGATCTCGCCCGCCGTGACGAAGGGGATCTCCATGTCGTGCACGTCAAGGCTGAGGCCCGTGTTGTTGATCACCTCGATCAGCGCATCGCCCACGGCGCGCAGGTTGCCCGTGCCGACCAGGTAATCGCCGGTGATGTCGATGTTGCCGCCCCGGGCGTAGACGTTGTTCAAAACGGCAAAGTCGGTTTCAACCAACCCGTTGGTCGACTGCAGGTAGGCCAACCGCGCGTTCAGCGCCGCGATCTGGGTATCCAGCGTGTCGTAGGTGTCCGATCCGGCGGCATAGGCGTTCCGCAACGCGGTCAGCTCGGCGATATAGGACTGAAGGCGCTGACCGATGTTGCGGTCGAAATCGAAGGTGACCTCGATATCGCCGTCGATATCTAGAAGCAGATCGTCCTCATCCGCCACTTCTCCGTCCCCGATGCCGGGCGCATAGTCGATCACCAGGCGTTGCGAGGCAAAGGCGCCGGCCGTGATGCTGCCGTCGACCTGGACGCCGGCTGACCCGGTCTCGATGACCTCGCCGCCTTCGCGGGCCAGCGAAACGTCGTCGGCCCCGATCAGATCGCCAAAGAAGTTCGCCACGGCCTCGGCCGCCTCGGAATAGGCGTCGATGGCATAGCTGTAGGCATAGGCATCGGTCAGGCCGTCTCCGGCCCGCAGCGCCACGTCGCCCGCTGCCTTCAGCAGCATGCCGTTGCGCACGCGGATCGCATTGGTCTGGTCCGTCTGCGCCAGCGCGACCGGGTCCGAGGCCAGCGGGATCGCCGTCCGATTGTGAACCCGCGCCTCGGCGTGCTGTTGAACCGTCTGGACGCCGTTCAGGCTTTCACCCGACAGCACCGCGATGGACCCGCGCCGCGACACGATCTGGCCCGACGCAAGGTCGATTTCGTTTGCGTGGCGGAAGGTCGTCGTGGCGTCGACCTGCCCATGCCCGGCCGCGCCATAGGTGCGGATATACCCTTCCGACACCATCAACGCGTCGGACCGGTTCGACACCGTCACATCGCCGTTGGCCGCGATGGTCACACCGTCCAGCGCGATCCGCCCGGTCGACCGGGTGGCCGCATCGGACAGGTCGCCGACGACCAGTTCGCTGACCAGCTTGGGCAGGGCCACCAGCCCGCCCATGTCACCGGTCAGGCGGTCGGTCAGGTCATAGCTGTTGCCCATGGCGATCGTGACGAAGCCCTGGTCCTGCGTCGGATCATCGCTGGTCGGCACCTGCGTGATGGTGACCCCCGGCCCAAGGTCGATCAGCGCCGTGTTGGTCACGCCGGTGCGCGACGACAGGGCCGACACCCCGATCGCCCCGTAGGTGCCCGTCGTGCCGTTGAAGTCGATCGCCCGCTTGAAGACCGAGGTATCGGACGAAATCGTCACCCGCTTGGCGATCAGGTTCGACCCGACCTCAAGCAGGCTGTCGGAGGTCACGAGGTTCCGCTGGCTGGTCGCGCCGAAATCCGCGAGCGACACGGCAAGGCTGTCCGAGTTGCTTTCGAAATCGACGTTGCGGTCGGTGCGCAGGATGATTTCCTCGGCCTCGATACCGGCCCCGCTAAGGTCAAGCCGGGTGACCGTGTCGATGTTCAGCCGCAGCAGCGACCCGAAGGCCGTGACGATACCGCCCTTGCCCGCCACCGCGTTGCCGAACAGGTAGGCATCGCCGCCCGCCACGGCCTCGAACCGGCCACCGACCACCGCAGTGCTTGTCAGGCGGATGTCCATCAACGCCTCTGAGGTGTCATCGGCCCGCGCGATATTGCCGCCGATGCCGACTCCGCCGAAGAACTTGCCCTTGGACAGGTATTCCAGATCGCTGGCGTTGCGTGTCTCGGCGACGAAATCACCGGTCAGCGCGACCTCGCCCAGGTTGAGGAACGTGCGCACCGAACTGTCGTTCAGCGCGTCCGCATTGGCCCCACCAAAAGCCCCGGCCGCTACGGTCGTCGACCGGGTCGAGGCCACGACCCGCGACCGGTCGCCATCAGGATCATTGTCGGTATTGAGCAGCGTGAACCCCGCCCCCGCCAGCTGCAGCGCGGTCGAGGTGATCAGCGTATTGCTTTCACGGTTGGCCCGGGCGTTGTTCACCCCCGTCGTGCCACCGCCACCGACGTTGCCCTTGGCATCGGCCATGACGTTGCCCGCATTGATCGCCGTCACGCTGACGTCGCCCGACAGCACGGCCGCGCCAAGCGACACCTGCACGTTCGACCGGTCGCGCGCGACCGCGTTGGTCGCGCCGATGGCGATGGCCCCGGCGGCCAGCAGATCGACGTCGGATTTGACCTCTCCGTAACGGCGGGCCGCGACCTCGACCGTGTCACCCGACAGGGACGAGGCGCCCTGCAGCGTGACCCCGATCGAGGAGTCGCGGAAGGCGTTCGACACCGCCACCCCCGCACCGATCCCGGCGACGGCCACGGCTGTGACCTTGGCCCGGGTTGCGGAATTTTCCTCGGCAAAGACCGACAGCGCACCGCCCGCCCGCAATGTGACGTTGGGCGCGACGGTCACGGCCAGTTGCCGACCGATCCGGATATCGGCGACGCCCGCGCCGCTGGCGATCAGCCCGCCCGACCCGGCGATGGCTTCGGGATTGCCGTCGTCCACGGTGGCGGTCGCTCCGACCGAGAGATCCCCCTGGGTCTGCAGCACGCTGCGGCTGCCGATCAGCGTTTCGATCTTGGTCCCGCGCCGCACCAGCGCGACACCGTGGGTCGCCGAAATCGCACCGCCCGACACGCCGCCCGCCAGCAACTCGAGCGTGCCGCCTTCGTCTGCAGTGACTGCGGCGCTGTTGGCGCGGATGGTGACATTGTCGCCGATGCGGGCCTGGATCACGTCATCGCCCGGGCCGTTGAATTCGTCGTCGAGGCTCAGCGCCTGCTGTTCGCTCACGACCTCACCCAGCAGCGCGTCGATCAGGCTGTCGCCCAGGCCGACGGAATAGCTGGGCTCGTCCTCGGCCGTGGCCGGATCATTGCTGCTCTCGAAGGGGTTGTCGGCCAGTGCCGCATCCGCATCATCGATGGCTGACTGCGCATCTTCGATGTTCTCGGCATCGTCGGTGACACGGATCGGCTTGCCATAGGTCAGCAGGATCCCCGACCCCTGGAAGCTGAAGGCGCCGCCACCACCCGAAACCACGGCCCCCTTGAAGCTGCGGTCGCCATAGGCGTCGACGGTCAGCGCGCCGGTGATGTCGATCTGCGCCTGATCGGCGATCTCGGCCTTCACCTCGTTCCGCATGGAGGTGATCGCCGCCGCCGCGCCCACGGCCGCGAACCCGCCGCTCTGGGTCATGACGAAAACGTCCTGCCCATAGCTCTGGCGGGCCTTCACGTTCAGATCGACGGTGTTGCGGCTGTCGACCCGGGTGAAGGCGCCAAGGCGGGCGATGACCTTCTGCCGCGACGCGGTGTAAAGCCCCGCACCCGCGACGCCCACCAGTCCGCCACCCGATCCGACGATCGCCTGGTTGACGGGAACCAGCCCATTGCCCGAAGGCGCCTGGACACGGTTCGGACGGTCTTCGAACGGCAGCATCTCGGCCTCGGCCAGCACGTCGACGGTGCGGCCGGCATCCAGCACCACGGCATCCGCCGTGCTGGTACCGTCCAGCGTTCCGGCCCGGACCTCGTCCCGGCTGTTGAGGATCACGAGCGTGGACCCGACCCCGACCAGACCGATGCCGGCCGATCCGGCGTTCTGCTGCATCTTGCGCGGTGCCCGCGCGCGAATGGCGATGTCGCGGTCCGCACTCAGGTCGCTGTCGCGGATCCAGGCATCGGTGGTCGACCGGGTGATACCCAGCTGCCAGACCCCCGCGATGCCCGCGTAGATCCCCGCCCCAAGCGCACCGCTGGCGGTCACGATGGATTCGGGCGTCACGGCCTCGACAGTGATATCGCGCCCGGCGGTGACCTCTGCACGGTCGATGAAGGCCTCGGTCGTCTTCTCGATCAGCATCAGTTCGTGCAGGGCACCGACACCGGCGGTCAGACCGCCGCCAAGCGCAAGGTTCACGGTGCGCAGCGCGGTGGCGTTGCCGGCAAAGACCTCGACATCGGCGTTGGTGCTGGAAACCTCGGGCGTCCGCGGCCCCTCTGCGGCGATCTTGGCCGTCACGGTGTCCTGCACCAGCATGAAGGGCAGCTGCAGCCCCATGCCAAAGCCGCTCGACAGGCCGCCGACGAAGGCGACGGTGTTGAATTCGGTCGCATTGTCCGCAACCACGGCCACGCCTTTGCGGTTCTCGGTCCGCCGCGTCAGGTAGTGGTCGGGATATTCGTCATCCACGGCGTTGTTGCGGCCCACGGTGTTGAACCCGTTGCCGTTGCCATGACCCGCCACGGTGCTGTTGCCCCGGATGATCGCCACCACGGTCGACCGCGACCGGATCGCCCCGATCGACACCCCGATACCGGCCGATCCACCATAGGTCAGCCCGCCGCCGACCTGATCGAAGTTCCCGAAGAAGCTTTCGTTGCCGCCGCCCACGGTATCCAGACGACCGCCGTTCAGCGCCTCGACGACGACGGTGTCCTCCGCCGTGACGGTGCTGTCGGCGATTTCCGCCAGCACTGTGTCTTCCTTGAGGGTCATCGCCGCCGAGCCGACCACCCCGACCGTCATGCCGATCGATCCGCCAACCGCGCTGGTGACCACCTTGGTGGTGTTGCGCGCGGCGACCTGCGCGTCGGACCCGGCGCTCAGGGCCGCGTCCTCGACCTGCGCGGTCGTGATCCCGCGATCCCAGGCCAGCGCAAGCCCGCCGCTGACCGCAACCGTATCCGCCACCGACACGGTGTAGGCGAGGCCCGCGAGTTCCTGGCTTCGGGTGGCCAGCAGGGTCGCCCGACCGCCGGCCTCAAGCGATGAATTCCCGCGCAGGCGCGTTTCCACTGCTGCACGGCTGAACATCAGCCCGTTCGCCGCCGCCACCGCCGTGCTGCCGGTGGACCCCCCGGCCGAGATCGACACCGACAGCGCGCGGGTGTCATCGCGCGACGACAGGCTGGCCGCCCCGCCCGCCGCGATGACGGCACCGTCTTCGATCAGGGTCGAGGTGCGGGCATGCAGTTCGCTCAGCCCGATGGTCGCGCCAAGGGCCACGTCTTCGCCGATCGCCAGCGCGCCGCCGATGGCCCACATCCGGTTGTCCGACAGGCTGTCCATCGACAGCGATCCGGTCCGCAACGTACCGCCGCCATGGATACGCGACCGTACCCACTGGGCCTGCCGCGACACGGCCCCGCCTGCGCCCACGGCGTTGCCAAGGAAGGCCGCCCCGGCCGATCCGGTCATCGTCGCCGTGGTCGACCCTGCCGACAGCTGCGTCGCGCCGGATACGCCGATCGACTGCGTGCGGCTCAGGTCAAGGTCGGCCTCGACCATGCCGCCGACGCGCACCCAGCTCAGGCCGACGCCGATGGAATAGCTGCTGTCGCCTTCGCCGTCCCCGTCACCGCTGTCGCCATCCGCGCTGTCACCCGCACCGTCAAAGGCATCGCCCCCGGCACTGTCATCGGGCGCATCGACTTCATTCTCGCTCTCCGCGTCATCACCGGCGGCCTCGTCGGCCTTGGGCAGGATGTCGCGTTTGACGATCTTGAATTTGCCGGTCTCCTCGTTCCGGGAAATCGTCCACTTGTCGATGATCCCCGATACGAACCCGATATCGAGCCCAAGCGACATCGCACCCGTCACCGCATCGGCCTTGCGCGCATCCAGTGCGGTCAGGCTCAGGTCGCCACCGATGGTCAGCTCGTCCGCCGTGACGGCCAGACGCGCCACGATCGACGTCTCGCGGGTCAGATCCAGCTGCGGCAGGCCGATCCCGGTCGTGTCGTCCACCCAGTCGCGCACCGTGCCATAGCCCGTCTCGATCGCGTCGCGCAGCAGCAGGCCGCGCTCGTCACCGTCGATCTGCGGCAGGTCGTCGGGGCGCTGGCCGTAATCGACATAGGCAAAGCTGCCGACGCCGCCAAAGCTGCCGCCGACGGTGACGCCGATGCCCACGGTCAGGACCTTGGTCGAATTCCGCGCCGTCAGCGCCAGGTCGCCGCCGGTCGAAATCGCCGAAACCCCGGTGATCCGTGCGGCCGTGGTGCCGTGGAACTTGAAGATCCCCGCACCCAGACCCACGCTCGACGATGCCCGGTTGTCACTGCCCTGCGCCGCGAAGAACTGATCGTCGCGCGTGGCCGTCAACGCCAGGTTTCCGCTGCCGTCAAACTGGCTTGCGACCAGTTCGGCTACCACGTCGCGGGCATCGGTGATCCAGCTGACATTCGCCTGGAAGGCATTGTCCGACGACCCGCCGTTGCGCCCGATGACCACGTTCGACGCCTTGGTCGCCGACAGCGCGCGGACGGCCGTGTCACCCGCGCCGCCAAGCGACGACCGCAGCGCCCGGGCAATCACGTCCCGCTTGTAGAGGTCCAGCGACACACCGCCCGACACGCCCGTGCCCTCGTTGATCGCATTGCCGTTGACCAGCAGGTCGCGCTGCGTGGCATCCGTGGCGGTCAGCCCAAGCCCGCCGCGCACGGTGGCATCGGTCACCTGGGCCCGCGTTTCGCCAACCGCGTCCAGCAGGGCGAAGAGCGTCGCGGCGGTATCCTCGGCCTCGCCGTCGCGCAGGGCGATGACGTGGTGCAGCGTTTCGCTGGTGGCACTGGCAGAGGACCCGGCGGCGCGGATCTCTCCGCCTTCGACCAGGGCCAGCACCGACGACGCGTGCCGCGTGATCGCATTGCCGAAGGTGCCCGCGCTGTCGGCATAGGTCTTGGCGTCCTGACGGTTGTCGACCGTTGCGGCCTCGCGCGCCGTGATGTCGACACTGTCGAATTCCAGAAGCCGGGATTCCTCGACCTTGGCGGTGGTGGTCCAGCTGTTCGCGATTACCCCGACCGGAACGTTGGCCGCCATGTCCGAAGACCGCTGCCCCGCCACGATCAGCGACCGCACGTCGCCGGTCTGCGCCGCCGTGACATGTGCCGTACCGCGCGCAGTGTGGTGGTCGATGATGCTGTCGACGATCCAGGCCGTCGTCGTCCGGCGATCCACCTGCGCGGTGACCGACAGGCCCAGCCCGAAATCACCGGCCGACGTGCCCAGGAACCCGACCTGCGCCAGGTTCGTCGTGGCGTTCTTCGCTTCGACCGTGATGTCGTCCAGGCTGTTGCCCTGCCATTCGACGGCTTCGTAGATCGCCTGCGTCGTCTGGGTCAGCAGGTTCACCACGACCGAGGCATTCAGCTGGATCGTGAAATCGCCGCCGGTCGAGGCCGCGACGGACAGCACGTTGCGCTTGGTCTCGGCCTCGATCTCGAACGCATCGCCCGAAATCACACCGCCGGTGTGCCGCGCCGTGACGGTTTCCGCGCGCAGGGTCGAGGCATAGGAGATCCCGATGCCGAAGGCACTGTTGTCTTCGCCACCCGACCCGTCGCCGGAGTCGTCACCCGCATCGCCGCCTTCATCCGCCGCCTCGTCCGGGATCGGCGTGTCGCTCATGTCGAGATCATTGAGAAGCGACGACGCATCTTCTTTCGTATCGTCCCCGGTGGCCTCGGCCTTGGCTTCGTCCACCGCCTCGACCGACAGGGACCCCGCGATGGCGGCGGTATGGCCCTTGAGCTGCGCGCCAAGCGCCGCATCGCCCACGCCGAACAGTCCCGAGGTCTGAAGCGCCGACACGTCCGATCGACCCAGATGCAGCGCGGCCGCGCCGACAAAGCTGAAGTCGTTGCCCGACCCGCCGCGCCCCGCCGCCGTGGCGATCAGATCACCGCTGTCCTGCGCCACGACCTGCGCGTCGCCGTCGTTCATCACCCGGTCCGACCCGATGTTCAGCGCCGTGACGGAGGTCTTGATCCCCGAAATCGAGGCCGACCCGGCCAGCCCGACGCTGCCACCCGCCCCGACGCTCGCCCCCGAGGCCAGCCGCGCCGCGGCCGTGTTGCTGGCGGTGACGGTCAGCCCGTCCAGATCCAGCGCGCCGGTCGTGGTCAGCCCGGCGGCGGACCGATTCGTGCCGAAGACCCCAGCGAAATCTGCGGCGAAGGCCAGCCCGAAGGATTTGTCCGACACCTCGTCCTTGTCGGTCTCGTCGCTGGTTGTCTGCTCGCCCAGACCCTCGGCATGCTCGGCCTCGCGATCAGCGGTCAGGTTGCCCGGCAGGCTGATTTTCTCAGGCGACTTGTCCTCCGGATCGGCATCGGGATCCTCGGGAGCCTCTGGCGTCTTGCGCGCCTCGCGTTCGGCCTCAAGCCCGCTTGCACCGGCCGTGGCGCCTGCCGCGCTCCAGCCGGCGGTGGTCGAGGTCACGGTGGCGGTCCCCAGATCCATGGCGACCCCGGTTGTCGCGGCGGGGCTGTCCGCCAGCGCTTCCCCCGACTGATCCCCGACATTGGCGGTGGCCAGCCGGTCGGCAAAGACCAGTCCAAGGCCAAGGCCAAAGCCGACCTTGCCCGCCTGCGTGCCCGCCCCGCCAAGCGCCAGCAACTTGGCACTGTCCGTGGCGGCGATCTGCGTGGTGCCCGTGACGGTCAGCGGCGTGTCGTCGTCCAGCCGCGCGATGGCGCTGCCCTTGTGGTCGATGATCGCGACGCCCGCGTTGAAGGCGAACCCGTCCGCTCCGCCGAAGGACTTGGCCGTCGTCAGGGCGGTAATGTCGTTCACAGCCGAAATGGACAGGCTGCCCAGGGTCAGCGGGGCGGCGGTGGCGTTGACCTCGGCCCGGGTATCGACGCGCGACCGCACGTATTGCAGCGCACCGCCCAGCCCGAACTTGCCCACGTCCTGCGCGGTCTCTTCGCGCTTGTCGTCCTGGGTCTTGTCGGGATCATCCTCGGCCTCGTCCTCCGGGGCCTTCGCGGCGGCGGCGGGAATATCGCGCAGGGTGATCACGCCGCCGCTGGTCTGGGCCGTGACCGACAGGCTCCCGGTCGACTGGGCCAGCGCACCGTCGGCAACGCGCGCCGTGGTGGTCAGGTCATAGCTCTGCAGCCCGACGTCGAAGACGAACCCGACGTTGGCCTCGCCCTCTGTCCGGTTGGTCACGTTCCAGGCGTCACGATCCAGCGTCAGGGCCGGATCCGGCATCAGGTCGTCGGCCAGCAGCCCCGCCGCATCGACGGTCCCGACGATGCTGTCGCCGCTGTCGGTCAGCGCCTGCTCAAGCGGCGCGATGGCCGGATCGGGCAGCCGCGTGCGTGCATCGAGCGTGAGGCTCTGCGCCGTGCCACCGGCCTTGGTCGTGCCGAGTTCGGCCAGCGTTTCCATCTTGCCGAAACCAAGCGACACCGACGCCATGAACCCGAACGACGTGCCGTCGACCGATCCCGCCCGGGTCATCGTCAGCTTGTTGTAGGCCTGCACCTGGTTCAGCGCCGACAGCGTGGCGCCTGTCGCCCCGCCGAACAGCTGCGCGCCCCGCAGGTCATAGGCCCGGTCGGTCCCGGCATCCACGCCGGCCCCACCGATCAGCGCCCGCACCGTGCTGTCGTGCCGGTCGATGTTGACGGCGACGGCAAAGGTCGGCGCGGTCCGGGCCTTCTTGTCGTCGTCCGGCGCATCGCCCGCGTCGGGCGCGTCGCCTTGGGCCGGGGCGGTGATGTCTTCGTTGGCGCTGTCGGTCACGTCGGCCAGCGCGTTCATCAGGCCCGCGTTGTCGACCCCGGCGGGACGCCCCTGCCGTCCGACGGTCTTGGGTTCGCGTTCACCCTTGGCACCGGCCGGGGTGTCGGTGTCGCCGCCTTCTGCCGCCTCGTCCTCGGCGATCTTCGCGTCCAGGTCTTCGGGCGTGAAGGCGCCTGTTGTCGTCACCGCCGTCGCGCTGAATCGTTCAAAGACGTCCGACGCCCCAAGCGTCGCCGCGCCCGATGCGGTCGTGCCGACCGACCCGCCGAACAGCAACGCCGTGTCCGACTGTGCCAGCGACACGATCCCGGCCCCCGCCAGGATCAGCGACGAACTGTCCGAGGCGATCGCCGACAGTTGCACGTCATGGGTCGTATCCGCCTTGATCGCCACACCGGCCCCGCCCGTCAGGACCGACACAGCTTGGTCATGATCGGTGTCGACCTCGACCCGGTTCAGCGCATCGCGCAGCGACAGCACGCCCGCCACCTTGAACCGGCTCTGGTTGTCGACCCGCGCCGCGACCTCCTGCACCTCCTGCACGCGCGAGGTCACGTTGATGCTGCCGTTACCCGAGGCAGTGACGACGCTGCGATCCAGCTTGACCAGACCGCTGGTCCGACTTTGCGCAAAGCTCAGCCCGACCGTCCCCGAGGACGCGTCGACCACGGCCTGGGTGCGCGCAAGGCTGGTGATGTCGATGCGCCCGGCGGTGAATTCGCCGTCGGCTTTCACCGTATCCGCATCGCGATCCACCAGCAGAAGACTGTCGCGGATCAGGGTGCGGCTGTCGGCCTCGACCAGGGACGGGGCGATCGCGATATCGACCCCCTTGAAGCCCTGCCCCTTCTCTTTCTGGTCCGGGGCGTCGCCGCCGGATCCGTCGCCCGCGTCGGGGGCCTGATCCGGCACCGTCCCGGGATCCTTGGCCTGATCGGCGGCATCGGTGAACTGGTTCGACACCTTGTCCATCTGCTGCCCGCCGCTCGATTCCGCACCGACCGCATCGCGTGCCGCCAGAACCGTCACCGACGAGGTCGCATTCGCCTCGGACGCGATTTCAAGAACCCGGCCGCGCGTGTTGTCGGAACAGATGCCATCGATGCAGAAGTCGTCGTCCCCGCCGCCTTCGCCCTCGCCTTCACCACCGCCAAGGTCCAGTTCGAATTCGCCTTCGCCGAAACCGCCCTCCAGCTCGCCCAGATCACCTTCCCCGCCTTCGCCGAAGCCGCCATCGCCACCGCCTGTGCCGGGCGTGCCCCAGAACATGCCGTTGGTGATCGAACTGTCGGCGACCTCGGTTTCCGCATCGATGCGCATCCGGTTGAAGCTGGCGCTGACCGCCACGCCCCAGCCGTCTTCGGCATGGCTGCTGCGGCCGGTGACGATGACGTCGAAGACGCTTTGATCCCGGGCGCTCAGCCGCGACAGGGCCGGGTCCGTTCCGTCGAACTCCTCAAGACCGCTTTCGTAGAAATAGAGCGCCGACCCCAGCATCCGTGCCGTGGTCGAATGATCGACGAAGGCAAGCCCAAAGCTGCCCGCGATCCCGACACCGTCCACCGCCACAGCATTGACGGCCGAGGCCTGCCCGTACTGGACGTTGGTCAGCGCATCGAACGTCGCGGTCGCGCCAAAGCCCGTGGCCACGTCGGCGCCTTCCATCAGCAGACTGGTCGTCGTCTTGCCGAAGGTGCCCGCGAAATCGCCCGAGAAACTGAAGGTGCGCTTCGCATCACCGCCACCCGAACCTCCGCCCGTCCCATCATCGCCATTGCCCGCCGCCGCCGCGATGGCATCCGCCTGATCGCCCAGCAGGTCTTCCCCGATGTCGACGCTTTCGGCCTTTTCGGTGTTCGCGTCGGTTTCCTCGGGCGCCTCGGCCTCGGGCGCGTCCGGGTCCGTGGGCGCGTCTTCCGGCTCTTCCGGCGCCTCGCGATCCTGCGACGACGCCGTGCCTGCCGCGAGAACCGAGCCGCTGGTTTCCGCCAGCACGCTGATGTCGCCGTCGACATTGACCCGCGAACTGGTCAGCGTCGCCCGCGTCGTGCGGTCGGTCAGGTTGATCGCGACGCCGATCGCAAGGTTGTTCTTCGCCCCCTTTGTACCCGATCCGGCCAGCGTCACGACGCTGGATCCGTCGACCGCGGCAATCGACACGGACTTGTCCGAAAAGGCGATCTCGTCAGCGTGGTTGAAGGCCTGCGTCACCGCCTTGTAGCGCGTGATGGCAAGGCCCGCGTTCAGGCCGGACCCGCCGTCGTCGTTCATCGAATGCGCCCGGGCGGTGTTCACCACCAGCAGGTCCTGATCCGACCGCTGTTCGACCTCGTGCATCCACAGCCGGGCTGCGTCGCTGACCGTGGTCTTCGCCTCGGCATTGATGATGGCCAGCCCGATGGCCGCCCCAAAGCCCGCCTTCTCACCGCCGGTCGAGGTGCCGGGCGCCCCGGCGCCCAGGACGATGTCGCCCCGGTTGGCCGCGTGGATGCGGATCGCGGCGTCGGCGTTCAGATCCGACAGGCTGCCTTCCGGACGATAATAGTCTTCCTGTTCCAGCGTCGCGGCATTCACGGTCACATCGGCGGCAAGCTTCATCCGCACGAGGAAGCCGTTGACGCCGATCCCGATTTCCTTGCCCCGCCCGGTGGTTTCGGACACGAACATGCGCGCGTCCGTCGGACTGGCCGCGACCTCGTCCTCGGCGCTGTCGGGGTCTTCGGGGGCGTCGCTTGCATCGGGGGCGGCTTCGGGCTTGCCGTCGTCGTCGCCGTCCACGGCATCGCCGGTCAGGGACGCCCGACGGCCATCCGCGATCCCGCCGATCCGACCCTTGCGGCCCTGTTCGCCCTCGGCTTCGTCGTCCTCGGCCTCGGCATCCCCGGCGTCGCCCTCGCCCGCATCGCCTTCACCGCCGGCACCTTCACCCGCATCCGGCGCGGGCTCGGCATCGGCGCCCTCGGGGTTGGCTTCGGTTTCGACCAGCGCCTCGCGATAATCGCCCCACCAGTCGCCCACGTCGGCGCGGCCCTCTGTCTCGGCAAAGCGGTTCTCGGCGATCACCTCGATATCCGACACGGCGCGGATCTCGGCGCCGTATTGATCAAGGCCACCGTCGTCCAGAAGCACCTCGGCCTGCGACTGCCAGTCGGCATAGCCAAGTGCGATCAGGATCGCAGTCTCGCCGCTCTGCGCCAGGTCCTCTTCGCTCTCTCCGGTCAGCTCGCCCGGGGTCTCGGGATCGCTTTCCGGCACCGACCCAAGCTGGGTGATCGTCTCGACCCGGATGTCTTCGAAGACATTGCGCGCCGCGACCACCACCGTCGGATCAGAGGCCAGGTCGACCTTGGTGTGATCGCCGTAGAACTGGCCGCCTGACCGGCCATAGGACCCGTCAGCGATGGCTTCCACCTTGGGCGCATGCAGCGACCGAAGGGTGCCGTCCGGCGCCTCGTACTGGAAGGTCGTGCTGCCGAAGTTGACCGTGGTCTGCGTCCGGTGACCGGACAGGTTGACCGACACGCCAAGCCGACCGTCATTGGAATCCCCGCCCGAACCCGCGCCGCCGCCGGACAGGGCATTCAGCACCGCGCTCGACGGATCCATCGCCGCCGCGATGTCCAGCGCCAGATCGACCGCCACATCCTGCTGCGCCTGCTGCTCTTCCGGCGTGATCTCCTGATCTGCCGCATCCGGGGAAACCGCCGCCACGGCATACCGCCCGCCGCTGACCCGCGCCCGCGACCCGAAGGTTTCATAGGTGGTGGTTGCGGTGATGCTGGCGTGACCGGCCTCTCCGGCGATGACGCCGCCGAAATGGGTTTCGGTCTTGGTGTCGTCGATCGACAGGCTCAGCGCGATGGCGCGGGTCTGATCGTTGGTCACCGCGTCCGATTTCAGCACGATGTTCTTGACGGTCTCCGACGCGATCTCAAGCCCGCCCTGCGACACCAGAAGCGCATATTCCCCCTGATCGAAGTTGGGCGACCACGGCAGATAACGGTTCACATCCGGATCGCGGCTGGCGTTTTCGTCAAAGCCAAGCGCCGGGCGCGCGCCATTCACGATCACCGTCGCCCGCGACCGCCGGATCGAGGCCGCGATGGCCAGGTTCATCGCCGCGACCTCGGCACTGTCGGCATCGCCCTGCAGGCCCGACTTGGCGACCATCCGGTGATCTTCGTTCACCACCGCCTTCACCTTGATGTCGCCCGCGTCGATGGCGCTGTCCTGGAAGATCGTCGTGGCCACCGTGTTGCTGGCCCCGATGGCCAGCGCGAGGTTGGAATTGGCCGGCTCGATATGCAGGACGGTGGTCGCCTCTGCGATCACCTCGGCCTCGTTGAGGGCGCGGATATAGCTGCCGTCGATCTCGATCAAGGCCTTGGCCTGCTGGAAACTGGGCAGGACGGAGAAATCGATATCCGGCAGCAGGTCGACAAGCCCGTCGACCACGCTTTTGGCCATGGCGTTCAGATCCGCCGCACCGGGAATATTGCCGTTCGGATCGATCAGCCCGTTCACATAGGCATCCGCCGCCGTTTCGATGTCGACAAGGTTGTCCTTCAGCGCGACTGCCGTCAGCCGGACGTTCGCCCCCATGATCAGCGCCCCGGTGGCCGAGATCCGCGCCGACCCGAGAGGTGAGGCATTGCCCGCGCTGTCGCCCGAAGCATCGTCCTGCCCCGACAGGCTGTCATTGCGGCTGGCCAGAATCAGAACATCGCCCCCCGACTTTCCGTCGGCGGCGAGCGCGATGATCTCGCTTCCCTCTTCCAATATGATGTGTGGCGCCGTCATCGTCAGGTTGCCGACACTGTCGCTGCCAACCAGGTCGATCCGCGATCCGGCGGTCAGGGTGATCGTTTCGGTCGCCGTCAGGATCAGGTCGCCGCCGTTGGTGTCGCGATCGTTGATCGTCAGGGTCAGCGGATCGATCAGGACCGTGCCGCCGTCACCGGCCTGCGACCAGACGTCCAGCTCGCCCAGGGCCTCGACATGGTTGTGCGCGCTGAATTCGATGAACCCGCCGTCGCCCGTGCCATGCGCCACCGCGCTGACCACCGCGCCCTCGTCCAGAACCGCCGCGTCGCCGCCGAAGATGATGATCGTGCCGCCCTGGCCCGCCCCTTCGCCATCCGCCCGGATCCGCGCGCCCGGACGCAGTTCGATCCGGTCGGAATTGCGCACCGAAATCGACCCGCCGGATGCCCCGTTGCGCGCCGTGACCTGCGCGCCGCTGCCAAAGATCACGCCACGATGGCCTTCGATGTCGATGGCGCCCTGACCACCGTTGATGATCTCTCCGGCCGACAGGGTGCCGCCGACGATGACCTGACCACCTGCGCGCAGCCCGATGCGGCTGCCCGCCTCGACCCGGCCCTGGATGTCGATCGATCCGTCGCCAAGCGGCGCGGTGCCGCTGACGATCCCCTGGACATGGCTGCCGCTGATCCCGCCCGACAGCGCGCCGTCCATGAACCCCTGGCTCGGGGTGCTCATCGACACCGATCCGCCGCGCACGACACCGTTCGGCCCGACGACGAATCCCTGCGGGTTGGCCAGGTACATGTTGCCGCCGACCTGCCCGCCCTGCATCGACTGGACCACGCCGTTGATCTGGCTTTGCGACCCGTTGATCAGGTTGACGGTCCCCGCCGTGCCCGTCGGCGCATGCAGGTTCACCGTCTGGCCGGACCCGACATTGAACGACGAGAACGAATTGACGCCGTGCCCCTGGCTGATCGTCTGCGTGGTGACGTTGGTTGTGGTGCCAGTGACGGACACGCCGGTCTGCGTTTGTCCGTCACTGACGACCTGTGCCGCGACCGGTTGAATACTGGACGAGGCAATGATCAAAGCAGCCAGGTACCCCCGAAGAGGCCGACCAATGGATTTTCCCGCGCCAATGGCTTGGGTCAAATGTCCCGGTTGCTTCATAAATGCATAACTTCAAATACAGGTTCACACCCAGACAAGGTGCGTGGCAGCGCCGCGTCCGGTCAATCAAGCCGCGCTCTCAATTGGTTAACCAACGCAGGTTTTCACGATTTTTCTTGAGCTTCCGCAGTCATGTACCACAAATGGTGTATGACCATTTCAGACCAGGCCAGCCATTCTGCGGCCGAACGCAAAGACCAATTGATCGAAGCGATCTACCGTATCGCCCTTGATTCGCAGAGCTACGACACCTTCATGGATCGTTGGGACGCCTACGTCGCGGAACGGATCGAATCCCGCACCGAAGACGGCGTGGCCGAGCTTGAATCACACTTCGCCATCGCCTCGCGACTGCTTGAGGAAACCATGCCCCCGCCCACGGCGGACGGACATTCAACCCTCGCCCCCGGTGACAACCGCAGCGCCCCGCGCTTCCTGATCGACGGGCGCGGCATCGTGGTCTGGTACAATGCCGCTGCCGAACGGCTGTTCCGGTTCCGCCGGGGCGACACGCTCGACCGGCTGGACCTGCCCGAGGACCGGTTGCAGGGCCTGCGCGACATGGCCGCCGCCGTGGCCAGTCCCGCCGGCGGGCGGACGCTGCGGCCGCAGGTCTTCCCGATGCCCTCGGGCAAAAGCGACCGGCCGATGCATTTCCAGGCGCGCGTGATCACGGAAGGCACCGGCGACGAGCTGATCATGGTCTCCAAGCTGTCGACCGTCTGGCCTGCCGGCACGGTGCCCCTGCTGCGCGAAAACTTCGGACTGACCCAGGCCGAGATCGACGTTTGCGAAGGCATCGCCGACGGCAATTCCGCGGCCGAGATCGCCGAGATGCGCGGCGCCTCGCTGGCCACGGTGCGCACCCAGATCAAGAAGATCATGGCCAAGACCCGCACCACCGCGCAGCCCGAACTGGTCCGGCTGCTGCACCTGCTGGCGCGGATCGCGGTAGACAACCCCGACCGTGCGCCGCTGATGCCGCAGGGCGCGGGCCTGCGCCGGATCACCCTGCCCGACGGCCGCGTCATGCCGGTCGAAATTCACGGGCCCGACACCGGGACGCCGGTGATCTTCTTTCACGGCATGCTGGATGGTAACGCCATCACCGATCACTGCCGCGACCTGCTGTATGAACACGGCCTGCGGTTTCTCTGCCCGGTGCGCCCCTGGTTCGGCGCCGCCGATCCCGATCACGGCGACATCACCACCAGCCCCGACCGCTTTGCCGCCGACGTGCTTGAGATGATCCGCCAGACCGGGCTGGACCGGCCGATCCTGCTGGGCCACATGGGCGGCGCGCTTTATGCCTATGCGACGGCCGCTGCCGCCGAACCCGGCCAGATCGCCGGGATCGTGTCGGTGGCCGGCGGCGTCCCGATCCTGGGTCCGGGGCAATTCGCCACCATGTCGGCCCGCCAGCGCGTCGTGGCCTATACCGCCCGCTACACCCCGCGCGTCCTGCCCTTCATGCTGCGCGCCGGCATCCGCCAGATGCGCAGCGGGGGCGAACGCAAGTTCCTGATGTCATTGTACGAAAATTCGCCCGACGACCTGCCGTCCGTGGTCGATCCCGAGGTGCAGGAGATCGTGCTGAACGGCTATCGCTTCACCACCGCGCGCGGCCACCGCGCCTTCGAGATCGACAGCCGCCACGTCGTCACCGACTGGTCACGCTACATGGTGGGCTCGGACGTGCCGATCCGGATCGTGCATGGCGAAACCGACCCCGTGGTGTCGTCCGACTCGGTCCGCGCCTTTGCCGAACGACATGCGGATCGGGTGGTGCTGAACATGTTGCCCTCGACCGGGCAGCTGCTGTTCTACCGGCGCCCGGACCAGGTCGTGCAGGCCATCCGCGCGCTGCGCAATCAATCGCAGGCCTGAACCGCGTCCCAGCTTCGGGTGAACCCCATCAGCGATACCGGCAGGATCAGCGCCCGCGATCCCGGCAGGGGCCGGAAGGCAAGGAACACCCGCTCGCCCCGCTGCAACCGCGCGATCTCGGTCGCCGACACGGCGCCGCTGGCCAGGCACGTCCGGTCATCGCAGAACTGCCACGCCAGACCGACCGCATCGTCGCGACCGGCATGGGTATAGGCAATATCGCTGGCCAGATCCGCGCCAAGCGGCACCCGGACCGTCACGGTGGCAGGCACCGCCGCATCGTTCCGGTCATAGAACGCCAGCGTCGCCAGCCCGGATCCCGGTTCCTTCAGCCCGACGCTGGTGGTCGCCACGCACCCGCCCTGCCCCTTCAGAACGGACCAGTCCCGATGCGTCTGCACTTCTTGCGACAGGGCGGGGGCGGCGGCGAAACAGGCGATCAGGGCAAGGCGTCTCATGGCCGGACTGTCGTCACGACGGGGCACATGTGTCAAGCTGCAGCTGCGCGGCGGCATCTGGCGTAAGTCTTGGAATATCGGGGGAGTTTTGCGAACTGCGAAGATCCTGAGATCTCCGCAGTTGGTGCCCAGAAGAGGACTCGAACCTCCACGGCCTTGCGGCCACTGGCACCTGAAGCCAGCGCGTCTACCAATTCCGCCATCTGGGCACGAAACTGCGTGAGGCCGCGATGTAGACTGAGCCGAAGGGGGTGTCAACGGCCATTTGCGGCTTTTTTACCCCGAAAGTCATATCGCCTTGCCCGAGTGCCATCAGAGGGGTAGGTACAGGGTCACAAGACGAAGGATAGCAGGGGTTTGCGCATGACCGGGCTTGTCACCATCTTCGGCGGATCGGGCTTCCTCGGGCGATATATCGCCCGCCGCATGGCGAAACAGGGCTGGCGCGTGCGCGTCGCGACCCGCCATCCCAACGATTCCATGTTCGTTCGGACCTACGGTGCCGTCGGACAGGTCGAACCGATCTTCTGCAACATCCGCGACGACGCCTCGGTGCGGGCGGCGCTGACCGGCGCGCAGGCCGTGGTGAACTGCGTCGGCATCTTGTCAGAGAAGGGCAAGAACGGCTTCGACGCCGTGCAGACCGAAGGCGCGGGCCGCATCGCGCGCCTTGCCGCGGCGGCCGGAATCACCCGGATGGTCCAGATCTCGGCCATCGGCGCGGATGCCGACAGCGACAGCGATTATGCCCGCACCAAGGCCGAAGGCGAAGCCGCCGTGCTGGATCACATGCCCGGCGCGATGATCCTGCGCCCCTCGATCCTGTTCGGGGCCGAGGACGAATTCTTCAACCGGTTCGCCGGCATGGCGCGCATGACCCCGATCCTGCCGATGGTCGGCGGCAATACCAGGTTTCAGCCGGTCTACGTCGACGACGTGGCAGCCGTGGCCGAGATGGGCGTGCTGGGCACCGCACCGGGCGGCATCTACGAACTTGGCGGGCCCGAGGTCCGCACCTTCCGCGAGCTCATGCAAGACATGCTGGCCGTGGTCCACCGCCGCCGCATCCTGCTGAACCTGCCGGTGTTCGTCGCGCGGATCATGGCGTTCGGCCTCAGCCTCGTGCAGGCGGTGACCTTCGGGCTGATCCACAACAACACCCTGACCGCCGACCAGATCGTGAACCTGCAAAGGGACAACGTGGTGTCCGGCGACCACAAGGGGTTTGCCGACGTTGGCATCACCCCCGTCGCGGCCGAGGCAATGCTCGACAGCTATCTCTGGCGGTTCCGCCCCTCGGGCCAGTACGACGCGATCAAGGATTCGGCAAAGAACCTGCGGGCATAATTGGCGCGAGCCGCGCAGCGTCTGCCCAAGGGGAGGCGCTGGCGCGGTATGGCCTCTCGATTTATGGCACCGTGATAGCGCGCCGCCCAAGATCTTTACTGCGGTGAAGAAGCGCCTGCCCTGGGGGCGGGCAGACGCTGCGCGGCGGCTTCGCCGCTGCTTCGCGCGGAAACAAGAGCCAGTTGGTCGATACGCACTCGGCCCTACGGCCAGGCCCACCAGATCAGCCCCACGCCCAGCACCACGCGGTAGATCACGTAGGGCGTGAAGCTGACCGACCGCAGCAGCCGCATCATCAGCGTCAGCGCCAGAAGCGCCGACACGAAAGCCAGCGCCGTCGCGATCGCCAGATCCGACAGCTTGCCCAGATCATGTTCCTTCACCACGTCCACGCCCAGCAGCGCGGCCGAGGCCAGGATCACCGGGATCGACATCAGCATCGACACCTTGGCCGCATCCGTCCGCCTGTAGCCCATGAACCGCGCGCCGGTGATCGTGATGCCCGACCGCGACGTGCCGGGGATCAGCGCCACCGCCTGCCACAGGCCCAGCAGCCAGGCTTCGCGCAGGGTCCAGTCCTGCGCCTCCTTCACCTCGGCGCCCTTCTGGTCGGCCCACCACAGCACCACGCCGAAGATCAGCATGGTCCAGCCGATCACGAAGGCCGAGCGCATCAGGTCTATCGCGCCCGTGGCCTTGAGGATGAAGCCGATGACCACCGCCGGGATCGTCGCGACGATCAGCAGGAAGGCCAGCCGCGCGCCCGGCGTGTCCAGCCTGCCGCGCAGCAGCCGCGGCAGGCCCGCCACGGCCTCGCGCACGTCGGACCAGAAGTACAGAATCACCGCGCCCAGGGTCCCCACATGCACCGAGACATCCAGCGCCTGACCCTGATCCGCCAGCGAAGTAAGCTGGGGAAGAAGAATCAGGTGCCCCGAGGACGAAATCGGCAGAAACTCCGTGACGCCCTGGATGACGGCCAGCAGGATCAGTTGAAACAGGGGCATGGGGACACCTTTCGCCTTTGCTGCCGTGTTTAAGCCTTTGATGGGATATGGGAAGAGAGATGTAAGGTCCGGTTCGGACCAAAAATCGACCGCGACTCATTCGTTTTTCGGGGATGCCGCGTCGAATTCAGAAAAATAAGTCAGCACTTATGACTTTTCTTTTCCCCAGGCTTCCTCTAAGAACCCCTCAGCAAGCAGAAGCGAGGGATTCCGCGTGGCCAAGCAACCGATGTTGAAATTCGTGACCGTGAACCGCGACATGCCTGAAAAGCGTGACGCCGAGGCCCGGAACAAGGACTTCAACGAAATCTATGCAGAATACGCGGCCACCAAGGCGGAAGAGCAGGCCTCGCGCTGTTCCCAGTGCGGTGTGCCTTACTGCCAGTCGCACTGCCCGCTGCACAACAACATCCCCGATTGGCTGCGCCTGACCGCGACCAATCGCCTGGAAGAGGCCTACCAGGTCAGCCAGGCGACCAACACCTTCCCGGAAATCTGCGGCCGCATCTGCCCGCAGGACCGTCTGTGCGAAGGCAACTGCGTCATCGAACAATCCGGCCACGGCACCGTCACCATCGGCGCGGTTGAAAAGTACATCACCGACACGGCCTGGGAAAATGGCTGGGTCAAACCGGTGACCCCCTCGATCGAGCGCAAGGAATCGGTCGGCATCATCGGCGCGGGCCCCGGTGGCCTTGCCGCCGCCGACATGCTGCGCCGCGCCGGCGTGCAGGTGACCGTCTATGACCGTTACGACCGTGGCGGCGGGCTGCTGACCTACGGCATCCCCGGCTTCAAGCTGGAAAAGGACGTCGTGATGCGGCGCATCGACCAGCTGGAACAGTCGGGCGTCGAATTTATCATGAACACGACCGTGGGCGAGGATATCTCTTTCGCCGACATCCGCGCCAAGCACGACAAGGTCATCATCGCCACCGGTGTCTACAAGACCCGCGAACTGACCCAGCCCGGTAGTGATGCCAAGGGGATCGTCCGCGCAATCGACTACCTCACCGCTTCGAACAAGGCGTCGAACTTTGGCGACAAGGTCCCCGAGTTCGAAAGCGGAGAGCTGAACGCCAACGGCAAGAAGGTCGTCGTGGTCGGCGGTGGCGACACCGCGATGGACTGCGTGCGCACCGCGATCCGCCAGGGCGCGACCAGTGTGAAGTGCCTCTATCGCCGTGACCGCGCCAACATGCCGGGATCGCAGCGCGAAGTGCAGAACGCCGAGGAAGAGGGCGTCGAATTTGTCTGGCTGTCCAACCCGCTGGATTTCTCGGGCGATGCGGTGTCCAGCCTGACCATCCAGAAGATGCGCCTTGGCGCGCCGGATTCCTCGGGACGCCAGTCCCCCGAACTGATCGAAGGCTCGGACTACGTCGAAGAGGCCGACCTGGTCATCAAGGCGCTTGGGTTCGAACCCGAGGATCTGCCGACGCTGTGGGATCAGCCGGAACTGGCCGTGACCCGTTGGGGCACCATCCGCGCCGAATTCGGCACCGGCAAGACCAGCCTCGATGGTGTCTATGCAATTGGGGACATCGTCCGCGGCGCCTCGCTCGTCGTGTGGGCGATTCGCGACGGCCGGGACTGCGTGGCGGCCCTGCTGGACGATCTGACCGCCGAAAAGGCGGTCGCGGCCGAATAAAAAGCCTGCGCTTTCAGGCGCAAGCAAAGAAATCTCACCGCGCGGTGGCCGCCGACAGGCAACACCCCGCATCCCCGTAGTAATGTGATCCCAGCAAGAAGGCCCGGATCAATGGCTCAGGAAAAGACAGGACAGTGCATGTGCGGCGCGGTGAAATTCACCGCGCTGACCGACGCGCTCACGTTCCAGATCTGCCATTGCGAGATGTGCCGCCGCTGGACCGGATCGGCCTTCATGGGCGTCTCTGTTCCCAATGACGGGCTGCGGTTCCAAGGGGTTGCACATATCCGAACGCTGCAAAGCTCGGACTGGGCCGAACGGGCCTGGTGCGGGCGCTGCGGATCGACCCTCTACTACCGGCTCACCGGCGATACGGCCACGACGACGGAACTGTCGCTTGGCCTGTTCGACACCCCTTCGGATTTCACGCTCGAGGAAGAGATCTTCATCGACCAGAAGCCCGGATCCTACGCCTTTTCGGGCGACCATCCCCGCGCCACACGCGCCGAGGTGATGGCAAAGCATGGCGTAAGCCTCGATTGATTTTCCGCCCCCCGGGGCCCCGTTTCGAAAGGAACCTCGCATGACCAAGTATGATGCCGACTGGGTGCGCGCCGAAGAGGCCAAGCGCAAGTGGATGGCCGAAAACGGCATGTATTCCGAGACCGAGGAACATTCGTCCTGCGGCGTCGGCCTCGTCGTGTCCATCGACGGCAAGGCCAGCCGCAAGGTTGTCGAAGCCGGGATCAAGGCGCTCAAGGCGATCTGGCACCGGGGCGCGGTCGACGCGGACGGCAAGACGGGCGACGGCGCGGGCATCCACGTCCAGATCCCCGTCCCCTTCTTCTATGACCAGATCAAGCGCACCGGCCACGAACCCCGCGCCAACGAACTGATGGCCGTGGGCCAGGTCTTCCTGCCCCGCACCGATTTCGGCGCGCAGGAAGTCTGCCGGACCATCGTCGAATCCGAAGTGCTGCGGATGGGCTATTACATCTACGGCTGGCGCCATGTGCCGGTCGATGTGACCTGCCTGGGCGACAAGGCCAACGCGACCCGGCCCGAGATCGAACAGATCCTGATCTCGAACTCCAAGGGCGTGGACGAGGAAACCTTCGAACGCGAGCTCTACGTGATCCGCCGCCGGATCGAGAAAGCCGCCGCCGCCGCGCATGTCGATGGCCTCTACATCGCGTCGCTGTCCTGCCGGTCGATCATCTACAAGGGCATGATGCTGGCCGAACAGGTCGCCGTCTTCTACCCCGACCTTCAGGACGACCGGTTCGAATCCGCCTTCGCCGTCTATCACCAGCGCTATTCCACCAACACCTTCCCGCAGTGGTGGCTGGCCCAGCCCTTCCGGATGCTCGCCCACAACGGCGAGATCAACACGATCAAGGGCAACATCAACTGGATGAAGTCGCACGAAATCCGCATGGCCTCCGGCACGTTCGGAGAGCTGGCGGAAGACATCAAGCCGATCATCCCGTCGGGCTCGTCCGACTCGGCCGCTCTGGATGCTGTTTTCGAGGTTCTGGTGCGCGCAGGCCGGTCCGCGCCGATGGCGAAGACCATGCTGGTGCCCGAATCCTGGTCCAAGCAGGCGATCGAACTGCCGCAGGCCTGGCGCGACATGTATTCCTACTGCAACGGCGTGATGGAGCCCTGGGACGGCCCCGCCGCGCTGGCCATGACCGACGGTCGTTGGGTCTGTGGCGGTCTGGACCGCAACGGCCTGCGCCCGATGCGCTATGTCGTGACCGGGGACAACCTGCTGATCGCGGGGTCCGAGGCCGGCATGGTTCCGACCAACGAAGGCACCGTGCGCGAAAAGGGCGCGCTTGGCCCGGGTCAGATGATCGCCGTCGACATGAAGGTCGGCAAGCTCTACCACGACGTTGAAATCAAGGACAAACTGGCGGCCTCTCAGCCCTTCGGCGAATGGGTCGGCAAGATCACCGACCTTGAGGAAGAGCTGTCCAAGATCGACGAAAAGGCGCTGTTCGAAGGCGCCGACCTGCGCAAGCGGCAGATCGCGGCCGGCTACACGATCGAGGAAATCGAAAACGTCCTCATCCCGATGGCCGAAGACCGGAAAGAGGCACTGGCGTCGATGGGCGATGACACGCCCTCGGCCGTGCTGTCGAACAAGTACCGCAACCTCAGCCACTTCTTCCGGCAGAACTTTTCCCAGGTGACCAACCCGCCGATCGACTCGCTTCGCGAATTCCGCGTCATGTCGCTGAAGACCCGGTTCGGCAACCTGAAAAACGTGCTGGATGAATCCTCGGCCCAGACCGAGATCTTCGTGCTGGACAGCCCCTTTGTCGGCAACGCCCAGTTTGAAGAGCTCAAGACCCACTTCAACGCTGGCCTGTCGGAAATCGACTGTACCTTCCCCGTCGATGGCGGCCCCGAGGCGCTGCGCACCGCGCTGAACCGCATCCGCGCCGAGGCCGAAGAGGCCGTGCGCTCGGGCGGCGGTCACATCATCCTGACGGATACCCTGCAGGACGAGGGCAAGGTGCCCATGCCGATGATCCTGGCGACCTCGGCCGTGCACAGCTGGCTGACCCAGAAGGGCCTGCGGACCTTCTGTTCGCTTGGCGTCCGGTCTGCCGAATGCATCGACCCGCATTACTTCGCGGTGCTGATCGGCTGTGGCGCGACCATCGTGAACCCCTACCTTGCCGAGGACACGCTGGCCGACCGCATCAGCCGCGGCCTGCTGGACATGTCCCTGACCGAGGCCGTCGCGGCCTATCGCGAAGCCATCGACCAGGGCATGCTGAAGATCATGTCCAAGATGGGCATTTCGGTCGTGTCGTCCTATCGCGGCGGCCTGAACTTCGAAGCCGTGGGCCTCAGCCGCGCCATGGTTGCCGAATTCTTCCCCGGCATGACCTCGCGCATCTCGGGCATCGGCGTCTGGGGCATCCAGAAGAAGGTCGCGGGCATTCACCAGAAGGGCTGGCTGTCGGGTCTCGACGTCCTCCCGATCGGTGGCTTCTACAAGGCGCGCAAGTCCGGTGAGACGCACGCCTGGGAAGCGCAGACCATGCACATGATGCAGACGGCCTGTAACCGCGCGTCCTATGAGATCTGGAAGCAGTACAGCGCCCGGATGCAGGCGAACCCGCCGATCCACCTGCGCGACCTGCTGGCGATCAAGCCGCTTGGCAACGCGATCCCGCTGGAAGAGGTCGAATCCATCACCTCGATCCGCAAGCGGTTCGTGACGCCGGGCATGTCCCTTGGTGCTCTCAGCCCCGAAGCGCACAAGCTGCTGAACGTCGCGATGAACCGCATCGGCGCGAAATCCGACAGCGGTGAGGGCGGCGAGGATCCGGCACACTTCGTGCCCGAACCCAACGGCGACAACCCGTCGGCGAAGATCAAGCAGGTGGCGTCGGGCCGGTTCGGCGTGACCGCCGAATACCTGAACCAGTGCGAAGAGCTTGAGATCAAGGTCGCCCAGGGTGCCAAGCCCGGCGAGGGCGGCCAGCTGCCCGGCATGAAGGTCACCGACCTGATCGCCCGTCTGCGTCATTCGACCAAGGGCGTGACGCTGATCTCCCCTCCGCCGCACCACGACATCTATTCGATCGAGGATCTGGCACAGCTGATCTACGACCTCAAGCAGATCAACCCGACCGTGAAAGTCACCGTGAAACTGGTGGCCTCCTCGGGCGTGGGCACGATTGCGGCGGGCGTGGCGAAGGCCAAGGCCGACATCATCCTGATCTCGGGCCACAACGGCGGCACGGGGGCCTCCCCGGGCACGTCGATCAAGTTCGCGGGTCTGCCGTGGGAAATGGGCCTGACCGAAGCGCATCAGGTTCTTGCCATGAACCACCTGCGCGACCGCGTGACGCTCAGGACCGATGGCGGCCTGCGCACCGGTCGTGACATCGTCATGGCCGCGATGATGGGGGCCGAGGAATACGGCATCGGCACCGCAGCCCTGATCGCCATGGGCTGCATCATGGTGCGTCAGTGCCAGTCGAACACCTGCCCCGTCGGC
This sequence comes from Pseudooceanicola onchidii, assembly GCF_004959925.1. Taxonomy (GTDB): domain Bacteria; phylum Pseudomonadota; class Alphaproteobacteria; order Rhodobacterales; family Rhodobacteraceae; genus Pseudooceanicola; species Pseudooceanicola onchidii. The sequence continues at coordinate 352,438 of NZ_SPUW01000002.1, read as the reverse complement.
GTCTGTACCCAGGACCCGGCGCTGCGCGAAAAGTTCACCGGCACGGCGGACAAGGTCGTGAACCTCATCACCTTCTATGCGCAGGAAGTGCGGGAAATCCTTGCCTCGATCGGCGCACGGACGCTGGACGAGGTCATCGGCCGCGCCGATCTGCTGAGCCAGGTCAGCCGTGGGGCGGATCACCTGGACGATCTGGATCTCAACCCGCTGCTGATCACGGTCGATGGGTCGAAGAACATCGTCTACAACCGCGACAAGCCGCGCAACGTGGTGCCCGACACGCTGGACGTTGAAATCGTGCGCGACGCCGCACGGTTCCTGAAGGACGGCGAAAAGATGCAGCTGTCCTACGCGGTGCAGAACACGCACCGGTCCGTCGGCACGCGCACCGCATCGCACATCGTCCGCAACTTCGGCATGCGCAACGCGCTTCAGCCCGACCACCTGACGGTCAAGCTGAGCGGGTCCGCCGGTCAGTCGCTTGGCGCCTTCGCGGCCCCGGGGCTGAAGATCGAGGTGATGGGCGAGGCCAACGATTATGTCGGCAAGGGCCTGTCGGGTGGCATCGTGGTGGTGCGCCCGCCGATGGAAAGCCCGCTGACCGCCGCCGACAACACGATCATCGGCAACACGGTTCTGTACGGCGCGACCGACGGGTACCTCTTTGCCGCCGGACGTGCGGGCGAACGCTTCGCCGTCCGCAACTCGGGCGCGAAAGTGGTGATCGAGGGCTGCGGATCGAACGGCTGTGAATACATGACCGGCGGCACCGCGGTGATCCTCGGGTCGATCGGGCCGAACTTTGGCGCGGGCATGACCGGCGGCATGGCGTATCTCTATGATCCCGAGGGCAAGACGCCCGACATGATGAACATGGAAACGCTGGTCACCTGCCCGGTCACGGTCGAGCACTGGGAAACCCAGCTGCGCGGCATGATCGAACGCCACGTCGCGGAAACCGGAAGCCGCAAGGCCACCGACATCCTGCAGAACTGGGACATCGAGAAGGCGAACTTTGTCCAGGTCTGCCCGAAGGAAATGCTGGTCCACATCCCGCATCCCCTGACGATCGAGGAAAAGGCCGTTCCGGCAGAGTGATCGGACCGGAACCTGCCGAAGGGCCCGTCAGAGCGATCTGGCGGGCCCTTTGCCTTGCGGGTCACTGCATCCCCCGGCCCGCCACAGGTCGCAACCCACTGTCGCCACCTGCCGAAATCGCGCTAGGCTGAGGGGGACGACAGCCGGATCCCCCATGCGCCTGCTTTATGAACATCGAAACCCGCCCCGGACCGGGCTGAAGGCCGCGCTGATCCTTGCGGGGATCGGCATCGTGGCCATGCAGGTGATCGCGCCGACCGAAGGGCTTTGGCGAACATGGGGGCTCTGGGCGCTGGCCTCGTCCCTGATGCTGGCGGGGGTGGCGCTGTTGATGCTGCCGCCGATCATCCACATCTGGATCACCCAGCGCGAGGTGATCCTGCATCCCCTGCGCCTGCATCGCCGCATCCCGGTGCAGCACATCCATGACCTGAGCCTGTCCGACGCCTCCTCTGACGGGCCTGTCCTGACGCTGAACCTGCGCAACGGTGAACAGGTCGAACTGGAAAGCTGGGCCGGCGACCTGAAGCGGATTGCCGCGATCCTGCAGTCGCTTGGCGCCATGGGGCCGCCGGACATGGACCTTGACCCCGCCGGTCAAAAGGCGGGATAGGGCGGGATGGCCAGACGCACCACCCGCAAACCCAGCCGCACGACCGGCCGCAAAAGCCCTACGCGCACCCGGCCCCGCCCGCTGCGCTGGCTGCGGCGCTGGATCCTGCGCCTTGTCCTGCTGGTTGCGGGACTCGTCCTGTTTGCGACGGGCCTTTACACGATCGTGAACCCGATCACCGGCCTTTACATGAAAACCGAAGAACTTCGCCTTGGGTCGATCGACCAGGAATGGGTGGATTTCGATCAGATCGCGCCGGTCATGGCCCGATCCGTCGTCGCTGCCGAAGATGCCAATTTCTGCACGCACTGGGGCTTTGACATGGCTGCGATCCGCAACGCCATCGACGCGGGCGGCAATCGCGGCGCCTCGACCCTGACGCAGCAGGTGGTCAAGAACGTCTACCTCTGGCACGGGCGCAACTGGACGCGGAAGGCGCTTGAGGCGCTGATGACTCCGGTGGTCGAACTGGTCTGGTCGAAACAGCGCATCCTCGAAGTCTATCTGAACATGGCCGAGTTCGACGAAGGCGTGTTCGGCGTGGATGCCGCGGCTCATCACTATTTCGGCATCGGGCCCGACGAGCTTTCGGCGCGACAGGCGGCGCTGCTGGCCGCGATCCTGCCTTCGCCCAAGCAGCGTTCGGCCAGCCGCCCCACGGATTTCGTCAGCAGGCGCGCTTCGGCGATCATGGACGGGGCCGCGACGATCCGCGCGGATGGCCGTGCAGCCTGCTTCGAGGATTGAAATCCACCCGCGCAGAAGGCTAAGTGACCCACAGCCATTTTAAAGATTGACCATGCTGACCCTGTACCACGTTCCCCTGTCCCCGTTCTGCCGCAAGGTTCGCCTCTCGCTTGGTGAGAAACGGGTCGAAGTCCAGCTGGTCGAGGAACGCTACTGGGATCGCGACACCGATTTCCTGCGCCGCAACCCGGCCGGCAAGGTGCCGGTGCTGAAGACCGAAGGCCGTTACATGGCGGAAAGCGCGGCGATCTGCGAATGGGTCGAGGAAGTCTGGCCCGAGCCCGCCCTGATGCCCGCCCGCCCCGAAGACCGCGCCGAGGTGCGCCGCCTGATCGGCTGGTTCGACGACAAGTTCCACAAGGAGGTCACCGCGAACCTTCTGTACGAACGCGTCAACAAGAAGCTGATGAAATCGGGCTATCCGGAAAGCAAGAACATCAAGGCCGGTGCGCAGAAGATCAAGTTCCACCTGGATTACATGAGCTGGCTGCTGGACCACCGTCGTTGGCTGGCCGGCAATTCGATGACGCTGGCCGATTTCGCCGCCGCCGCGCAGCTGAGCTGCCTCGACTACATCTCGGACGTGGACTGGAACCGGTCGCAGAACGTCAAGGACTGGTACGCCAAGATCAAGTCGCGCCCGGCCTTCCGGTCGATCCTGGCCGATGTCGTGCCGGGTTTTCCGCCGCCCGCCCATTACGCCGATCTGGATTTCTGATCGCGGAGGCCCCGTGCTAGGACGGATGGGGGCGCTGCCCCCGTCGCCTGCGGCGACTCCCCCGGGATATTTCTGGCAAAAAGAACATGGGCGATCTGAAACAAAAGCTGGTGGATCAGGCGCAGGCCGAAGGCTTTGACGCCGCGCGGATCTGTCGGCCGACCGACATCCCCCTTGCCCCCGCGCGTCTGAAGACCTTTCTGGAGGCCGGGTACCACGGGCAGATGGGCTGGATGGCCGAGCGCACGCAGTGGCGCGGCGATCCGTCGGCGCTCTGGCCCGAGGCGCGATCGGTGATCATGCTGGCCGAGAATTACGGCCCCGAGGAAGATCCGCTGGCCCTGCTGGAAACGCCGGACCGCGCGGCGATTTCCGTCTATGCCCGCAACCGCGACTACCACGACGTGGTGAAGAAACGGTTGAAACGATTGGCGCGCTGGCTGCTGGCCGAAGCCGGATCGGGCGAGGTGAAGGTCTTTGTCGACACCGCCCCGGTGATGGAGAAACCCCTGGGCGCCGCCGCCGGGCTGGGCTGGCAGGGCAAGCATACGAACCTGGTGAGCCGCGATCTGGGCAGCTGGTTCTTTCTGGGCGCGATCTTCACCACGCTGGATCTGGCGCCCGATGCGGCCGAAGTCGATCACTGCGGTTCCTGCCGCCGCTGTCTGGATGCCTGTCCGACCGATGCCTTTCCCGCGCCCTATCAACTGGATGCGCGGCGCTGCATTTCCTACCTGACGATCGAACATGCCGGCCCCGTCGACCCCGACCTACGCGCAGGCCTGGGCAACCGCATCTATGGCTGCGACGACTGCCTGGCGGTCTGCCCCTGGAACAAGTTCGCCGAGGTCGCGCGCGAGGCGAAGTATCACGCGCGGGATGCGCTGGTGGCCCCCGCGCTGGCCGATCTGGCGGCACTGGACGACGCCGCGTTTCGTGCGATGTTCAGCGGATCGCCGATCAAGCGGATCGGGCGCAACCGCTTTGTCCGCAACGTGCTTTATGCCATCGGAAACAGCGGCGATCCGGCCCTGGCCGAGGCTGCCCGTCCGCATCTGAACGACCCGGACCCGGTGGTGGCGGACGCCGCGTCCTGGGCGCTTGGCCGTCTTGCCCCCCTTTGAAACCGTGCCTGCACGGTCCATATCTGTGCTCAAGGCAACCGGAGGACCCCATGCCAACATATGCCAAGACCGACGAGGCGCTGGCGCGTCTCACGCCCGAAGAGTATCGGGTCACACAGGAAAACGGCACGGAGCGCCCGGGCACCGGCCCCCTGCTGAACGAAAAGCGCCCCGGGATCTTCGTGGACGTCGTGTCCGGTGAGCCGCTGTTCGCCTCGGCCGACAAGTATGACAGCGGCTGTGGCTGGCCCAGCTTTACCAAGCCGATCGAACCGGCGCATGTCGCGGAACTGCGCGATACCTCGCACGGGATGATCCGGGTCGAGGTGCGGTCGACCCATGGTGACAGCCACCTCGGTCATGTCTTTCCCGACGGGCCTGTCGATCGCGGCGGGCTGCGCTATTGCATCAACTCGGCCTCGCTGCGCTTTGTCCCGAAAGAGGAGATGGAGGCCGAAGGCTATGGCGATTACATCGACCAGGTGGAGGACATCCGATGACTGAAGCACGTGCTGTTCTGGCGGGGGGCTGTTTTTGGGGCATGCAGGACCTGATCCGCAAGCTTCCCGGCGTTCTGCGCACCCGCGTGGGCTATACCGGCGGGGACGTGGCCAATGCCACCTATCGCAACCATGGCACCCATGCCGAGGGGATCGAGGTGATCTTCGATCCGGCAAGGATCACCTATCGCCAGCTGCTTGAGGTGTTCTTCCAGATCCACGATCCGACCACGCTGAACCGGCAGGGCAACGACATCGGGCTCAGCTATCGGTCGGCGATCTACTATGTCGACGAGGATCAGAAACAGGTCGCCGAAGACACGATCGCCGACGTCAATGCCTCGGGTCTCTGGCCCGGCCGGGTGGTGACCGAGGTGGAACCCGTCGGTGAGTTCTGGGAAGCCGAGCCCGAGCATCAGGACTACCTGGAGCGCATTCCCAATGGCTATACCTGCCACTTCCCGCGTCCCGACTGGGTGCTGCCGCGCCGCGCGGCGGAATGATCCAGGACCCGGGCCAGATCGGCCCGGGTCTTTTCGTATCGGGACCTAGAACTCGGTCCAGTCCGCATCCGACCCGCCAGATATCGACGCGCCATTGGCAACCTGCCGCGCTGGTGTGGCGACGGGCATCGCCGTCGGCGGGGTTATGGGGGCGACCATGGCCGCCGGGCTGCGGGCCCGGCCGATGTGGAACCGGCTGACCGCGGCGTTCAGCGACGCGGCCTCGTTCGACAGCGACACGCTGGCGGCCGAGGTTTCTTCGAACATCGCCGCGTTCTGCTGTGTCACCGCGTCCAGTTCCTGCATGGTCGTCTCGATCGCGGTGATCGTCGTTGCCTGTTCGGCCGCAGAGCCCGCGATGGCGGATATGTGGTTCGCCACTTCGGACACCGAGGTTGTGATCCGCGACAGGGCCTCTCCGGTTTCGCGGACAAGCGAGACACCGTTGACCACGTGGCCATTCGATTCCTCGATCAGCTGCTTGATTTCACGGGCGCTGTCCGACGACCGGGCCGCCAGTGCCCGCACCTCTGTCGCCACGACCGAAAAACCGCGCCCGTTTTCACCCGCCCGCGCGGCTTCGACCCCCGCGTTCAGCGCCAGCAGGTTGGTCTGGAAGGCGATTTCATCGATGACTTCGGTGATCCGCGAAATGGCGAGGGACGATTGTTCGATGGCCGACATCGCCTCGGTCGCGCGGCCGACCACCGTGCCCGAATCCGTCGCATGCGTGCCCGCTTCGGCGACCACGCGCTTTGCGTCCACCGCCGCCTCGGCCGAGGACCGGACGGCGGCCGAGATCTCCTGCATGGCGGCAACGGCCTCTTCGAGGCTGGCGGCCTGGCGTTCGGTGCGCGCCGCCAAATCATTGGCCGCGGCCGAGATCGACTGGCTTTCCGACGACACCAGCGCGGCGTTGTCGGTCACGCTGCCCACGGTTTCGCGAAGTTCACCCACGGCAGAGTTGAAGTCCTGTCGCAGCTGGTCGTGTTCCGCGCCGAAGCTTTCCGTGATCGACACGGTCAGATCACGCCGGGCCAGCCGGGCCGCGGCGTCGCGCATGTGCTGCACGATCTCGCGCTGAGCATCGAGGATGCGACGGCGTTGTGCCATTTCGGCGTCCCCGACGCGCTTCGCCTCGGCGTTGGAGCGGGCCACTTCGGCGTCCATGTCGACCCGCTGCCGGATCGCGATGTAGAGCACCGCGGCCTCCATCACCACGATGGCGCCGTGCAGGGCGGTTCGTTCCAGGTTTTCCAGCACGTCGGTCGACGGATAGATCATGCCGGGCAGGGCAACCGAGAGCACGCCGTGATGCAGCGCGATCACGCCCGCCGAGGCCAGGATCACCCGCTGATCCGCCATCGCCATGGTCACGGCCAGCAGCGCGAAGAACAGCATGTGGCTGTCGATCTGCCAGGGGTGGCCGGTCAGCGCGGCGGTAAAGGCCATGGCCTGCCCGATCAGGCCAAGCGCCGCCGCAACCCGGGCGGACGACCCCGCCCCCAGTGATCCCGCATGGCCGCCAGCCGCGGCGATCACCGCGAAGATCAGCACCGGCACAGGCGCATTGCCCGCCAGAAAGGCCGAGATCGGCGCCAGCGGCACAAGGACCCAGGCGGCCAGGGCGATCCGTCGCTTGGCCTGATCCTGCGCCACGGCAAAGGCGTTGTCTGTCATGTCACCTCCCACCCGCAGAGCGCGGATATGGCTTCTCCGTCAAGAACGACCCAAGCCCCGGCGGCACGCAGGCGGTCGGGGAAGTCCGGGGTATCGGATGTGGCGAACTGACCCAGAACAGAGGCCTCGGGCCCGATCGGCCGCCCCCCGGCGTCCCCTATCACGGCCAGGGCATCGCGCCAGGGCGGGGTCACGACCAGCAGCATGCCATCCGCACCCGCAGGCAGGGTCAGCAGCGACAGGAAGGGGCCCACGAGGGCCATCGACAGCCCAAGGGTCCAGGCCAGATATGTGCGCCAGTTCATCACGCCGACCGGCATAGCGCCGAAAAATTGCCACCCGGTTAAGCCGAACGCGCAGGAAACGGACTTGCCCCGCCCCCTTGCCATGCTAGGCAGGACCGGCACAAAGACCGGAGCCGCCCATGTCCTTCACCCTCGCCACCTGGAACATCAACTCCGTCCGCCTGCGCGAACCGCTGGTTCTGCGCCTGCTGCAGGAAGAAAGCCCCGACATCCTGTGCCTGCAGGAATGCAAGTCGCCGGTCGACAAGATCCCGGTCGAAGGATTCCGCGCGCTTGGCTACACCCACATGATCGCGCGCGGCCAGAAGGGCTATAATGGTGTGGCGATCCTGTCGAAACTGCCGATCGAAGACGCAGGCGACCGCGATTTCGCCGCGCTTGGCCATGCCCGCCACATCGCCGGCCGGCTGGAAAACGGCGTCACGATCCACAATTTCTACGTCCCCGCCGGCGGCGACAAGCCGGACCGCGAGATCAACGTGAAGTTCGGTCAGAAGCTCGATTACCTGACCGAGATGCGCGACTGGTTCCATGGCGAGAAACCGGAAAAGGCGATCCTCGTGGGGGACCTGAACATCGCCCCGCGCGAAGACGATGTCTGGGATCACAAGAAGTTGCTGAAGATCGTCAGCCACACGCCGATCGAGGTCGATCACCTGGGCGCGGTGCAGGACGCGGGCGGCTGGGTCGACGTGACCCGGCAGGACATTCCCGAGGGTAACCTCTATTCCTGGTGGTCCTACCGTTCGCCCGACTGGGACGCGGCGGACAAGGGGCGGCGGCTGGATCACGTCTGGGCCACGCCAGACATTTCGAACGCCGCCCACGGCTCGCGCGTGCTGCGGCATGTGCGCGGCTATGACCAGCCTTCGGACCACGCACCGGTGCTGGCGACGTTCGACCTCTGACCGCGCGGTGGCGTCCGGGCCGGAAGCCTCCGGCGGGAGTATTTTCGGCAAGATGAAGCAACGGCGCGGTCCGGCTTCCTCTGGTCCCATATCCCGGGGGCGTCCGCAGGACGGGGGCAGAGCCCCCTGACAGCGACGCCTTGGAAACCGGCGTCCTGCGGTCCATATAGGGGGCAACGACGGAATTCAGCCGGGAGACGGACGATGATCGAACTGGGCGGCGCGCAACAGACACCCCCCGCAGGCGACCTTATCAAGGACGTCACCGAAGCAAACTTCATGGCCGATGTCGTCGATGCCTCGAACGAGGTGCCGGTGATCGTCGATTTCTGGGCGACCTGGTGTGGCCCCTGCAAGACGCTTGGGCCGATGCTGGAAAAGGCCGTGACTGCCGCGAAGGGCGCGGTGAAGATGGCCAAGATCGACGTCGACCAGAACCAGCGGCTGGCGCAGGCGCTGGCGCAACAGGGTCTGCCGCTGCAGTCGATCCCGACCGTCGTGGCCTTTGTCAAAGGACGGCCCGTGGACATGTTCCAGGGCGCGGTGCCTGCGTCGGAAATCGACGCCTTCATCAAGCGGGCGATCGAAGCCGGGGGCGGCGATTCCTCGAACGGGCTGGATGACGCGGTCGCCGCCGCGGAAGAGATGCTGGAGCAGGGTGCTGCCTCGGACGCCGCCGAAACCTTCGCCGCGATCCTGCAGGAAGACCCGATGCACGCCCGCGCCTATGCCGGGCTGGTCAAAAGCTATATCGCGCTTGACCAGGTCGACCAGGCCGAGGCCGTGCTGAACGGCGCGCCCGCCGAGATCAGCAAGACGCCCGAACTGGAAGGCGCGCACGCGCAGATCCAGCTGGCCCGGCAGTCCGCAAACGCAGGCCCGGTGGCCGAGCTTCAGGCGCAGGTCGAAGCAGAGCCGGACAATCACCAGGCCCGGTTCGACCTGGCCCAGGCGCTGCAGGCCAGTGGCGACACCGCGGGCGCGGTTGATCAGCTTCTGGACCTCTTCCGCCGCGATCGCGAGTGGAACGAGGCCGCCGCCAAGGCGCAGCTTCTGACCATTTTCGACGCGCTGGATGCCAAGGATCCGGTGGCGCTCGCGGGGCGGCGGAAACTGTCTTCGATGATATTTGCCTGAACCGGGTGGGGCGCTAGATGTCGGGAATGATCAGACCTTCGGATCTTCCTGACGTCATCCCCGTCTTCCCGCTGCCCGGAGCCCTGCTGCTGCCCCGGGCGCGGCTGCCGCTGCACATCTTCGAACCGCGATACCTGGCGATGCTGGAGGACGTTCTGAAGACGCCCGAGCGGTTGATCGGCATGATCCAGCCCGATCCGAACCCCAAGGCCACCGCCCCCGCCGACGGACCTGCCCTGCAAAAGATCGGCTGTGCCGGGCGGCTGACGCAGTTTTCCGAAACCGAGGATGGCCGGTATTTCATCACCCTTTCTGGCCTGTCGCGGTTCCGGATCCAGAACGAAGTCGACGGCTTCCCGCCCTATCGCCGCGCCGCCGTGTCCTGGGCCGGGTTCGAGGGCGACCTGGGCCAGCCGATCGCCGATACCGACTTTGACCGGGACCGCTTTTTCGCCCTTCTGTCGCGCTATTTCGTCGCCAAGTCACTCGATACCGACTGGGACACGCTGAAAGATGCCGACGACGAGATGCTGATCAATTCGCTGTCGATGCTTCTGAACTTCGACCCCGAGGACAAGCAGGCCCTGCTTGAGGCACCGTCGCTGACCACGCGGCGCGAAACCCTTGTCACCCTGATCGAATATGCCCTACGAGGGGGCGACGATCACGGGATGATGCAATGACCGACCAGACAGAAACGCCACTGTTCGACCGCCGCATGCTTGAGGCGCTGGTCTGTCCGCGTTCGAACGCCACGCTGCGCTATGACGCCGAGGCGCAGGAACTGATCTCGCCCACGGCGAACCTGGCCTATCCGATCCGCAACGGCATTCCGGTGATGTTGGTGGACGAGGCCCGCGTTCTGGACGACTGATCCGGCCTATCGCATCAGGTCGGGCAGATCCCCGGTCAGGCCGGCGGCTTCGCGGATGAAGGTCCGGCGCAGGCGCGGCATGGCGTTGATCGCCCCCATCCCGATATCCCGCGCCGCCCGCAGCAGCGGATTGTCCGACGAAAAGAGCTTGTTCGACATGTCTGTCGCCAGCGCCAGCGAGGCCGTGTCGAAGCGCCGCCATTCCTGATAGCGGCGCAGCACCGTCAGCGCGCCGATGTCTTCGCCCCGCGCCCGCGCCTCGGACAGGACCTGCGCCAGCGCACCGATGTCGCGCAGCCCGGCGTTCAGACCCTGCCCCGCGATCGGATGCATCCCATGCGCCGCGTCGCCCACCAGCGCCAGCCGCGCGGCGATGAAGTCGTTCGCCACAGTCAGGCTGAGCGGATAGGTAAACCGTTTGCCCGCCAATGAAATCTCGCCCAGGAAATCCCCGAAGCGGGGCCGCAGCACCTGCAGGTAGCTCACGTCATCCAGCGCCTGGATCTGCGCCGCGCGGTCCTTGGATTCGGTCCAGACGATCGAACTGCGATTACCGGGCAGCGGCAGGATCGCCAGCGGGCCGGGCGGCATGAAATACTGATGCGCGACACCGCCGTGGGGCTTTTCATGGTCGATCGCGCAGACCAGCGCGGTCTGTCCGTAATCCCACCCGGTGCGCTTGATCCCGGCCCGTTCCGCCGTACCGCTGCGGCGCCCGTCGCAGCCGATCAGCAGCGCGCCGGTCAATGTCCGGCCCGAGGCAAGCGTGACCCGCGCCCCCGTGTCGTCGACCGCCTGCGCCACGACCGTTTCACCGCCCAGCACGGTTATCAGGTCGCTCTCGGCCATGGCCTCTGTCAGGGCGCGACGCAGGTAGCGGTCCTCGACCATGTGACCCATGGGGCCTTCCTCGATCTCGGCGTGGTCGAAATGCAGGAAGAAGGGCGAGGGCGCCTCTCCGGCGCGGCCGTCGGTGACCTTGATTTCAAGCATCGGCTGGCTGTGCGCCGCCACGCGATCCCAGACCCCGATGCGCCGCAGCAACCGGACCGAGGCCAGCGCCAGCGCATAGCCCCGCCCGTCGAACCCGTCGTCGCCGCGTGTTTCGGCCGGCAAGGCATCGATCACGGTGACGCGCAGCCCCGACAGGGCCAGCGCAAGCGCCGTGGCCGGGCCGTTCAGCCCGCCACCGACGATCAGGATATCGCTGTCATGGTCCATGGCGTGGAATATGCCCCAAGGCGCGGGATTGTCCATGCGCCGCACTGCCGCTACCGTCGCGCAAAATATCCGGAGGGATCTTCATGGACGACTGGCGGTGGATGAGCGCGGCAGACCTGGGCCGCGCAATCGGGGCGGGCACGATCGACCCGGTGGATCTGACCGAGGTCTACCTCTCTGCCATCGATGCCCATGAACACCGCGACCGGATCTATGCCCGCGTGACCCACGACCGCGCCCGCGCCGAAGCCCGCGCCGCCAGTGCCCGCGCCAAGGCCGGGACGCGCAAATCGCTGCTGGATGGCGTGCCGGTGTCTTGGAAGGACTTGTTCGACACCGCGGGCATCGCGACCGAGGCCGGGTCCGCCCTGCTGAAGGGGCGCACGCCCGAGGCCGACGCGCGGGTTCTGGCGGTCGCCACCGCCTTTGGCCTGGTCTGCCTGGGCAAGACGCATATGTCGGAACTGGCCTTCAGTGGCATCGGCATCAACCCGGTCACGGCCACGCCGCCCAACCGCCACAACCCCGACTGGGTGCCGGGCGGATCATCGTCGGGCGCGGCGGCGTCGGCGGCCTTCGGGCTGGCGGCGGCAGGCATCGGCAGCGACACCGGCGGATCGGTGCGCGTGCCCTCGGCCTGGAACGACCTCGTGGGGCTCAAGACGACCTCGGGTCGGCTGTCGCTGGACGGCGTGGTGCCGCTGTGCCTGTCGTTCGACACCATCGGCCCGCTGTCCCGGTCGGTCGAAGACTGCGCGCAGCTGCTGGCATTGATGGAGGGCACGACGCCCGTGGACCTGTCGGGCGCGTCGCTTGCCGGGCGGCGGTTCGGGCTGCTCAACACCATCGCGATGGACGGTGTGCGCGACGACCCGCGCCGGGCCTTTGACGCAGCCGTCGACAAGCTGCGCGCCAAGGGGGCCGAGATCGTGTCGGTCGACGCGCCCGAGGTCACGCTGGCCATGGACCAGACGCCGCTGTTCGCCGCCGAAGGCTACGGGCTGTGGAAGGACACCATCGAAAGCGCGCCTGAAAAGATGTTTGACGAGATCCTGGCCCGGTTCCGCAACGGTCAATCCATGCTGGCATCGGAGTTCGTCAGCCGCTGGCAACTGCTGCACCAGGCCCGCGCCAAGTGGACCGCGCGGGTCGCCGGGCTGGACGCGGTGCTTTTGCCGACCTCGCCCATTCTGCCGCCGGATCGCGACCGCATGATGACCGACAGCGCCTATTACGTGCAGGAAAACCTGCTGGCCCTGCGCAACACCCGCATCGGCAACGTGCTGGGCCTGTCGGCGCTGACCCTGCCCACGGGCACGCCCGCCTGCGGGCTGATGATGATGGGACGTCCGGGGGGCGAAGACGCGCTTTTGCGCCTTGGTGCCGCGGCCGAGAAGGCATTGGCGTAAATGCCACAAAGCCCTCTGTGGGTGGGTTCTGCTCTGGACTGGGACACCAGATTTGGATTATCCTGATCCAAACGGGGCGTGAATGATCCCGATCCAGAGGCAGTATTGATGTTCCCCGAGCGGTTTTCGAACCTTCCGGCTTATGCGTTCCCGCGCCTTCGTGCGCTATTGGAGAGCCATGCCCCGGGCGGTGATATCACCAACATGACGATTGGGGAGCCCAAGCACCCCTTCCCCGACTGGCTGCCGCAGGTGCTGGCCGACAACGTCGCCGACTTTGCCGTCTATCCGCCGAACGACGGTTCGCCCGAACTGTTGCAGGCGATTTCCGACTGGATCGCACGCCGCTATGACGTCACGGTGGTGCCCGACCGGATCATGACGCTGAACGGATCGCGCGAGGGGCTATACAACGCCGCCATGGCGCTTTTGCCGGAAACCAAGCGCGGCAAGACCCCGACCGTCCTGATCCCCAATCCCTTCTACCAGGTCTACATGATCGGCGCGCTGTCGGCCGGGGCCGAACCGGTCTTTGTGCCCGCGCTGCGCCAGACCGGGTTCCTGCCCGACTACGGCAGCCTGCCGACCGAGGTGCTGGACCGCGCCACCGCCGCCTACATCTGTTCGCCCGCCAACCCGCAGGGCGTGGTGGCGGACCGGACCTATTGGAAAGACCTGATCGCGCTGGCCGAAAAGCACGATTTCACCATATTCAGTGACGAATGCTATTCGGAAATCTACCGCGACACGCCCCCCACGGGCATCCTTGAGGTCGCGCAGGAAATGGGCGCCGACCCCGAGAAGATCGTGATCTTCCAGTCGCTGTCCAAACGGTCGAACGTGCCGGGCCTGCGGTCGGGCTTCATCGCGGCCGGCCCCGAAAGCATCAAGCGCCTGCGGCAGCTGCGCGCCTATTCCGGCGCGCCACTGCCCCTGCCGTTGCAGCGGGTGGCCGAAAAGTTGTGGGCGGACGAAGACCACGTGGTCAGCAACCGCGCGCTCTACCAGGAGAAATTCACCGAGGCCGACCGCATTTTCAGCGGCGTGCCCGGTTACCAGGGTCCGGAGGGGGGATTTTTCCTCTGGCTGCCCGTGAAGGACGGCGAACAGGCAACGCTGGACCTTTGGACCAAGACGGGGATCCGGGTGCTGCCCGGCGCCTACCTCGCCCGCGAGGTCGACGGCGAAAACCCCGGAAAACCCTTTATCAGGGTCGCAATGGTGACCCCAAAAGAAGAGATGGCGCAGGCGCTGATCACGCTCCGCGATCATCTGTACCAGTGAGGACGAGGCAACATGGCATTTCAGACACGCGGCGGCGATCCCCTGTTCGATAGCGACATGCAGGCATCGATCGAAAAACGCGGCAAGGAACTGGCGGGACTGGTCCTGCTGCTTGTCGGTGTCATGGCCGTGCTGCTGATCGCCAGCTACACGCCCGACGATCCGTCGTGGCTGTCCGCCCATGATGCGCCGGTGCAGAACTGGATGGGCCGTTTCGGCGCCGCCATCGCCGCGCCGATGTACATGGTCATCGGTGGCGGCAGCTGGGGTGTTGCCATCGTCATCCTGGCCTGGGGCCTGCGCCTTGCACTGCACCAGGGCGCGGACCGTGCCGTCGGGCGGCTGATCTTCGCCCCGATCTGGATCGCCCTGCTGTCGATCTATGCCTCGACCATGGTCCCCGATCAGGACTGGTCGCACCGCTTCGGCATGGGCGGCCTGTTCGGTGACACCGTGCTGGGCACTGTTCTGGGCGTCGTGCCGGTCGGCCCGTCCCTGACGCTCAAGATGATCGCGCTGGCGCTGGCCGGGCCGGTCATCGCGCTTGGCCTTTATGTCACCGGCTTCTCGGGTCCCGAACTGCGTCGGATCGGGCGCTACCTGCTTGTTGGCGTGATCATGATCTACGCCTTTCTGATGCGGGCCGCCGGCAAAGGCGCCGTGGGGGCCTTCCAGACCGCCGCGCACCTGCGCCAGATGAACCGCGACCGCAGCGAACGCCGCCGCGCCGCCGCCGCCGCAAATGCCTATGCCACGGCCTATGAGGACGACGACGCGCAGCCCTGGTCGGACGCGGACGAGGAACACTGGGCCGCCCCTGACCCGTCGATGGAACGGCCGCGGATGCGCGACCGGATCCCGTCCCTGATCCGCCGTGCAGAGCCCGAACCCGCGCATCAGCCGATGCCCGAGCCCGAGCTGCTGGAGCTGGAACCGCTGGCCTATGAGCCCGAAGCGCCGGGCAGCGACCGCATCCGCGCCCGCATCGCCGAGGTCGTCCGGTCGCGTGGCGGTGCCGCCCAGCCCGACCCGCAGCCCGCGCCGCCCGCGCAGGACAAGCCGCTGACCCGTGGTCGTGGTCATGGCCCCCGCCCGCTGATCGCCAATACCCTGCGTCGCAGCGAACCACCGCTGACGGCCGCGCCCGCCGCAATGCCCGCCGAACCGCCGCTGACCGCGACGCGCAGCGCTGCACCGGCCCAGCCCGCGCCCGCGCAGGCCACAGCCGCCCCGACCCCGAAACCGGCGCCCGCGCCGATGCAGGCCCAGCCTGTGGCCCAACCGGCGGTCCCGGCAACGCCCCCTGCCCCCCCTGCCCCGCCGCAGGCCGACCCCGTCGCATGGCAGGACGAGGCCGAGACCTATGCCGACGACGGCTACACCTACGACGATGACGCCTATGGGCATGAAAACATGTTCGTCGAAGAGGACAGCCCCGCGCCGCAGCCCGCATCGACCCCCGTTCAGCGCGTGGCCCAGCCCGCCGCCGAACGGCGCAGCGTTGTCCAGCACCAGCCGCGCAAGGCCATCGTGCCTTCGACCCGCGCCAAGCTGGAATCGCAGCCGAGCCTGCAGTTCGACGATCCGCAGACCGATTACGAACTGCCGCCGCTGAACCTGCTGAGCGATCCAAAGAATGTCGAACGCCACGTGCTGTCCGACGAGGCGCTGGAAGAAAACGCGCGGATGCTGGAAAACGTGCTGGATGACTATGGCGTGAAGGGCGAAATCGTCAGCGTCCGCCCCGGCCCCGTCGTCACCATGTACGAACTGGAACCTGCGCCGGGCCTCAAGGCCAGCCGTGTCATCGGCCTGGCCGACGACATCGCGCGGTCCATGTCGGCCCTGTCGGCCCGCGTGTCGACCGTGCCGGGCCGGTCCGTCATCGGGATCGAACTGCCCAACGAAAAACGCGAGATGGTGTCCTTCCGCGAAATCCTGTCGACCCGCGATTATGGCGACGGCAACCAGAAGCTGCCGCTGGCGCTTGGCAAGGACATCGGCGGCGACCCGGTCGTCGCGAACCTGGCCAAGATGCCCCACCTTCTGATCGCCGGGACCACCGGGTCGGGTAAATCCGTGGCCATCAACACGATGATCCTGTCGCTGCTGTACAAGCTGACGCCCGACGACCTGCGTCTGGTCATGATCGACCCCAAGATGCTGGAACTGTCGGTCTACGACGGCATCCCGCACCTTCTGTCGCCCGTTGTGACAGACCCTAAAAAGGCGGTTGTCGCCCTGAAATGGGTCGTGGGCGAGATGGAAGAGCGGTATCGCAAGATGTCCAAGATGGGCGTCCGCAACATCGACGGCTACAACGGCCGCGTCGCGGATGCGTTGTCGAAGGGCGAGATGTTCTCGCGCACGGTGCAGACCGGGTTCGACGACGACACCGGCGATCCCGTGTTCGAGACCGAAGAATTCGCGCCCAAGAAGATGCCCTATATCGTCGTCATCGTCGACGAGATGGCCGACCTGATGATGGTCGCGGGCAAGGAAATCGAGGCCTGCATCCAGCGTCTGGCGCAGATGGCGCGGGCCTCCGGCATCCATCTTGTCATGGCGACGCAGCGCCCCTCGGTCGACGTGATCACCGGTACGATCAAGGCGAACTTCCCCACCCGGATTTCCTTCCAGGTCACGTCCAAGATCGACAGTCGGACGATCCTGGGCGAAATGGGCGCCGAGCAGCTGCTGGGCATGGGCGACATGCTGTACATGGCCGGCGGGTCCAAGATCACCCGCTGCCACGGCCCCTTTGTCAGCGACGAAGAGGTCGAGGAGGTCGTGAACCACCTCAAGGCCTTTGGCCCGCCCGACTATGTCGGCGGCGTGGTTGAAGGGCCCGACGACGACAAGGCGGACGACATCGACCTGGTGCTGGGCCTCAACACCGGCGGCAATACCGACGGTGAGGATGCGCTGTACGATCAGGCGGTTGCGATCGTGGCCAAGGACCGCAAGTGCTCGACCTCCTACATCCAGCGGAAACTGGGCATCGGCTACAACAAGGCCGCGCGCCTGGTCGAGCAGATGGAGGACAACGGCCTCGTCACCCCTGCGAACCACGTCGGCAAGCGCGAGATCCTGGTGCCCGAGCAGTAAGCTGCTTCTGAGCAGACCATAGAGGACGCCCGGCGACACCGCCGGGCCGCCCCCCCCCTGCCCCACTGTTACGGAACACTGACCGCAATGTGAGAGTTGGCCTCTGGTACGTGACACGACCAAGGCCTAATTTCATCGCATGAAACCGCTTCGCATCCTGGCCGCTTCGGCCCTGACCCTTGCCCTCGCCGCGCCTGCCGCCTGGGCCGAGAAACTGTCGCTGAACGATCTGTCGGCCTATCTGAACGGCATCAAGACGGCGCAGGCCAAGTTCACCCAGATTGCCGATGATGGCACCGTGGCGACCGGCACGCTGTATATCGCGCGGCCCGGGCAGATGCGGTTCGAATACGATCCGCCGAACGAATCCTACGTGATCGCCGACCACGGCGCGGTCGGGATATTCGACGCCAAGGGCGACCCCCAGCCCGAGCAATACCCGCTGAACCGGACCCCGCTCAGCATCATCCTCGACAAGACCGTGAACCTGGGCCGCGCCAACATGGTGACCGGCCACCGCGAAGACGGCCCGTCGACCATCGTGACGGCGCAGGACCCGAAGAACCCCGAGTACGGCTATATCGAGCTGGTCTTCACCGGCAACCCGACGCAGCTGCGCCAGTGGGTCGTGCATGACGACAGCGGCACGGCGACGACGGTTGTTCTGGGGGACATGAAGACAGGCGTGCGGCTTGCGCAGAACCTGTTTGATTTCAACATCCAGCGCGATCTCAACCGCTAGGACGGTGTCAACGGGGCAGGCCTTCCCTGCCCCGGCGACGGTTTAACGGTGACGACAGGTCGCCAGCTGGCCCGCGTACATGTAGGACCGCGCCTCGACCCGCTGCGACACGTCGACAAGCCAGGCCTTGGATTTCCAGGTACCGCGGGCATAGCCGGTGTGACCGTCGTGATAGGCCAGGTACTGGTTGCGCGCATCACTCATCGGGATGCCAAGGCGGTCGCGGGTCTTGGTCATGTACCAGCCCATGAAGTCCGTCGCGTCGTTGATGTTGTTGCGCCGGGCGCCACGGTTGCCGGTTTCCTGGCGGTATTCATCCCAGGTGCCGTCCAGCGCCTGGCTGTAGCCATAGGCCGAGGACTGCCGCCCCATGGGAATGACCCCAAGCGCATAGCGATGCGGGGTGCGGGCGTTGCCGTCGAATTTGCTCTCCTGGTGGATCATCGCCATGATGACATGCGTCGGCACGCCCCATTTGCGATGCACGCGCTGGAAGGCCCGGGCATAGGGCTTTCTCTCCTGCAACAGGAGACAGGCGTTGTCCAAATTGCGCGGCGTGCCTTTCGGCCCACCACAGGATGCCACGATCATAAGGATCAGGACGGCGCTCAGCGCTCGTTTCATCTGCTCTTGCCTCGTTCCGATGTGTCTGACGCACGTTTTGCCGGACCATAGCAAATTCGCCCAAAAGGGTGAATCACATTTTGGCAAGGTCAGAGCAGAACCGCCAGCAACAGCGGCAGGTAGGCCACCGACAACAGGGTCGAGGCCACGACCAGCCCCGCCACCGCCTGGCTGTCCGCGCCGTACTTTTCTGCCAGCAGGTACGAGGTCACGGCGATCGGCGTCGCGATCTGCAGGACCAGCACCGCGAAGGCCACGTCATCCAGCTGGAAATACAGGCCGACGCCCCAGGCCACCGCCACGCAGATCACCATCTTGGCCACCGACATGACCACCGCGATCGCCATGCTGCCCGGGGTCAGACGGGCCACCGCGACGCCCAGGGTGATCAGCATCAGCGGAATCGCCATCTGACCGATCAGGTCCAGCGTGTTGGTCAGGAACACCGGCGTCTGCCAACCCTGCCACAGGAACAGCCCGCCCAACACCGTGCCCCAGACCAGCGGTTCCTTCAGCGCCTTGAGAGCGGATCCGCCGCCCGACACGATCCAGATGCCGTAGGTGAAGGACCAGATCGCCATGACCGCAAAGACCACGACCGCATAGCTCAGCCCCGTCTCGCCAAAGGCGAACAGCGCCAGCGGCAGGCCAAGGTTGCCCGTGTTGCCAAAGACCAGCGGCGCCTGGTAGGTCCGCTGGCTGCGTCCCGTCGCCCAAAGCACCAGCGCCACGATCACAGTCAGCGCGCCGTAGGCCACGACCGAGGCCAGCGACAGCGCGGTCAGCGCCTTGGGATCGATCTTGGCCTGCATCAGCGCGACGAAGATCAGGCAGGGCACCGACAGCGTCATCGCAAGGCGCGTGACGAACTCCACCCTGTATTCGAAGCCGGCCTTGACCCAGACAAACCCGATCGCCGCCAAAAGGAAGACTGGCGCGACAATTTCAAGCACTGTAAAGGCGAGTTCCACAGAGTGTTTCCTTAATTTCCGGTTACTTTGTTGGACTCTTACCCGGTCCTGTTGGTATTAACACACTCAAGGGGCTGAATTTATGATGCTGAAGACTCGCGCCAAATATCATTTGGGCCAAGTGGTCCGCCACAAGAAACATCCCTTCCGGGGTGTAGTCTTCGATGTGGACCCGGAATTCAACAACACTGAGGAGTGGTACGACGCCATTCCCGAAGATGCGCGCCCGTCGCGCGAACAGCCCTTCTATCACCTGCTGGCCGAAAACGACCAAAGCTACTACGTCGCCTACGTGTCGGAACAGAACCTGGTGGCCGATTATTCCGGCGAACCGGTCGACCATCCCGACATCCCCGATCTGTTCGGCCCGTTCCAGGACGGGGCCTATCCGCTGCACTTCCAGCTGAACTGATAGAAAAAGGGGCCCCGCAGGGCCCCGTTTCATTAGTACCCGATGGCACAGCCATCCTTGCGATGGTCCGACCCGGCCTCGAGAAAGCCGTTGTCGTGGATCCGGATCGCCTGGCTGCCGCCGATCGGCGTGCCCGGGTCTTCGACCTTGTGGCCCATGTCGGCCAGGGCCTGCCGCACCTCGGGCGCATAGCCGCGTTCGACGGTCAGGGTGTCACCTTCGGCAAACAGGCGCGGGCAGTCCATCGCCTCCTGCGGGTCCATGCCGAAATCGACGATGTTGGACAGGAACCGCGCGTGGCCGGTCGCCTGGTAGGCCCCGCCCATGACGCCGAAGGGCATGATGACCTTGCCACCCTGCTTGAGCATGCCCGGAATGATCGTGTGCATTGGACGCTTGCCCGGCGCCATCTCGTTCTCGTGGCCGGGGGTCAGACTGAAACCGGCGCCCCGGTTCTGCAGCATGATGCCGAACTTGTCGGAACAGATGCCCGAGCCAAAGCCATGAAAGACCGAATAGATCAGCGATACGGACATGCGGTCGCGATCGACCACGGTGATATAGACCGTGTCCTTGTGCACCGCCTCGGCGCCCTGGATCAGGGTCGCGGTGGCCTTTTTCCGGTCGATCAGCGCGGCCAGTTTCCGTGCCGTGTCCAGATCGAGCATGTAGTCGAGCTGCGTCATGTGGTCGGGATCGGCGACAAAGCGGTTGCGCGCGTCATAGGCCAGGCGCGTCGCCTCGGCCTCGATATGCGCGCGTTCGGCCCCACGCGGATCCATCGCGGCGATATCGAACTGCGCCAGCATGTTGGCCAGCAGGATCGCGGTGGCGCCCTGCCCGTTCGGCGGGTGCTCCCACAGCTCAGTCCCGTGGTAGTCGCCATGGATCGGGTCGGTCTGCATGCCGGCGTGCTGGGCCAGGTCGTCCAGCTCGTGCGGGCCGCCCAGTTTCTTGAGCGCGTCGATGATGTCCTCGGCCACCTCGCCCTCGTAAAAGGCCTTGGCGCCGTCCTTGGCCAGTCGCCGCAGCACCTCGGCCTGGCCCGGCATTGCCAGCCGGTCACCGGGTTTCGGCGCCCGCCCCCAGGGCAGGAAATGCCTGCGCGCGGTGTCGGTCATCTTGTCGGCAAGCTGCGCGTAATCCGCCGTCACGCGGGACGCCATTGCCACACCCTGATCGAAATAGCGGATCGCGGGGGCCAGCACCTCGTCCATGCCCTTGCGACCCCAAAGGGCGTTCATCCGGAAGAACCCGTCGACCGCGCCCGGCACCGTAACGGCCAGAGGGTCGGTCAGCGGCACGGTGGCGTGGCCCTGATCGCGCAGCACCTGCGGGTCGGCCTTGGCCACGGCGCGGCCAGATCCGTTGAAGGCATGGATGTCGTCGGTTCCGGCAGGCGAGATCAGCGCAAAGCAATCGCCGCCCAGCCCGCACATATGCGGTTCGGTCACACCCAACAGGACCGCGCCTGCGATGGCCGCGTCCAGCGCATTGCCACCGTCCTTGAGCATCTGGACCGCAGCCTCGGCTGCAATGGGGGACGATGTGGCGCAGACGCCGTGTTCTGCCCAGACGGGCGAACGGCCCGGAAGTTGAAGATCGCGCATGGTGCCTCCCTCGAAGTTGTGGGGACCATAGGCGTTTCCGATTTGGGGGGGAAGTAGACCTCGGCGCCGCGTACTGGGTGGGGGCTGAATTGACGCGACGCCGAGGGAAGCCATGCAGCTACCCTTACTGTATCGCGGTCAACTCGGGCGCTCATGCGGAGCGTTTCGGGCCATTTTGAGAATTCTCGAGGATCTTTGACCTTACCCGCGCCACATTCCTTTCACGCAACCTGACGCGGATGCGATTCCCCGGCCTGATCGCGACAATCCTGCGATTTTCGGACGATTGACCCGGAATGGAGATCAATTCAGGCAATCAGGTCAATCGCCCGGCGAATCCCCGCCGCCGACCACCATGCGGAAGGTCAGCACGTTCATCCCGCGTTCGCGCCGGTAGACGATGTTGTGCGCCAGCCCCACGATCAGGAACCAGCCGAATCCGCCCTCGGGCACCATGGCGGCATGGTCTGAGGCCCTGCGTTCCAGCGTCAGGGGAATCTTGCCATCAGGCATGGCGCGCCCCGCATCGGCGATGCGCACGTGCAAACCGCTGCGCCCCAGGGTCCACCACAGCTGGATTTCACCCGACGCATCGCCCAGGTAGGCATGTTCGACGATATTGTTCAGCACCTCGGCCAGGACCAGTTCGACCGATCCAAGTTCCTCGACCGTAAGGCCCTGTTCGCCCAGATCGCCCACGACGGTTCCCAGGGCATCGCGCACGGCCATCAGGTCGGCCCGCAGGATCAGTGCCGGGGCAAGCCCCCGCACCATCGGTTGACTGGACACCGTCCCGCCGTCGCGGGTCATGGGGTCAACAGGCATGGTCGCGTTTGGCCTCCGCCGCCGTGTCGTGAATGGTGAAGACCGAATCCATCCGGGTCAGCCGGAACACCCGGTCCACATTGGGCATCAGGTCGGCCAGTTCCAGAACCGCCCCATCGGGCAGTTGCTTCATCGCCGTGACGATCGCGCCAAGCCCGCTGGAATCGATGAATTCGACCCCCGCGAGGTTCAACACCACCCGACCCGTCGCGCCATCTGTCAGGTCGCGCATCCGGTCCTTGAACCGGATCGCCACGGCGGCGTCGATACGTGGTTCATCCACATGGATCAGCAGGACATCCTGCGTCATTTCGGCATTCAGTTTCATAGCGTCCACTCCACACTCCTCAGGCGGACCCTAGACGCCAATCCTTACCATCCGGTATTCAGTCCCCGACAAGGGAGGATCATCATGCAGGATGTCGTGATCGCGGGCGCCGCCCGCACAGCCATGGGCGGCTTTCAGGGCGCCTTCGACGGGGTCGAGGCCGCAACGCTTGGCGGCACCGCCATCCGCGCGGCCCTGGACGGGGCAGGCAACCCGAAGGTGGACGAGGTCCTGATGGGCTGCGTCCTGCCTGCAGGCCAGGGGCAGGCCCCGGCACGGCAGGCCGGCTTTGCCGCCGGTCTGGGTGAAGAGGTCCCCGCCACCACGCTGAACAAGATGTGCGGGTCCGGCATGAAAGCCGCGATGATGGCCTGGGATCGGCTGGCGCTTGGTCAGGCCGAGGTGATGGTCGCGGGCGGCATGGAATCGATGTCGAACGCCCCCTACCTGCTGCCCAAGATGCGCGGCGGCGCGCGGCTGGGCCATGCCGAGGTCAAAGATCACATGTTCCTCGACGGGCTTGAGGACGCATATGACAAGGGCCGCCTGATGGGCACCTTCGCCGAAGACTGCGCCGAGGCCTTCCAGTTCACCCGCGAAGCGCAGGACGACTATGCCCTGCGGTCGCTGCAGAACGCGCTGGACGCGCAGAAATCCGGTGCCTTCGACGGTGAAATCGCCGCCGTGACCGTGAAGACCCGCAAGGGAGAGGTCGTGGTGGGCGAAGATGAACAGCCCGGCACCGCGCGCCCCGAGAAGATCCCGCATCTGAAACCCGCCTTCCGCAAGGACGGCACGGTGACGCCTGCCAATTCCTCGTCCATCTCGGACGGGGCGGCGGCGCTGATCCTGGCCACTCGCGACGCGGCCGAAGCACAGGGCCTGCCGATCCGCGCCCGCATCCTGGGCCACGCCAGCCACGCCCAGGCCCCGGCCCTGTTCCCAACCGCCCCCGTCCCTGCGGCGCAGAAGCTGCTGGACCGGATTGGCTGGACCAAGGACGACGTCGACCTGTGGGAGGTGAACGAGGCCTTCGCGGTCGTGCCCATGGCCTTCATGCACGAGATGGGGCTGTCGCGCGACGTGGTGAACGTCAACGGCGGCGCCTGTGCCCTTGGCCACCCGATCGGCGCCTCGGGCGCGCGGATCATGGTCACCCTGCTGAACGCGCTGGAAAAGCGTGGGCTGAAACGCGGGATCGCCGCCATCTGCATCGGAGGGGGTGAGGGCACCGCCATCGCCATCGAACGTGTCTGATCCGGCCCCGATTCACCTGCCCGCACGCGGCGGACGCAGCTATGACTGCGGCCGCCTGACCGCGCATTTCAAGGCCGACGGAGCCGAGACCGGCGACCGCTATGCCGTGTCCGAGTGGGTGATGCAGCCCGGGTTCACCGGCGTCGGTGCCCATTCGCACGACGCCAATGACGAGCTGTTCTTCGGCACCGAAGGCACCTTCGAGATCCTCGTTGGGGAAGACTGGCGCCCGATGAAGCCCGGTGATTTCATCCGCGTCCCCGCCGGGGTCACCCATGATTTTCGCAACCTCGGCGACGCCCCGGCCGCGCTTCAGAACGTCTTTCTGCCCGGTGGATTCGAACCGATGATGCCGCAGATCGTGCAATGGTTCGCCGACAATCCGGAGGGGCCCTGAATGCCCGACTATCCCGCCCTTGCCCGCACCATCGCCTCGCTGACCGAGGGCGAGACCGACACCGTCGCGCTGATGGCCACGCTGGCCTGCGAATTGCACCACAGCGACGATCGTTTTGACTGGACTGGGTTCTACCGCGTGACCGAACCCGGGCTGCTGAAGATCGGCCCCTATCAGGGCGGGCACGGCTGCCTTGTCATCCCGTTTTCGCGTGGGGTCTGCGGCGCGGCGGCGCGCACTGGCGAAACGCAGTTGGTGCCGGATGTTGATGCCTTCCCGGGCCATATCGCCTGCGCGTCCTCGACCCGGTCCGAACTGGTGATCCCGGTGCGCGATGCCTCGGGCGCCGTGATCGCCGTGCTGGACATCGACAGCGACCAGCCCGACGCCTTCACCGAAACCGATGCGACTGAGCTTACCGCGATCCTCGACGCGACCTTCGCGGCGCGCGACATCCAGTGAGGACTGGATCCTGCCTGTGCGGCGCCTGCACCTTTCGGGTCGACGGCCCGGTGCGGGGTGCCTCGGTCTGTCACTGCAGCCAGTGCCGCAAGATGTCGGGCCATACCTGGTCGTCGGCCTTCGCCCCGGAAACGGCGGTGACCATCAGCGGGCCGGTCAGCTGGTTCGAAGCCTCGGCCACGGCCCGGCGCGGGTTCTGCCCGACCTGCGGATCCTTCCTGTTCTGGAAAGCGCATGATGAGGACACGCTGAGCTTTGCGCTTGGCGCGCTGGACGGCCCGACGGGCCTGCGGTTGGAAAAGCACATCTTCACAGCCGACAAGGGCGATTATTACGACATCACCGACGGGCTGCCGCAGACGCCCTGACCCCTGTCCCGGATCGAGGCCCGGCTTTCCCTTGCCCCGCGCAAAGGGTAAGAGCCCGCATGACCGACTATTGCCCGCCCGACACCCCGCTTGAGGTGATCCACGAGGATCACGAGATCCTGCTGGTCGACAAACCGGCGGGGCTGTTGTCGGTGCCCGGCAAGGGCGACCATCTGGCCGACTGTCTGCTGACCCGCATCCAGGCCGCCTTTCCGACCGCGCTGCTGGTGCACCGGCTCGACCGCGACACCTCGGGCATCATGGTCTTTGCGCTGACGCCCCATGCGCAGCGCCATCTGGGCCTGCAGTTCGAACACCGCCGCACCAAGAAGACCTATGTCGCGCGCGTCGCCGGGCGGTTGGAGCCGCGCACGGGGACGGTCGACCTGCCGCTGAACGTCGACTGGCCGAACCGGCCCAGGCAGATGGTGGATCACGAAAACGGCCGGGCCGCACAGACCGACTGGCGTGTGCAGCGGTATGGCGAGGACGAGACGCGCGTGCGGCTGATGCCCAAGACCGGCCGGTCGCACCAGCTGCGCGTGCACATGCTGGCGCTTGGGCATCCGATCCTGGGCGATCCCTTCTATGCGACGGGCGCGGCGCTGGATCACCCCCGGCTGATGCTGCATTCGGAAGAGCTGCGCCTGCTGCATCCCGACGGTGGCGTCGGCATGACTTTCAAGGCGCCGGTCCCGTTTTAAGCGTCGAGGGGGGCGTTGCCCCCCGCCTGCGGCCCCCCCAGGATATGAAACCAGGGGAAGTCAGGGACGCAGGTAGCGATCGGTGAGGTTGCGGCGGCTGGCAAGGATCGGATCAGCCTGGGGCCGCAGATCGGGATGGGCGGTCAGGTGCGCCTCGACCTCGTCAATGCGGTTGGCGGCGATGAGCGCCAGCAGCGCCTCGTCGACGCGGCCATCCTGACGGGGCAGCGCGGCGACCGGATGCAGGTGATCAGGCAGCCCGTCGGGAAGGGGCCCGCGCAGGGTCGCTTCGTCCAGATCAGTCTCTGCAAAGGTATATAGACCCACGCCCTTGCCCGGCAGCGAGAAGGTGCAGGTGACGTATCCCGTGACCTCGGGCCGGTCGAGCGCGCGGGCGATCACCGGGCCATCGCGGTCGATCCGGTCCTCGGTGCCTTCACCATCGGACCAGTTCATCAGGCGCCGCGTGATGAAATTGTAAAGCGGCTTGGCCGTGGCCATCCAGATCCGCGCGGGCAGCGCCTTGCGGTTGAGCATGGCGATTTCCGAGGGCGTCAGGGCCGATGGCAGGTAGGCGCGTTTCTGTTTCAGCAGGTGGCGCAGATCCTCGCGCGCCATGGTGCGGAAAAGTGGCCCGCGCCGTCGGTGCACGGAGGCCAGCTGAAAGTCGATCACGGCCGCGCGTCCGTCTGGCGTCATCAGCCAGTTCTGCGGTTTCGCGATGTCGTTGTGGGTCACGCCTCGCCGCCGCATGTCACGCAGCAGCCGCCGGGCATCGCGGTAGAAGGCCGGATCGGCAGGTTTCGCCAGGTGCAGCGGCGTGCCATCGGACCAGTCGCGCAGGATGCCGCGCCGGTCGGCGCGCAGCAGCACCGGGCAGCCCTCGATCCCCTGCACGGCCCGCAACGCCCGCGCCTCGCGCCGCGCCAGGAACTGGGCGATCGGCTGCGACCAGAGCGGCAGGCCCTCGAGCCGACGGTAGGCGACGCGCTGGTCCGGCCGGTCGGACATATGACCCGACACAGTTTCGGAAAAGGCATCCCGTTTCAGCACGGTGACGGCAATGAAGGTGGGATCGGACACGCGGGCACCCCTTTTGGCACTGGCGCCGTTTAGCAGGCCTGCGCGCCCGGTGGCAATGTCGGGTCAGACCGAGAGGATGTCGTCATCATCCGCTAGCACCGCATCGCTATTCAGCTGGATGACAAGCTGGGCCGCGAAAAGCACGGTGAAGAGCGTCGAGGTGTGCAGCGACAGGTACTGCAGCGTCGGGATCGCATTGATCTCCCACGGGAGGAGGGCGATCAGAACCGTGGCGCAGAGGAAATAGACCAACCCGAGAAAAGCCGCCGTCACGCCAAGACCCGACAGGCGCTGGAAGACCCGCAACCGGACCAGCGGTGTGATCGCCGCCAGCAGGGCCCCGGCCTGTGAGGCCAGGGAGAACCCGTCGCCGAGACGCGGCGGAAAGACCAGCCAGCCATTGGCCGGCATATGGGCCAGAAGCGCCGGAAGGCCCACGGCAACCACGAAGATCAGCGCCAGGATCACCGCGCCAATCTGCACCAGCGCCACCCGTTCGGACAGGATCGGAAGCGAGGCAAAGGAAAGAAGCGCCAGCACCAGCGCAGACCCGGGAACAAGTGCATTTGCCCCGGGCCCCGGGCGCACCAGGGCCGCGACGTTGAAGCCCCAGCCGACCGTCAGGATCAGCAGGGCCGCGCAAAACACGCTGCCGGCCAATGCGAAGCCGAAGCGATCAGTGATGATTGCAGGTGCCATGCCCCGATCCCTTTCCCCTTCGCGAATCTTACCTAACGGAACCAGATTAGACCGCAACCGCGCTGTTGCAAAAAACTTCGGGCGCAGCAATGCCGCGCCCGAACCAATAGTAAAACTGGATTGCCTGATCAGGCGGTTTTTGCATCCCAACCGGACACGGCCTTCACTTCCATGAAGTCCTCAAGCCCCCAGACGCCGCCTTCACGGCCCCGCCCCGACATCTTCATGCCGCCGAACGGCGCGCCCGCGCCACGCGACTGGCCGTTCATTTCCACCATGCCGGACCGCAGCGACAGCGCCATGCGGTTCGCCTTGTCGCCGTCGGTGGTCTGGACATAGTTCGTCAGGCCATAGGGGGTGTCGTTCGCGATCTCGATCGCCTCTTCTTCGGTGTCGAAGGGCATGATCGTCAGGACCGGGCCAAAGATTTCCTCGCGCGCGATGGTCATCTGGTTGTTGGCGTCGGCAAAGACGGTCGGCTTGACGAAGAAGCCGCGGTTCAGACCTTCGGGGCGGCCCGTGCCGCCGGCGACCAGGCGGGCGCCTTCGTCGATGCCCTTCTGGATCAGGTCCTGGATCTTGTTGAACTGCGTCTCGTTCACGACCGGGCCGATGTGGCGGCCCGAGTCGTGCGCCGACCCGACGGTCACGGCATTGGCGACCGCCGCCGCTTCCTCGACCGCCGCGTCATAGCGTTCGCGCTGCACCAGCATCCGCGAGGGCGCGTTGCACGACTGGCCCGAGTTGTTCATCATGTGCAGCACGCCGCGCTTCACCGCCTTGTCGTCGGCATCGGCGAAGATCACGTTGGCGCCCTTGCCGCCAAGCTCAAGATGCACCTTCTTCAGCGTTTTCGCGGCGTTCTGCGAAATCGCGATACCGGCACGGGTCGAGCCGGTGAAGCTGACCATGTCGACGTCCTTGTGGCCGGTCAGCGCGGTGCCGACCCCGGCGCCGTCGCCGTTGATCAGGTTGAAGACGCCCGCGGGCACGCCGGCCTCGTCCATCATCTCGGCAAAAAGCAGCGCGTTCAGCGGGCTTTCCTCGGAGGGTTTCAGCACCATGGTGCAGCCGGCGATCAGGCCCGCGATCACCTTGAGCGTGACCTGGTTCATCGGCCAGTTCCAGGGCGTGATCATCGCGCAGACCCCGAAAGCCTCGTACACAATGCGGGTGTTCGGCGCGTGATCGCCAAGCGGGCGGACAAAGGCGAACTCCTTGGCGGCCTTGATGAAGTCCTTGGTGTGACCGTAGCCCGCGCCCCACTGCTGCTGCTTGGACATGTCGATCGGCGCACCCATCTCCATCGAG
This sequence comes from Pseudooceanicola onchidii, assembly GCF_004959925.1. Classification (GTDB taxonomy): domain Bacteria; phylum Pseudomonadota; class Alphaproteobacteria; order Rhodobacterales; family Rhodobacteraceae; genus Pseudooceanicola; species Pseudooceanicola onchidii. The sequence continues at coordinate 323,416 of NZ_SPUW01000002.1, read as the reverse complement.
ATCGCGGCGCCCATGTCATCCTGACGCGAGGCGTAGATTTCCAGGAACTTCTCGCACAGCGCGATCCGCTCCTCGGGGGAGGTCTTCATCCACGCGGGGAAGGCCGCCTTGGCCGCCGCAACCGCCTTGTCGACATCCGCCTCGGACCCGAGGGAGATCACCGCGCAGGGCTCTTCCGTCGACGGGTCGATCACATTGTGGTCGTTCGGGGTGACGGGATCGACCCATTCCCCGTTGATGTAAAACTGGCGTTTCTCGATCATCGTTCTCTCCCAGATCTGGGCGCCATTCCGCAATGCGGACGGCGGTCCCGAAAATTACGCGCCACTCTGTCACCCCACCCCCGACCTTGCAAGGCGAGGGGGTGCAAATCAGATGTGCGGTATCTAGATAAGTCTCAAAGTGGTTTGACCAAGGAGGCACACATGGCACTTCGCATTAACGACACCATCCCCGACCTGACCGTTGAAACCGATCAGGGCACCCTGTCCCTGCATGACTGGATCGGCGACAGCTGGGCGATCCTGTTTTCCCACCCCAAGGATTTCACCCCCGTCTGCACCACCGAATTCGGCGCCGTCGCGCAGCTGGCCGACGAATGGGACAAGCGCGGCACCAAGGTGATGGGCATTTCCGTCGACAGCGTCGAGGACCACAAGAAGTGGAAAGGTGACATCGAAAGCTTTGCCGGATCCAAGGCGGGCTTCCCGATCATCGCCGACAAGGGGCTCGAGGTGGCCAAGGCCTTCGACATGCTGCCAGCCGAGGCCTACCTGCCCGACAGCCCGACGCCCGCCGACAGCGCCACCGTGCGGTCCGTCTTCATCATCGGCCCGGACAAGAAGTTGAAGCTGATGATGACCTACCCGATGACCATCGGCCGCAACTTCGCCGAGGTGCTGCGCGCACTGGACGCGCTGCAGGCGACCTACAACGTGCCGCTGGCCGCGCCCGCCAACTGGGTGCCCGGCGACGACGTGATCGTGGCCCTGTCGCTGAACGACGAACAGGCCGAGGAAAAATACGGCGCACTGGACAAGAAGCTGCCCTACCTGCGGTTTGCCAAAAGCCCGTCCTGATCCGATTTTCAGTCTCTGAATCACAGAAATGCGCGTCCCCGTGGCGCGCATTTCGCGTTTGTGCTTAGGTCAGATCAGGAGGCCCCATGCTGCAATCCTTCGGACCCGGGATCTGGATGAACGACGGCCCCGTAGTGGACGGCATGGCCGGGTTTCACTATCCCACCCGCATGGCCGTGATCCGGCTTGGTGCCGACGATCTGGTGATCTGGTCCCCGACCGCGCTGGACGGGGCGCTGAAAGCCGAGGTCACCGCCCTTGGCCCTGTCCGCCACATCATCGCGCCGAACGCCTTGCATCACATGTCCCTGCCGGACTGGCACACCGCCTTTCCCGACGCGCTGGTCCACGCGATGCCGGGCGTTGCCGCGAAACGGCCCGAGGTTCGGTTCGCCTCGGATCTGACCGGCACCCCGCACCTGGCCTGGGGCGGTGAGATCGACCAGGTGATCCTGCCCAACTCGATCGCGGACGAGCTTGTGCTGTTTCACCGCGCCAGCGGCACGGTGATCTTCACGGACCTGCTGCAGAACCTCGCCCCCGACTGGTTCACCGGCTGGCGGAGGATCGTGGCGCGGCTGGATCTGATGACCGGCACCGAACCGCAGGTGCCGCGCAAGTTCCGCATGGCGCTGCGCCCGCGCGCGGCCGTGCGCCCCCAGGTGGATCAGATCCTGGACTGGCCTGCGCAACGCGTGCTGATGGCCCATGGCACGCCGGTCACCACCCACGCGCGGGATTTCCTGCGGCGCGCCTTTGGCTGGCTGACATAGACCCTGATCAGGGGAAAAGCGCCTCGGCCCGGAAGTCGTCGGGGATGGCGTCCTGCCCATTCAGCACCAGATCGGCCATGACTTCGGACACCTTGGGGGTCATGCCGAACCCGATCTTGAAACCGCCGTTGGCGATGAAATGCCCGGGCCGCTCCGGCCAGTTGCCCAGCATCGGCGCCCGGCTTCGCGACCGGGGGCGCACCCCGGCCCAACGCTGGATCACGGGGGCGTCTGCCAGCGCGGGCACCGCCGCCCGCGCGGCCGCGATCACCGCGTCCAGCTGCGCATCGGTCGAGGTCGGGTCGTCATAATCGCGTTCGCTGGTCGATCCGATGGCGACCGTCCCGTCCGCATGGGGCACCACGTGCACCCCACCCGCGAACACCTGCGGCACCGCCCCCGCATCATGGGCCAGAAGCGCCGCCTGTCCCTTCACGCCGACCCCGATCTTGCGCCCGGCCTGGGTGCTCATCTCCTCCAGCCCCGGGGTACCGGTGGCGTGGATCACCGCGCCCTCTTCGGGGGCGTCCGTCACGATCTCTCCGCCAGCGCGCCGGATCGCCTCGGCCAGCGCAAGGCAGGCTTTGCGCGGATGCATGCGGGCCGACAGCGTGTCATGCACGAAAAGCCCCGTCGGGCTGACCGGCGCAAAGGCCCCGCCATCGTCGACCACCCGCCATGTCGCATGATCGCCCCACAGGTCAGCCGCCGTGACTTCGCGCCCCCGGGCAAGGGCGACGGCCTTGTCATCGGCCAGCGGCTGGATGCGGCCCAGGCGTCCATAACCGGCACTAAGCTGCGACTTAGTCTCGATTTCGGCCCACCAATCCGCCGCCATCAACAGGCTCTCCAGCTGGAACTGCTTTTTCGCATTCCAGTTCTCGGGCACATGCGGCGCCAGCGCGCCGACCACCCCGCCGGACGATCCCGCCGCCACGCCGAAGGGGTCGATCACCCGCACCTTCGCACCGCGTTTCGCACAGGCCCAGGCACAGCCCAGGCCAAAGGCCCCGGCCCCCCGTATGGTCACGTCGATCCTTGTCATCCCCCGGCCCTCGCTGCATTCTGCGCCCGCCCGCGCCCCGCGGTTTCTAGAGGTTTCCAGCATGTCCGGCCAGACCAACGGCCCCCAAGAGCCCGACCTGACGTGGCGCGAGGGCAAGACCCCCGTGTCGACACGGTTCGACGACCCCTATTTCAGCCTGGAAAACGGGCTGGCGGAAACCGGCCATGTCTTTCTGACCGGCAACGACCTGCCCGCCCGCTTCGCCCCCGGGTTCCACATTGCCGAACTGGGCTTCGGCACCGGGCTGAACCTGCTGGCCGCGCTGCGGGCCTGGCGGTTATCGGGTACCGAAGGCCCGCTGCGCTTCACCACGTTCGAGGCCTATCTCATGGCCCCCGATGACATGATCCGCGCCCAGACCGCCTTTCCCGAGGTGGCCGATCTGGTCACCGAACTGGGCCCCTACTGGGGCCCCAACGAGATCACGCTGCCCGATCTGCACCTGACCATCGTCACCGGCGATGCGCGCGCCACCCTGCCCGCCTGGGACGGCGCGGCGGATGCCTGGTTCCTTGATGGGTTCGCCCCCGCCAAGAACCCGGAACTCTGGGACCCCGCGCTGATGCAGGCCGTGCATGACCACACCGCGTCCGGTGGCACGGCGGCCACCTATACCGCCGCTGGCCACGTGCGCCGTGCCCTGGCCGAGGCCGGGTTCACCGTGGACCGCATCGCAGGCTTCGGCCGCAAAAGACACATGACGAAAGCCACCCGCCCATGACCGAACAGAACACGCGCCTTGGCATCACGCTTATGATCGCGACCACCATGGTCTTTGCGGCGCAGGACGGCATTTCGCGCCTGCTGGCCGAAAACTATCCCGTCCTGATGATCGTGATGATCCGCTACTGGTTCTTCGCGGTCTTCGTCATGGCACTGGCGTCGCGAAAGGCGGGCGGACTGGCGCAGGCGGCCCGGACCACCCAGCTGCCGTTGCAGGTCTTCCGGGGCGTACTGCTGGCCGCCGAGATCTGCGTGATGGTCGTCGCCTTCCATCGTCTCGGGCTGGTCGAGACCCACGCCGTCTTCGTGTCCTACCCGCTGCTGGTTGCCGCGCTTTCAGGCCCTATCCTTGGCGAATCCGTCGGCTGGCGCCGCTGGACCGCGATCGGGATCGGCTTTGTCGGCGTCATGATCGTGCTGAAGCCGGGCTTCGGTGTCTTCGCGCTGGATGCACTGCTGCCCTTCGCCGCCGCGCTGATGTTTGCGGTCTATGGCCTGCTGACCCGCTACGTGTCGCGCAAGGACAGTTCGGCCACCTCGTTCTTCTGGACTGGTGTCACCGGCGGCGTGATGATGACCCTGGTCGGCATCTGGAGCTGGACACCCATGACGCTGACGGATTCGCTCTGGATGGGGACGCTGTGCATGACCGGGGCGCTTGGGCACTACCTGCTGATCCGCACCTACGAGGTCGCCGAGGCCAGCGCCGTGCAGCCCTTCGCCTATTTCCAGCTGGTCTTCGTGGCGATCATCGGGATGACCTTCTTCGGCGAAACCATCCGCGCCAACGTCGCCCTTGGGGCCGTGATCGTCTGCGGCGCGGGCCTATTCACCCTGTGGCGCGAACGTCGTCAGCGTTGATCCCATCAATTCGGTCGTGAAGGGCACCGGCAGGGGCGGCTTGCCCAGCCGCGCGCGGTAGATCGGCAGGCTTTCCGCCACCCGCTGCACGTAGTTGCGCGTTTCGCGGAAGGGGATGTGTTCGACCCAGTCGACAGGATCGACGCCGCCCAAACTCGGGTCGCCGTTGATCGCGCGCCAGCTTTCGGCGCGACTGGGACCGGCGTTGTAGCCAACCGACACCAGCATGACGTTGCCGTTGAAGTCGCGCGCCAGCTGCGCCAGGTAGGCCGACCCGAGCCGCGCGTTGTAGGGCCATTGCCCCAGCCGCGCGGCCACGTCTTCGCTGTCGCCGATCTTCTGCGCCATGGCCTGCGCGGTGCGCGGCATCAGCTGCATCAGGCCGCGTGCGCCGACCTGCGAGGTGACCGACGGATCGAATTCGCTTTCGCGCCGGGCGATCGCAAGCGCCATCTCGGTGGCGATCGGAAGCTTCTGTTCCACCATCGGATGCAGGGCGTAGTAGTGGCGCGGCAGGACGATGCCACGCTGCGCGGCCTCTTTGCCCAGCATCACCTCAAGATGCGGATCCCCGGCCTCTTCGACCATGCGACCGAGGCTCAGAAGTTCCTCCATCGTCGCGGTTTCCGCCATGTGCCGCAGGAAACGTTCGGCTTCGAAATTCACTCCGGCGGCCCGCAGCATCATCACCGCCGCCCGAAGGTCGCTGCGCGCCAGCGTCGTCTCTTGCCAGCGCTTGCCCTGCATCTGCCCCGCAAGGCTCTGATCAAAGGGAATACCGGCCTTTTCAGCGGCCAGAAGCCCGTAGAAGGTCGTCTGCTGATCCCCCCCGGCGCGGTAGGCCGCGCCCGCCTCGTCCTGCCGACCCAAGGCTTCAAGCGCCCGGCCGCGCCAGTACCCCGCCCGACCAAGGGAAATCGGCGTCTGCACCCTGGCCTGCAACCGGACGAAATGGGTCAGCGCCACCTCGGGCTGCTTGAGGTACCGCAGCGCAATGTACCCGGCCAGCCATTCAAGGTCGGCAAAGCTGCCGCCTTCGGTCAGCTGGTGGTTCGCCGCCATCTCATAGGCCCGCTCGGCGCTGCCGGTGCGCATTTCCTCGCGGGCGTAGGACCGACGGTGGTTCGCCCAGTCCTCGGGATAGCCCAGACCGTTCGGAATGCGGCTCTGTTCCAGCAGAAGTTGCTTGGCATCGTCGCGCAGCCCCTTGGCAACGCGCCAGGTGAACCGGTCATAGGCCAGCCCGGGATCGTCCTTCATCGCCTCGGGCAGAGCATCGATCAGCGCATCGACACCGGCGTCCTGCCCCTTCAGCGCCAGTCGCGCGCGGGCCAGCCGGGCCTGATCGCCGCCGACGATTTCGATCATCCGGGTGATGTCGCCGCTGCGGCCTTCCCAGATCGACTGTGACAGGCGCGCGGCGTGATGCGGCTGCAACAGGGTCCCGTAGCGCGCGATGAAGGCGTCGTGTTCGGCGGCGTCCAGATCCAGCGTCCGCCAGGCCAGCACGATGGTCGCCTCGGCCTCGCCCACCTGCCCGGTTTCAGCCAGCGCCAGCGCATGGCGCAAGGCGCCCTTTCCGGTCTGCGGGGTCCGGCCGTCGAAGAACTCAAGCACCTGCGCGTCACTGGCGGTGTCGAAGGCGGGTTCGCTTTGGCGGCGCAGGTAATCAAGACCGGGCCAATGGGCGTTGCTGTCAAGAAATGCCAGGATTTCGTCCGGCCTGCCCGCGCCCGAACGAAGCCGGGTCCAGAGGATCAGATCCTCGGCCACCTTGCCGTCGCGCGCCGCGATCGACGCCGCCTTGTCCCAGTCCCCCGACCGCGCGGCCGACAGGGCCGAGGCCAGCGGACGCGGCACGATATCGCGGATCAGGTGGTCCATGGCCTGCGCGCCCGGCACCGTCACGGTACCAAGCCAACCCAACCCCAAGAGCAGCCCGCCAAGGCGCAGTATTGCTTGCATTTCCGATGCAGACCCCGGATAGACACCAGACGAATGTAACCTAGCCCCGCGACGCATCAAGGACTGTGACGATCACAGGCGGGGATCCGCAACCGGGACGGCCTCAGCCTACCCGCCACACGAAAGGAGCGTGTCATGTTTCACGGGTCACTTCCCGCCCTCGTCACGCCGTTCAAGGACGGCGAGTTGGATCTTGAGTGCCTTAAAAAGCTGGTCGACTGGCATGTGGAACAGGGGTCCAACGGACTGGTTCCCGTCGGCACCACCGGCGAATCGCCGACCCTGTCGCTGCGCGAACACGAGATCGTCGTCGAAAAGGTCGTGGAATTCGCCGCCGGTCGCATTCCGGTCATCGCCGGCGCGGGCGCGAACAACACCAAGGAAGGCGTGCGTCTGATCAAGCATGCCGCCGACGTGGGCGCCGATGGCGCGCTGGTGGTCACGCCCTATTACAACAAGCCGACACAGCGCGGTCTGATCGCCCATTTCACCGCGATGCACGACGCCTGTGACCTGCCGATCATCATCTACAACATCCCGCCCCGGTCGGTCATCGACATGACCCCCGAAACCATGGGCGAACTGGCGAAGCTGCCGCGCATCGTCGGGGTCAAGGATGCCACCGCCAAACTGGATCGCGTCGCCCTGCAGCGCATGACCTGCGGCGCCGAATTCATCCAGCTGTCCGGAGAGGACGCCACCGCCGTCGGCTTCAACGCCATGGGCGGGGTTGGCTGCATTTCGGTCACCGCGAACGTCGCGCCCAAGCTCTGCGCCGAGATGCAGGCGGCCTGCGCCGCGGGCGACTACAAGACCGCGCTGGATTACCAGGACCGGCTGATGCCGCTGCACGAGGCCGTGTTCACCGAACCGGGCCTCTGCGGGGTCAAATTCGCCATGTCCGAACTGGGCCTGTGTTCCGACGAAGTGCGCCTGCCGCTGATGACGGTGACGGACGACACCAAGGAAAAGCTGCGCGCCGGTCTGCGCCACGCGGGTCTGTTGAACTGAAAATCCCCCGGATTGAGAGATGAGAAAAGCCAGCGGATCCCGCTGGCTTTTTTGTTGGGTGGTCGATCCCGGCCCGATGCGGCCGCGCAGCGGCCCGGGCAGCGCCCGACCGCCCCCCGGGCGGGCGCTATTTCACCGTTAGCGCGGGGTTAGACCGAACGGGTGAAGGCGACATAAAGCGAAGACCGGAACCGGACGACGCCCACCCGCGGTCGGGCGCCGCCCTCTGTCTGTTTCGACCCTATACCGGGCCAATCACGCGCCAGACGGGTTCGCCAGACCTCGCAGCAGGTCGTCCTTCGACAGCTCTCCGATCACGGCGCCGTTTTCGACCACACCGATCGGACCGGTCGATCCGATCATCTGTTCCATGCTGTCGCGGATCAGCCCGTCGGCCTCGATCGTCATCACCGGGGTTCCCGCCGCAGGCCGCATCAGATCCCGTGCACGCAGCACGCCAAGCGGGTTCATATGCTGCACGAAATCCTTGACGTAGTCGTTCTTCGGATCGCGGAAGATATCCTGCGGGGTGCCCATCTGCACGATGCGGCCGCCCTCCATGATGGCGATCTTGTTGCCCAGCTTGAACGCCTCGTCGAGGTCGTGGGACACGAAGATCAGCGTGCGCTTCAACTTCTGCTGCAGTTCCAGAAGTTCGTCCTGCAGCTTGGTCCGGATCAGCGGGTCGAGCGCCGAGAACGGTTCGTCCATCAGCAGGATCGGCGCCTGCGTGACGAACGCCCGCGCCAGGCCGACGCGCTGCTGCATGCCGCCCGACAGCTCGCCCACCTTGCGTTCGGCCCAGTCCGACAGGCCGACCAGCGCCAGTTGTTCGTCGATCTTGGCGTCGGCCTCCTTGGTGGACATCCCTGCCAATTCCAGCGGCAGCCCGACGTTTTCACGCACGGTCCGCCAGGGCAGCAGGCCGAACTGCTGGAACACCATGGCGATGTGATGCATCCGCAGCCGCCGCAGGGTCGCGGGGTCGGAATGGGTCACATCGACCATGCCGTTGCCGTCGTTGACCTTCACCGCACCGCGCACGACGGGGTTCAGGCCGTTAACAGCCCGCAACAGGGTCGATTTGCCGGACCCGGACAGACCCATGAGCACGAGGATCTCGCCCTCTTCGACCTGCAGGGTGCAGTCATGCACGCCCAGAACCTGGCCGGTAGAAGCCTGGATTTCCCCACGCTCCTGCCCCTTGTCCATCAGGGGCAGCGCCTTGTCGGGTTCCTTCCCGAAGACGATCGAGACGTTATCGATATCGACGGCGACGCTCATTTCCGGCCTCCAAGGTTCAGGATGCGGTCCAGCATGATCGCGACCACCACGATGACGAAGCCCGATTCAAAGCCGAGCGCCGTGTTCACCTGGTTCAGCGCCCGCACGACCGGCACGCCAAGCCCGTTGGCGCCGACCAGCGCGGCGACCACGACCATCGACAGCGACAGCATGATGGTCTGGTTCAGACCCGCCATGATCTGCGGCAGCGCATAGGGCAGTTCGACCTTGTAGAGCGTCTGGCGGGGCGTCGCGCCAAAGGCCCGCGCAGCCTCTAACAGCGCCTGCGGGGTCGAGGACACGCCCAGATGCGTCAGCCGGATCGGTGCGGGCAGCACGAAGATCACCGTCGCGATCAGGCCCGGGACCATCCCGATGCCGAAGAACACGATTGCGGGGATCAGGTAGACGAAGGTGGGCAACGTCTGCATCAGGTCGAGGATCGGCCGCACGTAGGTATAGGCCCGGGGCCGGTGCGCGGTGAAGATGCCGATCGGCACCCCGATGGCCATGCAGACCACGCAGGCCGACAGCACCAGCGTCAGCGATTCCGTGGTTTCGTCCCAGTAGCCCTGGTTCAGAATGAACAGGAAGCCCAGCAGGACAAACAGCGCGACCTTCCAGCTGCGCTGCAGGTAATAGGTGAGGGCGACGAAGACCGCGACGACGATCATCGGATGCGGTCCCTGCAGGACGAAGAGGATGCCGTCGATCAGCGCCTCCATCACCATGGAGAGGAAATCAAGGAACCATTCCCCGTTGTCGCGCACCCATTCGAAGATCGACGCTGCCGCCTTGCCGACAGGTATCTTGTTATCCGTGAGCCAATCCAATGGCACTATCCCCTGTGTTGGACCCTCTTTTCGGGGTCGTTGTCGTCTTGTCCGGGCACGCCGGCCCAGAAATGCGAACCCCGCCGGCCTTGCGGCGGCGGGGTTCTGGATGCCGGATCAGAGACCCAGCTTTTCCTTCACGGCGGCGGCGCCTTCGGCACCGTCAACGGTGGTGACACCGTCGACCCAGCCCATCACGGTGTCCGGGTTCGCCTTGATCCACTCCATCGTGGCGTCGTCCGGATCGGCGCCGTCATCCAGGATCTGACCCATGATGCCGTTCTCCATCTCGAGCGAGAAGTCCATCTGGCCGAACAGCTTGCCGAGGTTCGGGCATTCTTCCGAGAAGCCCTTGCGGGTCACAGTGTGCACGACACCTTCACCGCCGAAGAAATCTTCGCCGCCCGGCAGGTACTTGAGCGAGAAGTTGGCGTTCATCGGGTGCGGTTCCCAGCCAAGGAAGACGACCGCTTCCTCTTTCTTGTAGAAACGCGACACCTGCGCCAGCATGCCCTGCTCCGAGGACTCGACGACTTCGAAACCTTCGAGGTCGAACTTGTTCTCTTCGGTCAGCGACACGAGGTAGGCGTTGCCTTCGTTGCCGGGCTCGATCCCGTAGATCTTGCCGTCCAGCTCGTCCTTGAACTTGTGGATGTCGGCGTAAGACTGCAGGCCTTTGTCGTAGAGGTAGGTCGGCACGGCCAGCGTGTACTTGGTGCCTTCGAGGTTGGTGTTGATCGATTCGATCTCACCGGACTCGAGGTAGGGACCGATGGCGCCGGATTGCGCGGGCATCCAGTTGCCCAGGAACACGTCAACGTCGTCGGATTCAAGCGACGCGAAGGTCACCGGAACGGACAGGATCTTGACGTCGACATCATAACCCAACGCTTCCAGCACGTGCTTGGCGGCCGAGGTGGTGGTGGTGATGTCGGTCCAGCCGACATCGGACATCGCAACGCTGTCGCACTCGGCCATTGCCGCACCGGCAAGGCAGAGGGACAGGGCGGAAACTGTGGAAAGTAGGCGCATGTGAACTCCCTGTGGTTTTTGGTTTCGTGTTTTTGATTGACCAGTCAATCAATCCACGGCTACCAGAACATTGCAACATGTTTCTGTAAGCGATGGAACCCCGGTCATGGCCACCACTGCCGAAAGAAAGCAGCAGCTTGTCGAAGCGACGATCCACGAAATCGGCGCAACCGGCACCCTGAACGTGACCGTAGGGCAGATTGCAAAGCGGGCCGGCGTGTCGTCGGCCCTGGCGTTTCACTATTTCGGCGACAAGGAACGGCTGTTCCTCGCGGCCATGCGGTACGTGCTGACGATCTACGGGGCCGAGGTGCGCGGCGCACTGGCCGCCGCTGATTCGCACACCGATCGCCTGCGCGGCGTGATCCGGGCCAGCTTCAGCCCGTCGAACTTCCGCGCCGATACCGTCGCCGCCTGGCTGAACTTTTACGTCCTGGCCCAGACCTCGGACGAGGCGCGGCGCCTGCTGTCGGTCTATCACCGTCGGCTGCAATCCAACCTGACCGCCGATCTGCGCCCGCTGGTCCACGACCGCGCCCCCGCCATTGCCGAACGGCTGGGCGGCCTGATCGACGGCATCTACCTGCGCTTTGCCGTGAACCCCCATGACATGACCGGCCAGAACGCCGCCGACCATGTCCTTGCCACCCTCGACTCCGAACTGAAGGCCGTATCGTGACCAAGCCAAATATCCTCATCATCATGGTCGACCAGTTGAACGGGACGCTGTTCCCCGATGGCCCGGCTGACTGGCTACACGCCCCCAACATGAAGAAACTGGCCGCGAAATCCGCCCGGTTTAGTCACTGTTACACCGCCTCGCCGCTTTGTGCGCCGGGTCGTGCGTCCTTCATGTCGGGCCAGTTGCCGTCGGTCACCGGGGTCTATGACAACGCCGCCGAATTTCCGTCGGACCTGCCGACCTATGCCCACCACCTGCGCCGCGCGGGATACCAGACCTGCCTGTCGGGCAAGATGCATTTCGTCGGCCCCGACCAGATGCACGGGTTCGAGGAACGGCTGACCACCGACATCTACCCGGCCGATTTCGGCTGGACCCCGGACTATCGCAAGCCGGGTGAACGCATCGACTGGTGGTATCACAACATGGGGTCGGTCACCGGGGCCGGGGTCGCCGAGATCTCGAACCAGATGGAGTACGATGACGAGGTCGCCTATAACGCGACCCGCAAGCTGTACGATCTGGCGCGCGGCCACGACGACCGCCCCTGGTGCCTGACCGTCAGCTTCACCCACCCGCACGATCCCTATGTCGCCCGCAAGGAATTCTGGGACCTCTACGAAGATTGCGAACATCTTGAGCCCGAGATCGGCGCGATCCCCTACGACGAACAGGACAACCATTCCAAACGGATCTTCGACGCCAACGACTGGCGGTCCTTCGACATCACGCGCGAAGACATCCGCCGCTCGCGCCGTGCCTATTTCGCCAACATCTCTTACCTCGACCAGAAGGTCGGAGAGATCCTGGATGTGCTCGACCGCACGAGGCAGGAAGCCACGATCCTGTTTGTGTCGGACCACGGCGACATGCTGGGCGAGCGCGGGCTGTGGTTCAAGATGACCTTCTATGAAGGGTCGTCGCGCGTTCCGATGATGATCTCGGGCCAGGGGATCACGCCCGGTCTGGTCACGGATCCGGTGTCCAACATCGACGTCTGCCCGACGCTTTGCGATCTGGCCGGCATCTCGATGGAGGAGGTTGCCCCCTGGACCGCCGGTGAATCGCTCGTGCCCTACGCAAACGGTGTCAGCCGCGAAACGCCCGTGCGCATGGAATACGCGGCCGAGGCCTCCTATGCCCCCATGGTTTCCCTTGTTCAGGGTCGATACAAGTACAACCGCTGCACGCTGGACCCCGATCAGCTGTTCGATCTGGCCGCCGATCCGCACGAACTGACGAACCTTGCCGATGACCCGGCCCATGCCGACACGCTGGCGCGGTTCCAGGCCGAGGCCGACGCCCGCTGGAACCTTGAACGTTTTGACGATGAGGTCCGCCGCAGCCAGGCCCGCCGCTGGATCGTCTACGAGGCGCTGCGCAACGGCGCCTACTATCCCTGGGATTACCAGCCGCTCCAGAAAGCCTCCGACCGGTACATGCGCAACCACATGGACCTGAACGTCGTCGAGGAAAACCAACGCTTCCCGCGCGGAGAATAAGATGCCCTATGCCACCCAGCCGACCGCCAGCCATTTCATCAACGGTCAGTACGTCGAAGACACCGCCGGTGACGCGATCCCGGTGATCTATCCGGCGACCGGTGCCGAAATCGCCCGGGTCCATGCAGGCACCCCGTCGATCGTCGATCAGGCGCTCGCCGCCGCCAAGGCCGCGCAGCCAGCCTGGGCCGCGCTGACCCCGCGCGACCGGGGCCGGATCCTGACCCGCGCGGCGCAGATCATCCGCGAACGCAATCACGATCTGTCCGTATTAGAGACTTATGATACCGGCAAACCGCTGCAGGAAACGCTGGTCGCCGACGCGACCTCGGCCGCCGATGCGCTGGAATATTTCGGCGGTCTGGCGGGCACGCTGACCGGCGAACACATCCCGCTTGGTGAGGACTGGGTCTATACGGTGCGCGAGGCGCTTGGCGTCTGCGTCGGCATCGGGGCTTGGAACTATCCCACCCAGATCGCCTGCTGGAAGGCCGCGCCCGCGCTGGCCTGCGGCAACACCATGGTCTTCAAACCGTCCGAAACCACGCCGCTCTGCGCGCTCAAGATCGCCGAGATCATGATCGAAGCCGGCGCGCCTGCGGGCGTCTTCAACGTGGTGCAGGGCATGGGCGAAACCGGCGCGCAGCTGGTCACCGATCCGCGCGTCGCCAAGGTGTCGCTGACCGGGTCAGTTCCGACCGGAAAGCGGGTCTATTCCGCCGCGGCGAGCCACATGAAGCACGTCACGATGGAGCTGGGCGGCAAGTCCCCCCTGATCATCTTTGACGACGCCGATATCGACAATGCGGTTGGCGGCGCGATCAACGGCAACTTCTATTCAACGGGGCAGGTCTGTTCCAACGGCACCCGTGTCTTCGTGCACAAGGCGATCAAGCAGCAGTTCCTTGACCGAATGAAGGACCGGCTGGCCAACGCCGTGATCGGCGACCCGCTGAACGAGGCGACGTCGTTCGGCCCGATGGTCAGCGAACGTCAGCTGGATATCGTCATGGGCTACATCGAAAAGGGCCAGTCCGAGGGCGCGACCCTTGTCACCGGCGGCAAGCGGATCGATGGCAACGGGTTCTATATCGAACCGACGGTCTTTGCCGATGTGACCGACGACATGACCATCGCCCGGGAAGAGATCTTTGGCCCCGTGCTGTCGGTCCTCGATTTTGAGGACGAGGAAGAGGTGATCGCCCGCGCCAACGACACCGAATTCGGCCTGTCGGCCGGCGTCTTCACCCGCGACCTTGCGCGCGCACACCGCGTGATCGCGCGGCTCGAGGCCGGGACCTGCTTCATCAATTCCTACAACGACGCGCCGGTCGAAGCGCCCTTTGGCGGGGTGAAGGCCTCGGGCGTGGGGCGTGAGAATTCGAAGGCGGCGATCGAACACTACAGCCAGCTGAAAACCGTCTATGTCCGCATGGGCGACGTGGAGGCACCGTTCTGATGCAGGCCGACTACGTCATCGTCGGCGCGGGCAGCGCGGGCTGCGCCATGGCCTATCGCCTCGCCGAAGCGGGCAAGCGGGTGCTGGTGATCGAACACGGCGGTACCGATGCGGGTCCGTTCATCCAGATGCCCGGCGCGCTGTCCTACCCGATGAACATGAAGCGCTATGACTGGGGCTATCAGACCGAACCGGAACCGCACCTGGGCGGTCGGCGGCTGGTCACCCCGCGCGGCAAGGTCATCGGCGGGTCGTCCTCGATCAACGGGATGATCTACGTGCGCGGCCATGCCCGCGATTTCGACACCTGGCGCGACATGGGGGCCGAGGGCTGGGGCTATGCCGACGTGCTGCCCTATTACAAGCGGTTGGAACACTGGCACGACGGCGGCCACGGCGGCGACCCGGACTGGCGCGGCAAGAGCGGCCCGCTGCACGTCACGCGCGGCCCGCGCCGCAACCCCCTGACACGCGCCTTTGTCGAGGCCGGGCGGCAGGCGGGTTATCCGGTCACCGGTGATTACAACGGTCAGCAGCAGGAAGGCTTCGGCCCCTTCGACATGACCGTCTGGAAAGGCCGCCGCTGGTCCGCGGCCTCGGCCTATCTGAAACCGGCTCTGAAACGGGCGAATTGCGACCTGATCCGCGCCCTGGCCCGCCGTGTGGTGATCGAAAACGGCCGTGCCGTCGGCGTTGAAATTGAACGTGGCGGCAAGGTCGAGGTGATCCGCGCGGAGGTCGAGGTCATCCTCGCCGCGTCCTCGCTCAATTCGCCCAAGCTGCTGATGCTGTCGGGGATCGGACCCGGTGCGCACCTGGCCGAGCACGGGATCGAGGTCGTCGCCGACCGTGCCGGTGTGGGCCAGAACCTGCAAGACCACCTGGAGCTTTACATCCAGGCCGCTGCGTCGCAGCCGATCAGTCTCTATTCCTACTGGAATCTGCTGGGCAAGGCCTATGTCGGTGCCCGCTGGCTGTTGACGAAAACCGGCCCCGGCGCGTCGAACCAGTTCGAAAGCGCGGGCTTCATCCGGTCCGAGGCGGGCGTGGAATACCCCGACATCCAGTACCATTTCCTGCCGATCGCCATCCGCTACGACGGCCAGGCCACGCCCGAAGGCCACGGCTTCCAGGCGCACACCGGCCCGATGCGCAGCCCGTCGCGCGGGTCCGTCACCCTGCGGTCTGCGGATCCCAAGGACGACCCGGTGATCCGCTTCAACTACATGAGCCACGAGAAGGACTGGTCGGATTTCCGCAAGTGCATCCGCCTGACGCGCGAGATCTTTGCCCAGGAGGCCTTTGCCCCCTACTACAAGCACGAGATCCAGCCGGGCGCCGATGTCCAGACCGATGACGAGCTGAACGGGTTCATCCGCGAACATGTCGAATCGGCCTACCACCCCTGCGGCACGGCCCGCATGGGGCGGCGCGACGATCCCTTGGCGGTGGTCGATCCAGAGGCCCGGGTGATCGGCGTCGACGGGCTTCGCCTGGCGGACAGTTCGGTCTTTCCGCTGATCCCCAACGGCAACCTCAACGCGCCGTCGATCATGGTGGGCGAAAAGGCGGCGGATCACATCCTAGGCAAGACACCCCTGCCCGCCGACAATGCCGAACCCTGGATCAATCCGACCTGGCGGACCGCACAAAGGTAGGCGGGGACAGGGGGCTGTCTGCCCCCTCTGACGCCCTGCGGGCGCCATTCACCCCCGAGGATACGCGAACCAGGGGAAGCAGGCGGTCGCGCCTATTTCAGCTTGAGAAGGTAGACCTGGTCGCCCCAACCGTCGGCTTTGCAGCGCGCGCGGATCTGCACCTTGCGTGTCCCGTCGGGGATCATCACCGAGGGCAGAGAGCGCGTGAAGGGCCTGTCGGGCGTGTGCGGATGCATCAGTTCGCGAAAACCAAGCCGGTTGCCGGCCATGTCCAGCACCTCCCACCCGTCGGCGAAGTTTTCCCAGCTTTCGTCGCCGTGCATCAGGGTGACGCTGATCTTCCATCCCATGCCGGATCGTTCGGCGGTGGCGCCCACGATTTCGGGCGCCCCGGCAAGGGCGGCAGGGGTTGTGAGCATCAGGGACAGGACGGCGGCGCGGATCATGCAGCGGTTATACGCCGCGCCGCGCGCAATGGAAGTCGCGGGCCATCACACTGACGTGCGGTCCGACGGATCCAGCAGCGCCGCCCGCGATTGCGACGTGAATTCGCGCCGCCAAAGCACGGCGAAGACCAGAAGCGACGCCGCGATCAGTGCGCCCGCGCCCAGCAGCCAGGCCGCCGCGCCCATGGCGAAATAGATCGACCGCAGGCCGCGGTTGAAGCTGCGTGCGGCGGTGATGTTGATCGTCGCGGCCTTGGCTGCGCGGGGCAGCGCGGCGGGGTCCTTGGGGTCGTTCGGCACGGCGGCCATCAGCACGCCGCAATAACCGAACAGCCGGTTGGACCAGACGAATTTCAGGAAGGCGTTGATCAGGAAGGTCAGGACGACCAGCATCTTGATCTCCCACACGATGGCGGGATCGGATTCCAGCGTGATCTGGTTCGCCAGCCCCATCAGCCGTTCCCCATTGGCGATGGCCGCCAGCACGCCACCGATCGCGATCATCGTGGCCGAGGCGAAGAACGACGTGCTTTCGCGCAGGGTCGCCAGCGTCTGGCTGTCGAAGATCCGGGGCTGCCGCGTCACCATCTGGCGCATCCATTCGCGCCGGTATTCCGCCATCAGGATCGACACCGACGGGCGTTTCGACCCGGGGTTTTCGATCCGCCAACCCGCCAGCAGCCAGGTGGCATAGATCAGGGCCACGGCGCAAAGGTCCAGCGGGGTGAAGAGCGAAAGGCGGTCCATCCAGGTCATGCGCCCCCTTAGCCCATCCCCCCGCCGCTTGCCAATCGGCCATGATCGGCGCTAGGAAAACATCCGGAACGGGAGGTCCGCCATGCAGATGCCACAGCCAGATCCCGGCGCCCTGTCGCAGAAAGAGGCGCTTGCCGCCGCGCTGCGCAAGGTCCTGCCCGCGGATGCCGTGATTTCCGACCCCGCCGAAACCCGCGCTTATGAATGCGACGCGCTGACCGCCTATCGCTGTCCGCCGATGCTGGCCGTGCTGCCCGCGACCACGGATGAGGTGTCGGACGTCCTGCGCCTGTGCCACCAGTTCGGCGTGCCGGTCGTGCCGCGCGGATCGGGCACCTCGCTGGCGGGCGGCGCGCTGCCCACGGCGGATTGCGTGATCCTTGGCGTGGCGCGGATGAACGCGGTGCTGGAACGGAACTACGACGACCGTTTCATCCGCGTGCAGACCGGCATCACCAACCTGCGCGTGACCGGAGAGGTCGAGGCCGACGGGTTCTTCTACGCCCCCGATCCGTCGTCGCAGCTGGCCTGTGCCATTGCCGGCAACATCGCGATGAATTCCGGCGGCGCGCATTGCCTGAAATACGGTGTGACAACGAACAACCTGCTGGGCGTCACCATGGTCATGATGGACGGCGAGGTCATCGAGGTCGGCGGCCCCTATCTGGACGCGGGCGGGCTGGATCTGCTGGGGCTGATCTGCGGGTCCGAAGGGCAGCTTGGCGTCGTGACCGAAGCCACCCTGCGCATCCTGCCGAAACCTGAAGGTGCGCGGCCGGTCCTCATGGGCTTTGACAGCAACGAGGTCGCCGGCGCCTGTGTGCGCGACATCATCGAGGCCGGTGTTCTGCCCGTCGCCATCGAGTTCATGGATCGACCTTGTATCGAGGCGACCGAGGCCTTTGCCGGGGCTGGTTACCCCGATTGCGAGGCGCTGCTTATCGTCGAGGTCGAAGGATCGCCCGCCGAGATCGACGAACAGCTGTCGGTCATCACCGCCATCGCGCAGCGTCACAACCCGGTCGAGATCCGCGAAAGCCGGTCTGCGGATGAAAGCGCGCGGATCTGGCTGGGCCGAAAATCCGCCTTTGGCGCCATGGGGCAGATCAACGACTACATCTGCCTCGACGGCACGATCCCGATCAGCGAACTGCCAGAGGTGCTCAAGCGGATGGGAGAGCTGTCGGACCAGTATGGCCTGAAGGTCGCCAATGTCTTTCACGCGGGTGACGGCAACCTGCATCCACTGATCCTGTTCGACGCCAACAAGGACGGCGATCTGGAAACCTGCGAAGCCATGGGGGCCGAGATCCTCAAGCTTTGTGTCGATGTCGGCGGCTGCCTGTCGGGCGAACACGGCGTCGGCGTGGAAAAGCGGGATCTGATGACCCATCAATATGATCCTTCCGATCTGGAACTGCAGATGGCGGTGAAGGATGTGTTTGACCCCAAGTGGCTGCTGAACCCGGCCAAGGTCTTTCCGCTGGCCACCAGCGAAACGCGGCGGGGGTAGATCATGGCACGACCCGAGACCGAGGCCGCGCTGGCCGACCTGATCCGTGGCGCCAATGCGCCGCTGGCCATTCGTGGCGGCGGCACCCGTGGCCTGACCGGCGCGGGCGAGGTCGTCGAGACGACCGGCCTGCACGGCATCCGCCTCTATGAACCCGGCGCGCTGACACTTGTCGCAGGCGCAGGCACGCCGCTGGCGGAAATCGACACTATTCTGGGCGAAAAGGGTCAAAGACTGGCGTTTGAGCCGATGGACCACCGCGCACTTCTGGGGATCGAGGGCGAGCCGACCATCGGCGGCGTGGCGGCTGCCAATATCTCGGGTCCGCGTCGGCTTCAGGTCGGGGCGGCGCGCGATCACATGCTGGGCATCCGCATGGTTACCGGCAGCGGCGAGGTCGTGAAAAACGGCGGCCGCGTGATGAAGAACGTGACCGGCTATGACCTGGTCAAGCTGATGGCGGGCAGCCACGGCACCCTTGGCGTGCTGACCGAGGTGAGCCTCAAGGTGCAGGCCATCCCCGAGGCCGAGCGCACCCTGATCCTGCGTGGCCAGGACATGGGCGCGGCGATCACCGACCTGACCCGCGCCATGGGCACGCCGTTCGACGTGTCGGGCGCGGCCTGGCTGGCGGATGTGAATGGCCAGTCGGAACGGCGGATTAGGGTCGAGGGCATGGCGGGCAGCACCGCCTACCGGGCCGAGAAACTGGCGGATCTGCTGGGCGCCGATACGGTGGTCGAGGGGGCGGAAAGCGCCGCGCTGTGGCGCGAGCTGCGCGATGTGACGCCTTTTGCCGACAAGGCCGGCGCGGTCTGGAAGGTTTCGACCCGCCCGACCTCCGCCGCGCCTCTGGTCGACGCACTGACCGCGCAGGGCATCACCGCCGATGTCATCGCGGACTGGAGCGGCGGGCTGCTCTGGCTTCGGGTGCCCGACACCGGCGATGCCGGCGGCTCTGCGATCCGGGCCGAGGTCACCCGCCACGCCGGACATGCGACCCTGATCCGGGCGAATGATGCCACCCGCGCGAAGATTGCGACCTTCCATCCGCAGCCCGCACCGCTGGAAAAGATCGCCGCGGGACTGCGACAGAAATTCGACCCCCGGGGCATCCTGAACCCCGGCCTCATGGGACCCGCCTTGTCATGATGATCCTGTCTCTCGTTCTGGTCACCCTCGTGGGCCTCGGCCTTTACGCCCTGCTTGTCCGGGGCGAGGCGAACCGCGCCTTCCTGCCCATGCTCGGCCCAGGCGTGGTGCTGCTGGCCATCGCGGGCATCGGGATCCTGCGGCTTCTGCCGACCGACAGCGATGCGATCTCGGCCCGGACCTACATCGCGCTCGCCATGCTGTGGATCGGCTGGATCGGCTTTGCCGCGCTTGTCGCCCAGATGCTGATGCGCCGAATGCCCGACCTCACCCCCGTCCCCGCCCTGACCGGAGCCCTGGCCACCCTGGCGCCGGTCGCAGGCTTCCTCGTGACGAAGACCCTGTCCTGATGCGCACCGAATTCACGCCCGATCAGTTGAAAGACCCCGGCACCGCCCGCGCGAACGAAATCCTGCGCGCCTGTGTGCACTGCGGCTTCTGCACCGCGACCTGCCCGACCTACCAGGTTCTGGGCGACGAATTGGACAGCCCGCGCGGCCGCATCTACCTGATCAAGGACATGCTGGAAAACGAACGTGTGCCGGACGAAAAGACCGTCAAGCACGTGGATCGCTGCCTGTCCTGCCTTGCCTGCATGACGACCTGCCCGTCGGGCGTGCATTACATGCACCTCGTCGACCATGCCCGCGCCTATATCGACAAGAATTACAAACGCCGTTGGGATGACCGCGCCCTGCGCTGGATCCTGGCCCGGATCATTCCCTATCCCACGCGGTTCAGGCTGGCGTTGTTTGCTGCCGGCCTCGCCCGGCCCTTTGCCCGGCTGATGCCCGACAAGCGCCTGCGCGCGATGATCGGCATGGCCCCGCGTCGCCTGCCCACGCCGTCGCTGAACGACAGCCCGCAGACCCACGCGGCGAAAGGCCAAAGGGTCGAGGGGCAAAAGATCAAGCGCGTCGCGCTGATGACCGGTTGCGCGCAGAAGGCGCTGAACACCGACATCAACGACGCCACCATCCGCCTGCTGACCCGGCTCGGGGTCGAGGTCGTGATCCCCAAGGGCGAAGGCTGCTGCGGATCGCTGACCCACCACATGGGGAAAGAAGACCTCGCCCACGGATCCGCCGCCAACAACATCCGCGCCTGGACGCGCGAGATGGACGGCGAGGGGCTGGACGCCATCGTCATCAACACGAGCGGCTGCGGCACCACGGTCAAGGATTACGGCCACATGTTCCGCAACGACCCGCTGGCCGCCGACGCCGCCCGCGTGTCCGCCATCGCCAAGGATATCACCGAGGTGCTGGCCGACCTGGCGATCGAGGCCAAGGCACCCGAACCGCTGCGCGTCGGCTATCATTCGGCCTGTTCGCTGCAACACGGCCAGAAGATCCGCGAAACCCCCAAGGATCTGCTGACCCGCGCCGGGTTCGAGGTCGCCACGCCGTCCGATCCTCACCTCTGCTGCGGTTCTGCCGGGACTTACAACCTGATGCAGCCCGAAATCTCGGCCAAGCTGAAGGACCGGAAGGTCAGGACGCTCGAGGCGATCCGGCCCGACGTGATCTCGGCCGGGAACATCGGCTGCATGATGCAGATCGGCTCGGGCATCGGCGTGCCGGTGGTCCACACGGTCGAACTGCTGGATTGGGCGACCGGCGGACCGAAACCGCCCAGCCTGTCGAAAACCTGATCCACGGCCCTAATTCCGCCCCATCCCGCCGCTAAGGTTTGGGAAACCATACATGCTGGCGGATGACGATGTATCGACTGATCCCGGGCCTTGCCCTGATCCTGACCCTTGTCCTGTCCCTGACCCGCGCGGCGCTTGCGCAGGACGGGGACCTGCGGATGCTCAACACCGGCGAAGACGGCAAGGGATGGGAGGCCGTCGGACGGCTGGATCTGGACGGGCGCGGGTTCTGCACCGGGGCGCTGATCAGCGAAACCATCGTGCTGACCGCCGCGCATTGCCTGTTCGACAAACACCGGGGCGACCGCTTCGATCCCTCGCGCATCGAATTCCTCGCCGGGTGGCGCAATGGCCGGGCCTCGGCCTATCGGGACGTGCGCCGCGCCGTGATCCCCAAGGGCTATGACTTCAACGCCCCCGTCACCTCGGACCGGGTGCGCAACGACATTGCCCTGCTTGAACTGTACCAGCCGGTGCGCAGCACCACGGTCGTGCCCTTCGCGCTGGCGCATCAGCCCTACCCCGGCGATCCGCTGGCCGTGGTGTCCTATGCCCATGACCGCCCCGAAGCCCCCAGCCTGCAAGAGATGTGCGGCGTCATCACCACGCAAGAAGGCGTTCTGGTGATGTCCTGCGACGTCGACTTCGGATCTTCCGGCGCGCCGGTCTTCTCGATGCAGGGCGGCATTCCCCGCATCGTGTCGGTGGTGTCGGCCAAGGCCGAGGTCGCGGGCGAACAGGTGTCTCTCGGGACCGGCCTGACGGGGATCGAAGCGCTGATGGCCGACCTGCACGGCGGCGGCACGCCCCTTGCCGCAGGCCCCGCCCCACGCATCACCATCGGCAAAAGCGTCACGCCATCCCGCCCCGGGATCGGCGCAAAATTCGTACGCCCCGGCGGCTGACCGCCACCCCTCTTGAAAACGACACGGACGCTTCCCAGATCTGCTGGGTCAGGGCGCCATTCCGGGCCCTGTATCCCCGCCTGTCCCCGTCGGGAAGGCACAACCTGTTGTTATCGCTCAAAGAGGATGACCCATGCGTAACTTTGATCTTGCTCCGCTCTACCGTGCAACCGTCGGCTTCGACCAGCTCGCCGACATGATGGACCGGGTGTTGAGCACGGACGGCACCGCGCCGACCTACCCCCCCTACAACATCGAAAAGCTTGACCAGGACAGCTATCGCATCACCGTTGCCGTCGCCGGGTTCACCGACGAAGAACTGGCGATCGAGGTGAAGGACCATGCCCTGATCGTGTCGGCCAAGAAGGCCGAAGAAGACAAGCGCACCTACCTGCACCGCGGCATCGCGACTCGCGCCTTCGAACGCCGCTTCCAGCTGGCGGACCACGTGAAGGTGACCGGGGCGACCCATGCCGACGGCATGCTGCACATCGACCTGGTGCGCGAGGTTCCCGAGGCCCTGAAGCCCCGCCGGATCGCCATCACCAACGCGAAGGGTGAAACGGTCGAGGCGAAGGCCCTGGAAACCACGGAAACCGTCCAGTAAGGGCGGGTTGAACCCAGAACCGAAGATTTACCCTCGATTTCACTGGGCCCGGCCGTTGCCGGGCCCTTTTCTTGTGCCAGCATCGGATAATGGAACGGGGCGCGGCATCCCTGCCCGCCCCGGTCTTCTCAATTCCGCCGAAACAGAGACTGTTTTGGCTCAGCCCATCCGTTCCGACGCATAAGCCCCCGGCGACGCCGGGAACACGACTGTCTTGTTGCCGTTCAGGAACGCGCGGCGGTGCGCATGGGCGTGGATCGCGCGGGCCAGCACGGATGCTTCGACGTCGCGGCCAAGGGACACGTAGTCCTCGGCCGATTGCGCATGGGTCACGCGCACGGTGTCCTGTTCGATGATCGGCCCCTCGTCGAGGTCGGCGGTGACGTAGTGCGAGGTCGCGCCGATCAGCTTCACACCCCGTTCAAACGCCTGCTTGTAGGGGTTGGCCCCCTTGAAGGACGGCAGGAAGGAATGGTGGATGTTGATGATCCGGCCGGACATCTTCTGGCACATGTCATCGCTCAGGATCTGCATGTAGCGGGCCAGCACGACCAGTTCCGCGCCGGTGTCCTCGACCACCTGCATGATCTGCGCCTCGGCCTGCGGCTTGTTGGCAGGCGTGACCTTGATGCAGTGGAAGGGGATGTCGTGGTTCACGACGACCTTCTGGTAATCCATGTGGTTCGAGATCACCGCCACGATGTCGATCGGCAGCGCGCCGATGCGCCAGCGATAGAGCAGGTCGTTCAGGCAGTGACCAAAGCGCGACACCATGATCACGACCTTCATCTTCACCTCTTCGTCGTGGAAGCCGAAGGTCATGTCGAAGGTCCCGGCGACCTTGGCAAAGGCGTCTTCGAGGCCGGCAAGGTCTTCGCCCTTTTCCGACAGGAACGAGATCCGCATGAAGAACTGCCCGGTTTCCAGGTCGTCGAACTGCGAGCTGTCGACGATGTTGCACCCTCGGTCGGACAGGAAGGTGGCGATGGCAGCCACGATCCCGCGAGAGGTGGGGCAGGCGACGGTAAGGCAATATTTCTTCATGGGCGGACGATACCTTGGACGGGTCTGGGGATGCCGCAACGCGGCGTGATCTGGATACGTTTGCTGCACGAGAGCGCCCCCGAGCGCAAGTTGCAGTCGCGGCGGAGTGGCGATCGAAACCGACGCGGCGCGATTTTCGGGGGCTTCCGGGGCGGTTGGAGTGTCCTAGCGGAGGATGACCTCGCGCCCGTCCACGGTGATCCGCGCCTCAAGCGCCAGGGGTCCGGTGCGATAGGTGATGCGCGGGTCGTCCAGGTGCGGGGCCAGTGTCTCGTGGATCATGTCGGCCTGCGGATGGGTGATGGTGAACGCCGTCAGATCGGCGTCGGCCCCCGCCATCTGCGTCGGCGGCAACGGATCGGCCTGCCACTCAAGCAGGCTGGGCAGCGCGCCGTCCATCGGCAGCTGCCCGTCGTCCGGCACCGTCAGCAGCCAGTTCAGCGACCCACGGGTCAGCGACAGGGCCGGCCCCAGGGTGTCGGGCAAAAGGGCGCGTGCCTTGGCCATGTCATCGCAGCGCACCACCCAATGCGCCAGCCGGGGCTGCGGCACCGGTGCATCCAGCCCGAACCAGCGCGGGCGGTCCGGCGCGGGCGCGTCGGGATTGACCGCAATCACTTCCAGAAACGTGTCGGACCCCAGCCGCAGCAGGTGGTTGTGCGTGCCCATGTGGGGATGTTCGCCGCCCTTGGGCATGTCCAGCCCGGTCAGGTCGCGAACATGGGCCACCCCTTCGGCAAGCGAGGGCGCGGCGACGACGATATGATCAAGGGTCAGCATGGCCTGTCATAGCCCGACGCCGTGCCCCGGTCCATCGCGTGACACGAAAAACGGGCCGCAGTGATCTGCAGCCCGATAGTCTCTGTCACGCGGGTCGGTGCCTCTTGCGGGCCTTCAGTGCCCCGTGATCGCGTGAAGCCCGGCCTGCGCCACTTCACGATCCTGATCCGGCGTGCCCGAGGACACGCCGATGCCGCCAACGCATTGGCCATTGACCATGACCGGCAGACCGCCGCCCACCACCATCAGCCGACCGCCAATGGCCGCCGCGATGCCATAGGCCGGTTTGCCCGGCTGGCTGGCGTCGCCATATTCATGCGTCGCCTTCTTGGCCCCCGAGGCGGTGAAGCTCTTGTCGATGGCGATGGTGATCGAGGTCACCTTGCCGCCATCCATCCGTTCGAACGCGATCAGGTTGCCGCTGGTGTCGGTGATCGCGATGCACATGGGCACCCCGATCTCTTCGGCCTTGGCCTTGGAAGCCGCCAGCATTTGCTGTGCGTCCGCCAGATCGAGTGTCTGCAGCGTCATCATGCCTGCATCTCCTTTGCCTTGCGCCGCCATGCATGCAGCAACGGTTCCGTGTAGCCCGAGGGCTGGCTGACCCCTTGGAAGATCAGGTCGCGCGCCGCCTGGAAGGCCGGGCCATCGGGGTTCTCGACCAGCGAGGTATAGGCCGGATCGCCCGCGTTCTGGGCATCGACCTTGGCGGCCATCCGCATCAGGGCGGCGTCGACCTCTGCCTCGGTGATCAACCCGTGTTCCAGCCAGTTCGCCAAGTATTGGGACGAAATCCGCAGCGTCGCGCGGTCTTCCATCAGGCCGACGTCGTTGATGTCGGGCACCTTGGAACAGCCGACACCCTGATCGACCCAACGCACCACGTAGCCCAGGATCCCCTGGCAGTTGTTGTCGAGGTCACGGCGGACCTCGTCTTCGGTCAGGTTGCGCCCGCCAAGCACCGGCGGCGTCAACAGATCGTCAAGCGAGGCGCGGTCGCGCTTGGTCAGCTCATCCTGCCGATCCGAGACACTGATCTGATGATAATGCGTCGCGTGCAGCGTCGCGGCCGTGGGTGACGGCACCCAGGCGGTGTTCGCACCGGCCATGGGGTGGTTCGTCTTGGCCTGCAGCATCTCGGCCATCATGTCGGGCTTGGCCCACATGCCTTTGCCGATCTGGCCGCGCCCGCGCAATTCAAGCGCCAGGCCCGCGTCGACATTGCCGTTCTCATAGGCCGACAGCCACAGCGATCCGGCCATTTCGCCTTTGGGAATGAACGGCCCCATCTGCATCGAGGTGTGGATTTCGTCGCCCGTCCGGTCAAGGAACCCGGTGTTGATGAACACCAGCCGGTCCTTCACCGCCCGCATGCATTCGCGCAGGTTGGCCGAGGTGCGGCGCTCTTCGTCCATCACGCCCAGCTTCACGGTGTTCAGCGGCAGGCCAAGGATCGCCTCGACCGTGGCGTACATGCGATCGGCAAAGGCGACCTCTTCGGGGCCGTGCATCTTGGGCTTGACCACATAGACCGACCCGGCACGCGAATTGCGCGGGCCGTCGGTCTTGTTCAGATCGTGCATCGCGGCGGCGCCGGTGATCAGCGCGTCCAGCATCCCCTCGGGGGTTTCTTCGCCCTCGAACAGCACGGCGTCGGTGGTCATCAGGTGGCCGACGTTGCGCACCAGCAAAAGCGCGCGACCGGGCAGCGTGACCTCGGACCCGTCGGGCGCGGTCAGCACCTTGTCGGGGTTCAGGGTGCGGGTCATCTGCTGACCGCCCTTGTCGAAGGTTTCCGACAGGTCACCCGTCATCAGGCCCAGCCAGTTGCCATAGACCTCGGCCTTGTCGGCGGCGTCGACGGCGGCGACTGAATCCTCGCAGTCCTGGATCGCAGTCAGAGCCGATTCCAGCTGAACATCGCGCAGACCGGAGGGCGAGGCCGCGCCGACCGGGTGCGACGGGTCGATCACAAGCTCGATGTGCAGCCCATTGTGGCGCAGCATGAAGGTGCCGGTATCGCCGTCTTCGGTATAGCCGACGAAGGCGTCGGGGTCGGCAAAGTCATGGGCGGTATCCCCGACCATCGCCAACAGCTTGGCCCCGTCGCGGACATAGGCCGTGACATCCTTGTGCGACGCGCCATCCAGCGGCACGGCCCCGTCCAGGAATTCAGCGGCCCAGGCCACAGCCTGCGCGCCGCGCTTGGGGTCATACCCCTTGCCCTCGGGCGCGCCGGGCAGCGCGTCGGTGCCGTAGAGCGCATCATAGAGCGACCCCCAACGGGCGTTCGCGGCGTTCAGCGCAAACCGCGCGTTCATCACCGGCACGACCAGCTGCGGCCCCGCGATCGTCGCGATTTCGGGATCGACGTTTTCGGTGCCGATCTGGAACTCCGGTCCCTCGGGGACGAGGTACCCGATCTCTTCCAGGAACGCGCGATAGGCGGCGGCGTCCCAGGGCTGACCCTTGCGATCCGTCAGCCATGCGTCGATCTTGGCCTGCAATTCATCCCGCACGTTCAGCAGGCGCAGGTTCTCGGGCACCAGGTCCGCCAGCATGGCGGCATACCCGGCCCAGAAGGCCTCGGCTTCGATGTCCAGCCCGGGCAGGACGCGGGTTTCCACCAGATCTGCCAGAACCTCGGCCACCTGAAGACCGGCGCGGTCGACGTAGTTCGTCATGTCACGACTCCTCTTGTTGCGGCAACTATAGACCACCGGATTGGGGTGTTGCGTGCGTACGGTGAACTTTTCCGTATCGTGGAAAGGTGCTAGGTCTGGCGCATGACCACCGCCGTTCAATCCGTCGACCGGGCCCTGTCCCTGCTGGAACTTATCGCCAAGGATCCCGAGGGCACCCGCCTGTCGGATCTGGCGCGGGCGGCCGGGTTGGCGCCGTCGACGACGCATCGGTTATTGATGGCGCTGGAACAGCGTGGATTTGCGCAGGCCGACGCCGCGACCGGGCGCTGGCACATCGGACGGCGGGCGCACACCGTCGGCGCGGCCTGGGGCACGGCGCGAACCCTGCTGGCCCCCGCGATGCCCTATCTGCGCCGGTTGCGCGACGCGACGCGGGAAACCGCGAACCTTGGCGTGATCGAGGACGGCCATGTCATCACCGTGGCGCAGGCCGAAAGCCGGGAAATCATGCGCGCGATTTCGACGCCCGGCGGGGGCACCCCGATCTTCTGTTCTGGCATGGGAAAGGCGATTGTCGCGACATGGGACGACAGCCAGATCGACCAGCTGATCGACCTTTACGGGCTGACCGCCGCGACCGCGCGCAGCCTGACCGCCCGCGCTGCTGTCCACAGGGAAATCGCCCGGATCCGGACGGAAGGCACGGCGCTTGATGACGAGGAATACGTGATCGGTCTGCGCTGCGTCGCTGCCGCAATCATGGGCCCGGAGGGAGAGGCGGTGGCGGCTTTGTCGGTGTCAGGTCTTGCCGCCCGCATGACGCCTGACAAAGTGACCCGATGCGCCCATTTAGTGTCGAAAATGGCCGAGGAGATGTCGGGCCAGATGCGGCTTTAGCGCACCCAGACCTCGACCCGGCGATTGACCTGCCGCCCCCAGGCGCTGTCGTCGCAGGCCATCGGCATCGCCTCGCCAAAGGCGGCCACGTCGATGTCGATCCGGTCCATGTCGGCGGTGCGCGCGGCGGCCACCACGGCGCGCCGCACCGCCTGCGCCCGGGTCATCGCGATGCGCCGGTTTGCACTGGCCGAACCCTCCCCGTCGGAAAAGCCCACGAAGGTCAACTCGCGCCCGTCATACATCCCGCTTTCCAGCGCCGTGGCCAGCTGTTCGACGTTCGACCGCGACTGCGCGTCCAGCAGGCTCGACCCCGCTTCGAACCGGAAAGATGTCGTCATCCGGCTGAACGGCATCAACGTCGCGACCATACGTTGCAGGTCGCCCAGGCTGACCTCGTCCCCGGCCTGCGCGATGGCATTGGCAAACCGCGCGCCCTGTTCGTCGATCGGGATCTCCTCGGGCAGCTGGTCGACGAAGCCCGCGCGGCGGATCACCATCTGCGCCGCCGGGGTGCGGGTATAGGCGAGGAATTCGCGCACAAGTTTCGGCATCCGCCGCGCGGGCATGTAAAGAAACACCGGCGCGGTCAGCGGGTAGTCTTCGGCCTTGGCGTTGCGGCGGCTGGCGGTCAGGGCAAAGCCGCATTCGCCCGACAGCGCCACCTGCCGCGCAGCGCCGGTTTCCGACGCCGTGGTCAGCCCGATGGCAAAGGGATCCGCTTCGACCGCGGCGACGATGGCGCGGTCGGTGGCGTGGCGCACCGCGGTATCGGCCAGCGTCGCGTCCACGGGGCGCAGCAGCCGATCCTCGACCGCCTGACCCAGCCCGGTGGTCGCATCCAGCAGATGCATGGCGATCGGCGCATCCGGCCCGCCAAGCGTCTGCCAATTGTCAATTTGCCCGGAATAGACACTGGCCAGCTGCGGCATCGTGATCTCGGTCACCGGGTTGTCCGGCGCGACGATCGGCACCAGCGCGTCCAGCGCCAGCACACGGTTCCGCCCCGCCGCACGCAGGTTGCCCATGCCGGCATCCAAGGCGCGGCGCAGTTCATTGGGGCGGATTTCACGCAGCGCCATGACGATATCGGCCTCGTTGGCCAGCAGGTCGGCAAAGCCTTCGTCGGTATTGGTCGACCGCACGGTGAAACGCCCGATCGCCTGATCGGCCCCGCGTTCGGACAGCACGAAGGTCACGGCGTCGGGCTGGTCATCCTCGCGGTCGATCGCATAGCCATTTCGGCGGCCGAAGCCTTCGATCAGCGCGGGCAGCAGCACCTCGCCGGTCGTGGCCGCGCCCGAGATCACGAGCTCGGCGACGAAGGCCTGCAGGTTCGGACAGGCCGGGCCATCGCAGGTCACGCCCGACCCGTCGACCGTCAGTTCGCCGTATTCGGTGTCGACCCGGTAGAATTCGCCGTCAAAGCTCAGCAGCATGCCACGGATCGTCACGCTGCCGTCGCGCGACGACAGCGTCACGTCCTGCGCTCCTGCAAGACTGCCCGTAAGAATGAAAAGTGCGGCGCAGAACGCCGCACGAAGGATCGCCATGCCACCCTCGAAATCGCCAGTTATCTCGCGGCGATTTTCAGGTCACTGACGAGGTTTTTCAACTGGATAAAGTCACCCACGGCGTCGCAGCCCGGAACGGCCAGCGACAGCTTGCCGGGGGTGCCGACACGGCCGTCGTCCACTTCGATCACCTCGGCCCCGATATCCTTGCCACAGTTGGCGGCCGTCACTTCGACATCCACGCTTAGCGTGACATCCCCGGCGATTTTCGCGGTGCCAGTCGGGAAGGTATAGACCTCGGCCACGCGGGCGCCGGGCAGGCTGTCGTCGCCCAGGCGGGTCAGGAACCCGCCTTCGCCCCGCGCCGCAACGGCGGCGTCGCGTGGGGCGCCCGACCAGACGTGGCCGTCGCCCGCCCAATCGGCGCCGAATTCGAAGGCGTGCAATTCGATGCCCGCATTGCCCTGCCATTGCACGACGGACCGGTCATAGAAGCCAAGGGTATCGACCTCCATCTCGACGGCGGCGCCGTTGCCGTCATCCAGCATGGCCAGGAAGGTAGCCGTTTCGGACAGGGCGGGCACCGTGACGTCGATCACGCCATCGGCGTCGGTCACCTTGGTGAAGATCATGCCGTCATGGCGGAAGGTGACGGTCGTGTCGGGATTGCAGGGCGCGACCAGGTGCAGCGCGACCATGGCGGCGGCGCGGCTTTCGCCGGTCATGTCGACAAGGCAGGCGGTGCCGGTGGCCTCATCCTCGGTCCCGGTATCAACGGCCGTGACCGGCGCGGGCGACTCGGTCAGGGGAACCTCCTGGAGCTGATCTTCTGCCGTCTCCATCACCTCGACCGAGGCGAGGATGGGCGCAACCGCGTCCGAGGGCGCCGTGATCTCGGGCAGAGCCATCTCGGGCTTGGAGACCTCGGCCGTGACCGGTGCCGCAATTTCGGACGAAGTCAGTTCGATTTCACTCAGGGAAACAGCATCTTCCGCCTCGGGCGGCGTGGCCTCGACCACCGTGGTGGTAACCGTCGGCGCGGTTGAGAGAGCGGCCATCTGGGGTTGTTCGGGGGTGCCACCGGTCATCTGCATGTAGAATCCGGCGCCCGCCGCAAGAAGAAGCGACCCGGCTGCGATACCGACCGTACTGACCTTGACCATGACATTCTCCGATCACGTGTTAACCAATTGTGACCGAAAAAAGGGGCAATCTTGTGGCAAAGGCCGTTATTTCAACGAACCTTTGCCGAAAGACTGTCAGACCAGCGCACCATGGCAGTGCTTGAACTTCTTGCCCGACCCGCAGGGGCAGGCCGCGTTCCGGCTGGGGTTGCCCCAGGTCGACTGGTCATTTTCATCAAAGCCCGCGACGGCCTCGCCCGCCACCGGGGCGGGTGACTCGGCGGGGGCCGGTGCTGCTGCATCCGGCGCAGGGGCGGCGGGCGCTGCAGATTGCAGGTTCATCATCCGAAGCTGCTGTTCGCGTTCCTCATCGCTCAGCGGGCGGATGCGCGACAGGGTCTTGGTGACGTCTTCACGCAGGCTGTCCAGCATCGACTGGAACAGCTGGAAGGCTTCGGTCTTGTATTCGTTCAGCGGATCGCGCTGCGCATAGCCACGGAAGCCCACGACCGACCGCAGGTGTTCCAGTGTCAGCAGGTGTTCGCGCCATTTCGCGTCGATCGTCTGCAGCAGAACCTGCTTTTCGATCATGCGCATCGACTCTTCACCGAAGGCTTCGGACTTGGAGGCCATGAATTCGTCGGCCTTTTCCTCAAGACGTTCGGCGATGACCTCGTCATCCACGCCTTCTTCCTGCACCCAGTCGATCACCGGAACGTCGATGTTCAGGTTTTCCAGTACGGCGGCATAAAGCCCATGTCCGTCCCACTGGTCGGCATAGGTCTTGGGCGGGATATAGGTTTCGACCATCTCGTCGATGACCTGGCTGCGCATATCGGCGACGATTTCGGCCAGATCCTTCGACTCCATGATCTCCATACGCTGCTTGAACACCAGTTTCCGCTGGTCGTTCATCACGTCGTCGAACTTGAGAACCTGCTTGCGCATGTCGAAGTTGCGGCCTTCGACCTTGGCCTGGGCGCGTTCCAGCGACTTGTTCACCCAGGGGTGAATGATCGCCTCGCCTTCCTTCATGCCAAGCGACGACAACACCTTGTCGAGCCGTTCGGAGCCGAAGATGCGCATCAGGTCGTCTTCCAGCGACAGGAAGAATGCCGACCGGCCCGGGTCGCCCTGACGGCCCGACCGGCCACGCAGCTGGTTGTCGATCCGGCGCGATTCGTGGCGTTCGGTGGCCAGCACGAAAAGGCCCCCGGCGTCCTTGACTGCCTGTTCGTCGGTCTCGTGTTCCTTTTCGATCCGGGCGCGGATGTCCTCGGGGTCGGCTTCGGGATCGGCGGCGATGGCCTCCATGATCTTGAATTCGACGTTACCGCCCAGTTTGATGTCGGTGCCGCGGCCCGCCATGTTCGTGGCAATCGTGACGGCGCCCAGCTTGCCCGCGTCGGCGACGATCTGCGCCTCTTGCTCATGCTGGCGCGCGTTCAGAACGTTGTGCGGCAGTCCCGCCTTGGTCAGCAGAAGCGACAGGATCTCCGACTTCTCGATCGAGGTGGTGCCGACCAGGATCGGCTGACCCTTTTCGTGCGCTTCCTTCACGATGCCCACGATGGCGTCGTATTTTTCCTGCGTTGTCCGATAGACGGCGTCGTCTTCGTCCTTGCGCGCGATCGGCCGGTTGGTCGGAACCTCGACCACGCCCAGACCGTAGATTTCCATGAATTCCTCGGCCTCGGTCGTCGCCGTGCCGGTCATGCCGCCCAGCTTGTCATAGAGGCGGAAGTAGTTCTGGAAGGTCACCTGCGCCAGCGTCACGTTCTCGGGCTGGATCTTGACGCCTTCCTTGGCTTCGATCGCCTGGTGCAGACCTTCGGACAGGCGGCGTCCGGCCATCATCCGGCCGGTGAATTCGTCGATCAGCACGACCTCGTCGTTGCGGACGATATAGTCCTTGTCCTTCTGGAACAGCACGTGCGCGCGCAGCGCCTGGTTCACGTGGTGCACGACAGTGGTCGATTCCGGATCGTACAGCGACTGCCCCTCGGGCAGCAGGTCGCGGGCGTGCAGCTGGTCTTCAAGGTATTCGTTGCCCGCGTCGGTGAAGGTCACCTGACGCTGCTTTTCGTCCTTGGTGTAATGCTCTTCGGTCATGTCCGGAATGATCCGGTCGATGGCGACGTACAGGTCTGATCGATCCTGCGCCGGGCCCGAGATGATCAGAGGCGTCCGCGCTTCGTCGATCAGGATCGAGTCGACCTCGTCCACGATCGCGAAGTTGTGCCCGCGCTGCGACATCTCGGACAGGTCCGACTTCATGTTGTCGCGCAGGTAGTCAAAGCCCAGCTCGTTGTTCGTCGCATAGGTGATGTCGCAGCGATAGGCGGCCTTCTTCTCGGCCTCGGGTTGCTGCGGGTAGATCACGCCGGTGGTCAGGCCAAGCGCGGTAAAGACGTTCGACATCCATTCGGCGTCCCGCTTGGCGAGGTAGTCGTTCACCGTGACGACATGCACACCCTTGCCGGACAGCGCGTTCAGGTAGGCCGGGAAGGTCGCGACCAGCGTCTTGCCCTCGCCCGTCTTCATTTCCGAGATATTGCCCTGGTGCAGGAAGATCCCACCCATCAGCTGAACGTCGAAGGCGCGCAGGCCAAGGGCCCGCTTGGCGGCTTCGCGGCAGTTGGCGAAGGCTTCGGGCAGCAGCGCGTCCAGGCTTTCACCGCCCATGGCGCGCTTGGCCAGCTCTTCCGTCTTGTCCTTCAGCTGATCATCGCTCAGCTTTTCGAACTCGGGCTCAAGATCGTTGATCTTCTGAACGATAGGCCGGGTCGCCTTGACTTTCCGGTCGTTCGGCGTGCCGAACACCTTTTTGGCGAGAGTACCCATTCCCAGCATGATGCGATCCGTTCCGGTTATTGACGTCGATGTGTTGGCAGGTGTCCTTGTACCCCCACACCGCAGCCCATAGAACAGGCGCCAAGCGGGGGCCCCGCCAAGCCATAGTGCGATGTAAGGGGACGCCCCTACCCTGTCAACGCTGCGCCCCGTCGCAGCCCAATAAAGGTTGGAAAATGACGCATCATTTCACCCGCATGGCCGCTTTTGCCATCGCCCTTTCCGTGGCGTCGCCCCTGGTCGCCCAGGACACGCCGGACGCCGATACCGTGGTCGCCACGGTTGACGGCAAGGACATCACGCTAGGTCACATGATCCTGACCCGGCAGGCTCTGCCGCCGCAATACGGCCAGCTTCCGCCCGAAGTTCTGTTCAAGGGCATCCTGGATCAGCTGGTGCAGCAATCCGCCCTCGCCGACGCTTATGAAGGCGACGCGCCCCGCCGTGTCCGCCTGGCGATGGAGAACGAGGAACGGTCGCTGATCGCCGCTGAAGAAGTCGGCAAGGTCCTGGAAAACGGCGTGACCGACGCCGCCATCGAACAGGCCTACAAGGACACCTACGCCAGCGCCGAGGCCGAAACCGAATACAAGGCCGCGCATATCCTGGTCGAAACCGAAGACGAGGCGAAGGCGCTTGTCACCGAACTGGAAGGCGGGGCGGATTTCGCCACGCTCGCGAAAGAGAAATCCACCGGCCCCTCGGGTCCCAACGGCGGTGATCTGGGTTGGTTCGGCAAGGGCATGATGGTGCCCGAGTTCGAAAACGCCGTGGTCGACATGGAAAGCGGCGCGATCTCAGCCCCGGTGCAGACCCAGTTCGGCTGGCACGTGATCAAGCTGGAAGAAACCCGCGTGAAAGAAGCCCCGACCCTAGACGAAGTGCGTGACGAACTGCGCGCCAAGGTCGAACAGGACGTCGTGAAGGCACATATTGACGCGCTCGTCGAAAACGCGAATGTCGATACCAGCGGGTCCGAAGGCATCGACCCCGCACTTCTGATGAACCTCGACCTGCTGGAGTGATCCCATGGGTGGCACCCCCCCTCTTTCCCCCCTGGCCCCCGCGGCCTTTCCCGACCTGCCGGTGATTGACGGCGTCGACTTCGCAACCGCGCAGGCGGGCGTGAAATACAAGGGGCGGACCGACGTGCTTCTGGTGCGGCTCGCGCCCGGCACGTCGATGGCGGGGGTGTTCACCCGGTCGGCCACCCGGTCGGCCCCGGTGCTGGACTGCCAGTCCAAGATCGGTGGTGACGGCGACGGCCCGGCGGGCATCGTCGTCAACTCCGGCAACTCCAACGCCTTCACCGGCAAGAACGGGGTCGAATCCGTGCGCCGCGTGACCGAAGCGGCCGCAGCCGCGCTTGGCATCGACGAAACGCGCGTCTTCACCTCTTCGACCGGCGTGATCGGCGAACCGCTTCCGCACGACCGGATCGTCGCCAAGATGGAAGAACTGAACGCCGCGCTCAAACCCGGTGGCATCGCCGAGGCCGCGAAGGCCATCATGACCACCGACACCTATCCCAAGGGTGCATCCGCCTCGGTCGACATCGGCGGCAAGACCGTCAAGATCGCCGGCATCGCCAAGGGATCCGGCATGATCGCGCCCGACATGGCGACGATGCTGGTCTATATCTTCACCGACGCCAAGGTTGATCGCGCGGTGCTGCAGAACATGGTCTCGGCCAATGCCGACCTGACCTTCAACTGCATCACCGTCGACAGCGACACCTCGACCTCGGACACGCTTCTGTGCGCCGCCACAGGTGCCTCGGGCGTCGAGGTGACCGCACAGGACACCGCCTTCATCGAAGCCCTTCACGGCGTCATGCTGGACCTGGCCCATCAGGTCGTCCGCGACGGCGAAGGGGCCACGAAATTCGTCCAGATCCAGGTGACGGGCGCCGCCAGCGACGCCGATGCCAAGGTGCATGGGCTGTCGATCGCGAACTCTCCTCTGGTGAAGACCGCGATCGCGGGCGAAGACGCGAACTGGGGCCGCATCGTCATGGCCGTCGGCAAGTCCGGCGCCGCGGCGGACCGCGACAAGCTGTCGATCTGGTTCGGCAACGAACAGGTCGCCGACAAGGGCTGGCGCGCCCCGGGCTACAGCGAAGAGGCCTGTTCGCAGCACATGAAAGGCGAAACAATCGACATCCGTGTCGATCTTGGCCTTGGCGGCGGCACCGCGACCGTCTGGACCTGCGACCTGACCCACGGCTACATCTCGATCAATGCCGATTATCGTTCTTGATCGATCCCTCCGGACCATCCGGGGGCGTTCCGCATGACCAGGGTGATCCTTGTTTCGGCCGTCGCATTGATCGACACGGACGGGCGCGTGCTTCTGGCGCAGCGCCCGGAAGGCAAATCCATGGCGGGCCTTTGGGAATTCCCGGGCGGCAAGGTTGAACCGGGCGAAAGCCCGGAACACGCATTGATCCGGGAATTGCACGAAGAGCTGGGGATCGAGACCTGGAATTCCTGTCTCGCCCCCCTCACATTCGCATCCCACGCCTACGACGATTTCCATTTGCTGATGCCGCTTTTTGCCTGTCGCAAATGGGACGGCACACCGCAGCCGAAAGAGGGTCAGGTGCTGAAGTGGGTCCGCCCGCAGGCCTTGCGGGACTACCCCATGCCGCCAGCAGACATTCCTTTGATTCCCATCCTTCGGGACTGGTTGTAACTGATTCGCTGCATCGCAACATTCTGCGTTGCAGCGGGCCGGGAAGCGCTTTAAAGGCCATTTTGCTCAGAAATGATTCAGAAATTCTTCATATTCGGCCTCCATTGTGTGTAACAAATGGTAGCCCGTCATGTTGGATTCCTGTATTATGGAAACAATTCTTGTGGGGAGAATGATACTATGCTGAGAACGATAACGGTTGGCTCCTGCGTTTCGGTGCAGGGCACATATGTGGGAACCACATCCGACGGACGTGTCGAAGTCCGCGTCGGCAACCAAATCTTCCGTGGCGTACCGGTATCGGGCGAAGCAGCCGCCTGATCCGGCATCGTTTCGGTCAATCGAGTTTAAAGACGGACGGGAAGGCAACTTCCCGTCCGTCTTTCTTTTGCCCGCACCGATGCCAAGACACCCGATCGACACCCCTGAAACGAAAAACGCGCCCCGATTTGGGGCGCGTTTTGTTTCCGAATGAGAAACAGATCAGAGCGACCGTTCGACCTCTTCGCGTTCGAAGATTTCGATCACGTCGTTCGGACGAATGTCTTCGTAGTTCTCGAAGGCCATACCGCATTCCTGGCCCGAAATGACCTCGGCCACCTCGTCCTTGAACCGCTTGAGCGTCTTCAGCGTGCCTTCGTGGATCACCACGTCGTCGCGCAGCAGGCGCACACCGGCCGACCGGCGGGCGACACCTTCGGTGACGATACAGCCCGCGACGCGACCCACGTTGGAGACCTTGAAGACCTCCTTGATCTGGGCGTAGCCGATGAACCGTTCGCGGATCTCGTTGGACAGCAGGCCCGAGGCCGCCGCCTTCACGTCGTCGACGAGGTCGTAGATCACCGAATAGTACCGGATCTCGACGCCCTTCTGGTTCGCCGCCTGCCGTGCAGGCGCGTTGGCGCGGACGTTGAAGCCGAAGACCGGTGCGCCGGAGGCTTCCGACAGGCCGATGTCCGATTCCGTGATCGCACCGACGCCCGAGTGAAGAACCCGCACGCGCACCTCGTCGTTGCCGATCTTTTCCATCGCCTGGACGATGGCTTCGGCCGACCCCTGCACGTCCGCCTTCACGACGATCGGCAGTTCGGTGACGTTTTCGTCTTCCTTCGCGCGCTGCATCAGCTGTTCCAGCGTCGTTGCAGCACCGGCGGCGGCACGTTTGTCCTTGGCCAGCTGCGCACGGTATTCCGCGATCTCGCGGGCCTGCGCTTCGGTCGAGGTCACGTTCAGAACGTCACCCGCTTCGGGCGTCCCGTTAAGGCCAAGCACCTCGACCGGAACCGAAGGACCGGCTTCCTTGACGCGTTCGCCCTTGTCGTTCACCAGCGCACGGACCTTGCCGTACTGTTCGCCGACAACGAAGATGTCGCCCTGGCGCAGCGTGCCGTTCTGAACCAGAACGGTCGCGACGGGGCCACGGCCCACGTCCAGCTGCGCTTCGATGACGGCACCCTGTGCGGCGCGATCGGGGTTGGCCTTCAGTTCCAGAAGTTCGGACTGCAGCGCGATGGCTTCCAGCAGTTCATCCAGGCCCTGACCCGTGTGGGCCGAAACCTCGACGTCCTGAACCTCACCCGACATGGCTTCGACGATCACTTCGTGCTGAAGCAGATCCGTGCGGACCTTCTGGGGATTGGCTTCGGGCTTGTCGACCTTGTTGATCGCCACGATCATCGGCACTTCGGCGGCCTTGGCGTGGGCGATGGCTTCGATCGTCTGGGGCATCACGGCGTCATCCGCCGCAACCACCAGAACAACGATATCCGTCACCTGCGCACCGCGCGACCGCATCGACGTGAACGCGGCGTGGCCGGGCGTGTCGAGGAAGGTCAGCGTCTGGCCGCTGTCGGTGGTCACCTGGTACGCACCGATGTGCTGGGTGATCCCGCCGGCTTCGCCCGCGACAACCTTGGCGTTCCGGATCGCATCCAGAAGCGAGGTCTTGCCGTGGTCGACGTGGCCCATGATGGTCACGACCGGGGCACGCGGCTTCAGATCTTCGGCAGCGTCTTCCTTCTGCTCGATGACCTGTTCCACGTCGGAATCAGACACGCGGACGATCCGGTGGCCGAATTCCTCGATGATCAGTTCGGCGGTATCCGCGTCGATCGTCTGGTTCTGCGTGACCATCATGCCCATCTGCATGAGCGATTTGACCACGTCCGCCACACGTTCTGCCATCCGGTTGGCCAGTTCGCCAACCATGATCGCCTCGGGCACCTGCACGTCGCGCACGACCTTTTCGCGGCTGACGGGGCCACCCATGGCTTTCTGGCGCGCGCGCTCTTGCTTGCGCTTCATCGACGCGAGCGATTTCTGACGGCCACCTTCGCCACCGGACAGGGCCTGGTTCAGCGTCAGCTTGCCGGACCGGCGGCCATCGTCGCGGCCACCTTTGCCGCGCGAATTGCGGTCGTCGTTGTCGTTGCGCGTGTTGCGTTCGGGGCGATCCGGCGTCGTGCTGCGGGCCGGGCCCTTGGCAGCGCGATCGGCGGCAGGCTGGTCGGACGGGGTCGGCGCCGCAGCAGCACGCTTGGCGGCCTCTTCGGCCTCGCGCTTCTGGCGTTCTTCTTCCTCGGCCTTGGCCTTCAGAGCCTCTTCACGCTCTTTTTCCTCGCGGGCCTTCTGTTCGGCTTCCTCGCGGCGGCGCTCACGCTCTTCTTCGCGGGCCTTTTCGTCGGCTGCGCGGCGTGCCTCTTCCTCGGCCTCGCGGGCCTTGGCGGCCTGCACGGCCTTCAGGCGGCGCTCCATCTCGGCATCAGTGATGCCGGCGGGCCGCTTCGAGGGATCGCCAAGCGTTGCACCTCCGGCGCCGCCCTTTCCGGCAGCACCAGGCTTGGGCACCATGACCCGCTTACGCTTGGTTTCCACCACGACGTTCTTGGTGCGGCCATGGCTGAAGCTCTGCTTCACGTTCCCCGACCGGGGACCACCGCCTCGTACACCCAGAGTTTTCTTTCCGTCGCTGTCGCTCATATGGCTCATAATCCTTCCGGGCGGGACCCTCCCGCCACTTTCAGCCGCGCAGACCTTTCAGTCTTGCGGCTTCCTCTACAACTCTTTTGCTCAGACCGCCAGTTCCTAAGGCGGCGTGTATGACAGTTTCCCGACCGAAGGCCAAGCCCAGCTCATCCGCCGTCAACCAGCCGATGAAAGTGCCCCCATAAGGGGTGGAAAGCTTGTTCTTTCCGCGTTCGGAACCGTCACTGGCCTGAACAAGGACATCTGCATAGTCCTTCCCAAGCCAGTCCTTCACCTTCTCATAGCCGGCGACGGCATCGCCGGACTTCCGCGCCATGGCCAGCAGGCTTGTCACCCGTCCGACCAGCGCGGTTTCGACCTGGCCCACCAGGTCGTCCGGCACCTTGACCGGCTTTCGGGCCGCCCGCGCAAAGTGCTTCTTCGAAGCCTCGTTCAGCGCGTCGCGGTCCGCCTTTACCCATATACCCCTGCCCGGAAGCTTTTCCAGGATGTCGGGGACAATCGTGTCATCCGGACCGACCACGAAACGGACCAGCCCGGACGCGGGCTGGACCTCGCCAGTGACGATGCACTTGCGTTCGGGACCGTCGGACCGGTCTTTGTCTGCGCCGCCTCGCGTCATCGCGGCCCCCTTCCGGTTCAGGCGTCCGCCTGAACCTCAACCTCTTCAGATGCCTCTTCCGCTTCCAGTTCGGCGGGATCGACCCAGCCCAGCATGACGCGTGCGTTCATGACCATGTGCTGTGCTTCTTCCAGCGAAACGTCGAAGGGTTCGAGAATGCCGTCGTCCTTGACCCGCTCGCCTTCGACGGTGGTCCAGCCACCGGCAAGCTCCCAGTCGGCGCAGGTGGCGAAGTCTTCCAGCGTCTTCACGCCGTCTTCCGCCAGTGCCTGTACCATCTGGGGTGTCAGACCTTCGAATTCAATAAGGCTGTCTTCGGCACCCAGTTCGCGGGCACGGTCCAGCGCGGCCTTGGCCTGGGCCTCCAGCACGTCGCGGGCACGGGCCTGCAGTTCGTTGGCGGTGTCTTCGTCGACGCCGTCGATGACCAGCAGTTCGTCCACTTCGACGTAGGCGACTTCTTCCAGGTTGGTGAAGCCTTCGGACACCAGCAGCTGGGCAAAGAATTCGTCGAGGTCGAGGTTATCCATGAAGAGCTTCGTGCGCTCTTCGAATTCTTTCTGACGGCGGGCCGATTCTTCTTCTTCGGTCATGATGTCGATGTCGAGGTTGGTCAGCTGCGACGCCAGGCGCACGTTCTGACCACGGCGGCCGATGGCCAGCGAAAGCTGTTCCTCGGGCACCACGACTTCGATCTTCCCGGCTTCTTCGTCCAGAACCACCTTGGACACTTCTGCAGGCTGCAGCGCGTTCACAAGGAAGGTCGGCTGGTCTTCGTTCCAGGGGATGATGTCGATCTTTTCGCCCTGCAGTTCGTTCACCACGGCCTGCACACGGCTACCACGCATACCAACAC
Organism: Pseudooceanicola onchidii; assembly: GCF_004959925.1. Lineage (GTDB taxonomy): Bacteria > Pseudomonadota > Alphaproteobacteria > Rhodobacterales > Rhodobacteraceae > Pseudooceanicola > Pseudooceanicola onchidii. The sequence goes on along the minus strand of NZ_SPUW01000002.1, from coordinate 282,438 downwards.
AGGCACCGACCGGGTCGATCGAGCCATCGTAGGAGATCACGGCGATCTTTGCGCGCGAACCCGGGTCACGGGCCACGGCCTTGATTTCGATGATGCCGTCGTAGATTTCCGGCACTTCCATCTTGAAGAGCTCGGCCATGAATTGCGGATCAGTGCGCGACAGGAAGATCTGCGGGCCGCGCTGTTCGCGGCGCACGTCCTTGACGTAGCAGCGGATGCGGTCGTTCGGGCGATAGCTTTCGCGGCCGATCTTTTCGTTGCGGCGCAGGATGCCTTCGCCGGCGCCCACGTCGACGATGACGTTGCCGTATTCCTCGCGCTTGACGACACCGTTGATGATGGTGCCGGCGCGGTCCTTGAATTCTTCGTACTGGCGGTCACGCTCGGCTTCGCGGACCTTCTGCAGGATGACCTGCTTGGCCGACTGCGCGGCGATCCGGCCCAGTTCAACCGGCGGGACCTCTTCGACATAGGTGTCGCCGATCTGCGGATCGGCCATGTACTGCTTGGCCTGCTGGACGGTCATTTCCGCCTGGTAGTTCTCAAGCTCTTCATCCTCGACCACGGTGCGGACGCGGGTAAAGGTCGCGCGGCCGGTCTTGCGGTCGATCGAGACGCGGATGTCCATTTCGGCGCCGTAGCGGGATTTCGCGGCCCGGGCGAGCGATTCTTCCATCGCTTCGACCACGAGACCGGGGTCGATCATCTTTTCGCGCGCAACGGCTTCGGCGGTTTGCAGCAGCTCAAGCTGGTTTGCAGAGGTAATCGCCATTCTCAGTCCTCCTCGGAACCTGTCTCTGTCTCGATGTCGTCAAACTGGGTTTCGTCAAGCTCGCCTGAGGCTTTGCGGCCCTTCAGCATTTCCTTGATAAGATCGTCGGTCAGGACCAGCTTGGCATCCGCCAGCCAGTCGAATTGCAGACCCACGGTGCCTTCGTCGATGTTGATCAGAACTTCGCCACCCTCGACGCCGGCCAGCACGCCCTTGAAACGTTTCCGGCCGTCGATCAGTTCGGCGGTCTCGACCTTGGCCTCATAGCCTTCGTAGGTGTCGAAATCCTTCAGCCGGGTCAGCGGCCGGTCGATGCCGGGGCTGGATACCTCAAGCGTGTAGGGGTCCGTCACCGGATCCTCGACATCGAGGACGGCACTGACGGCCGTGGAAATTTCCGCACATTCATCAACCTCGATCCCGCCACCGGGACGTTCGGCCATGATTTGCAGCGTCTTGGTCTGTCCGCCCATCAGGCGCAGCCGCACGAGTTCGAACCCCATGTCTTCGACGACGGGTTGCACGATCTCGGCCAGGCGGCGGTCGATGGCGGTCTTGGCGATAAGGTCCATGCGGGACGTGATCTCCGGGCACAAAAAAACGGGCGCGCGGCCCGTTGAAACTTCCGGTGGAGCGTCAGACCGAAGCCTCAGCGCGCCGCTGTTGATCGGGGATATAGGCGCCTGTCGCGCGAATCGCAAGGGTATTCTCGCCCTCCCCCTCCGGCGGGGGCCATGCTATCAGCGTCCGACCGCCCACAAGACCAAAGGCCCAAGGATGCGCGACACGCTTCTGCCCCCCGACGACAGCTGGCACCCCGTTGAAGATGCTGGATTCATCGATCACGTCGGCCCGATCTACTATCGCGACAACGGTGACGCGCCGCAGTGGATCGGATTTCGTGCAGGCGACCATCACCGCAACCTCAATGGCGTCGTGCAGGGCGGGATGCTGATGACCCTCTCGGACCGGGGACTTGGCCGGATCGCCCGTCAGCAGCACGGCGGGCCGGTGGCCACGATCAACTTCAACTACGATTTCATCGGCGCAGGCCGGATCGGCACCTTCATCGAGATCCACCCGAACGTGGTCAAGGAAACCGGCAGCCTGGTCTTCATGGAGGGTGAGGTCCTGTCGGACGGCGACCTGATCGGGCGCGCGCATGGACTTTGGAAAAAGCTCAAGCGAAAGCCGGTCTGAGGGGGCGCTACCCCCGGCGCTCCGCGGCTACTCTGGGCATTTCGGGCCCGGAGTATTTTCGGAAAGGTGAAGATCAGCCCTGGCGGATCTTCTTTGCGATGTCGCGGTCGGCGTGGGCCTTGGCGCGATGCGCCGCCATCTCTTCGGCCGTGCGGGTCGCGATATTGGAATAATTCAGTTTCCACGACGGATCGTCCGACCAGCGTTGCGGGTTCTGGACCATGGTGCGCGCGGCGGGCGCCGTTTCGAGCACCCTGAGCGCCAGCGCCAGCGTGTCAGCCTGAGACTGCGGGTCGTGCGGCTTGCCTGCAGCGTTGCCAAGCGGGAAATCCGAGAAAAGGAATCGCGGCGCGCCGACGTGATCGACGACGTCCCGGGCGCATCCCATGACGACCGTCGGGATTCCGTTGGCCTCAAGATGCCGGGCGATCAGCGTCACGGACTGGTGACAGACCGGGCAGTTGGGCACCAGAAGCGCGGCCTCGGCGCCGTCTTCACGGCAGCGGCGCAGGATCTCGGGGGCATCCACGGCCTCGGTATGGCGGATCGAGCGGTTTGTCGGCAGCCCGTGGAAACGCGGGGTCAGGGACCCGAAAAGCCGCCCTTCGACCGCGCGCAGGGCAGGCAGGGGAAACCAGCTGTTCGGATCCTCCATCGTGGTGTTGTCGCGGTCGATCGCGACGTGAGAGATCCGCAGGTCGTGATCCTTTCGGACGTCACCCGAATAGACCTGATAGAACTTCGCCGCGGCATTGTAGGGCGCGCCCGGACCCTGATCGCCCTTGTCGGCCTGATAGGGCGCGGCAGTGGTGATCAGCGCCAGTTTCGTCTCTGACACCGGCTTTTTGAGTGGTGTGAAGGGCGTGTCGACGTGATGCGCCCAGACGTAGGGGTTGTCGAAGCCAAGCGCGAGATACCAGTCACGGGTGCGTTGCATGTATGGCACGGGCACATCGTGCGGCGCGACGCTCATGCGGTCACGCCCTCGGCGGCGATCCGGTTCATCGCGCGCACCAGTTCGGCCGAGATGCCGGGTTCGGACAGGGCATGCCCCGCATCGCCGACGATCCGCAATTCGCCACCGGGCCAGCGCGACGCAAGCTCATAGGCGGTGACCGGCGGGCAGATCATGTCGTAGCGGCCCTGCACGATCACACCGGGGATATCGGCGATCCGGTCCACGCGGTCCAGGATCTGGTGATCGTCGCCAAGCCAGCCGTGGTGCGTGAAATAGTGGTTTTCAAGCCGGGCGAAGGCGCGGGCATATTCCCCCGGCGCTTCGCCGCCATGGCCGGTCGAGGTGATGGTGGCCAGCGCGTTTTCCCACGACGACCAGGTGCGGCCAAAGCGGACCTCTTCGCTGAGATCGCCGGAAAACAGCCGCCGGTGGTAGGCGGCGATCATGTCACCGCGTTCCTCGGACGGGATCGGGTCGCAGAACCGCGCCCAGGCCTCCGGCCAGAACTGACCGGCGCCGCCCTGGTAGAACCAGTCAAGCTCGCGCTGCGTCATCAGGAAGACACCGCGCAGGACAAGCCGCATCACGCGATCCGGGTGCGTCTGCGCATAGACAAGCGACAGCGTCGCGCCCCAGCTGCCGCCGAAGACGATCCAGCGGTCGATGCCAAGCGTCTGCCGGATCAGGTCGATATCCGCGACAAGGTGCCATGTGGTGTTGTCGGTGACGCTGGCGTGGGGCCGCGACCGGCCACAGCCGCGCTGGTCGAACAGGATCACGCGGTAGACCGAGGGGTCGAAATAGCGCCGCATCGCCGGGCTGCATCCGCCGCCGGGGCCACCATGCAGCACGACGACCGGCACCCCGTCGGGGTTGCCGCATTGTTCCATGTAGACGGTGTGGCCGTCACCGACGTCCAGCATCCGCTGATCGAACGGGTCGATCGGAGGATAAAGGTACGACACTGCGCTCTTTTGGCCCGAGGACTTGTCCATGCTCTGCCCTATATAGGTTGAAATGCAGCATGACCTCAGGATTCCGGAAATGCAATCAGACGCCCAAACCGCGCCCAAATCCACCATCGACCCCGCCGAGGTCGCCAAGTTCGAAGCCATGGCCGCCGACTGGTGGGATCCCGACGGCAAGTTCAAGCCGCTGCATATGCTGAACCCCTGCCGGTTGGACTACATCACCCGCCAGATCGCGGCAGAGTACGACCGCGACCTGTCTGCGGACCGGCCCTTCGACGGGCTGCGCATCCTTGATATCGGCTGCGGTGGCGGGCTGTTGTGCGAACCCATGGCCCGGCTTGGGGCCACCGTCGTGGGCGCAGATGCCGCCGAACGCAACATCCCTGTCGCCCGTATCCACGCCGAACAGTCGGGGCTTGAGATCGACTATCGCCACACCACGGCCGAGGCCATGGCCGCGGATGGCGAACAGTTCGACGTCGTGCTGAACATGGAGGTCGTCGAACATGTCGCCGACCCGCTGTCCTACCTGACCGCCTGCCACGATCTGCTGAAGCCGCGCGGGCTGCACGTCTGTTCGACGATCAACCGCAACCCGAAAAGCTTTGCCATGGCCATCGTTGGCGCCGAATACGTGATGCGCTGGCTGCCCAAGGGCACGCACGACTGGCGCAAGTTCATCACGCCGGACGAATTGTTCGACCTGATGCGCAAGGCGGGGCTGGATCCGGTCGATCGCAAGGGGTTTGTCTTCAACCCGGTCAGCTGGCAGTGGCGCCTGTCGGATCGGGATCTGAGCGTGAACTACGTGACCGCCTCGATCCGCCCGGAATAGAGCCTATTCAAGCTTGCCGCGCAGTTCCCGCAGGATCGGCAGGACGGCGCGCACGCGGTCTGCGCCAAGCTCTCCGATCAGGTCTTCGACCATGGGCGAGATCCCTTCAAGCGCGGTGTCCCGGGCCAGCCGACCGGCCTTGGAAATCCCCACCATCTTGCGCCGCGCATCGTCCCAGTCGGGGCGGATGTGGACATAGCCGGCCCATTCCAGTTTCGACAGCGTGTTGGTCATCGCCCCACGCGTCACGTGGAAGGTCTGGGCCAGCTGCGCCGGCGATCGTTCCTGCGCGACATGCGCCAGATGGTTCAGAACGGAGAAGTGTGAAATCTCCATCCCCTTGGGCATCGCCTTGGACAGGCGGTTCCGGACCAGCTGATCGGCGGTCAGGATCTCGCTGAAAAGCGCGATCGCAAGGGCATTCGTCGGGTCGGTCATTCGGCCAGAGTGAACCCCCGATCATGGGTGAGCGAGGGGACACGACGCCGCGCCTGATCGACCGCCTCGAGGTCGATGTCGACCAGGTAGACGCCCGGATCGGTGCCCGCATCCAGCAGAACCTCGCCCCAGGGCGCCACGACCATCGAATGGCCGTGGGTGCTGCGCGGTTTGCCTTCCGTCGTGGCATGGGTACCGCATTGCGCCGGCGCCAGGACGAAACAGCCGGTCTCGATCGCCCGCGCGCGCAGGATCGGTTCCCAGTGCGCCGCGCCGGTCACGGGCGAAAAGGCCGCCGGGATCGTCAGGATCCGCGCGCCCGCATGGGCCAGCGTGCGGTAGAGTTTCGCGAACCGCAGGTCATAGCAGATCGTCATGCCGATCTTGGCGAACCCGGCATCGGCGACCACCGCGCGATCCCCCGGACGATATCCCGCGCTTTCGCGATAGGTCTCCTCGGGCGTGACCTCGACGTCGAACATGTGAATCTTGTCGTACCAGCCGGCGATGTCGCCCGAAGGTGAGATCAGGAAGGACCGGTTGGCAAAGCGCCCGTCGGCATCGGTGGTCTTCACGCCAAGCGATCCGATCAGCAGCCAGACCTTCTGCGCCACGGCCTCTTCGATCAGGCCTGCCAGAAAGCTGTTGCCCTCCTGCGGTTCCAGCACCGCCTGCTGGTGCGCCCGGCTGGTCGAGACGCAGTTGGTGACCTCGGGCGTCAGGACGAATTCGGCGCCCTTCGCGGCGGCGTCGCGGATCATGCCGCGCACCATCGCAAGGTTATCGGCCGGCTGGTCCGACGAAGTGATCTGCAGAAGCGCGACCTTCATCAGGCCGCCAGCATCGGATCAAGCTTGCCCGCGCGCTCAAGCTCGTACAGGTCGTCGCAGCCACCGACGTGTGCACCGTCGATGAAGATTTGCGGCACCGTGTGGCGGCCCGCCTTCTGCATCATCTCCTGCTTCTTCTCGCTGTCGCGCATCACGTCGATTTCTTCATAGGCCACGCCCTTGCCGTCCAGCAGACGCTTGGCGGCATGGCAGAAGCCACAGATCGGGGTTGTGTAGATCACAACGGGTTTCATGGTCAGCTCCGGGATTTGGTTTATCCGGAACCTATGTCTCTTTGACCGCCCGCGCCAGTGTCAGCACGGAAACGGTCTGCGCGCCCCCCTGCAAAAGCACCCCTGTGGCCGCCGAAAGCGTCGCGCCCGAGGTCATGACGTCATCGATCAGCATCACAGGACGGTCGCGCATCCGCCCCGCGCGCGCCGTGTTGAGCGTCAGGGCCATCGCCATCGTGTCAAACCTATCCTGCACCGTCATGCCGTCCAGCACCGGGGTCTTGGCGGGGCGCAGCAGCAGATCAGGGCAGAACGCCAGCCCCAGGTGCCGCGCCACCCCGCGACCCAACAGCACCGACTGGTTGTAGCGCCGCTTGATCCGGCGCCGCCAGTGCAGCGGGATCGGCGCGACCAGCATCCCCGGTTGCACGATGTCGCGCGCGGCCCCGGCCATCCAGACGGCGGCGGGCCCCGCGATATCCAGCCGGTCACCGTGCTTCAGCCCCAGCACCAGCTTGCGCCCCGTCCCGCGATAGATCAGCGCCGTGCGCCCCGCCTGCCAGGGGCGCGGCAAGCGCAGGCAATCGTCGCACAGCTCGCCCTCTTCGGCATGATCGGCCAGCAGGGGCGCGCCGCAGGTCTGACAGACCGGCGCACCGACAAAGGGGGTGTCCCGCCAGCAGGCACCGCAAAGCCCATGGTCGACCGAGACCAGCGCATCACAGGTCAGGCAGGTCGGCGGATAAATCAGCCGCAGCCCCGTTTGCAGTATCGCGGCTGCCCGCATATCTATGCCTCCATGTCCGGAACCGAGCCCCCCCGCCTGACCGATCGCACCGCCCTTGGCCGCAACCGCGCCCGGGCGCAGGCCGAGGCGCTGTTCCTGCACGACCTCGCCATCGAGGATCTTCAGGATCGCCTCGCCATGGTTAACAGGTCATTTACGTCGCCCGTGATCGTGACCGGACACCCCGCGAAATGGGCCGATTTCCCGGGACTAGAGCCGAAGGTGATCGCCGACGACGATGTTCTTGACCTGGACCAGGGCGCGCATGACCTGGTGATCCACGCCATGGCGCTGCACTGGGCCGACGATCCGGTTGGCCAGATCATCCAGTGCACCCGCGCGCTGCGACCCGACGGCCTGTTCCTGGCGATTCTGCCCGGCGGGCAGACCCTGACCGAACTGCGCGCCGCGCTGGCGCAGGCAGAAAGCGAGATCACCGGCGGCCTGTCGCCCCGTGTCGCCCCGATGGCCGAGATCCGCGATCTTGGCGCGCTGTTGCAACGCGCGGGCCTGGCCCTGCCGGTCGCCGACGGCCATCCCTTCACGGTCAGCTATGCCTCGCCCCTGCACCTGATGCGAGAGCTTCGGGCCATGGGCGAAGGCAACGCCCTGCACGCCCGCCTGCGTCACCCGACCCGTCGCGCCATTCTGATCCGCGCCGCCGAGATCTACGTAGAGGCCTATGGCAGCGACGCGCGCATCCCCGCCACATTCGAGCTGATCACCCTGACCGGCTGGGCCCCCGACGACAGCCAGCCCAAACCGCTGCGCCCCGGGTCGGCGGCACAACGGCTGGCAGATGCGCTGAATGCGCGCGAAGTGCCGCTGAAGGATTGACGGACCGGGCAAAGTCGCTAGGTCCGGGACAACAGATGTAAGGGACAGAATATGAGCGAATGCCCGGCCCATGCGCCCGCCGATCACCCGAAACTGCCGAAGGAAAAGGTCGGCATCCTGATCGCCAACCTCGGCACGCCCGATGACACCAGCTATTGGCCGATGCGGCGCTACCTGTCCGAATTCCTGTCGGACAAACGGGTCATCGACTATCCCCGGTGGAAGTGGCAGCCGATCCTGCAGGGCATCGTCCTGTCGATCCGGCCGTTCAAATCCGGCGCGGCCTACAAATCGATCTGGAACGAAGAGGCGAACGAATCGCCGCTGATGACGATCACCAAACAGCAGGTGGCCAAGCTGACCACGACGCTGACCGCCCGCTACGGCGACGCCGTGATGGTCGACTACTGCATGCGCTACGGCAATCCGTCGACCAAGTCGAAGGTCGAAAAGATGGTGGCGGCAGGATGTACGAAAATCCTGTTCTGCCCGCTGTATCCGCAATACGCCGGCGCCACGACGGCCACCGCCAACGACCAGTTCTTTCGCGCCCTGATGGAGGAAAAGTGGCAACCGGCCTCGCGCACCCTGCCGCCCTATTTCGACGATGCGGCCTATGTCGACGCGCTGGCGCGGTCGGTGGAACGCGCCTATGCGGCGGCGGATCAGGAGCCGGACATCCTGATCTGTTCCTACCACGGCCTGCCGTTCCGCTATCTGACCGAAGGTGACCCGTACCACTGCCAGTGCCAGAAGACGACGCGGCTGCTGAAGGAACGGCTGGGCTGGGCAGACGACCGGATCATGACGACCTTCCAATCGAAATTCGGCCCCGAGGACTGGCTGCAGCCCTACACCGTCGAAGAAGTCGCGCGGCAGGCGGAAAAGGGCAACAAGAAGATCGCGGTGATTGCCCCGGCGTTTTCGGCGGATTGCATCGAAACGCTGGAAGAGATCAACGAAGAGATCAAGGAAAGCTTTGAACACGCTGGCGGTGAGAGCTTTACCTACATTCCCTGCCTGAACGACGACGATGCGCATATCGCGGCACTGACCGGCAAGATCGCCGAGAACCTGAAGGGCTGGCTGGACTGATCCGGCGGCCCTGCGGCACCGTCTGCGCGCGATACGCTTTGCGCAAATGAAAGGGACCTACATACTTAACTAGCCAAAAATTGCTTGACGTGATCGGCGGGTTTGGCTAGTTATGTTCGGGAAAGGATTTTCCCTATGTGCAGCGACAAGCCCGAAACCCTCTCCACCTTCGAATTCTTCCGGAAGTTCCCGGATGAGGAAGCGGCGCGGAAGTTCTTCGAAACTCGCCGTTGGGCTGATGAGCCGGTTTGCGGTCACTGCGGATCGGTCAATGTGGTTGAGGTCAAGAACCACAAGCCGATGCCCTACCGTTGCCGTGACTGCCGGAAGCATTTCAGCGTCCGCACCGGCACCGTGCTGGCCGAAAGCCGCCTTCCCCTTCAGAAGTGGTTGCTGGCGATCTACATGCTTACCAGCGCCCGCAAGGGTATTCCCAGCACACAGATGGCGCGGGAACTTGGCGTCACCCAGAAAACCGCATGGTTCCTCGCACAGCGCATCCGCGAGACTTGGCTGAAAGACCGCGACGACCACATGGACGGTCAGGTTCAGGTTGATGAGACCTACGTGGGCGGCAAAGAGAAGAACAAGCACGCCAGCAAGAAGCTGAATGCCGGTCGCGGCGCTGTCGGCAAGACCGCAGTTGTCGGCGTCCGGTCGGAAACTGGTGAGGTTCGCGCCGTCCCGGTTGCCAGCACTAAAGCGTCCACGCTTCAGCGCTTCGTTCGGGATCACGCCAAGACCGGCGCAACCATCGTCACCGACCAGCACGGCGGCTACATCGGCCTTGAGGCCAGCGGCTACACCCATATCCGGATCAACCATTCCGTAGGCGAGTATGTCCGCGACATGGCGCACACCAACGGCATCGAAAGCTTCTGGGCGCTGCTAAAGCGCGGTCACTATGGCATCTACCACTACATGAGCGCCAAGCACCTACACCGCTACGTGAAGGAGTTCTCCTTCCGTCACAACACGTCCAAGGTCGGCACCATGGACTTCATCAACATGACCATCGAGCGCATGGCCGACAAACGGCTGACATACAGGAGGCTGATCAATGCCTGATGAGAAGAAAGACGTCATCGAACCTATCGACGCGACCTTTGATGAGGTTGTTGGAGCAGTTGCGCCTAAAGCCCACAAGGCGGCACCCCAAGACGGTAATAACTTCAAGTACTTAGGCAAGGTTTCTGCTGAAAGTCCGGCACCCCCTGTGCAACTACGCCTTGACCTCGGCATTCAGGTTGAGCGTGAAGTTAACGGCATTGAAATGGGCGTCCTACAAAACGGCATGCCATATCTTACGCAACGCGGGTTGGCTCAAATGACCGGCGCGGCCCGAGCGACTATTTACGAGGTTACCCAAGAGTGGGAGCAAACGTTCGGCGATCCGATCCCCCCACGCGGAAGGATGGCATTCTTCAAGGACTATCTCTTCAAGAACGGGTATGACGAGCCGCGAATGTTCATCGAGATTTCGAAGAACGGCTCTCCATACTACGCCTACCCGGACATTGTTTGCATGGCGTTCGTAGAGTACTTCGCGTTCGAAGCGCAGAGGACCAATGAAACTGCGGTTGCAAACTACCGCAACCTTGCTCGTTACGGACTTCAGCAGTTCATCTACAAGGCGCTGGACTATGCGCCTGAAGATAAGTGGCGATACTTCAATGATCGCGTTTCGTTACTCAAGGACAGCTCGCCGGACGGCCACTTTATTCTGTTCTCCGAGACGACCGGCCTCGCCGTGGACCTGATTAACGCCGACCTGACCGTGAATGACAAGACGCTGCCTGACATCAGCGTAGGGCTGGCCTGGGGCAAGTTCTGGACCGAAAACAGCCTTGAGGAGCGCTTTGGGCCGCGCATCAAATACGAACACAACTACCCGGACTACTACCCCCAATCCGCTAGCAATCCGCAACAACCATGGGCATATCCGGACGAAGCCCTGCCAACCTTCAGACGGTGGTTCCGGCACATTTACTTACCGACAAAATTCCCGAAATACATCCTGACCAAGGCGAACCTTCTCAAGGGCGGCAAGGAGGAAGCGGAGCAAATCGCGGCGCTCTTCGAGCAAAAGCGACTGGAGGGCTGATCCGCAATATCTGGTGAAAATGCCAAAATGTTCCGCGCTAACACCCAATTTCTGGTCGCGCCGTGGACTCGCGATTAAAGGTGTGTTAACGACAAAAAGCACGGCTAGGATTCGTGGTCCTGCCGTGCTTCCCGTAACGCCGTTTGGGGGCGCTCTGATGTTATATAACGCTTGTCTTGTACCGTCGTTTAGACGGATGGGTCAACCCCCGGCGGTTCCTTCTGATGCCAACAAGAGGAACTTCTCATGGCAAACTACATCGTAACTTACGACCTAAACGGACCTAACCCGTCTCACCAAGAGATGGATAAACTTCTCTCTCGGCTGGGTTCGAATAGGGCAAGGATTTTGGAAACTGTATGGTGGCTCGACTACGACGGGACGGCTGTTCAGCTTCGTGATCATCTGAAGACCATTCTCCGAAAAGAGGACTCGTTAATGGTGTGCAGGTGTTCTTCGGCTGCATGGCAGAACCTCCTAGTTGATGGGCTTGCTGACGCCTGGAATAAAGCCGCCTAACACGCCTAAAGTAAGGCGACACATCGACTCAGGGCCGGTTTTTCGGATCGGCCCTGCTGATCGGGTCGGCTAGTTAAGTATATAGACCCCAAATGAAAAGGGCGGTGCCGAGGCACCGCCCTTAACCTGAATTGCTTCAGGTGATCTTAGCTTGCAGCTGCGACGGCAACAACGGCCAGCAGCAGGAGCGGGATCACGATGCCAGCGGACGAAGAGGTGGTCTCTTCGACAACGACCGGTGCTTCGATAACCGGCTCGGCGTAGGAGCCTGCGGTTGCGGTCGAAGCGGCTGCTGCCAGAGCGGCGGCGAGAACGAGTTTCTTCATAGTATCCTCCAGATATTCGCTGGAAGGCACACACACCTATCCAGCACCCAAGACTTACCTCGTACTTCGTTCTAAGCAGCAAACCCGCGCGATTGCAAATGCTTGTTAACACCGCGCCATGCTGCAACGCCGCAATGTCGTCAAATAAGCAACACCTGCGTACCGACGTTGGTCAGGTCGAACAGCTCGGTAATGTGTTCGTTGTAAAGGCCGATGCAGCCGTTCGACGACCGGCGGCCGATCTTGCGGGTGTCGTGGGTGCCATGGATGCGGTAGTAGGTCCAACCCAGGTAGAGCGCGAGCGGCCCAAGCGGGTTGTCCGGCGCGCCGCCTTCGACCACGGCGGGCCATTCGGGGTTGCGCTTCTGCATCGCGGGGGTCGGACGCCAGGTCGGCTTGACGACCTTCTGCACGACCGAGGTCCGGCCGCGGCGGGTCAGCTCTTCCGAGACCGGGACCGACGACGGGTAGAGTTTGTAGACCGATTGGTCTTCCGACCAGTAATGCAGCGCGCGGCTGTCGATATCGACAAGGATCGCGCCATTTCTGGTGTTCGAGAAATACGGCCGCCAGTCCAGAGACCGGAAGCTTGAGATATTGTGGCGCACGACTTCGTTAGGGTCACGCTCGACCTCGGTCGAATTCTCGAAAGGGGATGCGTAAAGCCCTGAGTTGCTGGTCTGTCCAAGCGCGGGGCTCGCGAGGACCGCGGCAGAGCCGGCAAGAAAGGCGCGGCGGGAAGGGGAACGTCTGCTCATGTCTGACCTGACTGAAATGGTTCTGTGGAAGGATTCCGGATGTGCCCTACAATATGGCGCGAAAACGACAGAGACAAATCAAAGCCGCGCGACAGGCCGACTCACGCTGATGTGGGTTTGATCGTGGGCACGGCTTTCGCTAGGACTGACCGAAAGATGAAGCACATACGGGACGAAAACTGATGCGGCTACCCCTCATGATCGCAGCGGCACTGGTCGCACTGACCGCCTGCGCGCCGGTCCCCACCTCGCAGCCGCAACGGCTGGGGACGGATGGCAAGCCGCTGCCCAAACTCTATCGCATCCCCGCGAACGGAAAGCAGAAAATTCCCTACGAGGTGCTGGATGCCGTGAACAGCTTGCGCGCGGCCTCGGGCGCGCCGCAGGTGACGCTGGACAGCCGCCTGACCGCCGCCGCCGCGACCCACGCACAGGATATGGCGCGGCAGAATCGGCCCTGGCACTTCGGCTCGGACGGGTCGTCGCCGATGGATCGTGTCCAGCGCGTAGGCTATTCCGGCGCCATGCTGGGCGAAAACATCTCGGAAACCTACGAGACCGAGATCGAGACGCTGTCGGCCTGGATGGACCAGGACGACACCCGCCGCGTGATCCTGGACCGCCGCGCGCGGGACATGGGCTTTGCCTGGTACCAGGAATCCAGCGGCAAGCTGTGGTGGACGATGATCATGGGTGGCGGCACCGGCACGCCCGGCAGCTGATCGGGGATGGGGGCTTTGCCCCCGCCTACGGCTCCCCCAAGGTATTTCGAACCAGAAGAACAAGGGCCCGCGATCACGCCGGGCCCTTTTTGCTTACGGGTAGACGGTGATGACCGTGCCGTCGTTGACCATCGCATAGATGTCTTCGATCTCGTGGTTCTTCACCGCGATGCAGCCGGCCGTCCAGTCCCGGCGCGAGACCTTCTTGAACCGTTCCGGCTGGCCATGGATGAAGATGTCCCCGCCCGGTCGCTGGCCCTGCGAGGTCGCGAAGGCCACGTCGTTTGTGTTGGGGTAATTCATCCCGACGGACAGGTAGAATTCGCTGTTCGGATTGCGGCGGTCGATCAAGTAGGTGCCTTCCGGCGTCTTGCCGTCCCCTTCGAACTGCTTGTGCCCGACCGGCGCGAAGCCAAGGTCGATGTTGTAGCTTTTCAGCACCTTGTCGTGGTGCATCAGGTACATCTTGCGGTCGCCCTTGTAGACGAGCACGCGGGTAACTTCGGGGCCGTTATAGGTCTTGAACTTGGACGCGCAGCCCGACAGCGCAAAGGCCATCGCGACCGCGAGGATCAGGGAAATGAAACGCATGAAGACTGCCTCGGGTTTTTGGGCCTTATACCCTGAATCGACCCTGTCCGAGAAGGGGCCGCGGCCCCCTCACGATCATGTGAGGCGGAAGCCTGCCACCAGTTCGACATGTGCCGACCAGCGGAACTGGTCGACCACGGTGACCGGCCCCATCCTGTAGCCCGCCGCGATCAATCGCGCCGCATCGCGTGCGAAGGTCACCGGGTTGCACGACACATGGGCGATGACCGGCACGCCGGAGTGCGCAAGTTCGGTGACCTGCGCTTCGGCCCCGGCCCGGGGCGGGTCGATGACCACCGCGTCGATCTTCCTGAATTCGTCGCGCAGCATCGGATTGCGGAACAGGTCGCGCACCTCGGCCTGCACTTTCTTGAGGCCCTGCGCCTCGCGCCAGCCGCGATCCAGCGCACGGATCATCGCCTTGTCGCCCTCGACCGCCAGAACTTCGGCCCGCTGCGCCAGCGGCAGGGCAAAGGTGCCCGACCCGGCAAAAAGGTCGGCGATGCGCGATGCGTCGCGGGTGATGTCCTGAACCGCAGCCAGCAGCGCGGCCTCGCCTTCACGGGTGGCCTGAAGGAAGGCGCCGGGGGGCGGGACCACGCGGGCGGGACCAAAGGGCTGCGACGGCGGACGGCGGGTGGCCATGACCTCTCCGTCCCAGGTCAGTCGGGCCAGGTCATGCTGTTCGGCCAGTTGCGCCAACGCGGTCTCCAGCTCGCGGTCCAGCGGCTTGCCTCCGCTAACGGCCAGATCGAGACCCGAATCCGACAGCGTCGCCTGCACGTCCAGCTCGCCCTTGCGCGATCCGCCGGTCATTGCCAGGGCCTCGGCCACCGGCAGGGCGGCCAGCAGGTCGGGATGCAGCAGCTGACAGTCCGGGATCTCGACGATCGTGCCCGAAGCGCGGCCATGGAACCCGGCCAGCGCCCCCTTCTTGGTCCGCCTTGCCGACAGACCCGCCCGCCGCCGCGACCGTGGCGGAGATGTCTCTATTCCGGCGATTTCGGCGTCGATCCCCTGCGCGCGCAGCGCTTCGGCCACGATGCCCACCTTCCACCCGGCGACAAAATCGTCGGACGCATGCTGCACCCGGCAGCCGCCACAGCTTTTGAAATGCCGACAGGGGGGCGCGACCCGATCGGCCGAGGGCGCCTGGATCCGGATGTCGGTCAACCGCTGCCCGTCGAGGGTGCCGCTGACCCGTTCGCCGGGAAGGGTCAGGGGCGCAAAGATCGGGCCGGGGGCGATCCCGTCGCCGTGGTGGCCCAGCTTCTGGATGGTGATATCGGTCATGCCGCCCGGATAGCGCGGTCGGGGCTACAGCGCCAAGCCCTATTCGGCAGCGTCCTGCGCGCCGAAGAACCCGCCGGACTGACGCGCCCAGTAGCGGGCATAGAGACCACCGCGATCCAGAAGCTCCTGATGGGTGCCGATCTCGGCCACGCGGCCGTCGTCGAGCACCGCGATCCGGTCCATATGGCTGATCGTCGACAACCGGTGCGCGATGGCCAGGACCGTCTTGCCCTCCATCACGCGTTCCAGCGCCGACTGGATCGAGGCCTCGACCTCGCTGTCGAGCGCCGAGGTCGCTTCGTCCAGCACCAGGATCGGCGCGTCCTTGAGGATGGCGCGGGCCAGCGCGATCCGCTGACGCTGTCCACCCGACAGCTTCACGCCCCGTTCCCCCAGCCGCGCCTCATACCCTTCGTTGCCAAGATGATCGGCCAGGGTGCGGATGAAATCGTCGGCCTCGGCCTTCGCGGCGGCGGCAAAGACCTCTTCCTCCGACGCCTCGGGATTGCCGTAGCGGATGTTCTCCATCGCCGACCGGTTGAACATCGCGGTTTCCTGCGTGACCATGCCGATCCGTCGCCGCAGGCTGTCCTGCGTCACGTGGCGCAGATCCTGACCGTCGATCAGAATGCGACCCTGTTCCGGGTCATAGAGCCGAAGCAACAGCGCCACCAAGGTCGATTTCCCGGCGCCCGAAGCCCCGACAATCCCCAGTTTCTCGCCGGGGTGGATCGTCAGGTCGATGTCCTGAACCCCGCCGATGTCGCGCCCATAGGCGAAGGAGAGGCGATCGAACCGCACCTCCCCTTTCGGGACGCTCAGGTCGACTGCATCCGCCGCGTCGTCCAAACGGTGCGGCCGGGCCAGCGTGCGCATGCCGTCTTCGAGCTCACCGATATTGGCCGAGATCCCCATCAGCGTGAACGACACCCAACCGGTCATCTGGGCCAGACGGATCGCGACGGTCCCGGCCGCCACGACCGACCCGATGGAGGTTCCGCCCGACGACCAAAGCCACAGTGACCCGCCGACCAGCAGAACGGGCAGCACACCGGCCAGGGTCATCAGCCAGATCCGGAAGGCGACCGAAACCTTGGCAAAGTCGAAAGCACGCGCGCGGAACTGGTTGATCGCCGACAGCGCCACCCGGTCTTCGTGGTCGGAATGGGCGAACAACTTGACCGTCTTGATATTGGTGATCGTGTCCACCACCTGCCCCGACACCATGGCCCGCGCCGCTGCCCGCGCCTTGGACCGTTTGCGGATCCGGGGCAGAAAGTACCGGATCAGAGCCACATATCCCGCCAGCCACACCAAAAAGACCACGACCAGCCAGGGGTCGATCGAAAAGATCAAAGCCCCGGCCCCGATCAGCGACGCCAGCGCGAAGACGACCGAATTGATCGTCTCCATCGTGATTTCGGTCATGGCCGAGGCACTTTGCATCTGCTTTTGCGAAATGCGCCCCGCGAAGTCGTTGTCGAAATAGGTGACGCTTTGGCCCATGGTCCAGCGGTGCAGGCGCGACAGGGTCAGGCTCCAGACATTGGGCATGATGAAAAGCGTGTTGGCGGCCGAAGACAGGCCCATCAGCACCGGCCGTGCCAGGATGAAGAAGGCCACCGCGAACAGGATCATCGCCAGACTGTCGCCGGTGAACGCGGCGTCGGGGCCCGCTTCGGTCGCGCGGTCGATCACCGCGCCCAGCACCCAGGCCGATCCGACCTCGACCGTGCCGGCGATCGCGGCCAGGACACAGGCGACCGTCACCACGGGCCAGGCGCCGCGCAACAGCCAGTTGGCATAGGCCAAAAGTGTCACCGGCGGCGGGCCGTCGGCGCGTTTGAACGGGTCGATGAAGCGGGTCGTGTCGAAAGGCATGGGCGGCAATCCTTTCGGCAAATCTAGCGTAATTCGTCGCGGATCAAAGATCCCCGCCTGCAAGCAGGGCCTTGCGATCGAGGGTAAAGCCCGATGCGATCCAACGATCCTCAAGCTCGGCCAGTTTCTGACCCAGCGCGGGACCGGTAAACCCGGGCATCAGATCGGCGGCCCTGACAGGGAACTGCACAATGGCCCCCGCCTGCGCCGCGGTCAGGGCGGTGGGATCCAAGGGTGTCTCGAACATGGCGGCGCGAAGCAGCAGGATATCGCGGGCGGCGTCATAGCCGTGTCGATATCCCAGCTCTCCGGGTCCTGTCGGCTCTCCGATCTCCGTGCGCAGGATGACCAGCCGCTTGGCGTCGTCGCGAGACAGGCGGAGGTCTGCATCAGGCTCTGATCCGCCCAATAGAGCCATTCTGCGGATCGGGTCAGCCTGCATGTCCCCCTCAAGATGTACGAGCAGGGCAAGCGCGCGATCGTCCGACCCGGGCAGCACCCGGGCCAGGACACCGGTCTGCCGCATCACGGCGACCGAAGGGGCGGGATCGGGGGCGGTAAGCAGCTTGCGCATCTCGTGCCCGATCCGTTCCTTCGACAGCCGGGCGATGCCATCCGCCCCCTCGGCGATGGCGGCCAAGGCCTCGGCGTCCATGCCTTCGTCCGGGTCGCCATACCAGGCATGGAACCGGAAGAACCGCAGGATCCGCAGGTAGTCTTCGGCAATCCGCGCCGCCGGATCGCCGACAAACCGCAAACGCCGCTCCCTCAGGTCAGGCAACCCACCCAGGGGATCGACGACCTCACCCTCGGGGGTGGCATAAAGGGCGTTCATCGTGAAATCGCGCCGCGCGGCGTCTTCGGCCACATCGGTCGAGAAATGGACGACCGCATGCCGCCCGTCGGTTTCAACATCGCGGCGAAAGGTCGTGACTTCGTGGCCGAGCCCCTCGGCGACGAGGGTCACGGTGCCATGGTCGATCCCCGTCGGCACCGCCTTGATCCCGGCGGCGCGGGCCAGGTCGATGACACGGTCAGGGCGGGCGTCCGTCGCGATGTCGATGTCACCAATGGGGCGGTTCAGCAGCGCGTCCCGGACACAGCCACCGACGAAGAGCGCAAGGTGGCCACCGTCGGTCAGCGCCCGGCAGACCGCCCGGGTTCCGGGATGATCCAACCAGGCGCCCGTGATCCGCATCAGGCCAGCCGGTCCGCCAGGACGCGGCAGATCCGCGCCGTCGCACCCCAGATGTAATAGGGGCCCCAGGGCACGGTGAAATACTGCCGACGCTGACCGCGCCAGCGTCGTCCTTCGACCGAATAGTTGGCCGGGTCCAGCAGGTGCGACAGCGGCACGTCGAACACCTCTTCGACCTCGCCGGGTTCGGGAATTCGCCTGAAATCGTCTCTGATCCGGGCCACCACGGGGGTGACGGAAAAGACGCTGACGGTCTCATGCCGGGGCAGATATCCCAGCACCTCGACCTGATCCTGCGGCAGGCCGATCTCCTCCTCCGCCTCGCGCAGGGCGGCGGCGGTGGCGTCGGCGTCCGTGTCCTCCTGCTTGCCGCCGGGAAAGGCGATCTGGCCAGGGTGATGCTTGAGGTGCGAGGTGCGCTTGGTCAGAACGACCCAAAGCGCACCATCCCGTTCGATCAGCGGCACAAGCACGCCCGCGGGGCGCAGTTTGGCGGGCGGCATCATCGACTGCCCGCCGTTCAGGTCGAAATCCGACGATCCTTCCCCTTCAACCGCAAGCGCGGCGCGGATGCGGTCGAATGTGGCGTCGTCAGCCCGCATTCCCGCCCTCGGCTTCGAACCCGACGGTCTTGGGGTCCATGACGTAATGCGCGCCGCAGAACTGGCAGTCGGCAGTCACGGTGCCCTCTTCGGTGGTCATCTTCTGGATGTCCTTCGCCGAATAGATCGACAGCGACTGCCGCACCTTGTCCTCGGAACACGAACAGCCGAACCGCACCGGCTGCGCATCGAAGACGCGCGGCTGTTCCTCGTGAAACAGCCGGACCAGAAGGTCGGTCGGCGTGATGCTTGGCCCGATCAGTTCAAGGTCGTCCACCGTATCGAGGTGGAAGTTCACGCGGTTCCAGTTTTCTTCCTGGTCGCCGTCGATCAGATCGGCCGCGGTCAGCAAGCCTTCTTCACCGGCCCCGCCTTCGCCCGCCACGTGGACACCGGCCTTGGGCATCACCTGGATCATCACGCCACCGGCGCGCCAGTGTTCGACGCCGCCCGCTTCGGTCGATTTGCCGAAGGTCAGCGAGAACCGCGTCGGCAGCTGTTCGGACTGGGCAAAATAGGCTTCGGCACACGCCTTGATGGACCCGCCGGCGATCGGGGTGATCCCCTGGTAGGGCTGCGTGCCCGGACCCTGGTCGATCAGCACCGCAAAATAGCCGTTGCCGACCTGATCGATCGGAGCGCCATTGGTCAGCCGGTCCTTGTCAAAAGAAGCGTAGGCGCGGATGCGCGCGGGCTCCCCCTCTTCTGTCGGGCCATAGTAATCGGTTGCGATCATGCGGACCGGGCCGTCGGACTGCACCTGCAGCGACAGTTTCCAGCGCAGCTTGATCGTCTGGCCGATCAGCGCCGTCAGCAGCGCCATTTCGGCGACCAGTGCTTCGACCTGCGGGGGATAGTTGTGCTGTTTCAGGACATTGCCCAAAACACCATCCAGCCGGGCCACCCGGCCGCGCACGTCCGACACATCAAGCTGGAACGGCAATACAGTGTCGTCCCAGGCAAGTTTCTCACCAAGGGTCATGGGGTTTCCTTCCGCGCCTACGATTGGCATATCTTGCGCAGCACCTATGGGCAAGGACGCCCGGTTACAAGGGAACCCCGCCATGCGCCGTTACGGACACCCGCCCGAAGAGGGCACGCGATACACGCCGCGCGCCGGGGTTTACGCGATCCTGCCGCAGGGTGGCAGCCTTCTTCTGACCCACCAGGCCGAACCTGATCCGGAATTCCAGCTGCCCGGGGGCGGCGTCGATCCCGGAGAGTCCCCCCTGCGTGCCCTGCACCGCGAGGTCTACGAGGAAACCGGCTGGCACATCGCAGATGCGCGGCGGGTCGGCGTGTACAAGCGGTATGCCTACATGCCCGAATACGACAAATGGGCCGAGAAGCTGTGCACCATCTATGTCGCCCGTCCCGTACGGCCCAAGGGCGCGCCGACCGAACCGGGGCACAGCGCGATCTGGATGCCTGCCGACATGGCGGTCGACCTCATGGCAGATCCGGGCAGCGTGGCGATGGTGGCCCGGCTGATCCGCTAGGTCAGTCGTATTCCAGCAGGATCGCCGAGACGTCGTCTTCGAACCATTGCTCTGCCCGGTCCTGCGCCAGGGTCCAGACCATCGATTCAAGCAGGGCATTGCCACGGCTGTCGCGGATCCGGTCCAGCATCCGGACAAGGCCGTCATCGCCCAGCATGGTGCCGTCGGCATCCGTGCATTCGGTGATCCCGTCCGACACCAGCAGCAGGCGATCGCCGGGGAAAAGCCGGTCTTCGACCCTGTCGAACACCGCCTCATCCAGCAGGCCGACCGGGAAACCACCCTGCCCGATCAGATCGATCCGCCCGTCCGCGCGCAGGACGACGGGGTGCGGATGGCCCGCCTGCACCATCTGGACCCGGCCGCTGACCAGGTCGACCTCGGCCAGAGCGAGGGTGAAGTAATGTGCGCTCGCCATCTCTGTCAGCGCGATGGCGTTCAGGCGACCGGCGATTTCGTGGGGCGGCAGCCCGTCAAAACCCTGGTCCGCCCCGATCAGACCGACGTTCTGGTTCGGAACCGCGGACGACAGGACCCCCGCCAGCCGCGCCGTCATGAGGGCCGAGCTGATCCCGTGCCCCGACACGTCGATCGAATAGATCACCACCCGGTCGGCACCGATCGGGTAATGCCCCACCAGATCGCCACCGACCCGCCCCGCAGTCCGCAGGATCTGTGACACCTGCGCCCGTCCGAACCGCACCTGCCGTTCGCGAACAAGCGACTGCTGCAGCTTCTTCGCCTCGAGCAGGTCACTGTCGATGGAGTCGTAGAGCTGCTGCAGTTCATGCAAGGTTTCTTCGATCAGGTGGTTCTTGCGCGTCAGTTCGCGGTGCATCGCATGGATGCGCCCGCCAGCCGCAAGCCGCGCCCGCAATTCACCCGAATTCACCGGTTTGGTAAGGAAATCATCGGCCCCGCTGTGAAGCCCTTCGGCCACGTCAAGCTTGTCGGCCTTGGACGACAGCAGGATGAAATAGCCGTACTGGTCCTTCGGCAGATCCCGGAAGGCACGGCAGAAATCCGGCCCCGACATCCCGGGCATCATCCAGTCCGAGATCACGATGTCGGGCGGTGTCCGACGGCAAGCCTCCAGCGCTTCATCGCCCGACGCGGCTTCGGTCACCTCATACCCCCAGCGTGACAGGGTCACCGCAAGGATACGCCGCTGCATCCCGCTGTCATCGACAACCAGAACGCGCCGCGCGTCGTCCGCCGACCCCTGACCTGCGGGTCGCAGACCGATATGTTCCAATGCTGGGCTCATGCCGCCTGCCGAAAACCTCGATCCCCAAGGGTCTAGACGCAGCGATCTAACGCACCGTTAAACCTAAAATTTTCGATTCCGCTCAAGGAAATGGTAAGCCTGCTGATCTAGCTTGGACCCGGATTGGAGGGCATGCCGATGCTGATCGACTGGACCAAGGTGACCGAACTTGCCGCCGACGTGGGACGCGAGGGGTTCGACGAAGTGCTGGATCTGTTCCTGCAAGAGGTCGAGACCGCCCTGCAGACCATGGCCATGTCCGAGGATCTTGAAGCGGCGCTGCATTTCATCAAGGGCTGCGCGATGAACCTGGGCTTCACCGACCTCGCCACCCGCTGCGCTTCGGGCGAGGCACGCGCGGCGTGCGGCCAGCCCGACAGCGTCGATCTGGATGGCATTCACCAATCCTATCGCGACAGCCGCGATCTTTTCATGTCGGAATTCCGCGCCCGCCTTGCCGCCTAGACCGGGCCGCCCGGACCGGGCGACCTAGATCAGGAACTCAGCCAGGATCGTATCCTGCGTGATGTCGCGATAGGCGAACCCGCTGTCCTGAAGCCGCGCGAACAGACCTTCGAAATCCGCGGCCTCGCGCACCTCGATCCCCAGCAGGATCGACCCGAAGTTCCGGGCGGATTTCTTCAGGTATTCGAACCGGGTGATATCGTCGTTCGGCCCCAGCAGGTTGAGGAAATCCTTCAACGCCCCCGGCCGCTGCGGCAGGCGCAGGATCAGGTACTTCTTCACGCCCGAATAGCGCTGTGCCCGTTCCTTGACCTCTGGCAGGCGTTCGAAATCAAAGTTCCCGCCCGAGGTGATGCAGATCACCCGCTTGCCCCGGATGTCGTCGCGGATCGAACTCAGCGCGTCGATGGCCAGCGCCCCCGCCGGTTCCAGCACGATGCCTTCGATGTTCAGCATCTCGAGCATGGTGGTGCAGATCCGGTCCTCGGGCGCCGACAGAACATCTTCGGCGGCAATCCCCTTGAGCCGGGCAAAAGGCTTGGCCCCGATCCGCGCGACCGCAGCACCGTCGACAAAACTGTCGACCTTGTTCAGGGTCACCGGCTCTCCGGCATCGACGGCGGCGGCCAGGGACATCCCGCCCGTCGGTTCCACGAATTTCAGTCTCTGTTCCGGGCCGAAATAGCTTCGGATCCCTGCGGACAGCCCGCCCCCACCCACCGGCAGCACGATCAGATCCGCACCGCCGGGCATGTCCGCCTCGATCTCGGCCGCGATGGAGGCCTGCCCGAGGATGACGTCCTCATCGTCGAAAGGCGCCAGGAAATGGCCCCCCTGCGCCCGGCAGAACTCCTGCGCTTCGGCCAGAGTGTCGTCGAAGTAATCCCCGACCAGCCGGATCTCGACCTGCTCTCCGCCAAAGATCTTGGTCTTCTCGATCTTCTGCTGCGGTGTCGTCACCGGCATGAAGATGACGCCGCGCACGCTGAAATGACGGCACATGTAGGCCATGCCCTGCGCGTGATTGCCCGCGCTGGCACAGACGAACAGCCCGGCGCCCTCGGCCCGGCGCATGGCGTTGAACGCCCCGCGCAGCTTGTAGGACCGCACCGGTGTCAGATCTTCGCGCTTGAGCCAGATGTCGGCGTCGAACTTGTCCGACAGATGGTCGTTGCGCATCAGCGGCGTGGCCGGAAACACCTGCCGCATCGCAACCATGGCCGCCCGCGCGCGGTCCCGGAAATCTTCTATCTCGCTCATCCCTCAGCAATGACCCGCCCAAGATTTCCTGACAAGTGGCGTGATCTTCGTTTCGCCACATTTCCTCAGATACTGCGACGAAACGAACCATTAAGGACTCTGCCGAAATGCCAGCTGCACGTACCCTCTGCTCCGTGATCGCCGCATCGACCCTGATGCTCTCTCCGATGGCGGTTGACCTGCCTGGCCTTGGTCCGGATGCCGCCTATGCCAAGGGCAATGGTGGCGGCAACGGCGGCGGCAACGGGGGTGGAAATGGCGGCGGAAACGGCGGTGGCCAGGGCGCTGGCAACGGCGGCGGTCATGGCGGAGGAAAGGGCATGGGTGGCGGCAAGTCCGCCAATGCCGGGGGATCCGGCAAGGGTCAGGGCGCCGGTCGCGGCGCAGGCCAAGGTCTGGGCAAGGGACTCAAGGGCTTTTTCGGCGCGCTGAGCGGCAAGCAAACCCAGTCACGCCAGACCGCCAAGGTCAGCCGGACCACGACGGCCAAGGTGAAGGCGACGCAATCCAAGACCGCGCGCCCCGCGCGGCAAAGCCAGATCGTGACGACGTCCGCCCGGCCGCCACAAAGATCCAAAGGCCCCATTGCGTCCGAGCTTAAGGGCCTCAATGCCGCGCACGCCAACTATCACGCCTACGCAAATGCCAGCCCGAACAGTCAAGTGGGCCGCATCGCGACCTTTGCGGCCGCCTATGCCGCCATGGAGGGCCTGCAAGCCGATGTCGTCACCGCCGAGCTTGCTCTGGAAGCGGCCCGGGCGGATCTGGTGGGCACGGAAACGACCATCGCCGCCATCGAAGCCGAATTGGAGACCGAGAAGGCCGCGGTCACACCCGATGCGGACAAGATCGCAAGCCTCGAAGCTGATCTGCAAGAGACCAAGGAGCTGGCCGATACCCAGGCAGAGGCGATCGAAAGCGAGGTTCAGGCAGTGGAAGACGCGACCATCGCGCTGGCCGAAACCGAACAGGCGATCGATGACGCCTTGCCAGAAGCCAAGGACCTGTCGCCCGAGGCCATGGAAGCCTTCCGCGACATGATCGGCGACAAGCCTTCGCAGGCCGCGGCACTGCGCGATGCCCAGGACACGACCGACAGCGAAGAGGACGTCATCGACGACGAAACCGCGACAGAGGTCACGACGCCGCCCGTCGATGACGAGATCATCGTCGCATCCGAATGACGTGACCGGGGGCCGGGATGGCCCCCGCCACCCTCCTGGCCAGACATGCGCCCGCCCTGTGACGGCCAGCATATCCTTCATTCCGACGCATCGACCCATCATGCAATGATCTCTGTTGCCCGCGTCGGATCTTCGCCGCACAGCCAAGCCGCGCCCGGTCGACTCCATGTGACGCCAAGATGCGTCACATCCTGTCACGCAGGCCCATCACCTTGCCCCCCTTTCAAAAAAGGGCTATCGCCTCGCCGGACCACGCAAAGGGGAAAGACATGAGCGCGCCGAAGAAAGTCGTCCTGGCCTATTCCGGAGGTCTCGACACCTCGATCATCCTGAAATGGCTGCAGACCGAATATGGCTGCGAAGTCGTGACCTTCACCGCCGACCTCGGCCAGGGAGAAGAGCTCGACCCCGCCCGCAAGAAGGCCGAACTGCTCGGCATCAAGCCGGAAAACATCTACATCGAAGACATCCGCGAAGAATTCGTCCGCGACTTCGTCTTCCCGATGTTCCGTGCCAACGCGCTTTACGAAGGACTTTACCTGCTGGGCACTTCGATCGCGCGTCCGCTGATTTCCAAGCGTCTGGTCGAGATTGCCGAAGCCACCGGTGCCGATGCCGTCGCCCACGGCGCGACCGGCAAGGGCAACGACCAGGTCCGCTTCGAACTGTCGGCCTATGCGCTGAACCCCGAGATCAAGGTCATCGCCCCCTGGCGCGAATGGGACCTGTCCTCGCGCACCAAGCTGCTGGCCTTCGCCGAGGAAAACCAGATCCCGATCGCCAAGGACAAGCGCGGCGAGGCCCCGTTCTCGGTCGATGCGAACCTTCTGCACACCTCGTCCGAAGGCAAGGTGCTGGAAGATCCCAAGCAGGAAGCGCCCGACTACGTGCTTCAGCGGATCACCCGCCCCGAAGACGCGCCGAACGAACCCGAATACGTCGAGATCACGTTTGAGAAGGGCGATGCGGTCGCGATCAATGGCGAGGCCATGTCGCCCGCCACGATCCTGACCAAGCTGAACGAACTGGGCGGCAAGCACGGCATCGGTATCCTTGACCTGGTGGAAAACCGGTTCGTCGGCATGAAGTCCCGCGGCGTCTACGAGACCCCCGGCGGCACCGTCCTGCTGGAAGCGCACCGCGGCATCGAACAGATCACGCTGGACAGCGGCGCGGGTCACCTGAAGGATTCGATCATGCCCCGCTACGCGGAACTGATCTACAACGGCTTCTGGTTCTCGCCCGAACGCGAAATGCTGCAGGCCCTGATCGACAAGAGCCAGGAACACGTCACGGGCACCGTCCGGCTGAAACTCTACAAGGGCTCCGCCCGCACGGTCGCCCGCTGGTCTGATCACTCGCTCTATTCCGAGGCCCACGTGACCTTCGAAGAAGACGCCGGCGCCTATGACCAGAAGGACGCGCAGGGGTTCATCCAGCTCAACGCGCTGCGGTTGAAGCTTCTGGCTGCCCGGAACCGCCGCCTCAAGGGCTGATCCGCTCCGCATAGCAATCGAAAAGCCGCCGGTCCCCGACCTGGCGGCTTTTTCATGTCTTCACCTTCCCCAAATACTCCGGGGGGGCCCGAAGGGCGGGGGCAGCGCCCCCTTGGCCCCCGCAACGCCGCGTCACGCTTGCCAAATCTTCACGTCTCACCGCTATCTTCCGCAAAACCGATGAGGCCCCCATGACCCTGACCGAAATTGCCGCCACCCTGCAGAAGGCGCTGGATCGCAAGCCGCTGGACAACTCGATCAAGTTCGACTGCGGCGACGACGGGGCGATCACGCTTGATGGGGCCACGGCGCATCTGGCCGACCGGGACGCCGATTGCACCATCCGCATTTCCGAACCCAACCTGGCCAAGCTGATCGCGGGCAAGCTGAACCCGATGACTGCCTTCGCCATGGGCAAGATCAAGGTCTCGGGCGATATGTCGGTCGCGCTGAAACTCAGCCAGCTGCTGGGCTAAGCTTCACCGCCGCAAGACGGTCGTAGAACGGCATCGCGGCCTCGGCCATCTCCGCCATCCGCCCTTCCAGAACCGGCAAATCCCCCTCCGGACCGGCGAACCCGGTCGAGGCATGGACCGCTTTGTACCAGACCGGCGCCCAGACACCGTCGACCGGTTTCGGCCCGGCGTCCCACGCCAGCATGGCGGGATCCCACGGCAGACCGATTTGGTCGCACAGCCTGCGCAGCATGCCCTCGGGGTCGGCCCGCACGTCAGACCCTTCGATCACCACCGGATCGATCCCCTGCGCGACAAGATCATCGTAGATCCCGGCCAGCTGAACCGCGCCGATATCTTCCAGTTGCGCCTCGGCGAAGCCCTTGGTGAAGGACGCGACCACGCGTGCCGGGTGACGGATCAGCAGGACATGCGCCATACCGCTCCACCAGTCGCGACGGATGTGGGGCAGCATGTGCTGTGCCATGTGTTTGTGATAGCTGTGCGGCGTCGACTCCGCATGTAACAGAGACGCAATCACCACCTCTGGATCCGTCGGCTGCGACGCGAGAACCTCGTCCCGCATCGGGTGGTCCTTGCCCGTCGCCGCAAGGTAGGCCGCATAAAAGGGTTCATCCACGGCGCCGCAATCCGCCCGGTTCGCAAAGGCGTACATCAGCGCGGTCGAGATATTGCGAGGGCCAGACCAGCAGGCGATTTTCATGGATACGTCCCGATCAGTGTCCGCGCGACGCTAGAAGCCGCACGATCAATTGCCAAGGGCGGGACCAAAACGCGAGGGAAGGCCGCGAGACTGGGCTGCGGCCTTCCCTGACCACACATATGGGGACCTTGAAGAAGGTATGCGTAGTCTCGAACCGCCGCGGTCACCCGCGACGGCCGACCTCGACAAGAGGTGTTACTTGGCGGTGATCGTCGCCATGACCAGGTTGCCTTCGGGCTTGATCGGGCCGTCTTCCTTGGCACCCAGGGTGTATTCGAAGACGCCGGTCTTCATACCGCCCGCTTCGGAATGCACCATCAGCATCAGCATGTCGCCGGATTTGACCTCTTCGGTCAGGATGGCCGAGACATCCATGTTCTCGCCCATCTTCAGCGGGGCGTAGCCGACAACCGGGCCCGGCTTCATTTCGCTGTCGGTGCGATGCACGACCAGCCAGCCGTTTTCACCGGCAACAACCTTGGAGGCCGTCACGGTACCGCCAGAGACGTCCTGATCGGCGCCTTCAACCATCGGGGCCATGCCGTGGCCTGCTGCGAAGGCGACGCTGGCGGAAAGGGCGAATGCGGTGGCAGTGATAAAGGTCTTCATCTTCAACTCCGTGTTTGGGGCTGGGCCCTTGTCGGCCCATCACCCCTAATCACGGACGGTCGGGATGCAGAGTTTCACGCGACACACAGTTTTTCGAAAAAAGATCAGTTGGCGTCGAAATAGGCGTCGATCTCGGCCTGGGTCGGGATGACATCCGCCGTGCCAAGGCGCGTGACCATGACGGCCCCCGCCCGGGCCGCAATGTCGATCGCAGAGGCCATGTCGTGACCCTGATCCAGCGCCGACAACAGGTAGCCGGTAAAGGTATCGCCCGCCCCCGTGGTATCGACGACCTTGACCTTCGGCGCGGGAAAATCCCGTGTTTCCCCTGAAACAGTGTCGATCCAACGGCATCCGTCCGCGCCAAGCGTGATGACAATATCGGCGACGGGAAGCGTGTCGATCCGGCGTTCCAGCGCAGCCTCAAGCTGCGCGGCCTCGACCGCGTTCAGGACCAGAAGATCGATGTCGGCCATGATCTCGCGCACCGCATCCACGGTGAAGGGCGCCGCGGCATAGGCCGTGCGCAACCCCCGCGCCTTGGCAGCCCGGGCAAACCCCACCTGTGCGCTTGTCTCGTTCTGACAGACCGCGATATCGCCCGGTTCGGCACCGGCCAGAACCGTATCCATCGCGGTGTCGTCCATGGCGCGGTTGGCCCCGGCGACGATGATGATCTGGTTCTCTCCGGCCTGATCAAGGGCGATAATGGCGTGGCCCGACACGGTATCGACCTGGGTCAGATGCGTGACGCCGACGCCATAGTCGTTAAGCCGGTCCTTCATCCAGGCCCCGTCCGACCCGACCGCACCGATGTGTTCGACCCGCGATCCCGCGCGCACGGCGGCGACCGACATGTTCGCCCCCTTCCCGCCCAACCCGCGCTGATGGCCCAGCGCGGTCAGCGTTTCCCCCGGTTCGGGCAGATGCGGCAGCCGGTAGACCAGATCCGCGTTGACCGAGCCGAGGTTCCAGATCGTCATCAGTTCACCTTGCAGGCGGCCAGAAGGGCCATGTTCATGATGTCGCTTACGGTCGAATTCGTCGAACAGATCTGGATCGGCTTGTCGACGCCCGACAGGATCGGACCGATCACGGTCGCCCCGGCCATTTCCTGCATCAATTTGACACTGATGCTGGCCGAATGACGCGCCGGCACGACAAGGATATTCGCGTTGTCGGTCAGCCGCGCAAAGGGAAACTGTTCGCGCGCCCGGGCGTTCAGCGCCACGTCCACGGTCATCTCGCCCTCGTATTCGAAATCGACGCCACGCTCTTCCAGAACCTTGGGCGCGATGTGCATCTTTTCGGCGCGTTCCGACACCGGGTAGCCGAAGGTCGAGAAGCTGACGAAAGCCACCCGCGGCTCAAGCCCCAGGTCGCGCGCGACCTCGGCGCAGCGTTCGGCGATGTCGGCCAGGTCTTCTTCGTCCGGCCATTCGTGAACCAGGGTGTCCGAGATCAGGACGATCCGCCCCTTGTGGATCACCGCCGTCACACCGGCAGCCCCATGGGCCGCGTCGGCGTCGAAGACGTGGTTGATCAGTTCAAGCACATGCGCGGATTTGCGCGTCGCGCCCGTGACCAGCCCGTCACCATGCCCATGCGCCAGCATCAGGGCGGAAAACACGTGGCGGTCCCGTGCGGCCAGTCGATGCACATCGTGCCGGTCGAACCCCTTGCGCTGCATCCGGCTGTAGAGGAAGGACTTGTATTCCTCCAGATGCTCGGTTTTCGCTGCGTTCGTGACTGTTATCTCGTCGAAGGCATCGCCCAGACCGGCCGCATCCAGCTTGGCCTTCACGTCTGCATCGCGGCCCACGACGATCGCCTCGCCCAGACCGGCACGCTGATACTGCACGGCGGCGCGCAGCACCCGGGGGTCGTCGCCTTCGGCAAAGATCATGCGGGCCTGCGCATTGCGGGCGCGGGTGTTGATCGACCGCAGGATCGAGGCCGTCGGATCCATCCGGCTCTTCAAGCTCAGCTCGTAGGCGTCCATGTCGACGATCGGACGCCGCGCCGCGCCGGTTTCCATCCCGGCCCGCGCCACGGCAGGCGGAATGCGGTGGATCAGGCGCGGATCAAAGGGCGTCGGGATGATGTAGTCGCGGCCGAAGGTCAGCGACCGGCCATAGGCCATGGCGACCTCGTCCGGCACGTCTTCCCGGGCCAGTTCGGCCAGGGCTTCGGCGCAGGCGATCTTCATCTCGTCATTGATCGCGCGGGCGTGGATATCCAGGGCCCCGCGGAAAAGGTAGGGAAAGCCCAGGACGTTGTTCACCTGGTTGGGGTAATCCGACCGCCCCGTGGCGACGATCACGTCCTCGCGCACCTCGTGCACCTCTTCCGGCGTCACCTCGGGATCAGGGTTCGCCATGGCAAAGATCACGGCGTCCTTCGCCATGCTCATCACCATGTCCTGCGTCACCGCGCCCTTGACCGACACGCCAAGAAAGACATCCGCCCCCTCCATCGCCTCTTCCAGTGTGCGCAGGTCGGTCTTCACCGCATGGGCCGACTTCCACTGGTTCATCCCCTCGGTCCGGCCCTGGTAGATGACGCCCTTGGTATCGCAGACGATGCAGTTCTCATGCTTCGCGCCCATCCGCTTGAGCAGTTCGATGCAGGCAATCCCCGCTGCCCCCGCGCCATTGAGCACGATCTTGCAGTCCTCAATCGCCTTGCCCGAGATCTTGAGCGCGTTCAGCAGCCCGGCGGCGCAGATCACGGCTGTGCCGTGCTGGTCGTCGTGGAAGACAGGGATGTCCATCTCTTCCTTCAGGCGCTGTTCGATGATGAAGCACTCGGGCGCCTTGATGTCCTCAAGGTTGATGCCGCCGAACGACGGGCCCATCAGCTTGACCGCGTTGATGAAGGCCTCGGTGTCTTCGGTATCAAGCTCTAGGTCGATCGAATTCACGTCGGCAAACCGTTTGAACAGGACCGACTTGCCCTCCATCACCGGCTTCGAGGCCAGCGCGCCAAGATTTCCCAGCCCCAGCACCGCGGTGCCGTTGGAAATCACCGCAACAAGGTTGCCCTTGTTGGTATAGTCATAGACCGTTTCGGGATTGGCATGGATCGCCTCACACGGCACGGCGACACCCGGCGAATAGGCCAGCGACAGGTCGCGCTGCGTCGTCATCGGAACGGTCGCCTGAACCTCCCACTTGCCCGGGGTAGGCTCCAGATGGAACGCGAGCGCATCTTCCGGCGTGATCCGCGATTTCGACTTGGCCATGGGTCTCTCCTCCTTGGGCTTGCGCGTGATACACAAGCGCCGCGCTTCGCTCAACCATTTCGGCTTTTACCCATTGGTCGGGCTTTGTAAGGTCCGGGCCACGAAACCCGGGGGGCACCGTGAGCAAAGACACCGTCACGCCGATGATGGCGCAGTTTCTTGACATCAAGGCAGGCTATCCGGACGCCCTGCTGTTTTATCGGATGGGTGATTTCTACGAACTGTTCTTCGACGATGCCGTCGCTGCCTCCGAAGCGCTGGACATCGCGCTGACCAAGCGCGGCAAGCACCTGGGCGAAGACATCCCCATGTGCGGCGTGCCCGTGCATTCGGCGGAAAACTATCTGCTGACCCTGATCCGCAAGGGGTTTCGCGTCGCTGTCGGCGAACAGATGGAAAGCCCGGAAGAGGCGAAGAAACGCGGCTCCAAGTCCGTGGTCAAACGCGACGTCGTGCGGCTGGTCACCCCCGGCACGCTGACCGAGGAATCGCTGCTCGACGCGCGCCGCCACAACTACCTCGCCGCCTTTACGGTCATTCGTGACGAAGGGGCGCTGGCCTGGGTCGATATTTCGACCGGTGCGTTCCACGTGATGCCCCTGCCGCCTGTTCGTCTCGGGCCAGAACTCGCGCGGCTTGGCCCGTCGGAAATCCTGATGTCCGACGATCAGGACCGCGATTACGCCGAAACAGTGTCTGATTTCGGGATCTCGCTGACGCCGCTGTCGCGCGGATCGTTCGACAGCACCGGCGCGCAGGATCGGCTGTGTCGGCTCTTCAAGGTGTCGTCGCTGGATGCCTTCGGCACCTTCACCCGGGCCGAGGTCGCGGTGATGGGCGCCATCGTCGATTACCTCGACATCACGCAAAAGGGCAAACTGCCGCTTTTGCGCAAACCCGTGCGCGAAGCGGCCGATCGCAGCGTGCAGATCGACGCCGCGACCCGCCGCAATCTTGAGCTGACCCATGCCCTGTCCGGCGGGCGTGCCGGGTCCCTGCTGCATGCCATCGACCGCACCGTGACACCGGGCGGCGCGCGGTTGCTGGAACGGCGGCTGTCCAGCCCGTCGCGCACCCTGTCGGTGATCAACGACCGCCTCACCGCCGTGGACGCCATGGTCGAGGACCGCGCGACGGCCCGCGACCTGCGCGATGCGCTGCGCCGCGTGCCTGATCTGGACCGCGCGCTGTCCCGCCTCGCCATCGACCGCGCCGGGCCGCGCGACCTGGCCTCGATCCGCAACGGGCTGACCCAGGCCGATGAGATCGCGCATCGCCTGCAGGGTGCCGACCTGCCCGCCCTGATGGCCGAAGCCACAACCCAGCTGACCGGCCACGATGACCTGCTGTCCACTCTCGACGCCGCACTGGTTGCCGAACCGCCCCTGCTGACCCGCGATGGCGGCTTCATCGCCCAGGGGTACGACGCCGATCTCGACGAGGCGCGCAAGCTGCGCGACGAAGGGCGCGGCGTCATCGCCGGGATGCAGACCGACTATGCAGAGCTGACCGGGATCAACGCACTGAAGATCAAGCACAACAACGTGCTGGGCTATTTCATCGAGGTCACGGCCACCCACGCCGACAAGATGCTCTCTGAACCGCTGTCGGACCGGTTCAAGCATCGCCAGACCACGGCGAACCAGCTGCGCTTCACCACGCCCGAACTGTCGGAAATGGAGACGCGGATCCTGAACGCCGGCGGTCGCGCGCTCGAGATCGAAAAGCGGCTCTATGACGGGCTGAAAGCGGCCATTCTCGACCGGGCCTCCGAACTGACCGACACCGCCCGCGCGCTGTCCGAACTGGATCTTGCCACAGCGCTCGCCGATCTGTCGCTGGCGGAAAACTGGACGCGGCCGCATGTCACCGAAGACCGCAGCCTGCGGATCACCGGCGGGCGCCACCCGGTCGTGGAACAGTCGCTGCGGCGTGACGGCCAGCCCTTCATCGCCAACGACACCGATCTGTCGGGCGTTCCGTCGTCGATCTGGTTGCTGACCGGTCCCAACATGGCCGGTAAGTCGACCTTCCTGCGCCAGACCGCGTTGATCGTCCTGCTGGCGCAGATGGGAAGCCACGTCCCCGCGCAAAGCGCTGAAATAGGCACTGTTTCGCAGCTTTTCAGCCGTGTCGGAGCATCCGACGATCTGGCCCGCGGCCGGTCGACCTTCATGGTCGAAATGGTCGAAACCGCCGCGATCCTGAACCAGGCGGATGACCGCGCGCTGGTCATCCTTGACGAAATCGGCCGGGGCACCGCGACCTATGACGGCCTGTCCATCGCCTGGGCCACGCTCGAACACCTGCACGAGGTCAACCGGTCCCGCGCGTTGTTCGCCACGCATTATCACGAGATGACCGCACTGGCCGGAAAGCTGAGCGGCGTCGAAAACGCCACCGTCGCCGTGCGCGAACACGACGGCGACGTCATTTTCCTGCACGAGGTCATCCGGGGCGCCGCAGATCGCAGCTATGGCGTGCAGGTCGCCCGCCTGGCCGGCCTGCCCGATGCTGTCGTCGCCCGCGCGCGCGAGGTACTGGACGCACTGGAAAAAGGCGAACGCGAAGGCGGCAGCAAACCGAAGGCGATCATCGACGACCTGCCGCTGTTCGCCGCCGCCGCACCGCCCGCGCCGTCCAAACCCGCGATCCCGGAACAGTTTGCCCAGGTCGCTGACCTGCTGAATACGATCAACCCCGACGACCTGTCCCCGCGCGAGGCGCTGGAAGCGCTCTACAAACTGAAAGAGGCGTCACGCATCTAGCGCAACGCCTCTCTTCATCTTGCCAGAAATACTCCCGCCGGAGGCAGGACCGGGTCAGCTCGCCGGCATCGACGACACGCCGACCTGCGCCGGGCGCAGCAGGCGGTCGGACAGCCAGAACCCTTCGGCCGAGACCTGGATGATCTCGCCTGCCTTGGTCCCGGGCACCGGGGCTTCGAACATGGCTTCGTGGATGTTCGGATCGAACTTGTCGCCGACTTCGGGCGAAATAGGCTCGATTCCGTGCTTCTTGAAGGTGTTCAGAAGTTCGCGCATCGTCAGCTCGACGCCCTCGATCAACGCCGAATTCTCTTCCGTCTTCTCGCCCGCCGCATCCAGCGCACGGACCATGTTGTCGTAGACTGGCAGCAGATCGCGGGCCAGTTTGGACCCGCCGTACATCTCGGCTTCGCGGCGCTGCTTGTCAGCCCGCTTGCGCGCGTTTTCGGCCTCGGCCATCGCGCGCATCCACTTGTCCTTCAGTTCGTCCCGTTCAGCCTTCAGCTCGTCCAGCTCAAGCGCTTCGTCCGTGAACTCTTCCAGATCATCCGCGTAGGTTTCCGCCTCGGCGGCGTCCACGTCATCGAGGAAATCGTCGTTCTCAGGGTTCGCCATGTCTCACCTCTATGTCCGGTCCGCGATCATCCGGCCGACCAGCTGTGCGGTGTAGTCCACGATCGGAACGATCCGCCCATAGTTCAGCCGGGTCGGCCCAATCACGCCGACCGCACCGATTATCTTACGATCCGCGTTCATATAGGGAGAGACCACCAGAGAGGAACCCGAAAGTGAAAAAAGTTTGTTCTCTGAGCCGATAAAAATGCGCACACCCTCGCCGCCTTCGGCCAGATCCAGAAAATCGGCAATGTCGCGTTTGCGTTCCAGATCGTCAAAGAGTGTGCGGATGCGGTCCAGGTCTTCCTCGGCCGAGTCATCGCCCAGCAGATTGGCCCGGCCGCGCACGATCAGACGTTCGTGACGCGCGCCCTGATCGTCCCATTCGGCCCACCCCGAATCGATCAGGTCACGGGCAAGGCTGTCGATCTCTTGCCTGCGCCGCGCGATTTCTTCCGCGATCACGCGGCTCAGCTCGCTCAGCGTGCGGCCTTCGATGATGGCGTTCAGGAAATTCGCCGCCTCGCGCATCGAACTGGGGGTCTGGCCCGGCGGCGGCGTGAAGATGCGGTTTTCGACGTGACCGTCGGCAAAGACCAGGACGACCAGCGCCCGGTCGTGGCCAAGGCTGACAAATTCGATATGCTTGATCGGCGCTTCGTGCTTGGGCGCCAGAACCAGCGACGCGCCCTGCGTCGCGCCCGATAGCGCCGATCCGATCCGGTCAAGCAACCCGC
Source organism: Pseudooceanicola onchidii (assembly GCF_004959925.1). Classification (GTDB taxonomy): domain Bacteria; phylum Pseudomonadota; class Alphaproteobacteria; order Rhodobacterales; family Rhodobacteraceae; genus Pseudooceanicola; species Pseudooceanicola onchidii. Next base: position 247,165 of record NZ_SPUW01000002.1, on the reverse strand, counting down.
CGACATCGCCACCGTTCGGCCCGACGGTGGCGTCGATCATGGCACGGTCCGTGGTCTGAAGATCCCCGACCTCGAGCAGCCCGTCGACGAACATCCGCAGCCCCTGCTGCGTCGGGATCCGTCCGGCGCTGACATGCGGTGATCCCAGCAGACCGAGGAATTCAAGATCCTGCATCACGTTGCGGATCGTCGCGGCCGACACCTTTTCGTTCATCAGCCGCGTCAGCGTGCGCGACCCCACGGGTTCGCCGCTGGCAAGGTAACCTTCGACCACGCGACGAAACACCTCGCGCGAGCGGTCGTTCAGGTCTTCGAGAATTTTGGTCGTGTCGTTCATCCAGAGATCAGACAGTTTCGCGTGGTTTCAGTCCGGGGTTGCCTTATCTGTCGCCCCGGGACTATCCCGAAGTCGATAAGGAGTTTGCCCCATGCGACCATCAGGACGAGAATTAAGCGAAATGCGCGCGGTTTCAATCGAAACCGGGATCACGAAACATGCAGAAGGGTCATGCCTGATCAAGGTCGGCGACACGCATGTGATCTGCACAGCGACCATCGAAGACCGCGTGCCGCCCTTCATCAAGGGCTCGGGCCTGGGTTGGGTGACGGCCGAATACGGCATGCTGCCCCGGTCGACCTCGTCCCGCATGCGGCGCGAGGCATCCGCCGGCAAACAGGGCGGAAGAACTGTTGAAATTCAAAGGCTTATCGGTCGCTCGCTGCGCGCGGGCGTTGATCGCGTCGCCATGGGCGAACGCCAGATTTCGATCGACTGTGACGTGATCCAGGCCGATGGCGGCACCCGCTGCGCGTCGATCACCGGCGGCTGGGTTGCCCTGCGCCTTGCGGTGAACAAGCTGATGAAGGCCGGCGATATCGTCTCTGATCCGCTGGTCGATCCGGTCGCGGCTGTATCCTGCGGCATCTACGCCGGTCAGCCGGTCCTTGACCTCGATTATCCCGAGGACAGCGATGCGGGCGTCGACGGCAATTTCATCATGACCGGATCGAAACAGCTGATCGAGGTGCAAATGTCCGCCGAGGGCGCGACCTTTACCCGGGCCCAGATGGACGAGCTGATGAACCTTGCCGAAAAGGGCGTCGGCGAGCTGGTCGAAATCCAGAAGGCCGCCTGTGCGTAAGTTCACCGGAACCGAGCTGGTCATCGCCAGCCACAACAAGGGGAAGCTTCGCGAGATCGCGGAGCTTCTGGCCCCCTTCGGCATTTCCGTGACCTCGGCCGGCGATCATGGTCTGGACGAGCCCGAGGAAACCGAAGACAGCTTTGTCGGCAATGCGAGGATCAAGGCGCATTATGCCGCCAGGGCGACCGGCCTGCCCGCCCTGTCCGATGACAGCGGCATCACGGTCGACGCACTGGACGGCGCGCCGGGCGTCTACACCGCCGATTGGGCCGAAACGCCAGACGGCCGCGATTTTCCCATGGCGATGACCAAGGTCTGGACCCTGCTGGAAGAGCGCAACGCCCCTGCCCCGCGCACTGCAGCGTTCAACTGCACGCTGGTCCTGGCCTGGCCCGATGGCCATGACGAGGTTTTTGAAGGCCGCGTTGACGGTCAGGTGGTCTGGCCGATGCGTGGCGATCAGGGCTTTGGCTTTGATCCCGTGTTCCTGCCCGATGGCGAGACCGAAACGTTCGGCGAAATGGATCCGGCGAAAAAGCATGACATGTCGCATCGCGCCGATGCCTTTCGCAAGCTCGTGACGGGCTGCTTTGACTGAGGATTGGGAAGCCGGCGGGTTCGGCATCTATATCCACTGGCCCTTCTGCGCGGCCAAGTGCCCCTACTGCGACTTCAACTCTCATGTCTCGCGACAGATCGACGAAGACCGCTGGCGCCGCGCCTACCTGAACGAGATCGACCGTCACGCCGCGGAAACCCCGGGCCGCGTGGTCCGGTCGATTTTCTTCGGCGGGGGCACACCCAGCCTGATGGATCCCGCCACGGTCGCAGCCATCCTGGATCGGATCCGGATGCGCTGGCCGCAGGCGAATGATCTGGAAGTCACGCTTGAAGCCAACCCCGGTTCCGTTGAATCCGGTCGGTTTAGAGACTATTTCGGCGCCGGTGTGTCTCGTGTGTCCATGGGCGTGCAGGCGCTGAATGACCGTGATCTTCAACGGCTGGGTCGGATCCATTCCGTGGATGAGGCCCTGCGCGCCTTCGATATTGCCCGGTCAGTCTTTGATCGTGTGAGTTTTGATCTGATCTATGCACGGCAGGATCAGACGCCCGAGGATTGGCGCGCCGAACTTGGCCGGGCCCTGGATCTCGCCGTGGATCACCTGTCGCTGTACCAGTTGACGATCGAGGACGGCACCGCGTTTGGCGACCGCTACCGTATCGGCAAGCTACGCGGCCTGCCGGACGAGGATTCGGCCGCCGCGATGTACGACATCACGCAAGAGGTCACGACCAACGCCGGGTTTCCCATCTACGAAGTGAGCAATCATGCCCGCCCCGGCGCGGAATCACGGCACAACACACTGTATTGGCGGTATGGCGATTATGTCGGGATCGGTCCCGGCGCGCATGGACGTCTGACCCTGAATGGCAAACGTTTTGCGACCGAGGCGATCCGGATGCCAAATGGATGGCTCGACGCCGTCGATCAAGGCAGCGGCGACGCCGGACGGTCTGTTCTGACGACCGAGGACCAGGCCACTGAATTCATGCTGATGGGGCTGCGTCTGGTCGATGGTGTCGACATGCGGCGGTATCAAGACCTGGCTGGCCGCCCCGTGTCACCGCAGGCAATCGGGTCGCTGCAGGATCTTGGAATGGTCGAGGTCGAGGCCAATATCCTGAGGGTTACGGATCGGGGCCGTTTGGTTCTGAACTCTGTCATCGCAACGCTGTTGGAGTGAGCCATGCGGTTTGTCTGGGCCGGGTTGGGAGGAGTGAGCCTGCTGTGCGGGTTGATCGGTGTCGTCCTGCCACTGATCCCGACCGTGCCCTTCCTTTTGCTGGCCACCTTTTGCTTTGCCCGATCATCTGAGAGGTTACACAACTGGTTGTTGGATCACCCCAGATTTGGCGGGCCAATTCGTGATTGGCAACAATATGGCGCGATTTCCAGACGTGCGAAGGGCCTGGCCACGGTCAGCTGCCTGGCCGTCCTAGGCCTGTCTCTGGCCCTGGGACTTCGGTGGCAGTTGATCGCGATCCAGGCCCTGACGCTGAGTTGCGTTCTGGCGTTTCTATGGACGCGCCCTAATGCTCCCCGCTGAGCATGCGGCACAGCGTGTCGAGCTGATCCAGCGACAGGTACCGGATCGTCATCGTTCCGCTTTCGGTGCCGGGTTCATGTGACAGGGTGACCTTCATTTTCAAAGCCGCCGACAGGTCGCCTTCCAGCGCTTTCGTGTCCGCGTCCTTTTCCCGCGGCGTGGATGGTTTCGCCGGTTTCGGGTCTGACTTCGTCTCGTTGGCCAGCCGCTCCGTCTCTCGTACGGACAAGCCTCCGGCAACGACGCGTGCCGCAAGGGTCGACGGATTTTCAGCCGTGATCAAGGCGCGTGCGTGGCCCGCGGTCAGTTTGCCCGCCTTCAACATCTCCTGCACGTCTTCGGGCAAGTTCAACAGACGCAAAAGGTTGGCGATGTAGCTGCGGCTTTTGCCCAAAGCCTCGGCCAGCTTTTCCTGCGTGTGACCGAACTTGTCCATCAACTGGCGATACCCGGCCGCTTCTTCGACCGGGTTAAGATCGGCCCGCTGAATGTTCTCGATAATCGCAACTTCGAGCACTTCGGTGTCATTGTAGTCCCGAAGGATGACCGGCACTTCGTGCAGCTTGGCGATCTGCGCAGCCCGCCACCGACGTTCCCCGGCGACGATTTCATAGTCGCCTCCGACCTGGCGCACGATCAGGGGCTGGATAATCCCCTTTTCCTTTATCGACTGCGCAAGTTCGTTCAGCTGATCTTCCGTAAACGTGCGACGCGGCTGATCGGGGTTCGGCCGAACCTGTTCAATCGGAACGATCGTGTCGGCACGACGCGGGGCGGATGCTTCGCTGGTCTCAACCTGGTCATTTGATACATCCGCCATCAATGCGGACAGGCCACGCCCAAGACCCCGGTTCTTTGGTTTGTTGCTCATCTGATCCTCCCCTTACGCGTCTGCAGCTTCGTTTTTCTTGATGAATTCCTGGGCCAGGGCCCGGTAAGCCTGTGCGCCCTTGGACGTGGTATCGAACGTGAGAACCGGCATCGCGTAGGAGGGCGCCTCACTAACGCGAACATTGCGCGGGATCTTCGTCGTGAAAACGATGTCCCCGAGGTTGTCGCGCGCGTCGGCCTCGACCTGTTGGGACAGGTTGTTGCGTGCGTCGTACATCGTCAGAACCACACCTTCGATCCTGAGCTTGGAATTCGCCGACTGGCGGATTTCCCGGATCGACAGCATGAGCTGCGAAAGACCCTCGAGCGCAAAGAATTCGCTTTGCAGCGGCACGAGGACGGAATGCGCCGCAACCATGGCGTTGACAGTCAGAAGGTTGAGCGAGGGCGGACAATCGATCAGGACGTAGTCGAACTCGTAGCGCTCCATCGCGGGCTGGCGGAGTGCGTCGCGCAGAAGAAAGCTGCGCTTTTCATTGGCGATCAGTTCGATGTCGGCCGAACTGAGATCGACGGTCGACGGGACGATCGAAAGGCCTTCAACCTCGGTCTTTAGGATCACGTCTTCCAATGCCGCGTCGTCCAGCAACAATTCGTATGTCGTGTTTTCCCGGGCGTCCGTTTCAATACCCAGTCCGGTCGACGCGTTGCCCTGCGGATCAAGATCGATGATGAGAACGTTGTGGCCCATTTCAGCCAGCGCCGCAGCAAGATTAATGGTCGTCGTGGTCTTCCCCACCCCACCTTTCTGGTTTGCGATCGCGACAATCTTGGGACCATGGACGGTCAACAGATCAGACATGCTCGATTTCCTCGATTCTCAGTATGACGGCCTCTGCATCGGTGTTACTTGGATGAACGGAGTGAGTGAAGCGCCATTCACGCTGCGCATCCTCAATTTCGGTTTTCCAGCTTCGCCCCTTCGGAAAAAGAAGCGTCGTCGTGTTTTTTCCATGACGCTGCGCAAATCCTAGAAGGGTCGAGAGCGATGAGAGAGCCCGCGCGCTGATGATATCCGCGCCGATCGGAGGCGCGCTTTCGATCCGCGCATTGATCACGTCGACCTTTATGCCGACCTCTCGGGCAACGGTCCGCAGAAACACGCATTTCCTCTGGTCGGATTCCAACAAAGACACGTGCGATGAAGGATCGTTCTCGGCCAGGATGATGGCGACCACCATGCCGGGAAAGCCGCCTCCGCTGCCGATGTCGAGCCAATGCGCGTCTTTGACCTCAGCCAAGCTGACCAGCTGTGCGGAATCGACGAAATGACGATCCCATGCGGACGCAAGGGTGGCCGCAGAAACAAGATTTATCTTTGGCGACCACTTTTCAAGCAGCGTCAGATAGGTCTTCAGCCGATCATTTGTTTCACGTGAAACACTCGAGATGTCCATCAAGCTTGCAGCCTTCTGGCATCCGTTTTGGCCTTTCGAATGCGAGCAAGGATCAACGTCAACGCCGCCGGAGTCATCCCTTCGACGCGACCAGCCTGAGCCAAGTTCGTCGGCCGGAACTGAACAAGCTTGGCTTTCAGTTCATTCGACAAACCCACCAGCGCATTGAAATCAAAATCGTCAGGGATGGCTTCGTGTTCATCCTTCTTCAACGCATCGACGTCCCGCAACTGGCGCTCAATATATTTCGCATACAGCGCATCGGTTGCAAGCTGCTGACGAATTTCAGGCGCCAGAGCGGAAACTTCCGGTTCCAAAGCCTGAACTTCCGCCATTGTCACATCAGGAAATGACAAAACATCGAACAGAGTCCGCTTGGAACCGTCGTTACTGGCCTTGATGCCAGCGACCGAGAGTTCTTGCGGCGTATAGGCCTTGGCAGTCAGAACGTCCTTGCCAAACCCCAACTGTTCCATCTTCGCTTGAAACTCAGCCTGCCGCGCAGGGCGAATACAGCCAATCTCCATACCAAGGGGCGTCAACCGTTGATCGGCATTATCCGCACGCAACGACAAACGAAACTCCGCTCGGGATGTGAACATCCGGTAAGGTTCCGTCACACCGCGAGAGGTTAGATCGTCGACCATAACGCCGATATAGCTGTCCGTACGACCGAACTCGACCGGATCCTGATCCATGGCCGACTTCGCGGCGTTCAGCCCGGCAACCATCCCCTGCGCTGCAGCTTCTTCGTACCCAGTGGTTCCGTTGATCTGCCCAGCCAGAAACAGCCCGGGCACGGATTTCACACCCAATTGCAGGTTCAATGATCGAGGATCAACGTAGTCATATTCAATCGCATAGCCAGGCTGAAGGATAACCGAATTCTCCAATCCGCGAACTGAATGCACGTAGTCTTCCTGGACATCAACGGGAAGCGAGGTTGAGATCCCGTTGGGGTACACCGTGTGATCATCCACCCCCTCGGGCTCAAGGAAGATCTGGTGCGAGGTTTTTTCAGCGAAACGCACGACCTTGTCTTCGATAGACGGGCAATACCTCGGACCCACCCCCTCAATATTGCCGCTATACATCGCGGACCGTCCAAGATTTTCCCGGATGATCTCGTGCGTGCGTTCGTTGGTATATGTGATCCCGCAAGCGATCTGCTTGGCGCTAACCGTTTTGGACAGGAACGAAAACAGCACCGGCTCCGCGTCCCCTGGCTGTTGCTCCAAAACCGACCAGTCGATCGTGCGTCCATCAAGCCGCGGCGGCGTACCGGTTTTCAACCGACCCATTCTCAGCCCGAAACTATCCATGCGCTCAGCCAGACGGACCGAGGGTTTGTCACCCATGCGCCCGCCGGGTTTCGTTTGATCGCCTATATGGATTACGCCACGCAAGAACGTTCCGGTCGTCAAGACAACCGATCCCGCGTCAATAGCCGCGCCATCCGCCAACACGACGCCGCTCACACGAACACCGTCCATACGGAAATCGACCACCTCACCCTCAACGATTTGCAGGTTGGGTGTCGCCTCAAGTTCCGCAAGCATCTCGGTGCGATAGATCTTTCTGTCCGCTTGCGCACGCGGCCCCTGTACTGCGGGCCCTTTGCGCCGGTTCAGCAGGCGGAATTGGATCCCGGCAAGATCTGCAATGCGACCCATCACGCCATCCAAGGCATCTATCTCACGTACAAGGTGCCCTTTACCAAGTCCTCCGATGGCTGGATTGCACGACATCACGCCAATCCCGTCACGCTTCAGCGTAACCAAAATCGTCCGCGCGCCAAGGCGCGCGGACGCTGCCGCCGCCTCGCATCCCGCGTGCCCGCCCCCGATTACCACCACATCGACGTCAGAATGTTTCACGTGAAACACCTCTCACTTTCCTATGCAGAAACTTGAAAAGATGTCGTCCAACAGGGATTCGACATCCACCAAACCGATCAAAGATTCCAAAGCGCGCACGGCAGAACGAATCTCCTCCGCCGCCAGTTCAACGCCATCTGACCCACGTTCTACCAGATCAACAGCAACAGCCAAACGCTCCAGGGAACGCTCCATCGCCAGCCTGTGCCTATGACGCGTCGCCACACCGGACCCGGCCGCCAAACCTTCCAGCCGAGTTCGAACCGACCCAACCAGCCAATCCAAGCCTTCCCCGGTTCTCGACGAAATCCGTCCGTCCCCAGAACCGACGACATCAGATTTCGAGACCACGACAAGATCTCCCTCCAACCAGTCGAACGGCGGCGCGTCCCCCTCCTCAACCAAGAAGATCCGCAGATCGGCAGACAGCGCACGATCCTTAGCACGCTGAACACCAATCGCCTCCACGGGATCAAGGGTATCCCGAACTCCGGCGGTATCCAGCACGGTTACCGGCAACCCTCCTAGGTCCATGCGAACCTCGATCACGTCCCGCGTCGTCCCGGCGATATCCGACGTGATCGCCGCCTCGCGCCCTGCCAGCGCGTTCAACAACGTCGACTTCCCGACATTCGGCGCTCCGACAATCGCAACCTCGAACCCCGTCCGAACACGTTCCGCGATTCCCACACCCGCAACCTCAGCCGCCAGGCTCGCCGATACACCTGACAGAAGATCACGAACCTCTGGCGTCACATCCACCGGCACATCTTCATCGGCAAAATCGATCGTGGCCTCAAGCAAGGCTGCGGCCCGGATCAGATCCTTCCGCCACCCAGCCGCCTTCGCGCCAAGCTCACCCGCCAAGACACGCTGCGCTTGCCGCCGCTGTGCTTCCGTCTCGGCATCAATAAGATCCGCCAGGCCTTCGACTTGGGCCAGATCCAGGCGCCCATTCTCCAGCGCGCGCCGGGTGAATTCCCCCGCTTCCGCTTGCCGCAGGCCAGCCAACCCCGACAGCTCGGTCAAGACAGCCGCCACCACGGCGGTGGATCCATGCAGCTGCAATTCCGCGACCTGCTCTCCGGTAAAACTTGCGCCCGCGTCGAACACCAGGACAAGCGCCTCGTCCAGCACTCCGCCCGATCCCCGAACCTGACGCAAGGATGCGACCCGAAGCGGCGGCACCGACCCGCATAGGTCCTCGATCGCTGTCCAGGCAGAGGGTCCCGACAAACGCACGATAGCGACGCCCGCTTTTCCGGGCGCCGTCGCCAATGCAAAGATCGTGTCCATTCCCGCCCCTCCCGAGGCGCCGGTTTACCCGTTCATCGACTCGAAGAATTCGCCGTTCGTCTTGGTCTGCTTCAACTTCGAGATCAGGAACTCGATCGCGTCCGTGGTCCCCATGGGGTTCAGGATCCGCCGCAACACGAAGGTCTTCTGCAGATCGATCTTGTCGGTCAACAGGTCTTCCTTCCGGGTACCGGACTTCAGGATATCCATCGCCGGGAAGACGCGTTTGTCGGCAACCTTGCGATCCAGCACGATTTCCGAGTTACCGGTCCCTTTGAATTCTTCGAAGATCACTTCGTCCATTCGGCTGCCTGTGTCGATCAGGGCGGTCGCGATGATCGTCAACGACCCGCCCTCTTCGATGTTCCGCGCCGCACCAAAGAACCGCTTCGGCCGCTGCAGGGCGTTCGCATCCACACCACCGGTCAGAACCTTGCCCGACGACGGCACCACGGTGTTGAAAGCCCTACCAAGTCTTGTGATCGAGTCCAGCAGGATAACAACATCTCGCTTATGTTCGACCAGGCGCTTGGCCTTTTCGATCACCATTTCCGAAACCGCCACGTGACGCGTCGCCGGTTCGTCGAAGGTCGAGGAAATGACCTCGCCCTTCACCGACCGCTGCATGTCCGTCACTTCTTCCGGACGTTCGTCGATCAGCAGGACGATCAGGTAGCACTCAGGATGGTTGGTCTCGATCGAATGCGCGATGTTCTGCAGCAGAACCGTCTTACCCGTCCGCGGAGGCGCCACGATCAGCGACCGCTGCCCTTTCCCGATCGGCGCCACAAGGTCGATGATCCGGGCCGACCGGTCCTTGATCGTCGGATCCTCGATTTCCATCTTCAGGCGCTGATCCGGATAGAGCGGCGTGAGGTTGTCAAACGACACCTTGTGCTTGGCCCGCTCCGGCTCTTCAAAGTTGATCTTCTGGACCGAGGTCAGCGCAAAGTAGCGCTCGTTCTCATCGGGCTCCTTCATCAGCCCCTCGACCGTATCGCCGGTCCGCAGCGAATACTGGCGGATCATGTCAGGCGACACATAGATGTCATCCGGACCCGGCAGATAGTTCGCCTCGGGCGAGCGCAGGAACCCAAAGCCGTCCTGCAGTACCTCAAGCACGCCGTCGCCGCCGATCTCCCACTCCTCGTCCGCGCGTTCGCGCAGGATCTGGAACATCATCTCGCCCTTCCGCATGGTCGAGGCGTTCTCGATCTCCAGCTCTTCTGCCATCGACAGAAGGTCCTTCGGGCTCTTCGCCTTCAGATCGGACAGATTCAGACGGTTGATAGTCATGGAAAACTCCGGCGACCGGCCCAAGGGGCACGCAGTCTGGTCAGAATGGGGAATCGCTCCACCCGGACGGGCGGCTTGGTCGCGGTAATTAGGGACCGGCGGCCCCAAAGTCAACGCTTCAGAACTTCACCACCACCGACAGCACGATCACGACCATCAGCAGCGTCGGCACTTCGTTCATCATCCGGTACTGTCGGCCGGTCACGCTGTTCGTACCGGCCTCAAGGTCCTTCCGACGCTTGCCAAGCCAATGATGGAACCAGGTCATCGCGATCACCGCCACCGCCTTCGTCCAGGGCCAGACCATGCCCCAATCGACGATACCGGGCGTGAACACCAGCATCAGCCCGAAGACCCAGGTCGCGATGCTGGCCGGGTTCATGATCAGCTTCAGCAGCTTTTTTTCCATCATCTGGAACGTTTCGCGCATCTGCGCGTTATCCGCTTGTTCCACGTGGTGTACGAAAAGCCTGGGCAGATAGAACAGCCCCGCCATCCATGCAATCACGGACATGATGTGCAGGGACTTGGTCCAGGGATAGAGGGACGCGAGCAGGTCAGTCATAGGGCCTCCCTAATAATAAATATAAAAGAAGAAAAGATTGATGAATATTGTAGGGACGCCAAAACCTGTGGATTACCTGCTTCGCCACAATCTTGCCCACATTCTGCCACATCCTGTGGATGACCATGTGTGAACTTGCCCGTGGTCTGTGTAAGACCTCAGAATAAACCAATTCAAAACAATGATTTGCGTCTTAATCCCGGTCCAGATGGGTCTTGGGATAATCTCTGTGGCAAGTTCGGGATGATGCGGGGAAGACAGGTGTCATCCACGCCACCCAAGTTATCCTTCCCCCCAGAGGGATGGATGCAGGGATGGCGCGGGAGAACGGGGATGGTTTCCCACCCCTTGTCTCCGGTCTGTGGATCTTACAGAAACAGTCCTTAACAAACTCCTAACGTAATCCCGGAAGTTATCCACATGCCGGACCTGATCCTTGCCTCCGGCTCTGCCATCCGGGCCGAGCTTCTGACCCGCGCCAACGTGCCCTTCACCGTGCGGACCGCTCCGGTCGACGAAGAGACGATCAAGCAATCACTGCTGGCCGAAGGCACCCGTCCCCGCGACATCGCCGACGCCCTGGCCGAGGCCAAGGCACAGCGCATGGGTCAGAAATGCCCGGAGGATTTCGTGCTGGGCTGTGACCAGGTGCTCGACCTTGAAGGTCAGTTGATGTCCAAGGCGACCACCCGCGATGAGGCCGCCGACCATCTTCGCCAGCTCTCCGGCAAGACGCACAAGCTCCACTCAGCAGCCGTCATCTTCCACGAAGCCCGCCCGATCTGGCGGTTCGTGGGCGAGGCGCGACTGACCATGCGCCCGCTGTCCGACGCCTTTTTCGACGCCTATCTGGCCCGCAACTGGCCTACGGTCGGCCAGTCGGTCGGCTGCTACATGGTCGAAGCCGAAGGGGCGCGGCTTTTTGCACGGATCGACGGAGATTATTTTTCGGTCCTCGGCCTGCCATATCTTCCCCTTCTGACATACCTCGCCGATCGAGGAGTGATCGACCAGTGACCGCCCTGCCCCGCATCCCCCTGGCCGCCGTCATCGGCTGCCCCGCCGCCCATTCCCGGTCGCCGCACCTGTTCCGGCATTGGCTGACCCAGCATGACCTGCCGGGCCACTACGTTCCCGCGCATGTCGAGCCCGAAGATTTCGAAACCGTCCTGCGCACCATGGCCCGGATGGGGTTCGTCGGCGCGAACGTCACCCTGCCCCACAAGGAACAGGTTCTGAAAATTGCCGATGTCGTGACAGATACCGCTCGGCGGATCGGCGCCGCAAATACCGTGACGTTTCAAGACGATGGCGTGATCCATGCAGACAATACCGATGCGTATGGATTTATCTCGAACCTCCATCAGGATGCGCCGGACTGGCAGCCCGCCTCTGCGCCCGCGCTGGTCCTTGGCGCCGGCGGCGCGGCCCGCGCGATCATCGTCGCGCTGCTCGACGCTGGCGTCCCCGAGATCCGGCTGACCAACCGCACCCGCACCCGGGCAAAGGATCTGGCGACCACCTTTGGTCCTGCCGTAACCGTGGTCGACTGGGCGGATGCCGCCGCGCAGATCACCGACTGCCTGACCGTGGTCAACACGACGTCCCTCGGGATGGCGGGCAAGGATCCCCTTCTGCTCGACCTCGCGGCGCTGTCGCCGGATCACCTGGTCACCGACATCGTCTATACGCCTTTGCAGACCGAACTCCTCAAGACCGCGTCCCAGGTGGGCTGCACGACCGTCGACGGCCTTGGCATGTTGCTGCATCAGGCGGTGCCCGGGTTCGAACGCTGGTTCGGTGTGCGCCCCGAGGTGACCGAAGAAACCCGAAAGGCGGTGCTGGCATGACCTATCTTGTCGGTCTGACCGGATCCATCGGCATGGGGAAATCGACCACGGCCAAGCTGTTTGCCGAAGAAGGCTGTGCCGTCTGGGATGCTGACGCCGCCGTGCATCGCCTCTACTCTCCGGGCGGTGCGGCCGTCGGTCCCATGCAGGTGGCCTTTCCGGACGCGATCATCGATGGCGCGGTGTCTCGCGATCGGCTCAAGGCGGCGATCGCTGCCGACCCGACCGCCCTGCGCCGCATCGAACAGATCGTGCATCCGCTTGTCGCCGAAGATCGCCAGGCCTTCATCGCCGCGACCGACGCGGACATCGTCGTGCTCGACATTCCGCTTCTGTTCGAAGGCAGCGGTCACAAGCTGGTCGATACCACGGTCTGCGTTTCCGTCGACGCCGACACGCAGCGCGACAGGGTGCTCGCCCGCGGCACCATGACCGAAGCGCAGTTCGACATGATCCGCGAAAAGCAGATGCCGGATGCGGAAAAGCGCGCACTGGCGGATCACGTCATCATCACCGATACTCTCGACCATGCCCGCGATCAGGTCCGGGCCATTGTCGCGAAAATCAGGGAAAAGATCGAAAATGCGTGAGATTGTCCTTGATACGGAAACGACAGGCTTCGATCCCCAACAGGGCGACCGGATCGTCGAAATCGGCGCGGTCGAACTGTGGAACCACGTCGCCACCGGCAAGACCTACCACGTCTATATCAATCCCGAACGTGGCATGCCGCAGGAGGCCTTCGAGGTTCACGGGCTGGGCGATGATTTTCTGCGCGACAAACCGAAATTCGCCGAGATCGCGCAGGGGTTCCTGGATTTCGTCCAGAACGACAAGCTGGTGATCCACAACGCCAGCTTCGACATGAAATTCCTGAACGCCGAACTTGGCTGGCTCAACCTGCGCCAGCTGCCGTTCGATCAGGCGATCGACACGCTGGCCATCGCCCGGCAACGCTTCCCCGGCTCGCCTGCCTCGCTCGATGCGCTGTGCCGTCGGTTCGGCATCGACAACTCCTCGCGGACGCTGCACGGCGCGCTTCTCGACAGTGAGATCCTGGCGGAAGTCTATCTGGAACTGATCGGGGGCAAGCAGCCGGATTTCGGCCTGTCCACGACATCGCGCGGATCGAACGGGTCGGACGACGACGACTGGCGTCCGCGTCCGCGACCCACGCCTCTTCCGTCACGCATCACGGAAGAAGAAGCCGCCGCCCATGCCGAATTTGTGGCCAAGCTGGGCGACGGCGCTGTCTGGAAGCAGTTTCAGTCCTGAAATCAGGCCTGGGCTGCGGGCTGTTCTGCGGCGCGGCGCTGAAGTTCGGTCCGGTAGAGGCCGACGAAATCGATGTTGTCGAGGTTCAGCGGCGGGAAGCCACCGTCGCGGGTCACGTCGGACACGATGCGGCGCACGAAGGGGAAGATCATCCGCGGGCATTCGATCAGAAGGAACGGGTGCAGCTGATCGTCCGGCACGCCTTCGATGTTGAACAGGCCGACATATTCCAGCTCGAGCACGAACAGCGGGTCTTCGGTGCCCTGTGCGTTCGACCGCACGGTCAGCTTGATCGTCACTTCGTACTGGTTCGCGGCGTCACGCTTCTGGGCGTCCAGCGCCACCTGCACCTTCACGTCCGGCTGCACCTGGCCCGAGGCCTGCTTGCGCGCCAGAATGTTTTCGAAGGACATGTCGCGCACGTACTGGGTCAGCACGTTCATTTTCACTTGCGGGGCTTCCTGCGCCGCACCGTTCGCGTTTTCCGCCATAATAACTCTCCCAAAGGGTTTTTCGGTCGACATGCCCATTATCAGGATGCCGACCGTGTCTCAATGCTTTCCGCCGATCAGTGCCGGGTCCACCCCGACGACGGGTTGTGCGTCGGACGCTTGGGCGGCTCGACCTCGTGATAGGTGCCATCGATCACGTCATCCCGGGCAGGGCCTGCGCGATGCGGCTGCGGGCGGGCCTGTTCGGCACCCATGCTGAAGGACGCGACCTTCACATTCCTGCGAAGCCATTTGAACGCGGCATGGCGCACCGGCGGTGTCAGCAGGGCAAAGCCCACGGCGTCGGTGAAGAACCCGGGCGTCAGAAGCAGAACGCCGGCGACCAGGATCATCGCGGCATCGGCCAGCGGTTCGGACGGGTCGCGCAATTCATTGAAACTGCGGCGCAGGTTGTTCAGGGCCATGGCCCCCTGCGCCCGAACCAGCCAGGTGCCCAGCAACGCGGTGCCAAGGACGATCAGCAGGGTCCAGCCCAGCCCGATCAACCCGCCCACCTGAATGAACAGCGCGATCTCGATCATCGGGACGGCAATGAATGCCAGCAAGAGCCACATGGCGACCTCCGGGTTTTGTGCGGTGCGGTAGACTTACCGTAACCTGTCACCTACATAAGAACGAACCCGGGCACTTTCCATGCTCCGGGCAGAAACCAGCCCAAGGGGTATCGATGAATTCGCCGATCTTACAGCTGCTCGTCCTTGCCGGGATTGCCGTTTTTCTGATCCTTCGGTTGCGCAGCGTTCTGGGCACGCGCGAGGGGTTTGAAAAGACACCCGTGCCCAAATCCGACCCTGCGCCGGATCGTCGCAACGACTTCGAGGTGATCGAAGGCGGGCCGGATCCGGACATCGCCGATCACGTTCCTGCCGACAGCCCTGCCGCCGAAGCCCTGGCCAAGATGAAGGCGATCGAGCCGGGATTCTCGGTCTCGGAATTCCTGTCCGGTGCCCGCGGCGCCTATGAGATGATCCTGATGGGGTTCGAACGGGGTGAGATGGAAGACATCAAGCCGTTCCTGTCGCACGAGGTCTACGAAAGCTTTGCCTTCGTCGTGAACGACCGCGATGCCAAGGGTCTGAGCGTCGAATCCGATTTCGTCGGCGTGAAGGAACTGCAGCTGGTGGATGCCGAATTCGACGACGCCACCAACGAAGGCGAACTGACCGTGCGTTTTGTCGGGCAGCTGACCTTCGCCGTGCGCGACCGCGCCGGCGAGGTGATCGAAGGCGATCCGAAGGCCGTGAAGACCCAGCGCGACGTCTGGACCTTTGCCCGCGCCATGGGCACCAACGATCCCAACTGGCAACTTGTCGCCACGGGCGAATGACGCTGGTGCGGCTGGCAGCCCTGCTGGCCGCGCTGACCCTGCCGAACGCGGGGGCGGCGTCGGACACGTCGCTGAAGATCCTCGACTATTCCGACCTGTCCGGCTGGGCCGAGGATGACCATTCCGCCGCCCTTCGCACCTTCCTGAACACCTGCCCTGATCTGACGGCGCCCGATTGGCAGCCGATCTGCGCCATGGCCGCGCAGCAGACCAACGCACGCACCTTCTTTGAGCTGTTCTTCACCCCGGTCCTGATCGGGGACGAGGATCAGGCCCTGTTCACCGGATATTTCGAACCCGAGCTTGACGGATCTCTGATCCGCACCGGCCGTTTCCGCTATCCGATCTATCGCCTGCCGCCCGAAGCCCGGGACCGCCCCTGGCTGTCGCGGCGCGAGATCGAAACAACTGGCGCGTTGACCGGCCGCGGGTTGGAGATCGCCTGGGTCGACGACCCGGTCGAACTGTTCTTCCTGCAGATCCAGGGGTCCGGCCGCATCCGCCTGCCGTCTGGAGATGTGCTTCGCGTCGGCTATGGCGGCAAGAACGGCCACGACTATAAATCCATCGGGCAGGAACTGGTCCGGCGCGGTGTCTATTCCGCGCATCAGGTTTCGGCCCAGGTCATCAAGAACTGGGTGCGGCGCAATCCTGTCGATGGGGCCGAACTGCTGCGTCACAACCCGTCCTACGTATTCTTTCGCGTGGTCGATACGGTTGCGCACGAAGATGGCCCGGTGGGTGCCATGATGCGGTCGGTCACGGCGGGGCGGTCGATTGCGGTCGATCCTCAGTTCACGCCGCTGGGTGCCCCGGTCTGGATCGAAAAGGCAGGCAACGTCCCGATGCATCGCCTGATGGTCGCGCAGGACACCGGGTCCGCGATCAAGGGGCCGCAACGCGCCGACATCTTCATGGGCACCGGTGACAAGGCCGGTCGCGCGGCCGGACGGCTGCGTGATCCCGGACGGATGGTTGTGCTTCTGCCGATCCAGCGCGCCTATGCCATGCTGCCCGAGGACCGGCTATGAGCCGCCGCCTGCGCCCGGATGAACTCGACCTCTGGAACCGGGTCGCCGAGACCGCGGAACGGATGCACCGTCCGCGTCCGCGCGACGAGGTCAAGCCGGGGTCCAAACCGCGCAAGCCCGTGGCGCAGCCCGATCCGATCCCTACATTCCGGCTGGGGCAGGGGGCGCAGGGCACATCGCCGCCGCATGATCTGATGGGCACGGTCAGCGACCGCGTGCGCAACGCCCCCGTGCGGATGGATCGCAAGACCCACACCAAGATGAAACGCGGCAAGCTGCGCCCCGAAGGCCGGATCGACCTGCACGGCATGACCATGGATCGTGCCCACCCCGCCCTGACCGGGTTCATCATGCGATCGGCGTCGGAAGGGAAACGGCTGGTGCTGGTGATCACGGGCAAGGGCAAGGATCGCGACGAAGACGGCCCGATCCCCGTCCGGCGCGGGGTTCTGCGCCACAATGTGCCACATTGGTTGTCCGTTCCGCCGCTGTCGCAACTGGTGCTTCAGATCACGCCCGCGCATGTCAGCCACGGCGGGGGCGGGGCCTACTACGTCTATCTCAAGCGGCTGCGTTAAAGCCCGAACAGCCCCGGCGACAGGATCACCTGTGTTGCGTTCTGCACGCTAATCGCGACGCCCGGCAATCCACCCCGCCGCGCGGTGGTTGTCGTGAAGGTGCTGTCGAGCTCGGCACTGCGCGACAGCAGCTTGATCAGCGCCGGTGACGATCCTGCGGTGAAATGCGATTCCGCCAGCTTGCCGCTGAAGGCCGTCACATCCACCACCGTCACCTTCAGATCCGCGATCGTTTCGGTATCGGCAAGCGTGCCCAGACGCGTCGACCGCCCGTTGATCCGGGACGACAGCTGCAAGGCGCGGTCTTTCTGCGACACGAAGATCGCGAAAGGCTGGGGCAGGGCGCGGATGCGATGCGCCTGCGCCTTGAACAGATCGATGTCGATGTCCGGAGAGATCAGGACCACCCCGTCCAGTATCCGGTCCGGCAGCCCCGGCTCGGCGATGTCCATCTGGCGCAGCACCTCCATCACCAGCATGGCGCCCAGCGAATGTCCGACGATCACCACGTTGCGCGCACCGGATCGGGCGACGTCGCGCAGCATGTCCTCTAGACCGTCACGGGCGAACAGCAGGCTGTCCCGATCGTGGGAATAACCAAGCGGATGGGCGATGCTGGGCCAGGAATAGTGAAGCGCCAGGCCGTGAAGTTCGAAGTCATGGACCAGCTGCGCGGTGCGAAACACGCCATCGGCAAAGGCATTGTTGTAGCCGTGCACGTAGATCGTGATATCCCGCTGCGCCGGGGGCAGGGCGGTCAACCGGTCGCGCAGCGCGGTGCGAAACCCCGTCCGGTCGCCAAGACCCTGGCTGTCGGTCATGACGAAATGCTTGCCCGGCACCGCCCGACGATAGGAAACCGGCACGGCGCCAAGGTTGCGCGCCGTCGGAATCGACACGTCGATCCCGAGGTATTCGAACCGATCGCTGCGGTGCGCGCCGTAAAACCCGGTGGCCTCACGCGCCCGATTGGTCACCACCAGCACCTGCTGGCTGTCCCCGACATTGACGGCGGCGGGAACAAGCGGGGCGTTTGTCGGGTCGGCACAGGCCGCCAACGTGAAAGACAACAGGAACGCCAGTAAGATCCGCATGGTCCGGGCCTGATCGAAAGACGCCCTTTCGATAGCCCGAACCCGGGGGTCACGCCAGTGGGATCACAGCACGTAACGGCTCAGGTCGGCCGAGGCCGCAAGCTTGCCGATATTGTCCTGCACGAAGGCTTCGTCGACCGAAATGGTGTCGCCCGCCTTGTCCGGCGCATGGAAGCTGAGTTCCTCGAACACCCGCTCCATGATCGTGTAAAGTCGCCGTGCGCCGATGTTTTCGACCGATTGGTTTACCTCGGCTGCGATCCGGGCGAGCGCGGCGATGCCGTCCTCGGTAAAGTCGACGGTCACGCCCTCGGTCTGCATCAGGGCGGTGTACTGGCGGGTCAGGGCGTTGTCGGTTTCCGTCAGGATCGCCACGAAATCGGCCTCGGTCAGCGACTGAAGCTCGACCCGGATCGGCAGGCGGCCCTGCAGTTCCGGCAACAGGTCCGATGGTTTCGCGACGTGGAAGGCGCCCGACGCGATAAAGAGGATATGGTCGGTCTTGACCGGCCCGTACTTCGTCGAAACGGTCGTGCCTTCGATCAGAGGCAGCAGGTCACGCTGCACGCCTTCGCGGCTGACATCACCGCCGCGCGCATCGGACCGGGCGCAGACCTTGTCGATCTCGTCCAGGAAGACGATGCCGTTTTCCTCGACCGCCGATAGCGCCGCGCGGTTGACGGTTTCGTCGTCCAGCAGCTTGTCGGCCTCTTCGCCGATCAGCACCTCGTAGCTTTCCGACACCTTCATCTTGCGCTTCACCGTGCGCCCGCCGAACGCCTTGCCGAAGATATCGCCCAGGTTCATCATCCCCATCTGGCTGCCGGGTTGTCCCGGAATATCCATCATTCCCATGGGGTTCGAGGTATCGGCGATCTCCAGCTCGATCTCGGTATCGTCCAGTTCACCACTGCGCAGCTTCTTGCGAAACATCTCGCGCGTGCCGTCGCGGGCGTCGGTCCCGGCGATCGCGTCGATCACGCGGTCCTCGGCCATCTGGTGCGCCGAGGCCTTCACGTCATCGCGCATCTGTTCGCGGGTCATGGCGATGGCGCTGTCCATCAGGTCACGCACGATCTGTTCCACGTCCCGGCCGACATAGCCGACTTCGGTGAACTTGGTTGCCTCGACCTTGATGAAGGGCGCGCGGGCCAGTTTGGCCAGGCGGCGCGAGATCTCGGTCTTGCCGACGCCGGTCGGTCCGATCATCAGGATGTTTTTCGGAAACACCTCGTCGCGCAGGTCATCGGCCAGTTGCCGACGCCGCCAGCGCGACCGCAGGGCCACGGCCACGGCGCGCTTGGCGTCCTTCTGGCCAATGATGAACCGGTCAAGTTCCGATACGATTTCGCGGGGGGTGAGGTCGGTCATGTAAGCTCCATGTACGGAGGAAGTTTAGATTTGCCCGGAAAGTCGGGCAGCGCGCGCAGCAACTTGCCGCGCGTTTCGGTCCAGTAGGTACCAAGAAGGGTGACGAAGATGCCAAGGATCAGCAGGATCCACAGCCACATGTTGTCGCCCTCGGCGGTGCGCAGCACCACGCCCAGCAGCACGGCGATATACCCGATGCCAGCCGTCAGGAAACTGCGCCGGTCGATGATCAGCGCCAGGCAGGCGATAATCGCCAGCGACAGGGCCAGCAGCGCATACCCGGTCGCCGTCTGCATGTTGTAGAAGGTCAGCGCCACGGTGTTCACCAGCGCCAGCGCCGCCAGCAGGTGAAGCCAGAACCCGGACGCCGCCTTGCGTCCCAGCCGATGCGGATCGGACATGTCGAACCACATGCCGACCAGAAAGGCGCAGATGCCGAAGATCAGTGTTCCGAAGGCAAGGTTATAGCCCGACCGAAGATCAAAGAGATCGGTGAACTCGGCGCCAAGCGTCACGGGCACCAGTGATTTCGTGGCAATGGCGACAAAGGCCATGCCGGTCAATCCGATCAGGAACATCGTGAAGGGCAGGCGAAAGACGCGGTACCAGATGGCCAGCGCTGCCGCCGTCACGCCGCAGACGACGAAGCCCCAGAGGGTCGATCCGGTCAGTGACAGGCTCCACTGTCCCGTCAGGTCGGCCACCGTGCCGAAGACGCAGAAGGCATAGCCGATCACCAGCGCGATTGACGGAAGGACCATGCGACGTTTCAGGGTGAAATACCGCGCCAGGTAGAAACAGACGACTGCAACCGCCACCAGCAGTACGGCAGGCCGCCCAAGGGCGAATGCAAAGGGCAGGACGGCGCTGAACAGCAGGCCCAGCCCGACGGTCACGAAGATTTCAGAAAATCCGCGAAACAATTCAAAGGGTTCATCATCCGCGACCTGTGCCGCGCGGGTGCCCACACGTTCCTCGGCCAGCGTCAGAACCCGGGTGGCCTGCGCTTCGGTCAACGCCCCGGCGGCCACGGCGGCGCGCAGGTCGTCCCGGCTGAAGGCCGTTTCAGCCACCGATCTCTTCCACGGTGAGATTTCCGTTGGTGTAGACGCAGATATCCGCCGCGATGCCCATGGCCTTGCGGGCGATGCATTCCGCATCGAGGTCGGTGTCGATCAGGGCCCGTGCGGCGGCCAGCGCATAATTCCCGCCCGACCCGATGGCCGCGATGTCGTGTTCGGGCTCAAGCACGTCGCCAGCGCCGGTGATCACGTAAAGCTCCGTGCCGTCCGTCACGATCAGCAGCGCCTCGAGCTTTTGCAGGTATTTGTCCGTCCGCCAGTCCTTGGCCAGCTCGACCGAGGCGCGCTGAAGCTGTCCCGGCGTCGCCTCAAGCTTGGCTTCCAGCCGTTCCAGCAGGGTGAAGGCATCGGCCGTCGATCCGGCAAAGCCGCAGACCACGTCGAACCCGCCCGGCGACAGCCGCCGCACCTTGCGCGCGGTGCCCTTCATGACGGTCTGGCCCATGCTGACCTGTCCATCACCGGCCACCACCACCTTGCCGCCCTTGCGGACGCCGATGATCGTGGTGCCGTGCCAGCCGGGAAAATCGCCGCGATCGTTGTCTGCCATGCCAGGTCTCCTTGCGTTGACGCTCTATATGCGGTCGCGGTTGCGCAGGGACAACCCCGCCTTGCGAGCGCCCCGGGTCGCGGCTAGCGTCACGCCATGACCGAACGGGCCACGCTTTTCCTTGAACCCACGCTTCTGAAAAGCGCCAAGGACCGAGAACACAATTTCCTGAACCACGTGATCGGTGTGCTGACGGACGGTGGCTATCGGGTCGACCTGCGGCCCGATCACGACGGGTATCGCCCCGAACATGGCCGCGCCCTGACCCACATGTCGCCGCCACCCCCCGGAGGTCTGTGCTTTCGGCGGGTCTATCACTATCCCTTCTGGGCGATCGAACAGACGTCGGAACGTTGGCATTGGTCCACGGCAAAGTCGGCCTATTTGCCTGATTTAGTGCCTGATACCGAGGCGCGAGGCTTTCATCGTCGCTGGCGTGATCGGGTGTTCCCCCGCGCGGCTACGGCGACCCGTGACGGGTTCGTCTACGTGCCGCTGCAGGGCCGTCTGCTGGACCATCGGTCGTTCCAGTCCTGTAGCCCGCTCGATATGCTGCGCCACACGCTCGCCGCTGATCCGACGCGGCCCGTCATCGCCACGCTGCACCCGAAGGAACACTATTCCGAGGCCGAACTGACCGCCCTGCGCAAACTTGCCACGCATCCCCGTCTGACCCTACGGACCGGCGGGATGGAAGCCCTGCTGCACGGGTGCGATTACGTGGTCAGCATGACCTCGGCCGCGGCCTTCAACGCGATCTTCTTCGGCAAGCCCTGCATCCTGTTCGGCCAGATCGACTTTCACCACATCATGCTCTCTGCCCGGCCCGATGACCTGTCGGCTTTCGACCGGATTGCGGATCACGCCCCCGACCATGCGCGGTATCTGTGGTGGTTCTGGCAGCACCAAAGCATCAACGCGGGTCGGCCCGAAGTCCGCGACCGCATTCGGGCGGCGCTGCAACGGTGCGGTTGGCCGATCTCTGGTTGAGCCAAAGAAAAAGGCGCCCGCTGGGGGCGCCTTGCATCATCCCATGAGGGACGGCGGTCAGATCGACTCTTCGATCCAGGCCTTGAGCGATGCTTTCGGCGCAGCGCCGGCACGGTTCGACACCACTTCGCCGTTCTTGAAGATGAACAGGGCCGGAATGCCACGAACGCCCATCTGCATCGGCGAATTCGGGTTCGAATCGACGTCGACCTTGGCAATTTTCACTTTGTCGCCAAACTCTTCCGCCAGTTCTTCCAGAGCCGGGCCGATCTGCTTGCACGGTCCGCACCATTCGGCCCAGAAGTCCACGACAACGGGGACGTCCGAGTTTTTCACTTCAGCATCAAAGGTATCGTCGGTGACGGCAACGGTGGTCATGCGGGATCTCCTGGATCATGGGTGCGCTTGGGGATCAAACCTAGGCTTGCGATCTGGGAAGTTCAAGAAGCAGTGGTGTCGCGCAAAGCCGCCATCACAATATCCTGAGGCAACATCATCAGCTGTGCCGTGCGCGTCCAAAGCAGCGCGGTGTCGATCTTCCGGTCGGGATAGATCTGCGCCAGTGCGGCGGCATAGGCGCCCATCTGGCGCAGCAGGCCATCGGGAATATCCTCGGGCCGGTCGGGCACCACGGCGTTGGTCTTGAAATCGACGGCCAGCACGCGATCGTGGGTCACGATCAACCGGTCGATGGTGCCGTGAATGCGGTCGCCAAGTTCGTCCAGCTGCGCGGTGACGGAAACCTCCTCCAGCGCCTCTGGCCCGAACAGCATGGCGAGATGGGGGGCGGACAGCACGCGCTGCGCCTCGCCCGTCAGAAGCGCCAGTTCCGCACCCTCGGCCCGGTCCATCCCGTCGGACAGCAGCAGACCGGCGCGCGCGGCAAAGTCCGCCTCGGTCACGCCGGGCAGGTGTTCCAGCAGGCGGTGCACCTGGCGCCCGCGCCGTTTCGCGGCCTCTTCGTCCAGTCCGGCCTCGCCCGGCAGCGCCTTGGCGCCACCCAGATCAGACGGGCTGAGCGTGCGGCGCGGGCCTTCCACAACGGGCGCAGGCCGCAGACCCCAGTCGGGCAGGGCAGGGCGGTCATCCCGGCGTTCCGGCGCGGGCGCAACGTCGAAGCCCGACCAATCGCCGGTTTCCAGCCGCAGCCCCCGGCCCCCCGGCGCGTCGAATTCGACAGCACCCAGATCGGTCATGCCGTCACGGATGCGGTCGTACCAGGTGTCACCATCCTTGCCCAAATCACCCGCTGCAGCGGCGATCAGCCATTTCTCGGCCCGCGTCATCGCGACGTAAAGCAACCGGTCGGACTCCTCGGCCTGCTTGGCCAGCGCGGCGTCGCGCAAATTGGTCAGCCGGGCCGGGGCGTCGTCCTTGTTGGGGCGCCACCAGGCCTGACCTTCGCCGGTCAGCACCTCTCCGCGCAGTTCCTCGCGCCGCTTCTGCGTTTCGGGCAGGAAGACCACGGGCGCTTCCAGACCTTTGGAGCCATGCACCGTCATCACCCGGATGCGCGACCCGGCGCTTTCCATCTGGCGCTTCACCTCGGGATCGTCGCCCTGAAGCCAGACAAGGAAGCCGGTAAGGCTCGGCACCTCGTTGCGTTCGTATTGCAGGGCCTGATCCAGAAGCGCGTCGATGCCGTCCTGCGCCTCGACTCCAAGCCGGGCCATCAGCCGCCGCCGCCCGTCGTGCTTGGTCAGGGCCCGTTCAAGCAGTTCGTAAGGCCGCAGGAAATCCGCGTTGTTGCGCAGGTCGCGCAGTATCGCCCGGGTCTCGGCGTGATCTTCCCGGTGATCCAGCGCGGGCCATAGCCGCCGACTTTGCCGCGCGTGCGCCAGGTCGAAAAGCATCTTCTCGTCCCAGCCGAAAAGCGGCGATTTCAGCGCGGCCGCCAGGCTCAGGTCATCGTCCGGCGTCGCAAGGAAGGCCAGAAGCGCGGTCAGGTCCTTCACCGCCAGTTCCGCCCCGATGCGCAGCCGGTCGGCCCCGGCGATTTCAAGCCGTTCGGCCTTGCAGGCGCGGATGATCTCGTGAAACAGCCGCGCGCGGCGGCGCACGAGGATCAGGATATCGCCTTCCGAAATTTCGCGCGCCCGGCCACCGCCAAGGGGCAGAGGCGTCTTCGCATCGATCATCCGTCGAATGTCCCGCGCCACCCGCCGCGCCAGAACCACGTCGTGATCGGTTTCGGCAGGCAGATCCACCGGATCATCCCAGTCGCCATCTTCGCTGTTGTCCACCTTGTCGATGTGCGGCCACAGATCGACGCGGCCGGGCAGGGCCTCGTGAAAGGCGATGTGTCTCTCTTCCGGGGAAAAACCGGCCTTTTCGCGCCCCTCGAACACCTGGTCGACCAGCGACAGGATGGCGGGGGACGACCGGAAGGAATGCGCCAGCGCCATCCGCTGCAACGGCGTGCCAAGCGCGGTAAGCCTTTCGTCGAAGTCGTCGCGCATGCGGTCGAATTCGGACGGATCGGCGCCCTGGAACGAATAGATCGACTGCTTCTTGTCGCCGACGACAAAGATCGTCCGGGCCTTGCCGTCCTGCGCGCCCTCGCCGCTGGTGAATTCCCGCGCCAGGGCCTGGATCACCTGCCATTGTTCGGGGCTGGTATCCTGCGCTTCGTCCACGAGGATGTGGTCGATCCCGCCATCCAGCCGGTACAGCACCCAGGACGACACATCGCGATTGGTCAGCAGGTCCCGCGCCCGCAGGATCAGGTCGTCGAAATCCATCGCGCCGCGCAGGGTCTTGGCCATGGAATAGGCCGGCAGGAAGGCGGCCGCAAAGTCGTGCAGGGTGACGGTCTTGTCCAGCGCAGCCAGCGCGACGCGCCTGTCCCGCGCGGTTTCGACCCGCAGCATCAGCGGTTCGATCCGGTCCATCAGATCCGCGTGCGCCGCCCGCACGCCCTTGGTCGGAACCGAGCCTATCTTGGCGGAAAACGGCACCTTGGCCGATCCGCCGGTCAGGAACACGTCCTCAAGCAGTGTCAGCGTCTTCAGGTCAGGGCCCGTGGCCGTGGCCAGCTTGGCCGAAAGCTTTGAATCGCTTGCCCCGCCGCCCGCCGTCGCATCGCGGAGAGAGGCGATCAGCTCCATTTCTCCGCCCAGGAAGACCTCGGCCAGAAGCTGATCCAGGTCGAACCCCGGCGGCAGGTCCAGCCGCGCGGCCAGGGCATCGCGCCCCGGGTGTCGGGCCAGAACATCGGCGTGACCCGCGACCGTCGCCGTCAGCTCCTCCATCGTCTGGCCGGAATACTGCATCGCCATCCGCGTCAGCACCCGCGCGTCCGGCCCCTCGGCCAGCCGTTCGATCACATCGGCGCGCAGAAGGGCGGCGTCGCGCTCCTCCATCTCGGTGAACTGGGGGCTGACCCCGGCCTCAAGCGGGAAGCGCCGCAGAAGCGAGGCACAGAACGAATGGATCGTCTGGATCTTCAGCCCGCCCGGCGTTTCGATCGCGCGGGCAAACAGCGTCCGGGCATGGCGCAGCCGCGCGCCGTCCACCGCCCCTTCGATCCCGAGCGTGTCAAGTTCGGTACGCAGATCGGCATCCGGCAGCATCGCCCAGGCGCCAAGCCGTTTGAACAGGCGGTTCTGCATCTCGGTCGCGGCGGCCTTGGTGTAGGTCAGGCACAGGATGTGCTGCGGCGACACGCCTTCCAGCAGCAGGCGCGCCACCCGGTCGGTCAGCACGCGGGTCTTGCCCGACCCGGCATTCGCGGCCAGCCAGGTGGACCGGTCAGGGCGCGCGGCGTCGACCTGGCGCTGGGTGGCGGCATCGCGGCTCATCCGACGTCCTCCGGTGTTGCGTCCTGCGACACGTCCCATTCCCCCAGCCGCGCAAGGTGGTCATAGTCGCCTTCCATCGCGGTCTTGAACATGGCCCGGCGCGAGGTGAAGGGCTGTGCCGGGTCCGAATACCGCTGGATCAGGGTCGAAAATCGCGCCCAGACATCATCGGCCGAGATATCCCACAACGGGGCTTCGACTTCTTTCGTCACCGATCCGATCCCGATGAAGGCCGCGCGGACGACGTGGCGCGGATCCAGATCGCGGAAGGCCCACCGTTCCGCCATCGCCGCCTGCAACAGCAATTGCAGATCAAAGCTTTTCTGCTGGTCAGGCGATGACATCGCCCCGGTCTTGTAGTCGTAGATCAGCGCATTGCCGTTGGCATCCAGGTCGACCCGGTCTGCCCGCGCGGTCAGTTTGAAATCGTGCTGGTCCAGCACGATCTCGCCCGGCACCTCGTAGACGGCGGGCCGGGCAAGGCCCTGGCGCGTGATCTCTCCGGCGATGATGTCCTCGGCCGATCGCGCCATGCGGGCCAGCCAAAGGATCCGCGCCTCGGCCCAGGGCACCTCGCGCGCCAGAACCTCTTCGGTCAGGGCGGTCAGCCGGGCGGGGGTCAGCATCGCGGGGTCATCCACGACGTCCTTGACGAAGCGTTCCATGACCTCGTGCGCGATGATCCCCCGCAACAGCGCATCGGGCGCTTTCATCAAGGGATCCAGAGGTTTGAGGTCAAGGATCTTGCGGGCGTAGATGGCATAGGGATCGCGGATCAGTGTCTTGACCTGCGTTACCGACAGGTCGCGCAGCCGCGCATGGGCGGGCGGTCGGGGCGCGGGGCGTGGGGCGGGTGGCACCGGTGTGACGGCTTCAAGCGTGCGTACAAGGCCCAGCCAATGCCGTCCCCGCGTCCGCGCGCCGGCCAGGGCGGTCTGGCCCGGTTCCCCCAGCCCGTTCAACAGGTTGGTGATCCGGTTCAGCCAGCGCGAGGCGACGGTTTCGGCCTCGGACCCGCGCAGGGCGCGCGTCACCCAGACCTCGGGCGCGGCAATGGCCTGTTGGAAGTCGTGCGCGGACAAGCCGATCCGGCGTTCCGGCAACAGCAGCCCGACAGCCGCCCGCATCTGCCGGTTCAGCCAGGGATCAGGCGACGGGGCTTCAGGCCACGACCCTTCGTTCAGCCCACCCAGGATCACCAGGTCGGCCCCCTGAACCCGGGCCTCGAGCGTACCCCAGATGAGGATATCGGGATGCGGCGTGGTGCTGTCGCGTTCCTCGGCGCCGCGCAGGATCGCGGTCAGCAGGTTGGTGAAATCGTCCGGACCGATCGCGCCCGCCACATCGGCGGCATCCTGAAGCTCTTGCAGCTTGCCGCGCACGTCCTCGCCCGCGTTGCCCTGCCATAGCCCGCCGGATCCGTCCGTCCCGGTACCCGCTGCCAGCTGCCCGGCGCGGTCGATCAACAGGTCAAGCCGGTCACCCAGAGGCCGCGGATCTTCGTCCGGACCCGAAGCCAGAAGCGGCGCAGCCCAGGCGGCCCAGGCCATCACCTGGGGTTCGTTCATCATCTTCGCATAAGTCTCTGCAAAGGCGAACAGGGTCTGGGCATCGGGAAACGGTGGGCCGTGACGCCGCAGTTGCAATTCGAAGGCACGGCAGTACCGCAGGTGATCGGCGCGGTCGGCCCCGCTGTGACACAGCGGGTGTTTCAGCAGCGCAAGGATTCCCGCGGCCCCGACCCGCCGTTGCCACAGCGCGGCAACCTGCCGAATGAACCGCCCGGGCGGGGTCAGGTGCAACGCCTCGCCCGCGCTGTCATCAGGCAGGATGTCCCAACGGCTCAGCGCGGCCTTGACCTGGCGCGACAAAAGCCGGTCGGGCGTGATCAGCGCCGCGCGCTGTCCCTCTTCGGCCGCCTGCCGCAGACGCAGGGCGATGGCCTGCGCCTCTTCCCGGGCCGACGGTGCCTCAAGCAGGGTGACGCCGTCAAAAGCCTGGTCCAGTTCCCGCAGGGCCGGACCTTCGGACAGCCATTGGTCCGTCACGGGGGCGGGCCGCATCGCCAGCGACACCAGCCGGTTCCGGGCGTCGTTCTGCCGCGACATGTGCCAACGCCCGATATCCCGCGGGCCCAGATCCAGCGACACGGCCAGCTTGCGGAACCGGAACTGCGGGTGATCCTCGCCGGTCAGGGGATCATCCAGCGCCGAGGTCCAGACCGCATCCGGCAGGTCGAAATCGTAACCGGGCAGCACGACGGCCCCCTGCGGCAACCGCGCCACCGCCTGCATCAGCACGTTGGTCGCACCGCGTGATCCGGTCGACCCGGCAAGGATCACGGGTCCGGGCGGCGGTGAAAGCGGCCAGTCCTTCGCCAGCATCTCGGCCACGAGGCGCAGGCGGGCGGCGGGGTCGGGCGCCTCTTCCTCCTCGACCTGGTCGACGATGGTCAGAAACTTGAGCGCCCGCGCCCAGTGGTCCGAATGCTGCGATACGTCCAGTGTCCGGATGTCATCGAAACTGATGCCTTCACCGCGCATTTCCTCAAACACCTGCGCCAAGCTGTCGGCCAGGTCATACAGGGCAGCGCGGGGGGCAAGATCGGGCTCCTGCTCCAACAGGGCCGAGACCAGCTGCACAAGCCCCAACCGCCGCCGCAAGGGTGACACGGGCGCGGGAATCGTCCCTAACGCGAAGGTTTCGCCAATATCGGTGACCAGCTGCACCCGGGGCAGAAGCCGCGCCGGGCCTTCATCGAACAGGGATCGGATACGCCGGGCCATCCGCCGTGTGTTCACGATCAGCGTCACCCGGCCCAGGGCTTCGGGCGGCAAATGGGACGTGCGTGCGATCAACCCCTCGACCAGAAGGCGCGGGAAATCCGCGCCGGGGGGCAGGCCGAAGACCCGGGCTTTGTCCGAAGGATCAAACATCGGCCAGCATCGCCTCGGCCAGCGCGATCCCCTCGGGGCGACCGACATCGCACCATTGCCCGCCATAGGGCAGGATGTGCAACGTCCCCCGCACCAGCATCCGGTCCCATAGCAGGTTGAGAGAGAAGGCGTCTTCGGCGATCTCGGCCAACCCGTCGGTCCGGATGATCTGGGCGCCGGAATAGACCAGCCCAGGGCCGCGCGCGACAGGCGGTCCGGGGGTGAAATCACCCAGGCCGACATGGCCGATCGCCTGAGCTGGCGGGATGCCCAGCAACAGGGCCTCCATGTCGTCACGCCAGGCGGCATTCAACAAGGCCAGAGGATTCGGGCCCGCCCAGACCGCATCGGAGTTCAGTGTAAAGACCGGCCCCGTCCCCAGGTGGGGCAGGGCGTTGCGAAGCCCGCCACCGGTTTCAAGGATCGGGTCTTCGTACAGGCAATGCACCGGGCTTTCGGCCAGATGCGCCTTCAGCTGGGGGGCGCGATAGTGGGTGTTCACCACGATCGGCCCGGCCACCGGTAAGGCCAGGTCCAGCGCGTGATCGATCAGCGGGCGCCCCGCGACCTCGACCAGCGGCTTGGGCCGGTCGGCGGTCAGCGCGCCCATGCGGGTGCCGAACCCCGCCGCGAACAGCATCAGGGGCCGCGTCATCGGCGCAGCGCCTTGAGCACGTCTGGCGTCGGTTCCGGCAGATCGCGTCGCACGATCGCAGCGACATCGGCCAGTGCGGGATGCGACAGGTTGCGCATCAACAGCCCCCAGACGCGCGGGATCAGGTCGACATAGTGCCTCTTGCCATCACGCTGCGACAGCCGGGCAAAGGCACCGATGATCCGCAGGTTCCGTTGCGCCCCGGCGACGTGATAGCGCGCCTCGAAACCCGCGCGATCCATGCCGGCGCCGTCCGCGTATCGGGTGATCATCGCGGTCTCGACCTCTGCCGACACATCCCGCCGGGCGTCCATCAGGATCGACACGAGATCGTAGGACGGATCGCCGGTCATCGCGTCCTGAAAATCCAGAAGACCGACCCGCGCCGCGCCTGTCCTGTCGGGCAGCCACAGCAGGTTTTCCGCGTGATAGTCCCGCAGGATCACAACCGAACAGTCGGTGTGCTGCGCCAGAACAGGCTCTAACGCGGCACAAAACGCGTCCCGTGCCGCATCATCCCGCCCCCGGGCGCCTGCCAGGTACCAATCATAGGCCAGCGCGGCGAGCGGGGTCATCACGGCCGGATCATAGGGTTTCAGCCCCGCCATCGCCGGCGCCCGGTGCAGGTCCAGAAGAACATCCGTCGCAGCCTCGTAGAGCGGGCGTTCCAGGGCCGGATCGCGGGCAACGACGCGGGCGAACAGATCATCGCCCAGATCCTCGATCAGCAGGAAGCCATGCGTCGGATCCTGCGCAATGATCCGGGGGGCGGACAGCCCAAGACCGGTCAGCCAATCGGCGACGGCAACAAAGGGCCGAACGTCTTCGCCAAGCTCGGGCGCAGCGTCCATCAGGACAGCACTGTCGTCCCCCAAGTGCAGGCGCTGATACTTGCGGTTCGACGCGTCCCCGGCCAGGGGGGCGCGGTCGGCCGACGCCCAGTCGGTCGTCGCCAGAAAGGCGGTGGCAAGCGCGTCGCGCGGGGTGTCAGGCATCGGTGTCTCCGGGCAGGATATCGTCCCAGGCAGCGGGTCCGTGGGCGGTGATCCGACGGCCATCCTCAGCGTCTGGGACAAAGGTCAGGTGCAGCGCATCGCCGGGGGCAAGATCACCCAGCCGATCGGGCCATTCGACCAGAACGATCGCGGTCTCGAAGGCCTCTTCCAGCCCCAGCTCGATCACCTCGTCGGGGGATGACAGCCGGTAGAGGTCGCTGTGCCAGATCTCTCCGTGCGTGCCATCGTAGGTCTGCACCAGAGTGAAGGTCGGCGAGGGCACGTCTTCGGGCACGGACAGCAGCGATTGGATCAGCGATCGGGCGAAATGGGTCTTCCCGGCACCGACCGGCCCGTCCAAAAGCAGTACATGTCCGGGCCGCAGGCCAAGGCCGATCCGTCGTGCCAGATCCGCAGTCTCATCAGGGGACATCGAACGATAGCTGCGGTGGATCTGGCTCATGGCCAGACATTACCGCGCCGGGCCGCACCTGCAAGGTCAACCGGTCAGCCGACGCCACGGTAGGCGACGGCGCGGGCGGGCTGGGCGCTTTTGAAGATCGCCAGCGATGCGCCGCCCGCAAGGGGTCGGAACAGGCAATCAACCATGCCGCCATTGCGCAGCTGAACCGATGCCTCCCAGTCCGCGCGTTCTTCGAACCCGACGACGAAATCTCGAAAATCGCCCCAGACCGGGCTGGGTTCGCTGTGCGATTGCCAGTGGCGCGACACCTCGTTGACCGAAACATCCAGCGTCTGCCGTTCGTCGGGGTCACCCCAGAGATCGCGGTAGGCTTCGTTCGTATAGCTGAGCATCCCCTGAGGCGAGAAGACCGCGACCGCGTCGTCAAGCGAGTCGATCACCGTTTGCGACATGTCGAGCTGTTCGCGGAAACGGCGGGTCAGCATGACCTCGGCGCTGATGTCTTCCACAAGGAAGGCGACGGCCCCGTTTGGATGCGGTCGACCCGTGACCCGGTAGGTATGACCCGACGACAGCGTCCAGGTTTCCTGGTACCGGCCGTTTTCGGCGGCGGTGATCAGGTCGAAGATCTTTTCGCGCCAGCTGGCATAGCTGCGGGGTTCGGGCATGATGTCCTCGTCGCGCAGCTTGTCGAAGAACGACAGATAGCTGGGCCGCCCTGACAGGTACTCGGCGCTCAGCCCGGTCATGTCGACCAGCGCGGGGTTGAACAGGGCCAGCCGCCGTGTCCGGTCAAAGATCGCCAGCCCGGTCGACAGCTGGGCGAAGGTCTTGGTCAATGTCTGGACGAAGGTGCGCTGCGCGGCCTCGGCCTGGACGACGGCGGTCACATCGGTGGCGTGGTGCATCAGCGTACCGTCGCGGGCGGCGGTCGATACATCGACCCAGCAGTCGGGTCGTCCGTCGGAAAAGGTCAGCTGGTACCGACGCTGTTCCCGATCCGGCAGGCTACGGGCGGGGTCGAGCCCGCGCAGGATCGACACCTCGTCGCCACCTGCATGCCCCAGATCGCGGATCAGCGACAGGTAGGCCCGATTGGCCCAGATGACCTCGTCGCAGTCATCGGTGACCCAGATCGGATGGGGCGAAGACTGCGCCACCAGATCGGAAATCCAATGGGTGTGTTTTCGATAGCGGGCCACGTGATCCCTCACGTCTGGCACACCGACCGGAGAGATCAGCGACACCGTCAGCACATCCTTGCGCCGCACCACGTGAAGTTCGACCAGGTCGGCGGCGTTGCGGGCGACGAACGTCATGTCGAGCGTCGGTTCGTCACCCGGGAAATCCGAAGGCAAGCCACGGAATCGAAAGGCGAAAAAATCACGCAGCCGGGTGATGGACCCATCCCAGCCGCGCTGGGTCAGCAGGTGAAGAAAGTCGCTGTCGGCGTCTACCATCCGACCCTTGAGACACCGGATCACGACCCCGCTGCCGGGCCCCTGGGCGGCGCTGCGATTGTACCGTGACCAGATTGCCAGACCGCTCAGCGTCACCCCCGCCGTCGAGAGGCAGACGGCCGAGATGATCACGATTTCTGTCACACCGATAGACATGGTTACCCCAAGACGCAGGTACACTAAGAAACAAGCCATCAATCCTTAAGATTTGATTAATGGTATCACGAAAAGACGCCAACTGGCATCAGTTTGTGATTGGCTTGTTTTCACCGCTCGGGACGGGCGTATCGCCCGACCGGGCGTCGACCCGGCGTCTGGGCCAGACGACCTCGACGATCGCGCCGGTGGCCTCGGTCGGTTGCCCGGCGCGGTCCACGCCGTCGGATCCATTGGCAAAGCTCAGCTCGGCTCCGGTCCGTTCCAGAAGTGTCTTCGCGATGAAGAGACCCAGCCCCATGCCTTCGTACCCTGGTCGCTGCGAAGATGCAGAACTGCGCCTGCGCCGCACGAAGGGATCGCCGATGCGGCCGATCACCTGCGGCGCATAGCCCCTGCCGTCATCCATGATCCGAAGGGCGATCCGGTCGTTCGACCAGCGCCCCTCGATCCAGACGTTCCCCGATGCGAAATCGACCGCGTTCTGGACCAGGTTGCGGACCCCGTGGATCAGTTCGGGCTTGCGCAGGATCGGGGGCGGCAGATCATCGCCACCCTCCTCTGGCCCGAAATCGTAGTGGATCAGCTTGCCCCGCCCCTGGTGGGGATCGGCGGCCTCTTCGATCACGGTGGTGAAGGGCGCCTGACGCATGTGCAGGTCGTCCTTCCCGGCCCGTCCCATTGACCGCAGGATATCGCGGCAACGGTCGGCCTGATCCCGGATCAGCCGGGCATCTTCCGCCAGGTCGGGACGGTCTTCCAGATCATCGGCCAGTTCCGACGAGGTCAGCTTGATCGTGGCCAGCGGCGTGCCCAGTTCATGCGCGGCGGCGGCGACGACCCCGCCCAGGTCGGTCAGCTTCTGTTCCCGGGCCAAGGCCATCTGCGTCGCCTGAAGCGCGTCAGACATCGAATGAAGCTCGGTCGCGATCCAGCGCGAGTAGATGCCCAGGAAGACAATGGCGATCACGATGGCAAGCCACTGACCAAAGACGAAGATATCGGCGATCTGAAGCTGGGTGCCATCCCATGTCTGCAGCGGCAGGTAAAATTCGGTCAGCACCGTCGCCAACCCGATCGCGACGCTGCCGATGAACAGCGTCGACCGTCCCGTCAGGGCCATAGCCGACACCGTCACGGGCCCCACCACGAGGATCGAGAACGGGTTGTGCAACCCGCCGGTCAGATACAGCAACAGGCACAGCTGCAGCAGGTCGAACAGCACCATCAGCAGGTTCTCGACCTCGGACAGGCGCTTGTTCTCGGGGAAGATGAAACTGGCGACAAGGTTCCCGATGACCGATGTGCCGACCACCAGGAAACACAGTCCGTATTCCAGCGACAGGCCATAGATTTCGCGCGCGACCAGCAATGCGGCCAGCTGGCCCCCGATGGCCCCCCACCTGAGCAGAATGATCGTCCTCAGCCGGATCCAGTTGCCGCGATCCTGCCCCTTGAGCACGTCGAATTCGGTTTCGGTCATCTTCGCTGTGCCCATATGTCTGATTGATTGTTCGGGGCCCATTGTTAAATAGGCCCCAACACGCCCGCAATCATCCTCAGCACCGAAGGCCACAATGACACGTATCTTCGCAATCACGGCCGTGGCGGCCATCGTGCTTCTGTCGGTGGCAATCTGGCTTGTCACCATGGGCCGCACCGGCGACGACGCCTTTGCCCAGTGCCGCAGTTCGACCGTGGCCGGCGGCGCGGCCGAGATCGGCGGGCCGTTCACCCTGGTCGACGAGGGCGGGCAAACCGTGACTGACACGGATGTGATAGACAAGCCGACGCTGGTCTATTTCGGTTACACCTATTGCCCCGACATCTGCCCCTACGACGCCGCCCGCAACGCCGAGGCTGTGACCCTGCTGGAAAACGACGGCTACATGGTGAAGCCGGTGTTCATCACCGTCGATCCGGAACGCGACACGCCCGAACAGCTGGCTGATTTCACCAGTTACATCCATCCTCGTATGGTCGGCCTGACCGGGTCGCCCGAACAGATCAAGGCTGCTTCGACCGCCTACCGGACCTACTATCGCAAGCAGGACGCCGAGGATGACTATTACCTCGTCGACCATTCGACCTTCACCTACCTGGTCCTGCCCGAGGAAGGGTTCGTCGAATTCTTCCGCCGCGACGCCACGCCGGAACAGATGGCCGAAGCCACCGCCTGCTTCATCGACGCAAGGTAATAACCAGCATTTCAGGGTTTGAATATTTGACCCCACCATGGGGTCGGGATACATACCCTAGACCGCAGCAAGGCGCATCATGGAAGGACCATTGCCATGACCGGAGAGCTCGACCTCGGCGAAGACCGTACCCTGCTCCTTTTGGATGATGACGAACCTTTTCTCAAACGTCTGGCCAAGGCGATGGAGAAACGCGGCTTTGAAGTCGAAACCGCCGAAAGCGTCGCCGCCGGCAAGGCCATCGCGACGGCCCGGCCACCCGCCTACGCCGTCTGCGACCTGCGGCTTGAAGATGGCAACGGGCTCGACGTGGTCGAGGTGCTGCGCGAAAAGCGCCCCGATGCACGGATCGTGGTGCTGACCGGCTATGGCGCCATCGCCACCGCGGTGGCCGCCGTGAAGATCGGCGCGACCGATTACCTGGCCAAGCCCGCCGATGCCACCGACATCACCAACGCCCTGCTGGCCCGGGGTGACGAACTGCCGCCGCCGCCGGAAAACCCCATGAGCGCGGACCGCGTTCGGTGGGAACACATCCAGCGGGTGTACGAGCTTTGTGATCGCAACGTGTCGGAAACCGCGCGCCGCCTGAACATGCACCGCCGTACGTTGCAGCGCATTCTGGCGAAACGCTCGCCCCGCTAGGCCTCCGCCGGGCCGACCTCGGCCATCAGCCAGTCCATGAAGGCCCGGACTTCTGCGCGCAGCGGTCCCTCGGGCGTGACCATCCAGTATTGCGCGACCGGCAGCGGCGGATAGTCGACCTCGACCAGTTTGCCCTGCGCGATGCTGTCCGCCACCACGCGGTCGGTGGCAAAGATCAGGCCCAGCCCGGCCTCGGCGGCGGAAACCGACAGGATCGGGTTGTCCATCGACTGGATCTTCACCTTGCGGATATCAAGGCCCCCAAGCTCCAGCCACTCGGCCTCGGACGGATAGCCTTCGTCGACGATCCACGGCAGATCGGCCAGCGATGCCCCGCCAGCCAGCAGTGCGGGGGCGCCGACGACCACCATCTGCGTGCGAAACAGAAAGGTGCTTTGCGTGTCGGGCCAGGGGCCGGTGCCCGTACGGATCGCCAGATCGGCCCCGTTGCGGCCCAGGCCCACGACCGATTGCGTCGGGTTCAGCGACACCGGGATGTCAGGATGCCGGGCCCAGAACCGGGGAAGGCGCGGCATCAGCACGGTCTGCGACAGGGCCACCGTCGCCGTGACGCGGATGCCCCGCACCCGGGCCGGGCGGCGCAAGTCCTCGACCGCCCCC
The DNA here is from genome assembly GCF_004959925.1 of Pseudooceanicola onchidii. Classification (GTDB taxonomy): domain Bacteria; phylum Pseudomonadota; class Alphaproteobacteria; order Rhodobacterales; family Rhodobacteraceae; genus Pseudooceanicola; species Pseudooceanicola onchidii. Next base: position 211,040 of record NZ_SPUW01000002.1, on the reverse strand, counting down.
GCGATCCGGCTGAAGCCTTCGCCCAGCGCGGTGGCCAGCCGCGTGCCTTCGGGCGTCAGGGCCAGCCCGCGCCCCTGCCGGGTGACAAGCGTGACCTCCAGTTCGGCCTCAAGCCCGCGCACCTGTTGGGCCACCGCCGCCGGGGTGACGTTCAGCGCCCGCGCCGCCGCGCTGAAGCCGTCCAGCCGCGCGGTTGCCTCGAACGCCCGCAACGCCGACAGGGACGGCAAATGGCGCCAGTCCAAGTCCTCCATCTGATACCTCAGCTAACAGATCACACATTATCGCTGACTTCGTGTGTGACCGCGCCGGGGCTATATGTCCAGCAAGGAAACCCGACCGGAGGGACGGACATGATCAGATTGCCCGATGAAATGCTCAGGTTGCAAAGACATACGCCCGCGCCCGCATGGCGTCCGGCCAAACCTGCCTCCAAGCTGTCGGGGTGGATGACGCAATTTCTGCGCGGCCCGAAACTTAAAGGTCGTACCGCTTGAGGACTTTGTCCACGACTTGCCCGTTATCCATCCGGTAACCTTCGATGCGGCCGTAATCTTCGAACCCGCGTGACTGGTAATAGGCCAGACCACCGGTGTTGTCGGCCCGGATATTGGCGCGGATCCAGTCATAGCCTATCGCAATGCAATCCGCCTTGGTCGCCTCGAACAGCTTGGACCCGATGCCCAGCCCGGTCTGACCCACCCGTGCAAAGGTGGCGATTTCCGCGACCAGCCCCGGCTCGGACGCCAGTGGCGTCACATATTGAAAGCCAAGCAGCACGCCGGTTTCGTCCTCGGCGAGGTTCCAAACCGATTTAGGCGTGTCAAACCGGGCGGTCAGATCATCACGTTTGACCTCCTGGGTAATGGCGGTGGTGCCACCAGCCCGGATGATTTCGTTCAGCAGTTCGGCCATCGCCGCGCCATCAAGCGCCCCGGCACGTCGGATATGAATCATGATAATGCCTCCAGCAGCGCCTCATGGCGGGCGGTGAAATCCCGGCGCACCTCGACCGGCGGGCGCAGGTGGATGTCCAGCCCCTCGATCAGCGCGGCATCTGGGCGGCCGAAGAACTTGTCGGCCTCACCGATCGAGAATCCGGCGATCTGCACCGCCTCCATCCAGGCCGAGACCTTGTCGGCTTTCTTGATCTTCTTCTTCAGCGCTGCCGGTGTCACCGCAGGCAGGCCAAAGCGAATATGGATCGCAGCCGTCAGCCGGTCGTCCAGCGCGCCATAGCCCGGACCCACGGCGGCCTTCACCGGAGAGATCATGTCGCCGATCACGTACTCCGGCGCGTCGTGCAGCAGGGCGGTCAGCTGTTCGGCGGGTTTCGCCTTGGGCTCCATCCGCGAAAACAGGGCCTCGACCAGGATCGAGTGTTCCGCGACCGAATAGGGAAAATCCCCACGCGTCTGCCCATTCCATCGCGCGACGAAGGCAAGACCGTGCGCGATGTCCTCGATCTCGATATCCACCGGGGTCGGGTCCAGCAGATCCAGCCTGCGCCCCGACAGCATCCGCTGCCATGCCCGTGCCTGTTTCGCCATCCGACCCTCCGTTTTCGGAACAGATAGACGTGAACCGGCGCAGAGTCACCGGCGACATGACTCTCATGACCGTACGGTGGTGTCGTACTTTGTTAATGAACCTTACCTAAAACACACCGAAACGGCGCTTACCTTGCTCTCTTACAGGGGGTTTGGTACTGGCCGGACAACCTTGATCGAAACGGAGCGCCCCAATGGCCACGGATTATATCGTCAAAGACATTTCTCTTGCCGGGTTTGGCCGCAAGGAACTCGACATCGCCGAAACCGAAATGCCGGGCCTGATGGCTCTGCGGTCGGAATACGGTGAGGCCAAGCCGCTGAAAGGCGCGCGGATCGTCGGCTCGCTCCACATGACCATCCAGACCGCCGTTCTGATCGAAACGCTGGTCGCCCTGGGCGCGGATGTCCGCTGGGCCTCGTGCAACATCTTCTCGACCCAGGACCACGCGGCGGCGGCGATCGCCGAGGCTGGCGTGCCGGTCTTCGCCATCAAGGGTCAGACGCTCGAAGAGCACTGGGATTACCTCGACAAATCCTTCCTGTTCGAAGACGGCCCGAACATGATCCTCGACGATGGCGGCGACGCGACGCTCTATGTCCTGCTGGGTGCGCGTGCCGAGGCGGGCGAAGACATCATCCCGGTGCCGTCCTCGGAAGAGGAAGAGGTGATCAAGAAACAGATCGCCAAGCGCATGGCGGCCTCCCCGGGCTGGTTCACCAAGATCCGTGATCAGATCCAGGGCGTGTCCGAGGAAACCACCACCGGCGTCAACCGCCTGTACCAACTGGTCCGCGACGGCCAGCTGCCCTTCCCGGCGATCAATGTGAACGACAGCGTCACCAAGTCGAAGTTCGACAACAAGTACGGCTGCAAGGAATCGCTCGTCGACGGCATCCGCCGCGCCACCGACACCATGATGGCCGGCAAGGTCGCCGTGGTCTGCGGCTATGGCGACGTGGGCAAGGGCTCGGCCGCCTCGCTGAAAGGCGCGGGCGCCCGCGTGATCGTGACGGAAATCGACCCGATCTGCGCCCTTCAGGCTGCGATGGACGGCTTCCAGGTCACCACGCTGGAAGACGTGGTTGGCATGGCCGACATCTTTGTCACGACCACCGGCAACAAGGACGTCATCCGGATCGAGCATATGCGCGAGATGAAGGATATGGCGATCGTCGGCAACATCGGCCACTTCGACAACGAGATCCAGGTCGCCAGCCTAAAGAACCACAAGTGGACCAACATCAAGGAACAGGTCGACATGATCGAGATGCCGAACGGCAATCGCATCATCCTGCTGTCCGAAGGTCGCCTGCTGAACCTTGGCAACGCCACCGGCCACCCGTCCTTCGTGATGTCCGCCTCCTTCACCAACCAGGTGCTGGCGCAGATCGAGCTGTTCACCAAGGGCGACGAATACAAGAACGACGTCTACATCCTGCCCAAGCATCTGGACGAAAAGGTCGCGCGCCTGCACCTCGACCGGATCGGGGTGAAGCTCTCGACGCTGAACAAGGACCAAGCGGCCTATATCGGTGTGACCCCCGAAGGCCCGTTCAAGCCGGAACACTACCGCTACTGATCGCGCCCTGCCGCGACCCGGAACGCCCCGCCCGCAAGCGGGGCGTTTTGCGTTGTGACCTAACGGAACTGTTGTCCCGCCCCCGGCCCCGCTTATCAATTCCCGCAAATTCTGACCGCCCCGGAGAAGACGTCATGAGCCGCACCGATACCCTGTTCGAACCCGTAAACCTGCCCAAGCTGAGCCTGAAGAACCGCATCGTCATGGCCCCGATGACGCGCACCTATTCCCCGGGCAACGTGCCGAACGACAAGGTGGTCGATTACTATCGCCGCCGCGCCGAAGGTGGCACCGGGCTGATCATCACCGAAGGCACCTGCATCGATCATCCCTCGGCCAGCGGCTATCCCAACGTGCCCTCGTTCTATGGCGAAGAGGCCCTGGCCGGCTGGAAGAAGGTCGTCGATGCCGTGCACGCCGCGGGCGGCAAGATCGCCCCGCAGCTTTGGCACGTTGGCGCGATCCGCCGTCCCGGCGTGACACCGGGCGGCGATACCCCCGGCTACAGCCCAAGTGGCATGGCGGTTCCCGGCAAGGTGGTCGGCCACGCCATGACCCAGGATGACATCGGCGCCGTTGTCGCGGCCTTTGCCAAGGCCGCGGCGGACGCCAAGCGGATCGGCATGGACGCGATCGAACTGCACGGCGCGCACGGCTACCTGATCGACCAGTTCTTCTGGGACGGCACCAACCAGCGCGATGACGACTACAACGGCGATCTGGCCGCCCGGTCCCGGTTCGCGCTTGAGATCGTGCGGGCCTGCCGCGCCGCCGTGGGCGAAGACTTCCCCATCATCTTCCGCTTTTCCCAGTGGAAACAGCAGAACTACGACGCGCGCCTGTGCGAAACGCCCGAAGCGCTGGCGGATTTCCTGAACCCGCTGGCGGAGGCCGGGGTCGACATCTTCCATTGCTCGACCCGCCGCTTCTGGGAGCCCGAGTTCGAGGGCAGTGACCTGAACCTTGCAGGCTGGACCCGCAAGCTGACCGGCAAGCCCGCGATCACCGTGGGCAGCGTCGGCCTGAACGCTGATTTCCTGCCCAATGACGGCACCGCCGATTTTCGGTCGGCCGAACCCGCCAGCCTCGACAACCTGCTGGACCGGCTGGACGCCAACGAGTTCGACCTTGTCGCCGTGGGACGCGCCCTGATCGCCAACCCGGACTGGGCCAATCAGGTCGCCGCCGGACAGTTCGACGACCTGGCCGCCTATGAAAAGGACATGTTGAAAGAGCTTGTCTGACAGGCTGATCCGCTTGCACGCCGTCCTGAGCCTGCGAAAAGTTAAGAAAATTTATCGCAAAATGGTCGGGACGGGGTATAAATTCACTGTTGAAGCCAAAAACACGCATAAATTCAGTGTGTTGAAAGGATAGTGAGGGAGAATACAATGGGCAAGCGTGACGACCTGATCGCGAAATACGCCGAAGATCTTAAGGAAAAATGCGGGATGACCCCCGACATGGACCTGCTGACCAAGGTCACCATCGGCTGCGGGCCGGCGATCTACAACGACGATGCCTCGACCGTGGCCGCCAGCCAGTCGAGCGAGCTTGAGACCATCAAGGAAAACTTCCTGATGAAGAAACTGGGCCTGCCCGACAGCCCCGACCTGATGGCGGGCATCGACAGCGTTCTGGAAACCTACGGCAAATCCAACCGCAACAAGTACCGCGCGGTGGTCTATTACCTGCTGACCAAGCATTTCGGGAAAGAAGCCGTCTACGGCTGATCGCGGGCAACCGCGCAGATTCGGGACCCGGCCAGACGCCGGGTCCTTTGCGTTTCAGAACAGGCCCAGCACCAACCCGATCACCGCGCAGCCCAGCACGGCATAACCGCCATCCAGCACCGCAAGGTTCCGTGGCCGCATGGCATAGGCATAGTTCATGGTGATCCAGGGTGTGATGAAGAACAGCCCGATACCCAGACCCGCGACCAGTCCCTTTCCGGCGCCGTCGATCCCGGCCATGGCGAACATGTGCCGCATCATCCCCGCAACCAGGATCATCGCGACAAAGGAAATCACGAAGGGCAGGGGCGATCCGTTGCCCTGGGGTTTCCCGTTTTCGTCAACCGGGATCCCGGCCGCCGCCATCCACGGTTTGGCCAGGGTCATGTACCACACGGCCCCCATGGCAAATCCGGCCACCGCCGCGACCAATACTGCAATGACGCCCATCTCACCCTCCCTGATGCGTTCGACATCAGCTTACGAAGGGCGATCCGCTTTGCCTAGGTTTCAAAGTCCGCCCATGCGGCAGATCAGGGCCCATTCCTCGGGCGTGACGGGCTGCACCGACAGGCGCGAATTCTTGACAAGGACCATGTCGGCAAGGTCGGGCGTCTGCTTGATCTCGTCCAGCGTGACCGGGCGGGGCACCGGCTGCACGGCGCGGATATCGACGCACTCCCATCGGTCGTCATCGGTCGAACTGTCGGGATGCGCGGTCGCGCAGACCTCGACGATGCCGACGATCTCTCGGGTTTTTTGCGAATGATAGAAGAAGCCCCGGTCGCCCAGCTCCATCTCGCGCATGAAGTTGCGGGCCTGGTAGTTGCGCACGCCGTCCCATTCCTCGCCCTTGTCACCCCGGGCGACCTGCTGGTCCCACGACCAGGTGTCGGGTTCGGATTTGAACAGCCAGTAGCGCATCAGCCGATCACCTTCTTCCACGGCAGGATTGCCACCGACTCGAACAGGCCTGCCTTGGCATAGGGATCATTTTCGGCCCAGCCATCCGCCGCCGCCTGGTCGTCGACATCCAGGATCACCAGCGATCCGCACATGTCGCCCGCGTCATTCAGCAGCGGTCCGGCCTGCGCGACCACGCCGGTGTCGGCGATATAGGCCAGGTGCGCGTCGCGGTTGGCCTTGCGGATCTCAAGCGCGCCGGGTTTGTCGTGGGCCATCAGGGCAAACAGCATCTCATTCCTCCTTCAGCGGGCGCGAGAGCAGACGAGTCATCGCATCGCGCACCCCAAGTGTTCCGTCGATCAGGTCAACGACAGCATCGGTGATGGGCATGTCAAGGCTCAGCGCCCGCGCCCGCGCCTTCAACGCGCGCGCCGTGGCCGCGCCTTCGACGGTAACCGAGGGGTCGAACCCTTCGCCCGTCCCGATCGACAGGCCGAAGCGATAGTTGCGCGACAGGTCCGACGTGCAGGTCAGTGCCAGATCCCCGAAGCCCGAAAGCCCCGCCAGCGTGTCAGCCTGCGCCCCAAGCGCCAGCGCCATGCGCTGCATTTCCGCATAGCCCCGCGTCATCAGGGCGGCGCGGGCGCTGTCGCCCAGCCCGGCCCCGATGGCCGCGCCGCAGGCGATCGCCATGACGTTCTTGACCGCCCCGCCGATCTCGGCCCCCGGAACATCCGTGGTGCGGTAGACGCGGATGTTCTGCGTGGTCAGGGTCGATTGCAGATCGGCGCTCAGGCCCTCGTCGGCGCAGGCCAGCGTCAGCGCGGTCGGCAGGCCCCGCGCGATGTCCTGCGCGAAGGACGGACCGGTCAGGATCGCGGCGGGCGCATCGGGACGCATCTCGGCGATCACCTGCGTGGGTGACAGGCCCGAGGACAGCTCGATCCCCTTGCAGCAGGCGACCAGCGGACGGGGCCCGAAGTCGGGCAGATCGTCCAGCGCCACGCGCAACTTCTGCATGGGAACGGCCAGCAGCACCGGACCGTCGGGCAGCGATCCGGCGTCGTCCGAGACCCGCAGCGCATCGGGAAATGCCATGCCCGGAAGCCGCGCGGCGTTCTCGCGCGTGGTGGCCATGGCTGCCACCTGCGCCACATCCCGCGCCCACAGCGTCACCTCGGCCCCGCTGCGCGACAGCGAAATCGCCAGCGCCGTGCCGAAGGCGCCTGCTCCGATCACCGATGTCATGCCTTTGGTCCCTTCCTGCCGCCGCCCAGCATCCCGGCGGCCCCCTGGTCCAGCGGCCAGCGTGGCCGGGCGGCAAGGGTCATTCCATCAACCTGCCCCGCCGCGAAACGTTCCAGCCCGGCATAGGCGATCATCGCGCCATTGTCGGTGCACAGCCGCAAGGGCGGCGCCATGAACCCGACGCCCATTTCGGCCGAAACAGTCTCTAACCCGGCCCGGATGGCGGTATTCGCGGCCACGCCGCCGGCCACGGCCAGCGTCGGGGCTGCCGGGTTTTCCGCCAGGTAGATCGCCAGCGCCCGCCGGGTCTTTTCCACCAGCACATCAACCACCGCCTGCTGGAACCCGGCGCAGAGGTCGGACCGGTCCTGCACCTTCAGCGTGCCGTCCACCATCAATTCGTCCCGGGCGCGCAGCAGTGCGGTCTTCAGGCCGGAAAAGCTCAGGTCGCAGCCCGGGCGGTCCAGCAGCGGACGCGGGAAGCGCAGTCGCTTCGCGTCGCCGTTCAGGGCCTCGCGCTCGACCGAGGGGCCGCCGGGCTGTGACAGGGCCAGCAGGCGCGCGGTCTTGTCGAAGGCCTCGCCGGGCGCGTCGTCGATGGTGCCGCCAAGGCGGGTGAAATCCTCGACCCCGCGCACCAGCAGAAACTGGCAGTGCCCGCCCGACACCAGCAACATCAGGAACGGATAGGCCACGCCGTCGGTCAGGCGAGGGGTCAGCGCATGGCCCGCCAGATGGTTCACGCCGACCAGCGGCAACCCGGCCCCGGCGGCGATGCCCTTGGCGCACATGACGCCCGACATGACCCCGCCGATCAGCCCCGGCCCCGCCGTTACGGCCACCGCGTCGATGTCGCCCAGCCCGACCCCGGCCTGATCCAGCGCCCGGGCCACCACGACGTCCATCCGTTCGGCATGGGCGCGTGCGGCGATCTCGGGCACCACACCGCCGAAATCTGCGTGCAGCGCCGCCTGTCCCTCGACAACCGACGACACCACCTGTGCCGCGCCGGGCGCCCCGCGCACCACCGCCGCCCCCGTATCGTCGCAGGAGCTTTCCAGCCCCAGTATCGTGAACTCTTGCGCCATGGCTTCCGATTGCAGTTGGCCCCGCTCGCAGGTAACACCGCGAGGTGGCTGAAACAATGGCGAGGCCAAGATGCGGCGCCCGACGATCCTTGTGACACGACCTGCCCCCGACGGGGCCGCCACGGCCAAGGCCCTGGCGAAGGCCACCGGACTATCCGTCGTGGAAAGCCCCCTGCTTGAAATCGCGACGACCGGCCCGCTGCCCGATCTGGACGGCATCCGGCAGCTGATCTTCACCTCGCGCAATGGCGTGCGGGCCTATACCGCGCTTGGCGGCCCCGACCTGCCCGCGATCTGCATCGGCGACGCCACCGCAGAGGCCGCGCAAGAGGCCGGGTTGACCGCCAGGGCCATCGGCGGTGATGCCGAGGCGCTGGTCGCGGCCCTGATCCAGGACCGCCCCGAGGCGCCGATCCTTCACCTGCGCGGCGAAGCGGCCCGCGGTGAGATCGCCGAAAGGCTGACCGCCGCTGGCATCGCCACCCGCGAGGCGGTGATCTATCGCCAGACCCCGCTGGATCTGACCGAAGACGCCCGCGCCCTGCTGTCCGACCGGCGCCCGGTGATCCTGCCGCTGTATTCGCCGCGCACCGCCGCCCGCCTGGCAGAAATCGCGCAGCCCCGCGCGCCGCTTCATCTGGTCGCAATGAGCACGGCAATCGCCCGCGCCGCCGCCCCCCTGGGTGCTGAAAAGAAGATCATTGCAGACACGCCCGACGCCACCGCGATGATCCGTGCGGTGCTTGCGACCCTGCGGCGGGTTGAGGGGATGGGGTCACCGCACTAAGTTATCGTTGCTGCATTTGAAAAGCAGGGATTCGAAAGGACTTATTCGTGGCCCCAAGGAAGAAATCTCAGACCTCCTCTGACGAAACGCCTGCGGTGGACCCGAAGGATACGGTCGCTGCCACATCCGGGGATGACTCCCTTTCCGACACGGCCGAAGCCGCTGAAACCATTGCCTCGGGTCCCGCCGACAGCATTCCGGCCGCCGCCGACGAAGACAGCATCGAACTGCCCGAACCCGAAGCCAGCAAGCCCGAGGAAGACAGCCTCGACGCCTCTGACACGCTGACGGATCAGGCGGATACGCTGCAGGCCACCTCGGGCGATGATACCGTGGAATCGGTCGAAGGCGTGATCGTCGAAGAGACCGCGCCCGAACAGCAAACCACCCACGACGACAGCCGGGGCACGGATGGTCCTGCCGCCCCGCCCCCGCCTAGCGTGGTCGAGGTCAGGCGCAGCGGCGGCTTCGTTCCCATGGTTCTGGGCGGCATCGTCGCCGGTGCCATCGGCTATGGCATCGCCTATTATCAGGCTGGCGGACAGGATTATGGCACCCGCATCGACGCACAGGATCAGGCGATTGCCGATCTGCGCGACACCCAGCCCGCGCCGGTCGATCTGTCGGCCCTGGAAGGCAGCGCCGAATCCAACACCGCCGCCCTCTCTGACCTTAGCGGTCGAGTGGATGCGCTGACGACACGGCTGGACGAGATGGACGGCCAGATGGCCGAACTGGCCCGGGCGCCCCTGGACAACGCCGTGTCGCAAGAGGCGGTCGAGGCCTATGAGGAAGAACTGGCCCGCCTGCAGGATGCCATGCGCGCACAGCGGGCCGAGGTCGAACAGATGGTCGCCAATGCGCAGACCATGCAGGCCGACGCCGATGCCCAGACCGCCCGGACCGAAGCGCGCGCCGCGCTTACCGCGATCATGGCGGCCTTCGACAGTGGCGAAGGCTATTCCGACCCGCTCGAGTCGCTGCGGGCCACCGGCCAGCAGGTGCCCGAGGCGCTTGAAGCCAATGCCGACGGGATCCCGACCCTCGCCGAACTGCGCGCCGAATTCCCCGCCGCCGCGCGCGCCGCGCTGGCCCGGACCCGGGGTGCCGGCAACGAAAGCGTGGGCGATTTCTTCCGCACGCAACTGGGGATCCGGTCACTGGAACCCAAGGCCGGGGACGATCCCGATGCCGTGCTGTCCCGTGCCGAGGCCGCCGTGGCCGATGGCGATCTTTCGACCGCGCTGACGGAAATCGGCACCCTGCCGCCCGAAGCGCAGTCCGAGCTTTCCGCCTGGGCCGCCGACGCCGAAACCCGTCTGACCACCGTCGAGGCCGCACGTGCCCTGATGGCTGAACTGAATTCGAACTAAGGAACGCCGCCGATGCTCTGGTCCCTCGTCAAGATCCTGGTTTTCGTCGCGCTGGTGGCGGCCGCAACGCTTGGTGCCTCCTACCTGCTCGACATGGAGGGCGGGGTCCGCATCGCCATGGCGGGGGTGGAAATCAACCTGTCCCCCATCAAGGCGGTGATCGCCGCGATCCTGCTGGTCGTCGGCATCTGGCTGTTCCTCAAGCTGCTGGGCCTGCTGGTCGCGCTGCTGCGGTTCATCAACGGCGACGAAACGGCCCTGTCGCGCTATTTCGACCGCAACCGCGAACGCAAGGGGTTCGATGCGCTGAGCGAGGGCATGATGGCCCTGGCCTCGGGCGAAGGCCGCAAGGCGATGTCAAAGGCTGCCAAGGCGGAACGGTACCTTGACCGGCCCGAACTGACGACCCTGCTGACCGCGCAGGCCGCCGAACAGGTCGGGGATCGCGCCAAGGCCGAGGACGCCTATCGCAAGCTGCTGTCCAACGACAAGACGCGCTTTGTCGGCGTGCGCGGCATCATGCAGAAGAAGCTGGCCGAAGGGGACACCGAAACCGCCTTCGCCCTTGCGGAAAAGGCTTTTGCCCTGAAGCCCGGGCATGAAGAGGTGCAGGACACCCTGCTGCGACTTCAGGCCCAGAAGGGCGACTGGAAAGGCGCGCGCGCGACGCTCAAGGCCAAGCTGCGCCATGGCAGCCTGCCGCGCGACGTGCACCGCCGCCGTGACGCCGTTCTGGCGCTATCCGAGGCCAAGGGTGTCTTCGACGAAGACGCCAGTATCGAATCCCGCGAGGCCGCGATCGAGGCGAACAAGCTGTCGCCCGACCTGATCCCGGCAGCCGTCATGGCGGCCGACGGCTATACCGCCAAGGACCAGAAGCGCAACGCGGCCCGCGTCCTGAAGAAAGCCTGGGAGGCCTCTCCGCATCCGGACCTCGCCGCCGCATTCGCCCGGATCGAACCCGAGGAATCCGCGACCGACCGGCTCAAGCGGTTCGAAAAGCTGGTAAAGCCGGTGCCGAACCACCGCGAATCCCGCCTGCTGATGGCCGAGCTCAACATCGCCGCCGAAGATTTCCCCGCCGCGCGCCGCGCCATGGGCAACCTGGCGACCGAAAGCCCCGACGCCCGGACCCTGACCATCATGGCGGCGATCGAGCGGGGCGAAGGGGCCCCCGATGCGATCGTGAAGGGCTGGCTGGCCCGCGCCGTCACCGCCCCGCGCGGTCCGCAGTGGACCTGTGAGAACTGTCATCAGATCCACGGCCACTGGACCCCGGTCTGCGACAACTGCGGTGCCTTCGACAGCCTGGCCTGGAAGGAAGGGCCTGCAACGGATTACCAAAGCCCGGTCGGCACCTCGATGCTGCCGCTCATTGTCGGAGAGATCGAGGACAAGCGATCGACCGCCCCCATGGCGACGACGCCAGAGCCGGTCGACGAACCGGAAGAGGCGCTTGTCATTCCCGACGAACCCCCCGCCGGTGCCGCGAATGCATCGCCTGCGGAAGATGCGGAAAAGCCCAAAGAATAGGTCTTTCCCTAGGCGTGACGCGGTGCTATAGCCCCGCGTCACGGGGCCGCTGTAGCTCAGCTGGTAGAGCACGTCATTCGTAATGATGGGGTCGGGGGTTCGAGTCCCTTCAGCGGCACCACGATACTTTCCCCGGGAAAGTGATCGACATCCCAACAGAAATCACACGCAGCCGGGTCCTTCGGAGACCGTCAAAGCTGTTTCGGTTAGCACGCCGTCTGTCGGGGTCTTGCACGGTTGCTGGATGGACCCGACCGCCTGCAGCCGTGCCCATGCGACGACACGGATAACGGCAGTGCTTTGACCCATAGAAGCACCACGTTCTGACATCATACCCGTACCAGACATACCCCGCAGGTGTGCGGGGTCAGTCCTGGTCGGCGTTGTCTTCGGACAGAATGGCCGCCAGCGTTTCGGCCGTGTAGGGCTTGCGCAGCACCGGGAAGTCCGGGAAGCCGTCCAGCAGGTCGCCGTTGCCGCCGTAACCGGTGGCCAGCACCGCGCGGATACCGCGATCCTTGCACAGTCGCGCCACGTCCAGCGAGGTCTCGTCGCCCAGGTTCACGTCGAGAAGCGCAAAGGCGATCTCCTCGGCCTCGAGAAGACGCAGCGCCTCCGAGACGCGGCTGACGGGGTGGACGGTGCTGCAGCCCATGTCGCTCAGGATGTCGCTGGCATCCATGGCGATGATCATGTTGTCCTCAAGGACCATCGCCGCGCCCTCGATCCGGACGGACCCCTTCTTCTGGACCACCTCTTTCGGGGCGGCGGGGTCGACGGTGCCCGCCTGGACGTGGATTGCCGGGATCATGAAGTCGGCCTCGAGACCCGAGGCCTTGTAGTGCAATTCGGCTGTGCCCTTCAGTTCGAACGGGATCGACCGTTCGATGATCGTCGTGCCGAAGCCACGGCGGGTCGGCGCCTGAACCGGCGGCCCGTTTCGTTCGCGCCACGAAAGATAGGCGGTGCCGTCCGCGGCCAGACGCATCGAGATCTCGACACTGCCGCGACTGTCGTTCAGCGCGCCGTACTTGGCCGAATTGGTCACCAATTCGTGGATCACCAGGGCCAGCGTGGTGAAGGCGGTCGGGGACAGGTCAAGCTTGTCGCCCGACACCTTCACACGATCGGCCTTGCCCGCCAGGAAAGCCCGGACCTCGTTGTCGATCAGGTCGGACAGCGACACCCAGTTCCAGGACCGTTCGGTCAACTGGTCATGGGCCCGGGCCAGAGCGTGGATCCGCGCATCAAGAAGCTGGCCATAGGCCAGGATACTGTCCGCACCGGCCCGGCTTTGCGACACCAGACCCCGGATGAGGTTCAGGATATTGCGCACGCGGTGGTTCAGCTCGGCGATCAGAAGTTCCTGCTGTTCCTGGGCGCGGCGGCTGTTCGCGCTCGATTCGTCGGTCAGCTTCAGCACCACTTCAAGCAGGGTGACCCGCAGCGCCTCGGCCGCGCGCAATTCGCCAGAGCGCCAGGCGACGCAGCTGCCACGCACGACTTCGCGCCAGGCGTCAAAGCTTTTGCGCGGGGTCAGGCGAAGACCATTCGGTCCGGGCGTGACCGGCTTGTCCGGATTGCCTGCCCAGGTGACCGACTGTGCCACTTCGCGCCGGAACAGCACGATGTAATCGCGCGGCGTGCGCGAAATCGGCAGAACCAGCAAACCGGCCGCGCGATCGGCAAAGTCCTCGGCCGCGGGATACCGGTCGCCCAGTCGGTCGGTGGCATAGATCTGCGCGGTCTGGGTGGTGTTGAGAAACCGGGCCAGCCCAAGGAATTCCTCGGCCGTCGGGGTCGACCCCCGGGCCCGGTAGAAGCCATTGGAATAGACGGCGATCCCGTCATAGGCGATCACCTGTTCCAGTTCGTCTGCGACGGTGTCGAAGCTGTCGACCAGCGACCGCTCGTCCGAGATCTGCTGCATCATGCGATCGTGCATGTCGCGGGCCTTGTTGACCTCTTCCAGTTCCTGATCGGTTTCCAGCCGGGCCAGTTCATAGTTGAACAGCTGCACGAACAGTTCGATCGCGCTGCGCTTCTGGAAATCCATGTGGAAGGCGGTGCGATGGTGGCAGGCGAACAGCCCCCACAGCTTGCCCTTGCGCAGGATCGACACCGACATCGACGCACCCACGCCCATGTTGCGCAGGTATTCCAGATGGATCGGCGACACGGCCCTCGTCACCGCCAATGACAGGTCGAGCGGTTGGCCTTCAGGGCCAAGGGTCGGATGGATGGCGAAGGTTTCGGCCTGCACGTCCGGAATGATCCGCAGGACGTTGCGCACATACAGCGCGCGGGCCTGCTTGGGGATGTCGCTTGCCGGATACCGCAGGCCAAGATAGGCCTCCATGTTCGGCTCGGTCGCCTCGGCGATGACGGTGCCCGTGTCGTCGGGTTCGAACCGGTAGACCATCACCCGGTCGATGCCGGTCAGCGCCTTCAGGCTGCGGGCGGCTTCGGTTGTCATCTTTTCAAGCGTGGAATGGCGTTGCACCCGGGCGATCAGGGCCTGCACGATGGCGGTGTCGTCCCGCATCTCGGCGCCGCCGAGGCGAGGTTCGAATTCGAAGATCAGGAACCGGCCGGTATTGTGGACCGAGATGTCGAACAGGCGCCCGTCGCCGAACAGGTCATAGGCATAGATCCGGGCGTTGCCGGTATCACGGGCCAGGATCTGCAGGCGGGACCGCAGGTAGTGCACGACATCGCGGCTGAAGAAGTCGACGAAGGGCACACCGATGGTATCCGTGGCCTCGACCCCCAGAATCGCACCGCAGTTTTCCGACGCATGGGCGATGATCCAGTCGGACGACACGGCCAGAAGACAGCCGTAATGTTGGATCCGACCCGGGATATGGATCGGTTCACGATCACATGTGGTCAGATCGACGGCTTGGTCGGGCACCTGGGAGGGCGCGTCAGACATGGGGCAGGGCCCTTTCTTGCGTTTCGGCGGCTGCGTGATGACCAAACAAGGCGAAAACGGCTGCGGCATGGCGCAGGATACGGTCACTCTCGGGCCCTTCGGCAGGCAGGGCGGCGGCGCGGCCACAAAAGGCTTTCCACAGGTCGATATGCCCGGGCGCCGAGAAATAGGCCGAGGCCGCCCGCACGGCCGTGTCGTCCGAGGACAGCCAGCGCTTGTGCAGCAGTTGCGATCCAAGGCGCGACCCCGCGATCACGTAATCGACCGCCAGCGGATGCAGGTCGTCGGGCAGCGTTTCGGCATGGCTCAGGGGCGGAACGCCAAGCGTCAGAAGATCAAGGCGCGCGCGGTCCTGCAGATCGGCGATGGCGTCACGGGTCAGATCTCCGGCGCCCGCGTGGTGCAGCGCCGACAACCCCCCATGCTGGATGCGCAGGAAAGAGGCAAACCCGGTCCGCGTGCGCAGGTCGAACGCAGAGATCTGACTGTCGAGGGTGGCGTGCACCTCGGTCAGATCCGAACGCAATCGGGTGCGCAGATTACCGGAATCGATCAATAATTTCAGTCCCGTGTCTTGGTCCTTCGGACATAATCAATATGCTGTGTACAGGTTTGGCGCGGATCGATCAAACCTTGTGATCGCACAGAACGATATATCGTCCCTGACGCAGCGAATTCAATTATTCTACTATACCAAAGGTTTATATCGAGACGTCCTTGCAGTGCGCGTCACGTGGTCCGTAACGGGATTTGGGCCGACCGGTCGTTGATCCGCACGATCAGGTCGGCTGTGGCTGTACCTGTATCCACCTAGACTTTCGATTAGGATATACCAGCGCCGATCGCGGATATTTATGCACAGACAGCCGTGATAGACTTTCTTAGCAATCTTGACTCTTTTACTATGGATTGGTAGCCGGTCGCCAAAGCCAGCATCGCATCTCGTGCCAGCAAGATAATCCCTCTGATTGGAACGAGACTATGACACGCTCCCAGCTTATGGCGGGTGCCAGCCTTCTGGTGCCGCTCGCCGTGCCCCTTCCTGCATTTTCCCAACAGGTCGTGCTTGATACGATCGCCGTGGAAAGCATGCGCAACGTGTCGACCGACACGGCGACCTCTGAAACCACCCTGAACCAGGAAGAGCTTGACGCGCGGCAGGCCGCGACGCTGGCCGAACTGATGGGCACCGTGCCGGGCGTGACCCTGTCGAACGCCGCGACGCCGCAGGGATCGTCGATCAACATCCGGGGTCTGGGGGCCGACGCGGGCACCTACGGATCCAACACCAAGGTCAACGTCGTCGTCGACGGCGTCGCCAAGGGGCAGGAGGAGCTATACCGCCAGGGCAGCCTGCTGACGGTCGAGCCCGAGCTTTTCAAGGAGGTCAAGGTGATCCGCGGCCCCGGCGAAAGCTTCCGCTTTTCGTCGGGCGCGATCGGCGGCACGGTCGAAGCGGTCACCAAGGACGCGGCGGATTTCCTGCAAGGCGACGACACCTTCGCCTTCCGCCAGAAGCTGGCCTTCGAAAGCAACGGCAACGGGGCCGTGTCGACCTCGATCCTCGCGTGGCGGCCAGATGACAGGCTGGATGTGCTGGCCTTCTACGGATACCGGAAATCGGACGACTACGAGGACGCCAATGGCGTGGTGCAGGCGGACACGGGGTTCAAGCTGCCGTCCTACCTGGTCAAGGCGAAGTACAGGGTCACCGAAGACCTGTCGTTCACCGCGTCTTACGCGCGCAACAACATCGCACTGCGCGATGTCAGCTATGATTTTATCGGGTCGCTGTTTGGCGTGCGGGTGGATGCGGATATCACCGATGTCACCGCCTACCTGGCGATGGACTACACCCCGTCGGACAATCCGCTGATCAACCTGACGGCCAAGCTGGTCTATTCCGACGAGCTGATCGAGAACCTGTCGGGAACGACCTCATCGACCATCTACAATGCCGACAACCGGACCGAACGGCTGGCCTTCATCCTTGAAAACCAGTCCGAATTCAGCACCGGGGCCGCACAGCACAGCCTTCTGGCGGGGGTCGAGGTCGGCAAGCGCGAGCGTAGTTCGATCAGCCACACCGGGCAGAACGCAGGCTCCACCCCCGGCGGGACGGACGAATACCTGGCCCTGTACCTGACGGACGAGGTTGACCTGGGGGCGCTGACCCTGACCCCGCAGCTGCGTTGGGAAACCCAGAAGATCACGTCCAAGGGCAATGCGACCCCGGCCGATGGCACCAGCTACAAGGCGTCGGATTGGGCGGGGGCGCTGTCGGCGCGCTATGCCTTCACGCCCGAATGGGCGGCCTTCGGGACGGTGGCCTACAACACCAGCCTGCCGATCATCGATGACCTGACCTCGGCCACCAACATGGTCACGACGGAAAAAGCACTGACCTACGAACTGGGCCTGTCGTTCGATGCCAACGATGTCATCACTTCCGAGGACAACCTGTCGTTCAAGGTCACCGGCTTCCAGACCGAGATCTGGAACAACACGACCTACTCCAACTTCAACTCGGCCGCGGCGGATCGCATCGACCTGAAGGGCGTCGAGGTCGAACTGTCCTACGCCAGCCCGGCCTTCTACGTCGACGTGAACGCATCGCAAATGCGGGCCAAATGGGGCGACGGCAGCTGGTTCAACAACGCCCCGGCGGATTCGCTGCAGGTGACGCTTGGCAAGCGGTTCATGGATGACCAGCTCGACCTGTCGGTCGAAATGCGCCACGACTGGGCCACCAGCCGCAATGTCCAGCACCCGATGAACGGCGGCGGGTCGATCACCACGCCGGCCTTCACCACCTGGTCGCTGGCCGGGGCCTACATCCCCAATTCCGGTCCGCTGGAAGGCGTGCAGATCCGCGCGGGCGTCGAGAACCTGTTCGACGCGGATTATACCCCCTACCTGTCCAGCCGCCCCGCCCCGGGCCGCACCTTCAAGATCTCGGTGGCCAAGGTCTTCTGATCCACCCCCACGACGACCCGGGGGCGGCACGGATCGCCCCCGGTTTTCCCAAGCTTCAGCATGATGAGGATAAGATGTCCCACAGCCCCCAGGATCTTCGCGCCGCAAAGGCCGACGCCACCCTGCGCGACCGCGATCTGGCCGCCAGCCTTGGTGTCAGCGAAGCCGCGCTGGTCGCCGCCCATGTCGGGCAGACCGGTGCCTTCCGCGCCACCCGGATCAAGCATCACCCGGATGATGTCATGCCCGCCGTGTCCGATCTGGGCGAGGTCATGTCCCTGACCCGCAACAATTCCGTGGTCCATGAACGTGTCGGCACCTTTGGCGAATACCGCTCGGGTCCGCACGCCGCGATGGTCCTGGGGTCCGAGATCGATACGCGCATCTTCCCCAAGCACTGGGCCTACGGTTTCGCGGTCGAGGCGGACGGCGATCACGGCACCCGCCGGTCGCTGCAGTTCTTCGACACCACCGGCGAGGCGCTGCAGAAGATCTACCTGCGCGACACCTCGAACGCCGAGGCCTGGGTCCCGCTGGTCGACCGCCTGCGCCTTGACGACCCGTCCGACGCCATCACCCCCGATCCCGCCATCCCGACCGAAGTCGCCAGGGCCCCGGCCGACAAGCGCGATCAGCTGGTGACCGAATGGCAGAAGATGACCGACACCCACCAGTTCAACCGCATCTGCGCGCGCCTTGGCATGAACCGCCTTGGTGCCTACCGGCTGGCGGGCGCGCCCTTTGTCCGCCGCGTCGATCCCGCCTGTGTCGAAGGCTGGATGGAGGCGATCCGCGACACCGGCCAGAAGGTGGTCCTGTTCGTCGGCAATCGCGGCCACATCCAGATCCACTGGGGCACGTTCGAGACGGTCAAGCCCATGGGTCCATGGCTCAACGTGCTGGATCCGCGCTTCAACCTGCACCTGCGCGGCGACCACATCGCCGAGGCCTATGTCGTCGACAAACCGACCAAGCGCGGTCCGGCCATTTCGCTGGAATGTTTCGACGCCGAGGGCGGGCTGATCTTCCAATGCTACGGCCAGCGTGAAGGCGAAGACGACACGCTTGATCGGTGGCACGGCATCCTTGATGCGCTGCCGCGCGTGCAGGAGGCCGCCGAATGATCCGCCTTGTCCTCGCACTTTTGGTGTTGCCCGGCCTCGCGTCGGCGCAGCCCTATCCCGACGCCCGCCGCATCGTGTCGGTCGGCGGGCCGGTGACGGAACTGATCTTTGCGCTTGGTGCCGGGGATCGGGTGATCGCCCGCGACACGACCTCGCAATTCCCCGAGGCGGTGAACGATCTGCCCGACGTCGGCTACATGCGCCAGCTCTCGGCCGAGGGCGTGCTGTCGGTGAACCCCGACCTGATCGTCACCCGCGACACCGCCGGCCCGGTCGAGGTGCTGGACCAGCTGCGCGCCGCCGCGATCCCGCTGGTCGAGGTCCACGACGGGTTTTCGTCCGAGGCTGTGATCGCCGCCATGCGCACGGTCGGCTCGGCCCTTGGGCTCAGGCCCGAGGGTGAGGCGCTCGCCCGGCAGGCCGAGGCCGATTTCGCCGCGCTGGCGGATGATATCGCCGCCGGGCCGCAACCCCGGGTCATGTTCGTCCTGTCCAATCAGGGTGGCCGTCTGAACGTCGCGGGCGCGGGCACCGGTGCGGATGGCATCATCGCGCTGTCCGGTGGCGTCAACGTCATGGCCGAGGCGTTCCAGGGCTACAAGATCGTGTCGGACGAGGCGATCATCGCCGCCGCACCCGAGGTCATCGTCATGATGGCCCCGACCGGCAACGCCGAACATGACAGCCGTCGTGAAGGGGTCATGGCGCTTCCGGCGATCACGCAAACCCCGGCCGGGGAGGCTAATGCGCTGGTGCATGTCCCCGGCGCCGCGCTTGGCTTCGGCCCCCGCACGGCACAGTTCGCGCGGGATCTGAACACCGCCTTCACCGCGGCGGTGCAGTGACGTGGTGGCGGTGGCGCAGATGGACGATCAGCCGGGGCTGACGGGCGATCGCCGGGGCCGCGCCGCCGCCCTGCGCTTCGGGCTGATCGCGCTGCTGATCCTGATGTTACTGCTGGGCCTTGGCTGGGGTGCGGCGGGCGACACGCAGGTTCTGGCCGCGTTAGGGTCGAAGTTTGGGCTGGCCGAGGCGTCTTTACGCGACACCACGATCATCTGGGACATCCGGATGCCCCGGGTTCTGACCGCCGTACTGGTCGGCGCGGCGCTCGCGGTATCGGGCGCAGTGATGCAGGGCCTCTTCCGCAATCCGCTGGCCGATCCGGGCCTTGTCGGCGTCTCGGCCGGGGCGGGCTTCGGCGCGGTGGCGGCGATCGTTCTGGGCGGCTTCCTGCCCGTGGCGGTGCTGTCGGTGGTCGGCGCCTACCTTGTGCCGTTTGCGGCCTTCCTTGGCGGCTGGGCCTCGACCCTGATCCTCTATGCCATCGCGACGCGCGGCGGGCGCACCTCGGTCGCGACCATGCTTTTGGCGGGGATTGCACTTGGCGCCCTGACCGGCGCGCTGACGGGGTTCATCGTCTACCGCGCCACCGACGACCAGCTGCGCGACCTGACCTTCTGGGGCATGGGTTCGGTCGCGGGGGCCACCTGGATGAAATTGCTGACCGCCGGTCCGGTGATCGCCCTTGGCCTGATCGCCGCGCCCGTCCTTGCCCGCGCCCTGGATGCGCTGGCCTTGGGTGAATCCGTGGCCGCGCACCTTGGCATCGACACGCAGCTGATGAAGCGGCTGGCGATCCTGTCGGTGGCGCTGTCGGTCGGGGCCTCGGTCGCGATCACCGGCGGCATCGGGTTCGTGGGCATCGTCGTGCCCCATGTCCTGCGTCTGCTGCAGGGGCCGGAACACCGCAACCTGCTGCCCAATTGCGCGATCCTCGGCGCGATCATCCTGTTGGCCGCCGACATGATCAGCCGCACCGTCGTCGCCCCGGCCGAACTTCCCATCGGGATCGTCACCGCCACCATGGGTGGGCCGTTCTTCCTGTGGATCCTGCTGAAAAACCGCCACATTCTGGACATCTGACATGCAGTACCGGGCCAAGGGCCTCACCGTTTCCTATGGCGCGCGCACCGTCCTGCGCGACGTGAGCTTTACCGCAGAGGCCGGAGAGGTCACGGCCATCGTCGGCCCGAACGGGTCGGGCAAGACCACCCTGCTGCGCACCCTGTCCGGAGAGATCGCGCACAGCGGCACCGTGACGATCAACGGGCAGGACGCCGACCGGATGCACCCCCGCGACCGTGCCCTGCACCGTGCCGTGCTGCCGCAGTCGGGCAGCATCGCCTTCCCGTTCAACGTGCTTGAACTGGTGCGCCTTGGGCTGACGGCGGGCCTTGCCTCGGCCGATCCGGGCGAAGGCGACCGCATCGTCATGGCCGCCATCGCCAAGGTCGGGCTGGAAGGCTACGGATCCCGCATGGTGCAGGAGCTGTCGGGCGGCGAACGGCAAAGGGCGCAACTGGCGCGGGTGCTGGTGCAGATCTGGCAGCCGGTGCTGGACGGGCAGCCGCGCTGGCTGATGTTGGACGAACCGGTCTCGGCGCTCGATATCCGGCATCAGCTGACGATCATGCGGCTGGCGCAGGATTATGCCCGTGGGGGCGGAGGCGTGATCGCGGTGATGCACGACCTGAACCTGACGGCGATGTTCGCGGATCGTGTCAGCCTGCTCTACGAAGGGCAACTGCAGCGCAGCGGCCCCCCGAAGGAGGTGCTGAACGACCACGACCTGTCGATCTGCTACAACTGCCCGGTGCGGGTAAACACGCCGCCCCCCGGCGGCGGTCCATGGGTGCTGCCGCAGTCGATGGTTTAGCTAGCGGCGCGTTTCACCACGGCAAGGCACAGGTCGGTGGCCTTGGCCATGTCCTGAACCGACACCCATTCCAGTGGCCCGTGGATCATCTGCATGCCCGTGAACAGGTTCGGCGTCGGCACCCCCATTTCGGTCAGGCGCGACCCGTCGGTACCGCCGCGAATGGGCACGGACACAGGCTCTAACCCAAGCGATTTTGCGGCATCCCGTGCCAGATCGACCGGCGTCATGTCCGTCTCAAGCCAGTAGCGCATGTTGCGGTATTGCGGCGTGATGGTGCAGGTGATCTCGGCCCGGGGCTCGGTCGCCTGCACGGCTTCGCAGACCTTGCGGACGATCTCGCCCTTCTGCTCCAGCCCCTCCAGTTCGAAATCGCGCAGGATCAACTTGATCCGCATCTGCGACGACCCGCCCTCCATGTCGGTGGCATGGATGAACCCGTCGCGGTCGCCGGTCAGTTCAGGCACCATCGACTGTTGCGGCAGCATGTCGATGATCTTGGAGGCCAGGTGGATCGCGTTCACCAGCTTGCCCTTGGCGTAGCCCGGATGGATCGACACGCCCTTGACGATGATCTCTGCACCATCGGCCGAGAAGCTTTCATACTCGATCTCGCCAACCTTGCCGCCGTCGAAGGTATAGGCGAAATCCGCCGCCAGATCCTTGGGCAGTTGCGGCCCGACCCCGCGCCCGATCTCCTCGTCAGGGGTGAAGGCGACCCGCACCGGCCCATGCGCAATATCCGGGTTGTCCAGCAGGTGCTGCATCGCGGTCATGATGATCGCGACGCCCGCCTTGTCGTCCGCCCCCAGCAGGGTCAGACCCGAGGCCGTGACGATGTCATGCCCCTGTTTCGACCCTAGATAAGGCGAATTTTCCGGTGACAGCACCAGGTCGGCGTTATCCGGATAGGTGATATCCCCGCCGTTGTAGCCGCGGATCACCCGCGGCTTCACACCTGTCGCGTTGAACTGCGGTGCGGTGTCCACATGGGCAAGAAACCCGATGGTCGGCCCCGGCGCGGTGCCGGGGATGGTGGCCAGCACGACGCCGTAGTCGGTCAGGGTCACATCCTGCGCGCCCATGTCGGTCAGTTCGGACTCGAGCATCCGCAGCAGGTCGTACTGGATCGTGGTCGAGGGCGCGGTCGGGCTGTCGGCGTCCGACTGGGTGTCGACGGCGCAATAGCGGACCAGCCGGTCCTCGAGGTCTTGGTCAAAGCTCATGTCAGTGCCTCAGATATCAAAGACCACGCCCTGGGCGAGGGGCAGTTCCTTGGAATAGTTGATCGTGTTGGTTGCGCGACGCATGTAGGCGCGCCAGGCGTCGGACCCGGATTCACGCCCGCCGCCGGTTTCCTTTTCCCCGCCAAAGGCTCCGCCGATCTCGGCTCCGCTCGTGCCGATGTTCACGTTGGCGATGCCGCAGTCCGATCCGCGTGCCGAAAGGAATGTCTCCATCTCCCGCAGGTCGGTGGTGAAGATCGACGACGACAGCCCGCCCCCGACCGCGTTGTGATCGTCCAGAACAGTGTCGAAATCGGTGTATTTCATCACGTAGAGGATCGGCGCAAAGGTTTCGCGCAGCACCGGGCCGTCGTGCACCGGCATCTCGACGATCGCCGGGTGGGCGTAATACCCGTCGCCCGCGACCTCGGCCCGTTCGCCGCCCTGCACGGTACCGCCAAGCGCCCTGGCTTCGTCGAGCGCCGCGCCCATGCCGTCGAACGCCGCCTTGTCAATCAGCGGCCCGACCAGTGCGTCCGATTCGAGCGGGTTGCCGACTGTGACGCTGGCATAGGCCTTTTTCAGCGCGGGCACGATCTGGTCGTAGACGTCCGCATGCACGAAAAGCCGCCGCATGGTGGTACAGCGCTGCCCGGCGGTGCCCATGGCCCCGAAGGCAATCGCCCGCAGCGCCATGTCCAGATCGGCGGACGGGCAGACGATACCCGCGTTGTTCCCGCCCAGTTCAAGAATGCACTTGCCGAACCGCGCCGCGACCTTTGGTCCGACGATGCGGCCCATGCGGGTCGACCCTGTTGCGCTGATCAGGGCCACATCTTCGCTGTCCACAAGCGCCGCGCCCACATCAGGCCCGCCGACCAGAACCTGGCTCAGTCCCTCGGGTGCGTCCCCAAAGCGGGCCAGTGCGCGGTCCAGCACCGCCTGGCAGGCCAGCGCGGTCAGCGGCGTCTTTTCCGACGGTTTCCAGATCACCGGGTCGCCGCAGACAAGCGCCAGCGCCGAATTCCAGCACCAGGGCGCGCAGGGGAAGTTGAAGGCGGTGATGATGCCGACGACGCCAAGCGGGTGCCAGGTTTCCATCATCCGGTGGCCGGGGCGTTCCGTGGCGATGGTCAGGCCATAAAGCTGCCGCGACAGGCCGACGGCAAAATCGCAGATGTCGATCATCTCCTGCACTTCGCCCAGCCCTTCGGAGGGGGACTTGCCCGCCTCGATGCTGACCATCCGGCCCAGGTCTTCCTTCGACTTGCGCAGCTCTTCGGCAAACAGCCGGACCAGTTCGCCCCGGCGCGGTGCGGGCACCATCCGCCACGCCTTGAACGCGGTGCGGGCGCGGGCGATGGCGGCTTCGGTCGCCTTGGCGTCGTCGGTCGCCAGCGTCGCCACGACCTTTCCGGTGACCGGAGAGACCACCTCCATCCCGCCGGAATGGGCAAGGTCGCTGGTCACGCCGCAGGCGGTCATCGTGTCGCGGGTCAGGTCGGCAAGGGTCATGGTTGCTCCGTCTGTCTGGGGTCTGTCTGGGGTCTGTCTGGGGCCCAAGGGGGCTTTGACGCGACCCTAACGCCGGGGCGCAGCGACAGTCTAGGCCAGCCGGGGCAAGGGCCGCATTGCCCCGGCGGCATGGGCGGCCAGGGCGCCCGCCTCGTACCACAGCCCGCGCAGCCGGGTCGCGGGATCGCGGTGGTTATCGACGGGGTCCAGCGGCAGGCGCGACTCGCCGCCGCCCAGCACGCAATCCGCCAGCGCCTTGCCAAAGACGGTGCCGGTGCCGATGCCGCGCCCGGAATAGCCAAAGGCGGCATATCCGTTCGGGCCCAGCCGCAGGATCCGGGGCAGGTGGTCGGCCGTGTTGGCGATGGTGCCGCACCAGCCGTGGCGCAGCGGCACACCGGTCAGCTGCGGGAAAAGCCGCGCCATCTTGCGCTGCGCCCACAGGCGATGGAGGCCGGACAGCGCGTGATCCAAGGACCCGATCGCGCCGACGATCATCCGCCCCTCGGCATCGCGCCGGAACGAGGTCATGACCAGCGCCGTGTCCCAGCACCCTTCGCCCCCCGGCAGGATCGTCGCGGCCAGATCGGCGGGCAATGGATCGGTCGCCATCTGGAAAAAAGACAGTGGCGCGAACCGGTACGGCATGGTGGTGTAGCCGTTCGTCGCCTCGATCAGCGCCGCGCCTTCGATCACGCGATCTTCGACCCTGATCCGCCAGTTCGTGCCTGTATGGGCGACATCTTCGGCCCGCAGGCCTTCCACGATCTCGGCCCCGGCGGACCGGGCGGCGCGGGCCAGTCCCCGGGCATAGGCGAGCGGCTGGATGGTGCCGGCACGCGGATCGAACAGCGCGCCATGGACGGCATCCGACCCGACCCGTGCGCGCGCCGCACCGGCCTCGAGCAAGGTGACGGGCGCGCCGCTTGCGATCAGCTGCCGGTGCCGATCCGCCAGCGCCTGCATCCCGGCGGCGGAATGGGCGCAATGCAGGGTGCCTTGCCGGACGGCGTCACAGGGGATCTGCAGCGTCTCGATCAGATCGAAGACCAGCGCCGGGCCGTCGGCCAGCGCCCCGGTCAGCCGCGCGGCCCGATCCGCGCCCAGCCGGTCCGCCACCGCGCCCGGCGGCAACCACAGACCCGCGTTCACAAGACCGACGTTGCGTCCCGACCCGCCGAACCCGATCTGGCGCGCCTCGACCACCAGCACCGACGCCCCGGCCCGCGCGGCATGGAGCGCCGCCGACAAGCCGGTGAACCCGCCGCCGATGGCCAGCAGATCATAGCGGTCGCGCGACGGGGCATCGGCGCCACGATCCAGATCGGGCGCGGTACGGGTCCAGAGGTTGCTTTGGGCTAGGCTCATCTTGGGTCCGGCATCCTTTGCCCGACCCTAGTCACGCAGCACGGCCCGATGCCAGCCCGAATCGAAAGGGACCCCAAGGGGCCCCGCGCCCGCAAGGGGGCGACACCCGACTGACCGCGATCACTTGGTCAGGATCAGCTTTCCGGCGCGGGTGATCCGCAGGGAATAGACCTTGCCGTCCAATTCGATTTCAGCCTGTTTTCCGTCTCCGGTCAGGTCCTTGGCGCGATACTGGGGGATCCGGGCCAGGTCAGGATCCCGACGGACTTCTCGAACTACGCGCTCCATTGCAGGGCCTCCGGTTCTTCGCGAAATGCAAAACGCAGCAGGTGATCCTCGATGATGAACTTGGCGCGCATCAGGCTTTGCACGTCCGCGCCGCTGACCTCGATGTTCAGCCCGGTGTCGTCGGCCTGCAGAACCGCCGGACCCGGCGGCAGATCCGCCCGGCCCTGGACCGCGTCGTAGCTGACGGAAACCTTGTGCGCGAAATGCTTGCACAGGGACTGAAGGTATTTCGACGCGTTCGGCGTTTCGAACCTGGTCGAGGCGGTGACCATCGGGAACTTCCTTTCTGATTCTTTTACTAAGGTATTTTGTTGACCCATATTTGACAAGAGGTTAAGCACCGGATGACCAGCCAGCGCCGTCGCGTCAGCCAGAAACACATGACCCCGAGGTCCGTTCATGCCGCTGTCGCGCCGCCTGTTTTCCGCCTGTCTTCTGTCCCTTGGTCTGGCCGCGCCGGTGCTGGCCGATCCGGTCACCTTCGCCACCGCGACCGGCGACATGACCCTGGAAAACCGGCCCGAGCGCATCGTTGCGCTGGATGTCTCGGCCATCGACACGATCACTGCCCTGGGGGTGATTCCGACCGGGGTCGTCGCGCCGCTTTATGTCGATTACCTGCCGCAGGTCGCCGGTGCCGCGAAAGTGGGGAGCTTCTTCGAGCCGGACATGGAGGCCATCGCCGCGCTGGCCCCTGATGTCATCGTCGTCGGCCCCCGGTCGGCCGCCATGGCCGATGCCCTGTCGCGCATCGCCCCGGTGGCGGACATGAGCGTCGGGACGGACGCCCTTGCCGACGGCAAGGCGCGACTTGAGGCCTTTGGACAGATGCTGGGGAAGGTCGATGAGGCGGCCGCCCTGTCGGACGCGCTGGACGCGAAGCTGGCCGATCTGCGCGCGCGGGTCGAGTCGACGGGGGGCGACGCGCTGATCCTGATGACCAACGGGCCGAAGCTGTCGGTCTTCGGCCCCGACAGCCGCTTTGGCTGGCTTCATACCGAGGTCGGGTTCGGCCAGGCCGTGCAGGGCATCGCCGAGAACCGGCACGGAGAGGCGGTGTCGTTTGAATACATCGCCGAGGCCGATCCTGAAACGCTGCTGGTCGTGGACCGTGCGGCGGCCATCGGCGGCGGGGATCAGGCGGCGCGGGCCACGCTGGACACGCCGCTGGTTCAGGACACGCGCGCGGCCAAGGCGGGGCGCATCATCTATCTTTCCCCGGCTGAACTCTATATCTCAACCGGCGGAATTCAGTCTCTGAACCGGACGATTGACGAGGTGTCGGAAGGTCTGGCCGGGGACAGATAGGTGCGTCTCGCGGGCGCTGCCCTTCTGTCCGGTCTGTGGCTTCTGTCGCTGGCCATCGGGGCGGCGGACCAGTCGCTGGCCGATCTGTTTCTGACACCCGAGGGACGCGCGCTGATGCTGGAAAGCCGCCTGCCGCGCACGGTCGCGGCGGTACTGGCCGGGGTCGGGCTGGCCATGTCCGGGCAGGTGATGCAGGTGCTGGCGCGCAACCGGTTCATCGAACCCATGACTGCGGGCGCGGGGCAAAGCGCGGCGCTTGGCGTTTTGCTGTGCACGCTGGTGCTGCCGGGTGCGGCGATTGGGGTGAAGATGGCGGCTGCGGCGCTCTGTGCGTTGGCAGGCAGCCTTGGGCTGATGGCGCTGATCCGGCCCCTGCCGCCGACCCAGCCGCTTCTGGTGCCGCTGGTTGCCCTTGTCTATGGCGGCGTGATCGGCGCGGTCGTGACCTTCGTGGCCTACCAGGGCAACATGATGCAGTTTCTCGGCACCTGGCTGACCGGAGAGCTGTCGGGCGTGCTGCGGGGGCGCTACGAACTGCTGTGGATCGGCGCTGTGGCCTCGGGCGCGACCTATCTGATCGCGGACCGGCTGAGCCTGCTGAGCCTTGGCGAAGACGCCGCCCGCGCCCTTGGGTTGAACGTCGGGCTGGTGACGGCGGCGGCGGTGGCGGCGATTTCCGTCGTGACGGCGATGATCGTGGTGACCCTTGGTGCGATCCCCTTCGTCGGGCTGGTGGTGCCCAATCTTGTTGCGCGTCTGGCCGGGGACAACCTGCGGCGTGCCCTGCCGCTGACCGCCCTGGCCGGGGCGATCCTGGTGCTGGCGGCGGACATCCTGGGCCGGGTCATCCGCGCGCCCTACGAAGTGCCGGTGGCCACGACGATCGCGGTCATCGGGGCGACGGCATTCGTGGTGATGCTGAACCGGGGGCGGACCCGTGCCTAGACGCCTGATCGCCCTGGCCCTCCTGCTGGCGCTAAGCGCGGCGGCCTATATCCTGATCGACCTCAAGGGGCCGGTCGCGTTCATCCTGCCCTACCGGCTGACGAAACTGGCCGCGCTGATGCTGGTGGGTGTGGCGATCGCCGTGGCCACGGTGCTGTTCCAGACGATCACCGGCAACCGGATCCTGACGCCGTCCCTGATGGGGTTCGATGCCCTGTATGTCTTCGTGCTGACGGCCCTGGTGCATACGCTCGGCTCGGTCGGGTTTTCCGCCCTGTCGCCCGGGGTGCTTTTCGCGCTGAACCTGACGGCAATGACGGCGCTTGGGCTGGTGCTGTTCGGCGTGCTGATGCGGCTGGCGCGGGGTGACATGGTGCGGCTTGTGCTGACCGGGATCGTGATCGGCCTGCTGATCCGCGCGATCACCGAATTTCTGCAGCGGCTGATCGACCCGAATGAATTCCAGACGGTGCAGTCGCTGTCCTTTGCCCGGTTCACCCAGATCGACGGCGTGCTTCTGGCGGTGTCAGCCGTGGCGGTGATCGTCGGCACGGGTCTTGCCTGGCACCTGCGGCACCGCCTTGACGTGCTGTCCCTGGGGCAGGAGGCCGCGACGGGCCTTGGCGAACCCCCCGCGTCTCTGCACCGGCTGGCCCTGCTGACGATCTGTCTGCTGGTGGCTGCGGCGACGTCGCTGGCCGGGCCGCTGTCGTCGGGCGGTTTCGGACCGGCCAGTTTCTTCGGCCTGATCGTGACGGCCTTTGCCCACATGGTCACACCGACGCACCGCCACGCCATCCTGCTGCCCTGCGCCGCGCTGATCGGCGGCATCATCCTGATCGGCGGTCAGCTGGTGATGGAGCGTCTGCTGGACCTGGCCACGCCCCTGACCGTCGTCATCGAGCTGATCGGCGGCGCGGTGTTCCTTTACCTCCTGCTGAAACGGAGAGCCGCATGATCCGCATCGAAGGCCTGAGCCACGCCATCGGCGGCAGCCCGATCCTGCATGACATCGATCTGACTCTTCCCGAAGGGGGCGTGACGGCTTTGATCGGGCCGAACGGGGCCGGCAAGTCGACCCTGCTGTCCCTGATCGCGCGACTGCAGAAGATCCAGGCCGGACGCATCACCGTCGGCGGGCAGGAGGTCGGCCGGACCAGCGACCGGGATCTTGCCC
Organism: Pseudooceanicola onchidii; assembly: GCF_004959925.1. Taxonomy (GTDB): domain Bacteria; phylum Pseudomonadota; class Alphaproteobacteria; order Rhodobacterales; family Rhodobacteraceae; genus Pseudooceanicola; species Pseudooceanicola onchidii. The sequence continues at coordinate 181,658 of NZ_SPUW01000002.1, read as the reverse complement.
GGACCCTCGCCGTCATGGCGCAGTCGACCCATGTGTCGGCCCGGCTTAGCGTTGCGGATCTGGTGTCATTCGGGCGCTATCCCTGGCATCGCGGCCGTCCCGGTGCGATCGATCGCGACCACGTTGAACAGGCGCTGACCCGGTTCGATCTTCTGGCCCTGCGCCACCGGTTCCTCGACGAGATCTCGGGCGGGCAGAGGCAACGCGCCTTCGTCGCCATGGCCTATGCGCAGGACACGCCGTACCTGCTGCTGGATGAACCGCTGAACAACCTCGACATCGCGGCGGCGCGTGACCTGATGGGGCTGGTGCGCGACATGGCCGATCGCGATGGCCGGACGGTCGTCATCGTGCTGCACGACATCAACTATGCCACCGGGTTCGCCGACCGCCTAGTCGTGCTGAAAGACGGTCGCATCGCCGCGCAGGGTCAGCCGGCCCAGATCGTGACCGAGGCCTTATTGCGCGATGTGTTCGGCACATCTGCAACGGTCGAGACGCTGCAAGGCCGTCCTTACGTGGTGGTCTAGCCGGGTAAATTGACAAATTTACTAAGGTAAAATATCGCCAACCCTGTTAGCCAGCCATGCGCCCACCCCTCGAGCGTTCAGCAAGCATGAACGTTAGATATTTGGGGAATGGGACATGACACTCTCTCGCAAGGCGATCCTGCTGGCGGGGGCGGCGTTTTACGCGCCGCTCGTCCAGGCGCAGGACGTCGTTCAACTGGATACCATCCGCGTCGAAAGCGATGCCGCGCAGGACGCGCTTGGCAACACCGTCATCTCGGAAGAGGAAATGGCGGAACGCAACGCCGCCTCGGCTGACGAACTTTTCGCGGGCCAGTCCGAAATCCTGGCCACCGGCGGTGCCGTTGTGGCGCAGAAGGTGATGGTGCACGGGATCGAGGAAAGCAACCTGGCCGTCACCATCGACGGCGCGCGCCAGAACAAGGGCGCCTTCCATCACACCGGCAACGTGCCGATCGACCCTTACCTGCTGAAACAGGTGCAGGTCAGTTCGGGCCTTGCCCCGGCCGATGCGGGTCCCGGCGCGCTGGCCGGTGTGATCGCCTATGAAACCAAGGATGCCGCCGACCTTCTGGAAGATGGCAATACCTTCGGCGGTGTCGCCTCGCTTGCCTACAATTCCAACGGCAACGGCTTCCGGCGCAACCTGGCCGTCTTCGGCCTGCAGGGCGGCTTCGAATACCTGCTGGGCTATTCGCACCAGACCGGTGACGATTACGTCGATGGCTCGGGCAAGACCATCGGCGGGACGGAACCCGAGCTGACGGATTATTTCGGCAAGTTCGCCTACACCTCGGACAGCGGCAAGCGGATCGAATTCTCGGCCGAGAATATCTCGGACAAGGGGATGCGGCCGTTCCAGGGCGGCTTTGCCCGGCCCGACTTCGAAGCCGTGCCCGGGCGGCCCACGACCTATCTGATGGCCGTGACGGAACGCACCAGCTATGCGCTGACCTACAGCGACGAAAACCCCGACGGCGCCCTTACGCCCACGATTCAGCTCGCCTTCAACGAACAATATGTCGACGTCGGCACCGTGAAGGGCCGCAACACCAGCCTGTCCGGCAAGATCGAAAACGACTTCTACGTCGGCAGCGGTGTCCTGACGGCGGGTGTCGATTTCTTTGTCGACGAAGCCACGCCGATCGGTCCGGTCGGCACCACGGCGAACACCTATGCCTCGGTCAACAGCGAAAAGGTCCAAAGTATCGGCGTCTATGCCCAGATGCGGCAGGATGTCGGCGACCGCCTGTCGCTATCTTACGGTTTCCGCGCCGACAGCCAGACCTTCACCAGCCCGACCGGCCAGAAGTGGAGCGACAGCGGGCTGAGCGCCAATGCCTCGGCCGACGTGATCCTGTCCGACCAGCTGACGCTGAACGTCGGGGCGGCCTCGGTCTGGGGCGGGTACGAGCTGAACGAAGCTTCGCTCATCAACCTCCAGCAGCTGCGGGGCGGCGTGCTGACCAACAGCTTTGCCACCTATGCAACCCCGACGACCAGCCGCGCCAACAATGCCCGGATCGGCCTGCGGTTCGAACAGGGTCCGCTGACCTTGGCCGGGGCACTGTTCCACACGGAAATCACCGGGGCGGACGATCCCTTCACGGCGGCGGCCAGCGTCAACACCATCACCTCTCAGGGTGTCGACCTGTCGATGCGCCATACCGCGTCGCGCGGGTATTTCGAGGCGAACTGGACCTACGCCGACGTCAAGACCAACGGATCGACCACGCCGACCACCGGCTACTATGTCGGCCGTCCGGTCGGCCACATCATCGGCCTTTCGGGCGCCTATGACGTGACCGAGGAGATCCGCATCGGCGGCACCGCCGAGATCGCGCTGAAGAACGATGCCCCCGCCTCTCTAGGGGCGCCCTATTCGGCGCTGCCGGGGTACGAGGTCGTGAACCTCTGGGCCACCTACAAGCCCAAGGCGGTCAAGAACCTTGAAGTGCGGTTCGACATCAAGAACGTCTTTGACGAAACCTATTCGGGTCGCGGCAACGACGGTGTCGGTTTTGCCAACGTGGTTCCGCTGACAGAACCGGGCCGGTCCTTCGGGATCATGGCGACGATGCGGTTCTGATCCGGGCCGGGGGGCCAATGCGCCCCCCGGACTACACCTTGCAAAGCAAAACCGCGCCTATCGGGGCGCGGTTTTTTCATGTCATTGCCATTGTTGGATCAGCGGAACTGGATCGGCACCGAAAAGCGGCGTTGCGCCCCTGCGGGGGGGCGGGGGAAGGGTGCGGCGCGCTGCACCATCTTCAGTGCGGCCTGATCGATGCGGGCATCACCGGACGACTTGCTGACCGACACCCCGCCAAGCCCGCCTGAGGCGTTGATCGAAAAGGCCACCCAGGCCGTGCCACGCCGGTTCATCGACGGTTTGCGCACCCGCGCCAGCTTGCGCTGCACCTGGCCGGGATAGTTGCTGACGGCCGCATTGCCGGACTCGGTCGCCTTGCCCTTGGCCACACCCTGGGCCTTGGCGGTCGCGGTCTGCGATCCGGTCGTCGACCCGGCCCGCGCGTTTTGCTGGGCGTTGCCCTGCGGGGCCTTCTTGGCCACGGGTTTGGGATTCGGCTTGGGCTTCGGCGCCTCGGCCCGCTTGATCGGCGTTTCCATCGCCGGATCGCGCATGACCGGCCGCTTGGACATTTCCGTCACCGGAACGTCCGTCTGCGCCTGCAGGGTCTCAACAGGCTCTGTCACCGGGGCGGTTTCCGTGATCTCGGGTTTCGCGGCTTCAAGCACCTCGGGCGTCAACGGCTCGGGTTCGGCCACCTCGGGCTGCGCGATGTCCGGCACCGGGGCCAGCGCGCCGTCGGGCACCTCGGGCACCAGCGCGGCCATCTGCTCCGGCACCACGGGGGTGTCGGTCGGGGTCGGCTGTTCTGCGGTGTCAGGCGTCTCCGCTTCCGCGAGGTCGGCCTCGACGGGGTCTGCTTCACTGAACTCGGGCTCGGGCGTGTCGACCGGCTCGATCTCGGCCGTCTCGACCTCCTCCGGCTCCACGACCTCGGTGGTGTCCTCGACCGGCTCGGGCGTCATCGTGCCTGCCGCCATGTCGGCAAAGCTGGACCCGATCTGCGCTTCTTGACCGCCGGCCATGCCTTCGACCAGCACGGGCTCGTCCCGGATCAGCGCGACGGCCACGGCGGTGTGCATCACGCCGGCGGCGACCAGCGCCAGGATCTTGAGCGGTTTTGACGACGCGATCATTCCAGCCCCCGTTCCGTGACAATCAGGACCGAGGTCGCACCGGCCACCCGCAGATCGCGGGCCAGCGCGACCAGCTGACCGGCGGGCAGGTTCCGGTCGGGCACAATCCGCGCGACCTTGGTCTCGGCGTCCCCGTCTGACCCGGCAAGATAGGCCGCCGCGTCCACGATCGCCTCACCGCGATAGCTGAGCCGTCCATCGGGATGCACGACCAGCGCATCGGGCGGCGCGACGCCGTCCAGATCGCGGGTGTCGACCAGTGCCAGATCCTTGTCCAAGGGCGGCGCCAGCGATCCGGCGACCATGAAGAACACCAGCATCAGGAAGACGATGTTGATCAGCGCAATGGTCGGTTCGCGTTTCGATCTTTCGCGTTTGCGCTTCACGTTCCGCCCCCCAGAACCATCGGCGTCACGCCCGGCACGCCGCGCAGCACCACCAGCAGGTCGGTCAGCCGCTGCGCGGTGACTTCGGGCGCCAGTGCCACGATCAGCGACCGCGGGCTGTCGACGTCGGCTTCCGGGCCAAGCGCCTCGGCCAGCCCCTCGACCGCCAGGTCGCGACCGTTGAGGTTCAGCGCCTCAGGCGACAGGCGCAGGAACAGCGGCGGACGGTCCGAGGATGCGCCCACGGAGGATCCGGCCGCCATCAGCTCGACCTCGGAGAATTTCGAGAAGGTCGAGGTCAGCATGAAGAAGAGCAGCAGCAGGAAGATGACGTCGATCAGGGACGTCATCGACAGCCGCGATGCCCTCTTGGCCTTACGCATGGGCGGGCACACCTTCCGGCGCGCCGACGGGGGCAGATCCGCGCGGTTGCAGCACCGTCTGGATCGCGCGCCCGGCCAGCACGCGTTCGCTGTCCATCCGGCCTTCGAACCACGACAGGACCACCGCCGTCGGCATGGCCACCACCAGCCCGACCGCCGTGGTCAGAAGCGCCACCCAGATACCGCCGGCAAGGATCGACGGATCGACCTGCGACCCGGCATCCTGCAACGCCTGGAACGCTTCGATCATGCCCAGAACCGTCCCGAAGAGACCCAGCAGCGGGGCCAACTGCGCGACACTGTCCAGATAGCGCAGCCCGCGTTCCAGCTTGGCAAAGCGCATCTCGGCCTCGGCCTCGAGCCGTTCGGTCGCGCCGGGGCCGGACGAAAACGCCTGATCGACAACCGGGGCGAGATAGCTGGTCGACCGCGACAGGGCCTCGCGGGCGATCGCCCGGTCACCGGCATCCCAGGCCGCGACCGCCTGCGACAGCGCGCGGTGACGCCCGACGCCGGCGGCGGTGAATTGCCAGATCTTGTAAAGCACCACGGCCAGGGTGATCACCGACACGGCCAGCAGGATCATGACGACAGGGCCGCCGATGTCGGCGATGCGGCGGATCAGGTCCAGAACGGCGGTCATCCGATCACCTCGATCTCGGTGCGGGTCTTAAGCTCAAGCCCGGTGGAACAGGCGCCCTCGGGCAGGCCCGCGCCGTCACAGGTCTGTGCCCCGTTGAACAGGATCTGCCCGATCCCGTCACAGGCGGTCGCGGGAATGACGAACTGCCGCACGCGCGGGCGGCCCGGCGGCAGCGCGCCGAAATCAAAGAGCGTCAGCCGGTTCACCTGACCCGAGGCATCGAAGATCACCGTCTCATAGACCACCTTGGTGATCGCGGCCTCGTGCGTGCTTTGCACCAGGAACGACAGCTTGCAGGCGTCATCCTGCGGCTGCGCGGCGTTCAGTTCGACCGACATGTGCGGTGTCTGATCCTGGGCGGCCAGGGGGGCGGAGGACAGGATCATCGCCGTCCCCGCCATCATCGAAGTCAGCCTTTTCCGCATCTTGTCCACCTTTCGCCTCTGGGAATCCGGGTCGCGGGCTGTGCCGCGGTCGCGAAGGTTGTCGAATACCTGATAAAAATAGTCAATAGCTGTGGATCATGACCTGCCTGCGCGGGGATCGGTGACGACCCCAGCTGATGCCTGCGAATGCTGCAGGTGCGAAGCAAAGGCGCGGACCCGTCGACGCTGCAGTGCCGCATTTGCATTTTTCACCCGACGGAATGGCGGGATGGGGGCGTATCTCATACCGTAACCGACCCGCAGTTGAGGCCTTTACCGTTGATCCCCCGTATTCCCCGCCGACCCCTTTCGACCGTTCTTATCCCATTGATCTTGCTTGCCACGCCCTTGACCGCGCAGCCGATGCCCGGTGCCGCTGGTCGGGTCACGGATGTTGGTGTCGTCACGCTTGAGGAGGCAGAGGTTCCCTTTTCGGTCACGCTTCCCGGCCGCGCCGTGGCCTCTGCCCAGACGGCCATCCGCCCGCGCGTCAACGGCATGGTCGAGGAGATCACCTATCAGCCCGGCGTCGCGGTCGAAGTCGGCGATGTGCTGTTCCGGCTTGAGGCCGACACCTACGAGGCCGCGTTGGCCGCTGCACAGGCGGAACGCGATGGTGCCGCCGTGGCGGTCGATACCGCGCGGGCCACGGTCGACCGCTATGCGCGACTGGAAGGCACGGGGGTCACGACCTCGGATCTGCAGACGGCGCGGTCGACCCTGGCGCAGGCACAGGCCAGCCTGTCCAGCGCCGAGGCCGCGCTTCAGACCGCGCAACTGGACCTGAACCGGGTCGAAATCCGCAGCCCCATTGCCGGCATGGCCGAGGTCAGCGCGGTATCGGTCGGGGCCATCGTGACGGCCAACCAGACGGACGCCCTGACCTCGGTCACGGCGATGGATCCGATCTTTGTCGATGTCTCGGAAAGCTCGGCCCGGATGTTGCGGGTGCGGTCGCGCATCCGGGGCGGGACGATGCAGCCCGGCGACAATCTTCAGGCCACGCTGACGCTGGAAAACGGTGAAACCTATGAAGGCACGGGCACCTTCGTCAGCCCGTCGCGGCAGGTGTCGACGACCACGGGAAGCATCGCGCTGCGGTTTCAGTTCGACAACCCCGACAGCCTGATCATCCCCGGCCAGTTCCTGCGCGTCGGCATCACCATCGGCCAGCAGACCGCGATCCTTGTTCCGCAACGCGGCACCGAACGGCAGTCCGACGGCAGCCTGACCGCCTTTGTCGCGCGCGACGGCACGGCCCGGCAGGTCACGCTGGACTATTCCGGCACCTACCAGAACGCCTGGATCACCACTGGCGGGGTCGAGATCGGTGATCAGCTGATCGTGGACGGGCTGACCAACCTCGCGGATGGCGCGCAGATCAATCCCGTGCCGGTCACGATCAACGCCGAGGGCGTGGTCGAAGACGCGGCGTCCGGCGGGCAGGACTGACCCATGGCCCAGTTTTTCATCCACCGGCCCATCTTCGCCTGGGTTCTTGCCATCGTCGCCATGCTGGCCGGCGCGTTTTCCTTCACCCAGCTTCCGGTGTCGCAATACCCCGACATCGCGCCCACGACGATCCGGGTCAGCGCAAGCTATTCCGGCGCCACGGCCTCGGCGGTCGAGAATTCGGTCACCTCGGTGATCGAGGACGCGATGACCGGGCTGGACGGCGTGCTGTACATGGAAAGCACCTCGCGCGAGGGGTCGTCGTCGATCTCTCTCACGTTCGATGAAAGCATCGATCCGGTGGACGCACAGAACAACGTGCAGTCCAAGGTCAGCCAGGTCGAAGGGCGGCTTCCCGACGCGGTGCAGTCCTCGGGCGTGTCGGTGTCGCGGTCCAGTTCGTCGATCCTCATGGTCGGCGCGATCGTGTCGGAAGACGGGCGGTATTCGACCATCCAGCTGGGCGATATCCTTGACAACCAGGTGTCGGGACCGGTGCAGCGGACCGAAGGGGTCGGCGGGCTGAACATCTTCGGGTCCGGCTATGCGCTTCGGGTCTGGCTTGATCCGCTGTCGCTGTATGAATTCCAGCTGACGCCGTCGGACGTGACCGATGCGATCCGGGCGCAGAACACCACCGTGTCGGTCGGATCCCTTGGCGAAATGCCTGTGGTGGCGGGCCAGCAGTTCACCGCCACGATCACCGCGCAAAGCCAGCTGACCGGGGTCGAGGATTTCCAGAACATCCTGCTCAGGTCCGAGGAGGACGGCAGCCAGGTGCTTCTGGGTGACGTCGCGCGGATCGAGATCGGGCAGGAAAGTTATGGCGGCGATTCCAGCTTTGACAGCGCCAATGCGGCCGGGTTCGGCATCAACCTTGCGACCGGCGCCAATGCCGTCGACACCGCCGAGGCCGTGCGCGCAACCCTGACCGAACTTGAACCCTCACTCCCCGAGGGGCTGACGATCCGCTATGCCTACGACACCTCGCCCTTCGTCGAACTGTCGATCGAAAAGGTCTATCACACGCTGATCGAGGCGGTAGTTCTGGTCTTCTTCGTCATCCTGATCTTCCTGCAAAGCTGGCGCGCCACGCTGATCCCGATCATCGCGGTGCCGGTCGTTCTGGCAGGCACCTTCGCGACGCTCGCGGTGCTGGGTTATTCGATCAATACGCTCACCATGTTCGCCATGGTGCTGGCCATCGGCCTTCTGGTGGACGATGCGATCGTCGTGGTCGAAAACGTCGAACGCGTGATGGAGGAAGACGGGCTTGATCCGCTGCCCGCCACCGAAAAGGGGATGCGCCAGATCACCGGGGCCGTCATCGGCATCGCGCTGGTGCTGTCGGCGGTCTTCCTGCCGATGGCCTTTTTCGGCGGCTCGACCGGCGTGATCTATCGCCAGTTCTCGGTCACCATCATCTCGGCCATGGTGCTGTCGGCGCTGGTCGCGCTGATCCTGACGCCGGCGCTGACCGCATCGATGTTGCGCCGCACCGGGCATGGCAGCCAGATCGCCCCGGCCCGCTGGTTCAACGCCGGCTTCGCCCGGCTGACCAACGGTTATGAAAACACGGTCGGCCGCCTGTCGCGCCGTCCGCTGATCGCGATGGCGGTGATCGTCGGGCTGGTCGTCGGCGCGGGCGGGATCTATTCCCGGATCTCGTCGTCTTTCCTGCCGCAGGAAGACCAGGGCGTGCTGATGGCCATGGTCAACCTGTCCGAAGGGTCGACCACGGCGCAGACCGCGCAGGTCGTGGATCAGATCAAGGACTACCTGATCACCGAGGAATCCGAAGCCGTCGAAAGCACCTTTGCCACGCTTGGCTTCGGCTTCGGCGGGTCGGGTCAGAACACCGCCATGGTCTTCGTCAAGATGCGCGACTTCGACGACCGCAAGGATGCGGATCTGTCCGCCTCGGCGGTCGCTGCGCGGGCCACGGCCAGGTTCGGGAACCTGCGCGCCGGGCGCGTGATGTTCAGCCAGCCGCCCGCGATCCCCGGGCTCGGCAACACCTCGGGCTTTTCCATGTACCTCGTCGATTACGGCGGCACCGGGCAAGAGGCTTTGCGCGAGGCTGCCGTCCAGCTCGAGTCCGCTGCCGGGGGCGATGCGCGCCTGTCCAACGTTCGCGCCCGCGGCACCGACAGCGAAGCCGTGCTGCGCATCGATATCGATCAGCAGAAGGCCGAAAGCTTCGGCGTCAGCGTGTCGAGCGTGAACAGCATCCTGTCGACGATCTTTGCCGGGTCCAGCGTCAACGATTTCGACATGAACGGATCGCTGCGCCCCGTGATCGTGCAGGCCGAGGCCGAATACCGGATGCAGCCCGAGGACATCGAGACATGGTTCGCCATCAACAACAGCGGCGAAATGGTCAGCTTCGCGTCCTTCATGGAAACCTACTGGGTGTCCTCCACCCCCTCTCTGGCGCGGATCGACGGGGTGAACGCGATCTCGATCTCGGGCAGCCCGGCGCCCGGCACGTCCTCGGGTGAGGCGATGGAGGCCATCGCTGCGCTGGCCGCCGATCTGGAGGGCGGGTACGGCGTGGCCTGGACCGGCCTATCGTTCCAGGAACAGCAATCCGGCAACCAGGCGCCCTACCTCTATGCCCTGTCGGCGCTGGTGGTCTTCCTGTCGCTCGCCGCGCTTTACGAAAGCTGGTCGATCCCCTTTGCCGTGATGCTGTCGGTGCCCGTCGGTGTCGCCGGGGCCTTTGCCTTCGCCTGGCTCTTCGGGCAGTCGAACGACGTCTATTTCAAGGTGGGCATCCTGACGACCATCGGCCTGGCCGCCAAGAACGCGATCCTGATCGTCGAATTTGCCCGCGATCTGGAACAGCGGGGCCGCAGCACCCTGGACGCCGCGATCGAGGCCGCGCGCATGCGCCTGCGACCGATCCTGATGACGTCGTTCGCCTTCATGATGGGGGTTCTGCCACTGGCGCTGGCGACCGGGGCGGGGGCCAATGCGCAGAACGCCATCGGCATCGCGGTGCTGGGCGGCATGGCGGCGGCCACCTTTATCGGCGTCTTCGTGATCCCGGCCTGTTTCGTACTGGTGCGCAGGCTCTCGGGGCGTCGCGCATTGACGTGACGCCCTGCGCCGCCGATACCGGGTCGACCCGGCGCGCTCCGGCGGCGCGCCCCGCCCGAAGGATGGCCCATGGATATTCGCCAGCTGCGCTACATCATCGCCATTGCCCAGTCCGGGTCGCTGTCCGAGGCCGCGCAGAAGCTGAACCTGGCCCAGCCCTCGTTGTCGCAGCACCTGTCGAACATGGAGGACGAACTGGGCCTGAAACTGGTCGTCCGATCGCCACGCGGATCGTCACTGACCCCCGAAGGCCGGGTCCTGCTGGGGCATGCGCAGGATATCTCGGCAATGATGACCCGCTGCATGTCCGAGATGAAGGAACTGTCGGCCGAGGTCTCGGGCACCGTACGGTTCGGTATGCCGCCATCCTCGTCGATGGTCATGTCGGTGCCGCTGGCCGAAACCGTCCGGGTCGATCTGCCCCGCGTCCGCCTGCGCGCCAGCGAGGCGATGAGCGGGTTCATCAAGACCTGGGTCGAAGATGAAACGGTCGAGATCGGGCTGCTCTACAACCTGCAAGGCGCCGAGCATTTCCTGTCCACCCACGTGATGGACGAAGAGCTTTACTTCTTCTCGGCCCCCGACGCCTGGCCCTTGAAGACCGACCCCGGCACACCCGTGCCGCTGCGGGATCTGGAACGGATCGAGCTGGTGCTGCCCGGCGAAAGCCACGGGCTGCGGCGGATCATCGAACGCGCGGCGCAGTCGAACGGGATCGCGTTGAACGTGGTGACCGAACTTGATGCCATGACCCAGATCAAGGAACTGGTCGCGCGCGGATCGGGGTTTTCCATCTTCGCCCCGGCCGCCTGCCACGACTTCGTGGAAAGCGGCCGCCTGCTGAAGGCCCCGATCGTCGACCCGGTGATTTCGCGCCCCGTCTACCTTGTCCGCAATCCCCGCGTCGCGCAGTCCCGCGCCTGTGCCGCGATCGAGGCGCTGACGCTGAAGGTCGCCGCCGATCTGGTCGGGCGCGGGATCTGGGAAGGCCGCCTGGCCTTCGATCCCGCCACGCTTACGCCTGCGCCGTTGCCGCCATCGTGACCACGTCACGCGTCAGGTCGCGCACCCGCAGATCAAGACCAGTGTCGGTCCTGCGCGCTTCGACCGCAACGGGGGTGCCGACGGTCAGGGGCGACAGGCCGCGATAGCGGAACGCGCCCGGCACCTGGCCCAGCATGTCGGTCGCCAGGTGCTGCATCCAGGTCGACTGGATCGGCCCGTGCACAACCAGCCCGGCATAGCCTTCGACCTGCGTGGCATAGTCGTGATCGTAATGGATGCGGTGCCCGTTGAAGGTCATCGCCGAATAGCGGAACAGCAGGGTCGCGTCCGGCGTGGCCCGGCGCACCTCGGCCCCCTCCCATGGCTCGGCCTTCGGGGGCACCGGTGTGGGCGCCGATGGATCGGGGTCCTCGCGATAGACGATGTCGTGCACTTCCTCGACGCGCAGGGCGCCGCCGACCAGATAGCGATGATCCAGCGTGACGAACCCAAGCCGCCCGGTCCGGCCGTCCTTGAACGTGATGTCGCGCACCGTGGTGTCGCGGGTCACCGTATCGCCTTCGCGGATGCCGCCATGCCAGGTGATCGACCCGCCGGCCCACATGCGCCGTGGCAAACCCAGGTCCGGCACCACCAGACCCAGCCTTGGATGGGCATCGCGGCCCAGGTCCTCGGCCGGATAGATGTCGGGTGCCAGGATCCACTGCAGGCCCGGCGCATCCGGCCCGTTACAGTGCATCCCGCCGATGGTGACGCGGAATTCCCGCGCCAGCCGGTCGGTGATCGTGTCGGTGGCGCTGCGGGTGCGTCCGATCCAGTCGTCGAAACTGCTCATGATCCTGTCCTCCGGCCCGGTCAGAACGACCGGGGCATGCCCAGCACGTGTTCGGCAACATAGCTGAGGATCAGGTTGGTCGAAATCGGCGCCACCTGGTACAGCCGCGTTTCGCGGAACTTGCGTTCGATGTCGTACTCCTCGGCAAAGCCGAAGCCGCCATGGCTTTGCAGGCAGGCATTCGCGGCCTCCCACGAGGCATCCGCCGCCAGCATCTTGGCCATGTTCGCCTGCGCGCCGCAGTCTTCATGCGCATCGAACCTGCGGCAGGCTTCGAACCGCATCAGGTTGGCGGCTTCGATGTTGACGTAGGACTTTGCGATCGGGAATTGCACGCCCTGGTTCTGGCCGATCGGACGGCCAAAGACCGTGCGTTCGCCGACGTAGGTCGAGGCCTTTTCGACGAACCAGTAGCCGTCCCCGATGCATTCCGCCGCGATCAGCGTGCGTTCGGCATTCAGCCCGTCCAGAATGTACCGGAAGCCATAGCCTTCTTCGCCGATCAGGTTCTCTTCGGGGATCTCGAGGTTGTCGAAAAAGACCTCGTAGGTCTCGTGACCCACCATGTTGCGGATCGGCTTGATCTCCATCCCGTTGCCGATCGCCTGCTTGAGGTCGACGATGAAGATCGACATGCCAAGCGACTTGCGCTTCACCTCGTCCAGCGGCGTGGTCCGGGCCAGCAGGATCATCAGGTCCGAATGTTCGATCCGGCTGATCCAGACCTTCTGGCCGTTCACCACATAGCGGTCGCCCTGCTTCTTCGCGACGGTCTTGATCTTGGTGGTGTCGGTGCCGGTCGTCGGTTCGGTCACGGCCATGGACTGCAGGCGCAGCGCGCCGCTGGCGATGCCCGGCAGGTACTTGGCCTTCTGGGCGTCCGATCCATGCCGCAGCAGGGTGCCCATGTTGTACATCTGCCCGTGGCAGTGGCCCGCATTGCCACCGCAGCGGTTGATCTCCTCCATCACGATCGAGGCCTCGGTCAGGCCCAGCCCCGCGCCGCCGAACTCTTCCGGGATCATCGCGGCCAGCCAGCCGTCGCGGGTCAGCGCGTCGATGAATTCGGCCGGATAGGTTTCGTTGCGGGCATGGGTGCGGTGATAGTCGCCGGGAAATTCGTTGCATAGCGCGCGCAGGGCGTCGCGCAGTTCGTCATGGTCGGTCGAGGCGCTGGTGGGAAGCATCTGGGGATCCTTTCGAAATGGGGTCAGCGGGTCGCGGTGAATTCTGCGCGCACTGCGTCGGTGTGTTGGCCAAGGGCGGGGACGGGGCCGAAGTCCGGCACGGCGCCATCAACGACGGCACCGGGCGCCAGAAGACGCACCGGGCCGGTCGGCGTGTCGACCTCGACCAGCCGGTTCTGGGGGTGGTTCGCCAGATCCTCCATCGTGCTGACGCGGCCATTGGCGATGCCGACCTCGTGCATCAGCGCCGACAGGTCGTCGCGGGTCATCGCGGCGAAGATGTCGGTGATCAGCGCATCCAGCGCCGTCCGGTTGGCGACGCGATTAGAGTTGCTGTCAAACCGGGGGTCGGTGGCGATCTCGGGGCGGTTCAGCACGCCGTCACAGAATTTCACCCATTCCCGTTCGTTCTGAATAGACAGAAGAACCTCTTTCCCGTCCGATCCGGGGAAGGCGCCGTAGGGCGCGATGGTCGGATGGCTCAGCCCGTTGCGGGCGGGTTCCTTGCCGCCATAGGCGTACTGCAGGTAGGGCACGTTCATCCAGTCCGCCAGCGCGTGGAACAGCGACACCGAGATATGCCGCCCCTTACCAGTCACGCCGCGCCCGATCAGTGCCTGAAGCACCGCCTGATGGGCCGTCATCCCGCAGGCGATGTCGCAGACCGACACGCCGACCCGGGCCGACCCGGCGTCGTTGCCGGTGATCGACGACAGCCCGCTTTCCGCCTGCACCAGAAGGTCATAGGCCTTGAGCCTGGCATAGGGCCCTTCGTCCCCGTAGCCCGAAATCGACACGGTGATCAGCCGCGGATAGGTCTCGCGCAGCTTTTCCATCCCGTAGCCCAGCCGGTCGATGGCACCGGGCGCAAGGTTCTGCACGAAGACATCGGCCGACCCGAGCATTCCGTCCAGAACCGCCCGATCCGCATCCTCCCGCAGGTCCAGGCAGACCGATTCCTTGCCCCGGTTCAGCCAGACGAAATACGCGCTCTCCCCGTGGACGAGGTGGTCGTATTCGCGGGCAAAATCCCCTTCGGCGCGTTCGATCTTGATGACGCGCGCCCCGGCTTCGGCAAGGCGGCCGGTCAGGTAGGGGGCGGCGACGGCCTGTTCGATGGACACGACAAGCAGTCCGCTCAGGTCTCCGGGCATGGGGGGTCCTTTCTGTCTTTGCGGTCTTAGAGCACGAAACGCTGGTCATCGGGAAATACGACATGCCGAAGACGGGTATCGGAAAATCGAATAACAGACGTGGTCTGACCCGCCAGCTATCGTAACCGTCTATGGCGCCTTTCGGGAATGGCTATTGGACGGCTGGCACCCGCCGTGATCTGACCGGGACATCAGGAAAGGCTTCCCATGGACAAGATCGCATTCCCCCTATTTCTGCCCGGCCTGCGGATGGACCGGTTCGACAAGGCCGCAGCTTCGGGTGCGGATGCGGTCATCGTCGATCTGGAAGACGCCGTCGCCCCGGACCAGAAGGCAACCGCCCGCGATCAGGTGGTTGCGGCCCTGAAGGGCACGACCCCGCCGGTGCCGGTCATTCTGCGGATCAACGCGGCCGGGACGGACTGGCACGCGGCCGACCTGAGGGCCTGCGCCGACCTGCCGCTGCTGGCGATCATGCTGCCCAAGGCCGAGGACCCCGTGATCTGCCAGTCCGTGGCCCATGCCACGGGCCTGCCCGTCATCGCGCTGATCGAAACCGCCCTCGGGCTGCACAACGCGGTCGAGGTCGCGAAGGCCAGCGCGCATATCGCCTTCGGGTCGATCGACTATGCCGCCGACCTTGGCATCGCCCACGACAGGCAGGCGCTGGCCCATGCCCGGTCAACGCTTGTGCTGGCCGCGCGGCTGGCAGGGCAGGGGGCGCCCTGGGATGGGGTGACGACAGATCTGAACGGCGAGGCGACGATCGAAGGCGATGCGCAACACGGCCTTGGGATGGGGTTCGGCGGCAAGCTTCTGATCCATCCGGCGCAGATCGTCCCGGCGCGTCGCGGCTTTGCGCCCGGTGACGCAGAACTGGCCTGGGCCCGCCGGGTGATGGAGGCCGCAGCCCAAGGCGGATCGGCGGTCAAGCTGGACGGCGCGATGGTCGACGCCCCGGTCATCAAGCGCGCACAGGCGGTGCTGGCACGGGCGCAATAGGCCCCGCGCGTCGGCCTATTCGGCGGCGCTTTTCAGGCTGGCCATCAGGCTGTGCACGTGTTCCACCTGAATCGCCACATGCGCGCGCAGCGCCTGCATCGCGACATCCGCCTGCCCCTGTTCCAGCGCCTCGACGATGGCTTCGTGTTCGCGCATCGACTGGGCCATACGCCCCCGTAGGCGCAGCTGGTGACGCCGGAAGGGCTTCAGCCGCCGGTGCAAGGCCTGCGCTTCTCCGGCAAGGAAGCTGTTGCCCGACTGCTGGTAGATGATCATGTGGAAGCGTTCGTTTTCCCGATAATAGGCATCGGGATCCTGCGCTTCGATCGCGGCCATGCAGCGCCGGTTCGCGTCATGCAGATCGGCCAGCGCCGCGTCGGTGATCCGCTTTGAGGCCAGCCGACCACAGACACCTTCGATCTCGGCCATGGCTTCGAACAGCTCAAGCAGTTCGACCGGACCGGGTTGCCGGACAAAGGCCCCGCGTCGCGGGATCAGCTCGACAAGACCCGACCGGGACAAGCGTTGCAGGGCCTCGCGCAGAGGGGTGCGCGACACACCGAACTGGTCGGCCAGACGCACTTCGTCAAGCCGGTCGCCATTGGCGAAGGTGCCGTCGAAAATCCGCTCCTCAAGCTCTTCGGCGATCGTATCTGCGCGTCTCTGTTCCATAAACTTTGTATACAGCAGAAGGGTTTTGCTCTCAACAACACAATTCTTGTATACAAAATATTTGACATAAAAAACACGATGTGATGGTCTGACCACATGACCGGGCCTGCCCGGCCATATCTTTGGGAGGAAAAAATGAAAACGTTGCTGAAAACCGCGGTCGCAGTCTGTGCGCTGGCCGCCGCCGGGACGGTTGCGAATGCCACCGAACTGCGCCTGTCACACCAGTGGTCCAACAAGGACGTCCGCCATCAGGTCGCCCAGATCGTCGCCGATGAAGTCGCCGCCGCCGATGTCGATCTCGAGATCAAGATCTTCGGGTCCAAGTCCCTGTTCAAGCCGCGCGAACAGTACAAGCCGCTCAGCCGTGGACAGCTGGACATGACCGTCCTGCCGTTGTCCTACGCCGGTGGCCAGCAGCCCGCCTACAACCTGACCCTGATGCCCGGTCTCGTGAAAAACCACGACCATGCCGCGCGCCTGTCGAATTCCCCCTTCATGGAGAAGCTGGAAGAAAAGATGGCGGCGGACGACGTGATGGTGCTGGTGCACGGCTACCTTGCGGGCGGTTTCGCGGGCAAGGACAAGTGCATCACCTCGCCTTCCGACGTTGACGGTCTTCAGACCCGCGCGGCCGGCAAATCCTTCGAGCAGATGCTGGCCGGTGCCGGCGCCTCCATCGCCTCCATGGCCTCGTCCGAGATCTACAACGCGATGCAGACCGGCGTTCTGCAGGCGGCAAACACCTCGTCCTCGTCCTTCGTGTCCTACCGGATCTACGAACAGGTCGCGTGCTATACCCCGGCCGGCGACGTGGCGCTTTGGTTCATGTACCAGCCGCTGCTGATGAACAAATCCACCTTCGACGGGCTGACCGAAGAGCAGCAGGCAGCGCTTCTGAAAGGCGCCGAAAAGGCCGAGGCCTTCTATCTGGAAGAAGCCAAGAAGCAGGACGCCGAATCCGAGCAGGTGTTCCGCGACGCAGGCGTGGAAATCGCCACGATGAGCGCCGAGGAATTCGAGGAATGGCGCACGCTGGCCAAGGAAACCTCGTACAAGGCCTTCGTAGAAGAGGTCGCGGACGGGCAGGAACTGCTCGACCTTGCACTGTCGGTCGAATGACCTGACCCGGCGGGATGGGCCTGCGCCCGTCCCGCCCTTTCAAATTCCCCAAACTGACAGGAGGCGTCCGTGGCTGGCCACAGTTCCGCCGTTGCGTCCCATACCGGGAACAACCCCTTTCTGCGCATCGTCGCGGGCCTTTCCACCCTGGCCGGATGGTGTTCGGCGGCCATGATCGTCGCGGCCGTCGCGATCACCTGCCAGATGATCATCGTGCGCTTCGTGCTGAACGGATCGACGATCTGGCAGACCGAGGCGGTGATCTACCTGGTGATCGGCGCCACGCTGGTGGGTCTTCCCTACGTGCAGCGCCTGCGCGGCCATGTGAACGTCGACCTGATCCCGCTGTCGCTTGCCCCGCGTGCCCGGTTCTTCATGGCGATCCTGACATCGGTCCTGTCGATCGCCATCGTCGGGGTGATGCTGTTCTATGGCTACGACTACTGGCACTTCGCCTTTGAACGTGGCTGGAAATCCGACACGGTCTGGGGCGTAAGGCTTTGGATTCCTTACCTGTCTATCCCGGTCGGCTTTGGCCTTCTGCTGCTACAGCTGATCGCCGACCTCGTTGCCGTGCTGATCGGCGTCGATAAACCCTTCGGGCTGGAGTAACCGCAATGGATCCGCTTCTTCTCGGTGGCATCGTTGCCATCGCCACCATCCTTGTGCTTTTTTCCGGCGTCTCGGTGGCCATGGGCCTGCTGATCGTATCCGCCGGGTTCCTGATCATCTTCGACGGCCCGCGATCGCTTGAACTCATGCCCGAGATCTTCTTTGGCAAGCTCGACAACTTCGCGCTGCTGTCGATCCCGATGTTCATCATCATGGGCGCCTCGATCGCCTCGACCCGGGCTGGTGCTGACCTCTACGAGGCGCTGGAACGCTGGCTGACACGCATCCCCGGCGGCCTCGTCATCTCGAACCTCGGGGCCTGCGCGCTGTTTGCAGCGATGTCGGGATCCTCGCCCGCGACCTGCGCGGCCATCGGCAAGATGGGCATCCCCGAAATGCGCAAGCGCGGCTATCCCGATGGCGTCGCCGCCGGGTCGATTGCGGCGGGCGGCACCCTCGGGATCCTGATCCCGCCGTCGGTCACCATGATCGTCTACGGCATCGCGACCGAAACCTCGATCGGGCGGCTGTTCCTGGCGGGGGTCATTCCGGGCCTTCTGCTGGTCGGGCTGTTCATGGCCTGGTCGCTTTATTCGACATGGAAATCCGGGGACGCGACGCGCCTTGGGTCGGGCAGCTACACCTGGGCCGAACGGTTCGAGATCCTGCCGCGCGTCCTGCCTTTCCTCGCGATCATCCTGGGCGTTCTTTATGCCATGTACGGCGGCATCGCGACGCCGTCCGAGACGGCGGCGGTCGGTGCGCTGCTCTGCCTGGTGATCGCCATCGTGATCTACAAGCTGTGGCATCCCCGCGCGATCTGGACCGTGCTGCGCGACAGCACCAAGGAATCGGTGATGATCCTGTTCATCATCGCGGCGGCGGGGGTCTTTTCCTACATGCTGTCGTCGCTGTTCATCACCCAGGCCATTGCCGAATGGATCGGCACGCTGGACGTGAACAGGTGGGTTCTGATGGGGGCGGTGAACATCTTCCTGCTGATCGCCGGGTTCTTCCTGCCTCCCGTTGCGGTGATCCTGATGGCGGCACCCATCCTGCTGCCGATCATCACCACCGCCGGGTTCGATCCGATCTGGTTCGCCGTCGTGCTGACCATCAACATGGAAATCGGACTGATCTCGCCTCCGGTCGGGCTGAACCTCTATGTCATCAACGGCATCGCGCCGGACATCTCGCTCAAGACAATCCTGATGGGATCGCTGCCCTTCGTGGCCTGCATGGTGGTGGCGATCATCCTGCTCTGCCTCTTCCCGGGGCTGGCCACCTGGCTGCCGAATGTCGTCATGGGGACCGCGATATGACCATCCTTGCCGATCTTTTGTCGACCGTGTTCGAACGGCGTTATCGCCGCGACACGCCCATGGCCCCGGACGGCCGTCCGCTGACGGAAATGGCGACGGATCTGGTCGGGTCCGACGGGGAAATGACCGGGCTGGCCCTGGCGAAAGAGATCCTGTCGCGCTTCGATGGCTTGCCGGATGACGAGAAGCTGGAGTTCTTCCGGTTCATCGCGACAGCCATGAACATCGACCCCGAGGCCGTTCGGTCCACCCTGGACGACTATGAACGCGCGCCATCCAAGGCCAGCTATCGCGCCTTCGCCGAGGCCGCCGAACCCCGCAGGCAGGAACTGATCCGCCGCCTCAACCGCGTCCCCGGCGCGACCGGGGCATTGGTGAACATGCGGGCGGATCTGCTGAGGCTGGGTGTGAAGGAACCCGAACTGGCCGCGCTGGACCTTGATTTCCGGCATCTCTTTGCCTCGTGGTTCAATCGCGGCTTTCTTGTGCTGCGTCCGATCAACTGGGAAAGCCCGGCGCATATCCTGGAAAAGATCACCCGCTACGAAGCCGTCCACGCCATCGACGACTGGTCCGACCTGCGCCGCAGGCTTGAACCGTCGGACCGGCGATGCTTTGCCTTCTTCCACCCCTCGATGCCCGACGAACCCCTGATCTTTGTCGAGGTCGCGCTGACCAAGGGCATTCCCGGGTCGGTGCAGGCGCTGCTGGCCGAAGATCGCCAGGCCATGCCCGCCGCCGAAGCCGATACGGCCGTTTTTTATTCGATCTCGAACTGCCAGGCGGGGCTTGCCAGCATCTCGTTCGGGAATTCGCTGATCAAGCAGGTGGCAAGTGACCTGTCGGCCGAACTGCCCGGCCTTTCAACCTTCGTCACCCTGTCGCCGATCCCCGCGCTGACCCGCTGGCTTGAGCAGGAGGGCATCGCCCACGACCCGACCGACGCCGAGGCGATGAAGGCGCAGGCCGCGCATTACCTGCTGAACGCGAAGGGGCGCGGCGGCCTGCCGTTCGACCCGGTTGCGCGGTTCCATCTGGGCAACGGCGCCATCGTTCACGCCGTCCACGCCGAGGCCGATACCTCGGACAAGGGACGCGCGCAGTCGGGCGGCACGATGGTCAACTACCTCTATGACCTGCCCCGCGTGGAAGAGACCCACGACAACTTTGCCACCACGCACGAGGTCGTCGCGACACCTGCCGTCAAGACGCTGGCACAGGCGGCCGCACGGCCCGCCGCAGAAGAAAGGTAACCCCATGGCGAACCCCCTTTACGACACGCTTTTCGGTGGCCACCAGGGCAAGACCGCCCCCTTCCTGCATCTGCCCGACGGCGGCACCGTGTCTTACGCCGACTTCCTGGCCATGGGTGCCCGCATCGCCAACGTGATGACCGGGCTGGGCCTTGCCGCAGGCGATCGCGTCGCCGTTCAGGTCGAGAAATCCCCGCAGGCGCTGGCGCTTTACGCCGCCTGCGCGCAGGCCGGTCTGGTGTTCCTGCCTCTCAACACCGCCTACACGGTCGAGGAGCTGCGGTATTTCATCGAAAACAGCGGCGCGTCCCTGATCGTCTGCGACGCCCGCAGCAAGGACGCCCTGTCGCCGATCGCGACGGATCTGGGGGCCCGGATCGAAACGCTGAACGCCGACGGCGGCGGGTCGTTGACCGACCAGGCGCAGACCCAGCCCGCGACCTTCGACACGGTCGACCGGACGGGTGATGATCTTGCGGCCTTTCTTTATACATCCGGCACAACGGGCCGGTCGAAGGGGGCGATGCTGACGCAGGACAACCTGCTGTCGAACGCCCAGACGCTGGTGAAGGAATGGCGGTTCACCTCCCAGGACGTGCTGCTGCATGCCTTGCCGATCTTCCACACGCATGGGCTTTTCGTCGCGACGAACATCACGCTTGCCGCGGGCAGCAGCATGATCTTCCTGCCGAAATTCGACCTCGACGTCATGATCGACCGGATGCGGGACGCCACCGCGATGATGGGTGTGCCCACATTCTACACCCGCCTTCTGGGCGACGACCGCTTTACCCGCGATCTGACGGGGCACATGCGGCTCTTCGTGTCGGGGTCGGCCCCCCTGCTGGCGGAAACCCACGTCCAGTTCGAAGACCGCACCGGCCATCGCATCCTGGAACGCTACGGGATGACCGAAACCAACATGAACACCTCGAACCCCTACGACGGCGAACGGCGGGCCGGGACGGTTGGCTTTCCGCTGCCGGGGGTCGAGCTCAAGATCACCGATCCAGACACCGGGGCCGCGCTGCCACAGGGCGAGATCGGCCAGATCGAGGTGCGCGGTCCGAACGTCTTCAAGGGCTATTGGCAGATGCCCGAGAAGACCGCCGCCGAACTGCGCGCGGACGGGTTCTTCATCACCGGCGATCTGGGGCGCATCGATGCCGATGGCTATGTCCACATCGTCGGGCGCAACAAGGATCTGATCATCTCGGGCGGGTACAACATCTATCCCAAGGAAATCGAACTGGTGCTGGACGACCAGCCCGGCGTGCTGGAAAGCGCGGTGATCGGCGTGCCGCATCCCGATTTCGGCGAAACCGTCCTTGGTGTCCTCGTGGCCGCCCCCGGTGAAACCCCCGACACCGACACCATGATGCAGGCCGTCCGCACCACGCTGGCCCGGTTCAAGCACCCGCGCGATCTGGTGATCGTCGACGAACTGCCCCGCAACACCATGGGCAAGGTGCAGAAGAACATCCTGCGCGACGCCTACAAGGACAGGTTCGCGGGCTGATCCGGGATCTTCGGTTTTAGGGGGGGATCTGGTAGCGGAGGAGGGACTTGAACCCCCGACACGCGGATTATGATTCCGCTGCTCTAACCAACTGAGCTACTCCGCCAGACCGGGGCCGTTTAGGCCAAGCACGAAGACAGGTCAAGCGGGAAAACCCCGGTTTTCCGACAGGATGCCTCCCTTGTCCTTCCGCTGGCCCCGGCGCATGATCCCCCCGCTTGTGAGGAGAGCCAGATGATCGACCAGCTTCGGGCCATAGTCGGCGCCGCCAACGTGCTGACCGGCGCGGATACCGCATCCTATGCCGTTGATATTTCGGGACAGCGTGAAGCCACGCCAATTGCTGTGGTCCGGCCCGCGACCACGCAGGAGGTCTCGGAGGTGGTGAAGCTGGCCAATGCCACGCCTTTCCCGGTGATCCCCGTCGGCGGTCGCACCGGCCTGTGCGGCGGTGCGATCGGAGAGGCGGTGATCCTGTCCTTCGAACGCATGTCGAAGATCCGCGAGATTCGCGCCGAGGCGCAGCTGGCCGTGGTCGAAGCCGGGGCGATCCTGTCGGACATCCACGATGCGGCGGATGCCCGGAACCTTGTCTTCCCTCTCAGCTTCGGGGCCAAGGGGTCGGCCCGTGTCGGCGGGTTCCTGGGCACCAATGCCGGGGGGTCGAACGTCCTGCGCTACGGCAACACCCGGGATCTTGTCCTCGGGATCGAAGCCGTGCTGCCGACCGGAGAGATCGTCGACCTGATGAGCGGCCTGCACAAGAACAACTCGGGCTACGACCTGCGCCACCTGTTGATCGGGTCGGAAGGAACGCTTGGCATCATCACCGCCGCGACGTTGAAACTGCATCCCAAGCCCGGGGCCTATGCCACCGCGATGGTCGGCATGCAGAACCTGTCCGACGCCCTGCCGCTGCTGAATGAAATTCAGCGCGAAACCGGCGGGCAGGTCGAGGCCTTCGAATACATGCCGCAAAGCTACATCGACGATCACGTCGCCCTGAACCCGGCGCACAAGGCCCCCTTCGACGGCCCGCATCCAGTCAACATCCTGATCGAGGTCGGCGCGCTGGCCCCCAAGGATTGCGCTCCCGATGACACCGGCGAGATCCCGATCGTCAGCCACCTTGAGGAAATCCTTGTCCGCTATCTGGAAGACGGTCTGATCGACGACGCCATCGTCGCGCGCACCGAAGCGCAGCGGAAGGACATGTGGGCCCGCCGCGAGGCTGCCGCCGAAATCGCCTATAGCCGGGGTGCGCGCCTGACCAATGACGTCGCCGTGCCGCTGGACAAGGTCGAAACCTTCCTGACCCGCGCCGATGCCGCCCTGCAGGAGGTCGACCCGGGCGCCTCGACCTCTGTGGTGTCGCACCTTGGCGACGGCAACGTGCATTACACCGTCTTCCCGACCACCGGGTCTGATGAGCTCAAGGAGCGGATCATGGAACGGGTCGAGGA
This sequence comes from Pseudooceanicola onchidii, assembly GCF_004959925.1. Classification (GTDB taxonomy): domain Bacteria; phylum Pseudomonadota; class Alphaproteobacteria; order Rhodobacterales; family Rhodobacteraceae; genus Pseudooceanicola; species Pseudooceanicola onchidii. The sequence continues at coordinate 158,363 of NZ_SPUW01000002.1, read as the reverse complement.
TATCGTGCTGACCCTGGGCGGATCGTTCAGCGCCGAACACGGGATCGGCACGGCCAAGCTCAGCTCGATGATCCGGCGCAAGGACCCGGCCGCGCTGGCGGCGATGCGCGCGATCAAGGCGGCACTGGATCCGAACGGAATCATGAACCCGGGCAAGCTCGTGCCCGCAGGGGGGGCAAGCTGATGCTGACCAACTTCTCGACGACGCAAGAGACCCGGAAGCGCGTAACAGAGACGCAATCGGGTGTCGTCGCCTCCCAGCACAGCCGCGCGGCCCGGGCGGGGGCCGAGGTGCTGAAGGCCGGGGGTGATGCCATCGACGCGGCCATCGCCACGGCCTTTGTGCTGGGCGTGGTCGAGCCGTGGATGAGCGGCCCGGGCGGCGGCGGCGCCATGGTGATCTGGCGTGAAAAGGAACAGCGTGCCTATGCGCTGAACTTCGGGATGCGGTCTCCGGCGGCGCTGGATGTCGCGGACTATCCGCTGACCGGGCAGGGCCGGGTGTCCGACCTCTTCCCCTGGCCCGCCGTCAAGGACGACCGCAACGTCCACGGCGCCACCGCCATCGCCGTCCCGGGCCATGTCGCCGGGATGGAGGCCGCGCATCAGCGGTTCGCCACCATGCCCTGGGCCGATTTGCTGGAGCCGGCGATCGCCATGGCCAAGGAAGGCCCGCTCGCCGACTGGTATTCCGCGCTGCTGACGACATCCTCGGCCCGGCTGATCGCGCAGGACCCCGACCTGGCAAAGATTTTCCTCGACGAGGGCACCTGGCCCAAGATCGGCGGCTGGACGGCCAGCGGGCAGCAGCACCTCGATTTCTCGGGCATGGCCGCCACGCTGGAGCGGCTGGCATCCCACGGCGCCCGCGATTTCTACGAAGGCGACATTGCCCGCGCGCTGGTGTCGGATGTGCAGGGCAAGGGCGGCAGCCTGTCGTTGCAGGACCTCGCCGATTACCGCGCGGGGGTCTTTGAACCGGTCAGCATCGCCCGTGGCGGCGCGACCGTGTACACAACGCCCGGCCTGACCGCCGGCCCGAACCTTGCCGATTATTTCGACCGTCTGCCCGTCAGTGCGACCCCGGACATGCCCGCCATGGCCGCCGCGCTGAAGGCGGCCTATGACCACCGCCTCGCCACCATGGGCCACGATGGCGAAACCCACACAAGCCCGGGCTGCACCACCCATTTCTCGGTCGTGGACCGCGAGGGCAACATGGTCGCCGTGACGCAGACCCTATTGTCGATATTCGGGTCGCGCGTGCTGTCGCAATCGACCGGCATCCCGATGAACAACGGCATCATGTGGTTCGACCCGGAACCGGGCAAGCCGAACTCCCTCGCTCCCGGGCAGCCCTGCCTGATGAACATCTGCCCGGCGATTGTCAGGGACGAAACCGGCGGGTTTGCCGTCGGGGCGTCTGGCGGGCGCAAGATCCTGGGCGCGGTGGCGCAGCTGTCGACGATGATGACGGACGCGGGCCTGACGCTGGAAGACGCCTTTCACCACCCCCGCATCGACATCGCGGGCGACACGCTGATCGCCGATGCCGCACTACCCCAAGGCACGCTCGACACGCTGGCCGCGCAGCATGACACGCAGGTGCGCCCGAATGCGGTCTATCCCTTTGCCTGGGCCTGTCCATCGGCCGTGCGGCGGGTGAACGGCCGGAATTCCGGCTGTACCGAGGTCATGTCGCCCTGGGCCGATGCGATCAGCGAAGACGACGTCTAGGGCAGGGGATCGGTGCGGTAGAGTTTGACCTTCAGCCCGCCGTGATCCACCGCCCGCCCAGTCGGCAGAAATGGCAGCCCGGTCGCCTTGGCCAGCCCGCCGTCGTCGGTGATGATGCCCACGCGCCAGCCGCTGAAACGGGTCATCAGAACCTCGCCCATGGTACCGTGCAGGGCGAACAGCATCTTGCGATTACCGATCCGCCCGCCATAGGGCGGGTTGATCATGACGAGGCCCGGCGCGCCCTCGGGCGGCATCAGGTCGCTGATCGGCGCGCGGGCAAAGGTGCAGTAGTCGGCCACCCCGGCACGTTCGGCATTCTTCTGGCTGTTGGCCACGGCGCCGTCGTCCCGGTCAAAGCCATAAAACCGCAGATCAGTGTCTGTTTTGGTGTCCCGACGCAGCGCGGCAAAGGCATCCGCATCAAAGCTTGCGAGATCCTCGAAGGCGAACCGCCGCGACCGCCCCGGCTGCATCCCAAGCGCGATTTCCGCCGCCTCGATCGGGAAGGTCCCGGACCCGCACATCGGATCCACCACCGTTTCGGACCCCGTGAACCCGCACTGTCGCAGGAAAAGCGCGGCCAGCGTTTCGCGCATCGGCGCCTTGCCGACCGCCGCCTTGTGCCCGCGCTTGTGCAGCGACTCGCCCGTGGTATCGAGGCTGAAGGTCACCAGGTTGTCCTCGATCCGCACCATCACGCGCAGCTTGGCATCCTTGGTGACCGGCGCGCCCAGTTCCTCGGCGATCGCCGTCGCAACCCGCTGCGCCGCCGCGCGGTCGTGATAGATCTTGGATCCCTTGCAGGTCGCCTCAACGCTGACCGGAACGTCCGGGCGCAGCACGTCGCCCCAGGGAAACTTGCGCGACCGCTTGTCGAGCTGCGCAAGATGCACCGCCGGGAACCCGCCGATCCGCACAAGCACCCGCGTCGCGCCCCGCAGATCCAGGTTGGCCCGCCAGACGTCGGACCAGGTGCCAGAGATCTCGACCCCGCCCGACACAGCCTTGGCACCGGCGAATCCCGCCGCCGCGGCCTCGTCCTTCAGGACAGGCTCAAGCCCGGGGTTGCAGACGAGGAAAATGTCGAAGCTGTCGGTGGTCATGCCGCTGCCTAGCCGGAATCGCGGCCACAGGCGACAGGAAAGCGTCGGAAGGCCCGGCCACGGGATCGAACTGGCAAGAGGTCAAAACAGAGGTCGCTGGCGCTAAAGGGGCGCCGGACAACGGACCGACGCCCCAATCCACTGACTGAACTCAATCAGCTTTGGCGGCGCCGCACAAAGCCCAGACCGCCCACTGCCGCGCCCAGCAGGAGGACGCTTGCCGGAAGGGGGACCGGCGATGCGGTTGCTGTAAAGTCATCAATGAAGACGCGGTCGTATCCACCCGCGACGGAGGTTGATGGTCCAAAGATATTCGGAAGCAAGTTGAATCGCGTGAACGCCGTGTCCGAGATGATCCCGATAAAGTCGAACGACGTGAACTGCAGAGCCTGACCCAATGAAGTTCCTGACGAGTCGTACAACTCTGCGCCTTCAATGGAGCCGCTCAGGATTTTAAAGCCCATTGCGATGGTGTCTCGGTAAAGCACCCCTTCAAGTATGCCCACGTTATTGACGGTCGAGGGATCACCGGTGTCGCCGATGTAGTTGTTGATGTTCACAAGTGCAGGGTTGGTCGCGCCGATCGTATTGAAATTGACTTGGTCCGGAAAATCCCCGTCCACACCCGGATAGTTGTCGCCATTCGGATCGTTGAAATCGAGGAAGAACGTCGGCCCGGTAACCATGGCGCTGACGGCCGTCTCATATGTGCTTCGATCATTGTAAAGTGTGAACGAAGCAGCCGTGGCCGCGCCGGCAGTTATCGCCAGCGCGAGACTCGAAATCAAAATTGTCTTCATAACTCTCTCCAAATTTTTAGGTGATTGCCACGTCGTGGCCATCTCAGGGTATCCGGAGGTGACGTAAGGGCAACTAGGGTATTCCTGACCTTTTCTGTGAAATCGATGGATGAATGTGAGGTGGATAAATGCCTGCCCGTGGGCTGAGTGAGCACAGCACGACAAGGGGCCCTGAAACGACAAAGGCCGCCCGAAGGCGGCCTTTTGGTCGAAATCCCGAAAGGGATTTGGTGGAGCCTAGGGGGATCGAACCCCTGACCTCTTGCATGCCATGCAAGCGCTCTCCCAGCTGAGCTAAGGCCCCGTAGTGCACGAGTGATTTGACCCGTGCGGCGCTGTCTAGGGGAAGGCGGGGGGCGGATCAAGCGAAAAATCCATGCGCCCCGTTGGCCCCCAGATCAGGCCCTGACTCAGTCGTCGTCGTTGTCCGCAACGTCCGCCAGTTCGTCGAGCGAGACGTTGTCGTCATCGTCGTCTTCTTCCAGCAGATCGTCGTCGATATCCACGTCGACATCATCATCGTCCAGCACGACATCTTCGTCGTCGGCCTCTTTGGCCTTCTTGCTGGCCGCATCTTCCGCGTCCGCGGCGATCATGCGGTTCTTGGTCTCGTCAAACTCGACCACCTCGCCCGTGTAGGGGCTGACGATCGGGGACTGGTTGAGGTCGTAGAACCGTTTGCCGGTGGTGGGGCAAACGCGCTTTGTACCCCATTCTTCCTTGGGCATGTGTGTTCCCTTTCAGATGACATCTCTTGCCGACGATCCGCGTCCCCTGCCATAAGCATCAGTGGGTGTCAAAGGCTTTCGGCCTGACGCCCGAAGCGGCGCAGGCGGGTGGCCTCGCGGATGATGGGGCAGATATGGGCCAGCATGTCCTGCCGGGCAACCCCCCGGTGGAAATCAATCTCAAAAGGTCGGGTCGGGCGCGGCGGATTTCCCTGCGCGTCTCGGCGCTGGACGGGCGCGTGACGCTGACCCTGCCCCGTGGCGTCACGGAAAAGGCAGGTCTGGCCTTTGCGGCGGAAAAGGCCGACTGGCTGCGGCGCAACGCGATGCGCCACGGCGATGTCACCCTCGTGGCCCATGGCGCGGTGATCCCCGTCGAAGGGCGCGCGCTGACCATCGCGCCCGGCGCGGGCCGGTCGGTGCGGATCGACGCTGACCGCATTCTGGTGCCCGGCGATCCCGACCGTCTGCCCGCGCGATTGTCCGGTTATCTCAAGACCCTGGCCCGGGATCGGCTGGCGTCGGCCTCGGACCTTTACGCCGCGCGGTTGGGGCGCAACTACACCCGCATCACCCTGCGCGACACGCGGTCGAGATGGGGCAGCTGTGCATCGGATGGATCGCTGTCGTATTCTTGGCGGCTGATCATGGCCCCGCCCGAGGTGCTGGCCTATGTCGCCGCCCACGAGGTCGCGCATCTGGCTGAAATGAACCATTCCGACCGCTTCTGGGCGCAGGTGGAAAAGATCCACGGCCCCTACAAGGCGCAGCGCAACTGGCTGCGCAGCGACGGCACCGGACTGCACCGCATCAGGTTTGATCCCAGCTGAGGCATCTTGACCTTGCGCGTGGATGTGATCACAAAACCATGCATGTTGATCCAGACCCGTCCCGATCCCTCGCCCGCCGCCCATGAACGCGTCTATCGCGGTCTGCGGACCCGCATCATGCACGGAGAGATTCCGCCGGGCGAATCTCTGACACTGCGCGGCATCGGCAAGGAATTCGGAGTCTCGATGACCCCCGCACGCGAAGCGATCCGGCGGCTGGTCGCCGAAGGCGCACTGACCCTGTCGGCTTCGGGTCGGGTCTCGACGCCCGAGATCACCAATGAACGGATCGAGGAACTGGCCGCCCTGCGGGCCCTGCTTGAGGTCGAGCTGGCCTCGCGCGCGCTGCCCCGGGCCCACATCGCGCTGATCGACCGGCTTCAGACGATCAACTCCACGATCTCGGAAGTGGTCGAGCGCCACGATGCCGTCGGCTATATCCGGACCAATCTGGAATTCCACCGCACGCTGTACCTGCGCGCCCAGGCGCCCGCGATGCTGGCTATGGCGGAAACCGTCTGGCTGCAGCTGGGGCCGACGATGCGCAAGCTCTACGGGCGACTCCACCGCAAGGAATCCCCGCATTTCCATAGGCTTATCATAGCTGCGCTGAAGGCGGGCGACGAACCGGGCCTGCGGCTTGCGGTGCGGTCGGACGTGACGCAGGGCCTGCGGATGCTGCAGACGTGAGGGTCGCGCGTCAGTCCTAGCCCAGGAACACCTGCGCTTCGGGGTAGCGGACGCGCGGCACCATGCGGGTGGCCAGCAGAAAGCCCAGTGTCAGCGGACCGACGCGGCCGATGAACATGATCAGGATCAGCACGATGCGGCCTGTGGTGTCCAACTCTCCGGTCGATCCGCGCGACAGGCCGGTGGTGCCGAAGGCCGATGCGACCTCGAAGATCAGATCGAAGATTTCCCCGTCGTGCGAGATCGAGACGATGAAGATCCCCGACAGCACGATCAGCATCGACACCGCCGTCAACGCCATCACCCGGAAGACGGATTCGAAGCCGATCGACCGGTTGTAGATCCGCAGGTTCGTGCGGCGCCGGAAAAAGGCGACGATGGTCAGAAGCAGCACGAAGAAGCTGGTGACCTTGATCCCCCCGGCGGTCGAGGTCGACCCGCCCCCGACCAGCATCAGCAGGATCACGATCAGCGAGGTGGAATCGTGCAGCCCGCCGATATCGACCGAATTGAACCCGGCGGTGCGCGGGCTGACCCCCTGGAAGAACGACCCCAGGATCTTGCCGCCGAAGCTCAGATCGCCAAGCGTGCGGGGATTGTGCCATTCAAGCACCGCGATCGACACCCACCCCCATAGGATCAGTCCAAGCGTGCCGACCAGCATCAGCTTGGAATGCAGCGACAGCGGCCGCCATTTGCGATGTTCCCAAAGGTCGCCGATGACGATGAAGCCGATGCCGCCGACGATGAACAGGGCCGAGATCGGCAGGATCACCAGCGGATCGTCGACATACCGCATCAGGCTGTCGGACCAGAGCGAGAACCCCGCGTTGTTGAAGGCCGACACCGTGTGGAACAGCGCCGCCCAAAGGCCCTCGGCAACCCCATAGTCCCGGATGAAGGGCACCGACAGGATCAGGACGCCGCCCGCCTCGCAGACCAGCGCGACGCGGAACACCAGCGACGCAAGGCGCATCAGGTCATGCAGCGACGACTGCCCCAGTTCTTCGCGCAGCACCACGCGCTGCGGCAGGCCGACCGACACGCCAAGCGCCGCCAGTAGCAGCACGGCAAAGGTCATCAGCCCCAGCCCGCCCAGCTGGATCAACACCAGAACGACGCATTGCCCGAAGAAGGTCAGGTCGGTCCCGGTGTCCAGCACAGCAAGCCCCGTGACCGTCACCGCCGAGGTCGAGGTGAAGATGGCATCCATCCAGCTGATCGGCCGCGTCGTGGCCCAGGGCGTCATCAACAGCAGGGTGCCCGCCAGGATGAACCCGGCATAGGCCAGCGCCAGCATCTCGGGCGCGGGCATCCGGGTGAACCGCGCGATCCGTTTCAGCATCCGGTCCAGTGACATGGGATCAGATCGAATCCGCGAAGGCACCGAAATTCAGACGGGTGCCCAGCACGATCAGCCGGTCCCCCGGCGCCAGCGTGCAATCGCCCGAGGCATCGCACAGAAACTCGGTTCCGCGCATCACGCCCAGGCAGCGGATGTCGTGCTTGTCCTTCAGGTTCAGCTCGGTCAGGCGCTTGCCGTCCAGTTCCTCGGGCGCCTGCAGATAGAAGACGTGGCTGCCGTTGCCCAGGCTGACATAGTCGCGCACGAACTGGTTGTTCATCACCTGCGCAACGTGGCGACCCATTTCCTCTTCGGGGTGGAACACGCGGTCGACGCCCAGCTTGGACAGGATGCGGTGGTGCGCCCGGTTCACCGCCTTGGCCCAGACCAGTTCGACCCCGATCATCTTGAGGTTGATGGCCGTCAGCACCGAACTTTCCAGGTCTTCACCCATCGAGATCAGCGCCGCATCGCATTCGCCGACCCCGGCTTCCCGCAGGGCCTGTTCGTCGCGACTGTCAAGGATCAGCGCCTGGCTCAGCTCTTCGGCAAAGTTCGACACGATCTTCTCGTCGCGGTCGATGCCGATCACGAACTTGCCGTATCGCACCAGTTCCGACGCGACGGTGCCGCCGAAATTTCCAAGGCCGATGACTGCGAAGTTACGTCGGTTGTGGCGCATGTCCGCCCCCTATGCCCAAGTCGGGCATGGTGGGGTGAAGTGCAGGGGCGTCAAGGGGTCAGCCGCCGATCAGGCGGCCAGACCCTTGGATCCCATCGACAGGAACTTGCCGCGCCGATCCTTGATCAGCTTGTCGCGGGAATGACCGGTGACCTCGCCCAGCATGGTGCCGATCGCCTTGCCGACCGCGTCGTACGACGCCTTGCGGTCGCGGTGCGCGCCGCCAAGCGGTTCGGGGATGATGCGGTCGATCACGCCCAGGTCCAGCAGGTTCTGCGCGGTCAGGCGCATCGCCTCGGCCGCTTCGCGCATCTTTTCCGAATCCTTCCACAGGATCGAGGCGCAGCCCTCGGGCGTGATGACCGAATAGACCGAATGCTCCATCATCGCGACGCGGTTCGCCGTGGCAAAGGCCACAGCCCCGCCGGAACCGCCTTCGCCGATCACCACCGACACCAGCGGAACGCCGATCTGCAGGCATTTCTCGGTCGAGCGGGCGATCGCCTCGGACTGGCCGCGTTCTTCCGCGCCCTTGCCGGGATAGGCGCCGGGCGTATCGACGATGGTGATCACGGGCAGGTTGAACTTGTCCGCCATCTCCATCAGGCGCACGGCCTTGCGGTAGCCTTCGGGGCGCGCCATGCCGAAATTGCGTTCGATCCGGCTTTTCGTGTCATTGCCCTTCTCATGGCCGATCACCATCACCGGCTGGTCGTTGAACCGGGCCAGCCCGCCCATCACCGCCAGGTCGTCGGCAAAGTTCCGGTCGCCCGCCAGCGGGGTGAATTCCTGGAACAGCGCGTCGATGTAGTCGCGGCAATGCGGCCGGTCGGGGTGACGCGCGACCTGGCATTTCCGCCATGGCGTCAGAGACTTGTACAGATCCCGCAGCATGGTCGCGGCCTTGGCGTCCAGCGCCTTGGCCTCGTCTTCCATGTCCACGCCTTCGTTCTGCCGGGCCATCGCCCGCAGCTCGCGCGCCTTGCCTTCGATTTCCGCCAGCGGCTTTTCGAAGTCGAGATAGCTGCTCGGCTCGGTCGTGGGGCGGTCGGATTTGGGTTCGGACATCAGGATACCTCCGGGCTTGGGGGGGTATATGCCTATGGGCCGGGGGCTTTGCAACTCCGCAAGATTTGCCGGACGATCCCGTGCGAGGTCCCGGTTCAGGAAAGGCCCACCATGTCGAACAGCTATGAAACCCGCCTGTTGCGCGTCATCGACCATATCTTCGCCAACCTCGACGGAGATCTGTCGCTGGATGCCTTGGCCGATGTTGCCGCGATGAGCCGCTTTCACTGGCACCGCGTCTACCGCGCCATGACCGGCGAAACCTGTGCCCAGACGGTCCGGCGGATCCGGCTGCATGTCGCGGCCAGTGAACTGGCACGGACCGACGCGCCCGTCGACCGGATCGCACGGCAGGTTGGCTATGATGACCGCGACAGCTTTGCCCGGGCCTTCCAGTCGATCTATGGCATGACCCCGATCGCCTTTCGCGCCCGGGGGGTGCCGACCCCTTTCGTCAAGCAAAAGAAGGACCCGGCGACCATGTACCCCGTCAAGATCCAGGACCTGCCTGCCCGACACCTGATCGGCCTGCCACACCAGGGCGCCTATTTCAGGATATCCGAGGCCTTTTCCCGTCTCGACGTCACCATCGCCGCCCGGGGTCTTTATCCGCAGACACGCGGCATGATCGCGGTGTTCTACGACGACATCTCGGTCGTGGCCGAGCCGGACCTGCGCAGCTTTGCCGCCTTTGAGGTCGCCCCCGATCTACCCTGTCCCGAAGGCCTTGAATCTCGTGATCTGCCCGGCGGACCGCAGGCCGTTTTGACCTATCGCGGGCCCTACGCCAACCTGCCGTCCGCCTACGACTACCTGTTCGGAACCTGGTTGCCGTCCTCGGGGCGCGACCCGGCAGAGGCGCCGTCGTATGAAAAATACCTTAACACCCCGATGGACACAGCGCCCGAAGACCTGCTGACCGAAATCCATCTGCCGCTGGTGTGACGCCATGACCAAGCTGGACGTCAAGAAATCCGGAAAAGCCCTGTATTCGGGTCGAAACGGAGTGTGGGAGGAGATCACGGTTCCGCCCATGCTCTATCTCACTGCCACGGGGCGCGGTGATCCCGATGGCCCCGCCTTTGCCGCCGCGACGCAGGCGCTGTATGCCCATGCCTATCCGCTGAAGTTCGCAGCGAAAGACGCGGGCCGGGACCATGTCGTGCCCCCGCTTGAGGCGCAGTGGTGGGCTGATGATCCCCGTGCGTTCACCACCGCACGCCGGGCCGACTGGCAGTGGAAGGCCATGCTGCGACTGCCGGTTCCGGTGACCGAGGCGATGATTGCGGCGGCCCGCGCAAAGGCGGCGGCAAAGCTGGGCGCGGATGCGCCGGACGTCAGCATCGAAGAGATCGCCGAAGGCCTGTGCCTGCAGTGCCTGCACATTGGGCCCTATGCCGATGAAGCCCCGGTGCTGGCGCAATTGCACGACCGGATCATGCCAGAGCGGGGCCTGACCTTTGGGCTGCCGCATCACGAGATCTACCTGTCCGACCCGCGTCGCACCGATCCGGCAAAGCTGCGCACCATCCTGCGGCAGCCGGTTGTTCCGCTGACCTAGGGGGGGATGGCCTAGTGGAACACGACCGGTGCCAGTGACGCGACCAGCAGAAGCGCCATGCCCCAGTTGAATATCCGCAACCGTGCGGGGTTGGTCAGGAACCGCCGCATCTGCTGCCCAAGCACCGTCCAGACCGACACGCAGGGGATGCAGACGGCCGCGAACATCGCCGCGACGACCAGGATCGCCAGAAGGCTGCGGTCCGCCGCGTAGAAGGTGATCGCCGACAGTGCCATCGTCCAGGCCTTGGGATTGATCCACTGGAACGCGGCCGCCTGCAGGAAGGTGAAGGGGCGGGCGTTGGCCTCGACCTCACCCTCCGGGGCGGTCGAATTTGCGATCTTCCACGCCAGCCACAGAAGATAGGCCGTGCTCGCCACGGTCAGGATCGTGTGCGTGACGGGAAACAGGTCGAACACCTGCATCAGACCAAGGCCGACCAGCACCGTCATCAGGCCGAACCCCACGGCAATCCCCAGCATGTGCGGCAGCGTCCGGCGGTAGCCGAAGTTCGCGCCCGAGGCCATGACCATCAGGTTGTTCGGCCCGGGGGTCAGGGTCGAGACGAGGCAGAAGAGGAACAGCGCGATGAGGATATCAGGTGTCATGGGGATCGTCCTTGGTGTCACGCAATCCTATGTGGCGCAGAGCGGCGAAGGGTTGCATAATCAGCCGACATGTGGCCGCACTTAGCAATGATTGACATCAATGGATGATCTGAACCGAAAGATATTGCGCGAACTGACCCGAAATGGCCGGATCTCGAACCTCGAACTGGCGGATCGGGTGGGGCTGTCGCCCTCGGCCTGCCTGCGCCGGGTGCAGGAGCTTGAACGGTCGGGCGTGATTACCGGCTATCGCGCCGTGCTGGATCCGGTGAAGAAGGGCATCGGCTTCACCGCCTATGTCACGGTCGGCCTGAACGCCCACACCAAGGCCGCGCAAGAGGCCTTCGAGGCCGCCATCGCCCATTCGCCCGAGGTCGTCGAATGCCACAACATCACCGGATCCTGGGAATACCTGATGCGGATCGAGGCGGCGGATCTGGCCGCCTACAAGGCCTTCCATACCGAGGTTCTGGGCACCGTCCCGCAGGTCAGCGCCATCACCTCTTACGTCGTCATGGCATCGCCCAAGGATGACCGTGCCTGATCAGCGGCAATAGGCGGCCTGTTCCCGGATCGCCTGTTGCGCCCCCGTCAGGTCGACCGGCAGGGTCTGGCCTTCGATGGTCAGCATCCGCGCCGACCCGATCCGGGTCAGGAAGGCATCCCGCGCGGCAGCATCGGCAAAGTCGAGCTTGTAGCCAAAGATATTGCCCCGCACGAAATGCGGATCCTTGGTGCGGCCGGTAAAGCTGGACGGCGCGCGCATCTCGGTCCCGTCGACGATCAGGCCAAGATCCTTGCCCGACCGCCGCTTGGGAAAGGCAACCCGTACGGACGGCGCGCCCGCATCGCAGCGGATCGAGAAATATTCACCGACCTCGGACCGTTCCTGCGTCAGGTACATCAGGATGCCGTTCTGCGACGGATCCTTGGATTGCACCCATTTGCCTTCGAACACCTTCATCGCATCGTTCTCGACGATCTCGGCCCGCAGTGGCAGGGCGGCCAGGGTGGCAAGCAGGAAGGGGATCAGAATGCGCATGTCTCTCTCCGGTCGTGGTCCCCCTGTTTTAAGCCGTGATGGGGGGCTGCCAAGGGCAGAGGGGCGCGCAGGGGTCAGAATGTCGTGATCTTTGGCGGTCGCACTCGCCACGAAAAAGCCCGCCGGGGAACCGGCGGGCGTCAGTGTCATCAGCCCGAAGGCTCAGGCCATGGAGGCGATAAGCTCGGCCTGTTTGACGATCACCTCGGCTTGCTTGATCGACGCGATGTCGACCAGTCGGCCCTTGTAGACCACCGCGCCGGCGCCGGTGCGCTGCGCCTCTTCCATCGCGGCAAGGATTTCCTTCGCCTCGGTCACCTTGGCTTCGGGCGGGGTGAAGACCTCGTTCGCCAGGGCGATCTGGTTCGGATGGATCGCCCATTTGCCGACCATGCCAAGCGTCGCCGACCGCAGCGCCTGCGCCTTGAAGCCTTCGGGATCCGAGAAATCGCCAAACGGCCCGTCGACAGGCAGCACACCGTGGGTCCGGCAAGCCGCGACGATGGCGGTCTGGGCCCAATGCCACGGGTCGGACCAGTACTTCTGACTTTCGCGCAGCATGTAGTAATCTTCTTGCGTGCCACCGATGCCGGTCGTCTGCATCCCCATGGAGGCCGCGAAGTCGGCCGCACCAAGGCTCATCGCCTCAAGCCGGGGAGAAGATGCCGCGATTTCTTCGACATGCGCGATGCCGGCGGCGGATTCGATGATGACCTCAAGCTTCAGGCGCTTCTTGCGCCCCTTGGCGGCCTCGATCGAGGAAATCAGCGCGTCTACGGCATAGATGTCCGCCGCGCAGCCGACCTTGGGGATCATGATCATGTCGAGCCGTTCGCCCGCCTGTTCGACCAGATCCACCACGTCGCGATACCAGTAGGGCGTGTCGAGCCCGTTGATCCGCACCGACAAGGTCTTGTTGCCCCAGTCGATGTCGCCAATGGCTTCGATGATGTTCTTGCGCGCCTGCGGCTTGTCGTCGGGGGCCACCGCGTCTTCGAGGTCGAGGTTGATCACATCCGCCGCAGACGCCGCCATTTTCGGCGGCAGCTTGGTGTTCGACCCCGGGCCAAACAGCTGGCAACGGTTGGGACGGGCGGGCGGAGTCGGCTGGATGCGGAAGGACATGACATCTCCTCGGGTAACGATATTTCGTTTTTTCTGGTCTGACAGGTATTAAATTACGCGAGGTAGGGCAACCTGATATTGCGATGCGGCGAAGCTGTTAACCTTCCGCAGGATCGGGCGCTGGACCTGCGCGATCCGCAAGAATTTCGCGCAAGGATGTGATTGCGTCGAATATTTTCCCGGCCACGGCCTTCGCAGCTGCGGAAAAGCAAAGCCTTCCCTCGGGAATCGCGGCAGACTGTCCCAAACGACGGAGCGAACGATGATCGAGACCCCATATCTACTGTTTCTTGGCGATGCGCCGGACAAGCTTGCTGCGAAAGTGGCGCAAGGCATCCGCGACTGGCGTCCCGACAACGCGGTCGGCCAGTTCCGGATGGAGGGCTGCAAGGCCGACATGGGCCTGCCCGACATGACCCTGGCCGAGGCCAAGGCCGCCGGTGCGAAAACCCTGGTGATCGGCGTGGCCAACCGTGGCGGCGTAATTTCCCAGGCGTGGAAAAAGGTGCTGGTCGAGGCGCTGGAGGAAGGCTTTGACCTGGCCTCGGGCCTGCACAACCTGCTGCGCGATGAGCCTGAACTGAAGGCCGTCGCCGAAGCGACCGGCCGCCAGCTGCACGACGTGCGCATCCCGTCGGTGAAATACCCGATCGCGAACGGAGAGAAGCGGACCGGCAAGCGTTGCCTGGCCGTCGGCACCGACTGTTCGGTCGGCAAGATGTACACCGCGCTCTGCATGGATCGCGAGATGAAGGATCGCGGGCTGAAATCCTCGTTCCGCGCGACAGGCCAGACCGGGATCCTGGTGACCGGCGAAGGCGTGCCGCTGGATGCGGTGATCGCCGATTTCATGGCAGGCTCGGTCGAATGGCTGACGCCCGACAACGACGCCGACCACTGGGATCACATCGAAGGTCAGGGCAGCCTGTTCCACGTGTCCTATTCCGGCGTGACCATGGCGCTGATCCACGGCGGCCAGCCCGATGCGCTGGTCCTGGCGCATGAACCCACGCGCGAACATATGCGCGGCCTGCCCGGCTATGCGCTGCCCTCGCTCGAGGCGCTGCGCGACACCGCCCTGCCGCTGGCGCGTGTGGCCAACCCCGATTGCCAGGTGATCGGCGTTTCGGTGAACACCCAGAACATGTCGGACGAAGACGCCAAGGCCTACCTGGCCGAGGTCGAGGACCGCATGGGCCTGCCCGCCACCGACCCCTACCGCTATGGCGCAGGGAAGCTGGTGGATGCGCTTCTGGCGCTCGGGTAACGTGATTTCGGTCGGGGGCGCCTCTGCGCCTCCGGCGGGAGTATTTTCAGCAAGATGAAGGGGACGGGCGTGGAGCTTTCGGTCACGGCGGACACATTTCCTTTGGCAGAGGTCTTTACCATCAGCCGCGGCAGCCGGACGGAGGCGCATGTGCTGAGCGTGCGTGTGACCGACGGTGCGCATACGGGCTGGGGCGAATGCGTGCCCTATGCGCGCTATGGGGAAACGCTGGAAAGCGTGACGGCCGAGGTCGCGGGCCTGCCGTCGTCGTTCGACCGATCCGACCTGGCGGGTCTGTTGCCTGCGGGCGCGGCGCGGAACGCGGTGGACTGCGCGCTGTGGGATCTTGAAGCGAAGCGCGCGGGCAAGCGCGCGTGGGAGCTGGCAGGGCTGGACCGTCCCGGGCCGGAGATCACGGCCTTTACCCTGTCGCTGGCGGACCCGGATGTCATGGAGGCCTCGGCCCGAAAACATGCGCATCGGCCCCTGTTGAAGATCAAGCTGGGCACGCCCGACGACATGGCGCGGCTTGAGGCCGTCCGGCGCGGCGCGCCCAATTCGCGTATCATCGTCGATGCCAACGAAGGCTGGTCAGCAGCGGTCTATGCCGATCTGGCACCGCATCTGGTCCGACTTGGCGTGGCGCTGGTCGAACAACCCCTGCCCGCGGGCGAGGACGAGGCCCTGATCGGGATGGAGCGGCCCGTTCCGGTCTGCGCGGATGAAAGCTGCCATGACCGTGACAGCCTGCCCGGGCTGAAGGGCAAGTACGACGTGGTGAACATCAAGCTCGACAAGACCGGCGGGCTGACCGAGGCGCTGGCCCTGCGCGACGCCGCCCTGGCCGAAGGCTATCGCATCATGGTCGGCTGCATGGTCGGGTCTTCGCTGGCCATGGCCCCGGCGGTTCTGGTGGCGCAGGGTGCGATGATCACCGATCTTGACGGACCGCTTCTGCTGGCCCAAGACCGCGATCATGCCCTGAAGTTCGACGACCGGGGCGTGCACCCGTCCGAACCCGCCCTCTGGGGCTGACCTGCCGACAAGGAGACCCCGATGACCCGCACCGTTTACGTGAACGGAGAGTACCTGCCCGAAGCCGACGCGAAGATCTCGATCTTCGACCGGGGGTTCCTGATGGCCGATGGCGTCTACGAGGTGACGAGCGTGCTGGATGGCAAGCTGGTCGATTTCGACGGTCATGCGAAGCGGCTGGAACGGTCGCTGACCGAACTGGACATGGCCTCGCCCGTGACGATGGACGAACTGCTTGAGATCCATCGCGAACTGGTCCGGCGTAACGACCTGACCGAAGGCGGCATCTATCTTCAGATCACCCGTGGCGCCCCTGCGGACCGCGACTTTGCCTTCCCCGACCCAGAGGAAACGCCGTCGACCATTGTGCTGTTCACCCAGGTCAAGAACCTGGCGAACGCGCCGGCCGCGACCAAGGGCATCAGCGTGATTTCCATCGAGGATCAAAGGTGGGCGCGTCGGGACATCAAGACGGTGCAGCTGCTCTACCCCTCCATGGGCAAGATGATGGCCAAGGCCGCCGGTGCCGATGATGCCTGGATGGTCGAGGACGGTCAGGTGACCGAGGGGACCTCGAACAACGCCTATATCGTGAAGGACGGCAAGATCATCACCCGCCAGCTGTCCAACGACATCCTGCACGGGATCACCCGCGCCGCCGTTCTTCGGCTGGCCAAGGAGGCGCAGATGGTGGTCGAGGAACGCGGCTTCACCATCGAAGAGGCGCAGCAGGCGGACGAGGCCTTCATCACCTCGGCCACGACCTTCGTGCAGCCGGTGGTGAGCATCGACGGTGCGACCGTGGGCGAGGGGACGCCGGGCCGGATCGCCCTGCGCCTGCGCGAGATCTACATCGAGGAAAGCCGCGCCAAGGCGATCTGAGTACGCGCAACGTGCGACGACATGGCCCGGGGTCTGCACACCCCGGGCCTTTTTCGTGTGGGGTGCCGATGCCTCGCCGCCGGGACCGCGAAACCCGCCTTTTCATTTCCGCCTGTAGGAATACTCTTCCACGAAAGGCGCGTTGCGGTATCCTCCCTGCAGGGAGGACATCATGACATACGAAAAGACGACGCATATCCACACGGACGAGGCCTGGCTGGCGAAACTGAGCGAGGAGATCCTGGATCCCGACCTCCCTATCATTGACCCGCATCATCACCTCTGGGACCGGCTTGGCCCCTACTATGCGGACGAACTGCTGGCTGATCTGACCAGTGGCCACAACATCCGGAAATCGATCTTCGTGCAGTGCCGCTATGGCTACCGCGCCGACGGCCCCGAGGAGATGCGGCCGGTCGGAGAGACCGAATTCGCCGTGGGAGTCGCCGAGGATGCGGCCGAGAAGAACCCCGACATCGTGGCCTGTGCCGGCATCGTGGCCCACGCCAACCTGATGCTGGGCGACGGTGTGCAGCCGGTTCTGGATGCGCACAGGCAGGCGGCCAAGGGGCGGTTGCGCGGCATCCGGCATTACACCGCCAGCGGCGGCGACGCCTTTTCCGGCGCGGTGCCGAATTCGCCGCTGCGGATGATGTACGACGATGCCTTCCGTGCGGGGTTCGCCAAGCTTGCCGAAAATGGGCTGAGCTATGACGGCTGGCTCTATCACCCGCAGATCCCGGATTTCACCGACCTTGCGCGGGCCTTTCCCGAAACCACGATGATCCTCGATCACTTTGGCGGACCGCTTGGCATCGGGCCCTATCGCGGCAAGGGCGACGAGGTCTTTGCCGAATGGAAGCGGCACATGACCGATCTGGCGACCTGTCCGAATGCCCATGTGAAGATGGGCGGGCTTGCGATGGACGTCAACGGCTTCGACCTGCACCTCGAACCGCTGCCGCCGTCGTCTGGGGAATGCGCGCGGCTCTGGCGGCCCTATGTCGAGACGACGATCGAGCTGTTCGGCGCGGATCGCTGCATGTTCGAAAGCAACTTCCCCGTCGACAAGGGGGCCGTGTCCTATCCGGTGGTCTGGAACACCTTCAAGCGGATCACCGCAGGCGCCAGCGACGACGAGAAGGCCAAGCTGTTCCACGACACCGCCGCGAAGGTTTACCGCCTTTGAGTCGGTGTTTCAGAAAGTGCAGTCTTTTCAAATGCCTTGTTTAACACCGCGCTAACACCTTCGACCTATCCCTGATTTTGGGTGAAAGACGAGGTGAGTGGATGAGCGCGCAGTCAAATGCGGCGCCAGTCATCATCAAGCGGAAAAAGGTCGTCGGTGGTGATGGACACCACGGCGGCGCCTGGAAGGTTGCCTATGCCGACTTCGTGACGGCGATGATGGCCTTTTTCCTGCTGATGTGGCTGCTGAACGCGACAACGGAAAAGCAACGCAAGGGCATCGCGGATTTCTTCAGTCCGACGATTCCGGTCAACCGGATTTCCGGGGGCGGCGACGGGGCCCTGGGCGGCGACAGCGTCTTCTCGGAAGACACGATGGCCCGCAACGGTGTCGGCGCGACCTCGATGCGGGCGACCGAACAGGACAAGGCGCGGGGCAGCAGCGGAAGCGACGCTGACGCCGAAGAAAAGGCCGCCGCCGAAGCGCAGATGCTTGAGGCGGTGGATGCCCTGCTGGCCGGCCGGTCGGGCGAAAGCGACGTGGCTGAAGGGCTGAAGAAGCACATCGTGACGCGCGTCACCGACGAAGGTCTGGTGATCGAACTGTTCGATCTGCCGGGCGAGCCGCTGTTCGACGGCTCCGGGGCCAAGGCCACCACCCTGCTGGAAGACCTCGCCGCCATCCTGACGCGGGTGACGGGCATCGTCGCCAACCCGCTGGCGATCGAGGGTCACCTGGCGGCCCGCCCCGTGGTCCTGACCAACGCGGCCATCTGGGAAACTTCGGCCGCGCGGGCCAATACCTTCCGCGAGCTGCTTCAGGCGCAGGGCATGGAGGGGGGGCGGATCGCCCGGCTGACCGGACATGCCGATCGTGAACCGGTGGTGCGCAATCCGATGGCCGCACGGAACAACCGGCTCGAGGTCATCATCCTGAGGGAAAACATCTGAGATGGGTCGAAACGCAGAGAATTTTAGCCGTTAGGCCCATCTTAAGGCCCTGCGCCTAGAACTGCAGCCGACGAAATGTCGGTGCAGCAGAAAGGCGTATACATGACCATTTCCTCCTCCCTCAACGCCGGTGTCGCGGGTCTGCAGACCAATGCGACGCGGCTGGGCACGATTGCGGACAATATCTCGAATTCGTCCACCTACGGCTACAAGCGGGTCGAGGCCGACTTTCATTCGATGGTGATCGGCGAAAACGCGGGGGGCTATACCGCCGGTGGCGTTCGGGCGACCACCATGCGGATGATCGATGAACGCGGCCCGCTGGTCACGACGTCGAACGCCACCGACCTCGCGGTACGCGGACGCGGCCTGATCCCGGTCGCCCCGGCCTACCAGGTGGAAAATACCGGGTCCTTCGACGACATGATGCTGACCACGACCGGGTCGTTCCGCGCCGATGAAGACGGCTATCTGCGCACCGAATCCGGCCTTGTGCTGCTGGGCTGGCCGGCTGACAGCGACGGCACCATCCCGCTTCTGCCGCGCGACACATCCGACGGGCTGGCACCGGTCCAGATCAACCCGAACCTCTTCCAGGGTGAACCGACGACCTCGATCACCCTTGGCGTCAACCTGCCTGCGACCGAGACCGAGGCCGGCTCCACCGGCACCGCGCAGCAGCTGTCGGTCGAATATTTCGACAACCTGGGCAAATCCGAATCGGTCACCATCAACTTCACGCCGACCATTCCGGCCACGGGGGCGTCGAACGAATGGACCATGACGATCACCGACAGCGCCCAGGGCGGCGCGCTGATCGGCGAACATACCCTGACCTTCACCGACAGCCGGACCGCCGGCGGCACTCTGGCCAGCGTGGCGGAAACCACCGGCGGCGCCTATGACCCGGCGACCGGCAAGATCATCGTCAACGTCCAGTCCGGGCCAATGGAAATCGACCTCGGCCTGATCGGTGGCACCGGCGGTCTAAGCCAGCTGTCCGACGTCTTTGCGCCGTTGTCGATCAGCAAGGACGGATCGGCCGTCGGCAACATGACCGAGGTCGAGGTGGACGCGAACGGTTTTGTCCACGCCTACTTCGACACCGGGGTGAAGCGCACCATCTACCAGATCCCGCTGGCCGACATGCCGAACGTCAACGGCATGATCGCGATGGATCACCAGACCTATCGCCCCAGCCCGGAAAGCGGCGCCTTCTTCCTCTGGGATGCCGGTGACGGCCCGACCGGCGACATCGTGAGCTTTGCGCGCGAGGAATCCGCAACGGACGTGGCCGCGGAACTGACCGACATGATCCGCACGCAGCGCGCCTATTCGACCAACGCCAAGGTGTTCCAGACGGTGGATGAGATTCTGCAGGAAACCACGAACATCAAGCGCTAAGGGCAGGCGCCCTAGGCGCCTCCCCCCTTCCTTCAGAAAGGTCAGGTCATGAGCATCTCTGCCGCCCTCTCGAACGCCCTCTCCGGCCTCACCGCCTCGTCGCGGTCCGCGAACGTGATCTCCTCCAACGTCGCCAATGCGATGACGGAAGGCTACGGGCGGCGGGACGTGGAACTGACCTCGCGCATCGCCGGGGCGTCGGGTGGGGTGCAGGTGGCCGCGATCACCCGCCATTCGGACCCTGCACTGACCCACGACCTGCGCGCAGCCGACAGCGACCTGAATTACTCCGACACCATCGCGACCTTCCGCACGAGGATGGAGGATATCCTCGGCACGCCCGAAGACAGTTTCTCGCTCTCCGCGCAGGTCGTGAGCCTCGAGAATTCCCTGATCACGGCTGCCAGCCGACCCGACCTTCCCGAACGGCTCAGCGCGGTATTGACCGCGTCGCAGCGGCTGGCCACGACATTCAACGACGCGTCGGGCGGTATCCAGAAGCTGCGCGAGGAAGCCGACGCCGAGATCGACGCCGCAGTGACCCGACTCAACGAGATGACCAAGCAGGTGGACGACCTGAACGATGCCATTTCCCGCGCGCGCTACACCGGCGGCGACACGGCAGGCCTGATGGATCACCGCCAGAAGGTCATCGACGAGATCGCGCAATACGTCCCTGTACGGGAGGTTCAGCGCGAAGGCGGGGCGGTGGCCCTGATGACGCCCGGCGGCGCCTTTCTGGTCGACGGCACAGCCGCAGACCTGAGCTTTACACGCACCAATATCATCACGCCCTACCAGACGGTCGACGCCGGCCAGCTGTCGGGGCTTGAGCTGAACGGCAACCCCGTGGCGACCAGCGGCGGCGTCAGCGCCCTGGGCGGCGGGCGCCTGGCCGCGCTATTTTCCGTCCGCGACGACCTGGCTGTCGAAGCTCAGTCGCGCCTGGACACCGTCGCGCGGGATATGGTGGAACGGTTCCAGCAGTCCGGCCTGGACGCAACCCGTGGCCCCACCGACCCCGGCCTCTTCACCGACGGCGGCGGCGCATTCAATGCGGCTGACGAGGTTGGCATTTCGGCCCGCATCTCGGTCAACGCCCTTGTCGACCCGGCGCAGGGCGGCGCGACCTGGCGGCTGCGCGATGGTCTGGGCGCCGCAACCACCGGATCACCCGGCGACTCCAGCCTGTTGAACGACCTTAACGCCGTCCTGTCGGAACGTCGCATTCCGCCGTCGGGCAGTTTCGGCACCGCCGGCATCACCGCCTCAGGCCTGTCCTCGTCGTTGCTGTCTCTTGCCGGAACGGAACGCCAGCTCTCTGAACAATCGATGGCCTACGACAAGACGCGTCACAGCGAACTGCAGGAACGCTTTCTCGCCGATGGTGTCGACACCGACGACGAGATGCAGCGCCTGATGCTTGTCGAACAGGCCTATGCCGCCAACGCCCGCGTCATCCAGACGATGGACGATCTTCTCAACATACTCATGGGACTCTGATCCATGTCGATCAACACTATTGGCGACCTCGCCCAATCCTACCTGCTGCGCCGCCAGAACGGCGATCTGAAGGCCCAGATGGGTACCCTGATCGAAGAACTGTCAAGCGGCCGGACCTCCGATGTCGCGCGTCACCTGTCGGGAAGCTATTCCTATCTCGCCGACGTCGAACGCAACCTGTCGCTGCTTGAAGGTTACGACAGCGCCACGAACGAGGCGCGGTTGTTCACCGATACGATGCAGAACGCGCTTGAAGGATTTCAGAAGGTTGCATCCGACCTCGGGCTCGATCTGATCACAGCGTCACAATCCAACATGGCGCCGATCATTACCGCGATCTCGGACAGGGCTGCGGGCGATCTGGACGTCATGCTCAGCAAGCTCAACACCAATATCGGCGGCCGGTTCCTGTTCTCGGGCATCGACACCGATGTGGCGCCGGTGACCAACGCCGACACCATGCTCACCGCCTTGCGGACCGAACTCGCGGGCGCGACCGATCTCGCCGACATCCAGACGCGGCTCGACACTTGGTTCGGACCGGGCGGCGGTTTTGAAACAGTCACCTATCAAGGTTCGACGACCTCCCTGGCACCATTTGCGCTCGGCCGCGGTGAAACCGTGGATCTGGATCTGCGCGCCGATGATGCCTCGACCCGAGCGCTGTTGAAACACACCGCGCTGGCCGCGCTGGCCGCCGACGATGTTCTCGTCTTTCCCGCCGACCTGCGTCAGCAGATGATCGACGCTGCCGGCAAGGGCCTGAGCTTCGAGCAATCGGGCGTGACCCAGATCCGCGCGGATCTGGGCTATGCCCAGTCCCGGATCGAGGAAAGCGCGACCCGGATATCGGCAGAACGCACGTCGTTCCAGACCGCCCGGACCGAGCTTCTGGCCGTCGACCCCTATGAAACCGTCACCCGGTTGGAGGATGTGCAGTTCCAGCTTGAAGGCCTCTACACGATAACCGCACGCCTGTCCCGTCTCTCGCTCACGGATTACCTGGCATGATCCGGTCCCTGCTCAGCGCGCTGCTGATTGTCCTGTCCCTGCCCGTCGCCGCCGACCAGATCCGGATCAAGGATCTGGTGGAATTCGATGGTGTGCGCGGCAACGATCTTGTCGGCTACGGGCTCGTGGTGGGCCTCAACGGCTCCGGCGACGGGATCCGCAACGCACCTTTCACCGAAGAAATCATGTCGAATATCCTTGAACGGCTTGGGGTGAACGTCACGGGCGAACAATTTCGACCCAAGAATGTCGCGGCTGTCTTCGTCACCGCCGAACTGCCGCCGTTTTCGCGCGCCGGTAGCCAGATCGACGTGACGGTGTCGGCCATCGGGGATGCCAAAAGTCTTTTGGGCGGCACATTGATCATGACGCCGCTGAACGCGGCAGATGGCCAGATCTACGCCGTCGCCCAAGGCACCATCATCGCCGGAGGCGCCACCGCCGAGGGGGAGGCCGCAACCGTTACCCAAGGCGTCCCAACGGCAGGGGTGATCCCTTCCGGTGCCCGGGTCGAGCGTGAGATTGACTTTGATCTCAATGCGCTGCGCACGCTGCGGCTGGCCCTGCGCACCCCGGACTTCACCACCGCCGGCCGTATCGAGCAAGCAATCAACCGCACCTTCGGCCGGGGCGTTGCGCGGATGCTGGATGCCGGGACGGTCCGGCTGGATATCGCCGCCACCAAACTGCCCTCTCCGGCCCATGCCCTTGGCCGGATCGAAAACATCACCGTCGCGCCGGAGCGGCGCGCACGTGTGGTGGTCGATCAGCGGTCAGGCACGATCGTGATGGGTGAAGACGTGCGCATCAGTCGCGTCGCCGTGTCACAAGGCAATCTGACATTGCGGATCGAGGAAGCACCGATCGTGATACAGCCCAATCCCTTCAGTGAGGGTGAGACGGTCGTCGTCCCACGCTCCCGCGCCGAGATCGAGGAAGAGCCGGGGACCGGACTTGCCGAGGTGCCCGGAGGCACGTCGCTGTCCGAAGTCATTGCGGGCCTGAATGCCCTCGGCGTCTCTCCGCGCGACATGATCGACATCCTGAAAAGCATCAAGGCTGCCGGGGCCCTGCATGCCGAGTTCGTCGTACGATAAGGCAAGGTTCAGTATTCAAGCTGTTGTCGGGTCGCCAAACAGGCGGCCCTTTCTTGCGCGCCATAATTTCGGAAGTGATGCACCCAGGTGCATTGGCCACGCAGAGGCTCGCGTCGGTATCCATGGCCGATACGCCACAGTATGGCCACACAGGTGATCTCGTGGAAGGTCAGAACGTCTTGTCATCCCAAGACCGGCAAACGTCGCCGGATAATGTTGTCTTAACCCAGCGTACCACGTGTACGCAGGATCACGTTGGCAACGGACACCCTTCCAAAGCCAATAGAAGTGCCGCCCAATGGATCGCTCCACTGGCCGGTGTGCAGGTGACGAAGAGGGTCACTAGAAGTAGCTGCGAACCAGGCTGCCCGCGATCAGAGACCAGCCGTCTGCCACGACGAAAAAGGCCAGTTTGAACGGCATCGAAACGATCGCCGGCGGCACCATCATCATGCCCATCGACATCAGCACAGCCGAAACGACGAGGTCGATGATCAGGAACGGCAGGTAGACGAGAAACCCGATCTGGAAGGCGCGGGCGACCTCGGACAGCATGAAGCTGGGGATCAGGACGGAAAGCGGCGCGTCCTCGCCCCGGTTCATGGTGGCGCCGTCAGGCCGCAGCGCCGCAAGTGTTTCGAAGGTTTCTGCGTCGACGCGGCCCGCCATGAATTCGCGAAACGGCTCAAGCGTCGGTGGCAAGGCGGCTTCAACCGTCAGTTGCCCTTCGACCAGGGGCCCGATGCCATTGGCCCAGGCGGTCAGGAATACCGGCTCCATCACGAAATAGGTGAGGAACAGCGCCAGCGAGATGATCAGCATGTTCGGCGGTGATTGCTGCAATCCAACGGCCTGCCGAAGGATCGACAGAACCGTCACCACAAAAGGAAAGCACGTCACCATGATCGCCAAGCCCGGCGCGATCGATAGCACCGTGATCAACGCGATCAGCTGAACGGAACGTGCGGTCAGAGAGTCTCCGTCGCCGAGGTCCAATGTCAGCTCTTGCGCGCCAACGGATTCCGCGGCCATGACCAAGCCCGCCGTCATTGCGGCGATCCAAACGGAACGGGTCATGGGGTCAGAGTCCGTCCTGAAGGTTGGCAACTTCAGTCAGACGCACGCCAAGCTGTCCGGCCTGGGCGCCGTCCAGCTCTTCCAGTTCGCCGCGCGCGATCAGCCGATCCCCGACATAGAGCTCAACCGGATCTTCGACCCGTCGGTCCAGGGGCAGGACCGCATTGTTCTCCATCGCGAGGAGGTCGCGGATCAGCGGCCGTGCCTTGCCGACCGAAATCGTGATCTCGATCGGAACCGAGGCAAACGGATGCCCTTTCTCACCAGCGGGATTATCCATGCTTCAACGTCCTTTCACTTTCTTCCATCAGCCCCGCCACGGCTTGGCGGATGCCGGACATCATCGACTCCATGTCGATCTGCCGTTCCTCCTGCGCCATCCGCAGGAACACCTGCCCTTCACCCAGTGTATCGTCAGCCTGCGCCGTGACCGGGAAGCCAAAGTCCTGATCCAACAGCGCTTCGACAGCGGCCTGATCCGCAGGAGATGTCACGATTTCAATGGTTTGCGATCCGTGATCCCGCGCCATTTCGGTCAATTGTTCAACCAGGCGTGTGCCCATGGTGTCGCGCACGACCTCGGGAAGGACCTTGTCCACGATGTCCTGCAGCAGCGATCCCATGGCCTGCATCACTTGGGCCTGCGCTTCGTGATAGGTGAACGACAGGTCCTGCAGGTTCCGCGCGAAATCGCCCGAGATCTGCGCCTGTTCTCCGTCCCGGGTTTTCAAAGCGTCTTCCCATCCGGCTTTGTAACCGTTTTCAAAGGCTTCCAGCTTCAACCCCTCCAGGTCTACGTCTGACAGGGCCGGCGTCGCGACCGCCTGGGGCGATCCGAAATCCTCCAGCAGATGCGCGATGCTCATCTTGCCGTCTCCTCACGGTCTTCCAGCCAGCCGCGCAGGATCTCGACCGTTTCATCACGCCGCTCGCCGATGAGGGCTTTCAGCCGGTCGACGGGGTCGGACGAGTCGCTGTCATCGAATCCCGGCACCCCGGCGGTGTCGAAATTTGAGATGATCGGCAGATCCGGGAGGCTGAAATCCTCTTCGGTGATTTCGCCGGTCAGGGCCGCATCTCCGATCGCGGGAGAAGTGCCGTCGGGGTCCGGCGCAGGCAGGCCCGTCGGCATCGCGGCGGATGGCGCACGTAGCACCGGACGGACGACGAACAGACCCAGTGCGATTGCGACAAGTGCCAGGATTCCCATTTGGATCAAAGCCATGGCGTCCAGTGCAATCATGTCGGTCCAGCTGCTGGTCGCAAGGCTGCCTTCGGGCACGATTTCCTCGAAGACCATGGATTTGATCGTGATCACATCACCCCGCGCCTCGTCAAAGCCGACGGCCGAGGCTACCAGATCGCGCAGCGCGGCGAGTTCCGCGTCCTCTCGTGGGGCCATTGCAGCCCCCTCGCCGTCGGTTTCCGGCAGACCGTTGACCAGCACTGCGACGGTCAGCCGCTTCACGGCCCCGGCGGCGCGGATGACCTCTCTCTCCGTTTCCGAGACTTCGTAATTCACCCGCTCGCGCGTTTCCGACGATTGCGACGAGGATTCGTTGCCACCGGCCGCGTTGCCGTCTGGCAGGTTCGACGCGACGGTCACATCATTCGCGGTGTTTTGCGACGTACCTGTGCGTTCTTCCGTTTCGGTGGAAATCGCGATGCGGCTTTCGGGATCGAACGTGCGCTGACGGATCGATTCGCTCTCCGTGACGGTGTCGACACTGACCTCGACCACGGCGTTGCCAAAGCCGACCCGCGCCTCCAGAAGTCTCTGAACACGTTCCCTCAGTTTGTCGGCACGATCGTCGCTGGTCGTTTCCGCCGTCGCGTCGGCATCCCCGGCCAGCAGTTCGCCAGAGCTGTCGATGATCGCGACGTCTTCGGGGCGAAGACCCGCAACCGCAGACGCCACAAGGAATTTCAGCGCCCGCACCTGGCCAGACGACAGGCTGCCCGACCCCGTGACGGAAACCGAGGCCGTCGGCTTCAGGTCGCGCTGAAAGGGGTTCGAACCGACGTTGGCGATATGCACCCGCGCCGCCTGGATCTGTGGACCGGAGGCGATGGTGCGCGCCAGCTCGCCTTCCTTGGCGCGCCAATACGCAGCGTCGAACATCTGCGAGGTCGTGCCAAAGCCGGTCAGCGTATCCAGCAGCTCGTAGCCTTGGGAATTGTTCCGCGGCAGCCCTTCGCTGGCCAGCGTCATCCGCAGTTCATCGCGGCGGGACCCATCGACGTAGATCGCGCCGCCACGCACTTCGTACGGGACGCCACGCTGTTCCAGCGACCGGACAACTTCGCCTGCCTGGCCGCTTTCAAGACCGGAATAGAGCAGCGCCAGCCCGGGCTGGGTCGCCATCCGCGTCAGCGTCATGACCGTCACGAGAAGGGCGACCATCGAAAGAACCGTCACGATTCGACGCCGAGGATCCATACCCGTCCACAGTGTTGTTATCTGCTGCACAAACGCCTCCTGTCAGGACAATCTTCTACCGCCCCGTGGATGTCGTTTTCGCCGATCGGCCTTAACAATCGGTTAGTTCCTGAGGGGTTATACCGGAGGAAAGCAAAGAATCTCCGGACCCAAGATGGCTGAAGACGTATCTGAAGAAATCGAAGGCGAAGACGACGCGCCGAAGAAGAAATCCAAGTTGCCGCTGATCCTGGGCCTTGTTCTGGCCTTGGTCGGCGGGGGCGGCAGTTTCTTCGCCATATACAGCGGCATGCTGTTTGGCGCCCCGGCCGAGGACACCGAGGCTGAAGAG
Source organism: Pseudooceanicola onchidii (assembly GCF_004959925.1). Lineage (GTDB taxonomy): Bacteria > Pseudomonadota > Alphaproteobacteria > Rhodobacterales > Rhodobacteraceae > Pseudooceanicola > Pseudooceanicola onchidii. The sequence goes on along the minus strand of NZ_SPUW01000002.1, from coordinate 130,855 downwards.
CCGGAGGAGGTCATCGCGGGCCCCGAGGTTGAATTCGTGGCGGTTGACCCGATGACCATCTCGCTTGGCGCTGCGGCCGACAATCGGCACCTGCGATTCCGCGCGAATCTTGAGGTGCCGAAAGGCAAGGAAGATGGGGTGACGACCCTGCTGCCGCGCGTGGTGGATGTTCTGAACTCCTACCTCCGCGCGCTCGAGGTTGCCGATCTTGAAGACCCTGCCGCCCTGACCCGTCTACGGGCCCAGATGCTGCGGCGGATCCAGGTGGTGACGGGGCCGGGGCAGGTCAACGACCTGCTGGTCATGGAATTCGTGATGAACTGAGAGGACGCAATGGACTTTATCGCCGATATTCTTCTGGTAGCCGGGGCTCTGGGGGCTGGGTTCTACTGTTTTATCCTCGCCAAACGCCTGACACGCTTCAACGATCTTGAAAACGGCGTGGGCGGGGCCGTCGCGGTGCTGTCGGCCCAGGTCGACGACCTGACCCGGACGCTGGCCGCCGCTCAGGAAACGGCCACGGACAGCTCTGCCTCACTGACTGCGCTGACGACCCGGGCCGAAGATGCTGCGCGCAAGCTCGAACTGCTGGTTGCTTCGCTGCACGATCTGCCGGATGCCGAACGCGCCGCGCCCAAACCACCTGAGGCCGATCCCGATACGTTGATCTTCTCGCGACGCCGCGCGGGCGCTGGCGGCTGACCGATGCGCGTGTTCAAGAAAAAGACGGCGCGTCCAAGCGGACGACGCCCGGCACGTGGCACACTGATGCTTGTCGCCTTCCTCCTGATTTCCTCTGCTGCGGTCAGGTTGAGCGATGACGCCGGTCGCGCCTTCGCGGTGACGAATTCGGCCCACCTTGCCGAGACCGAGAGTGAGCCTGACCCGAAAGCCGCCCTCGCGCAGGACCCCGCCAGTTGCGATCCTGCACCCGACGTTGCGGCGATGCTGACAGCCTTCCGTGACCGCGAAGATCGGTTGAAACAGCGCGAGGCACAGATGCAAGACCGGATGCAGGCCCTTGCGGTGGCGGATCGCGAAATCGAACGCAAGCTCGCGGCATTGTCCCAGGCCGAGGATGACCTGCGTGCGACCCTCGCGCTCGCGGACACCGCAGCGGAAGACGATCTATCCCGCCTGACGGCTGTCTATGAAAGCATGAAACCCAAGGATGCGGCCGCGCTTTTCGAACAGATGGATCCGGACTTTGCAGCCGGATTCCTAGGCCGCATGCAGCCCGCCGCCGCCGCCGGTGTCATGGCCGGGCTTACCCCGGAAACCGCCTATACCGTCAGCGTGATCCTCGCCGGTCGCAATGCGAATGTTCCCAAAAACTGACCGCAGCATGACCCTTTCTTTACCACTGTCGTCCCAGAATGGCCCCATGAGTCCCCAACGGAGCGTCCCTCGATGATCGGATTTGTCGGAATCGGCGTCATCTTCGTGATGGTGTTCGGCGGATATATCCTTGCCGGCGGTAAACTCGGTATCATCCTCAAGGCTCTGCCGTTCGAGATGATGATGATCGGCGGCGCGGCCGTCGGCGCGTTTTTCGTCGCCAACGACATGTCTGCCGTGAAGCACACGGTCAAGGACATCGGGAAGGTCTTCAAGGGCCCCAAGTGGCACTCGCAGGACTACCAGGAACTGCTCTGTCTGCTGTTCGAACTGATCCGTCTGGTCCGCCAGAACCCTGTCGCGATCGAAGAGCATATCGAGAACCCCGAGGAGTCCTCGATCTTCTCGAAATACACCAAGATCATGAGCGACAAGGAAGCCGTTGGTCTGATCTGCGACACCATGCGGTCCGCTTCGATGAACTACGATGATCCGCATCAGGTAGAGGAGGTGCTGGACAAGCGGATGGAGGCGAACCTTCACCACGCCCTGCACACCAGCCATGCGTTGCAGTCGGTCGCCGACGGGCTGCCCGCCTTGGGCATCGTCGCGGCCGTTTTGGGCGTCATCAAGACCATGGGGTCAATCGACCAACCACCTGAAGTGCTGGGTAAAATGATTGGCGGCGCGCTTGTGGGAACCTTTCTGGGCGTGTTCCTGGCCTACGGTCTTGTCGGGCCCTTCGCGGGCAAGGTGAAAGCCGTGGTCGAGGAAGACGGTCACTTCTATCACCTTATCCGTGAGGTACTTGTCGCCAACCTGCACAACCACGCGACCAACATCTGCATAGAAGTCGGTCGTCAGAACACGCCGTCGCATCACCGCCCCAGCTTCTCCGACCTGGAAGAAGCGCTGAAATCCGTGAAGCAGGATGCCGCATGAGGGTGCTTTGGCTCATCTTGGTGTGGGTGGTGACGGGCGTGTCGTCCGCCTTGGCGCAGCCTGTCACCGTGCGATCGGGTGGCCACGACGGTTTCGCACGGTTGGTATTTTATCTTCCCGAGGGCACCGCCTGGACGCTCGACGAAAGTGATCAAGCCGCCGTCCTGGCCACCACGCCGCCTGAATCATTTGACCTCTCGACAGTCTACGATCGAATTGCGCGCGATCGGCTTGGGGACATTCGCGTCGGGGCTTCGCCGGGCAAATTGACCTTGGAGATGGCCTGCGACTGCTACTTCCGAACGGAAACGTTGGTGGGCAATGCACTTGTCTTGGACATCGTGGATGGTTCGGCTCGACCCGAAACAAACCGCGTGACCCCGCCTGAGCGGCCAGCGGACCTGACACCGCTGGAACGTCTTGTGGTCGGGCCGCCGGTCGCATCATTGGCGCCGCGCCCTGCAACCATCGCGAATGCACGACGTCTCACCGAAACCTTGGCGCTTCCGTCCGATGACGTGGCGCGCAAGGAGTCTCTCGATCGCAGCAAACGCTTGGCTGAAGTCGAGAACCGGATACTCGAGGAGGTCGCGCGCGCGTCGACGCAAGGGTTGCTGACGCCTAAACCGCCACTGCCAGAGCCCAAGAAAGACTCGAAGCCCGTTGAGGGCAAAGCAGAGCCGCTCCCGGTGCCGAAGCCCGACGCGCCGCCCAGTGCGCTTGCGCATTCCGCGATGATCAACGCGGGTCACGAGAGGCCAAAACTCACAGCCGATGGCGCTGGCTGCCTGCCCGACAGCGATTTTGACCTGGCGGGTTGGGCCGGAGAAGACGGGTTTGCCACGGGCTTGGGGCGTCACCGTGCGGCGTTGATCGGTGAATTCGACCGAACCGAAAAAGCCGCCATCCGAGATATGGCCAGATTCTACATCGCCTACGGTTTCGGGGCCGAGGCCATGGCGATCCTCAAGCTGGACCCGAAGGGCGTCGATTACGCGAACTTGGCCTCGATGGCCCGAATTTTGGATCATGGGCACGACCCGCATCCGTCCCCTTTCAACCATCAAGCCGACTGCGATACCTCCGCAGCGCTTTGGTCTCTCTTGGCGAGCAAACAACTGGACCCATTGGAGGATCCCAACGTACAGGCCATCCTTCGTACGCTGAACGCGCTGCCAGCTGCCGTGCGTGACTATCTTGGCGTGCTGGTCGCCGAACGCCTGCTCGCCTCCGGCAAACCTGATCTTTCGCGCACCATCCTGCGGGTGCTCGATCGCAGTGGACCGGAGATCGATGAGCGTCAGCAACTTGTCGAAGGCCAGATGGAACTGGATCACGGAGACCCGGAGGTCGGACGAGAAACGCTGGAAGACGCTGCGGAAAAGGACAGGGAGCCTTCACCCGAGGCGCTGATCGCCCTGGTCAATCACGACCTCGACACCGGGACGCCCATCACAAGCGAATTGGCGGAACTGATAGGAGCCTACGTCTTTCAATATCGATCAACCCCGCTGGCCGAGACCCTGCGCGGCCTGGAGATCCTCGCCCGTGCCAGCGCAGGGCAGATCGACACCGCGTTTCAACTGCTCGATCAGCACGAACTTGAAGATCAACTCGGTCCTGAGGCGATAAACCTCCGTGATCGCGCAACGACGTATCTCATCGCCTCACTTGACGACGTGCTTTTCCTGCGCCTTGCGATGCAGCAGATCACGGATCGGCCTGAGGCTCTCGGGCCACCGACAAAACGTGCCCTTGCGGAACGTTTCCTGACCCTCGGTTTCCCGGAGTTGACGCAAGATGCACTCTCCCGGATCGCACCGGAAGACCAGACCTCGGATGATGCGCGGTTGCGCGCGCGCGCAGCAATCGAACAAGGGCGCCCGCTCCAAGCGATTGCGGCCTTGGGGACGCTGGATGACGCTGAGGCTATGGCACTTCTGGCCAAGGCAAAGGCAATGGCGGGCGATCATGCGGACGCGAGTCAGGCCTTCGCGAGGTTGAATATGGACGAAGAAGCAAACCGGCAGGCTTGGTTGGCGGGTGAATGGTCGCGCCTTGCCGAATCCGGAGATGATCTGGACACCGCGCTTGACGCATTGTTGCGGGATGAGGCGGTCGCGACAGGTCCCGAACAGGGTCCGCTGGCTAGAAATCGACGGCTTCTACAGGATAGTGTGTCATCCCGGTCTACTCTGGAAGGACTGTTGGATCGCTACTCGGTGGCCGTCCCTCCATCAAACTGACATAGGCCAACCCTCTGGCTTCTCTGTTCAAATTCGCCGACGTGCTTACCATTCGTAAATGCTTGGGACGTTAAAAAGGATCATCTTGCAGAAAGCGGATGATCGACATGATTCACCAACGGCGACCCCGATCACACCGGGGCAGGGTATCGGGATTATTTCCAAAGGCACTTCTGTGCCTGAGCCTTTGGGTGTCGCAGGCGGCTGATGCCTTCGCCGCGTTCCAATCTGACGACGACCTATGCGACCACACCGCGCGAACCGCGGCGTCAGACCACGGGATACCGGTTGATCTGTTGCGCGCAGTGGCCGAAGTGGAATCTGGGCGCTATCACAAACCCCATGTCACGGCCTGGCCGTGGACGTTGAATGCCGAAGGGCGCGGACAGCGCTTTTCTTCCCTGAATGACGCGGCGGCCCGAGTGCAGGATCTGGTCGCTCAGGGCGTCACGAATTTCGACGTCGGTTGTTTTCAGATCAACTATGCTTGGCACGGGCGGGCCTTCGCGTCGGCCCAGCACATGCTGGACCCGTTCGCCAACGCCGACTACGCGGCCCGCTTCCTGAAATCGCTGCATGAGGAGTTCGGCGACTGGACCACGGCAACGGGGGCCTATCACTCCCGCACCGATGCGCTCGCCGACAGATATCGGTCAAGAATCGTCGATGTGCTTTCGCGATTTCTGCCTGACCATCAGATCACGCCAACCCCGCAACCCGCGCCACAGGCCCCGAAGCCCAACACCTATCCCTTGCTGGCAAGCGGGTCCGGCCACGTCACACCCGGATCGTTGATGCCCGTGGCAAACGGGACGGCCGCGCGCCGCCCGATGTTCTGAGGTCTCCTGAATGCCGAACCTGTCCCGCGCGGCGCTCTTCCAGCCGACCGTTCTACTGGCCGTCGCTCTCATGGCGATCATCGTCATGATGATCCTGCCCATGCCGGCGATCGTGCTCGACATCGGCCTGGCAGGCAGCTTTGCCTTGGCCATCCTGATCTTCACCGTGACGTTGTTCATCGACCGACCACTGGATTTCAGCGCCTTCCCGACGATCCTGCTGGCGGCGCTGATGCTGCGCCTGTCGCTGAACGTGTCGTCGACCAAGCTGATCATCGGGCAGGGCCACACCGGTACGGGCGCGGCGGGGGATGTCATTGAAGGATTTGCCAATTTCGTCATGGGTGGCAGCGTCTTCCTGGGTCTTGTCGTCTTCGGTGTCCTGCTGATCGTCAACTTCATGGTGATCACCAAGGGCGCTGCACGCATGGCCGAGGTCGGCGCGCGTTTCGCCCTGGACGGCATGCCCGGCAAGCAGCTGGCGATCGACAGCGACATGTCCGCAGGCGCCATCGACCATGCCGAGGCGAAGGCGAGGCGCGAGCGGGAACAGCAGGAAACGACCTTCTTCGGGTCACTCGATGGTGCCTCGAAATTCGTGAAGGGCGATGCGGTTGCCGGCCTGCTGATCACGCTTCTGAACCTGGTCATGGGGTTGATCATGGGGATTGTCGTGCATGGGATGCCTATGGGTCAGGCCTTTGAAACTTATGCAATTCTCACGGTCGGGGACGGTCTGGTCACGCAGATCCCCGCGGTCATCATTTCCATCGCCTCCGCCCTGTTGCTGGCGCGAGGCGGCACGACAGGCGCCACCGATCTGGCGTTGGTCGGGCAGCTGGGCAAGCATCCCGCAGCCTTGGCGACTGTCGCCGTGCTCATGATGCTGTTCGGACTGGTCCCCGGTCTGCCATTTCTGCCGTTCATGGCCGGTGGCCTGACCCTGGCGGGCGCCGCCTGGGTGGTCTGGAAGGGCGATCAGGATCGACCCGAAGAAACCCAAGTCGAAGCCGACGAAGACCCGCGCCCCGCCAATCGGCCGATCGGTGATCTGCTGGATCTTGATGATATTCATGTCGAATTCGCTCCGGACCTTGTCGACATGGTGCTGGATCCCGGCACGGGCCTTGATGCGCGGATCGCCAACATGCGCAATCACGTGGCCAGCCATTTCGGGCTGATCCTTCCGGAAATCCGTCTGACGGACGATCCGTCTTTGCCCACAGGCACTTACCTTGTCCGCCTGCAAGGGGTCGAGGTCGCGCGCGCCGCGCTCAAGCAGGATCACGTGCTGGCGCTGCTGCCCGAAGGCGGCAACACCCTCCCGAGCGGAGAGGACGTCAGCGAACCGGTCTATGGCGCGCCTGCGCGGTGGATTCCGGAAGGCGATCAGGATCGTGCGATGTTGTCGGGTGTCACCATGGTCACGCCAACCGAAATCCTGGCGACCCATCTGCTTGAACTGATCAAGCGAAACCTGCCGCGCCTGCTGAGCCTGAAGTCACTGCGTCGCCTGCTGGAGGAGATGACCCATCTGTCCGACAAGGCCCGGTCAGACGCAAATCGCAAGCTGCTGGACGAGATGATACCAGACCGCGTGCCGATGGATCTGCTGCACCAGGTGCTTCGACTTCTGCTGGAAGAACAGGTCTCTATCCGCAATTTGCCACTGATCCTCGAAGCCATCGCCGAAGCGCGGATGACCACCACCCAGCCCGAGGGGATCTGCGAACAGGTGCGCCAGCGCCTTGGATTCCAGCTGGTGGGCAACCTGCGTCGCGACGATGGTACGATCCCGCTGATCCAGCTCGCGCCAGAGTGGGAGGAGACCTTTGCCAGCTATCAGATCGAAAGCGATCGCGGCGGCATCGACGTGGCGCTGCCCCCCGATCTGTTCAACACCCTCGCCGCGAATATCGCCGAAAAGGTCAGCCAGGCCGGGGATCGGGGCGTCTTCCCGGCGATCGTAACCTCGACCCGTCGGCGCCGGTTCCTTCGCATGGTGATGAGCGCCAAGGCCATCGGCAACCCGGTCCTCGCCTTCGAGGAAATCGGGCTGGATGCGCGGCCGTCGCTCGTCGGTGTGGTGGCCGCATGACCGCCGCGGCCGAGCTTATGACCCTGGCGCAAACCGGTCTTTGGCAGGCCCTTTTGGTGTTCTTGCGGGTCGGCGCACTGATGGCCCTGCTTCCCGGCTTCTCGGAAGAGGTCGTGCCCGTCCGCATCAAGCTGGGTCTTGCGGTTGCGCTGACGGTCGTGACAATTCCGGCGGTTCCCGAGATGCCGCTGGAAAAAGCTTGGGAATTCTGGGTCTTCCTGCGATTTCTCGCCACTGAAACCATTGCGGGCCTGGCGCTTGGCATCGCCCTTCGCCTGATGATCCTTGCGCTTCAGACAGCTGGATCGATGGCCGCCCAGTCATCCTCGCTGTCACAGATCGCGGGCGGCGCGGCGGCAGAGCCATTGCCGGCCATGGGCCATATCCTTGTCATCGGCGCGCTGGCGCTCTTGATGATGATGGGCCTGCATGTCCGTACCGTCGAATTCCTGATCGAAAGCTACCGCGTCTTGCCAGCGGGCCACTTTCCGTCGCCGTCGGACCTGACGGAATGGGGCATCGCAGGCGTGTCGCGCGCATTTGCCCTGGCCTTCACGCTGGCGGCACCCTTCGTCATCGTTTCGGTCATTTATAACCTTACACTTGGCGTCATCAACCGGGCCATGCCGCAGCTCATGGTGGCCTTCGTCGGCGCGCCGGTCATCACCTTTGGCGGCCTCGCGCTGCTGTTTCTGCTGGCGCCCACCATGCTTGTGGTCTGGCGTGACACCTTCATGTCCGTCCTCGCCAACCCGTTCGGAGCGGTGCCGTGAGCGACGACGACAACGACAACAAACCGCACGAGCCGACGCAGAAAAAGCTCGATGATGCGCGCAAGAAGGGGGAGATCCCGCGGTCGCAGGACGTTTCGACCGCCGCAGTTTACGGCGGGCTGATCCTGGCGGCGACCGCAGTTGGCGGCAAAAGCCTGTTGGAGCTTGGGACCGCCCTGCAAACCCTGCTGGGCCAGGCCGATCGCATGGCCGAACTGATGGTAACCGACGGCGCCGCGCCCTTGATGGGCGGGCTTTTCACACGCGTCGGCACGTTGGTCGCGCCCTTCTTCGTCATTCCTGCCATGGCCTCCATCCTGGCGATGATCGTGCAGCGAAGCTTTACCGTGACCCCGTCCAAGCTGATGCCCAAGCTGTCGCGGATCTCTCTGATCTCGAATGCAAAGAACAAGTTCGGACGCAATGGACTGTTCGAGTTCGGCAAGAGCTTTACCAAGCTGCTCATCTACTCCGTCATCCTTGGCATGTTTCTGGTTCAGCGCCTGCCCGACATGGCCGGCACGATCCGGACGGATCCAACTCTGGCGACCGGTCTCCTCCTCAGGTTGAGCATCGACTTCATGCTGGTGGTGCTTCTGGTCGCGCTTGTCATCGGGGGTATCGATTTCCTGTGGCAACGCGCCGAACACCTGCGCAAGCATCGGATGTCAGACAAGGAGATCCGCGACGAACACAAGGAGGCCGAGGGCGACCCGCATATGAAGGGCGAGCGGCGTGCGCGCGGGCAGGAAATCGCGATGAACCAGATGATGGCGGATGTGCCCCAAGCCGACGTCATCATCACCAACCCGACGCATTATGCCGTCGCCCTGAAATGGACACGTGAACCCGGCGCCGCCCCGATCTGTGTCGCCAAGGGGACGGACGAAATTGCCGCCAAGATCCGGCAGGTTGCCCAAGAAAACGCCGTGCCGATCCATCCCGATCCACCGACGGCGCGGGCGCTTTATGCCACCACCGACATCGGCCATGAGATCTCCTCCGACCACTACCGCGCCGTGGCCGCTGCGATCCGGTTCGCCGATCAGATGCGCGTCCGGGCAAGGAAAAGCTGGCGATGACAACAGATTACCGCGATCTCTGCCGCGTGACCGACGCGGCTTACCAAGGCGATCTTGCCAAGATGCAGGAGATGGCGCGTGAGGAATCCAATCTTCGCGCCACGCTCGACGATCTTGACCGCCAGTTGCGCGAAAGCCTCGGAGGCGCGATTGAGGGCGACGCCCCCTGGCGCGCAATCGGCGCGGACGAGGCTTGGCGCAAGTGGCTCATGCGGCGGCGGGCCGAAGTGAACATGCAGCTGGCCCGGGTGCTGGCCCGCAAGGCCGAGGCCGTCGCGACGCTTAAGCGCAGCTTTGCCCGCAAGCAGGTGAGCGAGGACATCCTGGCAATGAAACAGGAAGAGGCCCGGCTGCAGGCGCGCCGGGCCTATTGATCCGAACGTCACGCAACAAGCGCCTGATCGCGGCGCCCACTGCGTCTTGACCGCCTAATTGTCCTGCCGGGCAATATCCGTGATCAGCACATCCAGAAGTTGATCTCCTAGCACGTCACCACCGGCCTCCATCAGCATGTTGCGCAGGACGTCCAGCGTGTTCGATTGGGTAAAGACACCTGCGAAGCCACCTTGGTTGGCATAATCGAACAGCTGCTGCAGGAAGACGTCACGCAGCTTGGGTTCACGGGAAAACACCGTTTCACGGGCGCCAAGCTTGACCTCGACGCTCAGCGCCAGAACGACCAACGCCTCGACCCGCCCTTCACCCACGACCGGTACGATGAACTGGTTGTTCAGCTTCACGTATTCCCGGTCTTCCGGAAGAACCTCTTCCTCCTCTTGCTTCAAAGGTGTCGTGTCATGCGGGACCTCACCGCAGGGGTTTTCCAGCGCGGGATCCGGCGGCGGGGGTTTCAAAAGGAAACCCGCCCCCGCGCCGCCTCCGACGCCCAGGATGATGAGGATCAGGGGAAGAAGTTTGCCCATCTCGTGCCTCCGTCAGAACGGCAGGACCGCGTCGACGACCTGCTGGCCGATCCGCGGTTGCTGCATGTCGGTGATCTGCCCGCGCCCGCCATAGGACACCTTGGCCTGGGCGATCTTGTCGTAGGTGATCTCGTTCTGGCGCGAGATATCCTCGGGCCGGACATAGCCGGACAAGACAAGTTCGCGCAGTTCGAAGTTCACGCGCACCTCCTGCGCGCCTTCGATATGCAGCACGCCGTTTGGCAGGACCTCGACAATGGTGGCGGCGATCCGCAGGGTCAGTTTTTCGTTGCGCCGGACGGATCCATCCCCGCTCGCGTCGGACGAAGATCCAAGCTCGACCGCATTGGCCGATGTCGCGCCTTCGGGCAGTACACGGTCAACGATCTGGGGAATTCCAAAGAGTTGCGGGACCGACAGGCTTTCGCTGCCGCTGCGCGACCGGCTTGTGGAATTGGAAATCTCGGCCTTGTCGTCAATCTCAACCACCACGGTCAGGATGTCACCGCGCCGCATCGCCCGCCGATCCCCCAGCAGCGACTGCGGATGGTTGTTCCAAAGCGAGGCCGAATGGACCAGCGGCTCTTTCTCGGTGCTGAACGGCAGGCCGGGATCCATCATTGCGGCATGCTCCAGGCTTTTCATCGAGGGCGTGAAGCTGGGTTCCTTGCCAAGGTGATCCTGGCGTCCGCAGGCGGTGAGAAGGCTGAGCGACAGCGCAACAAGAGTCAGGCGACGCATCGCATCCTCCTTGATGATATTGATGTTTCATTCGACGACGACGGTGCCGTCGTCCTGGACGCGCCCGGTCAGGGTCGCGCGGGATTGCAGGTTCATCACCCGAACTTTCTCTCCGACCCCGGCGCGGGCCAGCGACCGCCCTTCGAGCCGGATGTTGAGCCCGGATCGCGCATAGGCGAGTGTCACGATCTGGTTGCGTTCCACCAGGGCCGGGGGTCCGATGTCTTCGGGCAGCACGGGTCGCCCGGCATAAAGGACCACCCGGGTCTCCTGGCCGATCAGCGCATCCGGCCCGGTGAAACCACCGGGAAAGTCGCTGTCCTGCACCGCCAGGTCGGCGGCGGTGAGGATCGACTGCGGCCGGATCGTGCGTGTGGCCACGACCGTATCCGCCGCAACAGGTGCGGCCAGGCAGGTGAGAAAGGCGATCAGGCGTATCATCATCGGATCTGCGTCGTGGCGCCAAGCATCTGATCCGCGGCGGAAATCACCTTGGCGTTCAGCTCGTATCCGCGCTGCGCCTCGATCAGTTCGGTGATCTCACGCACCGCGTCGACAGAGCTGTCCTCAAGGTACCCCTGCCGAACCGTACCCAGCCCGTCGAGCCCGGGGGTCGAGACGTTGGCGGGCCCAGAGGCCTCGGTTTCGGTGAACAGATTCGACCCGATCGCCTCGAGCCCCTTGGGGTTGCTGAAACCCGCCATGTTCAGCTGACCCAGCAGCTGCGCAGGCGTGCCTGCGTCGAAGTAGCCGTAGATCTCTCCGTTCGGATTGATCGCGATCGACCGCGTGTCGGGGGGGATCACCACCTCGGGCGCGACCGGATAGCCGTCCGAGGTCACGATCAACCCTTCGCCGTTGCGCTTCAACGCGCCGTCGCGGGTAAAGGCGGCCTGGCCCGACGGCAGCGTGACTTCAAGGTATCCCTTGCCCTCGATCGCCACGTCCAGGTCGCCGCCGGTTTGCGACAGCGCCCCCTGGGCCAGCTGCATGGACACGGCCGCGGGCCGCACACCAAGGCCAAGCTGGATGCCCGTCGGCAGCACCGTGCCATCGGCCGAATTGATCGTGCCCGCACGTGCAAGTTGTTGATAGTGCAGGTCGGCAAAGTCGGCGCGCCGGGCGTTGTACCCGGTGGTGGACATGTTCGACAGGTTGTTCGAGATCGTCTCGACCCGCATCTGCTGAGCGGCCATGCCCGTGGCCGCGATCTTCAGGGCTCTCATCGGCCTCTCTCCTTATTTCATGAGCGTCTGGATGGCAGAGCGCAGGCGCTCGTTCTCGGCATCCAGAAAGCTCTGCCCCATTTCATAGGCGCGCTGGACGCTGATCATCCGCGCGATCTGTCCGACCGGATCGACGTTGGATCCTTCAAGAAACCCCTGCGCGACGTGCGGGTTTTCAACGGGTTCAAAGCCCGCAACGGGGTCGAACATCACCCCGCCTTCCCGCCGCATCTCCAGCGGGTCGGTCGGCTGGACGACACCGATCTGCGCCAGCGGCTGCCCGTTCACCGACAGCGTGCCGTCCGAGGCGGCCATGATCTGCCCCTCGGCAGGCACAAAGATCGGCGCCCCCCCGGCATCCAGCACGCGATAGCCATCGTTGGTTACAAGATCGCCCTCAGCCGAGGGTGAAAAGCTGCCCGAACGGGTCAGTCGCTCACCTTGCGGTGTTTCAATCAGGAAGAACCCGTCGCCCTCGATCGCGAAGTCGAAGCTCGCGCCGGTTTGTGTCAGCGTGCCCTGCACCATCGAGGTGTCGTGCACCCGCGCGGTCGCCATGGACACCGACGGGCCGTTGGGCACGGGCTGCACGAATTCGGAAAAAATCACGCCCTCCTGCCGGAACCCGGTGGTTGCCGCATTGGCGATATTGTTGGCGACCACCTGCATTTCGCGCATCAGGCCCACCTGACGGGTCAGCGTCGTATAGGTCGTGTTCTGCATCTTCAGCCTCCGATGATCAGCGGGATGATCTGGTCGTGGAAAAACGACACCAGCGTCTGGGTCATGAACCCCATCGAGATCCAGAAGACCCCTACGATGGCGACCAGTTTGGGCACGAAGGTCAGGGTCATTTCCTGCACCGATGTCAGCGCCTGGAAGAGACCTATGGCGAGGCCGACGACCAGCGCCACCGTCAGGATCGGGACCGAGGTGACCACGGCGACCCAAAGCCCCTGCCGGAGTGTGTCGAAGAAGATGACCTCTTCCATCATGGCTCAGACCGGCATTCGCAGGATTTCCTGATAGGCCTCGACCACCTTGTCGCGCACGGTGACGGCGGTTTCGACGGCCAGTTCAGTCTGGCTCAGCGCCTGCACCAGCGCATGGGGGTCCGCCTGGCCGACCATGGCGGCCTTCGCCAGCGTCTCACCCTCTTGCAGGGTGGAGGCGAAATCCGACATGGCAGTACCAAGGACCGATCCAGCGCCGGGGACGCCGGTCGGGTCGGTTGCAGCCCGCGAATTTGCGTATTTCTGGGCCGCGTTGATCGCACGAATATCCATTCTGGAGGTTCCTTATCTGCGCAGAAGTCCCATCAGGTCTGACGACATTTGCCGCGACTGTTCGAACATCTTGAGGTTTGCTTCGTAGCTGCGCTGCGCTTCGCGCGCGTCAGCGATCTCGATCACCAGGTCGACGTTTGATCCATCGTAGTGACCGGTCGGACCGGCAAGGGGATGCGTCGGGTCATAGACCTGCGCCAGCGGCGACCGGTCGAGTTTCACCCGACCCGTCTTCACCAGTCCCGCGGCACCATCGGCGGCCGCAACGTTTTCAAACGGCACGGTTTTCCGCCGGTATCCCGGGGTATCAGCATTCGCGATATTTTCCGACACATGGCGCAGACGCTGCGCCTGGGCTTTCAGCCCGCTGGCCGATACCGCCAGGGAATTCTTGAAATCAGACATGGGTTACCTCCGCCCGAGGGAGGCGCGCAAAACGGTCATGCCGTTGCGATAGATCGCCAGCGCGCGGTCGTGTTGCTTGCGGACCTCGACGCCGTTGAGCATCTGTTCCTCCAGCGACACGGTATTGCCGTTCGGGCTGGAATCGCTGCTGTCGGCGAAGATGACGTCCGGCTGGGACGTGGAGCCGCCACCAAACATGTGGCCCGCCCGGGTCGCCTGCATGCGGGTCGCGCCCTTTGACCGATACATTTCGGTAAAGGGGGTGACATCGCGGGCGCGATATCCGGGCGTGTCGGCATTGGCCATGTTGGCCGCAATGACCCCTTGGCGTTTCCCGGCATGCGAAGCCATGGCAGAGGCCATGCGGAGGACGTCTATCGATTTGAACATCGGGGTTTCTCCCTCGATTGGTTTCAATCAAGGCTTAACTCCGATTCCTTTAGAAACCGTTTGTGCCGAACGAAGGAATCGCAAGATGCAGCAGAACGCCCTGGCTGGCCTGAAGGCCGAACTTGAAAACCTGTCACCGATCCGCCGGATCGGCCGGATCGATGGGGTGGAAGGCGCGGCGCTGCGCATCGCCGGGCTTGGCGCCACCGCCAGCATGGGCGATCAGGTGCGGGTCGCGCGCAGTGACGGCACCTTTCTGGGCGGAGAGGTGATCCGCATCGATGGCGATCATCTCACTGTTCTTCCTGACGATTCCACGGATGGTATCGCCCGCGGCGACCGCGTGACGCTGATCGGCCCGGCCCGAATCGCGCCGCATGACGGATGGATCGGTCGCGTCATCGACCCCTACGGCGAACCGCTGGATGGACGCCCGTTGATGCGCGGTCACGCCCCCCGGGCATTGCGCGCCGCGCCGCCGGCCCCCGCGACCCGCGGCCGGTTGGGCGCGCGGCTTGAGACCGGGATGGCCGTTTTCAACACCATGTTGCCGATCGTCGATGGCCAGAGAATCGGGCTCTTCGCCGGATCCGGTGTCGGGAAATCCAGCCTGCTCGCGCATTTTGCCGGTCGGATGGAGGCCGATGTCGTCGTCATCGCGCTGATCGGCGAACGCGGGCGGGAACTGAAGGATTTCGTCACCGACGCCCTTGGCGATCTGGGGATGGCGCGCGCGGTTGTCGTTGCTGCCACGTCGGACAGGTCGCCTCTGGTGCGCCGCCGCTGTGCCTGGACGGCAATGTCGGTGGCCGAACACTTCCGCGACCAGGGCAAGCACGTCCTGTTCCTGGCGGACAGCATCACCCGGTTCGCCGAAGCGCACCGCGAAGTCGCCGTTGCGGCGGGTGAAGCCCCGGCGCTGCGGGGCTATCCCGCCTCGACCTCGCATACCATCATGCAGCTCTGTGAACGGGCGGGGCCGGGGACCGAAGGCAGCGGAACGATTACGGCAATTTTGTCGGTACTCGTGGCGGGGTCCGACATGGAGGAACCGATCGCGGATATCCTGCGTGGGGTCCTGGACGGGCACGTGGTTCTGGACCGCAAGATAGCCGAGCGGGGGCGCTTTCCGGCAATCGACGTGTTGCGATCCGTGTCGCGCAGCCTGCCCGCCGCCGCCGATGATCAGGAGAACGAGGCGATCGGCCATGCCCGAAAGCTTCTTGGGGCCTATGCGCAGAACGAACTGATGATTCGCGCAGGCCTCTATTCCGAAGGCAGCGATCCAGATTTGGACGCGGCGATCCGCGCCTACCCCGAGCTGGACGGGTTCCTGTCGGAGAAAGAGGCGCAGAACACGACCAATTCTTTCAACCGGTTGCGGTTGATCCTGCGTCGCTCGGGCACCGCGCGTCCGGCGTCACAGTCGCATGCCACACGTCCGGCAGCGCCGCGACGTGAAGGCCAGCCGCCTGCTCTGCCGAAGGTTGGCGGCTGATCACCCGGCCCTGAAGGACTTTGCCAAGCTGACCGCCCCCTGCAGCATCGAAATGGCGATGCTGCCAGAGCTGGCAGTTTGGAATTCGCTGACCTGGCTGCGCAGAAGGAACCGTTGAACAAGCTTCGTCATCATCTCGGGATCCGCCAATTCCGAGACCTCCGCCGTTCCAAGTTGCCGATCGGCCCGGTCCTGAAAGATCTCAAGCTGCTGGTCGATGTCCAACTGGCCAAAGCTTGAAGGCATCCCAAGCGCGCCCTCGAAGACCTGACGCAGGGCGGGCGTGCCCATGATCTGCAGCCATTTCGTGGTATTCGACACCTTACGCGCGGCGAGGTCCACGATCTCGCGCTCGGCGTTGAGGGCAAGACGCAGGGAGTCGTCCTGCTCTCCGACCGCGATCTCGAAGCTATGCCTGCGAAATTTCTCGGTGATCTTGGGTCCGAAGTCGGACAGTACGGTACTTGGCGTATCGAAATCACCGAAACCGAACGCCTTGGCGAAGGCCTTGTAGCGGCTGTCGGTCAGCCTGTTGGCCAGCGCATCATCGTCGATGGTGCCACCTTCGAGCACGCGCTGAATGAACGCCTTGTTGTTGATGTCATCGCCCAGCCCGAACGCCCCAAGGGCAACCCGCAGGAGGCGGCGGTCGGAGACAAGCTCCTCCGCCGATTTGATCTCACCGATTTTGGCTTCGAAATAGTCGGTGTCCCGCACGATCTGGGGGCTAGCATCGAAGGTCTTCCGCTGCACATCCATCGTTTTGTTGAGGATGTTCCAGCCGACGATGCCGCTGCCCGCGAGGATCGGTTGGTAGGTCATGCCAACCTCGGGCTCAGCAGGCGTTCTTCGCGTGGAAGAAGGGCACGCAGGGCCTTGAGACACTTGTAGTGTTCGCTGGCCAGGACGGCCTGGGTCGCATCTGTCAGCAATTTGCGGCTGTCGTGATCCGTGAGGATCTGACTCAATTCCTCAATCCGGCGCAGAAGTTGCAGTTCGGTGTCCTCGGCATCGGCATCGCCGGTCAGCACAAGCTGCGCCAGGTAGCAGACGCGCCGCACCGGCGTGTTGGCATCATCCGGGTGGATCGCATCGCGCAGGCGCAGGATGTTGACGTTCGGCGTCATGATCGACAGACGCGACCGGCGGTCGCCGTTTTCAATCACGGCACCGTTGATCAGGACCCGTTCCTTCGGACCAAGTTTCAGGACAAGTCCGCCCATTACGCTCCTCCATCTTTCCTGAGGCCGCGCATCACGGCGGTGTTGACTTCGATCAGCGGGGCCACGGTCGCCTCGCGGCGCAGGACCTTCCGGCTGTGAACCTGGGTGAATTCGGCCAGGTAGAAAATCCTGGCGCGCAGGTCCTGGGGCAGGGGATTGGCGGTGTCGGCGACATCCGCAGCAAGGATCGTCCAAAGCTGCCGGTTGTCGTGAATGGCACGGGAAAGTTCGGCAAAGCCTTTGCGGCCTTTGCGGGCACCGGCGATCAGCCGGTGTGTCACGCGCGCCATGACGTCGTATTCGGTGCCACGAGGGGTCCGAGTGGGCGCCGCGGCCTCACTATAGGCGCGCTGCGCCAGGGAATGTACGGTCACGTTCTGTCCTTCCGGGTATCAATAAGGGTCGGGGCGGCGAAGGGCGGGCCCATTATGCGGCCCGCCCAAGGGCCCTTACCGGAAGAGCGAGAGCAGAGCCTGCGGCGCCTGGTTGGCGATCGACATGGCCTGGATCGACAGCTGCTGCTGAACCTGCAGGGCCTGCAGGCGGGCCGACACCTCTTCCATGTTCGCGTCGACCAGCGACCCGATCCCGGACTTGAGGCTATCGGTCAGCTTGCCGATGAACTCCGACTGGGTTTCGATACGGCCCTGAACGGAACCGAAGGCGGCGGCCGCGTCGATCGAGGTGTCGATGAAGGTCTCGATGTTGGTCAGCGCCGCAGCCGCACCTTGATCATTGGTGACATCGAGATCATCGAGGCCGGACAGACCACCTGTTGCGGTACCACCCGCGTTCCCGTCAACGGCCAGCGACACGTCGGCGCCGTCGTTGTCCAGCTGCAGAACATACTGGGAGTTGGCCGAGTCGTAGGTCACCTTGGAGGAGATACCGTCAAGCCCGGCGCCGTCGATCACGGTCTTGAGGCCGTTGGCGACGTCTTCGAACGTTTCGTTCTTGCCGGCGACATAGTCGTAGTTGGTGCCGTCGATGGTTACGCGATAGCCGTCACCCTCGCTGACGGCCGCAGTGGCCGAGAAGGCAACCTCGGAGGCGCGGGAGTCGATCGTTTCGCCCGTGAAGCCCGCACCGGCGCCGCCCGCGCCACCACCGTTGACGTTGGCCGTTACGGCAGAGTCGGAGGTCGACAGGTTGACTTCCACATCGTCGAACTTGGAGGTCGAGGTGATGGTGATCGTGTCGGTTGCGACGCTGGCGGTGATGTCTTCGATCCCGGCAGCCGACAGGGCGGCGGTCAGGCCTGCGGCGACGCTGTCTGCAGTGTTGCCCGAAGCTGCCGAGGTGAAGGTCACCGTCTCACCCGCGACCTGCAGGTTGTAGGTGTTGCTCGCGCCCGCGGTCACTGCGGCCAGCTGAACCGTCATCGTGTTGCCGGAGCTGGAGAATTCCGTGCCCGCGACACCGGCGAGGCTGTTGGAGCCAAGCGTTGCGGCCACGTTGCCCCCCAGGGTCGCGCCCGTGCCCATGACACCGGCGTCGAAGGTCAGGTCCTGACGCGCGACCGTGATGTCCGAGGACGACACGGTCCCGTCGTTCGCCCGGTCGAGCGAGCTGAGAACATTCACGTCTTCCGAGCCGGACAGAAGGTTCAGACCGTTGAATTGCGCCGCGCCGACAACGGATTTGATCTGGTCGGTCAGGGCGTCGATGTCGGTCTGCAGCTTGTTGCGGTCGACGTTGCTTTCATTGGCCGAGATGATCTTGCCCTTCATGTCCTGAAGCAGCTCGGTCACGGTTTCAGACGCGTTGCGTGCGACGGCAACGGTGGATTCGCCAAGCGACAGGCTCTCGGAGATCGCCTTGAAGCCCTTCACGTCGGATTCCATCACCTTGGAGATGGCCCAGACGGCGGAATTGTCCTTGGCGGAAGCGACGCGCATGCCGGTGGAGATCTGGCTCTGCGTTTCGCCCATGGACTTGTTGACCGACTTCAGGGTCTGCAGGGCCACCATGGCGCTGTTGTTGGTCAGAATGCTGGACATATACTGGTTCCTTGAGTCTTGAGCGCTTTGCGCCCGTTTCGCGATCCGCCCCGTTCGGGACGGGTAAGACTGTCGTTCTGACGTGTGCAGGAACCGGGTTCGTCCCGGTGCCGCGCCACCCTTTCGGATGCAGGGGCACCTTGACCGCGAGACCCTAATGGAAACCTAAGCAGGGCTAGCCATATTCATCGGATTTGATTCAAAATCCTTCAGGCCCGGCGTTCCACCTTGTTTTCGGTGATCGCGGGAAGCGCGCTTTTGTGGCCGTGTTCGTCGTAGGTTTCCAACGTCTTTCGAATGCGCCGAAGGGTCGCAAACCGGGTCGCCACCGTGCGGATGCCACGCAGCGCGCTGTCCAGAAGTGCCTGGTTGCGCACGGCCTTGCCCTGCAACCGTTCCAGCGCCTGTTTCTCGGACCCGCCTTCCAGGGCCAGGCGCTCCATCAAGGCCTCTTTTTCGGCCAGCAGGTCACCGATCGACGCGAGGTCGCCATTGATCAGCGCTGACCGCTCCCGCTCCAGCAGGGCATCGAGGGATTCATACAATGTGGTCTCAGTCATCATTCCGCTCCTTCAGCGAATGGAAAAGGGTCTCGGCCAGACCGATTCCCCCGGATTTCACCATTTGTCGGGCCTGTTCATCGCGCAGCATCGACGCGAACTGTTCTTCCCCCGCGCCTCCGCCGAAGGCCGACCTGCTTTCGCCAAGGCCTGCAGACTTCAGCATTTCCGACAGGAACGTGGCTTCGAGGTCTTCGGCCGCGCGGCGCAACTGCTGATCGCGCACCGTGGGTTGCCGCGATGCCGTTGTCGCGATTGGATCAGGGGTCATCAATCTCTCCAATTCTCATCAGATTGCTGGATTTTGCCGTGAACCGGTAAAGGATGAGTAACTGAATTCCCGGATAGTCGGCCCCGACCGGAAGAATTCCCGAGGCCGACATGAAAACTGACCTTTTGACCGTACTGACCGGCAAGACGCCGATGCGCCCCCCCGTGGCTGACAAGGCGGGAGATGTTGATTTTGAAAAGGTTTTCTTGATCGCGCAGGACGGGCCGCCGAAGGGTGGCTCAAGCGATCCGCAGACCCGACGGCAGGCTCAACCGTCCACCAAATCCGAGGATTCGCCGGACTCCGGCGATGTCGAGTTTGACGAAGACGCGATTCGCGATTCAGGATCAAACGGAGAAGAAAAGGATAAAACTACGGTTGAGTTTGAGGGTCAGGAAGCCAGGCCTCAAGCCGAGCGCCGATCCCGAAATGCAATAGTCGAGCAACAGGAATCACCCCGTGGCGAGGCGTCCAGAAGTGACGCCTGGTCTCGTTCGCGCGACGCCGATCATTCGGCAAGGTTCGCAGGGGCAGTTGAGGTGCCGCTGGCGAAACCCATCAGCGATGACGTGGCCTCAGCTCCGGTGAGACAGGTTTCCTTACCGGCCACTGACGGCAGGGGCCCGGCGCAGCGTCATCGGATGGCGCCCTCGCAAGGTTCAGTCGATTTTCGCTCAATAACCATCGACGGACCTGCGTCCAAACCCATCGACGAGCCTGTCTCAAATCCTGCACCCAGGTACGATTCCCCGATCGGCGCCGATACGGTAAAGGCACACCCTGAACCGGATTCTCCGGCAGCCCGATCCAGTGAGCCGCGGACCGGCCCGCAGGTTGCTGAATGGACGTCCCCTCCGTTGGGTAACGAGCCGGGCCTGGCCTTTCATAAAGCCACGTCGGTGCGCAATCGTGCCTTTGTCCCCCCCGCGTCACCAACTGACACCCGGGTGGAAACGGCCAGCCGAACGATCCACACGGGCCATCCTCCTGCCGACCGCCACGCTGCGCAGCTGGTCGCGCCCAATGCCAAAATGATGCCGGGGATACAAAACGACCATGCCGGTGCCACGGGGTCCCAGGCACCAGACCCGCGACCTCAAATTGCCGCCGACGGCGTTCCAGCGACGCGCGAGGCTGACGGAGATCCCAGGCCAACCGTCCAGCCGCCGACGGCCGGTCCGGACCGCCGGTGGACACCGGCCACGACTGTCCGTGGCCGTGCCGAGAAAACGCATCAGCCACAGCACACCTTTGCTCAAGCCCCGGGCGGGAACCGAGGGGTGGTCATGTCACATCCGCCAGCGGCCAAAGTGCCCGATAGCAGCCCCCTCCCTGCACAACGCGAAGATCTGCCCGCGTCCCGAGTGCCGGGGACACAGGATACGTCTTTCGCGACCAAGACCTCGGGGCCCAACCGTGACCGCGAAGGCCCCCGCGATCCTGCGACGCATGATTTCGAGGGCGGAACAGCCCGGTTCGACCCGCGCGCCGACGCTTCGACCCGTCAGAGTACGGACCAGACGCGAGCTTCGCCGAATGCCGCATCACGTGTGGTCCGACCTGTCCCGGCGGATGACCCGGCGCCGGTGCGCCCCATGCCGAGCAATACTCCAGAAACGCGGGCGGACGCCCGGCAAGACCCTGTGCACGTGGGTCGGTTCGAGTCTCAGCCTCAGGGCCTCAAAGCTGGCGCGACCAGACAGGAACCGCACGCAATGCCTTCCCGGATCACCTCTCCGGCGCCAACAGCAAGCAAACCGCTGTTTTCCGACACACCGCGCGTGCAGCCGGTGGCCGCGGATGTCGAAGGCGCACCTGCAGCAGCGACCAGCCAGGTCATGACCGTGAAACACGCCCCGGCCCCGATCACCATGACCACGGCTACAGATCGGGTGACAATGGTGCGCAGCGAAGTTGATCAACCGCCCGCCAAGGCTGAGACTCACGGCGCGGCGGTATCCGCCGAGGTGCGTGATCAGCGGTCGGACCACACCGCTCAATCTGCGAACCGGGAAACGCTGCCAAGCCAGAAACAAGAGGCGACACATCCGACCACGTCGCCGCTGGTTCCGGCCGAGCCCCAGCTGCGACGCCCGGTCGCCGCTGCCGACCGGGCGAAGTTGGCACCCCGCAAAGAAATCCCGGAAGATGCGGCAAAGACAATCCCGTCGAATGACACGCAGCGTCAAGCCAAAGCGATGTCGACTGTCTTTCCCCTGAACGCGCCGCAACCCACTGCAGGCAATGCGGTTTCACCCGAGGTGCCATTCGAGCTCACGATCGCCGATCAGCCTGATCTGCACCCCGACGCGATCCGAGAAACCAGCCATGGCACGACCTCCCACGCGGCCCCTCGACCGTCTATGGCTCCACAGTCCGACCTGGCCGCGCGCGTGGCAGATCAGGTTGCTCAAGTGGCGCGGCATCTACCTGGTGGGCCCGTCGAAATCGCGCTGAGCCCCGAGGAGTTGGGGCGCGTTCGGATGCAGCTGACGACCTCCGACACCGGACTGACGTTGATGATCACAGCCGAACGTCCCGAGACGCTGGATCTCATGCGGAAGAACATCGACCTGCTGGCCGATCAATACCGCGACCTTGGCTACGGAACCCTTGATTTCGCCTTTGGACAGGAAACTGCCGATCAGCGTGGCTCCGGGGGCGGTGGAAACCCGTTTGGCGACACGCCCGCAAACGAACCGGTCGAACAGGTCCAGCGCTCCGTTCTCAAAACCGCCAAGAGCGGCATGGACATCAGGATATAACCCATGGAAATCAACAGCACGACGCCGACCTCGACAGCTTCCAAACCTGCCTCGCAAAACAAGGCGGTCATCAGTTCGGATTTCGAAACCTTCCTCAAGATGCTGTCGACCCAGCTTCGGAACCAGGATCCGATGAACCCCGTCGATTCGGCCGATTACGCCGTTCAGCTGGCGACTTTTTCCTCGGTGGAACAACAGGTTCTGACCAACAACCACCTCGAGGATCTGGCGAACCGCATCCAACTGTCGGGGATGAGCGACCTTGCCGGCTGGGTCGGGATGGAGGCGCTGAGCACCTCTGGCTCCGTCTTCGAAGGCGGCCCCGTGACGCTGAACCCCGATCCGCCCGCTGCGGCCGATCGGGCGGTTCTGGTCATCAGAGATAGCAAGGGATCGGTCGTCGACCGCATCGACCTGCCACTGACCGAAGACCCCTTTGACTGGGATGGCACGACCATGTCCGGTTCGACTGCCGCCTATGGGCATTACACCTTCGAACTTGAAAGCTCGGCCGACGGAGAGATCCTGTCGACCGACCCCGTGCCCAGCTATTCTCAGGTCGTCGAGGCGCGGCGCATGGGCACGGAAACGCGGCTGATCCTGTCGGGCGGTGCCACGATCTTGGCTGCGGATGTCATCGGGCTGCGCTGACCTTGCGTGACGGCATGTGCTGGCTTATCCCGGTTCAATCGACCGGAGCCGGACCAGCCCGATGTATCACGCCCCGCCGAAATCCTGCCCGCCGCCCTCACTGGTTGAGGCCGTAGAGGCGTCGCTGCCAAGCGCGGCATGGCAGCCGCTGACTGGCGGGTTGACCAATCGCGTCTGGCGGGTCGGTGATCATGTGGTCAAACTTTATGAACCGCGGTTCGCGACCCCCCTGTTTCCCAACGACCCGAAGGCCGAAGAGGCCGCGTTGCGGGCCCTGGGTCCCGATGGTCTGGCGCCACGGCTGATTGCACATCTGGAAGGGGTCTTTGGCGCCGCACTGATCTATGAATTCCAACCTGGTCCTTCGGGGTTTCATGACTTGGCCGGATTGGCGACTGCCTTGCACCGCGTCCATCGGACCGCGCCGCCGATCGGACTGCGTCGGCTTCCAGGAGGGTCGGATGCGATTCTGGCGCAGACCCAGGATCTGATGGCACGACTGTCAAAGTCCTATCCGGACCTGACCGGGGCCTTGCGTGACCTTCGGTCTGCGCCGAACGTGGTCGCTGTTGACCCGGTGTTCATCCACACCGATCCGGTCGCCGCGAACGTGGTGCAGGGGGCGAAGGGACCAATTATGATCGACTGGCAATGCCCTGCCTTGGGCGACCCGGCCGAAGATCTTGCGATGGTGCTGTCGCCGTCGATGCAGTCCGCCTACGGGGTGGCGCTGCCAAGCGACGCGGCCGCGACATTCCTGGCCGCCTATCCTGATCCGGATGTCGTCCAGCGTTACCGCAGGCTTGCGCCGTTCCACCATCTCAGGATGGCGGCCTATGCGATGTGGTCGCTTGAAAACGGGCGGGTGGCAACGGCCCGCGGGGCGGATCTGGAGCTCGACGCGCTCAGGCGAGCAGTGCCATAGCCCCGACCGCGACAGCCGCTCCGATCACGCCGCCCGCGCCCAGCCACAGGTATCGCGCCCGTGACGGTGCCGGTCGGCGCTGCTCAATCTGGGCCATCTGATGCATCAGGCTGCGTTCCACCAGCATCGGCAGGCGGGGGCCGAAACGTGTCAGGACCTCGGCCGTCTTCTTCAGGTCGCGGGCCAGCGCCACGGGGCCAAGACTGCGGCGGATGTAGTCTTCGACAACGGGGCGCGCGACCTCCCAGATGTTGATCTGTGGCGACAGCGACCGGGCGACGCCTTCGACGACAACCATGGTGCGCTGCAGCAGGATCAGCTCGGTCCGGGTTTCCATTCCAAATCTTTCAGTCACGTCGAAAAGATATGAAAGAAGACGTCCCATCGAGATGCGGGTGGCATCCATGCCGAAGATCGGCTCTCCGACGGCGCGCAGGGCGCGGGCAAATTCGTCGACATCCTGATCGGCCGGGACGTAGCCGGCCTCGAAATGCACCATCGCGACGCGCATGTAATCGCGCTTGATGAAGCCATAGAGGATCTCGGCGTATACGCGGCGGGTGTATTCGTCGATGTGGCCCATGATCCCGAAATCATAGGCAATGATCGCCCCGTCCGCGGCGACCTTCAGGTTGCCCTGGTGCATGTCGGCGTGGAAATACCCATCCCGAAGTGCATGGTTCAGGAACAGCGTCAGCACATGTTCGCCCAGCTTCGCGCGGTCATGCCCGGCCGCATCCAGCGCGGCATTGTCACCAAGCGACACGCCCTCGGCCCAGGTCATGGTCATGATGCGGCGGCCGCTTTCCTGCCAGCGGATCGCGGGCAGGCGAAAGCTTTCGTCCCCCTCGGTATTGGACGCAAAGGTCGAGGCGCTCGCGGCCTCCAGCCTAAGGTCCAGCTCTCCGCGCACCACGCCATCGAAGTGTTCGACCACCTCCGAAGGGCGCAGGCGGCGCGACGCCGGAGACAGGAATTCGATGATCGAGGCGGCAAGATAGAAGGCGTCGACGTCCTTGTGGAACGCGCGCTCGATGCCGGGGCGCAGAACCTTGACCGCAACCTCTTCACCGGTCTCGGTCAGGCGGGCCTTGTGCACCTGCGCGATCGAGGCCGCGGCGATAGGTTCTGAAAATTCAGAAAAGACAGTATCAAGTGGCCGTTCCAGTTCGGCCTCGACCATCTTCTGCGCGACGTCGCGGGAAAACGGGGGCAGACGGTCCTGCAGGACGCGCAGCTGTGTCGCCAGGTCTTCCCCGACAAGATCGGGCCGCGTCGACAGGATCTGCCCGAACTTGATGTAGGCAGGTCCGAGCGCCGACAGGGCGCGGGTGGCGGGCGGCATGGACGGATCGCCCTTGTGGCCCAACCACTGAAACGGCCATCCGGCCACCCGGGCGGCCATGCGCAACAACGGCGGTGCGTCGTACGCATCAAGGATCACCTTCATCGCGCCGGTCCGTTCCAGCGTGGCGCCCGTGCGGACCAGCCGCCAGATGTTGTGCGGGCCGCGCATCAGATCTTCCAGCCCGAATGAAGCGCCGCGATCCCCATGGTCAGGTTGCGGTATTTCGCCTGTTCGAACCCGGCCTCGCGCAACATGCCAAGGAAGGTATTCTGATCGGGAAACTTGCGGATGGATTCGACCAGGTACTGATAGCTGTCTCGGTCGTTTGCGATCACCTGTCCCAGCAGCGGGATCAAGTTGAAGGAGTAGCGATCATAGGCCCATTGCAGCGCCGGTGTCGGAATTTGCGAAAATTCCAGAACCATCAGACGGCCGCCGGGTTTCAACACGCGGTAGGCCTCTTTCAGCGCCTCAAGCGGCCGGGTCACGTTCCGGATGCCGAAGCTGATCGTGTAGACATCGAAGGTGCTGTCGGCAAAGGGCAGGGCCATCGCGTCGCCCACCACCCAGTCCAGGCTGTCGGCCATCTGCGCCGCCTCGGCCCGTTTGCGCCCCGCGACCAGCATCGGTTCGGTCAGGTCGCACACCGTGGCATGGCCCGACCCCGCACGGTTGAGAAACCGGAACGAGATATCGCCGGTCCCACCCGCGACATCCAGCAGACGCTGCCCGGCGCGGGGTGCCAGCCAATCCATCATCGCGTCCTTCCAGATGCGGTGGATGCCCAGGCTCATCGCGTCGTTCATGACGTCGTACTTCGAGGCGACAGAAGAGAAGACCCCCTGAACCTTCCCGGCTTTCTGATCCTCGGGGATGGTTTCAAACCCGAAATGCGTCGTGTTCTGATCGGTCATGGAAGGTGGTTTACCCTGCCTAAGAAAAGCCTCAGTTCCCTGCCATATGTGGGCGCGAGACACAAACCGTCAAATCGGCGCATCAAAGGACCGAAGCGGTATGGAGCAGGTATTGTCATACGCCATGCTGGGCATGGCCATCGCACTGTTGGCGGTGCTCATGCGGATGTTCAGCCGCCTCTCCTCCGAGGGGCTTGAGATCGCGCGCGACGCCGGACGCAGCGTTCACGAGGTCGCGATCCCGATCCGGGTCATCGCGGCGCTGTCGACGCTGATCGTGCTGATCCGGGTGGCCGAGGTCGCGCAAGTGTCGGTCTACGGCGTGATCGGCGGGTTGATCCTGATGCCGTCGCTCGCTTGGCTGAACGCCTATGTCTGGCAGTTCCGCGCGACTTTGAAGGGGTCGGACCTGACGGTGATGGGACCGAATTTCCGCACGCAGGACTATGACCTGACACGCCTGATCGAGGTGCGCGACAACCTGCATGGCACCTGGGGCCTGCGGTTTCAGGGTGGCGAAGGCTGCTGGCTTCTGAAATACCTCAGTGGTCGCAACACCCTGCGCCGGGCCCTGCTTGAGGCGCAGCCCTACTACTAGGCCGCCCCATGCCCGAATTGCCCGAGGTCGAAACCGTTCGCACCGGCCTTGCCCCGGTGATGGAGGGCGAGGTCATCGCCCAGGCCCATGTCAACCGCCCCGACCTGCGCTGGCCCTTCCCCGAACGGATGTCCGAACGGCTGACCGGCGCGCGGATCGAACGTCTGCGGCGGCGATCCAAGTACATCCTGGCCGACCTCGACCGGGGGGAAACGCTGCTGATCCATCTGGGCATGTCCGGCCGCATGACGGTCTCGGGCGATCCGCTTGGTCAGTTCGTGCATGACCACCCGCAGGCCGAAAAACACGACCACGTGGTCTTCGACATGGCGTCTGGCGCGCGGATAACCTTCAACGATCCCAGGCGCTTCGGTGCGATGGACCTGATGTCGACGGTTGAATCCGAAAGCCACCCCCTGCTGGCGGCCCTTGGGCCGGAACCGCTCGGCAATGCCTTCAACGAGGACTACTTCATCGCCGCGGTGAAGCCCCGCCGCACCCCGATCAAGACCGCGCTGCTGGATCAGAAACTGGTCGCCGGGCTGGGCAACATCTATGTCTGCGAGGCACTGTTCCGCGCCGGGATCGCCCCCACGCGCCGGGCTGACCGGATCGCCACGCCCCGTCTTGCCGCGCTGGTCCCGATCATTCGCGACGTGTTGGCCGAGGCGATCGCGGCGGGGGGATCCTCGCTCAAGGATTATCGGCAGGCGGACGGCGAACTGGGCTATTTCCAACACAATTTCGATGTCTACGGGCGCGAGGGCGCGCCCTGCCGCACCCCCGGCTGCGAGGCCACGATTCGACGGGTCGTGCAGTCGGGCCGGTCGTCCTTCTACTGTCCGCAATGTCAAAGATAGCTTGATCCGAAGGGGCAAGCTGTTAGTGAATCGCTTCTGACACTCACAACAGACGGCCCTTACCCCATGGCTTACGAGACGATTATCGTCGACATCGAAGACGGCGTGGCGACAGTCAAACTGAACCGCCCCGACGCAATGAACGCCCTCAACACCGACCTTCTGGGCGAACTGGCGGATGCGCTAACTGCCGCACAGGCCAACGAAAAAGTCCGCTGCATCATCCTGACCGGATCCGAGAAGTTCTTTGCCGCCGGCGCCGACATCAAGATGATGGCCGAGAAGTCCTTCGTCGACGTTTTCGCGGGTGATCTGTTCACCGAGGAAACCGGCGCCATCCTTCGTGTCCGCAAGCCGATCATCGCTGCCGTGGCGGGATATGCGCTGGGTGGTGGCTGCGAACTGGCCATGATGTGCGATTTCATCATCGCCGGGGACAACGCCAAGTTCGGCCAGCCCGAGATCAACCTTGGCGTCATCGCGGGCATCGGCGGGACGCAGCGCCTGACCAGATTTGTCGGCAAATCCAAGGCGATGGACATGAACCTGACCGGTCGCTTCATGGATGCCGAAGAAGCCGAACGCTCGGGCCTCGTGTCGCGGGTGGTGCCTGCCAAGAAGCTGATGGAAGAGGCGCTGGGCGCGGCCACGAAGATTGCCGAGAAGTCGATGATCTCCGTCATGGCGGTGAAGGAGGCGGTCAACCGTGCCTATGAAACCCCGCTGACCGAAGGCCTTCTGTTCGAGCGCCGGGTGTTCAATTCGCTCTTCGCGACGGACGACCAGACCGAGGGCATGAACGCCTTCCTCGAAAAACGCCAGCCGCAGTTCCGCGACAGATAAGGCGACGGGCGGACACGGTTCCGCCCGTAAAATCAAAGCGTTCCGGGGGAGGGAACCATGGAGATCAAGGGCAAGGTTGCCATCGTCACCGGCGGTGGCCAGGGGATCGGCGCGGCGCTGGCACGGGCATTACATGCCGCCGAGGCCAAGCATGTCTGCGTCTGTGACCTGAATGGCGACAACGCCCGGGCGGTGGCGGATGAGATCGGCGGCACGGGGCTGCAGGTCGACGTGCGCGATGCCGCGGCGATCGAGGCGATGATCGACCGGATCGAGGCCGATGAGGGCCCGGTGGATCTGATGTGTTCCAACGCCGGCATCGCCAATGCCTTTGATCTTAAAGTGGAAAACGCGGCCGGCGCGACGGCGGAGGAGTGGCAGCTGGCCTGGGAGGTCAATGTCATGGCGCATGTCCACGCGGCCCGGGTGCTGGTGCCCCGGATGATCGCGCGCGGTGGCGGATATTTCCTGCACACGGTCAGCGCGGCAGGCCTGCTAAGCCAGATCGGCAGCGCCACCTATTCGACCACGAAACACGCCGCCGTGGGCTTTGCCGAGAACCTTGCCATTTCCCACAAGGACGAGGGAATTCGCGTATCTATCCTTTGTCCTCAAGGGGTTGCGACCCCCATGCTCAGCGGGATCGGCGACAGCGGGCCGCAATCCGGCGACGGGGTTCTGACCGCCGAGGCCGTGGCCGAAAGCGCGTTGGACGGCATCCGGAACGACCAGTTCCTGATCCTGCCGCACCCGCAGGTGCAAGAGTATATCGAGGCGAAAGCGGCCAACTATGGGCGCTGGATCGGCGGGATGGCCAAGTTCCAGCGCGGGTTTCGCGAGACCTGATTCAAGGCGCTGATTCTTAGGGGAAATCCTGACGTCATAAGTAGCGCTAATGAATTTCGGAATCCATTAGCTCAGCTTATCGAAGGGGTGCTGCCGGGGGCTTTGCCTGCGAAACGGGCAGAGCCGCGCAAAACGCCCCGGCGGTTTGCGCGGTCCGTTCGGGGCAGGACGCGCGCCCCTTTGGCAGGGGGCGCCTGACCAACCCTTTCCAAACCGTTACAGCTCCGCCCGGTGTCAGTCGCGGAAATCGCCCTTGGACTTGCCGCGATACTTGGCGGTCAGGGCGTCGGGCACCTCGGATCCGTCGTAGAGGAAGGGCAGGATGCCGACCCGCGCGCCGCGCCCGCGCATCTTTTCCAGATCCGCCTCGGACCGGGTGACCCGCTGCGACAGGCGCAGGCCCCAGGCGTGCAGGTGGCCATAAAGCCGCGCGATCTGATCGGCCTGCGCGGGATCGGCGCCGAGGTCGTGATATTCGTCGGGGTCGGTCGCCAGGTCGAACAGCATGGAGCGGAAGCCGCCTTCGGCATGGATCATCTTCCACCGGCCGTCGAACACCATGAAAAGCCGCGCATCGCGACTGTCGACGCCCAACTGCGCCCGCATCGGCGTGACGGAATAGTCGTATTCGGAAATCACGACCTCGCGCCATGTTGCGGGCTTCTGTCCGTGCAGAAATGGCAGAAGGGATCGACCTTCGATGATGTGGTCGGGCACGGCGCCGCCCGCGGTCTCGACAAAGGTGGCGGCCAGGTCGATCGCCTCGACCAGGGCATCGCAGGTGGTGCCGCGCGTGGCCTCGGCCTGGGGCCGGGGGTCCGAGATGATCAGCGGCACCTTGACCGACTGCTGGTGAAACAGGTCCTTTTCGCCCAGCCAGTGATCGCCCAGGTAATCGCCGTGATCCGAGGTCAGCACGATCATCGTGTCGTCGATCTGCCCGGTCGCCTCGAGATGGTCGAGGATGCGGCCCAGCTGATCGTCGCATTGCCTTATCAGGCCCATGTAGGCGGGAATGACCTTGGCGCGGACCTCGTCGCGGGAAAAGCTTTGGCCGATCTTGTTGCCCATGAAGGCGGCATAGACGGGATGTGGATCGACGCGTTCGCCGGGATCGCGGCGGGCGGGCAGCACGTCGTCGGGGCCATACATGTCATGGTAGGGCGCGGGCACGATGTAGGGCCAGTGTGGCTTGATATAGCTGACATGGGCGCACCAGGGGCCGGTCGCGTCGCGCAGGAAATCCAGCGTGCGATCGGTGAGCCAGGGGGTCTCGCTGTCCTCTTCGCGGATGTTGGCGGGTTTGTCGGCGTTGCGGAAGAACCATCCCGAGGCGATTTCGTCGCCCGACAGCCCGGCATTGGCGAAATCGGCCCAGGGGTTGTCGGACGGATAGCCCCTGGATTTCAGGAATTCGTTGTAGGGGCTGCGCTTGCGGTCATAGAACCCGTCCGGCCCTTCGCCCCAAAGCCCGTCATCGCGCACCACCGCGTCAAAGCCGCATTCGGACTGCCGCGCGCCGATCACCGTGTCGGGGGCCAGGCCCAGGCGTTCCATCCCCTCGGCGTCGGCGACCATGTGCGTCTTGCCGATCAGGTAGCAGCCCATGCCGAGCTTGCGCAGGTGATCACCCAACGTGATCTCGCCCACCCGCAGGGGAAACCCGTTCCACTGCGCCCCGTGGGACGAGGCATAGCGCCCGGTGTAGAAGGACATGCGCGACGACCCGCAGACCGGCGATTGCACATGCGCCTGGGTAAAGCGGACCCCGCGCGCCGCTACCCGGTCGAAATTGGGGGTTTGCAGCGTCGGATGCCCGGCAC
Organism: Pseudooceanicola onchidii; assembly: GCF_004959925.1. GTDB lineage: Bacteria > Pseudomonadota > Alphaproteobacteria > Rhodobacterales > Rhodobacteraceae > Pseudooceanicola > Pseudooceanicola onchidii. The sequence goes on along the minus strand of NZ_SPUW01000002.1, from coordinate 99,441 downwards.
AGGAGAGGTAATCGAACCTCAGCTGGTCATACATGACGAACAGGATGTTCATGGCGATCCCCCCCTTGATGCAGCGCAGTTAGGCATCCTGACCGCGCGATGCCAAGCGGGACGCCGATGCAGTCGGGATGCCACAAGAATTCACGGCTTCGTGATCGGCGTCGATGCCGCGCGGTTCCAGCGCCACCAGATCCCTTGTTTTGCTGGAAAAGGGGGCGCGCGTCGATTGCGCCGGGCGCCAATGCGGAATGGCCAAATTTCAATTATTCCGGTAGGATAGTATGATGCAAAGGGAAACGCGGCTTCCGTCGGACCATTGATCCAGATTAAGGTCGTACCCGTATACATGTTGTGAATAAGTGATGCCGGCAGCACGGGTGTCAGAGGCGATTTGACCTGTCACCTGCCTGCCGGTTCCAGTGACCGGGGTAAGGGGGTAGCCATGTCAAAGCCAGCCGCCGAACGCAGTCGCACGGAAATGGGGTACCGGGTGAAAACCCTGCGCGAGAAGCGCGGGCTTACATTGCAGGTTCTGTCCGACCGGAGCGGCCTTGCGATTTCGACGATTTCCAAGATCGAGCGGGGCCTTATGGCGCCCACCTACGATCGGTTCTCGGGCCTGGCGAAGGGCCTGGGCGTCGATGTGTCGGAACTGTTTTCCGACCGTGGAGAGACCTTCGAGCCCGGCCGGGTCGAGGTGGCCCGCGTCGGAGAGGTCAGCCACCTCGAGACCGAGAACTACAGCTACGAGCTTTTGTTCACCGATGTGCGGGCCAAGGGCATGACGCCGATCCTCGGCACGCTCAAGCCGCTTGAGAAGATGCAGTTCGACCGGATGGTGCGCCACCCCGGAGAAGAGTTCCTGATGGTGCTGTCCGGATCGGTCGTGGTGCAGCTGGAAGGCAAGGACGACGTGATTCTCGGCACCGGGGATTCCCTGTACTTCGACAGCGGTCGCGGCCACCTTTATGCTGCGGCTGAAGATGCGGGGGCACGGATCCTCGTTGTTTGTACGCATTCCGGCGATAACCCGGTGCAACCCGGTTGACTTCGCGGCGAGTCGGGCCTAATAGCGCGGCTTCAGAACGTACGAACCCTAACCACGGGACGGAATAATTATGGCCAATTCGCCTCAATCCAAGAAGCGCGCACGTCAGATGGTTGCCCGTCAGACGGTCAACAAGGCGCGCCGCTCGCGCATCCGCACCTTCCTTCGCAAGGTGGAAGAGGCGATTGCGTCGGGTGACAAGTCGGCAGCTTCCACTGCACTTCAGGCTGCACAGCCTGAACTGATGCGCGGTGTCACCAAAGGCATCATGCACAAGAACACCGCAGCACGGAAAATGTCGCGTCTGTCCGCCCGCGTGAAGGCAATCGCCTGATCCGAACGGACAACTGCTTGAAGTTTAAAGGGCGTCGCGAAAGCGGCGCCCTTTTGCTTGTGGCGCTTCTGCCACCGTATTCAGATTCGATTTCGACCTTCTGCGAGTCAAGAACTTCTTGTCGTTGCGACTCTCTCCCGGCAGTTGCTAAAGCTTGTCTTGCGATTCACGTCGCCTGTTTGGGGCACCAAGGACCCCGGTCGAGCGGAACACCCGGCACAGCCAGCATAGAATGGCGCTACGCCGGATTAGGGACGATCCGAACCGAACCAGGGTGCAGGCGGGTTTCGCAGCTTTAGGTTGAGTGGTCGGGGACAATGTTCCACCCAACCCGCTGCGAGTCCTGACAAAGTATGTATGACCAGAGCGTGTTCCTGCTGCGGGGACCGTACTGGCTGTGCTTTGCCGTTACAGCGCGTGTTTCGGGCCATGAGGCCGATTGAGCAAGTTCGAAGAAAATCTGGGGGCAACAGAACCAAAATGACAAAAGAGCAATGGGGCACGGTCAAGGAAAAGCTGCTGAAGAACGTCGGGCAGAGCAATTATCGCAATTGGATCGAGCCCCTCGTCTTTGACCGGATGGATGAAGGCGTGGCCGTGATCGGCGCCCCGAACTCTTATGCCGGCACCTACGTCGCCCGGAATTTCGGCGATCTCATCCTGGGCGAAGTCTCTGCCGTCTACGACCAGGTCCGCCGCCTTGAGTTCATCGTGAACAAGGCCGCCAACACCAACGCATCCCAGCCCGCGCGCCCCGCGGCGATGGAGGTTGAACCGACAGCCGAGGCGCCTGCCAGCGCCCCGGCCCCGGCTGTTGCCGCCACGCCCGCGCGCACCGGCCTGGACGCGATGCTTCAGCCCGCGCCGCTGGATCCGCGTTTCACCTTCGACCGCTTTGTCGTCGGCAAGCCGAACGAACTGGCCCATGCCGCTGCCCGGCGTGTGGCCGAAGGCGGCCCGGTGACCTTCAACCCGCTGTTCCTGTACGGCGGCGTCGGCCTGGGCAAGACGCACCTGATGCACGCGATTGCCAACGAACTGCAGGTGAACCGGCCCGAGCTGACGGTGGTCTACCTGTCCGCCGAACAGTTCATGTACCGTTTCGTCCAGGCGATCCGCGAACGCCGCACGATGGATTTCAAATCGCTGTTCCGCACCGTCGACGTTCTGATGGTCGACGATATCCAGTTCATCGCCGGCAAGGACAGCACGCAGGAAGAATTCTTCCACACCTTCAACGCGCTGGTCGATCAGAACAAGCAGATCATCCTGTCCGGCGACCGCGCCCCGGGTGAAATGACCGACATGGAAGAGCGCATCCGGTCCCGCATGCAGTGCGGCCTGATCGTTGACCTGCACCCGACCGATTACGAACTGCGCCTTGGCATCCTGCAGTGCAAGCTGGATGCGCACCGCGACCAGTACCCGGATCTCAAGATCGCGCCCGGCGTTCTTGAATTCCTGGCGCACCGTATTTCCACCAACGTCCGCGTCCTCGAAGGCGCGCTGACCCGTCTGTTCGCCTTTTCGTCTCTGGTCGGTCGCGAGATCACGCTGGACCTGACCCAGGAATGCCTGGCCGACATCCTGCGCGCCTCGGACAAGAAGATCACGGTCGAGGAAATCCAGCGCAAGGTCGCCGAACACTTCAACATCCGCATGTCCGACCTGATCGGGCCCAAGCGGGTGCGCACCTTTGCCCGGCCGCGCCAGATCGCGATGTACCTGGCCAAGACGCTGACCTCGCGGTCGCTGCCGGAAATCGGCCGCCGTTTTGGCGGGCGCGACCACACCACGGTGATCCACGGCGTGAAGCGCGTGGAAGAGCTGAAGGTGCAGGACAGCCAGATCGCCGAAGACGTCGAGATGCTGCGCCGCGCGCTCGAGGCCTGATCCGCCAAAAAACCGGTACGTGACGCAGGGGATCGTGGAAACGGTCCCCTTCGTTTTGCGGGTTGCCTTGACCCTGCCCGGAAACCATCGGAAAAAGCCAAGAAACCACTTGTGTGACGCCATGAAACCGGTAGCTTTCCGGTCCCGGCATCGCACGGGTCAAATCTGGGACAGGAGTCTGGGGTCATGAAAATCAGCATCGAACGTGCCGCGCTTCTCAAGGCGGTGTCCCAGGCCCAGTCGGTGGTCGAGCGGCGCAATACGATCCCGATCCTGGCGAACGTGCTGATCGAGGCCGAGGGCAACGACGTGCAGTTCCGCGCCACCGACCTGGATATCGAGGTCGTCGACAAGGCGCCGGCGATGGTCGAACGCGCCGGGGCGACCACGGTCAGCGCCGTGACCCTGCACGAAATCGTCCGCAAGCTGCCCGACGGGTCCATGGTGACCCTGTCCGAGGACGGCGCGGCAGGCCGCCTGACGGTCACCGCGGGCCGGTCGAACTTCAACCTCGCGACCCTGCCGAAGGAAGATTTCCCGGTCATGGCGTCGTCGGAATACCACTCGAACTTCTCGGCCCCCGCGCCGGTGCTGCGCCGCCTGTTCGACAAGTCGAAATTCGCGATTTCCACCGAGGAAACGCGGTATTACCTGAACGGCGTCTACATGCACATCGCCGAAGGCGAAGGCGGCCGGGTGCTGCGCTGCGTGGCCACCGACGGCCACCGCCTGGCCCGGATCGACGCCGAGCTGCCCGAGGGCGCCGAGGACATGCCGGGCGTGATCGTGCCGCGCAAGACGGTCGGAGAGCTGCGCAAGCTACTGGAAGACGACGAGATGAAGATCGCCGTCTCGGTCAGCGAAACCAAGGTGCGCTTTGCCACCCCCGACATCACCCTGACCTCGAAGGTCATCGACGGCACCTTCCCGGATTATTCGCGGGTCATCCCGCAGGGCAACACCAAGAAGATGGAAGTGGACGCCGCCGATTTCGCCAAGGCGGTCGACCGTGTGGCCACCGTGTCTTCGGAACGGTCGCGCGCGGTGAAGCTGGCGCTGGACGAGGACCGGCTGGTCCTGTCGGTGAACGCCCCGGATTCGGGCGCAGCCGAGGAAGAGCTGGCCGTGGCCTATGGCGATGAGCGGCTCGAGATCGGGTTCAACGCGAAATACCTGCTGGAAATCGCGTCCCAGGTGGACCGCGAGAACGCGGTGTTCCTGTTCAATTCGGCCGGTGACCCGACCCTGATGCGCGAAGGCAACGACACGAGCGCGGTCTACGTCGTCATGCCGATGCGCGTGTAAGGGGTGGCCGCTGGCGCGGCCAGCGCGTCGCGCGAGAGTATTTTTGGCAAGATGAAGATGGGGGTTGGCTTGGGACGGTTGTGTCTGACCCGGCTGACCCTGTCGCATTTCCGGTCCTACCGGCGCGGCGTGGTCGAGACCGACGGGCGGCCGGTGGCGATTCACGGGCCGAACGGGGCGGGCAAGACCTCGCTTCTGGAGGCCGTGTCTATGATGTCGCCCGGACGCGGCATGCGGCGCGCGGCGGCCGAGGATCTGATCCGGCGGCCCGAGGCCCTGGGCTGGAAGCTGACGGCCGTGCTGCGGTCGCTGCACCAGGTGCATGAGCTGGAAACCATGGCAGAGCCGGGCACGGCGCGTAGCGTGCGTATCGACGGCAAGGCGGTGGCGCAGGCCGGGCTGGGGCGCGTGGCGCGGGTGCTGTGGCTGGTGCCCTCGATGGACCGGCTGTGGATCGAGGGGGCCGAGGGGCGGCGGCGGTTCCTGGACCGGATGACGCTGAGCTTTGATCCATCACATGCCGAGGTATCGCTGGCCTATGAGAAGGCCATGCGCGAACGCAACCGGCTGCTCAAGGACATGGTGCGGGACGAGCATTGGTACGTTGCGCTGGAAGGCCAGATGGCCGAGGCCGGGGCAAAGATCATGGCGAACCGGGCGGCGGCGCTGGAGCTGCTGAGGGCGGCGACAGAGGATGCCGCGACGGCCTTTCCCGCGCCGGAACTGGCGATGCGCCATGCCGAGGGGGATCTGCCCGACGGCGCCGAGGGGCTGCGCCGGGCGCTGGCCGAAGGGCGGCGGCGCGATCTGAGTGCGGGGCGCACGCTGATCGGGCCGCATCGCATCGACCTGGAGGCGCATTGGGCGGCCAAGGGGATCGCGGCCAGGGATGCCTCGACCGGGGAACAGAAGGCCTTGCTGATCTCGCTGATCCTGGCGAATGCGCGGGCTCTGGCCGAGGATTTCGGGGCGCCGCCGATCCTGCTCTTGGACGAGGTGGCGGCGCATCTTGACGCCGATCGGCGCGCTGCCCTTTATGACGAGGTCTGCGCCTTGGGCGCGCAGGCCTGGATGACCGGTACCGGAGCGGAACTGTTCACGGAGCTGGGCGCGCGGGCGCAGCACCTGCGCGTGACCGAAGAGGCCGGTGAAAGCCGGGTGGAGGAGGCGGCATGACCCCGCAGCGTGTGAACCTGATCACTTTGGGTGTGGCGGACCTGGGCCGGGCGAAGGCGTTCTACGCCGCGCTTGGCTGGGATCCCGTGCCCTCGCCGCCCGAAGTGGCGTTCTACCGGATGCATGGCATGGCGCTTGGGCTGTTCGGGCTGGCGGATCTGGCGAAGGACCAGGGGCGCGAGGGTGCCACGCTTGGCTTTGGCGCGGTGACCCTGGCGCAGAACTTTCCCGACCGGGCGGCGGTGGATGCGGCCTTTGCCGCCGCGCTGGCCGCCGGGGCCACGAACCTGAAAGCCCCCGAAGAGGTCTTCTGGGGTGGCTATTCCGGCTATTACGCCGACCCGGACGGCCATGTCTGGGAACTGGCCCACAACCCCTTCTGGACCGTCCACGAGGACGGCACCCTGACGATACCGGATCCTGAATGACCCTCACTTTGACTCAGCTGGCCTTTTACGCCGGCGCGCTGTTCGTCCTGTTCCTGACCCCCGGACCGGTCTGGCTGGCCCTGACCGCGCGCGCCCTGTCGGGCGGGTTCAACGCCGCCTGGCCGCTGGCGCTTGGCGTGGTGATCGGCGATGCGCTCTGGCCGTTGCTGGCGGTGCTGGGGGTGAGCTGGATCGTCGGCCAGATCGAGGGGTTCATGACCATCCTGCGCTATGTCGGCGCGGCGATGTTCCTGACCATGGGGATCCTGCTGATCCGCAACGCCGACAAGACCATCGCCGCCGACAGCCGCCTGACCCGGCCCGGCATGTGGGCGGGGTTCGTCGCGGGGCTGGTGGTGATCCTGGGCAACCCCAAGGCGATCCTGTTCTACATGGGCGTGCTGCCCGGGTTCTTCGACCTGAGCCAGGTGACGGCCTGGGACGTCGCGGCGATCATGGGGATTTCCATGGCCGTGCCGTTCATCGGCAACCTGCTGTTCGCGCTGATGGTGGACCGGGTGCGGCGGGTGCTGGCTTCGGGGCGGGCGATGCGGCGCACCAATCTGGTCGCCGGGGGGCTGATGATCTGGGTCGGCCTGCTGATCGCCGTGCTTTAGCCTAGCGCGGCCTTGGCGTCCTCAAGCCGCTTGTGGCCTGCTGCATAGGCCGGGCGCTGTTCGCAGCGATCCAGGAAGGCCTGCACGCGGGCCAGCGGCGTATAAAGCCCGAAGGCCGCGAGATAGCCGATCGAGCCCGCCATCATCGCATCCGCCATGGTGAAATCATCGCCCGCGAACCAGTCGTGGCTGTTCAGGTGCGATTCAAACGCGTCGGTCATCCGGTCGAACGTGCCCCAGGGATAGGAGGTCGGCCGCTGTTCCAGCCCGCCGACCTTTTCGGCAATCGCAGGTTCCAGCGCCGAGGGGGTGAAGAACATCCAGTACAGGTACGGACCCCGCGCGGCGGCATCCAGCGCCGGGGCCAGCCGCCCCATGGCGTAGCGGTCGGCGAGGTAGAGCGCGATGGCCGCCGTATCGGCCAGGTGCACGTCGCCATCCGACAGGGCGGGCAGCTTGCGCAGGGGGCTGGCGGCGGCGAACCCGGGGCTGGGTTGCGCCTTGGGATCGGCGAAATCAAAGCGCTCCAGCTGGTAGGGCTGGCCCACTTCCTCAAGCAGCCAGAACATACGTTCGGCGCGGCTGCGCGGGGTCCAGTAAAGGGTGATCATGGGGTTCTCCGATGCGCGATCCTGATGCGGCGCAGCCTAGCGAAACCGGGGGCCTTGTCCATTGCCGCAAGGGCAGCGGGAAACCACCAAATATTGTGTCTTTGGCGTGACAAGACCCCCAGCCGACGGTATAAACTGGGCATCTTACGAGGAGCGTTTTCCGCATGGCTGAAGCCCAGAATACCGAGCAATCCTACGACGCGGATTCCATCAAGGTTCTCAAAGGCTTGGATGCCGTCCGCAAGCGGCCGGGCATGTACATCGGCGACACCGACGACGGGTCGGGTCTGCACCACATGATCTACGAGGCCGTGGACAACGGCATCGACGAGGCGCTGGCCGGTCACGCGGACTTTGTGAAGGTGAAGATTCACGCCGACAATTCGGTATCGGTGCGCGACAACGGCCGGGGCATCCCGGTGTCGATGCACGCCGAGGAAGGCGTATCCGCGGCCGAGGTCATCATGACCCAGCTGCACGCGGGCGGGAAGTTCGACCAGAACTCCTACAAGGTGTCGGGTGGTCTGCACGGCGTGGGCATTTCCGTGGTGAACGCGCTCAGCGACTGGCTGGAACTGCGGATCTGGCGCGACGGCAAGGAACACTATGTCCGGTTCGAGAATTCGGAAACCGTGAAGCCGCTGGAAGTCGTCGGCGAGGCCAATGGCGAGAAGGGCACCGAGGTGCGGTTCCTGTCCTCGACCCAGACGTTTTCGAACCTCGACTACGACTACACGACGCTGGAAAAGCGCCTGCGCGAACTGGCCTTCCTGAATTCCGGCGTGCGCATCGTGCTGGAAGACGAACGCCCCGCCGAACCGATCCACACCGAGCTGTTCTACGAAGGCGGCGTGAAGGAATTCGTCAAGTACCTCGACCGGTCCAAGCAGGGGATGATGGACGATCCCATCTTCGTCGAGGGCGAAAAGGACGGCATCGGCGTCGAGGTCGCGATGTGGTGGAACGACAGCTATCACGAGAACGTCCTGCCCTTCACCAACAACATCCCGCAGCGCGATGGCGGCACGCACCTGGCGGGCTTCCGGGGCGCGCTGACCCGCACGCTGACCCGCTATGCGCAGGAATCCGGCATCGCCAAGCGCGAGAAGGTGACCTTTACCGGCGACGATGCCCGCGAAGGCCTGACCTGCGTGCTGTCGGTCAAGGTGCCCGATCCCAAGTTCTCGTCCCAGACGAAGGACAAGCTGGTGAGCTCCGAGGTGCGGCCGGCGGTCGAGAACCTGGTGGGCGAAAAGCTGTCCGAGTGGTTCGAGGAAAACCCCAATGAAGCCAAGATGATCGTCGGCAAGATCATCGAGGCCGCCATGGCCCGCGAAGCCGCCCGCAAGGCGCGCGAACTGACCCGCCGCAAGACGGCGCTGGACGTGAACTACCTGGCCGGCAAGCTGAAGGACTGTTCCGAAAAGGACCCGTCCAAGACCGAACTTTTCATCGTCGAGGGTGACTCGGCCGGGGGCTCGGCCCAGACGGGCCGGGACCGGGGCACGCAGGCGATCCTGCCGCTGAAGGGCAAGATCCTGAACGTCGAACGCGCGCGGTTCGATCGCATGCTGTCGAGCCAGGAGATCGGGAACCTTGTCATGGCCCTTGGCACCGGCATCGGCCGGGACGAATTCAACATCAGCAAGCTGCGCTATCACAAGATCGTCCTGATGACCGATGCGGACGTCGACGGCGCGCACATCCGGACCCTGTTGCTGACCTTCTTCTATCGCCAGATGCCCGAGCTGATCGAAGGCGGATACCTGTATATCGCGCAGCCGCCGCTGTATAAGGTTTCGCGCGGAAAATCAGAGGTTTACCTGAAGGACCAGGCCGCGCTTGAGGATTACCTGATCGACCAGGGCACCGAAGGCGCGGTGCTGCGCCTGGGCGGCGGCGACGAAATCGCCGGCCCCGATCTGGTGCGCATCGTGACCGAGGCACGGACGATCCGCCGCTACCTTGACAGTTTCCCGACGCATTACCCGCGCCACATCCTGGAACAGGCCGCCATCGCCGGTGCCTTTGTCGCCGGCGAGGTCGACGCCGACCTGCAGGGCGTGGCCGACAACGTCGCGCAGCGGCTGGACGAGATCGCGGTCGAATACGAACGCGGCTGGTCGGGCCGCCAGACCCAGGACAAGGGCATCCGCCTGTCCCGCGTCCTGCGCGGCGTCGAAGAGGTCCGCACGCTGGACGGCGCGGCCCTGCGCTCGGGCGAGGCGCGGCGTCTGGGCCAGATGACCGACCACCTGAAAGAGATCTACGGCACCCGCGCCACCCTGGTCCGCCGCGACCGCACACAGCCGATCCACGGCCCCCTCGACCTTCTGGACGCCATCCTGCAGGAGGGCGAACGCGGGCTGCAGCTGCAACGCTACAAGGGTCTGGGCGAGATGAACCCCGAACAGCTGTGGGAAACCACGCTGGACCCCGAGGCGCGCACCTTCTTGCAGGTCAAGGTCGACGACATGGCCGAGGCCGACGACATCTTCACCAAGCTGATGGGCGACGTCGTTGAGCCACGCCGGGAATTCATCCAGGCCAACGCGCTGAACGTGGAAAACCTGGATATCTGAGGCCTTGTAGGATCGCGCATAATCGTGCGCGGTGAGCATAAGATTGCGCGATTTGCGCATAATGTTGCGCCCGTATGCAGACGCAGGTTCTTGGTTGGCATCGGCATTCATCAGCGAAAGACTGATGGCTAAAGAGATGTTGTAGTAGGGGAAGATTGCCTTTTGAAAACTATTTTCCATTCAGCGCAAAGCGACTGACAAGTCGAAGTATATCACGAGCGAGATGTTTCTATGAGCGGCGACGCTACATCCGAAATCGACCAGATTTATGAAGTTGCCAATGTATCTGGCAACGCGGGCGAAAAATCTGGCTCGGGCTCCGGAGCCATGAAGCTGACAAAAGCCACGATCAAGAACTTCAAGGCGATCGAGGAAACCACCATTCCGTTGTCGGATTTCACGGTCATTGTGGGAACCAATGGCAGCGGAAAGAGCTCTATCTTGCAAGCTCTTCACTGGATGCTACAGAGTGGTCGAAATCTCAGCGTGGAGCCACGATCCCCGGCAACTGCGACAAAAAATGCAGAGGCTTCAACGCTTTCGGAACTCGAAGCGACATACATGCCGTCGCCAGAATACAAAAATGCTTCTCATTCAACCGAGTGTGGCAACTTTGCCGCAGCTCCCAGAATGGATTTGGAAATCGAAGCAAGCATTGATGGGGCACCGACGATCGGAAGTTCGATGTGGATCAAGTCCGCACGAAACGAAGGTATCAGCGTCCATGTTCCCTCCAACAATCTGATCACGACGCTAATACGATCTCAGCAGCGGGAAATTTCGGCCTACATTCCGGGACTTGCGGGCATACCATTGTCGGAGGAAAAACGGTCCAAGAGGATTGTCCACCGCCAAGCAGCGGCAGGCGACGCAAATACGGTTCTCAGGAATGTATTGGAGTTGCTCAAGGGAACCGCGTCGACACATGGAAGGGATAGCCTTGCAGAAGTCGAGGCGCTTGTATCCCGGGTTTTGGGACCTCTAAACCTCCAAGTCACTTTCGACGATGAAAAAGACTACAAAATAAATGCTGCGTTTCAAACGGAAGCGATGAAAGCTGCTGATCCCAAACGCTTTAAGCCGTTGAAACTGGCCGGTATCGGATTTCTACAAGTCATCCAGATATTTGCATACTTGGTTTATTTCCGACCTCGGATTCTCTTGGTCGATGAGCCGGATTCGCATCTTCATCCCGATGTGCAAGAACGACTTACTCTCGCTCTCATGGAGGCAGCCATCAAGTATGACTGCCAAGTTCTGCTTACTACGCACAGCCCCAGTGTCGTTCGAGCTCTTACGGTGGATGCGACGCTCATCTGGATGAAACAAGGAAAGGTTGCCAGCGACAATACTGATGAAATCCGGCGCGACATGGGTTGGGGCTTGCTGGACAAGAGCATCCTGTTGGTAACCGAGGATGATAAGGTTGGCATGTTGAACAAGCTGCTCAGCCAGTGGCCAACCTTGTTTCGGAAGACCGCAATCTGGCCTGCCCGCGGTAGCTCAAGCCTTCCTCCGGCAGCGAGCATCGCAGGCCTCCGTCAGTTGTTTGGTAATAAAATGAAGATCGTGCTCCACAGAGATTGCGATTTCATGCTGCAAGAGGATCAAGCTCTTCTCGCGCAGCCTTACAGCGATCAAGATATCGCGGTCTGGTTCACAAATGGCTCAGACATTGAGTCATACTGGATCAATGATGCCATAGTTTCATTTGAGTATGCTGTGTCTGCGGAGGAAGCCCGCGAGTTGATCAATGACGCATGCGATCTGCTCGACGCAAAGGATGCTGCAAAGCGCTTCAACTCTAAACGGACAGAGGTGGTCAAACAGATATCAGCCTACCAAAAAGGCGAGGCTGAGTATGTGGGACCGGCAGAAGCGCGAGTTAAGCTTTCTGAGCGCGGCAGAGAGTTCACATATGTAGGCAAAGAGCTCCTTTCAGCCGTGCGCAAGTCAGCCACAGATAAAGGATTAAAAGGTGGACATGGGCTGGGGAAAGCTCTTCCAGGAGATGCAGAAGTGGCAGAACACCTGAAGAAATTATTGCAGGGTCTCTGAAATCAAACTGCTCCCATTGGAGGTCGCGCTCTTCAGTTCGCTTTACGAATATGACGGGCGCTCGTGGAAATCGTAGCGAACGGCCTCACTCCCCATTAGCTTTGGGGTTTGTCATCATACAACTCCAACGGCACGGCGGCACTGGTTTGCAAGTCGGTTCACATAATGGCTATTTCGCCGCAAATCCAAAGCGCTCGACCAATTAAACAGATCGATTTCTAAATTGTGTCGGCAACGGTCATCTACGAATATTAGCAGACAGGGCTGCTTGTCAAAAGCAATGTCTGAGGGGTCTCAGATACTCAACGTTTGATGGAAGAACATTGCCTCTCCAACCAACCTGAAATCACGTCGACGATCTGGTCGGAATTTTTCTCCAGCATCATCATATGACCGTTGCCATAAATATCTCTATCTTCAAGAAGGATGTGGTCCACTTCGACACCCGCTTGCCGCAGAAATCCGACTGTCAGGTGATCATACATCCTGTGATATGACGCCTCTGCTGAAATCACTAAGGTCGGAATCTTTTTGAGATTCGGCAGTTGGCGAGCAGGTGTCGCCTGGCGCCAGCCCAAGATAGCCCAATCGGTCGCAAAACCTTCAAATTCCAACGGGCTTTTTTCCGAAACCGGCGGTGAGTATTCCAGCGGCGCTATCGTAACCCCGAATGGCCGGGCTGGTGCGTGGCTTACCGCAGTGCCTCCTCGGAGATCGACTGCGTCTCGCGGAGGACCCACTGGCTCGACAGCGACGATCCCTTGCGTCAGGTCCGGTCGGGCATCGGCAATGAGCCAGCCGAACGCGCCAGCTTGAGAATGAGTGAGTAGGACAGCCGGCCCGATCCTGTCGAGCAGAGCGGCCCCGGCGGCTCGCATCAACCACTCGCTCTCGGCGTCAGGGATATAGGGAACCATGCTGGCGTAGAAGGCATCGAACTGCGGATCTCCGCGATGCCCTGCGCCGGGCCATTGGGTGTGGTTTTCAGCGCCGGGCCAACCCAGGTGCTTCGACGATGCAGTGAAAAGAAACTCGACCTTCTCGGGGCTCATGACGCGCAGCGGTCCGTGGAGGGAAGGATGAAGGGCAGAGCGCCCGCGGGTGGGCTGATCGACAACGGCGACGCACCAACCATCATCAAGAAGTCGGTTCGCCCAGCCCGGACGTCCATCCGGCGTTGTCATCCAGCAGGTGCCCGTCAAGCCGCTGCCATGTATCAGGACAATTGGCCAGGGGTGCCGACGACGGTCCGGATGCAGCACCTCGACGAACATCTGACCGTGCATGATCGCTCCAACCGGGCTGTCGACGTAGCTGCCGCCGACAAAGAATGCCTCGCTCGAGGCCGAGCCGTGACATCCTTGGTCATCCATCTGCGTCAAAGGTTTCCCAGTTCCAGATCGAGCAGTCGGACATAGGACTGTCCGCTGTGCATGTCGCGCTCTTCGACCGCACCCTGGGGTGAACGGCGCGGAAAGGAGAGCTTGATCGTCCGAAGGCTCGGGACCTCAAAGCGTTTCACCTCGTCGGCCTCGCGCCCGTAGATTGCTCCGATGCTCCTTGCGGACAGGGCTGGCAGACTGCGGCATGCCTCGAAGGTGTGGTCATCGGGAAAGAAAACGTCAATCGTGACCCAGAAGGGACCGGCATTCTTGGAGCGGACATAGCGGGCAACATCTTTCAGTCGAGTCATTGCGCAGCGACCTTTACTGGTTGAAGGGACAGGCGGACGAGCTCGAGCGGGTCATCGACCGACACGACGTGGTTTAGACGGAATTCGTGCACCTGGCCGCGTTCGATCTCGGCAGGTGAAAATGGATAGGCATAGCTGGGCAAAGGGATGCCGGGCTTGCGTGGAAAATGAAAGAAAGTGGAGTTCAACGATTTGGCGATCCGGGTCGCCAAGTCTTGGGTCGGCGCAGTAACGATCATCATTAACCCGATCTCCTGCGGGATGTAGTCGGGCTTAACTGGCGTGCCTGAGACCGCATTGTAGCCGTAGGGTCTGAAGGAAAGTGACCAGCCTTCAAGGCCCGGGAAAGTTCGTTGCACGACGGTATCGAGATGTCCGCTCATGCGCTCGAGGAATGCCGGAAGGTCCGAGAGAACATCGGGGTCCTGAATGCCGATCATCATGATCGTCTGGAATGGGCCCGAGGACGCTCCCTCCAGCTTCATTGTGTAGGCCCCTTTTTCCCAGCGTGACCCGGATACACGAACGGTGCGAGAGTCCAGCTGCTCGTATCGCGCATCGGTTGCATCGAGAACTCCACCGGGTTCGTAAAGCCGGAACGGGTCGCTATTCTCGTAAAGCATGTGGGCCGAGACGGATTCAGGTGTGCAGCGGGTCTCCGGCGACAGCGGCCTAACATCGAAATGGTCACGGCCCACCTCGATCAACACACCACCGCCGCGGGGATCTTCGGTGCAAAGGCCACCACATTCAGCAATTTTGCCAGCATGCCATGCGCTGGCAACGCCTGCGCCATTCATTAGCGGCACAGCCGCAAGAATGGCCGCGTCAGTGGTGCGTCCGGCGAGAACGATATCAGCGCCGTGCTTCAAAGCCTCGATGAACGGTTCGGGCCCCATGAGCGCGACAATGTGGCGGCACTCCGTGGCTACATCGTCCGAGTAGTCGGCCGCCGGGGGCAGGCTTGTGATGCGCCCGTCGCGCGCCTTGGCGGAAAGTCTTGTTTTATCCTGTTCGCTGTAAATAAGTGCGATCTGGGGCGCGAACCCCAATTCACCGGCCACTTCGTCGACAATCTCGCGGGTCCAATCGACGCCCATATCGGTGCCTGAGGTTGCGCAGGTGCCGATCAAGATCGGAACTCGCCGTGGCAACGCTACTTGCATCATTGCCTTCAAATCGCGCTTTACCGCATCGCGACCCACCTTGGAGATGCCGGTGGCAAGGCAGGAGGGGCCGCTATCCGTCGAACCAGCGTCAACAGCGACGACAACTGCACCCATATTCAGGCCTGCTTCAACCTGCTCAGCCCGAACCCCACTGCCCAATGCGCCCGCAGGCACAACTACCCCAACCTTGATATCGCTCATGTCGCAAACCTCGTTTCGTGTCAGGCTCACGTTATGGTATACAATCATGGCCAACAAGTCAAAAATATGTTGACATAACCCTCATTATCGCGACACAAATCTAAAAATGGTCGACAATAAGGCGGAGAGTGTATGAGCGGAGAAGCGAACCCTGTGAGGTTGGTCGAGGCGATTGGCGCAAAGATCGTGGGCGGGGAAATGTTGCCTGGCACCAAGTTGACTGAGGCATCCTTGGCGAAAGAGCTGGGCGTCAGTCGGGCGCCGCTACGCGAGGCGCTCCTGAAACTTGAAGAGCGCAAACTGATCGAGCGTGTGCCGTATTCCGGGATGCGGGTCGCAAGCATTTCCAGCACGGCCGTCGATCAGATGTTCGAAATCCGCGAAGTGCTTGAGGGGCTCGCCTGTTATCGCGCCGCGCAGGTCATCACGCCCGAGGAGGTCGCCTCGCTTACTGCCTGGGTGAACGCCAGCGAGGAACGGATCGCCGGAGTAGAAGCTGAGGGGTCCAAGGCATTGGCGGCTATCGGCGATTTCCATGACGAGATTGCGCGCATCAGCGGCAACGGTGAGCTGCGTAAGTTGCTGGGTCAAGAGATCTGGAAGTTCCTTCGCGTGAATTACCAGCTGCACAGCCGGACGCCGGAGCGATTGGAAGAGGCCACGCGGGAACACCGCCAGATCATCGACGCTCTCGGGGCCCGTGACGCCGAGCTCGCTCAGCTTCTGATGCGCCGCCATATCTCCAAAGCGCGCCGCGGTCTCATTAAGGGGGATTCGTAATGAGCGCGACTGACGCACTCGACCCGTCCATATCGGCGAAGTCCCGGCGTCGTCTCGGAAGCAACGGGCTGACGGCGCAGATCGTAATCACGATCATTGCTGTGCTTCTCATAGCCACGGCGCTTGCGCCGACACTTCTTCAGGTCTTCATGGACAAGCCTCTCTATTACCCCGAGGCGCAGTTCACGCTGAACAACTTCGTGCGGATATTCACCGATCCGGAAATACGCGCGACCGTCGGAACGACGGCCGTTTTCACTGCTATTACGGTCGCATTGTCCATGTTTTTCGGCGTCGGTGCCGCAGTCCTGCTGGCCCGCACCGACATGCCCGGAAAAGGCATTCTTGGAAGTCTTGTGCTTTGGCCGCTTTATCTTTCGCCCCAGGTGATCGGCTTCGGAGCGATAATCGCCTATGGGCCCACCGGCATCGTCACGCTGCTCGTCGAGCGGTGGACCGGAATCGACGACCCCTGGAACCTTTATACTATTACCGGAATGGCGGTGATCACTGCGATTGCCAATGCGCCGATCACCACGCTCTACTGCATCGTGTCCGCCCGCCAGCAGGATCCGAACCATGACGCCGCCGCGCGGATCACTGGGGCTGGAACGCTTCAGATCTTGAAACGGATCAGCCTTCCGCTGATGCGCCCTGCCCTGATCTTCGCTTTCATCATGAACATTGCCCATGCGGTCGAGACGCTGGCGATCCCTCTTATTATCGGCGGCCCAGTCAACATCGACCTGCTCACCACGCTGATCTACAAGCGGTCGCTTCAGGCAGGGGGAACGCCTGACTACGGCCTATCGGCAGCGATGGCCGTCATGTTGGTCGCCTTCGTCGGAGTGCTTTTCCTGATCCAAAGGCTTCTGCTGCGAAAGTCCTTCCGTTTCGTTGGCGTCGGACCGAAAGCTGGCGCACTCAGGAAATTGCCGCTCGGTCCCTGGAAGTGGGCGGCCTTTCTCGCGATGACCGCCTATGTCTTCTTTGCGATCGTCGCAATTGTCGGCGCGGTCTTCTTGCGCTCGGGCACGTTCATCATCACGCCACTCGTGCCGATCATGGACGCTTTCACCACGCAGAACTATATCGATCTCTTTGTCGTGGATGCCTACAGACGCGCGATCCTGAACACGATAGTTCTTGCGATCCTCGGGGCGGCGCTCGGCACGATCCTTATTGCCGCGATTTCGTTCGTGGCGCAGCGGTCGGATTTCGTGTTGCGGCGGTGGTTGGACGGGCTTGCCCAGATGCCGCGGGTTATCCCCGGTCTGATTGTGGGCCTCGGGGTGTTTTACGCCTCGGTCTTCGTGCCTGGGCTGTCGATCCTTCGAAACTCTATCTGGTTGCTGCTGATAGCCTATCTGATCCGTTTTCTTAGCGCGGGTTACGGTATCGTCTCGCCCGCGCTGCTCCAGGTCACGACGGATTTTGACAAGGCTGCGAAATCTGTCGGGGCAGGCTGGACTGTCACGGTGACGCGCGTCTTGCTGCCTTTGCAGAAGCACGCGCTATTGTCCTGTTTCGTGCTGCTCATGATCCTGATCGTGAAGGACTATTCGACGGCCGTCTTCCTCATGGCGCCCGGATCCGAAGTGATCGGGACCTCCATGCTCAGCCTTTGGCAACAGGGGTTCATCGGTCCCGTCGCTGCGCTTGCCGTCGTGCAGGTCCTCCTTACCACCATTCTCGTGGCCGTGGCCACGCGCCTTTTCGGAGTGAAACTCTATGGCTGATGTCATTGTTGAAAACTTGACCCGGACATTCGGGAAAACCATGGCTCTGGACGGCGTCAGCTTTCATGTCCGGTCGGGCGAATTCCTGACCCTGCTCGGACCTTCGGGCTGCGGGAAATCCACCACTCTGAATGCGCTCGCCGGGCTGGACCGGCCAACTTCGGGCGCGATCCGGATCGGCGACACGACGGTCTACGACAGCCTCTCCGGCACTTTCGTTGATGCGCAATACCGACGGCTCGGGCTGATGTTCCAGTCCTATGCTCTTTGGCCGCACATGTCCGTTTTCAAGAACCTCGATTTCGCGCTTGAGCTCAACGGTATTCGTGGCAAGGCCGCGCGTGACCGGATCCGGGAAACCCTCGAACTGGTGGACATGGCCGAGTATGCCGACCGTTTTCCAGGAGAGCTCTCGGGCGGGCAGCAGCAACGAGTAGCTCTGGCGCGGACGATGGTCTACCGCCCCAAGATCCTACTTCTGGATGAACCGCTTTCCAACCTCGATGCCAAGCTCCGTGAGAAGGCGAGGCTCTGGTTGGCTGATATCCAGCGCAAGTCCGGCATCACCACCATCTTCGTCACGCACGACCAGTCGGAGGCCCTGTCGCTGAGTGACCGCGTAATTGTCATGGAGAATGGCCGCATCTCACAAATCGGCACCCCGCGCGACGTTTACATGAACCCGGCCAATCCTTTCGTCGCGGACTTCGTGGGCGCGAGCAACATCTTTGAAGCGGAATTTGTTGCGCCGGAGTCCGGTGGCGGCCGCTACCGGCTCCCTGATGGAAACCAATTCCTTGGCCCGCTGCCCGCACAATCTGCGCCCGGCGCACAGGTCACTGTCAGTATTCGCCCGGAGTCCGTGCGCCTTACAGATACGGCTGCGTCAGGTGCCCTACCCTGCGAAATCGTCGCTCGATCCTATCTCGGGTCAACTTCGCTGCTCGTGGTGAAGATCGGGCAACTCTCGCTCCGGGTCGAAGCCCCGGCCAATACTCCTGACGAGGGGCGCTACGTCGAGTTCCCCGAAGACGCCGTCCGCGCCTTCGGATGAACGGTCCGCCACGGACCACAACCACAATCAATCACCAATAGGGAATAGGAAAATGAAGAAGATACTGATCGGCGGGCTCCTCGCCGTTACCATTGCCACGTCCGCTTTCGGGCAGGACAAGCAGAGCGCCGAGTATCAGGCGATGATCGAGGCCTCCAAACAGGAGGATGGGCTGCTGGTATATTCCAACCTGCCCACCTTCATCTGGGATGACTTCATCGCGCTCCTCGCGGAGACCTACCCATGGGTGAAGATGGAAACCACTGACATGGGTGACGAGCTTTGGGAACGCTACTACGCCGAGTCCGGCTCCAAAACTCGGACGGCTGACCTGATCTCTACAACCGCGCCGAACCGCTATGCCGAGTTCATCGACCGGGGCGAGATCGAGCCCTACGTTTCTGTCGAGAGCGACGCCTTGCCGGAGTGGAGCAATCCCGAGCCCGGCCTCTATACGGTGTCCGCGAGCCCGGCGATCATGGTCTACAACAAGATCACACTACCGACGCCGCCGGACTCGCTGCACGGCATTGCCGAGATGATCCAGGCGGACCCCGCCAAGATGAATGGCAAGGTGTCGACCTATGACGCGTCGTCCAACTCCTTTGGCACAGCGATGTTCGCCACCTGGCTTCAGAAGGACGACAACACGTGGGACGTCCTCGATATCATCGGCTCGGCGACGCGGCCTGAAAGTGGCGCCGGCGTCCAACGCGAGAAGGTTATGACTGGCGAATACGATCTGGCCTTCTTCTTCAACAGCGTGAGCCTAATTTCGCTGTCCAAGCCAGAGGTGCAGCAGCTGGTCGGGTGGAGCTACATCACGGACGGCACACCGGTTTCGCTTCAAGGTGCAGCTGTGACCAAGGCGGCGACAAGCCCGAATACTGCCAAGATCGTCCTTGATCTAATGCTTTCGAAAGAGGGTCAGATCGCGCTCGCCAAGCGTGGATTGACACCTTACCGCGAGGACGTCGAACAAGGCGATTTGCCGTTCCCCGTGCTGAAGACAGCGGCCGACAAGATCGGCGAAGAGAACCTGATCTACTACAGCTATGACCGCGACGTCGTGAACAGCTGGCCCGACGTGGTGACTCGCTGGTCCAAGGCTTTCAAGTGACATGATATTCGGCTGCGGACCTGTCTTCGGGGCCGCAGCCAAAACTACAGGCAGGGTGCAGACGATGGTCGAAGCGATGAATGACATACAGGCAGGGGCGTCGAACGACGGACTGGAAAGATGCACACCGACAGCTGTCGGTGTTTCCTCACCCGCCGTTGAGGCTTTGCTCGATGCTTTGGATGCGGCAGGCATCGAAATGCACAGCCTGATGATTGCGCGCCATGGAAAGGTTGCGGTCGAAGGATGGTGGCAACCCTACGAGCCTGAGCGGACCCACATGCTTCACTCGGTGACCAAGGCCTTCACATCCACGGCGGTTGGAATTGCCGTCGGCGAAGGGCTGGTTGATCTGGACGCGCTCGTCTCCACCTACTTCCCAGAGAGAATTGAAAAATTCGGGTCCGGCAACCTCTCCCGGATGCGTGTGAGGCATCTTTTGAGTCAGACCTCCGGACACGACAGGGGTGTGTCAGGCTCAGTCTGGCGCAGCATTCCGACCAGTTGGGTGGATGAATTTCTCAAGATCCCGGTTCCCCACGAACCGGGAGAAAGGTTCCAGTATTCCAGCGCCACGAGCTTCATGCTCTCTGCCATCATCTCGCGTGTGACGGGCATGCCGATGGCCAACTATCTGCGCGATCGCTTGTTCAAGCCCGCGGGGATGACCTCACTGCTCTGGGATGCGGGACCGGAGGGGATAAATCCCGGTGGCAACGGTGCGAGCGCCACGACATCCGACATCCTCAAGCTCGGACTTCTTTATCTGAACGACGGCATGTGGGACGGGCGAAGGCTGCTTCCGGCGGGGTGGGCCGCCCAAGCGTCTGCCCCGACCGGATCAAACCCTTACGGTTTGCACTGGTGGGTTCTGCCCGGAAAGCCTGGCTATTTCGCCTTCGGGGCGTTCGGCCAGTATATCTTCGTTTTCCCCGAGCTTGACGCCGTAATTGCCACGACCGCGGCTGTTCCTGGTTCGATCAGCCGACCGGATGTCGGCCTTCCTCCAATCATCTGGCAGCATCTCGACAGTCTCTTCGGCGTGCCGGGAGGGGCGGCCGTCGACGACCACCTCCGGGCGAGACAGAGTGGGCTGACAGTAAGTCTACTGCCAAACCAAGTGGACGAACCAGTCGATGCCGCTTCCCTCGTGGGAACATTCGCCGTCGATGCCAATGTCGATGGCGTCTCTTCTGTGTCCCTCGAAATTGATCAGGACCATTGTATTTTGACACTAATGGTTCACGGCGAGTTCCACGTCATCGAAGCAGGAGTTGCTGGACGCTACAACAAAGGCACAACTTCAATGCCCGGATTTGGTCTACATCACGGCTACGAACCTGAATTGCTGCATGTCGTCGCCACCTCTGGATGGGTCGCTCCGAACGTCTTTCGAGTCGCATGTCAGTATGTTGAAACGGCTTTTAGAGATAACTTCGATTTCGAGCTATCATCTGGAAAGGTGACGCTTATCAGGCGCGTAAATGTAAATGGTGCGTTCACCGAGAAACCAAAATTGATGCTCGTGCGTGAGATGACCTGAGACAGACCCAGTGGCCAGCCCCTGACAGTAAATGTTGAAGCCGCGCTGAATTCAGCGCGGCTTAATTCACGTAGAGATTTTGCGGTCTGATTCAGTAGCATCGCATTGTGCCAAAGGAATCAGTGGAGCAAGACGTTCCGTTGCTTCCTCTCGTTGTTCCGAAGGAATCTGTAGACCAACTATTTCCATAGTTGTCGCGGGTTGTTCCAAAGGAGTCAGTAGAGTATACGCTTCCATCACTCCCACGCGTGGTTCCGAAGGAGTCAGTATACCAAGAATTCCCGTGGTTATCGCGCGTTGTTCCGAAAGAATCTGTTGAATAAGTTCTGCCGTCGCTGCATCGCGTTGTTCCAAAGCTATCAGTCGAGCAACTGTAGCTTTGGGCTCCAGCGATGCTGGGACCCATAGCAAGGACTGATACGGAAGAAACGATAAGTAGGAATTTTGTCATTTCAATCTCTCTAATTTGAGCTCGCGTCGAAGATGCCACCACGCCTTTTTGAGATACAATTAGTGAAAGATTTACTTCCTGAAAACCTCTCGAAGGAATATTCGAGAGGTTTCATTGCCGGTGTTGCTTTGTAAGCGGACCAAAAATCGCCTGATCCACATTTACCGTCAGGGTTGGACCCAGTGGCGGTGCTTTTGAAGTCATCCACCCGAGAGAGTCGTGTAGCATGGTCTCAGCCCGGAAACTGGCGATGCTCACCTTCTAATGCCGGGCATAGCAGCACGGATCTCAGAGCTCGGCATGTCCGGCATTACTTATATACAGTCTGTGAAGCTCGTGCGTGGGGTCCGGGGTTGGACCGGTAAGCGGTCGCGGCGTTCGAATAATCTTCCGAACGAACTCTGCCGTCGTCGTTCGGCAATCGGGCTTAACCTGCTCCCCTGAAAAGTTCGCGGTTTGAGGTTAGCCTGTTCTCCGATTGCACTGCTCCCCAACCGTGGAGTTTCGGAAGCCGGATTTTCCCGGCTGTCCCCCGATGGCGGGCTGGTGACGCCATCGGGATAATGCAATGCATTCGGGACGTTTTATCCGATCGCGCTGTGGGAAAAGGCATCGCGTGACACCTACGTCAAGCCGACAGCGTCTTGCAGGTGTTGGTGAGGCACACGCTCCAGCAACCTTCCGGACGCACCGAGCTGTATTTGTAGTTGGCTACCTTGCTTCCCGCGCAGGCGTTTCAAACTGAACAAGGAAATAATTCTTAAAAAACGGAATAAATACTAACGTTCTGTGAAAAATACTCTGGACGCACGGGCGGGGCTCACTCCAAGTATCGTTTATCGAGATATTTATTTTCGAAAATCGATCATGCCGATCAGGCGCGACCGATCAGCGAGAGAGTGAGAAAATGGCAAAATCCTACGACGTAGCCGGGCTGAGAGATGTGTTCCCGTCGTCCAAGAAGATCACCTACCTTGACAGCGGCTTTCAGGCTCCGATGTGCGTGCCGGTAAAGGAGAAGCTTGAACAGTTCATCGCGTCGTCCTTCGAAGATGCCGGTCCGAAATCCGGCTGGATCGACGAGATGGAAGAGACGCGCCGCAAACTGGCGTCGTTCATCAATGCATCGCCTGAAGAGATCGCGTTCACCAAGAACACCTCCGAGGCGATGAATATCGCGGCGAACGCCCTCGGGCTGAAGGAGGGCGACGAGGTTCTAATGTTGGAGGGAGATCATCCCAACAACGCTTATGCATTCATGAATCTCGCACAGAACGGTGTATCCACTCGCTTCGTTCCGATGCCGGAGCGTGTCGATGGTGCGTATGTCGCACAGTATGTGCAGGACAACACCAAGGCGATCTCGATGTCCCTGGTCACCTTCCATGCCGGACACCTGTTCGACGTCGCGAGTGTCGGACGCCTGTGCCGCGAACGCGGGATCCACTTTGTCGTGGACGTGATGCAGGGCATCGGGGTCACTCCCGTCGATGTGAAGGCCATCGGTGCGACTTTCGTCGGGTCCGGAACGCACAAGGGGCTGCTCGTCCCGCAGGGTCTGGGTTTCCTTTACTGGAACCGGGAATTCGCCGACGCAAAACCGGCCTACATGGCCGCCATCACGGTGGAAAACCCGCCGGCCGATTTCATCGCCCGCCACGACAACATGGCGCTTGCCGCAACGGCTCGCCGTTTCGAGATCGGCAACTTCAACCTTCCGGGCGCCATGGCGCTCGGAGCGGCGCTCGACCTGATCAACGAGGTCGGCGTTCACGAGATCGAGGCGCATTGCTACGACCTTGGGGACCGCCTGATCGCGGGCCTCGACAAGCTTGGGGTCAAGCTCGTGGGGCCCCGCGACCGCAAGGCCCGCGCGCCCCACATCTACGTGGCGGCCCTGCCAGCGGACGAGTGGGTGCCGTTCCTCGAGAGAATGAATGTTCGCGTTTCGCCCGAACGGGACGGAATTCGCATTTCACTGGGAATGTTCAGCGATGCCGCTGACATCGATCGGTTCCTGAAGGTCGCCGACGAAAAACTCGCCAGCATCGCTGCGTGAGCTCTTGCGGGCTTGCCGCAGAGAAGGCGAGCCCGTGTCATCAACTCCGAACAGGGAGAGAACCATGAAGTCCAACACCAAAGCAACCTCTGCAATCGCTGCTGTCCTGATGGTTGCCGCCTCGGCGGCCAGCGCGGATAGCGTCACGCTTGATCGCATCAAGGACAACGGGTCCATCACGATCGGTCATCGTGAGGCCTCGATCCCCTTCTCCTACCTTGGGGCCAACCAGGAGCCCGTCGGCTTCTCGCTGGACCTGTGCGAGAAGATCGTTGCCAAGATCGAGGCCGATCTGGGCGAGGAAATCGACGTGAACTATGTTCCCGTCAACTCCTCCAACCGGATCCCCCTGATCCAGAACGGCACGGTCGACATCGAGTGCGGCGGCACTGCGAACAACAAGACCCGTCAGGAACAGGTCTCGTTCAGCGTCGCGACCTTCGTGAGCCAGCCGGCCTGGCTGACCATGAGCGCCAGTGGCCTGAAGGAAGCGGCCGACCTGAAAGGGCAGACCGTCGTTGCGACCCAGGGCTCCAATGCCGTTGGTTTTGCCCAGCAGATGTCGACCGACGGCCTCGACCTCAACCTCGTGCAGGCGAAGGACCATGCGGAATCGTTCCTGATGCTGACGTCTGGCCGTGCCAAGGCGTTCCTCGAAGACGATATCCTGCTCGCCGGACTTCGCGCCGCGGCGTCGGACCCCAGCACGCTGGCCTTCCTTCCCGACAGCTACGACAAGATCTACTATGGCCTGATGTTCGCGAAGGATGACGCCGAGTTCAAGGCGCTGGTGGACGGTGTGCTGTCCGACATGATGGCGTCGGGTGAGTTTACCCAGGCCTACGAGAAATGGTTCATGCAGCCGATTCCGCCGAAGAACCAGAACCTCGACTTCCCGATGAGCGAAGCCCTGAAAGAGCGCGTCGCAAATCCGAGCGACTCCGTCGAGTAACCCAAGCCTAATCCGGCCCTGCGTCGCGGGGCCGGACCTACGACAGGGAAAGCCGAATGTTTGACGTGTTATTCCAACGTGGCTTTGATGGACGGCTATATCTCGAATGGCTTCTGTCGGGTCTGGGCTGGACTCTCGCTCTTGCTTTCATCGGATGGTGGATCGCCTTCGCCATCGGGGTGCTGGTTGGGGTCGGTCGGACCAGCAAGAGCAGGGTCATTGCCGCGCTCTCGCGACTTTATGTCGAGATTTTCCGGAACATCCCGGTTCTGGTGCAGATGTTCCTCTGGTATTTCGTCCTGCCCGAGTTGCTGCCGACCGGGCTTGGAACCTGGGTCAAGCAACTGCCACCGCCATGGGGTGCGTTTTTTCCCGCATTGCTCTGCTTGGGCACCTACACGGCGGCCCGTGTCGCGGAACAGGTTCGCGCAGGCATCGAAGCCTTGCCGCAGGGACAGGAAGAGGCGGCGGCCGCCCTCGGCCTCAGCCAGTTGGATACCCGCCGCTTCGTGGTCGTTCCGCAGGCGTTGCGTTTGATCATTCCCAGCCTCACAAGCGAGGTGATGGGCATCTACAAGAACACGTCCGTGGCCCTGACGATCGGGCTTCTGGAGCTGACCGCCCAAGCCCGCCAGATTTCGGAGAATACCTTCCAGACATTTGGTGCCTTCGCTTCGGCGACGATCATCTATCTCCTGCTCGCCCTGGTGGCCTATCGCCTGATGCTCTGGATCGACGCCAAATATCACATCCCCGGAACATCCCCTTCCAAACCTGCCCGGAAGCCGTTGTTCGGACTTTTCGGAAAGCGAGGTGCAGCATGAACGGCTTGGATTTCTCGGTTGTGGCAGACGCCCTTCCCTATCTCTGGAAGGGTCTTCAGTTCTCGCTCACCCTGACGGTTGTGGCCTTCGCGGCCGGGCTTGTCCTTGGGGTCGCTCTTGCACTGGTCCAGCATCTCGAGGTGCCGGTCCTGTCCCCCTTGGCGAAAGTCTATGTCGCGATCATGCGATCCATCCCGCTGATCATGGTCCTCTTCTGGTTCTTCTTCCTGGTGCCTCTCATCATTGGGGCGATGATGAACAGCGGTCGGCCCGTGCCAATCGGGGGATTGTGGACTGCCATCATCACCTTCTCGCTGTTCGAGGCAGCCTACTATTCGGAAATCATCCGTGTCGGCCTGCGGTCCGTGAACAAGGGGCAATACGAGGCTGCCAAGGCTCTCTCCCTGTCCACGGCGACGACCTATCGCTCGATCGTGCTGCCACAGGTGTTCCGGATCACAAGCCCGATCATCCTGAACCAGACCATCATCCTCTTTCAGGACACGTCTCTGGTCTACGTGCTCTCGCTCACTGACCTGACCGGGGCGGCGTCGAAGATCGCCCAGCTGAACGGGACGCTCGTCGAAATGTATCTCTTTATCGCCTTGGTCTACCTGGTCATCTGCACCTCGGCGTCTCAACTCGTCGCGGTCCTACGAAAGCGGACCCGCATCGCAACGACCCGCTGAAGTCGGAGACAGTCATGAACCAATCAAACGCAAACACCAATGTCGTCGAGATGATCGATGTCTGTAAGCGCTATGGCACCTTCGAAGCCCTGAAGAAGGTGAACCTCTCTGTCCGCAAGGGCGAGCGCATCATCATCTGCGGCCCGTCCGGCTCCGGCAAGTCGACACTGATCCGCTGTATCAATCGGATCGAACAGCATGACGCCGGCAGCATCGTCGTTGAAGGCCAGGAACTGACTGGCGCTGAACGCGATATTGCCAAGGTGCGCCGCGAAGTCGGGATGGTGTTCCAGAGCTTCAACCTGTTCCCGCACCTGACCATCCTGGAAAACTGCACGCTCGCGCCGCGCCGCGCACGCGGCCTGAGCAAAGCAGAGGCTGAAGATCGGGCGATGCACTACCTCTCGAAGGTGCGTATCCCGGATCAGGCCAAGAAGTATCCCGGGCAACTGTCGGGTGGCCAGCAACAGAGGGTCGCCATCGCGCGCGCGCTCTGCATGGAGCCGCGTGTCATGCTGTTCGACGAGCCGACGTCCGCACTGGACCCGGAGATGGTCAAGGAAGTCCTCGATACGATGATCGGCCTCGCGGAAGAGGGTATGACAATGCTTTGCGTGACCCATGAAATGGGCTTCGCGAAGCAGGTCGCAGACCGCGTGGTCTTCATGGACGGCGGTCAGAAGATCGAGGAGGCCGATCCGCAGACCTTCTTCGGCGCCCCCGAGAATGACCGCACCAGGGCCTTCCTTCAGCAGGTTCTCCACTGATGACATCCGCTTTTGCAGATGCCGGGGCGTTTCGGCAAGAAGCCGACAGCCTTGGACCGGTCGAGGTTCCGGTGCAAGCCTACTATGGGGCTCAGACCGCGCGCGCCATCCGGAACTTCGAAATCTCCAGCACGAAGCTGTCCGATTTTCCCGATCTTCTCAAGGCACTGGGATACGTGAAGAAAGCGGCAGTAAGGGCGAACCTGGCCTTTGACCTCATCGACCCCGGGATCGCAGACGCGATCGAGCACGCTTGCGATGAGCTGATTGCGGGCCATCATGCAGCCGAGTTCCCTGTCGACGTTTTCCAGGGCGGTGCCGGAACTTCGACGAACATGAATGCGAACGAGGTGATCGCCAACATCGCGCTCGAGAAACTGGGTCTGCAAAAGGCTGACTACGAGCGGGTGCATCCCAACAACCACGTGAACCTGTCGCAATCGACGAACGACGTCTACCCGACGGCGATCCGTTTGGCGATCTTGTTGCGTTACAAGAAATTGGTGGCTGCGGTCACCCAGCTTGCAGACGCTTTTGAAGAACGGGCGAAAGCTTTCGCGCCCGTATTGAAACTGGGACGGACCCAGCTTCAGGATGCAGTGCCCATGACTTTGGGGCAGGAGTTCCACGCCTTCGCATCGACCCTGCGAGAAGACGTGTTGCGCCTGAAGGAAGCCGCGGCGCTGTTTCTCGAGGTCAATCTGGGCGGCACGGCGATCGGCACAGGTATCAATACGAGGCCCGGATACAGCCAAAGTGCGGTTCAGGAGCTTGCGCAGCTTACGGGTCTGCCGATGGTGCCCGCCGCCGATCTGGTGGAGGCCTGCTGGGACACCGGTGCTTTCGTGCAGTTCTCGGGGACGACCAAACGTCTGGCAACGAAGCTGTCCAAGATCTGCAACGACCTTCGCCTGCTGAGCAGCGGGCCACGCGGGGGACTGAACGAGATCAACCTGCCTCCCATGCAACCCGGATCGTCGATCATGCCGGGTAAGGTGAACCCGGTTATCCCAGAGGTGGTGAACCAGGTCGCATTCCAGGTGATTGGCACCGATCTCACGATCACGTTGGCGGCCGAGGCCGGTCAGTTGCAGCTCAATGTCATGGAGCCAGTGATCTGCTTCAATATCCTCAACAACTTGTCACTTTTGACGAATGCCGCGAACACGCTGAGGGTTCATTGCGTTGTCGGGATTACCGCCAATGAAGCAGATTGCGCCAGGCACCTGAACGCAGGTGCAGCGGTCGCTACCGCCTTGACACCGATCATAGGATACGATCGGGCGGCCACGCTCGCCAAGCAGGTTCTGACAACCGGACGCAGCGTCCGGGACCTTTTGGGCGAGATCCCCGATCTTTCCGAGGACTTGGCCAATCAGGTGACCGATCCGGAACGACTGACGCGCCCGATCTGACCTGGTTCGGCACCGCCGACACTCTCAAATACTCAAGACATGAAGGAAAAACCATGCGCACCAAAGCTGCTGTCGCCGTTGCGGCCGGGAAGCCCCTCGAGATCATGGAAGTCGAACTTGATGGCCCGAAAGCCGGAGAGGTTCTGGTTGAGATCAAGGCTACCGGCCTGTGCCACACGGACGAATTCACGCGATCGGGCGCCGACCCTGAAGGCATCTTTCCTTGCATCCTCGGACATGAAGGGGCCGGCATCGTCGTCGAGGTCGGAGAGGGCGTGACCACCCTGAAACCGGGCGACCACGTGATACCTCTTTACACCCCCGAATGTCGGGAATGTCCGTCCTGCCTGTCGGGCAAGACCAACCTCTGCACCGCAATCCGCAACACCCAGGGTAAAGGTCTGATGCCGGACGGCACCACCCGTTTCTCGATGCTGGATGGCACCCCGATCTACCACTACATGGGGTGCTCGACCTTCGCAAACCACACGGTCATGCCCGAAATCGCGCTGGCCAAGGTCCGCGACGACGCCCCCTTCGACAAGATCTGCTACATCGGCTGCGGTGTGACGACCGGCATCGGCGCGGTGATCAATACCGCGGGTGTCGAGATCGGATCGACCGCTGCCGTGTTCGGATTGGGCGGCATCGGACTCAATGTTATCCAGGGGCTGCGCATGGCCGGTGCGGACATGATCATCGGCGTCGACCTGAACGACGACAAGGCCGAGATGGCGAAGAAATTCGGCATGACCCACTTCGTGAACCCCTCGAAGGTCGAGAACACGGTGCAGGAGATCGTCAATCTCACCAAGCGCGGCGCGGACCAGATTGGCGGCGTCGACTACTCCTTCGACGCGACCGGCAACGTTAGCGTCATGCGTGACGCGCTGGAATGCTCGCACCGCGGCTGGGGCGTATCGGTGATCATCGGCGTTGCCCCGGCGGGAGCCGAAATCTCGACACGCCCCTTCCAGCTCGTGACCGGACGCGTCTGGAAGGGCACGGCCTTTGGCGGTGCCAAAGGGCGGACTGACGTTCCCAAGTTCGTCGACTGGTATATGGACGGCAAGATCGAGATCGACGCGATGATCACGCACAAATTGACCCTTGATCAGATCAACCATGGCTTCGATCTCATGCACGAGGGCAAGTCGATCAGGGCAGTCGTCGAGTTCTAAGCTGGCCTTCGAAACCGCGCGGCCCAACAGGCCAATTCGTTCTGGGGTCGCGCGGCACGCCACCAAAGATGAGTTCACGTCGGGTTCATGGAGGCGCTATTGATTTCTCTATAATCGGAAGTCATTGTATCGAATAAAGAGAATTCAGGACATACAGAATGACTCGTGATGCAGATTCACCGATCGACCGGGTCTTCGCGATCCTGAATGTCGTGGCGCAGAGCAAGAAGCCTCTGGCCATATCGGAGATCGCCGAGGAACTCGATATCCCACTTCCGTCAGCGCACCGTCTTGTAGGCAACTTGGAGGCGCGGATGCTCTTGCAGCGCGCGCTTGGCACCAAGAGGTTCACGGTAGGGAACCAATTGGTCACGCTCGCGGCGAAAACCATCAGCACCTCTTTCCGAACAGCGCGCCGCCATGCCGTTCTTCAGTCGCTTTCTGAGAAGATAGGTGAGCAGTGCGAAATAGGTTTGGTCCGAAACAACCGCGTCGTTTATGTCGATAGCGTTCGAGTGGCGAGCGTGCAGGGGCTGCAATTTGACCCGGGGAGCGATGCGCCGCTTCATTGCACGTCGACGGGCAAGATCTACCTCAGCCTGATGCCAACGCGGGCCCGGGAGAAGCTTGTCAATTCACTCGAGCTGGTTCGATACACGCCCAACACAGTAACCGACCACGAGGACCTGATGACGGTCCTGAACCAGACAAAGAGGCAGGGGTGGGCCGCGTCGAACGAAGAGTTCGTTTCAGGCGTCGTCGGCTGCGCAGTTCCAATCGTGACGCCCAAAGGCGATCTGATCGCCTGCCTCGGCGTGTCCGTGCCCACGGCGAGGGTTTCATTCGGCAAGCTATCGAACTTCGTGCCGCATCTGCTCGAAGCCGCCGAGGTGCTTTCAGAGACAGTGTTGGGCGAACAAGCGGAATTTGAATAACGAATTCCTATTAGGGCGTAGCGAACTGCGAACTCCAGAGGCTGAACGGCAGAGCTGTCGCTGTGTCCTCCGAGAGGCTCAATCGCGGGCCCGATGTCTTGCAAAGCTGACGACGCAATTTGGACTTGTCCGGCTTCGGTGGAGAGCGTTTAGCTCACTTCCTTGCCTTCCGCGCGAATGAGTTAGGGCTCTGGTAGCCGAGCAAGGAATGTGGCCTGATGGGGGAGAGGTGCACGTGGATGTATCTGGCGATAACGTTTTCCGCCGGCTGGCGGGATTGCCATGCAACCGGCCAGATCAGCTCCGATTTGATGGTGTTGAAGAACGCTTCCACCATCGAGTTTTTGTAGCAGGTCCGACGCCCGTTCATTAACTGCCGCGGACTACTTACTCTTGCCGCCTTCGGCTCCTTGGTCTTCCAGTGGCTTATGCCAGCTGCCTGGCACCGGGAAACCCAGAACAATCTGCTCCATAGTCCAACGCTTCTGCCACACGCACAACGATCGTCAAGCGTAGCTTGACAGCATCAGTATAGCATTTCGCCGTCGGTCGAGCCACATCGACCTTGGAGTCCTGGGAATTCCCGGGCTTGTCGGCCGCCTTTCAGGGTTGACCCGAGTCTTTCAGACAGAATCAGGCAATTCCGCAAATCTGTCGACCGAAAATCACATAGCCCTATAGGGCTATGTGATTAAAGCAGGACATCATCTTAGAAAAGACGTTTCTGGATTTTTATCGTCGAAATCAAGAAAAAGTATGTATATTATTGTGTACTTTCTGATGCTTAACAGAAATTTTGCCTCCGTTATATTTTGGTAGAATTTGTGCCTACGCGTTGCCTCATTCGCCCACGAGAACGATTCCGATCAACTGAAGGGGCGAAGAAATGATGGGCGACGACGACAAATACAACGATCCAGCACGCACGATTTACAGGAGAGGGTTGCAAAAGAAGGTTAACCGTCAGACCTCCAGCAAAGCTTTCGGGATCGTTGACACGGAGAGTGAACTCGAGTCGATCACCCTGATCGCGGCAGATCTCGATCCCCGGGTGCGCCGCGTCCGTCCGCAGCCATGCACGTTCGATCTCAATACTGGCGACGCCTACCCTTCGAAACAGGCTCTCATGGATGCCGTGCGTGGAACCCGCTACAGGCCTTGGTGCTATACACCGGATTTCCTGTTGGAACTCGTCGACGGTTCAAAGGTCTTCGTCGAAAGCAAGCATACCCGGTTCCTCCAGCGGCATCCGACTTTCAGTGCAGTTCCTATCGCGATGGCCGACTACGGTCACCGGTATGCGATAGTCACCGAAGGCATGCTGCCGCGACCGCTTCAGCGCAATCTCCGGACTCTGAAAGTGTCGCCGACAGTTCCTCTGAGCGCTGAGCAGCGCTCTTGGCTGATCGATGACTGCCCGAGCAGTCTTCTTTTTCGAGAAATCGAAGACCTCGGGTTTAGCAGGAACAGCGTCTATACCGCGATCCGCGAAGGCTACTTGGCAGCAACACTGGATCAGAAACCGTTCAATGACCGGACCGTCCTCATGCCTTCGGCGGGGTCGACCGCACATCTTGAGGTGCTTCCGCTATGACCGTTGTTCAGAAAGTCGACGGGCGTCATCTGCGATTGGATGGCGAAATCTACAGGGTCATTGGGCGCGTTTCCGGTCGACCTGCTGTCTGCATTGAATTGGACAGTCATCAGTCGGAGATCACGCTGGAGGAGTTCCACGATGCGATTTCACGTGGTGACGTGTCCGACGGCCAGGAACCTGAATTTGAGGGGCGTGTCTTGAGCCCTGAGGAGAAGGTCGAAGCGTCTTATCGCAAACGCCTCCTCGAGCTCGTTGAAGGCTTCCAGTCCGAGGGGATGAAATGGCCTCAGGTTATCGAGCAAACCCAGAAGCAACTAAAACTGGATGAGAGGTTCGCATCTTACGCGGCCGAGATGCCGGCAGTCCGCACGATCCAGAATTGGCGAAAGCGGGTCCATCTGAAAGGTCACATCGGTCTTGTGGACGGGCGGTCGGCCAACTCAGGATACTTTGAGCCGCGCCATGATGAACTATTCGAGGAAATCGTTCTCGACGTCATAGAAAACCATTTCCTGAGGTCGGATGCGGTAACTGTCACCTACGTGGCAAATACAGCGCGCGAAAAATACACAAAAAAATGCATTTCGGACGGTCGCAAACCCGAAGCATGTGGACGGAAATCGGTAGAAGCGATCATTCGCGACTATGTCGTCCACGAGGATGCTCTGAAGTCTCGAATGGGAGCGAAAGCTGCACGCCCGTTGCTCCGACAAGCAGGCAGGTTTCAAAAGGTCGACTATGCTTTTGACCGGCTGGAGATCGACTCCACTCAAGCGGATATTTTCGTCGTATACGAAGGCAACCTCGTCCGGCCCTGGGTAACGATCGTGGTCGATGCAGCAACCGGTTTTATCGTCGGTCAGGTGGTATCGCTCGCGCCGCCAACCGGTGCGTCGACCGTAGCCGCGCTATTCGAGGCAATGACAGGGCCTGATGATGCCTTCTTCGACCTCCATGGAATCCAAAACCGCGTTCGAGTGAAAGGGAATCCGCTGACGGTTGTGGCGGATCAGGGGTCGGAGAACGGCGGCGAAATCATAAAACGGCTGCTGGAAGTAACGGGCGTCGAACTCCAGAAAAATATCCCCGGTCATCCGGAGAAAAAGCCGTTTGTGGAACGCGGGATGAGAACGTTGAAGACCTTTGTGACTACGTTGCCTGGCACAACACAGACGCAGTTGATGCCCGCCCAGACACGAACGGCGAAGGCGATAGATGAGGCGTGCCTGACCTTCGAAGACTTCGCGAGCATGCTTCAGCGCTGGCGTTTCGATATTTATGGCAGGCTGCCTCGACGCAGCGTTCAGTCGCCGCTCCGGCGTTCGGAGTCGCCGACCGAAAGCTGGAAGCGACTTCTGACCTTGGCACATGTGCCCGAGCCGCTGAGCCGGAACGAGCTCATCCAGATGTTCTATTGTGTCCGCGAAAAGCGTTGCCTGTTCCATTACGGCATTGAGGTGGGCCGCGTGCAATACTGGTCGTGGGACCTGGCACAGATTCACCGCAATAATCCGAATACAGTCCAGCTGGACGTCTGGACGAACCCCGGGGACATTCGAACGGTGATCGTGGTGCATCCCGATACGGGCAAGGCCATTACAGTCCCTTGCAAGAACCCCGAAATGCCACCCCTGACCGCGGCGGAACGAGATCGCATTCTGGCGGCGAACCGCCGAAAGCCGGAGGACTACTTCTCCGCGCATGAAGCGCTGGCAGCACTTGTCGAGGGCATGCACCACGCCCCCCGCAAGAAGAAGTCGAAGATGGCAAAGGCCGGCGAAGAGGCGCGGCGGGTCCACAGGGACAAGGAAATCGTCCGGAAAAGTTCAACGCGTGTGGTGCAGGACAATCCCATCGAACCGGCGGTGGCGATGCTGCCGGTCCAAATCCCCACAAAACGCAACAAAATAACAATGCGAGGCTGACACACATGCTCGAAGCACCGTTGAAGAACCTTCGAATTTCCCATGCACGGTATGATGCCGCGATGGCTGCGCTGCGGGACGCGATCAAGCTCGCGGGCGTTCACGGGACTTGCATTCCGTTGCTCGGACCGACGCGGGTAGGCAAGACAGATCTGGTCGAGGCGATCTGCAATGAGCTGGTCACTGAAAGCGCTGGTCCGGGTTACATGTTGCCGACGCCGGATCTAATTCAAGGATTCATCCGTCCGAAACCAAACGACGCAGAAATCTATGCGGCGATCATCCGAGCGATGGGCGCGCGGGTCGCTCCGAACACCAAGCTGGCGGTGCTCCAGGATCGGGTCCAGGAGCTCATTTATCAGCGCGGTATCAAATATATCGTGCTCGACGAATGCAGCCACTGTGCCGAACCAGGCGCAAACCTCACCAGGAGGGGCGCAGCGGATCACATCAAGACGGTCATTGATCAATCCGGAGCCGTCGTGATCCTGACAGGCTTGCCCAAATTTCAGAGGCTCATCGATCAGAATGAACAGCTTTCGGCGCGTTCGATGGCGTCGATCTATCTGTTGCCTTATCGGTGGTCAGACCAAGAGGACCGGCAAGAATTCGTCGCGGTGACCTACTCGATATTCGACCATCTGGCGGACGTGGGTATCGAGCTGGAATTCGATCCACTCGATATGACGCGGCGTCTCTATGCCGCGACCGGGGGGCGGGTCGGATTGGTCGTAGAGCTGATCGAAGCGGCCCTGAAGAGCCGTCTCACGTTGGAAGTGTTGTTGCGTCAGGACCTGCAAAAGGGAGCGTCCACGCGCCTCCAAACGTCTTCCGATATGCCGGCGATTTTCGGGCCCGAGGTGCCACAGGACACCGTCCTGGCGAGATCTTATGCCATGGTCATGCGGGACGCGGGCCTTCGCTTGCCCAATCCGAACTCCGCCAATGAACTGCATGTATTCCAGCATGCCGAAGACGAGGTCACGGCGGCATGATCCCCCAGCGCGACGAAAGCTTCCTGGGATTTCTAAAGCGTCTCTCCGATGCCGAGGGATATCCGGACCTGGGCGGGTTCCTTACCGACATTGGCTGTCCTTATGGGCGGCCGTTGGTGGAAAACGCAGAAAACCTGGCTGTGGCGCTGGGGGTAGAGTTCCAGCTCCTTGAACCGCTCCTCCCGCGCAGCCGCCCGACGGACCCGGCATTGGACTGGCGGTTTCATCGTATGCACGCGGACCCAGTCTGTCCGGCATGCCTCGCCGCGGGTCGCCCGCGCCGCAAGGAATGGCGGCACGCGCTTGTTTCCGCATGCGCTGTGCACGGCACAGAACTGCTCGAGACCTGCCCCGGCTGCGAGTCCCCGCTGAGGGTGACGGACGACGGACATGCGAGCTGCATTTGCGGAGCGCACTACGCTGACGCTCCACAGATCCTCGCGACTGACGGCGCAGTCCAGATTTCTCGTGCTATCGCGGGACTCCCCGCAAATATCGTCGGTTTCGACCTGGAGGGCGGCTCTGACCGATCTGTAGCACGGACGGTGTGGTTCCTGGCTTCGGCGATGCGGTCCACGCGAACCGGGAAGCCGGGAAAAGACGGTATTCCAAAAACCTTAGCGGAAGCCCGCGAGATGATCGGCACGGTCGAACCGCTGCTGTTCGACTGGCCGACGGCATTCGATGGTCATGTGCAGGACCTCTGGGATGCCCCGGAAGCGGACGGGCAAACGGCGGCGGCGCGTCTGGGGTCCTGGTATCAAGGACTGATGAAACAGACCGGATCCGTCGCGGATGCTCTCCAAGAGCGTTGCCTCCATATGGCTGGGGCTATCTGCGGGGACGCGTATCGGTTGGCGGGCGCTTCCGGAGAAGGCGCATGGGTGAGCGCAGCCGAAGGAGCAAAAAAGTTGGGTATCCGGGCGGAACGGATTGTCGATGCCGTCAGGACCGGCAAGATGAACGGGCGGTTGGCGCGATCCGGCACTGGGCATGTCCACACGATAGTCGCGCGCTCGGATATCGAGGCCACTCGCATCTTGCGGTCGCAAATGCTCGACAAGACGCGGGCTCGCGAGTTTCTGGGGGTAGGTCGAAAGCAGTTCGAACTGCTTCTCGAGGCGCATGTCGTGGCAGCGGTCGATGTCAATGTTCGTCATCCATGCGTCGCGGGGGGCTTCGATCGGGACGACCTGACCCGGAGGGTTTTCGTGATCCGAAAGAATCTGGCTCCGACCTGGGACATCGAAGAACCGACGATTGCCTTTCGCGACCTGACTCTACGAAGGACCACTGACAAAAAGGCACTTCTGGCGGTGTTCCGGGCGATCAAATCAGGGACTATCCATGCGCGCCACTTCGACAGCGGACAGCGTCTTGGCGATGCGCTGTTCTCCGAAAAGGAGATCTCGGACCTGCTGGCTGCACAAGGCGCACCGAGCGCAATGACTGCGGGAGAAGTCGCGAAGATAACAGGCTGGAGGCCGGAATGTGTTACGCATTGGTGCGCGGCGGGACTACTTCCGTCTACTCAAGGTCGCGTAGGCGGCGCTGATGCGTGGCTGATCGCCCCAGAGGATCTCGCGCAGTTCCAGCAGAAATACCTCGTGCTCGCGGATGTTGCTGAACAGTGCCAAACGACATCCCGGGCTCTCATCTCGCGCCTCGCCGGACGGGGCATTTCACCGGTTGGTGCGAAAACCGTCGGAAAAACGGCGAGAGGTCATCTGCTCTCCGTCGCCCATTTCGCGCGTCTCATGCACGTAGGCGAAAGGCTGGAACATGCCGCAAGATAAAGATCACTCGGGCCCCGAACTGTCGATGGAAGAGCAAATGGCGCGGACGACAAAGGCGGCCGCCCAGCTTCGGGTGGATGTCGTCGCTGTGCTCAGCTGGTATGATGTCGAGCGCCCCGGCAGAGTGCGGTGGGTAGAGATCCAGCGGCACTATTCGTGCGAGGACTTCGACATCGCACATGTGGAGCCCTCCTGCGAAGCCCGAGAAGTCCGGAGAGAGGCTCGCCATGACCTTGAGAAGGCGCTGGAGGCCTTGGGGTGGCGCATCCTTCCGGAAGGGAAACATGTTCACGGCTTCTTCGCTTCTCTGGATTCCATTTCTGCGCATAAACGGCTGTCGGAGGCTCGGCGTGTCCGGAAGGCTCTGACTGCGAGCGGCCTCGAGCGATCCCCAGGCAGCGATTAGCCCGGTTTCATCGAGGAGCGAAAATGCGCGCCGGGAGCATTAGCTTCCGGTTTAGTCGCGTGCGGTTTTGTATCGACCGTATCTTTCCCTACATTCCAGAAAATGACCGAACTCCGACGATAAGGGCGTTGTCCATTGCGGAGACCGAAGACTCGAGCGCGCCCTGCCAAAGCTTGCAGGGTGCCTGCGGAGTTGTTATACATTCCAGTAGCTTAGGTTCGTCCGAATCCGGATGGCTGACCACGCAAGGTTATGAGCGAAACGCGCAAGACTATGCGCGAACGCCGCACAAACCTGTGAGCGAATAGTGTCGATTTTCTTGTTTGCGATCAGTGAGGGACGCGCACGGTTATGCGCAGTCCTACAGGCCTCACCAGCCTTCTGAAACCCCGAAAACCCCGGCGCGTGTTTGGTCTCGACGCCGGGGTTTTCACGTCTGGAGGGGCAGAAAACCCGGCCGCGCGGCAACCGCATTAGCCCTGCTAATGCCTATCCTCAGATCATTCTCCTTTGCCGGATCGACGCCGTTCGCCTAGGCCTGAAGCCAGGGCGCCCGCGTCCAATTCAGGCCAGAGGAGAGAGGACACATGACAGCCCGCTTCAAGCTGGAAGGTATCTACACGCCGGTCATCACACCCTTCGATGACGCGGGCGAGATCGACTTTGAGTCGCTTGCCGACCTTGTCGAACGTCTTGTAACAGCCGGTGTTCATGGGCTGATTTCCGGCGGCTCCACCGGCGAAAACTATGCCGAGACGGTCGAGGAACGGCTGCAGATCGCGCGGTTCATCACCGATCGCGTCAAGGGACGCATCCCGGTTTTCGTCGGGACCGGGGCGCTGCGCACGCCGGATTCGATCGCTCTGGCCGAGGGGGC
Source organism: Pseudooceanicola onchidii (assembly GCF_004959925.1). GTDB lineage: Bacteria > Pseudomonadota > Alphaproteobacteria > Rhodobacterales > Rhodobacteraceae > Pseudooceanicola > Pseudooceanicola onchidii. The sequence continues at coordinate 61,221 of NZ_SPUW01000002.1, read as the reverse complement.
GGTGGACATGGGCGCCACCGGCATCCTGCTGGGCACGCCGCCCTATTCGGTCCCGACCGAGCGGGAGAATGCGTTGAACGCCCTGGCCATCGACCGGGCCTGCGGGCTGCCGATCATCCTGTACAACTACCCGGGCCGCATGGGCGTCGAGATGGGGCGCGAGTTCCTTGACCGCGTGGGCCGGTCCGCCAATGTCATCGGGATCAAGGAAAGTTCCGGCGATATCAACCGGGTGCACCTGCTGGCGCGCGATTACCCGCACATCCAGATGTCCTGTGGCATGGACGACCAGGCGCTGGAGTTCTTCGCCTGGGGTGCGCAAAGCTGGATCTGCGGCGGGTCGAACTTCCTGCCCGAAGAACACATCGCGCTGTACGAGACCTGCGTGATCAAGGGCGATTTTGCCAAGGGCCGCCGGATCATGTCGGCGATGCTGCCGCTGATGCGGGTGCTCGAACAGGGCGGCAAGTTCATCCAGTGCATCAAGCACGGGGTCGAGGTGTCGGGCCTGCACGCGGGGCCGATGCGGCCGCCCCTCAAGGGTCTGAACAAGGAAGAAAAGCGCGAGCTGGAACAGGTCATCCGCACGCTGAAGACCACCGTCAAATCCATCTGCGAGGGAAACTGAGCCATGACCGACCTGCTGACCCACGAGGAATACGCCTCCATCGCCGCAAGCCTGGACCTGCCGCAGAACGCCTGGATCGACGGCGGCTATCGGCCCGCGATCTCGGGCAAGACGTATCAGACGGTGAACCCGGCAACCGGTGCGGTGCTGGGTCCGGTCGCGGCCTGTGACGCCGCGGATGTGGATCTGGCCGTGACCAAGGCGCGCGAGGCCTTCGACGACGGCCGCTGGTCGGCGCTGCATCCCGGCGAGCGCAAGGAGGTGCTGCTGCGCCTTGCCAAGCTGATCGAACGCAACGCGCGAGAGCTGGCGGTGATGGAGAGCCTCGAGTCGGGCAAGACCATCTATGATTGCGAAACCGTCGATCTGCCCGAGACGATCCATACCCTGCGCTGGCACGCCGAACTGATCGACAAGATCTATGACCAGGTGGCGCCCGCGTCGGCCGATCATATCGCGATGGTGGTGCGCGAACCTGTGGGCGTCGTCGGTCTGGTCCTGCCGTGGAACTTCCCGTTGCTCATGCTGGCATGGAAGATCGGCCCGGCGCTGGCCGCGGGCTGCACCGTGGTCGTGAAACCGGCCGAGGAGACATCGCTGACAGCCCTCCGACTGGCCGAACTGGCCGCCGAGGCCGGACTGCCGCGCGGCGTGCTGAACATCGTCACCGGCGGCGGGGCCGAGGTGGGCGAACCGCTTGGGCGGCATCCCGGCGTCGACATGGTGTCCTTCACCGGCTCGACCGTCACCGGGCGGCGGTTCCTGCATTATTCGGCCGACAGCAACCTGAAAGAGGTCGTGCTGGAGCTGGGCGGCAAGAACCCCTGCATCGTGCTGGACGACGCAGAGGATCTGGATGCCGTCGCGGCCCATGTGGTCAACGGCGCCTTCTGGAACATGGGCGAAAACTGCTCTGCCGCGTCGCGCCTGATCGTGCAGACGGGCATCAAGGACCGGCTGATCGAGAAGGTCACGGCCCATGTCCGCGAATGGCCCGTGGGCGATCCGCTGAACCCCGAGGTGCGGGTCGGCGCGCTGGTATCCAAGGCGCATTTTGCCAAGGTCGCCGGGTATCTTGATGCGGCGAAAAAGGCCAAGGTCCTGATCGGTGGCACGTCGCCCGCCGACGGTTTTGTCGAGCCGACGGTGGTCGAGGCCGACCGCGCCTCTTCGCTTGCAACCGAGGAGATCTTTGGCCCCATCCTGACGGTCATCCCGGTCGGCAGCTTCGAGGAGGCCATCGCGGTCGCCAACGACACCGACTACGGTCTGGCCGCGTCGATCTTTACCGCCAACGGCAAGCGGGCGATGCGGGGCGCACGGATGCTGCGGGCGGGCACGGTCACGGTGAACAGCTTTGGCGAGGGCGACATCACCACGCCCTTCGGCGGCTACAAGCAATCGGGCTTTGGCGGGCGCGACAATTCGGTGCATGCGCATGACCAGTACACGCAGCTCAAGACGATCTGGCTGGATCTGGCCGACACCTCCGACACGGGCATCGACTGAGGTCGCCATGGCGCGCCGCCCCACGTCGCACCGCCCAGTCCGGCGATTGCCCGTCCACACCGGCCCCGCCGGGTGGGAAGCGATCCTGCCGCCGCGCGCCGCCGGTTCGGCGCTGAGTGGCGAGGTAGGGTGCGACGTGGCCATCGTGGGCGCGGGCTTTGCCGGGCTGTCGGCAGCCCGGCACTTGCACACGGCCGATCCGACGCTGGACATCGTGGTGCTTGAGGCCGGGCGCATCGCCCAATCCTCGGCCGGGCGCAACTCCGGCTTCATGATCGACCTGCCGCACGATCTGACCAGTTCCGACTATGCCGGGACCGGAGAGGCGCGGGACCGCGTCCTGACCCGCCTGAACCGCCACGCCATCGGTTTTGCCGAAGCGATTGTCGCCGACTTTGGCCTGCCCAAGGGCACCTTCCGCCGGTCCGGCAAGATCAACGGCGCGGCCTCGCGCGTCGGCGAAGCGGCCAACCGGACCTACGCGCAGCATCTGCACGATCTTGGCGAACCGCACGAGATGCTGGATGCCGACCAGATGCGCGGGATCACCGGGTCCGACTATTACTCTGGCGGGCTGTTCACCCCCGGCACGGCGCTGATCCAGCCTGCCGCCTATATTCGCGGGCTGGCCGACGGGATCGCCGCCAAAGGTGTGCGCCTGTTCGAGGACAGCCCGGTCACGGGGTTCGAGAGCACCCAGACCGGATGGTCGTTGAAGACGCCATCCGGAACGGTAACGGCCCAGAAGGTCATCCTGGCCACCAACGGGCATCTGCAAAGCTTCGGCTTCAAGACCGGGCAGCTGATGCACATCATGCTGAACGCCTGCATGACCGCCGAACTGCCCGCCGAGGCGCTGGTGGCGCTTGGCGGGCAGGACAGCTGGGGGCTGACCCCTGCGGATCCCATGGGCTGCACCGTCCGCCGGATCGCCACGCCCGAGGGTGGCAACCGCATCGTCATCCGGCAGGGCGGCTATTACCGGCCCGACATGCAGACCAGCGCCGCCGACCTGGCCCGCGTCACCGCCAACATGCGTCGCAAGTTCGACGACCGGTTTCCGGCGCTGCGGGACGTGCCGTTCGACCACGCCTGGTCGGGGCATCTGTGCCTGAGCCGGAACGGCGTGTCGGTCATGCGAGAGCTGGAGCCGGGGCTGTATTCCGCCTGTGTCCAGAATGGGTTGGGCACGACGCGCGGCACGCTGACCGGGATCGGTGCCGCCGACCTGGTGCTGGGGCGGCAGACCGAGATCACGCGCTTTTTCCTGTCCGAACCCGAACCGTCACGTCTGCCGCCGCATCCATTCGACACGATCGGTGCAAATGCGTATCTTCGCTGGAAAGAATGGCAGGCCCGGACCGAATGAAGGGCCATGTGATTGCCAGTGTGAGGGGCAAAGCAAGATGAGACCCGTCCGTCGCAGACACCTTCCCTCGCTCGGTGCGCTGGCGACGTTTGAAGTGGCGGCAAAACACCTGAGCTTCACGCTGGCCGCCAAAGAGCTCAACATCACGCAAGGGGCCGTCAGCCAGCAGATCCGCCTGCTGGAAAAGGCACTCGACGTGCCGCTGTTCATCCGCAAGCACAACGCGTTGGAGCTGACGCCGGCCGGCGCGGACCTGAGCGCCGCCGTGGCGGCAGGTCTCGATACGATCAGCGCAGGTGTCGGACTGCTGCGCCCCGAGGCCGCGCCGCAGACGATCACGATTTCCGCCACCAACGGCATGGCGGCCTATTGGCTCAAACCGCTGATCGACAGCTTTCGGCCCGATCACCCTGACATCGGTTTCGTCATCCTTGCGTCGGACGAGGACGGCGCGATGCGCAATTATTCGGGCGTCGACATCGCGCTTTTGTGCGGCAACGAACGCAGCGAAGTCGGCGAGACGCTGCACTACCTGTTCCCCGAAGCGGCCCTGCCGGTCTGCGCGCCGGGCTACTTGGCCGACCATGGCCCCTTTGCGGACCCGCAGGATCTGAACCGCGCCAACCTTCTGCACCTGCATGAACGCCATTGGAGCGCCGATGCGATCGGCTGGCAGCCGCTTGGCTGGGAGGAATGGTTCCGCGCCCAGGGGGCAAGCTGGGGTCGGGGGGCATCGAGCCTGACGACCAACAAGGTCGGGCTGCTGATCGAGGCGGCGATTGCGGGCGAGGGCGTCATGCTGGGCTGGCAGCATATGGTCACGCCGCTGATCGCCCAGGGTCGGCTGGTCGTGGCGCATCCCGCCCAGGTCACGGCCGGGCGCGGCAACTTCCTGCGCTGCCAGACCGCCGCGCTTCAGCGCCCGGCGGTGGCGCAGTTCGTCGATCACCTGTTGGCGTCGTTGACCCGACCCGGCACACCGGAGCCCCGCCATGACGGATGACCCGTTCGACACCGACCTCGAAGCCCTGGTTCCCAAGGGCGCGGCCTATCAGCCGGTCGAAAGTTCGGGCGCGCCGCGGGCCTATACCTTCATCCTCGTGCCCGGCTTTACCCTGCTGGCGTTTTCCTCGGCGGTCGAGCCGCTGCGCATCGCCAACCAGCTGTCGCAGAAGCCGCTGTATCGCTGGACGCTGATGTCGAAGGGTGGTGTGCCTGCGGTCAGTTCTTCGGGCATCGAGGTGTCGGTCGACGCACCCCTGTCGGTCCAGGACAAGGAGGTGCGGCTGTTCGTCTGCGCGGGCAATCCGGCGATGGCAGCAGGCGACGGCGCGGTGGTGTCGGCCGTCCAGCGGCATCATCGCTTTGGCGGCACGGTCGGCGGCATCTGCACCGGGGCGGTGGCGCTGGCCCGGGCCGGCCTGCTGGACGGGCGACGATTCACGCTGCACTGGGAAAACCAGCCGGGCTTCTGCGAAACCTTCCCCGATCTGATGCCGACGCCCGCCCGCTACGAAATCGATGCTCGGATCATGACCTGTGGCGGCGGGGCCGCGGCGACGGACATGATGCTGGCGCTGATTGCCGAAGACCACGGCGCCGCCTTTGCCGCGATGGTGTCGGACATGTGCCTGCGCCCGGTCATGGCCGGGGTCGATCCGGCACAGCGCAGTTCGACTGCGGCGGTCATGACCTCGCGCAGCAAGGCGGTGGTGGCGGCCGTGAACCTGATGCGGGCCAACATCGACACCCCGCTGGCCATCCCGGACATCGCGCGTGCGGTCGGCTGTTCGACCCGGCAGCTCGAGCGTCTGTTCTCGCGTCATCTGAACGACACGCCGGGCGTCTTCTATCGCAATCTCCGGCTGGACCGGGGGCGGAACCTTCTGGCCACGACCGATCTGTCGGTGGCCGAGGTCTGCATCGCCTGCGGGTTCGAATCCACCACCCATTTCTCACGCACCTTCAAGGCGCGCTTCGGCATCGTGCCGACCAAGGTCCTGCAGCGCCCCGGAGAGGCCGCGCGCTAGGCCCCGACGGTCGCCGATGCCGCACCCCCCTGCCACGGGCTGGCGCCAGACGCGGGTCTGCGCTATCCCGGCCATATGGTCCGCCCGTTTCGCCGACACCTTCTGATCCTGATCGCCGTGCTCGTGCTCGCGGTTGGCAGTGCCGTGTCGGCCGCCATGATGGCCCCCGACCGGGGAGATCTGGCCGAGGCGCAGCTGGCCATGATGGGCATGACCGCCGAAGATCTGTGCGGCGATCACGCAGGGCATGGCGAACACGGCGGGCATGATCACCGCTGTCCGTTCTGTCACCTCGTGTCGGATCCCGCGATGCCCGCCCCGGCCGACATTGCATCGCGGCTGATACCCGTGACTGCCTGGCAACTGGCCGGTGATCTGCACCGGGCCGCGCAGGCGCGCGATCACGCGCGATCGCCCCGGGCTCCGCCACTCTCAGTCTGATCGCGGCCCGTTCGGGCCATCCGACACATGGCGGCTTCGGCCGCACGTCAGCGCAGGCGGTCGCCCGGCCAACCGGGGCATCCGCGCGCGCGATCCGATGGAGATACCCATGAAAACCATGCTTCTTGCCGGGGCGCTTGTCGCGCTTGCCGGTCCCCTGTCCGCCCATGCCACCCTTGAACAGTCTCAGGCCAAGGCGGGCGCCACCACCAAGATCACCCTGCGCGTGCCCCACGGCTGCAAGGGCGAGGCGACGCATACCGTCCGCATCAACCTGCCCGACGGCTTCTACGCCGCGAAACCCATGCCCAAGGCGGGCTGGACCCTGTCCACCGGGACCGGCCCCTATGCCACGCCCTATGACAACCACGGCACCGAGATGACCGAAGGCCTGCGCGAGGTCACCTGGTCCGGCGGGCACCTTGAGGATGGCTGGTACGACGAATTCACCGTGCGCGGCACCATCGGCGCCGACATCGCCCCCGGCACCGTGATGACCTTTCCGGCGGTGCAGGAATGCGCCAACGGCACGGCGGACTGGACCGACACCTCGGGCGCGTCGGGCGTTCCGAACCCTGCGCCCAGGCTGACGGTCGTGGTGGGCGATGCGGGCCACGGGCACGGACATGCGGGCGGCACGGCAGACCAAGCCATGGCCCCGGTGACCGTCGGAGAGCTGACGATCACAGGCGCCTTCACCCGCGCCACCCTGCCCAATGCTCCGGTCGGCGGTGGCTTCATGACGATCACCAATGCAGGCGCGACCGATGACCGCCTGATCGGCGCGACCACCCCGGTCGCCGGCCGGGTCGAGGTGCACGAGATGGCGATGGAAGGCGACGTGATGCGCATGCGCGACCTGCCCGACGGGCTGCCGGTTCCGGCCGGTCAGACGGTGACGCTGAAACCGGGCGGCTATCACCTCATGCTGATGGAGCTGTCCGCGCCGCTGGTCGAAGGCGACACCGTGCCGGTCACGCTGACCTTCGAACAGGCCGGAGAGGTGCAGGTGCCGCTGCCGATCGGCAAGGTCAACGCCAAGGCCGCCGGGTCGATGGACCACGGCGCCCACGGCATGAAGCACTGAGGCCGCCATGACCATCACACGCAAGCACATGGTCCTGGGCGGTTTGTGGGGGCTGGCCGTGCTGGCCCTCATCGCCGTGGCCTGGACCCGACTGATCAGCCCCATGGTCGACGGCGGGCTCGCCGATACCATCGGGCCCGGCGACTACCGCCTTGAGACCACGGACGGGACTGCCTTTACCGAAGACACGCTGAAGGGCAGCCCGAGCGCGGTCTTCTTCGGCTTCACCCACTGCCCCGAGGTCTGCCCGACCAGCCTGGGCGACATCGCCGCCTTCCAGGAAGAACTGGGCGAGGACCGGATCCGCGTGTTCTTCGTGACCGTGGATCCGGAACGCGACACGGTCGACCAGCTGCGGGATTACGTCGGCTGGGCACCCGGAGTTCAGGGCGTGGCAGGCACGCGGGAGGAGATCGACAAGGCGATCAAGGCGTTCCGCATCTACGCCCGAAAGGTACCGCTTGAGGATGGGGATTACACCATGGACCATTCGGCCAACATCCTTCTGTTCGACCGCAGGGGCCGGTTCTTTGAACCGATCGGATATCAGGAAGACCTGGCGCGGGCGGTCGCCAAGATCCGCCGGATGAACGGGGTCTGAGGGCCCGACGGCCCGAGGTCAGGTGCCGCGCGCGGTGTCGGCGGTGCCGCTCAGCCCGTCCAGGATCGCGCAGTCCGGATCGTCGTTGCCGTGGCACTGGCGGATGAGCGTCTCGAGCTCGGACTCCAGGGCCTGCAGCTGCCGGATCTTCGCGCGCACCGCATCGAGGTTGCGCAGCGCCAAGGCCTGCACGTCGCGGCTGGCGCGGTCCGGGTCGGCGTTGAGGTCGAGCAGCCGGCGGCATTCCTCCAGCCCGAAGCCCAGGTGACGGGCCTGCGCCAGCATCCGCAGCCGGGTGATCTGGCGGTCGCCGAAATCGCGATAGCCGTTGTCGGCGCGGTCGGCATCGACCAGCCCGATGTCTTCGTAGTAGCGGATCGTCTTGACCGACAGCCCGGTTTCTTTCGCGGCGCGTCCGATGTTCATGTCACGGCTCCTTTCCGATCAGGATAAAGGGTCCACCTGCGGGAGGGTCAAGAGGCGAGGGCGGACCGGGGGCGCGGCCCCCGGACCCCCGGAGTATTTCCGGCAAGATGAAGGCCTATAGTTTCTGCGCCCGAAGCCGCAGCGCGTTGCCGATGACCGACACGGAAGACAGGCTCATTGCGGCGGCGGCGAACATCGGGGACAGCAGCACGCCGAGGAAGGGATAGAGGATCCCGGCGGCGATCGGCACGCCTGCGCTGTTGTAGATGAAGGCGAAGAAGAGGTTCTGGCGGATGTTGCGCATCGTCGCCTCGGCCAGCTTGCGGGCCCGGACGATGCCGGTCAGATCGCCCTTCACCAGCGTCACGCCCGCGCTTTCGACGGCCACGTCCGCGCCGGTGCCCATGGCGATGCCGACATCGGCTTCGGCCAGCGCGGGGGCGTCGTTCACCCCATCCCCGGCCATGGCGACCGACAGCCCTTCGCCCTTCAGCCGGGTGACCAGCGCATGCTTGTCCTCGGGGCTGACACCGGCGTGCACCTCGTCGATGCCAAGCGTCCCGGCCACCGCCCGGGCCGTGGCTTCGGCGTCGCCGGTGGCCATGACGATCCGCAGGCCAAGGTCGTGCAGCGCGCGGATGGCGTCGGGCGTGGTGTCCTTGATCCGGTCGGCGACCGCGATCAGACCGGCGGCCCGGCCGTCGACGGCGACGTACATCGCGGTCTTGCCCTCGCCCTGCAGCGTGGCGGCGCGGTCGGTCAGCGCCCCGACATCGACGTCGAGATCCCGCATCAGCGCGGCATTGCCAAGCGCGACGCGGCGACCTTCGACCGTGCCGGTGACACCTTTGCCGGTGACGGCGTCGAAATCGGTGCTGTCACGGCGGGCAGCGCCGCGGTCCTCGGCCCCGGTCACGATCGCCTCGGCCAGAGGGTGTTCCGAGCCGCGTTCCAGCGCGGCGACCAGCGTCAGCAGCTCGGTCTCCTCGATCTCCACGGGGTCGACATCGGTGAGGGTGGGCTTGCCTTCGGTCAGCGTGCCGGTCTTGTCGACGATCAGCACGTCGACCGATGCGAAGCGTTCCAGCGCCTCGGCGTCGCGGATCAGCACGCCGGCATTGGCACCGCGTCCGGTGGCGACCATGATCGACATCGGCGTTGCCAGCCCAAGCGCGCAGGGGCAGGCGATGATCAGCACCGACACCGCCGCGACAAAGGCATAGGACAGCGCCGGCGAGGGGCCGAAGGCCCACCAGGCCACGAAGGCCAGCAGGGCGCAGGCGACCACGGCGGGCACGAAGTACCCCGCGACCCGGTCCGCCACCGCCTGGATCGGCGCGCGCGACCGCTGCGCGGCGGCCACCATCTGCACGATCCGGTTCAGCGTCGTGTCGTCGCCCACGACCTCGGCCCGCATCAGGAAGGACCCGGTCTTGTTGAGCGTCCCGCCGGTCACGGGCTCTCCTGCCACCTTTTCCACCGGGACGGGTTCGCCGGTGATCATGCTTTCGTCGACCGAGGATCGGCCTTCGGTCACCACGCCGTCCACCGGCACGCTGTCGCCGGGCCGGACCCGCAGGATGTCGCCCTTCTGCAGCGCGTCCAGCGGCACGTCTTCCTCGGTCTCGCCGGTGACGCGGCGCGCGGTCTTGGGGGCAAGGTCCATCAGCGCCCGGATCGCATCGCCGGTGCGGTCACGCGCGGCCAGTTCCATCACCTGGCCGATCAGCACCAGCACGAGGATCACCGCCGTGGCTTCGAAATAGACCGGCGTCATGCCCATGCCGTCGGCCATCTGCGCGGGCAGAAGGCCGGGGGCCAGCATCGACACCACCGAAAAGACATAGGCCGCCGCCGTGCCGATCCCGATCAGCGTCCACATGTTCGGGCTGCGGTTGACGATCGAATTCCAGGCGCGCCGGAAGAAGATGCGGGTGAACCAGACGACGGCGGTGGCCAGCAGGAACTGGATCCAGACAAAGGCCGTGTGGCCCAGCCAGTCGGCAAAGGGGATGCCGATGTGCGACCCCATTTCCAGCACGAAGACCCCGGCAGCGAGCGGCGCGGTGATCTTCAGCCGCCGCTTGAAATCGACGTATTCCGGGTGCGGCCCGCTGTCGAGCGAGGGGGTCATCGGTTCAAGTGCCATGCCGCAGATCGGGCAGTCGCCGGGATGGTCCTGCACGATTTCCGGATCCATCGGGCAGGTGTACATCGTGCCTTCGGGCATGGGTTCGGGATCGGGACGGTCGCCCAGGTAATCCTCGGGCGCGGCGTCGAACTTCGTCTGGCAACGGTGCGAGCAGAAATAGAACTTCTCGCCCGCGTGCTTGGACATATGCGCGGCGGTGGCCCGGTCGACGCTCATGCCGCAAACGGGATCTTCGGCGGTGCGGTAGGCCTCGGGATCGGCGGTGAACTTCTTGGCACAGCCGTCACAGCAGAAGTGATAGGTACGCCCGTCCAGTTCGACCGTCGGCTTGCCGGCCGTTGGGTCCACGGTCATGCCGCAGACCGGATCGCGGGTGATGGTTTGAGCCTCGGCCATGGGGTGCCCTTTCGTCTGCACGGGGTGTCGACGGGTGATCTAGGGTCTCCAGTCGCTGGAGGGTCAAGGGGTGATTTTCACCCCGTCCCGCAGCCGCCGCCAGCCAAGCGCCAACAGGAACATTGCCGTCATGATCAGAACGATGGTCGGCGCGGGCGCGCTGTCGATCCAGAAGCTGAGGTAGGTGCCCGCCAGCCCCGCCAGCAGCGCCACCAGGACCGAAACCTGCATCATCGGCAGGAATCGCCGGGTCAGCAGGAAGGCAATCGCCCCCGGCGCGATCAGATAGGCCACCGACAGGATGATCCCGACCGAGGTCAGCATCGCCACGATGGTCGCCGACAGGATCGCCAGCAGGCCGTAGTGCAGCCAGCCGACTGGCAGGCCGATCATCCGCGCCTGCACCGGGTCGAAGCTGTGGGCCAGGAAATCGCGCCACTTCACCCCGAGGATCAGCGCCACCCCGGCCGAGATCGTGCCCGCCGTCCAAAGGTCATCCGGCCCCACCCCCAGCATGTTGCCGAAGAGGATGTGATCCAGGTGCATGTCCGACGAGATCCGGGTGTACAGCACCACCCCCAGACCGAACATGCCGGAAAAGACCACGCCCATGACCGTGTCCTGCTTGATGCGGGAATTGTCCTTGATGAACCCCGTCGCCACGGCACAGATCAGCCCCGCGACAAAGGCCCCGATGATCAGCGGAATGCCCGCGATATAGGCCAGCACCACCCCGGGAAGCACCGCGTGGCTGGTGGCGTCGCCCATCAGCGACCAACCTTTCAGCACCAGGAAGGTCGACAGCATCGCCGCCGCAGGCGCGATCAGCGCCACGGCCAGCAGGGCGTTCTGCATGAAGGGGAATTGCAGGGGCAGCAGAAGGGTCTCCATCATGCGCCCGCCTCGGCCTCGGCCCGGCGGCGACGGGCGGCGAGCATCCCGTGGGTGGGGGCGAAAACCAGCGCGATCAGGAACAGCAGGGTCTGCAGGCAGACGATCACGCCCCCCGTCGCCCCGTCGAGGAAATAGCTGATGTAGGCCCCAAGCGCCGAGGTCACCGACCCGATCACCACCGACAGCATCAGCAGGCGCGGGAAGCGGTCGGTCAGCAGATAGGCCGTGGCCCCCGGCGTCACCACCAGCGCGATGACAAGAAACGCCCCGACCGTCTGCATCGCCGCGACCGTGCAGGCCGACAGCAGGGTGAAGAACACGATCTGCAGCAGCCCCACGTTCAGCCCGATCGACCGCGCGTGGCTTTCATCGAAGAAGACCACCAGCAGGTCGCGCCACTTGGCCAGCAGCACCGCCAGCGACACGCCCCCGATCAGGGCCAGTTGCAGCGTATCCTGCGGGGTGATCGCCAGGATGTTCCCCATGATGATGGTCTGGATCGACACCGCCATGGGGTTGAGCGAGACCATGAACAGCCCCAGCCCGAAGAAGGCGGTGAAGATCAGGCCGATCACCACGTCCTCTTTCAACCCGGACCGCTGCCGCAGGAACAGCATCGCCAGCGCCGCCAGCCCGCCCGACAGGAAAGCCCCGATGGCAAAGGGCAGGCCCAGCATGTAGGCCCCGGCGACCCCCGGTACGACCGAATGCGACAGCGCATCGCCGATCAGGGACCAGCCCTTGAGCATCAGGTAGGCCGACAGGAAGGCGCAGACCGCGCCGACCAGCGCCGACACCCAGATCGCGTTGGTCATGTAGCCGTACTGAAAGGGCTCCAGCAGGATCATTTGCGACCCTTCGCGGTGTGGTGCCGGTCGTCGTAGATCACCAGCGGGCGTTCATCGTCGGTGTAGATGTTCAGCTTGCGCGGGTCTTCGTCGTCATGCAGGTGCGGCCCTTCCAGCAGGAAATGCCGCAGCACCCCGCCAAAGGCCTGTTTCAGGTTGTCGGGGGTAAACACCTCGGCCACGGGGCCGTGGGCCAGAACCGTGCCCTTGACCAGCACGACGCGGTCGCAGAATTCCGGCACGGAGCCCAGGTTGTGCGTCGCAACCAGCATCACCCGGCCCTCTTTGCGCAGCTCGCGCAGCAGGGCGATGATCTGTTCTTCGGTCTTCACGTCGACGCCGGTAAAGGGTTCGTCCAGCAGGATGACCTGTGCGTCCTGCGCCAGCGCGCGGGCCAGGAAGACGCGTTTCTTCTGACCGCCCGACAGCTCTCCGATCTGGCGATGGCGGAAGTCGGTCATGTTGACCCGGGCAAGCGCCTTCGCGACGGCCTCGTGATCCTTGGCGCGGGGGCGGCGGAAGAAGCCCATGTGGCCATAGCGGCCCATCATCACCACGTCCTCGACCAGCACCGGGAAGGTCCAGTCGACCTCTTCGGCCTGCGGCACATAGGCGACGGCCTGATCCTTCATGACCTTGCGCACCGGCTGGCCCAGGATCTCGATCTTGCCCGACGACGCGGGCAGGAACCCCATCAACGCCTTGAACAGCGTCGATTTTCCGGCCCCGTTCACGCCGACCAGCGCGGTGATCGTGCCACGCGGAATGGCGAACGACGCATCGCGCAGCGCGGTGTGGCCGTTGCGATAGGCGACCGTGAGGCCGGTGGCGCGGATGCCGTCGGTCATTCGCTCAGACCCGCGACGATGGTTTCGGCCGTGACGCGCAACAGGTCGAGGTAGGTCGGCACCGGCCCGTCCGCTTCGGACAGGCTGTCGACGTAGAGCACCCCGCCATAGGCCGCGCCGGTTTCGCGCGCGACCTGTTTCGCGGGCTTGTCGGACACGGTGCTTTCGGAAAAGACCGCCGGGATGTCATTCTCGCGCACGGCGTCGATCACCTTGCGCACCTGCTGCGGCGTGCCCTGCGCGTCGGCGTTGATCGGCCAGAGGAAAACCTCGGTCAGCCCGAAATCCCGGGCAAGGTAGGAAAACGCCCCTTCCGAGGTCACCAGCCAGCGGCGGCTTTCGGGCAGGGCGCGGGCGGCGTCACGCAGCGGGCCGATGACGGCGGCGACCTCGGCCTTGTAGGTCTCGGCGTTGGCGGCATAGGTGTCCGCGTTCGCGGGGTCGGCTTCTGACAGGGCGTCGCGAATATTGTCGATGTAGATCAGGGCACTATCCAGCGCCATCCAGCCATGGGGATTGGGCTTGCCGTCATAGTCCCCGCCCGTGATGGCGATCGGATCGATCCCGTCGCTGACCACGGCCGAGGGCACGTCGCGCAGGTTCGACAGGAACTGTTCGAACCACAGTTCAAGGTTCAGCCCGTTCCACAGGATCAGGTCGGCATCCTGCGCGCGGATCAGGTCGCGCGGGGTGGGGCTGTAGCCGTGGATCTCGGCCCCCGGGCGGGTGACCGACACGACCTCGGCCGCGTCCCCGGCCACGTTCTGAGCCATGTCCGCGATGACGGTAAAGGTGGTCACGACCTTGATCCGGTCCTGCGCCGTGGCGGGCAGGCCAGCGGTCAGGGGCAGAAGGGCCAGAGCCCAGGTCAGGAACTGTCGTCGGAACATGATGCACTCCTTGTCACTCAGGATGCATCTAGGAACGATTTGCAACTGTCAAGCTATCTGCGAATGATTTGCAACTAACACTTGATCGCACAGGCGGCTTTGCGCAATACCCGGGCAATGACCAAGATCGACCGCAGAACCGAAGACCTGACCGCCGCGCTGCGCCGCGCCGGGGTGCGCATCACGCGCCAGCGCAAGGCGCTGCTGTCGGTTCTTGCCGCCGCCGATGACCACCCCGAAGCCGTTGAACTGCAACGCCGCGCGGAAACCGAAGTTCCGGGGATTTCCCTGTCGACGGTCTATCGCACCCTGACCGAGCTTGAGTCGCAGGGGGTTATCATGCGCCATCAGTTCGAAGGCACGCCCGCGCGCTTCGAACACACCGAGACGGATCATCACGATCACATGATCGACATGGAATCCGGCGAGGTCATCGAATTCACCGACGACCGGATCGAGGCGCTTCAGGCCCAGATCGCCGAGGCCATGGGGTACGAGATCATCCATCACCGGCTTGAGCTGTACGTGCGCAAGCGGCGCGGCTGACGTGTCGATAGAAGTAGTTTAGCGTTAAACTAGTTTCGGAGGACGGGCGTCATCAGCCCAGATCTTCCAGCCGGAAGGACCCAAGAAGCGGGCTGACCCACTGGACCGACGTCACGATCCGGCCCCCGCGCAGCACGTAGCGGTTTTCGAACCCGGTGCCGTCGCCACGGCAGGTTTCGACCACCTGGCCCTCTGCCCGGGCATAGCTGCAGGTAAAGCTGTGGCGCACTTCCCGATCTTCGCTGTCCAGATAGACATGTACCCGCTGCGCCTGCCCGGATCCGGCCAGCACGCGCGGCAGCACCTGGGTCACGTCGGCCTGCATCAGATCCGCCCCCAGCCCGCGCGAGGCCACCAGAACCCCCTGCCGCAGGCTGAAGCTGATCGCGTCGGGTGTCAGGTACGTCCGCACGTCCCCATTCTGTCCGGTCTGGAACATCAGCGACGCGATCGGCTTGTCGACCGAACTGGCCAGCAGCATCGGAAGATTGCCATTCTGCGCCCGGAACTCGGGCGTGACGGCGGCGCGGATCTGGTCGGCCGTGGGCGGCGGCGCGGCCTTGTCCTTGCCGGTCAGTTTCGCGGTCACGCGCTTTGCCATGTCGAGGCCAAGCTGCGGATTGCCGGTGTCGTTGCCGCATCCCGCCACCAACGCCAGCACCGCTGCCAGCACTGCACCTGTCGCCAGTTTCACCGCCAGAACCTCCCCCAGCTCTTCTCGAGCTCGGGCTCGTGGTAACTTCTGATCTGGTCGTAAAGCCGCCCATCCACGTCCAGCCGCGCCCCGCCATCGCGCGACAGCGGCTGCAGGGTTGCCTTGTAGGTCTTGCCGACCGGCCGCCCGAGGAAGTGATCCAGCGGGATCTCAAAACGGATGCCCTTGTCAAAGGACCCTTCGCCGAAGTCCGAGAACGAGACATTGGTGAAGGTCGCATAGGCGCCGACCTTCCAGCCGTTCACGAATTCCCGGTCCAGCGCAAAGGTCCCGCCCCAGTCGCCGGCCAGATACCGCCCGCCGTCGACCTGACCGTGAAAGCCGTTGCCGAAATCATAATAGGCCGAGACATGGCCGGTCGCGACCTTGTAATTCCGCAACCCGAACGCCTGGTCGAAATCGCGCTGCTGCACATAGTTGACCTCGACCCCGAGGGCGAGGCGGCTGTCGACCGGTTTCCACAGCAGTTCCCCGCTGACCCCGGCGTACATCGGTTCGAGGTAACCTGCGGTCACGCGGCCATAGAGGTTTTCGCCGGGCCGGAAATACGACGCCAGGGTCAGCTTGGTCAGCGCCGTGTCGGCCTTGGCATAGCGTCCGGCATCGGACCGCACGCGGGGCAGGGCCGAGGGATCGAACCGCGTCGACCCCTGCCGGTTGCCGATCACGCGCTGATCGACCTGACCCGACAGAACAAGCCCAGGCGCCAGATCATACCGCGCCGCGAACCGCAGGCCCAGATCGGCGCGCACCGGGTTGTCCGGGTCGAAATAGCTGGCCTTCACATAGGGACCGGCCGACCAGGTCAGCCGCGGATACTGCCCCTCGAGCACATCCGGCGCCCTAGGCTTGCCGCGATGGCTGACCACCTGCGCCGCGTCAAACATCCGCTGCGCGCCATTCGGGTCATGTTCGAACCGCGCAAGGTCGTCGCGCCGGATCACGACCGCCGCCGCGGGCATCCCGTTGACCATCGGCACGATCCGGAAGGTGTCGACCGACGCCGGGGTCGCGACGCTCAGCACGCGGGCGGTCCGTCCGATCGCCTCGGCCCGGGCGATGTATTTCTCGTTGCGGATAAAGATCGTCGCCTGCCGCCCGTCCAGCGTCACGGCCTCGACATGGATGCCGTCGGGCTGCAACAGCGTCTGCATGCCGCCCCGCAGCTGCTGTTTCGCGGGTTCGTTCGTCACCCATCCAAGCGCCTGCGCGGATTTCATGTCGCGCGGTTTGACGGGGATCGGTGCGCCGCCTTTCCCGCCCGGCACAGCAGCCTTGCGGGGGTTCGTCGCGAAGGTCAGGCCAAAGGAATAGGTGTCGCCATGCAGGTAGGCCAGCTGCAGGTTGGCCCCGTCGCTCAGCCGGTAGTCGAGCCCGAGGTTCACCGGCGTCTTCGGCGCGATCAGGTTCCGACCGGCCGCAGATTCAAGCAGATAGGCATCCGAGGAATATTCCGCCTTGAGCGTCAGGCGATCCGTGGCCTTATAGCTGACACCACCAAAGAACGCAGCCTGCCCGCGAAACCAGCGGCCCAGTTCGACCTGTCCGCCGGTACCGGTAAATCCGCCCGGGCGGGAATTGAAACCAGATCCAAAGACGCTCAGGGGGTTCTTGAAGCCACCCTGCGTGGCCATCCGGCCCCAGCCAAGCCCACCCGTGACCGTAAGGCGCGGCGACAGGTGCTTTGTGGCCACCAAATATTCAGATGAATAGATGCCGGTCCCGATGATGTCGCGCAGACCGATGGCAACCGCAGGGCGATACCGCCCTTCGTCGATGATCCGGTACCGCAGGTCAAACGACCGATCGAACGTTGGTTCGCCAGTCGCGATCACGTAGTTCTTAATCGTCCCGTAACGGAAGCTTCCGCTCAGCCGTGGCGTGATCTGGAAGGTCATCGTTGCGCGGGTAAAGGCGGGCGAATGGCTGATCGTCGTCGAAAGTTCTGCGTCGTCGGCGCTTTGCGCCGTCGGCATGTCGATCAGGCCAGGGGCGCCATAGTTGTTGTAGCTATAGCTTTGCTGCGCGGACGGAACAGTGGGCTGTACCGCCGCGAAGGTCGCCAAGGCGAACCCCAGGGTTGATTTGGTCTTCGGCACTGCCACCTGCCTCCCAGGCCAATTGCCGACGACCGTATCCTCTGCATTTGCCCGGGGCAATGCGCGACCGCGCAAAAGTGGCAGTTGGCTGCCGTTTGCCAAGCTGGACTTGAACCGTTGATCGCCGTAACAAAGGCCTCCAGACCCGCCTAAATTCAGGAGGCACGATGTCCCGTTCTCTTTTCGGCACCGATGGCGTGCGCGGACGGACCAACACCCACCCCATGACGGCCGAGGTCGTGATGCGCCTTGCCGCCGCGGCGGGGCGATATTTCCGGCGTGACCAGCACGACCACCGGGTCGTCATCGGCAAGGATACCCGTCTTTCGGGCTACATGCTTGAAAATGCGCTGACTTCTGGTTTCACATCTACCGGGATGAGTGTTTTCCTCCTTGGTCCTGTGCCGACCCCGGCGGTCGGGTTCCTGACCCGCTCCATGCGGGCGGATGTGGGTGTCATGATCTCGGCCTCGCACAACCCGGCCGAGGACAATGGCATCAAGTTCTTCGGGCCCGATGGATTCAAGCTGTCGGACGACGCGGAGGCCGAAATCGAGCGTATCATGTCCACCGACATCGCCCTGGCGCAGCCCCAGAACATAGGACGCGCCAAGCGGATCGATGATTCCGGATCAAGATACGTCGAATACGTTAAAACAACCTTCCCGCGGCAGCTGCGACTGGACGGTCTGCGCATCGTCGTCGACTGCGCCCATGGGGCCGCGCACCGCGTCGGCCCTGCCATCCTGTGGGAACTTGGCGCCGATGTGATCCCCATCGGGACGTCCCCCAATGGACTGAACATCAACGACAAATGCGGATCGACCCACCCGGAGGCCGCCGCCGCCAAGGTGCGGGAAACCCGCGCGGACATCGGCATCTGCCTGGACGGTGACGCCGACCGCCTGATCCTGATCGACGAAACCGGCGAACAGGTCGACGGTGACCAGATCATGGGCCTGATCGCGACCAGATGGGCCGCCGAAGGTCGGTTGGCCGGCAATGCGCTTGTCGCCACGGTCATGTCGAACCTCGGGCTGGAACGGCACCTGAACGACACCGGTATCGGTCTTGAACGCACCAAGGTCGGCGACCGCTATGTCGTTGAAAAGATGCGCGAAGGCGAATTCAACCTCGGCGGAGAGCAGTCTGGCCATGTTGTCATGACCGACTATGCAACCACCGGTGACGGATTGGTCGCCGCCCTTCAGGTGCTGGCCGCGCTGATCGAAAGCGACCGCAAGGCCAGCGAAATCCTGCGTGTCTTCGATCCGATCCCGCAGGTGCTGCACAACGTGCGCTACACGCAGGGATCCGAACCCTTGGCGGCCGACGCGGTGCAGCAGGCCATCGAGGACGGGGAAAAGGCGCTTGGATCTTCCGGCCGCCTGTTGATCCGCAAATCGGGAACCGAGCCGCTGATCCGCGTGATGGGTGAATCGGAAGATCACGGCAAGCTTATGGAAGTCATCGACAATATCAGGTCGGCGGTGGAGAAGGCGAGCTGAGGGCCGATGCTGGGACGACTGAAAGGTCTTTTTGCGGGCAAGGAACCCAAACCACGCCGCCGCGTCGCCGCCGACCCGACGGTCGAGACCGTGCTTGCTCCGGGCACGCCGTTCTGCGCCATCGGCGACGTTCATGGCTGCCTTGACCTGCTTGAGCCGCTCTACACCAAGCTGCGACAGGAATTCGGCCAGGACATTCCGATCGTCTTCCTGGGCGACGCGATCGATCGGGGACCGAATTCTGCCGGAACGCTTGCATTCATCCGCGGCCTTTGCGTGGACTCGCCTGATCGGCACGTCAACCTCATGGGAAATCATGAGAAAATGATGCTCGATTTCATCGACGATCCCGCCGGGCGTGGACTGCGCTGGCTGACCTTCGGTGGTATCGAAACCCTGGCCAGCTTCGGCATCCAGGCACATTCAAAACGGCCCGACGTCGAAGATGCGGTCGAACTGGTCGAACAATTGGAAGACGCGATGCCGGACGGGATGCAGGACTGGATCCGCCAGTTGCCCGCCCGGTGGTCGACGGGCAACCTGCATTGCGTTCATGCCGGGATGGACCCCGATCGCGCCGTCGACGATCAAAGTCGTCGCGAGATGATCAATGGTCACCCCGCCTTCTTGGAGGTCCCGCGCGACGACGGCCAGACCATCGTCCATGGGCACACCGTGATGGCCGAAGCAACCATCGGCGATTGCCGGATCTCAATCGACACCGGGGCCTATTTCACCGGCACACTCACCGCAGCCCATATTGACGCCGACGCGTGCCGGTTCATCACCTGACCTGCCCTAAAGCAGGTCGTGCACCACACCTGCCATCATCAGGTTGATCTGGGGCTGAGCCGCGCCATCGACCAAGGCCCACAGGATCTGCCCGGTCGGCTTGTAGATGACAAAGGCCTCGGCCACCCCCGACTGCCCTGCGCCCGCCGTATCTGCCCAGTTGACCTGGAAGTTGCCGGGCAGGTTTGCACCTTGCCCCCACACAAGCAAATCACCCTCGACCGCAGAGTAGTCCTGCACCCAGTCTGATCCGTGATCGGCAATCCCGAGGTGAAAGAACCGGTCCGCGCCGGTGCCACCATTCAACCGGTCGAACCCGAAGCCGCCGTTCAGGAAATCGGCCCCGTCTCCGCCAAAGATCTCGTCCGACCAGGCCGCGCCCGACAGCGCATCATCGCCCTGCTGCCCGATCAGCTGATCGACGCCGAACCCACCTTCCAGGGTGTCCTGACCGTCGCCGCCATAGATCAGGTCGTTGCCGTGACCTCCGTCAAGATAATCTTGTCCCGCACCGCCGTAGATCACGTCGCGCAGGTCGGCGTCCGTATTGCCGCCCATCACGTGATCATCCCCGCTGGCGGCGTTCAGGGTATCCGCGCCATCGCCGCCGAACAGCCAATCGGCGTCGGCGAACCCGCGAAGGATGTCATTGCCGTTACCGCCGCGCAGGATGTCATCTGCCGCGCCACCAGACAGCGTATCGTTGCTGTCCCCACCAATCCGGGCGTCCCCGGTCACGGGCGTCAGCCCGGGCAGCGCGCCGTCGCGCATCTCGAACAGCCAACGTCCGGTGATGCCGGTGTTGCCGGTCCGCGTGTCCAGGGTCAGCGCCTCTCCGGCCTCGATCCAGGGTTCGGGCAACCGTGCTGACGACAGGATCATCTGGGCGCCCACCTCGGTCTCGTGGGTCGACTGCACCCATTCAATCCGCTCGTAGGTGAACCGCAGGTCGAAATCGCCGTTGCCCCGATCGGTCAGTTGCATCTGGAACAGGTTCGACGGGTCACTCGACCGTCGGAACCGCCCGACATCTTCCCAAGTAACGGTCAGAACACCGCCCTGCATGTCGACCCAGATCGGCCCGCTTTCGATCCCTTCGCCATTCAGGCGTGTGTCCACGTCCGCCCAGAAGGGCGCGAGAATGTCGAGCGACGGGTCGACGCCATCCGACGAGGGTACGGCCTCGGCGCCCGTACCAAAGCTCATGACCCCGTTGGTTCCGATCCAGATGTCGTCACCGGAATAGGTCGTCCCGAAGACGTTGAGCCCATTGGCAAAGACCGCACCGGCCGCAATGCGGAACGCGCCGTCGTCGGACCGTGGCAAGGCCAGTTCGCCAAAGCCCGAAGCACCACCAAGCCCACGTTGGACAGAGCCCGCCATCTTCTGCCTACCTTCACTTCACATGATATCGTTTTGGCAGACGATCCTTACGATCGGGTATACGTCGCTCTAGAAAATGAAACAGTCGTTGGTCAGCTCAATCTCGGTCAGTCGGGTCGGGTCAAGTGTCGACAGTCGCAGGGAAAAATCTCCGAAACTCAGATCGGCACCGTCCCAGCGATCGTCGATTGTCAGGGATTGGACGTCGTAGATCCGGCCCCATGCCGAAACATCGATCCTGTCGACACCAAGCTGGAAATCCGTCACCCGATCCATCCCGGTATCGGCAGAGAATACAAAGACATCCGCACCATCGCCGCCGGTCAGAACGTCCTGCCCCGCCCCGCCCGCGATGATGTCGGCCCCGGCGCCGCCGGTCAGGATGTCGTCGCCAGCATTGCCCCAGATCAGATCGTCCCGGCCACCACCGACCAGATCATCAGCAGCACCAGTCCCGATCAGAGGGGCAGCGATCGATGTCTTGTCGAGCGTTGCAAGGGTCAGACCGGGCTGTCCGGCAGCCACGATCTGGATCTCGCTGGTCAGCGATACCGCAGACAGGGACACGATGTTTTCCATCGCACCGCCCTGGGAATTGACCAGTGTCGAACGTACGTGACAGCTGCGATCCGGCATGATCTCAAGCAAGGTCAGCCCGTCATCGGCGCCGCCGACAACGAGGAATCCGCGCTCACCGACCTCGAACCCGGTCAGGGCATCGACTCGCGAAAATCGCGTGTCGAGCGTGTCGATCAGGTGATCTTCCTGGAACATCACCCCGTGATCGTTGACGCGCAGCAGCGTGAGGCTTGAGGACATCGTTGCGCCGACAGCCACGAAACTTTCTCCGTGCGCGGCGACCGTTGCAAGGCCGTCAAGCCCGGCAATCCACATCCCGTCCTTGATGCCAAGGCTGTCGATCAGCTCCGGTGTGCCGTCGGTGCCAATCCAATAGGTCGAGACCGCCTCGTCCGTCGTGGACGCAACCGCCAGATACTCCGTCCCGCCGACGCGCAGGCCCGCCATGTCGGTGACATTGCCAAGCGCGGTTTTCCCGTGATCGGTCACTGTCGCGCGAGGGGCCAGAGTTTCGCCATCAACCCATTCATAGATTCTGAGCCCTGCGCTGTCGCGCGATCCGGTCGCGACAAAGCTGTACCCGCCTGCCTCGATGACCTCCATTTGTGTCACCGGCCCCATCAGCGGGGCAGAGATGGTTGTCTGTTCCCCAAGCGACCCGTCCGGTCCGATGGCAAACGCCGCGATACTGGCGGTTTCGACAGCCGACACCAAAAGATGAGGCGCGTCATCGCCCACCACCTCGGCATCCGAAATGCGGTACGTCGTCGAGGCGCTGATGGTTTCCGACTGCCGATGCTGGATGGTCCCGAGATCGTCCAACTGGTAGCGCGTCATCGTTCCGGTCGACTGTGCGCCTGCGAAGATCCAGGTTCGCGCCAAGGCCTCGTCTGACAGGGGGGTCAGGTCCGCCACCCCGCCGTAAAGGCTGATGTTGTTGCCGGTGAGTGTCGCTCGCAAGATCAGTTGTGTCATGGTTTGCCCCCGGATTTGATCCGGAAGCAAGATGAGACAGGGGGTCGATCTTCGCGTGGCGCAAACCGGGCAGAGCCGTGACCATGGCCAAAGGTTTGAGATGCATTCGTATCATATCAGGCGCATCCCTGCCGCAGCGCGCAGCAACAGCTTCTCGCCTGACCCGGTGCGATCTGAAAGCGCCAGCCAATCACGCGCGCGACCGCTAAGGAGCGCTTCAGAGAATTCAGAGAGCCGCGCCATCGCGGGCGGCGCAAGATGCGGCCGGACCTGCATCAGCGCGCGCGTATTCTGATGCAACCACGCGCCGAACTGGCCAGAGCAGAGAAAGTGGATGCGACGACGAATGCCTGAAACGCTGCGGGCATCGCCCAGCAGGTTCCCGCCATGTTCGCGGTAGAGGAGGCCAGGCTTCGGATCAAAAATGATCTGCCCCTCGATCCCGGCAATCACGCCGAAAATCCACCAATCAGGAAACGGCGGAGCACTGCGCAGCCCGGGCATCAGCTGACGGATGATCCGCGCCGCAGCTTCGTTCATGAGCGTGGCGTTGGCGGGGGCAAGGTTCTGTATCAGCGCTGTGGCAAACATGTCCGGCGGGCGCGGAACTTGGCGGCGGGGCTGTCCGCCTATGGAGGCACGCGCTGCAACGTGGATTGCCAGCCCCTTTTGCGTGGCAAGTGCTTCAAGGCCACGCGCTATCCTGTCGGGAAGCCAGATATCGTCCTGATCACAAAAGCCGATCATTCCGTTAGGAACCGACTGCAACAAGGCCATCACGTTCTGTGGATATCCACGCCGTGGCCCGTGCCGCAGCTGCACTGGAAACGGCGCGTGCTTCTGGAACTCCGTCACGATGTCGCGGCTTTGATCGGTGGACCCGTCGTCGGACACGATCAATCCGCTGGGCAGAACGGTCTGCTTGGCAAGGCTGTCCAGCTGGTCGCGCAGATGCCGGGCACCGTTGAACACCGGCATGAGAAGCGTGACATCCATCCTAGACCAACCACGGCGGATACCGGCCCTGCATCCGATGTTCGTGATGCTCGATCGCACGGGCGACCTTGGCGTAGAAAAATATACGGCCGTTCTCGAGTACGGCCCCTGACGTGCAAAGACGTGCCAACAGGTCCATCGAATGGGATACGACGATGGCGCTTGAACGTGAAAGCCGCGCACGCAGGACGTTTTCGCTGCGGGACCGGAATGCGCCGTCCCCGACCGAGGTGACTTCGTCTATCAGATAGGTGTCGAACGGGATGCCCGTGGATATCGCAAATGCCAGCCGCGCCTTCATGCCGGCCGAATACACCCGGACGGGCTGGTGAAAGTGGCCGCCAAGGTCCGCAAAGTCCGATACGTAGTCCGCCAGATCTGTCGTGTCGATGCCGTACAGCCGCGCGACGAAGCGGGTGTTTTCGGCCCCCGTCAGATCGGGGTGAAAGCTGCCCTGAAAGCCGACCGGCCAAGAAACGCTGCCATGTCGAAGAACCCGTCCCCGGTCAGGCCGCAAGGTTCCTGACAGCAATTGCAGTAGACTGGACTTCCCGGCGCCATTGCGCCCCAGCAAGGCCATCGCCTGCCCCTGCGGGAAGGCAAAGCTGAGATCACGTGCCACGATCGTTCGCTGCCGCCCCGACGAGAATGTCTTGCTGACAGACTCCAAAGCCAGCATCACTGGCGATCCCGCAATCCGTAGATGACGAGCATCAGGATCGACCAGATCAGGAACGCCCCCACTGCGACAAGGGTGATGATCTGCCAGGACCTTGGATAAAGGGCCCGTTCCGGCAGCCCTGCGGTAGCGTAGGTCGCGACGTACCTGCTTTGCCTGTCCGCTTCGATCCGCGCCGCTTCCCGCGCGGCGAGCGCCGTGACAAAACCCTGTTGGGCGATCTCGACGCCGACGGTCAGGCGTTCGAAGTCACCCATCAGCTTGGCGTAGTTTCGGCGTCCGTCCGTTCCGTTGATCTTCTGTTTCTCTTCGGCGATCCGGTTTTCGATGATGGCTATGCGTCGATCACTTTGCCGGATGCGAAAGTCGCCGCTATCCTCCCGCCGCTTGGCTGACTTGGCCTCGGCCAGGGTCTGAAACAATACATCACGCGCGATCCGCTCTTCTGTCAGTTGCTGTTGAAGCCCCGCGATCACCTGCATGTCGCCTTCCAGATCGGTCATGGGGTCAATCATCTGATGCCGCGCCCGGAATGTGGTCAGGGCTTCCCGCGCGTTCACCAGGTCTGCCTCGGCCCGGTCAAGTTCGGCGGTGGCGTGTTTCAGCCGGTCTTCGCGGGCGATCCCGCTGAGCCGGTTCACCAGGTCAGAAGCTGCCCGTTCCAAGGCGTCCGCAATGGTGAGGGCATGTTGAGGCGCGAAGCTTCGCACCTCGACCTCCATCAATCCCGCGGAGTAATCGTAGTGAACCCGCACCATGCGCCGCCAGAAGCGGGCTAGATCCTCAATCGTGCCGTCAGGTTTCAGGGCAAAAACGGGGTCCTGAGCATGGTGGGCGGACCAGGCCTCCTCCAGGTTTAGTGAGTGGTTCAGGTCGGCAACGACCGTCTGGGATTGCAGGAACCGCGCCAAAACGTCGGTATCCTTCGACGAACTCCCGCTTAACGACCCGATCGCAGGCAAAGCGGACAGGAACCCGCCAGAGGCCCCGTCGCCTTCGCTGTGGATCACAAAGCCGAAGGTCGCGGCAAACTGCGGTTGCGCCCGGGTCAGCATGTACCACGTCGCAACTCCGACCGGGCCAGGCACCATGAGGATGAAGACAGCCAGCATCATCGCATGGCGCAGTCTCATGCGGGCGGCTGCGGCGAAACCGGTGCCCCGCGTCGCAGCGGCGCTTGGCACAAGGGTCGGAAATGCCTCGGGCAAAGGCTTATTGCGCTTGGGATGCGCGGAGATCTGCGTGGCACTGGCCATCTTGATGACCCCATGTTGCTAATTTGTTCTTCACTTTCCCGGTGTACGACTCGGGCGTGAAGAAACCGATAACAAGGGGGGGCGATGCGTTCCTTTTCTGCGTCCCGCGCAATCACCGCGCTGATGATCCGTGAGATAGCAACAAGTTACGGGCGCACGCCCGGCGGCTACCTCTGGGCGGTCCTCGAACCACTTGCAGCCGTGGCGGTGTTGGCGGGGATTTTTTCGCTGGCCTTCGATGCGCCACCGCTTGGCCGGGACTTTGCGCTTTTCTACGCCAGCGGATACCTTCCCTTCGCCATCTACGCGGATCTGTCCCAGAAAATAGGCGTCGCGCTGCGCTATTCCCGCCCGCTGATGGCCTATCCCGCGATCACTTGGATCGATGCGGTCCTCGCCAGGTTTTTCCTGAATTTCCTGACGCATACGATCGTGGTGGCGCTGGTGCTGGGCGGCATGATCCTGTGGACAGGGCACCGCATCGCCTACCCAATTTTCATCCTCTCAAGCCTTGGATCATGCGCCTTGCTGGGGTTGGGGCTGGGGGTCGTCAATGCCTACCTATTCGAGCGGTGGCCGATCTGGGAAAGGGTTTGGGCAATTCTCAACCGTCCGGCCTTTCTGGCCTCGGGCATCCTATTTTTGCCAGAGGCCATCCCGCCGCCATTCCGCGACTGGATCTGGATCAACCCGCTTGTCCACGTGATCACCACGATGCGGTCGGGCCTGTACGAATGGTACCGGCCGGACGGGTGGGTGCCCCTATATCCAGTGGCCGCCGCGCTGGTGCTATTGGCCCTAGGACTGCTGATGCTACGCCGCGGAGCCCGCGATCTTTTGTGTCGAAACTGAGGTGAAACTGCGGCGAGATTCAGTCCGGCTTAAGCTTTCGCAGGCATGATCTTCCCATGATAGGACGGAGGTTCGCATGACCCGATTCCAACTGGCCCTGACCCGGCTCGGGAAGTTGATACGCCTGTGTGTGCCCGGGATCAGGCAAGGGGCTTACATTCGCCAGATCAGGCGCAGCGGAACCTTCGATCGCGAATTCTACATCCGCGCCCATCCCGGTCTGAACCCTGTGTTCCGTCTCGCGCCGCTTCGACACTATGTCCTTTGGGGAGAGGCCGTCGGCTTGCAGCCCAATCGCGCCTTCTCCCCCCAAGCCTATCTGAACCTCAATCCTGATGTGGCGTCCGCAGGTCTGCCGCCGCTTGGGCATTATCTCTCGACCGGTCGACACGAGGGACGGCCGCTGCGCAACATGCCGGTCGAATCCCTGCCGGAATGCGCAACCAGACCTCTGCGCTTCGATCCATCCCGCGTGAAGGCGCCCTATGCCATCCATCTCCATATCTTCTATCCCGATCTGTGGCCGGAGTTTCGTGACCGTCTGAGGACGATCGACATTGCGGCCGATCTTTTTATCACCCTCACCTGGCGGGGCCGGGAAACAGCTCGCCTGGCCGAGAAGATCGAAGGCGAATTCCCCGATGCATATATCCACGCCATGCCGAACCGGGGCCGGGATATCCTGCCCTTCGTGCGCCTGGTAAACGCCGGGGCGTTCGAGGGGTATGATGCCGTCTGCAAGATCCACACGAAGAAATCGCCGCATCGTACAGACGGGGTAACGTGGCGGCGCCACCTGGTCGACGGTATCCTGCCCGGCACGGGGACGGCACAGCGTCTTTCGCGCTTTGTCGAGGACCGCGACGCCGCGATGCTGGTCGCTGACGGGCAGAGTTATGATCTCGACCGGTGGTGGGGATCGAACAAAGCGAAGACCGAGGCCATGTTGCGCAGGGTCGAGATCGACCTGCCACGGGACACGGCGCTGTTTCCTGCGGGATCCATCTATTGGCTGAAGCCGCTGATGATCGGAATGATACGGGGCCTGCGGCTCACCGAAGACCTGTTCGAGGTTGAGCAGGGGCAGATTGACGGCACGCTGGCACATGCCTTCGAACGGGGTATCGGTGTTCTGGCAAGTGCGGCGGGTCAGAAGGTGCGCGAAGTCTCTGCCCTGTCTCGGGATTACAGGCCCGCGCCACCGGCGCCCAGGTATGTCTCGGCGTTTTACCTGCCGCAGTTCCACCCGACGCCGGAAAACGACGCCTGGTGGGGCGCGGGTTTCAGCGAATGGAGGGGCGTCGCAGCTGCGACCTCGGCCTTCCCCGGCCATCTTCAACCCATGCGCCCCGGGGCCCTGGGCTACTACGATCTGCGTTCGCCGGACGTCATGCAGGATCAGGCAAGGCTGGCCCGGCAGGCGGGCGTTGATGCCTTCTGTGTCTACCATTACGCCTTCGGGACGCAGCGGTTGCTGCACAAGCCGATGGACCAGTTGATGGCCAGACCGGACATCGATTTTCCCTTCTACCTGTGCTGGGCCAACGAAAGCTGGCGGCGTAACTGGGACGGTCTTAGCGGGGACGTGTTGATCGAGCAGGACTACAGTCCGGGTTTCGAGCAGAGGCTGGTCGAATCGACCCTGCCCTACATGCGCGATCCGCGCTACCAGCGTCCGGACGGGCGCCGCCCGCGTTTCGTGATCTACCGGCCCGAAGACATGCCTGCCCCGATGCAGAACGTGGCGCGCATGCGCCGCGCCTGGAGGGAGGCGGGAATCGGCCCAGTCGAATTGGGCGCGGTCTGCTTCCATGTCTCGGGCCGGTCGTCCGTAGCAGAGGATCTATTCGATTTCTGGGTGGAAATGCCGCCGCACGGTGTGGTGGCGCCGACGAGTTATGTCCATGGCGGTCCGGCGGGTTCGACGCTCCATCCGCCTCCGGCGCATGATTTCGGTGGACTGATCTACGATTACAGCTCGGTCGCTAATCACGCGCTGAGCCAAAGGTATCGTAAGACCCTGCCGGACCGGACCATCGCTGGAATCATGCCGTCGTGGGACAACACCGCACGGCGTGGCGCGCAGGCGCATATCGCCAGGGGCGGCACGCCGGCAGCGTTTCGCTACTGGCTGACACGGCTATGCGAGGGTCCCCTGCAGCAGTCCTACCGGGGCGAGCTTTTCGTGAATGCATGGAACGAATGGGCCGAAAAGGCGATGCTGGAACCGACAGAGGTTTTCGGTCACTGTAACCTTGACGTCTTGGCCGAGGCGACAGGATCCAGGCGGCGGGGCCAAGCTGAGCAGAGGCAGGATCATGCCTAGGCTCGTCCTCCACATCGGCACCCACAAGACCGGCACGACGATGATCCAGAACCGGCTGCACGACCTGCGCAACACGCTCGCCGACCATGGGGTCATCTATCCTGATCTCGGTCGGCACACGGGACATCACGGCTATCTCACGGATTGGATTGCGTTGCCCGAGGCCTATCGGTCGGCGAACGGTGGCCGCGCGGGACTGCAGCAACTGGCGCAGCGATGGCGGGACAGTGACGTCACCCTGCTATTGTCGAGCGAAGAGTTCTCTCGCGCGGGCGGGCGTGGCGGGACGGTGGACTTCCGGGATCTCGCCGCGATCTTCGACGGTTACGACATACAAGTCATATGTGTGCTGCGATGCCAGTGGCAGTTTCTCCAGGCGGTCTATCTCGAGGTGTCTCAATCGACGCCACCGCCGCCCCCGGCCCGGATCGTGGACGAGGCCATCGATACCGGCCAGGTCGATGGGCTGTGGTGCGATTACACCCGCCTCTATGACGGTTTGCGCGAAGAATTTGACGTCAACGCGATCCGTTTGGTGGATTACGCGCGCGCCGCCACCTCGCCTCATGGCTTGCTGCGCGAAGTGATGGCATCGGTGATGCCAGCGGTCCCGATCCCGCCTATGAGCCGTCACGACAATCGGTCTCCGCCGCCGCTGCCGGTCTGGGCGGCCCATGTTGTCGCCGGCGGGCCAAGCCCGGATGGCGCGATCCGACGGGCGGCCGCAGAAGCATATGACCTCGAATACGGGGGCGATCGTCCCGGGTGTATCTTCACGCGGGCCGAAATGCGCCGCCTGTCGGAATGCTGCGCGCCGCAGAACGACCGGCTGGCCAATCGCGTGCGCAAGGTGCAGCCGGGCTGGACACTCTCTGCCCCGACACCTCCGGACACGACGTTATATCGCGAAGACATTCGCCCCGAATACTGGATCAGGTTGGCCCGTCGCCTGGCATTGCAAGGCACACGGCATGCGGCGTGACGGCCCGCAATCAGTTGGAGGCAAGCGCCGCGCCGGAGGTCAGCAGAGTCGGCACGATCTGCTGCACGACACGGTTCCAGCGCGTGATCGGCTGTTCGGCAATGAACACGATGTCGTTCGGACGCATCTCGAACAGCGTGGCGAGCGTCAGGTTCACGGCGTTCCGGGCGTCGAGGCGATAGGCCGTCACGGGGGCGACCGCGCTATCCGACCCGCGCAGGACATAGATCTGCGAGGGGTTGCCCGTGTTGTTCGCAAACCCGCCCGACGAATACAGCGCGTCGGCCAGCGTGCTTTGGCGACCGAAGGGCATGGGGTAACGGCTGGGCGTGTTGACCTCGCCTGTCAGGTAGACGTAATCGCGGTCCACGCCGTCCAGGTCCATGCGATCCTTGAAGTTTTCGCGCTGCTCCTGCAGGGCATTGCGGCGTATGTCCATCTCGGCTTGCAGTTCGTTCAGCGCCTGGGTTCGCGCGGTCTGCCGGAATTGCGCCAGCTGGATCTGTTCTTCGAAATAGGCGCGGGCGCGTTCCAGTTCATATTCCGTGTCGACAAAGACGCTGTCGCCCGCAGTCAGGCGCAGTTTTTGCAACTGGGGCTCGGACAGGTAGTTCTCGAGCGGGATCTGGTAAAGCGACCCGTCGCGATAGATGCGGATCGACGCATAGTCGAGATCCTTGCTGTTGATCCCTCCGGCGGCCGAAAGCGCCTGGTCAAGCGTCAGATCGGTCAGGGTGATCGCCTGCACGGTCGGGTTCGCGACGGCCCCGCCGATCGCGACCCGCTGAGAGTTGAACTCCGCGATCTCGACGCTGAACGACGGATCGATCTGGTTCTCGACAAGGCGTTGAAACAATTCCGCTTCGGTTTCTTCCAGCGTCTTGCCCGCCACCATCACACGGCCGACCTCGGGAATCGCGATGGCCCCGTCATCCTGCACCGTATAGCCCTGCCGCCGGTTCTGCGCCGCAAGCAGGCCGCTCAGCTCTTCCACGGTCGAGGCATTGCCGCGCGTGGCCAACAGCAGCACGTCGCCAACGCCGATGGTATAGGGGCGACGGGCGGGTTGCGGCGGGACACGCAGGGTCAGGGCAGCGGGGCGTCGTTCAGGATCAACGGCCGTCGGCGGCAGAGGCCCGGCGCCACGTCCGGCCGAGGGACCGCCGGCAGACGCAAAGAAAACCTGCGGAAGATCTTTCGGCGTGTAGGTCGAGGCATTGGCCGCCTGAACGGAGACCCGGGTCATCTCGACGATCGACACATCGTCGTTGTCGACAACCTTGGAGGAGATATAGGCCGTTCCGCACCCGGTCATGACTGTGAGGCTGAGCAGTGCGAAAAGCTTTTTCATTCCGGGTTCCCGTTGGCAGCGACGTCCCTAAGTCGACGATTCTTGGCTCTGTTTCAAGACTTGACGCCGTCGTGGCCGCGGAATCGAACCTGGAGTGTGGCCTGTTGGTGCCGACACGTCCCGATGGAACGAAGGACCCGCCGAAACGAAAAAGCCCCGCCGTAAAGCGGGGCATTTCCTGGGCCACGGGCCCGTTTCCGTTCCGGATCAGGTGCCGGAAGAGGATTCGGTCGCAGCAACCACGACGCCAACGGCGATCGCGCCGGCGATGATCGCGCCGGTTGCAACGCCGGCTCCGCCAAGACCACCAAGGAAGGCGCCCTGGGAGGAAACGGTCGGTTTGGTGTTGTTTGCGGACGCGCCGGTCGCGGCAAGTGCGGCGATCAGCGAAAGTGCGGCAATGCGCTTCATGGGAAACTCCTCGGATAAACGTGCATGCAGGGAAAACGTAGTGCAGGCGACGTTGATCGGCAACAGAAGTGTTCGGGCGCCCCTTCGGTCGGTGGATTTTTGACCACGGTGAGTCCGAATTGCACCGGTCTGCAGGTTTCGGCGTCCCTACAGAGGGGTGAAAAGAGGCACGGCAGCGGCCAGGGTCACGGTCCCGCCCGAGGGGTCGAGTGTCGTCGCGAAGACGTCCCGCGCTCCGGACGATGCGCCGCTGGCAACAGGCTGGGTCGCGGCCATCGGGTCGCGGTCAAACGCGATCCCCCCGAACCAGACGCGGTGGCCTGCGCCGGTGTCGGCATGCCCCGCGTATCCGCCGGGTCGGTTCGACAGGTTCGGCAGAAAGACGGGCGCAACCGACACGGTGCCGGGCGCAAAGTTCGACACCCGGTCCGTCCCCGAAAGATCGAGCCCGCCGATGTGGCCCGTGGTCTGGTACCATGTGTCAGTGGCGGCGGGCACTCCTTCGTCCAGAAGGAATCCCTTGGGGCCCGAGCCCGACGCGGTATTGGCCAGCGGCGTGCCGACGGGCCAGATCCCGCCATTGTCCGGGTTTGCGAGGGCGGCGGGGAACCCGGACGACAGGGTGACGGTATGGCCAGTCTTGTCGACCCCGGCCGGGACGAACAGGCCGTGATCGACCACGCGGCTATAGTGGCGCTGAACCTGCCCCGAGGCCGTGCGATAGCCGAAGATCAGGATCCCGCAGGCCTCGGCATCCGTGTCGCTGTCGTTCCAGCCGCTGGCATCGGTCAGCTGCACGACCGTGTCGCCAGGCGCGAGGGGCGCGGCGAGGGTGGTGAGGCTGTCCACGCCGCCCGCGCGATACCGTTTGTGGTGGACCGGCGCGATCTCGGCCCCGTCGGCATCGAAACAGGCCAGGCCGATGCTATGCTGGTGCCGGTCGCCGTTGGCATAGGCGGACCAGTCCCCGGTCAGACCTTCCTGGCGCAGGCAGGCGCGCATCCGGTAGCACAGATGCGGGTCGACGGGGATCCGCTCGGGCATCGCGACGGGACCGGCGTAGTGCCCCGCGAAGGAAAACGCGGACGGCAGATCCGGCGCAATGGCGGTGTCGCGCGTGGCCCCGGGCGGCAGGTTCCAGTCGCCCGGCAGATCCCCTGAGCCGTTGGTCACCAGGCCTGACCGGGCGGCAATATAATCCTGCGTCACGAGGGCAGGCGCCCCAAGCGCGGCCGGGGTCAGCCCGGTGGCGCCCTGCGGAAAAT
The DNA here is from genome assembly GCF_004959925.1 of Pseudooceanicola onchidii. Taxonomy (GTDB): domain Bacteria; phylum Pseudomonadota; class Alphaproteobacteria; order Rhodobacterales; family Rhodobacteraceae; genus Pseudooceanicola; species Pseudooceanicola onchidii. The sequence goes on along the minus strand of NZ_SPUW01000002.1, from coordinate 28,387 downwards.
CGACTACGCCGGTGGTGGCCGATGCGGTCAGCGCGGTCTGGAACGTGGATCCATCCGCGCTGACCTTGAAGACAAGGTCATCCGTGCCGACCAGCCCGATCTCGGCGCGCCCGGACCAGCCGGTCTGCATCAGCAGGCTGGCCGTATCGCCCGCCGTCGCCTTGTTGATCTTGAGCTGATGGCCCGCCCCGTCATGGCTCAGCAGGCTGGCGGGGGCCGACACCGACAGGCGGTTCACCTCATCGGCCGTCGTGTTGATGCCAAGCTTTGCGACCGTTTCGCCCGTGGCCGAAAGGGCCCCCCAGGTCGTGCCGTCGAACCGCAGCTGGCTGCCCGTGTCCTGGACCCAGGCGATCCAGCCGGTCGCGGGCTGAAGATAGATCCAGCCGGTGCCGTCCCAGAGGGCAAGGGACCCGTCCCGACCGCTCCACGCGCCGGTCCCGCCAAGGGGGACGACATAGCGATCGCCCGGATCCGGCGCACCGGGGGCCGCCGTGTCGGTCGCGCTGAGCACGCTGAGCTGCACCAGGGCATCCAGCAGCAAGAGCGCCTCGTTATGGGTGACGTGTTTCTGGGCCTGGCTTGGCAGGATGAAGGGCAGCGACAGGTTGGCAGAGCGGTCGGACATGAAAAACTCCCGGGAATGCAGCCGGGAGAGTTTCTGGTTAATTGGTTATGAATTCCTGACGCCACCGTACAGTGCCCTGCAGCGGGCCTATTCGTGGTAGTAGTTCGAATAGGATCCGTAGCTGTCGCCGTAGCCGTACCGCTTCATTCCGCGCTTGTCGATCTGGGTCAACACGAGGCCCGAGACCTTGACGTTCACGTTGGCAAAGGACCGCAGCCCTTCCGAGACCTGGCGGCGCGTGGTGCTGTCCCATTTGACGGCATACATGATCGCGTCGACGGACCCGCCGATGACCCGCGCATCCGGCACGGCCAGCACCGGCGGCGTGTCGATGATGATGTAGTCGAAGGCGGCGCGCGCTTCGGCCAGGAAACGGCCGAATGTCTCGGACGAGAAGATGTCGGCGGCGTTCACCTTGGACCGTTCGCCGATCAGCACGTAGGCCTGCAACTGGTCGTTCCAGACCACGGCATCCTGCAGCGATACCTCGCCCGACAGCACGGCCAGAAGGCCCTTTTCGGTCTTGATGTCGAAGTATTCGCTGAAGACCCGCTTGCGGATGTCGCCTTCGATCAGCAGCACGCTTTTGCCCAGACCGGCCAGGTTCTGCGCCATGGCCAGAGACTGGGTCGTCTTGCCTTCGCCGGGGATCGACGAGGTCGACATGATGACCTTCGGCGGATTGTCGAGGTTGGCGAGCAGGACCGAGGTGCGCAGGTTTCGCACGGCCTCGGCCGCGGCGGAACTTGGTTTGTCCGACAGGTACTTGAGCACGTTCTTCCGCTGCCGCGCCGGGATCTTCGGGATCTGGCCGATGACGGGCAGGCTGGTCGCCTTTTCCAGATCGTCCGAGATCCGGTAGGTGTTCTGCGCCGCTTCACGCGCCAGCACCACGCCCGCGCCGCCCACAAGCCCGAGGAAGACGCACATGACAAGGATGCGGGCCTTGCGCGGGGCCGAGGGCGACTGCGGCACGACGGCCTGGGACAGCAGGCGGCTGTCGGCCTGCTGAATGCCCTGCTGCACGCTGGTTTCCTTCAGACGACCGAGGAAATGTTCATAGATCAGGCGGCTGGCCTCGGCTTCGCGCTGGAACTGCTGCAGGCGCACAAGTTCACCCGACTGGCGGTCGATGCGCCCGGCAAGGTCGGTGATCGAGGTTTCGATGATCCGAAGCTGTTGCTGCGCGCGCAGCTGTTCCTGTTGCGCCCGGGTGAGGATCTGCTGGTAGCGGTCGTCGAACTGCTCCTGCGCGTCGGCATCCCCCGAGGCGACATCCGACAGCAGCGCCACGAGACGCGGATCGTTGGACACCGCCGCACGCTGGTCGAAGGCCGCATCGGCATTGTCCTTGAGGGTCGAGACCGAGGCCTCTGCCTCACCCACCTGCTTTGCCAGCTCATCGCGCCGTTCGCGCAGCTCCTTGATTTGCCGGTTGAGGGCGAAAAGACCCTCCGGGCTGATCAGGTCGGTGTTGGACGAAAATGACTTGAGCGCGGTTTCGGCTTCCTCAAGCTGAATGCGCAGCTCGCTGACACGGCCGGACAGCCATTCGGTCGCCCGCTCTGTCTTCTCGAATTTGACGGCGATCTGATCCTGAATGTACAGCTCGGCCAACCTGTTGGCGATCAACGCCGATTTCCGGCGGTCCTCGGTCGTTGCCGTGATGGTAAAAACGAAAGACTGCCGCACGTTGGACATCGAGAGATGGCCCAACACTTCGGTGACGACATCATCGCGAACCTGTACGGGGTCAGGCTCTTCTGCGGCCACCGTGCCGCCCCGGATCGTGCGAATGATCCAGCTCAGCGTGCCCCGGATCGAAAAGCGAGGCTTGGGTTGCAATTCCGTGTTGAATTCGGGGTCTGCCACAAGGTTCAGGTCGTCGACCAGTGTGCCGATCAGTTCGCGTGACTTGAGGACTTCGACCTCGGTGTTGATGGTTGCCTGATCACCTGACAGGCCTGTCATAACGCTTTCGATGTCGACAATCTGTTCCTGGCGGCTTTCCAGCGCGACAGTCGTGGAGGCCGTATACACCGGTACGGCCACGAAAAACGCGTAGTAGATCGCGAAAAGCGCCCCGAACAGACCCGCCCCGAGGATGATCAGCTTGCCACGCCACAGCGTGCCGATGATCTCGCTCAGGTTGATCTCGCCGTTGTCCGCAACCTGGCTTTGCCGGCTGGGATTGAGAGGTTTTGTCATGTCCATCGTTCTGCCCCGGACCCCCGTCTTGCGGGTGCTTCCCACACAAGGGGGTGAAAAGCAACAATATCGCGCCGGGCTGCCGCGATCTTGAAGGGCCTGCGCGGGCCGCCGCCAGTGCCAAAGAAAAACGCCGCCCCGGGGGGGGCGGCGTTTCGAACGTCACTCAGGCGGCTATCAGAAGCCGAGGCCTGCGTACTTGTTCTTGAACTTCGACACGCGGCCGCCGGCGTCCAGCAGGCGCGAGGAGCCACCGGTCCAGGCCGGGTGCACGGTCGGGTCGATGTCGAGCGACAGGGTGTCGCCTTCGGAACCCCAGGTGGATTTCATCTGGTGCACGGTACCATCGGTCATCTTGACGTCGATGATGTGGTATTCGGGATGGGTATCCTTTTTCATCTCGTCAGATCCTTACGCGTTTGCGCCCGACTTGGGCTTGTAGTTGGTGACCTCGGCGATACGCGCGGACTTACCGCGACGCGACCGGAGGTAGTAGAGCTTCGCACGACGCACGCGGCCACGGCGGACGACTTCGATGCTTTCGATATTGGTGGAGTAGAGGGGGAACACACGCTCCACGCCCTCACCGAAGGAGATTTTCCGCACGGTGAACGACCCGGCAATGCCAGCGCCGTTCTTGCGGGAAATGCAGACGCCTTCGTACATCTGCACACGGCTGCGGGTGCCTTCAGTCACCTTGTAGCCGACGCGGATGGTGTCACCCGCCTTGAAATCCGGGATCTCTTTCCCGAGGGAGGCGATCTGTTCCGCCTCAAGCTGTGCGATCAGGTCCATCGCAATCTCCTTTGTCCGCGGTTTTCCCGCGATTGACGCCACCGGATAGCTCTGGTCTTCGTACCGGGTCCCGCACATGCAGCCCGCCAGAGGTCAGGTCACTCTCTTCTTTGCGCTCGCCTGCGCTGCGATCCGGTGAAGAGGCCGGGACAGGGAACAGGCGAAGGGTCCGGATGGCAGTTGCCCCGGACGGGCGGCGTATATGCGGGATTCGCGTTTGGATCAAGAGGGAAGGGGTTTCCGGCGATTTCGGGTGTCCACGGACCGGAACAAGGCCCGCAGGGCCGCCGGTCCATCGCCCCGCTGCCCGATAAGCGATTGCTTGCAATCGCTGAAAGGGGCGCCCCCCTCGGGCGATGCGTCGACGTCTGCGCGCGGATGGAGCGATGAGCTACCACGGCGGCACAAAGTGAGATCCACAAATGGGGCTCGCCCACCCGGCGGACGGGCGACGGACCTGCGTCGCGGCTGCGTCAGCCCTTCTTTGCAATATACGCATCCCACAGATCCGGGCGCCGGGCCTTGGTCATCTCTTGCGACATCCGTTGCCGCCACTTGGCGATTTCGCCGTGGTGGCCCGACATCAGCACGTCGGGGATCTTGTGCCCCTTCCACTCGGCCGGGCGGGTGTATTGCGGATGTTCCAGCAGCCCGTCGGAAAAGCTTTCGTGTTCGGTCGACTCCGCATTGCCCAGCACGCCGGGCAGCAGGCGCACCGTGGCGTCGATCACGGCCTGCGCGGCCAGTTCGCCGCCGGTCATGACGAAATCACCTAGCGAGATCTCTTCGATGCCGTAGTGCCGGATCACCCGTTCATCGAGGCCCTCGAACCGGCCGCAGATCATCGTGATGCCCTGTGCGCGGGACAGCCGTTCAGCCATCTGTTGATTGAACCGCGGGCCACGCGGCGACAGGTAGACCAACGGCCAGGCCCCGCGCGCGCCCGCCATCGCATGTTCGATCGCCTGGCCCATCACGTCGGGGCGCAGAACCATGCCGGCGCCGCCGCCGGCGGGCGTGTCATCGACGTTGCGATGCTTGCCCTCGCCGAATTTGCGCAGGTCCACCGTATCAAGCTGCCACTTGCCGTCGGCCAGCGCCTTGCCGGTCAGGGATTCGCCCAGCACGCCGGGAAAAGCCTGTGGAAACAGGGTGATGATCCGCGCGGTCCAGACCCCGGCCAGCGTCGGCGTTTCGGTCATCAGGTCGCGCGGCACCAGCGTCGGGCGGATGCTTTTGCGGCCGTGGGATTTCGGCTCGGCCATGGGTTACAGCAACCCTTCGGGCGGGTCGGCGATGATCCGGCCTCCGGCCAGATCGACCGTGGGGACACAGGCCTTGGTGAACGGCAAAAGCACCGTGTTCGGCAGGCCAGGCCCCTGAATTTCCAGAAGATCCCCGGCCCCGTGATCCATGACGGACCGCACCGTGCCAATTTCGGTCCCGCCGGTGTCAAGCACCCGCAGGCCGATCAGGTCGGCGTGGTAATATTCGTCGTCCTCGGGGGCGGGCAGGCGGTCGCGTGGCGCGAACAGGTCGACACCCTTCAGCGCATCCGCTTCTTCCTTGGTCGTGACGCCGCCCAGCCGGGCGACGAAACCGTTCTTGATCGGACGGATCAGCGTGACCGAAAAGCTTCGGTCCGCCGCATCCGTCAGGGGGGCGTAATCGGCGATCGCCGATGGTTCGGCGCAGTAGCTTTTCAGCCGCACCTCGCCCCGGACCCCGTAGGATCCGGCAATCGCGCCAACACAGACCTTGTCGCCCATGTGCCCTCCTATTCGCAGAACATGCCGCGGATCGCGCCGCCCATTTCCTCGCAGGCCTCGGCCTGCTGCTGACGCTCATAAAGCATGCCCGCGCCAAAGGCGACGGCCAGCAGGATCAGCGTCCGGATCGGGCGAAACAGCATCGCGGCGTCAACCGGCAACGGCCCGGGACAGTCCCGGGCCGCGACCGATCAGATTACTCTGCGGACTCTTCCGCCGGGGCAGCAGCCGCTTCGGCCGCTTCAGCTGCCTTGGCCGCCTTGGCTTCGGCGCGGTCCTGTGCGGCTTTGCCCGGGGTGCCCTTCTTGGGGTTGTTGCGCTCTTTCTTCTCGACGACGCCGGCCGCTTCGAGGAAACGGGCAACACGGTCAGTCGGCTGGGCGCCCTTGTCGAGCCACGCCTTGATCTTCTCGACGTCCATCTTCACGCGCTCTTCGCTGTCTTTCGGCAGCAGCGGGTTGTAGGTGCCGAGCTTCTCGATGAAGCGGCCGTCACGGGGCATACGGCTGTCCGCAGCAACGATCCGGTAGAAGGGGCGTTTCTTGGAACCGCCACGGGCGAGACGAATTTTCATGGCCATTTGGGTTACTCCTGTTTGAATGGCGAGGGTTTGGCGGGAAGGTCCGCCTACGATTGGTGTTGCCGGTGATGCCGGATCACCTCCTGAATGATGAAATTCAGGAATTTCTTGGCGAAGTCGGGATCGAGATCCGCTTCCTTCGCAAGATCTTCAAGCCGCGCGATCTGCGTGGCTTCACGGGTCGGGTCGGACGGCGGAAGGTCGTGTTCGGCCTTCAGCATGCCCACGGCCTGCGTGTGCTTGAACCGCTCTCCGAGCGTGTAGACAAGGATCGCGTCCAGCCGGTCGATGCTGGCGCGATGGCCCTTCAAAAGCTCTGCCGCGCGGGCGACGACATCGTCCTGTTGATCAGTCAATGGCGAATCCTTTCGGCTTGAATAGCGGGTTCTGGTAGGACTGGATCTCAAGTTCGATCCCGTCCGAGATCTGGCTGTTGCGCAGCTTGGCGGGCGAGGGGTGGCGATAGCAGACATCGCTGCCGTCCACCGTCTGCGCGGCATCGTCCCGCGTCGCGCCAAGCCGTTCGGCCAGCCGGATACTGTCAAGGTTCTTGGGATCGAGGTAGCTGACCGCGCCCTCCCATCCCAAGGTCGAATAGAAATAGCGCCGCGCCGCATGGGTCGCTTCCAGCGCATAGCCCTTGCCGGCCGTGTCGGGCCAGATGATCCAGGCGATTTCCGCCTCGGGCCATTGCGCGGGCTTCCAGCCCCCGGCCATGCCAAGCGTCGCGTCGGTCTTGCGGTCGTGGATCATCCACATGCCATAGCCCCGGATCCGCCAATGCCCGATCTCGGCCGCATAGAGCATCCAGCTTTCATAGGCGTTCAGCGGCCCACCCATGAAGCGGGACCGATACGAGCTGAAGGTATGCTTGAAGTTCGGATAATCGGCGGGCTCCGGCCCGCGCAGGACCAGACGCTCCGTCTCGATGACCGGGATGGCGTCAGTCGACATTGGTCCCCTCTTCAGGTTCAGGGAACCGCCATGCGGGCACGGGGCCGTCGGGGATCAGCACGTCCTTGATCCGGCGCGCGCCCATCTTCTCGGCCATGCGCACGACCTTGCTGTAGTCGGGGTAGATCAGGCTCATCGGGGTCTTGATGCCGAGTTCACGGGCGGCATAGCGGCGGATGCCCTGCACGGCTTCGGTCGCAAGACCCTGGCCGGTGTAGTCGCCGAACATCACCCAGATCAGTTCCGGTTCGGGCCAGCCGTCGGGCTGCTGCAGACCGGCCACGCCCAGCACCTTGCCTTCGGCCTTCTCGGTCAGGATCCACAGGCCAAAGCCGCGCAGGGCCCAGTGGCCTATGCCGGAACACAACGCATCCCAGGTCTCGCCGCGCGGACGCGGGCCGCCGACATAGCGGCTGTCCTGGCTGGAAAAGAAGCCGTCCAGCGCATCGAGGTCTTCGACAAGGCCACCACGCAGGTGAATGCGCGCCGTGTCGAACGTCGGGATGAAGTCGTTTTTTGTCATTGTGGTCCTCCCAGTGGTGTCGGTCAGCCCGGTCATGCCGCGCCCTCCGCAATTGACGGGTGGCGATAGATCAGGCAGGGCTCTCCCAATAGCTCTGTTTCCTGTTCGACCACCGCGCCGAGTCGGTCTGCCAGCGCCCGAGAGCGCAGGTTGTCGGGGTGGATCTGGCTGATCAGCCGGTCCAGCCCAAGGTCGTGTGCCGCATGGGCCCGGATCGCCACCGCCGCTTCGGCCACCAGTCCGCGCCCTTCACCGGCGGCAAAGGCATGCCAGCCGATTTCGGGTTCCGGCCAGCTGACGTGGTTGAGCAGCCCGACACGCCCCACGGCCTGCCCGGTCGCTTTCTCCTCAAGCGTCCAGAAGCCATAGCCGTGCCACATCCAGTGCCCGATCGCCCGGCAGAAGGCGCCCCAGACGTCGAAATCGCGCGTCACCGGGCCGCCGATGTATTTCGTCCGTTCGGCATCCTTGTGAAATTCGGCGACGATCGGGAAATCCCGCGCCTCGGGGCCGCGCAGCACCAGCCGCTCGGTCTCAAGCCGGGGGACGGGGATGTCGTGGACGGGCATGGTCAGGGGCTGGGTCATGCGTAGGCCTCCGCCCCGCCATTCACCAGATCCTGCGGGCCGGGGTGGCGGTAGACATGCAGGTGCCCAAGACGCGGATGGTCAAACTCGGCGTCCTTCACGGCGCCAAGACGCGTGGCGACGGCGGCGGATCCCGTGTTGGCGGGGGCCACCAGCGAAATCACGGTGTCCCAGCCCAGAATGTCATAGGCATAGGCGCGGGCGGCTTCGGCGGCTTCGGTCGCATAGCCCTTGCCCTCGGCACCGTCGAACAGGTCCCAGCCGATCTCCGGCTCGGGCCAGCCTTCGGGGTTCCAGATGCCGACCATGCCAAGCGCGTCGTCCGTCGCGCGATCCGCGACGATCCAGCGGCCATAGCCCAGCAGCTGCCAATGCCCGGCCTCGGTCGCCAGCTGCCGCCACGCGCGTTCACGGTCCAGCGGGCCGCCGATGAAACGGGCGCGGTCCGAGGCGTAGAAGGCCGCGAACACGTCGAAATCCCGCTGCTCGGGCGCGCGCAGGGTCAGCCGTTCGGTGGTGAGAACCGGGATCGTCATGACAGCCCCTCAAGCAGCTTCTTGCCCGCGAGCGTCCGGGGCACATGCCGCCAGATGCGGAATTCGCCGGCCATCTCGTGCGCAAAGGTGCCTTCGGCCCGCGCGCCCAGCTTCTGGACCAGACGCACCGAGGCCTCGTTGCCCGGATCGACGAGCGAGATGATCGAGGGCCATTTCTGATCGGTGAAGAGCCAGTCCAGCACGCCGCGCGCGGCCTCTTCGGCGATGCCGCGCCCTTCGGCCCCTTCGATCAGGTTCCACGACAGTTCCCGTTCGGGCCAGCCGCGCGGAAACCAGGGGCCGACAAGGCCATAGGCTTCGCCGGTTTCACGGTCCATCACCGCAAACAGGCCATAGCCGCGCAGGTGCCAGTGCCCGATGATGGTCGCGACGGACCACCAGGTCGCCTCCTCGTCCGGATGATGATCGAGAAACTGCGGAGCACCCGGCACGAGGAACATTTCCTGTGCGTTGAACTCCGGGCTGGCGGGGGACACCAGACGCAGCCGCTCGGTCTCGATCACCGGGGAAGGGGGCGTCGCGACGATCATTTCTTCTTGCCGAACCCGCTCAGACCCGGGGGCAGGGCGCCACCGCCCAGACCGGGAAGGCCGGGCATCTTGCCCATGGCACCGGATTTCTGCATCTGCTTGGCCGCCTGTTCGATGGCACGGCTGTCCATCTTGGACGGATCAAAGCCTTCGGGCACATCGCCGCCCTTGCCGAACATGCCCTTCATGGCCTGTTTCAGCATGCCGCCCTTGCCCATCTTCTTCATCATGTCCGACATCTGCCGGTGCATCTTGAGCAGCTTGTTGAGGTCGGCGACCTCCATCCCCGACCCGGCGGCGATCCGTTTCTTGCGCGAGGCCTGCAGCAGTTGGGGATTGGCGCGTTCCATCTTGGTCATCGACTGGATCAGCGCGATCTGCCGCGTGATCACCTTGTCGTCGAACCCGGCTTCCTTGGCCTGACCGGCCAGTTTGCCCATGCCCGGCATCATGCCCATGATGCCTTCCATGCCGCCCATCTTCTGCATCTGTTCCAGCTGCATCCGCAGGTCGTTCATGTTGAAGCGACCCTTCTGGAACCGCTTCATCATCTTCTCGGCCTGTTCGGCCTCGATCGTGGCCTGCGCCTTCTCGACCAGGGCCACGATGTCGCCCATGCCAAGGATGCGGCCCGCGATCCGGTCCGGCTCGAACGTCTCGATGGCGTCCATCTTTTCGCCAAGGCCGACGAACTTGATGGGCTTACCGGTCACGGCACGCATCGACAGCGCGGCACCGCCACGCCCGTCACCGTCCATCCGGGTGAGGACCACGCCGGTCACGCCGATCTTGTCGTCGAACTCGGTCGCGACGTTCACCGCGTCCTGGCCGGTCAGGCCGTCGACCACCAGAAGCGTCTCGCGCGGGTTGGCCACGTCGCGCACGGCGGCGGCCTGGGCGATCAGCTCCTGATCGATGTGCAGACGACCCGCGGTGTCGAGCATGTAGACGTCATACCCACCAAGCGCCGCCTGCGTCTTGGCCCGCTTGGCAATCGCCACGGGATCCTCGCCCTTGACGATCGGCAGGGTGTCCACGCCGATCTGGCGGCCGAGGATTTCCAGCTGTTCCATCGCGGCCGGGCGGTTCACGTCCAAGGACGCCATGAGGACGCGCTTGCCCTCTTTTTCCTTCAGCCGCTTCGCCAGCTTGGCGGTGGTCGTCGTCTTGCCCGAGCCCTGCAGACCGACCATCAGGATCGGTGCGGGCGGGTTGTCGATCTTCAGTTTGCCGGGATCCGCGTCCGGATCACCCGCCAGCACGCCGACCAATTCGTCATGCACGATCTTCACGACCTGCTGGCCGGGCGTGATCGACTTGGTCACCGCCTGGCCCGTGGCCTTGTCCTGCACCGCCTTGACGAAATCGCGGGCCACCGGCAGCGACACGTCGGCCTCAAGCAGGGCAACACGCACTTCGCGCAGCGCGGTCTTGACGTCCTCGTCGCTCAGCGCGCCCTGCTTGGTCAGCCGGTCGAAGACACCAGAGAGGCGTTCGGATAGATTTTCAAACATGCCTCGGCCCTCCTGCGACCTTTTCCAGACAATGCCCCTGATGTGGTCAGGAACGGTTCAAAGCACAAGCGCACCAGTGGGCGCGACGCGCTGACTGGTGGCGATCCCCGCAATACGGCAAGGGACCGGAATCAACATAGACTCCGGGTATTGAGGGGGCGTTTAGGCGCCAGACACCTTGCTGTCAAGGAAAGCGGGGGCCGTCGGACCCTCAAGACTGTCTTCTTCTGGTCCCAAATACCTCGGGGGGAGGCCGCAGGCCGGGGGGCAGAGCCCCCTCGACGCCGCTCAAAGATCGCGGATCTCGGCCTGGATCGCCGCTGCCGCAGCACGCGGGTCGTCCGCCGTCCAGACAGGCCGCCCGACGACGATGTGATCCGCGCCGTCGCCGATCGCCGAGGCGGGCGTTGCCACGCGTTTCTGATCGCCAAGCGCCGCTCCGGCGGGCCGCACGCCCGGGGTCACGATCAGCCGACCGTCGGAATTGCCAAGCGCGCGCACTGCAGCGGCCTCCTGCGGGGAACAGATGATGCCGTCGGCCCCGGCCTCGAATGCGCGTGATGCGCGTTCGATCACCAGGTCGCGCGGCGTGCCGGGGATCATCAGGCCGTCATCCAGATCTGCCCGATCCAGCGAGGTCAGGATCGTCACGCCAAGGATTTTGGTGTTCGATCCCGCCGCACCCTCCTTGGCCGCACGCACCACGTGCGGATCGCCGTGCACCGTCAGGAAGTCGATGTCGAACTGCACCAGCCCGCGCACGGCCGCTTCGACCGTGGCGCCGATGTCGAACAGCTTCATGTCGAGGAAGATACGCTTGCCGTGATCCTGCTTGAGCTCATTGGCCAGCGCCAGTCCGCCGCCGGTCAGCATCCCCAAACCGATCTTGTAGAAGCTGACCGCGTCACCCAGGCGCTCGGCCAGCGCCAGCCCGTCCAGAGCATTCGGGACGTCGAGCGCGACGATAAGCTTGTCCGAGGGGGTGGTCATGGCGTCTCTCCCGCTGTGGTGCACCCCGACATAGGCCGGGTCGGCACATAAGGAAAGCGGCGAAAGGGAAGGCCGGGCCAAAGGAAAGGCCGGGAAGGATCGCGGATCGGGCAGCGCGCCGCGATCCCTCCCGACCTCTTCCGCTAACCCGACAGGCGGGCGCGGGGCCGATCCGCCCTAAGGGACAGGGTGGCGGACCGGAAGGGGTGTCTCAGGCCGCGTGGCCGAGCATCCGTTGCCACAGCGCGTCCGTGGCCGAGGTGATCTCGGCGGGCACATGGGCAAGGATGTTGTCGGGCCGCTGCGAATGCATCGGGCGATAGTCGCGGCTGTGCCGACGCAGGGCCATTTCGGCCAGTTTGCGGGTCACGACGCCGCTGTCCATGTCGAGAGGTCCGCGCAGGGCGCAGGGATAGGTGTATTCCGTCCCGTTCTCGCGCAGGGTGACGCGGGCCTCGAATGCCCGGCTCGCGGGGTTGTAGGTGACGTGGTTGATCTGGGTGGTCGTCATGGGACCCTCCTGACTGCTACGATGTCCCCAATCTGGGGTGCCTTGCAGTAAAAACCCAATCACGGTGCAAAGAGTTCCGTAGAATCCCGCTCAAATCCGTCGCGATCGGCTTGAACCCGCCGATTGCCGACCCCACATCCAGATCAAGGTTCCGGGCCGCATGCCTATATAGGGTGTGTCCATAGGGAACGCTTGTCAGAAGGAGAGAGCCATGGACTTGAGCAAGTTCACGGAACGGTCGCGCGGTTTCATCCAGGCCGCACAGACCATCGCGATTCGCGAAAACCACCAGCGCCTTGTGCCCGAGCACATCCTGAAGGCCCTGCTGGATGACCCCGAAGGACTGGCCAGCAACCTGATCGCCAAGGCGGGCGGGAATGCGAAGGCCGTGAAACAGGCCGTAGATGCGGCGCTGGCCAAGATCCCCGTCGTCACCGGCGGCAGCGATCAGGTCTACATGGACAACGCCACCGTGCGGGTCGTCGCCGAGGCCGAGAAGGTCGCCGCCAAGGCCAAGGACAGCTTTGTGCCGGTCGAACGGCTGCTGACCGCGCTTGCGCTGGTCAAATCCGCCGCCAAGGACGCGCTGGAGACCGGCGGTGTGTCGGCCCAGAAGCTGAACGAGGCGATCAACGACGTGCGCAAGGGACGGACTGCGGATAGCGCCAATGCCGAGGAGACATTCGAGGCGTTGGAGAAATACGCCCGCGACCTGACCAAGGCCGCCGAGGAAGGCAAGATCGACCCGATCATCGGGCGCGACGACGAAATCCGTCGCTCGATGCAGGTTCTGTCGCGTCGGACCAAGAACAACCCCGTGCTGATTGGTGAACCCGGCGTCGGTAAGACCGCGATTGCCGAGGGCATGGCCCTGCGCATCATCAACGGCGATGTGCCCGAAAGCCTGAAGAACAAGAAGCTTCTGGCGCTGGACATGGGCGCCCTGATCGCCGGTGCGAAATATCGGGGTGAGTTCGAGGAACGCCTGAAGGCCATCCTGAAGGAGATCGAGTCCGCCGCCGGGGAGATCATCCTGTTCATCGACGAGATGCACACGCTCGTAGGGGCCGGGAAGACCGACGGCGCAATGGATGCGGCCAACCTGATCAAGCCTGCGCTGGCCCGGGGGGAGCTGCACTGCATCGGCGCGACCACGCTGGATGAATACCGCAAATACGTCGAAAAGGACGCGGCCCTGGCCCGCCGGTTCCAGCCTGTCATGGTTGAAGAGCCGACGGTGGAGGACACGATTTCCATCCTGCGCGGCATCAAGGAGAAGTACGAACTGCACCACGGCGTGCGGATCTCGGACTCGGCCCTCGTGGCTGCGGCGACCCTGTCGAACCGCTACATCACCGACCGCTTCCTGCCCGACAAGGCGATCGACCTTGTCGACGAGGCCGCGAGCCGTCTGCGGATGGAAGTGGACAGCAAGCCCGAGGAGCTGGACCAGCTTGACCGGCAGATCCTGCAGATGCAGATCGAGGTCGAGGCGCTGAAGCTTGAGGACGACGCGGCATCCAAGGATCGGCTGGAAAAGCAGGAACTGGCCCTGGCCGACCTGCAGGAAAAGTCGGCCGAGATGACCGCCAAGTGGCAGGCCGAGCGCGACAAGCTGGGCGAGGCACGCGACATCAAGGAACAGCTGGACCGCGCCCGCGCGGATCTGGAAATCGCGAAGCGTCACGGTGATCTCGCCAAGGCGGGTGAGCTGTCCTACGGCATCATCCCGCAGCTGGAAAAACAGCTGGGCGAGGCCGAACAGCAGGAAGCCGATGGCGTCATGGTCGAAGAGGCCGTCCGTCCGGAGCAGATCGCCCAGGTGGTCGAACGCTGGACGGGTATCCCGACGACCAAGATGCTGGAGGGCGAGCGCGAGAAGCTGCTGCGCATGGAAGACGGGTTGCACAAGCGGGTCATCGGCCAGAACGCCGCCGTCCGCGCGGTCGCCAACGCCGTCCGCCGTGCGCGGGCCGGTTTGAACGACGAGAACCGGCCGCTTGGCTCGTTCCTCTTCCTCGGGCCGACCGGCGTGGGCAAGACCGAGCTGACCAAGGCCGTGGCGGAGTTCCTGTTCGACGACGACTCTGCGATGGTGCGGATTGATATGTCCGAGTTCATGGAGAAGCATTCGGTCGCGCGTCTGATTGGCGCCCCTCCGGGATACGTCGGCTATGACGAAGGCGGTGTGCTGACCGAAGCCGTGCGGCGCCGGCCCTATCAGGTCGTGCTGTTCGACGAGGTCGAGAAGGCGCATCCGGATGTCTTCAACGTGCTGCTGCAGGTCCTGGACGACGGCGTGCTGACCGACGGTCAGGGTCGCACCGTGGACTTCAAGCAGACGCTGATCATCCTGACGTCGAACCTTGGCGCGCAGGCGCTGAGCCAACTGCCCGACGGCGCCGATGCCGGCGCGGCCAAGCGCGACGTGATGGATGCGGTGAAGGCGCATTTCCGTCCCGAATTCCTCAACCGTCTGGACGAGATCATCGTCTTCGACCGGCTGGGACGGGCGGACATGGGCGGCATCGTCGAGATCCAGCTGTCGCGGCTGCTGAAGCGGCTGGCGGGGCGCAACATCCGGATCGAACTGGATGACGCGGCCAAGAAATGGCTGGCTGACGAAGGCTATGATCCGGTCTTTGGCGCACGTCCGCTCAAGCGGGTGATCCAGAAGGCGATCCAGGATCCGCTGGCCGAGGCGCTTTTGGGCGGTGAGATCAAGGATGGCGACACCGTGCCGGTCTCTGCCGGATCCGAAGGCCTGATCATCGGCGACCGGGTCGGGACCACCGACCGGGGCAAGCCGGATGATGCGGTCGTGCACTGACCCGACACGGTCACGGGAAAATCGGAAGGGGCGATGCAGATCGCCCCTTTTCTATTGCGCGGATAAGGCATTCAGATGGGGCACGCGCCTGTCGCGCGGTTTCATGGTGACACATGCCCATTATTCTCAAAGACAAGATCAAACCTGTCGCGGCCCGGTTGTACCCGGCACATGGCGACTGGTCGCTGGATATCGACTTTGCCCCTTTTGACGTTGAGGTCGACGGCAAGTTCGAGCGGTTCGAATATCCGTTTCGCGGTGAAGCGGTCGAGCTGAAGACCGACGACCCGATGGTCTTCGTCGGTCAGACGCTGGATTTCCCGCGCAATCCCGAGGACGGCTATATCGACGGATCGGTCTATTTCCACCACGCGCACAACCCGGTCGACATCACCCGGCTGACCTTTGCGCAGGACGCGGGCGGGTCGCTGCGGCTGGCGGTCGACAGCACCTGGGTGATGAGCTTTGAGCAGTCCGACTTCGAAGATTTCGACCTGTCCTTCGAGGTGCCGCTGACGATCTCACGCAAGTGAAGATCCAAGGCAGTTGGCAAGAAAACGGCCCGCCGGATGTCTCCGACGGGCCTGTTCAGATCCGTGAGTGAGTTGGACGAGACCGGATCTGAAATCCGTCTTACATCGCGGGCATCAGCACCTTGTCGATGACGTGGATCACCCCGTTCGAGGCTTCGATGTCCGGCGTCACGACGGTGGCATCGTTGATCATCACCTTGTCACCCAGATCGACGGTGATCTCGCCGCCCTGAACGGTGGCGGCGGTCATGTCGTCGCTCAGGTCGGTGGATTTCACTGCGCCCGGGACCACGTGATAGGTCAGGATCGCGGTCAGCTGGTCCTTGTTTTCCGGCAGCAGCAGCGTGTCGACGGTGCCTTCGGGCAGGGCTGCAAAGGCGTCGTCGGTCGGGGCGAAGACGGTCAGCGGGCCTTCGCCCTTCAGCGTCTCGACAAGGCCCGCGGCTTCGGCGGCGGCCAGCAGGGTCGAGAACGATCCGGCCTCGGCTGCCGTGTCGACGATGTCTTTCTTCATGCCGTGGGATTCGGCGAGGGCAGGCCCGGCGATCAGGGTGGCGGCGGTGAGCGAAAGAAGGGTTCTGCGAAGCATTGGTCTCTCCAGGTTTTTGAAGAATGCCGTCAGTGGCATCGCAAGGGCTACGCCGCCCCCTTGGCGGTGGATCACGTTCAAATTTCCGTAGGGTCAGCTTGATTTTCGCGAGGCCGAATTAGCCGGGCCGAACAGGCCTGCGACGTAACGGGGACGTGATCGGCGGATGGTGATACGCTGGTGATCCGGGCCGCGATGTCACGGCCGTGTCAGGCGCTGGAACGTGATCGCCACGTCGCGTGTTGATCATCGAAGACCGAAGGAAACCCCATGAAGACCCTGACGATCCCGATCATGCTGACCGCCTTTGCCGTGGCGGCCTGCCAGCCGCTTCTGGCGCCCGACACACCCGACCAGATCCCGCAGGTGATGCAGGGCAGGTGGGGTCTGACCGAAAACGACTGTGACCCGACGCGCGACGACAACAAGGGGCTGATGGTCGTGGGTCCGGATACCCTTCGCTTCTACGAAGCCCGCGCGACCCTGACGCAGATCACCGGCGGCGACAGTACGCGCCTTCAGGCCGACTATGCCTTTACCGGTGAAGGCCAAAGCTGGACGCGGCAGATCACCTTTGAATCCCAGGATGGCGGCATGATCCTGCTGCGCACCGATCAGGGTGACGGCGCCACGGGGGACACCTATCGCTATCTCGACTGCGAGGCGGTCTGAGCACGGCGTTGGACAGTGCCGTGCATCGGCGCTATCACCCGGATCAACACGACTTCCGGAAGGCCTGCCCATGACATCCGCGCTTGATACCGCCCGCGCCGTTCTGACCACGGAAAGCGCGGCGCTGGCCCAGCTGGCCTCGGAACTGACCGAGGATTTTGCCGATGTCGTCGACACGCTGCTGAAGGTGCCGGGCCGCGTGATCGTGTCGGGCATGGGTAAGTCGGGCCATGTGGCGGCCAAGATCGCGGCGACGCTGGCCTCGACCGGGACGCCGGCGCAGTTCGTCCACCCGGGCGAAGCCAGCCACGGGGACCTGGGCATGATCACCCGCTCGGACGCGGTGATCCTGATCTCGAACTCGGGCGAGTCGAAGGAACTGGCCGATATCATCGCCCATACCCGCCGCTTCGACATTCCCCTGATCGGCGTGACCAAACGTGCCGACAGCACGCTGTCCAAGCAATCCGACCACCTGCTGCAACTGTCCGACGCGCCCGAAGCCTGCGCCATCGGCATGGCGCCCACGACCTCGACCACGCTGACAATGGCGCTTGGCGATGCGCTGGCCGTGGCGCTGATGAAGGCGCGCGGGTTCGAACGTGCGGATTACCAGACCTTCCATCCCGGCGGCACGCTTGGCGCGCAACTTCTGACCGTGGCTGCGGTGATGCACAAGGCCGACGCCCTGCCGGTCGTCACCCCCGCAACCCCCATGGGCGACACCCTGCTTGAGATGTCGGCCAAGGGCTTTGGCGTCGTGGCCGTGGCCGAGGACGGGGTGCTGCGTGGCATCATCACCGACGGCGACTTGCGGCGGAACCTCAAGGGCCTGCTGGATCACACCGCCGGAGAGGTCGCCACCGCCAACCCGCGCACGATCCCCGCCGATATCCTTCTGGTCGACGCGCTTGGCATCATGAACGACAACCGGATCTCGGCGCTCTTTGCCGTGGATGCCGAGGGGCGGCTGGAAGGGCTGATCCATATCCACGATGCCTTGCGCCTGGGGGTGAAATGACCATGAGCACCGTCGTCTTCATCCCCGCCCGCTATGCCTCGACCCGCTATCCGGGCAAGCCGCTGGTCGAACTGACCGGCGCTACGGGTGAGAAAAAAAGCCTGATCCAGAGGTCATGGGAGGCGGCGAAGGCCGTGGATGGCATCGACGCCGTCTATGTCCTGACCGACGATGACCGCATCCGCGCGGCAGCAGAGGCCTTTGGGGCCGAGGTCATCATGACTTCGTCTGACGCACGCAACGGCACGGAACGCTGTGCCGAAGGCGTCGCGAAACTGGCCCAGATGCCCGAGATCGTGGTGAACCTGCAGGGCGACGCGCCGCTGACGCCCGCGTGGTTCGTCTCGGACCTCGTCGCGCATATGAAGGCGCATCCGCAGGCACAGATGGCGACCCCGGTGCTGCTGACCGACGCGGAAACGCTGGCCAATTTCGTCACCGACCGGAAAGTGGGCCGCGTCGGCGGCACCACGGCGGTGATGCGCGCGGACGGTACGGCGATCTATTTCTCGAAAGAAGTGCTGCCGTATGTCGGATCGCTCGAAACCCCTCCGCAGGTCTGGCACCACGTTGGTTGCTATGCCTATCGGCCCGACGCGCTGACCGCCTATGCCGCCTGGCCCGAGGGCCCGCTGGAAAAGGCCGAAGGGTTGGAACAGCTGCGGTTCCTGGAAAACGGCTGGCCGGTCGCCTGCGTGGCGGTCGAGGGCAAGGGCCGCGTGTTCTGGGAGCTTAACAACCCCGTCGATGTCGACCGCATCGAGGGCGTCCTGAAGAAGGAAGGTATCGCATGAAGACCGTGAAGATCGGAGATTTCGAGGTTTCGAACGCGCTCCCCTACATGCTGATCGCGGGCCCCTGCCAGATGGAGAGCCTGGACCACGCCCGCATGTTGGCCGAAAAGATCGCCGCCGCCGCTGATGCCGCGAAGCGCCCCTGGGTGTTCAAGGCCAGCTACGACAAGGCGAACCGGTCGTCCCTGTCGGGCAAGCGCGGGCTGGGGATGGAGAAGGGTCTGCAGATCCTTGGCGATATCCGGGCAGAATTCGGCTGCCCGGTGCTGACCGACGTGCACGAACCCGGCCATTGCGCCCCTGCGGCCGAGGTCGTGGATATCCTTCAGATCCCCGCCTTCCTGTCACGCCAGACCGATCTGCTTCTGGCCGCCGGGGAAACCGGCAAGGTGATCAACATCAAGAAGGGCCAGTTCCTTGCGCCCTGGGACATGGAGAATGTCGCGGCCAAGGTCGCCTCGACCGGAAACGACAACATCCTGCTGTGCGAACGCGGCACGTCCTTTGGCTACAACACGCTGGTGTCGGATTTCCGCGCGCTGCCGACCATGGCCGCAACGGGCTATCCGGTTGTCTTCGACGCCACCCATTCGGTGCAGCAGCCGGGCGGCAAGGGCACCTCGACCGGCGGGCAGCGTGAATTCGTCGAACCCCTGTCCCGCGCCGCCGTCGCCGTCGGCACCGCCGCGCTGTTCATCGAAACCCACGAAGACCCCGACAACGCCCCCTCCGACGGGCCCAACATGGTCCCGATCGAAGATCTGGCGCGCCTGCTGAAGGGGCTTGCGGCGATCGACGATCTGACCAAGGGTCTTTGATCGCCTTGACCGTCCATTAAAAAAGGGGCCCGCGGGGGCCCCTTTTTCGCGTCGTCTGTCCGGATCAGGCGACGGTATCCAGCGTGAAGCTGTCCCAGGCGCTCCAGTCCGATCCGTCGTTCACACGCAGCCACATGGTCTGCGAACTTTCGACTTGATCACGAGTGAACCAGATGCCGTCGAGATCGCTGGTCACGTAGCCTGACTTGGCATTGACTACGGCACCGTCCGCATACCAATTGTTGTTCCCGGCGCTGTCATAGATCTCGTACGACGTGATGGCATCACCATCCGCATCCGAGACACTGATGACAGTGCTCAGTTTCTTCCATTGGTATTCGCTTAGCGAGATCGACTGATCATCGACGGCGACCACAGGCTTGACGTTGGTAGCAGGCGCCGCAGCCGTGGTAAGCGTGAAGCTTTCCCAGGCGCTCCAATCATCGCCGTCATTGGCACGGACCCAAAGTGTCTGCGTGGATTCGACCGCATCGCGTTTGAAGTAGATGTCACTGAGGTTGGACGTCTGGTACCCGGTCGAGGCATCCCGCAACGCGCCGTCGGCCCACCAGTTGTGTCCACCGACGCTGTCATAGACTTCGTAAGTGGTGATGCTATCGCCTTCGTCTGGATCTTCCACCGTCATCACCGAGCTAAGCGAAACCCACTGATATTGGTCCAGTCTGACGGTCTGGTTTTCAATCGTGACAGTTGGCTTTGTGTTCACCACAGGTGCGGGCGCAGTGGTCAGAGAGAAACTCTCCCAAGCGCTCCAATCAGTGCCATCGTTGACGCGGACCCACAGCGTTTGGGTCGATTCAGCCGCATCGCGCGTGAACCAGATGCCATCAAGGTTCGAAGTCTGATAGCCTGCGCTCGCATCGCGCAGCGCGCCATCGACCCACCAGTTGTTGCCGCCGACGCTGTCGTAGACTTCATAGGTGGTGATCGCGTCATTCTCGTCGTCCGTCACGTCGAGAAGTGTATTGAGCTGGATCCACGCGTACTGGTCCAACCGGATCGTCTGATTGGCGATATCGGTAATGACTGGAGCAGTATTCGGCTTGAATGTCGTGAGTGTGAAAGACCCCCATTCGCCCCATTCTGTGCCGTCGAACGCACGAACTTCCAAAGTCTGTTGCGATGGCGCGTCGTCACGCTGGAAGTAGATGCCCGCAAGGTTCGCCGTCTCATAGCCTGATGACGTGTCGCGAACGGCGCCATCGACGTACCAGTTATTGCCCCCAGTCGTGTCGCGGACTTCGTACCGCGTCATGCTGTCGCCGTCCTCATCGGTAATCGACAGTACGGTGTTCAGCTGGGTCCAGCGGTAGGCCGCTGTCGACATCGTCTGATCAGCGACAGAGGTCACGGGCTTGCTGTTGTCCTGCACCGTATTGAGCGTGAAGCTTGTCCATTCGCTCCAATACGTCCCGTCAAAGACCCGAACTTCCAGATCCTGCGTCGACGGCGTGGCGTCGCGTTTGAAATAGATGTCGGAAAGGTTGCTGGTCACGTAGCCCGCAGAGGTGTCCCGCGTGGCTCCATCGGCGTACCAGTTGCTCGCCCCCGTGGTGTCACGCAGCTCGTACTGGGTGATCGAACTGTTGGCGTCATCGTAGACTGTCATGACGGTGCTGAGCTGCCGCCACTGGTAGTCTCTGACGTTCATCGTCTGATCTGGGATCGCCACGATCGGATCAAAGTTGATCGCCGCCAGATCCGCTGTGGTCACGCCCGCCAAGGTGATCGACAGGCCTACGCCAAAGTCGACCTTCACGCCGTCGGCGGTGTCCACGGCGGCAGCGAGGGCGTTGTAGATCTCGACATCCGTCAGCCCGGTGGCGTCCAGGTCGATCTCGTCTTCCGCGTAGTTGAAGTTCCGGATGATGTCGTCGCCGTCGTTGGCGCTGAAGATGAACAGGTCGTTGCCGTCGCCGCCTTCCAGCGTGTCGTTGCCGGCGCCGCCGATCAGCGTGTCGTTGCCGTCGCGACCTTCCAGGCGGTTGGCCTCGGCATCGCCCGTCAGGCTGTCGTCCATCCAGGTGCCGCGGACGCGTTCGATGTTCGTCAGGTTCTGGGAAAAGGCGACGCCGTTGTATTCGCCGGTGGCCGTGCCGACGCTTTGGGTCAGATCGACGACCACGCCCGCCGTCATGCCGCCGGTGTGATAGTTCACGCGGTCGAAGCCATCGCCGCCGTCGACAGTATCGTTGCCGCCCCGGGTCACGAAGCTTTCGTCGGCCGCGCTGCCCGCCAGGCTGTCGTTCCCAGATCCGACGGCGATTTCCCAGATCGTGCCGTTCACGGTGTCGGTGAACCCGTCCTGCTGGATGATCCCGGTGGCCAAGTTTGCCGTGACCGCGCTGTCGCTGGTCCCGTAGTTCAGCTTCAGGGCGCCATTGCCGGTGACGTTGATCGTGTCGTTACCGCCATAGGGGTCGAACTCGGCCCACTGTTCGCTGTCGAAGTGGATGGTGAAGGTATCGCCCTGGCTGGTGCCCCGGACACCCAAGCCGCCATTGTACCACCCCGCATCCAGCGCGTTCTTGACGTTGATAATCGTGTCGGTGCCATCGGCGCCTGCATTGATCGATCCGGTGTTGGCAACGCCGTCGATCGATACTGTCAGGGGGCCGCTGACGAATTCGTTGCCGATGTCGACATAGCCGTTCACGATGTTCGACAGGTCTATCGTGTCGTTGCCGCGACCGCCGTCGACATAGTCGTAGCTCGAGTTTTCGCCCGGGTTGATGTAGTCATCGCCCGAACCGCCGAAGATCTCGTCCGATCCGTCGCCGCCGCTTAGCGTGTCGTTGCCCGCGTTGCCGGTGATCGTGTCGTTGCCGTCTTCACCCTCAAGCCGGTTGGCGTCGGCATTGCCGATCAGGGTGTCGTTGAGATCGGTGCCGCGGATGGCTTCGATATTCGTCAGGTTCTGGGAAAACCCGACCGTCTGCCATTCGCCGGTCACCGTTCCGGTCGCAAGGTTCAGGTTCGCGGTGATCCCCGCGCTCATCCCGCCGCGATCATAGCGCACGCGGTCAAAGCCGCCGCCGCCGTCGACGGTGTCGGCCCCGCCTTCGGTGATGAAGGATTCATTGCCCGACGTGCCGAGGAAACTGTCGGCAAGGCTGGTGCCCCGGACTTCCCAGACCGTGCCGGTGACCGTGTCGGTGTCGGATCCCTGCTGGATCTGGCCGGTGACGAGGTTCGCGATGATCGCGCCATCGCCTTCGTCATAGCCCAGTCGGACCGATCCCGATCCGGTGATGTTGATGCTGTCGCTTCCGCCGCCACCCCAGACCTGGATCCACTGGCCGCCCGCGAGGTTGATGTTGAAGGTATCGTCCTGGTCGGTGCCCTCGACCGACAGGCCGTCCGCCCAGAGCGCGTTCGTCACGTTGATGATCGTGTCGGTGCCCTGGGCGCCCGCCGCGATCGACCCGGTGTTGCCGACGCCGTCGATGGAGATGGTGGCCGCGACCGTGCGACCGCCGTTCGCGATGTCGACAAATCCGGTCGAGACGTTGCTGAGATCGAAGGTGTTGTTGCCGGTGCCGCCGTCGAGGTAATCGTAGTCGGTGTTGTCGTCGGGGTTCAGGTAGTCGTCGCCCGACCCGCCGAACAGGAAGTCGGTGCCGGCGCCGCCATAGAGCGTGTCGTTGCCGCCATGGCCGAACAGGCTGTCGTTGCCGTCGCGCCCTTCCAGCCGTTCATCGGCCGAACTGCCGTCGACCTGGTCGTTCAGGTTCGAGCCACGGATGTATTCGATGCTGGTCAGGTTGTCGGAATAGGCGACACCGTTCCATTCATAGCTGACCGTGTTGGTCGTCTGGCTCAGGTCGGCGGTGATGCCGGTTGTCATCTGCCAGCGGTCATAGCGTACCCTGTCGAACCCGGCGCCGCCGTCCACGGTGTCGTTGCCGCCCTGCGTGATGAAGCGGTCGTTCTCGGCCGACCCCAGCAGGGAGTCGTTGCCGTCCCCGGCCTGCAGTTCGTTGACGCGGCCGCTCGCAGTGTCGGTGTAGCCATCCTGCGTGATCGTGCCCGCGTTCAGGTCCGCGACGACGGCGCCGCTGCTGTAATTGTAGGCCAGCCGGATGAAGCCCGACAGGGTGAAGCTGTCGTTGCCGGCCCCGCCTGCCACCAGCATCCACTGGTTGCCGCCGATCGACAGGTTGAAGGTGTCGTCGCCATCCGTCCCGAAGAGACCGAAGTTTTCATAATCCAGCGGCACGTCGACATTGAGGAGCGTGTCGGTGCCTTCGCCCGCCGACGTCACGGTCCCGGTCCCGGCCACACCATCAAGCGTAACGCTGATCGGGCCGTTCAGATCGTCGTAGGAGGCTTCGTAGTATCCCGACGTCGCCCCGGCAAAGTTGATCGTGTCGTTGCCCAGTCCGCCCTGGATGAAATCGGCGTTGTCCGTAGCGCTGGGATTGATGCTGTCATCGCCCGATCCGCCGTACAGCTGGTCTGACCCGCCCTCACCGCTGAGGGTGTCATTCCCGGCGCCGCCGAAGATCCGGTCGTCGCCCGAGGTTCCGGTGATATTGTTGCCAAGATTATCGCCATAGAAATCGGCCATTGTCGAAATCTCCCCCAATAGATGTCGATTAGATGTTTGCGTGATAAACCAAATTAACTCCTTTCTACGAAAGGCGTTGTCTTTGCGTCAAGATTCCAATTGCAGAAATGGATTTGCTCCGGGCAATGTCCCGGTCTCAACCGGTCTCAACCGGTCTCAGCCGGTCGTCGACAGGATCGCGACGAAGGGCTGTGTGTATGCGGCCAGTGGCAGCCGCAGATTCAACGTAAATGATGGACGAAGGTTGGCGCGTCCGCCGCGCCCTACTCGGCCCCGATGGCGGCTTTGACGATACCGTCCAGCAGCGCCTCGATCTTCTGCATCTCGCCTTCGGGATAGCTGCGGAAGCCGATGATGGTTTCGTCCGGGGTGTCGTGACGGACCGCGACGAAAATCGTGTAGGGGCAGAACATCAGGTTCTGCCAGTCGGCCTCCATCACCTCGCGCGACAGCTTGGCCGAACAGAAGGAATAGACGTCGGCCTCGTCGAAGATCACCACGTCCGACCCGACATCGGCGCGGGTCCGTTCCAGCATCTCGCCGGTGTGGCTGACATGATCGATCACCAGGCCTTCGTCGAGGATCGCGTTTTCCAGTCCGAAGGTGACGTCATCAAAGCTTTGGTCCGTGGTGTAGGTCACCATGTCCCGGGCCAGGCCGGGCGTGGCCGCAAGGCAAAGGGAAAGGGCCAGGGCAAACGGGCGGCGTGTCGTCATGGTGTTACCTCCTCGGGGCAGATGCGGTTTGTCTTGCCGCGTGATCACTATACCTCCAATCTGGCGCGGACACGACATGTGACACATCGCACCGAAGGAATATGAAATGGGGTTCGTCGGATCGGCGCTTGAATACCTGGCGCTGCTTTTCTTGCTGGTCATCGGCCTTGTGGCGGCCACGACGATCGTGCTGTTCATCCTGGACAGGACACAGACCAACGACGCGATCCGGCGCAATTACCCGGTGATCGGGCGGTTCCGGTACCTGTTCTCGACCCTGGGGGAATTCTTCCGTCAGTACTTCTTCGCGATGGACCGCGAGGAAATGCCGTTCAACCGGGCGCAGCGCGACTGGATCTACCATTCGGCGGACGGCAAGGGAAACACCGTGGCCTTCGGGTCCACGCGCAACCTGTCGATCCCGGGCACGCCGATCTTCGTCAACGCATCCTTCCCGCCGCTGGACGACCAGGCGGCGATGACCCGGCCGCTGACCATCGGGCCCTATTGCAAGGAGCCCTACGATGCGCCGTCGATCTTCAACATCTCGGGCATGAGCTATGGCGCGATTTCCCGCCCCGCGGTCGAGGCGCTGAGCCGCGGCGCAAAGCTGGCCAACATCTGGCTGAACACCGGGGAAGGGGGGCTGTCGCCCTATCACCTGACCGGCGGTTGCGACATCGTCTACCAGATCGGCACGGCGAAATACGGCGTGCGCGACGAACACGGCAACCTGAGCGACGACAAGCTGCGCGAGATGGCGGAAAAGCCGGAAGTGAAGATGTTCGAGCTGAAGATGGCGCAGGGGGCCAAACCCGGCAAGGGGGGTATCCTGCCCGGTGAAAAGGTGAACGCCGAAATCGCCGCGATCCGGGGGATCGCCGTGGGGCAGGACAGCATCTCTCCGAACCGGCACCCCGAGATCCGCAATTTCGCCGAGCTGCTGGACCAGATCGCCCACATCCGCCGTGTCACCGGCAAGCCCGTGGGCTTCAAGACCGTCATCGGATCGTCCGACACCTTCGAGGCGCTGTTCCAGCAGATCCTTGAACGCGGCGCGATCCACGCCCCCGACTTCATCACCATCGACGGCGGCGAAGGCGGCACCGGCGCCGCGCCCATGCCGCTGATCGACCTGGTGGGCATGCCCCTGCGCGAGGCCCTGCTGCGCGTTGCCGACCTGCGCGACCGGTTCGGCCTGCACGACCGCATCCGGATCATCGCCAGCGGCAAGCTGGTGAACCCGTCCGACGTGGCCTGGGCGATCTGCGCGGGCGCGGATTTCGTCACCTCGGCGCGGGGGTTCATGTTCTCGCTTGGCTGTATCCAGGCGCTCAAGTGCAACAAGAACACCTGCCCGACCGGCATCACCACGCACCAGAAGCACCTGCAGCGCGGGCTGGTGGCGGAACAGAAGTACAAGAAGGTCGCCAACTTCGCCAAGCAGATCAACAAGGAGGTCGAGACGATCGCCCATTCGGTCGGCGTCAACGAACCTCGCCGGATGCGCCGCCATCACGTCCGGGTGGTGCAGGCCAATGGTGAAAGCGTCCTTCTGTCGAAGCTGCGTCCGCCGACCGATGCGGGCGACGTGAACAAGGCGCATATCTAGGGGCGCGGCCCCGGAAATGTTACAGGCGGTGCCAATCCGGTGATCTGGCGCATCGTGATGTAACCTTTTGCCGGTCTGCTGCGTACCTGTAACAAAGACACACAGCGGAGGCCCCCATGGCACCTATCTGGAAAAGCCGGTTCAAGGACAACGACGTCACGCCCGAGGACATGTACCTCAACCGACGTCAGCTGATCGCGGGGGCCGCCGGTCTGGGCCTGGGCTCTATCGCCGGGCCCGCCCTGGCCGCGCCCGAGGGGCTCGAGCCGAACCCCTACGAGGACATCACCAACTATAACAACTACTACGAGTTCGGGACGTCCAAGACCGACCCCGCCAAGTACGCGGGTGCGCTGACCACCGAACCCTGGACCGTCAAGATCGACGGCATGGTCGACAACCCCGGCGACTACCAGCTTGAGGACATCATCGCCAACGCCCAGATCGAGGAACGGATCTACCGCTTCCGCTGCGTCGAGGCCTGGTCGATGGTCATCCCCTGGAACGGTTTCACCCTGGCCAGCCTGCTTGAGCGTGCGGGCGTGCAGTCCGGCGCGAAACACGTGGCCTTTGAAACGGTCATGCGCCCCGAGGAAATGCCGGGCCTGCGCTACCCCGTGCTCGACTGGCCCTACCGCGAAGGCCTGCGCCTGGACGAGGCGATGCATCCGCTGACCCTGATGGCGACCGGCATCTACGGCAAGGACCTGCTGGGCCAGAACGGCGCGCCGCTGCGGCTGGTCGTGCCGTGGAAGTACGGCTTCAAGTCCATCAAGTCGATCGTGCGCATCACCCTGCAGACCGACGAACCCTTCATATCGTGGAAGGATGCCAACGTGCAGGAGTACGGGTTCTATTCCAACGTGAACCCCGAGGTCAGCCACCCGCGCTGGTCGCAGGCCACCGAACGGGTGATCGGGTCGGGTCTGTTCGGGTCGCGGCGCGAGACCGACATGTTCAATGGCTACGCCGAAGAGGTCGCCAGCCTCTACGACGGTCTGGACCTCAAGAAGAACTTCTAAGCCATGACTGATACAGCCGCGACACCCGGCCTGCGGGACCGTGCCATTCAGGCCGTCAACCAGACCGCCCGAAAGATCCCGGCCTGGCCTCTCTATATACTGGGGGCCGTGCCGCCGGTCTGGCTGTTCATTGCCGGGCTCACCGGCGGGCTGGGGGTCGACCCGGTGAAGGCGATGGAACACCAGATGGGGGAATGGGCGCTCTGGCTGCTGATCGCCAGCCTCTGCATCACGCCCCTGCGCCGCTTCGCCGGGGTGAACCTGCTCAAGTTCCGGCGCGCCATCGGGCTGCTCGCCTTCTTCTATATAATGGGGCACCTTCTGATCTGGCTGGTTCTCGACGTGCAGATCCCGTCGCAGATCTGGGCCGACATCCTCAAGCGTCCCTATATCACCATCGGCATGGGGGCCTTCGTTCTGCTGATCCCGCTGGCGCTGACCTCGAACAACTGGTCGATCCGCAAGCTCGGGCCCAGGTGGCGGCAACTGCACAAGCTTGTCTATGTCTCCGTGGTGCTGGGGGCGCTGCACTTCATCCTCCTGGTGAAGGGCTTCCAGATCGAGCCGCTGATCTACATGGCCGCGATCCTCGGGCTGCTTGCCCTGCGTCTGCCGGTCTTCCGGCGCCGCTAAGGCCCCAAGCCCGGTCCCGATCGAAACGCCCGCGCCTGTCGCGGGCGTTTTCGTGTCTCACGGGGTGACTCGCCTGAATCGGCCCGTCCGACTCGCGTGAATCGGGTTCCCCAAGGGAAGAGTCGGACCGGATTCTGGCCCCTCTTGGGGGTAACCCTGTGGGTAACCCAAAATCTGGGGGGTGCTCACGCAAAGGAGAGGCCAAGTGAGCCTTGGTTAACGCTCACATCAAGAAAAAATACTGCCTTAAGTGTCTGTTTATAAACGGCTATCCACTTTTTTGAAAAAAAGATGACGGTTCCCGCAGAAAAGCCCTTGCGGACCCCGGCCCCCATCCGTAAATACCCCCTCACCGGCGGCGCTGAGGCGCACAACGGGACGCCAGACGGAACGACGGAGCGAGGCTCTGA